>CAVVXE010000001.1:0-1125380 GCA_963752165.1 uncultured Flavobacteriaceae bacterium
CCTCATAGTTCAACGGATAGAATAGAAGTTTCCTAAACTTTAGATCCAGGTTCGATTCCTGGTGAGGCTACTTTTTCAAGTTCAAAAGAAATCAAATTAGTACAAAACTAATTGATTTACAGTGATTTATATTTTTTTGATTTAAAATGAACTCATATAATATCGTTTATAAGAGTTCACAAATCGTCAACATTTTTTTTATAAATGTTTTGTATCTTAATGCTGTTTATTTCAATCTTTAGGATAAACGATTTACCGGTGATTTGACTTTCGTCTTCGACTAGTTTAACTTAAAGACGATCGTCATGCGCTCTTCTTCCACATTTTCTATTCTTTTTTGGGTATACGCCAAAAGAATTAAGAACAACCAAGCTCCCCTTTACGCTAGGATAACCGTAGACAGGAAAAAACTCAATATCAGCCTTAAGCGAAAAGTCGATACACGACTTTGGAACGCCAACAAGCAAAGAATAAAGGGTAACAGTCAAACGGTAAGAGATCTGAATCAGTACTTGGACGAAGTGCATTCCAAATTATTTCAATGCTACCAGGAATTAAGGGCCGATGATAAACGCATTACTCCCCAAGCCATAAAATCTAAATTCTTAGGGGATGATAAGGCGAGACTTTACACCTTTGAGGATATCATAGCGTACCACAACACCAAAATGTTCCAAAAACTGCACCGCAATACTTCCCGACTGTACCTGACCAGTCAAAAATATATCCTGCTTTTCGTAAAAAAAGAATACAAGAGAGAGGACATGGAACTTGCGGAACTTGACTACCGGTTTATCTTGAGTTTTGAAAATTTTCTTCGGAGCCATAAACCCAGACATTATCAGAAGCAAATCGGTAACAATGCCGTAATGAAACACATACAGCGATTGCGAAAGATGATCACCCTTGCATACAATATGGAATGGATAGACCATGACCCTTTCCGTAAATTCAAACAAAAATTAATCCCAACCCATCGAGGGTACCTGACAGACAAAGAACTGGAACGACTAGAAGTATTGGTTATTAATTCAAAGCGATTAAATACAGTAAGGGATTTGTTCGTATTTAGCTGCTATACGGGAATCAGCTATACCGACCTAATGTTATTGACCAAGGAGAGTTTGGTATTGGGTATGGATACCTATTGGATCGTTACCAAAAGGCAAAAGAACGGAAATCCGGTCAAAATTCCGTTGCTAAAAAAAGCACTGGATTTGATCAAACGCTACATGACCGATAAACGATCTCTGGTTAACAATACCTTGTTTCCCAGGATTTCCAACCAAAAAATGAATGCCTATTTAAAGGAAATAGCACCACTGGCAGGGATTCAAAAGAACCTTACCTTTCATATGGCAAGACATACGTTTGCAACCACGGTTACCCTGACGAATGGCGTGCCCATTGAAACCATTTCCAAGATGCTAGGGCATACGAGGTTGGCCACCACACAAATTTACGCGAAGGTGGTAGAAAGAAAAGTATATGACGATATGCAAATGTTGCGAGAGAAATTGGAACATAAAAGTGATTTAGGTACGCCACAATTGTTGGGATAACATAAATTGGTACTTAAGGATTCCAAAGATGAATTAGGTAGGGCGATTACAATATTTGATAGATCGATTAGTAGCAAGGGTTAAACTTTTTGCCCCCCCAACTCACCATTATTTTTCCCTCAAAATCACCCCCCAATAAAAGGATGGGGTGTTTTGATGGGGAAAATGATACTTTTTAAATTTTGTTTGTTTTGCTCATTGAATACGAATAGTACCCTATGAGGGAAAAAACGAATTTGCCGCAAATTTTTACGATTTTATAGGGGTTTTGAAGCCATTTGCCGCAAAAATTGGTTTTCCTAAAAGTAAATAATTCAACACCCTTCTTTTTAAGATACTGGTAAACAACGTTTTATGCGTAAATGATATACTGCAACACCGCGCAAGCGTGTTGCCCTCTTGCTATTCCTTCTTCCTTTTGAAAATTTACTTTGTTCAACGCATCTGAAAATTCGATGGGTCATTATAGCTGCAAGGAAATTGCAGATTTGAAACCTAACTTTCTGCAATTCTGCACAAAAATGTTTGGAAAGAGTATTACCCTCAAACACTTATCCATTGATAATCAACCTTGCATTGGTCTTCAATTTCGTGCGAATCGTGATTTACAGGAAAAGGTCAATCTACTACCTAACGTTAAATGGTCGGAGAATTATCAGATGTATTTTCTGCCCAATACAAAAGAGAACATCCAATTGATATATAAAATGTTCAAAGGCGTAGCTTGGATCAATGGGAACTACTTTTTTCATAATAAACCACTTGTTAACAAAACAGGGAACACCAATTTTAATCGAGAAGACCGTTCAAAATTTAGCCGCCAAGCTCGACTTTGCCCTGATGATTATCTGGAAAAGTTAGAGCTTAAGAAATATGCCCCTAATACGGCAAGAATTTATATCTCTTGTTTTGAGGCATTCATTCGCTTTTATCCAGATGCCCCATTGGATAACATAGACGAAAACGATATTCGCAAATACCTGCTTTTTCTGGTTCGAAATGATTGCTCAGATTCCTATGTCAATCAAGCCATAAACAGTATTAAATTCTACTATGAGATCGTCCGTGGTATGCCGAATCGGTTTTATTCTATTGAACGCCCGAGAAAATCGAAAAAACTACCGGAGGTACTTTCCATTATAGAGGTTCAAAGCTTACTGGCTGAAATCAGTAATATAAAACACCGATGTATCGTTGGATTGCTCTATAGTTCAGGTTTACGACGATCGGAAGTACTGGCTTTAAGACCAGAGGACATAGATAGTAAGCGTATGCTAGTTAGGGTTAACCAGGGAAAGGGTAAAAAGGATCGGTACACCATTTTAAGTGCTACATTGCTAAAAGAATTACGTAATTATTATAAAAGATATCAACCACAGACATTTCTCTTTGAAAGCCCCAATGGAGAAGCGTATTCTCCTACCAGTGTGGTCAAGATTGTAAGTCGTGCGGCATTAAGGGCAGGAATTACTAGAAGAGTGACTCCCCATATGCTGCGACATAGCTTTGCAACTCATTTGTTGGATAAAGGAACAGATTTGCGAAAGATCCAGGTTCTTTTAGGTCATAACTCAAGTAAAACAACGGAGATTTACACCCATGTTGCAGAAAGTTCCTTCAAGGATATAGATGATTTGCTATCTTAGTATAAGTGATATATAGTGCATAATGCACTTTATTCAATTGTTGTGCGTCATGCCCCTTGGACAGAGAAGCATTGGCACATTGCCTTGCCGCGCAAAGCCGACACACAACCAAAGCAAGCCAATGAGCCAAAGCACTCACTACTGACAATTGGAATAGAAAAAGATGAAGATATATGTTAGCCCAAAGACAGTGGGAAAATATGGTGGAGCCTTAAATGGCAATTTGAGATTCCTACCTAATGTGATTCAATCCGCGCTGGACAATTCTGGGTTTAAGTCAACATTTGATGAACTCTGGGTGACACTGGCATATCCTCCGATGTACGTTTTGCCCGGAGTTGTGAGTATGGTGAAGCAATACTTTGAATTCTATGATAAATTCCCATACTCAAGACTTGACAGACGCTATAAGAAAATTGAGATAACACTCAAAGCTCCAGAATTCTCAGAACATTTTGACTTGAAGGAACAAGGTAATTATTCTGACAAATTTGAAATTGAAAACCAATACAAGAATCTAACCGAGACAGATTTAGCAAAAACGCTTATCGATAAATATCTTGAGGTAGGAGAAATAATAGATTCAAAAACTAAGAAAGAGGATACGTTTGACCTTGACCACTTCAAAACAACGCTTATTTCGCTTAGAGATAAGGTTTCGCCTGACTTTTTGGAAACTATAAACAAAGAACAAACAATCAAAATAAATGATGAAGTCCTAGACAGAGCTATAAAAATTAGAGAAGAAAGAAAACGGGCTAACAAGGTTAAAGATAAAAAAGTAAGGGACTTGAGAATTTACAACAATGGATTTCCAAACAAGACTCTTTACCCCTATGACTTTCAGTTTACTGAGATATTTAGAAACTTACTACGACACAGTGATTTACTTTGTCCCGCCTATCATCATCTTTACATCCAAGCTTCAAAGACCTTTGAGGACGGATTAAGAAATTCTTTTTCAATTGAAGACTGGTACGTAAATGGGATTTCGGTTCTGGACCTTGAGAAATATCTAAAGAGTAATGACTCAGAAAAGGAGCAAATGATAATTAACCTAATTTATAACGGATTACTTGACATTGCGACTATTGACAATCTGGATGTCTCAATTATTGAAAATGTAACGGACAAAGTAAAGATTAAAGGACTTGATACAGAGTTGGTTTTTAGCCAGGTTGAGAGTACTAATCATGTTTTGACTATCACCTATCTTTCTAGGAGCATGGAAGAGAAATGCCCGGTATTTTTTAACATTTTAGACAAGAAGACAAAACATTCAAATAGAATTGAAATAGGTCGTGCAGACAATTCACAAATTTATTTCTGGCTGCAAAAGGTAACTTTGACCAAAGACAAGATAAAAGTGAAATCGAGTACTTCTATTGAGGCAAATGTTTATTTACAGGACAAGCCTCGAACAATGGAATTTGATATACGAGAGATTCTAAATACAGCTCACGCCACACCAACTTAAAAGCCGCGCAGACCATCGCGCAAGCCAAAGCTTTTAAGTCCGTGTGGCTCATGAAGTGACTGCAATGGGGCACGAACGCACAACAAAATGTATAATCCATGGCGCTGATAAGGAGGACATTTTTTTATTTTTGCTCAGCGCCACGGCTTATACATAAACGTTGGCACTTATTTACAAAAATGAATAGAAAAAAATTAATTGTCTTTTTATTTCTGACCTTTTTGTGGTCTTGGATACTTTGGATTATTGGACTGAAATACCTATCAGACGGAATCAATCAAGAGGCAATCAATAAATTTTTAGTTTTCTTTTTTGTTGGGGTATATGGACCAACAATTGCCGGAATAATTACAACTCTATTCTTTGATGGACCTATGGGAGTATTTGAATTAATCAAAAAGCTCTTTATATGGAAAGTCCCTTTAAAATATTATGTATACCTAATTCTTTTACCTCTAATATTTGTTATTATTGGTATTGCACTTTACAGCCAGTTTATTGGAGAGATTGGAGGTTTTGATAAAATGGCATATCTATCGATACCAACAATATTATTAGCGGGATCGTATGCTGGACCTTTGGGAGAAGAACTTGGATGGAGAGGTTTTTTATTGCCCGAATTTCAAAAAAGATATTCAAATTTGACAAGTGCGATCATTATCGGATTTATATGGTTTATTTGGCATATTCCACTATGGTGGGCACCATTCGGAACCTTGGTTAGTGGAGAACCAATATCTTTAATTCCTGTCATTACCTATTTTACAATGCTAATCTGTCTATCCATAATAATTACTTGGTTAGTAATTAATTCAAAGGGAAGTGTTCTTATTGCAATTTTATTCCACTTGTCAATTAACGCAGGAATCGCATTGCTGTTTTACCCTGAATTGAATATGGATTTCAAAAAGGTACATTTATTATCCAGCATCGGAATGTTGATATTTACGGGATTTTTAATAGTAAAGAATAAATTAAAAATAAGTGCCAACAATGAACTGAGCTAAAAAACAAATAAAATTTAGCTCAATCTTCCAATATAGTTTCTATCATAATCCAACCCCGATCTTGATATTCCATAGGCTTGCTTGATCAGTTTATTGCAAACAGCGATCAGGGCAAGTTTCTTGCTTTTACCTTTTGTGACTAATCTTTCATACAGTGCCTTGTATTGCGGATTATGGACACAGGCCATTTCAATACGTGTCTGGGGGTTTACGGTTCTGGTTGAAGTTCGGATTGTTTGCGCACATGCCAACGCACAGTTACATAATTTGACGTTATATTAAATAGCCGCTCAAGGCCGCGCTTCTCCGGGCCAAGCGCTCCTCGTCCTTGAGTGTCTATGTAATTTGAACAATACGGCATGAAAGTTTTTTGCCAACGCGTAGGTAATGCGCCAGCCCGCCAAGCATAGGTAATTGCTGGCCGCACAAAGCCTGGCTCAGACCAAAGCCAGCGTTACACATGCTTGATCCATCACTCCACGATCTATTTGATAAATGTTCTGATTCTTAACTATTTGCAGCCAAGGAATTATTCGTTGACGCTCAAGCCGCTGGGCTTTTACTTTTTCCATTGATGAAAAAGTAAACAAAAAATCTAGGCCCAAAAATGCTTCCACCCACATCCCTACGCGCCACCCCGCTTTTGGGCCGAGCCAGCGCGCTCATCGGTTCCAAACTAGTAATTTTCTGATCCTATCAACTTACCTCATCAGTTGCTTGAATCAAAAGTGCCAAAATCAACTCAATTTCGATTATATTTAACGCTATTTCACAACAGGAATTTTTTAATGGCATCAAACTTTTTTACTAACCAAGGCGAGAATACACTGTACAAAAAGTTTGTAGGGGTATTTGAGCATATGCAGAATATTGAGTACTTCAAATCTGTTATTGGTTATTTCAGAGCATCCGGTTATTTCGCAATTCGTAAACATTTTCCAGCCAATTTAAAAGTAAAAATTATTGCTGGAATCAATGTTGATCCATTTGTTGCATTGGCTCAGAAACAAGGTCTTTTATTCAACCTTAATGCAAAAGACACCAAGAAATCTTTCATTGAATCAATCCAGGAGGAAATACTAAATTCGAAATACGGTAAGAACATTGAGGAAGGAATTATCCAACTCATCAGTGATATTGCCGATGGCCGAATTGAAATAAGAGCACACAATTCAAAGAAGCTCCATTCTAAGTTTTACATTTTTCTTTCTCCAAATTTTAACGAGCATAATCAGGTGATCGCTGCATTAGACTTTTCCTCATCAATAACTACACCTTCTTTAACTGCGACCATTTTAATTCAAGGTATCGAACTCATGTCACCAATAGATTGATATGCCTTCACATCAATTTCGCCACTGACCTCGTCAAAAGCATCTTTTCTTATATTGAACGTGCTTATAAATGATGTGCCCTTGGAAGCACTACCAACTCTGCTTTAGCTTTACCGGACGAATTCACAATGTCGATTGCGCTTTGTGATACCAGATATCAGATATCAGTTAATTCTATTCCAGGCATCGGCATATATTTTCCATTGATTGTTAACCTTTTTCCATACAATAAGATACTTACCCTTCCATGACATTTCATTTCCATCCTTTTGCATTGTCCTACCTTCATAGTACCCAAGGTCGTAAGCATACTCTCCAACAATTTTTATTTCGACCGGTGATATTTTATGATATGGTATTTTAACGCCAATTGGAAGCGTCCATTGTTTCCTTATTGCCTCCCTCCCGCTAATAATATCAGCTCCCGGTGGCATTATTACAGCATCTTCAGTGTACGCATTCACAATGCTTTCATAATCAAGCTTCATATAGAAGCGTGAAAAATCATCTATATTTTTAAGAATAATCTTTATATCATTTTGATCCCCAACGAATGTTTGCGCAAATGCATTTTCGGTGGGACTCAAAATCAAGAAAGTCAAAACAAAAACTGTCAAATGACATCCTGAACTAAATCTATTATTCATTTTTATTTTATTAACCTTTCATGTAACCAGCTCCACATATAATGATAAGCCTGAACACCGATTTCACCATTGACTTCATCAAAGGCATCTTTTCTTGAAGCAAAGGTACTAAGCAAATGATTAGCCTTTGGAACCTCTACCAGCTCCGCCTTGGATTTACCAGACGCGTTGACAATATCTACTGCTCGTTGGTGATCCTGCAAACTCATGACCCAATCATATTCTCCGTGGATAGCTATAACAGGAACCTGAACATTTGCCCAGGACTTTTCAAAATTCAATTGCTGCACTTGATAGAAGTAAGTGTAATAGCGGCCAAATTGATGGTATGGCATGTCGTACCAAATCGAAGCGTACTGCGATTGCTGTTCAATGATTTCCCCCGGACTTTTTCTATCTAGCAGATACTGCTGATAAAACGGTATGAACAACTTCATATTCGCATTTACAGTATCCGGATGCACACCACTAAGCTGTAATCGATGCCGCTCAAACTCCAACATGTGCTCATACCAGGTTTGTGTCGTTCCGCCACTAACCATAAAACCTGCTACGGGAAAATCCTCCGCAACGATTGGCGCCAGGCTCATCCCTAAACTTAGGCCAAGGACATATACCTGGTCAGGATCAACATCCGTTCTTTTTAGTAGAACTTGTAAGGCTTGCCTGTAAAGCGCAATCTCTGTTTCCGCATCCAGATCACAACATGGCATACCCTGGCTATCACCAACACCCATACGTTCAACCCTAAAAAACAACACCTCAGGATTGCTGGCAAAAGATTTAATGATGTGATCAAAGCCGTCAGCAGGGTCACCCGTGATCTCAACAGAACCACAAGAAAGCCAAGGCACCAGAAAAACAGCTGGCAACTTACCAGCAACAAGTAACTTAGGTTTTGTCACAATGGTTCTGATCTTGTTTCCGTTAAACGTAATCGATCCATATTCAACTTCAGTCGCAGGATATTCCTCTTTAGGAAGTGGCGCAAAAGAAATATTTAGGTCAAGATTCTCATCCCTCCTCTCCACGTTGAAAATATACTTTTTACCTGCCTTTAAGGTGTAAAGATGCCTATCGGCTTGTTGGTAGTCATTTATCTTGACACCATCAATCGACACAATGATATCTCCATCGCGAAGACCAGATTTATAAGCACCTGATTCCCTATCAATAGAAGAAACTAAAACGCCTTGGCTGCTTTTATTAAACTCAAAAGAAAAGCCCCTTATTGCTCTTCGAGATATATCCTGACCATATGTATTGGTTAAAAGTAATACATAGAGAACCACGATTGAGATCATTGGACTTTGTCTTCGGTTTCTGAGGATCATATTAGCTGAACAATTTTAACTTCGTAATTCATTCCTATTTTTTGACATGACAGCCGCGCGTACTCTAACGAACTCCCCACTCCCACAATCCAAATTGTGTCTTCTTGTTTACCAAATGGCCGTTATGCTTGAGACAAAGCATTACCTGACCACGGTGGTGAGATTCATGTGAAATGAGATAACCAAGAAACGCTGTCGGATGGGGTTTGAACCCTTTCAGTTTACCTGTATCAAGTGCTGACTTCAATAATTGGGTAATTGCCTTTCCACTTTTCTCCAGACCTTTCAAAAGGTCCTTTTTTGTAATTCCCTCCTTTTCAATCTTATCCAATCCCTTCATTAAATCCGGTGCCGCTTGCTTTATCCACATCAACCTCACATTATGAATATGGGCGAACTGCTCCCCGACACTTCTTCCTTTTGAGGCCGCTTGATCACCAAGATGACCTTCAATTATTTCCTGTAATAAATACAAGTTGATCCGATGATGAATGTTCCAGGTGTCTAAGAGTTGTTCATTCATAATTGTATTGTTTAATTATAGTAAGCGTTTTAAAGAATGAATCATCAGATCAGCGATTTAAAGCGGGAAGAAATCATTTCAATTTATAAAGACTTGCCAGAGACTGAAAAAGTCTCATAGCATCGGGGTATTCAGCACGGTCTGAGTTGCTGCAGATAATTACTGTGTTATCAGGTGAACGTAAATAGGCAGTAAAAAAGCCACGCTCGCTACCCCCTATTGATATCTTACCCTGACTATATAAATCCTTGCTTTTTTGGGATAATATTTTTCCTGAATGCAAACCCTTATTCCATAAATAAAGGTCAGTAGGATTAGATACCATACCCCCGCTCCCTTTAACGAGCCATGAAGTAGCCCCCCAGTTTGTGGGAATATTTGGCTTGCTGGCTTGCTTTCCATAGCCTACCGCCATCGTTAGCGGATTAAGTCCTGATTCATCCCCATAAGGCCCAGTATTTTTCATTTTCAATGGGATGAAAAAGTTTTCATTAAGAAATGCTTCATAAGTTTTGCCACTTGCTATTTCAACAATGGCTGCGAGTAGTCCATAACCAGAATGGGAAGGCGAAACATCGGTACCTGGTTCAAACAGCAAGGCTCTACTCAACATTCTATTTATAGCTTCATCACGGCTGATCCAAGTCAAATCTTGATCCTCATCTTTTGCACCGTCTCCGTGGAAATTATGCAAGCCGGATCTGCCTGTCATTAAATGTTCAATCGTGATTCGCTTTTTATCATCAGAAACATTTTCAATAAATTTTGTAATGGGATCCGTATAGGAAACTTTTCCTTGGTCAACTAATTTCAGAATAGCTGCCCGGGTAAAATCAATGGGGATTGAACCAACATCAAATATTATTTGATCATTATTCTTCACTCCCGCTATCCTATCAGCTAACCCATACCCTTCTTGATGTACTATGTTACCATTATGCGCCAGTAATACTACTCCAGAAAAACCTCTACTGGCCTCTTGCTTTAGTAGATCCTTATAATCGGCCCAAGTAACAGGAAATAATTCATCTTCTTTTTTGTTAAGAAAGCTGACATTATTATCTACTTCAAATCTATTAATGCCAAACGGGGCATTTTCTTCAACATTTACCAAAACATCCGCAGACTTACCTCCTCTTAATTCCAGGATTGCCCCTTTTCCGTCTGCCGCGCGTTTGACTCCGAGCATGGAAGCACTGGCTACTGAAACACTTAATTTCCTTAGAAGGAGAACTATTTCACCGATAGGATTCTGGGAGATATAGGAGGTGCTAAAATTCTCAGTAATGAAATCTTCGAACTCAGCATCGAATGTATAGTTGGGTAACGATTCTATTTTTCTTAACCTGCCTTGCAGAGGCGTTCTCGTAGTTCTCATCAGCAGTCATTGCTGAAGGGCCTTTCTTTTTAGCTAGATTTAAGGAATGAATTTTACCAGGATTATCTTTCACCCAAACCAATTCTACGATGGCATCAACACCTTCCGATAAGATTATTCGAATAACACCGTTATCATTCGCCACATCAACTCCGCCTGCGCCTGTGGTTGACTTTTTTACTTCTTTTAAGTGACTCACTAATGAATCAAGCCCAACATTTGAAATCTGTTTTGGTGAATAATAACTTTTAATAAACGTCCTGTAATCTGTGGCACTTGGATTGATCAAAACATCTACAGTTGCTCGAATGGCTTTATCCACTTCTGCAGGTGGTCTGTTTTGAGCCAATAGGCTAGTTGACAGAAAAGATGACGAGGAAAAAATATACTAAGTAGGTTTTCATATAGTTATCTTTTATTATTTTAGTTGTTATTTTTCGTTCGTTAAAAAATCCACCACTTATTTCCTTTCTGATTCGATCAAATCCTCAAGTGCACGAAATACATGGCGGATTTCCGCATTACCTGAATCGTTCAGGAAAAGATAGATTTCGCTGTTAGATGGAAGGAATGCACTGAACAATTCAAATCCACGATCAGAGCCATCAAGATTAAATGAAGCTCCTGTAAACCATTTATTGTGTTCAGTATCCAAAACTTTATTGGAACGAACCAATGTGTAGAATTTTAACAAATCATCTAACGTAGAATACATTCCTCCGCTACCTTTCACAAGCCAGGATGTAGGTCCCCAATTAGGCGGGATATTTGGGATACCAACAAATTTTGGCCCTCCTCCAACGGCAAAATCTTGTATGGAAAGCCCTTTAGTTTCTCCATATTCACCTGTTCTTTGCATACCGGCAGGTTCAAAAAATTTTTTGTTAATAAAGTCGTAGTAGCTCTGACCTACAACAATCTCAACTATAGCTGCGAGCAATCCAAAGGCGCCATGTGAATGCTGACCTTCTGTTCCCGGCTCAAAAAGTAACTCTTGTGAAAGCATGCGTTTAACAGCAGTTTCGCGATCAACCCACGCAAGATCCGGGTCCCAGTCTTCATCATTATGGAAAAAATCAGGGAGTCCCGATTGACCCGATAACAAGTGTTGAATCGTTATTGCGGATTTGTCTTTGGGTACGTTTTTGAAATATTTACCGATATTATCTTCAATATTAATGAGAGCTCTTTGATTTAGCAGGTAAATAGCCGCAACAGTAAAATCAATCGGCCTTGAACCGGTACCGAAGATTGTATTCAAATCATTGCGTATTCCAAGTTCCCTGTTAGCATAGCCGAATCCACGTTTAATGATGACTTCACCATTGATCTTTACATATATTAAACCAGCCACACCATCCCTTTCTAGTTGATCGAACGTTTCAGCTATGTTTTCTATGTTGATGTTCAAAGATGTAGAACTCGAAACAAGGTAGAGGCGGGAAATGGCTTTTGCTTTTTCATCCATCACGATCATCAGATGTCTTTCAACTTTTCCATCCGACATGATCATTCGTAAACCTTCCGCCTCAGCCTCAATGGAGATACCATCACGCAGGCCTTTCATTTCCGTCCGAATGTTTTTGAGCGAATCTATTAAGGCGCTTCCATCACGATTAATATCTTTAACCATGGACTGCTCAATAAATTTAGCCAGAGCATCATCCGTATTACTATCTAACATTCTTTCAGTACTCTGAACGGCATTTCGTATATACTGAGGCGGTTGATCCTGTGCTTTGAGATCTCCTATGCTGTATGTTAATACAAGCATGATCAAAAGGGCTGATCTGACTAGGCTGCTGCTAAACCAAGCCGTATTTCTGAAGACTTCAATGGACTTTCGGTGATATGTTTTCATACTGCTTAGTTAATTTGAATACCAATACAGCAAGTTTATATGCAGCGTGAATGAACTTTTAAACGAAGTTATGAATGCCAACAAATCTGTGATGAAAGACTTAAACAATGGGACATACTTTCAAATGGCTGGTTTGTAACACCAAACTAGGGATTTGTACCATTTGAGTAATTCATAGCTTCTTAGTATTAACTTTGCTTAATGAAAAAAGTTTGGATAGAGGTCTTTATTCACGTGCTTTTTTGGATCAGTACATCTTGGCTGATTACGACCAGTTTTTCCATACAATCACATGAAATAGAACTAAACAATGGATTAGAAACAGTAAATATTGTCAGAAACAATGGCCTGGCGTATCAATTGCTACTTTGTATTATGGTTTCATTCTTCGCTTTTTATTTGAATTATTGGCTATTGATTAAAAGAAATCGAACTGCGAAGACGAAAACCTGGGGGGGCTTGTCAGTTTTTACAGCTTTATTGATTGTTACCTATTTTTTGGTCGAATTTCGGTTTTTCATGGAAACACTACCTATTCCAAAACAAATAGCCTTTGGAATCGCTATTTTTTACTTTGCTCTGTCGATAGCATATAGTTTGTTTAAAAAATCAATTCAAGACACTGCTTATTTGCAAAAATTAATTATTGACAAAAAACAAGCTGAACTCAACCTGCTTCGCAACCAATTGCAACCCCATTTTTTGTTCAATGCGCTGAATAATCTTTTGTCGATGGTAAAACCTTCTGAAAATCCGAAACTTATAAGCGCTATAGACAAGCTTTCGCATCTGTTGCGTTTTGTTATCGAGGACAACAAAACTGAAAAAATACCTATTTCCAAGGAAATCGGATTTCTCAAAAATTATATTGATTTGCAAAAATTACGTTTTGAAGAGGGAGAAGTATGCGTTCAATTTAACGTGATTGATAGCAGCTATCAGCAGAAAGTTGAACCGGGTTTATTTATTCCATTTATTGAAAATGCCTTTAAATATGGTACAGAGCCTGAAAAACCATCAACAATAAAAGTTGAATTTGATCTGTCCAAACCGGATGCCATTCAGTTTACTTCAATAAATAAAATAATGATTCACAATGCCAACGGTTTTGGATCAGGAATAGAAGCCACAAGAAAACGATTGGCATTAATCTACCCGGATAAGCACGAATTAAGGATTTCCGAAACAGATGAATTTATTGTTCATTTAACAATAAACACAAAATGAAGGTCATAATTGTTGATGATGAACCCAAGGCGATTGAACTGCTCAAAAGTTATGTACAACACTTCAGCAATATCGAATTGGTGGGTACATTCAGAAATGGCCTAAAGGCATTTGAATTTTTATCAAAAGAGCCTGTGGATCTAATTTTTTTAGATATCAATATGCCTCATATTTCGGGAATTTCATTGTCAAAAATGTTGCCCGAAAACGTAAAGGTAATCTTCACCACTGCTTATTCAGAATATGCTGTAGAAAGCTATGAAATTCAAGCTGTGGACTACTTGGTTAAACCCATAACTTTGGAACGCTTCACAAAATCAATGAGCAGGATATTACCATCCAAAGCACAAGCAGTTGAAAAAGAAAGGCAGTATATATTTATTAAAAGTGGATTTGAAACGTTTAGACTTGAAAGTGCCTCCATATTGTTTTTAGAAAAAGAAGGGAACTATATGAACTACCAATGTGTAAACCAGAAGATTTTAGCACGGGAGACTATTCAGGAAGCGATTGAAAAATTACCTGCCAATTTTGTTCAGACGCACAAATCCTATATTGTAAATTTGGACAATATTATGAGCTACACAAGTAACGAATTGACCATTGGAAAAGAAAAAATACCCATCAGCGAAACGTATAAAAATGAAGTATTAAAAAGATTGGAAAATAATGCCAGCCGCTAACAAAGAACTGAGCTAAAGAACAACCTTTTCCTAGCTAATTTTCTGTTGGGTCAATTCCAAAACATACCATTTTTATTCATTTGAGTACATTTGTAATGACGGAGGAAAAACCATCAAAAAAGTTCACAAATCGTCAACATTGTTAACCAGAAAAAGCGGCAAACCGGTTAAACAAAAGGCTCACAGAAAAAGGTTCGATTCCTGGTGAGGCTACGGATAAGCACAAAAGGCCTTTGCGAAAGCAAAGGCCTTTATTTTTGTGACCGGCCGAGAGAAACTTGTTTCGTTGAGGTCCGGTCCAAAAATAAATCCAACTGCAGGGCAGTTGGGCCTTTTGTATTTTCAACCCGAGCCTCTCTCAGGAACAGCGAAGCTAATCCTGGTTGTTTGAGGTCCGGTCCAAAAATAAATCCAACTGCAGGGCAGTTGAGCCTTTTGTATTTTCAAAACGGGCCTTTCTCAGGAACCGCGCAGCTAATCCTGGTGAAGCTAAGATCTTCTTTCTGACCTCCTGATTATTTCAAAATCTTACCTATATTAGTAAGCAAGGAGCGGTCTGTTGCAGACGCTTTTTTGTTTTTATCATCTTTACGGCTTATTAAAGGCCGTTTTCGACGATTTTCTAGCAATCAATGAAACTAACCAAAAAGCAGGAAAACTCACTAATGCAAGTATACGAAGCCTACTGGGCCGAGTATCTGAATGGCAATGTGGAGGCCATGGTGCCCCTGTTGGATGATTCGTATACACAGGTAGGGAGTGCAGAAAGCGAGGTGTTCTCAACAAAAAAAGAGGCCGTACAATTTTTACGGGATACCATTGATGAGGTGGCCGGTAAGCTGGAGATGAGAAACCGCATCACCAAACTGGAGCAACAGGATGGAATTGTCCTGGTCCACGAACGTTGCGATCTATACGCCCTTACAGGTAAGGAATGGGTTTTTTATTCCAGGTTCAGGGCTACCAGCTTATTACAGGAAAAAAAAACAGGTTGGAAAATTACCCACCAGCATTCTTCCTTTCCGGACACCAAAACCGAGAAGGGCCAAAATGTTGCCATTGATAAAATTGCTGAGGAAAACAGGGAACTGAGAGAGGCAGTAAAAAGGCGCACAGCAGAACTGGAACACAAGAACCGGAAACTGGAAATAGAGGCCTCTCTTGAACGCATCAGGGCGCGGACCATGGCCATGCACAATACGGAAGACATCGCTGCCACGGTCACCACTTTTTTCAATGAGATCAGGGGCCTTGGCCTGGGAAGCACCACGAGAAGCGGGATAGGGATCCTCAGCCAGTCCGAAAAAATGGAATTATGGACCGCCTCCGTTAAGGAAAAGTCTCAAGTTGTGTTACATGCAGGGCTTCTGGACATGACCATCCATCCCTTGCTCCAGGGGGTAAAAAAGGCCTGGCAGGCCGGGGCCCCAAATTTTACTTACGAATTAAGGGGGGAGGATAAACTGACTTACTTCCGGGCGATCAACAAGGCTCCGGAATACCCTATTAAGATAGACCTGAAGAAGTTGCCGGAAACGGTGTACCACTGCAGTTTTCCCTTCAAGGATGGCACCCTGTTCGTGTTCTCCAATGAACTTTTAAGGGATGATATTCAGGATATCTTTAAACGATTTGCCGCGGTCTTTGGACAGACCTATACCCGCTACCTCGACCTGCACAAGGCGGAGGCCCAGGCCCGCGAGGCCCAGATTGAGGCAGCCTTGGAACGAGTGCGTGCCCGGGCCATGGCCATGCACAGTTCAGAGGAACTGAATGATGTTCTCAGCGTACTCTTCGACCAGTTTGATATACTGGGCATTAATCCGGTTTGGGCCCACCTGAGCCTTATTGATCTAAAGAACAACACCTTTACCTATCGTATGACCGGGAGATCGGGAAAAAGGAGCCTAACTAAACAGGTCATAGATCTCAATGCTCGCGAGGAGTGGAAAGAGTCGCTGGAGAATTTCAAAAAAGGGAAGCCCAATTCTGTCTCTTGTGTAGAATACCGGCCGGAGGCGCTACCTCAGATCTGGGAATTATTCCATGAAACTCTTTCCGCCCTGCCCGAAGAAGGAAAAGTATTCCTAGAAGATTTTCCCGACGGGCTATTTAATGCCCAGGGGTATTGCAAGTTTGGCTATATTGGCTTTAACCATAACAGAAAGGCAACCGAGGAGGAAAAATCTATCGTTGCCAGATTCGCCACAGAATTTGGTAGGATCTATCAGCGCTACCTCGATATTGAAAAAGCCGAGGCCCAGGCAAGGGAAGCGCATATTGAGGCATCTTTGGAACGGATCCGTGCCAGATCTATGGCCATGCATAAAAGTGAGGAACTTGTTGAAGTGGCAACGGTACTTTATAATGAGTTGATAAATTTACAGGTTAGTGAGTTTTCAGATGCTTCAATAGTCATCTTCGATGAGAGCAATAATCAACAAATTGTATGGGGAGCTCGAACTGAATCTGAATTCCTAGAAAAGTCTACAATGCCTCTCTTAGGAGATAAAATTCTCCAGGAACTTTACGATAATTGGCATTCGGGAGAGCCTTTTTTTACTTTAAGGGTAGGGCATTTAGCATTGAAAGATCATAATGATTTTGTTTTTCCAATTGCCGACAGAACAGAAAAAGAGGATCGTGTATTAAAGAATATGCCGGATCCTACCTTCTTTAATTGCGCTGTTTTCTCTATAGGATATATTGAGTTGGTAGCGGATCAAGAGTTAAAAGAAGAATCGAAGTCCTTATTAATACGCTTTGCAAAGGTTTTTGATCAAACCTTTACCCGTTTTCTGGACCTTCAAAAAGCAGAGGCCCAGGCAAGGGAAGCACAGATTGAGGCATCTCTGGAACGGATCCGTGCCAGGTCTATGGCGATGCATTCCTCCGAAGAATTAAATGATGTCCTAAGAGTCATGTTTCAGCAAATTGAAGTGCTGGGAATAGATGCCAAATGCGCTCACCTCACTTTAATGGATCTGGAAAATAACGCCTTTAGTTTCAGGATCACAGGAAAAAACGGTGCCGCAAACATTGGTGAACAGATCATTGATTTGGATGCCATGCCCATTTGGAAAGAGACAGTTGCCAAGTGGAAAAAGGCAAAACCTCATAGCCATCAGTGTCTGGTATATCCGCCGGAGACCTTGCCTGATCTATGGAAATTGATAGCTACCTCACTGAAGTCCCTTCCGGTTAAAGAGCGTATAAAAATCTCGGATTTCCCTAATGGTGTGTTCGATTGTGAAGGCCATAACAAATTTGGTTATATAGGATTCAATAATTCCAGACCTCCAACAGACGAGGAGATCAATATAGTAATCAGGTTTGCCCGGGAATTTGAAAGAGTTTATCAGCGCTTTTTGGACATTGAAAAAGCCGAGGCCCAGGCCAGGGAGGCCCGGATCGAGGCAGCCCTGGAAAAAGTGCGGTCCCAGTCCCTGGCGATGCATACCACCAGTGAAATGCAACTGGTGGCCAATGCCATATTTGACCAGCTACGGGAACTGGGACTGGAGATGGATGCCGTTGGGATGAGCGGGTTGATAGAAGCAGGGAAAGACTATGACGTTTGGATAGGAGGTGCTCCAATGGGGAAGGCTTTGCGCATTCCTTACAATGAAGACACCAAAGTACAGCGGGATTATAATAAGGCGATCAAATTACGGCACGAATTGTTTGCCAAAACCTATTCGGGCAAGAGAAAGGAGGAATATATAAACCATCTCCTTACTCACGGGGAGTTCCCCAAAGCCCTAAAGAAAAAGATGGTTACCTCCACCGCCTTTTCCACTTCCATTGCTTTCGCTAAGAATTCGGGAATACAAATAGCACGGTATACCAGCGAACCCTACACTGCAGAAGAAAATGAGCTTCTGAAACGCTTTGCCAGGGTCTTTGAACAGGCCTATATCCGCTTTTTGGATATTGAAAAAGCAGAAGTGCAGGCACGGGAAGCCCAAATAGAAATGGCCCTGGAAAAAGTCCGTTCCCGTACCATGGCCATGCACCAGAGTGAGGAGCTTGGAGAAGTGGCTTCGGTTATGTTCGAACAAATTAGCGAGCTGACCAATACGCCGGACCGTTTTAATATAGGGATTACCAATGAAGCCGATGCATCCATTGATATATGGGTGACCGATCAAAACGGTCAGGTAGTAAATCAGTTGTTCGTGGCCAGGGCCGATAAATCGCCCGTCATTTCGGCATTTTTCAACGCCCGGAAAACGAAAAAAACACTTGCCATGGATCTGCACGGCAAGGCACTGAAAGAATGGGTTCAGTACATGAACAAAGAGGTAGGGATCCCTTTTAAGGAGGAGCAACTCAAAGAACACCGCTATATCAATTCTGTGTTCTTTTCCCATGGATTTATCGGGGTCACCACAAACGAACCCCTTGCACAAGAAACCGTCGCATTAATTGGGCGCTTTGCCAGGGTCTTCCAACAGACCTATGTCCGTTTTCTCGACCTGCAAAAAGCGGAATCCCAGGCCCGGGAAGCCCGGATTGAAGCTGCCCTGGAAAGGGTCCGGGCGCGTTCCATGGCCATGCATTCCACCGAGGAAATCCTGGAGGTGGTGGTGGTCCTGTTCAATCAGTTACAGGAGCTGAACATTGATTTTATTCAAGCCTGGATCAGTATATGGCATCTGGACCAGGGGAAACTCGAAATGTGGATGTCCCCCATTGAAGGCTTTGGCGACCGGCCCATCCACC
Organism: uncultured Flavobacteriaceae bacterium; assembly: GCA_963752165.1. Lineage (GTDB taxonomy): Bacteria > Bacteroidota > Bacteroidia > Flavobacteriales > Flavobacteriaceae > Muriicola. The sequence continues at coordinate 19,405 of CAVVXE010000001.1, forward strand.
ATGAAAGACCTTCTGCCCCATTTGAGGATTCTACCATAAAAACTTGGAAGAAAGGCGATCGATTTTCATACCTGTCCTTGATAGGAGGGGAAACTATTACTGATTTCTTACTGGACATGGATAGAATGCTCGGTAATGACTATTTTGAAAGATTGCAGAAGAAGAATAACTATCAGCGACTCGAATTTGTGGATGCCAACCATAAATACGGCACCGTCAGCATGTCCTGGCACGAGGGCATACCTGAGCAGGACAAGGAGATCCTGCATAGGTTTGCCAAGGTATTCGAGCAGACGTATACTCGTTTTTTGGACATACAAAAAGCCGAAGCCCAGGCAAGGGAAGCCCATATCCAATTAGCGCTGGAGCGAGTAAGGGCCAGGTCTATGGCCATGCAATCATCAGATGAATTAAGTGATGTATTGAGTGTTTTATTTAAACAATTTGATGAATTAGGCATCCTTCCTGTCAATGTTTGGTTAAGCCTTTTCAACATTGAAGAAAATACCTTTACCTACAGGGCCACCGGTACTGGGGGCTCCCGGGTTCAACGGCAGCAGGTCATTGATATGGGAGCTATGGACATCTGGAAGCAAACACTGGAACATTGGCAAAGGGGAAAACCAGAATCTATACTTGTTACCTTATATCCTCCTGATATATTTCCGCAGATGATGGAGATTTTCAAGGAAACATTTGATGCAATGCCGGAAGAGGAAAGGATTAGTCCTGATAGTTTTCCCAATGGATTATACAATGTACAAGGATATTGCAAATTTGGCTATATTGGTTTCAATCATAACAGGCCACCTTCGGAAGAAGAAGAGAATATACTTAGAAAGTTTACCACTGAGTTTGAAAGAGTATACCAGCGATTCCTGGATATTGAAAAAGCCGAAGCCCAGGCAAGGGAATCGCAGATACAATTATCCCTGGAACGAGTAAGGGCCAGGTCATTGGCCATGCAATCGTCTGATGAATTACATGATGTGCTGGCCGTATTGTTTCAGCAGTTTGATAAGCTGGGGATTCAGCCCGTAAATGTATTTTTAAGTCTTTTTGACCGGGAAGCACGCACCCTGACCTATCGTGCTTCCGGTAAATCCGGCACCAGAATACCAGCTCAACAAGTGGTGCAGGTGGATAGTATGGAGCCCCTGAAGGCCATTTATGACAAATGGATACATGACAATTCCGATAAGGTGGAAGTCATCTACTATCCCAAGGAAGTGCTGCCTGAGCTCTTTGGAATATTTGCAGATACCTTCGCCTCAATGCCTGAAGAAGACCGCATGGGCCCCGATGACTTTCCTGATGGAGGCTATTCCATGGCCGGATATACGCCCTTTGGGTACTTAGGCTATGACCATCAAAGAAAAGCGACCGAGGAAGAGAAAGATATCCTTTCCCGGTTTTGTACTGAGTTCACCAGGGTTTATCAGCGCTTCCTCGATCTCCAGCGTTCTGAAGCACAAGCACGGGAAGCGCAGATCGAGGCAGCTTTGGAAAAAGTACGGTCCCGCTCCCTGGCCATGCAAAAGCCGGAAGAATTGCAGGAAGTGGTGACTGTAGTGGGTGAAAAACTGCAGGAGCTGGGGGTCATCCTCGATTCGGGCGGTGTAGTGATCTGTACCTACTACCCGGATTCCAAGGATGTGATGCACTGGACAGCCACCTTCGATACTACCCATCCTTCCGTCCCCTATTACCTGCCCTATTTTGACTCCCCCATATGGATTGAAACCTGGGCCTCTAAATGGGAATCCGAAGATGACTTTTTCGAAAAAGTTTTCTCCTATGAGGACAAGAACCATTTTTTCCTTCATGCCTTTGAACATTCAGATTATAAGAAGCTCCCGGAGGAATACAAAAAAGAATTGTTGGCCGTCGAAAACCACGCCCTGTCTTTTGCATGGCAGGCCAATTCGGCTTTAATGATCCCTTCCCATAATGGCAAGTTGTTGCCAGAAGAGCACAAAACCATCCTAAAGCGTTTTGCCAGGGTCTTTGAACAGGCCTATATCCGCTTTATGGACCTGCAGCGGGCGGAAGAACAGGCCCGGGAATCCAAAATTGAAATGGCCCTGGAGAAGGTACGATCCCGAACCATGGCCATGCACCAGAGTGGGGAACTGGGGGAAGTTGCTTCGGTTATGTTTGAGCAAATTAGTGCGCTGACGAATACCCCGGATCGATTTACTATAGCCATTACAAATGAAGAGGACGAATCCTTTGATATATGGGTAACCGACCAAAACGGCCATGAAGTGAATCGGTTGTTTGTTGCACGGGCTGACGAATCACCTGTTGTTTCGGCCTTTTTCAAGGCACGTAATAGTAAAAAGTCACTTGCGTTGGATTTGCACGGCAAGGAACTTAAAGAATGGATTCAATACATGAGCAAAGAGGTAGGGATTCCCTTTAAGGATGAGCAGCTTAAAGAACACCGGTATATCAATTCTGTGTTTTTCTCCCATGGATTTATAGGAATAAGTACTTATGCACCCCTTGGGGAAGAAATATTTGCCTTAATTGGCCGCTTTGCCACAGTCTTCCAGCAGACCTATGTGCGTTTTCTGGATCTGCAAAAAGCGGAAGCACAGGCCCGGGAATCCCAGATAGAGGTGGCCATGGAAAGGGTCCGGAGCCGCGCTATGGCCATGCATCATACCGACGAGCTCACCGAGGTACTGGGGGTCTTGTTCGAACAGTTCGATTTCCTGGGGATCAATCCCGTCCTTACCCATTTAACGCTGATGGACGAAGAGAATGAGACCTTTACCTTACGGATAACAAGGGGAGGGAAGGACAGTACCATTGCCGAACAACGCATCGATATCAATGCGGTGGAGAGCTGGAAGCAATCGTTTGAGAACTGGAAAAAGAGCGAACTGAATGCGATAGACTGTATTGACTATTCCCCTGATATATTGCCGTATGTCTGGGAACTGATGGATGAGGTGATGTCTGCCCTTCCCGAGGATCAGAAAATTTATCCTTCGGATTTTCCTGACGGACTCTATACTACTCAGGGGCATTGCAAATACGGCTATATTGGTTTCAATCATACCCGGAGGGCCACAGAAGAGGAAAAGGAGATCGTTGTTCGTTTTGCCAAAGAGTTCGGCCGCCTGTACCAGCGTTTTCTGGATATTCAGAAGGCAGAATTACAGGCACGGGAAGCGCAGATCGAAGGAGCACTGGAAAGAGTGCGTTCCAAGACCATGGCGATGCATAATAGCGAAGATCTGGAGGATATCGTTATTACCTTATTTGATGAAGTCCTGAATTTAGGCCTGGACAAGTCCATACGCTGTGGAATTGGTATTCTTGAAGGGCATGAAGGGATGGAAACAAGGTCGGTTAATTCAACTTCGGACGGATCATTGGAATTAAGGGTGGGGATGCTAAATATGACCATTCATCCTATGCTGGTGGGACTCAAAAAAGCCTGGAAAAATGGAAGGAAGGGATATTCTTATGAATTTACAGCAAAAGATGTAAGAACGTATTATGAAGCTCTCAATAATCAAAATGAATATCCTTTTAATGCCGATCTTGAAAAATTGCCGGAGCAGGAGTTTCATCGGAGTTTCTTCTTTTCTTCAGGGATCCTGTTCGCATTTTCTGTGGCCCCTATTTCAGATGAATCATCTAAGATATTAGAAAGGTTTGCAGCAGTTTTTGGTCAGACGTACCGAAGGTTCCTGGATTTGAAAAAGGCCGAAGCTCAGGCCAGGGAAGCCCAAATCGAGGCCGCCCTGGAACGGGTACGGGCTAAGACCATGGCCATGCACAATACCGATGATATCGCGGACACCGTGGTCACCTTCTTTGAAGAACTCGTAGGCCTGGGCCTGGACGATACCATGCGTGTGGGGATCGGCATCCTGAGCCAGTCAGAGGAAATGAAGTTCTGGACCGCTTCCGTACCGGGAACCTCGGAAACCATCCTTCACAGAGGAATGCTGGACATGACGGGCCATCCCCTGCTGGTGGGCGCGAAAAAAGCCTGGGCCCGGGGGGATTCCCATTTTACCTATATCCTGCAGGGCAGGGATGTCAGGGACTACTTCAAGGTCCTCAACGATGCTCCCGATTTCCCGTCCGAATTCAACCTTGAAAAACTTGCGGAGACTGTCTATCACCGCAGCTATGCTTTTGGCGATGGCCTCTTGTATACCTTTACGGAAACCGAGGTGCCTGAAGATATCTTCAGTATCCTGGAGCGCTTTGCAGCTGTTTTTGGACAAACCTATACGCGCTACCTCGATTTGCAAAAAGCCGAGGAGCGCGCCCGGGAAGCCCAAATCGAGGCCTCCCTGGAGCGTATCCGTGCGCGGGCCATGGCCATGCAGGAATCTGAAGAACTCACACAAGTGTTGACTGTAATCTTTGAGCAGTTAAAGGTACTGGGAGTAGAGACGGTTTGGGCACATCTCACGCTCATCGATCTGGAAAACAACGAGTTTACCTATCGCATGACGGGGCGCAATGGGGAGCGCATCCTCGCCGAACAAAAAGTAGCCTTGGATGCCAGTAAATTTTGGGCGCATATTGTAGAATCATACACCTCCACAAATCCAGATTTGATTACGAGATTCGAAGTGCCGCCAGAATCACTCGGGGACATCTGGCAACTCTTTGACGATATTTTTTCCAAACTTCCAGAGGGGGAGAAGGTTTCTACAGAGGAGTTTCCCGAAGGCTTATATACCACCCAGGCCTATTGCAAATTTGGCTATATCGGCATCAATTATATCAGAAGATCAACGGATGAAGAAGCGAATATCCTGCTGCGGTTTGCGAATGAATTTACACGGGCTTACCAACGATTCCTCGATTTACAACTGGCCGAAGAAAGGGCAAAGGACGCGGTCAAACAGGCTTCATTAGACCGGGTGCGCGGGCAGATTGCCAGCATGCGTTCCACGCAAGACCTGGAGCGCATTACCCCCCTGGTATGGAACGAACTTACTACCCTTGGGATACCCTTTATCCGCTGTGGGGTGTTCATCATGGACGAACCCAGCGAAAAGGTTCAGGTGTATCTTTCTGCCCCGGACGGGCATTCGCTGGGGGTCATGCAATTGCCCTTTAATGCCGACAAATTAACGGCAGAATCCGTCGTGCACTGGCAGAAAGGAAAGGTATACAAAGCTCATTGGAACAAAGTGCAATTCAATGAATTTATGCAGACCATGGTCGATCTGGGTCAGATCAAGAACAAAAAGGTATACCAAGGGGCGGCACAACCCCCGGAATCGCTTTACCTGCATTTTGTTCCCTTTACCCAGGGAATGTTATATGTAGGCAGTGAGGCTTCCCTTTTTGAGGAGCAGATAGAATTGGTACAATCCCTGGCCGACGCTTTTGCCATTGCTTATGCGCGGTATGAAGATTTTAATAAATTAGAAAAGGCCAAAGAACGGGTAGAGGCTACCCTAAATGCGCTCAAAGCCACACAAAACCAACTGGTACAGTCAGAAAAAATGGCCAGCCTGGGTGAACTCACAGCAGGTATTGCCCATGAAATACAGAACCCGCTCAACTTTGTCAACAATTTCTCAGAGGTAAGCGTGGAGCTTATTGAAGAGATGCAGGAAGAAGTGAAAAAAGGCGACCTGGAAGAAGCCATGGCCATCATGGAAGACATCAAACAAAACCTGGATAAGATCAACCATCACGGGAAACGGGCCGATGGTATTGTAAAAGGAATGCTGCAGCATAGCCGCGCAAGCAGCGGGGAAAAGAACCCTACAGATATTAATGTCCTGGCAGACGAATACCTCAGACTCGCCTATCACGGGCTCAGGGCCAAGGACAAGTCGTTCAATGCTACTTTGGAGACCCATTTTGACGAATCGATAGGCAAGGTAAACATCATGGGCCAGGATATGGGCAGGGTAATCCTGAACCTGATTACCAATGCCTTCTATGCGGTTAAAGAGCGAAAATCACAACAACCCGAAGGCTTTGAACCCACCGTAACTGTAACCACCCGGAAGGAAGGAAATAAAGTGGCGGTTGCTGTGAAAGATAATGGCAATGGGATACCTGAAGCCATAAAGGAAAAAATATTCCAGCCTTTTTTCACCACCAAGCCTACCGGGCAGGGCACAGGTTTGGGCCTCAGCATGAGTTATGATATTATTACAAAAGGACATGGGGGAGAATTGAAGGTAGAATCGAAAGAAGGACAAGGAACCACATTTACAATTGTAATTCCGGTAAAGTAAGCTGCATGAAACTGACCAAAGAAACAGAAAATGAAGTGCTGAAAGTCTATAACACCTGGCTGCATGCTTACCTAACCGGCGATGTAAAGACCTATGATCAGTATCTGGACGACGCCTATCATTTTATAGGCTCTACCAATAATGAGGAATTTTTAAGCAGGGAGGCTACCACCAAATTCTTTGAAGACACCGCCGAACAATTTGCAGGGAAGACCGAATTGCGAAACGAAAGCAAAACCCTGGAGCAATTTGGAGAACTTATATTTATCACCCACTTCTTTGACGCCTGGTTTCTTTCCGAGGCAGATTGGGTGTATTACGGCAGGTTTCGGTTTTCCTCTGTGTTGCGCAACAACAAGGAGGGTTGGCGGTTTATTTACCAGCATTTCTCCATGCCCGACAGCAAAGCGCAGGAAGGGGAGACCATAGGGTATGACCAGATAAGCGCTGAGAACCTCCAACTGCGGGAAGCTATAAAAAGGCGAACCATAGAGCTCGAAAACAAGCATCGGGAACTGGAAATAGAGACTGCCCTGGAACGGGTTCGTGCCGTATCCATGTCTATGCATCGTTCATCGGACCTGGCGATGATAGGGGAGGTGATCTTTAATGAACTAAAGGATCTCGGTTTTGCTGATCTGCGTAACACAGAAGTAGTAATCAACCATGATAAAAAGAATTATATAACGAGCTATTATTATTCTGATTATGGCGTAACCGGAGTAGTTGATTTAGATTACAAAGGAAATCCGGTATTAGAGAAATGGGCGAGTGACCTGCAAAAGGCCGATGATGCTTTTGCCGAAGTAACCATTCCTCACAATGAAATAAAGCAGTGGATAAAATACCGGGATTCTCTCGGATATGTGCCAGATCCTAAACTAAAAACGGCTAATAGTGTCTACTACTATTCCTATTCCATTGGATTAGGCGCCTTAAGCATATCTTCTTTTAGCCCAATAAGCGCTATCCAATTAAAGACACTGCAGCGATTCCGCAATGTCTTTAATTTGAGTTATCAGCGCTATGTCGATATAGAAAAGGCGGAAGCACAGACAAGGGAAGCCAGGATAGATCTTGCCCTGGAACGCATACGCGCACAGGCGCTGGCCATGAGGGAATCGACAGACCTGCTCGACATTGTAGTGACCATGCGCACAGAATTTGTCAATCTGGGGCATGAAGCACACTACTTCTGGCATATGCGATGGCTGCCGGAGATCTATGAAAAAGCCATGACCTCTGGCGATGGTACCCGGATCGGAATGGTCATGGAGCTCCCCCGTCATATACACGGGAACATTCCGCTTTTGGCTGAATGGGAAAAAAGCGATAAATCCACCGTGATCTATGCAATGGACGCTGAAGCTGCCGTGGACTATGTAGATAAAATGATTAACCTGGGCGATTTTAAGCAAGTAGATCCCAATGCTCCAAGCCCGGATGATATCCGGCATATCGGAGGGCTCACCTTTATCATGGCCCGGACCACCCACGGGGAGATAGGCTATAGTCTGCCCGGCAAGATAGAAGAGGTTCCCCAGTCAGACCTCGACATCCTCATCCGCTTTGCGGGAGCTTTTGATCTCGCCCATAAGCGTTTCGAGGACCTGAAAAAGAGTGAACAGCAGGCGAGGGAGGTAAAAATAGAGCTGGCTTTAGAGAAGGTGCGATCCAGGACGATGGGAATGCAGAAAAGCGATGAGCTCAAAGAGGTGGTCAAGGTGATCTTCGACCAGCTCGCCCACTTGGACATCAATGCCGAGCACGCAGGCATCGTCGTTGATTATGAACCCGAAAAAGACTGGCATTTCTGGGTGGCCGAGAACCAGGATATCCCATCCCGGATCAGCGTACCCTACCTGGACCTGCCCTGGGACCGGCAATTTGCACAGGCCAAGGAAAACGGGATGGATTTTTTTACCACCCACCTGGATTTCGAGGAAAAAAACAGCTTCTACCAGGAACTGTTGCCTCATATCCCGGGCCTGACCGAAGAAACGCGCGACTTTTATTTCAAGTGTCCCGGGCTGGCCATCTCCACTACACTGCAGGAGGATATTGGCCTATATATCGAGAATTTTTCAGGTATTCCTTACTCAGAAGCAGAGAATGCCATACTAAAACGCTTTGGAAAAGTATTTCAACAGACCTACACCCGCTTTCTCGATCTCCATAAAGCGGAAGCCCAGGCCCGTGAGGCCCGTATCGAAACAGCCCTGGAAAAGGTGCGCTCCAAAACCATGGCCATGCAGCATAGTGATGATCTGCCAGAAGCTGCTAACGCCCTATTTCTGGAAATACAGGCGTTGGGCATTCCGGCCTGGAGTTGCGGGTACAACATCCTGGCGGAGGATTTGAGATCTGCGACCTGCTGGATGAGCAGTGAAGGGGCGTTACAAGCGCCATTTAAACTTCGTCTGTTTGGGGAGGCTTCCTTTGAGGAAATGGGGGAATTTGTCAGGAGCAATGAAAGCTTTTTGGTGCAGGAGCTCGGTGGGAAGACGATCGAGGATCATTACGATTATATGAAATCCTTCCCGGATTTGCTGCCGACTTTTGAACACATCGAGGAGCAGGGTCTTTCCCTGCCCACCTACCAGATCAACCACCTTTGCAGGTTTGCCCACGGGTTTCTCTTATTTATTACTTATGAACCGGTGCCCGAATCGCATGACATTTTTAAACGGTTTACCAAGGTTTTTGAACAGACCTATACGCGCTTTCTGGATCTCCAGAAAGCGGAAGCCCAGGCCCGTGAAGCCCAGGTCGAGTCTGCTTTGGAGCGCGTGAGGGCCAGATCCATGGCCATGCATAAAAGTGAGGAACTGGCCGGGCTATCCCTCGAATTGGTAAAACAGGTCCAGGCTCTGGGCGTGAAAACCTGGTTTTGCGCCTTTAATATCTATGATGATGACCCTCAGGGGTCTTTGGAATGGGGGAGCAACGGGCAGGGTACTTTTCCCAAATACAGGACCCCCAGGGAAGGAGTTTTCCTCCGCTACTACGAGGCAGGCCAAAAAGGGGAAACACTGCTCGTCAATGAAATTGGGGCAAATGAATGTGCAGCCCACTATGAATATCTGTGCAGCTTACCTGGTGTGGGGGATCAGCTCCTCAAAATGAAGGAAGCCGGCATTCCTTTTCCCGCCTCTCAAATAGACCATGTCGCCTATTTTAAGTACGGGTACATCTTATTTATCACCTACGAACCCACTCCGGAGTCCCACGATATTTTCAAACGTTTTGCCAGGGTTTTTGAACAGACCTATACCCGTTTCCTCGACCTGAAAAATGTGGAGGCGCAAACCCGAAGTGCCCATATTGAAGCAGCCCTGGAAAGGGTACGTGCCCGGGCCCTTGCCATGCAGGAGCCTGAAGAACTCACAGAGGTGGCAGAGGTCCTGAGATACGAAATGGGTCTTTTGGGGGTTGAGGAACTGGAGACCTCCAGCATTTTTATCAACGATGGTGAAAACCAAAAGGCAGAGTGCTGGTATGCGATCAAAGATATTCGCTCCGATGGGAAAAAACTGGTATCGGACCACTTTCCGCTGAATTTGGACCTCACCTGGGTAGGGCAGGAAATGAAGAAATTTTACGCTTCAACAAGGGATCAGGTGTCCATTGTAATGAGGGGAGAGGCGCGAAAAGAATGGATTAGCTATTGTGCAAATCAGTCGGGTCCCCTTAAAGGCTACTATGGGGAGGAAATACCAGACCGGACGTATCACCTGTTTAAATTCTCACATGGGGCCATTGGGGCTGCGTCCGCAGGGAAGATCTCCGGGGAAAGCTGGGATCTGCTCAAAAGGGCAGCGGCTGTCTTTTCCCTGGCTTATTCCAGATTTAAGGACCTCACTCAGGCCCGTCTGGATCTACAGAAATTAAAGGAAGAAAAAAAGCGGGCAGAAGAAGCCCTGAAAGAATTACAGGTCACACAAACGCAGCTAATCCAATCCGAAAAAATGGCCTCCCTGGGAGAGCTAACTGCAGGGATTGCACATGAGATACAGAATCCCCTCAACTTCGTCAACAATTTTTCGGAAGTCAGCGTGGAATTGCTTGAAGAAATGGATGAAGAACTCGAAAAAGGAGATCTGGAGGAGGCGCGTGTACTCGTGGAAGACATCAAACAAAACCTGGAAAAGATCAACCACCACGGCAAAAGGGCCGATGGAATTGTCAAGGGGATGTTGCAACACAGCAGGAGTAGCAATGGACAAAAGGAACCAACAGACCTCAATGCCCTCGCCGATGAATACCTGCGCCTGGCATACCATGGCCTGCGTGCCAAGGACAAAGGCTTTAACGCCAACCTGGAGACCCATTTTGATGACACCATCGGGAAGGTGAACGTGGTGTCACAGGATATAGGGCGTGTCATCCTTAACCTGATCACCAATGCTTTTTATGTAGTGAAGGAAAAAAAGGAACAGCAACACCAAGGGTATGAACCTACGGTTACGGTGACCACAAAAAAGGAAGGAAACAAGGTGATGATCATGGTGAAAGACAACGGAAATGGCATTCCCGATGCGGTAAGGGAAAAAATATTCCAACCTTTTTTCACGACCAAACCCACCGGGCAGGGCACCGGATTAGGATTAAGCATGAGCTATGATATTGTAACCAAAGGACATGGGGGAGAATTGAAAGTAGAAACGAGAGAAGGAGAAGGAACAGAATTTAGGATTGTACTCCCTGGAAAAGAAAAATAATTATGCTATACGGATCCAAAAATGCCATCTTAGTTTTACTGCTGATACTGTTTATTCAGTATCCTTTGGCAGCGCAGGAAAACCGATTGGAAAGTTTGATGGAACAACTGCAGAATGCCTCTTCAGATAGCGTACGGTTAAAGCTATATAAGGAATTGGGGTACTATTATCAGGATGAAAATCCCGATCGTTCTGTGGAATATTTTGATCAGGGATTACGGATCGCCGAAGCTTTCGGTGACAGCATTAATGTGGCCAATATTCATTTCGGAAAGGGGTACGCCTACAGCCAAAAAATGGCATTACCCGATGCTCTGGATAGCTATTTAAAGGCGGTGCGTACTTACGAGGATCTTGAGGACAGCTGGAGGCTGGTAAATACCTATATGGCCATTTCCAATATGTACCTCCAAAATCAGGACCTCAAAAAACAACAGGAGTATCTGGATAAGGCCGAGATTTTCCTCCTCAAAGAAAATGATAGTCTGCAGTTAAGTTATTTCTATGCCAACAAAGGAGTCATTTACGATCAGAAAGGGGAACTCGATTCTGCCGCGGTCCTGATCAGAAAAGGCCTGGATATTGCAACGGATATCCGGGATGAAGATGCAAGAACCAGTGCCCTTGTCAACCTGGGCCTTACCCTTAAGCACCTGAATCGCAACAAAGAGGCCCTTGATATGTTTGGGGAAGCCCTTCCTTATTATAAGTCCATTGATGATTCCTATGGTCTCTTTGTGATTTATAACAATATCGGTTCCACCTATTTGCAGGAGAAACGCTTAGACCTGGCAGAAGAAGCCTTTTTTCAAAGCATATCTTATGCAAAACAAGCCGGGCTCCAACAAGGGCTGTTAGAGAATTATAAGAACCTGGCTGCCCTTTACAAGGAAAAAGGAACTTTTAAAGAACAGGCTGAGTACCTTGAAAAGTACTATGGTGTAAAGGATAGTCTTTTTTCCCTTCAGAAGGAGAATCAGATCTCTCAACTGGAGAGTGAATATGTTATTGAGAAAAAAAATCTGCAGTTGGCGACCCAGCAACTGGAGATCGAAAAGGAAAGGGCTCAGAACAGCACCTATATTGCGTTATTTGTGTTTAGCATTCTCTCCCTCGGGTTGATCCTCATCTATTTTCTGAGGTCCAGAAAAAAGAATCAATTACTTCAGTCTAGAAATACACTGATTAATACTCAAAAGCTCGAATTGGAAAAAACCCTTAATGATCTTAAAGCTACACAGGCGCAGCTTATCCAATCGGAAAAAATGGCCTCCCTGGGGGAACTGACGGCCGGGATTGCCCACGAGATCCAGAACCCGCTCAACTTTGTCAATAATTTCTCTGAAGTGAGCAATGAGCTGATCGATGAGATGAATGAAGAAATAGCGAAAGGTGATATGGAGGAAGCAAAAGCGATCGCGGAAGATATCAAGCAAAATCTAATAAAAATTAACCATCATGGAAAACGTGCCGATGGTATTGTAAAGGGCATGCTGCAGCACAGTCGTACCAGCAGTGGTGAAAAGGAACCTACGGACCTGAATGCCCTGGCCGATGAATACCTGCGCCTGGCCTACCATGGCCTGCGTGCCAAGGACAAAGATTTTAATGCCACCCTGGAGACCCATTTTGATGAGACGATCGGGAAGGTGAACGTGGTGGCACAGGATATAGGACGTGTTATCCTGAACCTGATCACCAATGCATTTTACGTGGTAAGGGAAAAAAAGGAACAACAACCAGAGGGGTATGAAGCTACGGTTACGGTAACCACAAAAAAGGAAGGAAACAAGGTGAAGATCATGGTGAAAGACAACGGAAATGGCATTCCGGAAGCTATCAGGGAGAAAATATTCCAGCCGTTTTTCACCACCAAACCCACCGGGCAGGGCACCGGATTGGGATTATCCTTATCTTACGATATTGTAAAGGCGCATGGGGGAGAATTGAAAGTAGAAACGAAGGAGGAAGAAGGAACAGAATTTACCATTAGTTTGCCGGCATAGGCATGTTGGGGGTCAGTATAAAAATGCGAATGAAATTGGCAAAAAAAAGACCTGCACGGGTTTACCCATCATAGGTTGGGCACGTTAGCTGGTTATACTAATATTCTATACGGAACAAAAAGTCTAAAAATTTATGAGTCTAAGGCCCTATTCTAAATTGCTGCTTATTTTGTGCACGATCCTATTGTTCATGCTTACTTTTTCCTGTGATCGAAAGCCAAAATCTGTTGCTTTTCCTGCAAATGAAACAGAGTTTTCTATTCCGGAGAGTCAGCCCCTGTCTTTTAGTGAACCTAAAAAAATAGCATGGCTTGTCAATGACTCCACAACTTTCAGTCCGCCCCTTGTGAAAAAAGTGGATTTGAAAAATGTACCGTCCAAGCCCTTTTACCCCGATGGGTTTTTCCCGCTAAAGAGGCCAATGGAAGAAGCGAGCTTGGATTTTAATCGACTTCCGGACACTTTGTTCAATGGAAAGGACCTCCCTGTAAGCCCCATCGATTTTACAACCGCAATCATTGAGCCCCCCTTAAGGGTTCAGGCGGGGTTACCAAAAATAAATAAGAATGCCACCTTAGGGATCTTCGAGTTTGGGGAGGATCAGGGATTGCCGGGCTACCTTGTAAGTGCCATGATGGAAGATAGTCATGGCATGATGTGGCTTGCCACCGATAGAGGGCTTTGCAGGTTCAATGGCGAATACCTCGACATTTACAATTTTATCGACCCTGTTTTTACAGGGAGACTGGCAACCATTTCGAACATGGTCGAAGATGAAAAAGGCAGGATTTGGGTCTATTCGAATGAAAAGGGAATCTATGTACTCGACCTGAAAGCAGGAGTGGTCAATAATTTCAGACTTTCGAATCAGAATTTCGAAGATAATTCGGGTTCCTCCATGGTAATGGATAGCAGGGGCCTGATATGGCTTGGCAGCTTTCGCGATGGGTTGTATATCGTCGATCCAAAAAATGACAGCATTCGTCATATACCACAGCTGCACTCTCAGGATAGCGGCAATGTCGGAAATATCGTCGAGGATCGGTCGGGGAAAATGTGGGTAAGCTCAACGAGCGGTCTTGCCCTAATTGATTTTGACAAAGGGCGGCTTCGATTTTTTAAAGAGTGGAACGACCATTCACTAACTTCCGTGACAGCATTATTCAGGGACCGCGAAAATAGGATATGGGTCGGTACCGAGGAAAATGGCGTTTTAATTTGGGATGAGACAGAAGGGACGGTTCAACAGCTGGGACCGGACCAGGGGTTTGATATAACGGTTCATTATTTTACCGAAGACAAGGATAATAATGTATGGATGTCTACTGACGGGGGGATCTATATTTTTAACGTATCCAAACAAACGCTTAAATTCCTGAACGCAACAAAGGGGTTAAGTGATGACCGGGTGAACACTACCTATTTGGACCGCCAGGGCCAAATCTGGATGGCTACCGGTACCGCTTTGAATTTAATGGATACCGAAGGCTTGATGCCCAATTTCCTTACCGCAGCCAATGGGCTCAGCGGCCCTGATGTTTGGAGTTTTTTTGAAGATCAGCAAGACCACTTATGGATCGGTTCCAGGCAGGGTATTGATATTTATGACCCGGAAAAGAATCAGATTAAAGGAATTGAAAAGGCATTTGAGTTGACGAAAAGCCGCGGGATTGCCTATAAGTTCCATCAAATGCCTGAAGGCGAGATTCTTATTGTGGCCCCGCGACTTGGATTGGCACTTTTCAACCCTGATAAACAGACCATTACAACAATTACAACGGCGCAAGGCCTGAACAATCCCTTCCCTGCGTCTACTTTGGTTGATAAGAGAGGGCGGATCTGGACCGGCTCCTTTCAAAATGTAGGGGTTGAATATATTGATCTGGAAAACAACAGTTTCAAAGTACTTACCAATAAAAACGGGTTGATTGGTAATATTGTCTGGGAGCTATGGGAAGACGATCTGGGGCAGATTTGGGTAGCTACTGATGCAGGTATTAATATTATCAACGTCGCGGATAATACTATTTCGCAATTAATGGAGGGCGGGAAAATTAGTACGCGAAATGGAGGGGCATTTTTGCAGGATGCCCAGAGGAGGCTATGGATCGGTGCACGAACCGGAATCCTCATCGCCGATCAGGAAAAAGGTATACTGACAACTATTTCTGCTGAAAATGGGCTGATTGATCCTGCGGTCTACACCTTATATGAATTCAATGGCGATATTTATGCCGGAACCGGAAACGGGTTAACGGTTTTTAGCCCCGGGCCCAATGAAAATACATCCAACGATTTTTCCTATAAAGTCAAATCCTTTGGGAAGGCACAAGGGTTGGTCTATACCGACTTCAATGCGGGTTCGGCAATGGCTTATAAAAACAAACTGTGGTTTGGGATTGAGCCCCAGGCCCTTACCATCACAAACATCCCAAAGCAAGATACTACTTCCAGGAAGCCTTATATTTCAGGGATAACCATTGCAGACCAAAATCAAAACTTTATTAACGATAACCAAACTATTCTGCAAAGGTATCCCAACCTGGACACCTTGTATAGTGCGCAAAAAGACACCTTTTATCTTTCAGGAAAGCTTCCCCAAAAAAGTGGGTGGCTTCAGGAAAACAAGATCCTATGGGATAGTCTGAACGGTTATTTTAACCTGCCTGTAAACCTTAAGATTCCTTTTGAACAGAATTTTATAAGTTTTCAATTTACCGGAACCCAATTGACCAATAGGGATAAAGTGCGCTACCGGTATTTTTTGGACGGATTTGATACCCAATGGAGTGAAATTACCGATAAGCCTTTCAGTAAAAACTATCGGAGTCTTCCTGCAGGGGAGTATACCTTTAAAATCAGTAGCCGCTCCTTTGATGGTATTTGGAGCCAGCCGGCAACATTCAGTTTTACAATTCTTCCCCACTGGACCAACACCTGGTGGGCCTGGCTTTTGTACATACTGGCATTTCTGCTTGTTGTTGGGGCTATTGTTCAATATCGTGCGCGCATGCTCAAAAAAGAAAATATCATTTTGGAGGAAAAAGTCAGACACCGCACCGCACAATTGAACAAATCCGTTGAGGACCTCAGGGCAACCCAAACACAATTGATCCAATCAGAGAAGATGGCTTCATTAGGCGAACTCACTGCAGGTATTGCCCATGAGATCCAGAACCCCTTAAACTTTGTCAATAATTTTTCGGATGTAAGCCGTGAACTGATAGAAGAACTAAAGGAAGAGCGGGCAAAGAACAAAGAAGAGCGGGATGCAGCACTGGAAGACGAACTCCTTACAGATATCGACCAAAACATGGAAAAGATCTCACACCACGGCAAGCGGGCCGATTCTATCGTGAAGGGGATGCTGCAGCACAGCAGGGCCAGCAGCGGGGAAAAGGAACCAACAGACATCAATCTGCTGGCAGATGAATACCTTCGACTGGCCTATCATGGGTTGCGGGCAAAGGATAAGAGCTTTAATGCTACCCTGGAAACAGATTTTGATAAGAAGATCGGGAAGATAGCGATCATTCCACAAGATATGGGCCGCGTGGTCCTGAACCTGATCACCAATGCCTTCCATGCAGTGCAGGAGCGCAAGAAACAGGGGGAGAAGAGCTATGAACCAACTGTTGGGATCACGACCAAAATAGTGGGCCATTCTGTCCAGATAGCCGTAAAGGATAATGGCAACGGTATTCCGGAGGCGGTCAGGGAAAAAATATTCCAACCCTTTTTCACGACCAAACCCACCGGGCAGGGCACCGGTTTGGGCTTAAGCATGAGCTATGATATTGTGACCAGGGGTCACCAGGGAGAACTTAAGGTGCAAACCAAGGAAGGAGAGGGAACCACCTTTTTAATAGTTTTGCCTTTAAAGCAAGAACCAACGAAAACCAGGAAAGAAGATAAATAATTAGTAAAAACAATGAAAATACTTGTAGTAGACGACGAACAGGATGTGCAATTGCTCTTCCAGCAACGGTTCCGAAAAGAGATCCGCAATAACGAACTTACCTTTGTCTTTGCCTTTTCGGGCGAGGAGGCACTGACGTATTTGGGCAAGCATACCTCAGAGGCGGTGCTGATCCTATCAGACATCAATATGCCGGGGATGAGCGGCCTGGAACTGCTTAAAAAGATCAAAAAGGATTTTGTGAAACCCCCGCCTGTGGTAATGATGATCACCGCCTACGGGGACAAGGAAAATTACGATACCGCCATAGAACTTGGGGCAGATGACTTCCTTACCAAACCGGTGGAATTTGATATCTTGAAAGAAAAATTAAAAGCAATGTTGTAATGGCAAAAATATTGGTGGTGGATGATGAGACGGATCTGGAGGTCCTCATCAAACAGAAGTTTCGGAAACAGATACGGCAAAACGAATACGAGTTCGTCTTTGCCATCAATGGCGTGGATGCCCTGGAAAAGCTAAGCACCGAACCCAATATGGACCTGGTGCTGAGCGACATCAATATGCCCGAAATGGACGGGCTTACACTGCTTACGAAACTGCATGAATTAAACCCCCTGCTGAAATCGGTGATCGTCTCTGCCTATGGGGATATGGATAACATCCGTACTGCCATGAACCGCGGGGCATTCGATTTTATTACCAAACCCATCAATTTTGAGGACCTTACGATTACCATGGAAAAGACCTTGCAACACGTGAGGCAACTGCAGGAAACCCTGAAGGCAGTGAGGGAGAATAACATCCTTAAAATGTATGTGGATGAAAATGTCCTGAATTTTATGGGGAGCAAGGAGTACGAATCTTCGGTTATGGTCAATGAGACCATTGAAGGAAGTGTCGTGTTTTTTGACCTTTGTGGCTTTACTAAAATAAGCGAGAGCAATGAAGCAGATACTGTGGTGAAGATGGTGAATACCTATTTCGATATTATGGTCAAAGAGATCATTGCACAACAAGGTTTTGTAGATAAGTTCATGGGCGATGCCATCATGGCTGTGTTCCGGGGAGACTACCATTTAGACCGCGCTATTGATGCGGCCCTGGCCGTTCGGAATCAGCTGGAACAATTGGATCCGATGGGGTTGCCAACGGACTTTAAGGCCAAGGTTTCTATCGGAATTAAGAGCGGAGAGATGATCTCTGGCAACATTGGTTCCGTGAGCCTGCGAAGGCTCGATTATACCGTGATAGGCGATACCGTCAATACGGCTGCCCGCTTGCAGGATGCGGCAGGGGAGAATCAAATACTCATTACGGAGAGTGACTATGACCAGGTAAAAGAATCCTTCAAGTGTAAAAAAATAGGCACGATCACTATGAAAAATAAGGCCAATCCGGTAACCGTTTACGAAGTGCTGGAATAGATACTGTTGATCATAAAAGTTCATTTGTAAAATCTTGATTACCTTAGCACCATAGCGTCATTCCTATGGAAAAAACAACGATCAAAAACGTATTCGTCCAAGGACCCATTACCCCGGAATTCATTGCGAATGCTATCGCCAAACACCAGTCGAAGACCCAGATAGGGGCACATGATATCTTTCTGGGGCAGGTACGGGCCGATGTGATTGACAAAAAGCAGGTGAAAGCGATTGACTATTCTGCGTATGAGGACATGGCCAATAAAAAATTCCATGAGATCCGGGAAGCTACCTTTGATAGGTTTCAGCTTAGCTGCATGCATATCTACCATAGTCTTGGTAGGGTAGGCGTGGGCGAAATTTGTTTGTTTGTCTTTGTGTCATCTCCCCATCGAAGGGAAGTATTTGATGCAATGCAATTTGTAGTGGAGGCCATCAAGGCCGAAGTGCCGGTATTTGGAAAGGAAGTGTTTGAAGATGAATCCTATCAATGGAAAGTGAATAACTGATTATGGTCGATATTACGCATAAAAAAAATACCCTGAGAACTGCCGTGGCCCAGGCCATTGTGGAAGTAAGCTCAGAAGAAACCATCCGGGCCATTCAAAACAAGACGGTTCCCAAAGGCGATGTCTTTGCCATGAGCAAAGCGGCAGGTTTGCTGGGGGTCAAAAAAACAGCCGACCTTTTACCCGATTGTCATCCGCTTCCCATTGAATACACGGACATCAGCTACGAAATAGAAGGGCTTCAGATCCGGATCCTGATCACTGTAAAAACCAATTATAAGACGGGAGTGGAAGTAGAGGCCATGCACGGGGCCAGTATCGTGGCACTCAATATGTACGATATGCTAAAACCCATAGATAAAGGGGTAGAGATAGCCCGCATCCGCTTGCTTAGCAAAACTGGGGGAAAATCGGATATCAGTAATCCGTAACCCCGCCTATTCCCTTCTTGCCCAGATCTCATATAGGGGTTCTCCCTTGCTGTTTTTGCCGGTATGGTGCCAGTCGTCCCCGGTAATTTCATACGTAAAATCCAACACGGCTCCCACCCGGGCATTATCTCTTGAAAAGTAATGGATGATTTCCGTATAGCTGCCATCAACCGCAGTGTACAGGCCACCTCCCGTCCCAAAGAATTGCATGGTCTCTGTATTGTATGCGATCCACTGGAAGTGGCCGTCCTGCAGGAATTTCAGGGTTTTTCGTGGGGTTTCGTTGCCCCGACGTTCCTGCCCGGTATCGGGCCCGCGGGTGGCAAAGAGCCAGCTGCCGTCTAATGCCTGCGGTTTTTTAGTGTCCGGGGAGAAAAGGTATGTTTTATCGTCATTCAGTATAAAAGAATCACCTGAACGTTCATATTTATAATGTACCTCTTGTATGGAATCGTTGGCAAAATTGGAATTGAATTCCAGTGATACATGGAGTGAATTTGCATCTGCTGTATAAAAACCTCCCAGCGTTCGGATAAAGTTGGCTGGTTCGGATTCATATTCCGTAAGGACAAAATAGCGCTCACTGAGTTTTATTTCCTGATGACGGTTGGGATGCTCCGTATTCCTTGCATCGTACACCTTGGGTGCCGGTTGTGCAAAGAGTGCTGTGTGCAATAGCAAAGCGATTAGGGGGAACGAAAAAGTGTAAACAGATTTTTTCATGAGTAACTTGTTTAAAAGACTAAGGTACAAATAGATGGTGGTAGAATGAAAATGTAAATGACCCTAAGGCAAAAATTTTATACTGATATTTAATAAATCTATTATTCGTATTGTAAATTTGACATGAAATACGTGATTTTTACTTTTTTTTGATTTCATTTACACTCTAAAAGAGAACGACACCAATAGTGAACCAATACAACGCACAAGGCGTTTTAACACCGGTAGAAGATATTTTAATTTCCACACTTCATTTTAATGAACATTAAATACATTGATCTTATAGATCAAACCTATTACTTCCCTCAGGAAGAATTTACCCTGGATGAAGATACCTTGCGTTTCCACGGTATTCCCCTGATGTCTTTGGTAGAGCAATACGGTACCCCATTAAAGTTTACCTATCTGCCTAAAATATCCAAGAACATTAACAGGGCGAAAGAATGGTTCGCCAAGGCCATGGAGCGGCATGATTATAAAGGCAAGTATATTTATTGCTATTGCACAAAAAGTTCCCATTTTGAATATGTGTTGCATGAAGCCCTCAAGAATGATATTCATATTGAAACCTCTTCTGCTTTCGATATCAATATTGTTCAGCAATTAAAGAAAGAGGGTAAAATAAAGGACAATACATTTGTGCTTTGCAATGGCTTTAAAAGGGATGTTTATGTGGAGAATATCGCCAATCTGATTAACGGTGGCCATCAAAATTGTATCCCGATCATCGATAATTATGAGGAGATCGATCTTTTAAGCGAAGCCATCAATGACCCATTCAAGATCGGGATCCGGATCGCCTCGGAAGAAGAGCCAAAATTTGAGTTCTATACCTCCAGGTTGGGGATTGGTTATCGCAATATTGTTCCGTTCTATGAAAATCAGATCCGGGATAACGAAAAGGTAGAGCTGAAAATGCTCCATTTCTTTATCAATACAGGGATCAGGGACAATGCCTATTACTGGAATGAATTGGTAAAGTGTCTAAAAGTGTACGTGCGACTAAGGAAAATATGTCCGTCGCTCGACAGTCTAAATATTGGAGGTGGTTTCCCTACCAAAAACTCCCTTGCATTCGATTATGATTATGAATACATGGTCGATGAGATCATAAACCAGATCAATATTACCTGCAAGGAGGCAGATATACCTGTTCCCCATATTTTTACGGAATTCGGGAGCTTTACGGTGGGGGAAAGCGGGGGCGCCATCTATGAAGTACTCTACCAGAAACAGCAGAATGACCGGGAGAAGTGGGACATGATCGATTCGTCATTCATTACTACCTTGCCGGATTCCTGGGCCATTAATAAACGGTTCATCATGTTGCCTATTAACCGCTGGCACGACGAATACGAGCGGGTGTTATTGGGAGGGCTTACCTGCGACAGCGATGACTATTACAACAGCATCCAGGATATGAATGCTATTTATTTACCTAAATTTAAAAAGGATAAACCGTTGTATATCGGATTTTTCAATACCGGGGCGTATCAGGAATCGATCGGTGGTTTCGGCGGTCTTCAGCATTGCCTGATCCCGACCCCCAAACATATTTTAATAGATAAGGACCAAGACGGAAATTTTGTAACAGAAGTATTTAGTGAACAACAGAAAGCAGAAGAAATGCTAAAAATTTTAGGATATGAAGACAAGTAGGAATTATGCGGGGATCCCGGATGAATTCGCCCAATTAGAGAAGTCCAAGGTAGTATTGATACCAGTACCCTATGATGGGACCAGTACCTGGGGAAAAGGAGCCGATAAAGGCCCCGAATCCTTGTTGGAAGCTTCAGAGAATATGGAATTATACGATATTGAGACCGATACGGAAGTCTACCAGCAGGGGGTCTACCTGGCCGAGGCCATAACCGAGAATGCCTCCCCTGAAGCCATGGTGAATAGTGTTCATAAAAAGACAAAAGAGTATATAAAACGCAATAAGTTTGTAACCCTGGTAGGGGGAGAGCATTCCATTTCCATTGGTTCCATAAGAGCTTTCAATGAGTGTTTTGACAATCTTACCGTACTCCATATTGATGCCCATGCAGACCTCAGGGAATCCTATGGCGGAACTCGTTTCAACCATGCCTGTGCTGTTTATGAAGCCAGCCAGACCACCAATTTGGTGCAGGTGGGCATCCGCAGTATGGACGGGATCGAAAAAACACTTATGGATCCGGAAAAGACCTTTTTTGCCCATGAAATGGTTACAGACGAATACTGGATGGATAAGGTGATCGAATGTCTGACAGATAATGTATTTATTACGTTTGACCTGGATGCCCTGGATCCTTCTATCCTTCCTGCTACAGGCACACCGGAGCCGGGTGGACTTTTTTGGTACGAAACGCTTGAATTTTTGAAGCAGGTGTTCGAAGAAAAGAATGTGGTTGGATTTGACCTGGTAGAGCTCTGCCCTAATGAATACGATAAATCGTCTGACTTCCTTGCGGCCAAGTTGTATTACAAGATGTTGAGCTATAAATTCATGGATGAGGCCGTAGAAGACGAATATGACAATACCTATGACGTTGCCGGGAAAAACGGCAATGCTGGCGGACTAAAATTTGATGATGAAGATGAATAAAGGACCAATATCCAATTTTATTTCAAAGTATTACCTGCATTTTAATGCGGCAGCCCTGGTCGATGCGGCAAAAGGGTATGAACAACAGCTGCAAGGGGGTGCTAAAATGCTGGTGTCCCTGGCGGGGGCTATGAGTACGGCAGAACTGGGAAAGATCTTTGCCGAAATGATCCGAAAGGATAAGGTGCACATCATTTCCTGCACCGGTGCCAACCTGGAAGAGGATATTATGAACCTGGTGGCACATTCTCACTACAAGCGCGTGCCTAATTATCGGGACCTTACCCCGCAAGAGGAATGGGACCTGCTCGAAAAAGGCCTGAACAGGGTTACGGATACCTGTATTCCCGAAGAAGAAGCATTCCGAAGGCTGCAACACCATATTTTTAAACTTTGGAAAGATGCAGAAGATTCAGGAAAACGCTTTTTCCCCCATGAATTCATGTATCAAATGCTATTATCCGGAGTGCTGGAAGAGTACTATGAAATAGACCTGAAAGATTCCTGGATGTATGCTGCAGCAGAAAAGAACCTTCCAATTGTTTGTCCGGGATGGGAAGACAGTACGATGGGTAACATCTTTGCATCTTACGTCCTCAAGGGAGAACTTAAGGCATCTACCATGAAGTCTGGCATAGAATATATGACCTTCCTGGCCGACTGGTACACAGATAATTCGTCAAAGGGGATAGGCTTTTTCCAGATTGGCGGAGGCATTGCAGGCGATTTTCCGATCTGCGTAGTCCCCATGCTATACCAGGATATGGAGCGAACAGATACGCCTTTTTGGAGTTATTTTTGCCAGATCAGTGATAGTACCACCAGTTTCGGCAGTTATTCAGGGGCGGTACCCAACGAAAAGATCACTTGGGGGAAGTTGGGGATAGAAACCCCAAAATTTATTATTGAGAGCGATGCAACTATTGTAGCGCCATTAATTTTTGCTTATCTTTTGGACATGTAATTATGGATAATTTAAAAAGAGTCATAGTAGATTTTAAGAAGCTCACCCCGGAAGTGCTGAAGCTTTTGGTGGAGAAATATCCTGACGGGTATGATGATGCACATATCATTACGTTTAAAAATGCCAGCGGCGAGCGAATAGAAGCTGTGGAAGTAACCACAGATGACACAAAATATCTGGTAAAAATCAGTGCGAAACTGGAGGTAACCATGGCGAATTATGATGAGGATGATTACGAAGATTTTGATGATGACGATCCGAATGCGATCCCTGATGTGGATGCAGAAGATGAGGATGATGACAATGAGGAATAAATAAATCAGCAATCCCTAAGTCTGTCTATATGAAGCATTGTTCCTTCCATCTTTCCTTGCCTTGTTACAGTGTGAGTAAGACCAAAGCGTTCTATATTGAATACCTGGGCGCAACCCTGGGCCGACATGCCACCCAATGGGCAGATATTGATCTGTTTGGGAATCAGATCACCTTTACCAAATCCGGGGAATTTTCATTTATTTATAAATCGTACAAATTTGAAGAAAAGGTGTTGCCTTCTTTTCATTTCGGGGTCATCCTGGATAAGGAAGATTGGGAGGCTATTTATGATCGACTTTTGAAAAATCCGGAGAAACTAACTAAAGCCACCACTTTTTTAAGGGATAAAACAGGAGAACACAGCTCCTTCTTTGTCGAAGATCCAAATGGCTATGTAGTAGAATTCAAATGCTTTAAGCAGACAGGACAGGTATTTTCTGTTTAATAGTTCAATATGGTGTTTGTAACCTCAGGAAAGAGCGATTTACCACCTAAGACAATCCCATCTTTTTGTGAATATGCTTAAAACTATTGGAAGTATAGAATGGTGTGAGTTAAAGGAATTGGGCATTCCCCCGCTCCGGGCACGGGTAGATACGGGGGCAAAGACCTCCTCCATACAGGCGACCAACATTTCCACATTCAAAAAGGAAGAGGCATCGTGGGTTAGATTCGATGTGAACTACAAAGAGAACGGAAATCTGGTCTCAGTCGTGTGCGAAGCTCCTGTAGTTGCTGTTAGAAAAGTAAAAACGTCCAATGAGGTGGCAGAAAAAAGGATCATTATCAGAACACCTCTGACCATAGGAGACCAAACATATTCCATTGAACTGACACTGGCCAATAGGGACACCCTGGAATATAAGATGCTGTTGGGAAGAGAGGCCCTTAATCATCGCTTCCTGGTAGATCCCGGAAAAACCTATCTGTTGTAGTTATTGGCTAACCGATTTCAGGTTCATAAGCATTTCTGCCGTAGTTTTCTTTAGATCAAAATGGGAATTCCACCCCCAGTCGGTCCGCGCCTGTGTATCATCTATACTCCCGGGCCAGGAATCGGCAATTGACTGCCTGAAATCGGGTTCATAGTGAATCTTAAAATCCGGAAGCTGTTCCCGAATGCTTTCAGCGATATCCTTCGGCGTAAAACTCATGGCTGCCAGGTTATAGGAAGACCGGATAGACAATTTATTGCCATCACTTTCCATTAATTCAATGGCCGCCCTGATAGCATCATCCATAAACATCATGGGCAATTTGGTGTCTTCCTTTAGAAAACAGGTATACGAGCCTTCTTTTAAAGCATGTCCGTAGATTTCAACCGCGTAATCAGTGGTTCCGCCACCCGGTTGGGTTTTCCAGCTGATAAGTCCCGGATAGCGAACACTGCGGACATCAACGCCATATTTGGCATGGTAATAGGCACACCATCGCTCGCCCGTCTGCTTACTGATCCCATAAACCGTACTGGGTTCCATTAAAGTATGCTGCGGGGTATGGTCCTTAGGGGTATTCGTTCCAAAAACGGCGATACTGGAAGGCCAGAACAGTTTGCTGATTTTCTTTTCTTTCGCCAGGTTAAGCACATTGAAAAGGGAATTCATGTTTAGGTTCCAGGCACGCTCCGGAAATTTTTCTGAAGTAGCACTTAACATGGCTGCCATCAAATACACTTCCTCCACTCCGTGATGCATCACAATATCTTCAATGGCTTCGTAGCTGGTGGCATCCAAAAGCTCAAAAGGACCAGAACTCATTAAACTGTCATTGCCTTCTCGAATATCGCTGGCAATTACATGTTCATTGCCATATTTAGCCCGTAAAGCCAATGTCAGTTCCGTGCCGATCTGTCCACAAGCCCCTAAAATTAAAATCGTTTTTGCCAATGAAATACTGTTAATGAGGTTCGCGGTAAAGATAGCTTTTATTAAAATTTGTACATTCGTTCTATGAGAAAATTAATGACCTTCTTGTTTCTTGCACTATGGCTCATTGCATGTCAGGATCAAACGACAGAAACTGCACAGCAGCAGGTTCAGGAGCTGTTTCAGTTAGAAAAACTGCCCCAACGGTCCACCGTTAATGCAAAAGGGGCTGTAATTTTAAAGGACTGGAAGGAGTTCAACGATTTTAATACCAGTTTTGATGCCTTGTATACGGTAGCAAATACGGAAGACCTCTCTTTGGTATTGGAAGATCTTATCGAAAAGCAGAAGCAATTAGAAGGGGGTCCCTATCCCCCCGTTTTTGATATGCCACAGGTCAGAAGCAGGCAACGGGTACTGAAGACCTTCATTTTGAAAACGAAGGCTGCTGTGGAATACAGGATAGATGCTACGGATGCCGCCACGGAGATGGTCGAAGCCTATAATGCACTTAGAGACCAATTTAACACAATTGTCAACAATACCTTAGACACTAATCTGATCATCGATGAATAGATCCTTATTTTCCTTCTTGTTTTTATGTGCCACTTTAGGCGTAGTGGGCCAGGACCCTGTAAAAGAAAGTATCCATCAGACACTGGATACCTGGCATAAGGCAGCTTCGGAAGCCGATTTTGATACCTACTTCGATCTTCTTACAGAAGATGCTGTATTCGTTGGGACCGATGCTACTGAGGTATGGGGCAAAGCGGCCTTTATGGCTTTTTCCAAACCGTATTTTGACCGCGGCAAGGCGTGGTCTTTCACTGCTGTCCAACGAAATGTATATTTGGATAGCGGCCAGAATATTGCGTGGTTCGATGAACTCCTGGACACCTGGATGTTATTGTGCAGGGGATCTGGAGTGCTTAAAAAGGTTAATGGGGAATGGAAGATCAGCCATTATGTGCTTTCTATTACTATCCCAAATGATGAGGTAAACCCCGTCATCGCTTTAAAAAAAGAAAACGACAGTACACTGCTTCAAACACTCATAAGAAGGGATTGACAAACCTTACCTTTCAGGTATCCTGGATCTCTATGAGCCACCATAAATGATAAAAATGAAAACACTTCAGCTTTTTTCTCTGTTTTTCCTCTTATTTGTTTCTTCCTGCAAGCAAACGATCGCCCCTGAAAAGGCCATTGATTTTTATGCTACCGATCTTTTTAAGGAGGTACAACTGCAAGGGCTTTATAACGATTCGAAGACGTTTGTGGATCTGGTTCCCGACAGGTCATATGAGGAATTGGTAGCCCTCTACGAAACGGAAAGGAAGTCGGCTGGTTTCGATCTGCAACAATTTGTAAGTGATCATTTTAGTGATCAGTACGTGATGCCCGAAACCTTCCAAACCGATACAACCAAGACCATGTACGAACATATCAGCAGTATGTGGGGAAAATTAACCCGTGGCCCTGATGTCCCTCTGGCACATTCTTCAAGAATAGCACTTCCATTCAAGTATGTCGTTCCCGGGGGGCGTTTTCGCGAGATCTATTACTGGGACAGCTATTTTACCTTGGAAGGATTGCTGGCAGATGAACAGGACGAGCTGGCCAAGAATATGGTTGATAACTTTACGTACCTGATTGATACCCTCGGGTTCATTCCAAATGGTACGCGGAATTACTATCTTACCCGTTCTCAACCGCCATTTTATACACTGATGGTTGATGCGATCACTGAAGATGATCCGAAGATGTTCCTGGAGTATTTTCCTGCTATCCTTAAGGAATATGCCTTTTGGATGGATGGCAAGAAAGAGGTGACCGGGGTGTCTGATGCCAGTAAGTACGTGGTAAGAGTAGGCGAAGACCTCTTCCTGAACAGGTATTGGGACAGTGGCTCCACGCCAAGGCCGGAATCGTATAAGGAAGACTATCACCTGGCAGATGGCCTCTCGACAACATCCGAAAAAATGGCATTGTACGAAAATATGCGTTCCGGGGCCGCCTCAGGATGGGATTTTAGCAGCAGGTGGTTTACAGAACCGGACAGTTTCGGATCTACCAAAACGGCCGATATCGTTGCTATAGACCTTAATTGCCTGCTTTATTTCATGGAAGTGAACATTGCCAAGGGCTATACTTTAAAAGAGGACGATACGAATGCAGAACTTTTTCTGAAAAAGGCCGGGGAGCGTAAAAAAGCGGTGCAGGAACTATTCTGGAATGAAGAAAAGACCTTCTTTTACGATTATAATTTTAAGGATAGAAGCTTATCCAACGCGCCTACCCTGGCAGCGGTCTTTCCTTTATTTTTTGAGTTGGCAACGGAAGAACAGGCAAGGGGGGTCAAAAATATATTGATGGCACGTTTCCTCAAGGACGGCGGATTGGTCACTACCCTGAAGCATTCCGGGCAGCAATGGGATGCTCCAAACGGGTGGGCTCCGCTGCAGTGGATGGCCGTTCAGGGATTGCTGAATTATGGCTATCAGGAAGAAGCAAAGGACATCATGGAACGATGGCTTGCCCTAAATGAACGCGTTTATAAGGACACCGGTAAGATGATGGAAAAATACAACGTGGAAGATATAAGCTTGCTCTCCGGGGGTGGGGAATATGAGACCCAGGATGGTTTTGGGTGGACCAACGGAGTTGCCCTTGGCTTTAAGAAGTTACTGGATGAGATGGAACCTCAGGACTAGCAATAGGTGAATGCCAGTTGGAATCAAAAAAGGAAGGACTGTTTGTCCTTCCTTTTTCATTAGTTCTTATTCTCCTCGGGGGTATTTTTCCTGGATTCCAACGCCTGTTTGCTCAGGCTGGCCAGATTAAAATTAGGATCCAGGGCCAACGCCTCATCAATACTGACTATGGCTGCATCAATATTGGTTTTATCCATATTGTACTGAACAAGGCCCTTCAGGTGCAAGAGTGCCGCCTTGAGCGAAACTTCATAAGGTTGTTGCCGCTCGTAAAATGCATACACCATCCCTTCTTTAATATTGGCCATTCCGTATTCTATTGCGGCCATCGCCCCGGTATTATCTCCTGTTTGGATCTTCAGGTCGGCCAATTCATAGGCCAGATACGCATTGGGGGCTCTTTGGTATAGAATTTCGAATTGCTCCAGCGCTCTTTTTGGCTGGTTCAGTGCCTTCAAACTGATCGCTTTTATCTGTACCGCCAGGTCAGAATCGTTGTCGTCTTTTTCAATGCCGATAGTATTCAATGCCTGCATATGCTGATTATTGTTGGCATACACGTAGGCAAGAGTATCCCGCCTGTCTTTTGAATTTTCCAGGACAATCAAGTGGGTAAGGGCATTGATCACCCCATTGACATCGCCCTGTAATTTCATCTCTTTATAGAAAGCTTCATAGTGGGCTTTTAGTTCCGGGGAGGTCTGACCATAACTGACCAGGCCAATGGAAAAAATCAAAAGTGCGGCAAGCGTTTTCATACGTTAAATTTTGTGGGGCAAAACTATAACAAAATTCCCGTTCCTTTAGCATTAAGGATCTTAAAATGAAGTTTTTAAATATGTAAAATAGCGTAGCTATTCGATTCTGATCATATGGAATCGATCGGCTTACTGAAATGAAAACCAGCCTCTTCCAGGGCTTTCGCCTTGATAAGTTTCCCGGTTTTGCCGGCATATCCTTTTAGATACTCGGGAACCGCCAGGCCTCTTTTCCTTGCTTCAGTGGAATAATAGGTTCGTTTGGTAGGGTGGTAGGGGTAAACACCATTGTAAAGCAGGCCCCACCACTCATTGGCTATGATTGCCTCTAGTAATAAAAGGCAATCGTCCAGATGGATGAGGTTGATAACATCGTCCCCGTTCTTCAGATTCTTCTGACCAGAGAGAAAGGTTACCGGATGCCGGTCAGGCCCTATTAGTCCTCCAAAACGCACGGTGGTTGTCTTTAAAAGAGGATCTTCCATGAACAGCCGTTCCACAGCCCAAAGATCCTTCGCGGTGGCAGTAGCTGGTTTAGGCGTTGTTTTTTCGGTGACTTCCCCCTGTATATCCCCGTAGACGGACGTGCTGCTTACAAAAAGTATCCTGGAAATATGCATGATCCTGATCGCTTCTTGTAACTGAGCCATTTTCTTCAGATACGCGCCGGCAGCGCCTTTCCGACCAGGCGGCACATTGATCACCAACATATCGATATCCTTTAAAAAGGGGATGAGCTGTCCTTTAACGCCACCCTCGAAAAGTTCCACATAGAAAGGTGATATGCCTTCGCTCTTCAGAATGTCCAGATTTCCTTTGGTGGTGGTAGTGCCACAAACGGTATAGCCAGATGCTGCCAATCGCTTGGCCAGCGGGAATCCCAGCCAACCGCAACCCATGATGCCAATTCGTTCTTTCAAAAGCGCAGCATTTTTTTAATGATGATAGCATCGTTCAGCACAAAAGGCATAGGAATAAGGTCGGGGGTGCGAGGTGCTACGGAGAAGAGCGGGTGCTGTAAAAGGTCATTGGAAGCTTCGTACAGCGTGAGCTCCAGTACTTCATCTGCCGGGATGGCCAATTCAAGTACGGTTGTCTCATTATTGCTGATATAATGGGTTAGCAACCGAGCCTTTTTTCTATCCTTTAAAAAATATTCGGAGAGGGAAATACCGTTCACGGATGCCTGGGTGACAGGGATATTGTTGGTAAACAATTCCAGGCGATTCACATTGCGCTGCGGGGAAATGGCAATCTCGAGAATCCTTTCTCCATCGACCACTGTATCCTTTCTTTTCTCTATGATAGGTTCTTTGAGCTCTTTTAGGGGTGCCTCTGAGATATAAGTAAATCCGGAACTATACTTACTGCTTATGGTCTTGTCATTCAATGGTCCAGGAGTTCTTCTGTTTGTTCCCATTTGGGTGGCCGTCCAATCCGAGACCACCTGTTCATAGGTAGCCCATTGGGCAGAAGCGGTATCAGCATCCAGCAGGTAGACAAGACTGGTTGGCTTGGCCTTGTTCTCATCGAAGCCGGATTGGAGATGAGCATTTATTAAAGCACCTAAAAAGAGTATAAAGGCGATGCTTCCCAGAAGCTTTTTCTTTGGGTAATACCCAAATAATGGCATCAACAGGAAAAAAGTCAGGGTAGTGAACAGGGTGGTTGTGATCATCATTTTAAGTCCCAGTGCAACAGGGAACAGTGCGATAAATGGCGCATAGATGAACAATGCGGGAAGCCCCAGGAATAGCAGTAAAAAGGGATGTGGTTCTTTCTGATAGATGACGATCAGGAGACTGCCTAACAGGGCAAATACCGGGATAATGAAAAAGCTGGCCCCGGCCAAATATTCGGCAACCAATCCGCAGATAAGCAACCATAAAAAGACAGGTGCCACCAGGAGATTTGCGAGTGCGATCTTATTATAGCGATGGTAGATCCAGAAGCAAACAGCCATGGAAAAAAGGACAAACGCAAGGATGTAGGTATGGCCATTGTACGGAAACCCCTGTAGGATATCGCGGTATTGCGGGTAAAGTGTTGTTAAAAGAGACCAGCTGAAGTAACCAGCCACACCATTGATCAACAGGGTCGCAAATAAGGGCACGAATCCTTTGAAAATATCCTTGGCAACGAACGCTTTTTTTCGGTATCCAAGGAAAAGAAGCACGACAAATAAGATGACCGCCAGCAACCACATAGGCCATATCCAGTCATACGGATAGGCAACCATTTTAAAGGCCGGGATATTAAAGTAAACGTAGTCATTAAGGCTTTTCAGAGTGCTGAGGTCGGCATTGCTAAAATGGGAAAGCAGCGGCATCAGGTAGCTGCCCTGGTGGGTAAGGGAATTGCGATCGAGCCGGCTGTAAGAATCTTGGGCGGTGTGGTAGTCATAATGGTCATCGATGAAGGCAAAATTGAATCCTTCAATATCCCTGTCTTTCCTGAAAACGGTCAGATCCGTATCATTGGGCAACATTTTATAAATGCTGTATGCCAGGGAATTGGTAGAAGGGAACTGAGGGTTGGCCGCGATAAATTCCTTAATGAGTTTTTCATTCCCCCTATTTGTCTCAATAAACATATAACTGGGGCCACCACTGCCCCTGGCTTCAAAATTGAGCACTAATCCAACCTCATTTGTCCAGGGATGCCGATTGGCAAAAAGGTCAGCGCCATTAAGTCCCAGTTCTTCTGCATCGCTGATGACAATAATAATATCGTTTTTAGGCGTTGGATGTTGTAAGAGGAAAGCCCGTATACCCTCTAAAATGGTAGCAACACCACTCCCCGCATCACTGGCGCCGAGGGAAGAATGCGGATTGCTGTCATAGTGCGAAAGGAGTAGGAGCGCCTTTCCGTTTTCCGAGCCCCTGATCCGGGCCAGAATATTGACGGCCTTGCTAAAATTGGCCCAATCGCCCGCAGTATACCCTTCCTGTAAACGCGTTTCCAGGCCTAAGGCTTCCAATTCTGCCACAATGTATTCCCTAACGGCCTTGTGTTCGGGAAAGCCAACGGCATGCGGTTGTAAAGACATCTTTTCTACATGTTGCAAGGCCTTATCTGTTGAAAACCCGTATTGCTCCAGAACACTCATGTTGTTGTTGGAAGGCATCAGGGACCTGAAGCTCCAGAATACAGCCAGTAATAGAAGAAGTAAGGCGGCCAGGTGTCTTATATTTTTCATGCTTAAGAATTCTGTACTAAAAGTAAATAATTCTGATGGGTCTCTACCTTTTGTCGACTTATTTTAAAAGATTCGCATGATTTACGTATATTTAAGGCTAACCATTTTAAAATAAAAAGGTATGGGTATTAAAAGTTTTATGGGCCGAAGAGCCAAAGAGGTATCCAAAAAAGAGTATAATGCCCCAATTTTGGTGGAAGACTATATGTCGAAAAAACTGATCACCTTTCGTCCTGAACAATCTATCCTGGAGGTTATGGAATCTTTTGCGAAAAACCATATTTCCGGGGGGCCTGTCCTGGATGACAACGGTTTTCTGGTCGGGATCATTTCTGAAGCCGACTGTATGAAGGAGATCTCCGAAAGCCGCTATTTCAATCAGCCTATACTGGACAAGAGCGTAGAACGATTTATGACCAAAAAGGTAGAAACCATTCCCCATGATATGAGCATTTTTGATGCAGCTGGGGTATTTCATAAGAATCACCGACGCAGGTTACCGGTTATGAAAGAGGGCCTGCTTGTAGGGCAGATCAGCCGAAAAGACATTGTGATCGCTGCATTAAAACTTACAAGCCATAACTACCAGTAGGTATACCGAACAATAGTTTTTAATAGCCCGTGATGAATTCATGGGCTATTCGCGTTTTACGATCATATAATAGTCATTATCCAGGGGCAGGTAGCCCAGGTCGTAAACGAAATAATAGGTCGTGCCCTTTTTGGTCATATAAAGGTTGGTAATGTGATCAAAATCGAATCCTTTGTCCAGGAGGCGTGTTTTAGTGGTTTTCGTTTTTCCATCGGTCAGGGGAAAACTGTCCAGGATCCGGTAATTCTTTCTCAGCCGATTATTAATATTCCTGACCAGGTTTTTACTATCCTTATTGAGCTTGTTGTTGTAGGCATTGCGGCAGTAGTCCGAACAGAATTTCTTGTCTACCCTTCCTTTTATGGCTTCTCCACACTCTAAACATTGCCGGTCCATTTCCTCTCCCTGTTTAAATACTGTCTTAAATATCGTTTATTTTACAGAAGTGTACAAACAGGGAACAATGGGATGGATTTCTGCGTGCCTGATTGCAGGATGTTAAGGCACGGGTAAACGGTCCTATTCCTGTTGAAAATCATTTACCGGTTATTTCACTTCATTGATCAACGGTGCACCACTACTGAACGCCGCTATGTTTTTCAGTGTTGTTATGGTAATTTCGTCCATGGCTTCCCTGGTAAAATAGGCCTGATGCGAAGTGATCAATACATTCGGGAAGCTGTTTAACCTCAAAATATCGTCGTCCTGGATAATGCTCTCGGAGAGATCCATAAAGAACAGGTTTTCTTCCTGTTCATAGACATCGATACCCAGGTAACCCACCTTTTTATCTCTGAGGGCAGCAAGCACATCAGTAGTATTGATAAGGGCTCCCCGGCTGGTATTGATGATCATTACCCCATCCTTCATTTGATCCAGTGATTGTTTCTTGATGATATGTTTGGTTGCAGGAATTAGTGGACAATGCAGGGAAATGATGTCAGAATGTCGGAACACATTTTCGAGATCATGGTATTCTACCCCCAGGTCTATAAGTTCTTTGGACTTGGCGATGTCAAAAGCTATGATTTTACAGCCAAACCCCTTCATGATCTTACAAAAGGTGGCTCCAATCTGACCAGTACCGATGACCCCGACAGTTTTTTTGAACAGGTTAAAACCAATGAGGCCGTTGAGAGAAAAATTACCCTCGCGGATCCTGTTGTACGCCTTGTGGGTCTTTCTGTTCAGGGTTAAGATCAGGGCCAGCGCATGTTCTGCCACAGCTTCGGGAGAATAAGCAGGTACTCGTACCACTTTTATTTGATGTTTCCTGGCGGCGGCCAGATCTACATTGTTGTACCCGGCGCATCTGAGGGCAATGAGCGCTACCTTGTTTTCTGCTAGTATCCCAATGGTATCAGCATCAAGTTTATCGTTCACAAATACGCACACTCCCTGAAACCCGGCAGTAAGAACGGCTGTTTTCTTGTTGAGCTGGGTCTCGAAATAGGAAAAATCATGTACGTGTTCGTCCTGGTATTTTTCAAAGTAATCCTTATCGTATGTTTTTGTGCTAAATACTGCTATTCTCATGTTCATCAGAAGATTAAAAAGGCCTCTGAACCGTCGCAGTTCCGATCCAAGAAAATGGAATTCGGTTTTTTACATACGGTCTTTAACCTTGTGTGTTCAATACATTGCCGGAGTTTGCTTTCGGGATTTGGATCAGGGATTATTCTTCCACTGAGTAGACCACTTTGCCATCAAAAATGGTCATAACAACCTTGGTGTTTAAAAAATCGTCTTCTGCTACTTGCATCAGATCCTGGTTGTACACTGTAAAATCGGCTAGTTTTCCGGCCGTTATGGAGCCCTTGATGTTTTCTTCGAAAGCACCATAGGCGGCATCCAGGGTATACGATCTAAGGGCCTGTTCTCTGGTCATCTTCTCTGCCGGTTCATAACCCCCTTCAGGAGTGCCTTTTAACGTTTTCCTGCTGATGCTGGCGTATAAGCTCGCAATAGGGTCCAGTGGTTCTACAGGCACATCCGTACCGTTCACTATAGGGATACCGCTTTTCAATA
The DNA here is from genome assembly GCA_963752165.1 of uncultured Flavobacteriaceae bacterium. Classification (GTDB taxonomy): domain Bacteria; phylum Bacteroidota; class Bacteroidia; order Flavobacteriales; family Flavobacteriaceae; genus Muriicola. The sequence continues at coordinate 54,405 of CAVVXE010000001.1, forward strand.
AACTTTGCCACATATAGGCCCCTTCTTCTATGCGTTTTTGCCCCAGCCGATCTATGGCCCAGGGCCGGTCGGAAGAGAGGTGTACCGCCTGCATAGCCGGAATTACCCCTAAAGCTGCGAAGCGCGGGATATCTTCGGGATGCAGATGTTGGGCGTGCTCAATTCGGAACCGATGGTCTGCGGCTAATTCCGGATAGGTGGTAAAGGCTGCTTCGTAACGATCCAGAATTTCTCTGTTGGCACGGTCCCCTATGGCGTGGGAGCACACCTGAAACCCATGTTGCAGCCCATTCAAAGCTGTTTCTTTCACGAATTCCATAGGGAGCGTTTCATGGCCGTAGTGACCCGGCCTGTCCGTATAAGGCTCTAAAAGCCATGCACCCCTTGAGCCCAGGGCGCCGTCACAGTTCAATTTTACAGATCTTATGGTCAATAGATGATCAGGGTCTACAAAGATACCTTTCCGGAACCATTCATCGAGTAGTTCCTTATCCCAGCCTGTGAGCATAGCATACATACGGATACCCATTTTGCCGCTTTCCTTCATGCCTTCATAAAGTGCAATGGTTTCCCTGCCTATGCCGGCATCATGAAAGCCGGTGATCCCATTTCGGTGACAAGCGGCCACCGCCAGTTCAAATGCCTTGTCGTTTTTTTCAGTCGTATTCTTCGGGATGTTTCTGGTAATCAGGCTCTGGGCACGCTCATTGAAGATGCCGGTAGGCCTTCCCAATTTGTCGCGCATTACTTCGCCGCCCTCTACATCTAACTGATCTATGCCTTCTTTAGGTATGAGCTGGATACCTGCAATTTCCATGGCTTTGGCATTGGCGAATCCGGCATGGCCACTGGCATGGCTCAAGTAAACAGGATTATCTGGTGAGACGGCACTGAGCATCTCATGCGTCTGAAAACCATTCACTGTCTCAGCAGGCATTTCTGTCCATTTGCTTTGGTGCCACCCTCTACCGATAATCCACTCGCCCGGGGGGGTGGTTTTTACTTTCTCGGCAACCGCATCCACGATTTCCTGGAAGCTGGTAGTGTTCATCAGGTCCAGGTTCATTTCATTGTACCCAAGCCCCATGAAATGACCATGTCCTTCAATTAGTCCGGGTGTCATGGTTTTCCCATTTAAATCGATCAACGCTGTTTGTTCATTTTTATACTGTTCAGCTTCAGCAAGGCTGCCAGCAAAGAGAATTGTGTTGTCTTTGACAGCCACCGCCTCTACCATGGCCTGAGTGGTGTCAACGGTATAAATAGGTCCCCCATAGAATAGCAGTGTGGCCGATTCTTTCGGAGGTGTTGAACACGCTATTACAAGTATCAATACTAATACAAGGGTACTTATAAGAGATTTAGGTAATTTCATAAACATTTTTTTAAGCGTTTAAATTAGGGCAATAGAAACGAAATATGTACAGTATGGTTGCATATTTTATTTTTGACACTGGTAATTGAGCAATTTCATCAAGAATATTCTGATACAAAAAAATTAGCGCCCGGGTTAAACCTGTATTATCGAATAACAATATCGTGTTTTTCCAGTAAGCCGACAAGTTGGTTATTGGAGAAGATAGCCTTCCTGATGCTATTGCGGTCAGGGTCTAAACGAAGGTTCGTACTTGTAGACAGGTCTGCTCCATCCAGGATCGTTTGTTCAAAAAGGACCTTTTCCAGGATGCATTTGTCAAAAATACTTCTTGAGAAATCGGCCGCTGTCATATCGGCGGCTTCAAAGACACATTCGGTAAAATGCATTTTTCGCAATGACATCTCACGAAAGCTGGCATAACTCAAATTACAATTTTCCATAGAAAATGAAAGCAAGAAATCATTGCAATCTTCCATCCGCACCCCAATCATTTTGCAACTGGTAAAACTTACCTCTTTGAACATGGTCTGTTTCAGGTTCACATTGCTAAGGTTGCAATCGATGAAACAACAATTTAAAAAATGTGTGTTATCAAGGAACCCACCTTCAAAATTACACCCCTTAAACACACAATCTTCATATTCCGCTTTTGGTAAACGAACAGACCGGTAGTCTTTTTTACTGTATTTCTGATCTGAAATAAAGGGTAATGCCATCCTGATTCCTGCCTATTCTTTCATAATAAGGGCAGGAACCCCCAATTCCTTATAAATCGAATTATAAACACCCATCTCTTTGGAGACGATGGCATTTTTCTCAGATTCGAACTGTGCCCATTGATCCATAAGGTCCTTTAATCGTTCTTTTGCTCCTCCTGTCACCCTGGGTTCGGCTACATCTACATAGTCTTTTAAATTCATGAATTCCGCATTCAATTGGTTGTGATAGTTGATCACATCCTGAAAGGTTTTCTGTTTGGGTTGGATCAGGTTCTGTTCCCATTGGTCTATCCTGGTTACCAGGCTATCACCCATGGCAAGCAGCTCTTTTGCGGCTGCGTTATCTTTTAGGAGTTTGTCATATGCTTTTAGTTGGGACCTGGCAGATCGCATGTCACTTACCGCATTGTGAATAGCACCTAAGGTAGATGCAATTTTATCCAATACGGCCTGCTGCTCCTCATAATCCCCAGGTGAAGCTGTAACATGAGGATTGGGCAGTACGGTCACCGTGGTTTCGGATACGGCATCACCCAGCGATAAGCGAAGCTGATAGGTCCCGGGGCCTACCCTGGCTCCTGCATAACTCCCATATACAAAAACTTTTTCCACTGCCGGCACTTCTTCTTTCCTGAAATCCCAGGTAAAGCGGTTAAAACCCTTTTTGGCCGGCAGGACTTCTGGTTTGGAGGGGCCGCCGGGCCATGAAATGAAATCTTTAGGTTTTTGGTTTGTATAGAGACGGATGGTTTCTCCATTTTTCATTACCTCTAACTTCAGTGTAAGACTATCTGCATCTTTTTGCAGGTAATAGTCGACCGCAACCCCCTGCCTGGGGTTTTGGCCAAGTCCCGGAACCGGCTTATCAGTACTGCCGCCGAAAAGCAGGTATGTATCTTTGGGTTGGATAATGGCAAGGGATGCATTGTTTACCGGGTAGCTCTGTATGCTTCCAACATCGTCCAGGATCCAGAAGGAACGACCTGCAGTTGCTACAATAAGATCATTTCCCTGGAAGGTCATGTCATTAATAGGGACTACCGGTAAATTGAGCTGGAAAGGCTGCCAGTACTGTCCGCCATCAAAAGAAATATAAAGTCCGGTTTCAGTGCCCGCATAGAGCAATCCGGGCCGTTTGGGATCTTCACGCACTACGCGCACAAATGTGTGGGGATCAGTTATCCCTTCCACGATCTTCGTCCAGGTCTGACCATAATCTGTGGTCTTGAAAACATACGGTTTCAGGTCCATGAACTTATACCGCATTACTACTGCATAGGCCGTTGCAGGGTCATGGGGCGAAACTTCAATACTGTTTACAATACCTTCGGCGAGCCCTTTTGGGGTAGCGTTCTTCCAATTTTGACCTCCATCACGGGTAATGTGTATTAGGCCGTCATCGGAACCAGCCCACAGAACTCCTTTCTCATGAGGCGATTCTACCAGGTACATCAGGGTATTGTAATTCTCACCCCCTGCAGCTTCATTGGTGTAAGGCCCGCCACCTGGCCCTTGTTTGTCCTTGTCATTCCTGGTGAGGTCCGGACTTATAACGGTCCAGCTATGCCCCGCATCGGTTGTTTTAAAAACTACGTTACCGGCATGGTAGATCGTACCCCGGTCATGAGGGGAACTGATAATGGGTGCATTCCAGTTGTACCTAAATTTAAAGTTGGCCGGGACATTACCCAGGGCCAATTCCGGGTATTCCTTTATTGCTTTCCCTTCATTGGATGCCTTCACCCACTTTTCTATGATTCCCTGATAGCAGCCACCAAAGATGATCTCCGGATTGTCCGGGTCAAAAGCAAGGTAAGCACTTTCACAGCCTGCCACAGAATACCAGTCTTTCCAATCGATTCCTTGCCCGTTGGTCCTGCTGGCAATGGATATGGCCGAATTGTCCTGCTGTCCTCCATACACCCTGTAGGGAACCTGGTTATCTGTAATTACGCGATAAAATTGCGCGGTGGGCTGTATGGACTGTGTGCTCCAGCTGGCTCCTCCGTTATTTGAAATATTGGCGCCCCCATCGTTAGAATTGATCATCTTCTTATTGTCATACGGATGGATCCATAAGTGATGGTTGTCGCCATGTGGTGTGGAAAGCGGGGAAAAGGATCTGCCGCCATCTATTGATTTTGTAACAGGTGCATTCAGGACATAGACCACGTTTTCATCCTGTGGGTCTGCAAAGATCTCCATATAATACCAGGAACGTGTAATGTTGATACGGTCCTTGTTGACCTGCGTCCATTTCTCACCGGCATCATCGGAACGGTACACGCCCCCTTTATCACCTTCTGCTTCAATAACGGCAAAAACCCTTTCCGGGTTGGCTCTGGAGACAGAAATTCCTGCTTTTCCAAACTCCTTTGGAAGGCCCCCTTTCATTTTCTCCCAACTAAGTCCTCCATCGACCGATTTGAAAAGGCCAGACATAGCCCCTCCGGATTCCATGGTCCAGGGATAGCGCCTGTGCTGCCACATGGCTGCGTATAAGATCAGTGGATTTTTCATGTCCATGGAAAGGGACGAAGCCCCCGTTGTATCATCGAGGTACAGGACTTTATTCCAGCTGGCCCCGCCATTGGTGGTCCTGTAGATGCCCCGGTCTTCCGAAGGGCCATATTGTGCACCCTGTGCAGCCACCAGCATAATATCAGGATTGCCGGGATGGATGATCACGTCAGAGATATGCCGCGTGTTTTCGAGGCCAATATGTTTCCAGGTTTTTCCGGCGTCTGTAGAGCGGTACACCCCATCACCCATAGAAGTCATGACTCCTCTGGCGGCATGCTCGCCCATTCCTGCAACCACGATATTCGGATTGCTTTCCGAAACCGCCAATGCACCTACCGTGCCCGTTTTTAAGAATCTATCGGATACATTTTGCCAGGTGATACCATCGTCGGTCGTTTTCCAGACGCCCCCTCCGGTACTTCCCATATAATAGGTCATTGGTTGCCCGACTACCCCGGTAGAAGTTACACTTCTGCCTCCCCTGAAAGGGCCAATATTTCGCCATTTCAGCCCATGAAAAAGGGTGTCCTCAATTTTCAGTGGCGGCGGGGTATTCCTCGATTTCCTTTTTTGACATTGCATTGACATAGGGAGCAGGAGCAACCCAATAAAAAGTACGTGAATGGCTTTCATAAGTGTTTTTAATTTGTTCGCTGTTCTTAATTTGTATCGTTATCAGTTGTCAATGGCCGAAAAAACCATCTGCTTAAATTTCCAGCCTGTATTGTCATTTGCTGCATTTTGGGTTTGTTTCATCAGGATCCCTATCACTCCTTCCTTTGGATCTGCGAAGTACTGGGTATTAAAATAACCACCCCATTCAAAAGTGCCCTCGCTTCCCTGTCCGCCCATATCCTGTCCTTTGGAAGTGACGACCCCAAAAGCAAGTCCGTAATAGCTGGCGCCCTCTTCCCCCCAAAGATCACCGATCTGGTTGCCCAAGATGCTTTGTACTGTGGTCCTGCTCAGGATGCGGACCCCATTATAGCTGCCTTCATTCAGGTACATCTGCAGAAAAATGGCATAATCCTTAGCGGTGCTCGAAAGTCCTGCGCCTCCTGAAAAAAAGCTTTTGGCTCCTTTTATCGGATAGTCCGTATCGTAAAACGTAATGGGGTATTGTTCCCAGTTTCCGTCTACGGGCTGTTGTACCGCAACCAACCGCTCCGATTTTTCTGTCGGGAGGTAAAACCAGGTGTCATCCATTCCAAGGGGATCGAAGATCCTCGTCCTCAAATAGGTGTCGAACGGCATCCCCGATATGATCTCTATAAAATACCCTAGCACATCCAAACCTTCACTGTAGGTCATTTTTTCTCCGGGATGATGATGCAAAGGAAGCCCGGCCAGAATTTTTACACTTTCTTCAATAGTAATTTGTTCTGTTGTAAAAAGATCGGTTACCCCTGCTTTTGCATAGATCTTTCGGATTCGGTCATCCCCATCGATTACACCGTATCCAATTCCTGAGGTGTGGGAAAGGAGGTGGCGTATGCTGATCTCCTTATCTGCAGGTTTGGTGGTATAGCTGCTGTCGGCCTCATTGAAGGTATCTAAAACCTGCGGATCCTTGAATTCAGGGATGTATTTTGATATAGGATCATCCAGGCGAAATTTACCTTCTTCCCATAGGGTCATGACCGCGGTGGCCGTAATGGCTTTGGATTGGGAAGCGATCCTGAAAATAGCATCATTCGTCATTGGTTTTTGGGTAGCATTATCTGCCATCCCAAATGATTTGTGCAGTACGATCTTTCCATTTCTGGCGATGAGCGCTAAAGCACCCGGGATTTCTTTTTCATCCACGGCATTTTGCAGCATGGCCTCAATTTTTGCAATTCGCTCTTCAGACATGCCCGTGGCCGAAGGTATTCCCTCAGTCAGGGGAGCGTCATTCGGAACGGACTTCTCCGCATTGTAGCAATTCACAAAAAGCAAAAACAGAAGCCAAGGGTAAAGTGTTCTCATAGTAGTTGGTTGTTGGTTTATACCTTAGTCGTCGGTACCACCCTCCCTGTTTGGGGAACGCGGGGTGGGCCAGCTGAGACGTTCTCCTGTCCTGGGGTTGATGGAAAGAACAGCTTTTTCCCTTGAGGTCCTTTCCGGATCTTCACTGGCCATATAGGTCAGGATGGCCGTGAGTATCACATTGCTGCGAACGTCATCGAAGACAATTTTATCATAGGTGTCCAGGTTGGTATGCCAGGTGTAATTCCAGTAACTCCAGCTTAAGGAACTCAGTGAAAAGGCCGGAGCCCCTGCGGCAACAAAGGAAGCATAGTCAGAGCCACCTCCCCCTGGATTTCCGGGAAAGGTAGTTTCAATGTGCTTGGTGATCGCATCCGGAACAGCTTCGAGCCAATGACCCAGGTAGGCATAGGAATTTAAAAAACCTTGCCCGGATAAGTTCACCACACGTCCGGTGCCGTTGTCCTGGTTAAACAATGCCTGCATGCCGGCAACGATCTCAGGGTGGTCTTCCACAAAGGCCCTGGATCCATTGAGCCCTTGTTCTTCACTTCCCCAGAGACCTATAATAATAGTGCGTTTAGGGTTGGGATATAATTTTTTGAGGATCCTGGCGGTCTCCATCATTGTAATGGTTCCGGAACCATTATCGGTGGCGCCTGTTCCCCCGTCCCAGGAATCAAAATGTGCCGATAGGATCACATATTCTTCTGGTAATTCAGTTCCGGGGATGGTCGCAATGGTGTTGAACGTGGGTACTCTGCCCAATTCCTTTGACTCTGCCACGATCTTTAGTATGGGAGTACTGCCGTGCTCCACCATTCTGTAAAGCATGCCGTAGTCTTCGAGAGACAGATCGATGACGGGTATCTTTTTGGTATTGGCACTAAAGATCTTATTGGCACCAAAACCGTTGGACCAGCGCGATTGAATGATGCCCGCTGCACCAGCCTCTTCTAATGCCTCATTGATAGTGCGACTGCTGTATCCGGTAGCCCTTAATTTTTGCCTCCAGGTCTCTTCTTGCGCTTCCCTGTCTTCCTTCATCTTTGCGAAGGATTCCGGTGTGGCAAATTCTTCCCAGTTGTAATCTGGTCTGCCAGTAGGTTGGGGCATGGATACTAAAACCAATTTTCCTTTTACAGCACTCACCCAATTTTTAAATGCCAGGGAATCTTTCAGGGTAGGGATCGTAATAAGCCCGGCGGTGATCCCTTTGGAAGAGGTGCCCGGACTCCAGGCCAATTGCCTGCCCGTTAGTGATACAACTCTGGGAGAAACCATGTCTATATGAGTAATGCCCCGTTCCCATCCGCGCCAGGTGCCCCACTGTTCGTTCTCGGCAGAAATACCCCATTTTTTATAAGTATTGACCGCCCAATCATGGGCATTTTTCATTTGGGGAGTCCCAACCAGTCGTGGACCAATGACGTCCATTAACTCATGTGCCAATTGAGGGAGTTGAGAATTTTCTGTGGCTTCTTTTTCAAAAGCAGCCGCCATTTCCTTTGCTGATTGGGCCCTTAAGGGAATAGAGATGATAAACAGGAATAAAAGCAAGTAGATTTTTTTCATTGGATCCATAATTTTGTGTAGGTCTCTAAGATAAAAATAAAACCTTTGAAAAAGAGCAAGGGCTTGTCAATTGTCTCAGAAAAAGACCTGTAGCATTAATTTGTTTACAAAACGCTTAATAAAGACAAACAGTCAAACCAGCTCACAATAGTTGTAAAGGTAGCAGCAGGCTATGACTACCGTGTCTTCCTTATAACCTCATAATCGATGAGCGCCAGGTCATATATAGCATGGTTTTTCGGGTGGTTGTACAAAAGGGTTGTAAAAAGTCAGGAAAAGCAATCAAGGATATTGTTTGTTGGTATTAGGTTGCCGGTCTTAAAAGATAATGGATTCTTTTTAGTTGTGTAACAAAAGTGGCTGAATAGAACTTTATAACTTCTGAAATTAGAAGAATAATCTATATGTGTTTAAGTCATGGAAAGCAAACAAAAGATAAAAGGGAAAGTTATGGTTTTTGGCCTGTCAATGCTGCTATTTTTTTCTGCCTGCAGTAAGGCCGATTCAGAATCATCAGAGAGTAGTGGCACAGATACCAGCTTGACCTTAACCCAAATAGAGAAAGATGCCCTCGTATTCATGATGGAAGAAGAAAGATTAGCCAGGGATGTTTACGATCGTTTATTTGATAAGTGGAGTTTATATCAGTTTCAAAACATCTCAATAAGTGAACAGTCGCATATGGATGCTGTCGAGAGTCTATTAAAGCAGTATAATTTACAATATACCATTCTGGAGGCAGGTACGTTTCATAATGAGGAGTTACAAGCTGCCTATGATGGGTTAGTCGCCCAGGGTGAAGAAAGTATTAACGGGGCACTTACTTCAGGTGCTACCATAGAAGATCTGGACATCTTCGATTTGGAAAACTGGATGGTAAAAATTGATAACGTTTCAATACTGAATGTTTTTTCTAAACTTCAATGCGGATCACGAAACCATCTTCGCGCATTTACGGCATCTCTTAATGTGGACGGAGCTACATACACGCCAATATTCATTACTCAAACCGAATACGAACAAATAATAAATGACGATAAAGAAAGATGTAATTAATTTCAACTTGTAATTTTCTGTCTATACTTCCTGGTTACTGTTGGTTATTCAAAGCAATTACTTGGCAATTCAGAAACAATTGATTTTCGGTATTTAGTTGAAGAAGAAAAACTGCCTAAGGATGTATTCACTTATTTAAGTCATAAACGCCTGAGATTTCATAATTGGGAACTACACGAATGCTGTACAATCTTGATTAGATAAAGAGGCATTCGAATGTGAAGCCTATACAGTGGGGACCCTTATTGAAGAATCCGATACTTCTTATCTGCAGTAAGCCATAAGGCATGCTACAGTTAATACCACTTTTAAAATCTATATAAATACCCTGCGGATTTCTGAAAATCATTTGCCGGCCTTTTTTAGAAGGATACTAAAATATTGATGAGGCAATTACTTTTCCAAATAATTGAATTATTTGTGGCACCCATTAAGTAGGGAATACTATTCTATTGACGTAAAACGAAAACAAACGACAACAAACGATTACAAACGAAAATAAATAATTACCGACCAACTAACGGGTGGAATGGGTTCTAAGTTTGCAGTGTCGGATAGGATAAGCCGATAGTATTAACTGTTTAACCTTAAAATTTAGTAATTATGAACGCACTTAGAAACAAAGTACAGTTGATTGGAAACCTGGGTCAGGACCCGGAGATCGTAGCCTTGGAAAATGGCAACAAATTGGCAAAATTTGCCATCGCCACTAATGAATCGTATCGGAATGCGAAAGGGGAGAAGGTAACCGATACCCAATGGCACAACATAGTAGCCTGGGGAAAAACCGCCGAAATAGTTGAAAAATACCTCACCAAGGGTAGTGAAATTGCTGTGGAAGGCAAATTAACACATCGTTCTTACGAAACCAAAGAAGGGGAGAAGCGCTATGTTACAGAAGTGAAGTGCAATGAACTTCTGATGTTGGGAAAATAACAGGTTCTCACTCATTATCGAAAAAGGGGGCATTTGGCCCCTTTTTCTTTTTGTAAATACGTTAAAGAAGTATCTTTTTTATGTTTTCGGCACTACATTTTTATGTACGTAAGCCAATAGCATTAGCGCATATGAAACACCTAGGACTATTCATTTCTGTTGGATTCATTTTTCTTTCCCAGGGGATTTATTCTCAGGAGAAGGAACTGATGGGTAAGGATATGTCCTCATATGTGCATATGGCCAGGTATGATGCTAAAATTGAACAAGATCTTCAATTTGTTTCGGAAGATGATGAAGCCGACTTTTGGCAGGATCAAAAAAACTTTGAAATCGCCTTAAAACAACGAGATTATAGTGCTTATAAGGTTTACCTAATGACAAAACAGGAAGCCTATGCCGAACATGCGTCGCTGTGTAAAGCAAACTGCAAACACGGCATTTATTTCCATGCACAAGCATCTTCTTATAAAAGGAATGCTGTTTTTGGTTATGTGCAAAATACCAAAGTCGCAACTACTCCCATAGTTATTACACCACTACCCGGGCGTAACTATCAATAGCTGCAGTTCCTTGAAAAAGAATGTTTTGGGATAGCTTCGTTCCTTATGCCACCTTTTGAAGCAGATCAAAACAGGGGCAACGTTTACATCGCTTGTTTTCAGATTTCGTGAACTTCTTGCAACATTTTGATTTGCAACCTTCGTTCACAAGCAATTTCTTAAGGGCTTTATGCTCTTTTTTCTGGAGTTTCCTCGCTTTTTTACCAACTTTTTTCTTGCCGCCCATTCAGCTGTGTATCAGTACTCCAAAAATAATTATTTATAATTAATCTAAATAAATTTAATTGTTAAATTTAAGGTTGTGGGCCCGAGGCGGCGCTATCGGCAGTGATCTGCTGTACATCCCTGTCAAATAAGTAGAGTCCGCCTTTATCGTTGCCAATAAGTTCGATCTTGTCAAGGATGTTCCTTGCCAGTGCTTCTTCTTCAATTTGTTCTGCAACATACCATTGCAAAAAATTATGGGTGGCATAGTCCTTTTCTTCAAGGGACACGTGCACCAGCTCATTGATGTTTTGGGACACTAAAATCTCGTGTTCATATAGTTCCTGAAACATTTTTTGAAAGGTTCCGAAGTCTTTTTTCGGGGCTTTTAATTCGGTAATATGCGCATGCCCACCTCTCTCATTTACGTATTTTATAAGTTTGAGCATATGCATTCTTTCTTCGTCGGAATGGCGGTACATGAACATGGAAATTCCTTCCAGTCCCTTTACTTCTGCCCAGGAGGCCATTGCCAAATAGATCTGAGAAGATTCTGCCTCAATGCGGATCTGACCATTGAGGGCTTTTTCCATTTTTTGTGTCAACATGTGAATGATTTTGCCTAAAAATACAACATCGGGAATTTTTTTTTCCTGATTTTCATCAGTCTTTTCCAAAAAAAGCAACTTCCATGGAAAATGAGGGATCAAAAATAGAGCTGCTGTGCCAGGCGAAAGGTGTTGGCGTGGGCCTCTACAATGATCTTTATATCGCTGGAATAGCCTCCGCCCATACTGCATTGAACCGGTATCTGGTTGTTATAGCAGGTTTCCAACACAAATAAATCGCGTTCGCGGCATCCTGCGGGGGTCAGTCCCAAGGTTCCTAATTTGTCCGTAGCCAATACATCTACCCCGCACAGGTAGAACATAAAGTCGGGCTTCTCTTGCTCAATAAGCCTGGGCAATACATCTTTCAAAAGGGAAAGATATTCCTGATCTGTCGTATTTTTTTTTAAGGGGATGTCAAGGTCCGATTTTTCCTTTTTAAAAGGGTAGTTCGCTGCGCCATGCATTGAAAAGGTAAACACGGTGGGGTCATGCTGAAAAATTTCGGCTGTGCCATTTCCCTGATGTACATCCAGATCGACTATCAGAACTTTCCTGATTCCTTTTTGCGACTGCACGTGCCGAGCGCCTATCGCCTGGTCATTTAGCAAGCAGAACGCCTCCCCTTTATTGGTGTAGGCATGGTGGGTACCCCCGGCAATATTCATGGCTATGCCATTGCTCAGGGCATATTCGCATCCTTTCATAGTGCCGTCTGCTATGATGCGTTCCCGTTCTACCAGTTCCTCACTCAGAGGAAAACCAATTTTCCTCGCCTCCTTGGGTGGAATTTTGATGTTTAGCAGATCGTAGAAGTAATCAGGGTCATGCACGGACACAATGTATTTGTCATTGGGGAGGGAGGGTTCGAAAAAATTATCCGGCGTACAGGTACCTTCGTGCACTAATTGCTGCGGCAATAGCTCATATTTCAGCATAGGAAAACGGTGCCCTTCAGGTAAAGGATGTTTGTAGATGGGATGGTTGGCGATCTTTAGCAAGGCTTATTCTATAGATAGCTCTATTATATCAGAGACAAATTCATTGTCGTTTACGATCCCTTCAATGAATAGTTTCACCTTTGGGAGGCCATGGTCATAGAAACTAAAAAAACCATTTCCATCCGTATCGATCACCACCTTTGGATGCCAATCCACTGCTCCATACGTTTTGAAGAACCTACCGTTATAAGAGTTGTACATGGGCGTATAGAATCGTTTTTCTGCCGTGAAGGTAAGAGGTATTTTGTAGCCAATGAGGCTATTTCTTGTCTGTGATTTGCCTCGTAATAAGGGATTGGTCACGATCTTGATGATCCCCACACCTCCGCGGATGCCACCACCTATACCCGACTTATTCACCTCAATATAGTCGACGATATCCAAAGAAAACCTGTTGAGGACACTGAAATTGGTAAGGAGTACCCCATCCAGGTAAATAAGCGGCGTCGCATTATTCAGAGAATTTGGATTTCTTGCCTGAATGGTAAATGAACCAGTGGAATCATCCACTAAATAGCCCCTTTCACTTAGGTAGGTGCTCAGGAACAGGTTGCGACGCCAGTCATTTTCGTCAAAGAAATCTACATTCCCTGCAGACTTATTTCTTATTTTTTCTATCCGATCTGCAGTACGTTCTTCCAAAACTATTACTTCATCCAGCATTTGAAGCTTATTAAACCCTTCAAAACCAATGGTCGGCATTTCGGAAACATTCAGGATCTGATTTGTCCTATTATTTAATACCTCCTGCATGTCTAATGTAAAGGGAGGAATGAATGTAGGCTTAAAGCGCACAAAGATCTTGGGCTGCACAAAATCTCCCGTCTTTCGGATTTCAGAAATCTGAAGCTGCTCCTTGTCTATCGGATAAAAGTCATCCCTGGAAAAAATTGTTTGATTGTCTGCAACGGTTACGTATTCTGATTCATTATTGGCCGTTGGATAAATGAAGAATTGATTGTCTTGCTTGTCGTTTAAGGTCACGATATAGGTAATGCCTTTCTCAAAGTCGTACAGATAGCCAGGCGGATTATTCAGGATGGTATTCCATTGATAGCTACTCCACCCCTGGGTGAGCAGCAAATTATCCAGTTCATATTGTTTCCTGGGTGTAATATTGGTGAAGTAATAGGAGGCATTCTCCACGGCACCTTTGATATAGGGATTTAGCAAGGTATAGGAAGGTAGATTGTGATAGGCCTTGTAGGTCTCTGTTTCATCTGGTAAAATGGAAACGCTTAGGTTATTCCAATAAATGGGGTCCAGGTCTTTTACGGAAAATGATACCTTAATAGAATCCTTTTCTTTTTGCGCTTTCTCTGAAATAATTTCATGAAAATGGAGGCCCTGGTAATTAAAGTAGAGGCGTTCCAAAACTGGAGTACCTCCAGCGTCAAATAAGGTAAAAACATTGATACCGGAATAAAGATCATCCTTTGGGAAGACTTTGATAACCTGTTGGTCTTCCCTGAAAGAAATATCGAGCGCCTTAATGCTGTCTCCGTTGTGTACGGTAAGCATAAAGCGTTGTTCGCGCTGATCGGGATTGTTGAATTTCGTATTGAGGATAAGACCTATATTGGCTCTAAGATCTTGTAAGGTAGCCGTAACACCCTGGTTTTCAATGAGTGGTATCGGTTCCTTAAATTCCTGATTATTTAAGCTAAACCTGGCGAAATACCTGGTGGTTGCTTTTGGAACAATCCCAAACCTGCCAATTCCAAAGGAATTTAGTTTAAAACGAGCCACTGTCTTATCGGTATCGTCTACGACCTCCCCCTCAAGAAAAGGAAATCCAAAACCCCGGCCATCTTTGATGACCACCCCATAGGTAGTGTTAATGCCTACGAGGGCATGGCCACTCTCAGGAAGGAATTGTGCATCTACCACCAGGTCCGTGTTTTTGGGCTTTATTTCAGCGGTAATTTCAGGATCGATGATGGTTAGTGACTGTTGAAAATAGTTGGGCTCAGAAAAGTTCCGCATCCAATTGGTATAGGCTTTAAAAAGGTAATTTCCTGATGTAAAAAGACTATCCAGTTCTATAATACCGTTACCCACGCCTTCTTGAATGCGGATCATTTGTTGTTTCACTATATTCTCATCTTCATCAAGGATAGTGCAGTAGAGATTCTTGGTTTCGAGCGACCGTTTCTTGGTGTCCTTATCCAGCACATATGCCTTGAACCCAACGGCTTCCCCCTTGATATAAACGGATTTGTTCAGATGTACAAAAACTACCTCCCTCGGTAATTGTGCGTAGGCTTCAAATCTGGAGAGGACGCTTTCATTGGTAGTATTTTGTTGAGAGTATAATAGGAAAGAAAATAGTAATGAAAACAGTAATGAGGTGCTCTTCATGAAATGAAATATGGGTTTAAATTAAATTTAAAGAAAGAGGATTCCTACAGAAAATCAAAAAAGAAAGCCTGTTTTTTTTCTTACCATCCCTAATTGATAGTGGTGCCATTGCCTACTTCAGGTTCATCCGGATTCATGAAAACCAATTTGCCCTTGCTGTTCTCTGCCATCAGGATCATTCCCTGGCTTTCTACTCCACGTAAAGGCCTGGGCGCAAGATTCACCAGAACTGTTACTTTTTTTCCTATGATTTCCTCAGGGGTGAAACTCTCCGCAATACCTGAAACAATCGTACGTACATCGATACCGGTATCTACCTTCAAAACCATTAATTTCTTTGTCTTTGGCATTTTTTCTGCCTCCAGGATCGTTCCTACCCTCATATCCATTTTAGCAAATTCTTCAAAACTGATGGTTTCTTTCTGTGGCATAAGGGTGCTGTTTTCGGCCGCGTTCGATTTTTTTGTAGCGGCAAGTTTGTCTAATTGGGCTGTGATCTCGTCATCCTCGATCTTTCGGAACAACAGTTCGCTTTTTCCTATCTGATGTCCGGGTTTCAGCAGTTCCCGGCCTGTAGCAACACCTTCCCAGGAGAGGCTGTCATTTAGCATCAGCATATTCTTAAGTTTCGCCGAGGTAAAGGGCAGGAAGGGCTCACTTAAAATGGCCAGGGCTGTGGCAAGTTGCAGGGCCGTGTACATGATGGTGCCCACCCGGTCCTTATCTTCCCTGATGACCTTCCACGGCTCTTCATCGGCCAGGTATTTATTTCCTAACCTGGCAAGGTTCATTAGTTCTTGTCCTGCTTCACGAAAACGGTATCTTTCTATAGAATCTGTGATAGAGGAAGGAAACTTGCGGAGTGCGGCCATGGCCTCTTCATCTTCTTTGCTGCGGTTTCCGGGAACCGGGGCAACACCGTCATAATATTTCTCCGTGAGCACCATTACCCGGTTGATGAAATTACCGAAAATGGCAACCAACTCGTTATTGTTGCGTGCCTGAAAATCACTCCAGGTAAAATCATTGTCCTTGGTCTCTGGGGCATTGGCAGTGAGTGTATAACGCAGCACGTCCTGTTGCCCGGGGAACGCCTCCAGGTATTCGTGCAGCCATACGGCCCAGTTCTTTGAAGTAGAGAGTTTCTGCCCTTCCAAATTCAGGAATTCGTTGGCCGGCACATTATTGGGCAAGATAAAATCGCCATGTGCTTTCAGCATGCATGGGAAGATAATACAGTGAAAGACGATATTGTCTTTGCCAATGAAATGGACCAACTTCGTATCGTTGGCCTGCCAGTAGGGCCTCCAGTCCTTCCCGGTCCGTTC
Organism: uncultured Flavobacteriaceae bacterium; assembly: GCA_963752165.1. GTDB lineage: Bacteria > Bacteroidota > Bacteroidia > Flavobacteriales > Flavobacteriaceae > Muriicola. The sequence continues at coordinate 70,625 of CAVVXE010000001.1, forward strand.
TGCCCATTCCTTGGTAGATGAGATATACCCAATGGGTGCATCGAACCATACATAAAGCACTTTTCCCTCGCCTCCTTTAACGGGGACCGGGATGCCCCAGTCAAGATCCCTGGTAACCGCCCGTGGTTTCAGGCCGTCATCGATCCATGATTTGCATTGCCCGTAAACATTGGGTTTCCAGTCAGACTTGTGTTTTTTGAGGATCCAGTCCTGAAGAAATGCTTCATATCGATCAAGGGGCAGGAACCAGTGTTTGGTTTCCTTTAAGGTTGGGACCGCACCGGATAGGGTAGATTTTGGATTGATGAGGTCTGTAGCGTTGAGGGAAGAACCACAGTTTTCGCATTGATCACCATAGGCTTCTTCATTTCCGCACTTGGGACAGGTGCCTATGACAAAGCGGTCTGCCAGGAATTGATGTGCCTGCTCATCGTATAATTGCTCGGTGGTTTCTTCAATAAAATCGCCATTGTCATATAAAACTTTAAAGAAGTCGCTCGCCGTTTTATGGTGTATGGCGGCCGAGGTCCTGGAATAATTATCAAAACTGATCCCAAAATCTTCAAAAGATTTTTTGATGATATGGTGATATTTATCTATCAAGGCCTGTGGTGTGACTCCTTCTTTTTTGGCCTTCATAGGAATGGCAACACCGTGTTCATCACTGCCGCATACGAAGGCAACGTCCTGCCCGGTCAATCGTAAATAACGGGCATAAATATCTGCAGGCACATACACTCCGGCCAAATGGCCGATGTGAATAGGTCCATTGGTGTACGGTAAGGCTGCTGTAATGGTATAGCGGGCGATCTTTTCTGGTGAAGCTGCCATCAGATATCTTTGTTAGGGCACAAAAATAACCATTTTTTAAAGCCTTTGCCCTTCGCGCTATTAAAAAAGAGAACCCCCATAACTCCAGGCGCTGTCTTTTCATTCAGAACCGGAATTACGAGGGTGCTATAGCAAAGTAGGGGCAGCTTATGCTACCATGACGGATTTAGACATTTTTTTATCCTGTACCTGAATGCGGTAAATGTATTTTCCGGTAGACAGGTGGTTTGGCATTCGTTCCCGAATATTGATCTCCACAGAACCTTCGAACATCATCTCGTTATAGATAGTACCTACATTTTGGCCTAAAATATTATACAATTGTATATCCACATGCGCACTAAACGGCATCTCCAGATAAATATGCGGAGTTTGCTGAGTTGGATAAAAAGGTTTATGCACGATAGCGTTCAACAATTCCGGGCTTGGATCTTCTCCATTTGGGTCCAATGGGGTAGGTGGTGTATACGGCTCATCACTGTAGGCAATATCCGGAAAGTCGACCCCACTGCAATTGAATCCTAAATTGACAGGGGCGTACGGATGGTTAAGCAGATGTTGTTCAACCAGTGGAATAGGCACACAGAGCCATTCGGCTAAAACGGTGGCGTACAGATCCCTGAAATCCATGGTATATTCCAGGTTACCTCTCCCATTAGGATTTGCCAGGGAGGGGTGTTCACCAACAAAGGCACTTCCGTTTAAACCGGAGCCAAAGAAAAGGGTAGGGGCTGCTTTCCCGTGATCGGTACCATTGGAACCGTTTTCGAATATCCTTCTGCCAAATTCGGAGAAGGTCATACTGAGTACTTTATCATCCTGCTGGGTGAAGGCGATATCTTCATAAAAATTGTTAATGGCAACCGACAGATTTGTCATCAGTCGTTCATGTGCCAAAGGCTGGTTACCATGTGTATCGAAACCTCCCATGGAGATCATGTATACTTTGGTTCCCAGGTTGCCCTTGATCAAACGTGCCAGAAGTGCCAGCTGCCTGGCAAAGCCATTGTCCTGATATTGTACCTGGTTTTGCCCACGTTCGTATGCTTCATGGATAAGCCCGGCATATTCATAGGTCGTGTTGGCCACTCCCCTGAGGAATTTTAACTGGTCACCATACATACAATCATTGAACAAGCTGTCCTCAAGGCTGTATTGGACCCCGGTTTCTGCAATTTCCTGCAGCTGATCGATGTTAGAGGTCACAAAAGCATAGTTGGTCTCTTCTCCCTGGAAAACGAGACTACCAAATTGCCCAATTTGTATGGCTGCCGGAGCTGCCGGTGGATTAACAAGATAGTCAGGGTAAATATTTTCGAAATATCGGCCCATCCACCCGGTGTTTAATCCGCTAAAACCGGTCGTGGTTAGGTCGGTATTGGCAAAAATGTCGGAGCCTGTAAAATGGGATAAACTCTGATTTTGATACCCAACGCCATGTACGGCTTTGAACTGCCCTTCGCCCCAAAGTGGTTCCAGGGCATTCATATACGAGGGCACGCCAAACTCATCGGTCAGTTTAAGGACCTTGCTTTCCGGGATGTAAATATTGGGGCGCGCATTGGCATAAAGGTCGTATTGTTCAATGGGGATCACCGTACTCAAACCGTCGTTCCCCCCGGAGAGTCGGATAAGGATCAGGATGTTGTCGGTATCGGCGTTGGCAATAGCTGCGGTCAGGGGCGATGGTGCAGAAGCGGTGAGCATATTGCTCCCGAGCATCATGGATCCAGACCCGGCGATACCGAGTGCCTGTAAGAAGGACCTTCGACTCCAGAACTTGTGTTCTTCATCGTGTCCGTTCTGATTTTTAATATTGATAGGGATATGATTGTTGCACATAACTGTAGGTCTTATTTAAGTTGAAACTCGGGTTGTCTGGAAAGATGCATCATTAATAGAAATACCTGCTGTGGCACTTCCGGGCTCACAGAGAGCATCCAAAGGCCTAATCCGCCTGGGATATAATCAGATCCGTAATATTCCTCAGGCACATCTTCTATCTTAAAGACAGACAAGGCATTTTGAAAGTCCTGGTCGGTAAGAAGGCCTTTTGGCGTAAACTTAGCTACCATGGCCCTGACAACCGTCTCGGGGTTACTCGTATTGCTGTCCCCGGGACCTACCGCATCCATGGCCAGTGTCCTGAATTGTTCCTGATTGTTCTGGAAAAAAAGTTCAAGGAATACTTCCACCGTAAGCCACCTTCCGATAATAAAGTTGGTATTGATCCAGGTCCTGTCTCGCTGCCAACCCGCTACATCATAGGGGTCAAATAATTCCTGCCCTAACATTCTGGTGGTATCTACCACATTGAGAAGTAAATTATTGTCATAGGCAAAATTCGTTTCATTAATAAGGTTGAGGTAGATATCGAACGGACTTTTGATAATCACGCCAATGGCTTCATCATCAAAAAAGTGTTCACTTTTAAATAACTGCGCAAGTACCGGGCCTATTTCGAAGTTATTGGCGATCATGGTGCCGGCCATACCGGAAATGATCGTTTGTGCGTTTCCAGCGTCATCGTCAGAATCCGGATGCACAAAGAACTCATATAGTTTTTTACAGATAAATCCGGCAATTTCATTGGCCCTTTCCTGGAAGAGGATGTCTATAACGTCATTGTAATTCCAGTTTCCGGTCTGTCCCAGGATCGTTTTGGTGCCGGCATCGAACCTGGTCGGGTCAAAGGTTACCTGTGTACACCCTTCTTCCCCCCGTTCCACATATCCGGTTAACGCCCTGGCCGTTTCAATAATATCCTGTTCTGTATAGCCGTTCCCTTCCCCAAGCGTAAAAAGCTCATATAATTCCCGGGCATAGTTCTCGTTCGGGTTGTTCCCATTGTTGTATACCCCGTCCAGATAATAAAGCATAGCACTGGTAAGGCCAATTTCACTAACAAAGGTCTTAAAGTTGCCAATGGCATTCCGTTGGAGACAGTTTATGTAGTAATACAGGAAGCTATTGCAATCATATATATCTACTTCTGTAACGAAATGGTTGCTCCAAAAGAAACTTAAACGATCCCTAAGGTTGTTGTTGAGTAATCCGTTTGTGTACGTTACCGCCCATTCTTCCCGTTGTGCTCTCCTGATCTGACCGGCGAGGTCATCGTCTGCAGGATAATTGCTATTATTCCAGTCGGCCCAGGCAGGGGGCGCCAATGGAGGCATGGTGACTGCTTCATTGATAAGCGTGTCTACCAGTGTCCCGGCATTTTGGCCTACAGCCTGATTGATCGTCTGTACTGAGGCACTAAATCCCAGTCTTCTGTACAAATGCGCAGCCCTGTACTGATCCAGGGGTGTTGTGTACGGCGCTAATGTAGAGGTATTACAATTAACGAAGTATTCCATAGTTTTTTTTTAGGCTTTAAGAACGTTCATGTGTGTAGGGGCAGATTCTTAACGCTTAATCCATATGGTTATTATGGAAAACCCAATATTTTCGATATTCGGCAAGTCTAAAGTACAATCTACTGCGGATTATTTCGTCAGGAAACCTATATTTTCGATGAATGACCTTTTTTCTTAACTTTCAGGAGATCATGAGTATACACGGCGAATTTGGAAAAAAGGGAGAGCAATTGGCCTCTGAATACTTGGAGAAAAAGGGGTATTCCATTCTGCACAGGAACTACCGGTATCTAAAAGCGGAGGTAGATATTATTGCCCAAAAAGAGGCGGTTTTGGCGATCGTTGAAGTAAAGGCAAGGACCTCAGAATTCCTTCAGGGAATTGAAGCTGCGGTACATCGAAAGAAAATAAGGCTTCTGGTGATGGCGGCCGATCACTACGTTCAGGAGCACGACCTTGATGTGGAGGTGCGCTTCGATATCATAACGCTCCTTCATACAGATGGCCGCTATACGATCACCCACCTGGAGAATGCCTTCTTCCCGTTCTAAAAATTGTTTTATTTGTAACAGATTGTTATTTTTGAAAAAAAATGAATGAAGACCATTTCTTCCGTAGTTGAGCAATACATCAAGAAAAAGCCCTTTTTACAAAGTGCTTTGGCCCAGGGCATCATTAACCTTACCTCACTTTCCAGAATTATAAAGCCGGAAATTGAAGAAGAATTAGGGAAGGATGTGCGTAATGGGGCTATTGTGATGGCGCTAAAAAGACTGTCTGACGATCTTGAATTCAGGGCTACCCACAAGATCATCAAGGTGTTGAAGAATATTGGTGAAATAACGGTGCGTTCTTCCCTAACGGATTTCACTTTTTTAGTGTCTGATAGTATTTTGGAAAATCAGACCCAGTTGTTAAAAGAGGTTGCCAAGAACAAGGAGGTTTTTTATACCTCCTCCAGGGGGGTCAATGAACTCAACATTGTGGTCAGCGATAGCCTGGATGCTATTGTGGAAACCCTTTTTAAAGGCGAGAAATGCACTCAAAAGGCTGCCAACCTGTCTTCCATAACGGTAAAATTGCCGGCCGAGAATGTCTCTGTTCCCGGTATTTACTATTTTATTTTTCAACGCCTGGCATGGGAAGGGATCATCCTTTACGAGGTCATTTCCACTACTAATGAGTTCACCATAATCGTGAACGATGAGCAGGTAGATATAGCCTTCAAGACCATTAAGGACCTAAAAACACTCTGAGGTTGATCCCAGCTTCAAGGCCAAAAAAGGACCCCTGTGATCAGGAGGAAGCCGACACAGGTTTTGATGGTTGTGCTAAAGGCTGCAGGGCCTCCAGGGCCCTGGAGGTCGTATCTATCTTCTCAAACACTAACAATAACCGCAATCCGTTGCGTGTCTGCTTTTCCCTGATCTTGCACAATTGGGCATGATTTTGGACAAATTGCAGGACCGTTGTGAACCGGGTACTCTGGTAAAAACTGGATTGCTGATCGGCAATAAAATAGCCAATGAGTTTCCCTTTTTTCATCACCACTTTTTCAAGGCCAATACCACTGGCGATCCATTTGATGCGAACAGAATTCAACAGATCTTTTACCGGAGCCGGGATGGGGCCGAACCTGTCCTTTAAATGCGCCTCGAATTCTAACAACCCTTCTTCTGTTGTAAGGGTGTTTAGTTCGGTATAAAGGGTAAGTCTTTCGGTGATATTGTTAATGTAGTCATCCGGAAATAGCAGCTCAAAATCAGAATCGATCTGGGTTTCCTTAACATAGACTTTTTCTGTTCCGGGTGTGGCTTCATAAAGGTCTTTAAACTCGTTCTCTTTTAGTTCCTCGATGGCTTCGGCCAGGATCTTTTGGTAGGTCTCAAAACCAATTTCATTAATAAAGCCGCTTTGTTCGCCCCCTAACAAATCGCCCGCACCCCTGATCTCCAGGTCTTTCATGGCAATGTTGAAACCGCTTCCTAATTCGGTAAACTGTTCCAGTGCCTCAATCCTTTTTCTTGCTTCGGTGGTCATGGAATCAAATGGAGGCGTTATAAAATAGCAAAATGCTTTTTTGTTGCTTCGTCCTACCCGGCCCCGCATCTGGTGCAGGTCGCTTAATCCAAAGCTATTGGCGTTATTGATAAAGATGGTATTGGCATTGGTAACATCCAGGCCACTTTCTACGATGGTGGTGGAAACCAATACGTCAAATTCCCCGTTCATAAAGGCCAGCATAAGATTTTCAAGTTGCTTCCCTTCCATTTGACCATGTCCCACCCTTATTTTGGCATCCGGAACCAGCCGTTGCAACATGCCTGACACTTCCTTAATATTCTGGATACGGTTATGGATAAAGAATACTTGTCCACCCCGTTGTATCTCATACGAAATGGCATCCCTGATGGTTTCCTCGTTTAAGCGGATCACATGACTTTCTATGGGGTATCTGTTAGGAGGTGGCGTAGTAATTACAGAGAGATCGCGGGCGGCCATTAAACTAAATTGCAGGGTTCTGGGGATAGGCGTTGCGGTAAGGGTAAGCACATCTACATTTTCCTTGATCGCCTTTAATTTATCCTTGACGGAAACCCCAAATTTTTGTTCTTCATCCACAATGAGGAGTCCCAGGTCCTTGAATCGGACATTTTTGTTTACCAACTGGTGGGTGCCAATGATGATATCTACTTTTCCTTCTTCGAGCTTGGCCAGGGTCTCCTTTTTTTCCCTGGCAGTTCGGAACCTGTTGAGGTAATCGACTGTTACCGGCATATCGGCTAACCGATCCCGGAAGGTTCGATTATGCTGAAAAGCCAAAATGGTGGTTGGGACCAGTACGGCTACCTGTTTTCCGTTATCAACAGCTTTGAAAGCAGCCCTGATCGCGACCTCGGTCTTGCCAAACCCAACATCTCCGCAAATAAGCCGGTCCATGGGACGTTCACTTTCCATATCCCTTTTAATATCCTGGGTAGCGGTGGTTTGGTCCGGGGTGTCTTCATAAATGAAAGAAGCCTCCAATTCATGCTGCAAATAACTGTCGGGATGATACTGATAGCCTTTTTCCAGCCTGCGTTTGGCATACACACTGATGAGGTCAAAGGCGATCTTTTTAACCCTTGATTTCGTTTTTTGCTTTAATTTTTTCCAGGCAGCCGATCCCAGTTTGTAGATTTTAGGTGCGGCCCCATCCTTGCCATTGTATTTGGAGATCTTGTGGAGCGAATGAATACTGACATAGAGGATATCACGTTCCCCATACATCAGTTTTATAGCCTCTTGTTTTTTTCCTTCTACCTCAATTTTCTGGAGGCCCCCAAACTTTCCGATCCCATGGTCTATGTGCGTTACATAATCGCCCATGGTCAGTTTGTTGAGTTCCTTCAGGGTAATGGCCTGTTTTTTGGCGTAGCCATTCTTGATATTGAATTTGTGGTAGCGTTCAAATATCTGGTGATCCGTATAGCAGGCCACCTTTAGGTCATCGTCTATGAAGCCATTATGAATAGACTGGACCAGTGTTTGATAGTGCACTTTATGCCCAACTTCATCGAAAATATCGTGAAATCTCCTTGCCTGTTGCTCAGACGCACAAAACAGGTAATTGCCATAGCCACTTGCTTCATTAGTATTGAGGTCTGCAATTAAAAGATCGAATTTCTTGTTGAACGAGGGTTGTGGCCTGGTCCGGAATACGATCTCTGTATGGGTTGAGGTCAGGGGGGTATTCTGAAACGTTACCAGCGCAAAGGTGGCCAGTTGTTCCTCCAGCACCTTCGAATTGATAAATAATTCCTCCGGCAGGGCATGTTTCAATTCAGAAGAAATAGTCGAAAAAGCAACTTTGGCCTTTTCGAAGAAGGCTTCGATACGCTCGTGAAGCACATCCATATCATTTATAAAGACCACGGTTCCCGGGGCAATGTACTTCAGAAAGCTTTCCCTGGTCTCCTTCAGAAATTTATTCTCCACGTTGGGGATGATGGTGATCTTTTTAACCTGCTCCGTGGAAAGTTGTGTCTCTACATCGAAGGTTCTGATGCTTTCCACTTCATCCCCAAAGAATTCTATTCGGTATGGTTCATCATTGGAAAAGGAAAAGACATCCACAATTCCCCCGCGTACGGCAAATTCTCCGGGTTCGGTAACAAAATCAACACGATGGAACTGGTATTCAAAGAGTACTTCATTTAAAAAATCGAGGGAAAGTGTATCGGCTATTTTGATCTTCAGGGTATTCCTGTCGAGTTCCTTCCTGGTGACCACTTTTTCAAAAAGGGCATCGGGGTAGGTAACAATAATAGCCGGCTTTTTTCTTGAATTGATGCGGTTTAGCACCTCTGCCCGAAGCAACACATTGGCATTGTCGGTTTCTTCAATCTGGTATGGCCGTCTGTAGCTTCCGGGATAGAATAACACATCCTGATCGCCCATTAGCTGCTCCAGATCATTCAGGTAGTAGGCCGCCTCTTCTTTATCACGGAGTATCCAGAGATACGCCTTATCTGTCTTCTTGAAGGATTCTGAAATAACGAAGGAAAGGGCAGACCCTACCAGTCCTTTCACATGGGTGATCTTTTCCGAATGGGATATAGCATCCCCTAGTTTCCTTAACTGAGGAGACGCTGCATAGATCGCCGGGATGGTGGTATCTGTCACCTTAAAAATTTGTGCAAAGATAAGACGAGAAGGAGGGCGCCACAAAGAATGCCCTATATTTTTATAACGGCGCTATCAGCAATGGCGTAAACCTCATCTTCCTGCTTCTTTTCCAGGATATAGGTCCCTGTAAAAGCGCCAAAAGCAGGTAGAATAAGCTGATGCCTGTTCTTAAAAAAACAGGGAAGCCTGAGTGTTTGCCGGCCGCTTCCCCTCAGTTTTACTGCCGGATGAACATGACCGGAAAAATTGAAGAGGCCATCTCGTTCCTCAGGGTAATGGGTAAGCAAAAAGGGCCCCCACACCAGTTCTGGTACCATTGAAATGCCCAATGCTTCATATTTCAGGGGAGTGATAATATCGTGGTTTCCTGCAACCAGGATAATCCTGGCATTCACACCGTTCACCCATTCTTCAAAGAGCTGCCATTCGCTATTTACGTTCGAATGGAATAGGTCCCCCAAAAAGCACACTACCTTTGGATGGTATTCATTGAGAAGCGCCTGTAATAACGTAAAGTTCTTATAAATGACATCCCTTGGAACGGCAGCCCCGTATTTCCGGAAATGCATCACTTTCCCCAGGTGCACATCACTGATGAGCAATACTTCCTCTTCTTCCCAGAACAGTGCTCCTGCAGGGTGCATGATAAGCTGCTGTCCGTAAATTTCGATTTGCTGGGTGGTCATGTTATCAAAGATAGTAAATGCGCCTTCCCTTTTTATTTTTTCATTAACAAGGCCGTCATCCGCTTGATCCGGTCTGCCAGTTTCTCACTCGACATTTTTTCGCGCAGCCGATCTGTAATGATTGGAAAGGAGAAGGGTGTTGGGTTCTTGCAGGTTTTCCAAATGATCTGTTGCCCTGCAATCCGTTCCAGGGCCAACCGCAGTCTGCCTTCTTCCAGTTGGTGTTCAAAGGTCTCCCTGAAGGCCTGAAGGAACAGTAAATTGTCCGGTTCATAATCCCGAAATACTTCAAACAACAACTGGGAATTGCTTTGTAAGTGTTTCATCTTGACCCCTTTTGCCGGATAGCCGGTAAAAACCATGCCACTGATGACCGCAATGTCCCGGAACTTCCTTCTTGCCATCTCGGTGGCATTTAAGCTCTTTTGCAGGTCTTCCGTCAGGTAGGCAGGGGAGAAAAGATCATTATCCAGCATTGCCTGCACATCAATTTCTTTGTCGGACAACAATTCAAACCCATAATCATTAAAGGCCAAAGAAAAGGTGATGGGAGAAAGCAGGCTTATCCGGTAGCCCAGGAGGCTGCCCATGGCTTCGTGTACAAACCGGCCCTCAAACGGATAAAAGATATGATGGTAGCCCTCGCGCGTTTTGAAGGTTTCGATAAGAAACTCCTCAGGTCCTGGAACAATACTTTCTTCCTGCTGCCTTAAAAAGACGGGCTTCAACGCCTGTATGGAAGCCGATTGTTCACTGGGCCCTAACCGTGCTGAATATAGCTCCTCCCGCAACAATTTGGACATTTGGGCAGAAAGCGTTAGTCGCCCACCCATCCAGCTGGGTACTTTATTGGTCTTTTTAGTGGAGTTCCTGACCAGTGCCTGCATTTCTTTGATGCGGATGAATTCCAGGTTGCGGCCGGCGAAGGTAAACACATCCCCTGAATTCAGTTTAGAGATGAAATATTCCTCTATGGATCCTATGTAACCACCCTTTTGGTAGCGTACCGTGAGATTTGCATCGCCTACAATAGTCCCGATCTGAAACCGGTGCCGCATGGCCACCCCCCGGTTGTTCACCTCAAATTTACCATCGGCCGATACGGCCACTTTTTTGTATTCATCATAGGATTGCAAACTCTGGCTCCCCATTACAATAAAGTTCAGCAACCACTGCCAATCATCCCTGCTCATGGCCTGAAAACAAAAAGTACTTTTCACTTCCCTGTAGATATCAGAAGGGAAGAAACCGTCCGAAATGGCCAGGGTTATAAGGTATTGTACCAATACATCATAGCTATTCAGATAGGGGATGCGGTCTTCCACCGCTTTTTGAATGACGGCCTGTTGCAGGGCCGAGGCCTCTACCAGTTCAATAGCATGTGTAGGAAGGAAATAAATAACACTTTCTTTTCCCGGCCTGTGGCCACTTCGACCGGCCCTTTGCATAAAACGGGCCACCCCTTTGGGGCCGCCGATCTGGATAACGGTTTCCACAGGGGCAAAATCGACACCAAGATCCAAACTGGAGGTGCAAACGACCGCCTTTAACTGTTCATTCCTGATGGCCTGTTCTACCCAAATACGGGTATCCTTGTTAATGCTCCCGTGATGCATCGCGATCTCACCGGCCAATTCGGGGTACTTTTCCAGGATCTTCTGAAACCATATCTCACATTGACTTCGGGTATTGGTAAAAAGTAGGGTTGTCTTGCTTTTTTTGATAATGGGGATCACCTCGTCCAGCAAGCGAATTCCTAAATGACCCCTCCAGGGAAAGGTCTCGATCTCCTTTGGAATAATGCTCTTAACGGTGATTTTTTTCTGGAGGTCGGCTCTGATCAATACCGAATTCTCAAATGCCCCGGATTCAGGGCCCAGGAGTACCTGCCTTGCCTCTTCCAAATTTCCAATGGTGGCTGAGATACCCCAGATCCTGAGTCGTGGCGATATGGTTTTGATGCGGGATAAGGCCAGTTCCATTTGCACCCCTCGTTTCGTCCCCAGGAGTTCGTGCCATTCATCTACCACCATTGCCTCGCAATCCTCGAAGGTTTGGGCATACCCTTTGGAGGCCAATAACAACTGCAGACTTTCGGGGGTGGTAATAAGGAGGTCGGGCATGTTTTTGCGTTGCTGAGCGCGCTCCTTGTCAGAGGTATCGCCTGTGCGGATTCCCACGGTAAGCGGAACCCCTAAATCCTGAATGACCCTTTCCGCTGATTGTTTGATTTCCTGTGACAGTGCGCGTAAAGGGGTGATCCATACCGCCTTTAAACCCCTGGGATGGGAGTTGGCATAGTTGGGATTTCTGCGGATATATTCCAGGATGATTGGGAACCACAAAGCATAGGTCTTACCACTACCGGTAGGGGCATTTAGCAGCCCATTTTTCCCTTGCAGGTAAGCTTTCCATGTTTTTTTCTGGAAGGGAAATGGTGTCCATTGTTGATTGCGAAACCAATTTTCAGCAATCGTAAAGAGTTCACTCTGGGTCATGGAGCGCGCTTTCGGGGATTATTTTTTTAGAGTACGCAGATGAGGAACCTCCCTTTCTGAGTGTCGTTCAATAGCAGCGGTTTTTAAACGATACGAAGGTACAAATTTCTGTTAGTAAACCTTAAGAATGACACGCTGGTGCACGTCATATTATGGGAGAAAACTAAGATCCGAGGGAGAAAGATAAAATTCGGGATAAAGGTAGGCAAAGGCTAAAAATTTGACGATTTAATAGAAATATTCCTCAACAAAAGAGGTATCTTTGTACCATAGAATTAGTTGTATTATGCCTATTTTAGACTTATACGCCAACAGTGAAAGACGAAGTAATTTGGCTCATTTTGCGGCCATTGCTTCCTTAGCTGCGGTAGACGGTGAAATTAACCCGAAAGAGCAAAAAGTGATCGATAAGTTTGCCGTTAAATTGGATATTTCCGGAGAGGAAATCAAGGAGGTCATGAAGAAGGAGAATAAATATCCAATTGAAGCTCCTTATGAATCAGAGAAAAGATTAGAGCGCCTCTATGATCTGTTCAGCATTATATTCGCCGATCATAAAATTGACGAGGACGAAGTCAGACTTATTAAGAAATATGCCTTAGCCCTGGGTTATTCGCCTGCGAAAGCAGAAAGAGTAATTCGCAGATCTATCATTTTGTTCAGGGGGAAATTCGATTTTGAGGATTACCTCTATATGATGCGGCGCAAGAAGGATTAAAGTCCCTGCACATTGGCTTGTGACTATTGTTGTTGTGCGGCCATAAATTCTTCTGCTTTCTCTACCATTTTACGGCTTCCGCAGAAGAACGGCACACGCTCGTGCAGTTCCGTTGGCTGAATTTCCATTATCCGCCGATACCCGTCACTAGCCTTTCCATTCGCCTGTTCGGCTAAAAATGCCATAGGGTTACACTCGTAGAGGAGTCGTAATTTACCGTTGGAAGCAATGCTGCTTTTAGGATACATATAAATGCCCCCTTTGATCATATTCCTGTGAAAATCGGAAACGAGTGAGCCAATATAGCGTGAGGTGTAGGGCCGGTCTCCCTCTTCTTTCTGACAGTATTTAATGTAGTCTTTTACGCCCTGTGGAAAATGAATGTAATTTCCTTCGTTTACGGAATAGATCTTTCCTGTCTCCGGGAATTCCATGTTGGGGTGAGAGAGGTAAAAAGTTCCTATAGCCGGGTTCAGCGTAAAGCCATTTACGCCATCGCCGGTGGTATAGACCAACATGGTGGAGGTCCCATAAATAATATATCCCGCTGCTACCTGATTGATACCCGGTTGAAGAAAATCTTTCAGGGAAACAGGCGTGCCAATGGGGGTCACCCGACGGTAGATGGAAAAGATGGTCCCCACGGAGACGTTGACATCTATGTTTGATGAGCCATCTAGGGGATCGATAAGCACAATATACTTATTCTGATGCTGCTCATCATTGCTGTTAACACTGATAAAATCATCTTCTTCTTCAGAGGCGATACCGCATACAATTTCCCTGTTCTTTAAGGTTTGAATGAATTTGTCATTGGCAAGAACGTCTAGTTTTTGCTGGTCTTCACCCTGAATGTTCGTTTCGCCTGCACCACCTATAATATCAATAAGCCCCGCTTTGTTTACTTCATGGTTTACCACTTTTGCCGCCAGGCGGATAGCATTGATGAGCTTGGATAGTTCCCCTGAGGAATATTGAAAAGACGATTGGTTTTCAATAATAAATTCGCCAAGGGTGGTATTTCTTTTATCCATAAAGGATTGTGTTATTTTGGGTACAAATATCGGACATTTTGTGAAACTAAAACGTTTTCGTAAAGGTTTCGTTTTTTAAATTTATAACTTTGTGTTTTATTTGTAACAATTATGGGATATACAATTCGCGAGGCAAAAAAAGAGGATATGCCGGCAGTATTGCGGCTCATCCAGGAGTTGGCCACTTTTGAAAGGGAGCCGCATGCGGTACTACTTACTGCTAATGACCTGGTAAGGGATGGATTTGGGAAGGATTCCCTATTTCATTGCTTTATTGGGGAAACTGAAGATGAGATCGTAGGGATGGCACTGGTCTATCCCAGGTATTCTACCTGGAAAGGCAGGGCGTTACACCTGGAAGATCTGATAGTTACCGAAAAGTTTCGGGGCAGCGGTCTAGGTAGTGCCTTATTGTCGCGCGTGGTACAGTATGGTCATGCCCAGGGGGCAAAGCGCATAAGTTGGGAAGTCCTGGACTGGAACGAACCGGCGATTACCTTTTACGAACAGAAGGGGGCAAAAGTGTTGCGGGACTGGGATGTGGTGCAGCTAGATGAACAGGGAATAAAGAATTTTGTAGACCAGTTATGAGGATTTTTAAATTTGGTGGTGCCTCTGTTAAGGATGGCGCAGGGGTTAAGAACCTGGTGAAGGTTTTAGAGGAAACGGGTCACCAGGATACTTTTTTGGTCATTTCGGCCATGGGAAAAACCACTAATGGAATGGAAGCGGTCGTCAATGCCTATTTTCAGGACAAAGCGGCTTTAACCGGAGCTTTGCAGGAGGTTATGGAGTATCATGCCAGGATATTGGGTGAACTTTTCCCGGGTAATACCCATCCGATCTACAAAGCAATACAAGGACTTTTTGATGAGGTGAAGGGGTTTCTTGCATGGAACAAATCGCCTAAATATAATTTTGTTTATGACCAGGTGGTCAGTTATGGCGAACTCCTCTCTACTACGATCGTAAGTACCTACCTTAATGAGATCGGGATCCGCAATACCTGGCTCGATATCCGAAATTTCATTAAGACAGACAGTAATTACCGGGACGTGAATATTGACTGGGATAGCACACAGGCCAGGGTGGCCCAGGGATTGGAAAAAGGTAAGCTGTATGTAGGCCAGGGATTTATTGGTAGTGATGAAAATAATTTCACCACTACACTGGGCAGGGAAGGATCTGACTACACGGCCGCCATCCTGGCGTATTGTTTGAACGCACAGTCCGTCACCATATGGAAAGATGTGCCGGGCGTCCTCAATGCAGACCCGCGGTATTTTGAACAGTCGCAATTGTTGAATAAGATCTCCTACATGGAAGCCATAGAGCTGGCGTTTTACGGGGCTTCAGTTATCCACCCCAAAACACTTCAGCCATTACAAAGAAAAGAGATTCCTCTTTTGGTGAAGTCATTTCTGAATCCAAAGGACGCCGGGACTTCTGTAGGCAAAGGGGAAGGGATAGAACCAAAGATTCCCTGCTTTATTGTAAAGAAGAACCAGGTGCTTATGAAACTATCCTCGTTGGATTTTTCATTTATTGTAGAAGACAACATTAGCGCTCTTTTTAAGTTGCTGCACGATTATAAAATGAAGGTAGATCTCATCCAGAATTCTGCCATTAGCTTTTCTGTTTGTGTAGATAATAAATTTGGCCGTTTAGAAGAGCTCCTGGAGCACTTAAAAGGAAAATTTAAGGTAGTGCACCACGAGAATGTTTCCCTTTATACGATTCGTCATTTTGACACCCAGGCGATAGAATCCCTGCAGAAGGGGAAAGAAGTCCTTTTGGAACAGCGCGGAAAAGAGACCGTGCAGCTCGTGGTAAAATAGGACAATAGCCTGGGTAATTCTAAAAGGCAATTGCCCAACACCAAGTCCTATTTCCCTATCTTTACCTTTGAAAATGTAAATAGCATATGGGTTTAGTTACGGCTAAAGAGGTGGCAAAAGCCATTAACCTGGAACATTACGGGTTTTTAGGGACCTTTATGGGATGGGTGTTAATGAAGATCACCCAGTTGTCCTCAATGAACAGGTTTTATGAAAAGCATGAGCATTTGGAGGGAGTGGCTTTTCTGGATGCTATCCTGGAGCATTACGAGATCAATTTTGAAATCCCTGAGGAAGACATCAAACGCCTTCCTAAAGAAGGGGCTTTTATTACGATTAGCAATCATCCCTTAGGCGGGATAGATGGCATTCTATTGTTGAAACTGCTATTGCATCACAGGGCAGATTTTAAGATCATCGCTAACTTTTTACTGCACAGGGTAGGCCCGATTTCCCCCTTTATTTTACCGGTAAACCCTTTTGAGAATCACAAGGATGCCAGGAGCAGTATCAGCGGATTCAAGAATGCCCTGCAGCATTTAGGGGATGGTCATCCCTTAGGGATCTTTCCGGCCGGCGAAGTTTCTACTTATAAAGATGGGAAACTGATCGTGGATAAACCATGGGAAGAAGCGGCCCTGAAGTTAATTAGGAAGGCTGAGGTACCCGTGGTTCCCATTTATTTTCACGCCAAGAATAGCAAATTGTTCTACAGGCTTTCTAAGATCAATGATATCTTCAGAACTGCTAAATTACCCTCAGAATTAACCACCCAAAGAAGCAGGCCCATTAAGGTCCGGATTGGGCAACCTATCTCGGTGGCGGCACAAAAGGAACACGAAACGCTGGACGACTTTACCGATCTATTAAGGAGAAAGACCTATATCCTGGCCAATGCTTATGAAAAAGAACGGCTTATAGATCAAATACCTAGCAGTCTGAAAATACCAAAACCTCCAAGGAAGATCGCAACTGCGGTGCGAAAGGAGGTCATTGAAGGCGAGATCGAAAAGCTCCGTGAGAAGGACTGTCGCTTATTGCAAAGTAAGAACTATGAAGTGTTCCTTGCCCAGAAGAAAGACATGCCTTTTATCCTCAATGAAATAGGGAGGCAGCGAGAACTTACCTTCCGGGCGATAGGGGAGGGTACCAATAAGGCCATTGACCTGGACCGTTTTGATGACTATTACCATCACCTTTTCCTGTGGGATGATGAGGAAAAGAGCATCGTAGGCGCCTACCGCATGGGCATGGGTGCGGAGATCTTTGAAAAATACGGGATAGACGGCTTTTACCTGCAGGACCTCTTTGGTTTTGAGCCCGAACTTTACGGCATGATGCAGAAGTCCATTGAAATGGGGCGGGCGTATATCGTAAAGGAGTACCAGCAAAAGCCCATGCCACTGTTTCTCTTATGGAAAGGGATTGTACATACCACACTGCGGCACCCCGAACATAAATATTTGATAGGCGGGGTAAGTATCAGCAACCAGTTCTCGAACTTCTCCAAATCGCTTATGATCGAATTTATGAAGTCGAATTACTGGGATCCCTATGTAGCACAATATATTCATCCCAAAAAGGAGTTTAAAGTGAAGCTCAAGGATGCCGATAAGGAATTTGTTTTTGATGAGACGGAGGCCGATCTTAATAAATTTGACCGCCTTATAGAAGAGGTAGAGCCTGGTAGTCTGCGCTTGCCGGTACTGATCAAAAAGTATATCAAGCAAAACGCCAAGGTGGTAGCCTTTAATGTAGACCCGTTGTTCAATAATTCGGTTGATGGCCTTATGTATATAAAGATTGCCGACTTACCCGAAAGCACCGTGAAACCTGTCATGGAAGAATTCCAGGCAGAACTGGAGCGGAAATTGGCTGAAAATAACGGAACCTCTTAACTAAACTCAGAAATCGCAAACCTTTCGCAAAAGGAACGGATCTCATTGCGGGCTTTTAAGAAGGCGGCATGTTTTTCCTCGGCAGTACCGGATACCTTGGAAGGATCAAAGAAGTTGTGGTGAATTCTTTTCGCATGATCTGAAGGGATAAAAGGACAATGCTCCCTGGCATGGTCGCAAACGGTGATGATATAGTCCCAGGAAATTCCCTGATAGTCATCCACATGGTTGGAGGTATGTGAGGAAATATCGATTCCGTCTTCCAGCATAATGGCCACTGCACCCGGATTTAATCCATGGGTTTCAATGCCCGCGCTGTAGACCTTGGCACCATCCTTCAGTAGGGTTTTTAAATAGCCGTGGGCCATTTGACTACGGCAGGAGTTTCCGGTACAAAGTACCAATATGTTTTTCGGATGCATCTTTTGGTTTCTTTTTGTTTTTATACTGCTTTTAGTCTATTCCTACTTTCTGGCTTCGTCTTTCGAAAAGGACATTGTCTTTCCAGATACCATCCAGTTTCCCTACCCGTTCCCGTTTGCCAAGCAAACGAAAGCCACAGTTTTCATGAAGGTGTATGCTTGCCTGGTTTTCAGGGAAGATACCCGATTGCAGGGTCCAGAAACCCGCTTTTTCACTGGCTTCGATCAGCGAAAGTAATAATTGTTTTCCAACTCCTTTTCCCCAATGATCCTTCGAAACATACACACTTACCTCGGCTACCCCGCCGTACACGCAGCGACTGGAAACTGGTGAAAGTGCGGCCCAGCCGACAACTTCATTCTCCTGACACGCCACCAGCCTGCATTGTTCCAGGTGTGCGGTATCCCATTTGTCATAAGAAGGGATTTCCTTTTCAAAGGTGGCGAAACCGGTGTTGATCCCTTCGGAATAGATCCGGGATACTGCTTGCCAATCGCCTGCTTGCATCGCTTTGATTTCCATGGCTAGGATATTAGCAGCACCCGGAATCCGGATTACAGCCTCCGGCTTTAACCGCTTCCTGATCTGAAGCAACCCCGCAAATTTCTTCCGCCTTGCAAAGGGTAGGAAGTATGCCCAACTTAATAATAAGTGTTTGCCCTGTTATTTGAAAATCATTTACAAACAACTGAGCGGTGTGAAAACTGGCATTTCCGTATTCAAATTTAATTTCTGCTTCCTGATCCATTGGTTTTATAGCATGCACTCTATTGAAAATACTGGAAGCCTTAAAAGCAGATAAATAGCGGGTTTTATCTTTTTCAGTCGGACTTTCCCACAGCTGAACAATGGTTTCGTTCCAGGCATCTGCACGACCACCACAATCTACGGCTTCAATATGGGTATTTTTTACCTCTGTTATATGGTAGTTGACACCTGCATACTTATTGGGAAGGTATTCGAAGATCAATTCCTTAGCGGAATGTTGGCGTAATAGGGCTAAGAATTCGTGTGTTTTCATAAGGATATTTTTTAGCAGCAATTGGTTTTGGTTTCGTTAAAAAAAGCATTTAGCAACGCCTGGATTTCTTTCCAGCGGGGGAGGTTGATACAATAGCACACTTTTTTACCCTCTATTTCACCCTCAATAAGACCAATGCTTTTAAGTTCCTTGAGGTGTTGGGAGATGGTTGGCTGTGCCAGGCCTATCTCATCTACAATATCATTACAAATACAAGCATCTTGTTTGCTGATATACTGTAAAATAGCAATCCGCCCAGGGTGTCCCAATACCTTAAAAATGGATGCGAGGGTATTTTGAGCGGGTTCGTAAATCTGTGTTTTGGTTAGACCCATTTCATATTTATATATCGCAATATAACGATAATAAATAAATTAAAAAAAGTCAGACATAAAAAAATCTGACTTAATATCATTAGAACCAGGGTTTTTTCCCAACCTGATAGGTGTTGTAAAAGTCTTCATCGGTTTTGGTCAGGTAAATAATGCCCTCTATTAACCCAATGAGTCCCGGAATCCAGAAAAAGAAAGCACCTACGACGATACAGGTGGTGGCATACCCTAATAAAGTAACGGCCAGCAAAATGACCCCTTCCTTATTGTATCCCAAAATAAATTTGTGGATTCCCAGGGAACCAAAAAGAATGGCTAATATACCCGCCAGTATTTTTTTATTATCTCCTCCTGCCGATTTTAAACCTTCCTTGAATTCCTCTGCCGTTTTTTTAGCTTCTTCTTTAAAGTCGCCTGCAGCTTCCTTGGCCTCTTCAGCTGCCTTTTTCGCTCCTTTTTTGGCGTCTTCAAAGGCGTCTTTTGCCTTATCGCCTAAGTCTTTATTGTCTTCTGACATGTCCGTATATGTGTTGGTTAAATGTTTTTAAATGTAGGAATTATTTCTTAGTCGGAGAAATGCTTAATTTGGGTTCCCACAATTCTATCTTATTGCCTTCCGGGTCTAAAATCCAGCCAAATTTGCCGTAGTCATATTTTTCAACCGTACCCACAATAGTTACGCCTTCCTCTTTAAGTGTTTTTAGCAAGGCGGTTAAATCCACTACCCTGAAATTCATCATAAAAGGCTTTTCACTGGGGTTAAAGTAGGAGGTATCATCTTTAAAAGGACTCCATTGTGTAGTGCAATCATTTCCTTTTTCGTCTTTCCACCTAAAGGTGCATCCATACTGGTCCGTGTTGAGTCCCAGATGCTCTCGATACCAATTTTTGACCTTATCCGGATCCTTTGTTTTAAAGAAGAATCCGCCAATACCCGTTACCCTGTTTTCCATAGATTTTCATTTATTCGCGTTATAAAAAGAGGCATCATTATCAATTTAACTGAAACGTTCCTTTATTTTATCGACAATGGTTTGCGCCAGTTTCACCTTGCTTTCCTGTGTCCAGCCGGCCACATGAGGTGTTAACAGCACCTTATCTGAACGGATGAGGTAGTCAAAGTCTTCCGGCATCCCATGGCCGGAAAACATATCCTCAAAGGATGTTTTTTCGTATTCCAGCACGTCCAGACCGGCCCCCCTAATCTTTCCGGATCTCAAGGCAGAAACCAGATCATGTGTTACAACACACTTCCCGCGGGCCGTATTCAGCAACCAGAAGTTCTTTGTAAAAGCCTCTATAAAAGACCTGTTCACCATGCCCAAGGTAAGTGTCGTTTGTGGTACGTGCAAGCTTATTACATCTGCTTTTTTCTGCAACTCGGCTAAGGATACCTGCCTGGCATTTTCATCCCCAATATTTTCCAGAATATCACAACACAGCACTTCTACTTCAAAACCCCTCAGTTTTTTGGCGAAAGCCTTGCCTGTATTGCCGTATCCAATGATACCAACCGTTTTACTATCTAACTCGGTACCACGGTTGCCTTCACGGTCCCATGTTCCATTACGAACCTCCCTGTCGGCCTTGTTCAAATTATTAAAAAGCGAAAGCAACATGCCTAATGCGTGTTCTCCTACGGCGTTGCGGTTCCCTTCCGGTGCGGCTGCTAAATAAATACCTTTCTGTTGGGCATAGGCAACCTCAATATTCTCGAGTCCGGCCCCCACCCTTCCAATAAATTTAAGTTGGCTGGCCTTGTCCAAAAAATCCTTGTCAATAACAAACCTGCTCCTGATAATGATACCGTCATAGGTGTGAATCTTTTTTTCAACCTCTTCTTTGGTAGCTTTATATTCCTCATCGTTTTGAAAACCTAAGGCAGCTAATTGGTCGATCAAAAGCGGGTGGTTGGTATCTAAATGCAACACTTTCATGGACCTTATATTTTTGGATAGTGGGTTTGCGTCCTTTCATTCACCACATTACCCGTATGGGCGGTCGATGCTTTTTCAAATAGCAAAAGGTGTACTTCTTCGTTGTTAAGCGTGGTCGGACAATGTTCCACCCCTTTTGGCACAACAATGAGTTCCCCTTCCTTCACAACTACGGTACGGTCCCTGAATTGCATGTGCATCGTGCCTTTCAACACCTGGAACAGTTCATCTTCGTGCTCATGCTTATGCCAAACAAAAGACCCTTGTATCTTGGCCAGCAGCACCTGCATATCATCGACCATCGCGATGCAGTGTGGATGCCAGGTTTTACTAAAGGAGGCGTGTTTTTCTTGTAGGTTGATCGCTTTCATACTTTTCCTTTCAGGGTTTTACTCTTGTTGCATGGGTGGTTGCCCTTTTACATGCAACTCAAAAATATCGGGGCGCGCATAATGGCCGTTTACATCAAAATCCAATTTGCTCTCTACTATGGTATCCAGGTCCAGGGTGGCAGTAAGGATACCGGCATTGTTCCACAGGGGGCCTGCCATCAGTTCTCCTTTTGGCGAAAAAATCACACTTCCTCCCGGGCACAGATCCTCCGGACCTTCCTCCAACAACTTTTGATATTTGGCAGGAAGCATGGAACGGGTAACATATTGATTACATCCCAAAACAAAACAACGGCCTTCTAAAGCAATATGTCTCATGGTATCGACCCATGATTCCCGGGCGTCGGCTGTTGGGGCGACATAAATTTCAATGCCTTTCTGGTACATGGCCATACGGGCAAGGGGCATATAATTTTCCCAGCAAATGAGTCCGCCCAGTTTTCCAATTTTTGTTTGAAAGGTAACAAGGTCCTTGCCGGAGGCCTCATCCCAAATGACCCTTTCTGTGCCTGTGGGTTTAATTTTTCTATGGATCCCTAAAAGCCCTTTATTTGGGGAAATGTATAGCATGGAACAGTACAAGCTCCCATTATCCCGGCTTTTTTCTGTTACCCCCATCACCAGGTATACCTTGTATTTTTTGGAGAGCTTTTCCAGTTTTTTGAGATCCGCACTATCTTCTTGAATACTGTTCTTATGGTATTCGGCATAGAGTTTTCTGCCTTCTTCGGTCCTGCTTCCTACCTTGGCCCCAAAGGAAAATCCTCTTGGGTACCCAGGAATAAAGGATTCCGGAAATACCAGTAGTTGATACTTGTCTTTTGAATAAAGCGAAAGGAGGTCCTCAATTTTGTTGATGGTTTCTTTCTTGTTGAAAAAAACCGGGTTTTCCTGGATGACACCAACTTTGATATGCATGATACTTACATTTGTCAATGGCTCCTGCCATTTATCATGTTCAAGGTATGATATTTTTCACACATTCAGATACCCAGGAGCAGCTTGGCAATAGTGAAATATATGAGGATCCCAAAAATGTCATTACTGGTGGTAATAAAGGGGCCGGTGGCTATGGCAGGATCAATACCCCTTTTGTGGAGGAACATAGGAATGAAGGTGCCAATGATCCCGGCAACCACTATAACGGTGACCAGGGATATGGAGATGGCCAGGGAAGTCAGAAAACTGCTTTTCCATATCCAGGTAAATATAAGGAGTACGATAGCTAAAATGACACCGTTGAGCAAAGCCAGCAACATTTCCTTGATAAGCCTGTTTCCAATACTTCCTTTCAGATCGTCGTTGGCCAAACCCTGTACGATAATAGCACTGGACTGTACCCCAACATTTCCCGCCATGGCGGCGATCAACGGCGTAAAGAAAAAGAGGATAGCATGTTTGCTGATCAGTTCTTCAAAGCCACCCATGATCCAGGCAGCGCCAACGCCTCCTATGAGGCCTAAGAATAACCAGGGTAATCGGGCTCTGGTCAGGATCCAGATACTATCATCTGCTTCTACATCCTGCGAAATACCCGCCGCTAACTGGTAATCCTTTTCTGCTTCCTCTCTTATAACATCTACAATATCATCTATAGTGATCCTCCCTACTAAACGGCCAATTTCATCTACTACCGGAATGGCTTCCAGGTCATATTTGGACATGATCTTCGCAACCTCTTCCGGTTTTTCATTGACGTTTACCGAGTCTACCTTTGGGATATAAACTTCTCGTATGGGGTTGGTAGTAGAGGTTGTAAGGAGGTCTTTCAGGGAAAGCCTTCCTTTTAATCTTCCCTCGTCGTCTACCACGTAAATGGAATGTACCCTGGTTACGTTCTCTGCCTGGGCCCTCATTTCCTTTACACACCTAAGAACGGTCCAGTTTTCATTTACTTTCACCAATTCCTTCGCCATAAGTCCACCTGCCGAATTCTCATCGTACCGCAAAAGGTCTACGATATGTCTGGCGTGTTCTCTGTCCTCTATCTCCGAAATAACTTCCTGAACGATCTCCTTTGGAAGTTCCGCTATGATATCGGCAGCATCATCCGTATCCAGTTCTTCCAGCTCCCCGGCAATCTCTTTTGAGGATAAATTATTCAGGATGGCTTCACGAATGTCCTCATCTAATTCGGTAAGTATATCGGAAGTCTTATCGCTTTCGAGCAACTTAATAAGATAGGTGGCCTGTTCGGTACTCATCTCATTGACCATTTCCGCTATATCGGCATAATGAACATCTTCCATGAGGTCATGCAGCTCTGCATCCCTCTTGGAATCTATTAACTGTGTTATCTCAGCTAAAAGTTCATCTGTAAGTTTAAACGGTGTCATGCTCAATTTGCTTTGTCAATGCTATGAAATCGGCTACGCTAAGTTGTTCCGGGCGTTGGTCAAAGATAGTATCTTCTTTTAAACTTTGTGTGAGGTTAAAGACTTTTAAGCTGTTGCGCAAGGTCTTTCTTCGTTGGTTAAAGGCGGTTTTTACGACCCTGTAAAAAAGCTGCTCGTCACAGTCAAGGGTGGCGATCGGTTTACGGGTAAGCTTTAAAACGCCCGACTGTACTTTTGGCGGTGGGTCGAATACTTCCGGAGGTACCGTAAAGAGGTACTCCGCTTTGTAGAAGGCCTGAACCAGTACAGATAGGATACCATAGGCCTTGCTGCCTTCTTTTTCACAAATACGTTTTGCGACCTCTTTCTGGAACATCCCAGAAAATTCGGGTATTTGGGCACGGTATTCCAGCAGTTTAAATACAATTTGAGTGGAAATGTTATAAGGGAAATTGCCTATAATGGCAAAGGGGCTGCCATTAAAAAGTGACGCAAGATCAACTTTTAGGAAATCGGCTTCCACCACTTGAAAACTATGTGCACGCGCTACGGCTTTCGGGTGCTCCAGCGGAAAACTATGTTTAAGGTATACAATAGAATCGGCGTCCAGGTCCATAGCTATCAGGTTGAGGTCTCTTAGTAAAAGATATTTGGTAAGTACCCCGGTACCGGGACCTATTTCCAGGACATTTTCATAGCCATTGAGGGTTAGTGTGTCGGCTATTTTCCCTGCTATGTTCTCATCTTTTAAAAAATGTTGGCCAAGGTGTTTTTTTGCTTTTACAGGCCCTTTTGCTGCAAGATCCTTGTTGCTATTTTGATGGGTAGATTTCTTATAAGGTTTATGTTTGGACATGCTACTGTTATAATGGTCCTTTTCCCTGATATACCCACGCTTCAATTCCCGAGGCCAGCAGTGCTTTTTTTCGAAAATAGGCGTCGCCTTCGTAGACATCTACCCGCTTCAATTCATCAGTACTAATGACATACAAGTACCCGGTAACCTGGTCTTCTTTGGCTTCTGAGGGACTTACGGTAGGGTAGAGGCCACCTACCATTTCAGCTGCCATGATATGGTTGTAAAGCACGTCTTTCGTTCCTTTTAAGGTCCTTGAAAAAATCATTTTTTGTACCTCTTCGTCCTGAAGGGTGCCATAGGTAAAAAGGTATTCTGTTGCACTGGGTAACACAGGGGTTTCTATGGCTACTACCTCCAATTCTGTTCTGAAGGCAACAAATGATGACCCAAATAGTTTCAGGGTCTCATTCCGTAACCGATCCGCGTCTTCCTGGTAATACTTCTCAAGTGTTTCTCTGTCCTTTACCTTGTATTGTACGGAGTAGGTAATGCCACCCATCTCTTCTTCAACAAGGACCCTGGTCATGGTAGCTTCCAGGAACTTACCGGTTTGCAGCATCTCCGGGATATGTTCGTTCTTCATCCAGGAGACCCAGCGATCGTGAATCGTTTCTTCTACATTGATGGTAATATTATAAATAAGCATGTATCCTCTTTAAGGTGTTAGTTTTGGGTACGATTCTTCCTTTAATTTACCGTATCGCCCCGCAGCATCCTGAAATACTTCCTTGCCTGCGGGAAATAATAGCTGTCCTGATAATTGTAAAGGATACGCTCATAATGGTATTTCGCCTTTTCGACATCACCTAATTTGTTCCGGAACAACTCTGCCAGGGCGAAATGGGCGTCATCTGCCAGGATGTCGTCTCCATAAAATTCTATGATCTTTAGGTAGTTGAACAGGGCGGCTTCGTAGTCTTCCTGTTCTTCAAAGAGCTGAGCCTGCTTCAGCAAGGCTTCATCCTCAATCTTTTCCCCTTTGTGATTTTGCAAAATAGCTTCGAGTTCGGCAATTGCCTCTTTGTTCTTGTTTTGATACGAGAGTAAGTCGGCCCTGGCATATTTTTTTAAGGCGGTCTGGGTGGAGTCTTCCAGGGAATTGTCCGAGATCAACAGGCTTAATTGCATGGCATCATTGGCTATCAATTGAGAGGTAGACCCCCTTAAAACCTTGAGTTGTGTGAGGGCCCAATCGAAGTCGCCTTTATAAAAACTGGTCTGTGCCACCTTAAACCTGGCTTCTTGTCCCAAAACATCGTTTTTCAGGTTTTTTTGTATTTGAGAAAAATAGATAAGTGCTTCATTGAATTTCTTATCGAAAACCAGGATATCACCCAGCGTCATTTTGATATAGGCCTCCCCGTATTTTGCCAGGGGTAGTTCAAGTGATCTTTTTAAAATATCGATAGCCTTTTGAGGGTCATTTTTTTTAAAGGTCAAAAAATTGGCATAGGCCACCTGAAGTTGTAACGTGGGTGCCTGATATCCATAGCTATTGAGAAGTTCCTGATAATCGGCATCTATGGTTTGGATTTTCTTTTCATCGGCATTCCTCAGCGCAATATCCAGGAGGTTTAATTGGGCATTTAAACGTGTAACGGCATCCTGGCTGTTTTTTACGAGGTACTCAAATACCGGAATGGCTTCATCTATGGCGTTATCTTCCAGTGCCATTTCCCCCAAATCTTCCATTCGCTCCAAAGAGGCAGCATCGGACCTTTTATAAATAGCTTTCTCCTGGATAAAAGCACTCGCATACTGTTTTTGTTGCACGAACAACCAACTCAATAGTTCGTTCCATAGGAGATTGGGATCTTTCTGCGCCCTTTGCAGAACTATTTTCTTCAGTAATGAATTGTTCATATTGGCGGGGTCCTCTGTAATGAAATCACTGATCTTTCCCAGGACGCTCCCCATGGAAGACCTTCCATTGTTCAGGAGGTCCAGATAGGAAGCGAACATTTTCTCAATATCGCCCTGTTCACCATAAATTTGGGCCATTTGGAAATTATAATCGAGCTGAGGATTTAACACCATGGCCCTTTCGTAGGCCCTTAATGCATATTCGAGCAGTGAAAACCGCTGAAAACCGACGCCAACACCATAGCCATAATTGGGATTTTGTTCAATACTGGCAAGGGCTTTCTCGTAGTACTTTATGGCTTCACTTCTGTTATCCTGCAACCGGTAATTGTAGCCTAGTTCAATATAGATGGTGGGGTAGGCATTGCCGGAATCGATCCTGGATAACAAAAAGGCCTCGGCCTTATCATACTGTTCCAATTGCTGGTAGCATCGGACCATACTTTCGGCCAAATCCATTCTGCGCGGATTTTGTTGGACCAGTCTCTCATAAAAAACAAGGGCTTTCTCGTATTCCCCGTCATTAAAGTATTGCTTGGCCAGAAAGTCGTCCTGGGCCCAAAGACCAAGCGTCAAAAAAAAGACAAATAAAAATAGGATACCTCTCATCATGCAACTTTATCAAAGGTAACCAAGTGTCGTAAAATAACCTATCAATGAAATCTTAATCTATGAGATCAAATCCGGTATACGGGATCAATACCTCCGGTATTTTAATGCCTTCCTTGGTTTGATAATTCTCCAGGATCCCGGCTAGTACCCTGGGTAAGGCCAGAGAACTTCCATTAAGGGTATGGGCCAATTGTGTCTTCCCCTGGGCATCTTTGAACCGAAGCTTTAGACGGTTTGCCTGGAAGGTCTCAAAATTTGATACGGAACTGATCTCAAGCCATCGATCCTGTGCGGTAGAGAACACCTCAAAGTCATAGGTCAGGGCCGAAGTGAATCCCAGATCCCCTCCGCACAGCCTTAGAATCCGGTAAGGAAGCTTCAGTTCCTGCAGGATGCCTTTTACATGGGCCACCATCATATCAAGGGATTCGTAGGATTTTTCCGGATGTTCTACCCGTACTATTTCCACTTTATCGAACTGGTGCAGGCGATTGAGACCCCTCACATGGGCTCCGTAGCTTCCGGCCTCTCTGCGGAAGCAGGGGGTATAGCTGGTATAGCAAACAGGGAGCTCGTTTTGGGAGAGGATCGTATCGCGCAATAGGTTGGTGACCGGAACTTCTGCAGTAGGGATCAGGTAGAGATCATCGGCCTGTACATGGTACATTTGTCCTTCCTTATCAGGCAACTGACCCGTTCCGAATCCGGAAGCAGCATTGACAAGGTGGGGAACCTGCATTTCCGCATACCCCGCTTCTCTATTCTTATCCAGAAAATAAGAAATTAAGGCGCGTTGCAGGCGAGCCCCTTTTCCTTTATAAACGGGGAAGCCGGCGCCTGTGATCTTTACTCCCAGCTCAAAATCAATGATGTCGTATTTTTTGGCCAATTCCCAATGGGGCATGGCATCTTCCATCAGGGTAGGAATATCCCCTTCCCGGAATACTTCCTCGTTATCTTCTTCCGAGTTCCCGGCAGGTACCAGCTCGTTTGGAACATTTGGGATCAGGTACAAGGCTTCCTCCAACTCACCGGCCACGGTATTGAGGGCTTCCCCCATCTTTTTAGAGGCTTCCTTTAGTTGGGCACTTGTCTCTTTAAGTGCATTCGCTTCCTGGGCCTGCCCCGTTTTGTAAAGCGTCCCTATTTCTTTTGAAAGTGCATTCAATTGCGCCAGGGTGCTATCCATTTCGGTTTGTATGGCCCGTCTTTTCTCATCCAGGTCAATTACCCTGGACAATAGCGCATCGGCATCCAGATTTCTTTTTTTTAAGGCAATAGCAATCGCTTCTTTATTTTCTCGTATGACCTGCAATACTAACATAGGGGGTTATTTAAAGGACAAATTTAAGGTTAATCGGCGAATTCATAGAGCATCCTGTTGAAGTATTGGACTAGTTGGATGGAAGGATCCATGAATGGTGTCTGAAGGGATCCCACTTTTCATTGGCAAGGTCTACTTCCGAATCAATGAAGGGGGTTAAAGGACCCCCGTTGATACGTACGGCGGCCTCTGCGAACACGGCAACGGCCACTCCTTTTTTGGCATATTCCTGCTTTAAATGCTGTGCAAACTGCCATATAAAATCGGGATAACAACTTACTTTTTTTTGCTGATTTGGGGTGAGGTACGCGGGGAGCGAAACAACCGTTGTTTCTCCCGAGGCCTTATTCACAACAGTAAACTGAGCGTTGCCAGACCTGCTGCGGAGCATCATCCGCCAGCTCAGGCGGTGCCCTTCCTCTGTCCATAAGACATCATCCTGAAAGAAATGGTGCCGAAGGGGCAAAACGAGTTGAATAATAAAGTAGATCGCCCCCCCCAGGTATAGCCACTTTTTGTAGGAAGGGACCTGGAGAGCAGCTTCCGAATAGTATTTTTTCTTTTTAAAGAATACTTGCCGGATGGTTTCGGGGGGATAAAAGAAAACCGTAAAAGCAAGTGCCAGGTAGGGAAAGATCCCAATCTGAAATACAATCGAATTGAATAGGTGGAAAAAGATCGCGAAACCAAAAGCCCAATTCCGCGAGGGCTTCCAGAGTAACGCCGGAATGATCAGCAGATCGAAAACAACCCCCATGACCCCTATGACGCTATGTATCCATGGCTTTTGGAGGGTTTGACCTATAACAGGATAGGATGCCTTGTTTTTCAGCAGGATCTCAATTACGGAAAAATCGAGCCAATCCCCGTAAAGCTTTGCGATGGCGGCATAAGTATACACGATGAAGAGTTGCAATACAAAGGCCCATTTTACATACCCGGGCATACTGTCATCCCGCAGGGTCTCATTCTGTTTACTATCCAGAGAGGCATAGTGGTTGGCCGGAAAGAAGCACATAAAAAAGGCTATGAGCAGCAATAAGTAATAATGGTTATTATAGGCGGTCTTTTGCATAAGATAAACAGCCGCCCATAGGATGGTAAAGGAAATGATGCTGAAGCGGTATTTATATCCCAGGGCGATGCAGATGCCAAGAATAC
The DNA here is from genome assembly GCA_963752165.1 of uncultured Flavobacteriaceae bacterium. Lineage (GTDB taxonomy): Bacteria > Bacteroidota > Bacteroidia > Flavobacteriales > Flavobacteriaceae > Muriicola. The sequence goes on from CAVVXE010000001.1 coordinate 100,418, forward strand.
CCATGGCTACAAAATAAAAATACATGCCATAGCCGGGCAAGGGTTGTAACCATTCAAACCCTATGAAGGAAAAGGTAAAGGAAGGGGTTATCAGCGTCCTCTTCACCCAGCCGGTAAGGATGGCGCCAAAACACTCCAAACTGATAAGGGTGCCCAGGAAGATACGAAAAATGATCAGGGGACTGTTATCCGTCTTTTTGAAAAGCCACTCGTGCAACATTTATTAGGCTATTATGGTCAGTGCAGTTTCCCTGTCTTTTTTAAGTTGGCGAGTAAGCGCTTCCAGGGAGTCAAATTTTTGTTCCTCCCGTATCCATTCCAGGAGTCGGACCTGTATTTTCTTATTGTAGAGATCTCCTTTAAAATCGAAAAAATGCACTTCTATACTCTGTTTTTCGCCATTTACGGTGGGATTAAAGCCGATATTCATCATTCCATAGACCTTCTTCTTGCCAATGGTGCTTTCAACCACGTATACCCCGTTTCGTGGGATGAGTTTGTAGGTCTCTTTGATATGGATGTTGGCCGTCGGAAAGTTTAATTTTTTTCCCAGTCCTTTTCCCTGCTGCACCTTTCCGGTTAGCATGTACGGGTATCCAAGGTAGGTATTGGCTGTTGTGATATCCCCATCCAACAGCGCCTTTCTGATCTTTGTCGAACTTACGGATACTGCCTCGATTTCCTGAGCAGGGATCTCTTCAACCTCAAAATCAAGGGCATTTCCAAAGGCGATAAGGTCTGTAATATTGGCATTTCTGTTCCTTCCAAAGCGATGGTCATACCCAATGATCACTTTCTTCGCTTTCAGCGTATTGACCAGGATATCCCGGACAAAAGCAGTGGCAGAAAGCCTGGAGAAGGTTTTGGTAAAGCGCTGGATGACCAGATAATCCAGACCCAGTTCCTGAAGAATCTTCTTTTTTTCTTCTATGGTGTTGAGAAGTTTCAGCCCTGTATCTTTTTGCAATACCATACGGGGATGCGGAAAAAAGGTAAGCACTATGGATGCCATCCCTTTATCTCTGGCATCATTTATGAGGCGTTCCAAGATCATTTTGTGTCCCACATGGACACCATCAAAAGTGCCAATGGTAATTATGGCCGATTGTTTTTTATCGTATTTAGAAATGCTTTGGACAGTTACCACTAAGATAAAAGAATAAAATGACTTATTTTTAAAGTTTTAAATTCCCCGAATGTTAACAAAACTACGTCTAGTTTTACCAATTACCATATTATTTTTCTGCTTTTACGCGGGAGCGCAATCGGGATATTGGCAGGCTGCAAACGTAAAAAATGAGATCCTATCTGCCGATCTGCAGAAATTGGATACAGAAAAATTACGTTTTTTTTCCCTGCAAGAACAGGTGTTGAGCGGGGAATTGAGAAAACTTACCAGTGCGAGGAAAGCCAAAACCATCATTTACTTTCCTTCGTCTTCCGGGAAACAGGTTCCGTTTGTAGTGATGGAAACACCGGTATTTTCTCCTGAATTAACCTTGAAATTTCCGGAGATCCGTTCTTTTTCCGGCGTTAGTCTGCAAAATGGAAAAGACCGGGTGCGCTTTAGTATGTCGCCCAATGGGCTGGAGGCCATGCTTGTGCGCAAGGACGATGGAAAAAAGGTTTTTCTGCAAAAGGCTTCCAGGAATAGCATGGAGTATGTTTTGTTTGAAAGAGACGGATCGCTTACTGAGGCAGCCAAATTCATTTGTGAAACCCAGGCAATAAAAGAAGTTTCGTCAATACCGGCAACGGCAAAATTGGCAGATGACCAACTATTGCGAAAATTCAGGATCGCGGTTTCGGCCACCGGAGAATATACCCAATTCCATGGAGGGACGGTTGCGGATGCTCTGGCCGCCATCAATGCCACCCTTACCCGGGTCAATGAAGTATTCCTCACAGATCTTGGCATTACACTGGAACTGGTGGCCAATAATGATCTTGTTATTTATACGGATCCGGCAACCGATCCATATCAGGGTAACTTAAATACGGAGGTGCAAAATACGCTTACCAGTGTTATCGGGGAGCTTAATTATGATGTGGGGCATTTGTTCCATGAAGATACTAATGCGGGTAATGCCGGATTCATTGGATCTGTATGCAGGAATAATCAGAAGGGCAGTGCTTATTCTGCCGCCTTGAACCCGCAGGGGGACCTATTTGACCTTGATTATGTTTCTCATGAACTAGGGCATCAGTTCGGGGCCAATCATACCTGGTCTTTTGAATCGGAAGGTACCGGTGTACAGGCAGAACCCGCCAGCGGATCTACCATCATGGGCTATGCAGGCATCGTGGATGGGGATAACGTGCAGAGCAATGGAGATGATTATTTTCATTATTACAGTATCTTTCAGATCGCTGAATACATCGCTACTACTTCCTGTGCGATAGAAACCTCGCTTGCGAATGTACCACCGGTAATCCTGCCTGTAGATGATTTTATCATCCCCAAGGGGACGGCATTTGTGCTTACAGCAGAGGCCACAGACCCGGATCCGGCCGATGTACTTTCATATGCCTGGGAACAAATAGATGACGGAGTAGTGACCACTGCCACCTTTGGCCCGGAAAATCCCAGCGGAGCTAATTTCAGGTCACTACCACCTACGACCCAGCCCAGCCGTTATTTTCCGAGATTATCCGAAGTGGTGAAAGGAAACTTAACGCAGAAAAGTCCTCCTATCAATTCGGCATGGGAAACGGTTGCCACCATTGAACGCGATCTTAATTTTGCAGTAACCGTCAGGGATAATGCACTGGAAGGCGGACAGGTAGTGGCAGAACTGGTCAATGTGCAGGTTAGCAATGGTGCCGGGCCCTTTGTGGTCACTTCACAAGCGGTAGCGGAGGTGTATAGTGCGGGATCTGTGCAAACGATTACCTGGGAGGTGGCTAATACCGATCTAAGCCCCGTTAATGCACAATTTGTAGATATTTTTCTTTCCCTAGATGGGGGGCTGTCCTTTCCTGTTACGTTAGCGGATCAGGTTGCCAATGACGGATCCCATGAGGTCTTGTTGCCGGGAACGGCAACTACTCAGGCACGGGTGATGGTGAAGGCCAGTCAGAACATCTTCTTTGCAATAAACGATAGTGATTTTACCATCGAAGAAGTGCCGATAGTGTTGCGTTTTGAAACACTTTCATACGACATTTGCCAGCCGTTGGATAGGTTGATCCCTTTTATTTATGAGACCTATGGCGGATTTAATGAAGAGGTGACATTTAGTGTTGTTGGGGCTCCGGCGGGATTCGTCTTTTCTTTTGTTCCGGAAACTGCCACAGCCAATAGTACCCCGGTAACTATTGCCATTTCCAACACGACGAGTGTTTCAGAAGGTTCTTATCCTGTAATTGTTACGGCAACGGCACCCTCCTTTACCCAACAGGTGCAAATTGTTTTGGATGTATTCGATACCGACTACCCCGAGGTAACCCTGCTGTCCCCGGCAGATGCCAGTATTGATGTTCCCATCAAGCCGCTTCTCACCTGGGAGACTCCTGCCTTCAATGTGTCTTATGATCTGGAAATTGCGACCGATATCAATTTCACGTCCGTCGTTGAGACCGCAACGGTGATCTTTACAAATTATATTCCACAGAATTTACTGCCGGAAATGACCTATTACTGGCGTGTAAAGCCCCAATCAAATTGTGGATCGGGCGTTTTTGGCGCACCTTCCAGTTTCACCACCCTGCCGGTCAATTGTAAAACAAAAGCAGCCAAAGACCTTCCGATAACTATTTCGACCGTGGGGACACCAACGGTTAGCTCCAAGATCATGGTTTTTGATGATTTGCCGCTGGCCGATGTCAATGTTGCCCTGAATATTGAACACTCCTTTTTGTCGGATCTTATCATAAGCCTAATTTCTCCTTCAGGGACTGAAGTGATTCTCACGTCAAATTCCTGTTCATCGCTGAGTAACATCAATGCCGTTTTCGATGATGAAGCGGCTCCCTTTGTGTGCAGCGGCGATCCGGGCATCAGTGGCACTGTGAAACCCCTGGGTTCGTTAGCCTCTTTTAATGGAGAATCATCCTTCGGGGAATGGACGCTGCTCATCAGGGATACGGCATCTGCCGATGGGGGCTCCATCAATGGCTTTTCTCTTGAGATCTGTGTGGAGGGAGTTTTCAGGCCCGATGATGATGGGGACGAGGTGTTTGATGACGGAGACGATCTTTGCCTGGGAACCCCACCCGGTACCGAGGTGAATACGGATGGATGTCCTGTATTCCGCTTCACCCAGAATAATTTTGCCATCGCTTTGGAAAGTGAATCCTGTATTAGCAGCAATGATGGCCAGTTGCAAATCACAGCGAACCAAACACTGAACTATACTATTTCGATCTTAGGGAGTGGTTTCAGTAATACCTCTGATTTCACTAGTAGTTTTGGACTTTCGAATCTCTCATCGGGAACATACAATGCCTGTATCAATGCGAATGATGGCACCAATGTTTATGAAGCGTTTTGTTTCAATTTTGTAATTGACGAACCGGATCCGTTATCCGTGCTCACCGCAGTAGATCCTGACGGCGCCTTGCTTTCCCTGGATCTGGAGGGCGCTGTTCTCTATACAATTGTATTGAACGGTATCCTGTATCAAACCACAGAATCTCAGTTGCAGCTCGATTTGAAAAATGGCGTTAATACCCTGAAAGTAACCAGTAGCCTGGAATGCCAGGGAAGCTACGAAGAGCTCATTGTAGTAGGTTCAGATCCGGTTATCTATCCGAATCCCTTTGTCAATGAAGTGGAAGCCTATCTTCCGGACTGGGATGGCCCGCTTGAAGTACGGATTTTTAATATGGAAGGTAGAATGCTTAGGACGCTGCAATTCAGTTACGGACTAACTGAAGCGAGGAAGATCGATTTTACGGGGCTTCCTTCCGGCATGTACCTGTTGCAATTAACAGGCAACAGCAGAAACAACACCTATAAAGTAATAAAGCGATGAAGTATTTCTCACTGGTACTGACAGCCCTTTTATTGGTAGGATGTGGAAAAGATTCCCCTAAACCCCCTGAGGCAGCAATTTTGAGTTTTCCATTACAGAATTCCGAATGCACTACAGGCATCAGTTTAAATGCCACCACGAGTCAGGTTGAATTTAGGTGGCAGGCTGCCAAACACGCCACCACCTACACCTTAAGGGTCACAAACGTGCTTACGGGTATCCCCATCAATTACACCCCCACAGAGGGACTGACAACTACCGTGGCCCTGCAAAAAGGAGTGCCCTATAAATGGAGTGTTACCACCAGAAATACCAGTACAGAGGATATAGCCACAAGTGCAGAATGGTTTTTCTACAATGCTGGTTCACAAACCACTTTTCCCCCTTTCCCGGCGGCGATACTTACGCCGGCTTCCGGTGCCTCCGTGGTCCGTGATATTAATAATGATATCACCCTCAGTTGGGAAGGAGCCGATGTGGACAATGACATTCAGATGTACACTGTGTACATGGACTCGATAGCACCTCCTGCAATCGTCATAGGATCGCCTTCGGTAAGTGTTACCACTATAAAAGCGGCGGTATTAGCAGATACCGTCTATTACTGGCGGGTGGTCACAACGGATCGGGAGGGAAATACCTCTGATTCCGGAACCTATTCCTTCAGGGTAGTACGCTGATCAGGTATTATTGAATTGATTCATGGTAATATTTACCCCTTGTAATACAAAGGAGTGGACCAGTTCGCAACAACGGTCGAGCCGTTCCGGAAGTGCTTTTACTTCTTCGGCTTCCCAGTTCCCCAGCACATAATCTACCTGCCTTCCCTTGGAGAAATTCGCGCCCAGGCCAAATCGGAGGCGGTTGTATTGAACAGTTTGGAGGGTGTTTTGGATATCGGCCAGGCCATTATGTCCGCCATCACTACCTTTGGTTTTTAGGCGTAGTGTGCCAAAGGGGAGGTTAATATCGTCGGTGATAACAAGGACGTGCTCCAGGCCTATTTTTTCCTTTTCCATCCAGTAGTTAACGGCTTTACCGCTGCGGTTCATAAAGGTAGACGGTTTTAAAAGCAAGATGCTCCTTCCTTTTAGCTTAAAAGATCCCACGGATCCCAGTTTGTCCGAAGTAAATTCGATTCCCTGTTTCTTAGCGAGTGCATCCAACACCTGGAAACCTATATTATGCCGGGTGTCCTGGTATTCCTCGCCTATATTGCCCAGACCAACGACTAAAAATTTTTTCATAGTGTCTCCTTCTTCTAAGTACGGCTTTTTTAGCCCAAACAATCGGTTTACAAGTGAGCGCATGGATTACGTATGACTGCTCTAAAATACAAAAGCATCCCGAGATGCCCGGGATGCTTTTAGTTAATTGATAAAGGTTCTATTCGTTTCCTTCGGCAGCAGCTTCAGCAGTTTCGGCCGCAGTGGCTTCTCCTTCTGTTGCTTCTGAACCGTCACCTTCTATTCCTTCTTCCTCCTCATCTTCAATGACGACCGCAGAACGTGCTGTTTTCACCTGTACCACCACGGTAGTCTCCGGATGTAAAATGGTAAAATTGTCGTTCAATAAGGATTCAACGGTAATATTATCGCCGATCTTCAATTTGGAAATATCGATATCGAAGAAATCCGGTAAGTTGTCAGGAAGGGCCTTAATGGCCAGTTTTCTGTTACGGAATAACAAGTCGACCCCCGTTTCTAACCCCAGGGGAACTTCCTTGAAGCCTTACAGGGATGTTCATGGTAAGTTCTTTGTCTGCGAACAACTGATAAAAATCAATATGCAAGATCTTATCTGTTACCGGATGGAACTGGATATCCTGCAGAATGGCTTTTAGTTTGTTCCCATTATCTAACTCAACCACAACAGTGTGAGCATTGGGGGTGTACACTAAATCTCTGAACGCTAGTTCATCTGCTGAAAAGTGTAATGGTTTTTCCCCTCCGTATACCACGCAAGGAACCTTTCCAGCATTACGTAAGGCTTTCGATGCTTTCTTGCCCACGCTTTCTCTTTCTGATCCTTTAATTGTAATTGACTTCATTATATAGATTTAATTAATTTTTACATTAAGAATTTGGATGCGATGGAGGTATTATGGTGCACCCTGTGCATCACATCGGCAAACAAATCGGCACAGCTAAGCACCTTTATTTTGTCACTTTTGGCTTTCGACGGAATGGAATCAGTGATGATCAATTCTGACAACTGTGATTTTTCTATTTTCTCGTAGGCATTTCCTGACAGCAATCCATGAGTAGTAATGGCCCGTACGCTTATGGCGCCTCTTTCCATCATCAGGTCGGCTGCTTTGGCGAGGGTTCCTGCGGTATCGACCATATCATCTACCAGCACAACATTCTTGTCTTTTACGTCCCCTATCAGCTCCATATGGGAGATGCTGTTGGCTTTAGATCGCTGCTTGTAACAAATGACCACGTCTGATTCCAATGCTTTTGAATAGGCGTACGCCCTTTTGGAACCGCCCATGTCCGGAGAGGCAATCGTAAGGTTTTCCAGCCCCAGTTTTTTAAGGTAGGGGAGGAATAAGGTAGAGGCAAACAAATGGTCTACCGGTTTTTCGAAGAATCCCTGGATCTGGTCTGCGTGCAGGTCCATGGTAATGATGCGGGTGGCACCTGCTGTCTCCAGCATTTTGGCCACCAGTTTTGCTGCAATGGGGACCCTTGGTTTGTCTTTACGGTCTTGTCTTGCCCAGCCAAAATAAGGGATAACCGCGGTAATATGCCGCGCAGAAGCCCTTTTGGCAGCATCGATCATCAGCAGCATTTCCATCAGGTTTTCCGGCCCCGGATTGGTAGAGCCAATGATGAAAATACGGGTGCCCCGGATCGATTCCTCGAAGGAAGGCTGAAACTCACCATCGCTGTACCTGGAAAACAATACCTTACCTAATTCTGCTCCATAGGATTTGGCAATTTTCTCACCCAGGGCCATGCTCTGGGAGCAGGCAAAAATTTTCGGTTCCGGAACTTGGTATGGCATACGTAACGTATTGTTCGCTAGTTTTTTAGAACTCCTTTTTCCAAAGGAGGTGCAAATTTAAAAATTAATTTGGCTTCTAAGGGATAAATGACAGGAATTTTGGCAATCCAAACAAAAATATTTTTTAGCTTTGCAATCCCATTTGCCTCGGTGGCGGTCCCGATATCCCGATAGTCATCGGGAGTGAGGTAGACGCCAATAGGGAGAATGGAAAAGATCAGGTTTAGGTTTACCCATAAACCGGAGAGTAGCCTCGGTGGCGGAATTGGTAGACGCGCTGGATTCAAAATCCAGTGATAGCAATATCGTGTGGGTTCGATTCCCACCCGAGGTACGGATAAACCGCAAAAAGAGCGAAATGCGAGCGAGCTTCTCAAAAGGAAGCTCGCTTTCTTTTGAGGAGTGAACGAAGCGTTTCTTTTTGCGGTTTTCAAAACGAGCTCGAAGGGAAGCTTTTTGAAAGGAAAGCAATCCCGGCGAGTTTTGATACAAGAGTTGTGCAGGAGTTTTTTTTTGGAGTGAACGAAGCGTTTCTTTTTGCGGTTTTCAAAACGAGCTCGAAGGGAAGCTTTTTGAAAGGAAAGCAATCCCGGCGAGTTTTGATACAAGAGTTGTGCAGGAGTTTTTTTTTGGAGTGAACGAAGCGTTTCTTTTTGCGGTTTTCAAAACGAGCTCGAAGGGAAGCTTTTTGAAAGGAAAGCAATCCCGGCGAGTTTTGATACAAGAGTTGTGCAGGAGTTTTTTTTTGGAGTGAACGAAGCGTTTCTTTTTGCGGTTTTCAAAACGAGCTCGAAGGGGAAGCTATCCGTAAGGAAAGCAATCCCACCCCCTAGGTACATTAATAAGCCTCTAATTAAATGATAATAGAGGGTTTTTATTCGCAAACAAATAGCGAACACTTTTGGGTCAATATCTGCAGATATAGGCACCATAGACGATAAATGTTATATTTATCCATCATGATTATTTTCAGGAAGAATCCGTTTTACGTCAAACACTAAATCTCCTTAGAAACTTTACTATACCTATCCAGGGTAGTACCACTTTTAAACTCTCCCTTTCCAATGATTAGGTCCTTTTCTATATTCTATTCCACCTCAACAAAGAACTTATCTATGGCGTACAGGACATACTTAGAATTACCTTCAATAACAATATCAAGGAACTTACCAATAGAGAATACAGTGTCCCATTGGTCATCTTCGGAAAGCATTCCAAATATTTATATAAGTCAGAATAAATGGGCTTTCTTCTTTAATTCTGCCACCAGATCTTCCTTAATTATTTCAAAATTTTTAATTGAATTATCTAGCGTACTAGATTCAACTGTTAAGGATTCAAGTTTAAATGTAATAATGTTCCATAACTCAAGATTTGTAACCAACGCTTGATAATCTATTATAGGACCACCTTTAACCAATCCTTTTCTATAACTAGGCAAAGCAACTTCACTATAGTTTATATTTTTAATAAAAAAGGGTTCTATGGTACTTACATATTGCGTGCTATTATAATCACGTATTCTTTCAGAATAATCAAATAACCTTGCAAGCCATTCGAATTCCATTTTTATTGTATCGTTCTTTATTTTAGATAAATAATTCTGACCAATAAACTCTTTTGTTATAGGAAATTGGTAATCTACATCCCAAGTTGTGGCAGTAGCACCTAAAAGATCTTTAAGTACTTTTAAAGAATCTGTGTTTTTAGAATCGATTATTTTTAGTGCTCTTTTACTTTTATAAATTAATGAGTCTAACCCAACCTTCTTGCGTTTTGCAACTTCAGTTTCATGATCCAGCTCTACAATTATGCGTTCATAATAATTTGTAATATTATTTTCTTCTAATCTAACCGTATTCCAGTCATTAATTTGCAATGCAATTAAAATCCCGATAACTACAAGGACAATTTCACCTATTGCATACTTTAGGTACTTTCCAGTTTTATTCTTTTCCATAAGGTCGAAGCGAATTTTTCTAAAGAATTTGATCATTGGCTTTTGCTGAAGATCTTAATCATCATTTAGTTTGTCTAATTCTGCTTTAAGCAATATTCTTAAGGCTTTGGCCTGATTATAGATATCCTCATAACTGTCTTCAGCCCCCAGCTTGTTTTGAATAACATAGGGTATGAACTCCAAAAATTTGGGTTTGTTCAACATGCGTTCAAATGTTTCTTTTGCCTCAATCGCACTATAATTTTTGGTAATATAATAATCGCCCATGTCTATAACCTGACTTGTTGTAAAAATGCCCTGTTTAAGGTGAGAATAATTAAGCTGAATGTCTTGTTGGAGAAAATTATATTGCCCTTCGGATGATGTCCAAGAGTAGTATTTTTGAAGTGCTGCCCTGAGAGCCTCATTACTAATTAGAGAAAGATTTCCACTGGATTTAAGTTCTTCAAATGCATTGTCGGAAATAAGTGGTATGTTGGTATAACTAGCATGTTCGATACTTTTCATAAAGTAACTGGAAGAATCTATGGCCAGCTGTGGCTTATCTATCGTCCTCAACAAAAATTCAGCACGATGAATACGGCTTTTATTTAAAGAAATAGCGGTCAAAATGTTTTCTAGATTGGTGTTTAACTCAACTTCAAAACGCTTAAGGAATATTTTTTCTTGAATGCGTTCTTTCCTCTGTTCGTTCCAATTATTAATCTGAAGCGCAATTAAAATCCCAATAACGACAAGAATTATTTCTCCAATAGCATACTTAAAATACTTTCCAGTTTTATTTTTTTCCATATGGTCGAAGCGAATTTTTCTAAAGAATTTGATCATTGGTCTAATGGTTGATTATCCTTAAATATAATCATTTAAGGGCTTAAGGCTTTTGACTTTTATATGCTGTGCTAATGGATTAAAAAAGTAAATCGCCTTCAACAGGCAAAAAATACTCCTTTTTAACTTAGATGATACTTTTTTTATGGAAATGGCTCACGATAAACAACATACCGACGATCGCAAACGGCATGGTAATGACCATAATAATACCTAAACTCATCCAAACGGAGTGGTTCATATGATAATTCAGGGTATAGACAAAAGGACTTAACCCGATGCCTAGGATCAGAAATATAATGCCGCCTATCAATTCCCTTTTCCATGCAAGGACATGAACGAAGAGTAAAACAAAGGAGGGGATAAGATGTATGAGAAAGGCACCTATTTGTTGATATAGTGTCCTGCCGGGCTCAAACGCATCCAGGGCAAACAGGCTGATAAACAGGATGGCCAGGATACCCAGTATTCTTGGTGCCCAATGAAGGAGTTTAGCGTTTGTGTTCATTCTTTATTCTTAGATACCAGTGTTTTTGGCAGCAGACCAAGATAAAACTAGGATTTCCTGGAAAGAACGGCAATGATGTACATCAGCAGGCACGTGTATTGGACAGGCTATTTTGGTTGTGTGTTGAGGCGGGGACTATCCCTGTAATTTATTGTGGTATTTCATCGATCAACCCCATCACTATAACGGATAACAAAGGCACAGCCTATTCGACAAATGGCCTGTTTTTTAAGACAAATGTGCACGGGCAGGTAGTTCACCTGCTTTTCTATTCGCATGAACCAAAATCCCAATCCCATGGCAATAGGCATGGTAACTTTGTAATGAATACGGATGTAAGTATAATATTTGAATACAGTTTATGAAGACATTTTTACTTGTACGAGAGATCTATATGGAGGCTTTCAGAAACCTGGAAAACTTTATCGTGCGGCGCTATTTTAAATTTTTCGCCTGGTTTAGTTTTATCATGTTCCTGATAGTCGTGTATGCTTTTGTATACAGGATCGTTACCGGCTTCCCGTTCGATTAAGAATCGCAGGCAGTATTGTTGTATAAGCGATGCGAAAAAAACCCGATTTTATCGATGTGTTTATAGTGGTCGGATGCCTCTTTATCTCATTTATGGTATTCCTCATCATCAGAGCCCTTGAGTTGCTGTAACGAAGAGGAAGCAATAGGTCTTTGTGAAATGCAAGCGAACAAAGGAGGTCGAATTCCTTTTTTATAATATTCAGTCATAATACTTGGTTTTAATTACTGGATTAAAAGCCGTACCCAGCTGGGTGCGGCTTTCTTTTTGAAGTGAATATTAATATATGGAAAAATTCCAAATAAAAGGAAATAATCCATATATTAGCTTTCCTTTTTGGAGAGTAATGCACAAGACCATATTACATTTAGACCTGGATACTTTTTTTGTATCCGTAGAGCGCCTCATTAACAGTGAACTGAAGAACAAACCCTTGCTGGTAGGGGGTACCAGTGATCGTGGCGTGGTGGCTGCCTGCAGCTATGAGACCCGTGGCTTTGGGGTACATTCAGGAATGCCCATGAAAATGGCCCGGGAATTATGTCCGGAGGCTGTCGTCATCAGAGGTAATGCCGGCACCTATAGCAAACACTCCGATCTGGTGACCGAGATCATCAAGGAAAAAGTACCCGTCTTTGAAAAATCGAGTATCGATGAATTCTATGCCGACCTCTCCGGCATGGACCGCTTTTTTGGCTGCTACCAGTATGCATCCGAACTTCGCAAGGCGATCACAAAAGAGACCGGCCTTCCAATTTCTTTCGGCCTCTCTGTGAACAAGGTGGTCTCCAAGGTGGCGACCAACGAGGCCAAGCCCAACAACCAGCTGAAGGTAGACTTTGGCTATGAAAAACCCTTCCTGGCACCCTTGTCCATCAAAAAGATCCCCATGGTGGGGGATAAGACCTACCAGACGCTTCGAAACCTGGGGCTGCGAAAAGTACAGACCATACAGGAAATGCCCATGGATATCATGCAACGGGTGCTGGGCGCTAATGGGGCGGTCATCTGGAAACGTGCCAATGGGGTAGACAACACTCCCGTGATCCCTTTTTCAGACCGTAAATCGATCTCCACAGAACGCACCTTCGACAAGGATACCATCGATGTGTCAAAACTAAAGGGTATTTTAATTGCCATGACCGAGAACCTGGCGTACCAGTTGCGGCGGGGCGAAAAGCTTACTGCCTGTATCACTGTAAAAGTGCGTTATTCGGATTTCAACACCTACTCTAAACAGCTCCGTATCCCTTACACCAGTGCAGACCATATCCTGATCCCCAGGATCCTGGACCTCTTTAACACCCTTTACAACAAAAGGATGCTGGTTCGGCTCATTGGGATCCGCTTTAGCCACCTGGTCTCCGGGAATTACCAGATCAACCTCTTCGATGATACCGAAGAAGCCCTGAACCTTTACGCAGCCCTGGACCATATCCGGGAACGCTTTGGGGACAAAAGCGTATTGCGCGCCTCGGGCATGGGGGCCAAAACCATCGGGCGGATGGTGAACCCGTTTAACGGGCAACCTCCAATCGTGCTGGCACATCGGAAACAATAAACACCTTCAATTTCAAATTGCTTGTCCAAAAGAAATGAAGCAAAGAAAAAGACACTTGATCGTAGGCGAACGTATCTTTTAATGCAAGGGCGTGTCATTTTTTAAAAAAACTACCGAATACCAAGCTCCTAAGATGGAGGCGCTTCCAAGGCTTCAGCGATTTTTAACGAAGCTTGTCTCTTTCGCTGACGATAAAGAGGATGAAAATGCTTATCTGCAGAATAGGTCGAAAGAGAAAGGCACATATTGGTTGGTTACTCAGTCCCGCCATAGGCGGGATGAAGCGGAACTTTCGAGACCGGTTTCCCCGCTTGTCGGGGAAAAATCCTCAGATAAGCCGTCTCTTTCTTTTCTAAAGCGTCTAACTTCTTTGGACCGAGAAGGAAAGGAGATCTAGCCATTCGAATGAAATTTGTAATTGAAATTTATATAGAATGTATTTCAATTGCCATACCTACTACAGCCTTCGCTACGGTACCTTTTCCGAAGTGGCCCTGTTGGAACTGGCCAGGGAAAATGAGGTTACCCGCCTGGCGCTTACTGACGTCAACAATACCTCGGCCTGCCTTAATTTTGTCAGGAAGGCCGAAGGCTCCGGGATACAGCCCATTCTGGGAGTCGACTTCCGAAATGGGGTAGATTGTTGTTTCGTGGGGCTCGCCCGGAACAATGAAGGCTACCGGGAACTGAATGATTTTTTGTCTGAACACCTCCACGAGGCAAAGAAGTTCCCAAAAAGGGCGCCGCTCTTTCAAAATGCGTATATCATCTACCCGTTTGAAAAAGTCCTCCTCAATGACCAGCACCAATTTTTGGAGCACGAGTTCATAGGTATCTCGGTCACAGACCTGAGGCGTTTGCCCTTTTCCAGGCTCATCGAATACAGCGATAAGCTGGTGGTCTTGCAGCCGGTGACGTTCCGTAATAAGCGCGATTTCAATGCTCACCGCCTTTTGAGGGCCATTGACAACAACATGCTGCTGAGCAAGCTCCCCAGGGAGGAGGAAGCTACTTTGGACGACCGTATGTTCCCCATCCGGAACCTGGCCAACGTCTTTTCGGAGTATCCCTTTATCCTGCAGAATACGGAGCGACTCATGCATAGCTGCAGCATCCATTTCGATTTTTCAAAAGACCGGAAGCCACAAAACCTGAGTACTTATGGAGAAAGCCGGGAGGAAGACGAAAAACTCCTCGAAGCATTATGCCGGGAAGGACTTCCGTACCGCTATCCTGCCGTGAATCAACAGATACAGGACCGCCTCCAAAAGGAACTGCAGCTGATCAAAGAAAAGGGGTTTGTTTCTTATTTCCTCATTAACTGGGACATAGTGTCTGAGGCCAGAAAGCGGGGATTTTACTATGTAGGGCGGGGGAGTGGGGCCAATAGCATAGTGGCCTATTTGCTCCGTATCACCGATGTGGACCCTATTGAACTCGACCTCTATTTTGAACGGTTTATGAACCTCTACCGCACCAATCCGCCCGACTTTGACATCGATTTTTCATGGAAGGACCGGGAGGAGATCACCCGGTACATTTTTGACCGCTTTGAGCATGTGGCCCTTTTGGGCACCTATGTTACCTTTAAGGCCAGGGGGGTGATCCGGGAACTGGGGAAGGTGTTTGGGCTTCCAAAAGCAGAGATCGATCTTTTATGCGAAGGGCAGTACACCCCTTCGGAACTGGATGAGGTATCCCTGCTGGTCCTGAAATACGGCAACCTTATCAAGGACATGCCCAACTACCTTAGTATCCATGCCGGGGGCATCCTGATCAGTGAAAGACCCCTGCATTATTTTTCGGCCACCCACCTGCCGCCAAAAGGGTTCCCTACCACCCAGTACGATATGGTCATTGCGGAGGATGTGGGGTTGTACAAGTTCGACATCCTGGGGCAGCGCGGCCTGGCCAAGATCAAGGAGGCCATACAGATCCTGGCGATCAACCAGCCCGGGGAATATGCTACGATTGACATCCACGACATCAAAAAATTCAAGCAGGATGCCCATATCAACAACATGATCAAGTCGGCTCAGTGCATGGGGTGTTTCTATGTGGAATCGCCTGCCATGCGCATGCTGCTGAAAAAACTGGAGGTAGATACCTACCTGGGACTGGTGGCGGCCAGCTCTATTATCCGCCCGGGGGTGGCCCAGAGCGGCATGATGCGCGAGTACATCCTTCGCCACCGGAACAAGGGGAGGGCTCGTGAAAAAGGGCATCCGGTGATGCTGGATATCATGCCCGACACTTATGGGGTCATGGTCTATCAGGAAGATGTCATTAAGGTGGCCCACTATTTTGCAGGCCTTTCTTTGGGGGAGGCCGACGTGCTCCGAAGGGGCATGAGTGGTAAATACCGTTCGCGGGAGGAATTCCAGAAGGTAAAGGATACGTTCATGGGAAACTGCCGAAAAAAGGGCTATGAAGAAAGCCTGATCTCCGAGATCTGGCACCAGGTAGCGAGTTTTGCCGGTTATGCCTTTGCCAAAGGGCATTCGGCCTCCTATGCGGTAGAAAGCTACCAAAGCCTTTTTTTACGGGCTTACTACCCCCTGGAGTATCTGGTGGCCGTGTTGAATAATGGGGGCGGCTTTTACCGGCCGGAGTTTTATGTGCATGAGGCGCGTATGCTGGGTGCTACCGTCCATGCGCCCTGTATCAATAAAAGCATGGCTGTGAACTGTATTTACCACAAGGATATCTATCTGGGGTTTATGTACCTGAAGGACCTGGAAGCACGGGTCATAGACCGTATTTTAAAGGAACGGCAGGCCCACGGGCCGTTTACTTCCCTGGAAGATTTCCTGGACCGGGTGTTGATCTCCATTGAACAGCTCAGTATTCTGATCCGTATTGACGCCTTTCGGTTTAGCGGCATCAACAAACACGAATTGTTGTGGGAGGCCCACTTGTTCCTTTCCAAAGGGAATGCCATTGACCACCCCAAACTGTTCCCCCCGGCCCATCAGGATTTTGAGATCCCCCGGCTGCACACCACCGATCTGGAAATGGCTTTTACCCAACTGGAGTTACTGGGCTTTTGCCTTTGCAGCCCCTTTTGTTTATTAAAAGAGGTGCCTAAAAACGAAAACGGGAGCAGGGATCTGCCAGCCTGTGAAGGGCGACACATAGATATCTATGGGTATTTGGTGACTGTAAAGAATGCCAAGACCCATAGTGGGAAGCGGATGAATTTTGCCACCCTGGTAGACCAGCATGGGGAGGTCTTTGATACGGTGTTGTTCCCGCCGGTGGCGGCTAAATATTTCTTCAGGGGCAGGGGTATCTACCGCTTTTACGGGAAGGTGGTGAGCGAATTTGGGTTCTTGAGCATTGAGGTCATTAAGATGCAGAAGCAGGATTATATTCAGGATCCCCGCTATGCGGAAATGAAGACAGTGAATCAAAAGGGGAACTCGACCAGTAACAAAACCATTTATCGATAAAATCAACCGATAAAAGAAATTTAAATTTAATGTTATTGGAGACGTATTACTTTTACTTTGAAATGCCCTAAAAATTCAAGAACACACATAATGAAAATAATTACGCTCCTATTTCTGGCTGTTGGTTTTACCTTCTTATCTGCTTGTAGCAAAGACGATAGCTCCACAAAATTTTCCTCTAAGGTTTACCAGTTACGCTATGTAGACGACCCAAGCCTTTTAGGCAAGGTTACCTTCACTGAGAACTCAGATGGTTCGACTACTGTATTTCTGGAACTGAATGGTACATCAGATGATGTTCATCCGGCATACATCTACAGCAATAGTCTGACCCAGGGAGGTCCTATTGCGATTACCTTGAATCCTATTGATTGTGATTGCGAAGACAGCACCACCTTGGTTAGCAAACTGGATAATGGTACTGCCATTTCTTTTGAACAGTTACTAACGTTTAATGGCCATATTAAAGTGCACCAGAGCAGCAGCCAAATGCAAACTATATTGTTGCAAGGGAATATTGGCTCTAATGGGAATAACATCTATTAAAAAAAACTCTTTAATAAATAAGAACCCTCCCACAAAGGAGGGTTTTTTTATGAGGCATAGTTTGTTTGCAAGAAGCCTAACGAAACCTGATCAATATCATATCTTACTTTTTAAATAGGCGCTACTTTTGGCATACCAGGTACTTACCGAACGCCCCTTATAGTAATTTAAACTTGAAACCTATGAAACAGTTAAGAATCTTTTACTTGCTGCTGCCCCTGGCAGTAATGGTTGCATGCAATAAAGACAGTGGCACCAATAATTTTGAACCGGAAGTGGTATATCAGTTACAATCTGTTTCCGATCCCGGTATTTTAGGAAAGGTCACCATTACGGAGAATAGCAATGGCTCATCTACCTTGTTGCTGGAGCTCAATGGAACTTCCACGGACATCCATCCCGCTTATATCTATCACAACAGCCTTGCCCAGGGAGGCCCCATTGCTATCACCTTGAACCCTATTGATTGTGACTGTGAATTTAGTACCACAGTGATTACTGCCCTGGATACCGGAAAAGCAATTTCATTCGAAGAACTTCTGGCGTTTAATGGACATATCAAGGTTCATTTAAATAGTAATTCCATTGAAACCATTTTATTACAAGGAAATATAGGCGCTAATGTGGATTAGGATTAACTAAGAGCTGCGACTATCTTCAAGGAATAATAACCGTGATGATTTTAGGATCATTGCGGTTTTGTCGTATTTGCCAGCTTGCTGCCCGACCATTGTTCACTTTCCTTCAAAAACAATGGCAGTTAAAGAGATCAGGCTATAAATGGAATAGTTTCAATGAAGGATAAACGATCCGTTTTGGTTGTTTACAATAATGGATAGTATGTTAGGAAAAGGAATGTCAGAGACATTACCAAATAAGCGCTTAGATTGCGACTAGTACTTAGGTTTAATATCCTTAAGGCTATCCATCTCTTTCCTAAAACGCAGGATCATGAAACTGTCTAATTCCTGCCCAATACTATCGCGCATATACCGCCAGTTCCCGGCATTCATCTTTATAGTATAGTTCCGAATTGAATTGAACCTTGCCATATTAAATCGGTTCGCCCTCCAGGCAGCTTCCGTGCTTTCCTGATGCTTTAGGTCCTGTAGATAGATACCAATCCCGAAGCCGGCGATCACCAGGAGCAGAATGATGATAAACTGTTTCTTTGTCTGTATCAAAAGCGGACTTTTAGTTTCCTGACGTACTAGACTGATCAGGTGCATACTACTTCAAAATTAGTGTTTTATTCGGCTGGATGGAATGATATTGGACGAAGTGCCTTTAAATGAAGCTATTCCGAGCAAAAGAGCCCCATAGTTGCTTTACCAGATAGAAATAAATTAGATTATATACTGGCACCCATCATAAAATGTTACGCTACCCTCAATTGATATAAAAAAGAGTTGATGCATTAAATGAGTATATTTATGGGGAACCAACCTCACCTTTCTATGATCCATTTCTTTCGCAAGATCCGCCAGCAACTTCTGACCGAAAATAAAGTTTCAAAATATCTTTTGTATGCGATTGGAGAAATTATTTTGGTTGTTATCGGAATTTTGATTGCCCTTTCCCTTAATACCTGGAAGGAGGACCTTGATGACCGGGGAGAAGAAATGAGAATACTAAGTGGCCTGAAGCAAGAATTCGAAGTGAACCTTAAGGAGATCACCAGAAACATTGAATTAAATACCTCTACGGTTAAAGCGAATATGGCCATATTAGATCAAATACGCAAGGAGCAACCTTTTGCCAATCAGAGTTATATTGATAGTTTATTATTTGAACTTAATATGTATGGATCTTTCGATGCGCAAACGGGTCTAATTGATGAAGTGATCAGTTCTGGCAAGTTGTCTATTATTAAAGATGATCATTTGCGAAATAGGTTAACAAGTATTTCAGGGATCCTGGATAATGCTGAAGAAGATTATGAAATCCGAAGGAACTATTTCATGGATCATGTCCTACCATACCTAAGTAAGTACTTTCAGCTTGTCAATGTGGATCGCTATATGAATTTTACAAGTTGGTCCACTACCTATAAAACGAAGAAAATTGCCAAATCAATTTTTGAGGCGAAGTACGCCGAAGTTGATTTGCTTCAGCTTGAAAACTTGATGTTCAATCATAAAATAAATAATGATTTTGTAAATCTCAATGAGTTTACATTGAGAGCATTTTTTTCGGAAACTTTGGAAATAATCAACAACAACTTGAAAACTTTAAAATGAAGCGTAGAGATTTTATGATTAAAACAGCCGGGGTTACGGCTGCTTCCCTGTCGTATTCACAATTATATTCTCAGGTGCACCAGGAGCTGGAAAGGACCACAGATCAAACCAGGTATGATGTTATTGTTTTGGGAGTGGGCAGTATGGGTTCTTCCACCTGTTATCACCTGGCTAAAAAGGGATACAAGGTTCTTGGCTTGGAGCAGTTCGATATTCCCCATGAACTCGGTTCACATGCCGGGCAAAGTCGCATTATCAGAAAAGCGTACGGAGAAGCGTCAGACTATGTGCCATTGTTGGAAAGAGCCTATGAAAACTGGAAGACCTTGGAATCGGAAACGGGCTCACAAGTGTACCACAAAACTGGCCTGGTATATTTTGGAGCTGCCAATGCCCCTTTTTTAGAGACCGTCATACAATCATCTGCCAAATACAACATCGTGGTTAACAAGCTGACAGCGGAGGAATGCGACCACAAATATCCGCAGTTTAAGCTTCCGGGAGATTTTCAGCGGTTGGAAGAACCTGACGCCGGATTCCTTACTCCTGAGCGCAGTATTCTTTTATTTGCGCAGCAAGCACTATTAAATGGGGCGGTGCTCCGAACGAAAGAGAAGGTGGTAGACTGGCGTCGAGAAAACGGCATTGTTACAGTAAAAACGAACAGGGGCACCTATCAGGCAAAAAAATTGGTAATCACAGCAGGTCCCTGGGCAGGAAAAATGATCCCTGGCCTTGCCAGCAAAGTAAAAATTACAAGACAGGCGCTCGCCTGGGTAAAACCAAAAAAGTGGGACCATTTTACCCTTGGAAAATTTCCTTGTTGGCTATTGGAAAATGGTGAATACGATTTTTATGGATTCCCTATTCTTCCTGTTGGGAAATTTGGTGGCCCTTTGGGATTGAAGCTGGCCCTGCATCATCCAGGGGGTGAGATTACAGATCCGGATGCCGTAAACAGAAACACAAAAGAATCAGATGAAGATGTGCTGATTCAATTTTTGAACCAGTTTATGCCCGATGGCTATGAAAACACACTGGTGATGAAGACCTGCCTTTATACCAATACGCCCGATCAAAATTTCCTCCTGGATTACTTGCCGGGCTATGAGAAGGATGTGACGATTGCCGCCGGGTTCAGCGGTCATGGGTTTAAGTTTGCCAGTGTGATAGGGGAGATCATGGCCGATCTTAGCATAAATGGATCAACCCCCATGCCCATAGAGTTTCTAAATGCCGAAAGATTTGGTTCATAGTACGTTATAGAACTTGTCTTGTCGGGTCGAACAAAAGCTATAAAATAATTATGGTACTATGAGTTCCTAAATGTAAATTTGTTCAACAGGATTAATTTCTTTTATGAATAAGGATTACAGGTAATCAGGGTATTGATATGCTGTAAAAGCTATTATAAGTTTTTGATAAGGCGCTATATAAATAGGCGATAATAAATGAGTGATACTTCCAAATCCATGTTGAATAAAATTTGTGTTGTAACGGGTGCAACATCGGGCATTGGTCAGGAAACAGCTAAAGCCTTTGCGTCAAAAGGCGCCTATGTTATTATTATTGGTCGTAATGAAAAAAAATGTATTGCAACTGTTAATAGTATAAAGCTTCATACAGGTAGTGCCCTTGTTGATTACATATGTGCTGATCTTTCAGATTTAAAACAGGTGTATGATCTGGCCAGCGTCCTTAAACAAAAATATCAGCATATTGATGTATTAGTGAATAATGCGGGGGCATATTTTAGAACGCGGTATCAAAGCAAGGATGGTTATGAAATGACCTTCGCTTTGAATCACCTTAGTCCATTTTTATTAACGTCCTTGCTTCTTGACTTGCTGCAAGAAAGTGAACAGGGGCGCATTATTAATGTGTCTTCTGACGCACACTATAAGGGACGGATTCACCTGGAAGATCTTCAGTCGACCCATGGATTTGAGGGTTTTAATGCCTATGCGCAATCTAAGCTGGCGCTGGTACTCTTTACCTATGAACTTGCGCGGCGACTAAAAAGCACTACTATTACCGTTAATGCACTACACCCCGGATTGGTCGCAACAAATTTTGGAAAGAACAATGGCTGGTTCAGATTTTATTTGAGACGATTGATAAAGCGACATGAGATAAGTGTACCGGAAGGTTCAAAAACCTGTATTTACCTGGCCACTTCGCCTGATGTGGCGGGCATTACGGGTGGCTATTTTGTACAAAACAAACAAGTGAAGTCATCTGATGACTCTTATGACCAGAAGTTGGCAAAACAGTTATGGGAAGTTAGTGAAACGCTGACTACTATCTCTTATTAGATATTCAAACTGCTTTCTGTGATACTAATTTTAACTATATAGTTACAACTTTGACACTTGTCATAGCTCTGAAATCGGCCCAAGGGGTGGTCCTGCAGGATCAAAGCCCGGCTAACTGCGTTAGCCACGGGACTTTTTCTAATTCCTTTTAGCTACTTCTTTACGGGATTCTTTTCTCGGCTTTGCCTTGAAAAGGGCCCAAGGGCTGGTCTTGCAACCGCCAAAGTCCTTCAGCCAACTGCGTTGGCCGGTTCTTTTTCCAATTCTCCGCCATTGAAAGCGTGCTTTCTGGCTCCGAAATGAAAAAAGTCCCTTATACAATGTATAAAGGACTTTCCTAGTTGCGGTCTGGACGGGACTCGAACCCGCGACCCCCTGCGTGACAGGCAGGTATTCTAACCAACTGAACTACCAGACCGTGGCGTTTAGCGTGTGCAAATATACGCTGCTAAATGAATTCCACAAACAATTTTTTCAAAATAAACCACTGCTAGCCAAATGTCTGCCGTTCTATCATGAACGTATTCAGGACTTTTGAAAAATCGTCCTGCACATCAACCGTTACATATTTGATCTTGTATTTGGCACAGGTTAGCTTCAGTTTCTCAATAAATGCTGCCACCTCCTGCTGATAGGCATCCTTGATGTTGTCTGCATACAGGTCTATATGCTTCCCTGTTTCCACATCAAAAAAGCGTTTGGGGGTGTTCTCAAAATTAAAATCCAGTTCGGTTTCGGCATCCAGTAAATGAAAGATGACCACTTCGTGCTTGTTGTACTTTAAGTGCCGCAGGGCATCAAAGAGCCGATCGTCTTCCCAGGCATTTTGGAACATATCCGTAAAGAGGAAAATAAGGCTTCGTCGCTTTAGTTTTTCGGCGATCTGGTGCAGGAAGGTGTAGGTCTTGGTCTCTGTGGCCGGCCGGGGGTCTTTGCTCACTTCATTCAATTTGGCCAGCAACATCTGATGGTGCCGCTCACTTCCTTTTTCAGGGGTGTAATAAGAATAGGTGTCCGAATAAATACTTAAGCCTACCGCATCGCGCTGCTTTTTAAGTACCTGCATAAGGGCCGCGATCGCCAAAACCCCAAAGCCTATCTTATTGAGCTTTTCCAGGGATAATTCCTTGTATTCCGGGTAGTACATGGAAGCCGAATTGTCCAGGATCATATGGCACCGCAGGTTGGTCTCCTCCTCATAGCGCTTCGTATACAGCTTGTCTGTCTTGCCATATAACTTCCAGTCTATATGTTTGGTGCTTTCCCCGGTGTTATAGATCTTATGCTCTGCAAATTCTGCCGAAAATCCGTGGAAAGGGCTTTTGTGAATACCACTGATGAAGCCTTCTACCACCTGTTTGGCAAGCAATTCCAGATTCTGGAAAAGGGTTCCCTTCCGAAGTTCACCTTGAATATTCATAGCTCTAAGATACGGATCCGTGAAGAATAAATGGCTATTTGTTGAGAGGGCAATGCAACCTTTTAAAAGGCACCAATAAAAAAGGTCCGGACCCAGCCGAACCTTTTTTATAGAATGCGATTACTGATTAAAGCGCTGCGTCAATTGCGTCTGTATACACCTTCTTAGGAGATACGCCTACTTGTCGGTTCACAATTTCACCATTTTTGAAGACCAATACAGTTGGGATGTTCCGCACACCGTATTTGGCTGCAAATTCCTGATTGGTATCTACATCAACTTTTCCAACGACCGCCTTGCCTTCATATTCACTGCTTACTTCATCAATGATAGGACCTACCATCCTGCAGGGTCCACACCAGGCTGCCCAAAAATCGACCACAACTGGTTTATCACTTTTTAAAACTACTTCGTCAAAAGTAGCATCTGTTATTTCTAATGCCATAAGTTCCTTATTTTACAGTTATGCAAATTTAGTCAAATATTCACTTTTTTCCTTACAATGTACACATTCGTTTTCCCTATGATGATATCAGGGGAAGTTATTAATTAAGTTTGTAGTGGATCTCGCTATTTTCGAGGGTCGACAACAATTCACTGGTGATCTGTACCTTTTGTTTTCTGCTCGAGAGGGTCACTTTTATTTCTTCCTCCATTTCATAGACAATAAACTGTAAAGGATGTTTTCCCTTATGAGATCGCAAGGTATCCTTCAGATGGTGAATATGGGCTTCCTGCAAACGGTCAATATCCAGTTTTATGGTCAACTTCTTGGCAAATTGCTCCATCACCTCCTGCAAGAGCATGAACTGGTTGAACTGCAGCCTCGGATCGCTTTTCTTCCCGGTATCCTGGTTCACCCATCCATCACGTACAAATACTTTTATATAGGCAAAGGAATTGATCATCAGGAAATGCCTGAATTTTAAATATTCTTCTCCGAAAATTCGAAATTCGAAGGTATCGGTGTAATCTTCCAAAGTAAAGAGCGCCCAACCTTTTCCATTACGCGAAACACGGTGCTGCACATCGGTTATGACACCCGCAAAACAAAGCTCCCGGTTTATATGGGGCTCCAGATCATGGAAAAAGGAGACATTGGCATTGCAGAAAGCATTGATCTCCGTCTTAAAATCATCCAGCGGATGGCCGGAAATATAGATCCCTACTACTTCTTTTTCCCGCCGTAGTTTTTCCATGGTTCCCCATTCTTCGCAAGGAGGCACCACCGGCTCCGGGATCTGCACTTCACTGGCATCCCCAAAAAGGCTTACCTGTGCAGAATTCTCATTTTCCTGGAATTTGGCGCCATAGCGGATCACCTTTTCAAGGAAGGTAACTCCTTCGCCTTCCATGTGAAAATACTGTGCCCGGTGGGTAGTCCCAAAGGAATCGAACCCCCCGGCAAGGGCAAGGTTTTCAAAGGCTTTTTTATTCGCAGCCCTTAGGTCAATGCGTTTTGCCAGGTCAAAGACCGAGCGAAACGGGCCATTCGATTTTCGTTCCTCCACAATGGTTTCGACAGCAGAACGTCCGACCCCCTTAATGGCGCCCATCCCAAAACGGATGGCATTCTCCTTGTTCACTGCGAACTTATAGTAGGATTCATTCACATCCGGACCAAGTACTTCCAGACCCATCCGCTTGCACTCTTCCATAAAGAAGGTCACCTGCTTGATGTCGTTCATGTTATTCGAGAGAACTGCAGCCATATATTCGGCAGGGTAGTGCGCTTTTAGATAGGCCGTTTGGTAGGCAATATAGGCGTAACAGGTAGAATGGCTTTTGTTAAAGGCATAGGATGCAAAGGCTTCCCAGTCTTTCCAGATCTTCTCCAGTACCTCCCGAGGGTGCCCGTTTTTTTCGCCCCCGTCCAGAAATTGTGGTTTTAGTTTTTGCAGCAAGGCAAAGATCTTTTTCCCCATCGCCTTCCGCAGAATATCAGCATCACCTTTTGAAAACCCTGCCAATTTTTGCGATAAGAGCATCACCTGTTCCTGGTAGACCGTAATCCCATAGGTGTCTTTCAGGTATTCTTCCATTTCCGGAAGGTCATAGGTGATCTCTTCCCTTCCGTGTTTCCGGGCAATAAAACTGGGGATATACTCCATGGGGCCCGGCCGGTACAATGCATTCATGGCGATGAGGTCATCAAAGACAGAGGGTTTCAGGTCTTTCAGGTGCTTCTGCATGCCCGGCGATTCGTATTGGAAGATCCCAACCGTATCGCCCCTTTGAAAAAGCTCATAGGTCTTTTCGTCATCGAGCGGGAAGTCATCTGGAACTAGCTCAATCCCGTGCTTTGCCTTTACGATCTTCACCGTGTCCTTGATAAGGGTGAGCGTCTTCAGGCCTAAAAAATCCATTTTTAAGAGTCCGGCGCTTTCCACCACAGAGTTGTCAAACTGGGTAACATAGAGGTCCGAATCCTTGGCGGTGGCCACTGGCACAAAATTGGTAATATCGTCCGGGGTAATAATCACCCCGCAGGCATGGATCCCTGTATTCCGAAGGGACCCTTCCAGTACCCGCGCCATGTTGATGGTTCGGGCTTCCAGGTCGTCGCCTTCAGAGATATTCAGTAATTGGTTGACCTTATCAAGGTCGTCCGAACGGAATTTTTTACGCAGCTCATCCTCAGGTACTTCAAAGATTTTCCCCAGTTTGGACATAGTAGGAATGAGCTTGGCAATGCGGTCGGCATCGGCCAAAGGAAGGTCTAACACCCTGGCCGTGTCACGGATGGAAGATTTGGCGGCCATGGTACCGTAGGTGATGATCTGTGCTACCTGATTGGCGCCGTATTTATTGATCACATAGTCCATGACCTTTCCCCGTCCTTCGTCATCAAAGTCAATATCAATATCAGGCATGGAAACCCTGTCGGGATTCAGGAAACGCTCAAAAAGCAGGTTGTATTTTAATGGATCGATATTGGTGATCCGAAGGCAATAGGCCACTACAGAGCCTGCCGCTGATCCACGGCCCGGGCCTACGGAAACACCCATATTGCGGGCTTCCCGGATAAAATCCTCCACGATCAGAAAATAGCCCGGATAGCCCGAATTCGCAATGGTCTGCAATTCAAAATCGATGCGTTCCTTAATCTCAGGGGTGAGGGTCTCATACCGTTTTTCGGCACCCAGATAGGTAATATGACGCAAGTAGGCATTTTCTCCCCGTTTTCCACCATCAGCCCTGTCTTCTTCCACAATGAATTCCGTTGGAATTTCAAATTTTGGAAGCAGGACCTCCCTGGCCAATTCATAAGGTTCGATCTTGTCTACAATTTCCTGTATATTCAGAATGGCCTCAGGCACATCCTGAAAGAGCGCTTTCATTGCTTCGCCCGACTTAAAATAATATTCCTGATTGGGCAAGCCGTAGCGATAGCCTCTTCCCCGGCCTATTGGGGTGGCCTGTTTCTCGCCGTCCTTTACGCACAGCAGGATATCATGCGCTTCGGCATCTTCCTTGTTCCTGTAATAGGTATTGTTGGTGGCAACCACCTTAACCTCATGCTTTTCTGCCATTGACAGTAACACCGGATTCGCCCGGTTCTCGTCTTCCTGGTCATGACGCATGATCTCTATATAAAAATCTGCTCCAAAGACCTCCTTCCACCACAGTAATGCTTCTTCTGCTTGTTTTTCCCCTACATTCAGGATCTTGGACGCTATTTCGCCGTACAGGTTCCCGCTGAGGACAATCAGGTCTTCCTTATACTTTTCTACAATAGACCTGTCGATTCGCGGAACGTAATAGAAGCCATCCGTATAGGCGAGGGAGGCCATTTTGGCCAGGTTGTGATACCCGTTCTTGTTCTTTGCCAGGAAGACTATCTGATACCCGTAGTCTTTCTGGTTTTTGTTGAGGTGGTCATCGCATACAAAGAATTCGCATCCTATGATAGGGATGATTTCCCGGTCTTCAACCATTTCACCATTTTCCCCGGCCTTTTCCCTTTTGCTTTTTACCGCCGAATTGTGGGCCATAACTTCCTTTACAAAATGAAAGGCCCCCATCATGTTGGCATGGTCCGTAAGTGCTACGGCCGGCATATGGTACTGGGCAGCAGCAGCAACCAGGTCCTTGATTCGTATGGTCGATTGTAAGACGGAAAACTGAGAATGGTTGTGAAGGTGCACAAAAGAGGTCTCCTCCATGGTCTTAATATTGGCCCGGATCGCTTCTTTGGACAGGTCCTGAGCCAAGGGTTCCTGTTGCGAAGCTAGTTGGGCCGATGCTGCTTTTAGGTTCCTGTGATTGATACCCAGAAGCTGAATTTCTGAAGGATTGGCTTTGGCATAAGCCTCAAAATAATCGGGCTGTACATCTAGTTGTTCCTTGGTAAAGGCCTGTCTTCTGATCAATTCCAGAAAACACCGGCTGGTTGCTTCCACATCGGCAGCGGCATTATGGGCTTCATCAAAAGGTTGTTTAAATAGGTATTCATGAAGCTCGGTAAGGGTGGGCAGCTTAAACTTTCCCCCACGTCCTCCGGGTAGCTGGCAAAGGGCAGCTGTTTCTTCTGTACACGTGTCTAAAACGGGAAGCACAGCCAACGGATTTTCTTCCTGAATCCTGAAGAATTCGGCCCCCATGATATTGATGTCGAATCCTACATTCTGTCCTACCAGGAAGGTTGTTTTCCCCAGTACCTCTTTAAAAAGCTGTAAGGCTTCCTTTAGGGGAATGCCATCCTCCATGGCTAAGCCGGTAGATATGCCATGGATCTGTTCGGCGTCGTATGGGATATCAAAACCTTCCGGTTTAATCAGAAAATCCTGCCTTTCTATAAGCACGCCCATCGCGTCGTGCAATTGCCAGGCTAACTGAACGGCACGTGGCCAATTATCTACATCGGAGACAGGAGCATTCCATCGTTTGGGTAATCCGGTTGTTTCCGTGTCAAATATCAGGTACATAGGGGGTGCTTTACTATTTTCAGACAAGGGATAAAAGTATGGATTTGAGCCCTGTTTTAAAAGGCTAGTTTTTAGGAGTTATTAACCCTTTCTAAATCAATATTTTTCTTGTTTTTTAATTGACAGATTCAATAGAAAGCGTATATTTGCACCCGCTTTCATAGAAGGCGAAATAAAAAGAATTAATAACCGAGGGTCGGGCACCCTGCAAAATTAATGTGATATGCCAGTTAGAATTAGATTACAAAGACACGGAAAAAAAGGAAAACCATTTTATTGGATCGTTGCTGCCGATGCACGTTCTAAGCGAGACGGAAAATTCCTTGAGAAATTGGGTACCTACAACCCAAACACCAATCCAGCCACCATTGACCTAAATGTAGACGGGTCTGTAAAATGGTTACAGAATGGTGCACAGCCTTCAGAAACTGCTTCCCGTATTTTATCGTACAAGGGTGTTTTGTTAAAGCACCATTTGTTGGGCGGTGTCAGAAAAGGAGCTTTTAGTGAAGAAGAAGCGGAAAAAAAATTCGCTGCCTGGTTAAGTGATAAAGAAAAGTCAGTTGCCAAGAAAGAGGAGCATTTGAGCAAGGAGCAGCAAAAGGCGAAAGAAGAGGCATTAAAAGCCGAAAAAGAAGTAAATGAGAAGCGGGCCCAGGCAGTAGCTGAAGCCGAAGCAGCAGAAGCAAAAGCGGCAGAAGAAGCAGCTGCCCCTGCAGTTGAACAAGCTCCTGCTGAAGAAGCAGCCGCTGCTGAAGAAACTGTTGCTGAAAAACCAGCAGAAGAGGCGCCAGCTGCCGATGACACAAAAACAGCTTCAGAAAAAGAATAATTGTGAAACGATTACTGCGTAAGGAAGACTGTTTCTACCTGGGCAAGATCGTATCAAAATACAGCTTTAAAGGGGAGGTATTCATTAAACTGGATACCGATGAACCGGAGCTTTACGAAAAAATGGAATCAGTATTTGTCTCCTTAGGGAACAGTCTGGTTCCTTTTTTTATTGAAAGTTCTTCCCTGCACAGATCCAATTTACTAAGGGTGCGCTTTGAGGAGATCAGGGATGAGTCCGATGCAGACCGTATCATGGGATCTGAGGTCTATTTACCCCTGGAATTCTTGCCCAAACTTAGTGGAACGCAGTTTTATTACCACGAAGTCATCGGGTTTACGCTCCTGGATAGTAAATACGGGAACATAGGCAAAGTGACGGCGGTGAACGACTCTGCATCCCAGGCACTTTTTGAAGCCGATAAAGACGGCAAGCACCTTTTTGTCCCTATCAATGATGCCATTATTACCAAGGTAGACCGGGCTGCCAAAACAATTTTCGTGACCACTCCGGAAGGACTTGTTTCCCTTTATTTAGATGAATAAACGGGCACTACGCTAATAACCTTTTGCTGAACAGTTCCATTTGAAAGCACCGTTTCAATTCAAGCAGTTTTCCATCCATCAGGATCGGTGCGCCATGAAAGTAGGCACAGATGGGGTGCTGCTGGGTGCATGGACCCCCCTGAACAACCAGCCAAATCGTATTTTGGATATCGGAGCGGGAACCGGGATCATTGCACTAATGCTGGCACAACGATCGGAGGCGGCAACCATAGATGCCCTTGAAATAGAGGAAGGGGCCTATGAACAGTGTGTGGAAAATTTTGAAGGGTCGCCATGGGCTGACCGCTTATTTTGTTATCACGCCGGCCTGGATGAACTGGTAGAGGAGATGGAGGATCCGTACGAGCTGATTGTGTCGAATCCCCCTTTTTATGCGGAAGTAATTCCCAGTGGCGATCGGTCGCGGGATATGGCCAGGCAACGTCGGTCACTTCCTTTTGATGAATTACTGTCGGGTACAAGTAAGTTGCTGGCATCGACCGGTATTTTTGCCGTGATCATTCCGTATGCAGAAGAAGCCTCTTTCATCCGCATGGCCAAAGAAACGGGCTTACATGTTTTTAAAATAACCAGGGTAAAGGGTACTCCCTTATCTGGCCTAAAAAGAAGTCTGCTGGCTTTTTCCTATGAAAAAAGAGAACTACGGGAAGATGAGCTGGTCATCGAGACTGACAGGCACCGGTATACTGACGCATACATTGCCCTTACAAGGGACTTTTATCTGAAAATGTAAGGCCTAAGCCAATCGGCTTATGGGCCTGGTCAGGCAGGTGGGTCCGCCGCCACCCTTCACACTGATCTCACTTCCTTCATAGGAAAATACCTCGCAACCGGCCTTGATCAGCGCACTTTCCGTTATGGGGTTTCCTTTCACCAACATACACTTTCGTGGCCCTATGGCAAGCACGTTGCAACCTAAGCTATCATATTCCTTTTCTGGAACCTCAATCAATTGAAAACCTCTCTCCAATAATTCATTACGGAATACAATGGGCATCAGAGGGGAATATACGACTGCCAGATTCGAATCCACCGGACTTAAGATAGACATCAAATGAAAGACATCAGCGGGTCCCCTGAAATGGGGGAGGGCTGCTACTACCACCTGGATCCCAAAGGGGGTTAACAGGGCTTTTAATTGCTCAATCCCCGCCTGGTTTGTACGATAACTATGGCCTACCGCCAGCGTATGCGCATCGAGCCAGGCCACGTCGCCACCTTCCACAGTTCCGGGTGATTCTATAGCACCAAGGACAGGGATATTTGCTTCTTCATACACCTTCCTGTGGGCCTCGGGTTCTGTCATTCGACCAGCCTTCCCCATCCGGCAGAGGATCATGCCATGATCCGTGGCAATAGAGGCATCACGACAATAGAGTGCATCAAGTGACAGGGAACTATCTAAAGGCATTGGTACAGCAAGGGCCCCACTGGCCGTCAGCACCTGAAGGAATGCTTCATACTCCCGTTTAGCCTTGTTAAAATCTGGTTTGCCCAAATAATTCAGGGACGCCCATTCGGCTGCAATTTTGGGTTCATTGATGAAAGCGTTGACAACAGGTTTTATGTAAACCTCCTTTAATGGGAGGTACTCAGATTGGATGGTATATTTCATCTGGTGAGCTAATTATTCTGGTTTATGTTGTTTCCATTTTAAGTAAACATAGAAAGGGGTGCCTATCATTAGCAGGATAAATCCCCAAAAAACAGCTTTATCCCCTGCGCCAAATATGGCCCATATGGAATAGCCAAAGGTTAATCCGCCTAAAACGAAAATACTGGTCTTTGGTTTTTTGGTTTTATCGCGTTCCAGCGAAATGGCTACATAGGCTGCTGCCGTGAACAAATAAGGGACCAGGGTGCATAAGGTGGAAAGGAGTATTATAAATTTGAATTGTTCTACCAATCCTTCCGAATAATTCATGAGCATAACAATAGAACTCAGTAAACCTCCAATGATAAGACCCCATAACGGCACCCCTTTTTTGCTTTCCTTTTGAAAGATCTTAGGGAAAAGCCCGTCCTTGGAGATGGCCTTTGCAATCTGGCTTTGGATCAAAATCCACCCGTTGAGGGCCCCAAAAGCAGCTATGGCCGCACCACCCGCAATGATGTAACTTCCGGTTTCCCCTGTCATTACCATCATGGCATCTGCAAAGGGCGTTGGGGATTTTGACAAGGCATCCAATGGAACAATGCCCATGACCACCACGGTACTTAGTATGTAAACAATGGTCGTTATGATGGTGCCCAGCATGGTGGCACGGGGTATGGTTTTCTCCGGATTATCCACATTATCGGCAGGTATCGTAGCACTTTCCAGCCCTAAGAATGCATACAGGGTTAGTGTTCCTGTCATGGCTATAGCACCCATTGCAGAGGTATCACTGTTGTTAAAGGGAATAAAGTTGTCGGTCTTAAAAAAGAAAAATCCACCCAGGATGATCAAAACAATAGGTGCCAATTTGAGCAGGGTGGTCAACACTTGTATTTTTCCTGAATTGCGAACACCCCGTGAATTTACCCAGGTTAAAAACCAGATGGCAGCAAGTCCTGTAAGCACGGCTACCAATGGGTTTTCATTGAGTATCGGAAAGAAAATACTCATGGCACTAACAAAGGCAATGGCAATAGCTGCCATGGCAACCCAAACGGCGATCCAATACCCCCAGGCTACCAAAAAACCAACATAATCCCCAAAGCCTATTTTGGAAAAGGCATACGGTCCGCCGTTTTTACTTTTAACCATGGTGCTTAGCCTGCTGAAAACCGTTGCTAATAATAAGGCGCCTATTGAAGAAGCAATCCACCCCAGGATACTGATGCCACCATATTCTGCTAGAGCTGCAGGCATTAAAAAGATGCCGGCACCTATCATGTTTCCAATGACCAGGGAAGTGGTCATCCAGATCCCTAATTTATTCTTGGGTTTTGTTAAAGACATAAAGGGAATAGTTTTTCGGAAAGAAATCCATAATTTTAAATGTACAAATTAAATGGAGAATGGCTCAAAAATTCAGCATAGACCCGGACATTACAAAAGCGAATACATTGCCCGCCTCTTTTTACAGGGATCCCAACGTTTTTGAAGCCATCAAAAAAGAGATCTTTTACAGATCCTGGCAATGGATCGGAGACGATAAGGGGTTAGACGGCCATGGGGCCGTGCATCCTTTTATGGTGCTGGATGGCTTTTTGGATGAACCCATGGTGCTTACAAAAGACAAGGACAATCGAATCCATTGCCTGAGCAATGTCTGTACCCATAGGGGAAATCTGGTAGTATTGGAAGAAGGACAAACGAAAAAACTCATCTGTGGCTACCATGGCAGGCGGTTTAATCTCAATGGCCATTTTGAATACATGCCGGAGTTTAGGGACACAAAGGATTTTCCTCGCGACTGTGACAACCTTCATGCCTTTCCGATACGCCAATGGGGGCCATTGCTGTTCGCAGGCCTTAACCCGGCCTTCGATTTTCAATCGGTCATCGATGCGATGAACGAACGGGTGGGTTTTTTGCCGCTGCATCAGTTTGTGCGCGATACCAGCCGGAGCAAGGATTATAACATCAATGCCCACTGGGCCCTGTATTGTGATAATTACCTGGAGGGGTTTCATATCCCTTTTGTTCATGAGGACCTGAATGCGGTACTCGACTATGGCGATTATGAAACGGTTCTCTATGAGCATTGCAATCTACAGATAGGGTATGCCGCCGGATCGGAAGAGGTGTTCGATTTCCCGGAAGGACATCCGGATCATGGGAAGAAGGTTGCAGCCTATTACTACTGGGTATTTCCCAATATGATGTTCAATTTTTATCCATGGGGCCTGTCTGTAAACCTGGTACAACCTTTAGAACATAATAGAACCAAGGTCTCATTTGTCAGTTATGTCCATGATGCTACCAGGTTGGACAAAGGAGCGGGAACAGGCCTGGACAAGGTGGAGATGGAAGACGAGGCAGTGGTGGAAGGGGTGCATAAGGGGATACGTTCTGCCTTTTACCAAGCAGGTAGGTTTTCTCCAACCCGTGAAAAAGGGGTGCACCATTTTCACTCCTTACTGGCCCATTTTCTCAATCAGTAAGCAGCGAAAAAAACAGGAATAAGACCACCTAAATTCTACGCCAGGGCCATTGGTTTGTTACGCGCCTTTAAGTACCTTTGAAAAAAATAAGACGTATGAGGCCCGACCTTTTTGAAGCTCCCGATTATTATAATTTAGATGAATTATTAAGTGACGAACATCTCCTGGTTCGCGATGCAGCCCGTCAATGGGTAAAACGCGATATATCGCCTATCATTGAGGAATACGCGCAAAAGGCCGAGTTCCCTAAGCAGATCCTGAAAGGGTTAGCAGAGATCGGGGCCTTTGGTCCATATATTCCGGTAGAATACGGTGGGGCCGGGTTAGACCAGATCAGTTATGGCCTGATCATGCAGGAGATAGAACGGGGAGACAGTGGGGTGCGTTCTACGGCATCCGTACAGTCATCCCTGGTCATGTATCCTATTCATGCGTATGGATCGGAGGAACAACGAAAAAAATACTTGCCCAAACTGGCCACCGGGGAACTTATGGGGTGTTTTGGCCTGACGGAACCCGATCATGGATCGAATCCGGCAGGTATGGTGACCAATTTCAAAGATAAAGGCGACCACTACTTGCTGAACGGGGCCAAACTATGGATCTCCAATTCGCCTTTTGCCGATATCGCCGTGGTATGGGCCAAGAATGAAGAAGGACGCATCCACGGATTGATCGTGGAAAGGGGCATGGAAGGATTCTCTACCCCTGAAACACATAATAAGTGGTCATTGAGGGCCTCGGCTACCGGGGAGCTTATTTTTGATAACGTAAAGGTCCCTAAGGAAAACCTGTTACCGGGGAAAAGCGGATTGGGAGCCCCTCTTGGTTGTCTGGATTCTGCCCGTTACGGGATTGCCTGGGGAGCCATTGGCGCTGCCATGGATTGTTATGATACGGCCTTGCGTTATGCCAAGGAACGGGTGCAATTTGGCAAACCAATTGCTGCTACTCAATTGCAACAAAAGAAATTGGCCGAGATGATCACCGAGATCACCAAAGCCCAATTGCTGGCCTTTCGTTTAGGCCAGTTGAAGAATGAAGGAAAGGCTACCACAGCACAGATCTCCATGGCCAAACGAAACAATGTGGATATGGCTATCAAGATTGCCAGGGAAGCCCGTCAGGTTTTGGGCGGTATGGGTATCACAGGAGAATACAGCATTATGCGCCATATGATGAATTTAGAATCCGTCATTACCTATGAAGGTACCCATGACATCCACCTGCTGATCACCGGCGCAGACATCACCGGATACAATGCCTTTAAATAGGAAAACTAGTTCAGGATCTTTTTGACCATTTCGCTGATGCGATCCCTGTTCTCTATAGCCTTCTGGCAAAAAGTGAACAGGCTTTTACTTCGCTGCAGGTTTTGTTCAGGAAAAGACACTTTGTAATACCGATCCTGTTCCAGATAATCGGTTAGAGCCCTCAAACCGTGTAAAAAAGGCATCAGTATTACCCCATAGGAAAGCAGCGACTTTTCTGTTGCTGTAAGTTGAAGACCGCTGTCTTTAAGACCCTCGAGGGTTGATTCCAGCATCTGCAGGTCGAAGGTAATTTTTTCAAGGTCCTGTTCGTCCTCTTCGGCCGGATTCACCAGGGTGCGCACGGCATCCCCGAAATCATAATGGAAGTAGCCGGGCATAAGCGTATCCAGGTCGATCAGGCAAAGGGCTTTCCCGTTTTTTTTTGAGAACAGCATATTATTGAGTTTGGTGTCGTTATGACAACAGCGTAATGGGATTTTAATTTTTGGGTCAAGGGCCAGATAAGGTACCGTTGCCTCCACATAGGCGATCATTTCGTTCGCTTTTTCCAATCGTTCTTTTGAAGCAACCGGCAATGCTTTTTCAAACTGGGCGAGGCGCTTTTCCAGGGAATGGAAATCAGGAATGATGATGGTTAGTGACGCGGTTGGCACTTTTTCAAGCAGCCTGTGAAAAATACCCAGGAGCTTCCCTGCCTCATAGGCAATGGCCGGTTGACTGGTGGTATTATAAGAAATACTGTCGGGCACATAGGTCATCAATCGCCAGAGATCGCCCTCGTCATCTTCATAAAGGGGTTTTCTGGCCTTGGTAGGCATCAGCTCAAAAGAGGAATAGCCTTCCTGTCGTACTGCCGGAAGTACTGTTTCCAGATTCTGCATCAACGCCCTGATATCAGGAAAAACAGCCTTGTTCAGGCATTGAAGGATAAATAACGGATCGCCCTTAAACTCAATTCTAAATGTGTCATTGATGTACCCCTGTTGTACAGGGACTACCTGATAGTTTTTTCGCTCTATGACAAAATGTTCAAGGGCCTTTTGAGCGCGGACAGGATCCATTTATAAGAGATTAGGAATGCTTCTTATGCCAAAGGGGTGAGGTATAGCTCCCCTCCGTGGTCATCTGCTGTAAGTGGGCCATGGCCTTTTCCTTATCATCGGCATAGGTGACGCCAAACCACATGCTCTCGGAAGGGATAACCTCCACTGATGTTTTGTTTGCCTGCAACATGGCTTGAATCACAAAAGGCAGGTACACTTCGCCTTTTTCCATTTCCTTGTTTTCGGCCAGGAAGGTGCGCAGATCTTGTTCTATCTGATCGAAGATCGCAGGTCTGCAAACCCAGAAATTCATACTGACCAGCTCATCCCCATTGAAACGGATCCCGGAATCCGTATCGATGATCCCGTCTGCCTGCTGTTCTATTTTTGTACGCTCTTCAACGGAGAGCAAGGCACTGCCGGCTTGTTTGCATACCCCTCTGGAGACAGAACCAAATTCTGACAAGGTATCCCTGAGGGTATAGGCGACAAGTCCGAAGGATTCATTTCCGGGATTGCTATAAATAAAATCAGCGGCATTTTTATACGCCTTTTTACCATAATAATCATCTGCATTGATCACGGCAAAAGGTCCCTTTATGACATTCCTGGCTGTCCAAACGGCATGGGCGGTTCCCCATGGTTTTGCCCGTTCGCCCGAGAAACTGGTCCCCTCCGGCAGATCGGATAGCTCCTGTGCAATTACGTCCAGGGTAATAGCATCGGATAACCTTTCCGACAAATATTCTTTGAGGAAAGAGACATTGTCTTTCTGGGTAACGACCACAATATGATCGAAGCCATACTCAAGGGCATCGTAGATACTGAATTCCATCAGGAATTCTTCATTAGGGCCCAGGCCATCGAATTGTTTTAATTTTCCGTACCTGCTGCCTCGTCCGGCAGCCATCAACAGTAAGGTCATATAGATCGCTTTTGAGCGCAAAAATAAGTTTTTATGGGGCAATTCAAGGGAGGTGCTAAAGAAATTCATAATTTAATAACCTGTATGTTAAACAAATCAATATGAGCAACCGAAGAAATTTCATAAAAAATACGGCTATCCTGGGGGCAGGGCTTAGTCTGTTACCCAACCTCACGTCTGCTTACTATGGTCCTTCCCAAAATGAGAAACTGAGGGTGGGGTTAATAGGGGTAGGCCTGCGAGGCACGAATCATTTGCGAAATTTATTGGACCGCAAGGATGTAGTCATAACGGCCATTTGTGATATAGATCCGGAACGGATTTCCCTGGCGAAAAAACATATGCAGGAAGCCGGAGCCATAGCGCCTAAGGTTTTTGGAAGCAATGCGTATGATTACCACAACCTTCTGGAGTTGAAAGAAGTAGATGCCGTGATCATTGCCACCCCCTGGCTTTGGCATACCCGCATGACCGTTGATGCCATGAAAGCTGGAAAATACGCAGGCGTGGAAGTTTCGGCAGCCAATACGTTGGAAGAGTGCTGGGACCTGGTGAATACCCATGAAGAAACGGGGACCCATATGATGATCCTGGAGAATGTAAATTACCGGAGGGACATTCTGGCGGTCTTAAATATGGTAAAACAAGGCGTATTTGGAGAATTGGTCCATTTTCGTTGTGGCTATCAGCACGATCTTCGCGAAGTAAAATTCAATGATGGAAAACAACCCTATGGTGGTGGAGTGGAGTTTGGAGAGAAGGCCATTTCTGAAGCCAGGTGGCGTACAGAACATTCGGTGAAGCGGAATGCAGACGTATATCCCACTCATGGATTGGGACCTGTAGCCGTCATGGCCGATGTGAACCGTGGCAACCGCTTCCTATCCCTGACCTCCCATGCCTCCAAAGGGATTGGCTTACACAACTATGTAGTAAAAAATGGCGGAGAGGACCATCCCAACGCGAAAGTGAAATTTAAACAAGGCGATGTTATCACCACCACCATAGACACAGCTAAAGGGGAGACCATCATTATTACGCACGACTGTAATCTGCCAAGGCCATATTCATTGGGCTTCAGGGTGCAGGGGGCGAACGGGCTTTGGGAAGTAGATGGAAACCGCATCTATGTAGAAGGGAAATCGGAACCCCACCGATGGGATAAAGCCGATTCCTGGCTGGAGCAATACGACCACCCGCTTTGGAAAAAATACGGGGAATATGCCGCAGGGGCAGGTCACGGCGGGATGGACTTCTTTGTGTTACACGCATTTGTAGAATCGGCGAAAGCCAATATTACACCACCTCTGGATGCCTATGATGCTGCTGCCTGGAGTGCGGTTACACCACTTTCGGAAGCTTCCATTGCACATGCGGGTACTCCTCAGGATTTCCCCGACTTTACCAGGGGTTTGTGGATGAAAAGGGAACCCTACAACTGGTTAAAGGACACTTACTAAGGACTTGAAATTTGAACACCAGTTTACCATGAAGGCTGCTGTGACGGTCTTAAGATGATTTTTATCATATTTTTCCTGAACTACTCCCTGTATTTTTGGGGAAACACACGAACGTATGCCAAACCTCATTCAAAAATATAACATCCCCGGACCCCGTTATACCAGCTATCCAACGGTGCCATATTGGGACGTCTCAAATTTTTCAGGAAAGGCCTGGAGGGAAAGCCTCCAAAGAAGTTTTGAGGAAAGCAATGAAAGTGAAGGGATAAGCCTGTATATCCATTTGCCCTATTGTGAGAGTATGTGTACTTTCTGTGGATGCCACAAGCGAATAACGAAAAAACACGAGGTGGAAGTACCTTACATAAAGACTGTTTTAAAGGAGTGGCGACTCTATTGCGACCTCTTTGCCGCCAAACCCCGGATCAAGGAATTGCACCTGGGCGGCGGTACCCCCACTTTTTTTTCTCCTGAAAACCTGCAAACACTGATCAATGGGATCTTCCGTCATGCAGAAAAGGCAGAAGGATATGAATTCAGTTTTGAGGGGCATCCCAATAACACGACGAAAGAACACCTGCAGGTCCTATACGATCTTGGTTTCAGGAGGGTGAGCTATGGGGTGCAGGATTACAGTGAAAAAGTACAGGAAGCCATCCACAGGGTGCAACCCTTTGAAAATGTCAAAAACGTAACCGATTGGTCTCGTGAAATAGGGTATACCTCCGTAGGGCATGATATCATCTTTGGGTTACCGCATCAAACCATCGAAGATGTAAAGGAAACCATCAGCAAAACCAGGGAATTACGTCCGGATAGGCTGGCGTTTTACAGTTATGCCCATGTACCCTGGCTAAAAGGGAATGGACAGCGGGGCTTTAAAGAAGAAGATCTTCCTACCCCTGAAGTTAAAAGGCAGCAATATGAACTCGGGAAACAATGGTTGGCAGAAGTAGGTTATTATGAAATAGGGATGGACCATTTTGCCTTACAATCCGACTCCCTGTATAAGGCCTTTACAGAAGGGAAGGGGCATCGTAATTTTATGGGATATACTGCATCCAAAACACAATTGATGATAGGCCTCGGGGCCTCCAGCATTGGTGACAGTTGGTATAGTTTTGCCCAAAATGTAAAGAGTCTCGAAGAATATCAGCATTTGGTAGACCATGATATCATTCCCATTTACCGTGGTCACAAACTAACAAAGGAAGACCTTATTATCCGGCGTCACATTTTGAACCTAATGTGCACATTGGAGACCTCCTGGGAAAATGAGGAAGAACAGTTTGAACAGCTCCCGCTTGTTTTAGAGCACCTGGAAGAAATGGAATTAGACGGATTGATAGATACTAATAATAACAAAGTGAGCGTTACTGAATTAGGAAGACCATTCGTTCGAAATGTATGTATGGCCTTCGATCTTTTGTTGCATAGGAAAGCTCCGGAGAAAAGGATTTTTTCTATGACCATTTAACCCTTAAAAAGAACACATGAAAACAATCATTGTACCAGTAGATTTCTCAGAACAATCTGAATTTGCCTTAAAGGCAGCCGCTTCCCTTGCCAAGAAACAGGGCTTGGAAATATTGGTTTTGCATATGCTGGAGTTAAATGAAGCGATGATCACCTCATCGGAGGGTTTTCATCCGGAGCAGACGGTATTCTTGCTGAAAATGGCGGAGAAACGCCTGGGCGAATTTTTGGAAAAACCTTACCTTAAAGGGATCAAGGTAACACCCGTTATAAAACATTTTAAAGTGTTTGGCGAGGTTAATGATATTGCTGAGAAGCATGGGGCAGATCTGATCATCATGGGTTCTCATGGGACCGATGGATTGAAAGAGATCTTTGTAGGCTCCAATGCAGAAAAAGTGGTGCGAAATTCGGAAATTCCCGTATTGGTGGTGAAAGATGAGCTGGAAGGATTTAAAATAGATGACTTTGTCTTTGCCTGCAATTTCAAAAGCGAAAGCCTGGGTGCTTTCCAGAAAGCCAAGGATTTTGCCAAAAAGTTGGGAGCCAAACTTCATATGGTGTATATCAATACCCCCGGAGATGATTTCCTAAGTACAATCGATGCCCGTGAGAAAATCACCAAATACTTAGAAAAATCCGGAGTGGATGTTAAGGTTGAAATATACAATGATTACAGTGTGGAAAAAGGTGTCCTGAATTATAGCGAAAGCATACATGCAGACCTCATTGGCATTCCTACCCATGGCAGGAAAGGACTATCGCATTTCTTTATGGGAAGTATAGGGGAAGACATAACCAATCATTCTAAAATACCGGTAATGACCTTCAAAATTTAGCAGTACTAATTATAATTTATGAAATAGAAAAGGGATGCTTGGTACGCATCCTTTTTCTATTTTCTTTTAATAGGGTTAAACAGGTTTCCTGCATGCAAAGCATTTTACAGAGGGAAAAAAGACCTGTTTTGTTCTATGTCTTCACAAAGATGCTGTATCGTCATTTTCTTGAACGTGTCCAATAAGAGTGATTTAGGGGTGCTTACATAATGGTGCAGCGGGCAGGGTGCTTGTT
Source organism: uncultured Flavobacteriaceae bacterium (assembly GCA_963752165.1). GTDB lineage: Bacteria > Bacteroidota > Bacteroidia > Flavobacteriales > Flavobacteriaceae > Muriicola. Next base: position 141,438 of record CAVVXE010000001.1, read on the forward strand.
CATTGCATTGTTCTAGCCCAAGGATACAAGACTCAATTCTTTTTATGCCATCGATAACTTCGATAATACTGAATAATGGAAGTTGTTTGTTCTCAGGGGTGAGGAAATAGCCTCCTTTAGGTCCCTTGGTAGCTGAAATAATAGCATGCCGGGAAAGGTCTTGCAATAGTTTCGCCAGGTAGGCCTTGGGAACATCCACAGCTTCACTAAGATCTTTTACCATAAGTTTTTTATTCTCATTGGAATGCTGTGCTAAATACAGAACAGCCTTTAGCGCGTATTTGGAAGAATTACTTAACATAAGTGCAATCTAATAAATTAAATATAAACATAAAAAGATATTAATATCCGAAATATGATTTTTATCATGTTATTTACTTCTTTCTCCTGCTATTTTTGCTCATTATTATAACTCTAAACAAATATGAAATCAATCTTTAAAAGTATGGCCCTGTTGTTTTCTTTGCTCCTCATTAGTTGTGGGGGGAAGGAAGAGAAAAAAGAAGGCTTTAGCGTAGATAGGAGTAAGGCTGCTGAGCAATCAACTGAGGCATCTACAGAGACCAAGGTAGTACCGGCATCTCAGCGTATAACACTCGATGAGAAAGGGGTGGGGCAGATCAAAGAGATCACGCTCGATCCTCAAATTGACACCGAAATGGCTGCTGCCGGCGAAGCTATCTTTAAAACGAATTGTTTGGCATGTCATAAAATTGACAAACGATTTATTGGCCCTTCACCAAAAGGTATTTTGGAAAGAAGGAGTCCGGAATGGATCATGAACATGATCCTGGACCCCAAATTGATGACAGAACAAGATCGGTGTGCCAAGGACCTTCTTATTGAGTTTAACGGTGCTGCCATGGCCAATCAAAATTTGACCGTAGAGGAGACCCGTTCCATTTTAGAATATTTCAGAACCCTATAATATCCAAACCAATGAAAAGAACAAACACGTTATTGATTTTAGGAATGTCTATTCTTTTATTAGGTCTCGTATCTAATTGTAAGAATGAAGCCAAATCGGGAACAGTAGATACTTCGCCTTCAGCCACAACATCTGAAGCGAAAGAGCAAGGCCAGGCCTTTATTGAGGATGATGAATCCACACCTAATGTTTTAAATATAGCAATAGGGTCACCAGACCATACAACGTTGGTTGCCGCTGTTCAGGCAGCTGATCTCGAGAATGTTCTTGTGAACGCTGGCCCTTTGATGGTATTTGCTCCTACCAATGAAGCATTTGCAGCCCTTCCTGAAGGTACAGTAGATGATCTTCTTAAGCCTGAAAATAAGGATGCTTTGGCTAATATTTTGAAATTCCATGTAACCCCAGGTAATTACAGTAAAGAGTTTATAATGAAGTTCAAAAGTTTAGGCCAGGCCAATGATCAGAATGTGGCTGTTGAGGTAAAAGATGGGGAGGTTTATGTAGGCGGAGCCAAGATCATTGCCAGTATACCAGCAGGTAACGGAATTGTCCATGTTGTGGATAAGGTAATGCTGCCTCCGGCCAAAGAATAATAGATATCAATTAAACTATAAAAATAGATACAATGAAAAAAATGAAATATTCCGCACTTGCTTTGTTAGGACTGGCGATGGTATTTACCGGTTGTAATGATGCAGGCAAGTCCTCTAATGGGGCATTGTCATCCAGCGCTGCAGAAAAGGTGTATGTGGCCCCTGGGGAACAAGATGAATTCTACGCTTTCCTTTCAGGAGGATATAGCGGTAACCTTACCGTTTACGGTCTTCCATCTGGACGGATGTTTAAAGAAATACCCGTTTTCTCGCAATTTCCAACTTCAGGGTATGGGTATTCTGAAGAAACCAAACCTATGTTGAATACTTCCTTTGGATTCGTTCCATGGGATGATCTGCATCATCCGGACATCTCTCAAACCAACGGAGAACTCGATGGCCGATGGATCTTTGTGAACGGGAACAATACGCCTCGTATTGCCCGAGTGAGCCTGAGTACTTTTGAGACTGAAGAGATCATGGAAATTCCTAACAGTGCCGGGAATCACAGTTCTTCTTTTATCACAGAAAATACCGAGTACGTAGTTGCAGGAACAAGATTTTCAGTACCTGTACCACAGCGCGATATGCCCATTAATGAATACAAGGGGAATTTTAAAGGTGCTTTGTCATTTATTAGTGTAGCTCCAGACGATGGTCATATGAATCTTGAATTCCAGATCCTTATGCCCGGGTTCAATTATGACCTTTCACATCCCGGTCGTGGAAAATCGCACGGATGGTTCTTCTTTTCAACCTATAACACAGAAGAGGCAAATTCTTTGTTGGAAGTTATGGCTTCACAAAATGACAAGGATTTTATCGCCGCTATAAACTGGAAGAAAATTGAAGAGTATGTTAAAAATGGAGGAGGGACCAAGATGCCAGCCAATTATGCACACAACGTGTATAATGAGGAAACGCATACAGGAACTTCTACCATGAAAAAAGAAGTTATTACGGTAGATCCAACAAAAATACCTGGATCAGTGTACTTCTTGCCTACTCCTAAATCACCACACGGTTGTGATGTAGATCCAACTGGGCAATATATTATTGGTGCCGGTAAATTGTCTGCTGACATTACAATACACTCTTTTGATAAAATGCTGGCAGCCATAGAAGGTGAAAAATTTGATGGAGAAGCCTATGGTATTCCCATTCTGAAGTTTGAGGAAGTACTGGCTGGTACTGTAAAAAGTGGAGGATTAGGACCACTTCATACCGAATTTGACGATAAAGGGAATGCCTATACTACCTTCTTTATTTCTTCAGAAGTGGTTAAGTGGAAAGTGGGGACCTGGGAGGTCATTGATAGAAAACCCACTTACTATTCCGTAGGTCACTTAATGATCCCCGGAGGTAATTCCAGAAAGCCATTCGGCAAGTACGTGGTGGCTATGAACAAGATCACAAAAGACCGTTATTTACCAACAGGACCGGAAATGGAACATTCCGCACAGATCTATGATATCTCTGGAGAAAAAATGGAACTTATCTATGATTTCCCAACTCATGGGGAACCCCATTATGCGGCTGGTTGTCCTGCTGAGTTGTTGGCGCCTAAATCTAAAAAGATCTACAGGTTAGATGAAAACAAGCATCCTTATGCAACCCTAACTCCAGACAAGGCGAGGGTAGAGCGTAATGGTAATGAGGTACATATCTATATGTCAACCATACGTAGTCATTTTACCCCAGATAATATAGAGGGTGTAAAAGTTGGGGATAAGGTATATTTCCATATTACCAATCATGAACAAGATTTTGACGTACCACATGGTTTTTCCATCATTGGTCAGAATTCATCAGAGATATTGGTAATGCCTGGGCAAACCAAAACCTCTATTTGGGAGCCTAAAAAGGTTGGGGTATGGCCATTTTACTGTACAGACTTCTGTTCTGCCCTACATCAGGAAATGCAAGGTTATGTAAGGGTATCTCCTGCAAATTCAAACATTGATTTATCCTGGTCTTTGGGGGAGTAGTGACTTTAAAATCCTCATAAATATAGTCGACTTAAAAGCGGGTAGTTTCCTAAAACCTGCCCGCTTTTTAACTATTAATAAAGACTTAATGAGTGATACCTATGTCTATTTTGAGCCTATTTAAAGAAAAAGAGAGATGAAAAAAGCGAGTATTATCATGATGATAGGTCCTTTGTTATTGATGGGATTATTCGTCTTTCCCTTGTGGAACATCATGTTGGGAGCACCCCAGTATCCCGATCCCTTAGGGATCTATATTCATATCGATGGTATTAGAGATGTAAATGAGTTCGACATCCAGAATATAGATGGTCTTAATCATTATATTGGAATGAAGACCTTGCCCAAGCCAGAAGAGATGTGGGAGTTTAGTACGTTTCCATTGGTTATAGGAATCATGATATTTCTTGGAACTCTTATCGGATTGCTGGGCTTTTTTGGTAAGCTGAGCTATAAATGGTTCTTAGGCTGGTTTATCCTTATGTCTGTTCTGGGGGTTCTTGGGATGTATGATTTTAATGAATGGATGGTTGATTACGGAACCAATCTGGATCCACATGCCATCATGAAGCTTGCCAATCCGGACGGAACGCCTATGACCTATAAACCACCTCTTTTTGGGCACACTAAAATGTTGAATTTTGATGTTACTTCCTTACCTTCAACAGGCGCATGGTTTATGTTCACAGGGATGATGTTAACTGTAGTGGCCTTTTTTGTTGGCAGAAAACAGAAGCAGACCAGTTTGGAATGAATAAGAAGTAACAAAAAAGGAAACCAGAAGAATATGAAATATAGCTATTGCATTGTTGGCTTATTAATAATGGGACTGTCTTCCTGTAATATCGGTCCGGCACCCATCAACTATGGGAGTGATGGTTGTCACTTTTGCAGTATGACCATAGTGGATACACAACATGCTGCACAATTTGTCACTGATAAAGGCAAGGTATTTAAATTTGATGCCACCGAATGTATGATGAACTATTTAAAAGAAATAGATCAATCAACGGTTGCCATTTTCCTGGTCAATGATTATAACGCCCCCGGAGAATTGATCAATGCCAAAGAGGCTACATATCTTATCAGCAAGAATATTCCAAGTCCTATGGGTGAGTTTCTCACAGCTTTTAAGAGCAAAGAAGTCGCTGAAAGGGTCCATGTTGAGAATGGGGGAGTACTTTTAACCTGGGTAGAATTACAGGATCGTTTTAAGGAATAAATCAATTAATCTGCGAGTATGTACCTCATAAGTGACGAAATAAAAACCCGGAAATACCATAAACTCCAAGTAACAAATTTGGTAAAAACAAGCGCATTGGAAATTCTCAGTATTTCATTGGAAAAGGAAGCTTTGTTCCCGGAACATACTTCTCCAAAGGACGCACAATTGGTCGTTCTTGAAGGAGCGATAGAATTTCACATCAACGGAACAACCTTCAATCTTAGCACCCAGCAGCATTTTAGTTTCCCTAAAGAAACTAAACATTGGGTTCGGGCCAATGAAAATTCCAAATTTTTGATAATCAGATAGAATTTTCAATGAAGGGAGTCTTATTTATTTTTTTAGGGGTATTGTGTTTTGCAATGGAAGCTCAGCAGCCAAAGGTCATTGAGGTGTGCTCTAGTTGCCGGGTAAAATCTATAAAGGAAGGCATTTCGAAAGCATCAAAGCACGATACTTTACTAATAAAGAAAGGCAGATATCACGAATTTAATATCATCATAGATAAACCCATTACCTTGCGTGGTGAAGCTTACCCAATCATCGATGGGGAGGATCAGGGGGAGATCATTCGCATAGTTTCAGACAGTGTTACGGTAGACGGACTCTTTATTGTGAATGTTGGGACAAGTTATACTACAGACTGGGCAGCCATCAGGGTTGTAAAAAGCGAGAACTACCTGATACAGAATGTGGTGCTTGAAAAATTGTTTTTTGGGATCTATCTGGAAAGATCTAATAACGGAAGGGTCTATAACAACAAGATAATTGGCGATGCCGTTGATGAGTATAATTCCGGTAATGGGATACAACTTTGGTATTCAAAAAATGTAGTAGTAGACCGGAATATTGTACAGGGAGTCCGAGATGGAATTTATCTGGAATTTTCAGACAATATTGTCATAGAGAATAATATAAGCACCAAAAATTTGAGGTATGGCCTTCATTTTATGTTCTCAAACGATGATGTTTACGCTAACAATACCTTTGAGAATAATGGTGCCGGGGTGGCTGTCATGTTTTCAAAGCGGATTAAAATGCTTAACAATATATTCCGAAAAAATTGGGGATCCGCTGCCTTTGGGATGTTGCTAAAGGAAATTAATGATGCTGAAATAATTGGGAATACCTTTGAAGAAAATACCATAGGGATCAATATCGAAGGCTCGAACCGAATTCAATACACCAACAACAGTTTTATCAGAAATGGATGGGCCGTAAAAGTTCTGGGGGCCTGTTATACGAATTCATTCAGAAACAATAATTTCCTTTATAATTCATTCGACATATCGTATAATAGCAAAATGAATGACAATGTGTTTGATCAAAATTATTGGAGTGATTACACCGGCTACGATCTGAACAAGGACGGAGTTGGGGATGTTCCTTACAGACCCGTTAAACTGTTTTCATATATTGTAAACCGAACCCCTGAGACCATTGTTCTGTTGCGAAGTTTATTTATGGATATCATTGATTTTTCTGAAAAAGTCTCACCTGTTTTTACTCCGGATAAACTCCTGGATGCTAACCCATTGATGAAAAAACAAAAATGATAGAAGTACACTCTTTATATAAGAGATTTGGTAAGAATCAGGTCCTGACAGGCCTGGACCTTCAAATTGAGGAAGGTGGAATCTATGCCATCCTGGGACCAAATGGATCTGGCAAAACGACGCTTATCAAATGCATCTTGGGAATGGTTCTGCCAAATAAAGGAACTATTAATGTGATGGGAGCGCCCATAAAAAATACATGGCGTTACCGTAAACAAATCAATTATCTTCCGCAGATCGCTAATTTCCCGGGAAATATAAAAGTAAAAGAGTTGTTTAAAATGATCAAAGATCTCAGACAACAGGATGATAGACAAGACGAATTAGTATCCCTTTTTGGACTGGAACCCTCTATGAATAAAAGGTTGGCAACGCTCTCCGGAGGAACTAAGCAAAAAGTGAATATAGTACTTACCTTTATGTTCAATAGCCCACTGCTGATACTGGACGAGCCCACAACGGGATTAGATCCCGCATCACTTATTAAACTCAAAAACCTCATCAGAGAAGAGCGTACAAAAGGGAAAACAATTTTAATAAGTTCACACATTATGCAATTTGTCGCCGAGGTTGCGGATGAGATCATTTACCTGCTGGAAGGCACTATTTATTTTAAAGGTGGAATTTCCTATCTGCAAAAAAAGACAGGCCAAAACGACCTTGAACACGCCATTGCGGCTATAACTTCCACTCCTGTACATGCTTAAGATCTTAAAATATAGTTTTTACGATCTCATAAGAAGCAGATGGAGCTATGTCTATTTCCTGTTCTATTTGTTATTGGGATTTGTATTGCTGTTTCTGAACAATGATGTCTCTAAGGCAGTTATTACCCTGATGAACGTCATTATTGTACTGGTGCCACTTATCGGGACTATTTTTGGCATTATGTATTATTACAATTCGAAAGAGTTTACAGAACTATTAATGGCGCAACCTACTCCGCGGTCATCCATCTTTCTTGGGCAATATCTAGGGGTGGCCTGTTCTCTAACCTTTAGCCTGGTATTTGGATTGGGGATTCCTTTTGTTTTATATGGTCTCCTTAAAAGTGATGCCATCTTTGATTTTTCTCTTTTGTTGGTAACGGGGTCCTTTCTGACACTAATATTCACTGCCCTCGCTTTTAATATTGCGGTTTCAAATGAGAACAAAATTAAAGGCTTTGGTTACGCTGTGTTACTATGGCTCTTTTTAGCTGTGATTTATGACGGATTGTTTTTAATGTCGCTGATAATTTTTGAAGAGTATCCACTCGATAAATTTTCACTGGCAGCTACCATGCTCAATCCTATAGATCTCTCCAGAACACTAATTCTTCTTAAATTAGATATTTCTGCACTTTTAGGATATACAGGCGCTATTTTTAAACAGTTCTTTGGGACCGATACCGGTTTCCTGATTTCCATGCTGATGCTGATCATTTGGACCGTCTTACCAATCTGGAGATTGGCCTTTAAGGCAAAAAGAAAGGATTTTTAATAAGTATGGGGCATAATGAAATCCTGATAATATCCCCTGGAGGGATGTTTTTTTGTTACCCATACCTTTTTGTTTGTAGGCACTTTTATCATTCGCATGATGTCTTGCTGTCTTTTTTCAAAGGGATTGTTCTTTCCCCAGGCAAGTAAGATGCCATCTGAATTGCGTATAGCGTTCTGAAGGTGTTTGTCGTTCTCAGGACCAACATCCGTAAGTCGGCCCTTAAAATTTTTAGTTTGTATACGGGCAAATTGATTTACGATCAGAATCTTAGATACTTTTCTGAACTGGGGGTAATCCTTTTCAAAGATCAGCTTTTCTAGAAATTGAACTGATTTGTCAGCGAATTTACTTCCTGCAACGCTTGGGTTTTGCATGATGATACACAGGGTTTGTTCATGTTCTTTCCCGGTATAAGTTAAAGAAAGTTGGTATCTATAGCTGCCACAGCTGGAATAAATGGCTTTTGCATCTATTTGTTTGAGGTGATGATGAACCATAGGAAAGAAGAAGCTTATTTTTTTACACGATGTTCATAGATCTTTATAAATAGCATCGTAGACATCTTTTGAGCTCGATTTTTAGCGATCCATACCAATTCCCCTGTAAAAAGTTCATCGAGGGTCTCAAACCAAAGGTTGAGCCAAAGACCAAAATGTTCAGGCGTAATGGTGTGGTTCATCTTTGTATCTACCTCCTGATGTACTTCAATTGGGTTGCCGAGATAGCTTCGCTTCACCAAGAGCTGACTTTCCCAAAAATCGGTCAAAAGATCAAAATGCCCTTCCCAGTCAAGGATAATGCTATTGAAAACAGGCCCCAACACAGGGTCTTTCCTGATCTTTTCATAGAAAGAAGTAACCAGTAAGCGGATGTCTTTTCGGTTTGAAAGTGTCGTTCTTGCCTCCATCGTTAGTAGTAAGATAGGCTTATTATTTGGCACTAACGGTATTCGGGTCTTTGTCTTTTTCCCCAAGCCACCACCTTGGCCTTCGGGGTTTCTTCACCAGATTAAAACGTTGTATAGCATGGGTTTGAATATGTTGCACCAGGTCTTCAACAGAATCTGTAATAAATAGCAATTTCATATCTTCCGGACTTATGCTCTCATTTTCGGCCATTACCTGAATATGATGGCACAACTCTTTGTGGTATTCAGCCCCGAAAATAACCACCGGGAAATTTTGGATCATTTTGGTTTGAATGAGGGTGAGCGATTCGAAGAGCTCGTCAAGGGTACCTATACCCCCCGGCAATACGATAAACGCATAAGAATACTTTAGCAATAAAAATTTCCTGACAAAAAAGTAGGGGATATCGATCCATCTGTACAGGTATGGATTGGGTTTTTGTTCGAAAGGCAGGATGATATTGCAGCCTACGGAATACCCTCCGGCTTCATAGGCCCCCTTGTTGGCAGCTTCCATGATCCCGGGTCCTCCCCCTGTCATGACCGTAAAACCAAGTGTTGCCATTGCAGCACCAATTTCTTCTGCTTTTTTATAGTAAACGTTATCAGCTTCGAACCGTGCAGAGCCAAAGATGGTAACACAAGGCCCTATAAAGTGCATTTTTCTAAACCCTTTAATAAAACTGGCTTGCACCCGAAGGGTAAACAGGAATTCCTGGATCCTGGATAAGGGTCCTGCTAAAAAGGTAGCATCATCTGGTTGTAAACGGTCCATTTGCTCACTTTTTTTCATAGCATCATCCGTTCCATTCCTATTGTTTTCTATTATACAATGTTTAATGCAATGTCTACCATGTTCCTGAAACTGGTCTCTCGTTCATCAGAGGTGGTAGTGGCACGAGTTACAAGGGAATCAGAAATTGTAAGGATAGACAGTGCCCTTACCTGTTTTTTGGCAGCAATTGAATAGAGTCCGGCTGTTTCCATTTCAACACAAAGCACTCCATGGGCGGCCCATTTCTTGTAATTGTCCGGATCCTCCTCATAAAAAACATCATTGGTAAGGACATTCCCTGCATTTATGGGCATCTTTTGCTTTTCTGCATAGAGCAATGCTTTTTTAAAGAGGTCGAAATTGGCGGTAGGGGTAAAATGGGCACTGCCAAATACCTGGTTGTTGATAGCGGAGGTAGTCGAGGCCGCCATCGCCAGTACCACATCCCTTAGTCCAAGGTCTTTCTGATAACTTCCGGCCGTCCCTACGCGTATGATGGTCTTAACATCGTATTCTGCAATGAGTTCATGATAATAGATCAAGGACGAAGGTACCCCCATTCCGCTCCCCTGTACAGATATTTTTCGGCCATTGTAGGTTCCGGTGAACCCCAACATTCCCCGGATATTATTGTAGCAAATGACGTCTTTTAAAAAATGTTCGGCGATCCATTTGGCGCGCAAGGGATCCCCGGGCATTAAAACGGTATCGGCGATTTCCCCTTTTTTGGCATTGATATGTACGCTCATAAGCTCTTGTTATTAAGGGTTCATCATGGCAACACCGGAGGAGGTTCCTATCCGCGATACACCTATTTCTATATATTTTAAAGCCGTTTCTTTATCCTTGATGCCTCCGGACGCTTTGATCCTGACAGTATTCCCCACTACTTTTTTCATGAGGGATACAGCTTCAAAGGTAGCCCCTGCCGTACCAAATCCGGTGGAAGTTTTTACAAAATCGGCACCACCTTCCATTACCAATTTGCTGGCAAGTCGGATTTCTTCAGGAGACAGATAGCAGGTTTCTATGATGACCTTAAGTATCTTTTCCTTAATGGCTCCTTTTATTTCTTTGATTTCTGCCGTCACCTTTTCTGTCTTTCCGGCTTTTAACCAGCCCAGATTGAGCACCATATCAATTTCATCGGCACCGTGTTCAATGCAATAAGTGGCCTCTGCAACCTTACTTTCCGTGGCCATGGCCCCCAAAGGAAAACCGATAACGGCGGCTACTTTTACCCTGCTGTTGTGAAGCTGCTTTTTGGCAAGGGGTACAAAGCAACTATTGACACACACGGCATAAAAATCATATTGCATTGCTTCGGAACAGAGTGTCGCGATATCTGATTCGGTAGCAGTGGCCTTTAGCAGCGTATGGTCTATATACTCATTTAATGACATGCAACGGTATTTAATCGCGTTCAAATCTTTCATAGGCTGCTCTTGACAATGCCTCCCTGTGGTCGGGATGTGCAATGGAGATTAAAGCCTTGGCACGTTGATGGAGGTTTTTCCCAAAAAGGTTTACTACCCCATATTCCGTGGCAACATAGTGAACATGCGCCCTGGTCGTCGTGACCCCGGCCCCGCTCTTAAGTAAGGGTGTTATCTTGGATATCCCTTTGTTGGTTTGCGAGGTAAACGCAAATATTGGTTTTCCGCCTTTAGAGAGTGAAGCAGCACGAATAAAATCCATCTGGCCTCCAACACCGGAAAACTGTTTTGTACCAACACTATCTGCACAGATCTGCCCGGTAAGGTCTATCTCTATGGCACTGTTAATGGCCGTTACTTTTGGGTTCTGGAGAATCACGTTTGTATCATTGGTATAGGCAGCCTCTTTGAAATTAACGATGGGATTATCATCAACAAAGTCATATAAGTTTTGCGTGCCAGATGCAAAACAAGTTACGATTCTTCCGGATTTTAGTGTTTTTTCTTCCCCGGTGATCACACCTTTTTCAACAAGGGGAAGCAGGCCGTCTGAAAACATTTCGGTATGGATGCCCAATCGTTTATGACCTTCCAGATTGGTTAATACGGCATTTGGGATGTTGCCTATTCCAAGTTGAAGGGTAGCCCCATCTTCTATCAATTCGGCCACATGCTTTCCAATTTGATGCTCAATCTCTGATATATGAGCCATTTCATGGGTGTGCAGGGGTTCATTGACCTCAAAAGCAGCATTGATCTCGGTACAGTGAATGATCCCATCACCATGGGTTCTGGGTACCCGGGGATTTATCTGGGCAATGACCAATTTAGCCGTTTTTATGGCGGGTAGTGTTACGTCTACAGATACGCCAAGAGAACAGTACCCGTGTTTATCCGGGGGAGATACCTGAATTAGTGCCACATCGAGCGGTAATATATTTCTCCTGAACAAGAGGTGAATTTCGCTAAGGAAAATAGGAATATAGTCGCCCTTATTTGTATTTACGGCATTCCGCACATTTCCTCCAACAAAGCAGCTATTTATGGTGAAGGCGCTATTGTAGGGTGGATGGGCATAATTTACAGGACCTTCTGTATGGATTGAAATAATCTCCACATTTTTCAACTCCTTATAGCGGTCCGCAATTGCATTGATAAGTGTATTAGGGGTCATGGCAGCCCCTTGTAAAAAGACGCGATCACCAGATTTAACAAGGGCAGCCGCTTCTGTCTTAGAAACAATCTTCATTTTATAGGTCTTTAATAATTATTAAACTCCATTTTACTGGATAAAGGTAGTTAAGGTTGATGACATTCTATGTCCGTTGTGATCATTGAAGTCACCGGCTTTGGAGATACATATGGAATTCCTAAACCCATTCCTCTGAGGATAAATAATACACCAACAAGGATCACAAAGATGGGAATAAGTTGTCGAATTCTTTTTCGCACCGGATTTTTTAGCAATTTCCCTAAAAAGGCAGCACTTGTCATCAGCGGAACGGTCCCCAGCCCGAATAACAGCATATAGAGGGCCCCTTCCAGGGGCGATGCCATAGCTATGGAAGCAAAAAGGGCCATATAGACAAGGCCGCATGGAAGAAACCCATTGAGGAACCCTATGGTAAGAAAGGTATCGGCTGTACGCTTCTGAAGGGCCTGGCCCAGATGCGATTTAATTTTGGAAATCATTTTATAAATCGGTCTGGAAACAGGAAACTGGTTAAGTTTTTTTTGGGGAATGACAATGGCCAGAATCATAATAAGGCCCATGCCAATGGATAAATACTGTTGGGTCCCAAAGAGGTTAAGTCCTTTTCCGAACAATCCAAAAGCAACCCCCATAAGGGCGTAAGAAGCCATTCTTCCAATGTGGTAAACCAGGACCTGAGCCGACATTTTAAGGCGATCACTCCTGTCCAGGGGCAGCATAAAGGCTATGGGGCCGCACATGCCAACGCAGTGCAGACTTCCCATGAGGCCCAATAAAAATGCTGTTAATACCATAGGTTCTTCAAAAGGTCATGCTTTTTTTAATCAGATAGTCCTTTCCTTCATAGGTCCATCGTATGTTAATGTCCCAGCGACCATCCAACAAACGTTTGTCAGGTATGAGCAAATGTGCATTGGATAAACTTATTGGAAAGTCAAAATCCAAGTGTTTATTGGACGGTCTGTAAAGGGACACTTTTCCACTTATTTTGGCAGGATCCATATGTTCCGGAAATCGAATAAGGAGTCCTTCTTCTGCTTTTTCTATTTGTAATTGATGGGGGAGTGCCTTCGCTTCCTTCTCTGCGTCTATCTCTTTTTGGTAGGCCAATTCCTTTTTGTAATAGTCTTCAGTGACCAGGTCATGGTTGGCGCGGTCATCCGTATTCATGCGAATTACGAAAAACAGGATAAAGCTTATAAAGCCAATAAATGCCAACACAATTCCCGTACCCCAGTTTAGTTTCATATTCTTTTTTTTAATCCTTAATGAACTATTTATGCTATTAATTATAGCTCCTTGGAGCCAGAAAGCGGGTGGTAGTGGTTTCGATGAGCGTATCGCCACTGTACACCCCGATCTTCAGTTTATCTTTATCGCCGTTTAAGGCAGACCCATTGATATCAATAAATAAAGTGCCTTCCGTCAGTTCTTCTGCAGGCACATCGAAGTTCTTATGAGTCACCACGGTGATGGTCCCCTTATGCGATAACAGTCTGAAGTTCACATCCGGAACCTCCTTGGTGGTCTTGTTAATAAGTTTAAAGGTGTACACATTACTGATGATATTACCTTCTTTGCGTTCATACAGTTGTCCGGGCAATCTTAATATATTGGTTTCCAGATCATTCCTTAGAAAGAGCATGCCAATAAGAACCCCGGTCAGGATGACCAGGACTGCTGAATACCCTTTTAAGCGAGCGTTAAAAGTGAACTTAGCCTTGCGTTCGATATTGTCCTCGCTGGCATATCGAATGAGTCCCTTAGGCAGTTCTATCTTTTCCATTATGGTATCGCACTCGTCAATACAGGCCGTACAATTCACACATTCCAGCTGGGTACCATTACGGATATCGATCCCTGTGGGGCATACATGTACACATTGAAAACAATCTATGCAATCGCCGTATCCCAATGCTTCCCTGTCTTCCCCTTTCCTGAACTTCTTTCTTCCTTTTTCGGCTTCTCCGCGTTTATGATCGTAGGCAACCACAATGGATTTGTTGTCTAATAAGACCCCTTGCAACCTTCCATAGGGACAGGCTATGATACATACCTGTTCCCGGAACCATGCAAAGACAAAGTAGAAAACCGCGGTGAATATCAAAAGGGATACCAGGGTACTAATGTGTTGTGACGGTCCGTCCGTTATGTATCGTACCAACGTATCACTGCCGATGAGGTAGGCAAGGAATACGTTGGCAATCATAAAAGAGATCACGAAAAAGACGAACCACTTAAGCACTCTTTTCCTGATCTTCTCTCCGTTCCAGGGTTGACGATCAAGTCGTATCTGTGCGCCGCGGTCCCCATCGATCCAATATTCGATCCTACGAAAGACCATTTCCATAAAAATGGTCTGAGGGCACATCCATCCACAAAAGATACGGCCAAAAGCTACCGTGAACAAGGCAATGAAAATTACCCCGGTGATCATGGATATTACGAAAAGGTGAAAGTCCTGGGGCCAAAAAGGAAATCCAAAGATATTGAAACGCCGCTCCAATACATTGAACATCAGGAACTGGTTCCCGTTCACTTTTATAAATGGCGATGAAAACAGGAATAATAGCAAGATATAACTGACCCATTTCCTGTATTCATAAAAACGACCACTGGGCTTTTTAGGAAATACCCAGGCACGCTTTCCTTCCTCGTTGATGGTGCCTATGGAATCCCTGAAACGTTCGTCTTTCGCCATTGGTTTTTTGTAAGCAATTATTGATTTACAGCCACGGAGGTTGAATCGGTTGCAGTCTCCGCAGGTGCTTCAGCTGGGGCGCTTTCATCGATCCAAACATCGCCCTCAGGCGCTTTTGGGTTGGCCGGAGTAGTTCCCTGAAAACTGAGGACATAACTGGCTACCTGAGCCATTTCTGCCGGTTTCAGTGTCTGCTTCCAGGCGATCATCCCTTTCCCGTCGCGACCGCCCTCAGAAATAGTGCGGAAGACATTCTTGATGCCCCCGCCTAAGATCCAGTGCTGATCCGTAAGGTTAGGGCCAATACCGCCACCGCCATCGGCCATATGGCAAACCACACAATTGGTTTCAAAGATGGCCTTTCCTGCATTCAGGTCCGATGCATCGGTAAGTAAGGTCACCGTATTTACATCTACCAGGTCTTTGGCTGTTTTTCTATACGCTTCTATAGCTGCCTGTGCTTCGGCAACTTCCATCTCGTATTCCAGGGCCTGATCATAATCATTAAAGACATGGAAACGTGCCAGGTATACCACCCCAAAAAGGATGGTTGCATAGAAGAGGTATACCCACCAGGGGGGTAATTTATTGTCCAATTCCCTGATCCCGTCATAATTGTGGTCCAGTATAAGCTCTCCCTCTTCTTCAATGGGTTTGGTGCCCAGGAGTTTGGCATACATACGCTTACCCCATGCCCATTCCCAGTTTTTGGCTTTGGCATTGACGTAGCGTTCCTGTGCCTCTTTCGAAAGTGTTTGGAAAAGGACATTTTCGATTGACTTCACGATCAGTTCTATAGCGATCAGGATCAATAAGATCATCAATAAAAAGAACTGGGCGATAGGATATTTAATGAAGGCGGGCTGGTCTCCTGAATCTATGAAGTATTCCATCAATCCAAAGATCAGGAAGAAGATGACGGGGATACGGATCCACCAGGGCGACATATTTCTCATGAGTTTATAGTTTAGGTTGATTATCGTCTAAAGGGATTTCACTTACTTCTTTGATATGCGCTTTGGAGGCCGTAAAGACCCACCAGAACAACACAGCGAAAAAGATAAAAAAGATAAGAAGCGAGATCATAGGATACGTGGCGACCCCTTCTATATCCTGCATATAATTTTTAATGAATTTCAGCATGACTTATTTGTTTTCTGATAAGAGTTGATCTGTTTCTTTTACCTTGATATCGGTGCCAAGGCGCTGTAAATAGGCGATCAAGGCTACGATCTCCCGGTCGCGCATCTCAATGAATTCCTCTCCATTGGCGGCAGCAGAAGACTTGTCTTGTTCATAGCCTTTGGCAAAATCTGGATCCGAATACAAATTCTTTTCAATTTGAATGGCTTGTTCCTGCATGGCAGCTGCTGCATTGGCAATATCTTCCTCTGTATAAGGAACACCGAGCGTAACCATCGCCCTCATTTTATCCTGTGTAGCACTTCGGTTATGCTTGTTCTTTACTAACCACTGGTAGGCGGGCATAATGGAACCGGCAGACATACTTTGTGGGTCATACATGTGATTCAGATGCCAGTTGTCCGAATATTTTCCACCTACCCTTAACAGGTCAGGGCCAGTACGTTTACTACCCCAAAGGAAAGGATGATCATATACAAATTCGCCGGCTTTGGCATACTCGCCGTACCGTTCCACCTCACTTCGGAAGGGGCGCACCATTTGGGAATGGCACCCTACACAGCCTTCCCGTATATAGAGATCGCGCCCTTCCAATTCAAGGGGCGTATAGGGTTTTACGCTGGTAATAGTTGGAATATTCGATTTTACCAAAATGGTAGGTACTATCTGGATAATACCCCCGATAAGGATGGCGATAGTAGCTAGAATCGTCAGCTGTATGGGTTTACGTTCCAGCCATGTGTGGAAGGTTTCCCCAACGGTTCGTCTGCTGGATACCCTCGTCAATGCGGGTGCTTCGGCCAATTCATCGGTCACGGTACTGCCGGAACGGATGGTGACCACAATATTGTAAAGCATCACGATAAATCCGATGATATAAAGAGATCCTCCAATGGCACGCATCCAGTACATAGGCATGATCTCATTGACCGTTTCAAGGAAATTCCCGTACACCAGGCTGCCGTCCGGATTGAAATCTTTCCACATCAGTGCCTGCGTGAAACCGGCTACATACATAGGAAGGGCGTACAAGATGATACCCAGGGTGCCTATCCAAAAGTGGAAGTTTGCCAACGGAGTGGAATGCAAGCGCGCCTTGAACATTTTTGGCACCAGCCAGTAAACCATCCCAAACGTTAAAAAGCCATTCCAGGCCAGGGCCCCGACGTGTACGTGGGCGATGATCCAGTCACTGAAATGCGCAATGGCATTCACATTTTTTAGTGATAACATAGGCCCTTCAAAAGTGGCCATACCATATCCTGTGATGGCGACTACCATAAATTTAAGGGTAGGATCTGTACGAACCTTGTCCCATGCACCCCTAAGGGTTAAAAGACCATTGATCATCCCTCCCCAGGAAGGAGCAATAAGCATTACTGAAAAGGCCACTCCTAAATTCTGTGCCCAGTCTGGCAAGGCAGAGTATAACAAATGGTGAGGACCTGCCCAGATATAAATAAAGATGAGCGACCAAAAATGGACGATGGAAAGACGATAGGAGTAAATGGGCCTGTTAGCTGCCTTGGGGACAAAATAGTACATAAGCCCCAGGAAAGGAGTCGTCAGGAAGAAGGCCACCGCATTGTGGCCATACCACCACTGCACCAGGGCATCCTGTACGCCTGCATAGACCGAATAGCTTTTAAGTGCGCTGACAGGTAATTCCAGACTATTGAAAATATGGAGTACTGCTACCGTTACGAAAGTGGCTAAATAAAACCAGATGGCAACATACAAATGGCGCTGACGACGCTTGATCATGGTACCTATGAGGTTCCAGCCAAAAGCCACCCAAACGAGGGCAATGGCAATGTCAATAGGCCATTCCAATTCTGCGTATTCCTTGGAAGTGGAGTAACCAAGGGGTAAGGTGATGGCAGCAGCGACAATAATGGTCTGCCAGCCCCAAAAATTGAAATTACTGAGGAAATCACTGAACATCCTCGCCTTCAGGAGTCGTTGAGTGGAATAGTAAACACCCGCAAAAATGGCATTTCCAACAAAGGCAAAAATGACCGCGTTGGTATGCAGGGGGCGCAACCTTCCAAAACTCAACCACGATATACCATCGGTTACGTTGGGAAAGAGAAACATAAATGCCAGTAGGAGACCTACCAGCATGCCTATAATACCCCAGAAAAGGGTGGCGTAGATAAATTTCTTTACGATCTTATTGTCGTAATAAAACTGCTGTACTTCCATAGTTACAATTTTTGACTTTTTGTGATTGGTTTTTCAATTAAGGGATTGGATTCTTCTTTATTTTCTTTAGAGGGCACAAGTTCGTCTTCGAAGAGCATTCGAACAGAAGGCGTGTAGGAATCATCATACTGCCCGCTCCTGACAGAAAACACAAAAGCTGCAAAAAAGATGACTGCCACCGTAATACTGATGGTCAACAACACATAAATAACACTCATACCTACCTGAATTCGGGTGTAAAAATATTCGTACTGCCTCGGTAAAAAAATGACATAAATCAGTTTTTAGGTTATTTTACTTTTTTTCCAATTATCGTGGTTGCCAAAGTGGTAAAGGCGACTATACTGATAGAACTAAGGGGCATCAGTATCGCTGCTATCACCGGAGCTAATTGCCCTGTAACGGCAAAATACAAACCTATTACATTATAGAAAAAGGAAAGCACAAAGCTCATTTTTATAATGGTCATCGCTTTTTTAGAAGCCTGAATATAGGTCCATAAATATTTGAATTTGGAAGCATCCAGAATTCCGTCGCAAGCCGGCGAAAAAACGTTGATATTTTCGGAAATGGCGATCCCGACGTTACTTTGTGCCAAAGCACCGGCATCGTTCAGGCCATCGCCAACCATCATGACTTTTTTATCCTGGTCCTGCAATTCTTTCACAAAGGCCAGTTTGTCCTCGGGTTTGTAATTGAAATACAAAGGGGTTAAACTTGGCAATAAGGCTTCAAGCCGGTGTTTTTCGCCTTCATGATCACCAGACAGGACGGCCACATCCATCACTTCCCTTAATTTTTCAAAAACATCTGAAACGCCTTCCCGGTACTGGTTTTGAAAGACAAAACAACCTTTATACTTTTTATTTGCACTGATATGTACGGCCGTTTGCGCTGTACTTTCCACAGAGCAGTTGTCTACAAAAGAAGCCGAACCGATTTTGAGTTCCTGTGAATCCTTAGCGCCATAGAGCCCTTTTCCGACCGTCTCCTGATACTCATCCAGCGTTTGAATATTATGGGCGGTTAAAAGGCTGTAGAGGGAGCGACTCAAAGGGTGGTTCGATGACCTCAGTGTACTCCTCAGTAAAGAATTTTCCTCATCACTAAGGATTTCGCCTTCATAGATAACAGTATTGTGGCTTCCCGATGTCAGGGTCCCTGTTTTATCGAAAATAGCGGCATCCAGGGAAGCAAGTTGCTCTATAACACGGGTATCCTTCAGATAGAATTTCTTGTTGCCGAAGATGCGAAGCATATTGCCAAGGGTGAATGGGGCCGAGAGCGCAATAGCGCATGGACAGGCAATGATCAGCACCGCTGTAAATACATTCCATATTTTAGAAGGGTCGTAAAAAAGCCAGAAGAGGGAGGCACAGAAAGCAATCAGCAACACCCCGTACGTAAATCGCTTTCCAATACTGTCTGTAAGGGTTTGAAAGCTACTTTGCTTATCTTTTGAAAAAACCGCATTGCTCCAGAGTTGTGTTAAGTAACTTTGGGAGACCGATTTCAGGGCTTCCATTTCCACCGCTCCAAGTTTTTGTTTGCCCCCGGCATAGACCTTATCCCCGACCAATTTTTTTACGGGAACCGCTTCGCCGGTCACAAAACTATAGTCAATCTGGGCCTCCCCGTTCATGAGGATGCCATCTACCGGGATCAGTTCTTCATGCCTGATAAGGAGCCTGTCCCCTTTTTTAATGGCATAGACCTCTATCGTTTCTTCCTTCCTGTCTGCCAGTAAACGGGTCACGGCAATAGGAAAATAAGATTTGTAGTCTCTTTCAAAGGAAAGAAAGGCGTAGGTTTTTTGTTGAAAATATTTACCCAGTAAAAGGAAAAAGATCAAACCACTAAGACTGTCGAAAAAACCGGTTCCCCAATCAAACAGGATCTCCAGTGTGCTTCTGATAAAAAGCACCATGATCCCCAAGGTTATGGGAACATCTATATTCAGGATGCCGCTGCGGACTCCTTTGTAAGCCGAGACCAGATAGCTTCTGCCTGCATAGAATACTACCGGGAGCGAAAAGGCAAACATCAGCCAGCGAAAGAGGCCTTTGTATTGTTCCAGCCAAAACTCGGATACTTCGAAATATTCCGGAAAGGAAAGGAACATAATATTGCCAAAGGCAAAACCGGCCACCCCCAGCTGATATAAAAGGGTTCTGTCTTCCTTTCGTTCTTTTTTGTCGTAATCCTCAAGTGAAATAGTGGGTTCATAGCCAATGCGTGCAAGCAAAAGCACCAATTCTTTCAGGGAGAGGGTGTCTTTCTGAAAGGAAATGCGGACTGTCTTTTTAGGAAAGTCTACCTGTGATTGCAGGATCCCGGCCGACAGTTTACTAAGGTTTTCCAATATCCAGATACAGGAACTACAATGGATGGTTGGGATGTAAAGATTTACGAGCTGATGGGTGCCATCATCAAATTCGAGCAACCTTTCGGCAATGGCAGCATTTTCGAGAAAATCGTATTTGGACGTTTGTTCCAAAGGGGTATTGCCCGCACCGGCCTGCAGTTCATAATAGTAACTCAGGTCGTTCGATTCAAAGATTTCGTACACGGTCTTACAACCATGGCAACAAAATACTTTGTTATTTAGTTGAATGGTACCATCATCACAGGGGTCCCCACAATGATAGCAATTCGGTTTATCCATACATTTGCAATATACCTGAAAGCAAAGTTGCGCTTCTCAGGTCTTTTAAAATATGACTTTTGTCAGGTTCATTTGCCCTTAAACTTTTTTTGGGCAATAAAAACCAAGCAAAATTTACGAAATCCCTATGAATTTCCTTAATTAATCTTAATTTAGAGGGTGTAAAAAACAACCTATGTCCAGCAGATGTGAGAACTGTATTATCAGGCAATTTAACTCATTGCGCGCCATGACCAAGGATGAATTAAAGCGCGTATCCGATTCAAAAACCACAAGGACCCTTAAAAAAGGGGAAGCTATTTTTGAAGAAGGCGAAAAGCTAAATGGAGTTTTTTGTGTACGGGATGGTGTTTCCAAACTTTCCAAATTAAGTTCCAACGGAAAAGACCAGATCGTTAAACTGGCAAGCAAAGGGGTTGTCATGGGGCAGCGTTCCGTGATCGCGGAGGAATTATCCAATTTAAGTGCGGTGGCAGTGAGCGATATGGAGGTATGTTTTATCCCCAAGGAGGGGATTGTAGATGCCCTGCATAAGAATCCTGATTTTACCGTAGAAGTTCTAAGGCATATGGCCCATGACCTGAGAGAGGCCGATGACGTTATTGTGAACATGTCCCAGAAGACTGTTAAACAGCGGGTAGCTGAAGCATTTTTGTACCTGAAGAATAATTTCGGGGAAGATGAGCAAGGATTTTTAAGTGTTACCCTATCCAGGGAAGATATTGCAAATGTGGTAGGCACTGCCACAGAATCCTGTATCAGGATCATTTCAGAATTTAAAAAGAATAACTTCATCAAGACTTCAGGAAAAAAGATCGGGGTTGTCAATGAACGAAAGTTGCGCGATCTGGTCGAAGGGTTTTAAGTAA
Organism: uncultured Flavobacteriaceae bacterium; assembly: GCA_963752165.1. Classification (GTDB taxonomy): domain Bacteria; phylum Bacteroidota; class Bacteroidia; order Flavobacteriales; family Flavobacteriaceae; genus Muriicola. The sequence continues at coordinate 163,130 of CAVVXE010000001.1, forward strand.
GGTATACCCCTTGTAACATCAATACATTCACCCCTTACTGTTATTATCGCATAGTATTGGTTCGCATTGATCCTTTCCTAACATTAATTATCTTTTTCTTTAGTTCCTTTGTCCCAAACCTGACAAAAATCATTGTTTTGGCCTTTCAATCGACCTAGTTTTACCCCGTATTGTAGTAGAACTATCCCAATGAAGAACATCTTAATACCCACCGATTTTTCCAAAAATTCATGGAATGCCATCAAGTATGCCCTTGAATTATACAAAGGAGAAGTATGTACCTTCCACTTGTTAAATACCTACATCCCGGTTATCCCGAGCTCCCGTTTTATGGCCTCGAGTTTTCAACCAGGTCTGCTGGATACCGGCAGTATGGAAATTTCCAAAAAGGGGTTGGCAGATACGTTAAAAAAAATTCGGCGCCTGGACAAGAGCGAGAACCATCATTTCAAAACCATTTCATCCTTCAACTTACTGGTAGAGGAGATCAAGAACATCATTGAAAGGGAGTCTATTGACCTGATCATTACCGGAACCAAAGGAGCCTCAGGGATCGATGAGATCTTTATGGGAAGCAATACGGTACGAATCATCAAGGCGATCAGAAATTGTCCGGTACTAACCATACCCAGCCATTTCGATTATGTGCAACCCAAAGAGATTGTATTTGCTACCGATTTCAACCGGTACTATACCGTTTCCGAGCTGGAACCTTTAATTGAATTGGCAAAAAGTTTCAAAGCAACGGTACGGATCGTGTATATACAGAGCTCAATAAAAGCATTGACCGAGGTGCAGCAATTTAATCTTGATACCTTGCGCAAGTATTTCAAAGGACTCGATTATTATGTACATACCGTATCAGAATTGAATTCTGTTTCTAAGACCCTGGAAGTATTCGCAGATGAATTGGATATTCACCTGCTGGCCATGCTCAATTACCAGCACAGTTATATGGAGCGCATCACCAGGGAACCGGTCATAAAACGGGTAGCTTTCCATACCCAGGTGCCTTTACTGGTAATCCCGGAATTAGGTATGAACGCCCCCTCCAATGTAAAAAAGGAGAACGGGTATCATATGGCGACCTAGGCTTATTCCCTTACCGGACAGTCTTCATAAAAATCCTTGAAGGTCTTTGAAGTGGTATAGTTATCAGTTAATACCTTATAGACCATAAAGACGATCATGCCTTGTCCAAGTACGGTGATGTAAAAAACCCAATTGAACGGAAAATCCATAGCGGCCATAATGGTCACCGTGATCAGGACCAGGGTAGTAAGACTTACCCAGAACATAGCAGTAGTTTTCATATACTTTTTAAGTAAAGTTACAAGTTATCCTGCTCAGCTATTGTTAAGGGAGCCTTAAATTAGGAACCCCTCACGCCTGCATTCATTTGGCATGCTATTTTACTCGCCGGCATTCCAAAACTGAGATTCCAGAGGGATCCCTTTGGCTAGTTCAAGGGCAAATGGGTTAAAATCATTTTTCAGGAAAAGGTACCAGGCACTGGAGGATATGGTAGGTGCAATGTCTGCATGATCCCATAAGAAAGACGCTCCAAAAGTAGTTCCGGAATTAGTGGTGTAGGGGATGCCACTGGCTCCCTGAGCAGCCGCACTGTTAATGAATGTTTCTTCGAGGGTCCGGATAATTGCTGCTGAATTAGTGGTTAAGCCGGCGCTTTCAAAGGCCAGAGCCATTTGCGCGGTACCTTCTAACCATACCACATCCTTATCATCATCGAAGCAATAACCACTGATGGATAAGCCACTGGTGGTAGAATTCTGTGTATTAAAAAAACGGTTGGCCTTGTAAAGTACCTCCGCAGGAAAATCTTCCAGGATCAGGGATCCCAAAGAATAAAGATCCAACGCGTGGTGGTAAGCAGGGTTTTCTGTTTTAGTGATCAGAACCTGCTCATTCCAATCCCATCGTTGCTCTCGCAAAAACCGAAGGATGCCTTCATGAAAGGCATCGTAGCCTTTTACGGCATTAAAGGCCGTAATGATCCCTTCCGTCACTTTATTGATTTGGGTGCCATCCTCATTGATGCCGCCTCTTAGTCCGCCATCTTCCTCCTGCAAGGATCGCAACCAGCTGTTTAATTCTGAAGCCATTTGACCGTATTTTGTGCTCCGGGTCATTTCATGGTAGTTGTTCAATGCCAACAAAAGCCAGGCATTGTCGCCCATCCAAATGCGGTTGCCGTTTTCTCCGCGGGTATCTCTAAACTGGAAAAAGTCACCTCCATTCTTTAGAAATTCTGTTTCCAGGCGGGCATCAAAATAGTCGAAAATGCGCTCGGCCCGTTCTATTTCTCCTTCGGACAGGAATACCAAGGCCGCCAGGGCATTGTCGTAAAGGGAAACAAAATCAGTGAATTCTGCGCTTTCCACCAGTCCGTTTTCCAGTTGCATATGACCTATCCATAGGGCTGCTGTGTGGGTTTTATTGGTATTGCTGGCCGCTGTTTTATCCTCGTTTGGAAGTGTGGCAACTTCTGATTCCGGAAGTGGTTGTTCGTATATAATAGTATAATCTTCCATACAGGAAAGAAGTAAGGAAGCGAGTACCGGAAGTAGTAAGAACCTTGTGTTCATAAGTAGGTTTTTTATACGATTTTACGGGGATAAAATCATTTCTAATATAACGCTGTATCGCCCTAAAATGAGGGGTATATCGGTGAATAGCACCCCTTATTCGTCTAGCAGAACAGGGCCGTTCCGTTCATCTGGCTTTATAGCATATCATCCGTTTCCAGGGGAATTTTATAATCGATAAACCCTGTACTTCATCGATGTTTTTAAAGCGCAGCCACTTGGAAAAAGGAGCAAAAAATAAAAACCGGGGTTACTAGATCATTTTAAAGCCTGTTGAGAAAATAGCTTCCTTCCTTTCATTAAATTAAAATGCTTTCCTATCTTTGTACTGTTGTGTTGGGTCTCAGTTATCACTGAGGCCAGGTGTGGAACTGATCTGATCGGTTTCAGCCAATGAAAGGCTTTCCAAGTTGGGAGGCTTTTTTCTTTTGTAGCAGGCCTTAAATTCGCGTTTGACCCATGTCCTGTTAAGACACAAGTGCTCCGGTATCTTTGATGGCAGAAATTTTACAGAACTTCCAAATTGTCGTATTTTTGAGAGTAATTTAAATGCAGAAAGGACATGCCTCTTTACCACACCCTAGGGAAAATACCTCATAAAAGACATACGATCTTCAAAAAGCCAGATGGAAGCCTCTATTACGAACAGCTTTTTGGCACCATTGGGTTTGACGGGATGTCTTCCCTCATGTACCATTTACAGCGTCCTACCCAGGTAAAGGAAATTCAGAAAACGATCGATATTTCGCCTAAGGCAGCAGTACAATATCATGTGCAATCGCGCTTATTAAAAGGACTGGAACTCCCTGCAGAAGATGATTACCTGGAGAGCAGGAAGGTCATTTTGTTCAATGCAGATGTCCATGTTGCCCTGGCTGCACCAAAAAAATCGATGACCGCTTATTTTTACAAAAATGCAGATGCGGATGAATTATTGTTCGTTCACAAAGGTTCTGGGACCTTAAAAACGATGCTGGGGGAGATCCCGTTTGAATATGGCGATTATATCCTGATCCCCAGGGGAATGATCTATCAGATCGAATTCGATACCGAGGACAACCGATTATTGATCACAGAATCATACCATCCCATCTATACCCCCAAGCGTTACCGAAACTGGTTCGGGCAGCATCTGGAGCATTCTCCCTTTTGTGAGCGCGACTTTAAACTGCCGCAAAACCTGAAGACTCATGATGAAGTGGGCGACTTTCTCATCAAGGTGAAAAAGCAGGGCCATTTACATCACCTGGTCTACGCATCACACCCCTTTGATGTGGTAGGTTGGGATGGATATAATTATCCCTATGCCTTTTCCATTCACGATTTTGAACCGATCACGGGGAGGGTCCATCAACCACCACCGGTACACCAGACCTTTGAGACCAGTGCGTTTGTAGTATGTTCCTTCGTCCCTCGTTTGTACGACTACCACCCACAAGCCATTCCGGCGCCGTATAACCATTCCAACATTGATTCGGATGAGGTGCTGTACTATGTGGATGGTGATTTTATGAGTCGGAAAGGGATAGACCAGGGGTATATTTCCCTGCATCCTGCAGGGATTCCGCATGGCCCGCACCCCGGTACTTATGAAGCGAGTATTGGGAAGTCCGGAACGGAAGAACTGGCCGTAATGATCGATACCTTCAGGCCGCTGCAACTGACACAAACAGCGTTGACCTTAGATGATGGGAAGTATTTTAGGTCGTGGTTAGAGTAAGGTTACTTCGTGCATGATGTAATGGAGCAGGGAAGCAGCCAGTTTGGCTGTTTGATCGTCCTTGTCGTAGGTAGGATTTATCTCCGCAACATCGGCACTGATGAGTTTCCCCGATTGGATCACCACCCGTAAACATTCCAGGACAATATCCGGAGCAAACCCCATGGGAGACGCAGCACTTACCCCCGGCGCATAGGCAGAGGAGAACCCGTCCAGGTCTATGGTAATATATACCTTGTCTACCTCCGAAAGAAATCTTTTTAAGGTATTGGTGACGGTCTCCAGATGCGCCATCGAAAAATAAGGCCGTTCCAGAAAGCTGACGTTTAGTTCCCTGGCAGTGCTGTATAATTCCCTTGTGTTGGCATCCTTTCGTATGCCCAAACAGAGATAGGAAAAAGGAATATTCTCTTTGAGGCAGTCCTTGGCGATCTGATAAAAAGGGGTGCCCGAATTGTTCCCCTCTATATTCTTTCTCAGGTCAAAATGGGCATCAAAATTAAGGATGCCAAGGGTCTTGTCATTCCCTATGTGTTGTCGTAAACCTTTATAGTGCCCATAAGCAATGTCATGTCCGCCACCCAGTACGAGTGTAAAAACACCTTGTGCTGCAAGGGAATAAACGATGGCTGCCAGGGCTTCCTGTGCGGCCTCCATGTTACCATCTAAACACTGTATGTCTCCAACATCTGTCAAAGTGGTCGTTTCCGGGAAATGATTGGGGAGTTTTCCTAGCTGGCCCCTGATGGCAGCGGGTCCTTTTGCCGCCCCGGGTCGGCCCTGATTTCTGCGAACCCCTTCATCACAGGCATACCCAAGCAAGGCAATTTTATTGGAGGAAGGTGCGGAAGCCTTTATTTTTCCTGCTTCCAAACACTGTACCTTTTCATGCAGATACTGTTGTGTGCCGGAATTGCGGCCCTTCCATTGACTGCTATCCGATTTTTTATACTGATTCTCCATGATGTGAGTTGATGCTGATATTAAGTTACTTGTTTCTTTGCACTTCAAAATAAGCCATCCAATACAGCCTCTTCTGCTATATGAGGAAGGGTGACTCGCAGGGTGGGTGTTCTTTCCATTTCTCTTTTGATAGCAAACAATGCTTCTTCATTTCTGGCCCAACTTCTTCTCGAAATGCCGTTGTTTACATCATAGAATAGCATATTCTTTAATTTTATGGAAGCTTCTTCAGAACCATTCAATAGCATTCCAAAACCGCCATTGATGACCTCTCCCCAACCTACACCACCTCCATTATGGATGGAGACCCAGGTAGCGCCTCGGAAACTATCGCCAATGACATTGTGAATAGCCATATCTGCGGTAAATTTACTGCCGTCGTAAATATTACTGGTTTCCCGAAAAGGCGAATCGGTACCGCTCACATCGTGATGATCTCTACCCAAAATGACGGGAGCTGAAATTTCACCGGATCGGATTGCCTGGTTAAAAGCTTCTGCTATTTTAGCCCTTCCTTCGGCATCCGCATATAAAATACGCGCTTGAGAACCCACCACCAGGTTATTTTGCTCCGCTTCCTGAATCCATTTAATGTTGTCCTGCATTTGCTGCTGGATTTCCTCAGGGGCATTCGCCTTTATTTCCTGCATTACTTGTTGGGCTATGGCATCCGTTTTTTGAAGGTCTTCTGGCTTTCCCGAGGTGCAGACCCAGCGAAATGGGCCAAAACCGTAATCAAAACACATCGGCCCCAGAATATCCTGAACATAGGAGGGGTATATAAAATCTATCTTGTTTTCGGCCATTACATCGGCTCCGGCACGGGATGCCTCCAGTAAAAAGGCATTCCCATAATCGAAGAAATAAGTACCCCTGGCGGTATGGTTATTAATGGCCGCTGCGTGTCTTCTCAATGATTGCTGCACTTTTGTTTTAAATAATGCCGGATTTTCGCTCATCATCCGGTTCGCTTCTTCAAAAGACACTCCCGCAGGATAATAACCCCCCGCCCAGGGGTTGTGTAAAGATGTTTGATCGGACCCCAAATGGACGTAAATATTTTCTGCGTCAAAGCGTTCCCATACATCAACGACATTCCCTATAAAGGCAATTGAAATTATTTCGTTTTGAGCGATCGCTTTTTTGGTTCGTTCAACAAGGTCATCCATTGAATCTAACAATACATCTACCCAACCCTGTTCATGTCTTTTTTGTGCTGCTGCGGCATTGACCTCTGCGCAAATCGTGATGCAACCGGCAATATTTCCTGCTTTTGGCTGCGCACCACTCATACCACCCAAGCCGGCGGTCAGGAATATTTTCCCGTTAGGACGTTCATCTTTCTGAAGCACCTTTCGAAAGGCGTTCATGACGGTGATGGCGGTGCCATGAACAATACCCTGAGGTCCAATATACATATAGGAACCGGCGGTCATCTGCCCGTATTGGGTAACACCGAGGGCATTGAATTTTTCCCAATCATCGGGCTTGGAGTAGTTGGGGATCATCATGCCGTTAGTGACTACCACCCTGGGAGCATCTTTACCGGAAGGAAATAACCCCATGGGATGTCCGGAGTAAATGTGCAGGGTCTGCTCTTCGGTCATCGTCGCCAGATACTGCATGGTCAGCAAGTATTGCGCCCAATTTTGGAAAACCGCCCCATTGCCACCGTATGTGATCAATTCTTCCGGGTGTTGCGCCACAGCCGGATCCAGGTTGTTTTGGATCATTAGCATGATTCCTGCTGCCTGTGGGGTTTTGGCCGGGTATTCATGGATCGGTCGCGCAAACAGTTTATACGATGGTTTAAAACGATGCATGTAAATACGCCCGAATTTGGTAAGCTCTGAAGCGAATTCTTTTGATAGTTCAGTATGCCAATGGTTGGGAAAATAGCGCAATGCATTGCGGATGGCCAGTTTTTTTTCTTCAAGGGAGAGGATGTCTTTTCTTTTTGGCGCATGGTTGGCATCTTTTACATACGCTCTTTTCGGGGGAAGTTTCGTGGGAATGCCCTGCAGTATTTCTTCTTGAAAATTCATTTGCTTACACCTCGTTTTAATTTCTTCTTCTCTATTATACGCTCGTGTGCCTGTTAAATACCAATTCCCCATTTTTATATATCATGCAAGGCTTGAACGCTCCCTGATGGTATAATACCTCTTTATAGTCATTGGTATGGAATAGGATAAAATCGGCTAAAAGACCTTCTTTCAGTTGCCCCCTGTCCTCTAATTTCAATGCCGCGGCCGCACGGAACGTGATTCCTGCCAAAACTTCGGCATTGGTTAATTTTTCAAACGTCCCGAGAATGGCCGCCTGGGTCAATAAATCGCCCATGGGTGCCGATCCCGGGTTGTGGTCGCTGGCGATTGCCAGGGCTCCGCCGGCATCTAAAATCTTTCGTGCAGGAGTAAACCCACACCCTAAACCCAAAGATGCCCCTGGAAGTGCGGTGGCAATAACATCACTTTTTGCCAATAGGTCAATTTCAGTTTGGGTGCTGGCCTCTAAATGGTCTGCGCTTACTGCTTCAAAAGCAACCGCCACCTTACTTCCCGATGTTGAAAATTGATCTGCATGAACAGTAATGTCAAATCCCATTTCTTTGGCCCTTATAAAATAGGGTGCGATCTGTTCTGCTGAAAAAGCACTTTCTTCAATAAAGGCATCGATACGGTTCGTCAGTTTTTCATCTTTTAGCGGGGGGAACAGGGTAGTGCTAATCTCTGAAAGATAGTCGGCTGCACTGCCCTTAAAATCGTTCGGCAGCATATGTGCCGCCAAACAAGTGGGAATCAGATCTGCCTGTAATTGGCTATTGGCAGTTTTGATGGCACGCAGCATTTTCAGCTCTTCTTCCACCGTAAGTCCGTAGCCACTTTTCACCTCTATGGTAGTGGTGCCATTTTTGAGATGTTGTTTTGCCCTTTTTATTATTTTCTTGACTAATTCTTCTTCGGTTGCTTTTCTGGTCTGCGTAACGGTATCCCAAATACCACCCCCTGCTTTTGCGATTTCCAAATAGCTTTTGCCCGCGTTGCGCATAGCATAATCATTGGCACGTGAGCCTCCGAAACAGATATGCGTGTGCGAGTCAATAATACCTGGCAGGCAGGTGTGGTCTCCTTCTAATCGTATAATTTCCGCATCTTTCGCACTTGCATCGGTTAGCAGGTCACTATACTTTCCAATAGCGTGTATTTTTTCGTTTTCGATCAGTATTCCCGCAGCTTCTATAATGGGTAGCTGCTCATCTGACAGGGCACCTTTTAATGGTAAACCCGACATTGGGATCAGCTGCGTGAAAGGGCCTAATAATTTATATGCTTTCATCTAATCAATATACTTCAAATTCATTGGAATATTTTGTTTTCAGGGGGATATCCTTCGAGCTTCCGACCTTATCTATAATGCTAATAAGCAACTTGTCCTGAATCATCTGAATGCCGATTTCAATATCGTCCGAGAAAATCCGGTCTTTATGTGCGAAGGGTACTTTCTTACGGATTTCTTTATGGACTTCATCCAGAAAAATCCCTGATTTCAAGGGCTTTCGGAACTCAAATGCCTGTGCGGCGGTCAATAATTCTATAGCTAGTATTTTCTCCACGTTGCCAATGACCTGCAAGGCTTTTCTTCCACTGATAGAACCCATACTCACATGGTCTTCCTGGCCCAGGGAAGTTGGGATACTGTCTGCGCTGGCAGGAAAACAAAGGCCTTTATTCTCACTTGCCAGGGCCGCGGTAGTGTATTGTAAGATCATGTAGCCCGAGTTGATCCCGGTGTCCTTCATCAATAGTTTTGGAACCCCGGGGCTATTCCCTTCCAGGGCCAAATAGATTCTTCGGTCGGAGATGTTCCCCAATTCCGAAGCGGCTAAACAGACATAGTCCAAAGCCATCGCTAAAGGTTGCCCGTGGAAGTTGCCCCCGCTTATGGTGAGCTCATTATCAATGATAACAGGGTTGTCAGTAACCGAATTCAACTCAATTTCGAGCAGTTCCTTGAGATGCAACCAGGCATTCCGCGATGCTCCGTGCACCTGCGGAATACAACGAAGGGAATAAGGATCCTGAACACGTTCACAGTCGATATGATCTTCCATGATCTCAGAACCTTTCAATAGCCGCTTCACCCGCTTAGCCACATGAATGTTTCCTTTAAAAGGACGCAATTGGTGAAGCTCGTTATAGAAAGGTTTTACAGATCCCTGCAGTCCCTCGATCATCATGGCCCCAATGATGTCGGCCTGTGAAAGGCAGTTGTGTAGTTTTTCGACTACTTTTACCGCGTGGGCCGCAATGAACTGCGTACCATTGATAAGGGCAAGACCTTCTTTAGGGCCTAACGCTACCGCGGTCAAACCTGTTTTTTCAAAAAGGACATCTGTGCTTATCACTGCTCCCTCATAGGTCACTTTTCCAAATCCGATCAGGGGTAAAAAAAGATGTGATAATGGGGCCAGATCGCCTGAAGCACCAACAGAGCCTTGGGAGGGCACAACCGGTATAGCGTCATTCTCGATATGCCAAATGATTCGTTCCAATGTCTTTTCGGCAATACCAGAATACCCTTTGGCAAGGGCTTGCGCCTTCAGGATCAACATCAATTTTGCGATCTGAACGTCTATAGGTGTTCCGACACCAACACTGTGACTTTTTAAAATATTGGTTTGTAAAAGTTGTGCCTCCTGCTTTGATATTTTGGTAGTGCAAAGTGGCCCAAAACCGGTATTGATTCCATATACAGGAAGACCTTTTTCAACGATCTGTTGAACAACAGCCCAACTTGCATTGATTTTTCCCCTTCTTTCCTCAGAAAGCACCATTTTCGTTTTACCTTCTGAAATGGCAATTGCAATGCCTGCGGTAAGCCAGTCTTCGCCCAGTTTGAATGTTTTCGGAATCGTCATTGTCGCCCTGATTTTAGTTCTTTAAATTTATTGATTATGTTTGATAATTACTAATACCATTATTGTATACATCTGATAACTGTGAATTATCAATTAGAATTGCGTCATTTTCGCTATTTCCTGGCTGTTGCCGATGAACTTCATTACCGAAAAGCAGCTGAAAAGCTATTCATCTCCCAACCCGGACTCAGCAGACAGATTAAACAAATGGAGGAGATCCTGGGCACCCAACTGTTTGAACGCAGTAAAAAGAAGGTTTCCTTAACACCCGCTGGAAGTTATCTGAAAGAAGAATTGGAGTTCATCTTTAACCATCTTGAGATGACGACCAAACAGCTGAAATTAATAGCTGAGGGTAATTTTGGCGAAATAAGAATTGGCTTTTTGGGTTCTGCCATTCAAAGCGTGATTCCTGATTTATTAGTGCGATTGAAGCAGCGATTTCCGCTGGTAAAAACCAGTCTGGAGGAACTTTCTAATAATGCCCAAATAAATGCCATTTTAAAAGGCCGTTTAGATATCGGTTTTGTGCGAATGGCCGGGACCCCCCAGGGGATCCATATCAAAACGGTGTATAAGGACACTTTTTCGGTTGTGTTGCCAAAGGATCACCGCATAGAAGCCAGTAATTTCAAGAGCATGCGACAATTTTCAGGAGAAGACTTCATTCTCTTTTCTCAGGATTATAGTCCCTTGTATTTTGATACCATAATGAGTATTTGTAAGGATCATGGCTTTACCCCGAAAGTCTCGCATAAATCGGTTCACGCGCAAACTATCTTCAAATTGGTGGAGAACAAAATGGGAATTGCTATTGTGCCAACCTCGTTGCAGTATGGTTTTCAGATGGATGTAAAGTTCATAGAATTAAGTACGATAAAACAACAAGCAGTGCTATCCGTTATTTGGAAGGAGGATAATAGAAATCCTGCGCTGAAGCATTGCCTTGAGTTGCTTTTGGGAACTGAAACTTCTACGGCAAAATCGTACCTTTGAAAACACTTATAAAAAGACCATGATTTTTGATCTTATAAAAAAGCGGCGTTCCGTTTTTCCGGCACAATACAATGATAAACCGATTGCTAAAAAGGACCTGCAGCGCATCCTGGAAGCAGCCAATTGGGCCCCGACACATAAAAGGACCGAACCCTGGCGTTTTAAAGTGCTTCTGGGGGAGTCTAAGGAAAAACTAGGGCTCTTCCTGTCCTATAAATACATGGACACCGAGGCGAAGCCGAAGGAAATCAAGACGAGAAAGCTGATAGAAAACCCGAAAAAGGCCGCCGCCATTATTGCTATTTGTATGCAGCGCGACCCAAAAGAAAGTGTCCCGGAATGGGAGGAAATTGCTGCGACCGCCATGGCAGTTCAAAATATGTGGTTGTGTTGTGCAGAACTGGGGATTGGCTGCTATTGGAGTTCTCCCGGACTCATTGCCTACATGGGAGAATTCTTCGATCTTTCACCCGGGGAAAAATGCCTGGGCTTTTTCTACATGGGCTATTCGGATAGCCTTCCCGAAGAAGGGGTAAGGCAACCTGTGGAAGCGAAAACGACCTGGTTTGAATAAACACCACGCAAAAGCACCCAGCCTGAGATCAATTGAAATAAGGGAATAAAGCTGCTTTGTATTCCCAGGCCGTGGAAATAAAGAAACCCATATAGATGATGGTTAGCACAAACTTCAGGAAGGTGCCGGTAAGAAAGCCAATAAAAGACCCGAAAGCAGCTTTTAAAGCCGATTGCTGATCGGCCTTATTCAGCAACTCCCCAACGAAAGCCCCGATAAAAGGCCATATAATGATCCCCAGGATGCCTAAGACCGGAAAAATGATGGCTACCAGTAATCCGATGGTAGTCCCTACCATTCCGGCCCTGCTTCCCCCAAATTTCCGGGTGCCAAAGGCCGGGATAAGGTAATCCAGGGCAAAGACAACGAGGGCTATCACAAGGGTGATGCCCAGAAACCACCAATCATTTGGTACCGCACTTGTCAGAAATAATAACAGCAGCCCCACCCAGCTTACCGGCGGGCCGGGCAGTACAGGTAAAAAACTACCCAGGATGCCGATCAGCATCAGGAGGAAACCAAGGATGAGCAAGACGATATCCATTGCCAGTGATGTGTTATTGGACTAAGATACAAGAGAATTGTTACATGGGGTTACTTTAGAAATTAGGATTGCAAGTGGGATGGAAGCGGGATTGCCTAAAAAAATCGTAATTTTCGGCAAAGAATAGTGCCTTTATGAGGAGTATCGGGATTCTCTGTTGTCTTTGCCTTTTAGTGTCTTGTGATTGGCTGTCCTCGACCGACTCTAAAGCGCAGCAAATAGTGGAAGAAGAATTGCGAAGCATCGATTGGAATGAGGTAGATCAATACCCCCTTTTCGAAGGTTGTGATGAAACAGCCTCCAAACCGGAACAAAAAGCGTGTTTTGAAAATACCTTATTGCAAAATTTTGCGATGTCCTTACAGGATTTTGATTTTATCATAGACAACGAAATAGATACGACCATTTATATCGATTTCCTTGTAGACAAAAATGGGGCCATCACCGTAACGGATATAGACAGGAACAGTGTATTGGAGGAGCAGCTCCCCGAATTTAACGAGATCATAACCCGAAGCCTCAGGAGCATGCCACTTCCGGCCCCGGCACTTAAAAGGGGAATGCCGGTTCGTACCAGATTCAGGGTGCCTTTGCAAGTAACAACCAAAGAATAAAGGTGTGAGTAAAGAAAAGATCATTATGGGAATTGATCCGGGGACCACTATCATGGGTTTCGGGATCATTAAGGTAACGGGAGCCAACATGTCTTTTGTGCAAATGAATGAACTGCTCCTTAAAAAGTACGACGATCCTTTTACCAAACTCAAACTTATTTATGACCGTACTATTTCACTCATTGAATTGTATCATCCGGATGAGATCGCCATTGAGGCACCCTTTTTTGGAAAGAATGTCCAATCCATGCTCAAACTCGGCCGGGCACAAGGCGTTGCCATGGCGGCAGGGCTAAGCAGGCAGATCCCAATCACTGAGTATTTCCCGAAAAAGATCAAAATGGCCATCACCGGAAATGGGAATGCCAGTAAGGAACAGGTTGCCAAGATGCTGCAGAGTATTTTGAAACTGGAATCGCTACCCAAGAACCTGGACAGTACGGACGGACTGGCCGCTGCCGTTTGCCATTTCTATAATGCCGGAAAGATGGATACTCAAAAAAGGTATACCGGCTGGGCAGCCTTCGTAAAACAAAATGAAGACCGATTGAAATAGGGAGTGGAAGAAGTATCTTCACATACGTGCAGGAATTGCGGGATGGAATCCAAGGGAATCTTTTGTCCTGAATGCGGACAACGAATGAATATTTACAAGGTAACCTTTAGCGAGACCTTCCAGGACCTTATAAATGCCTTATTTTCTATTGATGCACCTTTGTTAATTACCCTTAAAGAATTGGTAATAAAGCCAGGAGTACTCCTTCGCAATTATTTGAATGGGCAGAGAAGGAAATATTACAAACCGGTTTCCTTCTTTATCCTTACTACAGTTATTTATTTGATTGTGCGATCCCTTATCGGTTTTGATCCGTTCAGAAACAGTATGATTGTAGTAGAGGAAGGATCTCTCGATGGTACTGTTCTGACCGATGCTAGGAATTATCTGCTTTTGAATATCAATAATTTTTTATTCATTTTTGTTTTTACGCTGGCTATTTTTTCAAAGTTGTTCTTTTTTAGGAGGTATTCCCTGGCAGAATTTCTGGCTATTTCTTTCTATTTGCTTGGGGTGTATACCCTTTTGGTGACCTGCAACATGTTCCTGGTACAGCATATCGGTGATTTTATGCAGCCTACAGGGCTCTTGATCATGTTATTTTATTTTGCTTTTGCGATGTGTTCTTTGTTTCAAAAGTCTTATCTCCTGGTAATTGTAAAATCTTTAATTGTTTATATACTTGCCTTTTTACTTTATTTTTTAAGCTCCCTTGCATTGTCTTACCTAATAGTATCATATAGATAAAGTTAATGGCTGGTATATACATTCATATCCCTTTTTGCAAACAGGCCTGCCATTATTGTGACTTCCATTTTTCTACCAATTTGAAGAAAAAAGAGGATATGCTGCTGGCCTTGCAGCAAGAGCTGTTGTTGCGGAAAGAGGAATTTAAAGGTCAGCAGGTTGCCACCATTTATTTTGGCGGCGGAACCCCATCGGTCCTTGAGGTAGATGAGATCAACCGGCTTATCCAAACCGTTTATGAACAGTATGATGTGGCCGAAGATCCGGAAATAACCCTTGAGGCCAACCCCGATGACCTCTCCACTAAAAGGTTGCAGGAATTGGCCGCCTCCAGGATCAACCGGCTCAGCATCGGGGTCCAATCCTTCTTTGATGAGGACCTCAAACTGATGAACCGGGCGCATAATGCCGAACAGGCGAAAGCATCTCTCCGGGAAGCCACTGAACTATTCGATAATATTTCTATCGACCTTATTTATGGGATACCCAATGCCGATCACGGGCGCTGGAAGAAAAATATAGCGACCGCACTGTCCTTTAACATACCCCATATTTCCAGTTATGCCCTTACCGTGGAACCCAGGACCGCCCTTCAAAAATTCATCGAAAAAGGAATTATTCCTGAAGTGGATGATTCCATGGCAGAGGAGCAATTCCAGATGCTGATCTCCCACCTGGAAACAGCCGGTTTTGTCCATTACGAAGTATCCAACTTTGGGAAACCCGGGTATTTTTCCGTTAACAATACCGCTTATTGGCAGGGAAAGCACTATATGGGAATTGGTCCTTCGGCCCATTCCTTTAATGGAACCCAACGTGCATGGAATATTGCCAATAATTCCAAATACATCCAGGCCATAGCCAAAAGTGAACTACCAAGAGAAATAGAGACCTTATCCACAAGAGATCGCTATAACGAATATATCATGACCGGGTTGCGCACTATGTGGGGTGTTTCGCTAGATAAGGTACGCACAGCATTCGGACCGCAGTACGCAGAATACCTGATGCTTCAATCCGAACGGCACCGTGCAGAGCAGTTGCTTTTTTTGGATGGCGATACCTTATTGGTGACCTCGAAGGGAAAATTTTTAAGTGACGGACTGGCTGCAGATCTATTTATGCTTAATTTAGAAAAGAAAAAGTAAAACAGGAACAAGTTGCTTTTTCCAACAGAGAAAAAAATGATCGCCAAAATCACACAGGACCATCAGACGTATACCATAGACCTGGCGCAGCCGCTGGACCTATCCTTGCCATTAAAAGGAGATGCCACCAATGTAAATGCCTGGTATGTAGGACCACCTAAAATAGCGCCCCATTCAAATGGAAATTATGTTGGAAGTGTAATAAAAGGGAGCTCCACGAATTTTAACGATATCTGTTTCAATCCACATGCCCATGGTACCCATACCGAGTGTTTGGGGCATATTACATCAGAAGTATATTCGGTCAATAAAACCATGGACCACTTCTTTTTTACGGCAACACTGATAACCATTGCTCCGGAAAAAATGGGGGATGACTTTGTCATTTCCAAAAAACAACTTCAAAAAGCCCTTGGAGAGGGCTCTCCTGAAGCACTGGTGATCAGGACCTTGCCAAATACAGGGGAGAAACGCTCCAGGCAATATTCCCATTCAAATCCGCCTTATTTCACCGAAGACGGGATGTTCCTTTTAGTTGAAAAAGGGATCATGCATCTGTTGGTAGACCTTCCCTCGGTAGACAAAGAAAAGGACGAAGGGGCTTTGCGGGCACATAAGGCCTTTTGGGGCATAAACGGGACGCTCAGGCCCAAGGCCACCATTACCGAATTTATTTATGTCCCTCATTATATCAAGGATGGCGATTATTTCCTGAATTTGCAGTTGGCACCCTTTGAGAATGATGCCAGTCCCAGCAGGCCGGTCCTTTATCACTTGCAATAATGCCCGGCAACATTTCATTGCTTTCCTTACCTTTAACCCAGAACTACTTGATTCTACACCATGGATGGTATTTTGGAAGTGATTTTAGGCCTTATTCTGGGGGCTATTCTTATGTACTGGCTGTTCTCTTTTTTCAGGAAACTAAAGAATAAGGAGCTAGCGGAACACCAATCGACCGTCCTACTCGAACGCATAAAGAGCGTTTGCAAGTTAATTTCGGTAGAAGGTGATTTTGCTGAGATTTACAAATATGAAAATACCCGAGAACGGTTTCTAAGCCTCGTAAGCAGCAAGAAAAAAGCACTGATCGTCATTAAGGCCAAGGCGCATATTGGGTACGATCTGCAAAAAATTATAATCCAGGCCAATACTGACGCGAAACGTATTGTGCTTACTAATTTTCCCCAGCCACAGGTCTTATCCATAGAACCGCACCTCGAATTTTATGATATTCAGAACGGGCTCTTTAATGCATTTACACCTAAAGATCTCACCTCCCTCAACCAGGAGGCCATCAAACATATACGGGAGAAAATCCCGCAAAGCGGTCTGATGGATACGGCGAGGAGGGAGGCCCTGGAAGCTATTTTATTGATCGAGAAACTAGTGGAAACGATCGGTTGGAAACTGGACTATACCGCCCTGGAACTGAGCCCCGAAGAAAAGGAAAAACTGAGTCTTTAAAAGCAATTAAAAAATAACTATACCCATGAAGAAGATCCTGTGTTTATCCATGATGGGCCTGCTGCTGATTTCCTGCGTAGAAAAGGATAAGGAGGTTACTCATTTTGACCCAGCATTCGTGCATGTCGTATATTTTTGGATGAAGGATCCAAGTAGTGTTCAGGACAGGAAAGCCCTCGAGGCGTCCCTGGAAAAGTTTCTGGAGCAATCCAAATACGCCAAAACCAAATTTGTAGGCATCCCCCCTAAAGCAAGCAGGGAAATAGTAGACGATTCGTTCGCATATACCCTTGTGCTTACGTTCTCTTCTGCCGAGGATCAGGAGTTGTATCAAAAAGAAGCGGCGCATCTCACATTCATTGAGGAGTCGCAAGATCTGTGGGAGCGCGTTGTGGTCTGTGATGCCACCGGGTTGGTTCAATGAATATAAGCAGCAACCATTGCCAAAAACAACCGAGATGAATGTAGAAGACTTCAGGAATTTATGCCTTTCCAAAAAGGGGGTCACGGAAGAGTTCCCCTTTGATGAGGTTACCCTGGTCTTTAAGGTCATGGGAAAAATGTTTGCCCTTGTCCCCCTGGAACGGATCCCCTCCCAGGTGAATCTCAAATGCGATCCGGAACGGGCAATTGAGCTCAGGGAACAGCATGATGGTATTGTAATGCCCGCCTACCATATGAGCAAGACCCACTGGAATACTATGTATTTTGAGCAATTGCCGGCCAAGCTGATCATCGAACTCACGGATCACTCCTATGAACTGGTAGTGGCCAAATTCACAAAAAAGTTACGAGCGGCGTTGGATGCACTTTAAGCTTACAGGTTCTTGACCTGTACCTCATGAAAGGCATTGGCTTGTAACCTCAGTAATTCTTCTGCCTTTTGTTTCTTATAGGCATAGATTTCTTCCTCTTCCCTGATCTCGCCATAAATGCGCTCGTTTAGGGCAGCATCCGTGTCCATGATATGTTGGCGGTGGGTCACTTTTTGCGTTACCCAGGCTGCTACCGTACTTTCTTCCTCTTCCAGTTTAAAATCATAGGGTCCTTTTGGCGCCAGGAGTTTTACCACGATGGGGGAGGTTTCAATGGCCAGAAAGAGCAGGAAAATAAAGAATGAAGGGAACCATGCAAGTTCTCCAAGCGCATTGATCCGGGCCATGAGCCCATCGAATCCATCAATTATCGGTTGCGAATTGATGACGGCTGCCTTATATTCGTTATTCAATGAAGTGATCTGTGTTTCAATCGCCGCTATTTTTTCTCCATTTTGTTCTTTAAGTTCCCTCAATTCAAGGAGGGCCGCATCGTGCTTTTCCCGTTTTTCCTTGTACACCGGTCCTTTCCCTAAAAGCATGGTGCCTGCCCTGCCTTCGGCTTCCGAAATATAGGTGTCGTACAAGGCATTGGTTTCGGCTTCCTTGATGGTAACTTCTTCCTTCAGGCCAGTGATGTCCTGTTCCAAAGCGGCAATAACGGGTGTGTATTGCAATGCGATCTGATCTTTGTTGGCCAGGGTTAGTTCATTTTTTTGTTCGAGCAATACCTGATTGATCTCCTTTTCAAAGATCTTCATCTCCAGGGGCTTGGATATGACCACCGCAATAATGACGGCTAGCACAATTCGTGGGGTGGCCTGTATAAATTCGCTTTTAAAACTGTTCCTTTTCTTGATGGTAGAAACGATGAAGCGGTCCAGGTTAAAAATAAGCAGCCCCCATATAAGGCCAAAAAAAACGGCGGCGTAAATAGTGTCAAAAACGGTGTAAAGGGCATAACTACCGGCAATAAAAGCCATGACCGCTGTAAAGAAAACGGTGGCACCGATCCCGGCGTATTTGTTGCGTTCACCTTGCGAACAAGATGCAAGAATAGCCGCATCTGCCCCCGAGCAGAGGATAAAAAATCGTTGTATCATAACAGTGTTCTAAATTGATTGATAGACTATTAGAACGCAACTCCCGGTTGTTTGTTACAAAATATCCGGCTTATTTTCCCCTGTCGGCTATTATTTGTACAATTCTGTGAAATATTGATAAAAATAGGGGATGGTTTCAATGCCTTTTAAATAATTTTCGATCCCAAAATGTTCGTTGGGGGAGTGGATGGCGTCGCTGTCCAGGCCAAAGCCCATGAGGATGGTCTTGCTTTTCAATTCCTGTTCAAAAAGAGCAACAATAGGAATACTCCCTCCGCCCCTTTGCGGAATGGGTGTCTTACCAAAGGTTTGTTCATAAGCCTTTTCGGCAGCTTTGTAGCCAGGAAAATCGATGGGGGTTACATACCCCTGACCACCGTGGTGGGGCGTTACTTTTACGGTGACACTTTTGGGGGCGATTTTCATAAAATGGTCCGTAAACAGTTTCGTGATCTCATGCCAATCCTGATTAGGGACCAGACGCATGGATATTTTTGCATAGGCCTTGCTGGCTATAACCGTTTTGGCCCCTTCTCCGGTATATCCTCCCCAAATACCATTGACGTCCAAGGTGGGGCGAATGGAATTGCGTTCATTGGTAGTGTACCCCTTTTCCCCATACACGTCTCCAATACCGATCTCCTTTTTATAATCCTCCAGGTTAAAAGGGGCCTCGGCCATGGCCGCCCGTTCTTCGGCAGACAGGTCTAGTACCTTATCATAGAAACCCGGGATGGTAATGTGGTTGTTTTCATCATGCAGGGAGGCGATCATTTTGGCCAGGATATTAATCGGGTTGGCGACAGCACCCCCGTACAATCCGGAGTGAAGATCGCGGTTAGGTCCGGTCACTTCCACTTCCACATAGCTGAGGCCCCGCAAACCGGTGGTAATAGAGGGCACATCTTTAGCGATCATCCCGGTATCGGAGATCAGGATAATATCATTCGCTAATTTTTCCTTGTGCGCCTTGACGAAGGTCACCAAACTGTTGCTGCCCACTTCTTCCTCCCCTTCGATCATAAATTTGACATTGCAAGGAAGGCGATCTTTGGCGACCATGAACTCCAGCGCCTTTACATGCATGTACATCTGTCCTTTGTCATCGCAGGCACCTCGTGCATAAATGGCACCTTCGGGATGCACCGCCGTTTTTTTAATGACTGGTTCAAAAGGAGGGGAATCCCATAAATTCAATGGGTCTGGGGGTTGCACGTCGTAATGTCCATATACGAGGACAGTTGGCAAGGAAGGGTCGGTGATCCGTTCCCCGTAAACGATAGGATATCCTTCCGTTTCACAGATTTCGGTATGGGTGCAACCGGCTTCTTGTAATGCTTTTTCAACACTTTCGGCCGTATGGATGACATCATGTGCAAAGGCCGAGTCTGCACTGATGGAGGGTATTTTTAATAATTCGATAAGTTCATTAATAAATCGATCTTTGTGTTCTTCCAGATAATCCTTGAGTTCTTGCATGAATACTACTTTGGTTTGAAGTTAAAATTACAAAAAGAAGGAGTATAATTTTTGTCTTTTCAGGCTTTTAAAATTGAATTTTTGATTTATATTTGCAACCCCATTTGAAATGGGAAATGCAGGCGTAATGGTCCCGATATCCCGATAGTTATCGGTAGCCAGCCAGCCAGACTTAGAATCTGGTGCCTTATTTTACTTTTATTGATGCAGGCGTGATGGAATTGGTAGACATGCTAGACTTAGGATCTAGTGCCGCAAGGTGTGAGAGTTCGAGTCTCTCCGCCTGTACAGAAAAAAGCTCCTCTTTTTAGCGGGGCTTTTTTGTTTTTTATGAGAACATAAGTATAAGAGAATGCCGGCTGTTTTGTATTTTTGATGGGTAATCTGCAGGTGTGGTGAAATTGGTAGACACGCTAGTATCAGGAACTAGTGCCGCGAGGCTTGGGAGTTCGAGTCTCCCCACCTGTACATAAAAAAACCTCCTTCTTCAGGGGGTTTTTTCTTTAAAAAAAAAGCATAATAAGGGGAGATGAGAAGTTTATCCCGAGCTGGTCGAGGGGAGTCTCCTCACTCCATTAAGTTAATAGCCTTTAAATTGAAATTTCACTTAATTCCTCTGATTCAACATTTTCATGATAATTTTCATGAACTTTAACGGTATTGATGGTCCCTACGGTGGGTACCCATTCCATATTTTTTTGGTACCGATGAATTTCATTTTGTTGTAAGGGATCCATCACCATTAAATAGATCCATTCATTGTCCAATAATGATTTTAAGTTTTCATTCCGTGACAGGATATCAGTGACGCGCCCTATCGGAGCTTGAATAAGCACAGAGAGGCGCAATGGCTTGTGATAGGCTTCATCATCGTTTTGTTTTAATGATTGTAAAGGAAGCCCCATTTTAAGATCGCCTCCATTCCCTTGTACGACACCAAATTTACCGGTAATATTATGGGTTATCTTAGACCCCCCTCCGAACGTATCATTGTCTACCGTTGAAAAATAATAGTGATTATTGATCCATTGGGTTACAACCATAGGGCCTTGCATAATGCCTTCCAATGCTTGTCCCGTCTGGTCTTGCTTCCAGTCATAGGAATGAAGGAAGCAACGGCTGTCCAGATTGTTGTTTTTGGTTAGTTCCCTGGGTGCCACGATAAAACCTGCATTTTTTGCCAGTCCCCATTCCGGCCTCGTTTCCCCCCAGTTATTGGCTTTGTGTTGTGCCACACCAATGCTGTTCTTCTCAACGCCGAGCCTGTCCTGGGTAGCGGTTTGCTGTGCCCTTAACAGATCCGATTTTACCCGAGCCAAGTGTGCACGATGTGAATCAGGAACCTGGGAATCAAAAATGACGATCTCATCTGTCGTGGTATTGTGTTCAGCCCCTATAAAAATGGTACCTTCCGGAATAGAGATCTTATGGTCGTCCGCTAAAGAGTTACGTACCTCTGGCAGATTAGCCAGTTTGGCCAGCATCCTGGCATTATGTCTTCCCGGACTTGCTGCGCAGGCTCCGCAATCGAGACTGGATCCGAAAGGATTATTGGCAGAATGGCTTCCATGCCCTACAA
This sequence comes from uncultured Flavobacteriaceae bacterium, assembly GCA_963752165.1. GTDB lineage: Bacteria > Bacteroidota > Bacteroidia > Flavobacteriales > Flavobacteriaceae > Muriicola. The sequence continues at coordinate 184,962 of CAVVXE010000001.1, forward strand.
AAAGCACCACTGGCGCAAAATGTTTCCAGCCCATGAGATCGAAGGCCGATTTTACAATGGCCACTTTTTCCTTTAAAGCAATAGTGCTGCCTGACGTTTCCTCAACCGCTGCACTTTCTATTTCAGGTTCACAGACAGACTCATGAGACGAACTGTTTTTACTCCTAAGCCTGTAAAAGTACCCTGGAAATAATGTCCTGGCCATTAAGGACAGGCCGTAGTATAGTCCGGATCCCTCCACATAACCAAATGCGGAAGGGAGCATATTCTTCATTCGTTTCAGAAAGTATTCGCCGAATTTGTAAACTTCATTTTTTCGTTCAAAAGCGACCAGTTGTTCCTCTTTATGGGCCTGTGAAATTTCGGAGACTTCGTAAGCAGAAGATACGATGGGTGGACACGATTTACGGGTCTGGCCATCTTTTAAGTCTTTGTAATCCATCGCAATACCAAAAAACCCGGCATAACCAAAAGTCTCATAATGCCCCTTGGACTCTACATGTCTTCGGATCAATTCTGATCGGGTATCAATACAAAACACGAATTGGGCGTCGGGAGCTGCTTCCCGGTCTTTTGATGTTGCTGTAGTGATCTGCTCTTCCTGCAGTGTTTTTAAAAGTTGGTTTTGCCAGCTTCTTTCCCAGGCTTTTAACCAGATATGTTGCAGGGTTATAATTGTATTATCTGTCCCGGTATCACTGCTTGTCGGAAGGATGTGCGCATTTAATCGCCTGGCGATCCATAAACGTACCGCCAAATATTGTTCTAAGTCAACCCGATACGCTTGTTGCCAGGCCGAATTGGATGCACTGCGATAGTTGATGTAGCCGGTCCATCCCGGCAATGCGGCCAGGTGATAGGTAAAAATGGTGGTGTACTCCTTTTTTGAGAAGCCGGATAAGACGTCAATCAATGCTTCCGAACTGGTTTTTGGTATTTCATCAAGGCCTTTAATCCCCAATTCACTATCGTAACGAGCCAATTTTCGCCATGCTTTATAAAAACCGTGTTTTTTTCCCGGCATTTCCCATTCGGCCAGGCCTTCATCCATAAACGCCGCAAGCCACTTTGCCATGATCCGGTCCAAATCGTGGTTTATATTTTTCTCCTCTGTTCTTTTTTGGGATGCCAGTTGTTGCAAATAGAATTCGGGTGATTTGGTCAATCCGTTTTCTCTCAGCAGGGCTTTCACTACTTTTTCCTCGATCTCTCCTTCTTCCCAGGCTTGGCGATATAAGGCGACGTCCGGGAAAACCGTTGCATTTAAAAGTTCTTTGGCACTTGTTACGGCATTTTTAAAGGATACCGCTTCATAACCCGATAACGGATTGGACGTTACAAAGGAGTATAAAGGCCACGTTTTTCCAATAACCTTAGATGCTTCACCAATACTATTTTGAATGTGCTGTTGGGTCATAGGGATCTTGATTTATACATTAAGATAGAATTTTTATAGGGCTGGGAAAGGTTCAATAGTTTTACATAGAGCCAGGGGACCTTTCGATAAATCCCCAACTTCATTATAAAAAAACCGATCAGGAACACAATACCAAATACAATTTGCACCATAGTGAGTGGCAAAGGCACAGCAATCATGGGCATATCGATCATCAAGGTTGTTACCCCATTATAAATAAGGGCGTAAATGCCTATGCCGGAGATGAATAAGATTGGCGGCAAAATGATTTTTTGTAAAACCGAAAGGCTTTGTTGCTTGACTATATTGTAGGTTGCCTGCCCCACGGTGATCGCTACTATAAGCGTCAGGAAAATACTACTGTCCAGCGCCATACCTTTTCCTGTCAACAATGCGAACAGCACAGCCCCAAGAATACCGAAGAAAAGCACCACAACAGCCTGAAGCGGTTTTATCCGGATCTGTGGTGGCTTTTGCAATTGTGAATGTGCTATCTCCTCTCCGGAAGCGAGGAACAGATATGCCTTATAAAATCCGTGAAGGATCAGATGCACAACTGCAGCATTGAAGAAGCCCAGGCCACATTGCATGATCATAAAGCCCATTTGTGCAATGGTAGAGCAGGCTAATTTTTGTTTCACATTTACCTGAAGGAGCTTGGTGAACTGTGCAATTATGGCAGTGAGTCCGCCAATGATCAATAGGAAATTCAAGGTGTTTGAAGCAAACAATACGGTTGAAAATAATGCCAGTAAAATTCCTGCACCATTCACAAAGCCCGCATGCATAAGTGCAGAGGCAGGGGTAGGTGCTGTCATTGCTGAGAGTAACCAGCGATGGAATGGATAGATCGCCGATTGAACAACCGCGGCAAGAATGATGCATAGTGCGGCGAGCAGTACGGTATAGGGCGATAGATCATCCATGGAAGCTGTCAGACCACTCACCGTAAATGTTCCACTTTCGTACCCTAGCAACACTATTCCCAGACTCAGAAAAAAAGTGCCAAGCAGAAAATAGCGTTGTGTAAATTTTGAAGCTTCCCGCGCTTCTGCCCAATCCGTGTTTATACCGATTAATCGGGACATAAAAAAGCCCATTAACAACCAGCTGAGCAGTAACAGGCCTATGTGATCGGACATTACAAAGGTCATAACCGATACCGTAAAACCCAGGCACAGTTTCATGAAACGGGAATGATACCTGAAGCCAGTAAGATAGCTTCCTGCATAACTGCTGACAAGCGCACTAAAAAATGTCACCGTCGTCCAGATCAAAATGGTAAAACCATTGACCCTCAAAACAGTTCCCAAATACCATTCGGGAATTGCGGGGTAAAAAAATACCAGGTATGCGAGATTGCCAGTGAACAATACCCACAAAAAGGAAGTGATTAGTTTCGGGAGCGTTAAAAAAGCAGATCTTGTGTCTTTTTTAGAGCGCTTTTGGGCGTTGTTTTCTTGTAAGGCGTTTTCAAGAATCATTGTTGGGTTTTTAGCGATTTTTAATCTTGTTTAAGAAGGGTATATAAGGTCAGGGATTGGGTTTATCTATAAGTCTGATCTCGATGTTGCTATTGATTTCCAGTTCCAGGCCATGTTCGTGTGCTTGTAACACTAATTTTTCAATAATTTTCTTGGCCTCCCTTAACCCTTTGAGGCGTTCGTCAGACCCGGGCATTCTATCCGGTTCTTCTTCTCGCAGGTTGAGTAATTTTACGTTGTGGAATTTGATCTTGTCATTGATCAGGGATAAAAGCACATCCGCCGCTTCCGCCGGGCTGTAATGTCCCTTTATGAATGTGATCTTTTCTGTCATTTAGACCTTGTTCCGTTGGTTCGTCTCTCGTTATTCGGAATTGCCTGATGGGTACCATTCCTCATTTTGGCGATAAATACCACACTCAAAATGAAGCTGCAGATTAAAATCTGATCCAGAAAAAAAGCCCCATGAACATAAGATGTCACAATAAAGGCCGCCAGGATAATCATTCCCACTACAGGTAAAAGAGTTGATTTTGGAAATTGCATAGGGTATTTATAAAAGTTAAATAGTGGTTTTTTGGTTTGTTTTTTGGGTAACGAAATGAATCGGAGATAAAGGCTTCGATCCATCACCGTTAGTCCGCAACGGTCATTTCCAGGAACCCGTTTACCCTGAGGTTGCGTCCAAGGCTCTTGGTGTGGGCAATGAATTCGGTCACCTTTCTTTTTTCTTCCTGCAGTTCCCTTATGCGACTGTCCAACTGGCTCGTTTCACAATGATGGTTTCCTTCCCAAAGCTGAATCTTCTTTACTTTATGAAAGTTGATCTTTTCATCAATTAGCGCGATAATAACCTCAGAGGCCTCGGAAGGGGTGAACGCTCCGTTTACCAACTGGATTTTTTGCTTGTTTTTTGTGGTGATCGCCAAATCCTTTGTTTCCATTTTGCTTTTTTAAAGGGTATTATTTGTTTGAATATTGAATTCGGGTGCAAAGATTATACATTTTGATCATTAATTTTTATTTATATTATCTATGTTATGCATAAGTAAAAGTTATGAATCGACAGTGTGCCACCTCCGAATACTCTTAAAAACAGTTGAAATACAGGGCAATAGGAAGCTTGTGAAGGGCTCGTCAGCCCGCATTACTGGTATGCGAACAGCTCCATATTTTAGGGATTTGTCCTGGGATGAAGGTAATCCTTGCTAAGCAACATCTCCCTGCTGATTTCGGCATAACGGGCTTCGCTCGATTCTGTTAAGCCCCGGCTTCCTAATCCAAGGATCAGACAACCAAAAAGCAGCAGTAAGAGAAGGATGCTATTTTTTAGAAAATAAGGTCATGCTAAAGAGGTGGGCATAAACAGCTTAAAAAGGGGAATAAAAAAGTACTGTACGATAGACGTAATTACCTACAATAATACAAGAGAATATGCTAGTTGTTTTGCGTTAAACAATTTATGTAACAAAGACTGCTGGTTAGCGACCAAAACCTGAGAAAGAAGTTGCGTATGGAATTGGCACGTTTACGAAAAGAATCCAAAAGCGGCCAGGATCAAACAAATCACGACAGCGGCCAAAATACCAACCAGGACCACGACCATGACGCTTAAAAACCCATTAAGTATTTTTGTACCGAAGGTAATTTGTTCTTCCATTTGTCATATAGTTTAGTGTAATGTAATAAAAATAGCCTAAATAAGCCGAATTAGCAGGAGACAATTTGGACAAAAAAATATCGCTTATTGCATTTTAAAGATATGCGGCAAAAATCCTCGATAAAAGGCTATAAACCAGTCTAATTTGGCTTTTGCGGACTCAATTTCTTGCTTAGCTCTTCAAGGGAGATGCCTTTGGTCTCCGGCATCATAAACATCACAAAAAGGAGCTGGAGCACCATCATAACCGCAAAAATACTAAAGACGATACCAGGCCCGATACTAGTGAATAAAAAGGGAATGGAAGAAGGGATGATGGCAGCCAGTACCCAGTGTACGGAAGACCCAAAGCTTTGGCCGTAACTCCGCAAATGGTTCGGGAATATTTCAGAGATAAACACCCAGATAACAGCGCCTTGCCCGATGGCATGCGAAGCAATAAAGAGGAAGAGGAACAGGGCCACTGAAATGCCTTCCCACTCCAAAAAGAACGCGCACGCTACCAGGGAAAGGGACAGGATGTACCCAACAGAACCGATATACATCAGTTGTTTTCTTCCCATGCGATCAATCAGGTAAATCCCGATAATGGTAAAAACCATATTGGTCACTCCAATGCCGATGCTACTCAGCAGGGCAGTGCTGGCCCCCAGGCCGGCTTCTTCCAGGATACGGGGAGCATAATACAAGAACGCGTTGATCCCTGAAAACTGGTTAAAAAAAGCGATAAGGAATGCCAGGATCAGGGGAAACCTGTACTTGCGAATGAAAATGGTCTCCCCGGGAATGGTATTCATGTTCTCAGCCTTTACATCCTCCAGTAATTGCTCGATATCTCCCCTGGGGTTGATGCTGGTCATTACGTCCCTTGCCTCATCGAACCGGGATTTGCTCAACAGCCAACGCGGACTTTTGGGAATGCCAAAGGCCATCAGGGTATAGATAGCTGCCGGGAACGCCTCCACACCTACCATCCAACGCCATGCATTCTCCCCAATATTGTTTAACAAATAATTCGAAAAGAAGGCAATAAGGATCCCAAAGACGATATTGAACTGATAAAGCCCTACCAGTTTCCCCCGGTCCTTGGCAGGGGCAATTTCAGAAATATAAGTGGGGGCTGCCACTGTGGACGCCCCAACCCCGAGGCCTCCTATAAATCGGAAAACGGCAAAGGTGATGGGGTCATTGGCCAGGGCCGATCCGATAGCAGACAGGGTATAAAGAACGCCAATCCAGATAAGCGTTTGTTTGCGACCTATTTTGTTGGTAGGGATACCTCCTAATAACGCCCCAACCACGGTGCCCCATAAGGCCATCCCTATAACGACCACTCCGTGAAAGCTATCGGATGAATCCCATAAGGCCTGTAATGTTTTTTCGGCTCCTGAGATCACTACGGTATCAAATCCGAATAAGAAACCGGCGAGTGCAGCCGTAATAGAAAAGCGAAGGATCTTACTGTCCATGGGTGCTAGATTTCTGTAAATCTATGAAAAATTCAATGGCGGGGACTTTGAGAAGTGGAAATACAGGTTCTTATGTCCGCAGTAAGGAACTTAGGTAACGGACAATTTCGTTACTGGCCCCGCGATGTTCCGCAATATAAGTGGTGTTGATCTTCCCGGTCTTATGTCTGTGGGCAGGTTCCCGTATCAATTTGTCCGCGACTTCCGCAAAAGAGCCCTTCTCATGTACTACCAGTATGCCCCCGGATTTAACGAGTGCTTCTGCTTCTTTAAAGCCTTCGTATTTGGGGCCTATTATGACCGGGATGCCGAAGATGGCCGGTTCCAGCGTATTGTGAAGTCCGGTAGCAAAGCCACCACCAACATAGGCAATATCGGCATAGGAGTATATCTTGGTCAGAAGCCCAATGGTGTCGATGATCAGCACATTGGCATCCGTCAGGTCGTGCTCTTTTATTTCAGAAAACAGTACCGTCTTTTTCGAAATGGCGGCGCGTAGTTTTTTAATATGGGTTTCTTTAATATCATGTGGTGCAATGACCCATTTTACATTTTTTCCGGTTGTTTCCAGATAGGGTACCAATAGTTGTTCATCTTCCGGCCAGCTGCTCCCTGCGACAAAACAGAGATGTCCGTCCTTGAAGGCTTCCATAAAGGGAGGTTATTATTGCGTTCCAGGATCTCACTGACACGGTCAAAACGGGTATCACCACTAACGGTGGTATGCTGAAGGCCGATGGAATGCAGCAATTGGGAGGAAGCAGTATCCTGCAAAAAGAAATGGGTAAACCGGCCGAGTGCTTTTCGCATAAAACCGCCATACCATTTAAAAAATACCTGCTGCTTATCAAAAACACCCGAAACCAGAACAATAGGAATTTGCTGGTTATGGAGGGCACGGAGGTAATTGGGCCATATTTCATACTTAATGAAAATGGCCATTTTTGGCGATACGATTCTTAAGAACCTGCGAACATTTCTTATAGTATCCATGGGAAGGTAAGTGATCACATCTGCTTCGCTGGAATTCATTTTTACCTCGTAACCCGAAGGTGAGAAAAAGGTCACTAAGATCTTATGGTCGGGATGCGCTTTCTTCAATCTTTGGATGACGGGTAATCCCTGTTCAAATTCGCCCAGGGATGCGGCATGGACCCAAATAACCTTATCCTGTTTCGTTAATTGCGTTTCCAGATAGGCAAAAACCCCTTTTCTGCCCTTCACGAACAGGCCTAATTTATGACTGAACAAAGCAGGGATCTTTAGCAGATACCACGTTAAAACTATTGCACCATTGTAAAGAAAATACACCCGCGGATCGTTTGTCGCTAAAATACGCTTCTTTGGGGAATTACATTGGCCGCCGTTCCTTAATTTTGTAATTTTGCGGGCATAGAATAACAGGATGAAGAAAATTCAAATGGTTGACCTGGTAGGTCAATATCAGGAGATCAAGGACCAGGTAAACACTTCGGTCCAACAAGTTTTTGAAACAGCTGCATTTATAAACGGACCGGAAGTGCAGGCCTTCCAAAAAGAACTGGAGGCGTACCTGGGCATAAAGCACGTCATCCCCTGTGCCAATGGCACCGATGCGTTACAAATTGCCATGATGGGACTGGGTTTAAAACCCGGGGATGAGGTTATCACGGCCGACTTTACCTTTGCAGCCACCGTGGAGGTCATTGCCTTGTTAGGGCTGACTCCGGTCCTGGTAGATGTCGATCCGGAAACGTTCAATATAGACCCCGAAGCAGTTAAAAAGGCCATCACTCCAAAGACAAAGGCCATTGTGCCGGTGCATCTTTTTGGGCAGTGCGCCCCTATGGATGACCTGCTTGCCATTGCGGAAGAACACCAGTTGTACCTGATTGAAGATAATGCCCAGGCGATTGGGGCTACCCACAGCTTTAAGGATGGCAGCAAAAAGAAAGCTGGAACCATGGGCCATGTGGCGGCCACCTCTTTTTTCCCATCAAAGAATTTAGGGTGCTACGGAGACGGAGGGGCTATTTTCACCAATGACGATGACCTGGCACATTTTATACGAGGTATTGTTAACCATGGGATGTACGAACGGTATCACCATGATGTGATTGGCGTAAATTCGCGGTTAGATTCGATCCAGGCGGCCGTATTACGGGCAAAACTGCCACGGTTGGATGCCTATTGTGAGCGCAGGAGGGATGCTGCCCGGAAATACAATGCGGCCTTCTTTGGAAAAGACCATATTCTGTTGCCGAAGACCGTAAATAATTGCGGTACCATCTGTGCAAGCTGTGATTGCCATGTGTTTCACCAGTATACCCTGCGTATTACCAATGGTAAAAGGGATGCGTTAGCGGCGCATCTTTCTTCCAAAGGGATCCCCTTTGGGATTTATTACCCCATACCATTGCACAGGCAGAAAGCCTATTTGGATGATCGCTACCAGGAAGCAGATTTTCCTGTGACCAATCAATTGGTTAAGGAAGTTATTTCCCTTCCCATGCACACGGAATTGGAAGATGACCAAATAGCATTTATCGCCCAAACCATTCTGGAATTCTTACAATAAGACATGAAGATATTAGTTACCGGAGGACTCGGTTTTATAGGTTCCCATACAGTTGTTGAATTACAGGAGGAGGGGTATGAGGTAGTGATCATAGACGATTGTTCCAATGCTTCCGAAACGGTGTTAGATGGCATCACGGCCATAACCGGGAAAAGACCCTTGTTCGAAAAACTCGACCTTAAGAGCAAGAGTGATGTCATCGATTTTTTTCAGCGGCATTCGGATCTTTCAGGAGTCATACATTTTGCTGCTTCAAAGGCGGTTGGGGAAAGCGTGGAAAAACCATTGCTTTATTATGAGAACAACATAGGTACCCTTGTCTATGTATTGCAGCAGCTTATTCAACTAAAGAAGGCACACCTTATCTTTAGTTCTTCCTGCACGGTTTACGGGCAGGCCGATACCATGCCCATTACGGAGGATGCCCCGGTAAAGCCGGCTGAGTCGCCTTACGGGAACACCAAACAAATGGGAGAAGAGATCATCTTTGATACCTGTAAGGTTACACCTCATTTGAATGCTATCTCCTTGCGCTATTTTAACCCTATGGGAGCACATCCAAGTGCCGAAATAGGGGAGTTGCCCATTGGGGTTCCACAGAACCTTGTGCCTTTCATAACACAAACAGGCATCGGTTTGCGGGAACAATTATCCGTTTTTGGAGACGATTATCCCACTTCCGATGGTACCTGCATCAGGGATTACATCCATGTGGTAGATCTGGCGAAGGCCCATGTAGTGGGGTTACAACGCCTCCTGGAGGGAAAGAACAACGAGAATTATGAGGTTTTCAATGTGGGAACCGGCACCGGGAGTAGCGTTATGGAGGTAATTCATAGTTTTGAAAAAGTGTCAGGAAAAAAGCTGAATTACAAGATCGTTGGCAGAAGGCCCGGAGACATTGTCAAAGCCTATGCAGATACGACCAGGGCTAATAAAGTGCTGGGCTGGAAGGCTAAATCTACTTTGGATGAGGCGATGCATTCCGCATGGTTGTGGGAACAAAAAATAAGAAAGCGGTAAGGAAGCTCGTTAAGCCTGAAGCTGCCAACTACCTTGCTATCTTTCACACGATATGTCTGAGGAATATCAATCGAGTCTGGAATTGCTGGAAACTGCCTTGTCGCATCAGCTGTACGAAAAGTTGGTCAGTACAATTGGCAAAAGACTTTTCATTGGCCAATATCCCTTTTGACCTACCCCAGGGCATAGCCCCCGAGGAATTAAAATCCATGCTCCATGAAAAAGTATATGTGCTGTTACTGGAGCGTTTTTCGGAGTATCTTAATTTATTGTATATCATTGACGTGCCCGAAAAAGCTTTTTCGACCATTGAGAGTTCGGATATCGTAACGGTGTCAGAACAGGTTTCCTTCCTTATCCTGAGAAGGGAATGGCAAAAAGTCTGGCTCAAGGACAAGTATGGTTCCCGCTAATAGCGCCCTTAAAAGAACACCCGTATGAAGGGCATCCAGGGATCGGCATAAATGCTTTTGCGATCATTGAACAAGACGTCATAACGGATCCCAAAAGTGACGGGTCCGGTATTATACCCTATACCCAAAAAAAGCACAGGAAGCCAATAATCCTCTTCCAGGCCGGGAGAAAATATTGAGTAGTTTCGATTCACCCTGAGCTGCTCATATTCGGCAGAAAGCTGCAGTTCCCGGATGGGGCTGTAGTAGGTCATAAGGCTTGCGCCATAGGCCGTAAGTTTGGAATCCCCAAATTTGGAATAATTAAAACTGAGTCCTGTCCCGGCTGCAAAATGATCATTGAACTGATAGATGGCACTGGGTGCAACGATCACATTGACCACCTCGTTCCCAAACCCAAGTCCTAATGCGCCCCCAAACCGTACCTGCTCCCAAAAGGGCGGGGTCCCTGCCCTTCCCTGGGCAAAAGTTCCCGTAAATGTGGCCGCCACGACTAAAAGAAAAAGAAGAAATCGAATTTTGAAATTGTAATGTAAGATCATAGGTATACAGTAGAAATAATCACTTCTAAGATAATTCTATTAAGGTATAAATATTGTATTTTTGATAAATTTTTACCAAAGTAAGAGAGAGACAATTCATGGACAGATATTCCTTTTTAAATGCCGCACATACTTCCTTTTTTGCAGAAATGTACGACAAGTATCTCACACACCCTGATAGTGTAGAACCCAGCTGGCGTGCTTTTTTTCAGGGTTTTGACTTTGGAATGGAAAGTGCACTAGATGAGATTGGTATTGATACTAAGAAAGGTACAGCAACCAGTGCCAATGGGGAACAGCTGGTTATTCCGGAGACCCTTCAAAAGGAGTTTCAGGTGGTGCGCCTTATTGATGGGTACCGCAGCCGCGGGCATTTGTTTACAAAGACCAATCCGGTAAGGGAACGACGTAAATACTCGCCCACACTCGACCTTGAGAATTTCGGTCTAACGGAGGCCGATATGGATACCGTTTTCAATGCCGGAGAGATCATCGGTATTGGATCTAATACCTTGAGGGAGATCATTGGTCACCTGCAAAGTATTTATTGTGATGCTATTGGGGTAGAGTATATGTATATCCGGGATCCTGAAAAAGTACGCTGGATCCAGACGTGGCTGAATAAAAATGACAATCACCCGCAATTCAATCTTGGACAAAAGAAACATATCCTGAAGAAATTGAGTCAGGCTGTTTCCTTTGAAAGTTTTCTACATACCAAATATGTAGGGCAAAAACGATTTTCACTGGAAGGGAATGAGTCGCTCATCCCCGCATTGGATACCATTGTTGAGCGTGCTGCCGCCATGGGCGTAAAACAGTTTGTCATGGGGATGGCGCACCGGGGAAGGCTTAACGTGCTAACCAATATTTTTGGAAAGGCGGCAAAGGATATTTTCAGCGAATTCGACGGCAAGGATTACGAGCAGGAAATTTTTGACGGGGATGTAAAGTACCACCTTGGCTGGACCTCTGAACGCATTTCCGATAATGGGAATAAAATCAATATGAACATTGCCCCAAACCCTTCCCACCTAGAAACGGTAGGGGCGGTAGTGGAAGGCATCACCAGGGCAAAACAAGACGCCCATTTTCCTGATGATTTTTCCAAGGTTCTTCCTATTGTGGTTCACGGCGATGCTGCCATCGCAGGGCAGGGAATCGCTTATGAATTGGTCCAGATGGCAGGTCTTGACGGATATAAAACCAATGGGACCATTCACATAGTGGTGAACAATCAGATCGGGTTTACAACGAATTATTTGGATGGCCGTACGTCTACCTATTGCACGGATGTTGGCAAAGTTACCCTTTGCCCCGTTTTGCATATTAATGCGGATGATGCAGAGGCGGTGGTACACGCAGCTCTTTTTGCCCTGGAATACCGAATGCGCTTTAAGCAGGATGTGTTTTTGGACCTGCTGGGGTATCGTAAATATGGGCACAATGAAGGCGATGAGCCCAGGTTCACACAGCCTAAATTATATAAGGCCATTGCCAAGCATAGCAACCCAAGGGATATCTACGCAGCCAGGTTACTGGCCGAAGGTATTATAGACAAGGATTATGTACAGCAATTAGAAGAAGAATACAAAGCGAGCCTGGAAGTAGAATTGGAAGATTCACGCAAAGAAGATAAAACCGTGATAACGCCTTTTATGGCCGATGAATGGAGCGGGTTTGAAAGTGTCCGCGAATGGGAAATGATGATGCCGGTGTCGACTGATTACGATAAAGAGAAGTTAACCCGGATTGCCAGGACCATAACGGAACTGCCCAAGAATAAGAAATTCCTGCGAAAAGTGGAAAAACTTGTGGCCGACCGTAAACGAATGTTCTTCGAAACGGATAACCTCGACTGGGCTATGGGAGAATTATTGGCCTATGGGTCGCTCCTGGAAGAAGGCTTTGGAGTCCGGATGAGCGGGCAGGATGTGGAAAGAGGAACCTTTTCACACCGGCATGCAGTTATGAAAGTGGAGGAAAGTGAAGAAGAGGTGATGCTTCTGAATCATATCTCCGATGATCAGGGCAAATTCCAGATATATAATTCCTTACTTTCTGAATACGGAGTGGTTGGGTTCGACTATGGTTATGCCATGGCAAGTCCGAATACCCTCACCATTTGGGAAGCGCAATTTGGCGATTTCAGCAACGGGGCCCAGATTATGATAGATCAGTATATCTCTGCTGCCGAAGATAAATGGAAACTTCAGAATGGCTTGGTTATGTTATTGCCCCACGGCTATGAGGGACAGGGAGCCGAACATTCCTCCGCAAGGATGGAGCGCTACCTGCAGTTGTGCGCCAGGGATAATATGTATGTAGCAGATTGTACTACCCCTGCCAATATGTTTCATTTATTAAGGAGGCAGATGAAGGGCAAGTTCCGAAAACCACTGATTGTCTTTACTCCAAAAAGTTTACTGAGACACCCCAAGGCGGTTTCTAAGGTAGCGGATTTTGTTTCCGGCCAATTTCAGGAGGTCATAGACGATACCGAAGCCAAGGTGGCAGAGGTCGAAAGCCTGGTGTTCTGTACGGGTAAATTTTACTATGATTTACTGGCAGTAAAGGAAGAACAGCAAAGAAATGATGTGGCCCTCGTTAGGATAGAGCAACTTTTTCCGCTGCCTTCGGATCAAATGAAACAGCTTATTGAAAAGTATAAGAATGCGAAGGATCTTGTATGGGCTCAGGAAGAACCAAGGAATATGGGTGCCTGGTCGCATATGATGATGCATTTTAGCGAAGCACACAGATTCAGGGTAGCTTCGAGACGTTTTTATGCGTCACCAGCTGCAGGTAGTGCCGTTCGTTCTAAATTGAGGCATCAGCAGGTCATTGATTATGTATTTGATAAGACGAAGGATAATATGACACGTCCTGCAGACCAAAAGTGATGTAATGAAAAAGTTTGTAGTACTGGTATGCTTTGTAAGTTCCTTTAGCAGTCCGGCCCAGGAAGAACTGCCACAATACGCCAGCGTAGTTGCTAGATTTGCTGCATTGTACAATGCACAGGATTATCAGGGTATCTATAACATTTATGATGTGAATATGCAGAAGGCAATGACTCCGGAGGAGAACCTTCAGTTCTTCACAGAGAACGTGAATCGTGTTATGGGAGCTATTAAGGAATGGGAATTTATCGGGTTTCAGAGGGGCGCACACGTATACCGGACCTCTTTCGAGCGTGCGCTTACCAATATTATGATATCTCTAAGTCCCCAGGACAACAGGATCAATGGCTTTTATATTGCCCCGGCAAGACCTGTTGGCATTCCCGTTTTGGAGCGCAACAGCACAAAAATGATCCTCCCATTCAAGGAAGAAGTATTTGTCTATTGGGGAGGAACTACCTTGCAACAGAACTATCACCTGGCCGAAATTACCCAGCAGTACGCCTATGATCTTTTAATGGTCCGGGATGGAGCTTCTTATGAAGGCGATACTGCGCTTAATGAAAATTATTATGTTTTCGGGAAGGAGATCATAGCCCCCTGTAATGCCAGGGTAGCATTGGTGATCGATGGTGTTCCGGATAATATTCCCGGAGTAACGAATCCTGCGCAACTAACAGGCAACACCATCGTCCTGCAAACAGATCTTGGGGAGTATCTTTTATTTGCGCACCTTATGGAGGGATCCATACGCGTTGCTGAAGGAGAGGAAGTGCGCCAGGGGGAGACACTGGCACAATGCGGTAATTCAGGCAATACAACAGAACCCCACTTGCACCTTAGTTTACAGAATACCGTAAACATGGAAGAGGCCACAGGGGCCAGGTTGTATTTTGATCAAATTATGGTCAATGGTGAAATAAAAATGGATTACCTGCCAGTTAAAGAAGATTTTATTAGAAATTTGGAATAACAATTACACTTTAAAGCGTAACGAATGATTTTAGAAATGAAAGTTCCCTCGCCGGGAGAGTCGATCACCGAAGTAGAAATAGCAGCGTGGTTGGTCAAGGATGGGGATTATGTAGAGAAAGACCAAGCAATTGCCGAGGTTGATTCAGACAAAGCTACTTTAGAATTGCCTGCAGAGGAAAGTGGTATCATTACCCTTAAGGCCGAAGAAGGAGATGCGGTAGGTGTAGGGGAAGTAGTGTGCTTAATTGATACTTCGGCTCCCAAACCGGAAGGGGCCCCTGCATCTGCAACGTCAGAAAAGAAAGAAGCTGCTGAAAAGCCTGCGGAGGCACCAAAAAAATCACCAAAACCGGCAGCAGCACCAAAAACCTATGCCAGCGGGACTCCCTCTCCTGCAGCACGTAAAATATTGGATGAAAAGGATATTCCGGCATCCGAAGTTGTCGGTACCGGCAGAGATGGCAGAATTACCACGGAAGATGCCATGAAAGCAGTGCCCTCCATGGGCACACCTACCGGCGGGAAAAGGGGTGAGACCCGAACCAAACTTTCAATGCTCCGGCGTAAGGTGGCTGAGCGACTGGTCGCTGCCAAAAATGAAACCGCCATGCTGACAACTTTTAATGAAGTGGATATGTCGGCGATTTTCGAACTTCGAAATACCTACAAGGAAACCTTTAAGGAAAAGCACGGTGTTAGCCTGGGCTTTATGTCCTTTTTTACCAAAGCGGTGATCCGTGCCCTGCAATTATTCCCGGCGGTGAATAGCATGATAGACGGAAAAGATATGATCACCTATGATTTTTGTGATATCAGTATAGCAGTATCTGGTCCGAAAGGGTTGATGGTGCCCGTTATTCGCAATGCAGAGAACCTTACGTTCCGTGGCGTGGAAGCTGAGGTAAAGCGACTGGCCATACGTGCCAGGGACTCACAGATCACGGTCGATGAAATGACGGGGGGTACTTTTACCATCTCAAACGGAGGTGTCTTTGGTTCCATGTTATCGACACCTATCATCAATCCGCCACAAAGTGGTATTCTTGGTATGCACAACATCGTGGAAAGACCCATTGTAAAGGATGGCGCCATAGCGATCGCCCCCATTATGTATCTGGCCCTGTCCTATGATCACCGCATCATAGACGGACGGGAATCCGTAGGTTTTCTGGTGGCTGTGAAAGAGGCACTCGAAAATCCTTTGGAACACCTTATGGACGGAAATGCCGGGAAGGCGCTGGAACTATAGGCTTCCCTTACAAAATCACTTTTTAGTTTTCAGGAATAATGAAACGGAGTTATAGTCAATGACTCCGTTTCCTTTTTTAAGCACATCGGCCCCTATAATGCCGTCTACCGGAAGCGCATTATGGGATGTAAGTGCTTCGTTTATATGGCCCAGGTCGAACAATACGATCTTAAGTTTTTTTTGTTTCCAATCGCCTATCCGAAGTTTGTTCTTGGTAGACAACTGTGTTTCCATGTTGGTGGCACCGGCCCCTGCGGCTTTTACTTCACTGTCTTTGGAAACAAGGTGAAAGTGTTCGATCTTATCCATCCCCACACAGGTGTTAGAGGCGCCGGTATCCAGGATGAACCTGCCCGAAACACCATTGATCATGGCCGTCACCTCCAAATGGTTGGTAGCTGTCAGTGTCAGCGGTATCTTATGGTAATCTTTCTTTTTTAAATATTGTTTTAGTCGGCCCATCATTCCTTATTTTGGCAAAGATAATCCTATTTTTGTTCCATGCTTATTACAGATACCCATACCCATCTTTATAGTGAGGCCTTTGATGAAGATCGGGATGCCGTTATTAAGAAGGCTATGGAACTTGGCATAGGCCGATTTTTCCTCCCAGCCATAGATTCGAGCTATACGGAAGCCATGCTGGCATTGGAAAAGGCGTATCCCCGGAATATATTTTTAATGATGGGCCTTCATCCTACCCATGTGAAGGAAGACTATGAGGCCGAATTACGGCATGTGGAAGCGATGCTCAAGGCACATAAATGCTATGCAGTGGGTGAGATCGGGATCGATCTTTATTGGGATAAGACCTTTTTAAAGGAGCAGCAAACAGCCTTCAGAAAGCAGATTGCCCTGGCTAAAAAGCACGAACTTCCTATTGTGATCCATTCGCGCGATTCCTTTGACGAGATCTTTGAGATCCTGGAGGAAGAAAAGGGAGCAGCGCTGCGGGGCATCTTTCACTGTTTTACAGGAACACTGGAACAGGCCCGGAGGGCTATAGGATTTGGAATGAAATTGGGCATTGGGGGTGTGGTGACCTTTAAAAATGGAAAGATCGATACGTTTTTAGATCAGATCCCGTTAGAACATATTGTGCTGGAAACGGATGCCCCCTACCTGGCACCGGTTCCCTACAGAGGGAAAAGGAATGAAGCTGCCTACCTCATGGAAGTACTCAATAAACTTTCCGATATTTACGCGTTGCCGATGGAGGAAGTTGCGAGGATCACTACCCAAAATTCCATGGAGGTCTTTGGGGTGTGACAGGGGTGGAAAAAAGAAGTAATGGATAGCAATCTAAAAAAGAAACCCATTGAAGAATAACCCAGCTAAAATATTACTGATCTATACCGGAGGAACCATTGGGATGGTCAAGGAATATAAATCAGGTGTTTTGAAAGCCTTTGATTTTAAAAAAGTGGTCGACAATATACCGGAACTTGGGCAACTGGATTGTGCCATCGATAGCGTGTCCTTTAAAAAGCCCATTGATTCTTCCAATATGAACCCCACGCATTGGGTGACCATAGCTTCTATCATAGAAGAATATTATGAAACCTATGACGGCTTTGTAGTGCTTCACGGAAGTGATACCATGAGCTATACGGCTTCTGCCTTGAGCTATATGTTAGAAAATCTTGCAAAACCTGTGATCTTTACAGGCTCTCAGTTGCCTATAGGAGACCTTAGGACCGATGCCAAGGAAAACCTGATCACCTCTATTCAGATCGCCGCCTTAACGGAGCAGGATGAAGCGGTGGTCCAGGAGGTTTGTCTTTATTTTGAGAATAAACTTTATCGTGCCAACAGGACCACTAAGATCAATGCAGAGCATTTTGAGGCGTTCGCTTCCCTGAATTACCCCTTACTGGCAGAATCCGGGGTCCACTTAAAATTATACCCGGAAAATTTATGGAAGGCCAGGAAAGGGAAACCTTTTAAAGTACACAAAGTACTAGACAACCATGTGGCTATCCTGAAGTTATTTCCCGGCTTGAACCGCGACCTGCTCCAGGGGACATTGAAGATCCCCAATCTAAAGGCGCTGGTGTTGGAAACCTATGGTGCCGGAAATGCCCCCACAGATAAATGGTTGCTCGATGATCTTAAAAAGGCGATGAGCAAAGGGTTGTACATTGTAAATGTAACACAATGCTCCGGAGGCAGTGTGATCATGGGGCGTTATGAGACCAGTAAGGAACTGGAGCGCATGGCGCTGATCAATGGCAGGGATATCACCACGGAAGCAGCCATAACCAAGCTGATGTACCTTCTGGGAAGCCAGGTTTCCGGGAATTCATTCGGAACTATATTTGAAACATCCTTGCGGGGCGAAATGACCTAAAATTACCCCCTTTAAAATTTTAGGGTCTAAGTTTTTTTTTGTTTCTTGAGCGCCCAATTAAAAGGGATATAGAGAGGTGGCCGAGTGGTCGAAGGCGCACGCCTGGAAAGTGTGTATACACCAAAAGTGTATCGAGGGTTCGAATCCCTTCCTCTCTGCAAAAAGGCAAGTTTTTGAGCAAGGAAAACGCTAAAAATTAGGATTTCTAATTTTTGGAGTTATATTTGTCAAGATGACAACAAAGGCGTATTTTAACGTCCCTATGTCCAAATCTTTTACTTATTAATTGTTTATTTTTTATATCTTTAACTCTATTAACTAACTAAATTTAAGTTTGAACGAAATGAAAAGATTATTCTCCATCCTGGCCATGGCTGGGCTATTTGTACTAAGCACAAATACGGTAAGCGCAAAAGCGAATGCAATAGTTTCAAATCTATCTACAACAGTTTCTGCGGCCACAGTGATGCTTCAGGAAGAGGCTGCCGCTGAGGCGGAAAAGGGCTTTACTCAGGTTTTAAAAGAGCAGTTCATCCAAGGGGGTGCCGGTTTTATGGGTATTGTACTTTTATGTCTGATCCTTGGTTTGGCAGTGGCCATTGAAAGGATCATTTATTTGAATATGGCAAGCACCAACACCGGAAAATTGAAACAACAAGTTGAAGACGCATTGGCTTCAGGTGGTATTGAAGCGGCCAAAGAAGTATGCCGAAACACAAAAGGCCCTGTTGCTTCTATTTACTATCAGGGGTTAGACCGCGCCGGAGAAGGTGTCGAGTCTGCTGAGAAGGCAGTAGTAGCGTACGGAGGGGTACAAATGGGTCAGTTGGAAAAGAATGTTTCCTGGTTGACTTTATTTATCGCGATTGCTCCGATGCTTGGGTTCATGGGAACGGTAATTGGTATGATCCAGGCCTTCCAGAAGATCAGTGCGGTAGGTAACTTAAGTGCCTCCCTGATCGCCGGTGATATTCAGGTGGCGTTATTAACAACGGTTTTTGGTCTTATTACGGCTATCATCCTTCAGGTGTTCTACAACTATATTATCGCAAAGATCGATAGTATCGTTAATGACATGGAAGATTCTTCGATCACGCTGATCGATATGTTGGTAGACCACAAAAAATAATAAGATCCTAAAATCAGAATATTATGAATAAAATTGTAAAAATAGCATTAATTGCACTGGGTGTTATTTCCGCTGTACTCTGGTATTTCCTGCCGGGTTCGGAAGTACCTCCTGCAGAGGCTGCTGAAAGTACTGCCATAAGTGGCATGTTCACGATAACTTTTATTCTTTTGGGCATAGCCGTTGTAGTTAGCTTGGTTTATACCTTGCTGAACCTGTTCGCCAATCCGAAAAGCCTAAAGAAAACACTGATCGTGTTAGGCTCCTTTGTGGTCGTACTTGGTTTTTCTTACATACTGGCATCAGGAACAGATGTTAACCTGGATGAAATGGCCAGCAGGGGGATCGCCACAACAGAATCTACTGTCAAGAATATAGGAACCGGACTCAATTTGTTCTTCTTCCTTGTGCTCATTGCCATTGGCGCAATGTTTTTGGGAGCGTTAAAAAAGATGACTAACAAATAAAATACAAACTATGTCTAGAAGAGGAGGACCACCTGAAGTAAATGCAGGATCCATGGCAGATATCGCCTTTCTATTGCTGATCTTTTTCCTGGTGACCACCACCATTGAAACGGATGCAGGACTGGACAGGATGTTGCCGCCAATTGAACCGCCGGATACGGATGTTGTTATCAAACAGAAGAACATCTTTACGGTGAATATCAATAAAAACGGACAGTTGTTGGTTGAGGAAGAATTGATCGGTTTAAAGGACCTTCGCCAAAAAGCAATAGCCTTTCTAGATAACGGAGGGGATGGGACATGTAATTACTGTAAGGGAAGAAAAGATGCTTCCTCTTCAGATAATCCCACCAAGGCCATTATTTCCTTAAAGAATGATCGTGAAACAAAATACGGCACCTATATTACCGTTCAGAATGAATTGGTAGGGGCGTATAATGATTTACGGAACAGAGAGGCACAGCGGCTGTTCGGAAGTAATTTTACGGAAATGGAATCGCAGTACTTAAATCCTGAGACGCCTTCCAGTATACGGGATGATTTGAAGGAAAAGGTTCAGAAGATACAGGAACTCTTCCCACAAAAATTATCGGAGGCAGAAACATCTTCCTCTAATTAAATATCTTAGAAACAAACAACTATGTCTAAATTCACTAAGAAAAAAGGAGCAGAGCTTCCACCGGTTAATACGGCGTCTTTGCCAGACATTGTCTTTATGCTGTTGTTCTTCTTTATGACGGTTACCGTTATGAAAGACAGTTCATTGATGGTAGAAAATGTCTTGCCAAATGCATCAGAAGTAAAAAAACTGGAGAAAAAGGACAGGGTATTATACATCTATGTGGGAACACCAACCAGAGATTATCAAAAGGTCTTTGGTACGGAGCCCAGGATTCAGTTAAATGATAAATTTGCCAGCGTTGGAGAAGTGGGCGATTTTATACTGGCTGAACGGGCCAAGAAACCACAGGAATTGCAAAATGTACTGACCACTGCCTTAAAGGTAGATAAGAATGCTAATATGGGGTTAATAGCCGATATTAAGCAGGAATTAAGGAAGGTAAATGCGCTGAAGATCAATTATACCACTTATGAAGGCGATGCCTTTAGAAATGTGCAATAAAGAGATTCAATCTTAAATTTAAAAAACGCTTCAAAATATTTTGAAGCGTTTTTTATTGGCTTTAGGACAAATATTCTACCTTTAAAATCATGAGAAAAGTCCTCTGCCTTGTCGTTATGATCTGCTACTCCTTCCTTGTTTGCGGCCAACAAGAAGAGAAGAAGGAAGATCTGAAGTACCTGGAAGATCAGTTTTACATGGGGCTTACCTATAACTTCCTATTAGATAGACCGGCCCCAGTTAAGCAACAGAATCTGTCTTATGGACTCCAAATGGGATTTATTAAGGATCTCCCTATAAACCGCCAGCGAACCCTGGCATTAGGAATAGGAGTGGGGTATGGGGTTAATTCCTACTATTCTAATTTGTTGGTGACAAAACAGGAAAACAGCTTTGAATATAGTATTGTTCCCGAGGATCTCGGTGTAAAGCGGAACAAGCTGGAAACGCATCTTCTGGAAATGCCTATTGAGTTTAGGTGGCGTAATTCAAACCCAACGGAATATAAATTCTGGCGCATTTACACGGGTCTGAAACTGGGGTATGTTATGGGAAGCCGTTCCAAAACAGTGTCCAACTTAGGGAAGGGATCGTTTACAAATACGGACATAGAACGTTTTCGGTATGGCCTTATGGTTAATTTCGGTTACAACACCTTTAATATACATATATACTATGCCCTCAATAACCTGTTCAAAGAAGGACTCACCTTAGATACAGGAGAGGACCTCACTTTTACGCCACTGCGCATTGGCCTTATTTTTTATATCCTCTGAATATTTACTTCAGTAAGGCTACAACCAAAATTTAAGGGTAAGCAATTGGGATACGAGCCCCAACAAAAAACCGATCATCAATTCTGCCCTGCTATGAGCCTTCATATATAGGCGTGCTGTTGCAACCATTCCGGAGGCAAATAACAGAAAACTGATGGCGATCACAATATTCCTTTCGAAATGAAAGCTCAACGCAATTAAGAACATGAGCAGGCTCCCCATCCCCATCATATGCAAACTTGTTTTGAACGGAAGAAATAGAAGGAATAAAGCAGTAGTGGTCGAAGCGATCAAACCAAGGAAGAAAAAATACAACTCTATCGTATAATTATTTGGGATCACTTTAAAAAGGATCATCAGGAGCAGCCCCAAACTGATCATCAGCGGGTATTTTCGTTCATTTGGTTTTGTAAGGAATACAGAACTGACAACCCCGAGGTTTTTAAGAATAAAAAAACTAATGATCGGGATGACGATCGTCAAAATAAAGATGGGTAAAATAGTGCCGCTTCTGGCTTCCAAGGTAGTGTACTTGGGAGTCACCAGGAAATACATGATAGTGCCTGCCAGTGGAATAAAAATAGGATGGAAAATGTACGAGATCAGATTGGATAGTAACCTCATTATATCTCTTTTCTTAAGCGGGCCACGGGGATACCCAGTTGTTCCCGGTACTTGGCTACGGTACGCCTCGCTATCGGATATCCTTTATCCTTTAAGATAGCCGCAAGCTTATCGTCTGTGAGGGGCTTCCTTTTAACCTCTTCGCCAATGACGGTCTCAAGGATCTTTTTGATCTCTTTGGTGGAAACATCTTCTCCCTGTTCGTTCTTCATAGACTCTGAAAAGTACTCCTTGATCAGTTTGGTGCCATAGGGCGTATCCACGTATTTACTGTTGGCAACCCTGGAAACCGTAGATACGTCCATGCCGATGGCGTCCGCAATGTCTTTTAAGATCATGGGGCGGAGTTTGCGCTCGTCCCCGGTTAGGAAATACTCTTTTTGATACTCCATGATGGCGCTCATCGTTATGAAGAGTGTTTGCTGTCGTTGCTTTATCGCATCAATGAACCATTTGGCTGCATCCAGTTTTTGCTTGATAAACATGACGGCATCTTTTTGCGATCTCGATTTGTCTTTCGCACTCTTATAGCCAGCCAGCATGTTGCTATACTCTCTGGAAACATGCAGTTCCGGGGCATTTCTGCCATTAAGGCTTAGCTCTAATTCCCCTTCCACAATACGAATGGAAAAATCAGGGACAATATGCTCTACGATCTTTGTATTGCCAGAATAGGAACCACCGGGTTTTGGATTAAGCTTTTCTATTTCCGAAATAGCCACCTTTAGTTGTTCCTCAGAAACGTCGTGTTTTTGGATGAGTTTATTGTAATGTTTTTTGGTGAAATGATCGAAGGATTTTTCCAGGATCGCTATCGCCAATTCAATGGAGGGGGTCATCTCCTTGCGCCTCAGCTGAATTAGCAGGCACTCGTCGAGGGAACGTGCTGCCACGCCGGGGGGATCTAATTCCTGAACGATCTTCAATACTTTTTCAATCGTAGCCTGTTCTACATAAATATTCTGGGTAAATGCCAGGTCGTCCATAATATCGGCTACGGGTCTTCGTATATAGCCGCTTTCATCTACACTTCCCACCAGGAACTCAGCGATAGCCCATTCCTCGTCATTCAGGTAGAAGGTATTTAATTGATTGATCAGGTATTGGTTAAAGGAGATCTCGGCAGCATAAGGGACCGTTTTTTCCTCATCATCGGTACTGTAATTATTGGCCCTGGTACGGTAGTCTGGCACTTCATCATCACTGAGGTATTCATCAATGTTGATGTCATCCGTGTTGATGGTTTCATTGTCGCCTTCTCCATCGTATTGCTCCTCAAATTCGTCTTCATACGAACTGATCTCTTCTTTTCCTGATTCCAGCGCCGGATTTTCCTCTAACTCTTGCTTTAACCTTTGTTCAAATGCCTGAGTGGGCAATTGAATGAGCTTCATCAACTGTATCTGTTGAGGTGAAAGCTTTTGGGAAAGTTTAAACTGTAAATGTTGTTTAAGCATGGAGCCAGATCATCTTGTCTTATAAAGTTAGCGAAAACCGATTAAAATTCAGCATTCTGTGGTGTCCTTGGGAACGGGATCACATCGCGTATATTGGCCATACCGGTGGCGAACTGAACCAGGCGCTCAAAGCCAAGACCAAAACCACTATGGATAGCGGTTCCATACTTGCGAAGGTCCATATACCACCATAGTTCCTTTTCATCGATCCCCAGGGCTTCTATTTTGTTGCGCAGTACATCCAGTCGTTCTTCCCGCTGTGAGCCACCCACAATTTCCCCAATCCCGGGAAAAAGGATGTCCATGGCCCTCACCGTTTTGCCGTCTTCATTGAGGCGCATATAGAACGCCTTTATTTTTGCTGGATAATCAAAAAGGATCACCGGGCATTTAAAATGCTTTTCCACCAGGTATCGTTCGTGTTCGCTCTGCAGGTCGGCGCCCCATTCTTCAATGGGATACTGGAATTTCTTCTTTTTATTCGGGCTGCTGTTCTTAAGGATGTCAATGGCTTCGGTATACGTGAGCCTTATAAAATTATTGTCGACCACAAAATGAAGTTTGTCCATCAGGGACAGTTCGCTGCGCTCTGCCTGGGGCTTTGTTTTTTCTTCATCCAATAGTCGATTTTCCAAAAAGGCGAGATCGTCCTGGCAATTTTCAAGAACATAGCGAAGCACATCCTTTATAAAATCTTCTGCCAGGTCCATATTGTCATTGAGATCAAAAAAGGCCATTTCTGGTTCTATCATCCAGAATTCGGCCAAATGCCTCGATGTATTCGAATTTTCTGCACGGAAGGTAGGGCCAAAGGTATAGACTTTTCCAAGTCCCATGGCGTACGCTTCTGCCTCTAGTTGGCCCGAAACGGTAAGGTTGGTTTCCTTTCCAAAAAAATCCTCTTTATAGTTAACGGCCCCATCTTCTGTAAGCGGCGGATTTTTAGGATCGAGGGTGGTTACCCGGAACATTTCACCTGCACCTTCTGCATCAGACCCCGTAATGATTGGGGCATGCATATAATAGAACCCATTTTTTTGAAAATATTGATGGACTGCGAACGCAAGGGCCGAGCGTACCCGCATGACCGCAGAAAAGGTGTTGGTGCGCACCCTTAGGTGTGCCTGTTCCCTCAGGAATTCCATGGAATGCTTTTTGGGCTGAATAGGGTAGGTTTCCGCATCGGCCGTTCCATGCACTTTCAGGTCCGTTACCTGAATTTCCACTGACTGTCCACGTCCCTGGCTAGCCACCAATTCGCCTTTCACATGCAAAGCGGCGCCTGTCGCAATTTGTTTCAGAAGTGCCTCATTAAACTGTTCAAAGTCTACCACGCACTGAATATTATGGATGGTAGAGCCATCATTTAATGCAATGAACCGGTTGCTTCTGAAGGTTTTCACCCAACCATTTATCGCAACCTTTTGGTGAAGCGGTTTTGTACTTAAAAGTTCCTTAATACTCGTAAAAGCCATAAATAAGAAATTCTGATTTGCCCCGCAAAGATAGCGCATTGAGCAAAATTAATCCGGTAGAAAAGGCTATAATTCAAGGAAGGTATGGTACAGCGCTAAAACCGCCTAAATTGCGATTATTCTTCTTTTGGAAGGATATCTATCTGAGGTTCCTTAAGCACTTCTTTATTGGCAATGCTACGCTCCAGCGACAACAACAGGGAAGGCAACAGAATAAGGTTGGCCAACATCGCAAACAAAAGGGTGGCCGAGACCAGCGCGCCTAAGGCAACCGTACCCCCGAAACTCGAAATTACGAATACAGAGAAACCAAAAAACAAAACGATGGAAGTGTAGAACATGCTTACTCCTGTCTCCCGCAAGGCAGCGTAGACCGATTTCTGTATGCGCCAGTGGTTGGCGGTCAATTCTTGCCGGTACTTGGCAAGAAAGTGTATGGTATCATCTACAGAGATACCAAAAGCAATACTGAAGACCAGAATGGTAGAAGGTTTGATAGGAACCCCAACAAATCCCATAACCCCTGCAGTTATGACCAGGGGGAGCAAATTGGGGACAAGGGAAATGATAATCATCCGGAATGAACGGAACAAATAGGCCATAAAGAGGGCGATGAGCCCAATGGCCAGTGCGAGGGAAAGTATAAGGTTCTTTACCAGATACTTGGTTCCTTTCAGAAACAAGAGTGCCTTACCGGTTAGATACGCCTGGTAGCGGTCTGCCGGAAAGATCTTGGTAAGGTTCTCCACTAAACGGCTTTCTATTTCTTCCATCCGTTCCGTTGGCACGTCTTTTATATAGGTCGTAATACGTGCCACCTGGCCTGTGCTGTCTACAAAGCTCTCAAGAAGGTTGCTATTCCCCTGCGATTTCCGCGCAATATCCATGATAAAGGTGTTCTCCTGGGAAGTGGGAAGCTGGTAGTATTTGGGAATGCCATTGTAAAAGGCCTGTTTGGAATATTTTACCAGCTCTACAACGGAGGTTGGCCTGGAAAGCTCGGGCGTCTCTGCGATCACCTCCCCCAATTCGGCCATTTTCCTTAAGGTAACAGGTCGTAAGACACCATTTTTCCGCTCTGTGTCGATAACAATTTCCACAGGCATGATTCCATCGAATTCTTTTTCAAAAAACCTGATGTCCTTAAAAAACTCAGCCTTTTTTGGCATATCCTCTATAGGGCTACCCGAAATATCGATCTGATAGATCCCGATGATACTGACCACCAAAAGAATAATGGAAATCACATAGACCGTGATCCTGCGCTCGCGAACGATACGCTCCATCCATTTTACAAAAGTATCGATCCATCGTTTGTTAAGGTGCTTCAGGTGCTTGGTCTTAGGTAAGGACATAAAGCTGTATACAATGGGGATGATCAGTAAGGAAAGGATAAAGATCCCGATGATGTTGATGGAAGCCACGATCCCAAATTCCGTAAGCAACTTACTGTCTGTGATTATAAAGGTGGCAAATCCGGAGGCCGTGGTTATATTCGTCATCAGGGTTGCATTTCCGATCTTTGAAATTACCCTTTGGAGCGAGAGGGCCTGATTGCCGTGCTTTTTTACTTCCTGCTGGTATTTATTGATGAGGAAGATACAGTTTGGGATCCCAATGACGATGATCAGCGGCGGAATCAGGGCCGTGAGCACCGTGATCTCATAACGCAGCAGCCCCAATATGCCAAACGCCCACATCACCCCAATGATCACAACGCACATGGAAATAAAGGTGGCCCGAAAACTTCTGAAGAAGAAAAAGAAAATCAGGGAGGTCACGATCAGCGCAGCCGAAATAAACATGCCGATCTCGTCTATGATGTTTTGTGAATTCATGGTCCTGATATACGGCATACCGGATACATGCACATCCAGGGAGGTCTCTTTTTCGAAATTAGCGATCAGATTGGTAAAGTCATTCAGGATGAAATCTTTCCGCACCGTTGTGTTCACAATATCCTTATCTATATAAACGATGGTACGTAAGGTCTGACTGTTCTTATTGAAGAGGAGCTGGTCGTAGAAGGGCAGGTCATTGAACAGGTGTTGTTTCAGGCTGTCCAATTCCTGCTGGGTCTCCGGGCTGGTGACAAGAAATGGGGTAAGCACAAATTCCTGCAGGTCATTATCCTTTACCAATTCCTTTAGGTTATCCGTTGAGATCACAAAATCGACTTCCGGAAAGGCAGCCAACTGTTTGCTCAAGGTATTCCAACGCTTGAATTTATCGGGCGTAAAGAGGCTGGGGTCCTGTACGGCAAGGACCATGGCGTTGCCCTCTTCCCCAAAGAGTTCCAGGAACGCATTGTACTGCACGTTGGCCGGGTGATCATCCGGAAGTAGGTTCGCTTCCGAATTGGAAAAGCGCATGTATTGCCATTGAAAGCCAAAAAAAACAGTGATGGCTGCGATGCCGACCAGGATAAGAATCCGGTTCCTTAGGATGATCCTTGCGGTTTTTGTCCAGAAATTAGAAGTGAGTTTCGCTACCATTTCTTTTTTGGGTGATGCTTCCAGGCCAAATGAGTTAAAGCGACCACATTAATTGTTGCTATCGGCTTGATCGACCAATAGTGCTTGCATAATTTAAACGCCGTCAAAGGTAGAAAATGCGGTGCAGTGTTCCTAGTAACCAAAAGGGAAATACATCAGCGTGTAAAGAACTTTTATGTTTATGCAATGCCTTGTTTTGTGGGCTAGTTCACAATGCCCATGAATAATAAGATTCCTTCCCTTTTGGCGACCGCAATAGAAGGAAGGAATGCAAAAACAGGAATTAAAGGTCGGCCTTGTTTCGCTCTTCAAATAAGGCATGCATGGCCAGTACTACGGTATTTGTGGTTTCCTGGTTTTGAAAAGGACATCCGGGAAAGTGCTATCGCCGGTAGGGATGCTATGTTCGGTAAGCCTGCGGGCTTACACTTTCATGATCTCAGCTTCCTTGACCTCCAGGATATCATCTACCTTTTGAACGTATTTGTTGGTCAGTTCCTGTATGTCGATGATGGCGTTTTTTTCAAGGTCTTCAGATATCTCCAGGTTTTTGATCTCTTTATTTGCTTCCTGACGTGCACTGCGCACCCCTATTTTGGCATCCTCTGCCTCTGCCTTGGCCTGTTTTACCAATTGTATCCTTCGTTCTTCCGTTAATGGAGGTACATTTATAATGACATAGTCGCCGTTATTCATTGGGTTAAACCCCAAATTAGCGTTCATGATGGCGGTCTCAATTTCGTGCAGCATGTTCTTTTCCCAGGGTTGTACAGAAATGGTCCTGGCGTCAGGAGTGTTAATATTTGAAACCTGTGACAACGGTGTCTGGGATCCGTAATATTCTACCATAACGGATGATAACATGGCAGGACTTGCCTTCCCTGCCCGGATCTTAACCAATTCTTTTTCCAAATGTGCGATGGCTGCATCCATGCTTTCCTGCGCCGAATCGATCACAAAATTAACTTCTTCGTTCATGTTTACATTTTAAAACAAAGTACTACAAAAATTCATAAATTTTAAAGGTTCACTACGGTACCTATATTTTGACCGGAAACAATTTTCAGGAGGTTCCCTTTTTTGTTCATATCAAATACCACAATAGGAAGTTCATTTTCCTGGCTAAGGGTAAAGGCTGTGGTGTCCATTACTTTCAGCCCTTTTCGCAACACATCGTTAAAGGAGATGGTATCGAATTTGGTGGCGGTTTTGTCTTTTTCAGGATCACTGGTATAGATGCCATCTACCCTGGTGCCCTTGAGGATCACATCGGCTTCAATTTCAATAGCCCTGAGCACTGCAGCAGAATCTGTCGTAAAATAAGGGTTCCCTGTGCCGCCGCCAAAAATAACGACCCTTCCCTTTTCCAAATGGCGCATCGCCCTTCTTCTGATAAAGGGTTCGGCCACTTCGTTTATTTTGATGGCCGATTGCAGTCTGGTCTGTACCCCTTTATCCTCCAGGGCGCTTTGTAGGGCCAAGCCATTGATGACTGTTGCCAGCATTCCCATGTGGTCTCCCTGTACCCGGTCCATTCCGTTGCTGGCACCTGCCAATCCTCTGAAAATGTTCCCTCCGCCAATCACAATAGCCACTTCAACCCCTTTTGCTACTACCTCTTTTATCTCTTCTGCATATTCGGATAACCTGGCCGGGTCAATTCCATATTGCTTATCACCCATTAAGGCTTCTCCGCTGAGCTTTAAAAGTATTCTTTTGTATGGCATCTGAAACTCCTTGTTTAGCGACAAAAATAGTCAAAATAATTTAGCGTCCTCCGTTCGTGTTCAGATAAATAGGGGCATACTAAAATGGCGTATTTACTGTTTTACATATTTACTTTTACTATTCTTGCGCTATATACGCTCAAATCATGAATAAAAATATAATTACAGGCACACTTGCGATGCTTCTGGTTGCCTGCGGGGCGGTCAAGACGCTACCCCTTGCCGATGCTTCACCCGTGGTTACCACGATAGATCTTATAAATGTGAAGGATGACAAGGTATTGGTAAGCATTGATCCGGGACTTTTTACCACGGATGAACTTATTTTTTATATTCCTAAAATAGTTCCCGGCACTTATAGTGAGGATAACTATGGAAAGTATATCGATGATCTTAAGGCGTTTGACTACGACGGCAGGTCGCTTACGGTGACTCAGCAGGATCAGGATAGCTGGTTTATAAAGGATGGAAAGCAACTGGATAGGATAACCTATTACGTGAATGATACCTTCGATACCGAGACACAGGTTACAGACCCGGTGTTTTCACCTGCCGGCACCAATATTTTTGAAGATGAGAACTATTTGCTGAACCTTCACGGTTTTGTAGGCTATTTTAAGGGGTACCAGGAAATTCCTTATGAGCTGAATATCCTGGCACCGGAAGGTCTTAGTGCGACTACCTCCATGAGGGAACAAGCAGCGGCCAATCCGGAATCGGGGGTCCATACCTTCCTTGCGGAACGCTATTTTGATGTAATAGATAACCCTATACTGTATGCCCGACCCAATAAAGTATCTTTTCAAATCAATGACATTGAAGTTACGCTTAGCGTTTATTCTCCCAGCGGGGTCTATAAAGCGAAAGACCTTCAGCTAAAAATGGAGGCGATGATGCGCGCTCAAAAGAAGTTTCTGGGAGGGATAGACGGAACTAAAAAGTACACGATTATTTTGTACCTGTCACAATTGTCCGATGGCGATGCCACGGGATTTGGAGCGCTGGAACACCATACCTCTACGGTAGTGGTACTCCCTGAACAATTGCCAAGGGAAAGTTTGGAGGAATCTATGGTGGAGTTGGTTTCTCATGAATTTTTCCATATTGTGACCCCTTTGAGCGTACATTCCAGGGAGATACAGTACTTTGACTATAATGATCCCAGGATGTCTCAGCATCTCTGGATGTATGAGGGGACCACTGAATATTTTGCCAACCTCTTCCAGATTCAGCAAGGATTAATTGATGAAGAGGCGTTTTATGGCCGCATCATGGAGAAGATCAGTAATGCCATGAGTTATGATGACCAAATGTCTTTTACCGCCATGAGCAAGAACATTCTGCTGTCGCCCTACAAGGAGAACTACAATAACGTCTATGAAAAGGGCACGTTGATTAATATGACCTTAGATATACTGCTCAGGGAATTAAGCGGAGGCGAAAAAAGTATGTTATGGCTCATGAAGGAGCTTTCCAGGAAATATGATAAAAACACCCCTTTCAACGATGACACCTTGATCGATGAAATAGTTGCCATGACCTACCCCCAGATCCGTACCTTTTTCACTACACATGTAAGCGGGGAAACGCCCATCCGCTACGAAGAGGTGCTGGCCAAGGTTGGTCTCGGGATCGTGACAGAAGAAAAGGAGGCCTCTTATTTCTTTTTAGGGCAAATACCCTACATAGATGCTGATCCAGCCAATCTGGACATCATTTTTATTCGAAAAGGAATGGAATTAAATTCTTTTTTTGAAGGACTTGGCGCGAGGGGGGGTGATATTATTACCCAGATAGATGGCGTAACCATTACCCTGGAAACGATGAGGGCACTAATTGGGGAGAGTTTCGGTTGGGACCCGGAGAAAGAAATTGTAATGAAGGTAAACCGGGACGGAGAAGAAGTGGTGCTCAGTGGTACAGTAGGGATCCCTACCTATAAGGATCGACTGATAATTCCTTTGGAAGATGCAGGGGAGGCTGCTATTAAACTCCGCGAAGCCTGGTTGCATAACTAAAACGTTTGGGAAATGGCAGAAACAAAAAACCGATTTCATTAATGAAATCGGTTTTTTTAAATCTAGTATGGATAGCTTATTTACTGCCCTAATGCAACACGTTCAAAGCCGGTTACTTTAAGACTGGCGTTAACAGATTTTACATATTGAGCAACACTTTGCTTGCTGTCCTTAATGAAATCCTGGTTTACCAGGGTATTGTCTTTAAAGAAACGCTGAAGTTTTCCCTGGGCAATTTTTTCGAGCATCGCTTCCGGTTTTCCTTCCTGTCTTAATTGGTCTTTTGCAATTTCTATCTCTTTGTCAATAGTTTCCTGATCTACCCCATCCTGATCCAAGGCAACAGGGTTCATGGCTGCTGCCTGCATGGCAACATCTTTTGCAGCTTCTGCAACACCGTTAACGGCAGCAGACAACCCAACCAACGTGGCGATCTTGTTTCCCGCATGGATATAGGAACCTACAAAAGGGGCCGATAATTTTCTAAAACCACCGATCTCAATTTTTTCACCAATAACGCCGGTTTGCTCGGTCAGTTTATCCTGAACGGTCATTCCATTGAAGTTAGCCGCTAAGAAGGCATCTTTGTCATTGTACTGAAGTGCCATTTCTGCCAAATCATTAGCAAGGGTTACAAAGCTTTCATTCTTGGCAACAAAGTCTGTTTCACAATTCAGAGATATGATCACACCTTCTGTGTTTTGATCGTTCACCTTTGCAATGGCAGCTCCTTCAGAAGATTCTCTGTCGGCTCTTTTTGCAGCAACTTTCTGACCTTTTTTGCGAAGGATCTCTATTGCCTTGTCAAAATCGCCTTCAGCTTCTACCAGCGCATTTTTACAGTCCATCATCCCGGCTCCTGTAGTTTTCCTTAATGTATTTACATCTGCGGCCGTAATTTTTACCATGTCATTTTAATTTTATGGGATACCCGTAGGCATCTCGTTTTTTATGTGATTGTGAATTCTATTATTCTTCTATGCCTCCTTTGGCATTGTCTTGCCATTCTTTTAATTTATCCCATTTTCCTTCAGCAGCCATTTTAGCTTGTTTTGGCCAGGAAGCAGGATTTTTTGAGGCGTAGCGGGCTCCGGCCGCTGCGAGTATTTCTTTCAGGTCGTCTTCTGATTTTCCTGCTAGGTCGGCAAAGGTTTGTATTCCGGAAGTCTGAAAGATTTCGGCTATCTTGGGACCAATTCCTTCCACCTTTGTAAGATCGTCTGCGGCTGCTTTTTCAGCTTTGGCAGGGGCTTCTTTTTTAGGTGCTTCTTTTTCTTTCTTGGCAACTTTTGGCGCAGTTGTCTCTTCCTCTTCTGCTACTTCAATAGTTTTAGCAGCCGATTTTTTCGCTTTTGGCGCCTTAGTTTCTTCTCCTTCATTATCGGCCTGCTTCTCAGATTTGCGTTCGGCAAGTCCTTCAGCAATGGCATTGGTAACATGGGTCATGATAATATCGATCGATTTTGACGCATCATCATTTGAAGGGATGATAAAATCGATCGGCCTTGGGTCAGAATTGGTATCCACCATGGCAAAGATCGGTATGTTCAGCTTTTGTGCTTCTTTAACGGCGATGTGCTCTCGCATGGTATCTACGATAAAGAGGGCACCGGGAAGCCTTGTCATTTCAGAAATAGAACCTAAGTTCTTTTCCAGCTTCGCGCGTAATCGGTCTACTTGTAAGCGTTCTTTTTTCGAAAGGGTCCCAAAAGTACCGTCTTTTTTCATCCGGTCAATAGACGCCATTTTCTTAACAGCTTTACGGATGGTGACAAAATTGGTCAACATTCCACCAGGCCATCTTTCTGTAATATAGGGCATATTAACATTGGCCACTTTTTCTGCAACAATGTCTTTAGCTTGTTTTTTGGTAGCCACAAACAAAACTTTTCTTCCGGAAGAGGCTATTTTCTTTAATGCCTCACCAGCTTCTTCTAATTTTGCTGCGGTTTTGTAGAGATTGATAACGTGGATCCCGTTGCGCTCCATATAAATGTATGGGGCCATGTTTGGGTTCCATTTTCTTGTAAGGTGACCAAAGTGTACACCTGCTTCTAAAAGATCTTTAACTTCTGCTTTTTTTGCCATTTTTATTAGTTTACGTTCTTATGAATTAGCAATGACCAAGTGGTATTCCCTGACGGGAACGCCTTGGTCATTTAGATGCTAAACTAAATGTTTCTGAAAGTGAGGTCTGCACTTGGTTATCAGTTGCGGACGGAGTTTCAGAATTTTAATTGTCCCATGACGAGGGACTTTCAATGAACTTGGGTTACTATATAGAGGCCCCTGTTCAGGGGGCCTTTTGTTCTCAATGATTAACGTTTGGAGAACTGGAATTT
Source organism: uncultured Flavobacteriaceae bacterium (assembly GCA_963752165.1). Classification (GTDB taxonomy): domain Bacteria; phylum Bacteroidota; class Bacteroidia; order Flavobacteriales; family Flavobacteriaceae; genus Muriicola. The sequence goes on from CAVVXE010000001.1 coordinate 218,637, forward strand.
CTTACGGGCTTTTTTCTGACCGAATTTCTTACGTTCTACCATTCTTGGATCCCTTGTCAATAAGCCTTCTGGCTTTAAGGTTAACCTGTTCTCGGCATCCACTTCACATAAGGCTCTTGATAACGCCAGTCTGATGGCCTCGGCCTGACCGGTGATACCTCCACCATATACGTTTACCTTAACATCATATGTGTCTTCAGTATTGGTCAGGGTGAATGGTTGTTTTACCTTGTACTGCAGAGTAGCGGTAGGAAAGTATTCTGCTATATCTCTCTTGTTGATAGTAATAGCGCCTTTTCCCTTAGAAATATATACACGGGCAACAGCTGTTTTTCTTCTGCCTATTTTATGTATGACATCCATTATTTAAGGTCCTTTAGATTTATTGATGTTGGTTTTTGAGCTTCCTGATTGTGTGTAGCTCCTGCGTATACTTTAAGGTTACGGAAAAGTTCAGCACCTAATTTGTTTTTAGGAAGCATACCTTTAACAGCCTTTTCAACTACAGTAGCAGGATTTTTGGCCATCAATTCAGCTGCGGTGACCGAACGTTGCCCGCCAGGATATCCTGTGTGGCGTATGTACGTTTTGTCTTCCCACTTGTTGCCGGAAAGATGTACTTTTTCAGCGTTGATGACGATCACGTTATCTCCACAGTCTACGTGCGGAGTAAAATTAGGCTTGTTCTTTCCTCTCAGTAAGATCGCCACTTTTGAAGCCAATCTTCCAAGCGTTTGTCCTTCCGCATCTACCAGCAACCATTGCTTTTGAACGGTAGCCTTATTGGCTGAAACAGTTTTGTAGCTCAATGTATCCACTACTACTTTATTTAATGATTAAACTTATCAATCCCGAATAACGGGCTGCAAATGTACAATTATTAAGTTGAAAAGCAAACGGTTGATTCTCAATTTTAAAAAAAATATTTGATTTGAATACAAGCCGGATGGATAAGGTGTTAAAAAGCACTCGTAAAAGGATTAAATGGCATACTTTAATCGGATATACTGTAACGTTTCCATTAATAAAGTGTCTTTATATTAGACCTTTTTTTCAGATTATGTACCTGAAATTATCCTTACACCTATTCTATATAAGCTGCATCCTCCCATTGGCCCTTTTTTCCCAGGATTCTACTACTACCGTGGCTAAGCGAATTTATACCACCATACCCATTATTTCCGAAAAACCCCCCGAGATTGATGGTGTTTTAGATGACAATGTATGGCTCACTGTTGCCTGGTCTGAAGATTTTGTGGAATGGGAACCAGATGAGAATACGGCTCCAACCGAAAAAACGGCCTTCAAAATACTTTATGATAAGAAATTCCTCTACGTCGCATTTCGATGTTATGATTCCCGGCCCGATGCTATTGAAAGGCGATTATCCAGGAGGGATGGGTTTAGCGGAGATATGGTCGGAATTATTATCGATAGTTATTTGGACAAGCGAACGGCTTTTTCGTTCAGTACTTCGGCAGCCGGGGTAAAAGGGGATGAGTTTGTCTCCGAAAACGGAAATAATTGGGACGCCAGTTGGAATCCGATCTGGTATACGGCTGCTCATACGGATGATCAGGGCTGGACGGTAGAAGCGAAGATACCCTTTAGCCAGCTCAAATTTGGAAAGGCCAAAGAACAGCGATGGGGGTTGCAAATAAGCCGATTGTTATTTAGGGAAGACGAACGCTCTGTTTGGCAGCGCATCCCGAACGATGCACCCGGATGGGTCAGCGAATTCGGGGAATTGCGGGGATTATTAAATATAGCGCCGCAAAAGCAATTGGAAATTCAGCCTTTTACGGTGAATCGGCTGGATACCTATCCGGCAGAAAGCGGTAACCCATTTCGTGATGGCTCCGATTTTGTTTTGAACGGCGGATTGGATGCCAAGATCGGCATTACTAACGACCTGACCCTTGACTTAACGGTAAACCCCGATTTTGGGCAGGTAGATGCAGATCCCGGAGCCATTGCCCTGGACGGGTTTCAAATATTCTTCGAGGAGCGGCGACCTTTTTTTGTGGAAAACAAGAATATCTTCGATTTTGAGTTTGCCAATGGGAACGATAATTTATTCTATAGTCGCAGAATTGGAAGAGATCCACAGGGCTCGCCTAATCTTGCGGTCGGGGAATTTGCAGACATCCCAAGCAATACAACTATACTGGGTGCTGCTAAATTTTCAGGAAAAACAAAGAATGGCTGGTCGCTGGGACTCCTGGAAAGCGTTACGGGGAAGATGTTTGCGGAAATTGATGCCGATGGAGACAGGAGAAAGGAACTTGTAGAACCTTTTACAAATTACCTTGTTGGACGCCTCCAAAGAGATTTTAACGACAGGAATTCCTACGTAGGAAGTATTTTTACCGCTACCAACAGAAATCTTGAAGGTGATCTCGACTTTTTGCATAGGGCAGCCTACTCGGGAGGAATTGATTTCAGGCACAATTGGAAGGACCGCAACTATTACCTGGAAGGGAATTTTGTGGCCAGTTATGTGACGGGGAGTGAAGAGGCCATAAGACAGACGCAGGAAAGTATCACCCATTTATTTCAAAGGGTAGATGCTACCCACGTTACAGTAGATCCTACAAGGACTTCATTAACAGGATCCGGAGGAAAGATGGAAATAGGGAAGGCTGGAGGTGGCAACTGGCGTTATAACGGCGGGCTTATCTGGAGATCGCCGGAACTGGAATTGAACGATGTAGGATTTTTGCGCCAGGCCGATGAGATACGGCAATATGCAGAAGTGCAACGGTTATTTTTGGAACCCACCAATTTCTATCGTCGTGCACGCATTGGCTTGGAACAATCTAGTCACTATGATTTTGAAGGCAATTACAATCGCATACAGTACCAACTCTCCGGATTTATCAATTTTAAGAATAATTGGGGACTGGAAGGCGGCGGTGCACACAAACCCCGAATATTTTCTAATACGGTCCTCAGAGGCGGGCCACGTTGGGTGTGGTCCCAGGAAAACTTCGCCTATCTTTTTATGAGGTCTGACGGGCGTAAGAAATTCAATTTTGCACTTGGATATGTTAAGAGTCAGGCCAGGGAAAATAATTTTTCTTTAACACGATTTGTAACGGAGTTTAATTATCAGCCTTTAGATGCGTTTAACCTTTCACTCGTAATGCAATATGACGAAAACCCGAATAAGACCCAATATGTTACAGAATTGGATTATGCCGGTACTGCAAGATATGTTCTGGGAGCCATTGATCAGCGAACATTTGTCACCTCCATTCGGTTTAATTACAGTATCAATCCAAACCTCAGTATACAATACTATGGTCAGCCCTTCATTTCAAGAGGCACCTATACGGATTTCAATTATGTTAATGACCCCGTTGCAAAGGCACTTCAGGAGCGGGTGTCTCTTTATAATGCAAATCAGCTTTCTTTTGACGGGGCAACCTACAACATTGATGAAAATGCAGACGGCATAACGGATTATTCCTTTGAGGACCCCGATTTCGCTTTTGTACAGTTTCGCTCAAACCTGGTAATGCGGTGGGAGTATATACCCGGCTCTGAGATCTTCCTGGTCTGGTCGCAAGGGGTTACCGGCTTCGGAGATCCTACCGAGACATTAGGCCAAAGCCTGAATCAACAGATATTCGGACAAAAGCCTGAGAATACTTTTTTGTTGAAGGTAACCTATCGTTTTGTCCTTTAGTCTTCACAACGCTACCCTATACTATATGCACTTTTTTTTCGTTTGGTCATTCTAATCTGGTATAAAACCTTCTTACGATGACAAGAACGATTTGCATGCTTTTTATGGCAACAATGGTTATGTTTTCCTGTTCTTCAGATAAATTGGACGAAACCACAGCCGCTTCCCTCCTGGGAACATGGGATTTGACTGCCCTGGAGATCGATGAAGCTATGGCCTCAGATGCAGAGCAGATGGGTCAGGACATTTTAACCTACCTGACGGCCAGGGAATGTTATATTGTGTCGTTTACTTTTAATGAAGATATGAGTATGGATGTTGAAGATGCGACCAACTATGTCCAGATCAATGTGAATCCTATTGGCCTGGGTCTCGAAGTTCCATGTCCGGAACAAAGAGACAACTACAGTTCTACCTACACCTATGAAAACGGGATCGTAACTTTTATTGATGATTCTCAGGAAACGGTGTCGGTTAGGATTAACATTTCAGGAAATACGCTCACGCTCGCAGCAGAGGAGTTGCAGGTAGACAATTTCAATACAGGAGGCTTACTTGTCTTTACCAAAAGATAAGGTTGCCTACCCCCACCCAAAAATCCCTTCAGCCCTTGAAGGGCTTTTTATCTTAAACAAGGTGGATAGTAAATGATCAATGGGCTTCCAGCCAGTTTTCGCCTGTACCCAGCTCTACGACCAGGGGCACTTTCAATTGATAGGCACTTTCCATGGCCTTTTTGATCATGTCCTTCATACGTTCCAGTTCCGGCTTATATACATCGAATACCAATTCATCATGTACCTGAAGCAGCATTTTCGTTTTGTAATTTCCTTCGAGCAACTGATCGTGAATACGGATCATCGCTATCTTGATGATATCGGCTGCACTCCCCTGGATAGGAGCATTAATGGCATTGCGTTCTGCCGCCCCTCTGACCACTGCATTGCTGGCATTGATGTCCTTTAAGTACCGCCTTCTTCCAAGTACGGTCTGAACATAGCCATGATCCCTGGCAAAATCGATCTGATCTGCAATGTATTTCCGCAATTTAGGATAGGTTTTATAATAGGTATCGATCAACTCTTTGGCTTCTGTCCTGGACAGGTCGGTTTGGTTGCTCAACCCAAATGCCGAAACCCCATAGATGATCCCGAAGTTGACCGTCTTGGCATTGCTTCGCTGTTCACGTGTTACTTCACTGAGGGGGACATTGAAGACCTTTGAAGCGGTAGAAGCATGGATGTCTTCTCCATTTTTAAAGGCCTCAATCATGGTGTCCTCGTTGCTTAATGCCGCAATAATTCGCAATTCTATCTGGGAATAATCGGCTGCCAACAAGACATAGTCATCATTCCTCGGGATAAAGGCCTTTCTTACCTGTCGGCCTCTCTCGGTCCTGATCGGGATATTCTGCAGGTTAGGGTTATTGCTGCTCAGGCGACCGGTGGCGGCTACCGTTTGCATATAGTCTGTGTGAACCCTTCCTGTGCTTGGTTCCACTTGCTCGGGCAAAGCATCTACGTACGTACTTTTTAATTTAGTAAGGCCTCGGAATTCAAGGACATCCCGTATGATCTGATGCTCTTTGGCCAGGGAAGAAAGGACCTCTTCAGCCGTAGAATATTGCCCTGTTTTTGTTTTTTTGGGTTTGTTTACCAGCTTTAATTTATCGAAAAGAATCTCTCCTAACTGTTTGGGAGATCCAATATTAAAGGTTTCGCCTGCTTCTTCATAGATCTTCTGTTCCAGCTTTTTGACATCAGTGTCCAGTTCCACGGACAAGCCGTTTAGAAACGATATATCCAAGTTGATTCCTTCCAGTTCCATATCGGCCAGCACGCGCAGCAAGGGAATCTCAATATCACGAAATAGTTCAAAGGTTTTTGTGTCGGCTAGTTCTTTGCTGAAATGTTGTGCCAACTGCCAGGTAACATCTGCATCTTCCACGGCATACTCCGTTTGCTTTTCCAGCGGAACATCCCGCATGCTTAACTGGTTCTTTCCTTTTTTTCCAATGAGCTCGGTAATGGAGACCGGAGTGTAATTCAAATAGGTTTCGGAGAGCACGTCCATATTATGTCGCATGTCCGGGTTGATAAGGTAATGAGCCAGCATGGTATCAAATAGCGGACCTTTTATCCTTAGTTGGTATTGGCAAAGTACTTTAATGTCGTATTTGAGGTTTTGCCCAATTTTTTCAATGTTCTCAGCAGTAAAAAATGGCCGCAGTCTTTCTAAAAGCCTATGCGCTTCTGCCTTGTCTTCAGGGAAAGGGAGGTAAAAGCCCTTCCCGGTTTCCCAGGAAAAGGCAATCCCAACCAGCTCAGCAACCAGGGGGTTGAGGGAAGTGGTCTCCGTATCGAAACATACGGATTTTTGCTTCATCAGATTCTTAAGGAAGAGTTCCAGCGCCATTTCACTGGTAAGGCTTTGGTACAGATGTGGTACGTCCTTGATATTTTTTCTTCCGGAAACAACCTCCAGGGTGGCTTGTGCATTGCCGTCATTCCCAAAAAGAGAAAATTGCCCGCTTCCTGCCGCCAGGGCTTCTTTTTTTCCGGTTTCGGTATTGGTAACAGGCGCAGCCGTTGTTTCGGGCTCCCCGGAAAATAATTTTATAAACTGTTCCCGGAGACGCCGGAACTCCAATTCTTCAAAGATCTCCTGCACTTTTTCATTATCGGGCAGGGATAGCTCATAATCTTTGGCATCGAAGGTCACATCACAGGTAACACAAATGGTGGCAAGTTTTCTGGAAAGCCTTCCCAATTCGGCGTTTTCTTCTACCTTTTCCTTCATTTTCCCTTTTAGCTTGTCGGTATTGGCAAGTAATCCTTCCAGGGAACCAAACTCTTCGAGGAATTTCTTAGCCGTTTTTTCGCCAACACCCGGCAAACCGGGGATATTATCCGATACATCCCCCATCATACCCAGGTAATCAATGACCTGTTCCGGACGTTCTACGCCAAATCGTTTTTGAATTTCCGGAATACCCCAAATTTCAATACCATTGCCCATCCGGGAAGGGCGGTACATAAAAATATTTTCGGATACCAGTTGTCCGAAATCTTTGTCAGGGGTTACCATAAAGACTTTGTATCCCTCTTTTTCGGCTTGTTTGGCCAAGGTGCCAATAATATCATCGGCTTCCAGGCCGGAGACTTCCACGCATGGGATGTGCATGGCTTTGAGGAGCTGCTGAATATACGGGATGGCGATCTTTATGGCATCCGGGGTTTCATCACGATGGGCTTTGTAGGCCTCATACAACTCTGTCCTTTCTGCACTGCCATCTTTATCAAAACAAACCGCCAGATGATCTGGTTTTTCCCGTCGGATAACGTCAAAAAGGGAATTCATAAAGCCCATTATGGCGGAGGTATCCATGCCCTTGGAATTGATACGAGGGTTCTTGATCAGGGCATAGTAGCCTCTAAAAATGAGGGCGTAGGCATCCAATAGAAAAAGTCGTTTTTGTTCGGCCATGCTATCTTTTATGGTGAATTTTCAAATCTACAAAGATTTAATGCGAATCTGAAGCATCATCCTGCTATAAAGCTGGAGGCAGGGGTGTTCGTATGTCCGGTTTCTGAAAAAGTACGGTAAGAGAATCCCGGATGAATGCAATAGGCACCGGTTTCACCGGCTTTGTTTATGGCGATAAAGCCAATTTGGATGTCCTCGTAATTTGCTTTTTTGGCAATAATTCGTTTGACGCCTTCTTCACAAGCCTCCTGGGGTGATTTTCCCTGTCGCATGAGTTCCACGATCAGGAAACTCCCCACCGTTCTTACAACCTCTTCTCCCATGCCTGTGGCTGTAGCACCCCCTATTTCATTATCGATAAAAAGCCCGGCACCGATGATCGGGGAGTCGCCCACACGTCCGGCCATTTTATAGGCCATCCCGCTGGTTGTACAAGCCCCGGCAATATCGCCGTTAGTGTCAATGGCCAGCATCCCGATGGTATCGTGATTTTCAATGTTGATCACAGGTTTGTATGCTGATGTTTTTTTCCATTCCAGCCATTCTGCTTTCGACTTCTCAGTTAGGAGGTCTTCCTTCTGAAAGCCCATTTCCATGGCAAACTGTTCGGCCCCTTTTCCGGCCAATAGTACATGTGGGGTCTCTTCCATCACTTTTCTGGCCACGGACACCGGGTGTGCAAAATGCTGAAGGTAAACTACTGCACCGCAACGGCTGTCTTTATCCATAATACAGGCATCCAGGGTGACGTTCCCATCGCGATCCGGCCGGCCGCCTTTGCCAACCGATTGATTGTTGACGTCTGCTTCCTCCACCATAACCCCTTGCTCTACCGCATCCAGGGATGTGCCATTTTTGCTGAGTACTTCCCAAGCTTTCTCAGTGGCATTGGGAACATCCCAGGTGGCTATGACAATAGGCCTGGTTTCAGCAACGGCTATTTGCCCCTCCAAAGATTGAACGGTTTGCTCCTTGCAGGAGGCAACCACAGGGCTTGTTAACAGGGCAGCGGTCCCTAAGCCTGAATTTTTCAGGAACTTTCTTCTTTCCATACAGTGCGGATGTTTACATTTATACGATTAAAGATAAGGAATATGGTAGTAGAAGTTTGTGCAAATTCATTGCAATCTGCCCTTCATGCTCAAAAGGGGGGTGCGCACAGGATTGAACTTTGTACAGAATTGGGCGTTGGCGGCATAACGCCTTCCTACGGCCTTTTAAAGAAAGTAAAGGAACAAGTAAAGATCCCGGTGCATGTGCTGATAAGGCCGCGAAGCGGTGATTTCACCTATTCCGATGCTGAATTTCAGACCATGTTGGAAGATATAGCACTATGTGTGTCGCTGGGTTTTGAAGGGATCGTTTCCGGGATATTAAAGTCCGATTTTGAAGTAGACTGGGAACGCACGGAAAAGCTTCTAAGGGCTTGCGGAGGACTGTCCTTTACCTTTCATCGTGCCTTTGATTGGGTAAAAGAACCAGAAAAGACGCTGTTAAAACTAGAAGAACTTGGGGTGCGAACCCTGCTGACATCGGGGCAGGCCAAAACGGCCACCATGGGGTTGCCATTACTCAAGAAACTGAATAAAATGGCAAGCAGGTGTGTTGTGATGCCCGGTGCAGGTATCCGGGATACAAATGCCCTCATTTTCAAAGAGGGAGGCTTTAAGGCCATACATTTGTCCGCTACCAATGCACATGAGAATAGTGAGTTACATACAACTTTGGGCATGGGCAGTACAGTTCAATTGCCGGATAACAAGATATTGCTAACCGATGCTGACCTGGTGCACAAAGTGATCAAATGCGTTAATTAACTCTAAAAGAAAGGTGCCGGGGGTTATGAAAGAAATATATTTGTAAAAAAGAAACATGCTACGCTGGATCGTATTTATTGCCATCTATTTCATTCTGGGCTTCTATTCCCTGCAGGCTATCAAAACGGCAACACGTTTTCCTTATGTTTACTATGCCTTCATGGCCATCGCCTTGCTGGTGCTCGGGAATTTTGTCTATCAATTTACCTTTGGGGATAATGAAGGGAGTGTTCTCAATCGTCCAAAAAGTTATGCCTTTGGCTTCCTGATCTCCATGCTTACCTTTCAGGTCATTACCCTTGTTTTTCTTTTCTCAGAAGATATCTTTCGTTTTGTTGCCGCGGCTTATCAAAAACTATTTGGCGAAACCAGGGAATTTAGCCTGCCAGACAGAAGGCGCTTCCTGAGTATCATTGCTATGGGTATTGCGGCAATTCCTTTTGGAGCATTGCTATATGGCATGTACAGGGGAAAATATAATTTTAAGGTCCTGAAATACGAACTGGCCTTTGATGATTTGCCCGAAGCTTTCGATGGGTACCAGATCACTCAAATTTCTGATATCCATAGCGGTAGCTTCGATGACCGCAAAAAAATCACCTACGCTGTGAACCTTATTAACGAGCAAAAAAGTGATGCGATCCTGTTTACGGGAGATATGGTGAATAATAAGGCATCTGAGATGGAACCCTGGAAGGCGCTTTTTTCAGAATTAGAGGCGAAAGATGGCAAGTATTCCATTCTGGGCAATCATGATTATGGCGATTATGTCGTCTGGAAATCAGAAGCACTGAAGGCTCAAAATTTAGAGGATCTCAAGAAAATGCAGGTTGAAATGGGCTTTGACCTTCTGCTGAACGAGAGTCGTTATCTCAGAAAAGGGGCCGATAAACTAGCTTTGATAGGAGTAGAGAACTGGGGTAGAGGTGGATTTAAAAAAGCAGGGGATCTTACTAAAGCCAAAAGTGGTATTCACAAAGACGATTTTAAAATTTTGATGAGCCATGACCCCTCACATTGGGAAGACGTGGTGATCTCCGATGACTACCATTATCATCTTACCCTTAGCGGTCATACGCATGGCATGCAATTTGGCATAGAAATACCCGGCTGGGTTAAATGGAGCCCTGTAAAATGGCGGTATAAATATTGGGCAGGTATTTATGAGGAATTAGGCCAATACATCAATGTGAACCGCGGATTTGGCTTTTTGGGGTATCCTGGCAGGGTAGGGATCTGGCCCGAAATTACGGTGATCACCTTAAAAAAGAATAATATTGTCTAGTAAAGCGCTATAAGGAATCGTGCATTTTTAAGCTAGATAGTACATTTTTAACAAATTTTCTTACATTTGAGGAATAACCCAATGATGCATATATGTCTAAATTCGGTGAGCTTATAGATCTCAATGTACCTGTTTTACTTGATTTCTATGCTGAATGGAATGAACAATCTACTGCTATGCACCCTGTGCTTCGGGACGTTGCAGCTGCCTTAGGAGATAAGGGCAAGGTCATCAAAATAGATGTAGATAAGAATAAGGAATTGTCCCAAGCCCTGCGGGTCAAAGGATTGCCTACTTTGATGATCTACAAAAAAGGTGAAATGGTCTGGAGGCAAAGTGGGGAGCAGGACGCTAATACCCTCATCGGCATTCTAAACGAATACATCTAGCCCATACTCTCCGGGAATCCCTTTTATATTTAATGGAAGTGCTACTGTGCCGGATTACTCCTCAATTACAGCGCTATCAGTAACATTACTTTCCGGATTAGGCATCGTGTCTAATAGTCCCTCATTTGAATTTTCTTCTGCAGGACTGTCTTCCATCAATTCGTTCTTGTAGAAATGACTGAACTGGTCTATATGTTCATTGAAGATCATTGTTTCTTTTTCTGCCATCTCCCGGTCATTATTCTCAATTACAATGTCAATGATCCTGCGGTAGCCTTCCATATCCCCAATGATGTCCTCTATTTTATCGTATTGTTCGTCAAGGGGTATTCCTGCATAATAGTTCAATCTCTCCTGATAGACCTTCTTCAATTCTCCGAAAAGTGCCCGTGCTTTCTCTGTTTCCCCTACTTTATAATACCCGTCTAGAAAAGGTTCCACAAAAGTATAATACCCATAATAGGCTACGGGCATATTTTCCATAGCCATATCGATCACCTCTTTGGCCTGGTCTATCTTATTTTCATTGATCAGGGCTTCTACCAGTCGGGCCAGATTGCTCCTAAAGGACAAGCCCTGTGTCCTGGTTTGCGGATCGTGATAGATATCCGGGCTCCCTGAATTACCCCACTCCCATTTTTTTACGATCCGGTACATTTCTTCCGTATCAATACGGCCCATTTCATACGAACTCCTGTTTTGGGTTTTGATTGGCACCAGTTTGTAGGCCATGCCCTCTAATTGCAGGTAATCTTTCATCCAGATGTATTCGGCCTTGTCAAAACTACCTCCCGAGAAATAAATGGGTCGTTTCCAATCGTTATTGGCCATGATGTCCAGCATCAGTATCCGGTTTTTAGGAAGGGCATTTGGCAGGTCAATATCTATATAATCCACAATTAAGGCGGAGTCCTTTTCCTTTACCAAGCCGGAGGCCAGCACATTCTCTTTATTTACGGGAATACGGATCTTGTTGGTGGGGTAATATACCAGATCGAGCGTGCTTTCAGAATAGCCACTAACATCGGCACCTTGTTTTTCCAGCAGGGAACCCAATTTGGTCTGAGGGTTGTTGCTGCCAATCCAGTTCATGAAATCCTTTATATCCCATCTTTTATCTGTGATCCCCTGATAGTAGATAACATCCCTGTTTCCGTACCGATACAGATCGTGCTCTAATTGAGAAGGGATAGGATCACTCCTGTATGCTTTTCGTTTCATCTGATCTACATACCAGTCAGTAGCAAAAAGGCTGGTACAAATAACGCGTACGTCATTCCTGTAACCTTCTATTTCCTGTACATACCATAGCGGAAAGGTATCATTATCGCCTATAGTAAAAAGCATAGCACCGGTTTCTTCCTGACAGGAATCCAGATAGGCCATGGCAGCAGAACGTGCCGTATAGCGGCCAGACCGGTCATGATCATCCCAGTTTTGATAGGCCATGACGCCCGGAACCGCCAGGAGGCAAACTAGCGTAATGACGGGTGCCCATATTTTAGGGGTAATGAGTTTGCTAAATTCCTCATAGAGGCCATAAACGCCTAAACCGATCCATAGGGCAAAAATATAGAAGGAACCGACCAGGGAGTAGTCTCTTTCGCGAGGTTGGAAGATGTAGGGATTGGTATAGAACTGAATAGCGATCCCGGTAAAAATAAAAAAGACAAAGAGGACCCAAAACTGTTTCGGGTCTTTGGATATCTGGAAGACCAGTCCTATGATCCCCAGAATCAGGGGCAGGAAGAAATAGGTGTTCCTGCCTTTGTTGTTCAATACATCCGAAGGTAAATTATCCTGGCTGCCAAGTCGAAGGCTATCAATGAACCCTATGCCACTAAGCCATTCTCCATTACCATTATAGCGTCCCTGAACATCATCCTGTTTCCCAACAAAGTTCCACATAAAATACCGCCAGTACATATAGCCAAATTGAAATTGTACCATGTACTTGATATTCTGCCAAATGGAGGGCGGTTGAACTTCCAGGTATTCACTGAATTTTCTGAGGAAACTGATGTATTGCTGTTCATCGATCTCTCCGTTAGCATAGCCATTTTTGATTTGGGCTACGGCCTTTTGCAGTTCCTCGTTACTTGTGGTCATCTTAAAATCCAGGGGGCCGAAGAACTTCATATAATTCTCCGCATGCTGCTCACTCCATAACCTTGGCAGCAATCCCTGATGCTCGGGGTCGGGCCCCTGAATAGCATCTTTATATTTGTTTACGATAATATATTTCCCCAGGACCTCGTCTTTTTCATATTTTGGTTTATCGTCTTTATCGTCCCCGGGCGAAGCGAAGGTATTGGAATAATAAGTGCCGTAAAAAGGACTGTCTACGCCGGGATATTGCTCCCTGTTGTAATACGCCAGCAAGGAACGGGCATCAGACGGGTTGTTTTCATTGATCACTACATTGGCATTTGCCCGTATGGGGAGCATAAGCCATGAAGAAAAGCCCAAAAGCAGGAACATGAGGCATAGCACCATGGTGTTGGCAATTCTGAAATTGTTCTTTCGGGTATATCGCAACGCATAATAGAAGGTGGCAATAAAAATCAGGCCCATAATAATGGTACCGGAATTAAAAGGAAGTCCTATGTTGTTTATAAAAAACACTTCACTCCACCCAAACAACTTTAAGACATAGGTCAGAGAGAATTTGTATACAAGCATTAAAACCGCTACCACGATGATGTTTGCCACTAAAAAGTTCTTGACCGTCGTTTCCTTGTATTTTTTAAAATAATAGAGAAGGCCAATAGACGGGATGGCCAGGAATCCCATGAACTGGATCCCGAAAGTGAGGCCCACTACAAAAGAAATTAAAATGATGTACCTATTACCTCTGGGGTGGTCTATCTCATCGCTCCATTTTAGGCCAAGCCATAGCAAAAGTGCCATAACAAAACTGGCCATAGCATATACCTCCGTTTCCACCGCATTAAACCAGAAACTATCAGAGAAGGTAAAGGCCAACGACCCTACAAGACCGCTTCCAAAAATGGCGATCGCCTTGCTATTGCTAATCTCGCCAGAGCGGACAATAAGCTTTCGGGTAAGGTTGGTAATAGTCCAGAACATGAACAGGATGGTGAAGGCACTGGAAACACCTGACATATAATTAACCATTCTGGCCACCTGGTCGGCCTCCAGTGCAAACATGGCAAAAAAAGCACCCAGCATTTGCAGTAAAGGAGCTCCCGGAGGATGTGCTACCTGAAGTTTCGCAGAAGTGGTTATGTATTCCCCGGCATCCCACCAGCTGCCGGTTGGTTCCACTGTTAGACCATAGACAACAAGGGCCACAAAAAAGGCACCCCACCCAAGGATAACATCCCATTTCTCAAAGTTCTTTGCAAACATGCATCTTTCCATTTACCGATAGTGGCGAAATTACTAATTTAAATAAATACGGGTATAATTATTTCGTAAACCTTTAACAGCCTGCGGAAGTAGTTCAATTATGAGGATTGTCTGTAAAAATATTTGTGCAAATGAAACTTTGTCTTAAATTTGCACGCTCTTTAGCACCATTGGCCTATGGTGTAATTGGCAACACAGCTGGTTTTGGTCCAGTCGTTCTAGGTTCGAGTCCTAGTAGGCCAACGAAATAAGAGTAAAATCCCATCACGAATCAGCGGTGGGATTTTTTGTTTCTTCTTCCCCCGATCCTGTTAATGGTCTATCGGGAGTCAGGCCCTCTTGAGCGCCATCTTTGTGTATGTTTTCCAGCTCTTCTGCGGCCATTGTGCTTATCTCCGTGTCTATTTCGTCTAAAATGGTGGTCATTTTCTTTTTGTCTTTGATCATGGCCCAGGTCATGATAAGGCTGGTGCCAATAATAACAAACAGTAGTATACCCGGTTCGAACGTGCTTACCTGTGCTTCAGCGGGAATAGCGTAGAATAATAATACAGTGATAAGTCCGCGCGGGGCGATAAAAAGTTGCGGCAAGATATCTTTGCCATAAAAAACACGTAACACAACGAAGCGGACCACATAAATGGAGAGGATCATTAACAGGCTGATGAGGGCAACACTAATACTAAAGAGTGAGGAAACCGCAATGGTCAATCCAAAAATGACAAAAAAGAAGGTGCGTACTACAAAGGCTGTTTCAAGTGTTACAATGTGCAGTTCGTGATAGATCCGGTGCGCTTTTTCATGGTTCAGAAATATGGCAAATTTGCCTTTGAAAAAGAGTTTCATATTGGCGATCACCAATCCAAAAATAAGGATGATCAGCAGGGAAGACAGATGCAATTGCTTGCCGATGGCATATAATAGGAGCAGTACTGCAATGAGCAAGAAGAGTTTGGCCTGACTTTTAATTTCCTGAAAAACGAGGATGATGGCATAGCTGGCGATAATGGATATCACAATGGTCAGCACAATGTTGAGGGCGAACCCTCCAACGCCGCCACCAGATTCCGGGCTTAAACCGCCTACCAGAAAATAGAACATCATGATCCCCATAATGTCCGAAAAGGTGCTTTCATAAATATGGAATTCCTTTTTATTTTCGGAAAGTCCGCTTACACTGGGGATAATGATAGCGCTCGAAAGAATGGAGAGGGGCGTAGCGTAGAGCCAGGCAGACTGCATGCTCATATCCGGAACAAATTGAAATAAAATGAGTGCTGCCAGGTAGGCAGATCCAATAAGCCCAAGCAGTGCCACCGCCATCGATTTTAAAATTGGCCAGAGCTTTTCCCTTTTTAGCTCTAATTCAAGGGCAGCTTCCAGGACGATCATAATAAGCCCAATGATGCCCAATACTTCCAGTGCCGGGAAGAAATCGACCGTGTCTGAAGTAAAATAGGAAAGCACGAATTGGAGGATAACACCCAGAAAAATCAGCAGCAGAACAGATGGGATATTTGTCTTCTTGGAAATGCCGTTAAAGATAAAGGACAGGATCAGGATGATCGATGCTTCAATGATCAGGTTATAGGAAGAGAATACGTCCATAGGGTTTCAAACGATTTGTTTATTACAGGATTTAAAAGTACAATTAAATTGTAGAAAGCTTCGGTGGTAATCCTTAGAAACCGCTATAGGGTTGTTTGGGTACATTATATGGAGGAATTAGAAAAAATTTGTATATTTGCGGCACTGAAAGGATAGTAAAGTATTCATGAGGGGACAATTTAGTCCCCTCTTTTGTTACTTATAGTTATGTGGAAGGACCAAGTTAAATCGCTCCTGGAACAGGTTCTTGAGGAAAATCCGTCACTGTTTTTGATCGATTTTTCTATAGGAGCCGATACTAATATAAAAGTGGTGATCGACGGGGACCATGGTGTTACGGTAGAAGATTGTATGGCCATAAGCAGGGGGATAGAGCATAATCTTGACAGGGAGGAGCACGATTTTTCCCTGGAAGTGACCTCGGCAGGAGCTACCGAACCCTTGGTAATGCCGCGGCAGTACACCAAGAATATTGGACGTAAGATGGAAGTGAAGACTTCCTCAACAACATATGAGGGAGACCTGATGGCTGCAAGCCATGAAGCTATTACACTGGAATGGAAAGCAAGGGAGCCCAAACCTGTTGGAAAAGGGAAAACGACGGTTTTAAAACAGCAGCAAATTCCCTTTTCAGATATAATAAAAGCGAAAGTTGTACTAAAATTTTAATTGTAGATCAGAATGGAAAATATTGCATTGATCGAATCTTTCTCGGAGTTCAAAGACGACAAGTTTATTGACCGGGTAACCCTTATGGCCATTTTGGAAGATGTATTCAGAAATGCCCTTAAAAAGAAATTTGGATCGGATGATAATTTCGATATTATTATCAACCCGGATAAGGGAGATTTAGAGATATGGAGAAATCGTGTGGTAGTAGAGGATGGCGAAGTAGAGGACCCAAACGAGGAGATCTCCCTTTCAGAAGCACGTAAAATTGAGCCCGATTTTGAGGTGGGAGAAGACGTTTCTGAAGAAGTGAAGCTTATAGATCTTGGAAGAAGGGCCATTTTAGCCCTGCGCCAAAACCTGATCTCCAAAATCCATGAACACGATAATACAACCATATACAAGCAATTCAAGGACCTCGAAGGTGAAATTTACACGGCCGAAGTGCACCATATCAGGCATAAAGCCATTATATTGCTCGATGATGAAGGAAATGAGATCATCCTGCCAAAGGATAAACAGATCCCTTCCGATTTTTTCAGGAAAGGCGATAATGTAAGAGGGATCATTGAAAGCGTGGAACTGAAAGGGAATAAGCCCATGATCATCATGTCCAGGACATCTCCCGCCTTTTTGGAACAGTTATTCTTCCAGGAAATCCCTGAAGTATTCGACGGATTGATCACCATTAAGAAGGCAGTGCGGATCCCCGGTGAAAAAGCAAAAGTAGCTGTCGATTCCTATGATGACCGTATTGACCCTGTCGGGGCCTGTGTGGGTATGAAAGGATCGCGGATTCATGGTATTGTGAGGGAACTGGGCAATGAGAATATTGACGTGATCAACTGGACCAACAACCCTCAGTTGATGGTTACGCGTGCGTTGAGCCCTGCCCGGGTGTCTTCTGTTAAATTGAATGACGAGAATATGACAGCCCAGGTTTATTTGAAACCCGAAGAGGTCTCGAAAGCTATTGGAAGGGGTGGCCATAATATCAGATTGGCAGGCCAGTTAACAGGGTATGAGATCGATGTCTTCAGGGAAGGTGTGGAAGAAGATGTGGAATTGACAGAATTCTCCGATGAGATTGAAGCATGGATCATTGAAGAATTGAAGAAGATTGGCCTCGATACGGCCCGTAGTGTATTGGAACAGGATGTGAACGACCTGGTCAAAAGAACGGATCTTGAAGAAGAGACCATCCTTGATGTCGTTAGGATCTTAAAGGAAGAATTAGAAGATTAAGCTATATATTAGCATAATAAATAAAGTAGCGTAAAAAGTATTTATGGCAGAAAATGCAACAATAAGGCTTAATAAAGTTTTAAGAGAACTGAATATCTCCCTGGATAGGGCGGTCGACTTTCTTGCGTCTAAAGGACATAAGATTGATGCACGTCCTACTACCAAGATTTCTGAGGAGGTGCATCAGGTGCTTTTAGATGAGTTCCAAACCGACATGAGCAAGAAAGTTGCATCTTTAGAAGTAGGGGAGGAAAAGCGCAAGGAAAAGGAAGCCATAAGACTTCAATTAGAACAAGAGCAGGAAGAACGCAGAATTGCCAGGGAAAAAAGAGCTGCTGCCAGTGAGGTGGTCAAGGCCAAGGTTGAATTGGCCGGACCAAAAAAGGTAGGTAAAATTGATCTGGACGCTCCGAAAAAACCAAAACCAGTTGAAGTGGAAACTCCGGAGGTCCCCGAGGTGAAGGAAGTTGAAGTGAAAATTGAAGAGCCTGCCGTTGCCCCCCAGGAAGAAGTAATCGAGGAAAAAACGGAAACACCGAAAAAGGCAGAAACAGCTGAAAAGGAACCGGAATCGGAGACCATTAAAACCCAGTACCAGAAACTTACAGGGCCCAAGATCATGGGAGATAAGATAGATCTCAGCAAGTTCGATAAGCCTAAAAAGAAGAAAGAGCCGACTGCCAAGGAGGACAGCAATGACCGAAAGAAAAGGAGGAAACGCATTATTAGTGAAAGCGGCCCTCGTACAGGTGGTCGTGCAAAGTTTGGCGACAAAAAAGGAACCCGACCTTCATTGAGTCCAAAAGTGGAGCCTACTGAAGAGGAAGTTCAAAAGCAAGTAAGGGAGACGCTGGAGAAACTCCAGGGAAAATCCAAAAAAGGAAAAGGGGCCAAATACCGAAGAGACAAAAGGGATCAGCACCGCCAACAGTCTGAAAAAGACCTTGAGCAGCTGGAATTAGACAGCAAAGTATTAAAGGTTACCGAATTTGTTACCGTTGGGGAGGTAGCCACCATGATGGATGTTCCTACAACGCAGATCATTTCTGCCTGTATGTCCTTGGGGATCATGGTAACCATGAACCAGCGGTTGGATGCAGAAACACTTTCTATAGTGGCCGATGAATTTGGCTTTGAGGTAGAGTTCGTCACTGCAGATATTGAAGAGTCTATAGAAGAAGAAGCAGATGCGCCGGAAGATCTGAAACCAAGAGCTCCTATCGTTACAGTAATGGGACATGTAGATCACGGTAAGACCTCGCTTCTGGATTATATTCGGAAAGAGAACGTGATTGCCGGAGAAAGTGGTGGTATAACCCAGCACATTGGTGCCTACGGAGTTAATTTAGACAATGGTCAGAAGATCGCCTTTCTTGATACACCTGGTCACGAGGCCTTTACGGCCATGCGTGCCAGAGGTGCCCAGGTAACCGATATTGCCATTATTGTGATAGCCGCAGACGACGATATCATGCCGCAAACAAAAGAGGCCATTAGTCATGCGCAAGCGGCTGGTGTCCCTATTATTTTTGCGATCAACAAGATAGACAGGCCAAGTGCCAATCCCGACAAGATCAAGGAAGGCCTTGCGGCGATGAACTTGTTAGTAGAAGATTGGGGTGGTAAAATACAGTCTCATGACATTTCTGCCAAAACCGGGGAAGGCGTTAAGGAATTGCTGGAAAAGGTGTTGCTGGAAGCAGAACTCCTGGAATTAAAAGCGAATCCAGAGAAACATGCTTCAGGAACTGTAGTGGAAGCCTTTCTGGATAAAGGTCGTGGCTATGTATCGACCGTTCTCGTGCAGGCAGGTACCCTGGAAATTGGCGATTATGTATTGGCTGGAACCTGTAGTGGTAAGATTAAGGCAATGCAGGATGAACGGGGCAATATTGTAAAAAAGGCCGGGCCTTCTACTCCTATTTCCATTTTAGGTCTGGACGGCGCTCCTCAAGCCGGGGATAAGTTCAACGTATTGGAAGACGAAAGGGAAGCGAAACAGATCGCCGCAAAAAGAAGTCAGTTGTTAAGGGAGCAGTCTGTAAGGACGCAACGCCATATTACACTGGATGAGATTGGAAGACGAATTGCGCTGGGCGACTTTAAGGAGCTCAACATCATCCTTAAGGGAGATGTGGATGGTTCCGTAGAGGCATTGACAGACAGTTTCCAGAAATTATCTACGGCCGAGATACAGGTCAATATCATTCACAAAGGGGTAGGTGCCATAACGGAATCGGATGTGTTGTTAGCATCCGCCTCAGATGCGATTGTGATTGGCTTTAATGTTAGGCCTATGGGCAATGCAAGGGATATTGCCGATAAGGAGGAAATAGATATCAGGATGTATTCTATCATCTATGATGCCATCAATGACCTTAAAGATGCGATGGAAGGAATGCTTTCGCCTGAGATCAGGGAAGAGATCACCGGTACCGCAGAGATACGGGAGACCTTTAAGATTTCTAAAATAGGCACTATTGCGGGTTGTATGGTGACCAGCGGGAAAATATTCAGAAATTCCAATATCCGTTTGATACGCGATGGCGTGGTGATCTACACCGGTCAGCTGGCATCCCTGAAACGTTTTAAGGACGATGTGAAGGAAGTGGCCAAAGGATACGATTGCGGTCTGCAGATCAAAAATTACAATGACATCTATGAGAATGATATAGTGGAAGCCTTCCAGGAGGTAGCAGTTAAGAAGACGCTGTAAGGTTTCATGTTAATCAAAAAAAAGACCACCTTAAAGGTGGTTTTTTTTGATGTAAATTCATAGGCTGATGGCCTATTGGCGGTTTGCGTTCAGCGGTTTCAGAATAATCGATTCCGGGTATTTCTTACGTACCTCGTTAAAGATGCGCTCAACCTCCAACTTGGTCTTAAAACGACCTAAATGAACCCTGTAGGTGGGCGAATCAAAAATGATATTGCAGTTATACTGGGGGTAATCTATCCCGGCCTCTGATTTCAAAAGGGCTGCCGTGTCATAGCTTCCGAAACCAATCTGGATGGTAAAAAAACCAGCATTGGCATTCATCTGTTTATAGATGTCGAGGAGTTTGGTTATTTTCTGGTCTTGTTCAATGGTAACAATTCCTTCCTGAGCTTGTCCAAAAGAGCAGTAAATGATAAGAAACAAGGTGAAAATTGCTGTTCTCATAAGTTATGATACTTCCGGTTAAGGATACTTTGCAAAAGTACTTTTTTAAAGATTAAACAGAATAAATATTCCTTATTTAGAATAAATATAAATTATCAATTATCAATCTTAAGGATTTCCCAAATAAAGTCTATGTCGTATTTTTGACCGCAATTTAAACCGCGATAAATGAGTATTTTTTACAATACTTATGGAATTATCGTGCCAAAGTTTCGATAGAAATAAATTCAATATGAAAAAGGTTCCATACCGCGCTCAGATTCCTTATTTTTTCGGTATTCATCTAGTAGTTTTCCTACTTTTCACCAACCTATTTCTGGCACAAGACACAGCTCCCGAGGCGGGGGCCGATACTGAAGTGGCGGCCGCTGGTGGTGATGTAGCCAAGGGAAAACAGTTGTTTAATCAGAACTGTGCCGCATGTCACGCCCTGAACAGGAAAATGACAGGTCCGGCACTGGCGAATGTGGAAACCCGACTTTCTGAAACGGAAGGACTGGGAAAAGAATGGCTCTATGCCTGGATAAAGAACAGCCCGGGAATGATCAGTTCCGGAGATGCCTACGCGGTTAAGATTTACAACGAATACAACCAGGCGGCCATGACCGCTTTTCCAACCCTGTCTAACGAAGATATAGACAACATCCTTGCCTATACGGCAGCCCCTCCTCCGGCTCCTGTTCAGGCAGTGGCTGCAGCAGGTGAATCCGCTGGCGGCTCCGGTGGGTCCTCAGGCATTACCAATGAGGTCATTCTAGGGGCTTTGGTATTGGTTTTTGGCCTTCTGGTCATGATGCTCATTCTGGTGAACATTACGCTTCGCCGCATTGCAGAGGCTAATGGAGTGATTGTGGAAAAAGCAAAGGCAGATAAACGGCTTCCGTTGTGGAAGGCGTTTGCCCAAAATCAATTCCTGGTGCTGGTATCGGCCATATTTTTGCTGCTGGCAAGTGCATACTACGCTTATGGATGGATGATGCAAGTAGGGGTCGATCAGGGTTATCAGCCCATTCAGCCCATTCATTATTCCCATAAAATTCATGCAGGTGCCAATCAAATAGATTGTAATTACTGTCATTCATCGGCCAGGGTATCCAAGCATTCCGGCATTCCATCCCTGAATGTGTGTATGAACTGCCATAAATCTATCTATGAGTACAAAGGGAATCCGGAAGGGCCTACTCCGGAGGATTTAGCAAATGGATACACCAACGAATTCTATACAGCTGAGATAAAGAAATTATACAAGGCTGTCGGCTGGGATGAGGAGAACCAAAAATATACGGGAGAATCGGAACCGGTAGAGTGGGTGCGGATTCATAACCTGCCGGACCTTGCCTACTTTAACCACTCACAGCACGTTACGGTTGCCGGTATTGCATGTCAGACATGTCATGGCCCCGTCGAGGAAATGGAGATCATGTATCAGTATTCTCCGTTAACGATGGGATGGTGTATCAACTGTCACAGGGAGACGAATGTCAACCTGAAGGATAACGAATATTACGAAAAAATTCACGAGGCACTTTCAGAAAAATATGGGGTGGAACAACTTACAGCCGCGCAATTGGGTGGGTTGGAATGTGGAAAATGTCACTATTAATAATAAATAAGAAGTAGCTAATTACAGATATATCGTATGGCATCAAACAAGATTTATTGGAAAAACGAAGCGGAGTTAAATCCAAGCGATTCCATTGTTCAGAAGCTAAGTGAGAACGAGTTTCCGGAAGAGATTCCTGTTGATGAATTCCTGGGCAACAAAGAGAGCCTTTCCGATTCAAAAACAAACAGAAGGGACTTTTTAAAATATATCGGTTTTAGCACCGCAGCAGCATCACTGGCTGCCTGCGAAGGTCCGGTAATCAAATCCATTCCCTATGTAGTGCAACCGGAACAGATCATTCCCGGGGTGGCAAATTACTATGCCACTACCATTGCCAATGGATTCGATTTTGCCAGCATTCTTATAAAAACAAGGGAAGGCAGACCTATTAAGGTTGAGAACAATACAGAAGCCAAAACAGGAGGCGGAGCCAACGCAAGGGTTCAGGCATCCGTGTTGTCTTTATATGACAGTACCAGGGTTCAGGGACCATTGGCTAATGGAGAGCCTGTGGAGTGGGCTGTTTTGGATGCCACGGTGAAAGCAAAACTTGAAGCCTTAAAGGGGTCGGAAAAGCAGGTCGTATTATTGACGCAGACCTATGCAAGTCCTTCTACTGACAAGCTTATCGCGGAGTTTGCCGCAACGTATCCAAATGTCAGGCACATTACCTATGATGCTATCTCTGAAGATGCAGCTTTGACGGCTTTTGAAGGGAAGTATGGAGAGCGGGCTTTAGCCGATTATGATTTTGAGAAGGCCGATCTTATCGTTTCCTTCGGGGCAGATTTCCTTTCAGACTGGCAAGGTGGCGGATACGATGCTTCCTATTCCAAAGGACGTGTTCCTAAGGCTGGAAAAATGTCCAGACACATACAATTTGAGGCGAACATGACCCTAACAGGTGCCAATGCAGACAAAAGGGTATCCATGTCGCCTTCTGACCAGAAGAAAGCATTAGCGGCCTTATTTGGAAAATTAAACAACACCAATGTCAATACCGATCTGAGTGAAGCGGCGACTACTGCCATAGATATGGCGGCGGCCCAGATCAGAAAAGCGGGAAGAAGGGCAGTGGTTGTATCCGGGATCGATGATGAAAATGCTCAAATGGTCGTACTGGCCATCAATGAAATGCTCAATAGCGAAGCGTTCGATGCTGCTTCCCCTAAATATACCAGAAAAGGAAATGTAAAGGATGTGAGTCAACTGCTTTCGGATATGAAGGCCGGAAAAGTAGGTGCCTTGATCATGGATGGGGTTAACCCCATGTACTCCTTGCCTAATGCGGCCGATTTTGCCGAAGGGATTAAGCAAGTCGATTTATCCGTTGCCTTTTCCACTAATTGGAATGAAACTACGGAGCAGGTTCAATTTACAGCTGCAGCCAACCACTACCTGGAGTCTTGGGGTGATGTACAAATGAAAAAGGGCCGTTACAGCCTAACCCAGCCAACCATAAAAGAACTATTCGATACCCGCCAGATGCAGCAGGCCTTGCTGATATGGATGGGAAGCGACCAAACGTATTACGACTATATTAAAGACACCTGGACAACCTCTATTTTGGGTACCGCTGCGTGGAACAAGGCACTTCATGATGGGGTCTTTGCTTCAGACATGCCGGTAAATAACGCATCATCTGAGGCTTCTGACACTTCTGTAGATGCCAGTGCCAATACCCTGATGTCTGCTGTTCAAAAATTGGCTGCAAGTAGCAGTGAGGGAATGACGCTGACACTCTATTCAAAAATAGGGATGGGCGATGGCCAACAAGCCAATAACCCATGGTTGCAGGAGTTCCCGGATCCGATCACTCGGGTAACCTGGGATAACTACCTGACCATGTCCAAGGCAGATGCTAATGCCATGGGGATCATCAATGAGAATGTGGCCAACGGTGGTTTGGATGGTAGCTATGTGAATGTTACCGTAAATGGGGTGACCATAAATAAGGTTCCGGTCATTATTCAGCCAGGGCAAGCAAAGAATACGGTAGGTCTTTCCTTAGGTTATGGCAGGAAAGTTGGGATGAAAGAAGAAATGCAGACAGGCGTAAACGCCTTTGCACTTTATAACAATTTTAATAGCGTTCAATCCGTGCAGCTCGAAAAAACAACTGGCATGCACGAATTTGCCTGTATTCAGTTACAGAATACCCTGATGGGTAGAGGAGAGATCATCAAAGAAACGACTTTGGAGATCTTTAATACAAAAGATCACCACGAATGGAATCCGGTACCGGAAGTCTCCTTAAATCATCAGGAGGTGCCAGCCACTTCCGTTGACCTATGGGCATCTTTTGACCGGTCTGTGGGACATCATTTTAATATGTCCATAGATCTGAACGCCTGTACAGGTTGTGGGGCATGTGTTATTGCATGTCACGCCGAAAATAACGTTCCGGTAGTAGGAAAAAGCGAAGTAAGAAAGTCCAGGGATATGCACTGGCTTCGAATTGACCGCTACTATTCTTCCGAGGATACCTTTGAAGATGACAATATTAAGAAAGATGAATTCTCTGGAGCTTTCGAATCCAAATCCGGGTTTGAGGAAATGGAGAAAGCTGCCGAGAATCCTCAGGTAGCCTTCCAGCCGGTGATGTGTCAGCATTGCAACCATGCACCATGTGAGACGGTATGTCCGGTGGCAGCAACTTCGCACAGCCGCCAGGGTCAGAATCATATGGCCTACAACAGATGTGTGGGAACAAGATACTGTGCCAACAACTGTCCTTATAAAGTAAGGAGGTTTAACTGGTTCCTGTACAACAATAATGACGAGTTCGATTTCCACATGAACAATGACCTTGGTAAGATGGTCATCAATCCGGATGTTACGGTGCGTTCAAGAGGGGTTATCGAAAAATGCTCACTTTGTATTCAAAAAACACAAAAAACTATTCTGGATGCCAAAAGGGAGGGTCGTATTATTGAGGACGGAGAGTTCCAGACAGCCTGTTCCAGCGCATGTAATAATGGCGCCATTGTCTTTGGTGATATCAATGATGAAGAAAGTAAGGTGGCTGCTTTGAAAAAAGAAGACAGAATGTACCACTTGTTGGAAGCAGTGGGCACGAAGCCTAATGTATTCTATCATGTAAAAGTACGTAACACCAACGAAGCTTAATCAATAAATAAAGAACGTAACAATAACAGAAATCTATGGCGTCGCATTACGAAGCACCTATAAGGAAACCCCTTGTTATCGGAGACAAAGACTACCACGATGTTTCGGTAGATATTTCAGCTCCCATAGAAGGAAGAGCTAACAGGCAGTGGTGGATCGTTTTTTCCATTGCGTTGGTAGCACTCCTTTGGGGAATTGGTGCTATTATTTATACGATCTCCACAGGAATTGGTACTTGGGGACTTAACAAAACGGTAAACTGGGCGTGGGATATCACCAACTTTGTTTGGTGGGTAGGTATTGGACACGCGGGTACCCTTATCTCGGCAGTACTGCTGCTTTTCCGTCAAAAATGGAGAATGGCCATTAACCGTTCAGCGGAGGCGATGACCATCTTTTCGGTGATCCAGGCAGGACTTTTCCCTATCATCCACATGGGTAGGCCATGGTTGGCTTACTGGGTAGTGCCGATCCCAAACCAATTTGGATCCTTATGGGTAAACTTTAACTCCCCGTTGTTGTGGGACGTGTTTGCGATATCGACCTATCTTTCTGTTTCTTTGGTTTTCTGGTGGACGGGCCTCTTACCCGACTTTGCCATGATACGCGACAGGGCCGTAAAGCCTTTTCAGAAGAAGATCTACAGTTTGGTAAGTTTTGGATGGACAGGCCGTGCAAAGGACTGGCAACGGTTTGAGGAAGTATCCCTGGTATTAGCAGGATTGGCAACGCCACTGGTACTTTCCGTGCATACCATTGTATCTTTTGACTTTGCTACCTCTGTAATTCCTGGATGGCACACCACGATTTTCCCTCCCTATTTTGTTGCAGGGGCTATTTTTTCCGGTTTTGCAATGGTGCAGACGCTCCTTATCATTATGCGCAAAGTGTCTCATTTGGAGGATTACATTACGGTACAGCATATTGAGCTCATGAACATCGTGATCATGGTTACCGGTTCCATTGTGGGCTGTGCCTATATCACGGAGTTGTTCATTGCCTGGTATTCCGGGGTCGAGTATGAACAATACGCCTTCCTGAACAGGGCTACAGGACCTTATTGGTGGGCATATCTCCTGATGATGAGCTGTAACGTGCTTTCACCACAGATCATGTGGTTCAAAAAGATCAGGACCAGTATCATTATTTCTTTCATCATTTCCATTGTGGTGAATATCGGGATGTGGTTCGAACGATTTGTAATTATCGTTACCTCTCTTCACCGTGATTACCTTCCTTCTTCATGGACCATGTTCTCACCTACCTTTGTGGATATCGGGATCTTCATTGGAACAATAGGATTTTTCTTTGTCTTGTTCCTGTTATACTCAAGGACCTTCCCGGTGATCGCCCAGGCCGAAGTAAAATCGATCCTGAAGTCTTCCGGTTCCAAGTACAAGAAATTGAGGGATGCAGGGAAACCGCTGTATGAAATGCCAAAGATGTCTGCTACTAAGAAGGTGGAGGAAACCGCGGCGCCCACTATAGGGAAGAGCCAGGCTAAAGTAGCCGATCTCCTTTCCAAATTAGGTTCCTTTGATGCTTCCAAGGATAAGGCAGATGATCTGAAGAAGGTAAAAGGCATAGGGCTAAAGATGGAAGAGACCTTGAATCAAATAGGTATTTTTACGTATGCTCAGGTAAGCAAAATGACCAATGCAGAATACGATCTGCTGGATGAAATTACCGGTTCATTCCCCGGAAGGGCACAACGAGACGATTGGGCTGGACAGGCCAAAAAACTAAATAAGAACACATAGATATGGCATCTAAAGTTATACATGCTTATTACAACGATGATGACGTGCTGATGCATGCTGTCAGGAAGGTGAAGGCCACGAAACATCATATAGAAGAAGTGTACTGTCCATTTCCGGTCCATGGTTTGGACAAGGCGATGGGGCTGGCTCCAACCAGGATAGCGATCACCTCTTTTATGTATGGGTGCCTTGGCTTAATAGTTTCGATTGTCATGATGAATTATATTATGATCGAAGATTGGCCGCAGGATATTGGAGGTAAGCCAAGTTTCAGCTATATTGAGAATATGCCGGCTTTTGTTCCAATCATGTTTGAGCTAACGGTGTTTTTTGCGGCACACCTTATGGTGATCACCTTCTACCTGAGGAGCAGATTGTGGCCGTTTAAGAAGGCAGAGAATCCGGACGTTCGTACAACAGATGATCATTTTGTTATGGAGATCGAAGTGCACGGAGATGAAAAGAAATTACGTGAGATGCTTCAGGAAACTGGGGCTGTCGAAATTAATAGTGTAGAAAAGTAGTTCAGTATTATGAAGAACACACTAAGAATAGGAATTTTATTTAGTGCCGTACTGCTTGTGGTTTCCTGTGCGGATAAGAACAGCAGGAACTATCAGTACATGCCCAACATGTATTTTCCGGTGGGATATGAGACATACCAACAGGTAGGTTTCTTGCCAAAAGGATCGGAGGCAATGCAACCTGCAGACAATACTATTTCGCGCGGTTGGATGCCCTATGAATTTGCCAATGACCTGGAAGGCAAGGATATGGCACGCCTGCAGGAAAGCCCGCTCGATTCACTTCAGGCAGCAGACAACCTGGCTGTAGGGAAACAATTGTACGATATCTATTGCGCCATATGCCATGGGGCAAAAGGAGACGGACAGGGTACCTTGGTAAAAAGGGAAAAAATACTGGGCGTACCGAGCTATGCCGATGCAGCCAGAAACATATCCGTGGGGTCTACCTACCATACCATATATTATGGGCTTAACTCCATGGGTTCCTATGCGGGGCAGATCAATTATAAAGAACGCTGGCAGGTGGCAGAATATGTTATGAAACTGAAACAGGACCTAACCAAATAAGACTCAGACTTAAAATATGTACACGTTTTCCAACAGATTAAAAATAGGGGCTCTCATCTTGATGGCTATTGGTGCAGTGGGAATGGGTATCGGCTTCGTATCCGCACCCACCACTGTTGAAGATGCCAAGATGATGGTAGCTTCCCATGACGAAGGTCATGATGGAGCAGCACATGTGTCAGAAGGAGATCATGCAACAGCTACCGCAGATCATGAAACAGGGGAGGAGCACAGTGCAGCGCACGATGAACATTTGTTGCATCAATTACAGAACAGACCATGGGCAGCCTTATATGTGGCGGCATTCTTTTTCTTTATGATCGCATTGGGGGTCCTTGCCTTTTATGCTATCCAAAGGGCTGCGCAGGCCGGTTGGTCGCCTTTATTGTTCAGAGTAATGGAAGGTATTACCGCCTATTTGGTACCTGGCGGGATCATTATCTTCGTGATTTTTGTACTATCGGTGATGCACATGAACCATCTCTTTGTCTGGATGGATTCCGAGGTAGTGGCCGAAGACGCCTTATTGCAGGGAAAAGCAGGGTATTTAAACCCAACGTTCTTCCTTATTAGGGCAGCCATTTTTATGGGTGGCTGGATTTTGTACCGCGAAGTTTCAAGAAAACTTTCCCTTGCTCAGGACGATTCCAGTGACGATAGTAATTTTAAGAAGAACTTCAGATGGTCCGCAGGCTTCCTTGTGTTTTACCTGGTTTCTGAATCCATGATGTCCTGGGACTGGATCATGAGTGTAGATCCGCACTGGTTCAGTACGTTGTTCGGATGGTATGTGTTCGCCAGTATGATGGTTTCCGGTATTACCGTCATAGCAATGGTCACCATTTACCTGAAATCCAAGGGCTATTTAGCCGACGTAAACGACAGTCATATTCATGACCTGGCAAAATTTATGTTTGGTTTCAGTATTTTCTGGACCTACCTTTGGTTTAGTCAGTTTATGCTTATCTGGTATGCCAACATCCCCGAAGAAGTCACCTATTTTGTGACAAGGATAGAGGATTACAAACTACCCTTCTTTGGTATGATAGCCATGAATTTTGTCTTTCCCGTGTTATTGCTGATGAACAGCGATTATAAACGATTGAACTGGTTTGTTATCATGGCCGGTATTGTGATCCTTGCAGGACATTATTTGGATATATTCAATATGATCATGCCTGCCACGGTTGGTGACCAGTGGACTATCGGCATCCCTGAATTGGGAGCGGTATGCTTCTTTGCCGGGGCGTTTATCTTCTGGGTATTCCGTACCTTGACCAAGGCACCTTTGCAACCGAAACGCAACCCATTTATAGAAGAAAGCAAACACTTTCATTATTAATGAATAAAGTATAATATCAGTTAAGACAATGACGACATTACTTACCATATTAGTTTTGATCTTAGTGGCAATCGCGATCTGGCAGATGACCAAGATCTTCGAATTGTCGCAGATTAAAGCAGATAGCTCTCAGGTGGCCAATGACAAGGACAATAAATACAACGGGTATCTTTTGTTCGCATTTTTGATCTTTATCTATGGCATCACCATCTTCAGTTTCTGGAAGTACACAAAAGTATTGCTCCCTGAAGCTGCATCTGAACACGGCAGCGGGTATGACAATTTGATGTTGTGGTCCTTTGCAATCATCTTTTTTGTTCAGACCATAACCCAGGCCTTATTGCATTATTTCGGCTATAAATACAAAGGGGAAAAAGGGAAAAAGGCGTTGTTCTATGCGGATAACGACCGACTGGAATTCATTTGGACCATCATACCGGTAGTGGTATTGGCAGGATTGATCCTTTGGGGACTCTATACCTGGACCAATATCATGGATATCAATGAAGATGATGATCCGCTGATCGTGGAACTATATGCACAGCAGTTTAACTGGACCGCCCGTTACGGGGGTGGCGACAATGTTTTAGGCGGGGCCAATGTGCGTATGATCGATATTGACAGGGCCAATGTTCTGGGCTTGGATGAATCGGATCCATATACCTCAGACGACGTGATTGTAAAGGAATTACACCTGCCTGTAGGTAGGAAGGTGAATTTTAAGTTCCGCTCTCAGGATGTCCTGCACTCGGCTTATATGCCTCATTTCAGGGCGCAAATGAATTGTGTACCCGGAATGATCACGGAATTTTCATTTACCCCGACCATTACTACTGCAGAAATGCGATTAAATCCGGATATTGTTGATAAAGTAAAAAGAACGAATGCCATCCGCGCCGAAAGAGCAGCGAATGGAGAGGACAATTCTGATCCATGGGAGTTCGATTATATTCTGCTATGTAACAAGATTTGTGGTAAATCGCATTACAATATGCAGATGAAGATCATTGTAGAATCGGAAGAAGAGTACAATGCCTGGATGGAAGGTCAGCAGACCTTTTCCCAGTTAATGGCATCCATGCAATAAAAAAGGCTAGAAAAGAAGATTAATATAAAACAAAAGTAAGGTTATGTCTGCTACAGCACATGCACACGTTGATGATCACGCACATGATCATGGACATCATCACAAGGAAACATTTGTAACAAAGTATATTTTCAGTCAGGATCATAAAATGATCTCCAAGCAATATTTGATCACTGGTTTGATCATGGGGATCATAGGAATCGCAATGTCATTGTTGTTCCGTATGCAGTTGGCCTGGCCGGGAGAATCCTTTCCTATTTTTGAAGCAGTGCTTGGAAAATGGGCTCCTGATGGCGTTATGGATGCAGATATCTATCTCGCGCTGGTTACGATTCACGGTACCATCATGGTTTTCTTCGTGCTAACAGCCGGATTGAGTGGAACCTTCAGTAACCTTCTTATTCCATTGCAAATAGGGGCCCGCGATATGGCCTCTGGCTTTCTGAATATGTTGTCTTATTGGATGTTCTTTACCTCCAGTATTATCATGGTCATCTCTCTTTTTGTGGAAGCCGGTCCGGCCGCTGCAGGATGGACGATCTATCCGCCGCTTAGTGCCCTTCCAATGGCACAACCAGGTTCAGGGATGGGGATGACACTTTGGTTGGTTTCCATGGCCATTTTTATTGCCTCCTCACTTTTAGGTTCTTTGAACTATATCGTGACCGTCATTAACTTAAGGACCAAAGGAATGTCTATGACCCGTTTGCCTTTAACGATTTGGGCATTCTTTGTTACGGCCATCATAGGGGTAGTATCGTTCCCGGTACTGTTATCGGCTGCCCTGTTACTTATTATGGACAGAAGTTTTGGCACCTCTTTTTTCTTGTCGGATATCTTTATTCAGGGCGAAGTGCTGCATTACCAGGGAGGATCTCCTGTGTTATATGAGCACCTTTTCTGGTTCCTGGGACATCCGGAAGTATATATCGTATTATTGCCGGCCTTAGGGATTACCTCGGAGGTTATGTCTACCAACGCCAGAAAGCCCATCTTCGGATACAGGGCCATGGTGGCGTCTATCTTGGCCATCGCCTTCCTGTCTACCATTGTTTGGGGTCACCATATGTTCATCTCCGGAATGAATCCGTTCCTTGGATCGGTCTTTACCTTTACCACCCTACTGATCGCTATTCCTTCGGCAGTGAAAGCATTTAACTATATCACAACCTTGTGGAAAGGGAACCTGCAGCTAAATCCGGCTATGCTCTTTTCGATAGGCCTGGTCTCCACCTTTATCACAGGGGGTCTTACCGGGATCATTTTGGGAGACAGTACCCTGGATATAAATGTTCATGACACGTATTTTGTGGTGGCACATTTTCACCTGGTGATGGGAATCTCTGCCCTTTATGGCCTTTTTGCCGGGGTATATCACTGGTTCCCAAAGATGTTCAAACGAATGATGAATAAGAACCTGGGCTATGTACACTTCTGGGTAACGGCTATCTGTGCCTACGGAGTTTTCTTCCCGATGCACTTCGTTGGAATGGCAGGTGTGCCAAGAAGGTATTATCAAAACACTGCCTTCCCAATGTTCGATGAACTTACGGATGTGAATATTTTAATTACCGTGTTTGCATTGATCGCGGGAGCTGCACAGCTGGTTTTCCTTTATAACTTTATTCACAGTATGTTCTACGGGAAACCAACAGAGCAAAATCCCTGGAAATCCAATACTTTGGAATGGACCGCTCCAATTGAGCACATACACGGGAACTGGGAAGGAGAAATTCCTCACGTGCACAGATGGGCCTATGATTACAGTAAAACCCTGCCTAATGGCGAGTATGTGATCGAAGGACAGGATTTTGTCCCTCAAAACGTCCCCCTTCATGAAGAAGAGGAAGAGATGAATCATTAAAAGACTCAAAAAGAGTAATCAAGACCCATCAGTGTTCAAAAGAAGGCATCAGATGGGTCTTTTTTGTTATATGCCTCAACACAGCCTTCTTAAAGTATTTTATAATATCTTTAATGATGCGAATCCGCTAATCCTCAATGAAAATGTATAAAAATAGTATCCTTCTCTTAGTAGCTTTCACAACCTTAGCTTTGAATGCGCAACGGAAACCCAAAATTAAGGGGAACAGAACGGTTATTGAAGTGAAGGAATCACTCCCGGCTTTTAATAAAATAGAAGTAAGGGACGATCTCGATATCAGTTTAAAACGGACAACAACTGAAGGCTATTCCATCACCGCCGATGATAACCTGATAGACGTGTTAAAATTCAGGGTAGAGGACAGTACGCTGGTAATCTCTTCTTTTTATCAGATCACAGCCAGGAAAAAACTGGAAATAGAAATCGGGTATACCCAGCTCAGAAGCATTATGTTGAGCGACGGAAGACTCGAAACAAAGGACAAGATCAATGTTGATAGATTACGCATTACTTCCTTGGGAAGTTCCAAGGTCGATTTAGGTGCCGACGTAGGTATTCTTGAAATTGTGATGGAAGCTAATAGTTCAGGAACTTTCAATATCACGGCCGATTCGCTCTCCATCTCGATGGAAAATAAAGCAGATGCCGCTGTATATTCCAATGCGTTCAGGAATCAAGTGCAAATGAGCGGCAATAGTTCCTTAACCTGGGAAGGAACGGCAGATGACCTTACCGCGACCATAAGTGAGGATGCCAGTCTTAAGGCTGAAAACCTGGAGGTACAGAAGGTAACCGCAAAGATGGAAACTTCTTCGGAAGCCCGTTTTTTTGTTTTGAATACCATCTCCCTATCACAACAGGGAACCTCCCGTTGTTATCTTTACGGGGAGCCAAAAATTGAGGTTCAGCTATTTACAGATACTGCGGAGCTGCTAAAGAGGAAGCAATAGGAACACTAAAAAAAATCCCCTTGACCTACAGACAAGGAGATTTTCGCTTTTAAGAACTTTCCCTATCCTTTAAACAGAATGGTGTTGCTTAGGGCCGGCTTCCACAATGGCAGGAATCACATTGGCTTCAAACTTCTTGAAGTTGTTGTTAAAAAGGGAGATGAGCTTCTTTTTAACCTGTTCATAACGCTCCTTGTCTTTCCAGGTATTCTTAGGGATCAAGACCTCAGCCGGAACCCCCGGACAGCTCAATGGGATCTGGAATCCAAATTCTTCATCCATCATGTAATCAACTTTTTCAAAATCCTTATGATGAATGGCATCGATCATGGCCCTCGTATACTTCAATTTAATCCTGGATCCCTCCCCATAGGCACCGCCCGTCCAACCTGTATTTACCAGCCAGGCGGTCGCCTTGCGTTCTTTTATTTTCTGGGCCAGTAATTCGGCATATTTGTTCGGGTGCCACATCATGAAAGCCGCACCAAAACAGGCGCTGAACGTAGCCTCTGGCTCCGTAACACCCATTTCCGTTCCGGCAACTTTGGCCGTGTAGCCGGAGATAAAGTGGTAACTGGCTTGTTCGGGTGTCAATTTGCTTACTGGAGGTAAAACGCCAAAGGCATCACAGGTGAGGAAAATAATGTTTTCCGGATGCCCCGCGATACAAGGCATTTGAACGTTCCTGATAAATTGAATAGGATAAGAAGCCCTGGTGTTTTGGGTAATGGAAGTATCCGTATAGTCTACTTCCCTGGTATTTTTGTCATACACGACATTTTCGAGAACGGTTCCGAATTTGATGGCATTGAAAATATCCGGTTCATTTTCCGCGGAAAGATTAATGGCTTTGGCATAACAACCTCCCTCGATATTAAAGGTGCCTTCGTCTGTCCAGCAATGCTCATCATCACCGATAAGTTTCCTTTTTGGATCGGCACTTAAGGTGGTTTTCCCTGTACCCGAAAGGCCAAATAAAATAGTGACGTCTCCTTTTTCCCCAACATTGGCAGAACAGTGCATGGGAAGGACATCTTCGAGTGGCATCAGATAATTCATGATGCTGAAAATACCTTTTTTCATTTCACCTGCATACTGGGTTCCCAGGATCACCATTTCTTTTGCTTCCAGGTTAAGGTCAACACTGGTTTTGGAAGTCATTTCAGAGGTATAGCGGTTGGCCGGGAAGCCACCACCGTTGAAAATAACATAATCTGGCTCACCAAATTTTTCTAATTCGGCAGCAGTAGGCATGATCAGCATGTTTTGCATAAATAAGGCGTGATAGGCCCTTGTGCATATGATCCTGACCTTGAGGCGGTATTTTGGGTCCCAGCCGGCATAGGCATCTACCACAAAAATACGTGCCTGGGTATTGAGGTAATCCAATGCCCGTTCCCTGTTTACCATATAGGTATGTTCGTCCAGGCCAATATTAATAGCACCCCAATCGATATTCTTTTCTGATTCCTGGTGGCGCACGATACGCTTGTCTTTGGGGCTTCGGCCGGTTTTTTCACCGGAGTACACGAGTAAAGCACCAACATTGGAAATAGCAGTGCCTTTTTCCTGTCGTAAACCAATCTCATATAATACAGGAACACTGCTATTCCTGTAGATTTCTTCTACGTCTATCCCGTACTTCTTCTGTAGGTTGAATGCTGTCATAACTGCTTTTTTTAATGGTCTTTTATGGGTGAAATTCCCCCATTTTAATTTGTATCCTTTATGCAAAGTATGCGATTAATTTACGCATAAAAGATGACTTTTGTCAGGGCAACCGCCAAGTTTCTGTAAACTGCTTAAGTGCCTTATACTACAGCTCAATTCCGCAGTGCTTTTTTACTATCTTTGAACGTATGAACGAACATCTCGATCCAACATCTCAGAATTTCTCGGAAGAGGAACTCGATATTGAAAGGGCTTTGCGCCCTATTTCCTTCGATGACTTTACCGGGCAGGAGACCGTTTTGGAAAACCTGAAGATTTTCGTCCAGGCAGCTAATTTGAGGAATGAAGCTTTAGACCATACCTTGTTTCACGGCCCGCCCGGTCTTGGAAAAACAACCCTGGCACATATTCTGGCCAATGAATTGGGGGTAGGGATCAAAGTAACATCCGGACCTGTACTGGACAAGCCGGGCGACCTCGCCGGACTACTTACCAATCTGGAAGAACGCGATGTGCTTTTCATTGATGAGATCCACAGGCTGAGCCCTATTGTGGAAGAGTACCTCTATTCGGCCATGGAAGATTACAAGATCGATATCATGATAGAGACAGGTCCCAATGCGAGGTCCGTTCAGATCAACCTGCATCCTTTTACCCTTATCGGCGCCACAACCAGGTCCGGTTTATTAACAGCCCCAATGCGGGCACGATTTGGAATCCAGAGCAGGCTGCAATACTATAATACGGAGCTGTTATCTACCATAGTGGAAAGGAGTGCCGAGATATTGAAAGTTCCCATTACCTATGAAGCCGCGATAGAAATAGCGGGTAGGAGCAGGGGTACGCCCAGAATATGTAATGCCCTGTTACGCAGAATACGCGATTTTGCCCAGATTAAGGGGAATGGAAAGATCGATCTGGCCATTTCGAAATACGGTTTGAAAGCCCTCAATGTGGATACCCATGGCCTGGATGAAATGGATAATAAGATCCTGCTGACCATTATCGAAAAATTCAAGGGCGGACCCGTTGGTATTTCCACCCTGGCGACAGCCGTTTCCGAGAGCGCCGAAACCATTGAAGAGGTATATGAGCCATTTCTTATTCAACAAGGGTTTATTATGAGAACCCCCCGAGGCAGGGAAGTGACGGAATTAGCGTATAAGCATCTGGGGAAGATCAAAGGAGGAAATCAGCCAGGCCTTTTTTAAATGCGCGAACTGTCGACCGTTTCTCAGCTGGAGGTTTTCAGGAACCGAAAACGTATTTTGGCGAACCCATTACCCTTCCACTCAGAGAATTTTGAAAAGTACGGGGATACCTTCAGGGTAAAAGTTGGTCCGGGCACTACCATTATTTTTACGCGCGATCCGGAGATCGTCCAGCAAGTACTGCAAAAACAACAAAAATTCTTTAAGAAATCGCCTTTTCAGACCAAAGACCTGGCCAAATATATTGGTCATGGGTTACTTACCGCAGAAGGCGACCATTGGCGGGCTCAAAGACGCATGATCCAGCCGGCCTTCCATAAAAAGAAGCTCATGGGTTTGCTGGAAACCATGCAAGCAGCCATTCGGGGCGAGCTTCAAAGGATTGAACCCAACTGCGAAAAGGACATTTTTCCGCTCATGGGCGACCTGGCCTTTCAGGTAGTGGCCAAATCCTTGTTCAGTGGTTCGGACGTTCAGGATAAAATGCAGACCCTTCAGCATATTACAGAGTCTAACCAGCGGATGCTGATCAGGGAAATGCGGCAGCCTTACCTAAAGTGGTGGTTTTTCCTAAGTGGCCAGTTAAACAAGCACCTGCAGCTGTCAAAAAAAGCCCGCAAGCTGCTCAATGAGCTCATCGAAGAGCGTAAAGAAAGTGATAAGGAAAAAGACGACCTGTTAGATATGCTGATGAAGGCTACCTATGAGGACGGTGCCCATATGTCCAGAAGGCAGCTCATAGATGAAGTACTCATTCTTTTTGCCGCAGGCCATGAGACAACGGCCAATGCTTTGAGTTTTACCTTATTCCTTCTGGGGAAACATCCGGAAGTACAGGAAAAGGTTTTTCAGGAAATAGGGACTGCCGATACTACCGCCACAGATGTCATGACCTGGCTTTCGAAATTACCCTATACACAACAGTGCATAGAAGAAGCCATGCGATTATACCCGCCTGTTTACGTGATAGACAGAATGCCTGTGCAGGATATTCAATTGGCCGGATTCAATTTCCGAAAGGGATCCCTGTTGTTGTTATCCGTTTATGAATTGCACCGCCACAAGAAATTCTGGGAAAACCCAGGGACATATATGCCGGAGCGATTTGAAAAAGACACTAAAAAAGAGATGGGGGCCTATTATTTTCCCTTTGGAGCCGGTCCACGCATGTGTGTCGGGAACAATTTTGCGATGTATGAAATGATCATGACTATAGCCGAATTGGTAAGAACCTATCAAATAACAAGTGTCAGGGATTCGGTTTTACTCAATCCACTCATTTCCTTAAAACCCAAAGAGGTGCTTTTAAATTTTAAAGAACGATCCTAAAAATGAATAGCAGGGGCAAACATACTGCTATGATTAAAGAAGCGGCCAAACGAATGGGGTTTCTTTCCTGTGGCATCTCGAAAGCCGACTTTCTGGAAGAGGAGGCTCCCAGATTAGAGAAATGGCTTCATCAGAACATGCATGGTGAGATGAAGTATATGGAAAACCACTTCGACAAACGCCTTGATCCGCGTTTATTGGTAGATGGTGCCAAATCGGTGATTTCTCTTTTACTAAATTATTATCCTGAGGAAACTCAAAGTGAAGACACCTATAAAGTTTCTAAATACGCCTATGGCCAGGATTACCACCATGTCATCAAATCCAAATTAAGACAACTTCAGCAATTTATTTCAGAAGAAATAGGGGAGGTGAACGGCCGGGCCTTTGTAGATTCGGCCCCTGTTATGGACAAGGCGTGGGCTGCCAAAAGCGGGCTGGGCTGGATGGGGAAACACAGCAACCTTCTTACCCAAAAGGCAGGTTCTTTTTATTTCATCGCAGAACTGATCGTAGACCTGGAATTGGAATATGATGCCCCGGTAACCGATCATTGTGGCAGCTGTACCGCCTGTATCGATGCCTGCCCCACCGAGGCTATTGTGGCACCATACGTGGTGGACGGCAGCAAATGCATATCCTATTTTACCATTGAACTGAAGAATGAGATCCCAATGGATTTTAAAGGAAAATTTGACGATTGGATTTTCGGATGTGATGTGTGTCAGGATGTATGCCCCTGGAACCGCTTTTCAAAACCACACCAGGAACCCCTCTTTGATTCCCATCCTGAATTACTTTCCATGAGCAAAAAGGATTGGCAGGAAATTACGGAAGAGGTTTTTAAAAAGGTCTTTCAGAAATCGGCTGTCAAGCGTACCAAGTTTTCCGGCCTGCATCGAAACATCAAATTTCTCGAATAAAATAGCCTCAACGCAAACGTTTTCGTGCTTATAAAGGGCATATTTTCATCCTCTTTTTGGCAAGGCGAATGATAAAATGCTATATTGAGAGACCTTAAGTCAGGGTTCAAACCCCATTATATTTGGAGGTTACATAACTAATTTTAGAGATACCACTATTATGAAAATAAGGAAACCCGAGCTCAGTTTTTGGCAGATCTGGAACATGAATGTCGGCTTTCTTGGCATCCAGTTCAGTTTCGGGTTGCAACAAAGTGCCATCAATCCTATTTTCCTTTTTTTGGGCGCCCCTGAAGACATGCTGCCCATTTTAAATATTGCCGGGCCTGTAACGGGCTTAATTATACAGCCGCTGATTGGAGCCATCTCAGACAAAACCTGGTCACCACGCTGGGGCCGGCGAAAACCATTTTTCCTGATTGGGGCCATTATTGGTAGTTTGTGTTTGTTCGCATTTCCGTTGAGTCCTGCTTTATGGTTTGCAGTTGGCCTCTTATGGATTTTAGATGTAGGAAACAATATGGCCATGGAACCATACCGGGCCTTTGTAGGAGACAAATTGCCTCCTAAGCAATTGAGTTTGGGATACCAAATGCAAAGTCTTTTTGTGGGTGCCGGGATCGTACTGGCCAATGCGTCAATTTTCTTATTCCAGGATTGGTTTGGAGGAGATGCAAGTACCGAAGCGGCGGGCACTATTCCGAAATGGTTGTATTATTCCTTCTTTATAGGATCGGCATTGTCTGTGACCACTATTTTATGGTCGGTTTTAAAAACCCCTGAAATTCCTCCCAGCGATGAAGAGCTGGCCGAAATAAATTCACATAAGGCATTGCCTTTTATTGAGCGTTTTAAAATGCCATTTATTGAGATCTCCAAGGCGGTCAAAGAAATGCCAAAATTTATGTGGAAGCTGTCTGTTGTGTATCTTTTCCAATGGTATGCCCTCTTTGTGTATTGGCAATTCATTACCCCGTTATTTATTAAGACGATGGGCTATGATCTCTCATCAGCTGCCGCACAATCGGCAAAAATGAGTACCACGTATAACATTGCAACAGTTGTTGTTGCCCTTGGCCTGGTTCCTTTGACTTTAAAGTATGGAGGAAAGAAGATTTATGCCGCCAGTTTACTGGGAACAGGGATCGCCTTACTAAGCATACCTTATATTTCTGATCCGGTGTATGTTCTTTTTCCAATGGTACTTTTTGGTATCGGTTGGGCAGCTATGATGGGTATTCCGTATACCATGGTTTCCAAAATTGTCCCTCAGGAACGAAGAGGGGTCTATATGGGAATACTGAACATGATGATTGTAATACCTATGGGAATTGAGACGCTTACCTTTGGAACAATCTTTAAGAATTTCCTGGGCGGTAATGCCGTAAACGCTATGCTTTTTGGAGGCGTATTCTTTATCATTGCAGCCTTCCTGGCCACTCGCTTACGGGTGGCGCCGGATGAGCCGGGGGAATAAGCAGTCGTTTTTTTAGGTCAGGGCACCGAAAGATTTGCCAAGTTGTTATTTGTATTGGTCAGATGTGATCGAATACAAATAAATACTAGTAAATTTGTTTCACAAAACCATCATATGGGCAGAGACAAAAAGAGACGGGAAGCACTTATTTACCATGCAAAACCAACGCCGGGAAAGATCAAAATTGTCCCTACCAAACCCTATGCTACCCAGCGAGATCTGGCCCTGGCCTATTCCCCCGGGGTGGCAGAACCTTGCCTTGAGATTGCCAGGGATGTTGAGAATGTCTACAAGTATACAGCCAAAGGAAATTTAGTTGCGGTTATATCTAATGGTACTGCAGTGCTTGGGTTGGGAGATATAGGCCCTGAGGCTTCCAAGCCGGTCATGGAAGGGAAATGCCTGCTATTCAAAATATTTGCAGACCTGGACGCCATCGATATTGAATTGGATACCAAGGATATTGACACCTTTGTACAGACCGTCAAGACTATTGCTCCCTCCTTTGGTGGTATCAACCTCGAAGATATTAAAGCCCCGGAAGCCTTCGAAATTGAAAGACGCTTAAAAGAAGAACTCGATATTCCTGTAATGCATGATGACCAGCACGGCACGGCTATTATTTCGTCGGCTGCCC
Source organism: uncultured Flavobacteriaceae bacterium (assembly GCA_963752165.1). Lineage (GTDB taxonomy): Bacteria > Bacteroidota > Bacteroidia > Flavobacteriales > Flavobacteriaceae > Muriicola. The sequence continues at coordinate 259,463 of CAVVXE010000001.1, forward strand.
TGATCAACGCCCTGGAACTGGCCAAGAAAAAAATACAGGATGTCCGTATTGTAATCAGCGGGGCAGGGGCTGCCGCTATTTCCTGTACCCGACTCTACAAGGCTTTTGGGGCAACGGCCTCCAATATTGTCATGGTAGACAGCAAAGGAGTGATCCGTAAGGATAGGGAAAACCTTACGGAGGAAAAACAGGAATTCGCTACTGATCAGGATTTTCAAACGCTTAAGGATGCCCTGCAGGGGGCCGATGTGTTTATTGGTCTTTCCATAGCCGATACCATGACCCCCGCCATGTTGAAATCAATGGCACCGAACCCCATTGTTTTTGCAATGGCTAATCCGGATCCCGAGATCAAGTATAGCCTGGCGGTGAAAACCCGGAAGGACCTCATCATGGCCACCGGCAGATCGGACCATCCCAACCAGGTGAATAATGTGCTGGGGTTCCCCTTTATCTTCAGGGGTGCGCTCGATGTGCGTGCCACTAAGATCAATGAAGAAATGAAAATGGCTGCCGTAAAAGCGCTGGCCAAGCTTGCCAAACAGCATGTGCCGGAACAGGTGAACATCGCTTATGGCGAAACGCGCCTGGCTTTTGGAAGGGAGTATATCATCCCCAAACCTTTCGATCCAAGGCTTATAGCGGAGATACCCCTGGCGGTAGCCAAGGCTGCCATTGACAGTGGTGTGGCCCGTTTGCCAATCACCGACTGGGAAAAATACAGGGAAGAGCTCTTGCAGCGCTCCGGAGGAGACAATAAGGTGATGCGGATGCTCATGACCCGGGCCAAAAGTAATCCTAAGAAGATCGTCTTTGCGGAAGCAGACCAGCTCGATGTGCTAAAAGCGGCCCAAATAGCCTATGAAGAAGGGATTGCCCACCCCATCTTGTTGGGAAATAAGGACATCATTAAAGAACTTAAAAAAGAATTGGAGTTTGATGCAGATGTGCCTATCGTAGATCAATACGGCAACGATTCATACGAGAAGCGAATGCAGTACGCCCAAAAGTACTGGGAAACAAGAAGGCGCAACGGGGCTACGCTTTACAGTGCCAAAAGCAGGATGCGCGAACGGAACTACTTTGGTTCCATGATGATCCTGGAAGGCGACGCAGATGGGATGATCTCCGGTTATTCCAGGTCGTATGCGAGCTCCATTAAACCGGTTTTCGAGGTCATTGGAAGGGCTGCCAATGTATCCAAAGCGGCTACGGTACATATCATGATCACGAGTAGGGGTACTCTTTTTCTGGCCGATACTTCTATCAATATTGACCCAACGGCGGAAGAACTGGCTGAGATCGCTAAAATGACCGCTAATTTGGCAATAGCCTTCGGATTTGATCCGGTGATGGCCTTGCTGTCGTATTCCAATTTTGGCTCATCGAACCATCCGCATGCCAGGAAAGTGAAAGAGGCCGTACGGATCTTGCATGAGGACTACCCGGAATTGGTAGTGGATGGAGAGATACAAACCGATTTCGCCCTGAATAAGGAACTGCATGAAAGTAAGTTCCCCTTTTCCAAATTGGTGGGTAAAAAGGTCAACACCTTAATCTTTCCAAACCTGGAAGCAGCAAATATCACTTACAAACTGCTGAAGGAATTGTATGCAGCAGATACCATAGGTCCTATTATGCTGGGCCTGAAACGACCGGTGCATATTTTGCAATTGGGAGCAAGTGTGGAAGAGATGGTCAATATGACTGCCGTAGCCGTGATCGATGCCCAGGAGCGCGAAAAAAGGAGGAATGCCAAAAAAGGCGCCAAAAAATAATCGAGTAACGGTTTTATTGCTAGTACTGACAAAACGCATGGCATGATCACACATTTAAAAGGAAGGCTCGTAGAAAAAAATCCTACCCATGTGGTCATTGATTGCAATGGTGTCGGGTATTTTGTCAATATATCACTGCATACCTATTCCTTGATCCCGGACCATGAACTCATTCAGTTGTATACCCACCTTCAGATCAAGGAAGATGCCCACACGCTTTTCGGCTTTATGGAGCAGGGAGAGCGGGAGATCTTCAGACTTTTGCTATCTGTTTCCGGCATAGGCGCCAGTATTGCCAGGACCATGTTGTCTTCCATGACACCTATCCAGATCAGGGATGCCATTGCCCAGGGTGATGTCCCGTCTATACAGGGCATTAAGGGCATTGGTGCCAAAACAGCCCAACGGGTCATTTTGGATTTAAAAGACAAAGTTTTAAAAATTTACGATCTGGACGAAGTTTACCCAAATTCAAACAATACAAATAAAGAAGAAGCGTTATCAGCATTAGAGGTTCTTGGCTTTCAAAGAAAGCAAGCCGAAAAGGCGGTAGACAAGGTGATAAGCCAGGATGCTTCACTAAGCGTAGAGGACATTATAAAACTTGCGCTGAAAAATTTGTAGTTGATTTGAAAACAGGGGCAAAGACTTTTCTTAAACGTACATTTAAGCTATTTTTCCTATTCGGTATGTTCCTTTGGGTCGGGGTTACTCAGGCCCAGGAAACGGATGAACAACCGGCCGATTCTGTACAAACCGGAGTTTCCCTGGGAAGGATAGAACTTAAAAACCCTAAGAGCATTGTCTCCAAATATACCTACGACCCCCAGTTAGACCGGTACATTTATACAGAGAGTGTTGGCGCATATGACATCAATTACCCCGTGATCCTTACCCCTGCGCAATACCTGGAGCTGGTTAGAAAGGAAAATATAAAATCGTATTTCAAGGACAAAATTGACGCCTATTCCGGCAAAAAGGAAGGAAGTGAGGAGGCCAGGCGAAACCTGCTTCCCAACTTCTACGTGAATAACAATTTCTTCGAATCGGTTTTTGGGGGCAATACCATCGAAGTTATCCCACAAGGTTCTGTGGCCATGGACCTCGGTGTTATCTGGCAAAAAAATGACAACCCGGCCCTTTCACCCCGAAACCGCACTAACCTCTCATTCGATTTTGATCAGCGGATCAGCCTGAGTATGCTTGGTAAAGTGGGGGAACGCCTCCAGGTAACGGCTAACTATGATACCGAGGCAACCTTCGATTTTCAAAACCTGATAAAGCTGGATTATACCCCTACCGAAGATGATATCATCCAAAAAATAGAAGTCGGTAACGTAAACATGCCCTTGAACAGTTCGCTCATTACCGGGGCACAAAGCCTTTTTGGGGTCAAGACGCAGCTGCAATTTGGAAAAACAACGGTAACGGCCGTTTTTTCTGAACAACGGTCCCAGAATAATACCGTGGTTGCACAAGGCGGAGGTACCCTGAACGAATTTGAAATAACCGCACTGGATTACGATGAGGACCGGCATTTCTTCCTGGCCCAGTATTTCCGGGACCAGTATGATGCCGCCCTGGCGAACTATCCGTATATCCGCAGTCAGGTGCAGATTACCCGATTGGAGGTCTGGGTAACGAACCGCAGTCAGCAAACCCTTAACGTCCGGAACGTGGTTGCGATCCAGGATCTTGGGGAGGCCCTTGCGGAAAAGACACGAATTGGCATCGCCAATGGTGACCCACCAGGCTTCTTCAATTTTTTGGCTACCAATCCGGAGGTGCCCAGGAACGGCGCCAATGATTTTGACCCTGCGTTGATAGGCAACGGAGGGGTTTTGACGACTGAGATCCGGGATATTGCCACCGTGGAAAATGGCTTTAATATTCCGGGGGGATACCAGATCAACCAGGGATTTGATTATGCCATCCTCGAAAATGCACGGAAACTGGAACCAACGAGAGACTATCAGTACAATACCCAATTAGGGTATATCTCCCTCAACCAACGACTCAGCAATGATGAAGTACTGGCCGTTGCCTTCCAGTATACTTTTAATGGAGAAGTGTATCAGGTGGGTGAATTTGCCAACGGGGGCCTGGATGCTACTACTGTATCAGGTGGCGTAGCGCCCGAGATCACCAACAACACCCTTATTTTAAAGTTATTGAAAAGTAATATCACCAACGTCAATGATCCTATTTGGGACCTGATGATGAAAAATATCTATGCTACCGGGGCCTTTCAGCTAAGTGAAGAGGATTTTAAATTGAATATCCTCTATTCAGACCCTACCCCCAGGAACTATATTACGCCGGTAGACCCCAATGCAGGCTGGCCAACAATCCCCGAGCCTCTGGAAGATCGTATTTTACTGGATGTCTTCAACCTGGATCGGCTAAACATATATCGCGATGTGCAACCAGGAGGCGATGGTTTCTTTGATTTTGTTCCGGGGATTACTGTGAATACCCAAGGGGGGCAGATCATATTTACAAAAGTGGAACCTTTTGGGGAGTATCTCTTTAACATTATGGGAGGAGGTACCTATGATGTGGATAATGACCAGGGGTACAATGTCAACCAGCAGAAATATGTTTTCCGGAATATGTATGCCAATACCAAAGCCTCTTCCCTGCAAGATGCGGAGAAAAACAGGTTTCGGTTAAAGGGGCGTTATAAGTCCGAAGGTTCTAACGGAATCCCGATCGGGGCTTTCAATGTACCAAGAGGATCGGTCAGGGTTACTGCCGGGGGAAGGCAGTTGCAGGAAGGGATAGATTACACGGTAAACTACCAGGCCGGTACCGTGCAGATCCTGGACCCAAGTTTGCAGGCATCCAATACACCCATCAATATCTCAGTAGAGAACAATGCGGTCTTTGGGCAGCAAACAAGAAGATTCACAGGGGTGAATGTGGAACATCAGTTCAATGAAAAATTTGTACTAGGGGGAACCCTTTTAAATTTAAACGAACGACCTCTTACACAGAAGTCTAATTTTGGGATCGAACCGGTGAACAACACCATCTTTGGACTCAATGGTAACTTTTCAACGGAAGTTCCTTTCCTTACCAGATTAGCTAATAAATTACCGAATATTGATACCGATGTGCCCTCGAACATTTCGGTACGGGGAGAGGTGGCCTACCTAAGTCCAAATTCTCCTAAGAATGCCGATTTTTTGGGAGAGACCACTACCTACCTGGACGATTTTGAAGGAGCTCAGGCGCTAATAGACATTCGTTCTTCACTCGGATGGTCGCTCTCCAGTATACCACTGGAATTCCTGGATGAAGGTGAAACCGATCTTCAGGTAGGGTATGAAAGAGCAAAAATGGCCTGGTATACCATAGACCCCATCTTTTTCACAAATCAAAGGCCTTCAGGAATTTCAGATAATGATCTTTCTACAAATGCGACACGGCGTGTTTTTATTGATGAGGTATTTCCGCAGATAGACATTGCACAGGGGCAAACAACCGTACAAAATACGTTAGACCTTGCCTACTATCCTTCACAAAAAGGACCCTATAATGCCAATCCTAATTTTGGATCAGAATTACCCAATGAGAAATGGGCAGGGATCATGAGGTCTTTGAGTAGTACCAATTTTGAACAATCGAATGTAGAATTTGTACAATTCTGGGTCATGGATCCGTATGTTGATGGAATTGCCACCGGCCCGGGTGAATTGGTCATTAACCTGGGGAACATATCCGAAGATATCCTGGCCGATGGACGAAAACAGTATGAAAATGGGTTGCCGGGAGTTAATAGTAATGACCTTACCGCCAACACTATTTGGGGTAAGGTGCCTGCTACCCAATCCCTGGTATACGCTTTTGACGCCAATGAGGCCAATAGAACCTTACAGGATCTTGGTTTTGATGGGTTGACAGATGCAGAAGAATCTATTCAGGGCTATAACGGTCCGCCGGAAGATCCTGCCCTGGACAACTATCAGTATTATTTAAATCGCGAAGGGAGTATTTTAGAAAGATATCTGGACTTCAATAACGTAGACGGGAACTCGCCGGTTACCGTAACCAATACCAACAGGGGTTCCACGACCTTGCCAGACGTGGAAGATGTGGACCGTGATCTCACCATGAATACGATTAACAGTTACTATGAGTACCGCATCCAGATCAAGCCTAACACTACGGTGAATGACATTTATGTGACGGATATCAAGGAGGGGACCACTCCCAACCTTCCCAATGGCTCACAGTTGAACAGAAGGTGGATACAATATAAAATACCCCTGAGCGATTTCACCAATGCCGTGGGAGGTATCGCAGATTTCAGGTCTATCAGTTTTATGCGGATGTACCTTACCGGATTTACGGATGATGTGGTGCTCCGTTTTGCTACTTTGGACCTGGTGCGGGGTGATTGGCGCATCTATACCAAATCCTTGCAATCTGATTTTGACAATCCGGAAGATGATGGCACCATTGTAGATGTCAATACGGTGAACATTGAGGAAAATAATTCCCGTATCCCTATTCCGTATGTATTGCCCCCGGGGGTGATCAGGGAACAATTGAATAACAACAATACCATTATCAGGCAAAATGAACAGTCGCTGTCTTTTGTCGTTGAGAACCTGGAAGCCCAGGATTCCCGCGGCGTCTTCAAGAATGTTAATATTGATGTACGGCAGTACGAACGTCTTAAGATGTTCATGCATGCCGAGGAGATCCTCGATTCCGATTATCTGGATGGGGATGTTCCCTTGGTAGGATTCCTGCGCATAGGGACCGACTTCTCGGAGAATTATTACCAAATTGAGGTACCCCTGCAATTTACGCCTTATGGTTCCAGCACTGCAGAGGATATATGGCCAGAGGTCAATGAGCTTAATATTGCCCTTGATGACCTGAAAAGTATAAAATCTAAGGGGATCTCGGACCAAAGTCTGGGAGAAATTACCTATTATGAGATTATAGATGGAGAGGCAGTAGTTGTGGATGAATTTGCACCCAGAACTCTTGGACAAATCCGTATTGGTATTCGTGGTAACCCATCCCTGGGAAGTATCAGAAGTGCCATGCTGGGCATCAAAAATATTGATAATACACCTGCCAGGGGCGAAGTTTGGTTTAATGAATTACGGTTGGCCGGACTTGATAATCAAGGAGGCTGGGCAGCCATTGCTGCTTTTGACGGTAATATGGCCGATTTTGCCAATGTGTCTGCAACGGGGAGCAAAAGTACTTCCGGTTTTGGGGCTATAGATCAAATGCCTAACGAACGATCGAGGGAAGATGCGGTTGCCTATGATGTGGTGACCAATGTAGAACTCGGGCAGCTCCTGCCCAAGAAATGGAAGCTGCAGATCCCTTTTAATTATGGGATCTCAGAGCAACTGATTACCCCGGAATTCGATCCGGTCTATGACGACCTGAAACTGGAGGACAGGATAGCCGCGGCCGATACCCAACAAGAGGCAGATGAGATACGGGAACAGGCCGAAGATTATACCAAAAGGACAAGTATTAACCTCATTGGCGTCCGGAAAAACAGGGGTGAAGAGGCGGAGGCGAATTTCTATGACATTGAGAATTTCACCTTTAACTATTCCTATAACGAAACGGAACACCGCGATTTTGAGATTGCTGACCTAAGGAATCAGAACGTCAAAACGGGTTTTATATACAATCATACTTTTAAGCCTGTGACCGTAGCACCTTTTGCCAAGAAAGATTCCCTTTTTACCGGGAATTACTGGAAATGGTTAAAAGACCTCAATTTGAATTTGCTGCCTACAAGTTTCTCCCTGCAGTCCGATATCAATCGTCAATTTAATCAACAACGTTTCAGGGATGTATTGGAACCGGGAGTGGAACGTCTGGAGTTGCCTGTGCTGCAGCAACGCAATTATTTGTTCAACTGGCAATACGCACTTAATTACAGTATCACAAAATCACTTCGGCTCAACCTGACGGCATCGAATAATAATATCGTACGTAATTATTTTGAGGAAGAAGGAAATCCCAATTCGCTAATCGATCAGGAACTAAACCTTTGGGATGGTTTCTTTGATATTGGAGAACCCAATCGGCATGCCCAGCAAATGCAATTGAATTATGAATTGCCCCTGAACAAGATACCTTTCCTGGATTTTGTCAATGCACAGTATACCTATACCAGTAATTATGAATGGCAAAGGGGAGGAGATGCCATCCGCGAGGTTACCGGAGAGGATATCAATACCATTCAGAATGCCAACACCCATACCATTACTGCTACCCTCAATATGCAGCGTTTTTATGACCAGATAGGCCTTAAAAAGAACGACGGAAAAGGAGTCGTAGCCCCGGTAAGGCGGGACAAAGCAGGAAATCTTCCGACAGCAGCTCAAAATACCGCGCCAAAGAAAACGAGCGGACTTTGGAATACCGCCGTGGATGTGCTTACGATGATCAAGCGTATGAATGTCAACTACAATGAAAATAACGGACAGGTGTTGCCGGGCTACACACAATCCATTGGTTTTATTGGCACTACCAGGCCTACCTTGGGCTTCGTATTCGGTAGTCAGTCAGACGTGCGTTTCGAAGCAGCCCGCAATGGCTGGCTAACTACTTTTCCTGAATTTAACGAGCAATTCATACTAAGGACCAATAAACAATTGAATATTACTGCTACCGCCCAACCGGTGCAGGATCTTACCATAGACCTGGTGGCAGACCGGCAGTATTCCAGCAGCCGGCAGGAGAATTTCAAGATAGAATCCGGGGAATACAATCCGCAGACGCCAAATACCTTTGGTAATTTCAGTATTTCAACCGTTATGCTGGGTACTTTTTTTGCTAAAAGCGATGAAAATATATCAGACAATTTTGAGACCTTTAAGGACAACAGGATCATCATTGCGAACAGGATCTTATCAGACAGGTCCGGAACCGATGAAGGGTTGGATGAAGATGGTTTTCCTATTCGCTATGGAAAAACAAGTCAGGATGTGCTTTTGCCTGCCTTTTTCGCGGCCTATACAGGCCAGGACGTAAACCGGGTAAACCTCGATGCATTCAGGGATATCCCCATTCCAAACTGGAATATCAAGTATACCGGCCTAATGCGCAACAAATGGTTTAAAAAGAAATTTAAGCGATTCTCGTTAAGCCATGGGTACAGGGCTGCTTACAGTATTAATTCCTTCCAGACCAATTTAGAACGGCAGAACGGGATTATTAATCCGGAAAACCAGGATTTCCTGCCTGAAAATATCATCAATAATGTTGTTCTTACTGACCAGTTCAATCCGTTGATGCGGGTCGATTTTGAAATGAAGAACTCACTGAGTGTGGTAGCCGAAGTAAGGTCAGACAGAGCACTTTCCCTTAGTTTTGATAACAACCTCCTCACAGAGATCAACGGAAAGGAATATACGGTAGGCCTGGGGTATCGATTTAAGGATGTAAAATTTGTAACCAACATCGGAGGGGAAAAGCAACGGATGAAAGGCGATCTTAATTTAAAGGCAGATGTTACCATGCGGGACAATATTACCATTATCAGGAACCTGGATCTGGACAACAACCAGATCACTTCCGGCCAAAACCTCCTGTCTCTTAAGTTCACCGCAGATTATGCCCTCAGCAAGAGTTTGAATGCGCTTTTCTTTTACGACCATTCTTTTTCACAGTTTGCGGTTTCTACTGCCTTCCCTCAGACCACTATCAATACCGGTTTTACCTTACGGTACAACTTTGGCAACTGATAAAACCCCTTTCCCTATCTGATCGGCAAAGCGGATAATGGACTTTTCGGGGCACTTTTACGACTCCAACTTTTTAGGGACAATTCCTGAATACTTTTTTGAAAACCTAGGCAGAATCCGTTACATTTGCCAGCATAACTAATATGTATAAGATGAATATACCATCTGATTTAAAATACACCAAAGACCACGAATGGGTTCGTATTGAAGGAGATGTGGCTACCGTTGGCATTACCGATTTTGCACAGGGAGAGCTGGGAGATATTGTTTATGTGGAAGTAGACTCCCTGGATGAGACCCTTGATAAGGAAGAGGTCTTTGGAACGGTGGAAGCCGTAAAGACCGTATCGGATCTGTTTTTACCTTTGTCTGGCGAAATAGCAGCCTTTAATGAGTCCCTTGAAGACGAACCGGAAAAGGTGAATTCGGACCCTTATGGGGAGGGATGGATGATCAAGATAAAGCTTAGTGACCCTTCTGAAGTGGCATCACTATTGAGTGCGGAAGATTACAAGGAATTGGTGGGTGCTTAACGATTACAGGTATCGTATTGGCTTTATAGGCTGGATGGTCCTTATCACGGTACTTAGCCTGATTTCCTTTAAAGAGAATACGGTTTCGATCCCCATACCTTTCTTTGACAAACTGGTACATCTAAGTTTTTATTTTACGGCCAGTGTGCTCGGCTGTATGTTTTTCAGGGAGCTCTCCAGGGGGAAAATCAGGAAAAAGAAGGTTTTTTGGACCACCCCTGCCTTATTGGTGATTTATGGTATAATTATTGAAGTAGTTCAAGGGAGTTTTACCTCCTACAGAAGTGCTGAACCACTCGATGTTTTGGCCAATACTTTGGGAGCAGTTTTAGGAACCCTGTTTATAATGGCCCTTTTTTCTGAGAGATCGCAGTTAAAATGGGAAAATTAATTGCAGTTTTAATAAATTAATAGTTAAATTAGCGAACGTTAAAATCTAGTATTATGGAACTTAAAAAGAATCCAAAAGCCGATTTAAGGAACAACAGCAGCCTCTATTTTGTCGCAGGATTGGCATTGGTGATGGCCTTGGTTTTTATCGCTTTTGAGTGGAAAACATACGATAAGGTGACCGACTATGATATTTCCCTCAACGTGGAAGATGCCCTGGATGAGGAAGTGCCGTTAACCGAGCAAATCAAAACACCACCGCCTCCACCGCCACCGGCAGCACCTGAGGTGATTGAAGTTGTGGAAGATGAGGAAGAGGTAGAGGAAACCGTGATTGAGTCTACAGAAACCAGTCAGGAAGAGGAAATTATTGAAGTGGAAGACGTGGAAGTAGCAGACGATGACCTGGATGTAGATGTGCCATTTGCAGTTATTGAGGACGTGCCTGTTTTTCCAGGTTGCGAAGGTGCCAGTGACAAAAGGGCCTGCTTCAATGAAATGATGCAAAAGCACATTATCAAAAATTTCAGATATCCGGAAATAGCCCAGGAAATGGGAGTTCAGGGTCGTGTAAATGTGATGTTTACCATTCAGAAAGACGGTAGTATTGGAAATATCCGATACCGTGGTCCGGATAAGAACCTGGAGGCAGAGGCCTTAAGGATCATCGAAAAATTGCCTAAAATGACACCGGGAAAACAAAGGGGAAGACCTGTAAGGGTGCCTTTCAGTATTCCGATCGTATTTAAGCTACAGTAGGAATTCGCAATTTTACATATACATAAAACCCTGTCCATTAGGACGGGGTTTTTTGTTTGAATCAGGTGCGCTTACAGCCTATTCTTCAGCCGGGGATCTCTTAAGGCTGTTATAAAATGTTTCCCGTATTGCCTCTGGCGAAATAAATCCGCCGCCAAAGGAAGCATCATATGCAGCACCTAGTTCACTGTTTGCCTTAACTTCCTCCAGGGTTGCTCCGGCAGCGATGGCTGCCTGCACTTTATCCCTCAGGTCTTCGAGCATAGCAACATAGGCCAACAGCTCTTTTTTGTTTGAGGGCCTGCCGTGGCCGGGGATGATGACGGTTTCATCGTTGATAACCATCAGGGCTTTCTTCTGGGTTGCGATAAGCCCCTCCACACTTCCGCCACTATTCAGGTCGATATAAGGATACCGCCCGGCAAAATAGGTGTCACCCATGTGTAAGACATTGTTATTTAAAAAGTAGACCAGGGCATCCCCGTCAGTATGGGCCTCATGAACATGAAACCCCATAATGGTTTCTTGTCCGTCAAAAAAATGGATGGCATCGGAAAAGGTGACTTCCGGCAGCATCGCCTTGTAATTGGCTGCAGAGATCTTTCCTTCCTCCAGATTTTTCTTTTCGCGTTCCATCACCCGGCCGCGGACATTATCATGTGCCACCAGGGTTGTATTTGGCGTATTGAAGCTTGCATTTCCGCCGGTGTGATCACCATGCATATGGGTATTGAACAAGAAAGCAATGGGTTTGTCTGATAATGTAGCAATGGCACTCTTTATTTTTTGATTAAGGCGTTCAAACTGATCATCGATCATAAAAACATATTCCTCTCCCACATAAATACCGATATTTCCACCCTGCCCTGTTAACATAAATACATTCGCAGAAAGGGTGTCAATGGTGATGACGACCTCTTTATCCTGGGCAGAAGCAATAAAAGTTCCCGTGATCAGGAACAACCATATCCGGCATTTAAAAAGATTCTTCATATTCATAAATTTAATGGCGCATAAAGGCCCTTTTCCTAAAGATAGCATAAAGCCTGGCATTTCGTTGCAAAAAAATGAATGGACACCTATATTTGCAGCCTTATAAAAATGTTGATGAAAACGGCGGTAGAAACGGCGAAGTCCCATTCTTTGTCATTGATGTATTCCGATTTTAAGGAGATCACCAAAGCGCGACTAGCCCTTAGTGTGGTATTCTCTTCGATCGCCGGTTATCTGTTGGGTGCTTATCAAATAGAATGGACAGCCTTGTTACTGCTGGCTTTTGGTGGTTATTGTATGGTAGGGGCTTCCAACGCTTTTAATCAGGTTATCGAAAAAGATTTGGATGCACTAATGTCGCGCACCCGTAACAGGCCCATCCCTGCTGGTCGGATGTCGGTTAACCAGGTGCTTTCGGTGGCGGTTGTCATGACCCTTCTCGGCGTCATTGCCTTGTACATCCTGAATCCAAAGACAGCCATGTTCGGGGCCATCTCCATATTCTTATATACCAGTGTATATACGCCACTAAAGACAAAGTCGCCTCTGGCCGTTTTTGTCGGCGCTTTTCCCGGTGCGATACCTTTTATGTTGGGATGGGTGGCAGCCACCAATGATTTTGGCATTGAACCTGGAACGCTTTTTATGATTCAGTTCTTTTGGCAGTTCCCGCATTTTTGGGCATTGGGTTGGATGTTGGATGAAGATTATAAGAAGGCCGGATTTAAGATGCTGCCAACGGGCCATAAAGATAAAGGAACAGCTGTACAGATCATTATGTACACCGTTTGGATGATCATCATATCCGTGATACCTGCCTTTGGGATTACCGGGAGACTTCACTTATCTATCCCGGGGGCTGTTTTGGTCTTTCTGATGGGGATGGTGATGCTGATCTATGCTTTCAGATTATTCGAAAAAAGAGACAATGCCTCTGCCAGAAAGCTTATGCTGGCGAGTGTAACGTATATAAGCCTTATGCAAATTGCATTCGTCGCAGATAAATTTATATCATAACTATGGATCTTACACAGGGAACGCAGAAGGAAAAAAATGCCAGGGCAAAAAAAATGATGCTTTGGTTTGGCATCATCAGTTTGCTGATGGGATTTGCCGGGTGGACAAGTGCCTTTATCGTAAGTAGTTCCAGGGAAGACTGGCTCAACGATTTTCAATTGCCAACCGCCTTCTTTTACAGTACAGCGGTGATCATTTTAAGCAGCTTTTCCTATATCCTGGCAAAAAATAGCATAAAAAAGAATGATCAGAAGGCAGGAACCAATTGGTTATTGATTACGCTGGTACTAGGCATTATTTTTATCGTCCTCCAATTCAGTGGTTTTTCTGAGATCATAGCCCAGGGGTATTATTTTACGGGCCCGACCAGTAATATTACCATGTCCTATATTTTTCTCATTGCTACCGTACACGTATTGCATGTGGTGGCAGGGATCGTTTCATTAGTGGTAGTGCTGGTTAACCAGCTTCGCAATAAATATTCAGAAGAAGATCATTTGGGAGTCGAATTGGGGGCAACCTTCTGGCATTTTCTGGACCTTTTGTGGGTCTATCTGATGCTCTTTTTCTATTTCTTTTAAGGTTCAATAAAAATAAAATTGGTTAAGAAAAGCGATTCGCTTTTCTATAGTTGAAAAAAATGTAAATTTGCTAAAATTATCTTAATACCGACAATACTTTATGGATTCTACGATATCTACAGGAGCAGAAGAAAATGTTTGGGGAGGCGGTAACCAGCCGTTAGGGGCCAGTTATGGCAAGTTAATGATGTGGTTTTTCATCGTTTCGGATGCCTTGACCTTTTCAGGATTTTTAGCGTCTTATGGTTTTTCAAGGTTCAAGTTCATTGAAACATGGCCAATAGCCGATCAGGTCTTTACGCACGTACCTTTTGTCCATGGGAACTTCCCCATGTATTATGTGGCCTTCATGACCTTTGTCCTTATCATGTCTTCTGTGACCATGGTACTGGCTGTGGATGCCGGGCATAGAATGCTGAAGAATAAAGTTATTATCTATATGTTCCTTACCATTATAGGGGGGGCCATCTTCGTTGGATCACAGGCCTGGGAATGGGCTACCTTTATTAAGGGCGATTACGGAGCTCTTGAAACAAATGGTGGGCGTATCCTCCAGTTTGTAAAGGCAGATTCAGGCGAGCGTGCAGCTTTGGCCGATTTTGCCAAGATCATTCCATCTGAAAGGGAAACACTTGAAAGAAATGATGCGGTATGGTTCTCAAGCGAATCTTCCCTGCCAACCTATACCGTGAACGAGGTAACAGAAGGCTTTATGGCCGACCCCAATATCCTTATCCGCACCGAGACGATCAACGCAGAAGGGCATAAGACATTACTGACACGAGAGGAGTCGCTCGCCAAGATAAAGGATGCCAAATTAGTGGTCGAAGGAGCAAATCTGATTCGCAATGAATACGGGAGCAGGCTCTTTGCAGATTTCTTCTTCTTTATTACAGGGTTCCACGGGTTCCACGTTTTTTCCGGAGTTGTGATCAATGTCATTATCTTTTTTAATATTATTTTAGGCACCTATGAACGAAGGGGCCATTATGAGATGGTCGAAAAAGTTGGATTGTACTGGCACTTTGTAGATTTGGTATGGGTATTCGTATTCACCTTCTTCTATCTTGTTTAAAGGCAATTAAATTAAAAGCTTAAATATAACACGCATGTCACACGAACATAAATTAGAAATATTCAGGGGATTCCTTAAATTCAAATCGAATACTCAAAAGATCTGGGGAGTATTAATATTCCTCTCGGTAGTCACCACCGTAGAAGTGGCCCTTGGGATCACTAAACCCCATGTTTTGGTCGCCAATACCTTTATAGGGATGAAATTGCTGAACTGGATCTTTATTATTCTTACCCTGGTAAAAGCCTATTATATTGCCTGGGATTTTATGCACCTCAGGGATGAAAAAAAATCGCTTAGAAGGGCCATTGTTTGGACCCCTATTTTCCTGGTCAGTTACCTGATCTTTATACTCCTTTTTGAAGCCGATTATATCTATAATGTCTTTAAGGATGGGTTTGTAGAATGGAATTTCTAACACGGAATTAACATCAAAAAAAGACGGTATAACAGCCGTCTTTTTTATTTTTGTATCACTTTCGCAGCGGCTATGAAAAAGACATTTGTACTGGTAGTTTTATTTGTACTTCCATTGGTAGCCTACCTCTTTTTTGCTTCTGGGGTAAATAATTTTGGAAAACTCCCTGTACTCACAGAAAAGGTACAGGACCTAGGTGTACTAGACAATTCCCAGACGATGGATGATAAAATCACCATCCTTGGATTTTTGGGGAAAGATGCAGCCCATAAAAAGGGGAATGCCTTCAACCTTAATCAAAAGATCTACAAGCGTTTTTACGAATTCAACGACTTTCAAACGGTCATGGTAATGCCTTTAGGCACTGAGGAAGCAGTAGCCGAGATCGAACAGGAACTGGAAAATCTAACCGACACCCGGAATTGGAAGTTTGTTTATGCCGATGATGCACAGATACGTCAACTATTCAATTCCCTCAAGACCGATGTAAGCCTGGATGAGAACCTGAGCACACCCTATGTATTCATCATTGACAAGGACAGGAACCTCAGGGGAAGAACAGACGATGAGGATGAGGGTACCAAGTATGGTTTTAATACCACTTCCGTAGCCGAATTAAACAATAAAATGGAGGATGATGTAAAGATCATCCTGGCCGAATATCGACTGGCATTAAAAAAGAACAATGCGCGTAGCGCCAAGCAATGAAAAGTAAGTATACATACGTCTGGGTTTCCCTTATCGTCTTGGTCTTTGGGATCATTTTTATCCCGCGGATCATAGATCGGATTAAAGGCGGTACGGTTGTCGAGAATACACGGATGAATGTAGCAGCCGGGTTCGAAATTCCGTTGGATTATATCACACTGGATGGTAAGAAACGAAAAGTGCCCCCCTTCAGTTTCCTTAATCAGGACAGTTTGATGATCAGTAATGAAGATTACAAAGGCAAAGTTTATGTAGTGGAATTCTTTTTCACCACCTGCCCAACCATATGTCCTATTATGAATCAGAATCTGGTTGAGATACAGGATGAATTCCGCGATTTTGAGAACTTCGGGATTGCCTCCTTCAGCATTAATCCGGAATACGACACCCCTATGGTTTTAAAAGCCTATGCCGCGAAATACGGCATAACGGATATGGACTGGAACCTGCTTACAGGGGAGCAGGAAAAGATATTTGAACTGGCAAACGTAGGATTTAACATTTTTGCGGCCAGTTCCCAGGAAGAGCCCGGAGGATTTGAACATTCCGGTCTTTTTGCATTGGTCGATAAGAATGGCTACCTCCGTTCCCGAAAAGATGCCTATGGAAACCCGTTGATTTATTATCGCGGTACCGTAAAAGCTTCCCAGGGTCAGAATTTAGATGGGGAACAGGAACAGATAAGCATTTTAAAAGAGGATATTAAAAAATTACTGGAAGAATAGGATGCCAACAGCTGCTGCAAAGGAAAAACAATTCAATCGTGGTATTACCATCATTTCTATCATTATCCCTGTTGTGGTGGCCATTTTGTTCGGTGTACGCCTCCCCAATGTGGAACCGTTGAGTTTCCTTCCGCCTGTTTATGCAACTATCAATGGACTAACCGCGGTGCTTCTGATCGTTGCTGTATGGGCAATTAAAAATGGAAGGCAGCGTCTGCATCAAAAGATCATGACCGGCTGTATTGCACTTTCCCTGTTGTTTTTGATCATGTATGTAGCCTATCATATGACCTCAGATTCTACTGCCTTCGGGGGAGAAGGTGCCATCCGCTACCTGTACTATTTTATTCTGATCTCGCATATCCTTTTGTCCATTGCCATTATACCATTGGTGTTACTTACCTATGCCAGGGCTTATCTGAAGCAGTTTGAACGGCATAAAAAACTCGCAAGGATTACCTTTCCTGTATGGTTGTATGTGGCCGTTACCGGGGTGGTGGTCTATTTGATGATTGCACCTTACTATGGGTATTAAGCATAAAAATCAGGAATGATGAAGAAATCAATTATTACTCAAAAAGGCAACATTGTACTCTTCGTCCTGTTGTTCCTCCTTCCCCTTGCAGGAAAGGCGCAGTGCGCCATGTGTCGCGCGGTGTTAGAAAGTGGAGGGAATACGGAAGTAGCCGAAGGCATCAACAATGGCATCATCTATTTGATGGCCATCCCCTATATCCTCATCGGGGCCCTGCTGTTTTTTATATTCCGTAAAGTGCGCTCTTAGCGCTTCCTTAAATTTAACATAACTTTTAAATACTTCGGTGTAACAATCATAGAGGGTTGCAGTCTATATAATGTATTGCATTATATAAACACTAACCCAAATGTTCGACCTCGAAAGATGGCAGGAGATCTTTGACACTATTCGCAAAAATAAGTTGCGAACGTTCCTGACCGGATTATCGGTTGCTTCCGGGATCTTCATACTGGTAATCCTGCTGGGTTTCGGCCAGGGCATGCAGAATGGAATTGCCTATGAGTTCGAGGAAGACGCCTCTACCAGTGTCTGGGTGTGGCCAGGGGTTACTACCCAGGAATTTAAGGGCCTTAACCCGGGCAGGAGAATTCAATTGCGAAACGAGAATTATGAGAACGCCGGAATCCTTTTTAAGGAAACCATCGAATACAAATCGCCGCGGTTTTTTGTCAACAATGTCCAGATCAATTATGGCAAGGAATCCCTGGCATATGGTATTCAAGGGGTTTCGGGTAATTTTCAGTTCATTGAGAATGCCAAAATGGCGGAAGGCCGGTTCATTAATCTTAAGGATGAGGAAACCACAGCTAAGGTAGCCGTTATCGGACGCAAAATTGGCCGTGATGTCTTCAAGGAAGTCGATTCTCCTGTAGGAGAACTTATAACGGTATCCGGAATTCCCTTTAAAATCGTAGGTGTGTACGGCGAAAGCGAAGAGCGGGAAGAAGAACGTATTTATATCCCGATTACTACGGCCCAGCAAGTCTTCAATGGGGCAGACAGGGTCAATAACATGAGTTTCACCTTGCCGCCTGTTGATAATTTTGATGAGGCAGTAGCCCAATCGATCTTCTTCAAGGAGCAATTGAAAAGTTATTTACAACAGGTGCATACCATTGCTCCGGATGATAGCAGTGGCCTTCAGGTGTGGAGTGCCATGGAAGAAGCCAAGCGATACTTTAGCTTAGTTGGCAACATTAAATTTTTCTTTTGGTTTGTTGGTATTTGTACTATTATCGCGGGTGTCGTAGGGGTTAGTAATATTATGCTCATTGTGGTGAAGGAACGTACCCGTGAAATAGGGATACGGAAAGCCCTGGGAGCAAGGCCCTGGTCCATTGTGGGGATGATCCTCCATGAAGCTATATTCGTGACCGCCATATCGGGCTTCACAGGACTTATCTTTAGTATGGGGTTATTGGAATTGATCGGTCCGCATATTGAAGTGGACTATATCATAAACCCCTCAGTGAACTTTAATGTAGCCCTTTCCACTGTTCTTGTGCTCATTCTTGCAGGGACCATTGCCGGTTTTTTTCCTGCCTGGCGGGCGGCCAGTATTCACACCATAGAAGCATTACGCGATGAATAACAAAAAAGAAATAGTGAATGTTTAATCGTGATCGCTGGAAGGAGATTTTGGAAGTACTGACCACTAATTGGTTCAGAACCGTCTTAACGGCGTTCGGGGTTTTTTGGGGCATTCTGATCCTTATTATCCTGTTGTCTGCAGGAAAGGGCCTTGAAAATGGGGTAAAGGCCGATTTTGGAGATGTTGCTACCAACACCATGTTTATGTGGACACGCGGAACAACCAAGGCCTATATGGGATTGCCCATTGGCAGGCGCTTTAATTTTAAAACAGAGGATGTGGAAACCCTGCGTGAAAAATTTCCCGACCTGCAATATATCTCCCCGCGCAATCAGCTGGGTGGCTTTGGCGGTGCCAACAATGTCATTAATGGCCTCAAGGCAGGTGCCTATAATGTATATGGGGATTACCCGGAGATCATTAAGCAGGAACCCATGAGCATTACGGCCGGTCGGTTTCTTAATCAGAACGACATTGATGAAAAACGCAAGGTAGCCGTGATTGGTGGAGCCGTAAGAAATGAATTGTACGAAAAAGGAGAGACGGTCATCGGGACCTATATAAAAATACAGGGGGTCAATTTTATGGTCGTAGGGACCTATAAAAAGAACAGCAACGACGGTGACGGGGAAGAAGGGCAAAAG
Organism: uncultured Flavobacteriaceae bacterium; assembly: GCA_963752165.1. Lineage (GTDB taxonomy): Bacteria > Bacteroidota > Bacteroidia > Flavobacteriales > Flavobacteriaceae > Muriicola. The sequence continues at coordinate 278,949 of CAVVXE010000001.1, forward strand.
CAGATCTTTGTCCCCTTTACGGCATTCTCACAGGCCTTTAATCGCGGAAATAATGTAGGGTGGATGGCCATAACGGCCAAGGACGGGACTTCTATCACAGATCTGAAGGGAGCCATCGTCAATGAAATGAAGGTGAAACACAAAGTGCATCCGGAAGACACCCGGGCCGTTGGATTTTTTGACCTGTATGAACAGTATAACAGGGTTGAAAACCTTTTTGGGGCGGTTGGGTTTATCGGCTATTTTGTCGGGATCCTGGTATTGCTATCCGGGATCATTGGGGTAAGCAATATTATGCTGATCGTGGTAAAGGAACGAACAAAGGAAATAGGGATACGAAGGGCCCTGGGGGAAGATCCGTGGTCCATCAGGAAACAGATCTTATTAGAATCAATGACGTTGACCATCATTTCCGGAATGACGGGTATCATAATGGGCGCCCTCTTTATTTTTGGGGTCAATGCACTGCTTGATGCCAACGGTCCGGTAGATATGTTCATGAACCCCAGTGTGGGCCTTGGGGTGGTTACCGCTGCCCTGGTGATCCTTATCATATCGGGACTTTTAGCAGGGTTCATTCCGGCTCAAAGTGCCATAAGGGTACGGCCCATTGATGCGCTCAGAACAGAATAAAAAGTTATCACTCAAATCAATATAGTAAAAATGAAAAAATCTGTCACTGTCATTATCCTGTTGGTAATTGTAATCGCGTTTGGCGGGTCTATGTACTACTTATACCAAAAGAATGCAGAAGACCCTGTTGTCTATGAAACCGAGCAGGCATCGCGGAGGACCATTATAAAAAAGACCGTTGCCACCGGCAGCATCCTGCCGCTGGAAGAAGTACTTATCAAGCCTAATATTTCCGGGGTTATTGAGGAGGTATTTGTAGAGGGGGGCGATTATGTGAATTCGGGCGATATGATCGCAAGGATCAAAGTAGTGCCCAATTTGACGGCGCTGAATGATGCCAAGAATGCCATTGAAGATGCCAGGATCACCCTGGAAGATCAGCGCAGGAATTATGGCAGGCAAAGCGAATTATTCTCAAAGGGCGTCATTTCCAGGGTAGATCTTGAAAGGGCTCAGGTAACGTATGATCAGGCCAAGCAAGCCTATTCAGCGGCCAATAAGCGGTACGATATTGTTCGCACGGGAACCACCGCGGGCTATGGCAATGCTGCCAATACCATGATCAGAGCGACCGTTAGCGGGATGGTCCTGGAAGTGCCCGTTGAAGTAGGGAATCAGGTGATAGAGAGCAATAATTTTAACGAAGGAACTACCATTGCGGCCATTGCAGATGTGAATAAAATGATCTTTGAAGGGAAGGTAGATGAATCTGAAGTAGGGAAGATCAGGGAAAACCTTCCCCTGGAAATTACGGTAGGGGCTATAGAGAACAAGGTGTTTGAAGCCGTATTAGACTATATCGCTCCTAAAGGGAAAGCCGAAAATGGTGCGATTCAATTCGAAATCAAAGGGACGCTCACAAAAGGTGATACGGTCTTTATCAGGGCTGGGCTCAGTGCCAATGCTTCTATTATTCTTGACAGGGCAGACAGTGTGTTGGCCATCAAGGAAGCCCTTGTACAATTCGATCCCGATACCAAAAAGCCATTTGTGGAAATAGCTACCGGAGAGCAGCAATTTGAAAGGAAAGACCTGGAATTGGGCATCAGCGATGGGATTTTTGTACAGGTGCTTTCCGGCCTGAGTTTGGAAGACCAAATCAAAGTTTGGAATGCAATTAAGCAAGAGGAATACGGTGGATAGGCTTTTTAACATAAATTTTCGACTATTATTTGTAACAATTTAACAACTTGCCACACCTATTGTAGGATTGGAATTAAAACGCAAAAAGGAACCAACCATGATTGAAATAAAAGATCTTCATAAATCTTATAAAATGGGGAGCAATTCCCTTCATGTCCTGAAAGGCATCAATTTTTCCGTTGAGGAAGGTGAATTGGTCGCGATCATGGGATCCTCCGGATCCGGAAAATCGACCCTCCTTAACATTCTCGGAATGCTCGATGAAGCAGATTCCGGACAGTATACCTTGGATGGGGTGCCGATTAAAAACCTCACAGAGACCAAGGCCGCTATTTATCGCAATAAATTCCTTGGGTTTATATTTCAATCATTTAATCTGATCAATTACAAGACAGCCCTTGAAAATGTTGCCTTACCACTTTATTATCAGAAAATGCCACGGAAAGAAAGGCAGGCCAAGGCCTTGAAATACCTGGAGCAGGTAGGCTTAAAGGAATGGTCGCATCACCTTCCCAGTGAATTATCTGGTGGTCAGAAACAACGGGTGGCCATTGCCCGTGCCATGGTGGCAGAGCCTAAGGTATTACTGGCAGATGAGCTCACAGGGGCTTTGGACAGTAAAACATCCTATGAGGTCATGGACCTGATCCAAAAGATCAATGAACAGGGCAATACCATATTGGTGGTAACCCACGAACCGGATATAGCACAAATGTGCAAGCGCATTGTCTACCTGAAGGATGGCGTGATCATCAAAGACGAAAAAGTAGAACAGGTAAAGGCATCGGCTTATGTTTAGCAGGGATACCTGGCAGGAAATATTTTTATCGATCCGGAAGAATAAAATGCGGACCTTCTTGGCCGGTTTTACGGTAACGATAGGGATCCTGATCTTTGTTTCCCTGGTAGGTCTTACCAACGGACTTCAGAACACTTTTAATGAAGCCTTTGGCGATGATGCCAATAATGTTTTCTTTCTCTTTCCCGGCAGGACGTCCGTTCCTTATAAAGGCTATAAATCAAACCGGCGCATTGAGTTCGAGAACAGCGACCTGGAAGATATTGAAAAGAACTTTGAAAACTATGTGGAGTACATTACCCCAAGGATCCAAAGGGGTGGTATCGTAAGCTACAAAGAGGAATACGATAACTACACTACCAGAGGCGTGGCCCCGGGACATCAGGAGGCAGAAAAGACCATCATGATGAAGGGGCGCTATATCAATCAGGAAGATGTCAGGCACAAGACCAAATATGCTGTTATTGGCAGGTTAGTAGAAAAAGACCTCTTCAAGGATGAAAATGCCATGGGTAAATTCATTGATATTTCAGGCAGCGTTTTTAAAGTCATCGGCGTTTATCAGGACGATGGCGGTGATAATGAAGAACGACTTATTTATATTCCCTATACCACCAGGCAGCTTATAGAAAAGAATAATGATAAAATAGACCAGATCATCATAGGGTTTAAACCGGAGATCGGCTATGCCGGAGCCATGGTCTTTGAAGGACAGCTTCGGAATTTTATGAAGGATAAGAAATTTATCAGTCCGGATGATCAGAATGGCCTGTTCATAAGAAATGTGGCAGATCAGTTACAGCAAACACAGCAATTTTCGAGCATCATTGCTATTGTTTTATCCGTTTTTGCCTTTGGGACCATCATCGCAGGGATTATTGGCATCAGTAATATCATGGTGTTCGTGGTGAAAGAACGAACAAAGGAAATAGGGATACGAAAAGCATTGGGGGCCACCCCAAAATCGGTTATCAGTACCATCTTACTGGAGTCAGTTTTTATCACTACCCTGTCCGGCTACGCCGGAATGTTGATAGGGGTGGTGATCATGAACTCCATAGGGAACAGTTTAAAGGAAGATTATTTCATTACCAATCCCTATATAGACTTCGGCCTTGCCACAACGGCAACCATTATCCTGATCTTTTTTGGAGCCCTGGCAGGCTACATCCCGGCCAGAAAAGCAGCACGTATTAAACCAATAGTAGCATTACGAGATGAATAGTATACGACTTCTTTTTGACAGTAATACATGGCAGGAAATTTTTGGTTCTATCCGAAAGAACAAGGTGCGGACCGTGATCACCGTCATTGGTGTACTGTGGGGGATCTTCGTGTATATTGCCATGTCAGGAACTGCCAAAGGCCTGGATAATGGTTTTGAGAGGGCGTTTGAATCGGTTGCCATGAACAGTATGTTTACCTGGGCTCAGCGAACCAGTATGCCCTATGCCGGATATAAAACAGGCAGGCAGATACAGCTAAAACTGGGCGACGTTCAGGTCCTGGAAAACAGGATCCCGGAAATTGAATACATCGCCCCGAGGAATGTAAGAGGCGTGTTTGGAAGTGCGGCTGGACTCATAGTCCGTGGACAGAAGTCGGGCAACTACGCTGTATACGGCGATTTCCCGGTATTCACCAAGATCGCTACCAAGAAGATCTATGATGGGGGAAGATTTATCAATGATGAAGACATAGCACAGACACGAAAAGTGTGCGTCATCGGGGAACGAACCCAGTCAGAATTGTTTGAAAAGGATGAAAACCCCATAGGCGGCTATATCAGGATAGATGACATCTATTTCCAGGTGGTTGGGGTACATAAGTTTACGCCTGGCGGCGGATTTGAGAGCGATAGCGATATTTATATCCCTTTTACAACGTATCAGAAATTGTACAATTCCGGCGATAATGTGGCCTGGTTTACCATAGCCGCTTATGATGACGCGGATGTCATTCAGGTAGAGAAGGATGTGAAAAGCGTCCTGAAAACGATCCATAAAGTGCATCCTGATGATGAACGGGCCATTGGGGGTTTCAATTTGGGCGCTGTATTTAATAAGGTTGTTGGTTTTGCCAAAGGCTTAACCTTTATTTCACTGATCGTGGGAATTGCCACCATATTGGCTGGCGTTATTGGTATTGGGGCCATCCTGTTGATCTCGGTAAAAGAACGAACCAAGGAACTGGGCGTGCGAAGAGCGTTGGGGGCTACCCCAACGGAGATCAGAAGCCTGATCATCTTTGAATGTGTGTTCCTGACGATCATCGCCGGTATCGTAGGGATCATTTTGGGCGCTTTTGCCTTAAATATCGTTAATAACCTGACAAAAGACGGAAACTTTCCATATACAAATCCCAACGGTTCCCATCCCATACGTACTTGGGGCATTGGTATTAATGATCGTACTGGGAACGTTGATCGGGATGATCCCGGCACAACGGGCGGTAAGTATCCGGCCTATTGACGCTTTAAGAGAAGAATAATCAGAAAACAATAACTACTAATACAATCAAACAAAGATGAAAAAAATTTTAAAATGGACAGGAATTGTCGTCTTAGTACTCGGGGCACTTTGGGCTGCTGCATTTTTTATAAAATCGAACAGCAAAGGCGCCATTACCTATGATACGCAAAAACCTTTTATTTCGACTATCGAGAAGAAAACAGTTGCCACAGGCAAAGTCATCCCTGAAGAGGAAGTAGACATAAAGCCTCAGATATCCGGGATCATAGATAAGATCTATCTGGAGGAAGGTGCTCAGGTAAAGGCAGGCGACCTTATTGCGGTCATCAAAGTGGTGCCCAATGAGCAGGCCCTTAACCAGGCCAGCGGCCGGGTGCGTAATGCGGAAGCGGCCCTCGAACAATACGAAAATAGAATACGACCGAAATAAAACCCTTTTTGACAAAGGGGTTATCTCCAGCCAGGATTTCAATAACCTGAAATTGCAATACGATCGTGCGGTGCTGGAATTGGAAAATGCCAAGGCCGATTATCGTATCATCAGACTCGGTTCTGCAGGAGGTTCATCCAGTGCCAACACCAATATCCGGGCAACCGTAACAGGTACCCTGCTGGAGATTCCGGTAGAGGAGGGCGACCAGGTGATCCAAAGTAACAACTTCAATGACGGGACCACCATCGCTACCATTGCGGATCTGGGTAAGATGATCTTTGAAGGGAAGGTAGATGAAGGAGAAGTAGGGAAACTAAAAGTAGGTATGCCCCTGGAGATCAGCCTTGGAGCTATTGAAGACAAGACCTTTAACGCCAAATTAAAGTTTATTGCACCTAAAGGGGTGGAAGAAGCAGGGGCTGTACAATTCAAAATTGAAGGTGATGTAGAGGTAGATGACGAGTTCCTTATCAGGGCTGGTTACAGTGCCAACGCCTCCCTGACACTTGAAAAGAAGGATAGTATTCTGGTGATCCCTGAAGCCTTGTTGCAATTCGACAAAAAAACGGATAAACCTTATGTAGAAGTGTCTGTAGGAGAACAACAATTTGAACGAAAAGATGTTGAAATAGGTATTTCTGATGGGATCAATGTAGAGATCATCTCCGGGATCACAGAAGAAGATGAAGTGAAAATCTGGAAGAAAACGGAGCCTATTAAAAAAGGAGATGAGGTTACTGTTGAAGTAAGCTAAGATAAATCAGCAATCAAAAAACAACAAAATGAAATTCAAAATACCGGTACTACTCTTCCTACTCATCGTTGGGACAGCCTCAGCACAAATGAGGAAGTGGACGTTAGAGGAATGTGTCCTTTATGCCCTCGAAAACAATATTACAATAGAACAATTCGAATTGGATCTGGAGAATGCTAAGATTGATAAATCTGATGCCTTGGGGAATATGTTACCCAATTTAAATTTTCAGAATAGCACCCAGGCAAGTACAGGACTTATTCTGGATCCTACGACCAATGGCTTTGTAACGGGCACTATTTTTTCAACAAATGGCAACCTAACGTCAAGTATGACCTTATTTGACGGCCTGCGTAATATACACAGGCTCAACAGGGCCAAACTTAATGAATTGGCTAATCAGTATCGTTTGGATAATCTGGTAGATGATATAAGTCTCAATGTTGCCAATTCGTACCTTTCAATCCTGTCTAACAAGGAATCTCTTAAGGTTTCCGAGGCCCAATATGCCGTAACCGTGGAAGACCTAAAACGTACCCGGGAACTTGTGGAATCGGGTGTTGTGCCAAGAGGAGATCTCCTTGAGATAGAAGCTACAGCAGCTACCCAGGAGCAGACCATCATCAATAACCAAAACCAGGTCTTGTTATCGCGCATAAGCCTTGCGCAATTATTGCAAATTACGGATTACGAGAATTTTGATATTGCAGATGAAGAATTTAATGTACCTCCTTCCGATATACTTCAAAATACGCCCAAGGTGATCTTTGACAAGGCATTAACTTTCAGAAGGGATATAAAATTTTCTGAAACAAATGTTGCCCTTGCCGAAAAGGACCTTCAAATAGCAAAAGGGGCTTCGTATCCAACAATTGATGCCTTTATGAATTACAATACCAGATATTCTGATCAAACCAGGGATCCAATCACGGGAGAGAAGATAGGATTTAGGGATCAGTTATGGATCAATGATGGTATTTCTTATGGAGCTCGGGTGAACATTCCTATTTTTAATGGATTTAGTACACGCAATAGCATTAAGCGCGCCCTGATTAATGTAGATCAGGCCAGACTGCAGCTAGACCAGGCTAAATTAGATCTTGAGACGACCATTAATCAGGCCTATGTAGACGTGGAAAACTTTGCCAAATCGTATGAAGCGGCCCAAAAAACACTGGAAGCAAGAAGGCTGGCGTACGAATACACCAAAGACCGCTTTGAGGTTGGCTTAATGAACGCTTTCGATTTCAGCCAGGCACAGGCCCGGGTGGACAATGCGGAAGCAGAAGTTATCAGGAATAAGTACAATTATATTTTCAGGATCAAGGTGCTGGAATTCTTTTACGGTATTCCCATTACATTAAACTAACGTATCTTTACGGCCACCATGGCCCTGATATTAAATTTAGAAACTGCTACTACCAATTGTTCTGTTGCGCTTGCCAGAAATGGGGTAAACATAGCTATGAAAGAGCACGACAGTGCCTCTTTCTCCCACGCAGAGGAATTGCATCTTTTTATAAAGGAAGTCTTGAAAGAGGCTTCCTTTTTATTTGAAGACCTCAACGCTGTTGCCGTGAGCAAGGGCCCCGGGTCTTATACCGGTCTTAGGATAGGAGTTTCGGCAGCCAAGGGATTGTGTTTTGCCTTGGATATCCCCCTGATCGCTACATCGACCCTGCGTTGTATGGCCCTTCAGGTTAAAGCCGATTCAGGGATCATCATCCCCGTTTTGGATGCCCGCCGTATGGAAGTGTATGCGGGCTATTATGACCATAATTACAAGGAAATAGCGCCCGTAAATGCGGTTGTCATCAAGGAAGATACCTTTATGGAGTATGCAGAAAAGGGCACCGTGCATCTGGCAGGGAGTGGCGCAGCCAAATGTAAGGAAGTGCTGCAGCATGCCAACTTCGTTTTTGATCCGGCCATTGTGCCTTCCGCGGCCACCATGTGCGCCTTATCGTATGAAAAATATACCAAAGGAATGCTGGAGAATGTGGCGTATTTTGAACCCTACTACTTAAAGGATTTTATGCTGCAACAAAAGAAGTAAGCAGGCATAAGGCCTTTTATTTTCAGGCTTTTTGGTGCACATCCAGTTGTGGAAATGGAATTTCAATACCGGCTTTGTCAAAACGAAGCTTTGTCTCTTCAATCACATAAAAGTGTGCATCCCAGAAGTGCTCATTGAGCGCCCAGAAACGAAGGGTCAGGTTCACCGAGCTATCAGCCAAGGCACCTACAAAAACGGCAGGGGCAGGGTCCTGGAGTATATTTTCATAGTCCTTACAGATCTCCAGTAAAATATCCTTGGCCTTTTTGATGTTGGCACCATAGCTTATGCCTATATCTATCTTATCTCTTCGGGTGCTTTCTGCATTGTAATTAATAATGCTATTGTTGGATAGCTGCCCATTGGGCAATATGGCTACCTGGTTCCCGAAGGTATTTAATTTTGTGGTGAAGATCGTGATCTCTTTTACCGTGCCATCGATCCCTTGGGCAGATATAAAATCACCTATTTTAAAAGGCTTGAAAACAAGGATCAAAACCCCGCCGGCAAAATTGGACAGGGAACCTTGTAAGGCAAGGCCTACCGCCAAACCTGCTGCACCAACCAGGGCTACCAGGGAAGACGACTTTACTCCCAGTTGGGTGATGACCAAAACAAATAGCAATAGTTTCAGGGCTATATTCAGAAAGCTCTGCAGGAAGGATTCCAGTGCCAGGTCATAGTCCTTCTTCTGAAAGAAACGGTATACCATTTTATTGATAAACTTCACTACCCACCATCCTACAACCAGGATAATAAAAGCGGTAATGATATTTGGCAAGATTTCCATTCCCCAGGTCATGGCCTGTTCTACGTATGCAGTGTAGTCTGATAAATTTTCCATGGTGCGTTATAAAATTAGGAATACAAAAAAACGCAAAATTAATGGGGAAGTCAAGAGATTGTCATTAAAGTATGTTAGTGTTTAACAACTCATTTTATAAGGGAAAGGGCATCTGCAGGATTTTCCACGGGTAACTGACAGCTTCCTCTTTCACAAACATAGATTAGTGTTCGCTTAGGATCCCACCTGTTTTCAAACAGGCCCAGTGAACTCTCCATTTCAGCTCCGGCCAAAATAGTATTCGGGAGATACGCCTGCATCAGTATTGTTGCCTTTTGCTTCGCCTCTATCCCGCTAATGGCTATTTCGCGAAACGGAAAATTTAAATTAAGCGGTAGATGGAGCCAATGGGCATGGCTGTTAGGATTTTCTAAGACAGCTTCCTGCATGCTGCCCAGCATCTTCAACAAGTGGGTGTCATAACCGGCCCCGGGAAAAAGCAGGGATAATTTGAACAGGGCATGTGCCATGATGGAATTCGATGCCGGGATAACATTATCCGCAGTTTCGAGGGTTCTTCTTACCAGTACCTCCTGGGTATCGGAAGTAAAAAAGAACAGGCCACTTTCAGGGTCCAAAAAATGTTGCAGGACATAATTGGTCCGCGTCTTGGCTTTCTCCAGCCAGGACTCGTCCAGGGTCACTTCATACAATCCAAGACAGGCGTCAATAAGTGTGGCATAGTCCTCCAAAAAGCCATTGATGGTGCTTTTCCCTTCTTTATGGTTATGGAAAAGGCCACCGTCTGTATTCTGAAGATTCATTTCTATAAAACGGATACTGTTTATTGCCATCTCCAAATAGCGGGGGTCACCCAAATACCGGTAGGCATCTGTAAGGCCTTTGATCATAAGGGCATTCCAGGAGGTCAGGATCTTATCGTCTAGCCTGGGCCGCCGTCGTTCATGGCGTTTGGCCTTTAGAAGTATATGCCATCGCGTAACTTTTTTTTTCAGAGAAGCAACCGACAGATCGTGCTTTGCTGCAATTTCTTCTGCGGGGGCATCCCGGATGAGCACATACTTGTCTTCTTCCCAATGGCCGTATGAATTGATGTTGTAATAGTCCTTGAAAATTGGGAATTCTTCTTTTAAGAGGGGTTCCAATTCAGTGGTTGTCCAGACATAAAACGCCCCTTCTTCCAGCTGCCCTTCGGTATCGATGCTATCCGCATCTAAAGAGGAGTAGAAGCCAAAGTTAGGGGCCATCAGTTCACTAGCCACAAATGAAATGGTGCTGACCACTATTTCCCTGTAAAGCGTATTTTTCGTTGCTGCATAGGCTTTTGCGTAAAGCGACACCAGCTGTGCATTGTCGTATAGCATTTTCTCAAAATGGGGCACATGCCATTTGGTGTCTACCGCATATCTGGAGAATCCGCCGCCCACCTGATCAAAAATGCCGCCATAGGCCATCCGGGTAAGGGTGGTATCCACATAGGAAAGGGTAGTAGCATCCTTAAAAAGGCTGGCATAGTGAAGCAGGAAATCGAGGTTGGCAGGCATCATGAATTTTGGGGCCCTTTTATAACCACCCAGAAAGGTATCGAAGTGCTGCGACCACTGTTTTACTGCTGCTGCTAATTGGTCTGTAGTGATGGCAACACGGTGCTCAGTGGGCGGGACCACATTGATGGACCGTATGCCATTCGCCAGGTTTTGGGCATAGTCAAGTACTTTGTTAGGCTCGTTGGAATAGAGCTCGGCCAATTGCCCCAGTACGGTCATCCAGTCATTTTTGCGTACATAGGTGGCTCCCCAGAAAGGGCGTCCGTCAGGAAGGGCAACAATATTGAGCGGCCAACCCCCGCTACCGGTCATCATTTGTAAGGCATCCATATAGATATGGTCAATATCAGGTCGTTCTTCACGATCAATTTTGATATTGATAAAATGTTGGTTCATGACGGCGGCAACCTCCTCGTTCTCGAAGCATTCGTGCTCCATCACATGGCACCAGTGGCAGGCGGCGTAGCCAATGCTGATAAGGAGTAACTTATTTTCTTTCGCAGCCTGCTCCAGTACGTTTTGATGCCAGGCATGCCAGTTGACAGGGTTATGCGCATGTTGCAGCAGATAAGGACTGGTCTCATGGATAAGGGCATTGGTGTATTTGGGAGCATCATTCATGGGAAGCTGTGATTAAAATACGCTCATTCTGCAATCGACCTTGTTTTTGTAAAAGTAACGGATTTAAAGGCCATAAAAAAAGCACCGGAATAAGGTGCTTTTACAATACGAACGAAAGGTCTTATTTCACTTCAAAGGTGATCTTGACATTCACCCTGAAGTCATCTACCTTTCCGTCTTTTACCGTGGCACTTTGTTCCTGTACGTAGACAGAACGAATGTTTTTTACGGATTTGGACGCTTGGGAGACTGCCTTTTGAGTAGCATCTTCCCAGCTTTCACTAGAATTTGCAAGTACTTCTATTACTTTTAATATAGCCATTTCATTAGAATTTAAGGTTCCTTTAAAGTAACGAAAAATTTGCCGGAAATACAAGCCTAAGAAGTCCTTTTACCCGTTTATGGCCACTACTTCTTCCACCTTGTCGCCTATCATATTCTTCAGCATGGTCTCAATGCCGTTTTTAAGGGTAAAGGTAGAGGACGGGCAACCACTGCAGGCGCCCTGAAGGATCACGTTCACCCTTTTATGTTCTTCTTCGTAGGACTGGAAAAGGATATTGCCCCCGTCACTGGCAACCGCCGGCTTCACATATTCTTCCAGGATCTGGATGATCTGCTGGGAGATATCGTCTAAAGGACCGTTTTCTGTTACCCCTTCCTGCAAAGTGCTTTTTTGTTGTATGGCTGCGGTTTCGGATACAATTTCCTTTCCGTCTGCAATATGATTTCTGATCGTTTCGCGAAGTTCCAGGGTGATGTCATTCCATTCGGCAACCTCGTATTTGGTAACGGAGATATAATTCTCGTCCATAAAAACCTCCTTTACGAAAGGGAAGTGGAAGAGCTTTTGGGCCAGTTCCGAGTGGGTTGCTTCATCAATGTTCTTAAATTCGAAGGTGGCAGGAACCAGTTTTTTATTGGCAACAAATTTCATCACGGCCGGATTGGGTGTTACCTCCGCATAGATGGTAATGGCCACCTTCTTGGTGTTTTCTTCTTCCAGGAGAATAACGCCCCCACCATTGAGGTATTCTACCAATTGCTGGGCCACTTCCTCCTTCACATCATCCCAGGAAACAATATCGAACCGTTCCAGGGCTATGAAGTTCCCGGAGAGGTAAACCGTTTTAATGAATGGCAGATAAAACAGTTGTTGCGCTAAGGGCGAATTTTTGGCCTCATCAATATTTTTATATTCATAGCTGTTATTGGTCGTAATAAATTGGTTGGTCTCAAACTTGAGGATCGCAGGATTGTTCGTTTCCTTTATCGTAATGACGTACTCTTTCATAGTGCCTGTTTTCGGCAAAAATACAACCATTTTTCAAGTTATGCGACATATAATAATGTTCACTTTCAGCCGTTATACATTATATTTAACAGACCCAGCTATACACTTTGGCCCATCCCAGATGAGAAAAACCATTTTTATTTTCCTGAGCTATCTCGCGTTTTGCGGGGCTGCATCAGCGCAAGAAGGGATTCCCGTTTATTTTGATTATTTATCTGATAATTATTATTTGGTGCATCCTTCCATGGCCGGGATCGGTCTCGGCGGGAAAATTAGGCTTACGGCCCGTAAACAGTGGTTCAATGTAGATGAGGCCCCTAACTTACAGACCCTCAGTGTTAATTGGCGGTTGGGGGAGAGTCCCAGTGGTGTAGGGTTCATTTTATTTAATGATGCGAATGGGTACCACTCACAAACCGGATTAAAGGGTACCTATGCCCATCATTTGCAATTTGGGGAAGATGTCCGTGTACTCAATCAGCTTTCTTTTGGAATGAGCGCCGGGATTATCCTGAGCAGTCTGGATGAGACCGAATTCCGCTCGGTGATCCCCGATCCCATTATTACCGGAGCCAGGAATAGTGTCGGGTATTTTAATGTCGATTTTGGGATGTCCTATAGTTATATGGAATTCTATGCCCATGCTACGCTGCTGAATGCTCTGGGGAGCGGGCGCGACTTGTATACGGCCATTGAATTCGACAATTTGAGAAGGTATTTGTTTTCCGTGGGATATATCTTTGGAAAGAGCGAATGGCGGGTGGAGCCTTCTGTGATGCTTCAGATTACCGAATTTACCCAGGAAGAAACGGTCGATTTTAACGCTAAGGTATACCGCGATGTATCCTTCGGGACCGTATGGGCCGGACTTTCCTACAGACGAAGTTTTGACGGTGCCCAATACCAGGCCAACGGAACCTTTGGGGAACAACGCCTGCAGCTGTTTACCCCTATTGTCGGCTTCAATTACAACAGGTTCATGTTCTCCTATAACTATTCCTACCAGAACGGGGATGTACGCTTTGACAATGGTGGCTTCCATCAGATCACCCTGGGGTACGATTTCGGACCCGAGCGTCAGAACCGGTTCGATTGTTTCTGTCCTGCTGCTAATTAATAAAAAAGGACCCCGAATAATTTTTCGAAGTCCCTGTTCCCTGTTAGTTTGATTGTTTACTCCCAGTACAGTTTTTTTCTGGAAGCCTGTTTCTTGATAGTTTGTATCATAGCCTGTTCTAACTCGCCTGTTTCATTCTTTTGTTGTGTGGCCAAAAACGCTTCACGTTTAGCATTGGCCTCTTGAATTTCCTTTTGGATGTTTTTGCGTTCTGTCCTTTTTTCTGCCAAGAATTCCTTGATCTGATCTTCAGATTTTCCTTTTAGAGATGGAGGGAGTGTTTCTTTTTTAATATCGTCCAAGTCAAAATCCTTCCTGGAGGAAGCGTCTACTAAATCCCATTCAGCATTATTGTAATATGAGGAACTTTTGCTGACTGCACGCTTTACAGCTACCACTTCCTCTAATGCCATGGCTTCTGAATCCTGGACTTCCTGACGAGCCCTGCGAGTGGCACCCTGAACACCATAAGAGACATAGGTATTATTTAAGCGAGCATTCAGATCGATGATGATTTCATCATATGGTGTTTTAATATGGACAACCTGCCTGTTGTGGTCAATAGCCATATAGTCCCCTCCTGTTAATAGCGCTCCTTCCTGCCAATGCGTATTGATGCCCTGGGAGTAACTTCCACAAAAAATAGTGTTCACAATGATATCCTTCTCTTTGGCATTTGTTACAGATTCCCTGAAATCCTTTTTGCCTTGTGTGAAAGGTTCATTACCTGCGATAAATATCAATTTTAGATCGTCTGGATTTTTACCCCATTCCAATTGACGTAATGATTGATGAATAACCTGCCCGCAATATTCTTCACCTCCATTGGTAGTTAATGAGAATAACTTTTCTGAGATCTTATCCAGGTCGTTACTAAAACCCAATACCTGTTGAATATATCCTTCCTGTGAGCCAAGATTGTCGTTCCCATACTGGTAGAGTGCTATCTGTAGATTAGGACGACCATCGTTACCACATTTGGCGTACGTAAATTGGTTCACTATATCCCAGAGTTGTGATTTTGCCTGATTGATTAGTCCGTCCATACTATTACTGGTATCCAATAAGAGGGCTATTTTAACCGTAGGCTGCGGGGAATGTTCGGTATCTCGCTGCTTACTTTGAAGTGCTGGTAGCGAAACGGACTCCAGAGAATTGCCATTATGAGCAAAGCTAGTTCCTATAAATAATAGGAATAAGAGTATCGATGTTTTGTGGGTCAACTTTTTCATTTGTTTTTATTTAAAGGGTTATGATAATAGCCGAAAAGTACGTTGCAACTTTTTTACAAAAAACCTGCGATGAGGGAAAGGACCACCCGGATGAGGGAATAGACCTGTAGCATTCGCCAAGTGTTCAAAACCATTGGTTAAGAGCTATTATCAGGCTAAAACGCATTTTTTAATACCATCTAAATGGACTAAGTTTATACCAATGATACGAAGTGAGCCATTGAAATATTTTGTGGTAATAGCGATACTCTTAGTCGTTTCCATTGCTAACTCCCAGACCCTAAATCAACAAAAGGAGATTAGTATAAAGGGGACGGTTAAAGCGAAAGAGAATAATGCTCCGATAGCAGGCGTGGATGTAACTTCTGGCCAAGGCGCTTATGCCATTACTAATGCGCTGGGAGAATTTACAATCAGGACGGCCATAGGGGATATCCTGACGTTCCAAAGCTCCGAATTTGAGACAGTTCGGCATACGGTTCAAAGTGCCGATAATATTACATTATTGGTGGAAGGGGGTAAAGAAATGAACCCGGGCAGAATGGAATCAACACTTTCAAAAAGTAGTATCGCCATGCATCGGGCCTATCTGGATTCTGCCAGCATGTTCAAACAATCCGATATTAAAAAAAGCATAGATTATATTGCCCGCGCTATTTCTGAACTGGGAACACGCGGAAATAAAAAAGAACTGGCAGCATCACTTGCATTACTGGCCGAGGTGTACAGCTATTACCAACAGTTAGATCTGGCCATCGCCAATTACAAAGATGCCCTTGAAGCATATTATAGCAGTAATACGGCCCTTGCTTTAGCAAAAGCCTATGTTCAAAACCGCCAATGGGAAGAGGCAATTTCGATCCTTTCGACCATTGAAAAGAATAACACACTTGTTCCTTACAGGCGCGTGGAGATCTATGAGTACCTGGGGGACGCCTATTCGGGTACTGGAGATATCAATAAGGCCCTTGCCTATTATCAGGAGGGATTAGCAATTGCGAGCAAGAATCAGATTAGTCCTAAAATTCCTGATTTAAATTCCAAGATTGCCGATGCCTATGCCAGTGTGAACCGTGTGGAAGAGGCGAATGCCTATTACGACAATTCCCTGAGAGAGGCCAAAAAACAGGCTCCTCAAAGAGCTATACAGGAAAAAGAGAAGGTAGCCGATTTTTTAAATAAAACAAACCGCTATGACGATGAGATACAACTTCGCAAAAGCAGTTTACGGGAATTGGAAGGAATGCCAAACAGTTCAAAAAAGAGAACTGATATCGCCCAGCGTCCGGATTCCATATCCCGTCAACGTATCAACTATAAGATAGCAAATGCCTATATAGCCCAGGATAAATATGCAGAGGCTATTCCTTATCTGCAACAGAGCATTGCAACGGCAGACATGGAGGAAGATCTTATTGTTCAAAAGGATGCAACCCGCAAATTGTCTGAGGTATACAGACAGCAGGGCGATTTTAACAAAGCCCTGGAAACCTATCAAAAATACGTGGCAGTAGTAGACACTTTATATATCCGGAAAGAGCAGGAGATATCCAGGGCTGCCAGATTGAACAGAGAAATAGCAGCCACGCAGAACCGTATTACCGGACTGGAACAAGAACGGGAATTATCTCAGAGTAAATACGATCTGGCCCTGGCAGAGCAACGATTAACAGAGGAAAGTAACAACAGGCAGTTATGGATCATCTATTCCCTGCTATTTGGAATGCTTTTTATGTCGCTTGCAGCTTTCTTTTTCTATCGCAGTACACAAAAGCAAAAATTGGCCAACAACTTATTGGCCCTAAAAACACTGCGATCCCAAATGAATCCGCATTTTATATTTAATGCCCTGAATTCTGTCAACAATTATATTTCCAAAAACGACGAACGCAGTGCTAACCGTTATTTAAGCGATTTTTCCAAGTTGATGCGCACCGTTCTGGAAAATTCCGAGGAAGATTTTATCGAACTCAATAAAGAAATTGAACTACTCGAATTATACCTGAAACTAGAGCATTCCAGGTTCCCTGATAAATTTTCATATAGTTTTGAGGTAGAAGATTCCATAGATAAGGAGGCCTATAAAATACCTCCCATGCTTTTACAACCCTATATAGAAAACGCCATTTGGCATGGACTTCGCTATAGAGAAACACAAGGAATTCTAAAAATACAAGTGTCCGAAAAAAATAGGGAAACCCTGGAGGTTCGTATTGAAGATAATGGTATCGGCAGAAAGAAGTCGGCCACCTTAAAAACACAACATCAAAAAAAACAACGCTCTACCGCTATGAGTAATATTAAAAAACGCATTGCCATTTTAAATGATATGTATAAGCACAATATTTCGGTAGAAGTAAGCGACCTGAACCAGAATGGAACAGGGACGCGGGTAATATTAACAATACAGAAAGGCTAATGAAGTTAAGGGCCGTGATCATTGATGATGAAATGACGAGTAGGGAGATTCTCAGGAATTATCTCAGAGACTATTGTGGTCAGGTAACCATTCTTGGAGAAGCCGGCACTATTAAGCAAGGGATGGCGCTCATTAACAAAGAGCATCCAAATTTGGTATTCCTGGATGTGGAAATGCCATTTGGAAATGCATTTGATCTTCTTGATAAAATACCAGACCGGACATTTGAGACGGTATTTGTGACGGCCTATGATCAGTATGCCATGGAAGCGCTTAACCAGCATGCAGCCTATTACCTTATGAAGCCTATAAATATTGATGAACTTATAAAAGCGGTGACGTATGTGGAGGAAATAATTTCGAAGGAAGATCTTTTGGATGATCGGATTTTATCTACCTCCATAAAGAAAGCAGAAGGTAAGATTACCTTGCCACAATTAGATGGTTTTCAGGTGCTTAATGTGTCGGAGATATTGTATTGCAAAGCAGATGATAATTATACAGAGATCTTTATGGGTGATAAAAAGATTTTAGTGAGTAAGACACTAAAGTATTTTGAAGAATCCCTGGCCCAATTTAATTTTGTGCGTATCCATAAGTCTTTTCTGGTGAATATTAATGAGGTAGTAAAGTACAGAAAAGGCAAGGGTGGAAGTGTTGTCATTTCCAATGGCAAGGAATTGATGGTGTCTGCTTCCAGGAAAAAGGAATTACTTTCGTATTTCGAATAAGTCCGTAAATTAAATTCAAAATTGTAGTATGATCATAAAAACGGTTCTCGGGAAAACCCCGCAATTTGGAAAAGACTGCTTTATTGCAGACAATGCGGTCATTGTTGGGGATGTGATCATGGGCGATGAATGCAGCATTTGGTTCAATGCCGTGATCCGCGGAGATGTACATTACATCCGGATGGGAAACAAGGTAAATGTGCAGGACGGGGCTATCATTCACTGCACCTATCAGAAGGCACCAACCACCATAGGGAACAATGTTTCCATTGCCCATAATGCGATCGTACATGGCTGTACCGTGGAGGATAATGTGCTGATAGGGATGGGGAGCATCATTATGGACGACTGTGTAATAGGGTCTAACAGCATTATTGCAGCCGGTGCCGTGCTTACAAAAGGAACCATTGTGCCTCCGGGAACCGTTTTTGGCGGGATGCCGGCAAAGAAGCTCAAGGATATCAGTCCGGAGCTAAGCCAGGGCGAAATCGTACGAATAGCCAATAGCTATGTGAAGTACGCGTCCTGGTTCAAGAGCGAATAAAAAGGACCGCTTTAAATCAAATTCATACAGGGCTGATGCTATTGTTGGGTTAGGGGCCATCCTTAATCGTGCCATTGCCCTGCATAACGAATTTACGAACGGAGCCCTTTGCCAAACTTTTTAAGACCGCACAAGCCCTTTGCTTTATTCCGTATTGCCGAAAAATCAGTATATTTAATAAATAGGATAGCGAGCGAATTGAATTAAAGGAGGCGCACTAATGGCAACGCGTAATTATCAGGGAAAAAAGTTTGACGTGCAAGGGGTAGACCCCGTGGTCGATGCCCTGACCGTGGAAGAAGCCCTGCAAATCAACATCAATGGAAAGCCCTTCACCATGTCCATGCGGACACCCGGTGCAGATAACGACCTGATCCGTGGGTTGTTGCACAGTGAGGCCATTGTATCTTCAACCAGTTTTCACCCGAAGCCTATACTTCAAAAGGAAAATGAAGAAGGTATTGTGACCGTGGTAGATCTGGAGATCCCGGAGACCTATCTCGGCAGTGGTTATTCGAACAGCCGAAGTCTCCTGTCCGTATCTTCCTGTGGGATTTGTGGCAAAACAGAACTCGGGGAACAGGCCTTTATGGGCAAGACCATAGAGGCGCCTATGCAATTTCCCGCAGCACGCTTTACAGATATGTTTGCACAAATGAATCGTGGCCAGCACGATTTCAAACAATCCGGTGGCACCCATGCAGCTGCCCTATTCGATGCCAACGGTTCCCTGCTGGTGGTGAAGGAAGATATCGGACGCCATAACGCGGTAGACAAAGCGATCGGGTGGTTGCTGTTACGGGACAGGTTGGCCGAAGCCAAAGCGATGACCGTCAGCGGTCGTATTTCCTACGAGATCACCATCAAAGCATTTAAAGCGGGAATCCCATTTTTAGCAGCCGTATCGGCTCCGTCTTCCCTGGCCGTGGATTATGCCAAAGAATTCGGCATTACCCTTCTGGGTTTTTGTCGCGAAGGACGGGCCACCTGTTACGCGCACCCTTATCGAATAAACAATAACCGGGTTAGTTCCCTGAACCCTAAAGTAAGCTAGCGTATGTCTGAAAACTTAAGTGAACTCCTGGGCCGTAAGGGCCTTCAGGAAAACCTCTTTGACAAACTGGGAAACCTGGCGCAGCCGGCCGGAACGCCCGATGAAAAGGAACTTGCCCTGCTCGCCGAGGAGTTTCTGATCGGTAAGGCCAATACTTTCGGTACCGCTTCTTTTTACGATTTTCTCAAACCCGAAAACAAGGGCAAAAAAGTATATGTATGCAATGGTACGGCATGTGAATGTGCAGGTACCCAGGCCACTGTACTGGAAAAACTCAGGACAGCATTCCCTGCAGATCAGATAGGGCATATGACCTGTTTGGGGCGATGCCACGAAAATGCGGCTTTTCATTACCAGGGAAGAAATTATTCAGGAACAGCGATCGATACCCTCTCCGCCATCGTTCATGACAAAGCCCAGGGCCAGCCCGATGCCTACCATGTGGGTGCCAGCCATGAACCTATTCTGACGAAGCCTTTCAACAGTATGGAAGCCTATTACAAACCCTGGCTGGAGATCTTGCAAAATGAACCGGAAAAGGCGCTGGAATCCATAAAAACGGCCAACCTTCGGGGCAGGGGGGGTGCAGGCTTTCCTATGGGCCTCAAACTGGAGTTCTGCAGCAAGGCAGCAGGGGATGTCAAATTCATTATTTGCAATGCAGATGAAGGAGACCCAGGGGCCTACTCCGACAGGTATTTGCTGGAACACCGACCACATTCGGTGCTTTTTGGCATGCTGGTCAGTGGCTACGTAACCGGAGCCCATCACGGGATTTTATATATCCGGGCCGAGTACCCGGAAGCAGTAACTACCGTCCAAAAGGCCATCGACCAGCTAAAAGACCATGCCCTGGTCGGGCATAACATACTGGGAAGCGGTTTTGATTTTGAATTTAAAATAATTCAGGCTCAGGGATCTTACATTTGCGGGGAAGAAACAGCCCTGATCAATTCTATAGAAGGTCAGCGCCCCGAAGTCCGGGTGCGCCCTCCCTATCCCGCCCAACGCGGACTCTTTAACAAACCTACGGTGGTTAATAACGTGGAAACCCTGGCCGCGGTACAGTACATTATCAGCGAGGGAGGGGACGCATGGAAGGCGATCGGCACAGAGCGGTCCTCAGGCACCAAACTGGTGTCCCTCGACAGTTTTTTCAATCGCCCCGGGATCTACGAAGTGGTCATGGGAACTCCTATGAAAACGGTCATCAATGAACTAGGGGGTGGGTTTAAAAATCCTGTGAAAGCCGTGCAGATCGGAGGTCCCCT
The DNA here is from genome assembly GCA_963752165.1 of uncultured Flavobacteriaceae bacterium. Lineage (GTDB taxonomy): Bacteria > Bacteroidota > Bacteroidia > Flavobacteriales > Flavobacteriaceae > Muriicola. The sequence continues at coordinate 299,873 of CAVVXE010000001.1, forward strand.
GGGTGGCGTAGTTCCTGTTGAAAAGCTGGACGAACTCACCCTGGATTTTGAATCCTTTGCAAAGGCCGGGTTTTTGCTGGGACACGCCTCAGTGGTTTGTATCCCGGAAGAATTTCCCATGATGCGCTATATTGAGCACCTGTTTGATTTTGCCGCTTACGAAAGTTGTGGCAAGTGCTTTCCCTGCAGATTGGGGACAAAACGGGGCCATGAAATGACCACCAGGGCCATTAAAGAGGGGTATGTGATAGACAGATCCCTGTTTAACGACCTGCTTACGACCCTGGAACAGGGCTCCCTTTGCGCACACGGTGGTGGCATTCCGTTGCCGATCCGTAACATCGTTCAGTATTTTGATTCGGAATTAAACGCTTACTTTAATTAAACGTACCTTATGAAGACTGCCTTTATAAATGATATTGCCTATTCATTCGATCCGGGAGAAACCATGCTTTCGTTTATTCGTCGCCATGCCGGTTCAGAATTGGTACCCACCCTTTGTGATGCGCCTAACCTGGATCCCTTTGGGGCCTGCCGGGTTTGCAGTGTGGAAGTGGCCCTGGAAAAGGACGGTGCGGTTAAGACCATGGCTTCCTGCCATACCCCCGTGTCTGAAGGTCAATACTTGTACACCAGTACCCGCAGCGTACAGAAGTTGCGTAAGAATATCATTGAGCTGGTCCTTACGGACCACCCGCTGGACTGCCTGACCTGCGAAGTCAACGGCAATTGTGAACTGCAAACCGTTGCGGCACAGGTGGGCATCCGGGAAGTACGCTACCCCGAAGGGGACAACCACCTGAACAGGACCAAGGACCTGAGTCATCCGTATATGACCTCAGACCTGAGCAAGTGCATTAACTGCTACCGCTGTGTCCGTGCCTGTGATGAGGTACAGGGCGAATTTGTGCTGAGTATGGCGGGGCGTGGTTTTGATGCCCACATTGTAAAAGGGCTCGATCAAAGCTTTATGGATTCTGACTGTGTGAGTTGTGGTGCCTGTTCTCAGGCGTGCCCGACATCGGCTATTTCGGACGTATTCCAGTCCAAGGCCATTCAGGCTACGGAGACCACCCGGACGGTCTGTACCTATTGCGGGGTGGGGTGCAATCTGAATATTGCCACGAATTCTGGTGAAATACTAAGTATTACCGCCCCTTATGATGCTGAGGTGAATCAGGGGCATACCTGCCTCAAAGGGCGTTTTGCCTTTAAATTCTACAACCATCCGGAACGCCTGGATGCGCCCATGATCAAGCGCAATGGCGCTTTCGAGAAAGTAAGCTGGGACGAAGTGTACGATTACATCACGGGGAAATTCACACACTTCAAGGAGGCCTACGGCCCGGACAGCATGGCCGGGATTTCATCCTCCCGTTGTACCAACGAGGAGAACTACCTGATGCAGAAATTCTTCCGTGCGGTGATTCAAACGAATAATATTGACGGCTGTGCACGGGTGTGTCATTCCCCTACGGCCCTGGGGATGCAGCGTACCTTCGGGACGGGAGCCGCTACTAATTCCATAGAGGATCTGAAGCATACAGACTGCATCATGGTGATCGGGTCCAACCCTACGGATGCGCATCCGGTAACAGGAGCCAAACTCAAGCAGTTTGCGATGAAGTCGGACAAGGTATCCATTGTGATCGATCCCCGCAGGACCGAACTGGCCCGCTATGCCACCCATCACCTGGCCTTGCGGCCGGGGACCAATGTGGCGGTGCTCAATATGATGATGCATTATATTATTCAGGAAGGGTTGGCAGACCAGTCGTTCATAGGCAAACGCACCGAGGGATATGAGGATTTCAAAGCTGAATTGATGGGCATTGACCTGGACCACCTGGAGGCTGTTTCCGGGGTCCCCCGTGAACAGGTAAGGGCTGCGGCGATCGCCTACGCCAGTGCTCCCAATGCCATGTCATTCCACGGCCTTGGGGTAACCGAGCATTCCCAGGGAACGTTTACGGTCATGCAGATCGCAGACCTGGCCATGCTCACCGGGAACATTGGCCGCAAAGGCGTAGGGGTAAACCCGCTGCGCGGGCAGAACAACGTGCAGGGAAGTGCAGACATGGGGGTGCAACCCCATCAGGGTGCGGGCTACCTGGACGTGACAAACCCGGAGGTCAACCAACGCTACAACCAATTTTACGGAAGCCAGGTCCCCTCGCACATAGGGTACAAGATCCCTGAAATGTTCCAGGCTGCCCTGGAAGGCAAACTAAAAGCCATCTGGATCATTGGGGAGGACGTGGTACAAACAGATCCGAACACGCAAAAGGTGATCCGTGCACTCGAGGCCACCGACCTGGTCATTGTGCAGGAACTCTTTATGACCGAAACAGCCAAATATGCAGACGTTATTTTGCCGGGCGCTTCATTCCTGGAGAAAAGCGGCACCTTTACCAATGGGGAAAGACGGGTACAGGCGGTGCGACAGGTAGTGGAGCCAATTCCGGGTTCCAAACCGGACGGACAGATCATTGTGGATATTATGAATCGGATGGGCTATGCCCAACCGGATTATACCCCGGACGGTATGCTGGAAGAAATCTCACAGATCGTGCCCTTCTTTGCGGGCATCACGTGGGATCGTCTGGGCAAGAATGGCCTGCAATGGCCTGTAGCCCCCGATGGTACGGATACGCAGATCCTGCATCAGCAGGAATTCAAGCGAGGCCTGGGTTATTTTGAATTCCACGCCTGGGAAGAGACGCAGGAGATCACGGTGCATGGAGAAGCGTATCCCTATATTTTAACGACCAATCGGGAGCTGGAACACTATAATTGCGGAGCGATGACCCGCCGTACGGCCAACGAAAAGATCCTGAAAAGCGACTACCTCATGATTCATCCCGAAGATGCCGCCGCCAATTTGATCCAGGAAGGGGATTACGTTTGTCTGGAATCGCCACGTGGCAAAATAGACGTGAAAGCCCGTATTACGGACGAGGTTAAACCGGGGATCCTGAGCACCACCTTCCACTTTCCGGAGATCATGGTGAACAACATTACCAGCGATGTGCACGACACCGAGGCCATGTGCCCGGAGTACAAGGTAGTGGCAGTGAAGATCCGGAAGTCCAAAGGGAAATTCAAGAAGTTGCTGCGGGATAAATAGCCGGAGAACGACGCATAAGGGAAGTATTTAGTACATTTGTCCTGAAAAATTTAACACCATGAAAGCATATATTTTCCCGGGTCAGGGAGCACAATTTCCGGGGATGGGCCTGGACGTTTACGAAAAATATCCTGAATCCCAGGAGTATTTTGAAAAAGCCAATGATATTTTGGGGTTTGCCATAACCGACGTCATGTTTCAGGGAACCGCCGAAGACCTGAGGGAAACCAAGGTGACCCAACCGGCCATTTTTTTGCATTCGGTGGTGTTGAGCAAGGTATTGGGAGCAGCCTTTAAACCTGATATGGTGGCGGGCCATTCCTTGGGTGAGTTTTCTGCCCTGGTAGCCAATGGTGCCTTATCCTTTGAAGATGGGTTGCGCCTGGTGTCGCAACGGGCGCTGGCCATGCAGAAAGCCTGCGAAGCAGCCCCGAGCACCATGGCAGCGGTGCTGGGATTGGAGGATGCGGTGGTAGAAAAAATATGTAGTGAAATTCCGGGCATTGTAGTGCCTGCCAATTATAATTGCCCCGGCCAGCTGGTTATCTCCGGCGAGATCGCAGCAGTAGAAGAGGCCTGTGTCCGGTTAAAGGAAGCAGGCGCCAGAAGGGCTTTGGTGCTTCCGGTGGGGGGTGCGTTCCATTCGCCCATGATGGATCCGGCCAGGGAAGCATTGGCAGCAGCCATTGAGCAAACGGCGTTTCATGAACCTGTTTGTCCCATCTATCAAAATGTGACAGCTCAGGCAGTGAAGAATGCGGCCGAGATCCAGAAGAACCTGATTGCCCAATTGACGGCACCGGTACGCTGGACACAGAGCGTGCAGCAGATGGTAAAGGATGGGGCCACGCACTTTGTAGAAGTAGGTCCCGGGAAGGTATTGCAGGGGTTGGTGAAGAAAATCGCCCCGGATGTGGAGGCCCTGTCGGCCGAGCTTCCCGCCTAAAAGGACACTACAAAATCCGGTAAGGTTACCATACACCTGAAAAATGCATATTTAGGCCTAATTATTAGTCTAAGGCCTCAATTTTTCTTAATATTGATCCCCTGTTTTAAGGCTGTAGTTTATCGATCAGGAAGCAGATTCAGGACCTATTCGGGATTGTATATGGAAAGAAATAGTTTTAAGCAAAGCACCAATACGTTAGCAAGCATTTTTGACGTGAAAAACCTGCTTTTTGCGGGATTCTTTTTGTTGGTTGGCCTGTTTGGGTATGCACAGCCAAGTGTCGATATTCTGGGAGAACCCACCATTGTAAACAATACGACACCTTATAATGTAACCATTCAGTTTAGTGAACCGGTAAATGGTTTTCTCGAATCAGAAATCGTAGTGGCGAACGGCACTACTTCCAATTTTGTTGGTGTTGATGGGGACTCTAATTATACGGTGGATATTACCCCTAACGGAGCCGGTGATATTACTATAGATGTGGCAGCAGGTGTAGCTCAGGCTGTTTCTGATGCACAAGACAATACCGCTGCGCCGAGCGCTTCAACAATTTTTGATAACGTTCCTCCTACCATTGCGATAGGAGCGCCTAGTGTGGCGAGCACCTCAGGGGGTCCTGTTAGTTATATAGTGACCTATACCGGAGCGACTTCGGTTACTCTTGCTGCGGGAGACATTACGTTGAACACAACGGGCACGGCAACGGGTAGTGTTGCTGTAACGGGAGCGGGGACTGCTTCCAGGACAGTAACGATCAGTGGCATTACGGGAGATGGCACATTAGGGATAACCATTGCACCGGGTACGGCGACCGATGGGATAAACACAGCGCCGGGTGCAGGTCCGAGTACGACCTTTACGGTTGATAATACGGGTCCTACCATTGCGATAGGAGCGCCTAGTGTGGCGAGCACCTCAGGGGGTCCTGTTAGTTATATAGTGACCTATACCGGAGCGACTTCGGTTACTCTTGCTGCGGGAGACATTACGTTGAACACAACGGGCACGGCAACGGGTAGTGTTGCTGTAACGGGAGCGGGGACTGCTTCCAGGACAGTAACGATCAGTGGCATTACGGGAGATGGCACATTAGGGATAACCATTGCACCGGGTACGGCGACCGATGGGATAAACACAGCGCCGGGTGCAGGTCCGAGTACGACCTTTACGGTTGATAATACGGGTCCTACCATTGCGATAGGAGCGCCTAGTGTGGCGAGCACCTCAGGGGGTCCTGTTAGTTATATAGTGACCTATACCGGAGCGACTTCGGTTACTCTTGCTGCGGGAGACATTACGTTGAACACAACGGGCACGGCAACGGGTAGTGTTGCTGTAACGGGAGCGGGGACTGCTTCCAGGACAGTAACGATCAGTGGCATTACGGGAGATGGCACATTAGGGATAACCATTGCACCGGGTACGGCGACCGATGGGATAAACACAGCGCCGGGTGCAGGTCCGAGTACGACCTTTACGGTTGATAATACGGGTCCTACCATTGCGATAGGAGCGCCTAGTGTGGCGAGCACCTCAGGGGGTCCTGTTAGTTATATAGTGACCTATACCGGAGCGACTTCGGTTACTCTTGCTGCGGGAGACATTACGTTGAACACAACGGGCACGGCAACGGGTAGTGTTGCTGTAACGGGAGCGGGGACTGCTTCCAGGACAGTAACGATCAGTGGCATTACGGGAGATGGCACATTAGGGATAACCATTGCACCGGGTACGGCGACCGATGGGATAAACACAGCGCCGGGTGCAGGTCCGAGTACGACCTTTACGGTTGATAATACGGGTCCTACCATTGCGATAGGAGCGCCTAGTGTGGCGAGCACCTCAGGGGGTCCTGTTAGTTATATAGTGACCTATACCGGAGCGACTTCGGTTACTCTTGCTGCGGGAGACATTACGTTGAACACAACGGGCACGGCAACGGGTAGTGTTGCTGTAACGGGAGCGGGGACTGCTTCCAGGACAGTAACGATCAGTGGCATTACGGGAGATGGCACATTAGGGATAACCATTGCACCGGGTACGGCGACCGATGGGATAAACACAGCGCCGGGTGCAGGTCCGAGTACGACCTTTACGGTTGATAATACGGGTCCTACCATTGCGATAGGAGCGCCTAGTGTGGCGAGCACCTCAGGGGGTCCTGTTAGTTATATAGTGACCTATACCGGAGCGACTTCGGTTACTCTTGCTGCGGGAGACATTACGTTGAACACAACGGGCACGGCAACGGGTAGTGTTGCTGTAACGGGAGCGGGGACTGCTTCCAGGACAGTAACGATCAGTGGCATTACGGGAGATGGCACATTAGGGATAACCATTGCACCGGGTACGGCGACCGATGGGATAAACACAGCGCCGGGTGCAGGTCCGAGTACGACCTTTACGGTTGATAATACGGGTCCTACCATTGCGATAGGAGCGCCTAGTGTGGCGAGCACCTCAGGGGGTCCTGTTAGTTATATAGTGACCTATACCGGAGCGACTTCGGTTACTCTTGCTGCGGGAGACATTACGTTGAACACAACGGGCACGGCAACGGGTAGTGTTGCTGTAACGGGAGCGGGGACTGCTTCCAGGACAGTAACGATCAGTGGCATTACGGGAGATGGCACATTAGGGATAACCATTGCACCGGGTACGGCGACCGATGGGATAAACACAGCGCCGGGTGCAGGTCCGAGTACGACCTTTACGGTTGATAATACGGGTCCTACCATTGCGATAGGAGCGCCTAGTGTGGCGAGCACCTCAGGGGGTCCTGTTAGTTATATAGTGACCTATACCGGAGCGACTTCGGTTACTCTTGCTGCGGGAGACATTACGTTGAACACAACGGGCACGGCAACGGGTAGTGTTGCTGTAACGGGAGCGGGGACTGCTTCCAGGACAGTAACGATCAGTGGCATTACGGGAGATGGCACATTAGGGATAACCATTGCACCGGGTACGGCGACCGATGGGATAAACACAGCGCCGGGTGCAGGTCCGAGTACGACCTTTACGGTTGATAATACTCCTCCAATAGGATATACGGTAACAATAAACCAAGATCCAATAAATACTAGTAATGAAACAGCTATAAGTTTTACTTTTGGCGGTGCACAAGTCAATACGAGTTATAATTATACATTTACCAGTGCCGGTGGCGGTACTCCGGTAACAGGATCTGGAACGATCGTATCGGCCGGTCAAACAATATCCGGAATAGATCTCAGTGGCCTGGGGGATGGTACTGTAAACCTGAGTGTCACTTTAACCGATGCCTTAGGAAATACGGGAAGTCCTGCCACAGACTCAGTTGCAAAAGTATCCGATGCCATCAGCATCAATGATGTTTCACAGGTAGAACTCAATTCGGGTACTTCTTTATTTACCTTTACAGTAAGTGTAGATGGTGGGGGCAATGCAGCAAGCACCATTAATTTTACCTACAATACAGCGAATGGTACAGCAACCACAGCAAATAGTGATTATGTTGCCGTAGTGGGGGGCAGCGGTACTATTACCGCCGGGACCAACAGCACCACCATATCCGTTACCGTAAATGGGGATACGGCCGTTGAGCTCAATGAGACCTTTTTTGTAAATTTAAGTGCCCCTGTAAATGCGACTATCAATGATGGGCAAGGTCAGGGGACCATCCAAAATGATGACAGCGCCTCTATAAGCATCAACGATCCCACTCCTATCAACGAAGGCAATTCCGGGGTACAAACCTTGACATTCACGGTATCCCTGGGACAGTCAGATCCAAATAATCCCATTACCGTGGGGTACCTGATTAGCGGGGGCAATGAAGATACCGATTCAGGGATCCTAACCTTTGCAGCAGGCACTGCCACTTTAACGCAAAACATCACCGTAACTACCAATGGAGATACGCTGCTGGAAGGGGATGAAGATATTACGGTTACCCTAAGTAATGCCAGTATCAATGCCAATTTGGTAAAGGCAATTGGTGTAAGTAGCTTCCTGAATGATGATTTCGCCTCTATTAGTATCAACGATCCGGCACCGGTTGCCGAGGGAGATGCAGGACCTGCCACCATCAATTTTACCGTAAGTATAACACAATCAGATCCTTCGGCAGCCATTACGGTAGATTACGTTATCAGCGGGGGCAATCAAAATGGCACTGGTAGTACGCTGACCTTTCCGGCAGGGACACCAACCCTGACCCAAACAATAGCAGTGACCACCACCGGAGATACAGCGGTGGAACCTAATGAACCGATCTCTGTCACTTTAGGGAATCCAAGCGCAAATGCCCTCATCAGCAAGGCTGTCGGAAACAGTAGTTTTACCAATGATGATACTGCTGCTATTTCTATTAACGATCCTGCCTCCGTGCCCGAAGGGAATTCCGGGGTGCAAACCATCAACTTTACGGTAAGTATAGACCAGTCCGATCCTAACAACAACATTACGGTGCAGTATGCCATCAGTGGGGGCAATGAGGACAGTGATACGGGTACGCTCACCTTTGCAGCGGGTACCACAACCCTGTCACAAACCATTCCGGTAACCACCAATGGCGATACCGCTGTAGAAGCAGACGAAACGGTCTCGATAACCTTAAGCAACCCTAGTAGTAATGCGACGATTGCAAAAGCTTTGGGTAGTAGTAGTTTTACCAATGACGATTCTGCCACCATCAGCATCAACGATCCCACCCCGGTAGCGGAAGGAGATACCGGGATCGCTACGATCAACTTTATAGTGACCCTGGGGCAATCCGACCCTAACAACCCGGTTACGGTAGATTATACCATAAGCGGTGGTAACCAAAACGGGACTACAGGCACGCTTACCTTTGCGGCGGGCACGTCAACCCTCACACAAACAATTCCGGTAACCACCAATGGCGATGTCATTGTGCAGGCCAATGTGCCGGTAACCGTTACCCTAAGTAATCCAAGTGCCAACGCAGCGTTGGCAGCAGACAATATTGGAACGAGTAGTTTCCTCGATGATGATCCGGCCGGATTTACCGTTGCACCCTTATCCCTGGCAACCACCGAAGGGGGAGGTGCGGTAAACTTTACGGTAGTCCTGCAGAATGCACCTGCCACAGACGTGGTATTAGATATAACATCTGGCGATACCACCGAAGGAACGGTATCGCCTGCGGTCATCACTTTTACACCAGGGAACTGGAATACGCTGAGAACGGTAATCGTAACCCCAGTCAATGATGCGCTCATCGATGGGGACCAGAACTATGACATTACCATCAGTGTGAATGATGCGAGCAGCAATGATTTTTTTGATGCACTAGTTGACCAGACGGTGAATGTCACGAACAGCGATGATGATGCCGCCGGGATCGTCATCAATCCTATCAGTGGCAACACCAGCGAGGATGGTGTGGCGGCAACCTTTAGTGTCTTTTTGGAGAGCCAGCCTTCGGCCGATGTTAATATTCCGTTGAGCAGTAATGATCTGGGGGAAGGCACCATAGGGGTCAGTAGTATTACCCTGACATCCGCTAACTGGAATACAGGAGTGGTGGTAACGGTCACCGGGGTAAATGATGCCGTGGTAGATGGTCCTGTTTCCTATGCCATCGTTACCGGGAATGTAACCTCTGCAGATCCGAATTACGATATTTTAACAGGCCCCGATGTGCCCGATGTGGCCGTCATCAATAACGACAATGACAGTGCTGGTATCAGTATCAATAATCAAACCGTCAATGAAGGTATCGGTAATGCTGTCTTCACAGTAACCCTCACAGGCGATGTGGAAGCCGGTTTCACGGTCGATTATGTCACCTCTAACAATACGGCTACAGCCGGCCAGGATTACACAGCTACGGCCGGGACCCTTACTTTTGCGGGTACCACCGGGGAAACCCAGACCATTTCGGTACCCATAAACGATGATGGCACTGCAGAACCGAGTGAAATCTTCCTGGTGACCCTAAGCAATGTGGTGCATCCTGGCATTATTAACCTCACTAAAGCCATTGGAGTAGGGAGTATTACAGACAACGACGAGCCAAACGTTACTATCAATGATATCACCGTTAATGAAGCAGATGGGGTAGCGACCTTTATTATCACATTAACAGGCGGCAACGTGGCTGGAGGCTTTACGGTCAATTATAGCACCGAGGATGGTACTGCTTTGGCAGGAGAAGATTATGTGGCTACTACAGCCTCTGTGGCTTTTACAGGCACCGATGGGGAGGAAAGGGAAATTTTGATTCCCCTGGTTGCCGATACAAACGTTGAACAGAGCGATGAAGACTTCTTTGTAAATCTAACTAGTACCAGTTCTGGCTTTGTCAGTATAGGAGATGCACAGGGGGTTGCCACTATTATTGACGATGATATCTGTATTGCGGGTGCTTCAGCTCCTATTCTTGACCCCTCCGTGCCCACTTCCTTCTGCGATGTTAGCGGGCAGGAACTGAACGACTATACGAATACCACTCCGCCGGCAGGGACCACCTTAAAATGGACCGCCGACCTTACCACCATACAGGATCCGAATACACATTTGGTAACTACTTTTATTTCTTCCGATTTTCCGGGCACCTATTATGGCTTTTTCTTTGACCCGGCACAGAATTGTGCCAGTCCGGTCCTGGAAGTGACGCTGGAATTCAATACGACTCCCGAACTGATCAGCAGCACCGGGGCGGACATCTGCGGGGAAGGATCGGTTACCTTAAATGCCGTATTCTCCGAGGGTACCATTAACTGGTATGCCGATGCCACAGGTGGCACCAGCCTGGGGACCGGGGAAGACTTTATCACCCCAACGCTAACCGCAACTACGACCTTTTATGCCGCGGCCGATGCCAATGGCTGTGCCACCGAACGTTTTCCGGTGGTGGCCACGGTCCAGATAGCACCCAGTGCAGGGATCCCCAGTGATGCTGCCATTTGTAATGTGGCCATCAACGGGCCAACGACCCTGGACCTGGACGACCAGCTGGAAGGGGCAGACCCCGGCACCTGGGTACTCACTACCGATCCTTCAGGGGGCGGAGTAACCATCGATGCAAACAATGTGGTCGATTTTGAAGGCCTGGCAGACGGGGACTATGTGTTTACCTATACCACAACAGATGCCCAGGCACCTTGTGTGAACGAATCCGTTACCGTGACCATCACCGTAAGCGATTGTGCCGTAGATACCGATAACGACGGGCTTACAGACGGACAGGAAGGAGTTCTAGGCACCGATCCGGGCAACCCGGATACGGATGGGGACGGACTGACCGACGGGGAGGAAGTGCTCAATGTGGACGATCCCAGCACTCCCGCCATTCCAACCCGTATCAGTGATCCGCTCGATTTCTGTGATCCTATCATAGGGGTCGGGTGTAACGTAGCAGATATTGACCTTGCCATTGAAAAAGCAGTAGCCTTTATTGAACCCTTGACCGTAGGCGACCAGGTCGTCTTTACGATCACCCTGACCAACCTTAGTGCGGATCGGGTGACCAATATAGTGATCAGTGATCTGCTCAACAGCAATAGTTTTAGTTATTCCAATCACTCCGCTTCCGTAGGGGACTATGACCCCATTACAGGTTTATGGACGATTGCCGAATTGACAGGTAATCAGGTAGCAGGATTGGTGATCAATGCGGAAGTACTGGAAGCAGGAACACTGGAAAATACCGTAACCATTAACAGCTCTTTCCCTAATGACAGCAATAGCGAGAACGATTCCGCTACGGTAACCATGCAGGTGAGGCCTTTTGTTCCTCAGGGATGTGGCGTACTCTTCAATCAGTTTTCCCCCAATGGGGATGGGGTCAATGACCTGCTGGTAGTAAATTGTGTTGACATATTTTTGAATGTTTCTTTGGAGGTCTTTGACCGGTATGGAAACAGTGTCTATGAAAACAGTTCTTATAATAATAATTGGGATGGGGGAGATCTTCCAAAGGGAACCTATTTCTATATCCTTGACCTGGGAGAAGGATTTGACATTCAAAAAGGGTGGATCCAAATTTTAAGATAAGCAGTATGAGAATGACTACCTGTAAGAAATATGGATGGATGCTTTGTTCCCTGCTGCTGTTTGCAGTGGCCGGCTACGGACAATTGGAGCCTCAGTACACCCAGTATATGTACAACATTGGGAGTTTTAACCCTGCCTATGTGGGCACTACGGAAAATACTGAAATAATAGCCCTCTACCGCGCACAATGGATCGATATTGAAGGCGCCCCGCGCACACTTCGCCTGGGTACCAATATTCCCTGGGCCAACGAACGGAACGGGATGGGGTTCAACGTGGTGAGCGATCAGTTAGGGCCTACTACACAAACGTTCCTTAATGCGGCCTATTCCTTTCAGATCAATGTGTCCGAATATACCAAACTGTCCTTTGGGTTGAATGCGGGAGGGGCCCTTCTGGATGTCGATTTCACCAAGGGTAACTTCGAAGATCCTAATGAACCCTTATTGACCAATCAGGTGTTCAATGAATTTTTCCCTACGGTGGGTGCCGGGGTGTTTCTGTATGAGGACACATGGTACCTGGGGGCTTCTATCCCGAATTTCCTCACAGGAGCAGTCAGTGAAGAAGCGGCCTCCCTGATCAATGACAAGATACAGTTCAATATGATCGGTGGTTATGTGTTTGAACTGTCGGATCAACTGAAATTCAAACCGGCTTTTCTGGCGCATGTTGTACAGGGGTTGCCGCTGCGGTTCGACCTGTCTGCAAACTTCCTGATGAGCAATGTGTTTACGGCAGGCGCTGCCTACCGCATAAACAATGCCGTGAGCGGATTGGTAGGGTTCCAGGTCTCCAATGGCCTCTTTATAGGCTATTCCTATGATTACAACACCAACAATCTGGGCCAATACAATCAGGGATCACACGAAATGATCCTTCGATTCGCCCTTGGCGCCGGAGACAGATCCAATGCCAATAAGCCCGATAGACGAAAAGGAAAACCAAAACAAATAGACACCCCCAGATTTTTCTAAATACGCTGTGCTTTATGAATGCTAAAAATTTACTATTGTTTTTCTTCCTGCTGGTCACCGCTATTGCTATGGGGCAAAGGAAAAAATCCAATGGGGACGTGCGCTTCTTCGAATACGATTACAAAGGGGCGATACGGGAATATGTTAAGGAAATGAAGGACCAGCCACTCACGGATCAGCAGACGCTGAATTTGGCCGATTCTTATTTGAAAGAAGAGATTTTTGACAAGGCCAGCGATACCTACCTCCAGGTCTTTGAAAAAAATAACGAATTGGCGCCCTATTATTTCAACCGGTTGTTACAGGCCATCTCGCAAACAGAAGGCAGGGAGCGCACCCGGGTGTTTATGAACGAACACAACAATGGGCTTTCGGCCCTGCTGCTGGAGAATGCCGAATTTAATTTTCAGGTCCTCCAGGATGACGATAACAATACCCCCAATGTGACTGTTTTTAACGTGAACGGGAACAGTCCGCAAACCGATTTTGCGCCATCTTTTTATAAGGACCAGGTGCTGTTCACCAGTTCCAGAAGTCAGGCAGATAAAAAAATATATGAACCTTCGGGAGAATCGTACCTGGATATTTTTGTGGCAGCCATTGATAATAAAGGGGATTTTCTGACGACAAGGCCTTTTAATGGCATTCCTAATTCCGAGTATCACCAGGGGACCCCGTTCTATTCGGATACCCTCGATGTCCTCTTTTATGTCAGGACGAACGAACAGGCAGGGGAATTGGTCTTCGACGAGAACGGGAAGAATACCCTGGCCCTGGGATCGGCAGACAAATCGGGTGAATTTCGCTTCCTGCTAAAAGATACCAGTACCTCATTTTATTATCCTTTTTACGATGCCGACAGTGGTAAGTTGTACTTCGCAGCCAATTTCGGGGATGGTCTGGGGGGCACCGATATTTACTATGTCTATACCAACAACGGCCTCATTATGTCTTCACCCATCAACCTGGGGCCCAGGGTCAACGGTCCCGGTAACGAAATAGCGCCTTATATCTTTGAAGGAAGTCTCTATTTCTCTTCCGATGTCTTTTATGGGTATGGGGGGATGGATATTTACCGCTCTGAGATAAAGGAGGACGGCATTTTCAGCATCCCCGTCAATTTAGGGAAGGGACTTAATTCTGAGAAGGACGATTTTGGCTACATCATCAAAAATTACAGGGAAAACAGCCTTCTTGGGTATTTCTCATCCAACCGTGAGGGCGGGAAAGGAAAGGATGATATCTACGGGTTCATTGTAATGGAAAAACCCGGCATCAAAACGGTTACCCTCTATGGCAGTGTCATCAACCTTACGACCAATAATACCATTCCGGAAGCGGAAGTTCGTTTGTTGGACAAGGAAGGCAAGCTGCTGAAGGAAGTAAAGACAGACGAAAAAGGAGCCTTTAGGGTAGAAGTGCCCATGCAGGAGGCCATTACCGTGCAGGCTACCAAGGAACGGCACTCTGTATTCTCAGATACGTATCCTGCAGAAGCCCTGGGTCAGATTCAGGAATCGGCTTTTAATATGGGCATTGCCCGGGTCGATGACCTGGTGGAGGAAAAAGAAGGACAGACCGTCCTGAAGCTTCAGAAATTCTATTTTGATAAGGGAAAAAGCATCATCACACCCGAGATCGCCCTCGAACTGGATAAGGTGGTCGATGCCGTAGCACGCTTTCCTCAAATGCAGTTACGGATCGAATCGCATACCGACAGCCGCGGAGGGGGGGCTACCAATTTCCGTATATCCCAGAACAGGGCCGATGCCATCAAGGATTACCTGGAGAGCCACGGGGTTTCTACCTCCAATATTCTGTATTCCATTGGGTATGGGGAAGACAAACTGATCAATGACTGTACCGACGGGGTCTTTTGCCTGGATACTTTTCACAAGCAAAACGAACGACAACTCATCGTAGTGCTTAATTACGACCTCCTTTTTTAAGGGTGCCTAAAACAAGATCATCCAGCAATAATACAGGGCAAACAGGGAAAGGAAAACGATCCCTGCATAGGTAAGGTATTGCAGTCCTTTTTTTGGATGAAACTGTTTGGGAAGGTCATGACTCATCACATTCCTGAGATTCATATACCCCACAATGGGGGCCATTACAAAGGAAATAAAAGTGGCCAGGGCTACCAGGGTGCCCATATTGGCGCCAAAAGCGGTTAACACCACATAGTTTACAATGGCCAGGCCAATGATCCCTATGGCAAAGTATTTTTTGGCCGAAAAATCATATTTCTTTGGTGTCAGGAATTTTAGGATATCCAGGCTAACCCGGGCAATGGCATCATGGGCGGTCATACAGGTGCTGAACATGGTGGCAAAGGCCGAAACCGCAATGAAGATATAGGCCCATTTCCCAATATGGGTGGTGAATAACTGCACTACCTGGTCTGCGAAGGTCACCGCATTATCGCTTAGTTCTGTCTGGGTGCCATATAAGGTCATCCACCCGATGACCAGGAAAAAGATGGCCAGGAGGGCCGTCATATAATAGCCTGAATTAAACTCCTGAAGGGCCTCGTTCAAAGGGAGCCTCTTTTTGGTGACTTTTTGCTTTTCCAGCGTCCATAAGCTGATCCAGCTGCTCGCTTCCACGGCAGTAGGCATCCATCCCACCAGCCCTATGAGAAAGAGGATCCCTACCTCATTAAAAATGGGGGTGGGGGTAAAATCGGCCACCGGCGTCACCTGTCCCTTGTACAGGACCAGTAAGGTGGTCACCAGCAGTGCCAGGAATAGAATGGAAACGACAAATTTCAGGGATAACTCCAAAAAGCGATACCGGCCAATGATGAGCACTGCACTGATAAAAGCAAACAGGCCTAAGGCCACCGTACTGACCGAAAGGTCGCTCAGCTTAAAAAGGTTGATAAAGAGTCCGGCAGTCACCACATAAAGCGCTGCCAGGATGGTGAAGGTGGTTACCAGGGTAATAAAGGCATAGAGCCACAAATACCCTTTTCCCCGGTTCAGATAGCCTTCAATAAGGGATTTATTGGTTACGGTGGTGTAGCGTATCCCGAATTCAAAAAAGGGATATTTCAAAATATTGGCTAAGAGGATTGGGATCACCATAATCCATCCATATTGGGCCCCTGCTTTAGTGGAGAGTACTAAATGGGAAGTGCCAATAGCCATACTGGCAAAAAGCAATCCAGGGCCAAGGTTTTTCAGTAAGGTCTTGATAGAAGGCATCGCGTTGGTTATGGTCCCTAAATTAGGATATTTTACCAAATATCGAAACCCGGGTTCAGGGAATCGCTATTTTATCCCCATAGAAGCGTGGTTCTGTGTTCAGCATCAGGTCAAGGAACACCTTAACCCGTGCAAAATATTCCCGCATCTGTACCTTTAAGCCTTCAGATCCTTCTATGTCATCGGCATTGAAACCGATGGCCTTCAGGCCTTTTCTTTCGGCCAGGTAAATGGCCCGTGCATTATGGAATTTCTGGGAAATGACGGTAACACTGTCCAGGCCAAAGACCTCTTTAGCCCGTACCATTGAATCCAGGGTACGGAAACCGGCGTAGTCCAGGAAGATCTTCTCCTCAGGAATGCCCCCCAGCAACAGGTCCTTTTTAAAGGTAGATGGTTCGTTGTAATACGGGGTGGCATTATCACCACTTACCAATATGTAGTCTATTTTGCCTGCCTTGTACAGGGCGATGGCTGCAGCCACCCGATTCGTATAATAGGGATTGTTACCACCCTGCATCAGTTTGCTGGAAGTACCCAGGACCAGCCCCACCTTATTTTTCGGGAGCTGTTCGATGTCATAGAAGGTTTTTCCCTCTGCGCCCTTTTCAATAAGTGCATCACAAACCAAAATGGCTGCCAGTGGCAGGATGAGTAATAAAAGGAACCCAATGCGCAATCGTTTTTTCATACCAGGTATTCAGGCTCATAAAGGTAAGGAAATGGCAGTTACGGCAGCGAACCCTATGTTAAAGGCTTTATAAAAACGGTGATCGTCGTTCTAAGCTGTTTTAAATGTTTAGTTTCTTTCTTACCTTATCTAATAAGGTGCTGTCTGCCCCATCTTTTATCAGTATTTCCAGATCTTTTCGAATCATCGCTGCCACATTTTCCTGCGGGTTGGTATTGCTTTCCAGCAATTCCGTGTAGCGATCCAATGCTTGTTCGCCTTTATTTTCCAGCAGGTAGCAATGGGCAAGGTTGCACTGGAGCTCAAGGGATGCTGCATCTAAGGCCAGACCCTTTTTTATGAATGTGCGTGCTTCTTGCGCTTGCCCCAGCCTCAGGTACAGCCATGCCAAATCATTGTAGGCCATTGCTAATTTGGTGTTTAATTCAGCATTTAGCGGAAACTGCCGCTGTTTTTCCTCTAGCAGGGCCGTAAGTTCTTTTTGAAAGATCAGTTTTTCCGACGGAAGGATGGTTCCGTTCTTTTCTTCCCTGAGTTCGCTATCCTTTTTAGTAACATATTGAAGTGAAAGGACTTCCAGGCTAACCGAATTAAAATAGTCCTCATAGTACGCACAGTCATTTTTCATATTCTTAATGACCAGACGGTCATCTTCATAACGATCTAATCGTCCTTTTACCTCTTGCAACAGGGCTATACTTTTAGATTGGAATGACATGTCCAGTTCATCTTCCAGGAGTACCTGGTAGAGTTCCACCAGGTTAAGGGCCGTGGCACAGACATCGGGTCCAAAGGCTTCTGGTTCTTCCAGTGCCATTTTTTTGCGAAGCGAAAGGGCTTCGTTCAGGAAATGCGATGCTTTTTCCAAGTTCTTGCCTTCAAAATAGAACAATCCGAGGTTGTGCAGGGCAGTGGCAAGATAATGGGTGTATTGTTCCGGAAACGAATCCGACAAGGCATTATAGGTGTCTATCGTTTGGTGTGTATACGCAATGGCCTTTTCCAGTTCCTGCGTATTGGCAAATAAAATTCCGAGGCTGCTGAGGGTCGCTGCCACATAAGGCAGAAACACATCCGGGTGGGTGGTTGTTAATTCCCGGTAGCATTCAAGGGCTCGTTCGTAAGCCGCAATGGCCTTAGGATGTTCATCCAGGCCACTATAGGTAACGGCCAGGTTATTATGCAAGGCTGCTATGACAGCCGTATTGGGCGTATCTCCTTCGGCAGCAAGTTTTTCATAAAGGTCGAGGGCCTTGGTATACTGGGTTTTGGCATCAAAAAGATTGAACTCGTCTGTATACAGGATTCCCAGTTGATAATGCGCCCTGGCCTTGAGGGAAATCAGCTCTGGGAGGGACTCATAAAGCCTGATGGCCTCTTTGTATTTATTTTTGGCCGCTGTTGCATTTCCTTTTTGGACAAGGGCTTCTGCCAGGGCAAAAAGCGTATTGGCGCGGTGTGATGCATACGAAGTACCCTCCGTCCCATCCAGTTTTTTATAGAGGGCCAATGCTGTTTCATAATGGCTTATGGCCATGGAAACATCCGAAGGCAGGCAGGCGGCGGCAAGATTGTTGTGGACAGATGCGACCTCGGCACCCTCCTCTTTTTCTTTATCGGCTTCCAGTAGTTTTAAGGATTCCTGAAACGAAGCGATCGCTTTTTCGGGCATTTTTGATCGTTGATAGAGGCGGCCCAATACATTGTAGAGCGCTATTTCCTGCTCCTGGTTTTGCGAATACCGGAGCGCTTCGGAATAGGCATCAATGGAGTCCTGCAGTTTTTCTTCCTGAAGGAAAACAGCTGCTTTCTGGAGTCGCTCTTCAAAGGTGGTGTTCATGGTGTCTTTTATTAGGTTAACGAGGCGTCGAATGCTGCCCGGCAAAGGCCAGTTCATTTTCCTTACAATGGTTCACATAGGTGATCCTGGCCATTTCTTCATATTCCAGCCCCGGGACAAAGACCGTTGGTTTTTGCATATCCAGCAGCTTGAATCCTTTTTCCCTTAACCGTTGGATCAGCTGTACTGCCAACGACTGGGCCATAGCCGTATCCCTGGCTACAAGGTATTCCCCGAAGAACAATTCTCCTATGGCTACCCCAAAGAGGCCACCCTGCACCTGCTCATCTTTCCACACTTCTACGGAATGGGCATAACCAAGCCGATGTAATTCCATGAAAATGCGAAACATGCGCTCGCTTAGCCAGTGCGGGCTCATTTGATCCTGTTGGTTGTAATGCGTCTGGCACAATCGTAACACTGCTTCAAAGCCCTCATTAAAACGTATATCCAACTTTTGGCAGCCGTCTGTGATTCCGGCAGGTCCGGGATCAAAAGTGGCGGGGTAGAGCACGATCCGAGGATCCGGCGACCACCATTGGATGCGTTTTAAGGGATGATGCCAGTAATAAGCCCCTGCATGATAGGCCTTTAGCATGTTTTCGGTGGACATGGTTCCTCCCACGGCCAGCAGGCCATCGATATCTGCAAAATAGGCAGGGGGTAATTTAAATTCGTCCTCTTTTAATTCAAAATATGGCAAGGCTACTGATTTTATAGGCTGCTATCCGGCGGATCCAGTTCATTTAATTCCCCCAATTGTTTTAGGATATCGAAGGTTTTCCGGGCTTCCTCTTCATCCACCACACTAATGGCTGCCCCTACATGTACCATAACGTAGTCTTCTACATTGGCCTCAGGGACAAGGGTAAGGCTTACCTCTTTGATAACTCCGTCAAAAGATACTTTCCCCACTCTGAAGGTCTCATCCAACTGGGAGGTAATGGCAATAAGTTTTCCTGGAATGGCTAGGCACATAGGATCAGGATTTAGAGGTTATAGCAGCAGGATTGAACTTAATAGTGTCCTTCAGCCAGGCATACCAGGTATCCATCCCTTCCCCCGTGGTAGCCGATACTTCGCAGAAAACAAGATGCGGATTTACCTGTAAGGCATACTTCTTAATCGCTTCAACATCGATATCCAGATAGGGGAGGAGGTCTATTTTGTTGATGATACACAGGTCGGCCGTATGGAACATGTCCGGGTATTTAATAGGCTTATCTGCCCCTTCCGTAGTACTGATGATCACTACCCGTTTATCTTCGCCAAGGTTGAACATGGACGGACATACCAGGTTTCCTACATTCTCTATCATCAGGACCGAATGATCCTTCATGTTCAGTTTTTTGGCAGCGTCATAGATCATGTCGCTCTCCAGGTGGCATCCTTTACCGGTATTGATCTGTATCACGGGAATATCGAGTGCCGCTATACGATTGGCATCGTTGAGGGTTTGCTGATCGCCTTCGATCACATAGAACGGGATCTCGTCTTTCAGGTCGCGCAGCGTCCTTTCCAGCAAGGCTGTTTTACCGGACCCCGGGGAACTAACCAAATTGAGGGCCACGATATTTTTAGCCTCAAAGAAGCCCCGGTTCCTCGCTGCCATGATCTCATTCTCCTGCAGGATGTCCTGTTCTATTTTAAGCACCTTTTTTTGGTGTGTCTCATGGGAATGGTTATGGTCATGAGTATGTCCATGTGAATGTCCATGCTCGTGGTCGTGCCCGTGCTCATGGTCATGGGAATGGGAATGTCCGTGATCGTGATGGTGATGGTGATGGTCATGGGAATGGTCGTGCCCATGGTCATGTTGTTTCTTTTCTGATGGCTTCAATATACTGACGCCATTTTCGCCGCTTCCGCAACCGCAAGTGCCACACATAATGTATTGAATTTATTAACTATTGTTATACTACTTCCAGGGCTTTCACCCGTAATTCCTTTCCCTGTAAAATGCCTTTAAAATTACTCCGGCAATTTGGACAGGCATCATAAAGATGTGTCATTTCAAAAATGGTATCACAGTCCACGCATTGCCCTCTGGCTTCAATCTTATGGATCTTTCTTTTTGCATGTTCCAAAACGGTATCCTTGACGGCCGATGGCCAGACGAAATCGAGCGATTCAAATTCTATTCCGGCTAAGGTCCCGATCTCCAGTTCAATCAACTCCACGGTTTTGGCATGGGCCTTGGCCGTTTCATCCTCTGCAATTTTTACGATCCCCAATGCAACAGACAATTCATGCATTTGCTTCTGTGTATACCTGATATTCAATACAATACTAATAAAATGAAAAATTTTCTAATATGACAAATATCATATTCCATTTCCTTTGATGTAGTTACTTTTAGAACTATCATATCTTTTCTGAATCAAATTGTTCACAAATTCCATTCATCATGGCCACGAAAACGGAAACAAAACAGACCTATTACGAGAGTATCGTTAAACATGGATACTCCAGACGGGACTTCATGAAGTTTGCCACGTATATCACCGCATATATGGGGCTCGAATCTTCAATGATCGCACAGGTTGCCAAATCCCTTGAGACAACATACCGATTACCGGTTATCTGGGAGCACTATCAGGAGTGTACCTGTTGCAGTGAGTCCTTTATTCGTTCAGACCACCCCATTGTGGCCGATATTATTTTGGACAAGATCTCCCTTGATTACACCCTTACGCTCATGGCTGCCTCAGGACATCAGGCAGAGGCTGCTAAAAAAGCAACCATGGACAAATACAAAGGCGAATACATCCTCTGCGTGGAGGGCTCCGTTCCATTGGGAGACGATGGTAATTACTGTTGCATAGCCGGTAGGTCGGCCAAGGAATTGTTCCTGGAAGCTGCCGAAGGTGCCAAGGCCATCATTGCCTGGGGAAGCTGTGCTTCCAATGGCTGTGTACAGGCCGCGTATCCCAACCCAACCGAGGCAACCCCTATTCACAAGATCGTTAAGAACAAACCAATTATCCGGGTTCCCGGATGCCCTCCCATAGGAGAGGTCATGGCAGGGATCATTGTCCATGTGGTCACCTTTGGAAGGTTGCCGGAACTGGATGGACTGGGCAGGCCAAAAGCGTTCTATTCCAAACGGGTACATGACAGTTGCTACAGAAGGCCCTATTATGATGCCGGACTCTTTGCAGAGACCTTCGATGATCAGAACGCTAAAGATGGGTATTGCCTGTACAAAGTAGGATGCCGGGGTCCAATGACCTATAATTCCTGTGGTACCATAAAATGGAATAACGGGGTTAGTTTCCCCATACAATCCGGACATGGCTGTATAGGTTGCAGTGAAGAAGATTTCTGGGATAACGGGCCTTTCTACGAACGTCTTACAGGCCTGGCGGGTTTTGGTATTGAAAGTTCTGCCGATACCATAGGAAAAGTAGCTGCCGGTGCATTGGCCGGAGGTTTGGCGGCCCACGCCATCGCTGCCAATATTTCCAAGCGAAAAGAACTAAAAAGTGAGATTTCGAGTGGTAAAAAGAATGAAAAAAAATTAGAATCTTAAAGTAAAGATCATGGCAAATAGAATTGTGGTTGACCCGATAACAAGGATTGAAGGTCATTTACGCATCGAAGTAGAGGTAAAGGATGGTAAAATTACCGAGGCTTATAGTTCCAGCCCAATGGTTCGTGGTCTTGAAAATATTGTAAAGGGCAGGGATCCAAGAGATGTCTGGGCCTTTGTTCAAAGAGCTTGTGGGGTATGTACAACGGTACATGCACTTGCTTCTGTTCGTTCCGTGGAGGATTCCCTGGGGATCGAAATCCCGCCTAATGCGGAATTGGTCAGGAATATCATGGAGGGGGCGTTGTATATGCATGACCACACTGTACACTTTTACCATCTGCATGCCCTGGACTGGGTAGATGTGGTAAATGCGCTGAATGCAGATCCTGTTAAAACCTCAGAACTGGCCCAGAGTATTTCTAACTGGCCTAAAAGTTCTCCCGGCTATTTTTCCGATGTAAAAAAACGAGTCACTAAATTCGTTGAAAGCGGGCAGCTTGGCATCTTTGCCAACGGTTATTGGGGCCACCCACAAATGAAACTACCGGCTGAGGTGAACCTACTGGCAGTTGCCCATTACCTTGAAGCACTGGAATGGCAAAAAGAGATCGTCAAGGTCCATACAATATTTGGCGGTAAGAATCCGCACCCTAACTACCTTGTTGGCGGTATGGCCTGCGCTATCAATACCGAAAGCCCGGGAGGTATCAATGCGGAACGGTTGGCTTATGTAGGCCGACTCCTGGAAGAAGGAAAACGATTCATTGAGCAGGTTTATATTCCGGACTTACTGGCCATTGCTTCCTTCTACAAGGATTGGGGCGCTATTGGAAAAGGTTTCGGAAATTATATGTGTTACGGCGACTTCCCTACCAACGGGTACAAGGATGTCTCCAACTTCAAGTTTCAACAGGGGATCATTTTAGATCACGACCTTTCTAAAGTATATGATGTTGACCACCGAAATGAGGATATTGAGGAATTCGTGAACAATTCCTGGTACGATAATTACGCAGAAGGGGCCGATAAAGGAAAACATCCCTGGGATGGAGAAACAAACATCAACTATTCCGGTCCAAAACCACCTTATGAATATCTCGATGTAGATCAGAAATACAGTTTTATCAAAACGCCAAGGTGGAAGGGAAAACCAATGGAAGTGGGGCCACTAGCCCGCTTGCTTGTAAATTATGCCAGGGGTAATAAGGAAGTGCAGGAGGCTGTCAATGGTGCCCTAAGCCATCTGGATGTGCCTGTAGGCGCCTTATTCTCTACCTTGGGCAGGACTGCTGCCCGAGGCATAGAAACACAATTGGTCGCTAACTGGACCATGGAATTCTATAATACCTTATTGGCTAATATCAAGAATGGCGATACCCGTATGGCCAATATGGATAAGTGGGAGCCAGAGAAATGGGCGCCCGAATCCAAAGGGGTCGGTTTCTCAGAAGCCCCTCGTGGTTCACTGGCCCATTGGATCCGTATCAAAGATGGTAAAACTGAAAATTACCAGTTGGTAGTGCCTTCTACCTGGAATGCCTCTCCAAGGGATCCCAAAGGACAACGCTCTGCCTATGAATCTACCTTATTGGGCACCCCTGTGGCCGATACGGAATTACCCTTAGAGATCATAAGGACCATCCATTCCTTCGATCCTTGTTTGGCATGTGCCGTGCATTTATATGATGAGCATGGCAATCATATTTCACAGGTACAGAACATTTCGAGTTGTGATATCTAATAAATCAGTGCGCTCATGAAAACTAGAACCTATAAACGCGTCTATGTTTGGGAATTACCGGTCAGGATCTTCCATTGGATCAATGTACTGGCCATTACTACGCTGGCCATCACTGGTTTTATTATAGCCGATCCGCCTGCTATTATGTCTAATGCCGAGGCGAGTGAAAGCTATTGGTTTGGCACTGTGCGGTTCATCCATTTTGGGACAGCCTATATCTTCTTTTTTAATATGATCCTCAGGGTATACTGGGCCTTTGTCGGCAATCGTTTTGCGAGCTGGAAAGCCTATTTTCCAAGAGACAAGGAAATGTGGCGCAATCTCTGGCATGTGTTAAGGGTCGATATTTTTTTAGGGAACGAGAAACATCCCGATGTTCGGAACATTAGCGTGGGCCACAATACCCTGGCGGCACTTTCTTATATCGGACTCTTCCTGATAGCACTGGTGCAGGTCTTTACCGGTTTCGGGCTGTATTCCTCCATGTCCGGCTGGTGGCTTCCTGAGCTGTTTGCCTGGGTGGTTCCTTTTATGGGAGGCGACTTTATTGTCAGGACCATACATCATTCCGCAACCTGGTTGTTCATTTTATTTACGCTTATCCATGTATACCTGGTTTTCTATCATGACTGGCTCGAAGGCAGGGGGGAAGTATCCTCCATGTTCGGCGGCTATAAGTTTGTTTCCTCAGAGCGCCTTTCTAAAAAGAAAGCCAATATTACCAATGTAGAGCATCCTGTGGTAGACCCGGAACCAGAATCTGTGAGTTAATATAAAATACACGTGTAAAAGGATGAGTATCTCTAGAATGGTCAAGACGCCTACTGCCGTGAGTAGCGATGCGTTCTTTTTTGAAAAGGATAAATCCCAAAGTATCCTCGTCCTGGGGGTAGGCAATTACCTGATGGGCGACGAAGGCGTCGGGGTACACCTCATCCAGCAAATGGCCGAAAAAACCCTGCCCGAAGGGGTCGATATCCTCGATGGAGGTACGGGTGGTTTCTTATTGCTGAATTGTTTTGAAGCGTATAAAACCGTCATCTTTGTAGATGCCACCATGGATGGCCAGCCGGCAGGCACTATTTCCCTTCTTCGTCCCAAATTTGCAGCCGATTTTCCAACAGCCTTAAGCGTTCATGATGTAGGGTTAAAAGATATGATCGAAGCCGTATACCTTACGGACGCAAAACCCGATATCCATCTATTTACTATTTCAGTGGAAGGAGTAACCCCTATGACGGTCGCCTTATCACCAGATGTAGAGGCAGCCATTCCGGGGACTATTGACCGGATACTATCACTTATTGCAGGGTTGAAGGCCGAATTTACGGCAACATCATGACCTATAAGATCGTGATCAACGGACAGGTACAAGGGGTCGGATTCCGACCCTTTGTTTATACTACAGCCTTTCAGTATCAGATAAAAGGAACCGTATCCAACAATGAGGAGGGTGTTATCATTTATGCAACGGCCCCAAAGGAAAAACTCGATCATTTTTACCATCATCTTGTGGAACATCCGCCTGTTGTGGCCAGGATCAATGGGCATTCACGCCAGGAGATACCGGAAAAATCCTTCGATACCTTTACTATTGTTCCCTCCGAGAAAAATGCCCAACTCAACCTCCAGCTTACGCCCGATTTTGCCCTGTGCGGGGTCTGTCAGAAGGAAGTGACGCAACCCGAAAACAGACGCTACGCCTATCCTTTTACCACCTGTACCTACTGCGGTCCCCGTTGGGCCATCACCAATTCTTTTCCTTTTGAACGGGACCATACCAATTTGCAGCAGTTCAGCATGTGTCCGCTATGTGAAAAGGAATACAAAGACCCCATGGACAGGCGCTTCCACTCCCAAACCAACTCCTGTAGCAACTGTGGGGTACAAATTGTATTAACGGATGCAGAAGGCACTACTCTGGAAACAGAACCATCAGCTGTCTTTAAAAGGATCGCCTCCCTGATTCTTGGTGGAAAAATTATTGCAGTGAAGAATACCAGCGGGTATTTGCTTTGTTGTGATGCCCGAAATAATGAAGTGGTACAAGCATTGCGCAGCCGAAAAAAAAGGCCTGCCAAACCTTTTGCTATTCTGTATCCTTCGCTCGATGAACTAAAAGCCGTGACAAACCTGAATCAGGTTCAGGAAGCAGCACTGACGGGAACAGAAAGGCCCATCGTCCTCATGGATGCCCATCCGTTTAAAGGGAAACTGGCCCTGGAAGCGCTGGCTCCGGGCTTACATCAGATAGGGATTATGCTGCCTTACACAGCCTTGCTTTACCTTATGATGAATGAACTCTCTGTTCCGGTAGTGGCTACCAGCGGAAACCTGCACGGCTCTCCTATCTTGCATGATGAAAAGGAAGCGGTTGTTACGCTGAAGGGGGTAGCCGACTATTTCCTCCATCATGATCTGGAGATCAGCAATCCACAAGACGATTCCGTACTGAAATATTCCCCTAAATACCAGCAAAAGATCCTCTTCAGACGCTCGCGGGGCTATGCGCCCAACTACTATGGGCATTTGCCCGGGAGTTTGAAAAAGGTCATGGCTATGGGGGGTCATTTAAAGAGTACGATCGCCTATTACCCGAATGATTTTCTCTACCTGAGCCAATACCTGGGTAATCTGGATCATTATGACGTTTACCAGCGTTTTGCCAAAACTGCTGAGACCTTCGTCAGGCTGTTTGAAAAAACACCTGATATTGTTTTACACGATCTGCACCCTGCCTATGGAAGTACCCGTTTTGCGCTATCACAGGCGTCCATCTGGGGCGCTGAGGTTTATGGCGTCCAACATCATAAGGCTCATTTCGCGGCTGTTCTGGCAGAACATCATCTTTTTGAGCAAACCGAGGCGGTACTGGGGGTCATCTGGGATGGTACCGGTTATGGTGAAGATGGCGCTGTCTGGGGAGGGGAGTTTTTCCGGTATCAGGACGGTAGCATGGACCGTTTGGGCCATTTGGAGTATTTTGATTGGCTGGCTGGTGATAAAATGGCAGTAGAACCACGTCTGTCCCTGTTCTCATTGGCAAATGCTGCGATGGACTATGTACTGGAGGAAAAATATACTAGTGGAGTGCTGGGGATCTACAGGACCATGAAGCAAAAAAACGCCTTGAAGACCTCTTCTATTGGTCGACTCTTCGATGCGGTGGCATCCCTGTTAGGGATTTGCGACCATAATTCCTTTGAAGGGGAAGCAGCCATGCTATTGGAGAACTATATTTCCGGATATGAACTGGAGGCCTGTAAGGCTTATGTGGCAATCGATGAAAATGGAATGATCCCTGCCTATGAACTGATAACGCGCATCCATGCCGATTTACAGAGGGGAATTCCAAAAGAACAACTCATCCGTAATTTTTTATTTACGCTGGCCACCCTTATTTTTCAGGTGGCAGACCGGTTGAAAATTCGCCATATTGCTTGTAGCGGGGGGGTATTTCAAAATGCCACCCTGGTAGATATGGTCCGGGAAATTGGTAAAGACAATTATAAGCTCTATTTTAATACGGCGGTATCGCCCAATGATGAGAATATCTCGTTTGGCCAGCTGGCGTACTATATTTACTTAAAACCGGAATCATGAAATACCTCAATGAATACCGAAATCTGGAGGCAACCAAAGGCTATTTAAAGCTGATTGAACAGACGGTTACCAAACCCTGGAACATCATGGAGATCTGTGGCGGACAAACGCACAGCCTTGTCAGGAATGGTATCCTGGACCTATTGCCCGATGAGGTCCGGATGATCCATGGCCCTGGCTGCCCTGTCTGCGTTACCCCACTGAATCTGATCGATAAAGCCATTGAACTATTGGAGCAAGGGGTTATTGTGTGTTCCTTCGGGGATATGGTACGGGTGCCGGGAAGTAAAAAAAGCCTGCAGGAGGCCAAAGCAGATGGGGGAGATCTTCGTATCCTCTATTCTCCTATGGAAGCGGTAAAGATCGCCCGGGAACATCCTGATAAAGAAGTGGTTTTTTTCGCAGTGGGGTTTGAAACCACTGCTCCCGCCAATGCCTTGTCCGTATTGCATGCACAAAAGGAAGGGCTTACCAATTATTCCCTGTTGGTCTCCCATGTGCTGGTGCCTCCTGCCATGCAGGGCATCCTGGACGACGAATTTTGCAGCATTAATGCCTTTCTGGGGGCCGGCCATGTATGCGCTATCATGGGGATGAAAGAATACCATCCCCTGGCCGATCGTTACAGGATACCGATCGTCGTTACAGGTTTTGAACCGTTGGATCTGGTACAGGGCATCTACATGGCGGTAAAGCAGCTCGAAGAAGGCCGGCATGAAGTAGAAAATCAATATGCAAGGGTCGTAAAAGAAGAGGGGAATCTGGAAGCAATGAAAGTGATCGATACCATTTTTGAGATTGGCGACAGGGCCTGGAGGGGCATAGGGACCATCCCAAATAGTGGCTATGTACTCAAAAAGGCCTATGAATTCTATGATGCTGAGCTCAAATTTGGTATTCAGGCCATGGATGCCCCGGAGAATCCCCATTGCATTGCCGGAGAAATCCTGAAAGGAATTAAAAAGCCCCATCAATGCAGCCAGTTTGGAAAAGCCTGCACACCCGCCAATCCCCTGGGTGCTCCTATGGTTTCTTCAGAAGGGGCCTGTGCGGCCTACTATCACTATTCAGATAATTTAATTTCGTCCTAATTTATGGAGCAATCAAAAAAAGGATATCAGCATATTCATTTAGGTCATGGTAGTGGCGGATTAATGACCCGTGACCTTTTAGACGACATTATATTCAAAACCTTTAGTAATTCGTATATCGATCAGAAGCACGACGGGGCCATCATAAAAATTGAAGGGCCTATGGCGATCTCCACTGATAGCTTTGTGGTCTCACCTATCTTTTTTAAGGGAGGCAATATTGGTGAATTGGCAGTGAACGGCACCGTCAATGATGTGGCCATGTGTGGTGCCATTCCTCAATTCCTGACCCTTTCCTTTATTGTGGAAGAGGGGCTGCCCATGGAACAATTTCAGGCCATTGTAGCCTCGATCAAGGAAACGGCAGATGCCTGTAAGGTGCAGGTTGTGACCGGGGATACAAAAGTGGTGGAACGTGGCAAGGGCGATCAGATCTTTATCAACACAACCGGGGTGGGGGCAGTACACCCAAAAGCCCGTATTGCTGCAGGGGCTATCAAATCTGGCGACAAGATCATCGTCAATGGCTTTCTGGCCCAGCACGGCATGGCTATTATGTCTCAGCGAGAGGGACTTGAATTTGAATCGACCATCGAAAGCGATACCACCCATTTACATTTTCTGGTGAAAGCGCTACTGGATACGTTTGGCGAGAAGATCCACCTGTTTCGTGATCCTACGCGTGGCGGCTTGGCCAGTGTACTTTCTGAGATCGCAACCGATATCAAAAAAGGGGTGGTGCTGGAGGAAAATGCCCTTCCCATCGAAAAACAAGTAGCTGCCGCCTGCGAAATATTGGGTCTGGACCCTTTGTACGTGGCTAATGAAGGGGTTATGGTAGTGATCGTCGATGCCGACATTGAAAAAGAGGTGCTTTCAATGATGCGCAAGGACCCGAAAGGTATTAATGCGGCCACCATTGGTGAATTTACATCGGAACATCCCGCCAAAGTGGTTATGCAAAGCAGTATAGGAGGGAAGCGCATTGTGAGCCCCTTGTTAGGCGAGCAACTTCCCCGTATCTGTTAAGTGCTGAAGATCCAATAGATCCCAATAATAATAGCGAAGAGGCCGCCTGAAAAACGGATACCCTTAAAGAAGACATCATTATGGCCATTTTTTGACAGGGAGGCAACTTTTCCAATGACAAAGGTGTAAAGGGTCATCGCCAGAATAATACCTGCTCCGAAACCACTAATATAAGAGGCGGCATCCCAATTGTTTTCAAAACTTAATACCGGTAAGAAGAGGAGGAAATGTGAAATTCCTGCCAGCCCGTGAAGTAACCCAATAGAAAAAGAGGCAAAATTGGTTTGGTGTAAGGTCTTTGGGTGATGGTGATGATGACTGGCTTCATGGCTATGGTCATGAGGATGCTTGTGGATTGCAGGTCCCTGTTCACTGTGTACGTGCAGATGCGCATGCCTTTTCTCTTTCTTAAACAGTTTGTAGAGTGCCCAGGCACCGATTCCGAGGAGGACAAAACCTACGAGTTGTTCGCTGTAATTAGAAATCAGTTCTACGGGAATCAATTCCTTGAAAAGGGCAAAAAGGATACCGATGCCAAGCATCCCGGCCAGATGGCCCAAACCCCAGGAAAGGCCTATTTTCCATGCTTTTCTTTTGGTTTCAATGGCAAAGGGCGTTACTGCGGCTAAATGGTCTGGTCCTGTGATCACATGGAGCATGGAGGCCATTAAGGCTGCAATAAAGGGGAAGGAGCTTTCCATTGGCAACGGTTGACAGTTGTTTTTGATAATGAATTAAAGCTACAAATTTTTATTAGGATGCGTTCCTAAAAAAAAGCGATACCGCTTTTTCGGTATCGCTTTTTCTGGTCATCCATACGTAGGTTCCAATCAATCTGTTACTTGATAAACTTATAGCTGACCCCTACCATGATCATGGAGGTTGTCATATCATAGGAAACCTCGCTTCCGGGGAATGCTCCGTATGGGTTATCGGCTGTAATGAACTGAGGATTCAATAATGGCCCTGAAGTGGCATCACCGCTGGATCCGTAGTGAAATACAGCATCAAGGGATAATTTCTGGCTCGCTTCATAACTCAACCCAAACTGGAATGCATTTTTAATGACAGCGGTTGCGGGTACGCTAAAGAAGGCAAGATCACTGTTTATTGGGTTGGAGCTGTAGGTGTAACCCAAACGTAAGGGCAGCTTGTTCACTCCTTTATATTGGATACCGGCAGAGATAATGTTGACGTTCTCCCAGCCAAACCCGGCCACGGAAAAAGTATTGGTCCAACCTTTTTCGCCGAATCCTTCTGTATTCTCATAATCGACCAAACGATAATCCAAGGCCAGGTCTACGTTGCCCAAAGAATACCCAAGGCCAAACGATAATATGGCAGGGTAGTTGATCTTAAAATCATTGGTGGCGGTGGAGTTATCCAGGTAAGTGTTGTCGAGGCTAAAATCGCCAAAGGATTGTTTGGTCTTATAGGAAGCCCCGGCTTTAAAGCCAGCAGGACTGTTGTAGAACACGCCAAACTGTGCACCAAAACCTAAAGCTGTTGCCTTGTCGGCAGAAGGATAACCTGCCGCTGTCGGACTAGCAGTGGGGTTGGGTATCAATTTCAGCGTAGCATAATTAAAGGTAGGTGCTACCCCTATGGAAAACTGATCGGAGACTTCATAGGCCCAGGTTAATCCTACTTGCAGCAGGCTATAATCCGATTCTACACGGCCAAATCCGCCCATGCTTTGCGGCATGTTAATAGGGTTAGTGGTGCTTTCCGGGAAGGTGAC
The DNA here is from genome assembly GCA_963752165.1 of uncultured Flavobacteriaceae bacterium. Lineage (GTDB taxonomy): Bacteria > Bacteroidota > Bacteroidia > Flavobacteriales > Flavobacteriaceae > Muriicola. The sequence continues at coordinate 331,413 of CAVVXE010000001.1, forward strand.
CCCAAATCCACTAATTCCAAAGGCAGATACCCCCAAGGTGTGTTTACTTTCGGGATATGTCCACACGTATGCCAGTGCTGGTAAAGGAGATACACCCCTGTCATCAGCGGTGGTGCCGCTAAAGAAATTGCCGGTGGGTTGCCCACTGGTATCGAATTCGGGGACGGTAGAACTTAGCTCGGGGGATGAAAAAAAGAACCCGATGTCGAACTTAAACTGATTTTGATCAAACACGGAGATGGCGGCAGGGTTCCATTGCAGGGCCCCGGAAATATCCAGAGGTTGTCCGGTGGCTGCCCCACCCATAGACATGTTTACAGAACCAACCCCCTGCATAATGTGCCCTGCCTGTGAAAAGGCGGCCGTAGCAAGGAGCGAAAAGGCGAAAGTAACCAGATAGTTTTTCATATTGAATGATGCATTAGGCAACCCTTGTACCTAATGGGGAACCCTTCCCCAGAGCCCGGGTTGCGGTTGTTTACAATGGTATAAAGGTAACAGCCAGAAAAAGGAAAAATACTGATGAAAGTCATTGTTTGCTATTAGTGTAACTTAGGTTACATATCTCACAAAATTTTGATAATCAATATTTTAACTAAAAAATATACGATAATTTTACTTACAATCAGAGCGTAGTTTTTAATAGCCGTTATGCTTCTTGTAAAATAGTTTCACAGGAAGCGTTATAAGAAGTAAAACGGCGAATGTTTAAGCTTCATCATTGGAATGAAATAACCTTGATTTCAAGGACTCAGGGGGTAAATTCCCGGTAAGTTCCGTTAGTTTTTTGTGCACGTTGAAAAACTCCAGGTCAAATCGGTGTGCCTCCCGGGTGCCTTCCAGCTTGCGTTTGATGGAGTTGATCCCCTCCAGCCGTCCTTCCAGGTGTACAATGTTCATCAAAAGCCTGAACTGAACATCGTTCATATTAGGCCTTCCGTATTGGGCAATCAGCCCGCTAAAGTATTTTGTATAGATCATGGATAAAATCCAATAAAATGGATATAATCCAAATATACAAATCTTCCCGACTTTCAAAAAATTCTCTGCGAAAAGTAGTATATTTAATTCCAGTACTAACTGCAGACCATTCTATGATCCGATTTTTCCGTCACTAGCATCAGGCACTCCGCTCCCTTTATAGGGGTGTACCATGCCGGCCTCGTCCGTTTCCTTTCTTTTAATTGATATCCTTTTTAACTAATAATACCATGCTCTTATGAAACAACTCCTCTTTAGTCTTCTGCTCATTTTTTTAGTCGGCTGTAATCCTGCAAATAAGATCACAGAAAGCGAGATCCTCTGGGATAGCTGGGGTATTCCTCATATTTATGGGTCTACCGATCAGGACCTCTATTACATGCTGGGCTGGGCACAAATGCACAACCACGGCGACCTTATTTTAAAATTATACGGGGAAGGAAGGGGTAAAGCAAGTGAATACTGGCAGGGTGATTTTGAACGCGATGTGCTTCTCCACCAGCTCGGGATTATCGAAAGTGCCCAAAAGGTCTACCGGGAGCTTCCACAACAGGACAAGCAGATGGTCGATGCCTTTGCATCAGGGATCAACAGCTATGCTGCAAAACATCCGGATGCCATTACCGATGCCTTTGAGGTGGTCCTTCCGGTAACCCCCGAAGACGTCATGATGCACGCCTTCCGGGTCATGTACTACGAATTTTTGATCAGTGATGAACTGGGTACTGCGGAAGAATGGACCCCCGGGTCTAATGCCTGGGCCATCAACGGTCCAAAAACAGCTAAGGAAACTACTATGTTACTCGCCAACCCCCATTTGCCCTGGTTCGATTTCTGGCTCTTCTTTGAAGCACAACTGACGACCAGTGAGAATAATTTATATGGGGCTACTTTGGTAGGCCTGCCCGCTCTGGGGATCGCCTTTAATGAACACCTGGGGTGGACCCACACCGTGAATACCCTGGATAATACGGACCTGTATGAACTGACCATCCAAAACGGGCAGTATGAAATAGACGGGGTATTCAAGGATTTTGAAACAGATAGCATTCCGCTCATTAGGAATACAGATGGAACCATGGAAACCATGAAAGTGGCTCGTAAGCGCTCGGCTTTCGGGCTCGTCCTGAGGGAATCCGAAGATAAGGCGCTAACGCTTAGCTGGCCCAATATGGATGGGGTCTTTAATCCTATTGGTCAATGGCGTGCGATGGGGGAAGCCCAAAACCTGGCAGATTTCAAAGCGGCGCTGAAGCAAAGTGCGCTCCCGCTTTTCAATGTGATCTATGCGGACGACCAAGCGAACATTCTCTATCACTTCGGGGGAAATGTACCCAGAAAAAACGGCGATTGGGAGAAGTGGCAAAACACGGTGGCCACTACTTCCAGTGAGGAGTTATGGCAGGGCTTTTACACCAGCGATGAGGTTCCTTCCTATGTAAATCCTGAAACGCACTGGATCCAAAATGCGAACGATCCGCCGTATACTAGTACTATTCCCCCTGTCTTGAAACCATCGGATTACGCCTCCCATGTGGCCCCTAATTCCATGGCTTTTCGGCCACAGCGGTCTGCAAGGCTCATTAGTGAGGCTTCTGACCTGACAATGGACGATTTCATCAGGCTAAAACACGATACCCGGTCCGAGATGGCCTTGAGGCTTCAGGAAGAGCTGAAGGAACTAAGGGGGCTAAGCGCAGACAGCCTTACTACAGCTGCGTTGGATGATTTGCTGGCATGGGACACCCGTTTTGATGCCGAAAGCAAGGGGGCTATCCTCTTCATCAATGTCATCAACCAAACAAGGGGGAAAAAGGTCTTTGCCGAAGACTGGACCTTTGGTGACCCTATGAATACCCCTGATGGGATGAACGATCCCCAGGAACTTCTGGCAGCTGTTAAAAGGGGAGCCGAAGGGATGCAATCTGCATTCGGTACCTTAGAAATGCCCTACGGCGACCTCTTTCGTGTGAAAGTAGGGGAACAGGAATTTCCCGGCAACGGGGGCTTTGGCAGCCTGGGGCTTTTCCGGACCATGAATTATTACAATGCCGAAGATGGCAAGTATTATGCCTATCACGGAGACAGCTATGTTTGTGTAACGGAATTCGGGGACGGGGTTCAGGCGAAGGCCCTGCTGTCTTACGGCAATGCCACACAGTCAGGCAACCCCCATGTGGGTGATCAGCTGTCCCTTTATGCAGCCAAGGAATTAAGGGATGTGTGGTTCAGCAGGGAGGCACAGCAAGCACATCTGGAACGAACCGAGAAACGGGCTGAAATGGACTAACACCTCCTTTCCGATAAGCTGTACGGTAGCCTTTTTTAGGTTGGATTGGTACTAATGGAACAAGATATATTTTTTATATTTACGAGACTATCTGTAAAAGTAAACTACTCATGGAAAAGATCTATTCTAGGTTGGCAAGGCCCTTATGCCTTCTTATATTTCTCGTTAATTTCAACCTGACAGCTCAGGAAACCCCGGAAGTGATCGGTTGGTGGGACCTGGAGGTGCAATATGGCGACCAGTGGCTGCCTTCCTGGCTGGAGGTGAAGCAATCGGGGAACAAGGCCCTGGTGGGTCATTACGTAGGTGTTTCCGGTAGTGCCCGGCCCATATCGGAAGTATATTTTAAAGATCACGGTTTTAACTTTAGTATTCCCCCGCAATGGAGCGGGTCCCTTTATATGCATCTAACCGGTACTGTGAATCAGGATGCCATGGAGGGTAACCTCCTGGACCATATGGGCCAGCCACATGCCTTCCATGGTGTGCGGGCACCGAAACTCCTGACGCCCGAACCTGCAAAATGGTCTAAACCCCGATCCTTATTAAAAGAAAATGCTATCGACGGCTGGACCGCGGCTCCGGGGAGTGCAGCCAACCAGTGGTTCGTAAAGGATGGGGTATTGACCAGTCCGGCCTCAGGGGCTAACCTGATGACGGAGGAGCGTTTTATGGATTTTAAACTGCATATTGAATTTCGCTTTCCCGAACACTCCAACTCCGGTGTCTACCTTCGTGGGCGCTATGAGGTGCAGGTAGAGGATAGTTACGGAAAAGAGCCTTCTTCTGTATATTTAGGAGGTGTTTACGGATTCCTGACACCCAATGAGAATGTAGCTAAAAAAGCAGGAGAATGGCAAAGTTATGACATCACCCTCGTTGGAAGAAGGGTAACAGTAGTTGCCAACGGGCAGACCATTATCCATCGGCAGATCATCCCTGGCATCACCGGGGGTGCTCTTGACAGCAAAGAAGGAACGCCGGGTCCTATTTTATTGCAGGGCGATCACGGTCCGGTAGAATACCGTAATATTACGATCGCTTTCCCGGAGAAATAAGGTTTCTTTTTATAACAACAGAAGAGCTATTATTATAACCGGAAACGTGACGTATCCATTAATATTCACTGCTTTCAGTAGGTGAATTACCATTAGGATCCTGATCAGGCTAAAGACAACCAAGATGAAAAAACCGCTCTTTATAACTGTCGCTTTGATGGCGCTGGGGATGTTGCTCCAAAGCTGCGATCAGTTCTATTTTAGATCACCACAGCCGGTAGATGAAGTAAATATTGAAACCTTTCCTGAAGCGATCAGGGGGCTCTATATGGACCAAAACGATTCCATCATCTTTGGTGCGGACTACTTCTTAAGTGTAGACTACACCGAAAAAAAGATACCACAAGCGGAGGTCGATACTTCCGGCTCCTATATCCTGAAAGACCAGAAAATATACCTCCTCGATAAAGACGAGGAAATAAAGCTAAAAGGCGGATACCCCTATACGGTAAAAGAAGACACCCTTTATTTTTCGGAACGTTCGATCATCGAAATTGCCCTGGGGAAAAAAGCCTTCCTGAGAAAGGTATCGGGCAATAATTATATGCTGAATATAAAAGAGGAGTATGAATGGTGGACGCTCATTTTCATGGAAGTAAAGGCTGACGGAGCCATTGTCGCCCGCTATATCAATGAGGAAGACCTGGAGAAAATACCCGGGTTAAAGAAGATTTATGAAGGCGATGGGGACCACTACCTGGAGGTCAACTGGACCAGTGCATCTCTCAATGAGCTGCTCCAAAGCGGTATATTTTCTGACACACTCCTCAGTGTTAACAGTCATAATAAGATCCCTTTGAAAGAATAAGGTAAGGCCAAGGTTGCGTTCGCATTCTGCGCCTATTTCACTGTTTTTTATAGCGGGTTTAAAAGCAAGATCGGTTACATAAAATCATACCCAATGAGAATCTTCGTTTTATTGGCAGCTCTTTTTTTTCTTGGCTGTCACGTGCCCCAACCCGAAACCTTTGGTAGTTCACTGCAAGACATTCCGAGAATAGCAGGCAAAAAAGCCTATTTGAACTCCCCTTTCGTCACCGCAGGGAACCGGGTGTACATGGTGGGTCACCAGGACGGGAGCTTTCCGGAGCTGGGCTGGCATATCAGAAATGAGATGGGTGGCATCTGGGACCACCCCATAAAGCTTTTGGATGGGTTTGGAATAACGCTAAGCAGTGATGCATTTACAACAACGCTCAACGAGGCCGATTCCTTCATAAACTATCCCTTTGCCAACAAGCATACCTATAAGTTCACCGGGCAGCAACTCACAGCAGAACGCTGGCAGTTTGTGCCTGATGACGAGGAAGGCATCCTGATTGAGTTGGTGCTGACAAATGAAGCTGATCGTCCGCAGGAATTCGAGGTCAATTTTGTTGGCTATGCCGATCTTCGGCCCACCTGGCTGGGCGAACGTACCGGAATGATCGATGGTCCGGACACCGGGTATTTTAATGAAACCACCGATACCTGGGTGGTTAAAGACAGCCTTAATCCATGGTATGTAACCTTTGGTGCCAATGTTCCCTCTGTAAGTCATACAGCTATGGCGACTGCCTATGGCGGACAGGGTACCGCAGGGGCACTTACGTATCCCGTTTCCCTGGGCGCCAAAGAATCCAGGAACCTTACTATTGCCATCGCCGGGTCCTATATTTCAGAAGCGGCTGCGCTGGCTACCTATAAAACCTTGCAGGCAGGATCCATTGCCCTTTTTAAAACGAAGCAGGCCCGATATGCCCAACTGGAACGGATGTCCAAACTTACCATTCCCGACCAACACCTGCAGCAAACCTTTGAATGGCTGAAATACAATAGCGACTGGCTGGTACGAACCGTTCCGGAAATTGGCACTGGTATTACGGCCGGTATTCCGGACTACCCCTGGTGGTTTGGGGTAGATAGTGAATATGCCCTCAAGGGCTATATGGCCGTGGGGCAGACCGATGCTGTTTATAAGACCATTTCGCTGCTCGACAGCCTTTCGGAAGCTACCAATGGTAATGGACGCATTGTGCATGAAGTGTCTACCAACGGTGCGGTCTTTAATGAAGGCAATATTAACGAAACACCACAGTTTGCCTCCCTGATCTGGGAGGTCTATCAGTGGAACGGGGACAAAGCATTTTTAGAACGCTATTTCCCTGCCGTTAAAAAGGGATTGGCATGGCTGATGCGTGAAAAAGATGCCAACGGGAATGGCTTTCCGGATGGTTTTGGGATGATGGAGATCCACGGGCTGGATAGTGAGATGATAGACGTAGCCGTGTATACGCAGTGCGCCTTCGCCGATGCTGCCCAAATGGCCAGAGAGCTGGGCGATACTTCCCTGGCCGACAGCTACCAAAAAACCGCCAATTCGTTGAAGGAAAAGATCAATATAGAATTCTGGTCGGAGGAGTTCAACTCTTATGCCGATTTTATTGGCACGGACGAGCAAGCGCTTCACCTCATTGAGGATGCCATAGTACGTGCCGATACGTTAAACAAACCCTGGGCCGTAGCAGAACTGGAGGCTACCAAAAAAGCTATTTTAGCAAATCCTTCAGCAACTTCAAGGCCCTTTGTAGTGCACCATAACTGGGTGGTGAATACGCCCATGGAAATGAAACTGGCAGCCCCTGATAAGGCGCTGCGAGCCCTTGCCACCGCCGAAACCTTCGTTAATCCCTTTGGCGTATTTGTCACAGGTATAGACAGGGATGCATCGGCAGGTTCGGATGACGGGTCCTTTAAAGGCTCCAAGGTCTTTTCCTATACAGGGGCTGTTATGACCCTTCCTACCGGGGTGCAGGTAGTGGCCGAGAATAATTATGGCAGGCCCAACCAGGCCCTGAACTACCTGCAGCGTATGGCCAGGACCTTTAGTTTTGCCCTTCCGGGGAGTATGTACGAGGTTTCGCCCGATTATGGGATGATGACCCAGGCCTGGAACATCTATAGTTTTGCCATCCCCATCGTACAGCAATTCTTTGGCATTCGGCCGCAAGCTGCCGGAAAAAAGGTGGTGATCACCCCACAAATGCCCGATGCCTGGCCAACCGCTTCCCTGGAAAATGTGCAAATAGCAGACAATGCCGTTTCTGTCTTTTATAGAACCGATGATGAAGGCGAGGTTACCATTTCCATCACCCAGGAAAATCCTGAATGGGAATTGCAATTGCTACTGCCAGAACCTAAGGATGGCGATCCGTTCCGGATCATGAAAAGTACCGTAGACCCTGAATTGAAGGAAGGGTATTACATCTATACCTCCAAGGGAACTTCCCTGGAAGTCTCCTTCCTGAAGGACAGCGAATAGTGTACTGTAAACAGTGAAAGACACCTGCATATTAGCAGGTATGCCCCTTCTTTTTTATCTTTAGGACCGTTCAAACAAATCAAACATATAATGACATCCATTTTTAAAAAGTATTCCGCGTTTTTAGGTATTTGTATCCTGGCCTTTTGCCTTATTGACTGTACTTCTTCAGGAGACAGTACGTCTAGCTTGGCAAATGATAACATCACCCTGAATTTTTCCCTTAATGAACAGGGAGCCCCGCAATATGAGGTGCTTTATAAAGGCACACCGCTTATCCTTCCTTCCACCATGGGATTCGATTTTAAAGACCAACCTTCCCTTAAGGATGGTTTTGAAGTAACGGGTATTAGGCAAAAAGACTTTTCTGAGACCTGGGCCATGCCCTGGGGGGAGCAGGATTCTGTACTGAATAAGTATCATGAAACCAGAGTTTCGCTCCAGGAAACGAAAGCCCCTAACAGAAAAATGGACATTGTCTTTCGCCTCTTTGATGACGGGGTGGGCTTCCGCTATGAATTCCCGGAGCAACCCAATATGAAAGATATGCTCATCACGGACGAGAACACCCAGTTTAACCTCACCGGAGACCATCAGGTGTGGTGGCAACCTGGCGACTGGGATATTTACGAGCATTTGTACCATGCCACAAAATTTTCGGAGATAAACGCATTGGCCATGAAGAATAACGTCAACCTGGCTGCCACTTATATCCCGGAAAATGCCGTGAATACGCCGGTCACCATGAAAACGGCAGAGGGGGTTTATCTCAGTTTCCATGAAGCGGACCTCACCGACTACGCAGGGATGACCCTTAAGGTAGATACTACCAATAACAGCATGGTAAGTGAACTTGTAGGCTCCGAACGACTACAGGGTAAAGCCCGGATCTCAGCACCTTTTAATACCCCCTGGCGTACGATTCAAATTGCGGAAAGGGCGGGCGACCTTATTGAATCCAAAATGGTATTGAACCTCAATGAGCCCAATGCCATTGGAGATGTAAGCTACTTTACACCTATGAAATATGTGGGTATCTGGTGGGAAATGCACCTGGGGAAATCTACCTGGGACATGGAAGGCAGCCAGAGCATGAATACATTTACGAATTCAGGCGAGACCTTGCCCAACCATGGGGCCACCACCGAAAATGCGATGCGGTATATCGATTTTGCGGCGGCCAATGGTATCAAAGGCCTGTTGGTGGAAGGCTGGAATACAGGCTGGGACAAGTGGATCAATACAGATGATCGGGAAGGGGTATTCGATTTTATGACCCCCTACGCCGATTACGATTTTGACAAGGTGATGGCCTATGCCAAAGAGAAGGGCGTGGAGGTCATTATGCACCATGAGACCTCCGCTGCACCGCTGACCTATGAAAAACAGATGGATGTGGCCTATAAATTTATGAAAGACAATGGCATGAATAGCGTGAAGACGGGGTATGTAGGCAAGATCATTCCCAAAGGAGAATACCATCACGGACAATGGATGGTACGTCATTACCATAAAGTATTGGAAGAAGCGGCAAAAATGAAGATCGCCGTCAATGCCCATGAACCTATCAAGGCCACCGGAAAACGAAGAACCTATCCAAATGCCATTGCCAGGGAAGGGCTCCGTGGACAGGAGTTCAACGCCTGGGCTGCAGACGGGGGTAACCCGCCCAACCATTTGCCTACAGTGGCGTTTACCCGCATGCTGGCAGGCCCCATCGATTTTACCCCGGGAATCTTTAACATTAAGTTTGACGAATACAAGCCAGACAATCAGGTAAGTACCACGCTGGCCCATCAGCTGGCACTGTATGTGGTGATCTATAGCCCTATTCAGATGCTCGCCGACCTACCGGAACATTATACGGAAAATGGAAAACCGCACCCTGCCCTGCAATTTATCAGGGACGTTGGCGTAGACTGGAGTGAGAGCCATGTGCTGGATGGGGAAGTGGGTGCATTTGTGACGATCGCCCGAAAGGAAAGAGGCAGTGGCAACTGGTTTGTAGGAGGCATTACCAATGAAGAGGGACGTACCCAAACCATTTCGCTCGACTTCCTGGAACCCGGAAAGACCTATGAGGCCATTCTCTATGAAGACGGCCCTGATGCCCACTGGGATACCAATCCACAATCGTATGAAATAAAAACTATGGAGGTAACAAGTGCCGATAGTATTTCCGTACCCTTGGCCCCAGGCGGTGGCTTTGCCTTGAGTTTAAAAGGAAAATAACCCTTAGCAACATATCATAGTGAAAAAAGCATTTTGTACTGCTTCTTCTTACGGTGCTTAGTTACAGTACCCTGGGAGTAACAGTCAAAAAGAATTGATCACCATTACACCCCTGTGAGCAAAGGTATCCATTAGGGGTAAGGCCAGTGTCGCTTCTTCTAGCGAAAGGGTCCTGTCAATCAGTTTTTCCGGATGCAGGCTGCCATTTTGGATCATGGCCAGCATTTCCGGGTACTTAAATGCCTGCATCCCGTGGCTTCCCAGTAGCTCCAATTCCCCGGCAATGATCAGGTCCATTGGGATCTTTGGATGTTGGTGGTTGCCTGTCATCAAGCCTACCTGGATGTGCTTGCCTCTTTTACGCAGGTTGGCCACAGAGTTAAAGCAGGTGGTTGCACTTCCAAGGGCATCGAGTGAGACATGGGCGCCTCCATGGGTCAGGGCTTTTATTTCTGCCACCACATCCGCACTCTTCGAGGCATTGACCAACGCTACCGCGCCCATTTCCCCGGCCAGGGCCAGGGTGTCGTCCTTGATGTCTACGGCTACTACCTGGGCGCCCAGTGCAGTGGCGATCATGATGGCAGACAGCCCCACGCCACCACAACCGTGTACCACCACATATTGTCCGCCTTTAACCTTGCCCTGCTCTACAACAGCCCTGAAGGAGGTAATAAAACGGCATCCCAGTGTGGCCGCCGTGACATCCGTAATTCCCGCCGGAAGTTTCACCAGGTTAACATCGGCATAGTCTAATGCCACGTATTCTGCAAACGATCCCCAATGGGTAAAGCCGGGTTGCGACTGGTGGTCGCATACCTGATGGTTCCCTGAAAGACATTGCCCGCAAGAGCCGCACCCACAAACAAATGGCACGGTAACCCGGTCTCCAACCACAACATGACGAACGTTTTTTCCAACAGCTTCAACAGTGCCTGCCAGTTCATGGCCGGGCACGTGTGGCAGGATGATATCAGGGTCATGCCCCATCCAGCCATGCCAGTCGCTCCGGCACAATCCGGTAGCGGTTACTTTTACTACTACACCATCCTCTTTGGGAGCAGGGTCCGGTACCTTTTGGATGGTGATTGGTCCCTGAAATTTTTCAAAAACGGCTGCGCGCATGTCGGGTAAGGTTTGCTTCTGGTGCGTAAATGCACTCCATTCAACAGTAAACTTACTACATTCCTGCTGGTTCCACAAAAAGGTATAGAATGCCACTCCGGCAATCAATGGTTGAATTATAACTTGTTGCTTAATTGACTGTGGAATTGCCTTGTATCCACTTATTTTTTTGCTAGTTTTAGAAAACTTAAACCCGATTACTATGATAAAGTATTTTACCTCCTTCATCGCGCTATTTCTTACCATTGCGGCTGATGCACAGGACCGGCTCACCGGCGAAACGTTTACCACGCGGTCAGAAATATTGGCACGGAACGGAATGGCGGCCACTAGCCAGCCGTTGGCTACCCAGGTGGCGCTGGATATTCTGAAAAGAGGGGGCAGTGCCATGGATGCAGCCATTGCCGCCAACGCGGTGCTTGGTTTGGTAGAGCCTGCCAGTTGCGGTATTGGCGGCGATATCTTTGCCATTATCTGGGACGCAAAAGAAGAGAAGTTGTATGGTTTTAACGGAAGTGGGTGGGCACCCAAATCGCTTACGATCGACTATTTTATGGAGCGGGAACTAAAATACGTTCCCCTGCATGGACCACTGCCTGTATCCGTGCCCGGTTGCGTAGATGGCTGGTTTGCCATGCATCAGAAATTTGGTAAGCTGCCCATGGCAGAACTATTACAGCCGGCTATCAACTATGGTCGTGAAGGGTTTCCTGTATCGGAGGTCATTGCTTTTGAAATGGCAGACAATTATAAAGGCATGGAAGGATTGCCCGGTTTTTCGGCTACCTATTTACCCAATGGGCGGCCCCCAAAAAAAGGCGAGGTATTCAAAAACCCTGCCCTGTCCAATACCTACGAAATGATCGCTAAGGGGGGACGGGATGCTTTTTACAAAGGAGACATTGCTCGTACTATTGATAACTTTATGAAAAAACATGGCGGCTTTCTATCCTATCAGGACCTGGCCAGCCATACATCCAACTGGGTGGAGCCCATCTCCACAAATTACAGGGGCTATGATATCTGGGAACTCCCTCCAAATGGTCAGGGCACTGCGGTGCTGCAAATGCTAAATATTCTGGAAGGCTTTGACATAGCCTCCATGGGTTTTGGCAGTACCGAATACCTTCATGTGCTTACCGAAGCAAAGAAACTGGCCTATGAGGACCGGGCGAAATTCTATGCGGACCCCGATTTCAATAAGATCCCACTTTCGCAACTTTTATCGAAGGAGTACGCCGCCCGGCGACGGGCCCTGATTGATCCTGATAAGGCGGCCAACAGCTTTGCACCCGGTGATTTGGAGATCGAAACCGGGAATACCACGTATTTAACGGTGGCGGATAAGGAAGGCAATATGGTGTCCCTTATCCAGAGTATTTATTCAGAATTTGCCTCCGGGATGGTGCCGGATGGACTGGGCTTTGTATTGCAGAACCGCGGACAGATGTTTAATGTACAGGACAGGAATCATCCCAATGCGCTGCAGCCCGGCAAAAGACCCTTCCATACCATTATCCCGGCCTTTATAACCAAAGACGGGAAACCGCTGGTTAGTTTTGGTTTGATGGGTGGCGCAGTACAACCGCAAGGGCATACCCAGGTAGTGGTGAACATGGTCGACTTTGGGATGAACCTGCAGGAGACAGGCGACGCCCCACGGATGCGCCATAGCGGTAGTTCCCAGCCTACCGGTTCGGTCATGACAAATGGTGGAATTTTAAACCTGGAAAGTGGGTTTGACTACGAAACCATTCGGGAACTGCGGAAGAAAGGGCATCGTATCGCCTTCTCCGTTGGGATCTATGGCGGCTATCAGGCTATTGGGGTAGATACCGAAAACAGGGTTTATACAGGAGCTTCAGAGTCGCGTAAGGACGGACAGGCAGCCGGGTATTAATAACAAGTATATCAGTGATATTTTGCTGATAAAGATCCTAAAAAAGTAATGCAACCTATTTTTACCGCCCTTAATGAAGACCATCCTAAAGGACCACTACGGAATAACCGCCACCAGGGTTGAAAAACTCAATGGTATGGATAATGCCAACTACCTGGTAGAAACGGAAACGGAACGCTATATCCTGAAAACCTATCCGTTTACGAAGGATACCTTATCACTGGTGGAAGCAGAAAATGAGGCCTTGTTGTTTCTGCAGCAGCAAGCCCCGGTACATACCCCGAAATCGATACCCCTGTTAGACGGTCTTTATTGTGGGGTGATGAATAGCGATGGCAATAAAATGATCTTCAGGATGTTGTCTTACCTTCACGGAACCTTTATGGCAGAGGTTTCCCATACGCCGGAGGTGTTCCGGTCCTTAGGAAGGTTTTTGGCAACAATAGACCTAAAATTGCAGGGTTTTGTGAATTACAGGATCGAAGCCAGGAAATGGAAATGGGATATTCAATACCTGAGCCTGAGCAAAAAAGACCTCCACTGCATTCCTGATCCAAAGGAACGAAGTATCGTCCACTATTTCATTCAGCAGTTCGAGGAAAGGGTAGTGCCGCTTCTTCCTGAATTAAGGACCGCCATTATACACAATGATGCAAATGAATGGAACATATTAATTGATAAGGAAAAGATTTCCGGGCTTATAGATTTTGGGGATATGGCCCATACCTCGTTGATCAATGAACTGGCTATTGCCATTACCTACGGGTGCTATGACAAGGAAGAGCCGCTTGCCTGGGCGGCTATCCTCATCCAATCGTACCATGAAATACTCCCGCTTCAAAAGAAAGAACTCAGGATACTTTATTATCTCATTGCGGCCCGACTCTGCATCAGCATCTGCAACTCGGCCTATGCAAGAAAGGAGGGAGGCGATAATGACTACGCATTTGTGAGTGAAAAAAATGCGTGGCAAATGCTTCACCGTTGGCTGGCCATCAACCCGATTGAAGCAACGAACAGTTTCCTGCAAGCTGCCGGTTTTTCTGTTGAGAAGCCATTGGCGGTTGACCGACTTTTGGAAAAACGCCATGACCACATGAGCACTATCTTATCGGTAAGTTATGACACCCCTGTTTATATGAAAGGGGCTGCGTTTCAATACATGTATGATGCGTATGGAAATACCTATTTGGATGCGTATAATAATATCCCGCATGTAGGGCATTGCCACCCAAAGGTGGTGCAAGCAGGCCAGCGTCAAATGGCCACCCTCAATACCAATACCAGGTATTTGTACGACGCCTTAGATACCTATGCAGAAAGGCTGCTGTCTAAATTTCCCGATACCTTAAACAAGGTTTTTCTTGTGAATTCGGGAAGTGCGGCTACCGACCTTGCCCTGCGTATGGCCCGGATGCATACCGCACGCGAAGGCGTTATGGTCATGGAGTACGGTTATCATGGCAATACACTTTCCGGGGTGGGGGTAAGCCATTACAAATTCAATAACCCGAAGGGACCCGGGAAAGAGGCACCTATTTTGGTGACACCCATGCCTGATACCTACCGGGGCAGGTACACCAATGACAATGGAAGTGCCGGCAGGGCCTATGCCGAAGAAGCCACTCAGTTACTTCACCATGCGGAAGTACCCGTTGGGGCTTTTATCTGTGAACCTATACTGGGCTGTGGGGGACAGGTACCCTTGCCTAAGGGGTATTTAAAGAATTTGTATCCGTCCGTCAGAAAACAGGGCGGCTTATGTATTGCTGATGAAGTGCAAACAGGATTTGGTCGTTTGGGCGATCATTTTTGGGGATTTGAGGCCCAGGAAGTGGTCCCTGATATGGTCATTCTTGGCAAACCCATGGCCAACGGGCATCCGATGGGGGCAGTCGTTTGTACGGCCGAAATAGCGGCATCCTTTGAGAATGGGGTGGAATTCTTCAGCTCCTTTGGCGGCAATCCGGTTTCCTGTGCGATCGCCCTGTCCGTTCTTGAGGTTATTGAAGAAGAAGGCTTACAAGAACATGCAAAGATCGTCGGGGACCATTACAAAGCCCTTTTTATGGAACTTCAAAAAAAATACCCGTGTATAGGGGATGTCCGTGGCTCCGGCTTGTTTCTTGGGGTCGAATTGGTAAAGGAGACGACCGGGGAGCCCGATACCGGGTTGGCACGTTACATAAAGAATGAAATGAGAAACCGGCACATCCTGATCAGTACGGACGGGCCATATGATAACGTGCTGAAAACCAAACCACCTTTGTGTTTTTCCAAAGACGATGCTTCAAAAACAGTAGCTGAAATAGCGCGTATTTTGAAAGAACATTATAAGGAAAATGCCAGCTATCACAATACGTTCAAATAGTTAAAAAGGGGCTGTTTATTCTGAGGTATAATGTAGCAACTCTTCAGACAAGTTACAGGCGTGTTACACCGCCACCGATGTTTACCTTGAGTGGCGTCAGGGTAATTTGAAAGGCATCGGAGTAAGCCGCGGATATTTCTTTTACAAAAGCCTCCGAATGTTCCTTCAACACAAGGTTTATGGTGCACCCTCCAAATCCGCCTCCCATCATTCTGGCTCCGGCAATATACTTCCTGGTTTTTGCAAAGGCCACCAAAAAGTCCAATTCAGGGCAGCTCACCTCGTACAGTTTTTGAAGGCCATGGTGGCATTCGTATAACGATTCGCCAAATGCTTCCAGCTTGTGTTCCCTGATAAATTCGACCGATTTTAATACCCTGCTATTTTCTTCCACAACATATGTAGCCCGCTTGTAAAGGGTGGGGGCCATAGTATCCTTGTGTTTTGAAAGTGTTGCATGAGGGACATCTGCCAGAAATGAATAGAGCGGATTTGATTTGTTGATAAGAGATAAGGCCTGTTCGCATTCCTTTCTCCTCAAATTGTACTCGCTGCTTTCCAGGCTATGCGAAACATTGGTGTTAAGTAAGACGATCTCATAAGGATCGAGGTTGGCAGGAACAATCTCATAGTTCAGTGTCTGACAATTAAGGAAGAGCAGGCCATTAGGAACCCCTTTTATAACAGCAAAATGGTCCATGACCCCACAATGGGTTCCCACGTATTTGTATTCTGCCCGCTGGGCGAGGAGAATGAGTTCAAGGTCCGAAACGGTCAGGGAGAATAGCTCATTGATCCCTTTCGCCAGCCCGCATAAAAGGGCTGCGGAAGAACTTATGCCAGCTCCTATAGGTATTTCACTTCGGATGTAACAATCAAAACCTTCGGTTGGAGCGCGCCCCATGGCAACAAATTGCTCGATAATACCCAGGACAAAATTTTCCCAGAGAGTAGTTCGGGGCAACAGGTCCGATAAGGTGGTACTGAAGGAGCGATCGAGGTTTTCGGAATAGAAATTGAAATGATCGGAAGAATTTAATTTAAAATAAAGTTCGATATGCCGGTCAATGGCGGCAGGAAGGACATGCCCTCCGTTGTAGTCTATATGTTCCCCAATAAGGTTTATTCGACCCGGTGATTGGATCAACAGGTCATGGTCACGGGGTATGTTATGAAGCGCGTCTAAAGTCAATTTCTCGAAATACGTGTTTTTTTCTATTGCAACATCCTGGTTAAGAGGTAAAGATGCGTATACAATACCTGCCAGATCTTTAAACTAATGAAAGCCGACTCTGGCTTTAACTAAAAGTAATTGTTTTTATAGTGGATTGTGGTGTTGTAATAAAAAAAATTCCCGGAGATCTGAAGACCCCCGGGAATTTTTGAATGCGATTAAAATGCCTAATACAGCAGGCTCTTAGGTTACGCTGTTGCGGTTTTGGGTAATTGTAGCCCTTGCTTTAAGAGATAAACACCCATAAGAACCAGCCAGATCACTTTAACGTGAAATATAGGTTTGTAGATCTCCCAGTGTTCCGGTATTCCCATGACAATACCCATAGCGGCAAACCCAAGAACGACGGTGAACCAGCCCAGCAATGCATTGACGATTTTCCACTTGACCAATCCAAGGCCGAGCAAGACCAGGCCAACTCCGGAAAATACGCGTCCAAAGCGTACGAAACAGGTAACGTATTGGTTCGTGAACAGGATATTATCCATGAATTCCTGAATTTCTGCAGCCGACTTTCCGGCTGTTTGGCCAACACCCCAGGCGCCAAAATTATAGTAAAATGCCGAGGCAATGGCCAGGGTCATCGTGCCGGCTATGACCATTCCGGCCCCGGGAACGAGTACCACCCGATAGGGTTTTTCAAAGGTGATCGACATCAGTGAAAACAGCGCGATCGCCATAATGACCCATCCAAAAATATGGATGCGGAACATCCAGATCCAAAACCAGACGTTTTCCCCGATGGGTCCAAAATCAGAGGCCGCCAGATATTCGCCCACATGATGTGGCGATAAGAACCAGCCACCCCATAGCATTAATGCAGCCACCAGAAAGGCCCACCCAGTAAATCGTGTTTCTAAGTCTTTTTTCATTTTTAAGTTGATTAATTAGTACTATATACCCATCTAAAAGGGAGTCAATATAGGTTGAAAAAGCAGTGATAGGTGTAACATTTGTTACACAAGGGGCATAATGGCACTACGCCCGATAGGCCTGTCCGACCCCTTAGAATCCCTCTTTTCTTTATTGTATCTTAATCGAAACTTCTTCTTTGATGGCTCTTGACGAATTCCCTATTTTTAGAATATAATTGCCCGGTTCTACCACCCATGCTGCTTTTTCAACATCGTAATAGGCTAACTCTTTTACAGGCAGGGCAATTGTGACAGGAGTAGTTTCTCCTGCCTTTACAAGTACTTTTTCGAATCCTTTTAGTTCCTGGGAGGCTCGTGCTATTTTCGAGTCTTTTTTGGCTGTATATAGTTGTACCACTTCTTTTCCATCTGTGTTCCCTGTGTTTTCAACAGCAACCGAAACCAAGATGGTGTCATTAACCAGGTAAGGCTCCTTTCTGTCCACCTGTACATTTTTCATCTCAAAGGTGGTATAGGAAAGCCCATGGCCAAAAGGGTATAAGGGGGTGATATCTTTGGTGTCGAACCAACGATAGCCGACCAAAATTCCTTCTTCATAGGAAACGACCTGATCTCCGGGGAAACTATTGGTGGCGTGTGCTGGAGAATCCTGCAGGCGTTTGGGCATCGTCCAGGGCAACTTCCCAGATGGGTTTACCGTTCCCAATAACACATCTGCCAGGGCGTTGCCGCCTTCCGAGCCATTGAACCAACTGTACACCAAAGCCGAAGCTTTTTCATCAATGCTATTGATATCAAAAGGAGCACCGGCGATCATCACCACAATGGTGTTAGGGTTGGCTGCTAGTACCTTCTCAATTAATGCAACCTGTCCAAAGGGCAACGACAAATCGGCCCTGTCAGAAGCTTCTGTTTCATAATCACGATTGGAACCTGCAAAAATAATCGCGACATCGGCACTTTTGGCGGCCTTGATCGCTTCTTCAAGCAATACAGGGTCCAGTTCATCGATGGTCTGTGTCCTTTCCTGGGTCACATCGCCGAAGATCGCTTCCTTCTTAGGGGCGTAGCGTTCCCGGTATCCTTCGGCATACGTGATCCGGACCGACTCCGGAAGCCGGTTTTGCAAACCCTCCAGAGGGGTCACTTCCCTTTTTGTTTTCACACCCGCACCATAGCCGCCCAGGGCATTCTTCTTGGTGGCATTGGCACCAATGACCGCAATGGAGGTAATCCCTGCCGAATTAATAGGTAATAGGTTATTAGCGTTCTTTAGCAATACGATCGATTCTGCTGCAATGTCATAGGCGTCTTTAAAATGGGCCTCTGTATTGATGCTCCCTTTTATGCGCGTTTCGCCTCCCATGCTTTTTAGAGTATACAGTAACTGTAAGATGCGTTTTACGTGGATGTCTATTTCTGCTTCGGTGATGTTGCCTGCTTTTACGGCTTCTATCAATGGGTCTGCCAGGAAGAATTCATGGAATGGCTTGGGAGTGCCCATTTCCAGATCCAGTCCGCTCTCCAGGGAATTTACGGAGGTATGGACAGCGGCCCAATCGGAAATGACAACGCCTTCAAACCCCCATTCGTCCCTTAATACCGCATTTAGCATATAGTTGTTTTCACATAGATAGGCTCCTCTGAATTTATTATACGCCCCCATCATGCTATAGGCATTGGCTTCCTTCACAGCCGCTTCAAAGGCCGGTAAATAGATCTCACGCAGCGTTCGTTCATCTATCTGTACATCTACAAAATCCCTGTTTGTTTCCTGATTGTTGGCGGCAAAATGTTTCACACATGCAGCCACGTCATTTTGCTGTAATCCTACAATAAAAGGAACGGCCAGCTTTTTGTTTAAAAAAGGGTCTTCTGTAAAGTACTCATAGGTCCTGCCTCCTAAGGGTGTTCTGATGATATTGATAGCAGGAGAGAGCAACACATCCTTATCCCTGGCACGCGATTCTTCCCCCACGCTGTTCCCAAAGGTGTAAGCCAATGCCGGATTCCAGGTGGCCGATAGTCCTGCCCCTGCGGGATAGTACGTCGCAAAATCATTATCTAAGCCGGCCGGAGCCCATGAATCCCGTGAGATCTCTTCCCGAACCCCCAAAGGGCCGTCTGCCATTTTTAGTTCGGGGATACCCAGCCGTTCTACTCCGGCGGTAGTGAACATGCTGGTTCCATGGAGCATGCCTGTTTTCTCCTCCAGGGTCATTTGGCCTATCAGGGAATCGATGGTTGCATCAAATGCGTGGGAAATAGGGTTGCCCGCATAATTTTCTGCGGTTACTATAGGCATACCTGCATCCGTGGCAGGCGTGCCGTTGTTACAGGAAATACTGAATACGAATACTGCTGCCATTAATGAAAATAGTACTTTATGAGTCATGATTGGTGTTCTTTAGGAATCGTATGGTTAGTTTAAAAAGATCAAACGTTCGTGACCAGTTCCCAAAAAGCCTGATCAGGAAAAAGCCAAAAATAGCATCGAACGAAATTACTAAAGCGCGCATTAATGATTTATGACGAATGTCATGTTGCCGTTTTGTTTTTTATTGGGAAAACGAATTGAAAATAAAACTAGAAGTCATTGATATTCATAAGAGTGATAAAAATTTCTGTTCGTGAGGCGACGAGTGGGGTAGCGCTAGCCCCGGTCGTTTAACCATTGAAGCCGGTTCTGGTTTTATTTATAAACAGCAAATTTGTTCTGGTTATAAGGTAACTTAGAATTATAGGCCCTCTTATAATGCATTTTTATTTTTTAAAATTTCGAGTCTCTCAATCCAAGGGATTTCAGATTCAAAAAACTGAAGTCTTGTTTTGATTACCCGATCAGTTTTGTCCCGTAAAGGTTTGGTTATAAATCGAGCCCTGGAATTGCTGAAGTTAAGCGTGTGTTTTTCGTCAAGATCCTTTTGTTCGTCTGTAAAAAAAGAAACAACTTTTCCATCCATACGCCAATTTCCTTTTCCGTATTTATTTTTTTCCCATGGGATCCCCCTCTTATGATTCTCGTACGAATGAAATAAAAATGTTCCGTCCTCACGTAATGTCAATGTGTATTCTATTAGATGGTTTCCCGTATTGCCAGAGGAACGGAAATACGCGCCAACCACGTTATCCGATTGTGAGAACAAAGTTGTACTGTACAATAAGACTATAATTGTAGTTGTTACTTTCATGTGTTGTATACTAAATGCATAAGAACCACTTGTATAAGTCAAGTAGGGCACTATATGCCATTAAGCTCTCGTATTTAGCAGTGTTAGCAAACTGCAATGAACTTTACTAAACTACTGTACGCACTATTTGCCAAATAGTGCTCACTATTGTTTTTATTGTTCGGTATCCGGGGAAATAAATTTATAAACTATTCCGGCTAAAATAGCACCTGCGATGGGAGCAACCCAAAATAACCATAATTGACCCATTGCCCAATCCCCTGCAAATATAGCTTGACTTGTACTTCTTGCCGGGTTAACTGAAGTATTAGTTACAGGGATGCTTATTAAGTGTATTAGCGTTAATCCCAATCCTATTGCCAGTCCCGCAAAACCTTTAGGAGCTTTTGAATGAGTGGCGCCCAGGATAATTATCAGGAACATAAAAGTCATGGTTATTTCCGTTATGAGAGCAGATAGCATATTATATCCGTCAGGAGAGTGTTCTCCATATCCATTTGCTGCAAATCCTCCAATTTCAAATCCGGATTTTCCACTGGCAATAAGATATAAAATACCTGCACCCGCTATTCCTCCTAATACTTGTGCAACAATGTAGGGGAGTAGTTCTTTTTTATCAAATCGGCCCCCTATCCATAGGCCAACTGATACAGCCGGATTTAAGTGACATCCCGAAATATGTCCGATAGCATATGCCATTGTTACAACAGTTAAACCAAAGGCAATTGCAACGCCAACAAATCCAATTCCTAATTCGGGGTATGCTGCCGCTAAAACAGCACTTCCACACCCTCCTAATACTAACCAAAAGGTACCGATAAATTCTGCGACTAATTTTTTCATTTTTTTTCTGTTTTGATGGTTATTTAGAATTTTCTAATTGATAATGGCTAACAGTATTGTTTATGGTCGGTGCTGTTGCAATACTGTTTCCACAAGTAACATGAAATAATATTTTTTGAAGATAATAAATTATTGAGTTCAGTCCGCAGGGTGCGCTTTTAACCTTGTTGGTCCTTCGTTTTTGTAGTTGTTTAATGCTTTTTTGGTGTAACAATAAAGACAACAATTCATCCTTATCATAGATTGTAAAACTAAAATAGAATGAAATACGACAAAAAACAGCTGGCCATTTTAATTTTAATTTCTCCCTTTATTCTATGTGCTCAGGCTGAATCGGTATTCAATAATATTAAAATGGAAATGTCACTTCAGACGGTAGCCCAAAAATTAACCGGCATATCCGAAGATTCAGAGATAATTTCTGTTGAAGAACCAAATTTTCCATTGGCTGTTACCAAAGAAGCGCACCTGGTTTGCACTAATGTAAAGACTGATCATGGTTTACTGCACAGCGTTGTATTTACCTTTGCCGATGACCAACTTACATACATCCTTGCCAAAGGAAATGTGTATCCGGTGTTTGCTGAAAAGCGCAGTGACACGGCTATGGTATATATGGGTTATGAAGTCTATTTTTCAGATAAACTATTCTTAAACAAAAAGAAAGACCTGGCCTGGATTTTGACAGACGAAGCTATGCATCCGAATCTCTTTACCTGGGTTAATCCATATATAGATCCCAACTATAAACCTGAGGCAAAACCTACGCGTACAGATCGTATTCCTTCCTTTCTGAAAATAGGTGCTTTGATGGAGGAGCTAAAACCTGTTTTTGAAAAAAATAGTGATTTTACCGTTACGGAGGAATTAGATGGCAGTGATCCAAATGCACAAATTCAGATAAATTGTTTCGGAGTGGAATATCTTGGATTTCCGCGAAAAGTGGAAGCTAGATTTGGGGATAACAGGCTCAATATGGTATGGATCTTAACCGGTAAAGGAGACGAAGGCAAAATTAGGAAAGCCTTAATTGAACAGTATGGACAACCCATATTTGTGAATGAGGACTGGGAAATTTTCAATGAATGGCAAGTAGGTTTGAGAAAAGATAAACCTGAAGTGCTTTTGATGGAAAAGAAAATCGGATTGGAATATAAAACCAGTTACTTCAAGCAATAATGATCAACGGAACCAACCCCTTCCTGATCGAATGAATATGCAATGGATAGCATAGCCGTGCATAAAATTAATTTGGTTGTTGCGTCTAATCCGAATTTTAGCCAAATCGAATTTTTGTCATCAAATGTGACGGCACCTAGTGCAATGCCATTTTCCAAAAACTCATAAAAGAGTGTTCTTTCATTAATGTCACCATTTTCATTAATATTTTTGTTGCTATCTACATTTGTCCAAGCCCTGCTCCTAAAAGAGCCCCAGGTGGACCAGCAACAAGGAAACCTAAAGTAGTAGATGTTACACCGCCTAATATTTCTGCAGTGTTACCGCAAATTAAATCAACCTTTTCTTTGTCTGTCATTTGAACGGGAGCATTGAGTTAATATCAGAAATTTATTACTTTAAGACTAGGAAAGACAACTAAGAAAGCTTTTTAAAGGAAACTATCAATAAAAGTGTTACTATACTGTTACTTATAAAAAATTAAAACCCTTGAAAATCAACTGATTAACAAGGGTTTAAGTACTCGAGGCGGTAATTAACGCCTGCGTCGTTGAGTCCCGTTACGTCATTTTGAGAAAGGAAAAGCCGGCACAAGGTGCCGCTTTTATTCTTCGGGCATTCGCTCGAAGTGTCTTCGGCTTAGCCCAGAAAATAAAAAAGCCGTAGCATTTGCTACGGCTTTCCATTCATCTGTACTCGAGGCGGGACTTGAACCCGCACGGACTAATGTCCATTGGATTTTAAGTCCAACGTGTCTACCAATTCCACCACTCGAGCCTGACTACGTAGGTAGTGGCTGCCAGGACACGGGCAGCACGTGGAGCTTTCTAGGAGCGAAAAACGGGATTCGAACCCGCGACCTCCACCTTGGCAAGGTGGCGCTCTACCAACTGAGCTATTTTCGCGTTTCAAAAATAGCTTCCGAGCGGAAACAAACTATACATTTGTTTGGCGCTCTACTCCCGATGGCTATCGGGAAGCTATTTTCGCAATTATAAAGAACGTTGCATTCCTATAGAATGCGGACGCAAATTTAATACATTTCTATAAAAAGCAAAGAACTTTCCACTAAAAAGAAAGGGGCTGTTTAACGGGCCATCAGGAAGTGGCTTTCTTGCTCTTGGTGAGCAGCCTTTTGATCTCGTTTAGCTTCATTAGGGCCTCTACCGGTGTCAGGGTGTTGATGTCCAGAGTCAGGATCTCTTCTTTGATCTCTTCCAGCAACGGATCATCCAAATGAAAGAAACTCAATTGCATGTCGGCCGCAACGGTCTGTAATTTTCCGCTTAGCTCTTCACTGGAGTGGGTTTGCTCCAGTTTCTTCAGCACCTTATTGGCCTTGGTGATCACCTGCTGTGGCATCCCGGCCATTTTAGCCACATGGATCCCAAAACTATGGGCACTGCCCCCGGGCGTCAGTTTTCGAAGAAAAAGCACCCTGTCCTTTAGCTCCTTGACAGACACATTGAAATTCTTGATCCGGCGAAAGGTGGTGGCCATTTCATTCAATTCGTGGTAATGCGTGGCAAAAAGGGTCTTGGCCTTGCTGGGATGTTCATGCAAATACTCTGCAATAGACCAGGCAATGGAAATACCATCGTAGGTACTGGTTCCCCTTCCTATCTCGTCCAGTAGGACCAGGCTCCGTTCGGACAGGTTGTTCAGGATGCTGGCCGTTTCATTCATCTCTACCATAAAGGTGGATTCCCCCATGGAAATGTTATCGCTGGCACCTACACGCGTAAAGATCTTGTCCACTACGCCAATGCTCGCCGCCTCAGCCGGTACAAAACTGCCCATTTGTGCCAGCAATACAATAAGGGCTGTTTGCCTTAAAATAGCCGATTTCCCGCTCATGTTAGGGCCTGTGATCATAATGATCTGCTGTTCCTCCCTGTTGAGGATCACATCATTGGGGATATAGGCTTCCCCGGCAGGAAGTTGTTTTTCGATGACGGGATGCCTGCCATTGGTAATGAGCAGTTCCGTAGAATCGTTCATAGAAGGCATCACATACTGATTTTCCCTGGCGAGTTGCGCAAAGCCGCAAAGACAGTCCAGTGCCGCTATGTTGCGGGCGTTCTCCTGTACCGGGCCAATATAGGCCTGCATCCAGACGATCAGCTGTGCGAACAATTGTTGTTCCAGCTCCAGGATGCGTTCTTCGGCCCCCAGGATCTTTGCTTCATACTCCTTTAGCTCTTCGGTAATATAACGCTCTGCGTTTACCAGGGTCTGTTTCCGGATCCAGCTCTCCGGCACCTTGTCCTTATGGGTGTTGCGCACCTCAATGTAGTATCCAAATACGTTGTTGGAGGCGATCTTTAAGGAAGTGATCCCCGTGCGTGCTGTTTCGCGTTCCAGCATGGCATCCAGGTAAGCCTTCCCTGTAGTGGCAAGTCCCCGTAACTCATCCAGTTCGGCCGAATAGCCCACCGCAATGGTAGCCCCTTTCAGCACATTTACCGGGGCTTCCTCACTCAGCACCTCTTTAATGCGGGTACGCAAAGCATCACATGTGTCCAGGGCAGTCCCAATAGCATCAATAGCCTCGGAATTTGTGCTCAGATAACACGCTTTTTATGGGTACAATGGCCTCCAGTGCATTCTTAAGCTGAACCGTTTCTCTCGGGTTGATCTTCCCCGTGGCCACCTTGGCAATAAGCCGTTCCAGGTCGCCTATTTTTTTTATGGCATGCTGCAATTGAAGAAGGGTAGGCTCCTCTTCTTTCAGGTAGGCAACGGACTGATGCCGTCTTCGGATCTTTTCCAGATCTCGTAAAGGAAAGGCCAGCCACCGTTTTAGCAGTCGGCCACCCATGGGGGATAAGGTCTTGTCGATCACCTTTAATAAGGTAACGGCCTCATCGTTGTATGAATGATAAAGTTCCAGGTTGCGCACCGTAAACCGATCCATCCAAACGTGTTCCTCGCTGCCAATGCGCACCAGGGCATTGATATGTTGCAATCGTTTGTGCTCCGTTTCGGACAGGTAATGCAAAATAGCACCTGCCGCAATGATTCCCTGGGTAAGCGAGGCTACACCAAAGCCTTTTAAGGAAGCGGTTTTGAAATGGGCGCGAAGCGATTCGTGGGCATAGTCTTCCTGGTAGATCCAGTCTTCCAGATAAAAGGTGTGAAACCGGGTACCAAAAGTCGCTGTAAAATCGGTCCTGTGCTTCTTGGAAATCAATATCTCATTGGGGCCAAAGTTTTGCAACAGGGTATCAATTTCTTCGGCTGTCCCTTCCGAAGTTAAAAATTCCCCGGTGGATATGTCCACGAACGAAATGCCATAGGAAACATTCCCGAAATGGACCGCACATAGGAAATTATTGCTCTTGGCATGCAGGATGTCATCATTGAGTGCCACCCCGGGGGTGACTAATTCTGTCACCCCTCGTTTAACGATGGTCTTGGTTTGCTTGGGGTCTTCCAGCTGGTCGCAAATGGCCACCCGCTGCCCTGCCTTCACTAATTTTGGGAGATAGGTGTTCAGGGAATGGTGGGGAAAACCGGCCAGTTCTGTTTTGTCGCCCCCGTTGTTTCGGTGTGTAAGGATGATACCTAGGATGCGGGAGGCCTTCACGGCATCCTCCCCAAAGGTCTCGTAGAAATCACCGACCCTAAAAAGCAGCAACGCATCAGGATACTTCGTCTTGATGGTGTTGAACTGTTTCATTAAAGGGGTTACCTTCTTGGTGTTTTTCTTCTCAGACACGGAATAAATGTTGGGTTAGGGGTATCTTTGCCTTTAAGGCGAAGGTACTATTTTGCCAAGGGAATTTAAATAGTTGTTGATATTTTCGGATAACTAAAGCGAGTACCCTGAAGTGCCTTTTGGCAACCTTTATGACAGAGAGCAGTAAGCATGAGAAAACTAAAAAATCAGGAACTGGAACGTCTGGATGTGGAACAATTCAAAGAGGCTCCTAAAACCCCTTTGATAGTGGTGCTGGATAATGTGCGAAGCCTTCATAATATTGGTTCGGTGTTCCGCACAGCAGATGCCTTTCTTATTGAAAAGATCTACCTCTGTGGTATCACGGCAACCCCACCTCATAAGGACATCCGGAAGACGGCCCTGGGGGCTACGGAAAGCGTGGTGTGGGAATACAGGAAGGATGCCGTTTCCTTACTGGAGGAATTGCGGCAAGACCATCAGTGTTGGGCTGTAGAACAGACCGAAAAAGCTACCTTGCTCCATGAGTTTATGCCGGACCGTGCCCAGCGGTATGTCTTGGTTTTTGGGAATGAGGTGAAAGGGGTAACCCAGGAGGTAGTAAACCGGTGTCACGGCGCGTTCGAGATCCCGCAGTTTGGTACCAAGCATTCTCTTAATATTTCGGTTAGCGCTGGGGTAGTGGTATGGGATTTCTGGAGCAAATTCCAATAAGCCATGCCTTTATACAAGTAGAAAGCCCCGACCATTTGGTCAGGGCTTTCCGGTTAGCTTGAGTTAGTTAGTTTGCTTTAAAAAGCCTGCTAATAAAAGAAATCTTTCCAAGCGGTGCAAATAAATGCCTTAAAAAGGATTATAAAGGCAGTGCAACGGTGAAACGTACTAGTTGGTCCAGCAGGAACGCATAATCGGCCTTGCTGTTCACGAAATCGAGCTCGCTTACATCCAGGATGAGGTTTTGTTGTTCGGGATAGCTTTTGATAAAATCAAAATAGCCCCGGTTGATCTTCTCCAGGTACTCCGGTGCTATCTGCTGTTCATAGCTTCGGCCCCGTTTTTTAATATTGTCAAGCAGCCGCTCCGTTGTCTGGTAGAGGTACACGTACAACCGGGGTTTCTTCACTTCCTGATACATAAAATTGAACACCTTCCGGTAGAGCAGGTACTCATCTGGTTGCAGGGTTATTTTGGCAAAAATGAGCGACTTGTAGACGTCATAATCACTCACCATAAAATTCTTGAACAGGTCGAACTGGCTGGTGTCTTCCGTAAATTGCTGGTACCTGTCGGCCATAAACGACATTTCCAGGGGAAAGGCATACCGGGCCTGGTCCTCGTAAAATTTCGGTAAAAAAGGGTTGTCTGCAAAGCGCTCCAATACCAGCTTTGCGCTGAAATCTTCGGCGATCTTATGGGCCAGGCTTGTTTTTCCGGCTCCGATATTCCCTTCTATGGCCACAAAATTGAGGGCAGTGAACAGTTCCTGGAGATCCCGGAAGAGCCGTATCCCGGTCTTGTTAAGCACGCTGTGGTCTTTACACTCCTGCAATAAATTGCGGGTATCTTTTTTCAATACGGGGTGGTAGCATTGCGGGGCGATATCGGCCAGTGGTTTTAAGACAAACCGCCGCTGTTCCAATTGAGGATGCGGCACTTTCAGTGTCTCGGAATCTGTTATCAGGTTGTCATAATAGAGGATGTCAATATCGATGGTGCGGGACTGATAGCCGCTGACGTTCCTTCGTTCCCTGCCCAATTCAGATTCAATGCGCAATACGACCTCCAGCAGTTCCTGTGGAGATAAGGAGGTTTCGAGGCTAAGACAGCAGTTCAAAAAGGGATCGGATTCAAACCCCCAGGCGGGTGCTTCATACACAGGGGAGATCTTCTGTATGCTGCCGGCCCTTTCATGGAGCAGAAAGACCGCCTTTTGCAGGAAATAGGCCCTGTTCTCCAGGTTGCTGCCAAGTGCCAGATATGTGGTTTTGAGTGCTGCCATTTTCGTAGGGCAAATTAAAGAAAAAGAAACGGATCTGTGGCCCCGATCTGCAAGACGGTTCTTGTTTCATTTACTTTTTAAGCAGCTTAACAGGTTGCAATTATTTCACTAACTTGGTTAGGTAACCGCCAACCACCAAAGCACATGATCAATTTCTTCCGCAATATCCGTCATCAATTGTTTACCCAAAATAAAGTCTCCAAATACCTTTTGTATGCCATTGGGGAGATCGTTCTGGTTGTGATTGGGATTTTGATTGCACTCCAGATCAATAATTGGAACGAGGAGAGGAAAGATAGAAAGATAGAAAAAAGTGTATTGCTTGACTTAAAAGATAATCTCGAAAGAAATATGGTCCTCATCGATTATGCCACTGCTGAAATAAAAGGGATAAACCAGACTACCGGGGCTATTATTGATATTTTTGAGAAAAAGAAGTCGTTTTCTGATACATTAATACATCATTTTGGTCAAATGTTCAGATCTGGTTCATACATATTAGAATTGAATACAAATGGGTATGAATCGCTGAAAAATGTTGGATTGGAAATTCTTTCTTCAAAAGCCCTTAAAAATGAAATCTTATCTCTATTCGAAATAAGTTATCCCAGTTACAACAAACACTGCGAAGTGATTAATGCAATTTGGGGGAGTAATCCGCGGTTCTGGTATGATTATTTCTACATTGCGCCATCAAAAGAAGGATTGATACCCTTGGATTATGATTCTCTGAAAGAAGATAAAAAATTTATGACCATTGTCCGGGATTTGGAATCTGGAAGAAATCAAATCTTAGAAAGGCAATTTTTCTGCCGGACAGAAACCCAGAGAATCCTGCTACTTGTCAATAATGAATTAGGTGAAATTGAGTGAGTAATTGGTGTGAAATTAACGAAAGGAGAAAAATGTTCCCCACCCACAAAAATATCGGGGATGGTATATAATGTGGTTCTCTATTAATTATATAATACCCAGACTGATTTGAAGACGCTTCTATTGATTCTTTGCCTTGGGAAGAAGGACAACCGCTTCCTAACCCTGATACAATTCTTTAGAAAATACCTTACGACCTGATGACCAACTTAGGTTGCCGCACTATACAGTAGAAACAGAAGATAAAATACAGATGGAATGGCAATCAGCGTTGAAATAAACAATACGCCAACCGAAGAAAGAACCATTTTTGTGACAGACCTTTCTTTCTCATTCCTATGCTTTTTTAATGCATAGATAACCGTTATAAGGATACCAACTATGGAGCCCAAAAACAATGCCATCAAACCAGCGACCAATCCCATACCAACTATATTTTTGTTTCCGGGGAATGTAAGAATAATTTCAGATAAAGCACCGGGAATTTTAGCTATCATGATGAGCTACCATTACTGCAGCTGTGACTCCCCTTTATGTGTGCCTATAATGATGTGCCTCATGACTAATATGTGCGGTTCAACTTTGTGCTTAATCTAAATAAACTATCTTAGTTTACATAAGTGGGATAAAGTGCATAATGTACTATATTCAATTGTTGTGCTTCATTATAACCAACCAATAACCAATGATTAAATTCTTTAGAAAAATTAGGCAGAACTTGCTTATGGAAAATAAAACTGGAAAGTATTTGAAGTATGCAATTGGAGAAATAATTCTTGTTGTTATTGGAATTCTGATAGCACTTCAAATTAATGACTGGAATCAACAAAGAAAGGATAGTAATACAGAACAAGTCATATTAAAAAGACTACAAAAAGAGTATATACTTAACAAGGAACAACTTGAAGATAAAATAGTAATACGAAATAGAATGATAAGGAATTGTAAAGATTTGTTAGTATTCTATAATGAGCCAACATCTGCAAATCTAGACAGTATTTATTTAAAAATTTCCAAATTATTAACACCAGCAACTTTTGACCCGATACAAAATGATATAGTAAAATCAGGCACTTTAGAAATTTTAAAGAGTGAGAATCTAAAACAACTTCTTATTAAATGGAGTACGGACGTTATCCAACTGCAAGAAACAGAACAGATGTTTTTCAGATATCACGAACAATATGTCTTGCCATACCTTGACGAACTTGGTCTAACGCGTGATGTATTATACGATTTTTGGAACATTGATTTAATTAATTTGTTGGAGTCAAAAAAATATACAAATCCTATTCCAGGTAAATCAAATATAAACTCTAAAACAATAAGGGATTTACTTGCGGATAATAAATTGGAAAGCCAGATTACTTATACCCTAACTTTAAATGAATTTAATAATCGAGAATCTGAAACATTAATGAAAAGAATAGATGAAATACTTTCAGTTATAAAATCTGAAATTAAAAAATAACGAAAGCACAACAACGGCTATAATTCAGCGCTACTTTAGAACTTCCTTGAAATTTCCTACATTTAATCAAAACTAAACTTGGCCTCAATGCTAAACGGTCAGGGCTTGCTTTGCCGACGTTAATTTTTCCTGCAATGCAGGAAACCCTACGCTGAGCTTCGCCCTCATTGTCGCGCCGATATCATAGCCAAAGCCGTTGTGCTTCATTATGACCAACCAATAACAAATGATAAAATTCTTCAGAAAAATTCGTCAAAACTTAATTATTGAAAACAAAACTGGAAAGTATTTGAAATATGCTATTGGAGAAGTTATACTCGTAGTAATCGGAATACTATTTGCATTGTCGATTAATAATTGGAATGAGTCAAGAAAAGACTCGATAAGCGAATTAACTGCTTTAAAGGATTTAAGACAAGAGTTCTCGAAAAACACCAAAGTATTTAAAGAGCATCATCAATTCAAAATAAATACGACCTTAAAATGGGTTGCCTTTATATCCAAAATCTCAGATCCTAATTTGACAGAATCAAACCTAACATTTAGACCCACTGCAATTGGAGTTAGGACTTATAACCCATCAAAAAGCATTTTGAATTCCATTTTATCAACAGGGAAAATTGACAAAGTAGAAAATGATTCCTTAAAATATTTTCTTACAGATTGGAATGACATACTCTTAGATTATATGGAAGATGAAGCAAGACATCTTGATTTCTGGGATAAAGAAATAACCGTTTTAGAAAGGAAGTTAATACCTTATCGCTATTATAATGTGGATTCCATTGATACACTTAAAAATGATTTCAAAAGTGAAATTGAAACAAATAAATTGTTTTTAGAAGCCTATAGCAGTTTAGAATATCAAAATTTACTTTTAAGAAATGTTTATTTTTTACAAGAAAATGTTAGAAACGGGGAACATATCTTGAAGACTTACAAATTAATCAATCAATTATTAGAAGAAGAAGTAAAACTGAAAGAATAACGAAAGCACAACAATGGCTATAAGTAATTGCTTGTTTCGCCTACTTCTGAATCCGAAAATCGGACTCGCGGATTTTGCTTGCGCCAGTCGCTGCGCTCGGTCAGCTTGGTGTGTACTTGCAAAGTTAAGTGCTAACCCACGCAACTACTCATAGCCGAGACCGTTGTGCGCAACCTGAAAAACTGAATGAATAACGAACAAACTGCAATACGAACTACATATTTTAGCATAATTGGAAACACCAGTTTAGCTTTGATTAAAGGACTTGCAGGATTCTTTGGTAATTCATATGCGCTCATTGCTGATGCAATAGAATCAACAACCGATATTTTCTCTTCTCTACTTGTGCTATTTGGTTTAAAATATGCCAAACGGCCAGCAGACAAAAATCATCCATACGGACACGGAAAAATTGAACCGCTAATAACATTCTTAGTAGTAGCTTTTCTTGTAACATCAGCAACTATTATTGCCTACGAAAGCATTCAAAATATTCAGACACCTCATAAGGTTCCAAAATCTTGGACTTTGATTGTACTTGGTGCAATTATCATATGGAAAGAAGTGTCCTTTAGAATAGTAATAAAAAAAAGTAAGGAGACAAATAGCACTTCACTCAAGGCAGATGCTTGGCACCATAGAAGTGATGCAATTACTTCAATTATGGCATTCATTGGAATTTCTATCGCTTTAATTTTCGGAAAAGGATATGAAACAGCTGACGATTGGGCAGCTTTATTAGCTTCTGCTTTTATTTTATACAATAGCTATTTGATTTTTAGACCTGCTTTAGGAGAAATTATGGATGAGCATTTATATGATGACCTATTGGAAGAAATTCGAGAAGAATCTTTAAAAGTCAAAGGTGTAGTTGGAACAGAAAAATGTTTTATTCGAAAAGCAGGAATGAAATACCACGTTGATTTACACGCAATTGTTAATGGAGAAATTTCTGTTAAGGATGGCCACGATATTGCACATTATTTAAAGGACCATTTACGAAATGAAATACCAAATTTAGGACACGTTTTAATACACATTGAACCAGATAAATAAAGAATGGAACTTGACAGAAAAATATTATCCTTTCTTAAACCTGATTTGGTTGAAAAAATACTGCAAGAATCTAGCATTAAGGAATTTCCAAAAGGAACTGAAATTTTAAGGGAACAGCAGTATGTCAAAGTTTTACCGATTGTTGTTAATGGCCTGATAAAAGTATATTCAAGATTTGATGAGAAAGAATTGCTACTCTACTATATCGAATCAGCCCAAAGCTGCGTAATGTCTTTTTATGCGGCTTTAAAAAATACACCGAGTAAAGTATTTGCAAAAACAGAAGAAGATTCAACAGTTCTTTTGTTACCCGTTCATTTGTTACCAACTTGGTTAAAAGAATACCCAGACTTCAATGAACTTTTCTACAATCAGTTTAATCTGAGATATTCGGAGCTATTAGACACAATAGGTAGTTTGTTATTAGATAAGATGGATAAAAGACTATACGACCATTTGAAGAAGAAAACTGAATTAAGTCATAACAATTCTGTTAATATGAGTCATTCCCAAATAGCGAATGAATTAGGAACTGCTCGTGAAGTAGTTACTAGAGTTTTAAAAAAGCTTGAAACAGATGGGAAAGTTGAACAAAAATCAGGTAAAATAAGAATTATTGACGAGTGGTGACTACAGTCACTGCATATCTCTAGACGACTATTTACCTTTGTAAGGTAATCTTTCAATAATTTAAAATTTTCAATTATGACAAAAAATATGGGTTCAGCAGACAGAATTATAAGAGTTATAATCGCTGCAATAGTTGGCATTCTTTATTTTACAGGAACAATATCAGGTACATTAGGTATTGTTTTATTGGTGCTTGCAGGTGTTTTCGTTTTAACGAGTGTGATTAGCTTTTGTCCACTTTATGCACCGTTTGGAATCAAAACTTGCAAAATCAAAGAAAAATAAAAGGCTGCACACAACAAAGTGTATAAGCAATAGCGGTTTAAGTGCATACTTGGACCGTTTTTGCGTTTAATTAAGTATCTTGCTAACTGACAGTTTAGTTGGGTAAAATCCGCTACTGCTCATACACAAACCGTTGTGCATCATCCCGATAGCTATCGGGATTGGGACCAACCACTTACACACCTGTAACCCTGGTGGGAGGGGTGAACAATAACCAGTTTAGCGTGCTTGGTGGCGACTAAAAGGCATAGGCATCTCTTATTTTTTCATTTCCTTAAAATATAGCCAAGAAATACGGTGTCATAGGCGCTTTCCTTATCTTTGACCATTCTAAATTATAGTTGGATGAATTTTTTACGAAATCTGCTGGCAGCCATCCTGGGAACCTTAATTGCCCTAGGGATGCTGTTTTTTATGTTCCTTATTTTCATTAGCCTGGCAAACACGGATGAAGGGGTGGTGGTGAAGAACAATTCTATACTGGAATTGCAGCTGGATGCGCCCGTAAAGGATTATACCGGAAGTGGTGCAGCCGACCCGTTTGCGGGCTTGTTCGATAAGGCCGATGGCCTGGACCAGATCCTGCATGCCATAGCCGTTGCCAAGACGGACGACCGAATAAAGGGCATCAGTATGAACAGTGCTTTTATCCTGGCTGGCTGGTCGCAAACCCAGGCGATTCGTGAGGCGCTGCGCGATTTTAAGGATTCCGGAAAATTTGTGTATGCCTATGCGGATATCTTTATGCAGAAGGACTATTACCTGGCCAGTGTGGCCGACAGCCTCTTCCTGAATCCCGTTGGTGGCCTGGATTTCAAAGGCCTGGCAGCCGAAGTGTTGTACTTTAAAAAGCTGCAGGAAAAGACAGGCGTAAAAATGGAGGTTATCCGACATGGAAAATACAAAAGTGCCGTGGAGCCGTACCTCGAAAATGAAATGAGCGATGCGAACCGGACGCAGATCAAAGAATTATTGTCTTCGCTTTGGAATTCGCTTGTTAGCCGATATGGCCGTCGAACGGCAGCTGGATGCGGACCAAATGAACGCCATTGCAGACACCCTGGGCGGCAGGAATCCTAAGTATGCCAAACAGTCCGGGCTGGTAGACGACATCATCTACATGGACCAATACGAAGGGAGATTAAAAAAAGCCGTAGGGATCTCTGAAGAAGAGGACTTAAAATATATTGGATTATCAGACTATATCAAAGACGCTAATAAAAAGGCCCTGAGGACAGGGAAGGATAAAATAGCCATTATTTATGCGCAGGGGGAGATCCTTTACGGGGAAGGCGGCCCCAATTTTATAGGACAGGGGATCATCAACAATGCCCTTATAAAAGCCAGGGAAGATAAGAATGTGAAGGCCATCGTCCTGCGGGTTAATTCGCCCGGGGGAAGTGCGCTTACCTCAGATCTTATCTGGAGGGAAATCGAATTGACGAAGAAAGAAAAACCGGTTGTTGTCTCCATGGGCGATGTGGCTGCTTCAGGGGGCTACTATATTGCAGTGGGGGCCGACAAGATCTTTGCAGAGCCCACAACCATCACCGGGTCCATTGGTGTGTTCGGGACCATCCCAAATATCAGTGAACTGGCCGGCAACATCGGGATCAACGCGGAGCAGGTGGGAACCAATAAGAATTCGGTCGATTATTCCCTTTTTGAACCCATGACCCCGGCCTTCAGGGGGTTCATTACGGAAGGAATTGAAGCTACCTACCAGACCTTCTTGTCAAGGGTTGCCGAAGGCCGAAATATCAGCATGGCCAGGGCCGATAGCCTGGCACAGGGAAGGGTGTGGAGTGGGGTAGATGCCCTGGAACTGGGGCCTTGTAGATGCCATTGGTGGCCTGGACGATGCCATTGCCGAAGCCGCGAATCTTGCTGGTATTTCCACCTATGGTACAAGAAGCTATCCGAAATACAAATCCAATTTCGAAATGCTGATGGAAGACCTTTCCGGGGCTAAAGTCCAATGGGGGCATTCCTTGATCAAAAAAGAAATTGGGGAAGAGGCCTATGGCATTTTACAGGAGTTGAAAAACAGCACCCAGCAGAAAGGGGTACAGGCCAGACTGCCATTTACCATTACAATTAAATAAGGGACATGACCACGAAGGACAAGAAGGTAGCGTACAAGATCTATTTGTACCTCGGGCGCGCTTTTTATTACCTCCCTGGTGGTATCGAACCTTATTTTTCAGAAATTCTTTTCCTGGCATCCTTTTGGGGATGTTACTGTTTTTGGGGCGTCGCTGTTTGAGATCTCTGTGGGGGTATTGCCCTATCCCATTACCTTCCTGATCACGGACCTTATCTCGGAGATCTACGGGAAGAAAAAGGCGAACCAGATCGTAACTGCGGGTATCTTTGCCTCTTTTTTTTCCATGGCCATCATTCTTTTGGCAGAAGGGGCGCCCGCCATCCCGGCATCTCCTGTTGGGGATGAGGTGTTCCGTAGTGTTTTTGCCCTTTCACCTGTTGCCGTATTGGCTTCCATGATCGCCTATCTCTGCGCCCAATATGTCGATATTGCCATTTATCATTTCTGGAAGCGGGTCACCAAGGGGAAATATCTGTGGATACGCAATAACTTTTCCACTTTTCTGTCGCAATTCATTGATACCTTTACCGTGGTGGGTCTTCTGTGCATTTTCCAGGTACTCCCATGGTCCATGTTCACGGGGCTGGTCATCAGTGGTTTCCTGTTTAAGGTTTTTATTGCCGTACTGGACACCCCTTTCCTTTATTTTTTCGTATATATCCTTAGAAAACGATTTAAGTTGAAAATGGGCGAAGAACTCCAATTGGAGATCTGAGTCTGAATTGAAGCCCTCAATATCTGATTATGAAGAAAAAAGTTGTAAAGATTACAGCCGTTGTCCTGCTGCTTATTGTCGGGATACTCGTGGCGATCCCTTTTGTGCTGGAAAATAAAATTGGCGATATCATTAAAAATAAGGTGAATGGCAGCATTGATGCTACCTTCGATTTTACGAAAGCCGACCTGAGCCTTTTTCTCGATTTTCCCAATGCCCGGTTGCAACTTACAGACATCGTGCTGACCAACAAAGCCCCTTTTGAGGGCGATACCCTGTTCCGTTCTTCCGAGGCAGTGCTGAGTATGTCTGTGTGGGAACTGTTCAAAGATGCCGGAGATCCTTTGCAGATAAAATCCCTCAGCCTGGAAAATGCCCTGCTGAATATCCAGGTGGATGAGGAGGACCGGGCCAATTATGATATTACCATTGACGACTCCGGTAAGCAGAATGGTGGGGAAACGCCCACGGAAAATTTTACCCTGGACCTGCAGTCCTATTCCCTCTCTAATTCCAGGATCATCTATCATGATAAGGCAGCTGCTATCTATCTGGATATTGCCGACATTAACCATGCCGGCTCTGGCGACCTGTCCCTTAGTACCTCTCAATTGCAAACGACCACTACTGCCTTATTAAGTTTGCAAATGGATGGAACGGAATACTTAAAAGGTCATGAGGTGGCCCTGGATGCCCTGATAGGCATCGACCTGGACACCTACACCTACACGTTTTTAAAGAATGAAGGGCGTATCAACCAGCTTCCTTTGGTGTTCGAAGGAACCGTTCGTGTGGCGGATGACTACCAGGAGGTAAATATCCGGTTTAAAACCCCTTCTTCCGATTTTAAGAATTTCCTTGCCCTCTTTCCGGAGGCGTATTCCAAAGATTTTAGCCAGGTTACGACCACGGGCGAATTTATGGTGGAGGGAGCTTTTAATGGCAGGATCGATGATACCCATATCCCCGCTTTCAAGGTTGCCATAAGGGCCGATAATGCTTCTTTTAAATACCCGAACCTGCCAATGGCTGTAGAAGAAATTGCACTGCTGGCAGAAGTGACCAATGAAACCGGCCTTGTGGAAGACACCTATCTGATCGTAGAAAATGCCTCCTTCAAAATAGATGAGGACCGCTTCAAAACAAATGCCCGGGTTACCGACTTCACCGGAAACACCAAGGTGACGGCTTTTATGGATGCCAACATTAACCTGGCAAATATTTCAAGGGCGTATCCCTATGCTGCCGAGAAAGACCTTAAGGGATTGCTAAAAGCGACCATCAGTACCGCTTTTGATATGGCTTCTGTAGAGAAAAAGCAGTATCAGAATACCCGTACTTCGGGACAATTGAGCATCACCGGCTTTGAGTATTCCAATGCCGAATTACTGCATCCGGTATATTTTGAAACCATAGCAGTCGATTTTAAACCGGAGAAGGTTACCCTTTCAAAGATGCAGGGGACCATGGGAAAAACCGATTTTGGGGTAAGCGGTGCAATAAACAACCTATTGGGTTTCCTCTTCAACAAGGAAGTAGTAGAGGGTAATTTTACCCTGAATTCCAATACCTTTTCGGTGAATGATTTTATGGTAGCACAGGAAGCACCAGTAGCTGAGGAAACAAATCCCGCCGGAGAAGAACCAACCATCAAGATCCCCTCTTTTCTGGATTGCACTATTAACGCAACGGCACAGCAGGTGTTGTATGACAACCTGGTCCTAAAGGATGTACAGGGAGTCTTGAAGATCAAAGATGAGACGGCTACCATCAGCAACCTGACGAGCTCTTTGTTCAATGGAAAATTAGCCCTCAACGGAGAAGTCTCCACCAAAAATGAGACGCCTACTTTTTCTATGAAATTAGGTGCTGAAAAGTTTCAGTTGGCAGAGGCCTTTGCGGAATTGGAGTTATTCAAGGTACTTGCGCCCGTTGCCAGTGCCCTGCAAGGACAACTCAATTCTACGATTGCACTTGAGGGTCTTTTGGGAAAAGATTTCACACCAGATCTGGCCACTATTTCGGGAAATGTCCTGGCAGAGATCTTCGATACGAGTTTAAAAGCGGATAAGGCAAATGTCCTAAATGCTATGGCGGCACAATTGAATTTCATCAAACCTGAAAAATTAAATCTGAGCGGATTAAAAACCGCTTTGTCCTTTAATAATGGGGTAGTGACCGTTAAGCCTTTTACGGTTAACTACGAAGACATTGCCATCACGGTGAACGGAAGCCATTCCTTTGATAAGAAGTTGGATTATAAGGCGACCCTGCAGGTACCTGCAAAATACCTAGGTAAGGAGGTAAATACGCTTATTGCCAAAATTGATGACACCAGTCTCCAAAACCTTACCATCCCCGTTACGGCCAGTATCGGAGGGCTGTATAGCAGCCCGCAGGTCAGCACCGATCTTTCATCCGGGTTGAAAAACCTGACAACACAGCTAGTTGAGATTGAAAAACAGAAACTCCTCAACAAGGGAAAAGATAAAGCTTCCGACCTTATTCAGGGGTTGTTAACCGGAAAGGGGACCACATCAGACAGTACCGCAACCGGCAGCCCGGCTGGTAATGCTGTCAAGGAAACCCTGGGGAACCTCTTAAAAACAACTCCCCAGAAGAAGGATTCTACCTCGGTTAAGGATTCTGCTGTCATAACACCCAGGAACGATGCTGTGAAGGAAGCGGCCAAATCGGTCTTAGGTGGCCTTCTGAAGAAAAAGAAGCAGGATACGGCTACGGTAAAAAAAGACTCCGTCAGGCAATAGTGAGGGATACATAATATCCTTCACTTCCCCTGATATTGAACACGGTATTGTCCTCAAAAAGCAGGTACTGTCCTTTGATGCCTTTTAGTTGCCCATGGAAGAAAGGGGTCTTATCCAAATTGAGGCTCTTTACTTTGGTAGGATACTGCAAAACGGGAAACTCTAAATGGGTTTCGGAAGTATTTTCAATAAAATAAGGGGCAGCCTCTTCAGGGATGTATTTCCGCAATTTCTGTCGCCAGGCTGCCAGATCTTCGTCTGCTACCTGGTTGGTCAGCATCTTCCGCCAGTTGGTCTTATCACCAATATGGTCTTTCAGGGCTACCTCCGTAATACCCGCCAGGTACCGGTTGGGAACTTCCACAACCTCAATGGCTTCATGGGCCCCCTGGTCGATCCACCGGGTTGGCACCTGTGTTTTCCGGGTGACCCCCACCTTAATGTTGCTGGAGTTGGCCAAATACACAATATGAGGCTGTAATTGTACTTTCTTCTCATATTCGAGGTCACGGTCTTCCTTGTCAAGATGGGCCGTACTCAATTCCGGCCGCATGATCCAGTCGCCTGCACTGGGGATCTCAAAAAAACAACTTTTACAAAAGCCCTGACGGAAGATAGGACGGTCCAGTCCGCAGTTCAGGCATTGGTGTTTCAGGAAGCGGATGCCGAGTTCTTTATCCAATAGTTGGTTCACATGCAGAAAATCGTCCTCAAAAACCAAATAATACTGAATGGGGTGCCCCATTTCACTCCTCATTTTTTTTAAAACCCCTTCGTATTGCATGTATTTCCGATTATCGATTATCCATTTTATTTTGCTAACTTTTGCCTTTGTATTAAGCGAGTCAAAGATACCTAAAAATGCCTATACCATTATTTAACTCCATCGCCTCCTGGCTGCTGAAAAAGCGCTATCACCAGATAGAGCTCTTCCTGAAGTACCCGGCAGAGGTACAGGAGGAGGTGCTGCATCAATTGCTGGAATTGGCCGAAGATACAGAGCTGGGCAGGTTTTACGGGTATGCTTCCATTGCTAATTACCGCGAATTCAGGGAACGGGTGCCTATTAGTTCCTACGAAGAAGTAGAGCCTTATATAGAACGGAGCAGGAGAGGAGAGCAAAACATTTTTTGGCCTACTACTATCAAATGGTTTGCAAAAAGCAGCGGTACCACCAATGCAAAAAGCAAATTCATACCGGTAAGCAGTGAAGCCCTGGAAGACTGTCATTACAAATCAGGAAAGGACCTCCTTTGTCTTTACCTGAACAACAATGAAAATTCGCAGCTCTTTACAGGGAAAAGCCTTCGACTTGGCGGAAGTAAGGAATTGTATGAGGACAATGGCACTTTTTTCGGGGACCTTTCGGCCATTCTTATAGACAATATGCCCTTTTGGGCCGAGCTGAGCAGTACACCCAGCAACAGGGTTTCCCTTATGAGTGAATGGGAAACAAAGATGGGAGCCATCATACAGGAGAGTATACAGGAAAACGTGACCAGCCTGGCCGGGGTGCCTTCCTGGATGCTGGTGTTGCTAAACAATGTACTGGAAGTGACCGGGAAGAGTCACCTCTTTGAAATCTGGGAAAACCTGGAAGTATATTTTCACGGAGGGGTGAGCTTTAACCCTTACAGGGAACAATACACAAAACTACTGCCCAGGAAGCGTTTTAATTATTATGAAATATACAATGCCTCCGAAGGCTTCTTTGCTATACAGGACAGGAATAATGCAAGCGACCTGCTGCTGATGTTAGATTACGGGATCTTTTATGAGTTTATTCCTATGGAGGTGATCGGTAGTTCGCAGCAATATGCGATTCCCCTTTGGGAGGTTCAGATAGGGGTCAATTATGCCATAGTCATTACCACCAATGCCGGCCTCTGGCGCTATAAAATTGGGGACACTGTGCGCTTTACCTCTACCAGTCCTTACCGTATCAGGATCACCGGGCGCACCAAACACCACATCAATGTTTTCGGGGAGGAACTGATCATTGAGAATGCCGAGGAAGCACTGAAACAGAGCTGTTCTATAACGGGTGCGGAAATAAAGGATTATACCGTGGCGCCCGTCTTTATGTCCGGAAAGGAGAAGGGGGCCCATGAATGGATGATCGAATTCAGAAAGGAGCCGGAGGAACTGGGGTACTTTTCAGAAGTTCTGGACGACGCCCTTAAATCGGTCAATTCGGATTATGAGGCCAAGCGTTATAATAATATGACCCTCAAGATGCCTAAGGTACACGTAGCACGTCCTAATCTTTTTTATGACTGGTTAAAATCCAAGGGTAAGCTTGGCGGACAGCATAAGATTCCCCGCCTTTCCAACGACCGTGAATACCTGGACGAACTGCTCCGGATGAATCAGGAACCCCAAACAAGCCTTCTGAAGTAGCCTTATTTCAGGATTTTATCGATGAATTACACCAAATCGTCAAGTAAATTGGAGACTTCCTTAATTATTGTCCAATTTAGACCTCCTAACTTAACCGAAAAGTGTATCATGGCTGAAAGACTGGTTATATTATCCGATATGTGGGGCTCAAAGAAAGGGCTCTGGATCACTTCCTACCTTGGGTACCTGCAGCAATATTTTGATATTGTGTATTATGATATACAGCAATTGGCAGATGTAGATCCCAATTCGCTAGCTTCTGATCATAAATGCCTCGAATTTTTAAAACAAGGTTTAGATACAGCTGTAAATCAATTGCTTAAAAAAGAATCAATACCCAGCCATTACCTTACTTTTTGTTCCGGTGGGACCATCGCATGGCAAGCTTCCTTGAAGGGTCTTCCGGTAAAATCATTATATGCTGTTTCTGCCAGGAATTTGAATTTGTTCAATGAAAAACCAGATTACCCGATAAAGCTGGTCTTTGGGGAAAACCAATGGGATATACCTTCAGAGGAATGGCGTGGCAAAATGAATATCTCTTTTGATATTGTAAAGAATTTTGGGAATGAATTGTATACGGATGAAGTGATCATCCAAAAGGTTTGTTTGTCCTTACTGGAATCTGCTATTAAGAAACAGTTTCAATATTAGGAAACCGCTTTTAACTTTTTAATGGTCTCGTAAGACAATTTGTCTTCGGCGTATGGCTTGGTAACCTTAAAATCCTTCTCATCACTGCTGGGTAGTTCAAACATGGCATCTGTAAAGACGGCTTCGCACAGGGAACGGAGTCCTCTTGCACCCAGTTTGTACTCTATAGCCTTCTCCACCATATAATCCAATGCCTGTTCCGTGATCTGGAAGCTGATACCATCCATGGCAAACAGCTTTTCATACTGCTTAATGATGGCATTCTTCGGCTCTGTAAGAATGGCCCTAAGGGTCTTTCTGTCAAGCGGATTCATATGCGTCAGGACGGGAAGCCGTCCTATGATCTCGGGGATCAGTCCAAATTCCTTCAGGTCTTTCGGGATAATATACTGCAAAACATTTTCGTTGTCAATAGACTCTTCCTTACGTGCAGCACTATACCCGATAGCCTGCATATTAAGACGTTTGGTGATGATACGTTCAATGCCGTCAAAAGCACCTCCAGCTACAAAAAGGATATTTTCAGTATTGACCTCGATGAATTTTTGGTCAGGGTGTTTTCGGCCCCCTTTTGGCGGCACATTCACAACGGTGCCTTCAAGTAATTTTAACAAGCCTTGCTGTACCCCTTCTCCTGAAACATCGCGGGTTATGGAAGGGTTGTCGCTCTTTCTGGCGATCTTGTCGATCTCATCAATAAAAACGATCCCTCTTTCTGCTTTCTCCAGGTTATAGTCGGCCGCCTGTAATAAACGGGTAAGAATGCTTTCCACATCTTCGCCCACATAGCCGGCTTCTGTCAGCACAGTGGCATCTACGATGGCCAGGGGTACATTCAGCATCTTGGCGATGGTGCGGGCCATTAAGGTTTTTCCTGTACCTGTTTGCCCCACCATGATAATGTTGCTCTTCTGTATCTCAACCTCATCCTCTTTGGAACTTGGTTGCAGTAACCGCTTGTAGTGATTGTATACGGCAACGGAAAGGACTTTTTTAGTCCGACTTTGCCCTATGATAAAACCATCCAGGAACTCCTTGATCTCTTTGGGTTTCTTCAGGATCAGTTCGGACGACAGGTCATCTGTTTTGGACTGTTTGGATTC
The DNA here is from genome assembly GCA_963752165.1 of uncultured Flavobacteriaceae bacterium. GTDB lineage: Bacteria > Bacteroidota > Bacteroidia > Flavobacteriales > Flavobacteriaceae > Muriicola. The sequence goes on from CAVVXE010000001.1 coordinate 374,724, forward strand.
TTCGGCCACTATGCCGTGTGCCTGTTCTATGCAACGATCACAGATGTGGGCATCCAGCCCCGCAATAAGGAGGTTGGTCTCTGGCTTTTTTCTGCCACAAAAAGAACATTCTAAGTTTTCTTTGGCCATATTTTTCGTAACGCTCGCCTATTATAACGAAAGAATTGCGTTTTTGGTTTACTATTGGGATAAGCTACCCCAATTATCGGTTTTGTGTGCTATTTATTCCTTCTCGCGGACAAGGATCTCATCTATCATGCCGTACTCCTTTGCTTCTTCGGCCTTCATCCAGTAATCCCTGTCACTGTCGTCGTAGACCTTATCAAAAGGCTGACCGGAATGGTTCGAAATGATCTCGTATAATTCATTCTTGATCTTCAGTACCTCATTCGCCGCAATTTCAATATCGCTGGCCTGCCCCTGGGCACCAGACATTGGCTGATGTATCATGACACGCGAATGTTTAAGGCCGCTTCGCTTTCCTTTTTCCCCTGCACATAACAGTACAGCAGCCATGGAGGCAGCCATCCCGGTACAGATGGTGGCAACATCCGGCTTAATGAACTGCATGGTATCATAAATACCCAAACCGGCATAGACGCTTCCTCCCGGAGAATTGATATAGATCTGAATGTCCTTGGAGGAGTCGGCACTTGCCAAAAATAACAGCTGGGCCTGCACAATGTTTGCAACCTGGTCATTGATGCCGGTACCTAAAAAGATGATCCTGTCCATCATCAACCTGGAGAATACATCCATGGCAATGGCATTCAATTGCCTTTCTTCAATAATATTGGGGGTCATACTCACCGGATACATGCTGCGCAGAATGTTGTCATAATACATACTGTTAACGCCATGATCCTTTATTGCGAAGTTTTTAAATTCCTTACCGTAGTCCATATAGAGGGAATAGTTTTATTATAAAAAAAAGGAGCCGAAAAATTGGCTTTCGGCTCTGTAAAGATACTTAATTTTCATGAAAACAAAGGCGAACCTACCGTATGCTCTTATTTTTAAGAAAGTCTTAACCTATGATGGTTAACCGCACCCCTTTCAACATCTGAAGTCCAAAAAGTAAGGTGTTCCGGGGATTATCCGTACACTTCCTTAATAAAGTTCTCATAGGTTACCTCCTTCACTTTCAGGTTGGCCTTTTCCTTGTAGAGGGTCAGCAGTTTCTGGCTCATTAACTGCTCTGACAGACGCTTTACCTCTTCCTGATTGCTCATTACCCTGGCGGCAATGCCATCCAGCTCTTCTTCCTGTGGATTCAGCTGGCCGTATTGGGCCATTTGTGCCCTGATAAAGCCTTTAGCAAAATCTTTCAGCTCATCAAAGGAGATCTCCACATTATGGTCTTTCATGATCTTGCCCTCGATCAGTTGGTATCGCAGGCCTTTTTCGGACTTTTCGTATTCATCATTGGCTTCTTCCTCCGAAAGGGGCTTCTCGCCCGTCATCTGTATCCATTTCTTCAAAAACCCTGCAGGTAAGTCAAATTTGGTCGACTCAATCAGTCGTTCCGTAACATCATTCAGCAATTTTTGATCGGACTGCTGTTCAAATTGTTTCTCGGCATCTTCCTTGATCCGGTCCTTTAATTCTTTCACCGATCGGACGGAGTCCTTTCCAAAAAGTTTGTCGAAAAGTTCCTGGTTAAGTTCCGCAGCTTCGCGCTCATTGATCTCTTCAATAGTGAAGCTTACATCAATAGCCAGTTTCTCTGCCTGATCCCTGTTTATTCCCAGCGCACTAGATAAAAGGTAGTCTTCTTTAAACAGCCCTTTGGTTTTTAAAGTAACCACATCGCCCACTTTTTTTCCAACCAGGGCGTCCAATGCCTTTTTATTTTTAAGCTTATCGAGTTCTAAGGTCGATTTATGTTCAATGGCTTCTTCCTCATTCCTGAAGGTTCCGGTAAGTTCATCCTTTTTTCCGACGATATTTTTCGATTTCAGTTTTCCGTATTGTTTTTGAATACGTTCTATCTGCTCCTCGATCATTTTCTTGTCGGCAATGATTTTATACTGGATAACCGCTTTTTTCGTTTTCAGGGAAGCCTCAAAATCAGGTGCCAGTCCTAATTCGAACTCAAAGGCAAAATCTTCTTTCTCCCAGTCAAAATTGTCCTGCTGTTTCGGCAAGGGGTTGCCAAGAACATCCAGCTTTTCTTCGGTAAGGTATTTGTTTAGGTTGTCCTGGAGCAGTTTGTTAACTTCATCAACCAAGACGGCCCTTCCGTACTGTTTTTTAATAAGCCCCATGGGGACCTGCCCTTTCCGGAAGCCAGGAATGTTTGCCTGCTTGCGGTAATCCTTCAGGATCTTTTCAACCTTGTCCTGGTAATCTTCTTTGGTGATAGCGACTGTTACTACTGCATTCAAGTCGTCTATTTGCTCCTTGGTGATATTCATCTCTTTCTTGTATTTACAACCATAAAATGGGATGCAAAAGTACTACATTTTCAAGAGTGGCACAACTTTTTAAGAAGATGTATGGCAGGAAGCGTGCTAAGACACTTCAGGTTCCTTCAAAAGGGAGAAAAAGACCGATTGCAGGAACGAGAGCAGCAGGCTGAATAACAACGCCCACCAGATATTAGCAACCACAAATCCAGGCACCAACCAGTCTGCCAGGAGAATTATCAGGGCATTGATGATCAATAGAAAAAGACCAAAAGTGAGGATGGTAACGGGCAATGTCAGAATGATCAGGATAGGTTTTACGATAAAATTCAATAAACTCAATACAATGGCCACCATGATAGCGGTCAGATAGGTAGCTACCTGGATGCCGCTTAACAGTTTGGCAAGCAGTACAACTGCCACGGCACTTAACAGGATGCGAAGGATCAATTTCATCTTTTCTGGTTTATGGTTCGTCAAAAAAAAAGGCACCCGCAAGGGTGCCTTGAAGGTACTGAATTTATTTTTTTATTGTATATAAAGTCCGGTATAATCCAAAGGATTCACACCAGGCAAATTGGATCCGTATTTGGCGTTGATCGCTTCAACAAGTAAATTGGCAATTAAGGCATACCCTCGTGGAGACGGATGTACACCGTCCAGGGAAAAGCCACCACCAGTGGCATAATTGGCTGTCACCGTACTGCCATCACTTAAAGGTACTCCTTCGTTGGCAATGACATTTAAATAGGCATTGGCATCCACAAAGGCGAGATCGTATTGCGCTGCCACGGCTTCTATGGTCTGATTGTAAGCAGCGGTAGCATTTGCTACGGCCAATTGTTCCTCCGGCGTTAATACCCACTTATCTGCCAATGGTACCGCCACGCCATTGATAGACGTAGGATCATTCGGATTGGCCAGGGTGCCAATTATAGTTTGTGACGTAAAGACCAGCAGGTCTTCTGGTGTTGCCTGCCGCATATTGATCAGGGCAGGATTAAAAGCTGTTAGGTTTGTAAGGTCTTCATCGATTAAAACAACAGGATTTGAGCTTCCTGCCGAAAAAGAGATAGTTCGTTGCGCCAGTTCTTCAGCAGAGATGGCCCCTAACTGTTGCAATTGCGCCAGCCCTCCGTTATAGGCTGCATACGCCCCATTTAGCAATGCTGCTGTGGCTGCATCCAAAGGAACCGGATTATAAGGAACTGTCGTAAAATAGGGAATGGCAGTAACATCAGGAATGTTGGCAAGGACACCGTCGGCGCCGTTGGCAATCATGGCCTGAACAAGTCCGCTGTACACACCTGCAAAAACAGTTGGATCTGTAATATCATTGCCGCCATAGGTGGTGGGGTCCGGATTCCCGGTTTGATCTACCCCGGCCCCTCCTGAGGTGGCGAAGCTTAAAATATCATTGTTCCCGATCCAAAGCGTGAAAAAGGTAGGGTTTTGAGCCACAGCATCTCCGATAACGGTAGCAGACCCCGAACTGGCAAAACGTGCATAATACGGATTCGCTTGCCCTGTGGCCACACCAGCGATATTCCCGTATCCGGGGGCTGCCAAATGGAAGCTTTTAGCACCGGGTACGCCCATATTGTTAAAAGGTCCCGTAAGGGTATTGCTGATCTCGGTAGCTCCTTGTCCTGCAACAGGTACCGGGGCAGGCGATCCCGAAGCAAAGGATAAAATAAGCCTGTTTCCCAGAATGGGTTGGCCACCCAGCGTAGCCCCACCCAGGTTATCGGCCATAAACGGAATGGTGAAATCTCCACCTCCGGCCAGCGCAAAATTTGAGGCCAACATGTTCGGAAAGGACGCTATTTGGGCATCTATAAACAAGGCTGCATCCGAATATCCTGCCGTTAAAGAATTACCAATAGATACATAATTAGAAAAATCGGCCGTGCCACTAGTATAATCAATACCACCCGGTGGGGGCACCAAACCGTCCGTTGTATCATCGTCATTACAGGAGACCAGTAAGAGTCCAAAAAATGCCAGTAGTCCAAAAAACTTTTTCATTCAGTAGATTTTGAGTTGATAGTTTATCATTAAATACGGTGCTCTAAAATTAATTAAAATTATGAGACAGGCAATATTAGTCGCTTTTTATTACGCATACGCAAAATGATGTTCCTCTATTTTATGAATTTATGAAATTGAGGGACTTTTCGAGGAATTGCGAGGGGTTTTCTGCATGCAACCAATGTCCGGCATTTTCAATGGTCTCCAAGCGGGCCAGTGGAAAGTGGTTCTTAATTCCAGGAAGATCTCCCATACTTACATATTCCGATCTGCTGCCCCTAAGGAAAAGGGCAGGGCCACCAAAGGAATCAGTAGTCGAGATAGCCTCACCTATCTCGTTCATTTTTTCGGCAAGTACATTTAAATTAAAGCGAAAGGCAAGTTGGTCTTTTTCTTTACGGTACAGGTTTTTTAACAAAAACTGCCGAATACCCCAATCCGATAAACGCCGGGAAAGGGCTTCATCGGCTTCCTTCCTGGAAGTCAGGTCATCGGGTGTAAGCGCGAGTAGCGCATTAATAATATAGTCGTGGTGAGGTGGGTAGTATTTTGGGGCAATATCTGCAACGATCAGGGATTGGACGCTTTCCGGATACCTACAGGCAAATTGCATGGCTGTTTTACCTCCCATGGAATGGCCGATAATAATAGCTTTTTCGATCTGTTGGTGGTCCATATACGCTTTCAGATCCTGGGCCAGTAGGGTGTAGTCGAAGTCTTCGGACCAAAAACTCCGCCCGTGATTGCGCTGGTCGATCATATGAACCTCAAACCCTTTTTCTGCATACTGTGCGCCCAGGGTTTTCCAATTGTCAGACATGCCAAGAAAGCCGTGCAAAATAAGCAATGGCCTTCCTTTTCCTATAATGTTCGATTGAAGCAACGGCATTAACGCAAGCGGTATTTATACATGTTCACCACATTTTCCAGTCCCAGGTAAAGTGCTTCGCATATAAGGGCATGTCCAATGGAAACTTCTTCTAAATGCGGGATCCCGTTTTTAAAAAATGCAATATTTTCAAGGCTAAGGTCATGGCCTGCATTGATCCCCAGTCCTTCTGAATGGGCAGCTAATGCAGCTTCTGCATAGGGCTTGATGGCTTTTTCAGGGTTTTTCTCAAATCCTTTCGCGTAGCCTTCTGTATATAGCTCAATACGGTCTGTTCCTGTTTTTGCCGCACCAATGATCATTGTTGGGTCCGGATCAACAAAAATAGAAGTGCGGATCCCTTTCTGTTTAAAGGTGGCAATCACTTCTTTCAGGTATGCGGCATTGGCTACCGTATCCCAGCCGGCATTGGAGGTGATGGCATCGACGGCGTCGGGGACGAGGGTAACCTGGGTGGGTTGCACTTCGAGCACCATGGCTATGAATGTCGGATTGGGATTTCCTTCGATATTAAATTCGGTCCTGATAACCTTTTTCAGGTCATAGACATCACGGTACCGAATATGGCGTTCATCTGGTCGTGGATGTACGGTAATGCCCTCGGCCCCAAAGTCCTCTATATCGGTTGCTACCTTCAAAAGATCGGGCACGTTGCCGCCACGCGCATTTCTGAGCGTCGCTATTTTGTTGATATTTACACTTAATCTGGTCATGTGGTACGCTTATCTTACAATAGGTGCAAAAATACAAATTAGGCATGCCTTTTGATGTTTTAAATTACTAATTTGCATTAATTTAAAAGCTATGTCTGTCATAACCCATATTATACATACGATTCCGGTCTTCGATATTAAGGACACCCTGGAAGAACCTATCCATTTTTTCAAGAACAGCATTTATTCGCATGTGGCTGTCACGGAAGATCAAAAATTCTTGGGGTTACTAACAGAAAACGACCTTGATTCTTTTGAAGCGAAAAAAAACATAGAAGACTACCGCGCCAACCTGGAATTGTTTTTTGCCCGGAAGGAAACCTCATGGCTCGATGTTCTGGAGCTTTTCTCCAGAAATGAGGCCAACTTGTTGCCCGTGGTTGATGAAGAGGCGCATGTATTGGGCTATTATGACCTGAATGATATTGTACGCGTCTTTATTGACACGCCCTTTTTCAAAGAGCCGGGTGCTATCCTGGTGATAGCCAAAGGAATTAAGGACTACTCATTTAGCGAGATTGCCCAAATAGTGGAAAGCAACAACACAAAACTCATAGGGGCATTTATCACCGATTCCAGAAGTGAGGTCATACAGATCACCATGAAGATAGGGGTGAATAATTTCAATGATGTAGTACAAACCTTCAGGCGGTATAACTATACCATTCTTTTTGGAAATAAGGACGATCAGTTCCTGGAAGACCTCAAAGAACGTTCGGATTATTTGGACAAATTCCTAAACGTATGAAGGTAGCCATTTATGGTCAATCCTATCAGGACGATGCACTCGACTATGTATTCGAGCTGATAGATGAACTGGCCAAAGTGGAGGCAACCATCGTAGTTGAACAAGAATTTCACACGCTTTTGGCTGCCCATATTACCGGGACCAGCTATCCCACGTTTACCCATAAATCTGGCCTTGATACCTCCTTCGATCTTTTTGTGAGTTTCGGCGGAGATGGGACCATTTTACGCGCTGTCACTTTTGTCGGTTCCCTGGGGATCCCCATGGTAGGTGTCAATACGGGAAGACTGGGATTCCTTTCTACCTACAAAAAGGAAGAGGTCCGGAAAATGGTAAGGGAATTTATGGCCGGTGCCTATACGGTGGTGGAACGTAGCCTGGTAACCATAAAGGCAGATCCTGAAATAACAATGTTTGAAGGCCTTAATTTTGCCCTGAACGAAGTAACCGTAAGCAGAAAGGACACCACCTCCATGATCACGGTAGAGACGTATTTAAATGACGAATACCTAACTTCCTATTGGGCAGATGGCCTTATCATTGCAACGCCCACGGGCTCTACGGGGTATTCACTTAGTTGTGGCGGACCCGTCATGACACCAACCGCCCAGACGCTGGTGATCACGCCTATTGCGCCCCATAACCTGAATGCCAGACCCCTTGTTATCTCAGATGATACGATCATCCGGATCAGGGTCTCAGGAAGGGAAGATATGCATATGGTCTCCCTAGATTCGCGCCTGGCAAGTATTGTCAACGGAAAGGAGATCGTGATCCAAAAGGCCAACTTTACCATAAAAATGATAGAATATGCTTCCGAGAGCTTTCTGAAAACCATCCGCAACAAACTACTGTGGGGTCAGGATAAACGCAATTGACCAAAAAACAATAAATGCGATAAAAGCTTGTTAATCAAGAAAGAGAAAGTCTTGTCATTACGCGGGCTAAATTACATAAAGGAGTATATTTGCACACTTTTAAATTCATGAAAAAATTTATTGCCCTTTTACTGGTTTTGATTTCGCTTCCAGTCTGCTCCCAGACTTATGAGGCAGGCATTTATGCCGGTGGTCTCAACAATATTGGAGATGTAGGGCGTATGAATTTTATTTCCCCTTCAGGGCCTGCTTTTGGGGGTATTTTTAAATGGAATAAAAGCAGGCGGTACGCCTGGCGCGGCAGTGTACTTTACGGTCAGTTTACGGCAGATGATGCCAAATCTGATCTGGCCTCCAGGCAGCAAAGAGGGTATTCATTGGACAATTCCATCCTGGAGGTCTCGGCCGGATTGGAATTCAATTTTGTGGAGTACAATTTACATTCGATGGGCAAGGCCTTTACGCCTTATCTTTATACGGGGATCACCTATTTCAGGTATGATTTCAATTATTTTGACGCGGGGCAGCTTCAGGATACAGGGCAGCGTGATGGTGCTTTCGCCATTCCAATGACGGTTGGTGCAAAGCTGCGTATCAACCGGTTCCTGATTTTAGGTGCAGAAATTGGTGCGCGCTATACTTTCACGGATAATCTTGATGCCAGTAACCCCAAAGGTTCTAACTTTGAACAATTCCGTTTTGGAAATATATTAAGTGACGATTGGTACGTTTTTTCCGGACTAACCCTAACCTATACCTTTGGTAGGGTGGTCTGTTCCGATTGTTTTCAGTAACATATAGGATGAACACTATAGAAACATTGAAAGAAGGTTGCCTGCCAACCCACCTGGCCATTATCATGGACGGGAATGGAAGATGGGCCAAGCAACGGGGTAAATTACGGATCTTTGGTCATGAAAATGGGGTAAAAGCCGTCCGGGAAGCGGTTGAGAACTGTGCTAAGCTCGGGATTCAATACCTCACACTTTACGCTTTTTCTACCGAAAACTGGCAACGTCCGAAAATGGAAGTGGATACGCTAATGAACCTGTTGGTCGCTTCCCTTAAAAAAGAGCTTAAAACACTTACCAAGAACAATATCAAATTAAATGCCATTGGGAATATGGATTCCCTTCCTAAAAAGGCATTCCGGGAGCTTTATGAAGTTATTGAAAAGACCAAAAAAAATACGGGTATGACCCTGACCCTTGCCCTTAGTTACGGCTCACGGGAAGAAATAAAACACGCCGTTCAGAAAATTAGCATCAAAGTTAAAAATAATATAATTTCGCCCGAAAATATTGATGATGCCATTATAAATAGCCATCTTTACACGCATAATTTGCCAGACGTGGACTTGCTCATCCGAACCAGTGGAGAACATCGGATAAGCAACTTTTTACTTTGGCAGATAGCCTATGCTGAACTGTATTTTATGGAGGTCTTCTGGCCCGATTTCAGGTTGGAACATCTGGCAGAAGCCATTAAGAATTATCAGAACAGAGAACGACGATTTGGAAAAACAAGCGAACAACTTAACTAGTGGTATGAAAGGTTTCATATCGCTCAACCTCCTTGCCACTTTATTATTTCTTTTTATTTCCGGTTTTACCTCTGCACAGGAGATCCCTTATGACAATGGTAAAAAATACGTTTTAAAGGGGTTAGAAGTCACCGGCTTGCAAAGTTATAACGAACAAACCGTGAAGACCTACACCGGTTTGCGGGTAGGACAAATAATTACCGTGCCCGGCGATGAGATATCCGATGTCCTTAAAAAACTTTGGGGACTGGAATTGTTCAGTGACATATCGTTTTATATATCGAATATAGATGGAGAGGATATTTACCTGGAGTTGAATATCAAAGAGCGCCCAACCCTGTCCAAAGTGACAATTTACGGGGTTAAGAAAAGGAAGGTAGATGATATCATCAAAGATACAGACCTCAAAAAAGGAAAAAAGATCACGGAAAGCCTGATCGCCAACACCAAAAATTACCTTCAGAACAAATACAAAAAACAGGGGTATTTAAACGCCAGGGCAACTATAGCCACTTCGGTAGATACATCAGAGACGAATGCGGAAAGCATGGTCATAAACGTCAAAAAAGGCAATAAGGTTAAAATATCCAATATTGTTTTTGAGGGAAATGAAATGCTTTCCGACGGTCAGTTGCGAAAGGCACTGAAAAATACCAAACGAAAGAAACTGGGAAGGTTCTGGAAGAAGTCAAAGTACATTCCTGAAGACTATAAAGAGGACCTGCAATCATTGATGGACAAGTATGCGGAAAACGGTTTTCGCGATGCACGTGTATTGTCAGATACCATTGAAACGGTAAACAACGATAATATAAAAGTCACCATCAATGTTGAAGAGGGCAATAAATACTATTTTGGGGATATTAATTTCGTGGGGAATTCTGTGTATACAGACCGGCAGTTAACTCAGGTCCTGGGCATCAAAAAAGGGGCCACCTATAACGGAGTATTGCTCAGGAAGCGTATTGCCGATAATACTAAGCCTGATGCGGAAGACCTAACCAACCTCTACCAGAATAACGGGTACCTTTTCTCACAGATCAACCCGGTGGAGGTATCGGCCGAGAACGACACTATTAATTTTGAGATCCGGATCATTGAGGGGAAGGAGACCTTCCTGAACCATGTTACGGTAACGGGCAATGATAAAACGAACGACCACGTTATTTTTCGTGAGATCAGGACCAGGCCCGGGCAGAAATACAGCAAGGAGAATATCATCAGAAGTGTTCGGGAATTAGGGCAGTTGGGCTTTTTTGATGCCGAGCAGATTGCCCCGGACATCCAAAATCCGGATCCCAATTCAGGGACCGTAGACCTCGCCTATAGCCTGGTTGAATCCGGAGCCAGCCAGATAGAATTACAAGGCGGATATGGAGGTGGTGGTTTTATTGGAACACTTGGGCTGTCATTCAGCAATTTTTCAATTCAGAACTTATTTAACGGCAAGGCGTATAAGCCTGTCCCTATGGGAGACGGGCAAACCTTTGCCCTGCGCTTGCAGGCCAGTAGGACATTCAGGGTCTACAGCCTGAATTTTTCCGAACCCTGGTTGGGTGGGAAGAAGCCCGTTCGTTTTAGCCTTTCCCTCTCCAGAACACAACAATTCCTGGCTTCCTTTAGTGGTAACGGTCGGGTTGAGGTAGACAAGAATCAACAATTTTCCATCACTGGTGTTTCACTAGGGTTGGCCAAAAGGGTGCAATGGCCCGATGATTTCTTCACCATTTCCCATTCCTTAGGCTATCAGCTGTACGATTTTAAGAATTACCGTACCGGCCTCTTTAATTTTGGTAACGGACAATCGAATTCCCTGGCATACACATTTGGTATATCAAGGAGTTCCGCAGGCCCGGGCCGGATATTCCCAATTACTGGTTCTATCTTCGAGGTAACAGCAAAGTTCACACCTCCTTATTCGTTCTTTAGTAGTAAAGATTTTGCCTCCTTAAAGGAAAGGAGTGAGGAACTTGTCCAATTGCAAACCGAGCGAAGACAGAATGGGAGTGACCTAACTGTTGAAGAGCGGAATGAGCTGGAAAGTGTAGATCAGGAACGTTTCAGATGGTTGGAATATTACAAGATTAAATTCAAAGGCGATTGGTATACACGTCTCGTTGATAAACTAGTGCTGCGAACCAATATAGAATTTGGGTTTCTGGGGAGTTACAACGGTGACGTAGGGAAGGTTCCTTTTGAGAGATTTTTCTTAGGAGGCGATGGATTGGGAAGAAACTTTACACTGGATGGTAGGGAGACAATTCAGCTAAGGGGATATGAGAATAACTCTCTTACCCCGGTAGATCCTATAACCTTCCAACAAGAGGGGGGTATAGTGTACAATAAGTATTCCATGGAGCTAAGGTATCCACTAACACTAAAACCCTCGGCTTCCATTTATGGACTTACTTTTTTGGAGGCAGGAAACTCTTTTAACAATTTTAATGAGTTTAATCCGTTTCAACTAAAAAGATCGGCCGGAGTGGGCTTACGTATTTTTATGCCTGCCTTTGGTTTGTTGGGGATAGATTTTGGCTACGGATTTGATGAGGATCTAAGACCGCAATCTGCGGGCAATGGTCCAAGTGGTTGGCAAACACACTTTATCATAGGACAGCAATTCTAGACAGAAAGGACTTCTCAAAAAAAAAAGGTAAATCACTCATACTAAAAGTTTTAGTATTTTTGGCACGATATTTTCTATATACTAAACCTAAGTAGTATGAAAACAAACGTTCTTTTAATAACCATGGCTTTTCTGACCACCTGCGCGACCTTTTCGCAAAGGGGCGTTCGAATAGGATATGTGGACATGGAATATATCCTGGAAAATGTAGAGGAATACAGGGAGGCCAATGAACAGTTAGAAAACAAGGTGCAGAAATGGAAACTGGAGATCGAACAGAAACAAGGGGTCATAGACCAAATGAAGAAGGATCTGATGGCAGAAAAAGTGTTGCTGACCGATGAACTGATCGCCGAACGAACTGAGGAAATTCAGCTGCTTGAAAAGGAGATGCTGGAGTACCAGCAAGACCGTTTTGGCCCGCAGGGCGATCTGGTTCTTCAAAAAAGACGGCTAATACAGCCAATTCAGGACCAGGTGTTCAATGAGGTACAAGCGATAGGGGCCAATAAAAAGTACGATTTTATTTTCGATAAATCGGCGGATGTCGTAATGTTGTACTCCGAAAAAAGGCACGATATCAGTGAGTTGGTGCTTCGTGGAATTGCCAGGACCCGCAAAGTAAGCAAGCCCTCCAAGGCTGCCGAAAAAGCGAGGTTAGCAGCTTTTGAAAGTGAAGCGGAAGAGGAAGAGGAAATGACCGATGCGCTAAAAGAGCGTTTGGAAAAAGCAGAACAGGCAGATGCCGCAAGGCAGCAGACGGCAGAGGAGAAAAGAGCAGAACAACTAAAGCTTCGGGAAGAGCGCAAACAAGCCTATGAGGCCCGACGAAAGAAATTGTTAGAGGAACGAGAAGCAAAAAGGAAAGAAAAAGAAGACGAAAGAAAAAAACAAACCGAGCAACAAAAAGATTCGGTAGATAAACAATAGTAATTCAATAATAACACTCAAATAGTAAATTTAAAGTCATGAAACACTTAAAGAAAGTAGCAGTAGCCATCGTTTTATTTGTTGCCGCTACAGGATTTGTAAATGCACAAAGTAAAGTTGCCCATATCAATGTGACAGACCTTTTGTCTGAAATGCCGGAGATGATAGCAGCACAAGCCGAACTGAAAAAATTGCAGGAAACGTACAGGGCCGATATTGAAAGCTCTATGACCGAATTGCGCAACAAATACACCCAGTATCAAAGCGAGGCCTCTGCCAAGTCTAAGGAAGAGAACGAAAAGAGGGCTATTGAACTTCAGGGCTTTGAAAAGAATATCGGGGAAGCCCAGCAAGCCGCTCAGCAGGAACTCGGCAAGAAACAGGCCGAACTCTTCCAGCCTATTTCTGAAAAGGCCATGGCTGCCATTGAGAAAGTTGCGGCAGCCCAGGGGTATGAATATGTCATGGACTCTACACAGGGAGGCGGACTCATCGTAGCCAAGGGGAAAGACCTGTTGCCAGAAGTGAAGAAAGAATTAGGATTTTAATTTTTCCGAATCGTAAGTGAAACCGTCCCTTAAAAGGACGGTTTTTTTATTTTTACAACAAGCGAACCACTAAAGAGGAAACACGGTGAACAATCAGCCAATTGGTATATTCGATTCCGGTGTCGGCGGTATTTCCATCTGGAAGGAAATCCAAGATCGGCTACCGATGGAAGACACCATCTACCTGGCCGATAGCAAGAATGCGCCCTACGGTGAAAAGCCGAAGGAAACCATTGTTCAATTAAGTGTCAAGAATACGGAATTGTTGCTGCAACAAGGCTGCAAACTTATTGTGGTCGCCTGCAATACGGCTACGACAAATGCCATCGCTTATCTGAGGGAAACCTATGATGTGCCCTTTATTGGGATTGAGCCGGCCATTAAACCCGCGGCCCTGCATTCCAAATCGAAAACGATTGGAGTGCTCGCTACCAGGGGCACCTTAAGCAGCGCCCTCTTTCACAGCACTTCTAAAAATCACGCAGCCGATATCAGCATCCTGGAACAGGAAGGAACCGGCCTTGTGGAACTGATCGAGGCTGGTCTGGCAAACTCCGATGAAACCAGGAAATTGCTTCAGGCGTATGTGAGACCCATGGTTGAAAAGGGCATAGACCATCTGGTGTTGGGCTGCACCCACTATCCCCACCTGATACCCCTTCTGAAAGAAATTTTGCCCGACCATGTCAGGATCATTGACTGCGGGGCTGCGGTAGCCAGTCAAACCTATAGGGTGCTGGAAAAGAATGGCCTGCTGGCTTCGGATCATGGGACTCCAAGCTACCACTTTTATACAAATTTTGATGCCGGCCTGTTGGCGCCATTTTTACCGGCAGCAACCCCTAATTTGGTGATAGCATTCAAAGACTTTTAAGATCGGACAAAGGTCTGATACGTAAAGGCAACCGCGTGTTTTTCATCCTTAGGATGGTACTCCTCTTTGGTTAGGATCCAGTCCTGGGGAGCAATCTTCGGGAAAAAGGTATCGGCCTCATAGGATGCGTGCACACGGGTAAGCTCAATGATATCTGCAAAGGCCATTCCCTGAACATAAAGCTCGCCCCCTCCAATGATGAAAGCCTGTTTTTTGTCTTTGACCATGGCAAGTGCGGCTTCCGTGGAATGGACAATATGGCAATCCGAATGCGTTACCGTATAGGAAGTATCTCTTGTTATAATGATGTGCTCCCTGTTTGGCAATGGCTTCGGGAAGCTTTCAAAGGTTTTTCGTCCCATAATAATAGGGTGCCCGGTCGTAATGGTTTTAAAGCGCTTGAAATCGTCAGGGAGGTGCCAGAGTAATGAATTGTCCTTTCCCAGGGCATCATTTTCTGCTGCTGCGGCAATCATGATGATCTCACATGCCGCTGCTTCCTTTTCCTTTTTTCTTTTTTGGTCTACTTCAACTGTATTTTTATGCTTAGAAAACATCCTTATAGCTATCTTTATTGGCAAAGATAGGGGAAAAATGAATGTTGCTGCCCCATGCATCAGGGCGATACATCACCTAACCGAATGGGCAACCAACCATAGCACTGTCAAATGAAATAGGACCTAATACGATAGCATGTCATTCGAAAAAATACGAAACCACTTTCCGGTAGCCAACCACTGCCTCTACGCCAACACGGCGGCCATTGGTCTCATGTCCGATCTGCTGATGGAATGGCGACAGGAACATGACCTTGACTACCTGATCGGGGGTAGTCAAATGAAAATGGAAAGCTTTCAGTTAATCTCGCAAACCAAGGAAACAGTGGGCACCTTGTTTGGTTGTACCAGGGAAAATGTGGCCCTGGTGCCTAATTTTTCGCTGGGATTAAATATGTTGCTGGAAGGATTGGAGAAGGGCAAACGCGTGTTGCTTTTGCAAACGGATTATCCCTCAGTGAACTGGCCTTTTGAAAGCAGAGGCTTTCCCCTTTCCTATGCGCGTCTGGACCAGCATGTGGAGCACAATATCGAAGAACAACTGGCCACCGGAGCTATTGACGTACTGGCCTTTAGCGTGGTACAATGGCAAGACGGACTTAAAATAGATCTCGATTTTATAAAAAGGATCAGAAAGGCCTACCCGAATTTAGTGATCATAGCCGATGGTACTCAGTTTTGCGGGGCATTCGACTTTGATTTCGCTGCTTCGGGAATCGATGTGCTTGGAGCCAGTGCATATAAATGGCTGCTTGCGGGAACGGGGAATGGCTTTATGCTCTTCTCTGAACGGGCCAAGGACCTTTTCCGGTTAAAGGCAACCGGATTTAATTCGGTCAACGGCAATGTGGAAGCTAAAGGACCCATTCGGTTCGCGAAGCATCTGGAGCCCGGCCACCTGGATAGCCTTACCTTTGGGAGCCTCGATTTTTCGCTCAAACTACTTTCGCAATGGGGGTTAGAAAATATTGAAGCCCATAACCGGCGGTTGATGGCAAAAGCCATACATGAATTTGGAGCTTTAGGCCTCCTCGATGATACCGTTTTAACCCGGAAAGAACACGGAACGATCCTCAATATCAGGGGAAATGATGCCTTGTACCAATACCTGGAAGCAGAAAATGTAAGCTGTTCCCAGCGGGGTGGTGGTATACGCCTTAGTTTCCACCTATATAATACGGAAACAGACATAGAGGCTATAGTTCAAATCCTTAAAGGGGCAGACCCTTCCTTAAGTACTCCAAAAAAGTGACACCTTTAATTTATCAATGTGGACCATTTGCCACCTGTTTATTGTGAATATGATAATAATGCGTTAATCATTGTAAATGAGGTATTTAATGTGCTAATTTTGCACTGTATTTTAAAACCGATTAATTATGGCAATTGCTAAACAATATTTAAAGACAAAGCCGGTATGTAAGGTAACCTTTACCGTACCAGCAGAAGAAGCTAAGAAAGTAGCCGTCGTAGGCGATTTCAACAACTGGAATCCTAAAGGAAGCATGTTGAAAAAATTAAAGAACGGTACCTTTAAAGGAACCTTCGATCTTCCAAAAGAAAACACTTTTGAGTTCCGCTATTTGGTAGACGGTGTTTATGTAAACGAAACAGAAGCCGATCGTTACCAGTGGAACGACTTTGCCGGTGCTGAGAACGCGGTATTGGAGCTTTAATCCAATCCTAAGAATAATGTATTATCCGGGACTTTGTAAAAGGTTCCGGATTTTTTTTGCCTGATAGTAAGGAAATTACTAATTGGGACTCATCAATCTAAACGAGAGCGGGAAGGAAAAAGGCACTCGTACATTTCTTCCTTCTTGCATGGCAGGGGTAATTACGGGTAACAAGTGTATGATTCTAAGGGTCTCATCAGCTAATAATTGATGCGGGGCCATCAGATTTATATCGCTGATAGTTCCATCAATGTTGATCATAAAATTGGCATACACCGTACCCTGAATGTTTTTTAGCTGTGCCATCCTCGGATAACGAAAATTATTTCGAATGTGTTCCGTGATTTTCTGCTTAAAACAGATCCTGGCTTCACTATTTGATAGGTTTTCACAGCCAGGAAAGACAGGTACCCGCTCAAGAGTTGCGGCTACTGAATCATTGAACTGCTCTGGTCTTTGCAAGGCCATCCTTGGTTCATTACTTTTAGGCGGTAAGCTAAATTGAATTGGAATATTAACACTAGTAGTTACTTTTTCTCCATCCTGCATTCCCGGACTCAATTTGGGAAGCTTAGTGATAAGGCGTATGGCCTCTTCTTCAAGGCTTGGATGCTCTCCGCGTGCCATCACGTTCATTACTTTTCCATTCTGATCAATCATAAAAGAAGCGTACACCCTCGAATTTAAATTCTTGAGAATTATTACAGGAGGATATATCAGGTTTTGCTTTATATAAGCAGAAAATTCTTGATAAAAACAATTACGCCTTTCATCCCCATCAAGGTTTTTGCAATCTCTGAAGGCTGGTGGAGAATCTATAACTTCCATCGATACAAATTCTTGTGCCCAAGTGGTCGATGTAAAAAACAGTAATAATACAAGGCTTTTTAGAGGCATACAATTAGTTATATTGCGACCATGCCTTTGATATGCGGGTGCGGGTGGTAGTCTACCAGGGTAAAATCCTCGAATTTAAAACCGAAGATGTCCTTAACCTCAGGATTCAGGACCATTTTAGGAAGCGGCCTGGGTTCCCTGCTCAGTTGCAATTCTATTTGCTCCATGTGGTTGTTGTAGATATGGGCATCCCCAAACGTATGGATGAATTCGCCCGGCTGGTACCCACAAACCTGGGCCACCATCAAAGTGAACAAAGCGTACGAAGCAATGTTAAACGGGACCCCTAAGAATATATCGGCACTGCGTTGGTAGAGCTGGCAGGAGAGTTTTCCATCGGCCACATAAAATTGAAAAAAGGCATGGCAGGGAGGGAGGGCAGCTTTGCCTTCTGCCACATTCTCTGAAAAGGACTTTGAAGAATCGGGCAAAACGCTTGGGTTCCAGGCGGCCACCAACATGCGGCGGCTGTCCGGGTTATTTTTCAGGGTATCGATGAGGTTTTGGATCTGATCGATGCCATCGCCATTCCAGTTCCGCCATTGGTAGCCATATACAGGGCCCAGGTCTCCCCGTTCATCGGCCCACTCATTCCAGATACGCACCCCGTTTTCCTGCAGGTAGGCCACATTGGTATCACCTTTTAAGAACCATAGCAACTCATGCACGATGGACTTCAGGTGGAGTTTCTTGGTCGTTACCATTGGGAATCCCTCGCTTAGGTCAAAGCGCATTTGATAGCCAAACACACTAATGGTGCCCGTACCGGTGCGGTCACTCTTCTTATTCCCTTGTGCCAGTACATGTTTTAAAAGGTCGTGGTATTGCTTCATAAGTCAGATCCGTAAATAATACTGTAAAAATAAAAAAATGACCTCTTGAAGTTGATCGAGCAGCCTGCTTCTTTTGAAAACTTATTAACGAATTACCGGGTTGTTATCCCAGGATCATTCCTGCGATCGTAGCCGACAGCAGGGAAGCCAGGGTACCTCCCAGTACGGCTTTTAATCCAAATTCAGACAATGTTTTCCGTTGTCCCGGAGCAAGGGAGCCAATGCCCCCGATTTGAATTCCGATAGAGGCAAAATTGGCAAAGCCACACAGCATATAGGTTGCCATGATAACCGACTTCTGGTACTCAAAGTGCTGCCCGCTGCTCAGGTCCTTCAATTCGGCCAATTGTATATAGCCGATGAATTCGCTGGCCGCCAGTTTTACTCCCAGTAACTGGCCCATCATCAGGATATCCTGGGTATTGACCCCAATCAGCCACATCAGCGGAGCAAAGACAACCCCTAAAATGGCCTCCAGTGATAATTGGTCGTAGGCCGAGTGGGCCATGATCCAAGAATTCAAGCTAGTAATATCGCCCAGCCATCCCAGGATCCCATTGAGCATGGCAATAAAGGCTACAAAGACCAGCAACATGGCACCCACGTTCACTGCCAGTTTAAGCCCTTCTGTGGTGCCGTTGGCGATGGCATCCAATATATTGGAGCCTATTTTTTCAGTAGAGACCTGTATCTCCTTATTGACCACTTCCGTCTGTGGGTAGAGAATTTTTGAGACCACAATGGCACCGGGGGCCGCCATCACTGACGCGGCTATGAGATGCCGCGCAAACTCCAAACGCAGCTGTTCGTCATTCCCGCCTAAAAAACCAATATACGCCGCCAGTACACCGCCTGCAACAGTGGCCATGCCACCGATCATTACCAAAAGGATCTCTGACTTGTTCATCTTTTCCAGATAGGCCTTGATGAGGAGGGGCGCTTCGGTTTGCCCCAGGAAAATATTTCCGGAAACGCTCAGGCTTTCTGCCCCTGATATTCCAAGGAATCTGGTGAGAAGCCACGCCAGGCCTTTCACTATTTTTTGAATGATCCCCAGGTAATAAAGTACGGAGGTAAGGGCCGAAAAGAAAATGATGGTGGGCAGTATCTGAAACGCAAAAATATAGCCGATGTTGGGATTATCCAGATTGAGAAGTCCGCCGAAAACGAACTCGCTTCCTGCCAGGGTATATTTTAAAATCTCATTAAAAAATTGCCCAAGCTTATTGAAGAACCATTGGATGGCCGGAACCTTTAAAATGCCAATGGCCAGGAACAGCTGGATGGCCAAACCAATGCCAGCTGTTTTCCAGTTGATGGCCTTTCTGTTGGCAGAAAAGACAAAAGAAATTAGGATAAGGGCTGCCATGCCTAACATACCCCGCCACAAACTATTGAGGGAAAACCCTTCATTTCCTATGATCGTTGCATGCTCCGGAGCAAGCTCGGATAAGCCAACACTATGCGAAAGGGTAGTAAGTGAATCGGGTGTTAGGGTTTCCTGGCCAAAAAGGTTGATGGATAGCAACAATAGTATTAAAAGCATCCAGGGTTTTGGCTTCATGGAATTAAGGCTATAGGATCATTTGCGTTTGGAAATTTCATCGCGCAACCTGGCGGCTTTTTCGTAATCTTCACTGGCTACGGCCTTCTCCAGTTCTTTGTGAAGTTCCTCCAGATTCAATTCTTTATAGGGGGCAGCAGAACCAGTATCGATCTCAACCGTTTCGCCCTCCTGAAGGATCTCATCTACTACAATACTGTCATCTCCTTCTTCTTTGTCTTTTTCCTTGGAAGAGAATTTTAAGAAGATCCCGGCTTTATCCAGGATCGTCTTGTATGTGAATATAGGGGCATTAAAACGGAGGGCCAGGGCAATCGCATCGGAAGTGCGGGCATCTATGATCTCTTCTACCTTGTCCCGTTCGCAAATGATGCTCGAGTAAAAAACCCCGTCTACTAATTTGTGGATGATTACCTGCTTGATCACAATATCATACCGATCCGCAAAATTCTTGAAAAGATCATGAGTTAGGGGTCGGGGTGGTTTTATCTCTTTTTCCAGGGCAATGGCAATGGACTGTGCCTCAAAAGCGCCAATGACAATGGGTAGCTTGCGGTCACCATCTACTTCATTCAAAATAAGCGCATAGGCACCATTCTGCGTCTGACTGTAAGAGATCCCTTTTATTTTTAACCTAACTAAACTCATAAACACAAAAATACCACAAAGGGCTGTAAAAATATAAGGAATTTCCTGCTTATTTAAACAGCCCTTCAGGGGGGCAAAGTAACAAAAATTAGGCGTTTTGTGCCTTAAATTCCTTTAATTTTTCAATGAGTTTAGGGACAACTACAAAGGCATCACCTACGATACCATAGTCTGCCGCTTTAAAGAAAGGTGCTTCCGGATCCGAATTGATCACCACTTTTACCTTGGACGAACTGACCCCGGCCAAATGCTGGATAGCCCCGGAGATACCAATGGCGATATAAAGGTTGCTGGCAACGGGTTTGCCCGTTTGTCCCACATGCTCTCCATGTGGTCTCCAACCCATATCACTTACCGGTTTGGAGCAGGCAGTGGCAGCGCCCAATACCCCGGCAAGTTCTTCTATCATGCCCCAGTTATCCGGTCCCTTAAGTCCGCGACCGGCCGAAACAACAATGTCTGCATCTGCAATGGTGACCTTGCCGGCGGCTTTGTCCACGGCTACGGATTTTACACCATAGTCGGCCGCTCCCAATGCGGGTGAAAATGCTTCTTCACTAAGTGCAGTTTGATTTTCGTGAACGCCATAGGCGTTGTTCGATACCCCTATGACCTTGATGTCTGCCTTGATCTCGGTATGCGCAAATCCCTTGTTGCTAAAAGCGGTTCTTTTGACGACCATAGGACTGACGCTGTCCGGGGCAGCAACCACGTTGGGCACATAACCGGCACCTAATTTTCCTGTCAATAGTCCCGCCAGGTATTTGGAATCGGTACTGGAACTTACGATGACCACTGTAGCATTTTCTTTCTGAACCCCTTCCGCAATGGCCTTTGCATAGGCATTGGCATTGAACGTTTTAAGGGTCTCATCTGTAATCTTCAATACTTTGGAGACACCGTAGGTGCCTAATAAAGAAGTATCGGAGACATTAAAGGCAACGGCAGTAACGGTAGTGCCCATTTCCTTGGCTACGACAAAGGCATAGGATGCCGCTTCAAAGGCATTTTTTTTGAAATTTCCGTTTTCGGATTCTGTATATACAAGTACTGACATAGGGTATGCTTTCGTTTTTTAAATGTTGATGATCTTAGATCACTTTTGCTTCGTTATGCAACAGGTTGATCAGTTCGTCTATATTTTCGGCATCGACCAATTTCACGGCACCTTTGGGTGCTGGTTTGTCGAAACGATTATCTGCGGTAGCCTTGCTGGCAGCAACCGGTTCTACAACAGTGAGCTTTTTCTGACGGGCCATCATAATGCCGCGCATATTGGGTATGCGAAGGTCACTTTCTTCTACCAGGCCTTTTTGTCCGCCAATGATAAGGGGCAAGCTGGTGGCAATGGTTTCTTTTCCCCCATCAATTTCGCGCTGGGCGGTAACCTTGTCACCTTCAACTTCAAGACCGATACAGGTGTTTACAAAGTTGAGGTCTAACAGTGCTGCTATGATCCCCGGTACCATGCCGCCATTGTAATCAATAGACTCGCGCCCGGCAATGATAAGGTCGTACCCGCCGTTTTTGATAACATCGGCCAACTGTTGTGCCACGAAAAATCCATCTGTGGGTTCGGCATTCACCCGGATAGCTTCATCTGCTCCAATGGCCAGGGCTTTGCGCATTGTTGGTTCTACGGCAGCCGTTCCCACAGTCACCACATCTACACTGGCCCCCTGCTTTTCCTTGAACCACATGGCCCTTGTGAGGCCAAATTCGTCATTGGGATTGATCACAAATTGGACTCCGGTAGTGTCGAATTGGCTGTTATCTGCGGTAAAATTGATCTTGGAGGTAGTGTCCGGAACATTGCTGATACAAACTATTATTTTCATAAAAAGAGGCTGTTTGAATAAACGATTTGCTTGGCCGCTAAGATAGCTAATAAAAATCAAAAATACTATGCATGCATAGTAAAATTTTAAAATCATTTTAATTCAACCTGTCTGAGTTTTGAAGGATTATTTCCTATTTTTGTTCGCATTTTGATGTAAACCAAGGGTTAGAAAACGCAATTATGAAGACAATACAATTTAGAGAGGCTATAGCAGAAGCCATGTCAGAGGAAATGAGAAGGGATGAGTCTATCTACCTCATGGGGGAAGAAGTGGCCGAATACAATGGTGCATATAAGGCTTCTAAAGGTATGTTGGATGAATTTGGCCCGGACAGGGTCATAGATACGCCTATTTCCGAACTGGGATTTTCAGGGATCGGTGTGGGTTCTGCCATGAATGGCAACCGCCCCATTATAGAGTTCATGACCTTCAATTTTGCCCTGGTTGGGATCGATCAGATCATCAACAATGCCGCTAAGATCAGGCAAATGTCAGGAGGGCAGTTTAATTGCCCCATCGTTTTCAGAGGCCCGACAGCCTCTGCAGGACAGCTTGCGGCGACCCACTCCCAGGCTTTTGAAAGCTGGTATGCGAATTGCCCCGGACTTAAGGTGGTGGTTCCGTCTAACCCTAATGATGCCAAAGGATTGCTGAAAGCGGCCATAAGGGACGATGATCCTGTTATTTTCATGGAATCCGAACAGATGTACGGCGACAAGGGTGAAGTGCCGGAAGGAGAATATACCATTCCTATTGGGGTGGCAGAAGTAAAAAGGGAAGGAAAGGACGTTACCATTGTATCCTTTGGAAAGATCATCAAAGAAGCCTATAAAGCAGCTGATGAATTGGAGAAAGAAGGCATACAATGTGAAATTATAGACCTGAGGACCGTGCGGCCTATGGACCACGAGACCATCCTGAATTCGGTGAAAAAGACAAACCGTTTAGTGATTTTGGAAGAGGCCTGGCCATTTGGCAATGTGGCAACAGAGATCACCTACCAGGTACAATCGAAAGCCTTTGACTACCTGGATGCCCCTGTGGAGAAGATCAATACGGCCGATACCCCGGCCCCTTATTCCCCGGTGCTTCTGGAAGAATGGTTGCCCAACCATGAGGATGTTATCAGGTCAGTAAAAAAGGTTCTTTATAAATAAACACTCGCTTTGTTACGAAATACCAAACTTCGTCGACTAATAACGGGCGAAGTTTTTTTTTGGAATTTTATGGGAGTCCTGCTGTACGTATTGTCACATAAATTCCGTTTCTAAACTGTGCGATGGTCTGGATCGCTAATAGAACCCTATGAAAAAGCTCTTTTTATTGCTTTTGTTGACCCCCTTGTTTTTTGGGCAGGCCCAGACAAAAGTGAGCGGTATGGTGGTAGATGAACTGGGTGAACCGGTGGCCTTTGCCAACATTATGTTCAAAAACTCCATAGAGGGGACCGTCAGCAATGATGATGGGCGTTTTTATCTGGAATCGGATGATACCTATACGACGCTGGTCGTTTCCTTTGTAGGGTACCAAAGCACGGAAATTATCCTGGAGGGGGCTGTAAATTACAACCTGGTGGTTACCTTGCTCGAAGGAGGGCAGCTGGATGAGGTCGTGATTTATGGAGGTAAACGTTCCAAAAAGGACAATCCGGCGATCGATATCCTCAGGAAGATATGGGCAAAAAAGCGAATCAACGGCCTGCGAAAGTTTAAACAGTACCAGTACGATAAGTATGAAAAACTGGAATTCGATCTGAATACTATTGATAGTGCCCTTATGAAAAGTAAGATCTTTAAGGGACTCGAATTTGTCTTTGCCGATCTCGATACTTCGCGGATCACCGGGAAGACCTACTTGCCCATCTTTCTCAACGAGGCCTTTTCCAAGGTTTATGGTGACAACGAGATCAAGGCCGAACGTGAGGATATACTGGGTAACAAAAACTCGGGTTTTAGCAATAACCAGGCCATCATAGCATTTGTGGAGGACCTTTATTCGGATTACGATGTCTATGAAAATTACCTTAAGTTCTTCGATAAGAGTTTTACCAGTCCGCTCTCCCGCACGGGGATAGATGTCTACAATTATGTTTTGACAGACAGCGCTTTTATAGAGAATAAATGGTGTTACCATATCACCTATTACCCCAGGCGAAAGAACGAACTTACTTTTAAAGGTGATTTCTGGGTGAACGATACCACCTTTGCCTTAAAAAAGATCAACCTGGAGGTTACTAAAAGTGCCAATATCAACTGGGTAAAGGAAGTCTATATTGAGCAGGAATTTGAAGTAGTCAATGATTCTGTCTTTCTTCTTAAGCGCGACTATATGCTGACTGACTTTAGTTTCAGGAAAAAGGAAGAATCCAAGGGAGTATACGGAAAACGGACCACCGTATACAATAATTACCAGTTTGATAGACCAAAACCAAATACCTTCTATAAAACTAAAACCGATCCTTTTGATCCGAGGGTGTTTGTACAGGACAGCATTTTCTGGCAAAATAACCGGCTCGAATCCCTCAACAAAGACGAAACGGGCATTTACAAACTGCTCGATACCCTGAAGACCGTTCCTAAATTCAAGACCTATTACAACATCGTAAGTATCCTGGGCTCGGGCTATGTGGAGGTCGACAAATGGAATCTCGATATAGGGGATATCTACAGCACCTTCGGCTATAATGATGCCGAAGGCATCCGTCTCAGGGGTGGAGCCCGGACCTATTTCGGGCAAAACGACCCCTGGCGTCTGGAGGGGTATATGGCCTATGGGTTCGGTGATAAGAAGTTCAAACATGGGTTTTCGGCAAAATGGCTGCTGGATAAGAAAAACCGGCTGATCCTGTCCGGCGGGAACCGACGCGATATTGAGCAATTGGGGTTAAACCTTACGACCACCAATGATGTAATGGGGAGGAGTATTGCTTCGGGTTCCGTCTTGACGGTAGGAGCCAATGACCGGTTGACCAACATCAATCTGAGTACCCTGAGTTTGGAGACAGAACCGTACACCAATTTCAGGATCCGGTTTGGGGGCTCCCTGCGTACTTTGAGTTCGGCCCTGCCAGATGCTTTTAACCTGGACTATCTGGATCCCACTTCTCCAACAGGGATCGCATCGGAGGTTAAACAATTCGACCTGAACACTACCTTAATATATACACCAGGAAGGAGGACGATCGGATATGGGGTCGAGCGGCGGGACATCAATGACAATTACGCGACCCTTTTCTTTAATTATACAAAGGGGGTAGATGGTTTTCTGGAAAGTGATTTCAACTACGAAAAATACCAGTTTTCATATACACAACCTTTGCAGGTTGGTGGTTTTGGAAGGTTAATTAGTACCATTGAATTGGGGAAGACCGTTGGGACTGTTCCGCTTAGCCTCTTAAATGTGATACCCGGTAACCAAACACTTTTTTCCCTTTACAATACCTTTCCCAACCTTGATTTTTATGAATTTGTGACAGATACGTATGTCTCCCTGCACCTGGAACACAACTTCAACGGGCGGTTCTTTTCAAGGATCCCGGTGATACGAAATTGGGACCTAAGGGAAATTATCGGGCTGCGGGGCGTGTGGGGACAACTATCGGATGAAAATATAGCGTTGAACAGTCCTACTAACATACCGCTGATAGCCCCTACGGATAAGATCTATTATGAGTATTCAGTTGGGATAGGAAACATCTTCCGAATTTTCAGGCTCGACTTCAATTTCAGGGGGAATTACCTGGAAAATCCTGAGGCCAGGCCTTTTAGGGTTACCGGCACCTTTGGCTTTAGTTTTTGATGTTCCTTTATTCTGCGGGCTCTTCTGTGCTCCGATCGTCTTCAAAAAATTATGCTTTTATATTCTAAACCGTTTTACTACTTTTGCAGCCGTTTAAATTGTATAAATAACAAATCAATATGGAACTAATCGTAACCCTATTACCGGCATTTGGTTTACTAGCCTTGCTGTTTGTCTTCCTAAAAAACATGTGGGTCTCCAAACAGGAAGTAGGAGATGCTAAAATGGCGAGGATCGCCAAAAATATCGCCGATGGGGCGATGTCTTTTTTAAAGGCCGAATACAAGATATTGGCAATTTTTGTGGTTGCTGTAGCTGTTCTTCTTTATTTCAAGGGTGAAAATGAAGACGGATCCAGCGGTATGGTGGCCCTCTCTTTTATCGTAGGTGCATTCTGTTCAGGCTTAGCCGGTTTTATCGGTATGCGCGTGGCAACCAAAGCCAATGTAAGGACTACACAGGCCGCCCGAACTTCTCTTGGGAAAGCCCTGGAAGTAGCCTTCGCAGGAGGCTCTGTAATGGGATTGGGTGTTGTAGGTTTAGGTGTATTAGGATTGAGCTCATTGTTCATATGGTATCAAAATATATGGCCTGGGGCAGACAATGTGTCTCTGGTGTTGAATGTACTTTCCGGATTTTCTTTAGGGGCTTCTTCAATTGCCCTTTTTGCCCGTGTAGGTGGTGGTATCTATACCAAAGCAGCTGATGTTGGGGCCGACCTAGTTGGAAAAGTTGAAGCGGGGATCCCGGAAGATCACCCTTTAAACCCAGCGACCATTGCCGATAATGTTGGGGACAACGTTGGGGATGTTGCCGGGATGGGAGCCGACCTTTTTGAATCCTATGTGGGTTCAATCATCGGAACCATGGTATTGGGAGCCTATATCTTTACCCCCGATTTTGACGGATTAGGAGCTGTATACCTTCCTCTGGTATTGGCAGCATTGGGTATTGTAATGTCTATCATAGGAACCTTCTTTGTTAAGGTAAAAGAAGGAGGAAACCCACAGACAGCGCTGAATATCGGTGAATTTGGATCGGCTGGCCTTATGGTTGTTGCCTCTTATTTTATTATCAATGCCATGATCCCGGATACAGTAACAGGTTTGCCATTTGGTGCAATAGGTGTCTTTTTGGCAACTATCGCCGGTCTTGTAGCAGGGTTAGGGGTTGGAAAGATTACAGAGTATTACACAGGAACAGGTACCAAGCCGGTAAGTGCCATTGTCAGGCAATCCGAGACAGGAGCCGCTACCAATATCATCGCCGGTTTAGGCGTCGGAATGATGTCTACTGCAGTTCCAATCTTGTTAATTGCAGCAGCTATTCTGGTATCGCATCATTTCGCAGGACTCTACGGAATAGCCATAGCAGCCGTAGGGATGCTGGCCAACACCGGGATCCAATTGGCAGTTGATGCTTATGGACCAATTTCTGATAACGCCGGAGGGATCGCAGAGATGGCAGAATTGCCAAAAGAGGTTCGCGAGCGTACTGATAAATTAGATGCCGTAGGGAATACTACCGCTGCTATTGGGAAAGGGTTTGCGATTGCTTCTGCTGCTTTAACGGCACTTGCCTTATTCGCTGCCTTTATGAAAGTGGCAAACGTAACTTCTATTGATGTTTCCAGACCAGATATTATGGCCGGTTTACTAGTAGGGGCCATGCTGCCATTTGTATTCTCAGCCTTATCCATGAACGCGGTAGGACGTGCTGCGATGGCGATGATAGAAGAAGTACGAAGACAATTCAGGGACATTCCTCAATTGAAAGCTGCTTTGGAAGTAATGCGTAAGCACGATTCTGATATGTCTAAGGCATCGGAGGCCGACAGGGCTATTTTTGATGCCGCTGATGGCTATGCCGAATATGAAAAATGTGTTGATATATCTACAAAAGCCTCTATTAAAGAAATGGTATTGCCTGGTCTTTTGGCCATTGCCGTACCTGTGGCGGTAGGATTTATTGGCGGTGCAGAAATGCTTGGCGGACTTTTGGCGGGGGTAACCTCTGCTGGGGTACTGATGGCGATCTTCCAATCGAATGCAGGAGGTGCCTGGGATAATGCAAAGAAAATGATCGAGGCCGATGGCCGCAAAGGGACCGATGCTCATAAAGCAGCCGTTGTAGGTGATACCGTTGGTGATCCGTTCAAGGATACTTCAGGGCCTTCATTGAACATCCTGCTGAAATTAATGTCGGTTGTTGCCCTGGTGATTGCACCTAGTATTGCCCTTTCTTCAGACGCCATTTCAGCATATAATGCGGATAAGGCAAGCTTTACAGAGGTCCTTAAAGAAAAGTTCGTTGATGTAGATATGGAAAATTTGGAGGATGGTTCTGTAAAGGCCATTATTACCACAACTACTAAAGAAAATGGCGAGGAATCTGTCACAGAACAGGTATTTACCGGGACCATGGAAGAAGTACAGGCACAGATCGAAGCGCAGTATCCCAAAGAGGATGGCACCAAGATCATGATCAAAAAAGTAATAGAAAAGAAAGTAGAGGAGAACTAAGCTTCCTTTTAGTCCATAAAAAAACCCGTGAACAACTCACGGGTTTTTTTATTTTTATATGGGACTAAAACAGCCCATTGATCTCCCCGTCGATCCGGGTAATGACCTCTCCAAGGTGTTCCGGGTTATCTACAAAGTCGAGCTTGTCCACATCAACCACCAGTAAGTTTCCTTTTTTATAGCCATGCACCCAGGCTTCATAGCGTTCGTTCAGTCGGCTTAAATAGTCAATGGAAATAGAGTTTTCATAATCGCGTCCCCGCTTGTGGATCTGGTTCACCAGATTGGGAATGGAACTCCGTAAATAAATAAGGAGGTCCGGGGGTTGCACCAGGCTCTCCATCAACTCGAACAAACTGGTGTAGTTGGTAAAATCACGATTGGTCATAAGCCCCATGGCGTGCAGGTTGGGGGCAAAGATATGGGCATCTTCATAGATGGTTCGGTCCTGGATCACATTTTTACCACTCTCCCGTATCTTCAGGATCTGTCGGTACCGGCTGTTCAGGAAATAGATCTGCAGGTTAAAGCTCCATCGCTCCATCTGGGTGTAAAAATCATCCAGATACGGATTGTCTACCACATCCTCAAAATGCGCTTCCCACTTATAGTGTTTGGCAAGTAATTCGGTTAGGGTTGTTTTTCCTGCTCCAATATTTCCGGCAACGGCAATGTGCATAGGGTCTTGAATTTGACTTTTGAAAGGAAGGCAATATACAAAGTATCTCGGCTACCGAAAAAAATAGTTGATGAAATACGCGGGATAATTAAGTATTCTGAAAATTTTTATTTCGCTGGCAAATATGTACTTTTGTTTCTGTAATAAAGAGGACGGATTTGACTGATTGCAACCTCTAAAAAAATGCTAAAGCAGTTTCTGCAGAAACCGTCGTTTCGAAAACTCCTTTAAGCATTTACCAGGTCCCTTCTCTGTAATAAGAAACAGGTTATGCCTTATTTATTTACATCAGAATCCGTAAGTGAAGGTCACCCGGATAAGATCGCCGATCAGATCAGTGATGCTTTGTTAGATAATTTCCTCGCGTTCGACCCTGAAAGTAAAGTGGCCTGTGAAACATTGGTCACTACCGGGCAGGTAGTGCTGGCCGGGGAAGTGAAAAGCCATACCTATGTGGACCTGCAGCAGATCACCAGGGAGGTGATCAACCAGATAGGGTATACCAAAGGCGCTTACCAGTTTAGTGGGGATTCCTGTGGCATCATTTCCCTTATCCACGAACAATCCAAGGATATTAACCAGGGGGTAGACCGTGGCGCCAAGGAAGAGCAGGGGGCTGGTGACCAGGGGATGATGTTTGGCTACGCCACTAAAGAAACGGAAAACTATATGCCGCTGGCATTGGACATTTCCCATAAGATCCTGCTCGAACTGGCAGCACTTCGTAAAGAGAATGAGGACATTACCTACCTCAGGCCCGATGCCAAGGCTCAGGTGACGATCGAATATTCGGATGAAAACGTTCCCCTGAGGATCGACACCATTGTCATCTCTACCCAACATGATCCCTTTGACGAGGACGATGAGAAAATGCTCAAGACCATCAAAAGTCACCTGTTGGCCATTTTGATACCCAGGGTGAAGGCACTATTGCCCGAAAAGACCCGGGCCTTATTTACCAAAGACATCAAGTATCATATCAATCCCACCGGGAAATTCGTGATCGGTGGCCCTCATGGGGATACAGGCCTGACCGGAAGGAAGATCATTGTGGATACCTATGGTGGAAAAGGAGCCCATGGGGGAGGGGCCTTTAGCGGGAAGGATCCCAGTAAGGTAGACCGAAGTGCCGCCTATGCCGCCCGCCATGCTGCTAAGAATTTAGTGGCCGCCGGGGTGGCCGATGAGATCCTGGTGCAAATAAGCTATGCCATTGGGGTAGTGCAACCCACTTCCATCTATGTGGATACCTATGGTACGGCAAAAGTAAATATGACCGATGGGGAGATCGCCAAGATCGTTGCCAGTTTGTTCGATATGCGCCCGTTTGCCATAGAAGAACGCCTGAAACTGCGAAATCCCATTTATCTGGAAACCGCTGCCTACGGACACATGGGGAAGGAGCCTCGTAAAGTCACAAAAGTCTTCGAATCTCCTTATAACGGGCGTATCAAACGGGAAGTGGAGCTCTTTACCTGGGAGAAATTGGACATGGTAGAGTTGGTACAGGAAGCCTTCGGCCTTTAATATTTTTTAATGATTACTAGGAATTTAAAAAATTCCGTGCCTATATTTGTCTTTTCAAAGTTCAAACACTTATTGAATAGTTATCAAGAAAGGTGGAGGGAATAGACCCTTTGAAACCTTAGCAACCCTTTGTGTCAGAAACAAAGAAGGTGCTACATTCTATCCTGAGAGGTATCGGGACAGATAACGAAAACCAATTACTCCGGTAATTCTTTCTTTCTTTATAACGTATTTGATTTTCCTGATGACCGCAAGGGTTGTTACGGGTTTGGCTTTTTTATTTCATTAGTAATCGAATAAAAAAACTAAAATCATGAGTGAGCAAAAATTTTCAACCAAAGCATTGCATGCGGGTCACGACACCAAATTACACGGCGGTACCCGCGCAATACCCATTTATCAAAGCACGGCCTATGTCTTCAACAATTCGGATCATGCCGCCAATTTGTTTTCCCTGGCAGAACCTGGCAACATCTACACCAGGATTAACAACCCCACCAATGACATCCTGGAACAACGTTTGGCAGCCCTCGAAGGAGGTATTGCCTCTGTGGTTACTTCTTCGGGAACAGCGGCCATCAATACGGCGCTTCTGGTATTACTGAAGGCCGGCGATCATATTGTTGCCTCCAATAGTTTGTACGGAGGTACCTATAATTTACTGAGTGTTACCCTGCCGCGCCTGGGGATCACCACTACCTTTGTAGATCCTGCAGATCCCTCCAATTTTGGCAGGGCTGTCAAAGAAAATACCAGGGCTATTTTTGTTGAATCCCTTGGAAACCCTAAACTGGATGTTCTGGATCTCAAAGCTATTTCGGCGGAAGCAAAGAAGGCAAGGATCCCATTTATTGTTGATAATACTGTAGCCACCCCCGCGCTGCTAAACCCTATTGAACATGGTGCCAATATTGTGATCCACAGCCTTACCAAATACATCAATGGCAATGGAACGGCTTTGGGAGGCGCGATCATTGATGCAGGAACGTTCGACTGGTCGAGCGGCAAATTTCCTGAATTCACGGAACCATCCCCAGGGTATCATGGGCTGGTGTATCACGAGGCACTGGGGCCGGCAGCCTATATTGCCAAAGTTCGCATTGAAGGACTGCGCGATCATGGTGCATGCCTTAGTCCCTTCAATGCTTTTCAGATCATTCAGGGGCTAGAGACCCTGGAGATCAGGATCAAAAAACACAGTGAAAATGCACTGGCACTGGCTACATGGCTGGAAGGAAGAAAAGAGGTGGCCTGGGTCAACTATCCCGGATTAAAGAGCAGTAATTACTATGCCCATGCACAGGCTTATCTCCCAAAAGGACAAAGCGGAATCGTTACCTTTGGCGTAAAAGGAGGATACGAATCGGCTAAAAAGATCGCCGATGAAACCAAGGTGTTCTCTTTGCTTGCCAACATTGGGGATACCAAATCCCTGATCATTCACCCGGCCAGTACTACCCATCAGCAATTGGATGATGCCGCACAATTGACTACCGGGGTTACCAAAGACCTGATACGTCTGTCGGTAGGATTGGAAGAGCTGGACGACCTTACATCGGACCTGGAACAGGCATTTGCAACCATTGATGCATCCATATTGGCCTAGAAAATACCCGGCAGCGTAAAAGGAACGGTTAATTAACACAGACTGCATTAAAATTGAGATAAAAGCTATGAAGGCTACGGCATCAGACTTATTGGAACTTTCGATTCCCGGTTTTGTAACTCACAACGGGGTAGCAGTAGCTATCCGACTTTCCTACCAGGTATTTGGAAGGCCCCTGAATACCGCTCCTGTTGTATTGGTTAACCATGCCCTGACCGGCAACTCCAATGTGGCCGGACCGGGTGGTTGGTGGACTTCTCTGGTCGGAGAGGATAAGTGTATCAATACACAGGATTATACGGTGCTGGCTTTTAATATTCCGGGGAATGGCTACGACGGATTTGTGATCGAGAATTATAAGGATTTTGTAGCAGCCGACATTGCCAGGATCTTCCTGCAAGGGTTGGAACTACTTGGCATTCAAAAATTATATGCCTTAATCGGCGGTTCTCTGGGAGGAGGTATTGCATGGGAAATGGCAGCATTGAACCCGGGGATAACGGCCCATTTGATCCCTGTGGCATCGGACTGGAAATCGACAGACTGGCTCATTGCTAATTGTCAGATCCAGGAGCAATTCCTGGTCAATTCCAGGCAGCCGGTTCATGACGCCCGCATGCATGCCATGCTTTGCTACCGTACCCCGGAATCGTTCAAAGAGCGGTTTCAGCGAAGTACCAATGAAGACCTCCAGGTATTTAATGTGGAGAGTTGGCTACTGCACCATGGGAAAAAGTTGCAGGAGCGCTTTCAGCTTTCGGCCTATAAGCTAACCAATCAGTTATTGAAGACCATTGACATTACCAGGGAAGGCCCACAGGCTTTTAAAAAGCTCCAGGATAGTGAGACCAATATCCATATCATAGGGGTCGATTCGGACCTGTTCTTCTCTGCCAGGGAAAACAAGGAGACCTATAAGCAGATCGCCCAGGCAAAAAGCAATGTTACCTATGGGGAAATAAAATCCGTTCATGGACATGACGCCTTTTTGATCGAGTTCGACCAGGTAGAGCGCCTTTTGGAAGGGGTCTTTAAAAGTAATGGAAGAACGCAGCAATACAAGGTCCTTAAATTTGGGGGCACCTCACTCGCCAATGGGGAAGGGTTGGAACGGGTACTGGATATTGTCACTGCCAGGGCAAAGGAAGGAGATAAAATCGCAGTGGTGGTCTCTGCAAGGGAAACCGCCACGGACCAGCTGGAAGCCATCCTAAACAGGGCGGCACAGGGAAAGGATTACAAGGAAGCTTTTGAAGCCTTTGAGCAATACCAGCGCCATAGTTTTAAGAATGTGGACCTTTCCCATGAATTCCGCGACTTGGCACATCTGCTGCAGGGAGTTGCTTTGCTGGGCGACTATAGCCCCAAAATAAAGGATCAGGTGCTGGCCATAGGTGAATTGATATCGACCAAACTGATCACAAAACTCCTTATAGGGAAAGGGGTTGATGCACAGCTGATCGATTCCCGCCAATTGATATGTACGGATGATACGTTCGGAGATGCCAGGGTCAATGAAGTGGAATCCAGGACCAGGGTTGCCGAAGTTTTTAGTGCGCTTGGGCCAGGGGTGGTGCCCATTATTCCGGGCTTTATCGGGGCAACTGCGTCCGGGGAAACTACAACACTGGGGAGGAATGGCAGCAATTATACAGCTTCGCTCCTCGCAAATTTCCTCGATGCGGAAGAATTGCAAAACTATACGCATGTAGACGGGATCTATACGGCCGATCCGTCCCTGGTGCCGGAGGCGAAGCGGATAGAACAGCTTTCCTTCAGTGAGGCAAATGAACTGGCTAATTTTGGCGCGACCATCCTGCATGCGAAAACAATTATCCCTTTACTTGAGAAGAACATTCCGTTACGTATTTTAAATACCTTCAACGAGGAAAATAAGGGAACACTGATCAGTGCTAAATCCAATGAAGAGGGTATTCGTTCTTTGTCCGTGCTCAAGAATGAGGCGCTTATCAATTTGGAAGGTCGTGGCCTGCTTGGAAAAGTGGGGGTCGATGCCCGCATCTTTCGAGCCTTGAGTCAAAACAATGTCAGCGTTAGTATCATCTCGCAAGGTTCTTCAGAAAGGGGCATAGGACTGCTGGTGGCGGCCGGGAAGGCACAATTGGCAAAAAAGGCGCTGGAGACGGAGTTTGAGAGCGACTTCCAGTCCAAAGACATCAACAGGATCACTATTGAAGAAGACGTCTCGGTCATCTCAATTGTCGGACAGGATCTGAGCACCTTTCATAAACCCTATAATGCCCTTATTAAAAATCAGATCATACCGCTGCTTTTTAATAATACGGTCACTGGTAAAAATATCAGCCTGGTGGTTCGGAAAGCCGACCTGCATAAGGCACTCAATGTGATGCACGGACAGATCTTCGGGATCAGTAAAAAGGTGAACCTGGCTATTTTTGGCCATGGGAACGTAGGGGGTACGCTTATCGATCAGATCCTTGGAGCGGCTACTACCATTGAGAAACGAAAAGGGATCCAACTAAGGGTTTTTTCACTCGGAAATTCCAGGAAAGTATTGCTTAACAAAGGAGGGATTGCAAAAAACTGGAGGAAGGACCTTGAGGAAAACGGCACCCCTTATACACTTACCGATGTTTTTGAATACGCCAAATTACATCATTTGGAAAACCTGATCGCTATAGATAACACAGCCAGTGAGGAATTTGTGGCCCATTATTTCGACTTTATCGAAAATGGGTTCGATCTTATCTCCTCCAATAAAATTGCCAACACCCTTGGGTTTGATTTTTACCATATGCTGCGGGAAGAATTGGCCCGTTCGCAAAAGCACTATTTATACGAAACCAATGTAGGTGCAGGCTTGCCCTTGATCGATACGATTAAATTACTGCATCTTTCGGGGGAGAACATCACCCGAATCAAAGGGGTTTTCTCCGGTTCATTGAGTTATATCTTCAATACCTTTTCGGTTTCCGACCGGCCTTTTTCTTCTATTGTGCTGGAAGCGATGTGCCTGGGCTATACCGAACCGGATCCGCGTGAAGATCTTTCAGGAATGGATGTGGGACGTAAATTGCTGATCCTGGCGCGCGAATTGGAATTGAAAAATGAACTTTCGGATGTGCAGGTAGCCAATCTGATACCGGAATCCTGCAGGGCGCTGGCGAGCGATGAGTTCCTCGAGCAGATCGAGGTGTTAGACCCTATCATGGAAGCCATTAAAAAGCAACAGGCCGAGGGCCACGTCCTGCGATATGTAGGGGAGTTGCACGGAGACCTACAGAAAGAAAAAGGAATTCTGGAGGTAAAGCTGATATCGGTCCCGAAAGAAAGCAGCCTGGGCCAGGTAAAAGGGTCAGATTCCATTATTGAGATCTATACCGAGTCGTATGGGGAGCATCCACTGGTGATACAGGGGGCAGGGGCAGGAGCTGCAGTAACGGCCAGAGGGGTTTTTGGTGATATTCTCCGTATTGCAGAAAAAATGTAGTATTTAAATGACATATAGTAATGAAAAAGCAGGAGTATCAATTTGAAACAGCAGCGATCAGAACCCAGATGGAGCGCTCACAGTACCTGGAACACTCGAGTCCCATTTATATGACCTCCAGCTACGTATTTGAGGACGCAGAGGATATGCGCGCCTCTTTCGCAGAGGAAAAGGATCGCAATATATACGCTCGTTATTCTAACCCAAATGGATCTGAATTCATTGAAAAGGTCTGTAAAATGGAAGGGGCAGCGGCTGGATTTGCTTTTTCATCTGGCATGGCAGCCATATTTTCCACCTTTGCCGCCTTGCTGGAAAGTGGAGACCATATTTTGGCTGCACGGAATATATTTGGTTCTACCCATAGTCTTTTTACCCAGTTCTTTCCGAAATGGCAAATAGCGCATTCCTACTTCAGGATTGATGAAGCAGACCAGATCGAAAAGATGATCACCCCGAGGACGAAAATGATCTATGCAGAGTCGCCCACCAATCCGGGGGTAGATCTGGTAGACCTTGGATTTTTGGG
Source organism: uncultured Flavobacteriaceae bacterium (assembly GCA_963752165.1). Taxonomy (GTDB): domain Bacteria; phylum Bacteroidota; class Bacteroidia; order Flavobacteriales; family Flavobacteriaceae; genus Muriicola. The sequence goes on from CAVVXE010000001.1 coordinate 411,061, forward strand.
GGCCATTGCCAAAAAGCATAACCTGCTGCTGGTCATTGATAATTGCTTTGCATCGCCCTATCTACAACAACCGATAAAATTCGGAGCCGACCTGGTGATCCACTCCGGCACCAAGCTAATGGACGGGCAAGGCCGGGTACTGGCTGGGATCACGGTTGGGCGGGCAGATTTGATCGATGTCATTTATCGTTTTGCACGCATATCCGGGCCTGCGCTGTCGCCTTTTAATGCCTGGATCCTTTCCAAGAGCCTCGAAACACTGGCTGTCAGGGTAGACAGGCATTGCAGCAATGCACTTGCACTGGCAACCTTTCTGGAAGGTCACCCGAAAGTGCAATGGGTCAAATACCCCTTTCTTAAATCGCATCCGCAATACACATTGGCAAAAAAGCAGATGAAGGCCGGGGGTTGTGTAGTGGCTTTTGAGTTAAAGGGCGGCCTGAAAGCCGGAAGGTCCTTTTTTGATGCTATCCAGGTACTATCCTTGTCTGCCAACCTGGGCGATTCGAGGAGTATTGTGACCCATCCTGCTTCTACCACACACAGCAAGCTTTCGGTAGAAGAGCGATCGGCAACGGGGATCACGGATGGCATGGTACGGATCTCTGTGGGACTAGAACATATCGATGACATTGTGAACGATATTTCTCAGGCCCTGGAAATTATTCGATGAGAAGAAAACAGTTGTTTTTAGCTATCTTAGGTGCATGCTTTCTAAGAAAACTAAATACGGCCTCAAAGCACTGACCTATTTGGCAACCCGGGAACACCGGGAGCCGGTTCAGATAATGGAGATCGCTAAACAGGAGAATATATCCCAAAAATTTTTGGAAAGTATTTTACTTACCCTCAGAAGAACGGGTTTCCTGGGTTCAAAAAAGGGAAAAGGCGGTGGCTATTATTTAATAAAGGATCCCTCCGAAATACCGATGACCACGGTAATGCGCGTCCTGGAAGGACCCATTGCCATGGTCCCCTGTGTAAGTATAAATTTCTACGAAAAATGCGATGACTGTCCGGATGAAAAATCCTGCTCGGTACACAAGCTAATGCTTAAAGTACGCGATAGTGCCCTGGAGGTATATCGGAATAATACGCTGGCAGATCTGATCCAGTAATTGAAAATCCCTAATAAATGATGGTTATTTCGTACGCACTCCTATGAATAAGGGCTAAATTTTAGGATACTGATAAAATAATAGGATTTTGATCTTAAAATAGAGTATAGGTATGTAAAAAAAGAATAATAATAGTATTTTTGTAAAATCTATTAAATCGATAGGGTAAAAAATAAAAAGAACTAAAACGGTTCTTTAAGGAGCAATCATGAAATTATCATCCGGACATATTGAGCATCTGAACGCGCAATTCAGGGGGATACCAATTGAGGAGGTCATTGCCTGGGCCCTTGATTATGCGCGTAAGCCCGTACTGACCACCAACTTCGGGCCTTATTCTGCTTCCAATCTACATGCCGTAACTGCTATAAAAAGCGATGTTCCTGTTATTTGGTGCGATACGGGGTATAACACGCCCCATACGTACCGACACGCCGAAGCGATGATTCAAAAATTACAGCTCAATATTAAGGTGTACGTGCCCAAACAGACAGTGGCCCATCGGGATGCGCTCATAGGAATCCCAGCCATTGAGGATCCGCGCCACAAAGAATTTACCGAACAGGTTAAACTGGAACCTTTCAGGCGTGCCATGAAGGAACACCAACCAGATGTCTGGTTTACTAATTTGCGCAAAGGCCAAACAGCCTTTCGCGATACCCTGGATATCCTGAGCTTTAGTAGCAGCGGTATTTTAAAGATAAGTCCTTTTTATCATTGGGACAATGATCAGGTCAGGGAATACCTTCAGGAATTCGACCTTCCGAATGAGACCCGTTATTTCGATCCGACCAAGGTGCTGAATAACCGTGAATGCGGAATCCACCTTTAACAGAGTCCTTCTTTCCTGAGGCAAAACGACATTAAATAAGTAGTGCATTTGCTTGCTTATAAAAATGAGTTAGCGTTTCTTTGTAACAGTTCATTTACACCATGAATCTTGTTATCAAGAAAGGCGGAGGGAATAGACCCTGTGAAACCTTAGCAACCCTTTAGCTTCTAAAGAAGGTGCTACATTCTATCCCGATAGGTTTTGGGACAGATAACGCAAAAACAGGTCCTTAAAGCACCTCCTTTCCTTGATATTTATAATTTATAGAAGTAACAATAAGCATTCCTTTTGGAAAAGGCATTGTTAACCTTTTGCCCTAGTTATTAGTTGAAATATGACGCAAATAGAAACCGTATTAAAAGAACGAATCCTGATTTTGGACGGTGCCATGGGAACCATGCTGCAACGGTATCGTTTTACGGAAGCCGATTTCAGGGGTGTCCGTTTTAAGGACTGGCCACATCCTCTGCAGGGGAATAATGACCTGTTATCCCTAACACAGCCACAGGCTATTGAGGCTATTCACCGCGCCTATTTTGAAGCAGGGGCCGATATTGTAGAAACAAATACGTTTTCCGGTACCTCCATCGCTATGGCAGACTATCATATGGAAGCACTCGTATACGAATTGAATTATGAGTCGGCTAAAATTGCCAAAAAAGTCGCACTGGAATTTACGGCCAAAGAACCACATAAACCGCGATTTGTGGCTGGAAGCATTGGCCCTACCAATAAAACCGCCAGCATGTCACCCAATGTGAATGATCCCGGTTATCGTGCTATTTCCTTTGATGCCTTGCGGGTCTCCTATAAAGAACAGGTAGAGGCATTACTCGATGGTGGGGCAGATCTGTTGTTGGTGGAAACCATATTCGATACCCTAAATGCCAAAGCGGCCCTTTTCGCCATTGAAGAAGTGAAGGAAGAGCGGAAAACAGCCATTCCTGTTATGATCAGTGGTACGATCACCGATGCCTCGGGCCGTACCTTATCAGGGCAAACAGCAGAGTCGTTTTTGATCTCAGTATCCCATATTCCTTTTATATCTATCGGTTTTAACTGTGCCCTCGGTGCCAGTCAGCTGGTCCCCCATTTGGAGGTATTGGCCGCCAAAACCCCCTATGCGGTTTCGGCGCATCCGAATGCCGGACTCCCGAATGCCTTTGGTGAATACGATCAGAGTCCGGAGCAAATGGCCACCCAGATCAGGGAATACCTGGAGAAGGAATTGGTGAATATAGTTGGGGGCTGTTGCGGGACCACTCCGGATCATATCAGGGCCATTGCGTCCGTTGTTAAGGAATTTGAGCCGAGAAAATGTCTGATTCCGGCCTAAAAAGGAATTGTATCGAATGATAGAAAACAGATCAGATAATAGTTCGCAGGAGTTGCCAAACGGCACATGGAAAGACAAGGGGGCAGATAAGCACCTGAAACTCTCCGGGCTGGAACCGTTGGTCATTACACCCGAAAGTAATTTCATCAATGTGGGGGAGCGGACCAATGTGGCCGGATCCCGCAAATTTTTGCGCCTGATAAAGGAAGAAAAATTTGAGGAGGCAGTCGTCATTGCACGTCACCAGGTAGAAGGAGGGGCCCAGATCATCGACGTCAATATGGATGACGGACTCATAGACGGCAGGAAAGCCATGGTGACCTACCTTAACCTTATCCTTGCGGAACCGGATATTGCCCGGGTACCCATCATGATAGACAGCTCCAAATGGGAAATCATCGAGGCCGGATTACAGGTAGTGCAGGGGAAATGCGTGGTCAATTCCATAAGCCTGAAAGAAGGGGAAAAAGAGTTTATCCGCCAGGCGCAATTGATCCGACGGTATGGAGCAGCAGTTATTGTCATGGCCTTTGATGAAAAGGGGCAGGCCGATACCTATGATAGACGGATCGAAATAGCAGGTCGTTCCTATGATATATTGGTCAACCGTGTCCATTTTCCGGCAGAAGACATCATTTTTGACCTCAATATTTTTCCGGTGGCCACGGGGATGGAAGAGCATAAGCGCAATGCGGTCGATTTTATCGAGGCCACCCGCTGGGTGCGGCAAAACCTTCCCTATTCCAGCGTAAGCGGGGGGGTCAGCAACGTTTCATTCAGTTTTCGGGGCAATGATACCGTAAGGGAAGCCATGCATTCCGTTTTTTTGTATCACGCCATACGGGCGGGCATGAATATGGGGATCGTGAACCCTGCCTTGCTCGAAGTATACGATGCGATACCAAAGGATTTATTGGACCATGTGGAGGATGTCATTTTGAACCGCAGGGCCGATGCTACGGAACGCTTGTTGGATTTTGCCCAGTCTGTGGTGGGGAAGGCGCGCGAAAACAAAACAGATCTTAGCTGGCGGGAAGCACCATTGCAGGACCGTATTACCCGTGCCCTCGTAAAGGGTATCGATGAATATATTGAAGCGGATGTAGAAGAAGCCAGGCAACAAGCTGCCAAGCCTATTGAAGTGATTGAGGGTCATTTGATGAAGGGAATGAATGTGGTGGGCGACCTGTTTGGGAGTGGCAAGATGTTTCTTCCGCAGGTGGTAAAATCAGCCAGGGTCATGAAAAAGGCCGTAGCTTATTTAACACCTTTTATTGAAGCGTCTAAGGAAGCCAGCGAACAAGGGGCAGCCGGGAAGATCCTAATGGCGACCGTAAAGGGTGATGTGCACGATATCGGAAAAAATATTGTGGGTGTGGTGTTGGCCTGCAACAATTATCAGATCATCGATCTGGGTGTCATGGTGCCTCCGGAGAAGATCATTGAGCGGGCCATTGAGGAACAGGTCGATATCATAGGTCTAAGTGGCCTCATTACCCCTTCTCTTGATGAGATGGTATTCCTTGCTAAGGAAATGGAGCGGCGGAATTTTAAGGTGCCCCTCCTGATAGGAGGAGCCACCACCAGCAAAGCGCACACAGCAGTGAAAATTGATCCGCAGTATAGTGCCGCCGTTGTGCATGTGAATGATGCTTCCCGTGCGGTGACCGTAGTGGGTGATCTCTTGCAAAAGGAGCGTTCCCAGGACTATAAAAAGCAACTTAAATTAGACTATGAGTCGTTTCGTGATAAATTCCTGCATCGTGGAAAACAGAAGGCGTATATCTCTTTGGGGGCAGCCAGGGAGAATAAGTTTAGAATCTCCTGGGAACCCTCTCATATTCGTAAACCCCGTGCCTTAGGAGTACAGGTGCTGGAGGAAGTGGCGCTCGCAGATCTGGTTCCGTACATAGATTGGACCCCCTTTTTCCGGAGTTGGGACCTGCATGGGAAATTTCCGGCAATACTCCGGGACACCCTGGTGGGAGCGCAGGCGACAGAACTATATGACGATGCCCTTAAATTACTGGAGGAGGTCATAGCCGAGAAGTCCCTGAAAGCGCGTGCTGTCTTTGGGTTGTTTCCGGCAAATTCGATCGCGGATGACGATATTGAATTGCTGGACCCGGCTACTGATAAAAAGTTTGTCTTTCACACCCTCCGGCAACAACTGGATAAAAAGGAAGGAGTACCCCATTTGGCATTGGCCGATTTTATAGCTCCTAAAGCAACAGGAATTCAGGATTATATCGGATGCTTTTGTGTCACCGCCGGATTTGGTACCCAGGAATTGGCAGACACCTATGAACAGGCACTGGATGATTATAGTGCCATCATGATAAAAGCGCTGGCAGACCGCCTTGCCGAAGCTTTTGCTGAATATCTTCACAAGGAGGTACGTGCCAACTATTGGGGGTATGCATCCGACGAACAACTGTCTAATGAGGAATTGATAGGGGAAGCCTATAAAGGCATCCGGCCCGCCCCCGGATACCCTGCCTGTCCTGATCATTTGGAAAAAAACACCATTTGGGAGCTGCTGAAAGTGGAAGAAAAGATTGGTGTACGCCTGACAGAAAGCCTGGCTATGTGGCCCGCGGCAAGCGTCAGTGGTTATTATTTTGCCCACCCGAAAGCCCGCTATTTTGGTGTAGGGAAGATTGCAGCAGACCAGCTGGCCGATTATGCCAGGCGCAAAGGCATATCCCTTGAGTTGGCCACTAAATGGTTGATGCCAAATTTGGCAGAAGGAGTATAAGTAGCAGCAGACTATGAAAGTAACAGAACATATAAAACAAGCTAAAGGAGAAACACTCTTTTCCTTTGAGATCATTCCTCCTGTGAAAGGCAGGAGCATACAGGAATTGTATGATAACATAGATCCGCTGATGGAGTTTAATCCGCCGTTCGTAGATGTGACCACCTCACGGGAAGAGTATGTCTACATAGATCGTGCTGGACTGCTCGACAAAAAACTAACCAGAATGCGACCCGGAACAGTAGGCATTTGTGCCTCCATTAAACATAAATACGATGTGGATACCATTCCTCATGTACTGTGCGGTGGCTTTACGAAGGAAGAGACGGAATATTTGTTGGTAGATTGTCATTACCTGGGGATCGATAATATTATGGCTTTAAGGGGTGATGCCATGAAGGAGGAAAAATATTTCGAGCCTACAAAAGGGGGGCATACCTATGCTTCAGAATTAGTTGCCCAGATACACCAACTGAATTCAGGGCACTACCTGCACGAAGTCATTGAAACTGATAATTGTTCCGATTTTTGCATTGGGGTAGCCGGGTATCCTGAAAAGCACATGGAGGCCCCGTCACTAACTACGGACCTGAAGTGGCTGAAGCATAAAGTGGCACTGGGTGCAGATTATATCGTAACCCAGATGTTCTTTGACAACAAAAAATATTATGACTTTGTAGCTGCCGCTCGGGCCATAGGGATTACGGCACCTATTATCCCCGGAATAAAACCGATTGCAGTGAAAAAGCATTTGCAGTTACTTCCCCAGGTTTTTCGCATAGATCTGCCGGAGGCACTTATACAGGAAGTAGACAAATGCAAGAACAATAAGGATGTAAGACAAGTAGGTATCGAATGGGCCATTACCCAATCCAATGAATTGAAAGCGGCCGGCGTGCCCGTCTTACATTATTACTCCATGGGAAAAAGTGACAACATAAGGGAAATTGCCAAGGCTGTTTTTTAAAGGGCAGACAGATCAGATATTCCTGAAAAACCCCAGCTGATTATTTCCTATTTTTGCACCCCATGAATACCAGAATCTTTTTATCCTATTTCCTGTTTACCCTGTTAGCCTTTTCACAAAAGGAGGTGCGCCCGGTAAAATGGACAGCAGACCTGAGTGCTTTTTATGGGTCCATACTCCTCCATAATCCTGATATTTCCCATTTGATAAACGAGCATCCTTCCGGATTTATTCTCGGTTTTAACAAGAAAACCTATGGGTATGAAGATTGGGAAGCAGCCTTTAATTATCCGGATACAGGGATCTCATTGGTGTATCAGGACATGGATAATGCTACCCTGGGGAACAACCTGGGCGTGTATGCCCATTATAATTTTTATCTTTTAAAAAGATCGGTTCAATTTCGGATAGGGCAGGGGATTGCCTATAATACCAACCCCTATGATAAAAATGAGAATTTCAGGAATAATGCCTACGGGTCCCATTTGCTGAGTTCTACCTATTTGATGCTCAATTACCATAAGGAAAGGCTTCTGAAAGGCCTGGGTTTAAAAGCAGGGATTTCCGTGGTGCATTATTCCAATGCGAATGTCAAGGCCCCGAACACCTCCACCAATACTTTTGCATTCAATGCCGGGCTGGTTTATGACCTCGATGGTGGAGAAGATATACCCTATCTTCCGAGGAGGAGCACTGAGAAAATCACAGAAAGGGTAAAATATAACCTAATTTTCAGAAGTGGGGTCAACGAGAGCGATGTGATCAATTCCGGGCAATACGCTTTTTATATCCTGTCTGCGTATGCTGATAAACGACTGGGCCGTTTTAGTGCCTTGCAATTGGGAACCGATGTGTTCTTTTCCAATTTCCTGAAGGAACTGATCCGTTTTCAGGCCGTTGCTTTTCCTGAGTTGGATGTCAATGCAGATGACGATTTTAAGCGCGTGGGACTTTTTGTTGGTCATGAACTCTTTATTAACAAGATGAGTATCATAACCCAGCTGGGGTATTATGTGTATTACCCGTTCGACTTTGAAGGACAGGTCTATAACAGGGTTGGAATAAAACGGTATTTTGGGGATAAATGGTTTGGGGCGATTACCTTAAAATCGCATGCAGCAAAGGCAGAGGCTGTAGAATTTGGGGTAGGTATACGGTTATGAACAATCAGCTAATTAATCAACAGGAATGCGCATCGTAAAAAATATAGGGATCCTTTTAGCTTTTGCCTTGCTCGGGCTGGGCTGTAACGGGGAGAATGCCCCTGATTGTTTTCAAAATGCGGGCGAACTTGTCCAGGAGGAGGTATCGCTCCCTCCGTTTGACAGCATCACGGTTTTTGAGAACATTCAGCTGATCCTCAGGCAAGGTACGGCACAACAGGTCATCATAGAGACCGGAACGAATCTAAAGGCCGATGTGACGGCCGAGGTGGAAGGCAGCAGGTTGGTACTCAGGGACGCTAATAATTGCAATTTGTTCAGACCCTACGGCATTACGAAGATCTACGTGACCTCCCCTAATATAAGGCAGATAAGGAGTAGTACGGGATGGCCCGTGTTACGAGTGACGGTATTCTCGCGTATCCATCGCTCTCCCTGGTCTCGGAGAGTTTTAGTGATCCTGAGGCAGAAACTACCGATGGATCCTTTTACCTGGAGGTCGCTACCCAGGAGCTTCAGATCGTTACCAATGGGATCGCCTATTTTCAGCTAAGGGGTACAACGCAGAATTTTTCCGCTACTATCGCGGCCGGAGATTCCAGGATTGAAGCGGAAGCACTTATTGCAGCATCGGTAGTAATGAACCATCGTGGCAGCAATGATATGCTGATCAATCCGCAACAACGGCTGCAAGGGATCATTCGTGGTACAGGCGATGTGGTGAGTTTTAACAGGCCGGATACCGTAGTGGTTGAGGAACTTTATAGGGGCCGATTGATCTTCAGGGACTAATGCCATGAAGCACCTCATGCAGTATTTCAGAAAGAAGTTGTTTTGCGGGAAGCAAAAGTCAGTCGATTCCTTATCAGGGTGCCCTTTTGAAAGCGGATCTGTTTTTAAAACAATTGGTGGAAGAAGGAAAGGTTCCCGGGCTGGCCATTTCCGTCATGAAACAGGGGCAACTTTATTTCCAGGGGGGCTACGGTTTTGCCGATCTGGAAAAGAAGATCAGGGTAGCCCCGGAAAAGACCCTGTTCAGGATAGCCAGTGCCTCCAAACCTATTGCAGCTACCGCCCTCGCCCGAATGGTCGGACAAGGGGCGATAGACATGGATGCTTCTTTATACACCTATGTCCCCTATTTCCCAAAAAAAGAATACGATTTTAGCATACGCCAGCTGGCCGCGCATACGGCCGGTATACGCGGGTACCGGGGAAAAGAATATGCACTTAACCATCCTTACACCATTAGGGAAAGCCTGGTTGTTTTTCAAGAGGCTCCCTTGCTATTCAGGCCCGGGACCGACTTTTTATATAACAGTTTTGATTGGGTACTGGTCTCCCTGGCAATGGAGGAAGCCAGTGGGATCCCTTTTTCGGACTTCGTTAAAAATGAAGTGCTGAATCCCCTGGGGATGACAAATACGATGATGGAAATCCCGGCTAAGACATTAAAAAATAAAGCGGTTTGTTATTCAAAACACAGAAGTGAGTTCCGATTGGCTGCCCCGGTCGACAATCGCTACAAACTCGCAGGTGGCGGTTTTTTATCTACTTCTGAAGACCTGGTAAAACTCGGACAGGCTTATCTCGATCAAAAAATTGGTCCGCCCGCTATCATTAAAGAATTTTTAACCGCCCAGTTGGTCCAGGGGCGATCTACTTATTATGGCCTGGGATGGCAGGTAACTCAGGACACTATGGGACGTCCTTATTTCGGCCATGTGGGAAATGGCATTGGGGGGTATAGTAATTTTTTGGTCTATCCGGAACATCAAACAACCATTGCCATCCTGATGAATTGTTCAGATCCCAGGATTCAGGCGTCCCTTGATGAGGTTCTTATACCCTTGTTTCTTATGGATGCAGCCAGCATGTAGGACCAGACGAATGTTATGGTTTGGGCTAAACAAGTTCTTGATTTCGGGCTGTTGTTAATTTCCGACCACAAAATAGTTGCCCATTAAAATTTCACTGTAACTGTTCACATAGTGGTGATGATCGCATAAGGTTAATAATCAGCTTCTTTATGATCATTCTGAGCCGAATTATTTTTACCAATTATCACATTTGTTGTAACATCTTATCTATATTTGATACTAATGATCAATATTTAAACACTAAATCAAATTAAAATGAAAGCACTAAAATGCATATTGGCCATAGCAATGATGGCATTCCCACTATTTACCCAGGCCCAGACCGCCGATGAAATTGTGGATACCTATTTTGAGAATATAGGTGGTAAAGAGAATCTCAAGAGTCTGCAGGGAATGAAAATGGTGGCTAAGGTAAACCAACAAGGCATGGAGATACCATTGGAAATCACGCAACTGAAAGACGGAAGACAAATGACCGTGATCAATTTCCAGGGAAAAGAGCTTAAGCAGGGTGTCTTTGACGGGGAAACTTTATGGAGCCATAATTTCATGACCATGAAGGCAGAGAAAAGTGATGCTGAATCGACCGAGAATTTCAAACTCAACCTTAATGATTTCCCTGATTCTTTCATGGACTATAAGGAAAAAGGATACACAGTAGAGCTTATGGGAACAGAAACCATAGATGGTGCTGAGACCTTTAAAATTAAATTGGTTAAAGAACCAGTTACTATTGACGGGAATAAGGAAGAAGATGTAAGCTATTACTTCTTCGATACTGAAAACTTTGTCCCTATCGCTATTCAAAGTGAGATCAAATCCGGACCGGCAAAAGGGATGATGTCTGAGGTAACCATGAGTGACTATCAGGAAGTAGACGGTCTCTATTTTCCTTTTTCTATGACGCAGGGGGTAAAAGACCAGGGCTCAAGTCCGCTAACCATTATCAGTATAGAACTCAACCCCACCATAGACGATGCTGCCTTTGCCTTTCCAAAGGAAACGGTTGTTGACGAGAAAAATTAAACAAATGCTAAAAATGACCCTTTTTTAAAGGGTCATTTTTTTAATACCAACAACACATGAAAAATATACTACTCTTATTCATGGTGGTGTCTATGTTGGTCTCCGCCATGGGACGTTCACAGGCCACTAAAGCGATCAAAGGAAAAGAATTATTCGGAGACATGACTGCCAGGCATATTGGCCCTGCACTTATGAGCGGGCGGGTCAATGACCTGGAAGTGCATCCTACCAATAGCCGTATTGTTTATGTAGGTGCGGCCGGGGGAGGGGTGTGGAAATCCAATGATGCAGGCACTACCTTCAATCCTATTTTCGATGACTATTGTCAGTCTATAGGGGCTATAGCATTAGATCCAAGTGATCCGGACAATACCATCTATGTGGGTACCGGCGAAACCTGGACCCGAAATAGTGTTACCATAGGTGATGGCTTATACAAGTCTACTGATGGTGGGGGGAACTGGGAAAAAATAGGACTCGAAAAATCAGAGCGGATAGCCAATATCATCATTAATCCTAATGATCCCAAAGAAGTTTACGTGGCTGTTCTTGGAGCGCTCTGGGGCGATAGTGAAGACCGCGGTGTTTATAAATCGAACGATGGAGGCGCTACATGGAACAAGGTTCTTTATATAGATCAAAAAACAGGTTGCGCAGACCTTGTTATGGATCCTAAGGATCCTGCTACCCTGTATGCTTCTATGTGGGAATTTCGCAGGACGGGATGGTCTTTCAGCTCGGGAGGCAGCAACAGTGCCCTGTATAAATCGACCGACGGAGGTGCCACCTGGGACAAAATTCACAATGGCTTCCCGGAAGGCGACCTGGGTAGGCTTGGGATAGCCGTCGCACCATCAAATCCTAATGTATTATACACGGTAATTGAGGCGGAGAAGGACGAGCGAAAGGGGCTTTACAGAAGTGATGACGCAGGCAAAAGCTGGAAACAACTTAACAATGATTTCGGTATCACCGTAAGGCCATTTTATTTTTCCAGGATCGTGGTCGATCCTCGTGATGAGAATGTAGTGGTAAAAGGAGGTTTAAGCGGCTCCATTTCCCGTGATGGTGGCAAAACCTTTAAAAATCTTGGGAACATGCATAGTGATATCCATGATATTGCTTTTAGTATCAAGGATTCTGATATTATGTATGTAGGCACCGATGGGGGTGTGTATCGCAGCTGGAATGGAGGTACTACCATGGAAATTGTGGAGAACCTTCCCTTGTCTCAATTCTATCAGATTAGTCTGGATGATGCCGAACCGTATAATATCTATGGAGGACTTCAGGACAATGGATCATGGTATGGACCCTCCTCTTCTCCCGGAGGGGTGCAAGCACGCGACTGGAATTCTATCGGTGCCGGTGATGGGTTTCGTGTATTGAAACACCCTACCAAGAATATCATTTATTCAGAGATGCAGGGAGCAGAGAATGTCTGGCAGATCGATGTGGATCGGCAACTCAGTAAGACCATTCAGCCACAACCAACAAAGGGTATAGGGAAACTTAGGTTCAACTGGAATGCCCCTATGGCGATAAGTGCTCATCAGCCAGACCGTTTTTATATGGGAAGCCAGTTTCTTCACAGGTCAGAAGATATGGGTGATACCTGGGAGATCATTTCCCCGGACCTGACCACCAATGACCCGTCCAAACAAAACCAGGTAGCTTCAGGCGGTTTGTCTGTCGACAATTCAGGCGCTGAGAATCATACTACAATTTTTACCATCGCAGAGTCGCCCCTTGATGAAAATGTGATTTGGGTGGGTACGGATGACGGAAATGTACAGGTAACCAAAGATGGTGGGAAAAGCTGGACCAATACGGTGTCAAATATCCAGGGACTCCCAAAAAATACCTGGTGTTACCATATAGAAGCAAGTGTTTTTGAGAAGGGAACGGCCTATGCCGTATTCGATGGGCATACCATGAACGATATGGCCCCATATGCCTATAAAACAACCGATTTCGGACAGACATGGACCAATATCATTTCGGATGAGGTGGAAGGATTTGTGAGAAATATTCAGGAAGATTATGTAAATCCGGACCTGCTGTTTCTCGGAACAGAATTTGGCCTTTACATCACTATGGATGGCGGGAAAAGCTGGAGTAAGTTTACGAATAATATGCCGGCCGTTGCGGTCCATTTCATCGACCTAAACAAGAAAACCAACGATCTTGTATTGGGAACACATGGCCGGGGCGTAATCATCATCGATGACATATCCCCCTTAAGGGAGATCAATGAGGATGTGATGGCCAAGACCCTGCATTTCTTCAAAACTTCGCCAACCGAGATGAATGAAAAAAGTTCCTTCAGCGGAAATTTCGGGGCTGAGACCCAATTTGTTGGCGGAAACAAAACCAAGGACGCCCAGATCAAATATTTTTTGAGCAAACGGCACACCTTTGGTAAAATGACGATGGAGATACAGGACATGGAAGGTAAGAAAATCATGGAGTTGGGACCAGGTAAATCCAAAGGGATCAATATTGTCAATTGGGGGTACATGCTTAAACAACCAAAGGTAGCCAAAGGTAAAACCTTTAGTTTTGGTGGATTCACTTCCCCGAAGGTTCCGGCAGGCACCTATAAGGCGGTTATAACCAAAGGGAAGGAAACCTTTGAGCAACCATTTGAACTGCTGTATGATAAGGATTCTCCACTGACCGAAAATGATCGGGAAATGAAGAATAAGGTAACCATGCAGTTGTATGATAAGACGCAGGAACTCGCCTACCTGGTGTATGAGGTAGATGAAATGATCAAAAAAGCAGAAGCCGATAAGAATTCAAAAACGGTCGCCAAACTTACTGCCCTTAAAGAAACCCTTGTCATAACCACCGGGGATAATTATGTGGGATCGGCAGAACCGCAATTGCGGGAGAAAATTGCCGATTTATACAGTAAGGTGGCTACAAGCTATGACAAACCATCGGCTGCGGATATGGACAACCTGAATCTCCTGACGGAGCGTTTTACGCGCGCTAAGGATGATCTTGCCAAGATCAGCAAAAAGATCAAAGATTTAGACAGCATGCAGCTTATGGATTTCGAAACGTTTTTAGAAGCTAAATAAGCGGCCATTTGAATATGATGCAAACCACCGTATCTTACGGTGGTTTTTTTATTCATGGCATCTTCTTTTAATTTCTTTGAAATCCTTAACTTTAAATCAAGAATCGGGCATTATCAACCGAGAATGTGGGACCTATTAAAAACATTAAAATAGTAACGAATAAACCAGAGCAACCATGAAAAGAAGAGCCTTTTTGAAGAATACAGCGGTCGTCTCATCCGTCTCCATGTTACCATCCTCAATTTGGGCACTGTCCCAGGACAAACGATTGCGGACTGCCCATATTGGCGTTGGCGGAATGGGGGCCGAAGACCTGAAATCCATTTCTTCTCATAAAATGGTCGATGTCGTAGCTCTTTGTGATGTAGATGCCAATAACCTGGCAGCAGCAAAGGCATTACACCCCAATGCAAGAGGCTTTGCAGATTACCGTATGCTCTTTAATGAAATGGCTAATGAGATCGATGCGGTTATTGTTTCTACGCCAGACCATTCCCATGCCCCGGCATCCCTAATGGCCATGGAAATGAACAAGCCGGTCTATTGCCAAAAACCACTTACGCACCATGTTTCTGAGGCCAGGGCTATGCGCCGTGTGGCTGAAGAAAAGAACCTGATTACCCAAATGGGCATTCAGGTGCACTCTTTTTATGATTATAAACTGGCCACCTTGCTCATCCAGTCAGGGATCGTAGGAAAAGTATCCTGTGTAAGGGCCTGGTCCCCTAAAAACTGGGGGTATGACGGGCCTGCACCAACAGGTGCTGATCCTGTTCCTCCCCACTTAGATTGGAATCTCTGGTTGGGGACCTCTGCCAGCAGACCCTATAAAGAACAAGTATACCATCCCGCCAATTGGCGAAAACTGGTCGATTTTGGTTGCGGCACGCTCGGCGATATGGGTGTCCATATTTTTGATACCCCCTATAATGCCCTTCAGCTAGATGTTCCTTTTACCGTCAAAAATGCATGCAGGAGGCCTAATGGCTTCGGGTATCCCGAGAAAAATGTGGTCACTTATGAATTCCCCGGGACGAAGTATACGACTGAAACCCTGAAATGGGTTTGGTACGATGGGAAAGGTGCCCCGGCACCCCATAAGGACCTGAAACTTCCTAACAAGGAAAAACTACCGCTTCAGGGAGCCATGTTCATTGGGGAAAAAGGAAGGTTGCTATTGCCACATTTTATGGAATTACCCCGACTGATCGTAGATGGCGCCTATCAGGAGATTGATATCTCACCCTTTGAAAAGGCAGGACAAATAGGAGCCCCCGTTAGGGATTATGAGACAGAAGGGAATAAACACTACCACCAGTTTGTAGATGCCTGCCTTGGGAAAGATACCTGTAGTGCCCCTTTTTCTTATTCGGCCCGACTCACAGAGACTATTCTGCTGGGGGTTATTGCCGGGCGCTTTCCTAATAAAAAGTTGCATTGGGACAATAAAACGGCACAATTCAAGGAAGCAAAGGCAAACCAATATTTGGCCGGGACCTCCCGGGATTTTTAAATTGGAACGCTCAAAATCAGCCTCCGAAAAGAGTGCGATCGATTGCCGGTATAATGTAACTGATGGAGTAGACCAGTATAATACTTTAAATTCCCTTTATTGCTAATATTCTCTATCATTCTTTATACACTGGGAACCCTTGCCATTGGCTTCTGGGCTTCCAAAAAAGTAAAAACCACAGCAGATTTTACTCTTGCAGGGAAAAGGTTATCGACCCTTTTGGTGGGGGTAACCATCTTTGCTACATGGTTTGGCCCCGAATTGATCATGGGGGTGCCTGGTCGCTTTGTGGAAGAAGGGGTCATGGGACTTATCACCGACCAATTCGGCAATTTACTTTGTTTGATACTGGTTGGATTCTTCTTTGCAGGAAAACTGTATCTAAAAAATGTGATCACGCTAAGCGACTATTTTGGTGAGCGCTACAATAGCTCTCTGGAACTGGTATCTTCTTTGATTTATGTCTATACTTATTTCTTCTGGATTGCTGCTCAGTTTGTGGCATTGGCTTATCTATTCGAAGCCGTATTGGGCACCTCTATTGTAACAGGAATTATACTCGGCGCTACCATAGTAGTGATATACACCTACTTAGGGGGGATGTGGGCTGTATCCTTAACTGATCTTTTCCAAAGTGTTTTAATCGTTGTTGGATTATTGATCCTGATGGTCAGTGTTTTGGATAAAACCAACGGTCTAATACCCATGCTTGGAGAAAAGCCACGATCTTTCTATGCCTTTTTTCCCGAGGGGGGTCTTTATGTATGGACGGACTATCTGGCTATGTGGATGGCCTTTGGTATAGGTGCGTTACCGGCCCAGGAGATCTACCAGCGCATTTTTTCGGCCCATTCCGAAAAGGCGGCTAAGAATGGCGTTTTCCTTAGTGCGTTGCTTTTATTCGTAATAAGTACTATCCCACTGATCATTGGATTGGGAGCGGCAACACTTCATCCGGAATTAATGGGCGTAGATAACGGACAAAACCTCATACCGGAAATGGTTCTAAAGTATGCATCGTTACCACTTCAGATCCTTTTATACGGGGCTATTATTTCGGCTATTTTGAGCACATCAAGTGGTGCCATGCTCTCTCCTGCCACCATCATTGGCGAAAACCTGCTAAAACCAAGAGTGAAAGGAATGACTGACAAACAATTATTGCTGGTAACAAGGGTCAGCGTGGTCCTGGTAGCCATTATCTCTTGTATAGTTGCTTTTAATAATGTGAATATCCATGGCCTTGTCGTTTCCTCGGCGGTATTGATGCTGGTCTGTTTGTTTGCCCCTTTGGCCTTTGGGTTGTATTGGAAAAAAGCCTCTCCGACAGGCGCTTGGGCTGCTATACTTCTTGGAGGCGTTACATGGGGTCTTTGTAATTATTTTGAAACATTGGTAGCGCCTACTATTTATGGGACCCTTGCCAGCTGCATGGGCATGATGGCCGGAAGCATGCTGCGTCCTGATTCTTTTGCAGTCCATAATCAGGTAAACGATTAATAATAAGGGAATTGTTCTCTTCTGGAAGTATAGTTTATCCGATCTTTTCGTAATTTTCTACTAAATTAACCACTGTATAATTCATTGGATTTCTTGATTGCCCCTTCCTGAACATATGAATTAGTATTTATTTGAGAAGATGCCGTATCAGACTATTTGGGAAGAAAAGGGTGTTAAATGGGTGTTTTACGGCCACGTAACGGCCGAGGAACTCAGGAAGGCCAATGAGGATTTTTACCTGGATCCCAGGTCGAAGAAAGCCGCGTATGAACTGATAAATACGGTCCTGGTTGAGGACCTGGAATGGGCGCCTGTAGAAATAGTAGAACTTTCTGCCAATGATGTGGCCGCCAGCAGGGGGAATAACCACCTAAAAATGGCCTTTGTAGTGGACAATCCCGACCTGATGGTCAAAATAGAGAAGTATATGGCTATTTCCAGGACATTAAATTCAGGTTGGAAAATCAGGGAATTTTCCACAGAAGCGGAGGCAAGGGAGTGGTTAAATGAACAATAACCTGAAACAAAATTAGGGCCTGCTCCTTTATATGCTTTACCGGATTTTTGGAAATGCAATATGCGATGAGGAAAGGGTCCTTAGCCTTAAATATGTAGTAACGTATCCGAGGAGTCGGGATCTTGTTATAGAGTAACAAGTACTACGAATGTTATGTAGTAATTAGAAAATCATTTCAGATTATTGAGTAACTTGTCCGGGACTACTCCTGATTTTCAGGTTGCTATCCAATAGTATCAGGAAGGGTAAAGGTAAAGCAAGGTACATGAAGAAACTTATACAGCTCTATACGTATTTCAACAAACCTGTATTGCAAAAGTCGGCCATAGCCGACTTTCTTTTATTTATCCCCCGATTCATCTGTGGCATGTTGCTGGCAATCGACTTTGGCGCTTCTAAATTTGGAGTCCCATGGTCGCCCCCGGATAAAAATCTGGGATTGTTTGAAGTAGTGTATTGGTTTCCACAGGATGTAGCCGAATACGGCGGCATCTTTGCCATGTTCCCGGTTTTCTTTGCCTGGATGGGGGCCTTTAGTGAAACGATCGGAGGCCTTATGCTGGCTATCGGTTTTAAAACAAGGATCGCTGCATTTCTGATTGTCTGTACGATGTTGGTAGCCATTTTTGCCCAGCAATGGGAACAGGGAACCTGGGGTGTGTTACCTGCTATGGGCTTTCTTTGGGTCGGACTTTACAACCTTATCAATGGTTCGGGGCGTTTTGGCCTGGATCATTTGATTATAAAAAAAATTAAAAGACATCATTTGGGATAAACAACACCTATTCATAACTTCCCCTATTCGATAATTAAAAATTTTAAATTAATGACCGACATTCAAATCGCACAAAGTGTACAGGGAAAGCATATCCGTGAAATTGCTTCTAAACTCGATATCCCTGAAGACCAACTTGAATATTATGGATCCAACAAGGCAAAATTGCCCTTACATCTTATCAGGGAGGACGAAGTGGAAAAAGGGAACCTTATCCTGGTAACAGCGATCACGCCCACTCCGGCCGGGGAAGGGAAGACCACCACCTCTATTGGTCTTGGGGATGCCTTAAATGTGAGGAATAAAAAAGCGGTCATTGTATTAAGAGAGCCAAGTTTGGGGCCTGTTTTTGGTATAAAAGGAGGAGCCGCAGGTGGTGGCTGGAGCCAGGTGATCCCCATGGCGGATATCAACCTGCATTTTACCGGAGATTTCCATGCCATTGAAAAAGCCAATAATTTGCTGGCAGCCCTGATAGACAATAACATCCAGAGTAAGACACGTAATCTCGGTATTGACCCTCGTACGGTTATCTGGAAGCGCTGTATGGATATGAATGATAGGGGGCTTCGAAATATTATTGCAGCGCTGGGGGGGAAAGCTGGGGGAATCCCCAGGGAAACAGGATTCAATATCACGGCGGCCTCAGAGATCATGGCTATCCTTTGCTTAAGTAGAAGTATGGAAGACCTCCAGGAAAAATGTGGTAATATTTATATAGGCGATACCTGGGAAGGGAAGCCAGTCTATGCACGCGACCTTAATGCCCAGGGCGCTATGGCTGTCCTTTTGAAAGACGCTATCAAACCTAACCTGGTACAGACACTGGAAGGAAATCCTGCTATTATCCATGGGGGCCCATTTGCCAATATTGCACAGGGAACCAATTCTATTCTGGCTACCAGAATGGGGTTAAGCCTGGGAGAATATGTGGTTACCGAAGCAGGATTTGGAGCCGATCTGGGTGCTGAAAAATTCCTGAACATCAAATGCAGGCAAGCCGGGTTGTCGCCTAAGGCAATAGTGCTGGTGGCTACTATTCGCGCCCTGAAATACCATGGAGGGAAGCCTCTCAATGAGTTAACACAGGAAGACGTGGCAGCTTTAAAGGCGGGGTTGCCCAACCTGGAACGGCATATTCAAAGCCTCAAGAGCTTTGGGATTCCGGTGGTGGTCTCCGTCAATGCTTTTAGCAGTGATACGGATGCAGAGAAACAACTGCTTCTGGAACATTGTGAAAAATTGAACGTGCCTGCTGCTTTAAGCTATGGCTGGGCAGAAGGGGGTAAAGGCTGTGTAGATCTGGCAGATAAAGTAATAGCCGCTGCCGCCACTTGTAAGTCTAAATTCATTCCCACCTATGCCTTAGAAGATTCCATACGGACCAAGATGGAAAAGATATGCAGAACCATTTATGGGGCTACCAATGTGATCCTGACCAATACAGCTAATAGCCAGTTGAAACGGTTTGAACGGATGGGTTATGGAGAATTGCCGGTTTGTATGGCTAAAACCCAAAAGAGCTTGAGCGATGATGAAAAAAGACTGGGAAGACCAGAAAATTTTGATATCAATATACGTGAATTCGAGATCGCTACCGGTGCCGGATTCATCATCCCCATAGCAGGGAATATCCTGAGAATGCCGGGGCTGCCGGCTACCCCGTCCGCGGAGCATATAACAATAGATAAGAATGGGGTCATTAGCGGACTCTTCTGATTTTACGGTCTCCGGAACCCAGGGAATCCTTATGACTAATTATTAAACCGTTACCTATGAGAACGATCTTCAAGAGTGGCAGGCCTTTCCAAATGGGCTTAGTAGTGCTATTGGTGCTTTTCAATTACGCTTGCAAGCAAGTTAATTCAGAAACCCCTGCAATAGCAGGCCTTAAGGAATCAGTGGAGGTCGTTCGGGACCAATGGGGTATCAACCATATCTACGCTAAGAACGAACACGATCTGTTCTTTACACAGGGATATGCCGCGGCAAAGGACCGATTGTTCCAGTTCGAGATCTGGCGACGACAGGCAACGGGAACCGTGGCAGAGATCTTAGGGGAGCGTGAATTGAAACGTGATATTGGAACCCGACTTTTTAAATTCAGGGGCGATCTCACGCAGGAAATGGATCACTATCATGACAATGGTACGGCTATTATTACTGCCTATACCGATGGGGTAAACGCCTATATAGACGAGATCCTGAAAACGCCGGAAGCCCTGCCCATAGAATTCAAAATGCTCGGTATCCTGCCTCAAAAATGGACGCCTGAGGTGGTCATTTCTCGCCATCAGGGACTCCTGGGAAACATTGGGGAAGAATTGGAAATTGGACAGGCGGTGGCAAAATTGGGCGTAGAGGAAGTGAAGAAATTGTACTGGTTTCATCCGAAGGATCCCATATTAGCGATTGATCCGGCCATAGATGTATCCCTTTTGGACGATGCCATCCTTGACCTCTACAATGCGTACAGGAAACCGGTTAAATTTGAAAAAGAGGATGTGCTTCCTGAATACAGCAATACGAGGGAAACGGCCAGCCTGTTTCTTGATACTGAAAGAAAAGCAGATGCACGGTCTATTGGGAGCAATAATTGGGTGGTCAGTGGAAACTTAACCAAAGATGGCCACACCTATATGGCCAATGATCCGCACCGAACCATTGCCGTACCTTCCCTTAGATATATGACGCATCTGGTGGCACCT
This sequence comes from uncultured Flavobacteriaceae bacterium, assembly GCA_963752165.1. Classification (GTDB taxonomy): domain Bacteria; phylum Bacteroidota; class Bacteroidia; order Flavobacteriales; family Flavobacteriaceae; genus Muriicola. Next base: position 432,243 of record CAVVXE010000001.1, read on the forward strand.
GGATGGAATGTTATTGGTGGTGGGGAACCTGAAATCCCCGGCATATCTATCGGGCATAACGAGTATGGCGCCTGGGGCCTTACCGTTTTCGGTACGGACGGGGAAGACCTCTATGTGTATGATCTTAATCCGGAAAATCTTAAGGAGTACAAATACAATGATGCATGGGAGACAATGTCCGTTGTCACTGAAACTATTGCTGTTAAAGGAAAAGCGTCAGTAGAAGTGGCACTGAACTATACCCGTCACGGTCCGGTCACCTACATAGATAGTGTCAACCATAAGGCCTATGCGATTCGCTGTGCCTGGCTCGAACCAGGGGGTTCGCCATACCTGGCTTCATTGCGAATGGACCAGGCCCGTACCTGGGAGGAATTCAGGGAGGCCTGTACGTACAGCCACATTCCCGGCGAGAACATGGTTTGGGCAGATACAAAAGGGACTATTGGATGGCAGGCGGTCGGAATTGCCCCGATACGTGAGCATTTCAGCGGACTGGTGCCGGTTCCCGGAGACGGGCGGTACGAATGGGCGGGCTATCTTCCCATAGATCAAAAACCACATGAGGTAAACCCGGAAAAAGGCTTCATTGCCACGGCCAACCAAAATGTAACACCGCATACCTATGAGCATTGGGATGCAATAGGATATTCCTGGTCCGACCCTTATCGCGGAGATCGCATCAATGAGGTATTGGGCTCTGGCAGTAAGGTTTCAATGGAGGATATGATGGGATTACAGGTAGATTACCTTTCGCTTCCAGCCAGGACATTAGTACCCATGCTGGCAAAAATATCCCTGAAAGGGAAGGCAGCAACGGCAAGAAATATGCTTCTTGACTGGGATTACAGGTTATTGCCAAATTCCATAGAAGCGGGGATCTATGTCGCCTTTGAAAGGCAACTCGAACTTTTGGCACAAAAGACCTTTATTCCTGAAGAGGCACAGGGGATTGTAACGGACCTTCAACTGAAACGTATCATGGCATGGATGCTAGATCCAAAATTGATATTCAAGGGGAATATACAGGCCAAAAGAGATGCATTTTTAGCAACCGCTTTTGTCAATGGGGTTGTTTACCTGGAAGAATTGTTAGGGACAGATATGGAAAAATGGCACTACGGGCAGGCACAGTATAAGCATACCACTATGTTCCATGCTCTGGGAAATAGTGTAAAGCCCTCCTATGCTGATTCACTGAACCTGGGTCCCTTACCTCGCGGGGGCAACGGATACACACCTGGATCTACAGGCAATAACAACAGGCAGAGCAGTGGTGCCTCTTTCAGGATGATCGTCAATACGGGTGATTGGGATGCTTCGGTAGGGACCAATGCCCCTGGACAGTCCGGCGACCCGAAGAGTCCGTTTTACAGCAATTTATTTGAACCGTGGGCCAAAGACCAGTATTTTCCGGTGTATTATTCCCGTGATAAGATCGATTCAGTATCCGTCGAAACTACCCACTACGGTCCAAAGTAAATGAAGTAGGGTCGTTAGGGGCTGGTAAGTTCAAGGAATAAACTCTCCAGGTTCTTGTTTTTACGGCTTAGCTGCAGCGTTTTGAGCTGATTGTCATGTGCAAAATCGAATACTACAGGTCGCATATCCTTGCTGTGCCTGAAAGTGATCTCATATACAAAACCTATAGTATTCTTCACATGCGTAACATGGGGTAATTTCTGAAGGAAAGCTTCTTCTACCCGGTAGTCAAATTCTACTTCAATGATCTGTTCTTCGGCCTCCCTCAGGTCGGAGAGTTTTTTGTCGGCCACCAATATGCCCTTATTGATAATCAGTACCCGGTCGCAAACGGCCTCAACCTCTTTCATGATATGCGTGGAAAGCAAAATGGTCTTGTTCCGGCCAATGTCCCTGATGAGTTTTCGGATATCCTGCAGCTGGTTCGGATCGAGGCCTGTGGTAGGCTCATCAAGTATCAGTACCTCGGGATCGTGCAATAAGGCCGCTGCCAGTCCTACGCGTTGTCTGTACCCTTTGGATAAGTGTGCAATCTTTTTATTCGCTTCCGGCGTAAGGCCAGTTTGTGCAATTACTTCCTCTATCCTTTCCTTGGAAACGGAATACACCTGTGCGTTAAAAGCCAGGTATTCGCGTACATATAAATCGAGGTATAGCGGATTGTGTTCCGGCAGGTAGCCAATACTGCGCTGTACTTTACGGGCAGCCGTTTCCACATTGTGTTCATTGACCGCAGCGCTCCCGGCATCGGCTTTGTGATAGGTGGTCAGGATCTTCATTAAGGTCGATTTTCCGGCACCATTTGGACCAAGAAATCCAACTATCTCCCCTTTTTTGATGGTAAAAGAGACATCATTCAACGCCACTTGAGGACCAAACGATTTCGAAAGATGTTGCACGGCTATTGACATGAAGTGATAAAAATATTTTGGTAAAAATAATCATATTGAAGGGAAACAGACAGCTTTTAAATGCAATTTCCACCACCCGGTTCATCGCATTACCATAGGGTTACCCCTCATAGGAATGGTAGCCAAATTGATGAATCATCAGGAAACATTCATTTTTCAAAAAATATTCGCAGTAATAAAGGGAAATACAGGAGCATTCAAAAAAATATGTCCTTTGCATTTGATTTTTCAATTTAATAATTACCTTAGCCTCAGATTACTAAGAAAATGGGTAGTACAACTTTCTGGAATGGCTTTTATTTTTACTTCTTTTATCAAAGAGGCATGGGGCTGTTGTAGATAATTGTGAAAACATAAAAATACAAGTCCCGTAAACAACGGGGCTTTTTTTTTGATAAATATTGCAGTGTGATAAAGCGAATCGCCATACAGGGAATAAAAGGTTCTAACCATCATCAGGTAGCAAGGGAATATTTTGGGGAGGACATCGAATTGGTAGAATGCCTTTCCTTTCATAGCCTGGTTGACCAATTGCTGGAAGGAAAAGCCGATAAGGGTGTCATGGCCATAGAGAATTCCATTGCCGGCTCCATCATTCCCAATTATGCGCTGGTCTATCAGAATGACCTGCATATCATCGGGGAACACTACCTGAATATCCATCACAACCTCATGGTGTTGAAAGGACAGCAACTGCAGGATGTCAGGGAAGTACATTCCCATCCCATGGCCCTCCTTCAATGCAGGGAGTACCTTAAAATGCAGCCCCACATTAAAATGGTGGAAGATGTAGATACGGCAGAAACCGCTAAACGCATCCAGGAAAATCAATTAACCGATATAGCGGCCATTGCCCCAAAGGTGGCTGCAGAATTGTATGATCTGGAGATCATCGCTTCAGAAATACAAACGATCAAGAACAATGCGACCCGTTTTATCATTGTGAAAACAGCCAACAAGGAATTGCCCAGGGAGGAGATCAACAAGGCCTCCGTACGGTTTATTACCGATCACAAAAGAGGTAGTCTGGCGGCAATTTTGAATGTCATGAGTGATTGTAATTTAAACCTTACAAAGATACAGTCGCTCCCCATCATTGAAACCCCCTGGAAGTATGCTTTCTTTGTGGACGTGACCTTTGACTCCTTCGATTATTTCGAAAAGGCAAAAGCACTGCTGACTATCATGTCTGAGGATTTCAAAGTGCTGGGGGAATATAAAAATGCCATGCTATGATAGATACAGCCAAACGGTTGCATACCATTGAAGAATATTATTTTTCCAAAAAATTACGGGAAGTAAGGGGACTTATGGCCGAAGGGAAACCCATTATCAATATGGGGATTGGCAGCCCGGACCTGGCACCTTCGGAAGTCGTTTTGGAAACCCTGAAGGATTCGGTGCTCGATACGGGAGCGCATCAGTATCAAAGCTATCAGGGGTTGCCGGAATTACGACAGGCAATAGCCGATTTTTATATGGAAAAGTTTGCGGTAACCGTAGCTCCCGGCACTGAAATTCTGCCGCTTATGGGTTCAAAGGAGGGGATCATGCATATCAGTATGGCCTTCCTGAATCCCGGGGATGAAGTACTGATACCCAATCCCGGATATCCGACCTATGAGGCGGTGACCAGGCTGGTAGGGGGTGTTCCAAGGACCTATGAGCTGAACGCCGCCTCAAACTGGTTTCCCGATCTGAAGGCCCTGGCAGAAAAGGACCTGAGCAAGGTAAAATTGATGTGGGTGAGTTATCCCCATATGCCTACGGGGGCCACGGCCAGCCTGGAAAACTTAAAGGCTTTGGTCGATTTTGCAAAAAAGCAACAGATTTTGTTGGTTAATGACAATCCTTACAGCTTTGTGTTAGGGAAGAACCCTACCAGTATCCTGCAGGTGGCTGGCGCAAAAGAAGTGGCGCTCGAACTGAATTCCCTGAGCAAAACCTTCAATATGGCCGGATGGCGTGTTGGGATGGTGCTCGGGAACCACCACTATATTGATGCTATCTTAAAAGTAAAGAGCAATATGGATTCCGGCATGTTCTATGGTATCCAGAAAGGTGCCATAGCAGCACTTCGCAGCGGACGTGATTGGTTTGAACATTTAGATGAGGTGTATGCTTCCAGAAGGGCTTATATGTTTCAATTGGCCGATGTGCTTAATTGCACCTATGATAAAAAAGCTGTGGGGATGTTTGTATGGGCAAAACTACCCGAAGGTGCCATGTCTTCGGAGGCATTTATAGATGAAGTATTGTACGATAAGCATATATTTATTGCCCCTGGCACCATTTTCGGCAGCAATGGGGAAGGGTATATCCGCTTTTCCTTATGTGTGACCGAAGAGAAGATCAAAGAAGCCATAGGCAGATTTAAGACTGAAAAAAAATGAAAGTAGTACTTATTGGGGTAGGTTTAATAGGAGGCTCTATGGCCCGGGATATAAAAAAGGCCTATCCGGAGGCTTTTATTGTTGGAAAGGATACCAATACGGTACATTTGGAGAAAGCCCTTGAACTGGGTTTTATCGATGCGGTTGCAGACGAGACCTCCCTGGAAGATGCCGATTTCATTATCCTGGCAATTCCTGTAAATGCTACCCTGGAGGTGCTTCCCAAGGTCCTTGACAGCATACCGGAGACTGCCATTGTAATGGATGCAGGTTCTACCAAAGGACTTATCTGCCAAAAAGTGAAGGCGCATCCGAACAGAAGGAATTTTCTGGCATGTCATCCGATCGCCGGCACTGAATTTTCGGGTCCCGCTGCTGCTGTGGAAGGGCTCTTCGAAGGAAAGACCAACATTATTTGTGAGGTAGAGCAAACGGCTTTTAAGTTGCAGGAAAAGGCGCTGGAGCTCTTCTCCAGGATAGGGATGCGTATTCGGTATATGAACCCGGATGCACATGATAAGCACATTGCGTATGTATCGCATTTATCGCATATCAGTTCGTTCATGTTAGGGAAAACGGTCATAGAAAAGGAAAAGAATGAACGCGATATCTTTGATATGGCTGGCAGTGGTTTTGAGAGTACGGTTCGGCTGGCAAAGAGCTCGCCTGCGATGTGGACCCCTATTTTTGAACAGAATAAAGACAATGTCATAGAAACCCTGAACGAATACATCCAGAACCTCGAATCCTTTAAACTAAAACTGATAGAAAACGATTTTGACGGGATTTTCAGGGAGATGGATGCGACGAACAAAATAAAAGAAATATTAAGAGGAATACCACAGAATAAAATATAAGATACTATGGAGAATTCGAAAGAAATGAGAAACTGGTTAGATACCATGAACCTGTCCCATCCGCTGGTCATTGCAGGTCCCTGCAGTGCTGAGACAGAAGACCAGGTGCTTAAAATCGCACATGCATTGAAAGATACCGATGTTAATTATTACAGGGCAGGGATCTGGAAACCACGTACCAGACCCGGTAATTTTGAGGGTGTTGGGGCCATTGGTCTAAAATGGTTGGAGAAAGTGAAGGCGGAAACAGGTCTCAAAACAGCCACAGAGGTAGCGAACAGGGCACATGTAGACCTGGCCCTGGAACATGATGTTGACCTGCTATGGATCGGGGCCCGTTCTACGGTAAGCCCTTTTATCGTACAGGAAATAGCAGAAGCCCTGGAAGGAACCGATAAAATAGTGCTGGTAAAGAACCCCGTCAACCCGGACCTTTCACTTTGGTTAGGTGCCGTAGAGCGCCTTCATAAGGCAAACATTAAGAACCTTGGGGTCATCCACAGAGGTTTTTCAACCTATGAAAAAACCAATTATCGCAACATTCCCGAATGGCAGCTGGCCATCGAATTACAAACAAAATTCCCGGATCTGCCACTGATCAATGACCCGTCGCATATTACCGGGAAAAGGGATATGATCTTTGATGTTTCGCAGACTGCACTCGATCTTAATTTTGACGGCCTAATGATCGAAACACATTGGGATCCGGATAACGCATGGAGTGATGCTGCACAGCAGGTAACCCCGGACCGACTGGTGCAGATCATGAAAGATTTGAGAATCCGAAAGGAAACCGATGAAGAAAGCGAATACAAAAGTAAATTGAACAATCTGCGGGCACAGATAGACATCATTGATAACCAGCTCATCGATATCCTTGGCAAGCGTATGCAGGTCTCAAAGGGCATTGGTTCCCTTAAAAAAGAGCGGAATGTTGCTGTTCTCCAGACCAATCGATGGAATGCCATCCTTGGAAAAATGATCCTGGAAGGGGAGGGGAAAGGATTGAGTGAGGAGTTTGTCCTGAAAATGTTCAAAGCCATCCACCAGGAGTCCATCAACCACCAGGAAAAAATCATCAATCGGAGTAAATAAAAATTTTTAGCCTAAACTGTAACATTTTAAGGATAGTGGAATCTTTGAAGAAACACTTAAAAGTTCGATGATGAAAAAAATAATTTTTCTTTCCCTGCTATTTATGGCCCAGGGAGCCTTTGCCCAGCGAATTATTGATAAGGAGGTAGGCGATTTCCATACGATCAAAGTTTATGACCTGATCGAGGTAAACCTTATCAAAGCCGATGAAAACCGCATTATGATCAAGGGAGTTCATGTAGATGACATCCAATTCGTCAACAAGGACGGGGTTTTAAAACTTCGGATGCAACTGGAGAAAAAATTCCAGGGAGAAGACACCTTAATTGAAGTATACTACACGGACCTCGACGTCATTGACGGCAATGAAGGGGCAAAGATCGTATGTAATGAAACGGTAGTGAAGGAACGACTGGAGTTAAGGGTACAGGAAGGCGCCCAGATCAAAATAGGCATGGAAGTAGCGGATCTGGACTTACGGGCCGTAACAGGCGGCATTATTGAAGCCTCAGGTTTGGCAAAGAACCAGGTGATCGTCCTGAATACCGGGGGTGTTTTTGAAGGACGAGACCTCAAGACAAGCTATAGCAGTGTTAAGATCTCGGCAGGTGGAGAAGCAACCCTAAGCGCTTCGGATAAGGTAGATATCAATGTGCGCGCAGGAGGTGATGTCTATGTATATGGTAACCCCAAAGAGGTCAATAAGAATACACTGGCCGGAGGGCGTATCTATATTAAGGACTGATTTAGTAAAGACAATGAATAAAAAAACCCTGCTGAATAAGCAGGGTTTTTTTGATATTCCTATGGTTACTTTTTGAAAATGTAACGGGTTATGAAGATGCCTTGTCCATCTCCTTTACCTGCTTCACTTTCAACAGCACTGGTGACAAACGCCAGCTCCCATCCGTTGCTGACCATATCATTGATCATGGAGGTGATCAGGGCATCATTGGCGGCAATATTCTGAAAACGGATCCCACCGATATTATAGAAGTTTAACAATTTTGTTTCTTCGAAATTCTTAACGCGAATATCTCCGCGATCACTCTTGTTCCGGGTGTTATCCTCATCAGATTGCACGCTGGTATACTCCTTGTAGTCTTTTTCTTCTGTGGCAATGATAATTCGGGATCTCCCCAATCCGTTGGGCACTATCGATTCAACACTGGTAATCACTTTAAATTGCTGTGCCTGGACATCTATCGCAATAGTAAGAACGATCAATAGAAATAACATGCTTTTTTTCATTGTTCAAGTTTTAATTGGTTTCTTATTATTTGAAGCTTAAAGGTAGCCCATTGTCTGAAAGGAAAATTGTTTCTTTGTAAGGAAATATGAACAAGAATGAAGGGAACTGTTTATAAGTCGACCGGCAGCTGGTACACGGTGAAGGCCCGGGATGGGCACATGTACGATTGCCGTATGAAGGGCAAGTTCCGTATGAAAGGCATAAAAAGTACTAATCCTATTTCGGTGGGTGATGAGGTAGTTTTTGAATTGGAAGTGACCGGTGACGCAACCCACGGGGTCATCACCGAAATTGCGGATCGCAAGAATTACATCATTCGAAAATCCGTGAACCTGTCCAAGCAGACCCATATTATTGCGGCCAATATTGATCAGGTTTTCCTGATGATCACCTTAAATAATCCAAAGACATATACCATCTTTATTGACCGTTTCCTGGCCACTTCCGAGGCCTATGGGATCAAGACGGTCTTGCTATTTAATAAGATCGACACCTATAATGAAGAAGAACTGGCGGAGATAAAATACTTGGCTGCCCTCTACCGGAAAATAGGATATACCTGTCTTGGTATTTCTGCCAAAGAAAGAAAGAATGTGGAGCAGGTTAAAGAACTGATGATTGGAAAGACCAGTATGTTCTCTGGTCATTCCGGGGTTGGTAAATCGACCCTCATCAACGCCCTGGAACCTTCTTTGGAGTTAAAAACGGCCGAGATCTCGGATCAGCACCTTCAGGGACAGCATACGACCACTTTTGCGGAAATGTACGATCTGAGTTTTGATGCCCGTATCATCGATACGCCAGGGATCAAAGGGTTTGGTTTGGTAGACATGGAAAAGACAGAAATCGGGGATTATTTTCCTGAATTCTTTGCCTTAAAACAAGACTGTAAGTTTAACAATTGCCTTCATATAGAAGAGCCGCAGTGTGCTGTAAAAAGGGCCCTGGATAATGATACTGTTTCGTGGAGCCGCTATAAAAGCTACCTGCAAATGGTTACCGGTGAGGAAGACACCTATCGCTTTGATGCCTTTAATGAAGGAACCTGATTACAAAGTGAACATTATAAAATGAGAACAGTTGTGCAACGTGTGTCGAGTGCCAGTGTCATGGTAGAGGGGAAGATCTTTTCCGAAATTGGCCATGGTCTTTTGATCTTGGTGGGAATTGAAGATACAGATACTACGGAAGATGGAAGCTGGTTAGCTAAAAAGATTGCCAATCTCCGCATTTTCAATGATGCAGATGGTGTTATGAATGAGTCCTTACTGGAAGTAGGAGGCGATGCCATCGTTGTAAGCCAGTTTACGCTTCATGCGGCTACTAAAAAGGGAAACAGGCCTTCGTATATTAAGGCGTCCAAACCAGACATTGCAATACCCTTGTACACAACGTTTGTACATCAGTTGGAACAGGAGCTTGGAAAGAAGGTGAGTACCGGTATCTTTGGGGCCGATATGAAAGTGTCACTGGTAAATGATGGGCCGGTGACCATCTGGATGGATACAAAAAATAAAGACCTATGAACATACAGGACGCACAAAAAGCCGTAGATGACTGGATAAAAGCCCACGGGGTCCGCTATTTTAATGAGCTCACCAATATGGCGCAGCTGACGGAAGAAGTGGGGGAGGTGGCCCGGATCATCGCCCGGCGCTACGGCGAACAGAGTGAGAAACCCTCGGATAAGGAAAAGGACCTGGGCGAAGAATTGGCAGACGTACTTTTTGTTGTCCTTTGCCTGGCCAACCAAACCGGGATCGATCTGCAAAAAGCGTTCGATTCCAAACTGGATCTGAAAGCAAAACGTGATCATACCAGGCACCACGAGAATAAAAAATTGAAATAATGATATCTTTGCTCTGCCAGACAGCAAGTGTGTCAAATAGGGCAGATAATCCTAACCATTAATCCTGAACTCTTGAAACTGCACCTTTCCGGTCCTCCTTCTTCCCTTATAAACGCCGATATCGGAATAACGGGGTCCAAAAGTGAATCGAATCGACTTTTATTGCTTCAGGCGCTGTATCCCAACCTGCAGATTCAGAACCTTTCAAATGCCGATGATGTGCTGGCCATGGCAAAAGGACTTGCCATGTCAACCGGGGTTGTCGACATCCACCATGCAGGGACGGCCATGCGATTTTTAACAGCCTTTTTTGCAACCTCTGGAGGGAAGGAAGTGACCCTTACCGGCTCTTCCCGTATGCAGGAACGCCCAATAAAGGTCCTGGTAGAAGCGTTGCGTTCATTGGGGGCAGAGATCAGGTACGAAAAAGAGGAAGGCTACCCACCCCTTTATATCAAAGGGAAAGAACCAAAAATGCATACCGTATCCCTGCCGGCAACTATCAGCAGTCAGTATATATCTGCCTTGTTGCTGGTGGCACCGGGCCTTTCCAAGGGCCTCGAACTCGAATTGGTAGGTAAGATCACCTCTGTTCCGTACATCAGGATGACCCTGAGCCTCCTGGAACAGTTGGGGATCGCTACTTCTTTTAAGGGGAACCGAATTACGGTGGAGCCAAAAAAATTCATCGAACCCAAAACAATGGTGGTGGAATCGGATTGGAGCTCGGCTTCCTATTTCTACAGTATCATAGCCCTTAGTGATCCGGGTTCGGAAATACGACTATCGTCCTACAAGTCGGATAGCCTTCAGGGAGATCGGATCCTGGCGGAGATCTGCACGAAATTTGGTGTTACGACCGACTTTCAGCACCACAGTATTATTTTAAGGAAAACGACCGAGGTTCTTGCTATGGGCACTGCTGACAAATTGTTACGCCTCCATCTTGCCGATGCCCCGGATATTGCCCAAACGATTGCTGTGACCTGTTTTGGGTTGGGATTGGGCTGTCATCTAACAGGCTTGCATACCTTGAAGATCAAGGAAACAGACAGGCTGGAAGCTTTGAAGACCGAACTGACAAAACTGGGGGCCCGGGTACAGGTAACGGACAAAGACCTCACTTTAAATGCCGGTGGGGTTATGAATAAAGAAGTTTCCATTGAGACCTATAACGACCATAGAATGGCGATGGCTTTTGCTCCGTTGGCGCTCAGGGAACCCATAGTGATACTGGATTCCGGTGTGGTCTCCAAATCGTACCCTGATTTTTGGGAAGACCTGGCCAGACTGAAGTTCAGGATGGCAACCGACATCCTGTGATTTAATTGGTGTTTTCCTTGACAAGGCCTGTTTGAGGGTTGTATATTTGCAGCCTTAAAAGGAGACCTGTTCGGACTTCGTTTTACACGCATTAACCAGGGGGCGGATTTATTTTCGTCTGTCTCAAGTATCGCCTTATAAAAAGTAAATCATATGAAATTATCCCATTTTAATTTTGAACTTCCCAAGGAACTATTGGCAGAATACCCGGCAGAGAACCGGGACGAATCCAAGTTAATGGTCATCCACAGGGATACGGGAAAAGTTGAACACAAAATGTTTAAGGACCTTATTAATTATTTTGATGAGGACGATGTAATGGTAATAAATAACACCAAGGTGTTCCCGGCCCGCTTGTTTGGGAATAAGGAAAAAACCGGTGCCCGCATTGAGGTGTTTTTGCTTCGTGAATTGAATGAAGAACAGCGCCTCTGGGATGTATTGGTAGACCCTGCAAGGAAAATACGCATTGGTAACAAGTTGTACTTTGGTGAAGACGAAAGCCTTGTGGCTGAGGTCATAGACAATACCACTTCCCGCGGCAGGACATTGCGATTCCTTTATGACGGCGCCTATATTGACTTCAGGAGAAAATTAAGGGAACTGGGGGAAACGCCCCTTCCAAAATATATTAAGAGAAATGTAGAACCCGAAGATGAGGAGCGCTATCAAACCATTTATGCCAAGCACGAAGGTGCCGTGGCAGCACCTACAGCAGGCTTGCATTTTTCGAAGCATTTACTAAAGCGTTTAGAGATAAAAGGGATAAAATTCGCAGAGCTAACCTTGCATGTGGGCTTGGGGACTTTTAATCCGGTGGAGGTAGAAGATCTGTCCAAACATAAAATGGATAGCGAGGAATTGGTGATCGATGAAAAGGCTACAGAGATCGTAAACAACGCGAAAAAGAACAAGAAACGCATTTGCGCGGTAGGAACAACCGCCATGAGGGGCTTGGAAAGTGCCGTGTCGTCTGAACACATGCTGAATACATTTGATGGATGGACAAATAAATTTATTTTTCCTCCCTATGATTTTAGCATTGCCAATGCAATGGTGACCAACTTTCATTTGCCAAAATCGACCCTGTTGATGATGGTATCGGCTTTTATCGGGCACGATCTGATGAAACGCGCGTATAAAGAAGCGATCATTGAGGGGTATCGTTTTTACTCGTATGGAGATGCCATGCTTATCCTTTAACAAACAGCAATTATAAACGATCCTGCTCTGGCCCCGAATGGAATGTTGGAGCAGGATTTTTAGTTTAAAAACAGTGGAGTCTAATCAAAAAAAAGACATTCGGGCCTTGACAAAGGAGCAATTGCGCACCTTTTTTAAGGAACAGGGAGACAAGCCTTACAGGGGCGATCAGGTCTATGAGTGGTTGTGGAAAAAGGGAGCCCATTCCTTTGAAGATATGACCAACCTCTCCAAAGATACCCGTGCCATGCTCATGGAAGCCTTTGTGATCAATCATATACAGGTAGACCGCATGCAGCGCAGTAATGACGGCACTATCAAGAATGCCGTACGCCTGCACGACGGACTTATCGTGGAGTCGGTCCTTATCCCCACTGCGTCCAGAACTACGGCTTGTGTATCCAGTCAGGTGGGTTGCAGTCTGGACTGTAAGTTCTGCGCTACTGCCCGTTTAAAAAGGATGCGCAACCTTAATCCCGATGAGATCTATGACCAGGTAGTCGCCATAGACCGTCAAAGCAGGTTTTATTACAATCACCCCCTTAACAACATTGTCTTTATGGGGATGGGAGAGCCCCTCATGAACTATAACAACCTGCTGAAGGCGATCGATAAGATCACCAGCGATGAAGGCCTGGGGATGTCGCCCAGGAGGATCACTGTATCTACTTCCGGGGTGCCAAAAATGATACGGAAAATGGCAGATGATGGGGTTAAATTTAAATTGGCGGTTTCCCTTCATTCGGCCGTAGACACCTTGCGAACCTCTATCATGCCCTTCAATGCTACCTTTACCTTGACAGACCTTCGGGAATCCCTTATGTATTGGTACGAGAAGACACGAAGCAGGATTACCTATGAATATGTGGTTTGGGAGGGCATCAATGATACACAGGAAGACGTTGATGCACTGGTCCGGTTTTGCAAATTTGCACCTTCCAAAGTGAATTTAATTGAATACAATCCCATTGATGATGGTGCTTTCCGGCAAGCATCGGATGCGGCACTGGACATGTACGTTAGGACCCTTGAAAAAAATGGGATCATAGTGACCGTCAGACGTTCCAGAGGGAAGGATATCGATGCGGCCTGTGGCCAATTGGCCAATAAATCCTAAGGGCCTTATAAAACAAATGGAAAACTGTGGCCAATAAGGGCAACTTTAAAGAGCATGAAGGGAATGGCCATGTAAATTTTGCCTAATTTTAGAGAAACGAATCGGTCTTTTTAACCAACAGCAGATAATTGAAAATCGTATCCCAAATAAAAGAACCTGTCAGCAGGGAAATGGAACTTTTTGAACAAAAGTTCTTTGATTCGATGACTTCTAAAGTGGCGCTTTTAAACAGGATCACCTATTATATTGTGAACAGGAAAGGGAAGCAAATGCGACCCATGTTCGTCTTTCTAACTGCGAAATTGGTAAATAATGGGGAGGTGAATGAACGCACCTACCGAGGGGCTTCTGTTATAGAACTTATTCACACAGCCTCCCTGGTCCATGATGACGTGGTCGATGAAAGCTATAAACGGAGAGGGTTTTTTTCCATCAATGCCTTATGGAAGAATAAGATCGCGGTCCTGGTGGGCGATTATCTGCTCTCCAAGGGGATGTTGCTGTCTGTAGACCATGGCGATTTTGACCTCCTGCGCATTATTTCTGTAGCTATACGCGAAATAAGTGAGGGGGAATTACTGCAACTTGAAAAGGCCCGGAGGCTCGATATAGATGAGGCAGTATATTATGAGATCATTCGGCAGAAAACGGCCACCCTTATCGCAGCTTGCTGCAGTCTTGGCGCCTGTTCCGTAAAGCCGGATACCATACATGTGGAGACCTTCAGGAAATTTGGGGAACTCTGTGGAATGGCTTTTCAGATCAAGGACGATCTTTTTGATTATGGAGAAGAAAAGATTGGCAAGCCCACCGGGATCGATATTAAAGAACAAAAAATGACCCTGCCCCTTATCTATGCCCTGAACAATTCGAATGCCAGGGAGAAAAGTTGGCTGATCAACTCGGTCAAGAATCACAATAAGGACAAGAAAAGGGTTAAGGAAGTCATTCAATTTGTCAAGGATAAAGGTGGCCTGACCTATGCAGAAACCAAAATGCATGAATACAAGTCAGCGGCGCTCACCCTTCTGGAAACCTATCCGGATTCTCCCTATAAAGAAGCACTTCGGCTTATGGTTACCTACGTGGTAGACCGAAAGAAGTAGGCAATAGCAGACACACACAAAAAAAAGTCCAATTTTTTTCCTTTCAGGCAACGTTTTTGATTGCTATTACGTCTATAATAACAGAGGACCTAATCAAATGAAGATCATTTCTTTTTATGAGAACCAAAAGGCACTGATCAAAAGGGCAGCTCTAGGAAACCGCACTGCGCAACGGATGCTGTTCGAAAAGCATGCTCCCCGGATGCTTTCGGTATGCCGCCAGTACATCAAAGACCTTCATTATGCGGAAGATGTGATGCTCAGTGGTTTTGTGAAGGTCTTCAACAATCTGTATACTTTTCGGGGGGAGGGTAGTTTTGAGGGTTGGGTACGTAGGATCATGATCCATGAAGCCATCTCTTATCTTAGGAAAAACCAGTTTGTAGTGTTCGATTCGGAGGTTCTGGAACAAGTCGCCCATACCGAACTGATCCCCGCACCCAATTTAGATGAAGAAGCGATACAGTCCCTGATCGATGCGTTGCCGGATGGCTATAAAATGGTATTTGTTCTATACGCAGTGGAAGGGTACAAGCACCAGGAAATAGCCAGCATGCTGAAAATTTCAGAGAGTACTTCCAAGTCGCAACTTTTTAAGGCCAGAAAGCATTTACAGAATCAGATAAGCACCCTGGAACTTTCCAGAAGTGCAGAATCATAACCTATTAATAAAGGTATTATGGAAACGAACGGTATTGACAAAAAATTTAAGGAAGTCCTTGAGAAGCGCCGTATAGCGCCTTCGGAAGGTGCATGGGACAAGCTGGACGATGCATTGGGGGCCACAGCCACGTCTAAAAGGAAAGGCTACCGCTGGTATGGGATAGCGGCCGGATTTACCGGGATAATTCTTATATCGGTCCTTTATTTTTCAGGCCGGCAGGAGGGCCTTGTAAATCCGTCTGCAGTGGTAAAGGCCCCTGTAGAGGAAAAGGTGCAAACTACAGGATCCGGAATAGTAGTAGTCCCTGAGGAGGTGGTTATAGCTGAAACCAATGAAGCACAGCCACCGACAGAAGAAATTGCAACGCCGCCAGGGGGTATTTCAAAGCCACTAGGACCGGCGAAGCAGGTTTCTGATAAGCTTGCAGCCAATACGAAGATCGAAGTGCTACCTGTGGAAATGGCGAAGGAAGAATCACCGATGACTTTAGTGCCCGCTATTGATACTAAAATAGCTGAGGTACTGGCCCAGGTACAGGCCATGGAAAAATTGAACGGAGGGGTCAGTGATGCTGAGATCGACTCGATGTTGAGGGCAGCACAAAAAGAACTGGAAGTGGAATCCCGCATCGGGTCTGCTGCTTCGGTAGATGCCCTTGCATTGCTCTCGGATGTGGAAGACGAACTTAACCGATCCCTTCGGGACCAACTTTTTGAAAAATTAAAAGAAGGCTACCAGAAAGTGCGCACTGCGGTGGTCTATCGCAATGACTAATCAAGAACACAAGTAATCGAGATTATCTTCATAAATCACAGTGAAGACAGGAACCGTTTATTCATCAATCAATAATCAAAAATTCAAGAATCATGACAACATTATCAAAAGTAACCGTAGGGATCCTTATTTTTTTTATGGCCCAAGGGCTTAGTGCTCAGACTACTGTGGAAAAACAGATAGATTCATTAAGACAGCAAAAAGAGCGAGTAATCGCTATGGAAAAAGATGCTTTGAAGAAGGAAGTTGAGGAGATAGTTCAACGTCAAAAAAGAGGAGAGATCAGTTTGGAAGAGGCCCGGGAAATGAAACAGGAAGTGGCAAAGAAAAGAGCCATGAACATTGAGAATAAACTGGCGATATTGGATAATACGATCGCCCTGTTAGATCGGAATGACGGAGAATCACTGAAAGATTCTGAAAGCAGCTCTGATATATCAAAAATTGAAATTGGCTTTGGAGCAAAGGACCCTAATAATGATGTACTGTTTGGAGTAAAATATTGGGATGGAAACAAAAAAAGACCTGTTATATATGATAGAAGGACCTATAGTGATCTGGTCGTTGCCGTTGGAATTAACAACACCATCATAGATGGCCAGTCGCTTAGCGATTCTCCTTATGAGCTTGGCGGAAGCAGATTTTTTGAAATTGGGGTAGGATGGCGCACCAGGGTCTTTAAAAATTCCAACTTTTTACGCGTAGGTTACGGATTTTCCCTTCAATACAATGGTTTAAAACCCAAAGATAACCAGTATTTTGTTGCCAATGGATCTGAAACTGTTCTTGAACCTTTTGATACAGACCTTAGAAAATCGAAGTTGAGGGTAGACAATTTTGTGATCCCACTTTACCTCGAATTTGGCCCATCAAAAGTGACAAGATCAGAAACTAAAATACGCTATTCTCTCAGGAATCAGTTTCGCATAGGGATTGGCGGGTATGGCGGGTTTAACTTTAGAACCATGCAAAAACTAAAATACAATCGTAATGGGGAAAGTGTGAAAGATAAATTGAAACGTGGGTATAATACCAATGACCTGGTATATGGCCTTTCTGCCTATATGGGAATCGATGGGATTTTACTCTACGCCAAGTATGATCTCAACCCATTGTTTAAGGACGCATCCATTGAACAAAGAAACATTTCCTTCGGTTTGCGATTCGACCTGAATTAAGGAGAAAGTCACAAAATAGAAGGCCTTTGTAAGGAGCTGTTGATTTGAGTCAATAAACAGGGATTTGTTTTTTAAACAGTCCCTGTTTGTGTATTTTTACGCTTACGAGAATCCAGAAATTTGATAGCAAAATCCACCATAGATCAGGTATATGAGACCGCCCGGGTAGAGGAGGTGATCAGCGATTTTGTCAATCTCAAGAGATCGGGTTCCAATTTCAAAGGGCTCAGTCCTTTTACGGATGAGCGCTCGCCCAGTTTCATGGTGTCGCCGGTAAAACAGATATGGAAAGATTTTAGCAGTGGAAAGGGTGGTAATGTAGTGGCCTTCCTGATGGAACATGAACACTTCACCTATCCGGAGGCCATTAAATTTTTGGCTAAGAAGTATCAGATAGAAATTGAAGAAACTGAACAGAGCAGCGAGCAAAAGGAACAAGCCAATGAGCGGGAAAGCCTTTATCTGGTCTCCGAATTTGCCCAGCGTTATTTTTCAGATACCCTTTGGGATACAGAGCCGGGAAAGGCTATTGGCCTTAGTTATTTCAAGGAACGTGGTTTTTCGGATGAAACCATTCGCACTTTTGGATTGGGCTATGCGTTAGATGAATGGGATGCGTTTACCAACCATGCCCTCGCCAAAGGATATCAGCTCGAATTCCTTCAAAAGACGGGCCTGACTATAGTTAAAGAAGACCCGAACAGACCGGAAGCTTCCAAAAAATTCGATCGTTTTAAGGGACGGGTACTTTTCCCTATTCATTCGCTCAGCGGCAGGATCCTCGGTTTTGGAGGGCGTATCCTGACGAATGACAAGAAAGCGGCCAAGTATGTGAACTCGCCCGAAAGCGATATTTACCACAAAAGCAAGGTATTATACGGTATCTATTTTGCGAAACAGGCCATTGCCAAAGAAGATACCTGTTATCTGGTAGAAGGGTATACGGATGTCATACAGATGTATCAGCGTGGTATCCATAATGTGGTCGCCTCCAGTGGAACTGCGTTAACCCCGGAGCAGATCCGATTGATCAACAGGCTTACCAAAAACATAACGGTCCTTTTTGATGGTGATGCCGCGGGACTTCGTGCTTCCATTCGCGGTATAGACCTGATCCTGGAACAAGGGATGAACGTAAAAGTGTGCACTTTTCCACAGGGAGAAGACCCCGATAGTTTTGCCAAGAATAATGCCCTGGAAGATGTCCTGAAGTATTTGAAAGACCAATCAAAGGACTTTATTCAATTCAAGACGTCCCTTTTGGTAGCCGATGCCGCAAATGACCCGATAAAGAAGGCAGATACGGTGCGTGATATTGTGAGCAGTATCGCCAAAATCCCGGATCGTATCAAAAGGGAAATCTATATACAGGAATGTGCGTCCATTATGAATATTTCGGAGGCCGTATTGTTCAATACCCTTGCGCAAATAACCAAGAAAAATGCAGGCGATGCTGCCAGGGAATCCAAAGGTGCGCAAAAGGCTTTTGAGGTGGTCAGGGATACGCCTGAAGAAACGAAGTTAGACGTTCAATATGAACTGGAACGCAAGATCATAGAAATCTTGCTTTTGTATGGAAATGAACGGCAGCAGTTTGAAGACCTTGTTCTGAAGGAAAATGAAGATGGCGATCTGGTATTGGAGCCTGAGAATATTGAGGCCAGGGTATATGAGAAGATCTATCTGGACCTGCAGGAAGATGAGATAGAAATGAGTCATGATCGTTTCAGGAGCATCTATTACAAGCTGATGGAGGCATTGAATGAAACGGAAGAGTTCAGTATTACCACTTTTTTAAACGAACAGGACCAGGAGTTGGTCATGGATATTTCCTCCATACTGATGGAGGAAGAGAAATACAGGCTTCATGATTGGGAGCGAAAGGATATCTACCCAAAGGATAAATCTAATTCCATTGCCCAATTGGTCAGCGAAACCATCCTGACCCTGAGATGTTACCTTATTCAAAAGAGGATCACTTCCCTTCAGAAAGATACCGAGGCCACCACCTCTGATAACAGAGAGATATTGGAAGAGATCGTCAATTACCTTCAGCTTAACAAGTTGTTGAACAACAAACTGAACAGGGTCTTGTCCTGAACCGTACGGAATTTGTTTCTGTGCGAACCATTAAAAAACCCCCTGAAAGTTCAGGGGGTTTTTTATCATAATGTGGTTGGGGATTAATACAATTCCAGCGCTTTGGCCTGTTGTAAAAGATCTACCAGGTTATCAACGTTCAATTTTTTCATTAAACGCGATTTATAGGTGCTTACGGTCTTTTCATTAAGGTTAAGACCTTCCGCCACTTCTTTGTTTCGTTTGCCGCTGGCAAGCAGTTTTAAAACCTCTACTTCACGGGTAGATAGTTTTCTGAAAAACCTGCGTTGTTTTTGTGTTCCTTCATCAAAGGCCAGACGCTGGGCAAGCTCATTGGTGATAAACATTTTACCCTGCCCCACTTTTTTGACGGCGCTGATAATATAATCTAATTCTGAGGTTTTGGACAAATACCCAAAAGCTCCGGCACGGATAGTGCTCAGGGCATAGACATCTTCAGATTGGCCACTATAGATCAGTACCTTTACTTCCGGAAAATCTTTTTTGATTTTTCGCAGGGTAGCGATCCCGTTGATCTCCGGGATATCCATTTCAAGTATCACCACCTCGGGTGTTATTGTAGCTAAGGTTTCAAACAATTCAGAGGTTGTAGCGACGTCGCCAATTACGTCAAATTCGGGAACGGTATTTAAGACTTCTTTAATTCCCAGGCGGACAATAGGATGGTTGTCGGCAATTAAAATTTTAATCATTGTTGGTTTTTTCTAAATAGTAAGCGCTTGGTTTGCACAGAACCCTGGCGTGCAATGTAAGGTTTTAATATCTAATTTGTATGGCAAAACTGTAAAATATTTATGGTTTTTGTACAATTTGCCTCCAACTATTCGTCTTAATTACCTGATTAGAAGGTAAGAGGTTATTTTAAGCCTTCGGGAATCTTACAAATAGGTATAGGAATCATCTTATGCCTATTTGCGGTATTGTACTTCTTGTATATTCTGAAAACTTCTTCTTCCCTGTTTTCAAAATCATGTATATTTTTTCCTTCAGCTTCCATTTCCATGGCCCATTCCAATTCCGGGTAAGAGGCTCCAATTTGATCTTCATCGGTCCTGTGATCTCCCCACAAGCCATCCGTGGGAGGTGCCATCAGGATCTCCTCGTTTACCCCTAAATATGAGCCAACCTCATAAACTTCCGTTTTCATGAGATCGGCAATAGGACTCAGGTCCACGCCACCATCCCCATATTTGGTGTAAAAGCCAATGCCAAAATCTTCTACCTTATTACCGGTGCCGGCGACCAGGTAGCGGAGGAGTGCGGCAAAGTAATACAAGGTGGTCATCCGCAGGCGGGCTCGGGTATTGGCCAATGACATGAACCGCTCTTCTTCATTGTCTACGGCCGGCAACGCGGCAACAAAATTATCAAAGACGGGGGTGAGGTTAACAGGTTGCCTGCTTACGTTCGGGAAGTTGGCTTGTAGCCATTCAATATGTTTATCTGCACGTGACACCTGATTCTCCCCCTGATGTATCGGCATTTCCACGCAGAGGACATCCAATCCGGTGCGGGCGCAAAGGGTAGAGGTCACTGCAGAATCGATGCCGCCTGACACGCCGATGACAAACCCTTTCATCCCGGCCTTGGTGGCGTATTCCTTCAACCAATCTACAATATGTTCCACTACTTTATCTGTTTGCATCTTTCTGCTTTTTAAATTCAAATACTGTAACTTTGCTGCCGTAAAAATAATCCCTGCAGCCGTAATATTAAAACAGTTAAAACATTAGTTTTCATGCTAAGACCGGGAATAACCATAATAATGATCCTTTTGCTGCTTTCTAGCTGTAAGGAGGAAAAAAAAGTACCGGAAGATATTGCCAGTATTGCTGTTAACATGGAGGTGCGCCGCTTTGATAAGGAGTTCGCCTCCACCACTCCGGAAAACCTTTCAGCGATTAAGGATAAGTATCCATATTTCTTCCCTGTCCAGTATCCTGATAGTATCTGGGTTGCAAAACTACAGGATACCCTTCAAATGGAATTACGGCAGGCGGTAGACAGTACTTTTAGTGATTTTAAAGAAGAGAATGAGGCACTCCTCCTGCTTTTTAAACATATAAAATATTATTTCCCCAGGTATCAGGTGCCGGTTGTAATAACGGTTACCACAGACGTGGATTATGAGAACCGCATTATCCTTACAGACAGCCTATTACTGATAGGACTCGATAACTACCTTGGAAAGGAACATCGTTTTTACAGAGGTATTGAACGTTATATTGCCAAAGGGCTGGACAAGCAATACCTGGAGAGCGATATTGTCAGTGCCTTCGCTAAGAAAGTGATCCCTTTGCCCCGAAACAGGGCCTTTTTGGATCAAATGATCTATTATGGAAAGGAACTCTATTTAAAGGATATAGTGCTTCCTTTTCTAACAGATGCCCAGAAAATAGGCTACACCGAAGAGGAATTGGCCTGGGCCGGGGCGAATGAAGAACAAATATGGCGCTATTTCATTGAACGGGAATTGCTTTACAGTACAGATACCAAACTTGGCCCTCGTTTCTTGGATCCGGCCCCATTTTCTAAATTTCGCCTGGAACTCGATAATGAGTCGCCCGGTCGTTTAGGTCGCTATATGGGATGGCAAATAGTCAGGGCCTTTATGGAGAAGAATGACCTGACTCCCCAGGAGTTATGGCAATTGCCGGGGGAAACGATCTTTAAAAAATCGAATTATAAACCGAATAAATAGTACTATGGCTGCATTAGAAACATCTGAAATAACCCTGACAATAGCACTGGATGAAAATAGGGTGCCCGAAAAACTCATGTGGTCTGCCGAGGACGGAGGCATTGTCAACGAAGAAGCCAAAGCCATGTTACTATCTGTTTGGGACAGCAAGAACAAGGAATCCCTGAAAATAGACCTGTGGACAAAGGATATGCCCGTAGATGAGATGAAGATCTTTTTCCATCAAACCCTGGTGGCCCTTTCAGATACCTTTATGAAAGCTACTCAGGACGAAAAAATGACGGCAACTATGAAAGATTTCTGTGCCTATTTCGCAGAAAAACTTGATTTGCAATCCTAAACCTGTCCAGGGAGCCCAGTCCTTAGTTACTAAGGGGTACCTCCATTAAAAGGATTTTACTGGCGCTGGTCATTTCAAAGGAAAGGGTGTCTGTTTCCCATAGACCAAGTCCGTCTCTTTGTGATAAAGTTTCCCCGTTCACAATACAGCTGCCTTCCAGTATAAAAATATATATACCGTTCTGTTGTCTGTTCAGTTTGTGGGTCACTTTATTCACTCCTTCAAATGTCCCAAGGTGGAACCACGCATCCTGGTGGATCCAAATGCCATCATTGTTGGGATCCGGTGAAATGATTTGGAAAAATTGGTTCTTCAAAGCCTTTTTATCCAGCGTAATCTGATCGTAACGTGGTGTTACGTTCGATTTGTTCGGAAGAATCCAGATCTGTAGAAATTTGACTGCTTTATCCCGGTTCTTGTTCCGTTCGCTATGGCTAACGCCTGTTCCTGCGCTCATGGCTTGTATGTCCCCTTCTTTGATAATGGCGGTATTGCCCATACTGTCTTTATGTTCCAGATCTCCTTCCAGGGGAATGGAAATGATCTCCATATTATTATGCGGATGGGTGCCAAAACCCATCCCCGGAGCCACCTCGTCATCGTTCAGTACACGCAGAACCCCGAAATTCATACGGTTGGGATCGTAATAATTGGCAAAACTGAAGGTGTGGTAACTGTTAAGCCATCCATGGTTGGCATGCCCCCTGCTTTCGGCCTTGTGAACTATCTTTTTCATACGTACTTATTTCAATTTATTAAACCTTTGTCGTAAGGAAGTGCTATTCCTTTCGTCTATTTTTGGCGTAACGGAAAGGAAGATCAATCCCTTTCTGAACCAGAAAATAATGGGCAAAGATAACCTTAATAAGCTGATTTTTGTATACAACGCCAAAGCAGGCATGGGGAATGGCTTCCTGGACGCAGCACATAAAATCCTAAGCCCAAAAACCTATCAATGTGCGTTATGTGACCTTACTTTCGGGGTATTGAGGGAACGGCGCATCTGGAAAGAATATAGGGAGCATGCTTCATTGGAGATGGTATTTTTGCATAAGGATGAATTCCTGAAACAATATGCCTCCAAATTTATGCCCAAGCATACCTTTCCGGTGGTGTTGGCCGAATCTGACCATGACCTGTCTGTTTTTATAAGTACGGAAGAGATGAATTCCCTGAAAACTCCAGGGGAACTGATTGCACTCATTACATCCCGAACTGCTCGCTAAAGACAGTACCCGGAGCGGGCACACATAGTGCCTTATTGCTTATGGTATTGGGTGTTTATTTCTTCAATATACCCTAAGATCTCATCACGACCCAGGTAGTGGGTAGAGGAGGTGACAAAATGTTGGGGCGCTTCTTCCCAGGCGGTATCGGTCAGGGCTTTTAAATATTCAGCTACCTGCTTTTTAATGACCGCAGGCTTTAGTTTGTCGGCTTTCGTAAAAATGATGGAAAAGGGGATCTGATGCTCCCCGAGCCATTCCATAAATTCAAGGTCTATCTGTTGCGGTTCATGACGGATGTCGACCAGAACAAAAGCGCTTAGTAGTTGTTTTCGCTCGGTGAAATAGTGGGTAATGTATTTCTGAAAGGTCTTCTTTTCTTTTTTGGATACCCGCGCATAGCCGTAGCCTGGCAAATCTACCAGAAACCAATTATTGTTGATCTTAAAGTGGTTGATAAGCTGTGTTTTACCAGGCCTTCCGGAAGTTTTGGCCAGGTTCTTGCGCTCAGTGAGCATGTTGATCAGCGAAGACTTACCTACGTTAGACCGACCAATAAAGGCGTATTCGGGAATGGGTTCCGAAGGACAATGGGCAACATTGGAATTGCTCATTACAAAGTCGGCCGACTTTATTTTCATGCGTTTTTTGCTTAAAAATTCCGTTCGATCAACCAGCGTTCAAGTACCTGGTTAAATTCTTCCGGGTGTTCCATCATGGGGGCATGCCCGCATTTTTTTATCCAATAAAGATCGGAGTCTGGCAACAATTCATGGAATTCCTTCGCTACGTTGGGCGGTGTAACTGAATCATTCTCACCCCAGATAATACAGGTAGGGGTGTGCATATTGGGGAGGTCTTTGGACATATTGTGTCTTATGGCACTCTTGGCAATCGCAAGCGTTTTCACCAGTTTCATTCGGTCGTTCACCGTTGCAAAAACTTCATCCACGATTTCTTTGGTCGCTACTGCCGGATCATAAAATACGTCCTGGGCCTTCTTTTTGATAAACTCGTAATCGCCGCGCTTGGGATACCCGTCGCCCATGGCACTCTCATATAAGCCGGAGCTTCCGGTGATGACCAGCGCCTTGACCATTTTAGGATAGAGTTTGGTGTGAAGCAAACCAATATGGCCACCGAGCGAATTTCCCAGCAAGATGACATCTTTTAGTCCTTTATATTCAATAAAACGTTCGAGGAAGTTAGCAAAGCTCTTCACATTTGTCTTTAGAATAGGCATACCGTATATAGGGAGCTCAGGAACGAAAACCTTATAGCCTTTTTCGGGAAAATAATTGGTTACTCCCTGAAAATTACTCAGACCTCCCATCAGACCATGCAGAATGATCATGGGCGTTCCTTCACCAACTTCAATGTACCTGTATTTACCGTCAGATTTAATCGTATTCTCCATGCAAGACAGCTTGTGGTGTCAGATGGCAAATATAGACATTTCCCTATTATTCGATGATTTTATTACAAAAGGGCTTCCTTTTTGGCGGCTGCTTCCGGAATCACTTTGCCTGCAAATGGCAGTTCCCAAATTGTTTGTTTCAGACTAAATGGATTTTCAGGGTGGTAAAAGTTGTTTTTTTAACAAACAAAGTGGTAATTTGTGGTAAATAGTGGTAATAATTTCTATATATTTGAGTTTATAAACGAAGGACCAACCAGTTTTAAATGATAAGTTTCATTGGAACATACGATTGCAAGGCCGATTCCAAGGGTAGGGTAATGATACCTGTTACCCTTAAGAATCAGATGGCGCCGGTGATCAATAACGGCTTCGTTATTAAACGTTCTGTCTTTCAGCCCTGTCTTGAATTATATCCCATGGAAGAGTGGAATTTGCTGATGCAGAAGATGAATCGGAAAAACCGCTTTAAGAAAAAGAACAACGATTTTATAAGAAGGTTTTCGGCGGGGGTTAAGCCCGTGGAGATCGATGCTACAGGTCGCCTCCTAATACCTAAGAATTTGGTCGCCATTGCAGGGATATCAAAAGAAGTTGTGCTCAGTTCGGCGATCAATATTATTGAAATCTGGGATAAGGATAGTTATGAGAAGGTTCTGGACGAGACTGCAGAGAATTTTGCCGAACTGGCAGAAGAAGTAATGGGTGAGGATGGTGATGAGCTATCATAACCCTGTTTTGCTGAAAGAAGCTGTTGAAGGCCTCTCCATTAAGGAAGATGGAACCTATGTCGATATCACATTTGGCGGGGGCGGTCATTCAAGGGCAATTTTAAAATTACTGGGAGTGCAGGGTCGGTTGATAGCCTTTGACCATGATGAGGAAGCAGTAAAGAATACAATAGAAGATGAGCGGTTTACCCTGATCAATGAGAATTTCAGGTATCTCGGTCAATTTTTAAAGTTCTATGGCATACAGAAAGTGGATGGGATACTGGCCGATTTCGGGGTTTCCTCTCATCAGTTCGACAGTGCGGAAAGGGGGTTTTCTACCCGGTTCGAGGCGGACCTGGATATGAGGATGACGAAACGCAATAGTGTATCTGCCTTTGAAGTGATCAACTCTTATGAAAAAGAGGCCTTGAGGAACCTGTTGTTTGCTTATGGGGAGCTGCGCAATGCAGAAGCGATTGCAAAGGCAATCGTGGAAGCCCGGGAGAAGACACCCATCAAAAGTTCAGTAGATCTCAAGATGGTATTAAAAAGGTTTTTGCCAACCCATAAGGAACACAAGATACTGGCTCAGATTTATCAGGCCATTCGGATAGAGGTGAATCAGGAATTGGAGGCCATTAAAGAGTTTTTATTGCAAACCCCTGTTTTGCTGAAAGAAGGAGGCAGGTTGAGCATCATTAGTTATCATTCACTGGAAGACCGTTTGGTAAAACGCTTTATAAGGACAGGCAAATTTGAGGGAGAGGTGGAAAAGGATTTTTATGGGAAGCCCCTGGTTCCTTTTAAGAAGGTGGGAAACCTGATCGTCCCGTCAAAGGAAGAGATTAAGTTGAATAACAGGGCGCGTAGCGCCAAACTGCGGATAGCAGAACGATGTAAATAAAGGGAAAACGAATATGAAAAATGGAATTGTAGCCATCTTAAAGGGCAAGTTTCTTGTGAGCGGGGATGCTCCCAAAAACTGGCTCTTCCTCATTTTCGCTTCTTTTTTGGCGACCATCATGATCGCCAGTTCGCATAGCGCGGACAGAAAAGTACACCGCCTGGCGGCCTTGAATGAAGAAGTGAAAGAATTAAGGAGTGAATTTGTAGATATGCGCTCGGATGTTCAAAGGCTAAAGCTGGAATCGTCCGTTCGGGAATCGGTTGCTGCCGAAGGACTCCTTCCGTCCGAAACGCCACCAAAGAAAATTATGGTAAAATCAATAGCCCCGTAAATGGCCATTTCAGAAAAGCACATATTGACCAGGTTGTACCTAGTTTCGGGGGGACTCTTTCTTTTCGCGGCGTTGGTGCTTTTCAAACTCGTCTCCATTCAAATTGTAGATGGGGATAAATACAAGGAATTAGCCCTGCAGCGCACCGAAAAGATGTTTACCATTCCACCAAACAGGGGTAATCTCTATTCTGATGATGGAAGTCTTTTGGCTACTTCAGTATCTAAGTACACCATTCGGTTCGATGCCGTTACGGTAAAGGATGAGGATTTCAAGCAGTTGGTCAATCCACTCGCTACTAAACTGGGGGCCTTGCTACATAAACCCTCCTCCCATTTTGAGCAGGTGTTGCGGAAGGCAAAAGCCAATAAGAACCGGTACGCGCTGATTGCTAGAAATCTGGATTATTCTGAATACATAAGTATTAAGGATTTCCCCCTTTTTAATATGGGTCCTTACAGAGGCGGACTTATTGTAGAACAGAAAACGGTAAGGGAGCATCCTCTTGGTAAGATCGCAGAACGAAGTGTGGGCTACGAGCGCTTTGACGAAAATGGATATGCTACCCGGGTAGGCCTGGAAGGTGCATTTGGAGAATATTTAAGGGGAAAAGAAGGTAAAAGACTGAAACAAAAGATAGCCAAAGGACAATGGAAACCTATTGGCCTGGACAATATTATAGAGCCGAAGGATGGCTATGATGTGGTCTCTACCATCGATATCAATATACAGGATATTGCCCATCATGCCCTGTTGCGGCAGCTCGAAAAATACAAGGCAGACCACGGATGTGTTATTGTCATGGACACCAGGTCAGGCGAAATCAAAGCTATTTCAAACCTTGGCAGGACCGAGGGTGACAAATACTACGAACGCCTGAATTATGCCATCGGGGAATCGCATGAGCCGGGTTCTACCTTTAAACTAATGTCGCTGGTCGCAGCCCTGGAGGACAAAAAGGTCGATACAAGTACTGTTATTGATACGGAAAAGGGAAGATGGCGGTTGTACGATCGTATCGTCAGGGATTCTAAGTATGGAGGATACGGAAAGATCTCGGTCTCCACGGCCTTTGAAGTGTCGTCCAATACCGCTTTTGCAAAAATGATCCATAATAACTATAAGGATAATCCACAGGCTTTCGTAAACAGCCTCATGCGCATGGAGCTTAACAAGGATCTGGGTTTACCCATTAAAGGAGAAGGAATGCCGGTGATCCGGAATCCGGGCGATAAGGGATGGTCCGGGATCTCTCTCGCGTGGATGTCCCATGGATACGAAGTGTCCTTAACACCACTGCAAACCCTCGCCTTTTATAATGCCATTGCTAATGACGGGGAAATGGTACGACCCAGGCTGATAAAGGAGGTAAAGGAATGGAACAATACCATCAGGAAATTTGATAAGGAAGTTATTAATCCCGCTATCTGTTCCAAGGAAACAGCTCGAAAAGTCCAGCAACTTCTAAAGAATGTAGTCGAGAAAGAACACGGTACAGGACATCGCTTGTATACAGAAAATTTCTCCATGGCTGGAAAAACGGGAACAGCCCAAAAGAATTATGTAGGCAAAGACCCCGATAAGTTGCGCTATATATCCACCTTCGCCGGATATTTTCCTGCAGAGAATCCTAAGTATTCCTGTATAGTGGTAATACATGAGCCCGATAAGAGTGTGGGGTATTACGGGGCCGATGTTTCCGGGCCGGTATTCAAGTCCATTGCTCAAAAGATCTACGCTAATAACCCCCTTATAGATGAGGTAGCGCCCCTCATGGCTGAAAATAAGGAATTGGAACAGTCTTACGAACAGTATTATACTGAAGCCAGGAAAAAAACCTCCATGATGCCCGATCTGAAAGGAATGAGTGGGATGGATGCCATATCCATTCTTGAAAATCTGGGTTTAGAGGTCGAAGTAAAGGGAAATGGGAAAGTAAAGAAACAGTCGGTTAGTAAAGGGACAGCTTTGAGTCAGGTGTCCAAAATAGTCCTGGATTTATCATGAAGTCGCTAAAAGACATATTATATGGGGTAGGATTGACCGCAGTGAGTGGCACCACGGTCAAACAGGTCGGTCGCATTTGTTTTGATTCGCGTGCCGTGCAACCAGATGACCTTTTTGTTGCAGTAAAAGGAACCCTTTCAGACGGGCATCAGTTCATAGAAAAGGCAATAACAAAGGGTGCCAGTGCCATTGTTTGTGAAAAAATGCCGGAGGTGCTTGAAAATGAGGTCAGCTACCTGGAGGTGGCCGATTCAAAGCAGGCATTGGCCATTATGGCCGCTAACTTCTATGGGAATCCGTCTAAGAATTTGAAACTGGTTGGCGTAACAGGTACCAATGGAAAAACGACGGTTAGTAGCCTTCTTTATCAGTTGTTTAAAAAAGCAGGGTTCAAAGTAGGGCTTCTTTCAACCATAAAAATAATGGTAGATGAGAAAGAATACAGCACACAGCATACTACGCCAGACGCCCTGACGATCAATGAATACCTGGCCATGATGAACGAAGAAGGGGTAGAATACTGTTTTATGGAAGCCAGTTCGCACGGTATTGATCAGCGAAGAACAGACGGACTCCTTTTTTCCGGTGCTATTTTTACTAATCTGACCCATGATCATCTGGACTATCACAAGACCTTTGCTGACTATCGTGATGCTAAAAAACGCCTCTTCGACAACCTTCCCAAAACTGCTTTTGCACTGTCGAACATCGATGACAAAAATGGTCTGGTGATGTTGCAGAACACAAAAGCTAAGAAATATACCTATGCCCTTAAATCGTACGCAGATTATCGGGGGCAAATACTGGAAAATCAGTTCAGCGGTCAGTTGCTGAAAATAGATAACAATGAATTATGGACAAAACTTATAGGCCACTTCAATGCCTATAACATCCTGGCTATCTACGCCACAGCGGACCTTCTGGGGTTGGAGAAAATAGAAATCCTCCGATTACTGAGTGATCTGGAAAATGTAGATGGCAGGTTTCAATATTTTATATCTAAAGAGAGAGTAACGGCTATTGTTGATTATGCCCATACGCCGGACGCCTTGAAAAATGTGTTGGATACAATCAACGCATTGAGGACTGGAAATGAAAACGTCATCACCGTAGTGGGGTGTGGTGGTGATCGTGACAAGTCTAAGCGTCCGGTAATGGGGCATATCGCAACATCGTTAAGTAACAAGGTCGTCTTTACCTCAGACAATCCAAGGTCCGAATCCCCTGCAGGGATCATCGCCGAAATGGAACGTGGGGTAGAGCCACAAAACACCAAAAAAGTACTGTCTATTGAAAATCAGGGAACAGGCCATCAAAACGGCCTGCCAATTGGCCAATGCACAAGATATCATTCTGATTGCAGGTAAAGGCCATGAAACCTACCAGGAAATCAAATGGAAAGCGAGTCGACTTTGATGATTTTAAACTAGTAAGAGAAGTGCTCACAGGGCTAAGTAAATAATAAGAACAAGAAAACACGTATGCTGTATTACCTGTTTGAATATTTGGAGAAACAATACCAGTTCCCGGGAGCTACCCTTTTCCAGTTCCTGTCTTTCCGTGCGGCTATGGCAGTATTGTTCTCTTTGATACTGGCTACGACCCTGGGGAAGCGAATTATTGTTTTTCTGCGGCATAAGCAAATAGGGGAAACCGTACGTGACCTCGGCCTGGAGGGGCAGCAGGAAAAACAAGGAACACCCACCATGGGAGGCCTCATTATAATAATGTCTACCCTTGTGCCTGTGGTGCTCTTCGCCCGCCTTGACAATATTTATGTGTTGTTGCTAATCGTTACAACTATCTGGATGGGTGCGATCGGATTTATTGACGACTATATTAAGATTTTCAAAAAGAACAAACAGGGACTGAAGGGCAGTTTTAAAGTGCTGGGCCAGGTAGTGTTGGGCCTTATGGTAGGAGCCACCCTTTATTTTCACCCCGGCGTCACCATGAAAGAGCGCGATAAATCGATCATCACCGAACAATATGAAGTACAGCAGGTAGAAGGGAAAGAAATAAAATCGACCAAAACCAATATCCCTTTCTTTAAAAATAATGAACTGGATTACAGTGACTTCATCTCCTGGATAGGGGAAGGGGCAGAATCGTATTCCTGGTTGATTTTTATTCCTATTGTTATTTTCATTGTTACGGCCGTTTCCAATGGTGCGAACCTTACAGACGGGATTGACGGGTTGGCAGCCGGAACCTCGGCCATTATCGTACTTACCCTTGGGATCTTCGCATGGGTTTCGGGTAATATTATTTTCTCGAATTATCTCGACATCTTTTACATCCCCCGTGCAGGGGAACTGGTCGTCTTTATTTCGGCCTTTGTTGGGGCGCTGGTCGGATTTCTTTGGTACAACGCCTTTCCTGCCCAGGTGTTTATGGGAGATACGGGAAGCCTTACCATTGGCGGGGTCATTGCTGTTATTGCCATCATCGTCAGAAAGGAATTGCTGATCCCCCTTTTGTGCGGGATCTTTTTTGCTGAGTCTGTTTCGGTCATGATGCAGGTTAGTTATTTTAAATATACCAAGCGAAAATACGGGGAGGGGAAGCGGATATTTCTAATGTCGCCCCTCCATCATCATTATCAGAAAAAGGGATACCATGAGAGCAAGATCGTCACCCGGTTTTGGATCATCGGGATCTTGCTGGCCATTGTTACCATCGTAACCTTAAAAGTAAGGTAAATGAAACGGCTGGTAGTTCTGGGTGGTGGAGAAAGTGGTGTTGGTACAGCCATATTGGGCCTAAAAGAAGGATATGAGGTCTTTGTTTCCGATAAAGGAGAAATAAAGGAAAAATATAAGAACGTTCTTGAGCATTTTGGAATTGATTGGGAAGAAGGGTCGCATTCGGAAGATAAGGTACTAAATGCCGATCTGGTCATGAAGAGTCCCGGGATACCGGATTCCGTACCATTAGTACGGCAGTTAGCAGCCAATGGGATACCGGTTATTTCGGAGATCGAGTTTGCAGCGAGGTACACCAAGGCGTTCATCATTGGTATTACCGGTAGTAACGGGAAAACCACTACCACCATGCTCACCTACCATATCCTAAAACAAGCGGGATATCATGTTGGGATGGCAGGAAATATAGGCGACAGCTTTGCAAAGATGGTGGCGGAACAATCCTATGAGTACTATGTCCTGGAGATCAGTAGCTTTCAATTGGATGGGATCATCAAGTTCAGACCCCATATTGGTATCCTGACCAATATTACGCCAGATCATCTGGATCGCTATGAATATGATTTTAATAAGTATATCGCCTCCAAATTCAGGATCGGTATGAATCAGACC
Organism: uncultured Flavobacteriaceae bacterium; assembly: GCA_963752165.1. GTDB lineage: Bacteria > Bacteroidota > Bacteroidia > Flavobacteriales > Flavobacteriaceae > Muriicola. The sequence continues at coordinate 464,527 of CAVVXE010000001.1, forward strand.
CGGGAAGACTATTTCGTCTATGATGGCGATGATGAAGTGATCACGGAATATTTGAACAAACACCCAATGAAAGCCAAAAAACTGCCTTATTCATTTAAAAAGCAGTCAGAGCAAGGAACCTATTTAGAGAACAGACAATTTGTAATAAAGACAGCAAACGAGACTATGGAAATGACATCCGATTCATTAGCACTAGAAGGAAAACACAATCTTAAGAACACTATGGCGGCCATAACTGCCGCAAAATTAGTGGGGATACGCAAAGAGGTGATCCGCGAGAGCATTCAAAATTTCCAGGGAGCTCCGCACAGGCTGGAAAAAGTATTGAAGATACACCATGTGCAGTATATCAACGATTCCAAAGCAACCAATGTAAATGCCACCTATTATGCACTGGATAGCATGACCACTCCAACGGTATGGATCGTAGGGGGGATAGATAAGGGTAATGATTACAAGGCGCTGATGCCTTTAGTAAGGGAAAAAGTAAAGGCCATAGTATGTCTGGGACTCGATAATTCCAAAATAAAAGATGCCTTTGGCAATGTAGTAGATCTGGTAGTAGAAACGTATGCCATGAGTGAAGCGGTGAAAGTAGCGTACAAGATCGCCGAAAGGGGCGACACTGTTTTATTGTCCCCCGCATGTGCCAGCTTCGATCTGTTTAAGAATTATGAGGACAGGGGAGATCAATTTAAAGAGGCTATAAAGAATTTATAAGCATGTTAAAGTACCTGCAAAATACAAAAGGAGATAAGGTTATCTGGGCCGTTGTGGCCCTGCTTGCCTTGTTCTCGTTTTTGCCCGTATACAGTGCCAGCAGTAATTTGGTGTATGTGGTGGGAAATGGGACCACTATCGGCCATTTGGTAAAACATGGTTTGCTCTTGTTCCTGGGTTTTGGCATTATCTATGGGGTTCACAAGATTCCTGCTCATTATTTTAAAGGACTCTCCATCATTGGAATGCCGGTAGTTATTGCCCTTCTTATTTATACCCTGGCCCAGGGAACGACCATTGATGGGGCTAATGCCAGCAGATGGATACAGCTTCCTTTGGTGGGTATTACCTTTCAGACTTCCACCCTGGCCTCAGTAGTCCTGATGATCTATATTGCACGCTATCTGTCGAAGATAAAAGACAGGACCATCACTTTCAAAGAGAGTATCCTACCTTTATGGGTCCCAGTTTTTTTGATCGTTTTACTGATCTTGCCAGCCAACTTCTCTACGGCTGCCATCATATTCTTTATGGTATTGGTGTTGTGTTTCCTTGGGGGGTATCCATTGAAATACCTGACGGGTATGTTGGGAATGGGATTATTGGGACTCACCCTGTTTGTGCTTACAGCCAAGGCCATGCCAGATCTTTTCTCTAACAGGGTAGATACCTGGATGCATCGAATTGAGAGCTTTTGGGATCCGGCAGATACGGAAGCAGATTACCAGATAGAAAAAGCGAAAATAGCCATTGCCAGTGGAGGACTGGTTGGCAATGGTGCCGGGAAAAGCGTCATGAAGAATTTTTTACCACAAAGTTCAAGCGATTTCATCTATGCCATCATTGTGGAGGAATATGGATTGGTGGGTGGTTTTGTACTTATGTTCTTTTACCTGTTGCTGCTGTTCAGGATTGTTGTTGTGGCCAATGCAAATGAGTCCGTTTTCGGCAGGTTGCTAGTGGTTGGCGTGGGCTTGCCCATTGTTTTTCAGGCCTTGATCAACATGGCGGTGGCCGTTGAACTTTTTCCGGTAACAGGACAAACCCTGCCGCTTATAAGCAGTGGTGGTACTTCTATATGGATGACCTGCCTTGCGATAGGAATCGTATTGAGTGCGAGCATTAAAAGGCCGGTTTCGGGATTGGAAGGTTCCGAAATTGATGAGAATAACCCTTTAGAAGTGTTGAGTGGACAACTATAGGTTTATACTCTCCGGAGGAGGGACCGGAGGACATATTTATCCGGCAATCGCCATTGCGAATGCCTTAAAAAAAAGGTTTCCGGAAGCCCATTTTCTTTTTGTAGGGGCAAAGGACCGGATGGAAATGGAAAAGGTGCCCGCCGCGGGGTACCACATTGAAGGATTATGGATCAGTGGATTACAGCGAAAATTAACGTGGAAGAACCTGCTCTTCCCTATAAAAGTAATTAGTAGTATCATGAAGGCAAGAAGCATTGTGAACAGGTTTAATCCCGATGTGGTCATCGGGACAGGGGGCTTTGCCAGTGGCCCTGTCCTGAGGGTAGCCTCACAGAAGGGTATTCCCTGTTTGCTTCAGGAACAGAACTCCTATGCCGGTATTACCAATAAACTGTTGGCGTCTAAGGTTCGTTCCATATGCGTTGCCTATGATGGTATGGAACAATTCTTCCCCTCGGAAAAAATTATTAAAACAGGTAATCCGGTTCGTGATTCATTGTTGCGCCTCCCAAAGCATGAAAAGGACTCCTACGCCATTTTTAAGCTGGATCCCAAAAAGAAAACGCTTTTTGTACTGGGAGGCAGTTTAGGCTCCAGAAGGATCAACCAGCTTATAGAACAACAACTGCCCTTTTTTAAAAGCCTTGGGTTACAACTGTTATGGCAATGCGGGGCACTTTATTATGAGCAGTACAAGAAGTATGATTCAAAAGAAGTAAAAGTATATGGGTATCTCAATAATATGGAACATGCATATGGCATTGCAGATATCATTATTTCAAGGTCCGGTGCAGGATCCGTATCGGAATTGTGTCTGGTTGGAAAGCCCGTCCTTTTTATACCTTCTCCGAATGTTGCTGAAGACCATCAAACGAAGAATGCTGCTGCACTGGTCAAAAAAGAGGCAGCATTAATGCTTGCTGAAAAGGACCTGGAGCAGCAATTCAATATAGAATTCAAGCGGCTGATCGAATCAAAAGATCTGCGCGAGAAGTTAAGTAAGAAGATCTATAAACTGGCGCTGCCCGGAGCAACCGAAGAGATCGTGGATGAAATTGTCAAATTAATCCCAAAGGCGTCATGAATCTGAACCAAATCCATCGGGTATATTTTCTGGGAATCGGAGGTATCGGTATGTCGGCCCTTGCGCGTTATTTTAAATTCATAGGGAAAGAGGTAGCAGGATACGATAAAACCAGAACACCCCTCACCACTGAGCTGGAGAATCTGGGAATGACAGTTCATTATGATGATACTGTTGATCAAATTCCTGAGGACTTCAGGTCAGTCGAAGGCACCCTGGTGGTTTACACCCCGGCCATTCCATCTGAGCATGGCGAATGGCACTATTTTAAAGCAAATGGGTTCATCATCAAAAAAAGAGCGGAAGTACTCGGAATTATTACAAGGGATACGTTTTGTTTTGCGGTTGCGGGCACCCACGGGAAAACAACAACTTCCTGTATTTTGGCACATCTTTTAAAAGAAACAGGTATCCCGTTAACGGCATTTCTTGGGGGCATATCGGAAGATTTTAATAGTAATTTATTACTCGAAGGATCCTCTTTTTCGGTGGTGGAAGCAGATGAGTTCGATCGTTCCTTTCTTCAATTATCGCCGGATATAGCCTGTATTACCTCCATGGATGCAGATCACCTCGATATCTATGGAGACAGCGCTGCCCTGGAGGAATCCTTCCGAGAATTTGCGAAACGATTAAAACCCAATGGTAAACTTTTTGTTCGGAGCGGACTTCCCTTAAAAGGCATTACCTATGGTATTGAGGACAACGCAGACTACTGCATACGAAATATAAGAATTGAACATGGCACCTACATTTTTGATTTGGGTACTCCCGAAACCACGCTTCAGGGGGTAAGGTTCAATAAGCCAGGAAGGCATAATTTGCTCAATGGTCTGGTGGCTTTTGCAATGGCGATCCAAGCTGGTCCCCCGCTGGATCGCCTTGTGGAGGCGTTGGGTTCCTTCAAAGGAGTACAAAGGCGCTTTTCCTACAAGATCAGGGAAGAAGCATTGGTTTTTATAGATGATTATGCCCATCATCCTGCGGAAATAAACGCGGTATACGAAGCCATAGAAGAAATGCACCCCAACAAAAAAGTCCTGGTTGTTTTTCAACCCCATTTGTTCTCCAGAACAAGGGATTTTGGTGCCGAATTTGCCAAGAGTCTGTCCCGATTTGACAGTATACTGTTGCTGGATATTTATCCGGCCCGTGAAAAACCAATACCCGGTATTACCGCCCAATGGTTGCTGGAGTTGATCGATAATCCCGCTAAGAAATTAGTCCAAAAAGAAACCTTATTAGCAGAAATAAAGCGCCAGGATCCCCAGGTGCTGGTCACCCTGGGAGCAGGAGATATCGGCCTGGAAGTAGAAACATTAAAACGTGCACTAACAAATGAAAATTAATTGGAATTACTTAAAAATGACAGCCCTAATAATCTGTATTACAGGATTATATGCTTTTTCTAATAAGAGGAGCAGCGATAGAAAGGTGCAGGGTATGGAGATCGTATTTGAAGGAGACAACAATTTATACATCTCTCAGGACATGGTTAATAAATTGTTAATACAAAATTATGGGAGCCTTACTAATGTGGCTAAAGAAAATTTAGTTTTGAATACTATAGAAAAGGTCATCGAGGCCAATGATATGGTAAAAAGCGCCCAAGTTTATCTTACTATTAATGGCAGACTTACATCTAAAATTTTCCAAAGGCAGCCCATAGGACGTGTAGAGGGAAGTTCAAAGTTTTACCTGGATGAGGATGGTACATCTATGCCATTTTCTGAACTGCATTCTGCGAGAGTGCCCATTATTACAGGAGAAATTACGGGAAAAAGTCTGGATGATGTATTCGAGATATTGAAATATATAAACCAGGACGACTTTTTGCGAAAAAATGTGATTGGGATTCATATAGCGTCGGAAGAACGATACCAGTTGAAGTTTCGTGTGGAGGATTTTATCGTGAATTTGGGGAATGTGGAAGACCTGGAAGAAAAGTTTAAAAATTTCAAGGCTTTTTATGTAAAAGCAATGAAAGACAGATCATTAAAGGAGTATGCTGTGGTGAGTCTGGAATTTAATAATCAAGTAGTGTGCACCAAAATTTAAAAGCTATGGAACAAGGAAAGTATTCAGTTGGACTAGATATTGGAACCACCAAGATCGTTGCCATTATTGGGAAGGAAAACGAATATGGGAAGATAGAAGTATTGGGCATTGGCAGGTCTAAGAGTCTAGGGGTGCACAGGGGGGTCGTCAATAATATCACCCAGACCATAAAATCTATTCAGCAGGCAGTAGAACAGGCTGAGGCTAATTCCGGATTAAAAATTGGATCGGTGGTAGTGGGTATCGCCGGGCAACACATTCGAAGTCTGCAGCACAGCGATTACATTACAAGGGCCAATTCAGAAGAAGTCATCAATGAGGACGATCTGGAAAAACTTTGTAACCAGGTATACAAATTAGTAATGCTCCCCGGAGAAGAGATCATCCATGTACTGCCACAGGAGTACAAGGTAGACGGACAAGCTGAGATAAAACAACCCATAGGAATGTACGGTGGCCGTCTGGAAGCCAACTTTCATGTGGTTGTCGGACAGGTTTCGTCCATTAAGAACATTGGAAGGTGTATAAAAAGTGCAGGGCTTGAGTTGTACAATATCACACTGGAGCCGCTGGCCTCCTCGGATGCCGTCCTAAGTCAGGAAGAAAAAGAGGCAGGTGTGGCACTGATCGACATTGGTGGTGGCACCACTGACCTTGCCATTTTCAAGGACGGTATCATACGCCATACGGCTGTTATCCCTTTTGGTGGAAACGTCATTACTGAAGATATTAAAGAGGGCTGTTCCATTATTGAGAAGCAGGCCGAACTATTAAAGATCAAATTTGGGTCTGCGTGGCCAGGGGAAAATAAGGACAATGAAATAGTGTCCATTCCCGGATTGAGAGGAAGGGAGCCTAAGGAGATCACCTTGAAAAACCTGTCCAAGATCATTCACGCAAGGGTTGTGGAAATAATAGAACAGGTCTATGTGGAGATCAAGAACTACGGGCATGAGGAACAGAAGAAAAAGCTCATCGGGGGTATTGTCCTGACAGGTGGCGGCAGCCAATTGAAGCACCTTAAACAGCTGGTAGAGTATATTACCGGTATGGACACCCGCATAGGCTATCCCAATGAACATTTAGCAGGCGATTCCGATGCCGAAATTGCCAGTCCACTATATGCCACCGCTGTTGGCCTGCTGATGAATGCGGTTGTCAATAAGGATAAGAGACGAATAAAAGAAGAGGAAATTGAAATGGAGCGGGAAATGGTGCTGGAAGGCCATTCTGAAACAACTGAAGCCACGGCTACCAAAAAGGAACGCAAGACTGTTTTTGACCGATGGTCCGAAAAATTGAAGGATTTCTTAGATAACGCAGAATAATAGCAATAAAAAACACATTAACCAGTAACACGAGCAACATGAGCAAGAACACCGAATTTGATAGTATTTCCTTTGACCTCCCCAAGAATCAAAGTAATGTAATAAAAGTAATCGGCGTTGGAGGTGGTGGTAGCAATGCCATCAATTACATGTTTCAGGCAGGTATCAATGGGGTTGATTTCGTGATCTGCAACACAGATTCCCAGGCCTTGCAAAACAGTTCGGTTCCCAATAAAATCCAGCTAGGGGTTTCCCTTACCGAAGGGTTGGGAGCAGGCGCAAACCCGGAGGTGGGAGAGCAAGCTGCCATAGAGAGCATGGAGGAAATAAAACGAATGCTCGACACAACAACGAAAATGATCTTCATTACTGCCGGTATGGGTGGGGGTACAGGTACTGGTGCGGCCCCCGTTATTGCCAGACAGGCAAAAGAAATGGACATCCTGACCGTTGGGATCGTTACTATGCCCTTTCAGTTTGAAGGCAAGATGAGATGCCAGCAGGCACAAAAAGGGATAGAACGCCTGCGCGATCATGTGGATTCGCTTATTATCATCAATAATAACAAGCTGCGTGAAGTATATGGAAATCTTGGCTTTAAGGCAGGGTTTTCCAAGGCCGATGAAGTATTGGCTACCGCGGCAAGAGGTATTGCAGAAGTAATCACCCACCACTACACCCAGAATATCGATTTAAGGGATGCCAAAACCGTTCTGTCCAATAGTGGAACAGCTATTATGGGGTCTTCCATGGCTTCGGGTTCTGCGAGGGCAACGGAGGCCATTATGAAGGCACTCGATTCCCCATTGCTGAACGATAATAAGATTACAGGTGCTAAGAATGTGCTGCTGCTTATCGTGTCAGGTACTAAGGAAATCACTATTGATGAAATAGGAGAGATCAATGATCATATCCAGATCGAAGCCGGTCATGGTGCCAATATCATCATGGGTGTTGGGGAAGATGAAAGCCTGGGAGAGGCCGTTGCCGTTACCGTTATCGCCACTGGTTTTAATGTTGATCAACAGGACGAGATCGTCAATACGGAAACGAAAAAAATAATCCACACGCTGGAAGACGAACAGAAGGCAGTCCATAATCTGACTGAAGAAAAAAACATCGTGCATGAACTGGAGACAGAAACACCAGCGTTTGAAGCAGTGGTAAAGCATACCTTGGTGGTGGAGGATGATATGGATTTGATCCCAACAACCAACTATATACGAAACTTCAATGTTTTTTATGACGAGGTGGTAGCTACAGAGGTCAGTGAAGAAGATTTCATCATTACTGATTCCAGGGATACACTATTCGATATTGAAGTAGTAGACCCAATTACCGTGACAACAAAAGAGGATAAGAAAGATCAGATCGCTTTCAGTTTTGATATGCCGCTGAACAAGGACTCAGAAGAAGAGGAAGATAAGGAACATGTCATTACGTTTACACTGGGCGAAGAGATCAACGACATGGATGTTACTGAGCATATTGAGGTAATACCTGTTCTCGAATATAACAAAGAAGGCGAGACCAGATACAGTCTGGACGACTATATGGATCTGGAATCCAAGTTGACCGGTGCCAGATCTAAGGCGGAAGATTATGACCCCAAAATAGTGGAGGATGAGCTGGTCTTCGAGAAAAAGACGGTTAGTGCTTTTGATAGGGCCGAAGAGCAACAAAAAGGAGGAGACATAGATCCTATGACAACTCCCCTGGAAGAATTATTGAAAGCCCGTGCAGATGAGCGCAGGAGAAAGCTAAAGGATTTTAATTATAAATTTCAAAATAGCCTCAGTCATATTGAAGAGATTGAAAAAGAACCTGCCTACAGAAGACAAGGGATAAACCTTACAGAAAATCCAAAAGACGGTAAAGTTTCCAGGACCACCTTGGGTGAGGACAGCAATGACGAAATTCAATTGCGGTCTAATAATTCTTTCTTACACGATAATGTAGATTAGTTAGTTTTTTATATCGTTTTTTAACCTAGCCTGAACCCGGAATGGTCCATACTCATTTCGGGTTTATTTTTTATCTTCGTGGCGTTAAACAGCAAAGAATATGGGCTTACAGGAAAAGGTAATGCAGGAAATGAAAACGGCTATGAAGGCAAAGGATGCCGTGGCATTGGAATCGCTTCGCGCTATTAAATCGGCCTTGCTTTTGGCACAGACAGAAAAGAGCGCCGGGACCGTGCTTTCTGAAGAAGAGGAAATTAAATTGGTACAACGCCTGGTTAAGCAACGAAAGGATAGTGCCGCCATTTTTAAGGAACAGGGTAGGGAAGACCTCGCAGCAACCGAATTGTCGCAGGTCGCTGTTATCGAGAAGTTCTTGCCGGAACAATTAAGTGAAGAGGCCATCGAAAAAGTTGTGGTGCAGGCAATTAATGCTACCGGAGCAGAAGGGATGAAGGACATGGGAAAGGTTATGGGCATGGTGTCAAAGCAATTGGCCGGACAGGCAGACGGGAAAACCATTTCCAATATCGTGCGAAAGAAATTGGGTTAAGAACCCGATAGGCTGTAATTTTATTAGGAGCAGATAGTTCTTTTTACGTAATTTGCGCTCGCTAAGAAAAGCAATAAATAAGGCCGCGTAGTTCAACTGGATAGAATATCAGATTTCGGCTCTGAGGGTTGGGGGTTCGAATCCTCCCGCGGTCACACAGAAAACAAAAAATAATAAAAGCAAGGCGAGTTTCATAAAAGGAGCTCGCTTCTTTTTTGGCATAAGCGCAGGGCTTCACGTTATTTAGGCCAGGATCCTAATTGGTCTAAACAGTACTTTAGTACCTCTAAGGAATCGGCCATCTCATTGGGAAGAAGCTGTTTGAACGCAACTTTTACCATCCTTTTGCTCAAAATTAGCAAATCATTAACAGATTAAATAGAATCATTATATAATTTTGATTTTATGGGGAACAACTCTGCGAAGACCTTTATTTCTCTCTTGCTTCTTACCCTTTTTATAGGAATAAAAGGGCTTAGCTACCATCCAATGACCCATGCCGAAGAGGGAGACCAGGTGAAGTGCGAACTTTGTGCTTTTACCTTTTTAAATGAGGTCACTTCTTTTAACACAGTGTCACCAACGGCACTTTCTGTGCTCTTTATAGAAGCACCCATACAAGAGCTTCCCGGCACCTTCACGGTTACTTATATTAAAGAGTCATCTTTTCCGGTACTTTTCGGTCGGCCCCCTCCAGCCTTTTCCTAATACGCTGTTACAATTCTTTCATTTGTATCGCTTCCATCCCTGGATGATAAGCCATCATTACCCTTATTACTTTATTTCATTTTCAATGACCAAAAGACACTTTTTAGTGGTTTTTTTATTGCTGATTCCATTTTTGGGAATTGGACAGCAATGTACCTTCAGGCTTTACGGGAAGGTCCTGGATTTTCACAACAGAGCCCCTTTGGCAGGTGCTACGCTGTTTCTTCCGGAACTGGGTATTACTGCTATATCCGATTTCAATGGAACCTATTCTTTTGAGGCACTGTGCGCCGGGGCGTATGAACTGGAGATTATGCATCCCGAATGCAGGACCCTGATCTTTCAACTCCGTATTACCGAAACCGCCGAAAAAGATTTTAGGCTGGAACACCATTTGGAAGAACTGGATGAAGTTAAAGTAGTAGGAAGTGTCTTTTCTAAAAAGACCAATTCCGGTCTTGAACAACGGATTTCAAATGAAACATTGCTGCGAAACAGTGGTGGTAGTTTAGGCGATGCTTTAAAGGAACTGACGGGTGTTTCCAGTTTAAATACCGGGGCAACTATCGTAAAGCCAACCATACATGGGTTAAACGGCAGTCGTGTCCTGATCTTGAATGATGGGGTGCGAATGCAGGATATGGAATGGGGAGATGAACATGCACCCAATGTAGATATCAATTCGGCTAGTGCTGTTTCGGTCATAAAAGGGGCTTCTGCCCTGCAATACGGTGGCGATGCCATTGGAGGTGTCATCCTTATGGAACAGGCAATTTTGCGATCAAAAGACACCCTTTATGGAAAGACCATCATCAATGGGATATCCAACGGAAGAGGCGGAAGCGTAAGCTCGGAATTATCAAGAGTATTTAAAAATCAGTGGTTTCTCAAAGCACAGGGGTCCTTTAAGCGCTTGGGAGATCAGGAAGCACCAAGCTATATTTTATCGAATACGGGTATAGCTGAAACCGGTTCATCCATACAGTTTGGTAAAAGGACCTTTAATTGGGGATTTCATGCCCGATATTCCTACTATGATGCTGAAATAGCCATCCTTAGGGCTTCCCATATAGGCAATGTCGACGATCTGATCCGAAGTATCAACAGCGGCGTGCCGGAAATAATACGTCCGTTTACATATGACCTCCGGAATCCCAGGCAGGAGGTAACCCATCACCTTGGAAAAATTGCCTTCTACAACAGATACAAGGGTTTGGGTAAGTGGAGTGTTCAGTACGATTTTCAGCATAACCGAAGGCTCGAATATGACGTCAGGAGAGGAGAATTAGACAACAGGGCTTCGTTAGACCTGGAGCTTACTACCCATTCCCTAAGCTCCGACTTTAAGTGGGATGCGCATGAAAAATACCAATGGCAGGTAGGGGTAATGGGCAGGTACCAGGAAAATTTCCCTAATCCGGCCACTGGTGTTCGAAGACTAATACCGGACTATCAAAAGATAGACCTGGGTGCCTTTATTATCGGGGAATACCAACTACTTCCTAACTGGAGTATCGATGGTGGATTTCGGTATGATTTTTCACAAATAGATGCTACCAAATTCTATCAGACCTCACGTTGGGAGGAAAGGGGGTATGACCAGGAATTTAATTCGTTTGTGATTGAAGATTTAGGCACCCAGTTACTGACCAACCCGGTCTTTGATTATCACAATGTTTCAGGAACCTCGGGCGTTCAATTTTCAAAAGATAACAACGTTTTCGTGCGATTTAATTATGCACTTTCGCAAAGAGCACCAAATCCTTCCGAACTTTTTAGTGACGGGCTGCACCATTCGGCAGCACGGATTGAGTTGGGCGATTTGAGAATAAATAGCGAAACCTCGCATAAATTCTCCTTTTCTCTCGAAAAGCGTTACCAAAACTGGGGCTTTACCATAGAGCCTTATGGAAACTTTATAAATGATTTTGTAGTGCTTGAGCCCACGGGGGTCGAGTTTACCATCAGAGGTGCCTTTCCGGTTTGGAGTTACCGTCAGACCAATGCACATCTGCTGGGAATGGATGCGTCTGCCTATATAAATTGGGGTTCGGATTGGCAAACCGACCATCAGTTTTCACTTGTTAAGGGAAAGGATGTTGCGAAAGACATACCGCTTATAAATATTCCTTCAGCTAATTTTACCAATAGGATTCGCTTTTCTAAAAAGGAGTGGCATGGCCTGGAGGTTTCTCTCTTCAGCAATCTGGTCTTACGCCAAAATGAATTTCCACCGAATATCCGGGTATTTTCCCCCGAACAGCAACAGGAAGTACTATTGGAGATCAACACCCCCCCGGATGCCTACCATTTACTGGGGGTCACTTCCAAAGTAGAATTTTCGCTAGGGGGTTCCAGTGTATTGTCTACCTCATTGAATGTCAATAATATCCTTAATACCTCTTTCAGGGACTATCTGAACAGGCAACGTTTTTTTGCCGATGGTCTGGGTAGAAACGTTCTTATACAGCTAATATTTAACTATTAATTTAATTCAAGTAACATGAAAACAATTAAATCATTCACCCTTTTAGTGCTTAGTTTTATCGCCTTCAGTGCATGCTCCGATGACGATTCAGGTCCTGCCCCTATTAACGAAGAAGAAATTATCACCACCTTAACAGTAACCCTTGTTCCCAACGGGGGAGGCAGTACCATTATTCTGCAAACAAGAGACCTGGATGGCGACGGACCCAATGCGCCAGAGGTGACAGTTTCTGGTGACCTATTGGCAAATACGGTTTATGAAGGCAGCCTTGTTTTACTGAATGAAACAGAAACACCGGCAGAAAATATCACCGATGAGGTTGAAACCGAAGCGGAGGAACACCAGTTCTTTTACACGATTGGAGGTGGCCTCGATGCAGTGACCGAATACGCCGATTTCGATGGTAATGGGAACCCTCTGGGAATCCAGTTTACACTAACCACCGGAGATGCTAGTGCGGGAACTTTTGGTGTTACCTTACGGCACGAACCCGCGAAGCCCAATACAGGCCTGGTTGATGCCGGAGGCGAGACGGATATTGCCGTTACCTTCAATGTATCAGTACAATAGCATTTGCAGGAGCTAATACCCTATCCCGAAATAGCTGTCGGATAGCTACAAAGACCCTTGCCATAGAATCCTGGTTATTTCAAAATGGTTTCATGGCGAGGGTTATTTGTGTGAAGCCCTTAGTATACGATAGGAACTATAAATATTCATGGAAAACACAGGAGTACATTTCCAGGAGGAATCACAAGAAGGTTTCTAACGAATAGAAGGAGCGGTCTCAGGTATTCCTTTTTGCTTTGAAATATGCCGCATGATCATTTTTGCATGTACCCTGGAATTTTCAATAAACCATTTATGGGTCTCCATACCCCCGCAGATCACCCCAGCCAGGTAGATACCGTTAAGGTTCGTTTCCATGGTCTCTGGGTTATAGTCGGGCAGTCGTTTTTCATCCTGGGACAATCGAATGCCTATGGCTTCCAGAAATTCGAAATTGGGTTGGTATCCGGTCAGGGCCAAGACGAAGTCATTGGGAAGTGCAGTGATACCTGCCGGGGTTTTTAAGATCAGTTTACCTTCCTTTATTTCGGTTACGGATGTATTATAAAAGGCTTTGATGCTTCCTTCTTCAATCCTGTTTACGATGTCCGGGCGCACCCAGTATTTTACGCGATGCCCGACTTCGGGACCACGGATGATCATGGTTACTTCAGCCCCTTTTCTCCAACATTCCAGGGCTGCATCTACGGCAGAATTACTGGCGCCTATAACCGCCAGTTTCTGACTGGCATAAAAATGGGGATCCTTGTAGTAATGCGAAACCTTTGGCAGGTCTTCCCCCGGGACATCTAACGTGTTTGGCAGATCGTAAAATCCCGTAGCGATGACAATATATTTTGCTTTGTACGCTTGTTTCTCAGTGGTTACCTGGTACGAATCATCCATTTTTTGGACGGCAGTCACCTTTTCAAAAAGCCTGATGTTCAGTTTATTGGAAGTAACGATCCTGCGGTAATACTCCAGTGCCTCGTTTCGTTTGGGCTTTGCTTCCTTACTGATAAATGGGATCTCATCGATCTCCAGTTTTTCAGAAGAGGAAAAGAACTGCATATTAACCGGATAGTGGAAAAGGGAATTTACAATAGGTCCTTTTTCCAGGATGAGGTAAGACAGGCCTTTTTTACTTGCTTCCAGGCCACAAGCTATGCCAATCGGTCCACCGCCAACAATGATCACATCTAATTCCTCCATAGTTTTATTCCTTTGTCTTCGATCTTGTCGTTCCTTGACAAAATTATGGATTTAATCAGTAACTACCCTAAATGGTTCTTCCGATTTAAGCGGGGCATGGGATCCGAATATGATATTTATCATTCTTTTCAGGAAATAGGAATCGGATATTTAGGATATCATTTAAATATCAGGAAGATGACTATTTCAATTGATATTCCGGTTACTACGATCATGACAAAAAACATAATATCGGTAGATGTGAAAGATGGATTGGCTAAAGCCGAGCATTTGTTTAAAAAGCATAAAATAAGGCACATGCCGGTAACGCATCACGATAAGATTGTAGGCATGCTTAGTATCAACGATCTGTTACGCTTAAGTTTTGCTGATGGGGCATATAGGGAAGAAGGTAATATCGAATCTGAGATTTATGAGATGTTCACGATCAATCAGGTAATGGTCCGGAAACCTGAGACAGTTGGTTCTAAAACGACCGTTAGGGAAGTTACCTCACTGTTGGCAAAACGTAAGTACCATGCCTTGCCCGTAGTCGATGAGGGCTTGGTGGTGGGTATGGTGACCACCACAGATCTCCTTAAATATTACCTGTCTATGTTTTAGGACTTGCCGCAATGCGCGAGCTGGGAAATTGTGCCCATTGGGTCACCTGATTTAAAGACAAAACTACCGGCCACTAAAATATCGGCACCGGCTGCAGCCAGTTTTGCGGCATTCTCCATGGTGACGCCCCCGTCTACCTCTATCAAAGTGGTCGCCTTCGCTTCTTCAATCAGTTTTTTCAGCGTTTTTACTTTTTGGTACGTATGGGGAATAAAGGATTGCCCGCCAAATCCCGGATTGACACTCATAATGAGGACCAGGTCTATATCCTGTATGACGTTCTTCAATAATTCCACGTTTGTATGGGGATTGAGGGCTACACCGGCTTTCATTCCGGTAGCCTTTATCGCCTGTAGTGTTCTGTGGAGGTGTGTGCAGGCTTCATAATGGACGGTGAGCAAATAAACCCCAAGGTCTGCAAACGTGCGTATATAACGATCCGGATCCATAATCATCAGGTGGGCATCCAATGGTTTGGTAGCATATTGAGCGATTGCCTTCACTACCGGCATACCATAAGAAATATTGGGAACAAAGAGACCGTCCATGATATCCAGATGATGCCAATACGCATCGCTCTTATTTACCATCTCAACATCGCGCTGAAGATTCCCGAAATCGGCTGCCAAAAGAGAGGGGGCTATTTTTAGGGTCGTCATGGAAGTATACTTTGGTTGCTTGCGTAAAGGTACTAAAATGGGGTGGTTTGAGGATAAAAAAAACTCCGGTAATCAGCCGGAGTTTATTCATCAATCAAAAAACGAACAGTCATGATAAACTGTTGTTATCGTTTGCAAATTAAGGTAAAAAGTCCAATATTCCAATTTTTGATCGCGGACTTCCAACCATTTGCATTACTTTACGTTAGCCCAGATACGTCTTTAAGATCTTGCTTCTGGAGGTGTGTTTTAACCTGCGGATAGCTTTCTCCTTAATTTGACGTACGCGTTCCCTGGTCAGGTCGAACGTCTCACCAATTTCCTCCAGGGTCATGGAGTGTTGCCCGGCAAGACCAAAGTAAAGGCGAATGACATCGGCTTCCCTTGGTGTCAGGGTCTCCAAAGCCCTTTCTATTTCGGTACGAAGCGATTCATGCAACAGGTCTTTGTCAGGATTAGGCGATTCGCCGCTTCTCAGTACGTCGTACAGGTTAGAATCTTCCCCGTCAATTAATGGGGCATCCATGGATACGTGACGGCCAGAGTTCTTTAAGGATTGTTTTACATCCTCTACGGTCATGTCCAGTTCCTTAGCAATTTCCTCTGCAGAAGGCACGCGTTCATGTGCCTGCTCCAAAAAGGCGAATGTCTTGTTTATTTTGTTGATCGATCCGATCTTGTTCAAAGGTAGGCGCACAATTCTGGATTGTTCCGCCAACGCCTGAAGGATAGACTGACGGATCCACCAAACGGCATAGGAGATAAATTTAAATCCCCTGGTTTCGTCAAAGCGCTGAGCAGCCTTAATAAGGCCCAGGTTTCCTTCATTGATCAAATCGGGCAATGTTAGCCCTTGGTTTTGATATTGTTTGGCAACAGATACCACAAAACGCAGGTTGGCTTTCGTTAACTTTTCCAAGGCCGATTGGTCTCCGGCTTTGATACGTTGCGCCAATTCCACTTCTTCGTCTGCGGTGATAAGGTCTACCTTGCCTATCTCTTGTAAATATTTGTCAAGTGAGGCGGTTTCCCGGTTGGTCACCTGTTTTGTAATCTTTAACTGTCTCATCTATACGTTTCCTTTCAATTTAGGGTTATTGTGCAGGGACTGCATATACTTATACGTAAAAAAACAGCGAATGTTACAATTAGGTTACGAAAAATCACCATAAATGTTAAATAAATGTAAAAACCCCGACCAATGGTCAGGGTTTTGCAGTTTATCGAGTGTTACAGTTAGTCACGTCGTTGCCTTGGAGGTCTTCTGTTGCCGCCTCGGTCGCCGCCTCTATCGCCACGATCGTTACGGTCAGTTCTTGGAGGACGCTCCTGATATCCTTCCGGCTTTGGTAAAAGCGCTTTTCTGGATACCTTGTCTTTCTTGGTTCTGGGATCCAGTCCAAAATACTTGACATCAAAGACATCGCCCATGTTAACCACGTCAGTAACATTTTCGGTACGTTCCCATGCCAATTCGGAGACATGGAGCAATACTTCATTGCCCGGTGCTTCCATATATTCAACAACGGCACCAAAATCGAGTATCTTGATGACTTTTACTTCGTAAATACTTCCTACGGTCGGTTTGAACGTAATGGAATCTATTTTTGCCAAAACGGCATCAATTCCAGCCTGATCGGTTCCCAGAATTTCTACCAAGCCTTCCTCGGTCACAGGATCTTCATTGATCACAATAGTGGTTTTAGTGGCTTTTTGAAGTTCCTGGATCACTTTACCTCCAGGTCCGATCAATGCACCAATATACTCTCCGGGGATGGTTGTGGTCACCATTTTAGGAGCATGTGGTTTCACTTCCGGATTCGGAGTGGCAATCGTATCGGTCAGCGTAGTAAGGATATGCAATCTTCCTTCCCTGGCCTGTTTCAGTGCTTTTACCAGAATTTCATAAGACAATCCTTTTACTTTAATGTCCATTTGGCATGCAGTGATCCCGTCCTGGGTACCGGTTACCTTGAAATCCATATCGCCCAAGTGGTCTTCATCTCCCAAGATATCCGATAAAACCGCATATTTGCCGGTTTCGGTATCCGTAATTAGCCCCATGGCGATCCCGGAAACAGGTTTCTTTAACTGAACCCCTGCATCCATCAAAGCCATTGTTCCAGAACATACGGTGGCCATAGAAGAAGATCCGTTACTTTCCAATACTTCCGAAACCACACGTACTGTGTAAGGGCAATCGGCCGGAATCATTCTTTTAAGGGCACGTTGTGCCAGGTTTCCATGACCTACTTCCCGGCGTGAGGTACCTCTGATAGGTCTGGCCTCTCCGGTAGAGAAAGGTGGGAAGTTATAGTGAAGGTAGAATGTTTCTTCCCCTTCGAAGGACGGCATGTCGATCTGGTTTGCTTCTCGTGAAGTTCCCAGGGTAACAGTGGCCAATGCCTGCGTTTCCCCTCTTGTAAAGATGGCGGAGCCATGGGTAGAAGGCAGATAATCTACTTCACACCAAATAGGCCGTATCTCGTCTGTTTTCCTGCCATCCAGTCGGAGGCCTTCATTTAGCGTAAGGTCCCTAACTGCAGCTTTTTCTGCCTTATAGTAATATTTGGAGATCATCGCCCCTTTTTCTGCGAGTTCTTCTTCGGAGAATGACGCTTTTACTTCCTCTTTTATGTCTGAAAAGGCAGCACTACGCTCGTGTTTGGCTGATCCTGCTTTTGCAACCGCATAGACCTTGTCATAGGCCAATTCGCTGATTTTTTTGGCCAGAGCCTCATCTTCTTCTTCCTGTTCGTATTCCCGCACCTCTTTTCTGCCAAAGGCCTCTGCCAATCGGATCTGAGCAGCACATTGTACTTTTATGGCCTCATGGGCAAACTTAATGGCTTCTGCCATTTCTTCTTCAGAAATTTCACTCATTTCACCTTCCACCATCATGACAGAATCTTCAGAAGCACCGATCACCATATCGATATCCGATTCTTCCAGTTGGGCACGGGTAGGGTTGATAATGAATTCACCGTTGATACGGCCAACGCGCACCTCAGAAATAGCACACTCGAAAGGGAAATCGGATAATTGGATGGCTGCTGATGCTGCCAAACCGGCCATTGCATCGGGCATTACATCTTCGTCATGAGACATCAACTGAATCATAACCTGAGTTTCTGCATGGTAATCCTTTGGGAACAACGGACGAAGTACCCTGTCTACCAAACGCATGGTAAGTACTTCCCCGTCACTGGGCCTGGCTTCCCTCTTAAAAAATCCGCCGGGATAACGCCCGGAGGCAGCAAATTTTTCACGGTAATCTACCGTTAAGGGCAAAAAGTCTACATCAGATGCCTTGTAGTTAGAAACTACCGTACATAGCAACATACATTTACCCGATTGAACAACAACAGAACCATGGGCCTGCTTTGCGAGTTTTCCGGTCTCGATAGAAATTTCCCTACCGTCGCCTAGGTCGATGACCTCTTTAAATGTTTTTGGAATCATACAATTTAATTAATCCTGCCTCTTGCAGGTGTGTTAAACAATGGTCTGCCGCCAGTATGGTCGGCCGAAGTTGTGTTGTTGTGTTGTGGACCAATGAAAAACTGCGTGTAAGCTTTTTATAAAAGTGCCCAATGAAGGGGCTTGGTAATTGAAAAAAAGGGGAAGTTTGTCTTCCCCTTTTTTTGTTATTTTCTGATATTCAATTCTTTAATTAATTCACGATATTTTTCAATATCTTTTTTCTTCAGATAATCTAAGAGACTCCTTCTTTTTCCTACAAGCATTACCAATGAACGCTCTGTGTTGAAATCTTTCTGATTCTTCTTTAAGTGACCGGTAAGATGGTTGATGCGGTGTGTGAACAAAGCGATCTGTCCTTCTGTAGAACCCGTATTGTTTTCGGACCCTCCGTGCTTTTTAAAAATTTCCTTTTTAACTTCTTTCGTTAAATACATGCCAATATTTTAGTTAATGATTTTTATGTATCTGATTGATTTTCAATCAAGGCGCAAAGATAGGAATATTTTTAGAATTTATAGGGGATGTGCCGTTTTTTTAAGGAGGCATTAAACCATTTGATGTAAAAACGGTCCTAGGAAGGTAATCATTAAAAACTTCATTATGAAAAAGAGTCTCAAAACAATGAACTATGCTGGTGCCTTGCTTATGGCAGCAGTCTTATTATCTTCTTGCGACAAAGAGGAATCTTCCGATGTGGCGGTACAGGAATCTTTCGATGTGGCAACATTAAAGGCCAATGACGAGTCTGAAATGATCTCAGAGGAGATCTTCCATATTGCTGAGGATGTTTATATGGCGGATGAAGTGCTTGCTACTTCAAAATTTTCATACAATTCTGATTTCCTGCCGGAATGTGTGACCATTACGACAGTAATCACCTCAACTACTAAGGAACGCACCATCGAATTTGGCGAAGGATGTGAATTGCCGAATGGGAATGTGTTAAGTGGTGTTATTTATCTAAGCTATGCAAAGGATATGGAATTGGCCACCAAAACGCTTAACTTATCACTGGAGAATTTTACGTTCAATGGCGTAAGCCTAGAAGGTAGTGCTGCTATTATCAGGATGCGTGCCAATGAAAACGGCAATCCTCAGTCTGAAGCGAATGCGAGCTTTAATGGAACATGGCCGGGTGGCGCTACTGCCAGTTTTACCGGGAACAGGACCAGGGAATGGATAGAAGGAGTTGGAACCGGCTTTTGGGGAGACAATGTTTACCTGATCTCAGGAAAAGGAACCTATACAGGACCCATGGGCAATGTGTTGATCAAAGAAATAGAAACACCTTTAAGAAGGGAATTATCCTGCAGGTTTATTGTGAGTGGCATCCTAAATGTTTCACGAAACGATGCTACCGCCAGCCTGGATTTTGGTGATGGCAGTTGCGATGCCAAAGGTATTCTGACCTATCCGGATGGTACTTCAGAAGAGGTCTTTCTGAGAAGATTTATGAACCAGTAAAGCTAAATAATAAAAAGGCCCTGAAAATTTCAGGGCCTTTTTTTATCGTAGTGGATTATTTTGAATCAGATCTATATAGAGATTCACCTTCGCTTTTAACTCACTTCTGTGGACGATAAAATCTAAAAACCCATGTTCTTTTACAAACTCGGCCGTTTGAAAATCCTTAGGCAGGTCTTTCCCTGTCGCTTCCTTTACGACCCTTGGGCCTGCAAATCCTATTAGTGCCCCGGGTTCTGATATGTTAATATCCCCCAGCATGGCGTAGGAGGCGGTAGTACCTCCGGTGGTTGGGTCGGTACAAAGAGAAATATAGGGAATCCCGGCCTCGGCCAGCTGCGCCAGTTTGGCGGAGGTTTTTGCCAGCTGCATTAAGGACAAGGCTGCTTCCATCATTCTGGCTCCCCCGGATTTGGAGATCATTAAGAACGGAACGTTCTTTTTTATGGCAACATCTATCGCCCGCGCTATTTTTTCTCCAACCACACTCCCCATTGAGCCACCAATAAAGCTGAAATCCATACAGGCAACAACCAGGTCTTTCCCTTTAGACTTTCCAATGGCCGTTCTAACTGCATCCTTTAAGCCTGTTTTCTTTTGAGCTGCCTTTAGGCGGTCTACATATTTCTTGGTATCCTCAAATTTGAGGGGATCTTTGGAGCTGAGTTTTGCATCGAGTTCGGTAAATTTATTATCATCGAACAGGATTTCAAAATACTCCTTACTGCCTATGCGCACATGATAGTCATCTTCCGGACTCACATAGAAGTTTTTTGCCAGTTCCTCGTATTCCACGATCTTACCCGTGGGCGATTTATACCAAAGACCTTTTGGTGTGTCTTTCTTCTGCTCTGTCGCGGTTTGTATTCCTTTCTCTTTTCGTTTAAACCAAGCCGTCATAATATCTGCTTTTATAATCCTGTATCCTAAATTATAAGGTGTTAACGTTATTCAGGTCTTCAAAGGCTTTTTTCAGGCGCGCTACAAAGGTCTTCTCCCCTTCACGAAGCCATACACGCGGATCATAGTATTTCTTGTTGGGTTGATCTGCTCCTTCAGGATTGCCTATTTGACCTTGTAAAAAGGGTCCTTTATCCTGGATGTAGTCCCTAATGCCGGTCATGAAGGCATATTGCAGATCAGTATCAATGTTCATTTTGATGACCCCATAACCAATAGCTTCCCTGATCTCTTCAACAGTAGAACCAGAACCACCATGAAAGACAAAATCGATATGGTTGTGTTCAACACCGTACTTGTCTGTGATAAATTCTTGAGAGTTCTTGAGGATCTTTGGGGTTAATTTTACGTTCCCTGGTTTGTAAACCCCGTGTACATTTCCAAAAGCAGCCGCTATGGTAAAGCGCGGACTGATCTTAGAAAGTTCTTCGTAGGCATAGGCTACTTCTTCTGGCTGGGTATATAATTTGGAATCATCCACGTCCGAATTATCAACCCCGTCTTCTTCTCCTCCAGTAATCCCTAATTCAATTTCCAGGGTCATGTCCATTTTACTCATCCTCGCCAGGTATTCCTTACAAATGGCGATATTCTCCTCAAGGGGTTCTTCAGAAAGGTCGATCATATGAGAACTGAAGAGCGATTTTCCGGTCGCTGCATAATGAGCCTCACTGGCGTCGATTAAACCGTCTATCCATGGCAGTAATTTTTTTGCACAATGATCTGTATGTAAGATTACGGTTGCACCATATGCTTCTGCCAATTCATGAATGTGTTTGGCACCTGCAATAGCACCTGCAATAGCACCTTTTTGACCATCATTGGAAAGTCCTTTTCCGGCGTTGAACTGTGCACCTCCGTTAGAGAATTGAATGATTACCGGAGCATTTAGCGATGCAGCCGTTTCAAGAACTGCGTTGATAGTGTTAGAACCAGTAACATTTACTGCAGGAAGGGCAAATCCTTTTTTCTTGGCATAGTTAAAAATTTCCTGTACTTGGTTTCCAGTAGCAACCCCCGGTTTTATTGTGTGGAACATAATAGTAGTTTGAATTAATTGTACGGTTATGCGGGCAAAAGTAATAAAATTATTAGCGTTAAAAGGGATAATTAATCCCTATTTGTATAACCGCATTGCCCAAATTGTAGTCTCTAAACCATCTTTTGGAAGGTTCTTCAGATGGATTATAAGTCTTAAAACCAGCATCTACCCTAAACACAAAGTAGGTGAAATCATATCGTATACCAAAGCCTGTTCCCAAAGCGATATCGGCCAAAGACCTAAAGCCACTAAAAATTTTGGCTGGGTCATCTATATTATCCCAAACATTCCAAATATTCCCGGCATCTGCAAATAATGCACCTTTTATGTTTCCCACAATTGGGAAACGGTATTCAAGATTAAAGGCAAGTTTTAGATTGGCCTCATTAAAATCGTTTATATCCCGTGAACTCCCTGGGCCCAGTGAATAAGGAAACCAGGCTCTGTTGTCATTAGATCCTCCTGCGAAGTAACTGCGTACAAAAGGGATGCTTTCAGAATTCCCATAGGGAACGGCGATACCAAAGAAACTCCTGAAAGCCAGCACATTGGACCTGTTCAGGTCCCAGTGTTTTATAAAATCGAATTCGGTCTTTACATACTGCGAATAGGGTACGCCAAAGACCAATAAATTATTGTTGTCGTTTTCGTTGAAAGGAACAATATAAGAAAAGGCAGAAAGGAGATTCCCGGCAATTTCTAATTTAATTCTAAATTGATAGAAACTATTATCGTTGATGCCACTTTTATTATTTTTTGTAAAAGTATAGTTGCTGGCAACGATTAAATTATTTTCGGTTAGTCGGGTACGCCGCTCTTCAATTCTGCTTACATTGATAAAATCATCTGTGCTCGAAGTAACGGTTTCATCTAGGATTGCCTGGGTGAAACCGGTAGTGCCATCCGGAATAATCAGTCGAGGATCATTTGGGTCATTCGTGGAATCATAGAAATCAGATAGTAAAGGATCGTTTGTGTAGATATCTGCACTTGCAATATCATTTAATTGCTGGTAACTACTACCATACACATTAAAAAAGCGATCGGGATTTAAATTTCTTACAAACAATACATTAAAAAGTTCTATGGCGTTCTTTCGATAATTATCGGGTACCCAAGTATATCCCAGAATAGAATTTAGGGTTTGTTTATCCAGGCCAATATTCTTTTGAAAGCCGATCCCTGCTGAGATTCTGGTTTGAGGCAACATATAAGACGGGACAATCTTTTTTGCGTTGATTATTGGAAACCAGAGTCGTGGAAATGTGAGATTAATATCGGCGCCTATTTCCGAAAAGAAATCCTCGGGCAGGGACGTATCGCTCAAAAGGCCAAAGGTGCCTCGGGCAGACAGGCTTAAGGTTTCGGCACCACCAAAAACATTCCGGGTGATAAGGGAACTACTGAAACCGATCCCGAGTCGTTGTATGTTGGAATGAGTGATATCGAGACTAAGACCCAGCGAATATTTGGAGCGTGCCGTGAGATAAATATTGGAGATCAACTTTGATTGCGTACTGTCCTCCAGGATCTGTATGTTAGGGTATTTAAAGGTATTGAGGTTGTTTAGTTGCCGGTAGGTCCTCAGTTTATCCAGATCCCTGTAAATGCTGTCTTTCTCCAAAAAAATGGCGTCTGAGAGCGCTTTAGGTTTGTACCTTAATTTACCCTTATAGTAAATGGTGTAGTTTTCAAATTCAAGCGATTGCAGTTGGCCGGGATCGTCATTGTAATTAAAATCGGGATAAATATTGATCTTTTCAAAGGAGAAGGTTTTGTACTCCGAAGTTGTTACGGCACTATCGCCCCTTCTGCGCAAATTACCAATATTCAATTCTACATTCATCTTCTGGTCATTCTGTTCTTTCGTCGTATCTCTTAAAATATCATAAGTAATAGAGCTTTCCTGAAAGTTGTAGACACCGGAATTCCTGAATAGTTCGGTAAGTCGCTGGCGTTCATTGTTGAAGTCCGTAAGGTCGAATTGCTTTTGCTCTTTTATAAAAGAGGATTTGCCATGGAGATCGTATATAGAATCGATTGTTTTGGAGGCGATATTTTTTGACACAGAGTCAATAATAAAAGGTTTCCCCAAGGCTATACCATATTCGATAGCCGCCCGTTGTTTCCGTTTTTCTTCCTTTATAGTATAGGAAGTAGTGTTGTTGAAAAAACCTTTGCTTCCATAAAAGGAACTGAGTCTTTGGAGTGTTTTCCTTGTTTTGGAGGTGTCAATGATGACGGGGGGTTCCCCTATTTTTTTGAGCCATTCACTATAGCCCTTAACCAAAAAGGACTCCCCAAGGGCATCTACTTGTTTCTGGGACAATATATTTACCAGCCTTTGTTCTCTTTTCTCTTTTTTATGTAACCAGGCATCAAAGAGCGAATCCGGATCATTTTTTGCCAGGTTATACAGGTTGAGCCGCAAGGGATATCCCAGTACCTGGCTGTTGGGTTCCTGAAGAATGAGGCTCCTTATGTCTTCATCCTGGACTTTTTCCCCATTGGTCATAATGGTGTTCTTCGTCAGGAGAAACTCCCCTTCCTGCACCCTTTTTACGGCATTGCATGAGGTAAATACCGCAATAAGCAAGAAGATACCTATTTTAGCAGCGTGGCCTTTAAGAGGGAAAGGGGTATTCATACAAATCAAAAATACATTATTTGGATGGTTGTAAAAAGTCAAATAAAGTTTATAAAAAGCTTGCAACAAAAAAAACACCGTATGGAAAATTCCCTCTTTGTGGCAGAGGGGGTAAAGACGGTGATTGAGTTGCTGGCTTCCCGTTTCGAAGCAGATTGCATTTATACCACGGATGCAGGTCTCTTTCCTTCACTACCCGTGAAATACGAGGTAATCAGTGAATCCGATCTGCGAAAGATAAGCGGATTAAAAGCGCCCAATAAGGTGTTGGGTGTTTTTCATATGAGGCGTCCGGCTCCGCTTGATTTCAGGGACTGGATCCTGGTCCTTGATGCCGTGAAAGACCCGGGTAATCTGGGTACAATCATTCGGCTATGCGATTGGTTCGGGATTCAACATCTGGTGTGTTCCAAAGATACGGTAGATTGCTATAACCCAAAGGTTTTGCAGGCAACAATGGGTTCTATAGGGCGTGTCAATATTGTCTACACCGACATTCAGGAACTACTTATGCAAGCCGCTCCTGCTGTTTACGGGGCTTATATGGATGGAACCCCTGTATACGAAATGGAGTGGCCTTCTTCGGGTCTGTTGGTGATGGGTAATGAAGCACATGGCATATCAAAAGACCTGGAAAGTTTCATAGAAAAAAAAGTAGGCATACCTCAATTTGGTGAAGCCACCACTGAAAGTCTCAATGTAGCTACTGCCACCGCCATCCTTCTAAGTGAATTGCGAAGGTAACGGGTGAGCACTACTCAAAGGTAAAATTCACAAAGACACCGCGGGAACGAAGGGCATTGATATTCCCTGTCCATGGGCTGCCCGGGTCTGTATCGGGCACAAGCTCATCGGTAATGGCAAATACGCCCCGGACGGAAGGTGAGAATTTAAAGTACTCGGTATAGAAATCGATGCCAAAACCGATCTCATAATTGAAGACCTGTTTTTTCATCCTGAAAGTGCCGCTGCTGTTGTCGTCCAGACTTGCTTCATTACTCCCGAGGTTCATGGAGGCAGAGAACCCCCCAACCAGGAAAGGTTTCCAATTTCCAAGCCTTTTGGTACTTACTTTAAGCAAAAGAGGAAAATTGATGTAGGTCGATTTTACTTCACGAATGGCATCATTTTCTTCCGTAAATCCTGGAAAACCAAGTGTTCTGGTGGCATAATACAGGCCAGGTTCAAACCGCAGGTCTAAAAAGTTATTGAGCCGAACTTCTCCTATGAGCCCTACATTGAATCCAGTGGATTTATCTACCAGGATATCCTGCAGGTCATTTTGGTATTCGAATTTGAAATCATATTGATTAAATCCCAGGAAATAGCCCCAATTCAAAAAAGCCTTATCCTCATTCTCTAAGTTCAGGATCGGTTTTTCGTTGAATTGTGCCAGTATACCCTGACCATTCAGCATGGATAATAATGCCAAAAGGAACCAAAATCTTCTCATACTATTACTTTGAGGCGATATAGATAGAGGCAACACCAAATGTTTGGGGTCTGTTCTCCATACCTATAAACCCTGTTTTTCCTAAAATATTGTTGAACGCCTCTCCATGTGGAAAGGCCGCAGCAGATTCCGATAAATACGTATAGGCCGAGTCGTCTTTGGAAAAGAGTTTGCCTATGGTCGGAAGAATGTATTTGGAATAGAATTTATACCCTTGCTTATAGGGTGTTTTTGTTGGCACGGCTGTTTCCAATACTACCAAGGTGCCCCCAGGTTTCAAAACTCTGAGAATCTCACTAAGACCCTTTTCCAGGTTTTCAAAATTACGAACCCCAAAGGCGACGGTTACGGCATCAAATGAATCATCCTCAAATTGCAGCTGCTCACTATCACCCACTACCATTTCAATAGTGCTTTCCAAATGTTTTTCCACTACTTTTTTTTGTCCCACAGCCAGCATGCCGGTGGAAATATCCAGGCCAACGATTCGTTCTGCACCTGTTTCCGCTAAATTAATGGCAAGGTCCCCGGTACCGGTGGCAATATCGAGGATTGTTTTAGGGTTTTTGTCATGAAGGATCCTGACTACTTTTTTCCTCCATTTTATATCGATGCCAAATGAAATGACCCGGTTTAAGCCATCATATTCACCAGAAATGGCATCGAACATGTTCGTTACCTGTTGCTTTTTTCCCTCTCGGGAATCTTTGTAAGGGGTCACTTTCTTAGACATGCTGTCAATTTTGGCGCAAAGATAGCACAATGACCTCTTTAAAAAATCTTAAATCCCGGTTGGAAAACCTCCCGGGAACCATTACCGCCTCTTTTTTTAAGTAATGGTGCCATAAATTTGTGTAATTTTGCTATGCAAAACCACACATCTCTCTTTAAGTTAAGTGCCTTGGCTTTAAGATCTGAAATGAACTTCCTGGATGGTCTGCACATTATGATAAACGACTTTTTGTATACATGAAAATTATAATCGCTGGCGCAGGTGAGGTAGGCTTTCATCTGGCGAAATTACTTTCCTATGAATCGCAGGATATCACCTTGATCGATAATCATAAGGAAAGCCTTATTTACGCAGATAATCACCTTGATATCCGGGTATTAAGAGGTGATGCCACCTCCATAGCCATTTTGAAAGAAGCCCAGGTAGAGAGATCGGACCTTGTTATTGGGGTAACCTCTTCTGAAACCACGAATATTACCCTTTGTATGCTCGCCAAACAAATGGGTTCCAAAAAAACCATCGCAAGGATTTCGAACACAGAATTTATGGATTACAGGCAGGAGATCAAATTCTCGGAATTGGGGATCGATGAGCTCATATCCCCTGAGGAGCTGGCAGCTACCGAGATTCAGCTTCTCTTAAATCAGTCTGCTTTTAACGATACCTACGAATTTGAAAATGGTGCGCTCATCATGGTGGGTGTTTCGCTTCCTGAAAGTGCTCCGTTTGTTGGGAAATCGGTTAAGCAGGCAGCCACCATTTTTCCTGAATTACATTTTATGCCTATTGCCCTGCAGCGCAGTGGGACACAGTTTACCCTCATACCTAGGGGAAATACCGTTTTTAAGGAAGATGACCAGGTCTATTTTATCACGGATAAAAAAGGGGTGGATGAATTGTACAAGCTTACAGGGAAGAAGAGAGAGACCCTGAAGAATGTCATGATCCTGGGCGGAAGCAAAGTAGGTTTTAAGGCTGCCCGCGATCTGTGTGCCAAAAAGTTCAATGTAAAACTCATTGAAATAAATAAGGAGAAGGCCTTTGACCTCGCAGATATGTTGCCCAATGCCCTGGTGATCAACGGAGATGGCAGAAATGTGGAACTTCTGGAAGAGGAAAGTTTGGATTCTATGGATGCCTTCATTGCCGTAACCGGTAATTCGGAGACCAATATCATGTCTTGCCTGGTAGCGAAATCAAAGGAAATTAAAAAGACCATCGCCCTTGTAGAGAATATGGATTATTTTCAGTTATCGCAATCTATTGGGATCGATACGCTCATCAATAAAAAACTATTAGCGGCGAATAATATTTTCAGGTACATCCGCAGAGGAGAGGTTTTGGCCTTAACCCGTCTCAATAACTTAAATGCGGAAATATTGGAGTTTGAGGTAAAAGAGACCTCCAGAATGAACGGACAGATCATTCGTGACCTCGATTTTCCCCGGCAAGCCATTATCGGGGGTGTTATCAGGAATGGCATTGGTATGATTGCCTTAGGTGGTTTTGAGATAGCAGAGGGTGACCGGGTAGTGGTTTGCTGCCTGCCGGAGGCAATTCAAAAAATTGAACGGTTATTTTTATAGGAGGATGGGATTAAACGCCAAAATAATTATTCACCTCATGGGGCTACTCCTCCTATGTAACGGAGGCTTCATGATTTTGGCGGCTACCGTCAGTGGTATCTATCAGGATGGGGTAACCCTTGAAATAACCCTGGCGGCTATCGTAACCATGTTAATTGGTGTTGTGGCCATGTTCTTCACCAGGGGCCACAAAAAAGAAGTAAACAGGAGGGAGGGCTACCTTATTGTGACCTTCGGGTGGATCAGTATGGCCGCTTCCGGTGTTCTTCCGTATCTCTTCTCAGGGGCCATCCCGGATATTACCAATGCCTTTTTCGAGACCATGTCGGGATACACGACTACCGGGGCTTCAATTATTGATAATATAGAAATACTTCCGGAGGGGATCTTGTTTTGGAGAAGTCTTACCCATTGGATAGGGGGGATGGGGATCATTGTGTTGGCCATTGCTATTTTGCCACTGCTCGGGATTGGTGGGATGCAGCTATTTGCTGCGGAAGCACCGGGACCTAATGCAGACAAATTGCATCCCAGGATCACAGATACTGCAAAACGTTTATGGCTTATTTATTTTGGGTATACCGTGGCCGAAACCCTTTTATTGAAGCTGGCCGGGATGTCCTTTTTTGACGCGATTAATCATTCGCTGGCCACCTTGTCTACCGGTGGTTTCTCAACAAAAAATGCCAGTTTGGCCTACTGGAACCATCAGCCGCTTATACAGTATATCGTAATTCTTTTTATGTTTTTAGCGGGGTCTAATTTTGTTCTGAGCTATTTTGCCTTCAAGGGGAAAGTGCAGAAGATCCTCCGGGATGAGGAATTTAAATTCTATTCATTACTGGTTATTTTGTTTTCGGTACTCACGGCATTTGTCATTTATTATCAGGCAAATGTGCCTGTATCAGAATACCACCCAATGGTACTCGGCAATGCCGAAAGTGCTTTCAGACATGCGCTCTTTCAGGTGGTGGCCGTTGTTACAACCACCGGGTTTGTATCGGCCGATTTTACGGCATGGACCCCTTTTATAACCGTATTTTTCTTTGGCCTGATGTTCGCAGGCGGTTCTGCGGGATCTACGGCAGGTGGGATCAAGATCATGCGCCATATTCTCATCATCAAGAATGGCCTGCTCGAATTTAAACGCACCCTGCACCCAAATGCAGTCATCCCTGTTCGCTTCAATAACAAAACAGTAACAGAACACATCGTTTATAATGTGATAGGGTTCTTTGTGCTCTATATGCTATTATTTATAATTGGGTCCCTTGTTCTCGGTTTTATGGGGCTCGATTTCGAATCGGCCATCGGCGGGGCGGCTTCTTCTTTGGGGAATGTAGGTCCGGCGTTTGGAACACTCAGCCCTTTGAATAACTTCAACAGCCTTCCATCCCTGGGTAAATGGTGGTGTGGTTTTTTGATGCTGGCAGGCAGGCTCGAATTATTTACGGTCCTGATTATACTAACCCCTGCTTTCTGGAAGAAGACCTAGCCGTTAGAGTACATTCTTAATTCTTGCTACTGCCTCTTTGATTTCAGCTTCTGAGGCTGCATAAGAGATCCGGATACAATTGGGGTTTCCAAAAGCTTCTCCGGTAACCGTGGCTACATTGGCATGTTCCAGGAGGTACATGGCAAAGTCCGAAGCGTTATTGATAGGGGTATCGTTCAGCACCTTTCCAAAGTAGCTGGAAATATCGGGAAAAACATAAAAGGCCCCTTCAGGAACATTTAGTTTAAAGCCCTCAATGGTACCCAGTAATCCGAGGATGAGGTCTCTCCGCTCCTTAAATTTATCGATCATATACTGGATACTGCTTACCGGTGCTTCCAAAGCAGTTATGGTAGCCCGTTGTCCTATTGCATTGGCGCCACTGGTGATCTGGCCCTGGTACTTTGTACAGGCCTTGGCGATCCAGTCCGGGGCACCAATATAACCAATTCGCCATCCGGTCATGGCAAATGCCTTGGAAACACCGTTTACGGTAATGGTACGATCGTACATCCCATCAATAGTGGCAATACTGGCATGCTTTCCCCTGAAATTGATATGTTCGTAAATCTCATCGGAAACCACGAAAATACCAGGGTGTTTTTTCAATACGGCTGCAAGGCTCATAAGTTCTTCCTCGCTGTACACCGAACCGCTGGGGTTGCAGGGTGAACTAAACCATAGCATTTTGGTTTTTGGCGTGATGGCCTTTTCCAACTGCGCGGGGGTCATTTTAAAATCGGTCTCGATAGTGGTAGGCACTTCTACCGGGATCCCTTCGGCCAGTTGCACAATATCACTGTAGCTTACCCAATAGGGGGCAGGTAAGATAACTTCATCCCCTTTGTTCAACATCACCATTGCCACGTTGGCGAGCGATTGTTTAGCTCCAGTGGAGACAACGATCTGATTGAGGTTATACGTTAGGTTATTATCCCTTTTAAATTTGTTGGAAATGGCCTGCTTCAGGTCTGCATACCCGTCTACCGGAGAATAGCTGCTGTAATTGTCATCTATTGCTTTTTTAGCCGCTTCTTTAATAAAATCAGGGATATTGAAATCGGGTTCTCCCAAACTGAGTCCTATGATATCTTTCCCTTCATTTCTAAGCTCTCTTGCTTTGGCGGCCATAGCCAAGGTGGCCGATGTAGATAGTTTATTTATTCTATCGGATAACGGATTACTCATGCCTGCTTACAATTATTGATACTGCAAACCGGGATTCTTGCCCAGTTCTCGTAAATGTCTGAAGTGCGAAATTATAGCTTTTCTGGTAGTTTTGTATTCATTGTAAGGCAAATTAAATTCCCTGGCGGTTTCTTTCACAATTTTGGAAATATTTGTGTAATGAATATGACTGATGTTAGGGAAAATGTGATGTTCCACCTGGTGATTCAGTCCACCTGTGAACCAGTTGACAATACGGTTTTTGGTACCAAAGTTTACAGTAGTGAATAATTGGTGGATAGCCCAGGTGTTTTTCATGGTGCCATCTTTTTCAGGAAGGGGTGTTTCGGCTTCGTCAACCACATGGGCCAATTGAAATACCACACTCAGGATAACGCCTGCCACGTAGTGCATGACAAAAAAGCCAATCAGGATCTTCCACCAGGCGATGTCCAGCACCAGCATTGGCAAAACGATCCATACGGTAACGTATATAGCTTTGGTTATCAGTAGAACACTCCAATTCAAAAATGGATTGGGGAATTTTCCATAGGATAATTTGCGTTTGGTATAACGGTACATTTGCTGAAAGTCCGTCGTCACGGCCCAGTTAAAGGTTAGCAAGCCGTAAAGAAAAACGGAGTAATAATGCTGAAATTTGTGAAATCTGTGCCATTTGGCATGCTTGGAGAAGCGCAGCACCCTGCCGGCCTCCAGGTCTTCATCGTGATTGTGAATATTCGTATAGGTATGGTGCAGTACATTGTGTTGTACCTGCCAGTTATAGACATTTCCTGCCAGGATATATATGCTGCTACCCATGAGCTTATTAACCCATTTCTTGGTTGAGTAAGAACCGTGATTCCCATCGTGCATTACGTTCATACCAACACCAGCCATGCCTACCCCCATGGTCATGGTGAGTAAAAGATTGGCCCAGTTTGGTAAATTCAGGGTCAGGATGATAAAATAGGGAGCAAAGAACAGGCTGAACATGATCCCTGTTTTAAGGTGTAATTTCCAGTTCCCCGTCTTTTTTAGTTTGTTTTCGGCAAAGTAGTCGTTTACGCGTTTGTTGAGGGTACGAAAGAAATTTGTTGAATCTTTTCGTGAGAACTTAATTGTACTGTTTTCCATAAAATTGCAATCAAAGTTGTAAAGATAACGTAATATCTAAAGTAATAATGCCTCTGAAATCATAAATAAAGAATAAAGGGGCCGTCCATTATGGTATTTTTGTACAACAAAAGCACAAATATGAAGGCAAAGATCATTTTTGACCATTTTCCTGATCTTGATGAACAACAACGAAACCAGTTTATTCTATTGGAAACCCTATATCAGGATTGGAACCAAAAAATCAATGTGGTATCCAGGAAGGATATTGACGAACTTTACCTGCGGCATGTCTTACATTCCCTTGGTATTGCCAAGGTGCTGCAGTTTAAACCGGGTAGTGCTGTGCTGGACGTAGGCACTGGTGGGGGATTTCCCGGGATCCCCTTAGCCATCTTGTTTCCAAAGACCCAATTTACATTGGTCGATGCTATTGGCAAAAAGATTAAGGTAGTGCAGGAAGTGATCGATGGCCTTGGATTGACCAATGCAAAGGCGCTTCACACAAGGGTGGAGCAGGTAGAGGAACAGTTCGATTTTATTGTGAGCAGAGCAGTAGCAGCCATGCCTACCTTTGTGCATTGGGTAAAGGGGAAGATAAAAAAGAATTCTGTACACGACATGCGTAATGGCATCCTTTATCTTAAAGGAGGTGACCTTGCCGACGAACTAAAAGACTATAGAAACGCCCAAATATATGAATTGTCGGACTTTTTCAGGGATCCCTTTTTTGAAACTAAGAAACTCGTTTATCTTCCCTTGAAATACCAGGGCAAAACTAAAGGTTGATCATTGTTGTGTACGAATCCCTGTATTTTTTGGCGTATCTAACAAGACCTTGATTAATTTTCTTGAGGAAAGAAGTATCCCTCTTTGCTCTCCTTTCATTCAGATGGTCTCTTTTCATAACAGCGAATATTTATAGTTTAAATTTACGAATAATTTACATAAAATTAACGTTAAATTTACATTAAAAGTATATCGCGCCCTTAATACGTATCCTCCTGGTTCCATTGTACCTGTTTGTTAAATAAAAAAACCCCGTGTTATTTCACGGGGTTTATAGCTATGATTCAAATGCAGTTTATCCCATGAAAGGGTAGCGGTAATCTTCCGGACTAACAAAGGTTTCTTTAATAAGTCTGGGCGACACCCAGCGCATTAAGTTTTGGGCAGAACCTGCTTTGTCATTCGTGCCGGAAGCGCGGGCACCCCCAAAGGGTTGTTGCCCTACAACAGCTCCGGTAGGCTTATCATTGATATAAAAGTTGCCTGCACAATTTTGAAGCGCTTTGGTAGCCTCATCAATGGCATACCTATCTGTAGCCAATACGGCCCCGGTAAGTGCATATGGGGAGGTTTTGTCTACCAGCTCTAATACGTCGCTCCATTTACTGTCGTCATAAATATAGACCGTTACCACGGGGCCAAACAGCTCTGTTTCCATGGTTACATAATGCGGGTTGGTAGTTAGAATTACAGTTGGTTCAATAAAGTACCCCTTCGATTTATCGTACGAACCACCAGCGAACACTTCTGCATCGGTATCTTTTTTGGCTCCCTCAATGTAGCGCACCAACTTGTCAAAAGCTCCTTCGTGTATCACTGCCGTGATGAAGTTGCTCATGTCTGCCGGAGAACCGGGTTTGTTAAAGGATTCAATGTCTTTTTTAACGAAGTTCAGGATTTCCTTTGCGGTAGAGGCAGGCAGGTAGACCCTGGAGGCGGCACTGCATTTTTGTCCCTGGAATTCAAAAGCACCACGGACAATAGCGGTGGCTACTTGCTTGGGTTTTGCTGTTGGGTGCGCCAGGATAAAGTCCTTTCCGCCTGTTTCCCCTACAATGCGGGGATAGGTTTTATATTTGTTGATATTGGCGCCAATCTGTGTCCACAAACTGCGGAACACCTCCGTGGATCCTGTAAAATGGATCCCCGAGAAATCGGCGTGGGAAAGGATGGTTTCCGTGATCATGACAGGATCTCCGTAGATCACATTGATAACGCCATCCGGAAGTCCGGCTTCCTTGAAAACATCGACCAGGATCTTGGCAGAAAAGATCTGGCTGTCACTTGGCTTCCATACGACCACATTCCCCATCATGGCAGCACTGGCGGGAAGGTTCCCTGCTATGGCTGTAAAGTTAAAGGGGGTGATGGCGTAGACAAATCCTTCCAGCGGGCGGTATTCTACCCTGTTCCAAATACCTTCGGCAGAATCTGGCTGCTCCTGATAGATCTGTGACATGTATTCTACGTTGAACCTCAGGAAGTCGATAAACTCGCAGGCGGCATCGATCTCGGCCTGATGAATGGTCTTGGACTGTGCGATCATCGTAGCTGCATTGATCCTCGCCCTATAGGGCCCGGCTACCAGTTCAGCAGCCCTTAGGAAAATGGCGGCACGCTGTTCCCAGGCAAGATTTGCCCATTGTTCCCTTGCGTCCAGGGCATTTTCTATTGCCTCATCTACATGTTTCTTTTCCGCTAAGTGGTACTGGCCTACTATCTGTTGATGATCATGCGGAGGTGCAAGGGTTTTGGTGTTCCCTGTTCTGATTTCCGCTCCGCCAATATATAATGGAATGTCTTCCTTTCCTTTAAAAAAAGTGTTGTATTGCTCAAGCACTGCTGCTCTTTCGGGGGTTCCGGGAGCATAGGTCTTGATAGGTTCATTTACTGCGATTGGTACTTGAAAGAATCCTTTGCCCATGATGTTTTATTAATTTATAATCAGGCAAAGGTACTAAAAGGAAGGGCGTTTCTGAAATTCTCAGAAGTGAAAAAAACACTAATTTAAGGCGAAAGGAGCACTGAATTTAAAAGAAGGAACGTAAACCCTGAACTTTTCAGTAGAGCTGAGATTCACCATATTATAGTATCCCCTCATGGAACCGATAGGTGAGGCCAACAGGCATCCGGAGCTATACGTGTGCGATTGCCCGGGTTTTATTACAGGCTTTTTCCCAATGACACCTTCTCCATCCAGGATCTCCATTTCATTTAGCGCATCGAAGATCTCCCAGTGACGGGAAGTGAGTTGCACCGGATCTTTCGTCTGGTTTTCAATAGTAATGGTGTAGCCAAAGGCAAAATGTGTTTTGTAGTTTTTGAAGAAGGTCCCTTCAAAACTAGTTGCTACAGAAATCTTAATGCCTTTTGTAACTTGTGTGATCATAAGTCAACCTTAATTTACGCCGAAAAAGGATTTTGAAAAGGCATTCAGCACTTGCTTTTTTAAAATTAGACCAACTTTTATCCAAAGAATAGCAGCCTTATGCGATGCTTTTTTGCCCAACAAAAATTCTTTTCGAGGCCTAATATACTATTTCTGTGATTATTAGGATAACTTCTTTAAAGATATTCGGTATAGGGATATTTTTTTCTGCTGTAAGCTGGCAGATCAATTGCTAATCGCACTGGAGTTGGCGGTCCCTATGCCGATAATGCTATCGTAGAGATCCCCGAAATTTCGGTAATAGACCAG
This sequence comes from uncultured Flavobacteriaceae bacterium, assembly GCA_963752165.1. Lineage (GTDB taxonomy): Bacteria > Bacteroidota > Bacteroidia > Flavobacteriales > Flavobacteriaceae > Muriicola. The sequence goes on from CAVVXE010000001.1 coordinate 500,285, forward strand.
TATCAGGTAATTGTTTTCCGTAAAATGAAAATTGCCCCCAATGGCATTTATGTCTACTTCGCCATTTTCTTTCTTAACCGCATAGGTGTAATTATAAAATCCTTGTTTGAACAAAATTGTTGCTTCTAATTCTCCGGTATCCGCGTTATAGACCATTTTGTTCTCCTCATTAAGGGCATAGTTGTTGAATTTTCCATACACATATACTTCATCCAGTCCAATTCGTGCCGTGTATGGTAATGCAAAATGAACCTGGGTATACTCTGCCTCCCTTGCGCTATTTTCGCCTTGCAGGGTACGGATAACAAAGTCGCCATTAATATCCGGAAAGAAGGTATACTCCCTGTTGAAGCGATACCTGTCAGGGAAAAGGTAATGATTGTACAATTCGTGAAATTCAATTCTGGAGACCGCGGCAGTAGGGGCCCGTAAATCACTTGTGTCAAAATTCAGATATTCATTGCCTCCGTAAAAACTGGTTTCCTGATCGTATTTGTAAACCAGTTCATTCCCCAAGGTATATTGAGGTGCAATATTGTTTATCTCTGATGTCCACTGATAATTCTGAAGCAAGGCTACTTTGATTTCCTGTTTAGGGTTTACCCAGGGAAAACCGGCGGCATTGATGGCAAATTGAACGGATTGTTTCTGATCCAGGAATGCAAAATCGCGCGAGCGTTTCACAACGGCCCCCACTTTTACCACATCCTGATAAACGATAAAACGCCTGGAGAACTGCAGTTCGTACGAACTGTTATAAATTTCCAGGACATAGTTACCACTTACTTTGAGCCTTACATTTTCATTGGGAATGGTAAGTTGATAATTGGAATAGGGTTGAAGCGTGGAATAACTATTTTCATAATTAATGATCCGCTGATTATCGATCCCCACGAGGTATTGGGATTTTAAAAGTTGGGAAGGGCGCCAGTCATAATCGCAGTGAATGATGGTGTAATAATAGTCCTGTTCCAGTGCGAGTAAGTCATCAAATTCAAGGGTTATTTCGTCACCCAACTGAATGACCGGAAATTGATCCTCAGTAGGCCCTTTAAAGATGATGGATTTTATATTTTCAGGCGGATTTACCTCTTCCTGTACCTGCGCAAATGACTGGATAACAAAGAAACACAGCAATATCTGTTTAAGCATTAAGCGCATTATTCAGCATTTTATCTTTCAAAGGTAAACAAAAAGCATGCCTTAGGAATTCCGTTCGTTATAATGCCCAAATTTATAGTCAATAATTATGAAAACTTTCTTTTAAGTGGTATTTTTGGCCCTAAATTTTTGATAACCAAAAAGGTTTATATTTCATGTCAAAAGACATTCGAATTAGAAAAGGGTTAAATATTAACCTTGTGGGTGCTGCAGAACCTGCCACTTCTAAAGCTGCATTAAGTAATGTATACGCTATCAACCTTTCAGATTTTCACGGACTAACACCAAAAATGTTGGTAAAGGAAGGCGCCGAGGTGAAGGCCGGGGAGCCTATTTTTTTCAACAAGGAGGTAGCGAGCATGATGTTCGTTTCCCCTGTAAGTGGAGAGCTTATTGAAATCGAGAGAGGGGCCAGGAGAAGAATACTAACTATCAAGATTCTGGCCGATAAAACGCAGGAATCACTGGCGCATAAGACGTTAGACCTTCAAAAAGCTTCCGCTGCTGATATCAAAGCGTTTTTGCTCAAATCTGGTTGTTGGCCTTTTATCAAACAGCGCCCTTATGACCTTATTGCCAATCCGTTGACTACACCAAAGGCCATCTTCATTTCGGCCTGTAACACGGCTCCCCTGGCGGCAGATGTGGATTACATAGTGGCCGGAAAAGAAAAAGAATTGCAGGCGGCAATTACCGCCTTTGGTAAGCTGACACCTGGTAAAGTGCACGTTTCCGTCAGCGCTGCCGGTAGCTCCCCTTTCACTGGCCTGCAGGGAATTGAATTGCACAAGGTGAGCGGTCCTCATCCGGCCGGCCTGGTTGGGACCCAGATCAATAAGATAGATCCGATTAACAAAGGGGAATTGGTATGGACCCTGAGCCCCCAGGATCTTGTGATCATTGGCGAAGCCCTGCTAACGGGTAAATTTAATCCCGAGCGCCTGGTGGCCTTGGCGGGCTCGTCCATTAAAAAACCGCATTATTTTAAAACAAAAATAGGGGCCGAGATCGCAACCTTTCTGTACGCCAGTGGGGTAAACGACGAAAAGTTCCGCGTCATCAACGGCGACGTGCTTACCGGTAGTAAAACGCGTCCTGACGGGCATCTTGGATTTTATAATACAACCGTAACGGCTATTCCCGAAGGGGATGATTATGAATTCTTTGGATGGACCAAGCCGGTCTTTGACAAGGTTTCAACCACCAGAGCGCTTACGTTCTCCTGGTTGCAGCCAAAGAAAAAATATGATCTGGACACCAATACCAATGGCGAGCACAGGGCCTTTGTGGTTACCGGTCAATATGAGGAGGTCTTCCCGCTGGATATTTACCCATTGCAATTGTTGAAGGCCTGCATGGTGAAAGACCTGGATGAGATGGAACAGTTAGGGTTGTATGAAGTGATCCCGGAGGATTTCTCCCTTACAGAGTTCGTTTGCATCTCAAAACAACCACATCAGAAAATCATTCGAGAAGGATTGGATTTACTTTATAAAGAAATAGGATAAAGATGAGTGACAAAAGACTGACTATTAAAAAAAGACTGCACATACTGAAGCATCACTTTCGTGGTAAGAAGTTTGCTCCTGCCTTTAGTGCTTTTCATACCTTTTTATTTACACCGGATGAAACAACGCATTCGGGAAGTCATATCAGAGGAGCCGATGACCTGAAGCGAACCATGAACACAGTGATCCTGGCGCTTATCCCTGTTTTGATTTTTTCCATGTTCAACGCGGGCTATCAGCACTACAGTGCCATCAACGGGTTTCCTCAGGATTTTTCCGTCTGGAACGACTTCATCACATGGGATAATTTCTGGATAGGGATTATAAAAGTGTTACCCCTGGTAGTCATATCGTATGGTGTAGGCTTGTTGATAGAATTCATTTTTGCCATTATCAAGGGGCATGAAGTGGAAGAGGGATACCTGGTGACAGGGATGCTTGTGCCATTGATCGTTCCTATTGACACCCCATTATGGATGTTGGCCGTGGCGATCGTTTTTGGCGTCGTTATCGGGAAGGAAGTCTTTGGCGGTACCGGGATGAACATTCTGAATCCGGCACTGACGATTCGCGCCTTCCTGTTCTTTGCCTATCCTACCTGGATGAGTGGTGATAAAGTTTGGGTACACGAAGCCGTGCAACGTGCCGGCACACCAGATGCCATTTCAGGGGAAACCATTTTGGGCTATCTGGCTCAAAATAATGCCAGTGAATTTGGTTACTCGGTATCGGATATGTTTTTCGGTTTCATCCCGGGGTCTGTAGGAGAGACCTCTACCTTCCTGATCCTGTTAGGGGGCCTTTTCCTAATCTTCAGCAAGATCGCCAGCTGGCGCATTATGCTGAGTGCGGTAGTAGGTTCGTTGGTGATGGGACTTATTTTCAATGGGGTGGTAGATGCAGGATGGATCACAGAAACGAGTAAGTTCTATGGCCTGATGAGTTTTGATTTTTGGAAACATTTACTTGTTGGTGGATTGGCCTTTGGTATTGTCTATATGGCTACCGACCCGGTCACCGGATCGCAAACCAACAGGGGAAAATGGATCTACGGATTTTTGATCGGATTTATTTCCGTCATGATCAGGGTCTTCAACCCGGCGTATCCGGAAGGCGTTTTTCTTGCCATCCTGTTAATGAACGTTTTTGCACCGACCATTGACCATTACGTAGTGAGGGGTAATGTGAGGAAGCGAATGAAAAGGCTCAAGAATGCGGTGATCCTTCCAAAGGATGAAGCAGCAACACAGATAAAAGTCGAATCTATATAAGGAATCTAATGAATAAAGAGAATAACCTTTATACTGTTCTTTTTGCCTCTTTGATGGTCGTAGTGGTTGGAAGTATCCTGGCATACCTGGCCTCTGCTTTAAGCGGAAGAATTAAGGAAAATGAACGCTTCGAAAAGCAACAGAATATCCTGTATGCCATGGGAATAAACGAAAATGAGGACGAAGGCAGTGTCAATTTTATCCCGACAGATAGGGTAGAACAGGAGTTTTCCTCTTATATCACAGAACAATTGGTGATTGAAGGCGATAAGATCACGAAGGATGACCAGGCCTATCTTATCGATATCAAAAAACAGTTAGATCTCCTTAAAAATGGAGAAACACCAAAACTTCCCGTATTTGTTGGAGAAAAGGATGGGGAAACCTACTATATCATTCCAATGTACGGAAAAGGATTGTGGGATGCTATCTGGGGTTTTATGGCGTTGGATGAGAACATGACGGTTAAGGGTGTTTATTTTGATCACAAAGCCGAAACACCGGGTTTAGGGGCCAACATCAAGCAACGCTATTTTATGGACGACTTTAGTGGTGAAACCATTTTAAATGGTGACCGGTATGCCGGAATCAATGTCGCGAAAGGGAATAACGATCCGCTTAACGATATTAAGGATGACAATGAAGTGGACGCCCTGGCCGGCGCTACCATTACCGGCAACGGTGTTTCATCCATGATCTCCACTACGGTTAATCTTTACAAGGACTATTTTGAATCATTAAGAAATAAGGGATAAGCATATGGCACTACTTTCTAAAAAAGATGCAAATCTAATACTGGACCCTTTGGCAGATAACAACCCGATTACCATTCAGGTATTGGGTATTTGTTCTGCCCTGGCCATTACGGCAGAATTGAAAGCCTCCATTGTGATGGCTCTTTCGGTTGTGTTCGTGCTTGGATTGGGGAATGTTGTTATATCAATGATGCGTAATATCATTCCATCCAAGATCAGGATCATCGTACAGCTTGTTGTGGTGGCTGCCCTTGTAATCATAGTAGATCAGGTGCTAAAGGCCTTTGCCTATGAGCTTAGTAAGACCCTGGCAGTTTTCGTCGGGTTGATTATCACCAACTGTATCATTATGGGAAGGTTCGAGGCGTTTGCCCTTGGGAATGGGGTTTGGCGTTCCTTTTTGGACGGGATAGGAAATGCCGCCGGCTATGGTCTTATTCTTATTATTGTGGGCTTTTTCCGGGAGTTACTTGGATCCGGAACCCTTTTGGGTTTCCAGGTGTTGGGCGACCCAATTGCCAAAACCGGCTTGTATTCAATAGGCTATGAGAATAATGGTTTTATGCTTTTATCCCCAATGGCGTTAATCGTAGTGGGTCTGTTGATCTGGGTGCAACGTTCCAGAAACAAGGATCTGATTGAAGAGAATTAAGAAGCTATTATACCAACGATATGTTAGAGCACGTAGAATTATTTTTTAAATCTATTTTTATAGACAACATGGTATTCGCCACCTTTTTAGGAATGTGTTCCTACCTGGCGGTATCCAAGAAAGTGACCACGGCAGTAGGTTTAGGTGCGGCTGTTATCTTTGTGTTGGCGGTCACGGTTCCCTTGAACTGGCTATTGGATCAGTACTTGCTTAAAGACGGTGCATTGGCCTGGTTGGGACCTGAGTATGCGGAATACAATTTGAGTTTCCTTTCGTTCATACTATTTATAGCAACCATTGCGACCATGGTGCAACTGGTAGAGATTGTGGTGGAGAAATTTTCCCCCGCGCTCTACAATTCTTTGGGGATATTCCTTCCGCTGATTGCCGTTAACTGTGCCATCCTGGGCGGGTCCTTGTTTATGCAGGCCCGTGAGATCCCTACGCTTGGCCTTGCTTTCAACTACGGACTAAGTTCTGGTATCGGTTGGTTTTTGGCGATCCTCGCCATTGCTGCGATCAGGGAAAAAATTCGCTATTCCAATGTTCCGCCACCGTTAAGGGGTCTTGGGATCACCTTTATCATTACCGGGCTCATGGCGATAGGGTTTATGAGTTTCGGAGGCATGCTCACCGGAGGTGATGAAGCCGCTCCTGCTCCTGAAACCACAACAGTTCAACAGACAGAAAAAGAAAAAACAAAATTGGAGAAAGAGACAGAGGAAAACGCTGTTTCCTATAACACCATTATAAAAGAATAAGCATGATCTTAGCTGCAAGTACAGGAGGTACCATACTAATCACCGTTGTTGCTTTTTTAATATTACTATTGCTTTTAGTGGCCTTATTGCTTTTCACCAAGGAAAAGTTGGCGCCCTCCGGGCCGGTCACTATTACGATCAATGGGGAAAAGAAGATTCAGGTAGCGTCAGGGAACTCCTTGCTCTCTACCCTTGGAAATCAGAAAATATTTCTTCCTTCTGCCTGCGGAGGCGGGGGTACCTGTATTCAGTGTGAGTGCCATGTGCTCCAGGGTGGAGGAGAGGCACTTCCAACAGAAACACCTCACTTTTCCAAGAAGGAACTGAATGAAGGAGCCCGTCTGGCGTGCCAGGTAAAGGTGAAACAGGATATGGAGATTACCATTCCCGAGGAAGTATTTGGCATCAAGAAATGGGAAGGTACTGTGGTTCGAAATTACAATGTGGCCTCCTTTATTAAAGAATTCGTGGTGGAGATACCGGAAGATATGAATTATAAGGCGGGAGGGTATATACAGATTGAAATACCTCCGTGTGAGATCAAGTATTCAGATATCGATATCACAGCACATCCCGAAGAGCATGAGACCCCTGATAAATTTCAAAACGAGTGGGATAAATTTAATTTATGGCCACTGGTAATGAAGAATACAGAGGTCGTAGAACGTGCTTATTCCATGGCTTCTTACCCTGCAGAAGGAAGGGAGATCATGCTGAACGTGCGAATCGCTACCCCGCCATGGGATCGTTCTAAGAACGGATGGATGGAGGTAAATCCAGGTGTTGCCTCGTCCTATATTTTCGCTCAGAAACCAGGTGATAAAGTGACCATTTCAGGCCCTTACGGTGAATTTTTCATCAATGAATCGGAGGCAGAAATGTTGTATGTTGGAGGGGGTGCAGGAATGGCACCTATGCGTTCGCACCTTTACCATTTGTTCAAGACCTTAAAGACCAATAGAAAAGTGTCCTATTGGTACGGGGGCCGTTCCAAGCGCGAATTGTTCTACATAGACCACTTCAAGCGCCTGGAAAAGGAATTTCCTAATTTCAAATTCTATATGGCACTTTCAGAACCTTTGGAGGTAGACAACTGGAAAGTAAAGGAAAGTCTGGATGGTCCGGGAGACGGCTTTGTAGGATTTATACATAATTGCGTGATCGATAACTATCTCAGTAAACACGAATCTCCGGAAGACATAGAACTCTATTTCTGTGGACCACCGTTAATGAACAAGGCGGTTCAGAAAATGGGAGAAGATTTTGGTATCCCGGATGAAAATATTCGATTTGATGATTTTGGTGGTTAACCAACGTTAACGAACCCTTACTAAAACCGATATATACCCATATCGGTTTTTTTAATCATAGATTGGCTATGAAGGCACTCACAGTACAGGAACTACATAACCTCGCAATGAATATTGTTGGCAAGGAATTGGAGGCCACCGGATTCGAGTTTATGGCCGTCAATAGCAAACCTAAGAAAAATCCGCAGTTTGTTTGCCTCAAAGAAAAACAGCTGCACTTCATCGTGGTTCGCAATATTCCTTTTCCCCAGGATCCAAGAGTGTACGATAAAGAACTGATGGAAAAGGTGAAAGATCATGCCCTGAAGTTTGAGGCCAGGACCTACTACGCCGGTGTAGGCCTTTCCAATGCGGAAGACCGCAACTTGCCCGTTTACCTAAATGAAAAATACCTAGTAGAGTATGAAGGCCTTATTGAAATTTAGTATCTATTGTGTGTTTTCGTTCCTTTTTCTTGTCGGTAGCAGCTGTGACAACAAGGAAACAGAATGGGTTAGGAACACCAATACAGGTGCTGCTTTGGGAACTTCATACAGCATTATTTATCTCACGAAAGATAGCCTGGATATAAGTAAGAGCATCGATTCGGTCTTCAGGGTGGTCAATAATTCGATGTCGACCTATATTCCCACTTCTGATATTTCCAGGATCAACAGTGGTGATACCACCGTGATCGTAGATGGGATGTTTCGCGAAGTGTTAAGGCTTTCAAAGGAAGTGTTTGAAAAAACAAACGGGTATTTTGATCCTACTGTTGGGATCCTGGTCAACGCCTGGGGATTTGGCCCGGGCAGGGAAAGTACTATGGATAGTGCGGAAGTAAAAAGACTCCGTCATTTTGTGGGATTAGACAAGGTACAACTTACACAAGATAACAGAATTGTAAAGGAGTCGCCGGAAATTCAGATCGACTTTAACGCTATTGCCAAGGGTTATGCCATCGATCGGTTGGCAGCTTTACTGGATGACCTGGAAATTGAGAACTACCTGGTAGAAGTAGGAGGGGAGATCGTAGCGAAAGGAGAGAACAGGATAAAGGAAAAACAATGGGTAGTAGGTGTCGACGATCCGCAGGTTGTAGACGGGCGGCAACTAAAAATTACCCTGAACCTAAAAGATAAGGCGCTGGCATCTTCTGGAAATTACCGAAAATTCCGTATCGACCCGGATACCGGGCTGAAATATGTGCATACCATTGATCCTAAAACCGGTTTTACGAAGAATGGAAATGTTTTGGCAGCTAGTGTGATCGGGAACAACTGTGCCATTGCAGATGCTTATGCCACTGCCTTTATGGCGATGGATCTAAAGGTGTCCATAGATCTTCTCGAACAGCAGCACGATCTGGAAGCCTACCTTATTTTTCTGGACGAAGATGGGGAACTTCAGGAATATATGACCCCCGGGTTTTCTTCCTTAGTGGTTCACTGATCTGGCTTTTTTACCAATGGAATGAGTTCGTTTTGGGCTAAGCGGTACTTTTCCACTTCCTTTTCACTCAGGGTTGCAGCATAATGCACAGGCGTTACTATAAAGCCAACATTCCTTAATTTGTCAAAATAATCGAGGCCGTAAACACGGACATGATCGTACTGACCAAAGATCTTTGCCCTTTCTTTTTTATCCGTAATGCTATGATCTTCAAAGGTCTTTTCCCTGCCTACGTCTTGCGGTATTTGGAAAATACCCCATCCACCCGGTTTCATGACCCTATATAGTTCGGTCATGGCTTTGGTGTCCTCTGGAATATGCTCCAATACGTGATTGCAGAAGATCACATCATAGGTGTTGTCCTCAAAGGGTAATTCACAAATATCTGCCTTGATATCGGCCAGGGGCGAGTTCAGATCCGTGGTAGTGTAGTCCAGGTGCTGCAGTTTTCGAAAGCGTTTATAAAAGGCTTGTTCAGGGGCAAAGTGCAGTACTTTATAGTGCTTTGTAAAGAAGTCGGTTTCCTGTTGCAGATACAGCCAAAGCAAGCGGTGTCTCTCTAGTGACAAGGTAGAAGGAGACAGGACGTTTTCCCTTGGTTGTTCATAGCCGTAGGGGAGGAATTTTCTGAACTGTTTACCGTCTATGGGATCTGTGTAGCGTTTCCCTTTTAATACCAATGACAGGAGGGGTCTTACCAGGTAACTAACCTTAATGAGCAGTGGCCTGGGGATTCCATTGAGGATATACTTAAAGATCTTTTTCACCCCTTATCTTACATTTATAGTACCAGCTGTCGGGAGCGAAATTCATCCTCTTCATCAGATTCAATACCCAGCGCCTGGTAAATATAGTGGAAGGTAGAAAGCAATTCCGGTTTGCCATTTACAAGGGCAATATCATGTTCGAAATGGGCACTGGGTTTCCCATCGGCAGTCAAAATCGTCCAGCCATCTTTTAACTGCTTAATCCTTCGTGTGCCCATATTCACCATAGGCTCGATGGCTACTACCATACCCTCCACGAATTTCTTGCCCCGGCCTCTTTTTCCATAATTGGGCATTTCCGGTGCTTCATGCAGTTTTTTTCCCAATCCGTGTCCAACCAGTTCCCTGACAATGCCGTATCCATGTGCTTCACAATATTGCTGAATTGCAAATCCTACATCGCCAACCCTATTTCCCAACTTAAATTCACGAATACCAACATAGAGCGACTCCTTGGTGACCTGAAGGAGCTTTTTGGTTTCCGGGGCCACATCGCCTACTTCGAACGTATAAGCATGATCCCCGTAATAGCCGTTTTTTAAAGAGCCACAGTCCACAGAGATAATATCCCCATCCTTTAAGGGCTCGTTATTGGGGATGCCGTGTACCACCTGAGCGTTCGGACTCAGATTCAGGGTGTTGGGAAAGTCGTACATCCCTAAAAATCCGGGTTCTGCTCCGTGATCCCTGATAAAGGTCTCGGCTAGTTTGTCCAGATATAAACCTGTAACGCCGGGTTTGATCTCGGCAGCTAACATACCCAGTGTTTTGGAAACGATAAGGGCACTTTCCCGCATCAATTCGATTTCTTCGGCTGTCTTGGTTATGATCATAAGCCTTTTAAGTGTCGTTTTTAAGTTATACGAGCGATTCCTGTGTCATTAATTCGGGTTTTGGGATGCCCATCATGTGAAGAATGGTAGGTGCAATATCTCCTAAAACACCATCTTTAACAGACTTGATATCATGGTCGACCACAATAAGTGGTACCGGATTGGTCGTATGTGCCGTATTGGGGCTCCCATCGGGATTGATCATTGTATCGCAATTCCCGTGATCGGCAATAATAAGGGTACTATAGCCATTTTGAAGGCCAGCGGTGACTACCGACTCGGCACAACCATCAACCGTTTCCACCGCCTTAATAGCGGCTTCCATACTGCCGGTATGCCCTACCATATCTGGATTGGCGAAATTGAGACAAACAAAATCGACTTCTCCTTTTTTCAAAACCGGGATGATGGCATCCCTGATCTCATAGGCACTCATTTCTGGTTGAAGGTCGTAGGTAGCAACCTTGGGTGAAGGACACATAATGCGTTGTTCGCCTTCAAACGGAACTTCCCTGCCGCCATTAAAAAAGAAGGTCACATGCGGGTATTTTTCTGTTTCTGCAATGCGCACTTGTTTTTTGCCGGCTTTAGAAAGCACTTCCCCTAACGTCTGATTCAAATTCTCTTTGTCGTACACGACCCGAACCCCTTTATAGGAATCATCATAATTGGTAAGGGTTACATAATAGAGTTTCTTTTTAGTCATCCCGAATTCAGGAAAATCTTTCTGTGATAATACTTCCGTTAGTTCACGGCCCCTATCGGTCCGGAAGTTAAAGAAGATCACTACATCATCATCCTTTATGGTGGTAAGTGGCTGCTCCTGCTTATTAGTAAGGACGATAGGTTTGAGGAATTCATCTGTTGTACCCTCGTCATAGGCTTTTTGCACTGTGGTCAGCACATCATGTGTCCTGTCTCCTTTGCCATGAACCAGCAGGTCATACGCCAATTGTACCCGTTCCCAGCGTTTATCACGATCCATGGCATAGTATCGGCCAATGACCGTAGCCAGTTTCGTGGTTTTATCTGAGCAAAATGCGATCAGGTCTTTTAAAAATCCTTTGCCGCTTTTCGGGTCTACATCACGTCCATCGGTAAACGCGTGGACAAAGACATCTTTCAGGTGATAACTTTCGGCAGCCTGTATCAGGCCTTTCAAATGGTTAATATGGCTGTGTACCCCACCGTTGCTCAGTAGTCCAAGAAAATGGACTGCTTTGTGATGTTCCTTGGCATACTTAAAGGCTTCTTTAATGACCGGTTCATCCTTTAAGGTATCTTCCTTGATCGCTTTATTTATCTTCGCCAGATCCTGGTATACGATCCTTCCTGCACCAAGATTCATATGCCCTACCTCACTGTTGCCCATTTGCCCTTCCGGCAATCCTACGTTCATACCATCCGTCAGGAGATTGCTGTTGGGGTATTTTTTATAGAGCGAATCCATAAAAGGCGTCCTGGCATTATCAATAGCCGACACCTTGGGGTCCGGAGACTTGCCCCACCCGTCCAGGATCATCAGTATCACTTTTTTATGCATTGCCATACTACTTGTTCTTAATATCCATCAAAAATAGGGTGATTTTATCGGGTTTGCCACAATTATGAGCGCTTTTTCCTGATAAGGAACTTCTGAAAAAAAATCAATAACGCTCAATTGGTTTTAAAGGAACTGGGAAAAAGGCATAAAAAAACCCTGCGAACCAGGGTTTATAAAGCGCAGGTCTCCCACCAATGTTCTATTCAAAGGGGAAACAAGATACTCTATTTAAAAGTCAAAACCGGTAAAGGCTCTGTAAATGAATGCATAGACGGCCATACAGAACATGAGCGCACAAAAGATGGAATAGGCCTTTAACAGGACTACCACAAACTCTGGTTTGCAATCGTCAAAAGCGGCAGTGTATATGTTCTTAAAGTGTAAAAGTGTTCCCATATAGTTTTATCTCGTTAAAGCTATAAGGGTTAAATCGGGGGCAAAAAATGACTTGGGAGAACTTCAAAGATAGCAAAAAAAGGACAAGAACCTATAGTTGATCCAATAATTCCTTTTAGGACCCTCCCTGGTACTTTTCTATCGCTTCCCGGATCTTTGCAATTCGGTTATCCGGATCCGGGTGCGTACTTTGAAATTCAGGAACCCTGTTTGGCCCGGCTGCTGTTTTCAGGATTTCCATAACGCGAATCATTTCCTGTGGTTGATAACCGGAACGGATCATAAACAGCACGCCCAGATCATCACTTTCAAGCTCATCGCCCCTACCATTCTTTAATAGCAGATTTTGGCCAAAATTCCCAACAATATTCCCTGCATCGGCACCTACTTCGGCGCCCATGCTTACCGTTTTCCAATAGCTGCTTTCTGCGATGCGTTCGGCAGAATGACGCCCGATCACATGTCCGATTTCATGTCCCAGGACCCCGGCGAGTTGCGCCTCGTTCAATTTGGAAAAAAGGGCGTAAGTAATAAAGATTTGTCCTCCCGGCAGCGCAAAGGCATTAATGGTCTGTTCATCTGCCAATAAATGGAAATCGTATTGATAGGGTGTTTCCCTGGCAACACTGTTTTGAACCAATTTTTCCCCCACTGCATCCACAAAAGACTGCATCCGCTGGTCCGGATAGAGTCCGCCGTATTGCTGTGCGATCTGAGGCGTACTTTGAAGGCCAATAGCGATTTCCTGGTCGGCAGACATGTTGATGTTCTGAACACGACCCGTATACGGATTGGTTTCTTTATTGCTGCACCGCTGAATGGAGGCAAAGGCGATGATGGCAATACCAATGAAGATCCTCAGTTTCCAGTTTCCTCGTCTCATCTTAAGATAGCTGTCGGGTTACCCATAAACCCTTATAACAGCGTGGGATTAATGTCTAAAATATTATCCTGAATATAATTTCTAATGAATCCTGTGGTCATATGTTCGCTTCCTAAAAAATCTTCTTTTACCAGTAACTGAAGAATGTTCTTTTTCCTGAAGGCTGCCAACATGGGAACCGAGAGGGGTGCATAGCTGTAGTGCCAGGGTTCGTATTTGAATCCCCTGCGCTTGGGTTGATCTGTATAGACCAGGTGGAAGTCATACTCCCCGGCATGTTCGTCCATCCATTTTTTTAGGTCGGCAAAGGGGCCTCCTTCTTCAAATTTTACAGCGTCTAATACATCTCCATCGCTCTTTTTGCTCTTGTCAGTGATATCGATGTCTGTGCCCCAGTGATGCCTGCTGGTCCCGGGAATGGTAGAATACTCAATGATCTTGTCAATAGCTGCCAGCGGTTCCATTCCGTCGTCTTCCGTGTATTGGAGGTATTTGCCCTCATAAATGGCCAACTGTCTGTCAAAACTGCGGTAACTCGATACAATTTCAATATCGATCCCGTCCTGGTAAGCGGCTTTTTTCATTTCCAAAAACGCATCATGGGCTTCCTTGCGCAGGTTAATATTCTTTCCATACAGCGCAATGTCTGCTTTTCCCATCAATTCATCTACCTCGTAAATAACTTCCTGTTCCCATGACCATATGGGAGTGGTAGTTAAAAATAGGCCTAATAAACTGCTTTTCTGAACAAAAGATCTTCTATGCATACAGGGTACTTATTGATTATATGGCGGCCCAGGAGGACAGCCAGGTCTCATTGCGATCCCTAAATTATAATAATTTATAGATTTAATAGGTGCTATGGCTTTATAAATTTGAATTGAAAAGGTTCTCAGGGGTCGTTCGTTGCTGAGCCCCAAGTGTAAATTTTCTGGAAAAGGAATGTATTTTATAGCTTCGAAGGAGCTATATACTACCTTATTAATTCGAGATGTAAAGGTATCCCTGGTGCTTTTGCCTTAGGTCATGCATGGTGATGATATAAAAGTAGATGCCAGAGGCGAGGCCGGAACCACGTTTGATGGCTGAATCCCGATTGGACTGGCCATTGAAATCGTTCTGGTAGTTGTTTTTTGAATAAACCAAAACGCCGTACCGGTCAAAGATTTCGATCAGATTATTGGGAGACGCCTCTATACCCTCGAGTTCCAGTACATCGTTCTGCCCGTCGCCGTTCGGGGTCATAAAGTAGTTATCCAGATCAATGGTGGTAAATGTTTCCAGGTTGTCGTCATTCCCGCCTATGGTAATAATTTCGTACTCATTGGGTACAAATGTCTCAGAAGTAATGGAGCCATAGGCCATACCGCCTTCCACAGCTGTATTCCCCAGGTTAACCCAATGATTCGCTGTTTTGCTCCAGCCTACCACTTTCAGGTCACTCAGGTATGCACTTAGGGCACGGACATTGCTGTACGCATCCCAGGTAAGGGTTACGGTCGAAGGCACATCGCCTTCCAGGCGCCAGAATTCCGTGGTACTTACTGAAATGAACTCCGATGCCTTGTTGCTTGTGCTGAAAGCATTGGAGAGGGACTTAGGACTGTTAGGGTCTTCATCAAAATAGGCGCATTTGGCCATGGCGTTTATGGCTACCGATGTTATCGTCAACGGGCGCAACCTTGTTTCATTTCCTACCGGGAAAACAAAGGTTTCCTTATTGGTTACGGCACCATACCCATCTATCTTGGAGGCACTGCTTTCCCCTACGTAGAAGGAGTAATCTAAAAAATTGGAGTATATGGCCGTACCAGTCCTTGGCGTAATAATATTACCGGTGATCAGGTTTACATTGTTTTGCACATTGACGGGAATTTCGAGCCGCAGTCCGCCGGGAACATCCACTTCCGTATCATAAAGCAAGGGTGCATAAGCACCCGAAATAGTTAGTCGGTCCTGGTCGTTGTAAAAGCCCACCAAACCGGTATTCTGTTCGAAGGTGCCATCATTGACAAGATCCAAATGGAATCCGACATTGGTATTGTCATGTATTCGGATGCTGCCAAAGTTATGGACCGCATCCTGGGCAAAACCAAGGCTGGAAAGAAAAAGTAAAAGAGTTAGGATCCGGTTATTCACTTTTTATCTCAATTTATTAATCATAAAGCTCGATTCATTCGCACCGCTAAAATTCACCGTGCCCGTGTTGGCTTCTCTAAATGTTACGATAGTGATGACATCGTTGGCATTTAATTGGAGGATCTCATTGACATGAATACTACTTTGTTCATGTGATGAAGCCCAGCGAATGTAGCCCGAAGCCCCCAGAGCCCCGACAGGAGTTCCATTGACAGCGATTCTTGCATTGACGTTGGTGCGCTGTTCAGCAGACCCGCCAGAATTGATTCCCAAAAGGGACAGGTTGGCTCGTATGTCATACCTTCCGGCCTCCTTCACGATGAGGGTATTTCCGCTTACCTGATACAGGTTATTGCCATCGTCCTTATAATCCTGGTTCCCAAAGATAGGAGCGACGGTGTTGTCAATATTGAGATCGGTGCTGGTGTTGGTATTGGTCCATCGGCCACCATAATTTATTTTTAAAAAAGCCCCTCCGTCTGTACCAGCAGTTATGATATTGTTAGGGTCACCGGAAACAACATTGGCCGTTTGGGTGGTATTGCTTTCATTCACATAGCTGATGATACCGGTAGTAGTATTTTGGCTAAGATTTGTCACAACATCCTGCCCGGCGGCTGTTGAAATAGCATTCCAGCTACTGCCATTACTCTGCAACCAAAGAGAGCTTTGAGCGCTTATCTGGGTACTGTTATTTCCGGCATTGTCAATATAGCTGCTAATTGTTCTGACCGAACCAGTGGTATTTTTAAGTACATAGACCCTGCCACTTGCACTGCTGGCAGCAGGAAGTGTAATCGAAATATTGCTGTTTATTAGTACCGTATGGTGTGTTTCGTCCAGCGTCAGATTACTTGTTGGTGTTGAAATGGCAGTGGACAAAGAACCATTTATTTGCAGGGTTGAATTGGCCATGGCATTAGTGCCTATCCCTACGCGTGGTTTGGCATTTTGTGCATCGGCGCTTCCCTGAATACGCATTAGTTCCTTCAGTAACTGGTCTCTGTAGTCGTATCTTTTAAATGTGAATGGTTCAGCTCCATCATCTCCGATAATAAATTCTACTTCACCGTTATTGGATGTCCCTACAGATCCAAACTCAAAGAAGTCGGTCCCTGCGGCACTCCCTTTTAATCTGAAATTCCCATCAGAAGTGGTATAGAACATAGGTTTATAGAAGCTGGCGGCATCTGCCTGAAATTGAAGGGCCGAAACACCGTTTGCACCTTTTAATAGTGCCATATACTGATTTGGATCGGTATAGTCCGGATAGGATTGTACAAGACCCAGGGTCTGCCTTCTTCCAACTTGCAGAATACTGGTATTATTAGAACGTAGATCCATCACAGCATCGTTCGTGGTTCCCAGAAACGAAGAACCCGAAACACCCACATTACCGGTTAATAACCAGTTGTCATTATTGGTCTGAACCCAGTTAGTACCATTATAGAGGAATAGTTTCTTAGTGTCTTGATTATAAATTAATGATCCCTCCACCGAACCCACAATCGAATTTATTTCCGTTGTAGTTGCGTTGGTCAGCCCCAATAACAGGTTTGGATCTATTTGGGCAAAAGCGCCTGAACAGAACAAAAATGCTATGCATGTTATATAATATGCTTTCATACAATTTTACAGGTCTAAAATGGTAAACATGAATTCTGAATTAAATCGGGCTCTGTCGGTTCCGCCATTATCATTATCCCCCATGATCACTTCAAAACTCGTTGATGTCTGATTTTCATATGCAATGCCCGGATCATCATTTCCAGCACCACCTCTTCCCGGCTGTGTTAACTGGATAATATAATTCGCATCCGATACAAGGCCGGCGGGTAAGTTTACCCGGTAATGACCGCTACCCGCGAGTTTGGTTACCGTGATACCTGAGGTTGCCCTCACAATACTCCCATCAGAGGCAATTTTCCCAAAGGCTTTAATTGGGCTTTCATAAAAAGCTCCGCCGTTGGCACCAACTGTGATACTATTGTTGGGTTCAGCACCGATGACATTGGCCGTTTGTGTTGTATTATCCTCGTTGACATAGGAGATGACACCGGTTGACGTATTCTGACTCAGATCGGTTAAAGGAAGGGAGACGGTATTTCCTCCTGATCCTGAAATGGTAAGATCTCTATTGGTGATCGATAAGGTTTGCAACTCGTTGGCCGGATCCAGATCCAGATCGGCTGCCACATGGGTGGCAAGATCACTGGCATTGGTAGCAATGTCCGAAGTGTTTTGTGCTACGTCTGTTTGCACTGTTACAATGTCAGAAGCATTGGCAGCAATCCCTGTTGCGTTTGTTGCAATATCGCTTGTATTTTGAGCAACGTCTGTTTGAACTGTTGCGATGTCAGAAGCATTGGTGGCGATGTCCGAAGTGTTTTGAGCTACGTCAGTTTGCAGCTGAGTGTCGTCATACGCCAGGGCACTGATGTCGACCGACTGGTTCCCACCTGCATCGGTGATGGTTACAGAGGTACCATCGAAGCTCATCCCGGTGTTATATTCGTTAGCCGGGTCCAGATCCAGATCGGCTGCCACATGGGTGGCAAGATCACTGGCATTGGTTGCAATATCGCTTGTATTTTGAGCAACGTCTGTTTGAACTGTTGCGATGTCAGAAGCATTGGTTGCTATAGCAGTTGCGTTCGTCGCAATGTCCGAAGTATTTTGGGCTACATCGGTTTGCACGGTTGCGATATCTGAAGCGTTCGTTGCAATGCCTGTAGCGTTCGTTGCAATGTCAGATGTGTTTTGGGCCACGTCCGTTTGTACCGTTGCGATATCGGAAGTGTTTTGAACTACATCGGCCTGTACGGTTGCGATGTCTGAAGCATTGGTTGCAATGTCCGAAGTGTTTTGTGCTACGTCTGTTTGCACTGTTGCAATGTCACTGGTGTTTTGTGCCACGTCAGTTTGCAGCTGGGTATCGTCATAGGCCAGGGCACTGATGTCGACCGACTGGTTTCCGCCTGCATCGGTGATGGTTACGGAGGTACCATCGAAGCTCATTCCGGTGTTGTATTCGTTGGCCGGATCCAGATCCAGATCGGCGGCCACATGGGTGGCAAGATCACTGGCATTGGTGGCTATGCCCGTTGCATTCGTTGCAATATCACTGGTGTTTTGCGCAACGTCCGTTTGCACCGAAGCAATATCAGAAGCGTTCGTTGCGATTCCCGTTGCATTGGTTGCAATATCACTGGTGTTTTGGGCCACATCGGTTTGTACTGCTGCAATGTCAGAAGTGTTCGTTGCGATCCCTGTCGTGTTCGTTGCAATATCGCTTGTA
Organism: uncultured Flavobacteriaceae bacterium; assembly: GCA_963752165.1. Classification (GTDB taxonomy): domain Bacteria; phylum Bacteroidota; class Bacteroidia; order Flavobacteriales; family Flavobacteriaceae; genus Muriicola. The sequence goes on from CAVVXE010000001.1 coordinate 518,993, forward strand.
TTTTGAGCTACATCTGTCTGCACCGCTGCGATGTCTGAAGCATTGGTTGCAATGTCCGAAGTGTTTGTTGCAATATCACTTGTATTTTGTGCTACATCTGTTTGCACGGCAGCAATATCCGAAGCATTGGTTGCAATATCATTGGTGTTTTGTGCCACGTCAGTTTGCAGCTGTGTATCGTCATAGGCCAGGGCACTGATGTCGACCGACTGGTTTCCGCCTGCATCGGTGATGGTTACAGAGGTACCATCGAAGCTCATTCCGGTGTTGTATTCGTTGGCCGGATCCAGATCCAGATCGGCTGCCACATGGGTGGCAATGTCGGAAGTATCGCGCAAGTTGCGTTTGTTGCAATATCGCTTGTATTTTGAGCTACATCTGTTTGTACTGTTGCGATGTCAGAAGCATTGGTGGCTATGCCCGTTGCATTCGTTGCAATATCCGAAGTATTTTGCGCAACATCTGTTTGTACCGTTGCAATGTCGGAAGCATTGCGCCACGTCCGTTTGCACGGTTGCGATGTCTGAAGCATTGGTAGCAATTCCTGTTACACCGTAGCAATGTCAGAAGTGTTTTGTGCTACGTCCGTTTGCAGCTGGGTATCGTCATAGGCCAGGGCACTGATGTCGACGGACTGGTTTCCGCCTGCATCGGTGACGGTTACGGACGTACCATCGAAGCTCATTCCGGTGTTGAATTCGTTGGCCGGGTCCAGATCCAGATCGGCTGCCACATGGGTGGCAAGATCACTGGCATTGGTGGCGATATCGGAAGCGTTTGTGCACAGCTGTTTGTACGTTGCAATATCAGTGGTGTTTTGCGCTACATCGGTTTGTACTGTTGCGATGTCGGAAGCATTGGTAGCAATGTCAGTAGTGTTTTGTGCTACCTCTGTTTGCACGGTTGCGATATCTGAAGCGTTCGTTGCAATGCCTGTTGCGTTCGTCGCAATATCACTGGTGTTTTGCGCTACGTCTGTTTGTACTGTTGCAATGTCAGAAGCATTCGTTGCAATACCTGTCGCGTTTGTAGCTATAGCAGTTGTGTTCGTCGCAATATCGGAAGCATTGGTAGCAATTCCTGTTGCATTCGTGGCGATGTCAGATGTGTTTTGTGCTACATCGGTTTGAACCGCTGCGATGTCTGAAGCATTGGTAGCAATTCCTGTTGCATTCGTTGCAATGTCGGAAGTATTTTGTGCTACGTCCGTTTGCAGCTGGGTGTCGTCATAGGCCAGTGCACTGATGTCGACCGACTGGTTTCCGCCTGCATCGGTGATAGTTACAGAGGTACCATCGAAGCTCATTCCGGTGTTGTATTCGTTAGCCGGATCCAGATCCAGATCGGCTGCCACATGGGTGGCAATGTCGGAAGTATTGGTAGCAACTCCTGTTGCGTTTGTTGCAATATCGCTTGTATTTTGAGCAACGTCTGTTTGAACTGTTGCGATGTCAGAAGCATTGGTGGCTATGCCCGTTGCATTGGTTGCAATATCCGAAGTATTTTGAGCTACATCTGTTTGTACAGTTGCAATGTCGGTGGTGTTTTGCGCCACGTCCGTTTGCACGGTTGCGATGTCGGAAGCGTTTGTTGCGATGCCAGTTGCATTGGTTGCAATGTCACTGGTGTTTTGAGCGACGTCAGTTTGCAGCTGGGTGTCGTCATAGGCCAGGGCACTGATGTCGACCGACTGGTTTCCGCCTGCATCGGTGATGGTTACGGAGGTACCATCGAAGCTCATCCCGGTGTTGTATTCGTTGGCCGGGTCCAGATCAAGATCGGCGGCCACATGGGTGGCAAGATCACTGGCATTGGTGGCTATGCCCGTTGCATTGGTTGCAATATCACTGGTGTTTTGCGCTACGTCTGTTTGTACTGTTGCGATGTCGGAAGCATTGGTAGCAATGTCAGTAGTGTTTTGTGCTACCTCTGTTTGCACGGTTGCGATATCTGAAGCGTTCGTTGCAATGCCTGTTGCGTTCGTCGCAATATCGGAAGCATTGGTAGCAATTCCTGTTGCATTCGTGGCGATGTCAGATGTGTTTTGTGCTACATCGGTTTGAACCGCTGCGATGTCTGAAGCATTGGTAGCAATTCCTGTTGCATTCGTTGCAATGTCGGAAGTATTTTGTGCTACGTCAGTTTGCAGCTGTGTATCGTCATAGGCCAGGGCACTGATGTCGACCGACTGGTTTCCGCCTGCATCGGTGATGGTTACGGAGGTACCATCGAAGCTCATCCCGGTGTTGTATTCGTTAGACGGATCCAGATCAAGGTCGGCTGCCACATGGGTGGCAATATCGGAAGCATTCGTTGCAATTCCTGTTGCATTGGTGGCAATGTCACTGGTATTTTGCGCGACATCTGTTTGCACGGTTGCAATATCCGAAGCATTGGTAGCAATGTCAGAAGTATTTTGAGCTACATCTGTTTGTACTGTTGCGATGTCGGAAGCATTGGTAGCAATGTCAGAAGTATTTTGAGCAACATCTGTTTGTAGCTGTGTATCGTCATAGGCCAGGGCACTGATGTCGACCGACTGGTTTCCGCCTGCATCGGTGATGGTTACAGAGGTACCATCGAAGCTCATTCCGGTGTTGTATTCGTTAGCCGGATCCAGATCCAGATCGGCTGCCACATGGGTGGCAATGTCGGAAGTATTGGTAGCAACTCCTGTTGCGTTTGTTGCAATATCGCTTGTATTTTGAGCAACGTCTGTTTGAACTGCTGCAATATCAGAAGCATTGGTGGCTATGCCCGTTGCATTCGTTGCAATATCACTGGTGTTTTGCGCTACATCCGTTTGCACAGTTGCAATGTCGGAAGTGTTTTGTGCTACGTCCGTTTGCAGCTGGGTGTCGTCATAGGCCAGGGCACTGATGTCGACCGACTGGTTTCCGCCTGCGTCGGTGATGGTTACGGAGGTACCATCGAAGCTCATCGCGGTGTTGTATTCGTTGGCCGGGTCCAGGTCAAGATCCGCTGCCACATGGGTGGCAATATCGGAAGCATTCGTGGCAATGCCAGTAGCATTCGTTGCAATTCCTGTGGCGTTTGCTGCTATATCGCTTGTATTTTGCGCTACGTTTGTTTGTACTGTTGCGATGTCCGAAGCATTGGTAGCAATGTCAGAAGTATTTTGAGCAACATCTGTTTGCACTATTGCAATATCGCTGGTGTTTTGCGTTACGTCTGTTTGCACCGTTGCGATATCTGAAGCGTTGGTTGCAATACTTGTTGTATTCGTTGCAATGTCAGAGGTGTTTTGAGCGACATCCGTTTGTACTGTAGCAATGTTGGAAGCATTGGTTGCAATACCTGTTGCATTCGTTGCAATGTCAGAAGTATTTTGAGCAACATCGTTTTGTAGCTGTGTATCGTCATAGGCCAGGGCACTGATGTCGACCGACTGGTTTCCGCCTGCATCGGTGATGGTTACGGAGGTACCATCGAAGCTCATCCCGGTGTTATATTCGTTGGATGGGTCTGCATCGGCATCATCTACATTTATTGAAATGGTGTTTCCGCCTGAAATGGAAATATTGCCTGAAGAGGCATCTGTAGATAAGATTTGATCATCTGTTGCCGGATCTCCCGGTGGCCCTTGTGGTCCTTGTGCACCGTCTACCCCATCAGCACCGGCGGGTCCTTGAGGTCCTGCAGGTCCTTGCGGCCCCGGATCACCCTGTGGTCCTTGTGGTCCGACTGCGCCATCTGCACCGTCAGCGCCATCCAAACCTGCGGGACCCTGTGGTCCTTGCGGACCTTGTGCTCCATCTACACCATCAGCACCGGCGGGTCCTTGCGGTCCTGCAGGTCCCTGTGGCCCTGGATCACCTTGTGGTCCTTGTGCGCCATCTGCACCATTAGCACCGGCTGGCCCTTGCGGTCCGGCAGGTCCTACTGGCCCTTGTGGGCCGGTTAAATCAGAGGAGGTCCAGGAAGTACCATCAGAGTAATTGATAGTGATGGTTCCGTTGCCATTATCAACAAAAGTAAAACTGCCCTTATTGGCCCCTCCGGTACACAAATTGCTCCATTGTGCGCCATCGTAATAAAACACACACTGGTCCTCTGTATTGTACACCAAGGCACCGCGAAGTGGTTGGATACTTAGCATCTGGGCATTGGTGACCCTGGTTAAGACAAAAGCTTTGGAAGTACTTTCCAGTTCTACGATGGAGGCCGCATCTATTTGGTTGGGGTTCTCGCCAATTTTTACCTGAGCTGTCAAAAATTGAACAGCCAAAAGCATAAAGGCGAAAAGAAATTTTCTTGTATTCATTTGAGCGCTACTTACAATGATTCTAAAATGCACGTAAAAATAGCCGCGAAAGACCGGGAACCGGAATTATTGTTGTGTAACCCTGTAAACCTGTGGTGAAGAAAGGTTTCGCTGGAGATCAGCGAAAATTATGACTGTTCAGCGAGTAGCGTATCCGTTTAGATTAGCGGTCCAGGAACAAAAACCCCTGGAATTTCAAGCCGAGATCTGCCATGGAAATGAGGTAGTAATAAAAGCCTTCAGGGAGGCCAATCTCCCGATTTATGACCATAGAATCCACATTGGAAATTCCCGTAAATTCATTCCGGTAATTTGTGAATTCGAACACTTTTAGTCCCATTCTGTCATAAATTTCCAGGGTATTGTTGGGCGACTGTTCCAGTTCCGGTATCTCCAGAAAATCATTGATGCCGTCGCCATTGGGACTGATCAGGTAATTGTCGAGGGTAAGGAATTCTTCCGGTTCTGCAGCACTTCCGAAGGTGAGGATCTCAAAATCATCGGGATTAAAAACAGCAGAATTTACAATCCCCTGTGTCAGGTCACCGGCTATGGATTCCCGTCCGATATTGATCCACTGGTCGGCAAGCTTGCTCCAGCCCATGATAGTAATGGTATTCACATCGGACGTTAAAACCGAAAGATTACTTCTGCTATTCCAACTGAGGGTTATCCTGGAAGGCACCGTGCCTTCGAGTCTCCAGAATTCTGTGGTACTGATCCCGAAAATGGTTCTTGGTTTAATAGCCGTATTGAAGCCTGGATATGTAGAAGGACTATTGGGATCTTCGAAGAAATAAGCACATTTTGCAAGGCTATTGGAGCCATTCGAGTTTAAGATAAGGGGTCGCAGTGCCTCCGTATCGCCTACCGGGAATGCAAAATTCTGCTGATTGGTTACTACGGCATATCCTTCTATCTTAGACGCATTACTGTCGCCGGAATAGAACGCCTCTTGACCAAAAGCGTAGTAAATACTTGGAGTTTGTCTAGGCGTTCGGAAGTCACCCACCACAAAACTGGTATTGTTAACCGCGTTTAAGGAGGTGTTCAACAGCACGCCGCTATCAGCAACAATTTCCACATCGTACAGGACCGGTGCCAGTGCCCCGGATACACTTATGACGTTGGGGCCATAGAATCCGGTCAGCCCGACATTCTCGTCAAAAGGACCATTGTTGATCAGGTCGGTATGGAACCCCAGTTGTCCTTCCTCATGGATGCGCAGGTTGCCACTGTTGTACAGGGCGGTTTGGGCGTTGGCAGCACACCCAAGAAAAAGTATTATGTAGCAGAGTGCCCTCATGCTTAAAAGTCGAATACGGTAAAATACCAATCTGTAGTTCCAATTAGTGTATCAGGATCAGCCTGAATACGAAGTGTAAATGAGGAAGGTGTTTGGTTGATGACAAAAATCTGGTAATCTCCATTTACGGTCAATTGGATGGTATAGTTGTTATCCGTTCTTGGTGTGGCAAGGTTTACGGTAAATATTCCACCGGAACCACCTATTGTTGCCCCAAAAATTTTGAGAGGTGTATTGCCACTTATTTTTCCCAATGCGATCACGGGTGGAGGAGGTGTTGCCCATACAGCATCGGTGGCAGAAGTATTTGTTTTAAGGATTTGATTGGCGATCGGTGATGGGATCAATTTTAAAACAGGAACTGATCTGTTCTGAATATGAAAATTTCCATTAATGGCGGATCCGGCAATATCATCGCCCCTGATACTTCTATCCACGATCTGCAACCCGGTGATCGAATCGACCTCAATATTGATATTATTGTCTACGCGGGTAATGGCGATGGTGGTATCGGCATGTACGACCGGATTATTGGTGATGGTAAGACCAAGGGCTTCACATAAATTGAGCCAGGCACTCCCGTCATAATAATGCAGGCACTGAATGTCCGTATTGTATACCATGGCACCTTCTATGGGAACAATGGCATTCATTTGTGCGGTGTTCACGCGGTTAATGACGAAAGCCCTGGTGGTGCTCTCTAATTCCAAAATGGAGGAGGCATCTATATTTTGCGGGTTATCCCCAATCTTGATCTGGGAAAAAGCAATCGCAGACCATAGCAACAGGAAAGGAAGCAGCGTATTTTTAAAAGGTATCTCGTACATTTTTCATACAAATTTCAGGACCCACAAAATTAGAATTATATCTGTATTGCGCTAAACTTCTACCCCGAAATACAAAATTATAGGGTAAACCACAGGCTGCTGTCTTTTAAAGTGCCCGAATTGGCCATTTTAATTAGATAACAAGCCCTTTTAGGAGTTTAATTAATTGGTTTCCTGAAGTATTTAACATAAGTTTAATCGCCCTTTATTTTTTTATGAGACGAACTTCCTTTTTCTTTATATCGGCAAGCTGTTCTTCTCGTTCAGAAGAGTGCAGAGAAGCGTGCCATACCTTAAAATTCATTATGAAAACAGTTGTCCTTTCGTTATTCGCTCTTGCCTTTGTTTCATTCGGGTATTCCCAAAGTACAGACAGAAGGCCCCTAAGAGGGCAGGTAATCTATAGGAATGTGCCAGTGCCCAACGAAAATGTGATTAACACCACTGCCGAAAAGGCCACCATCACCAATGATAAGGGTGAATTTCTCATCCTTGTAAAGCTGGGCGACGAGCTGGTTTTTACGGCTATCAATTATCAAATAGAGATCGTTAAGGTGACAGCGGAAATTCTCGAAAGGAACCGCTTGGTGATAGAGGTTAACGAAAAGGTGACCGAACTGGATGAAGTAACCGTTAGCCCTGAAAACCAAAAAAAATTCCTCGAACTCCAAAATGAAGAATTCAAACAGTTTGAATATGAAACGGATGCTACCGGAGAAGTACAAAATATCGCTTTAGATCCAACCGTTCGTGGCATGCAGGACGGCCTAAATTTTGTCAATATTTTTAAGGCACTGTTCCTCTCAAAAGACAAGGATACAACCCAGGACAAAGAGCCCCTTAAGGTAAGCGATGTACTCCGGCAAGTGTATGATGACGATTTTTTTGTGCAGGACCTGCAGTTGCCACAGGATAAAATAGACGCCTTCCTCATATATTGTGATGATAAACTCCCGGCCCAGTCACTTTTGCGCAAGGATAATGAATTCCAGTTGATCGACTTTTTGGTTACTAAAAGCAAGGAATTCAGAAAAGGATTAAATGTGGAGGAATAAACTTCTTTTCTTAGGTTTCTTTAGTATTTGTTGGTTATGCACGGCCCAGGATTTTTTTTCCAGGGCCCTGGAAGGAAAGGTGCTGCACGACACCCAGGGAATTCCTGATGTTCATATCATGAACACCAGCGCAGGACGGGCAACCATCTCCGATGAACAAGGTGCTTTTTCTATAGAAGTAACACTGGGCGATACCCTCATGTTTTCAGCGGTGCAGTTTAAAAGAAAACACATCACCGTTAGTCAGGGACTCCTGGATAGTAAAATGGTCTTTGTAACCCTTGAAGAATTTGTAAATGAGTTAGACGAGGTGGTGGTGAGGCCCTATGATCTTTCGGGCGACCTTTCACGCGATATGCAGCAGCTGAAGATAGGTCCGGTGGTATCGGCGTCTACCCTCGGCCTTCCCAATGCAAATGTAAAACCGTTGATGCAGAGTGAGCGCCTGCTGAAGGAAGCCACCATGGGTCCCTTCTCCATAGGGACGCTTACCAGTATACCCTTTAACCCCCTCATCAATGCCATTAGCGGAAGGACTAAAATGCTTAAGAAAAGAGTCGCCAGGGACAAGAAATATTTACTGACCGAAAAGATTCGTCATTACTATCCTGACAGTATTTTTGTAAAACGCCTGGGTATTCCTGAGAACAGGATAGACGATTTTATGTACTATTGCGAGGTAGATGATGCCTGGGAGACAATTGTTGCTTCCGAAGACCAGATTAAAATTCTCCACATGCTGGTTCAAAAGAGCAAAACATATCGAATAAACAATCAGTTAGATTAAGAGGTGTTGGCATGGGAATTGCAATGACTAAGTATGAATTGAACTTATTATGAAGCATTTAAAAAAAGGACTTATTGTCCTGATAATTCCATTAATGGCGTTTGGAGTGGCCCATAAGTTCTATGTGGGCGTTACCAATGTGGACTACTATGCTAAAGAAGATGCCCTTCAAATTACAAGCCGACTTTTTATTGATGATACAGAACAGGCCCTGGAGGAGCGCTACGGTGTAAAGACCCTGCTTGCAACCCCTGATGAAGTGCCGGACGCCAATGGCTATATTGAAAAATACTACAGGGCAAAATTCTTGGTTAAGATCAACGGAGCGCAGGTACCTTATCAATTCCTCGGAAAGAAATTTGAAGATGACATTATGGTGTGTTACCTCGAGATACCCCGGGTAGGGCTGGAGCAGGTAAGTACCATTGAAGTGCAGAACGAATTATTGATGGATATTTTTGAGGAACAAAAGAATATCCTTCATTTTAAGATAAAGGACCGCAAAAAGAGCTTTGTGCTTATTCGGGAAAATAATAAAGGAATGTTAAACTTAAAGTAAAGTTTACATAGTAACCATAAAAAAGGCTATTTTCCTCGCCGGAAAATTACCAAATCAAATTAATAAATGGATAGATTAAAAGTATTGGCAATGGCAGCGATGCTGCTATTTACAGCAGTTGCCTCTGCCCAGGAAGAAACGACAAAAGAGCGGGCTCCCGGACATTTAAATCAAAGTAAATTCAGGCAAATGTATGAGGAGTTTGCAACTCCCAACATGTATCGCTCGGCTTCGGGTACCCCTGGTCCCAATTACTATCAGCAGCAGGCAGATTACAAAATGGACATTGAGCTAGATGACAGGAATGCAAGGATTTACGGGGAAGAAACCATAACCTATCACAACAATGCCCCGGAAGCACTCGAATTTCTGTGGTTGCAATTAGACCAGAACGTACGTGCCCAGGACTCTAAGGCACCCTTGAGAAATGGCAATGGCGTCTCTACTGTCTACCGAACAGAGGCTTTTACAAAGGAGTTTTTAACAGCCTCGTTTGATGGCGGCTTTAAGATCGACTATGTTAAGGACAGCAATGGGAATCCGCTTCCCTATACCATCAATCAGACGATGATGCGAATAGATCTTCCCTCTCCGCTCAGAAGCGGGGATGAGGTTTCCTTCTCTGTAAAATGGTGGTATAACATTCCTGACCATACCATAGATCGTGCACGTTCCGGGTACGAGGTTTTTGAAAAGGACGGGAACAAAGCCTATGTCATAGCCCAGTTCTTTCCAAGAATGGCTGTGTACAGTGATGTTGAGGGATGGCAGAACCATCAGTTCTGGGGTAGCGGAGAATTTGCGCTCCCATTTGGTAATTATGAAGTGAATATTACCGTTCCAGCAGACCACGTTTTGGATGCCACCGGGGAGTTGATGAACAGAAAAGAGATCTTCAGCAAAGAAATGATGCGAAGATATGAGGCCGCTAAAAAGTCCTACGACAAACCCGTTATCATCGTGACACAGGAAGAGGCCGAAGCTGCCGAAAAGGGTTTTTCTGAACAGAAGAAAACCTGGAAATTCCGTGCGGAAAACGTACGTGATTATGCCTTTGCCACGTCCCGAAAGTTTATCTGGGACATGCAGGCGGTCAAAATAGGAGGTAAGGATGTCATGGCCGTATCGCTTTATCCAAAAGAAGGGAATCCGCTCTGGGAAGAATTGTCAACAAAGGCAGTGGCAAGCACCTTAAAATCGTACTCGTCACATACCTTCGATTATCCGTATCATAAGGCGATTTCGGTTCACGCAAAAAATCAGGGTATGGAATACCCTATGATCTGCTGGAACTACGGAAGGCCAAACGAGGACGGGTCCTATTCGGACAGGACCAAGTATGGCATGATCAGCGTAATCATTCATGAAGTGGGACACAACTTCTTTCCAATGATCGTTAATTCAGATGAACGGCAATGGGGTTGGATGGATGAAGGCCTCGATACCTTTATGCAGTATTTGGCAGAACAGGAGTTTGGGGAGGCCAATCCCGAAGTGATCGCCCCCAATGCGAAATACCCTTCCAGAAGGGGAGATCCGTCTAAAATCGTTCCCTATATGAGTGGGGATCAAAGTACGATCTCACCCATCATGTCGAATCCTGAAAATGTGTATCAACTGGGTCCAAATGCTTATGCAAAGCCTGCAACGGCGCTTAATATTCTCCGGGAGACGGTTATGGGACGGGAATTGTTCGACCATGCATTTAAAACCTATGCAGAACGCTGGAAGTTTAAGCACCCCACCCCGGAAGACTTCTTTCGTACCATGGAAGATGCTTCTGCCGTAGACCTTGACTGGTTTTGGAGAAGTTGGTTTTATACCACAGACTATGTGGACATGGGGGTAAAAGGGGTTAAAAAATATTATGTAAGCACCAAACCGGGAAAGGAAATGAAGGAATATATGGCCGCCAGAAACCTGACAGAAGCCGATCTTCCCCCTGTTGTTTATCTAGTAGATGATGAGAGTGAAGAATACGACCCGGCACTGAACGGGAGGTCGCCCAGTGAAGTTTCGGCACCATTGAAGGAATTCATGATGGACAATATGACCGCCGAGGAAAGGGCAGCTGTAAAGGAGCCTAAGTATTTTTACGAAGTTACCTTCGATAAGCCGGGAGGGATCCCAATGCCTTTGATCGTTGAGTATACCTATGCCGATGGCAGCACTGAAAATGTCACGTATCCACCTGAAATATGGAGGAAGAACGATGCGGAAGTAAAACGCATGGTTGCCTCGGAAAAGGAAATAGTAGGGATAGTGGTAGATCCGAAAGCCGAAACAGCCGATATAGACACCACTAACAACGGGTGGCCGAAAAAAGAACTTCCCTCAGACTTCAATCAATTCAAGGAGGGTATAAAGGGAGAATAATATTGTAGAATACCATGAAGAGGGGTCCTGATATTTTTATTCAGGACCTCTTTTATTTTTACAATAGCCTTCTAAACTTGCTTATATTTGTAGTATGAATGCGATGTTTTTTTTATTCATAAGTGGGGCCGAGATCTTCTTTATCATGTTTATCGTGGTGATGGTATTTGGTGCCGATAAGATCCCTGGTATTGCCAAGGGCTTGGGGAAAGGAATGCGCCAGTTAAAGGATGCAACCGAAGATATAAAGCAGGAAATCCAGAAAAGTGCTGAAAAACAGGGCTTGGATAAGAGTCTGGCAGACGATATCAAAAAAGAGATAGACCAGGTTAAAAAGAATGTGGAAGACGTAACCGGAACCATTAAAAGAAAGTAACCTACCGTATGTTAGACAGGCTATTGGAATGGGACCGGGACACCTTTCTATACCTTAATAGCCTTGGAATAGAGGAATACGACCAGTTTTGGTCTGCTGTAACCCATACAACCACCTGGATCCCCCTTTTTATATTGTTTTTTATCGTACTCTTTATTACCTATCCTAAGAAGAAAGCGCTTTCCATGGTCTTGACCATTGTGGTTCTCTTCGGGTGTGTGATGGTCCTCATGGAGGCAACCAAAGCACTAGTAGAAAGGCTTAGGCCCAATAATGACCAGGAAATAAGTGCGTTGATCAGGATCCTGATTACTCCGGATGATTATAGCTTTTTTTCAGGGCATGCCGCTAACTCCTTTGCGATCACTACCTTGTTGGTGCTTTTTCTCAGGAAGCGATTGCACTGGGTCTGGATCATTTATTCCTGGCCCTTGCTTTTCTCCCTAAGTCGTATCTACGTTGGGGTACATTATCCGCTGGACCTTATTGCAGGCAGCCTGGTGGGTATTGCGATGGCCTTTATTTTTTACCGGCTTTACCAGCGCTTTATAACACCCTGCTTAGTGTGAGTCCGTCCCGAATAGGCAATAGAACGGTCTCTAACCTTTTGTCTTGCTGAAGCATCGCATTATACTCCAATAACGCCTTGGTCGCCTTGTCATTTCGTTCCAAAGGTTCAATAACTTTTCCGGACCACAGTACATTATCTGAAAGGATGATACTGCCTTTTTTTGTTTTTGGAAACACCGCTTCAAAGTACCTGGCATACTCCTTTTTTTCAGCATCGATAAAAACAAGATCAAAAACCATATCCATGCCGGGAATGATGTTGAGGGCATCGCCCGTATGCTGCACAATACGATCGCCGAAACCACTTTTGTCAAAATACCGTCGTTGCAGCTGTGTAAGTTCTTCATTGATGTCAATGGTATGCAGTATCCCGTCTTCCTGAAGGCCCTCAGCCAGGCATAAGGCAGAATACCCCGTATAAGTACCGATCTCAAGAATGTTCCTGGGTTGTTTGATCTTGGAGAGCATGCTCAACACCCTTCCCTGGTAATGGCCGGTGATCATCCGGGGTTGAATCACTTTCAAATGGGTTTCCCGCGTTAATTCGGTCAAATAGGCCGGTTCATCCGAGGAATGGGCGGTGATATAGGCTTCTAGTGTCTCAGAAAGAAAATGCATGAGGCTGTTTTTGTAAAAATAGCGTATTTAGCCTATTTTGTGACCTTCAATTTATGAAGGTACAGCATGAATAATCTCCTTATCAGGGAAGCTGTTCTAGACGACCTGGAGCAGTTATTGGTCTATGAGCAAGCCCTTATTGTAGCAGAACGGCCTTTTGACCCTACCATCCGCAAGCCGCCCGTCACCTACTATGACCTTAAAGATCTTATAGTTAGCAAGGAAGCCAAGGTAGTGGTGGCGGAGGTCAATGGCCGAATCGTTAGTACCGGATACGGCATCGCCAAAAGAGGAAGGCATTACCTGGACCATGACTGGTACGCGTACCTGGGCTTTATGTTTACGGAACCAGAGTACCGCGGCATTGGCATTAATGGTAAGATTATAGTGGAGCTCAAGGAATGGGCATGCAGCAAAGGATTGTATGAGGTGCGGCTTACAGTATATGAAGATAATGTGCCTGCCATTACGGCCTATGAAAAGGTCGGATTTAAGAAACACATCGTCGAAATGAGATTGCGCCTCAATGATCATGAATCCTGATTTATGAAGGCCCTTTTGAGTGGGTTATTGTATTTTTGTCGAAAATATGGCCATGAATTTTCAGAATACCTTGTCGTACGCCCGTGAGCTCGATGCCCGTGACCCTTTAAGGAAGTATAGAGATGAGTTCTATTTTCCAAAAGTGAATGGGGAGGATGTCATTTACTTTACGGGAAATTCCCTTGGATTGCAGCCAAAGCGCACCCAGCCCTTTGTAAATGAGATCATGGAAGACTGGAGGCAACTGGGGGTCGAAGGTCATTTTCATGCCGAAAAATCATGGTGGGATTATCATGAACGACTGGCAAAACCCCTTGCAGAAGTGGTCGGGGCGCTCCCCAGGGAAATATCGGTGATGAATACACTTACCGTAAACCTCCACTTATTGATGGTATCGTTTTACCGTCCTACGAAGAAGCGGTACAAGATCATCTGTGAAGAGAAGGCCTTTCCATCGGATCAGTATATGTTCCAGAGCCAGATCAGGTACCATGGCCTGGATGTGGCAGATACGCTGGTCGAGATCAGGAAAAGAGAAGGGGAGCATTTCTGGCGGACAGAAGACGTCCTGGACAAGATAGCCGAAGTAGGGGAGGAACTGGCCCTGGTACTTATCGGGGGCGTTAACTATTACAACGGGCAGGTATTCGATATGGAAACCATTACGCGGGCAGGAAAGGAAGCAGGGGCCTTTGTAGGCTGGGATCTCGCCCATGCGGCTGGGAATATAGAATTGAAACTGCACGACTGGAATGTTGATTTTGCTGCCTGGTGTAGCTATAAGTACATGAACAGCGGACCTGGGAATGCCTCTGGCATTTTTGTGAATGAGCAGTATCTGAACCGAAAGGATATACCTCGATTTGAGGGATGGTGGGGCACCAAAAAGGAAACACGTTTCTTGATGCGGCCCGAGTTTGAACCTATGGAGACAGCAGACGCCTGGCAGATAAGCAATGCACCCGTTTTGGCACTGGCACCTTATCTGGCCTCCCTCGGGATGTTCCAGGAAGTTGGGATGCCGGCCCTCATAAAAAAGCGAAATACCATTGTCTCCTTTCTGGAATTTGTACTGCACGAAATTGATAAGGAGGTAGACAGTACTTTTGAGATCATCACTCCCATAGAACGGGGTACGCAATTATCGGTGTTCCTTCACGGGGAAGGCCGCACGCTATTCGACTATCTGATGGCGCAAGGGGTCATCACGGATTGGCGCGAACCCAATGTAATCCGCTTAGCTCCAGCGCCTTTCTATTGCTCTTATGAGGATATGTATCGCTTTGGCCAAATACTGAAAGAAGGCATATTGAAAAAATAGGTACCTTAGCCGCCTTTAACAGGCTTTCTGTATGAAATCGCTCCGCCTCATTGTATCCAATCCACGCTATTTTGGACCGGCATGGGCGTATGCCAGTCTCAATATCCTTTTTGGGACCTGGGCCATCTATATTCCCATGGTAAAGGAAGATCTCAATATAGACAAAGCCACGCTTGGGATTGCCTTGTTCTTTCTTTCCTTCGGAGTGTTTACTGTTTTTCCTGTTGCCTCCAGTATCATTAACCGTATTGGGGTAGGGAAGGCTACCTGGGTAGGCACTGTCCTTCTTTGTGTTGCAGCGCTATTTCCTTTGATGTCCGTCAGTTTTATGACCCTGGCAATCGCGTTGTTCTTTTTTGGCTTAGCTAATGGTTTTTTGGATATTTCCATGAATACACTGGTCACGGAGATCGAGAAGGAAGACAAGCAAAATTTTATGTCGGCTTCTCATGGTTTTTTCAGTCTGGGTGGTGTGCTGGCAGGATTGGGAAGTTTTTTGATTGTACCACTGGGCAACAGAATGTTGCATATGTGCCTGGCCATAGGACTTGTCTTTATAGTGAGCCTTATATTTCATAAACGCTACAGGCATATCATCGCAGCACCGATAGAAAAAGAAGGTTTTAGACTGAAGAATTTTCAACCGTTACTGTTGTTGGGGGTAGTGTCCTTTGTTATTATGGGTAGTGAAGGGGCTATTGTGGATTGGAGCGGACTCTTTTTAAAGGAAGTAAGCCTGGCACCTGAAGCTATCTTGGGAGCCGGATTCCTGGGGTTTCAGGCCATGATGACCCTGGGTAGATTCATGGGAGATGCCATCAGTGCACGCATAGGTTCTGTGAAGATCGTAGCATTTGGCGCCGGTATTGCCATTATTGGCTATCTGCTGGTGTTGTCTGCCAACATGTACCTGGCCATTGCCGGTTTTGCACTGACCGGTTTGGGGTTTTCGGTCATTATTCCGGAATTGTTCAGGATCGGGGGGAATGTAAAAGGAGTGGAATCTTCCCAAGGGGTTGCATTTATTGCAGGTACCGGATATTCAGGATTTTTGGTTGGTCCGGTAATCCTGGGTTTTTTGGCCGAAAAATTTTCCCTGAATACCAGTTTCATGACCCTCCTGGGATGTGTGATCATCGTTCTTATCACCACCTTCTTTTTAAAAAGGAAAAGGGCGTAAGGGTTCCGACCTTATTTTTTTACTTCCAGCCCGGAAAAATATAAAGAGAAATTGCCTTCCTTGTTTTTATGCATTTTGGCAATAGAAAGCCCATTGATGGTTTCGTAGTCCTCCCATGTGGTTACCGATGATGGCTCTATCGCATTGCCTCTTCTGAAGATCCATTCCCTAACCTTATAGTCATCGCCCAAAAAGAAGTCGTACGCATCTCCTGGGGTGTAGCCTCCTTCATTGCCGTAGACTACTGTTAATTTAGTAAGCGAATCATTGCTGATGGGAGCCGGGACTTTTTCTTCAACCGAATAAGTGAGACTGTTCTGATCCCACAAGATGTTAATGGGGGCAAGTAACCAATATTTGTCGTTGATGAACCCAGCATCGGTTTTGGAAGTGATGCTGTCTACAGACCTCCTGTTATATCGGATGGTATCGCCCCTTGAAATTCCCTGAACGTCCTGCGTTTTGGTATTCCAGGTCCAATGGCGTTCATAATGGATAGTATCCCGGTCTACATTGAAGGTGAACCTTAGTTCCTGAATAGCATTCCAATTTTCAAAACCATGCGCATAGGCTACTTTTTCCAGGATAGTTTGTTCCGGAACAGTAACCTTTTCTTGTTTCTTTTCTGGTTTGCAGGCGGTGATGGTTAACAACAGTGCTGTTAGTACGTATAGAATTTTTTTCATGCAATTTTTTTTCAAAGATACAGTGTTTTTGTAAATGGAATCCATCAGCATAGCGGAATACAACTTAAAAACCCCCTACCAGCGTAGGTCAAAAGTTCTTTAACCATTCAAAGAGGTAAATTATTGATTTTGGGTGGTTGTTTTTAATAATTTTGGGGCTTTTACGGTTGGCAAAATGACAGTTAAAGTCGTACATTTGAATGCAAATAAATCATATTATGAGTGCAAAAAAAGGGAAGGTACAAGAAATCATCGATGAGAAATTATTGGAGGAAAGAAAAGTCTTTCTTTGGGGGATGGTCGATGATGATTCTGCCAAGCATGTCATTGACAGGTTATTATACCTGGATATGCAAAATAACAAGGAAATCCAATTGTATATAAACAGTCCGGGAGGCTATGTTACTTCGGGCTTTGCCATTTATGATACCATCAAATCGCTAAAGAGTCCCGTATCGACCATTTGTACGGGGTTGGCTGCCTCTATGGGTTCTATTTTACTCTCTGTTGGGAAAAAAGGAAGGCGTTTCATACAGCCGCATGCCAGGGTGATGATCCACCAGCCCAGTGGAGGTGCCAGAGGGCAGGCCTCAAATATTGAGATCCAGGCTAAGGAGATCATCAAAACCAAAGAATTGGGAGCCAAGATCCTAGCCGACAATTGTGGTCAGTCGTACGATAAGATCATGAAAGACTTTAACAGGGATTACTGGATGGGTGCTGAGGAATCTGTTGAATACGGAATTGTTGATGGTATTTTGAAATAGGAATACGAACTACTATTCATGAAAAAAGTCCTGTACAACATACAGGACTTTTTGAATATATGATGGCGCCTAAGCGGAAGATTATTACAGATACGGATCTGATGTTCCCTTTGGATGACTAGTGGAATAAAAATTTAAATCTCTTGTGGATTGGCAATGATATAGTGCGCCCTTTGGCGAATTTCATTCATTTCCTCCGTATCTTTTTTTTCTAATAAGTTCAGCATCATACCCATACGGGGGTTCTTTTTAAAATGCTCTTTTTTCGCATCCAAAAAATTCCAGTAAAGTGCATTGAACGGACAAGCATCTTCCGTTGTTTTCTTCCCGGGGTCATAGTGACAGCCCTTACAGTAATTGCTCATTTTATTAATGTAATTAGCACTGCTCACATACGGTTTGGTGGCTACAATGCCACCGTCTGCAAACTGACTCATGCCCCTGGTGTTGGTGATCTCTACCCATTCTATGGCATCAATATAAATACCCAGGTACCAGGCATCTACCTCGTCCGGGTGCGTCTGGGTTAGAAGGGCGTAATTCCCGGTGATCATCAGCCGTTGGATATGGTGGGCATACGCTTCTTCCAGACTTTGGGATATCGCATGCTGCAAGCAGCGCATTTTGGTCTTGCCTGTCCAAAAGAACTCGGGGAGCCTGTTTGTGTTGTTCAGGGCATTGGTCTTTTGGTAACCCGGCATTTCTTTCCAGTAAATACCCCTCATATACTCCCGCCAACCCAATATTTGCCGCACAAAGCCTTCCACCTGTGAAATATCAATGGCTTTTGGATGCAGGTGGTAATGGCGTACCACTGCTTGAATAACCTCTGCCGGTCCGATCATCTTCGTATTCAGGGCAAAGGAAAGGCGGGAATGGAATAAGAATTTCTGCTCGGAGTGCAGTGCATCCTGAAAATCACCAAAAAAGGGGAGTAAATAGGTACAGAAGTACTGAAGCAGATCAAGACTTTCTTCCCTGCTGGTTGGCCAGGGAAAATGAGCAGGATTAATTTTTCCTATGGTTCTGAAACCGGAGGTTTTAATTTCATCATAAATAACACTTACATCTTTGGTGTATTTTTTTTCAGCAGGAATTGCCGGTTTTCCCGTCCACTTTTTCCGGTTGCTATGGTCAAAATTCCAGGCGCCTCCCAGTGGCTTACCGTCTTCCATGAGGATATCATGCTTTTTGCGCATCATCCTGTAAAAGGATTCCATGAGCAAGTCCCTTTTGCCTTCAAAGAACTCCTTTAATTCATGCCTGGAAGTATAAAAATGCTCGGTATCATACCCTCTTGAGGGCACTTTAATTGCCTGGGTGATCTCATGTAGTTGTATATCAAGCCGGTATTCATCGGGCAGCATGTATTCAAACCTATCGGCATTGGTATCGGCAAGCAGTTTCGTGACCAACGATTTCAGTTCCTGGGGATTCTCTTTATCCAGAATGGTATAATAGTGAACTGTATGGCCTTGTTTATTAAGCATTGCTGCGAAGGAGCGCATGGAAGCAAAAAAGGCGACTACTTTTTGAATATGGTGGGTTACATAGGTGGTTTCCTGCTTCATTTCAGCCATAACATAGGTGACATCGGGGTCAACCTTTTTAAACCAGCTATGTTCGGCATTAAGCTGATCGCCTAAAATAAGTCGGAGTGTTCTTATGCTCTTCATAATGCTTTAAAATAAGGTGTCCTGTAGCCAAAGCCGCTGAAATTTACCATCTCCATCGTATTGTTCGGCTTGTCGTTTGATATTAAATTTACGGTCTCTGGGATCGTTTCCAACGCCACTGTTATACATCCAGTTACCCCAATTGGAATGGACATCGTAATCGATTAGCATGGCCTCAAAATAGGCGGCACCGATACGCCAGTCCTGCCGTAGTTCTTTTGCCCAGTAACTGGCAACGTTCTGCCTTCCCCGATTACTCATCCAACCGGTTAGGGCCAGTTCTTTCATATTGGCATTGACAAAAGGTTCTTCGGTGTAGCCATGGAGCCAGCTATTTTTGGCTTTCTCAGAGTATTCCCATACATAGGTTTTGTTTAGAATGCCACCCAGGAGGAAGATCTTGTTGCCATACTTCATAGAGATATATTTAAAATAGTCGCGCCAGAGCAGCTCAAACAATAGCCAATAGGTATCCTCATTTTTTATAACAGTTTCCTCGAACTTTTTTAGTTCCCAGAAGACCTGTCTGGCCGAAAGACTTCCATTGGCCAACCAGGCAGATAGTTTGGAACTGTAGTTAGTGCCCAGCAGGCCGTTTCTTGTTTTTTTATAATAAGCTATTTTTTTAGTTGCCCAAAAATATTCCCGGATCCGCTCCATGGCCGCATCTTCGCCTCCTTTAAAAGGAAAAGCAGTATGGGGATGTATTTCAAATGCTTCGAAGCCAAGGTCCTCCAATGTCGGAACCTGTGTTTGGTATCCAAGGAGGTTCGATGGCGCTTTTTTCTCAGGAACAGGGATGGAGGGCCTGATTGGGCAATGAAGCTCGCATTTTTTCCTGAATGGGGTAAATACCTGCGGTATCTGGGAGATACCTTCGTATGGAATATCCTCCGGGTGACATAAAAACTGGTCAAAAGATTCAATGAGGGAGATGGAGGCAGGTACTCTTTGTTTCACTTGTTCCAATTCCACATGCTCATCCCTGGTCCATTCTCGCTGCAGGTATACTTTTTGGAGTTTATACTTTTGGATCACTTCGGGAATGATCTCTTGGGCTGGTTTGTGGTAGACAAGGAGGGTTATATGGAGCTTAGCCAGGTTTTTCTGGAGTATTTCCAGGGTTTCCAATAAAAATTTAGCCCTGTAGCGCTCCATTTTTTTAAAGCCGAAAGGGCCTTTTTTAAAGGCAGCCGGGTCAATACAATAAATAGCAACAACAGTGTCGTCCTGGCATGCCTGCATCAGGGAGGCATTATCGTGCACGCGCAGGTCATTGCGAAACCATACCAAGCTGCTCATGGTTCTTTCTGATTTTTGTTCTGTTAAAATGTTTTTTCCGTTGTTTTTGCCCTGCGACAGCGTTCACCGCAATAACGCACTGCTTCCCAGTTTTTCTCCCATTTTTTACGCCATACAAATGGTCTGTTGCAAGTTTTGCAGGTTTTGGAAGGGAGGTGCTGTTTCTTGTGCGGCATTTTATAAAGATCGGGTTGTGGCATCTGGTTGCGCGTAGGCAAGACGGTCCAAAAAAGCAGGCAAGGCATAGCCATCCATACCCATGGCTACAACGGTATCGGCCCTTTCCAGCCTTAAAAAACCATCGGTCTCTATCATTTCAGCTTCAAAATAGACCTCTTCAATAGCAGCAACAACCAAACGGCAATCATTTTCTTTGATCTCATATTCATTAACATAACGGCAGCCTATTTTTACGGGACTTTCTTTAACATATGGGGTAGGAAAATGGCCCATGTATTCTTCGGTTACCCCGACCTTATTAAATTCTGAATCGCCTTTATCGTATTTGGCCGATGTTTGATGGGCTTTTTTAAATAACTCCGTCGTTACACTATTTACCGTAAAAAACGGCTGTTCTTTCAGGTGGCGGTACGTATCCCTCCTCACAGTAAGGGGTCGTAGCATAAAGCCGAGCAGGGCCGGGGAACTGCCCAGGTGCATAACCGAACTGAAAACAGCCAGGTTGGAGGTGCCATCGATACCTTTTGTGGCGATAAGGTTACATGATTTATAACCTGTTAAACTGTTGATCATGTTTGCCCTGAACCGTGAAGGCAGTTGAGAGATGTCTTTCTGGTTGTAGTAGATCACGTGCGTATTAATGTTTATCGAAATTATTAAAACAGTAAACAAATTAACGTTAAGGGTTTGGTAAATTACAGGATGGTCCATTTAACCATTCCGCTGTTTCTATTGGTTTATTTTCTTACTTTTAGACCTAGTAATTAATTTCCCCCGGGATACCATGACCCAAAGCCCAAAAAACATTGCCATTGTCGGTTCAGGACTCGTTGGTTCCCTTCTGGCCATCTATCTTCGTCAATTTGGCCACCAGATCACGGTGTTTGACCGCCGTCCGGATATCCGTACGATTGAATTTTCGGGAAGGTCCATCAATCTTGCCATGAGCGATCGAGGGTGGAATGCCCTAAGGGAAGTGGGAATTGAAAAGCGCATTAAAAAGATCGCCATTCCCCTCGATAAAAGGGCCATGCATGTGCTTGGAAAGCCACTGTATTTTCAAAAATACGGCAAGGATGGAGAGGCCATTTGGTCGATCTCCAGGGGTGTACTCAACAAAAAAATGATCGACCTGGCCGAAGAGGCGGGAGTGCTGTTCAAATTCAATGAAAAAATATGGGACGTAGACCTGCCTAGTGCCACGCTTTATTCAGGGGAAACCGAGAAAAGTGAATGGAAGGCCTATAAGTATGACCTGGTCTTTGGGTGTGATGGCGCCTTTTCCAGGATCAGGCATAAAATGCAAAGGCGCAGCCGTTTCGATTATTCCCAGGATTTTCTGGATGTGGGCTATAAGGAACTTACAATTCCTCCCAACGACGATGGGACGCACAAACTGGACAAAAACTCCTTCCATATTTGGCCCCGGGGTCGCTTCATGTTCATCGCTATGCCTAACATGGATGGGAGTTTTACCTGTACGTTGTTCCTTCCGTTCGAAGGGGAGGTCTCTTTTGAAAAGATCAGGACCAAGGAGGAGGCGACTGCCTTTTTCACAAGGTATTTCCCCAATGTCATGCAAGACATAGAGAACCTTACACAAGACTTTTTTCAAAATCCGACCAGTGCCATGGTCACTATGAAATGCTATCCATGGACCTATTGGAATAAGGTAGCCCTGGTGGGTGATTCTGCACATGCAGTGGTGCCTTTCTTTGGTCAGGGAATGAACGCAGGGTTTGAAGACATCTTTGTGCTCTCCCGGATCATGAAACAATACGGAGATGACTGGGAACGTATTTTTCAGACGTTTCAAAAAGAGCGGAAGCCGAATGCAGATGCCATCGCCGAGCTAAGCTACCGCAATTTTATGGAGATGAGCAGCAAAACGGCAGACCCAAAATTCCTTTTGCAAAAGAAAATAGAGAAATGGTTTTCGGAGAAATATCCTGAGTTGTGGATCCCTACCTATTCCAGGGTTACTTTTTCACATCGTCCGTATGCCGAAGCACTGGCCATTGGTGATATTCAGGAAAGCATCATGCAGGAAGTAATGAAATTACCAGGCATTGAGGAAAAATGGAATTCCAGCGAAGTTGAAAATAAGATACGGCAATTACTGGTACAGCATCCTACTGCCATTCCTTAATCTTCAGGCTTATTTCTACGTTCCGATCTTCTCATGTTAAAGTCAGATAGGTCTCGCCCTTGAAGTACGGTACTCATTAGGATCATTAAATAAAAGGGTAGCGATCTGGAGCTGTCTATGATAGGCGGATGCTACTAGCCATAAAAGCACAAAAAAAGCCACCTTAATTAAGATGGCTTTTCTATACCGACATGCGTTGGTTAAATGTTCGAGAACATTTTATGCATTTTCTGCTGTTCTTCTTCAGCCAGAACCGGATCTACCAGAATACGGCCACTGTGTTCGTCAGTGATGATCTTTTTTCTGGTGGCAATCTCTACCTGAACCTGAGGTGGAATGGTAAAGAAAGAACCTCCAGAAGCGCCTCTTTCGATAGGTACAACCGCAAGACCGTTCTTAACATTGGTACGAATGCGCTTATACGCCGTCACCAGACGTTCTTCAATCTGTTTTTCGAACTTATCGCTTTGTTCCAAGAGGGCTTTTTCTTCTTTTTCGGTCTCCGCTAAAATAGCATCCAGCTCACTTTTCTTGTGCTTAAGATGCGATTCTCTTTCGCTTAGACGCTCTTTGGTTTCGGCAATGACCTCTTTCTTTTGCTCTATCTGTACCTTAAATTCCTTGATATTCTTTTCGGCCAATTGGATCTCCAATTCCTGAAATTCTACTTCTTTGGCAAGAGAATTGAATTCCCGGCTGTTTCGCACATTTTTTTGCTGATCAGCATATTTTTTGATCAGGCCCTTAGCTTCATCAATGAGGTTTTTCTTCGCTGTGATCTCATAGTTGATGGTCTCCAGATCTGTTTTTAATTTGTCCATTCTTGTCTTGAGACCCAGGACCTCGTCTTCAAGGTCTTCAACTTCCAAAGGCAATTCTCCACGTACATTCCTAATTTCATCTACCCTTGAATCTATCAATTGCAGGTCATAAAGGGCTCTTAATTTATCCTCTACCGTAGTTTCTTTCTTTGCTGCCATACTTTAATAATACTTAATGGGATTTGTTATGCTTTCTGATAAAGCGATTGCAAAATTAGGGATTTTTTTCGTAAGATAATCTGCCAATAGGTTTTTTGTGTATTGTTCTGATTCATAATGGCCTATATCTGCAATGACCAGCCTATTTTCTGCTTCATAAAACTGGTGATATTTAATATCTGCCGTGATAAATAGGTCGGCTCCCTGAGCCTTGGCGGCACCTATCGCAAAGGCACCACTACCTCCTAATACGGCTACTTTATGGATCAATTTCCCGCGCAAAGCAGAATGCCTGATACAGGGCGTATGCATCTTTTCTTTGAGATGTTGCAGAAATGCCCCTTCTTCCATGGGGGCTTTCAGTGCTCCTATCATTCCCATACCCAGTTGTTGGTGCCTGTTGTCCAAACTATAGATCTCATAGGCTACCTCTTCATAGGGGTGGTTCTCAAAAAGGGCTTTCAAAAGATCCTTTTCAACCGCTGCCGGGAAGGTCATGTGGATTTGGTTTTCCTTCTCGTAATGGTCGTCTCCAATAGTGCCCATTACCGGATTCGCCTGGTCCCCGGGACGAAAACTGCCTGTACCTTCCAGGACAAAGCTGCAATGGCTGTAATTGCCAATTGTGCCTCCTCCTGCAGCAAACAGCGCCTCCTTTACCTTTTGGGTACTGGCTTCAGGCACATAGGTGATCAGTTTTTTGATCGTCCCTGCTTTTGGGATCAAAACACGGGGATTCAATATGCCGAGAACTTCACAAATTTTGTGATTGACCCCTTGAGAAACATTGTCGAGGGCCGTATGCATGCTGTAGATACTGATCCCATGCTCAATAGCCTTGATGACCACCCGTTCCACGTAGGTCCGTCCTGTAATTTTCTTAAGTCCGCTAAAAACAATAGGATGGAAACTTACGATAAGATTGCAGTTCTTTTCAATAGCTTCCTCCACTACAGATTCCAGGGTGTCGAGGGTAACCAGGATCCCGCTGACCGTTTGCTGCGGATTGCCCACAAGCAATCCGACATTGTCAAAATCCTCCGCTAATGGCAGGGGGGCCAGTTCTTCTAAGATATCCGCAACTTCTTGTACAATCATCCTTACATTTACAAAGGTTAAAGATAAAATATTATATTTTCGTTCCGATGCAACTCCTGAGAAAAATAGCTTTTCCGATATCCCTCCTATATGCAGCAGTGGTCTATGTGCGAAATAGTTGTTATGACCTGGGTATTTTTGCTACCAGGCGTTTTGAGACCCCTACGATCTGTATCGGAAATCTCAGTGTTGGGGGTACCGGAAAAACCCCGATGATCGAGTGGATCCTGGAGCAACTTTCGGCGCACAGGTCATTGGCAGTATTAAGCAGGGGATACAAAAGGAAGACAAAGGGTTTTGTATTGGTACAATCGGAACATACGGCAGAGGAGGTAGGGGACGAGCCCTTACAGATCGCCAGGAATTTTCCGGATTGCACGGTTGCCGTTGATGCAAACAGACAAAGGGGTATTGCAAGGATAGAGGAGGCAATTGGACCACAACTGATCTTGCTGGATGACGCCTTTCAGCATCGAAAAGTAACCGCCAGGATAAACATCCTGCTTACAACGTATCAGAACCCTTATACGGATGATTGCTATTTGCCCAGCGGACAATTGAGGGATAGCAAAAAGGAAGCCCGAAGGGCACACTTTATTCTGGTTACGAAGTGCCCGTTGGATATCAGTGAAACAACGCGCGCTCAAATCATAGGCCGCATTAACCCATTGCCACATCAAGAGGTGCTCTTTTGTGGTTTGGCGTACGATCTGCAATTAAGGGGGGCAGCTGAACCGATTTCGCTTCAAACACTTAAGGGACAAAAAGTTATGGTGGTCACAGGAATTGCCAATCCGAAACCTTTGCTGCAATTCCTTGCCTCCCAGGGACTCTTTACAGCGCATAAGCAATTTCCGGATCACCATTTTTTCACAGCAAAGGAATTGGCACAATTTAATGCCGAACCCATGATCATCACTACTGAAAAGGATTTCGCCCGAATGGGAAAGGCAGTTCCGAAGGCCTGTTATCTTCAAGTAAAACACCTTTTCCTTGGCGATGGTAAGGAACGCATTCTGAAGGCGCTAAAGGCGCTATGAAAGGGATTTTCGTTGTTTTGGTTCCAGGAAATTCTCCCCTATTTTTTGATAAAATACTTCCGGTTTAAAAGGTTTTGTGACCACATCGTTGCAGCCAGCTGCATAGAAGGTCTCCAGGCTGTCATCAAGGGAAATAGCGGTTAGGGCTATAATGGGTGTTTCACGATCGAATTTCCTGATCTCTGTGGTCGCTTCCACACCACTGATGCCCGGCATATGGATATCCATAAGGATACCATCATAGTGATTCTTGTTGGCAAGGTCTATGGCTTCTGTGCCATTTTCGGCGATATCGCAGCTTACACCACGTTTGTTCAACATTTTTCTGGTGATAACCTGATTGATTTTATTGTCTTCCACTACCAGTACATGCATTCCGTTAAGGTCGTACTCCTTCTGCTCTATTTCAAACGGGATGTCGTCTACAAGGCTGTCTTTGCATTTCAGGACCAGTTCAAAGTAAAAGGTGCTGCCCTTCCCTAATTCACTTTTTAAGTGGATTTGACTGTCAAAAAGGCCCAGGAGACTCTTCACAATGGTAAGCCCAAGTCCTGTGCCGCCATATTCACGGTTTATCTGTATGGAGCCCTGTTCGAAACTGTCAAAAATATGCTGTTGCTGTTCTTCCGAAATTCCGATCCCCGTGTCATTTACTTCAAAGTACAGCGTAACGAATTCCTCCTCTTTCTTTACTAATTTGGCGACCATGGTAACCACCCCGCCTTTCGTAAATTTGATGGAATTGCCGATGAGGTTGATAAAGATCTGCGACAGTTTTAGGGGGTCACTCATTAAGTGCTGCGGGATATTATCATCGTATTCCAGCTTTAATGTGGTATGGTTTTCCTTGGCACTGTTTTGCAAAGAATCAATAACCTCACTGATGATCTTCTTCAGGTAAAAGTCGATGTTCGAAGGTTCTAATTTATCTGCATCAATTTTATTGATCTGAAGGATATCATTGATGAAATTCAATAAATAATCGCCGGAAAATTTGAGGGATTTTAGATGCTCCTTCTGATGATCACTCGGGTTTTCTTCCAGTAAGAGGTGGGTAAGTCCTGTGACCGCATACAGGGGCGTGCGCAATTCATGGCTAACAGTAGAAAGGAAATTGGTCTTGGCTTCCATCGCCTGAACCGCGGCGTCCCTTGCTGCCTGCAATTCCTTGTTCTTGGTCTGCAACAAGTCGTTGGTCTTTAATTTGATCTGGTTGTTGCGGTAAAGAGATACTGCCAACAGGGAGATAATGGTCAGGAAAGCAGAGGTGAGGATGGCCGTGATCTCGGACCTGTTAGCCGATTCGCTGAGATCTTCGATCCGTTCATCCTGTCGGCTAATTTCAGTCTTATATACCTCCATCTGGATCTGATCTGCCCTGTTTGTCTCGGTTTTGAGCTTATTCAGGGTAAAAACCGAATCTTTGATCCGTACAATATTTTCTTTATGCAGAAGGGCCATTCGATAATTTTCATTCTTTTCATAGGCCACTCCAAGATATTCATTGGCCAGCAGCAGATCATCGACAAAATTATTAGTGCGCGCCATCTCCAGGGCACTGAGGCCATTTTTTATGCTTTCCTTATAATTTTGCGTTCTTATGAAAAGGTCTGCAAGACCTAAATGCGCCTTGGTCGCCAGATAGGCTTTTTCGACCGGGTCATCATTTACGACTAAGGAGTTAAAACTGACGCCTGCCTTCTCATAGGCTTGGATGCTCATATAAATCTTCCCTTCGAGAAGCAGCATATTGTTGAGCAGGTTCCGGTCGTTGCTTAACTCTTTGGCCACCTCGATTCTTTTTTGGGCCTGGAAGTTCTGACCTGCATCAAACAGAAGTTCGGCTTCTACGTATTTTTGATAGGCTTCGCCATAGCGATAGGTTGTATAATCGTTGAGCATTCTGGCCGCTCTTGCTTCATAGAATTCGGCATTACTCCTGTCTCTCCTTATCAGATCGAGCAGGGCGAATCGTTGAAAAGCATCAATAAGGCCTTTTTCGTCCTCCGTGCTGTCGGCCAGTTTCCTGGCTCTATCAAGGGTTTCGAATGCCTGATCCAGTTTGTTCTGATTTTTATAGACAGTATACTCTAAAAAGTATTGCTCAAGCAACTTTTCCGTATGGCTCGTTTGTTGAGACCTTAAGGCACTCCATGAGAGGGATAGGGCCAGTATAAGTAGCAGTGTGAAAAGTTTTGTATGTGGTTTTCGGAATATCAAATGTATTTTTTGTCTTGTAACAATTCAATTACATCAATGATCCTGCTGCTGTACCCGGTTTCATTGTCATACCATCCTATGACTTTCACCATTCTCCCCAGTACAGAAGTCATCTGAGAATCAAACGTACAGGAATAGCAACTATTGTTTATATCTATTGAAACAATAGGATCTTTCGTATAAAAAAGTACGTTTTTTAGCTCATTTTCAGAAACCTTTTCAAAAGTATCATTAATTTCTTTTATGGAAGTCTCTTTTTTGAGGTTGAGGGTAATATCGGTCAGGGAGCCGTTAGGAACGGGTACCCGTATTCCGCAACCACCAATTACACCGGCCAATTCGGGAAAGATACGGGTCAGCGCTTTTGCCGCTCCCGTAGTGGTAGGGATGATCGACTGGGTGGCTGCACGGGCCCTTCTCAGATCATGGTGGGGCCGGTCATGAAGGCTTTGGTCTGAGGTGAATGAATGAACCGTGGTGATATAGGCCTGTTCTACCCCCCAATGGTCGTTTAAGACCTTGATCATGGGTGCCGCATTATTGGTGGTACACGAAGCATTTGAAAAAATATCATCTTCCCGGCTTAACGACCCCTCGTTTACGCCAAAAACGATCATTTTTATATCATCATCTGCAGGCGGTGCCGAAAGTATTACTTTCTTCACGCCCATCTGAAGGTGTTTTTGCAAGGAATCCCTTGTCTTGAACCTGCCGGTGGCCTCCACCACAACATCTACCTTTCCCTTGGACCAGTCGATCTCCGATGGATGTTCCCCGTGTTGCACCAGGACAGGCATACCATCTACTAGGATCCCGTTGGTGTCATGGGTTACCTCTTTGCCGAAGGGACCATGAATACTATCGTATTTTATCAAATGGGCCAGGGTAGGGGTATCTGCAAGGTCATTGATGACTGTTACCTGTATGGAAGGATGTCCGTTCAAAAGGCGAAAGAGGGTCCTGCCAATACGTCCGAATCCGTTAATGCCTACATTGATATGTTTCATATAAAAAAAATCCCGTCAGTCCTTTATAAATAAGGGCATGGCGGGAATTATTAGGGTTCGTTCTCCACTATAGAATATGCTTGTGTGCTTTGTAGGACGAGCGTACCAATGCCCCGCTTTCCACATGGCGGAAGCCCATTTCAAGACCCAGCATTTCATATTTTTTGAATTGCTCAGGGGTAATGAATTCCTTGACAGGCAGGTGCTTTTTTGAAGGCTGGAGGTACTGGCCAATGGTTACAACGTCTACGTTGGCTTTTCTAAGGTCTTCCATAGTTGCTATAACTTCTTCCTCTAATTCCCCCAGGCCAAGCATGATACCCGATTTAGTCCTGTGAACACCGGCTTCCTTAAGATACCTCAGCACCTCAAGGCTGCGTTCGTATTTCGCCTGTATACGCACTTCTCTGGTTAGCCTCTTAACGGTTTCCATATTGTGGGAAACCACCTCAGGGGCCACTTTTACAATTCGGTCCAAATGGGTTTGTATGCCCTGGAAATCCGGGATCAGCGTTTCGAGGGTCGTTTCCGGATTCATCCTTCGGATCGCTTTAACGGTTTCGGCCCAGATGATAGAGCCCATATCTTTCAGGTCGTCCCTGTCTACCGAAGTGACCACTGCATGCTTAATCCCCATGATCTTAATAGATCTGGCTACTTTTTCGGGTTCCTCCCAATCTACGGCTTCTGGTCTACCGGTCTTTACACCGCAAAAACCACAAGATCTGGTGCAGATATTTCCAAGGATCATAAAAGTGGCTGTTCCTTCTCCCCAGCATTCACCCATATTGGGACAACTCCCGGAAGTACAGATGGTATGCAGGTTGTATTTATCTACCAAACCTCTGAGTTGTGTGTATTTTTTTCCGGTAGGCAATTTTACACGCAACCATTTTGGTTTTCCTTTAGGAGGCAGCACATTTGCAGTGGTTTCCATATTCATAGAAAAATTTTACGCAAATATACAAACAAATAATGGGTCGATCCACCATGGAAACCATGGGTTCTTAAGGGGAGGTAATGATCTCTGCCAGCAGTTTCTTTGCCCTTAAAAGCTTTACCTTAACGTTGTTTATCGGTTCCCCAAGCTCCTTGGCAATGTCGGCATAAGACATTTCGCGAAAATACCGGAGATTGATCACTTCCTGATAATGGGGCTTTAGCTTTTTAATATGATCCAGCAGGGAAGCCAGGTTTTGTTCAGTGATCAACCGATCTTCCGCCGATGGGGCGTCATCGAGCACTTTTTTTATGACATCCTGATTCCCCTCCGTATTGTATTCCAGGACATTCCTTTTCCTTTTGCGTAACAGATCTACATGAATGTTTTTGGAAATGGCGATCAACCAGGTTTTAAATTCGTAGGCCTCGTCATAGGTATGGATCTTGTCAAAGGCTTTGGAAAACGTCTGAATGCAGATGTCTTCGGCATCATTTTCATTCTTGGTACGCAGCAGCTGAAATCCATAGACGTCATTCCAAAAGGAGTCTAACAGATTACTGAAAGCCATTTGGCTGCCGGTTTTGGCTTTATTGATGGTGTCTTTTAATGTAGCAGAAGACGTATCCACTTGGATGGGTTAAAGGCGTTTAGTAAGAAGGACTTGACAGTGACTTATTGGGCTGCAGACTCATTCCTGCATTCTTGTTCAGTAGGGAGTTTCCCGCATAGGCCACAAGCCTGACCGTCTTTATTTAAAAAGGGACTTTGACTTGCACAGGTTCCGGCAAATTTACCGTCTTTCTTAGCCCATATTTTTATCGCAATACCAGCAAAAGCGACAGCTAGAAGGCCTATGGTTAATAAAATCAACTTCATGTTACTGCTTTGGGCAAAGATACAAAAATTAAGCCCCAAAAAGGGGCTTACATCAATATTCTTAAGGTGTTTGTCAGTAGGATATATTGGCTACGATATTCTGTACCGTAGGGCTCGTATTGCCTCCCTGACGTTCAATGGTAATGTAACTGATCGCGTTCTCGCCATAGGGGAGTGCCAACAAGCGGTCTTTGTCTTCTATTTTCTTGATGATCCCAAGGTTCACCATTTCGCCATTAACTTCTGCCCACATCTGGTAACACTTATCCTCCGGCAGTTGAGGCAGGTTTCGAACGTTTATGTACGACAATTTTTTTACCGGATTAACATACGCCACAGCTTTCAGGTCCTTTGCCTTGTTGTTACCGTTAACATAAAACTTTTTTGTTTGTGGATTGTTCAGCACAATGAATTGGTTCCGAACGTCTTCCAATTGCTGCTTCATGTCGGCCTCCAGATTCAATATCCTGTTGTTTACTATGGAGTTTTCATTCTTCAGGTTCATATTCTGATCCCAGAAAAAATACGAGGACCCGGCAAAGATAAAGGCAGCAATGCTGGCTGCAATGGCAAATCTGCGCACTTTCCTTCGGCCTGTATCCTGCATTCTGATCCGATGAAGAATTTTTGCCTTGAGTCCTTCCGGTGATTTGATAGCGTGCAGCCTTGCAAAAATTTCCAGATTTTCCTGAAGTTCTTCATAGCTCTTCCTGACTTCAGGATACATAATGATATAGCGTTCCACCTGAGCGCTTTCTTCCTCACTGGTACTACCTAAGAGGTACTTCTCAAGAAGGTCTGATTCTAAAAACGATTGTATTTTTTCTTTCATGACAACAAATTAAAAATGGTCAAAAGCATCATAGAGGTGCCATATATTTTTTTTAGTTCCCGCAATCCGATCTTTAATCTGGATTTTATGGTCCCTAAAGGTATCCCTAATTCTTCGCTGGCCTCTTGTTGTGTCATTCCCTGAAAAAATAGGGCATCTAGCACTATTTGGTACTTGCTTTCTATTTTATCAAGATTTTCTTTGACATCCATCAATTCGGGCCTGATGCTATCAATTCCTAATTTATATACGTTTGAATCACTTATTTGGATTTCCTTATCACCTTTGGTGCTGATACTTCTTAATTTGTCTATGGCCGTATTTCTGGTGATCCGAAAAAGCCAGGTGAAAAGCTTTGCCTTGGCAGGGTCATAGGAATCCGATTTTTTCCAGATCTTCACAAAACTTTCCTGGACCACGTCCTGAGCCAGTTCCTCGTCCTTCACCACTTTATAGGCCACCCCATAAAGCGTGTCTCCATAATGCTCATAAAGCAATGATAATGCCTTATCGTTACGTTCTTGTAACAATTCGACAATATGTTTTTCGAGGAGTATACTCATGTTTGGTTGCGATATTAAAAAATACCCGGGAGGCATCCCAAAATATCGTTTATTGCGTATATAGTGGAAGCGCTAATTTATAAAATTGATTCTTAAATTAACGTGATCTCAAGTTTAATTAGATAAATGTGCAGCTGCCTTTTGTGCATTTAGTTTTTGGTTGGTTTGGTTCGATATAACCCTCGGGACAATCATTTTCGGGGGTTATTTTTTTGGGAAAGAACAGGTGATGAGATAATAAGGAGCGGTAATTAGACCCTTCTTATCAGGATTTATCAAAAAACATTTACTTCCGGTTCTACTGTAATCCCAAAAGCGTCCGATACCGAACGCTGGATCTTCCTGGCCAAGGCCAGTAACTCCGTTCCTGATGCGTTGCCGTAATTGACAAGTACCAATGCCTGGTTCTTATGTACGCCGGCATCTCCCACCCTTTTTCCTTTAAAGCCACAAGCTTCGATCAACCAGGCGGCAGGGATCTTCACCGCATTATCTGCTACCTTGTAAGAAGGTAATTGCGGATGGTCCTGAAGCAAGTCCTGGTAGTGTTTTATGGAAATAACCGGATTTTTGAAGAAACTACCGCTGTTCCCTAATATTTTAGGATCTGGCAATTTACTTTGACGGATCCGGATCACCGCACTGGAAATATCCTGAATAGTAGGATGTGCAATGTCGGTTGCGGCCAGTTCTGCTGCTATGGTGCCATAGCCTGTGTGAAGCACATGATTTTTTGAAGATAACCGGAAAGTTACCGATGTAATTACGTACTTCCCTTTACCTTCTTTTTTGAAATAGGAATCCCGATACCCAAATTGACATTCGGCCAGCGAAAATGTGCTGGTTTCCTGTGTATCCAGATCCATTACTTCACAGTGGTGAAAATGATCCTTCAATTCCACCCCATATGCCCCGATATTTTGAATGGGGGCACTGCCTACACTTCCCGGGATAAGGGAAAGGTTTTCAAGTCCGCCCAGGTCCTGTTCCAGGGTCCAAAGGACCAAATGATGCCAATTTTCTCCCGCCATGACCTCTACATGGGTAAAGAGAGGCTCTTTTTCTGTAATGCGGATCCCTTTGAGTCCGATCAGGATCACCAGGGCCTCAACATCTTTAGTTAGCAGCATATTACTGCCACCACCGAGAATAAATTTGTCCGGGTATTCTTCTGACCGTAATACTGCTTTCAATTCCTCCTGAGAAGTAACTTCCACAAAGTACTTGGCCTTGACATCAATGCCAAAGGTGTTATACTGTTTTAGTGAGACGTTTTGCTGTATTTTCACGCCTGCTAATAGGTTTTAAGTGCTTTACCCAAAATAGCTACTGCTCTTATAAGTAATTCTTTTTCAAGGACATAGGCTATTCTGATCTGGTTTTTACCCAAGCCCTCGGTGGCATAAAAGCCCGCTGCCGGGGCTACCATGACCGTTTCCCCGTCAACATTGAATTTTTCGAGCAGCCATTGCGCAAAATCATCGGCATCTGCTACCGGCAATTCAACCATACAATAAAAAGCCCCTTGTGGTTTTGCAATTTTAATACCTGGAATTTTTCGGAGTTCCCGTATCAAAATATTTCTTCTTTCCACGTATTCTTCTTTCACGGCATCAAAGTAAGACTGTGGCGTGTCTAGGGCCGCTTCACTCGCTATCTGTGCATAGGTGGGAGGGGAGAGTCGGGCTTGTGCGAATTTCATAGCAGACTGGATCAATGCTTTATTCTTACTCACAATACAGCCAATCCTTGCGCCACACATGCTGTATCTCTTAGAAACAGAATCTATGACAATGGCATTGGCTTCCAATCCCGGTTCCTCCAAAATGGAATAGTGGGTTACCCCGTCATAGGCAAATTCGCGGTACACTTCGTCTGCTACCAGAAAAAGATCGTATTTCTTTACCAGGGCAGCCAATTTCTTTATCTCATCCTTGCTGTATAAATATCCGGTAGGATTTCCGGGGTTACAGATCAGAATTGCTTTTGTTTTTGGTCCGATGCGCTCTTCGAAGGCTTCAATTGGGGGCAAGGCAAAATTGTCTTCAATTTTTGAGACGACAGGAACCACCTTCACTCCTGCGGCAATGGCGAAGCCATTGTAATTGGCATAAAAGGGTTCCGGAATAATGATCTCGTCGTCTGTGTCGGCAATACATCCCATGGCAAAGGACAGTGCCTCCGAACCACCGGTGGTGACAATGATATCTTTATGGGACACATGAATACGGTGTTTGGCGTAATAGGCAGCAATTTTTTCACGGTATTGGTCGGTTCCCTCGGTACGGCTGTATGACAGTACTTCTATGTTGTTATTCTTAACCGCATCGAGCGCTATTTGCGGGGTTTTGATATCGGGTTGTCCAATATTCAAATGAATGACCTGAACCCCTCTTTTTTTTGCTTCCTCGGCATAGGGTACGAGTTTACGGATAGGAGATTCGGGCATAGAAAGCCCTTTCTTTGAAATAGCAGGCATGGTAGCGTAATTTTAAGCAAAAATGAGAAATACTGGCGGACAAAACAACAAGCGCCTTATTTATATTGTTTTTGGCTTAAGTTCTTGTTAAAAATTGATGGCCTGTAACATAAATTCGTATCTTAGGAATGGTAACAGTTTAGAAAACAACATTTTGCGACCATATAAGTACTACATATCGATCTTTTTTTTATGCTGTTCCGTGATGGTTTTTGGGCAAAGGTTTACCTTGCCCGAAGGCACTAAATATGAAAAAGTAAATTTCGAGCTGATCAATAACCTGATCGTGATTCCTTTGGAAATAAATGATGCCCGTTTAAACTTTATCCTGGATTCTGGTGTCAGTAACCCTATTTTATTCAATTTGTCCGATCAGGATTCCATAGAATTGAAGAATGTGTCCGAGATCACCATTAATGGTTTAGGTGCAGGCGAACCTTTAAAAGCCCTGAATTCAAGAGGCAATAGTTTCAAATTCAAAAAAATAAAGAACCTGGATCAACAACTTTATGTGGTCCTGGATAAGGATATCAATTTTTCTCCAAGCCTGGGGATACCCATCCATGGTATCATTGGTTTTGACCTTTTTCGCGATTTTGTAGTGGAGATCAATTACGGGAACCAGTCAATTAAATTCCATGATCCCAGATATTATAAAAGCAAGCCCTCCAAGAAGGTGCAAACCCTGCCATTATCTATTATTGACCGGAAAGCGTATTTGGATGGCAAGGTAAGCTTTGACGAAATGGAAGATGTTCCGGTGAAATTGCTGGTAGATACTGGCAGCAGTGATGCAGTCTGGTTATTTCAGGACCTGGAAAAAGGCATCAATATTCCTGAAGACCACTATGTGGATTACCTGGGCAAAGGACTGAATGGTAGTATTTTTGGCAAAAGGACCAAGGTCAGAAGCATTACGCTGGGCAGTTATGTGTTAAAGGATGCAAAAGCGGCTTTTCCGGATATGTTCTCTTTTAGTAGTATTAAAGACCATGGAGACAGAAATGGTACCGTAGGAGGGGAAATTCTCAGAAGATTCAATATTGTTTTCAATTACCAGGGCAATGAGGTAAGCCTGAGCAAAAATGGTCATTTTAAAGCCCCTTTCACCTTCAACATGAGTGGCCTTGAAATACAGCATAAAGGAGTTCGCTACATTGCAGAGCGCATTACGGATAGCAGAGGCGTTGTTAAAAATGACGAACGCTCTTTCGGTGATGTTCAGATTTTAATGGAGAACAGGACCCGCCTAAGCATTGTTCCGGAGATTATCGTATCTGCAATCAGAGCCGGCAGTCCGGCTGAAGAAGCGGGACTTCGTGAAGGCGATGTCATCCTGGCCGTGAACGGAAAACCCATCCACAAATACAAATTGCAGGAGATCATGCAAATGATCAATGAGAAGGAGGGAAAGAAAGTGCGCTTACTGATTGAGCGTTATAAAAAGGATCTGGTCTTTTCCTTTACCCTGAAAGATGTATTCAAGAAAAAACCCTGACATTGCTGACAGGGTTTCTTTATCATTAAGATGGGCATAACTTATTTGCCTTCTATGGCCTTTACCTCTCCTTTTATCTTAAGTACTTTGGTAGGGGTGTCTGCATTAGAGATTACGGTGATCGCCTTTCTAATAGGACCAACCCTGTTGGTGTCGTATTTTACCTGAATTTCACCTGTTTTTCCCGGTAGGATAGGTGCTTCCGGTTTTTTTGGGATGGTACATCCGCAACTGGAACTTACTTTACTGATGATAAGGGGTGCATCACCGGTGTTGGTAAACTCAAATACCCGTACACCATCACTGCCTTTTTCAATTTCACCGTAGTCTACGGTTTCAGATTTAAATTCAATCTTCGCCGTTTTTTCCTGCGCTTGTACACTTAAAACAACAAGCCCCATAAATAATAATAAAACTATTTTTTTCATCACTTTATTTTTTGAGTGAATCTCAAATGTAGCATATTTGCAACAACATCCAAAATTCTTTTGTTATCTACTAACGTTACTTATTTTTGTTTCGTATTTCATTTCCGGAAATTAATCCCGGTAACTGCTGATCGATACCTCACTAGGAGGGATCTATCGAACCGAAACCTTCTAAACCAATAATCGTACCAAATATGGAGATCCCTTCAAAATATGAGCCGCAGGAAATAGAGGATAAATGGTATGATTACTGGATAAAAAACCGTTATTTCTCTTCTCAGCCCGATGAGAGGGAGCCCTATACCATTGTGATCCCCCCACCCAATGTTACCGGGGTCCTGCATATGGGCCATATGCTGAACAACACCATACAGGATGTTTTAATACGGAGGGCAAGGCTACAGGGAAAAAATGCCTGTTGGGTGCCGGGGATGGATCATGCTTCTATCGCCACAGAAGCCAAAGTAGTAGCGAAATTGCGGGAAGATGGAATCTTAAAAAATGATCTGACCAGGGAGCAATTTCTGGACCATGCCTGGGACTGGACCCATACCTACGGAGGTGTTATCCTGGAGCAATTAAAGAAACTTGGGTGTTCTTGCGACTGGGACCGGACGAAATTTACCATGGATGACGATATGTCTGCCTCTGTGATAAAGGTCTTTGTAGATCTCTATAACAAAGGACTTATTTATAAAGGCTACCGAATGGTAAACTGGGACCCGGAGGCAAAAACCACCTTGTCTGATGAAGAAGTTATTTACGAGGAAAAGCAAGGGCAGCTCTATTATGTGGCCTATCAGGTGTCGGGCACCAATGATACCCTGACCATTGCAACAACAAGGCCTGAAACCATCCTCGGAGATACGGCTATTTGTATCCATCCGGACGATGAACGCTTTAAACACCTTCGCGGAAAGAAGGCTATTGTTCCGGTTGCTGACAGGGAAATTCCGATCATTCAGGATAGCTATGTCGATATGGAGTTCGGTACCGGTTGTCTTAAGGTAACGCCTGCGCATGATGCAAACGATTGGGCATTAGGGGAAAAACACCAGCTGGAGACCATAGACATCTTTAATGAAGATGCCACCCTCAATGCAAACGGCCTTCATTATAAAGGGAAAGACCGGTTTCTGGTAAGAAAGGAAATAGTAAAAGAACTGGAGGCGTTGGGGTCACTTGTAAAGGTTGAACCCTATACCAACAAAGTAGGCACTTCTGAACGGACCAAGGCCGTCATAGAACCTCGGCTGTTAGACCAGTGGTTCCTGAAAATGGAAGATCTGGCGGTTCCTGCCCTGAAAGCAGTCACAGAGACAAAGGAGGTGAAGTTTTTTCCCAAGAAATTTGAGAATACCTACCGATTCTGGATGGAAAACATTCGCGATTGGAATATTTCCCGTCAATTGTGGTGGGGTCAGCAAATCCCTGCATATTACTTTGGAGACGGTGCAGACGACCATGTCGTGGCAGAAAGTGCTGAGGAGGCCCTGGCATTAGCCAGAGCGCGCTCGGGCAATCCCAAGCTTCAAATGGAAGATCTGCGACAGGATGAGGATGTGCTGGATACCTGGTTTTCTTCCTGGTTATGGCCCATAAGTGTATTCGGAGGTATTTTGGAGCCCGACAATAAGGAAATTAATTATTACTACCCCACCAATGACCTGGTAACAGGTCCTGATATTATCTTTTTTTGGGTGGCCAGGATGATCGTAGCCGGCTACGAATTCAGAGGAGCCCGTCCTTTTGAAAATGTTTATTTCACGGGCTTGGTGAGAGATAAAGAACGCCGTAAAATGTCGAAACAATTGGGAAACTCCCCCGATGCGCTGGCCCTGATGGCCAACTATGGGGCCGATGGGGTAAGGGTTGGCCTGCTGTTGAGTTCTGCTGCCGGGAATGACCTGCTGTTTGATGAGACCCTTTGCCAGCAAGGCAAGAATTTTGCAAATAAGATATGGAACGCCTTTAGGCTTGTAAAGGGATGGGAGGTAGCCGAATTACCACAACCTTCAGCTGCTGCACTTGGAATTGCCTGGTACGAGGCTAAATTTAGCCAGGTTCTCAATGAGATCGAGGATCATTTTTCCAAATACCGGATCTCAGATGCCCTGATGGCCATTTATAAGTTGGTATGGGACGATTTTTGCTCCTGGTTCCTGGAAATAGTGAAACCAGAATACAAGAAACCCATAGATGCCAAAACCTATGCCAGTGTCGTTTCCTTATTTGAAAAGAATCTGAAGATCTTACATCCCTTTATGCCTTTTCTCACCGAGGAGGTATGGCAATGTATGGCCGAAAGATCTCCTGAAGAGGCCTTGGTCATAGCTCCCTGGCCTGCTCCCAAGCCTTTTGACATGGACGTATTAAAGGCATTCGACTATACGACAGAGGTTATTTCGGGGATCAGGACCATTAGGAAAGAGAAGAATATCCCGCTGAAAGAGGCCCTGGAACTGCAGGTTTTAAATGCACAGGAAGCCTCAGTTGACTGGAATGCCATTATAACAAAACTGGGGAACATTAAAAGTATCGATCCTGTCACCGTAGCACCGGATGGTGCACTTTCTTTCAGGGTAAAGAGCGATGAATATTTCGTTCCCGTGACCGGTACCATAGATATAGCAGCCGAAATTGTAAAGATCAAAGAGGAACTGCAGTATACCCGTGGCTTCCTTCAGTCGGTCCAAAAGAAACTTTCGAACGAACGTTTTGTTAGCAATGCACCGGAACAAGTAGTGACGATCGAGAAAAAAAAGGCCATGGATGCCGAAGAAAAGATCGCCACCCTGGAGAAAAGCCTCGCAGGCCTTTCTGAATAGGGCCTATTATCTTAACAAAAAGCTAAGAAACATACGGATTTCAACCGGGTACAATATATTTACCAAAAAAAATAGCATGAAAAAAGTACAACTACTGCTTCTTGGCAGCATGGTTCTATTGCTTTGGAATTGTTCCGAGGATGCAAACAACACAAACTCGGAGGAAGACGCGCCTGTAGCTTTCATTGCGCGCACACCCATTCCGGATGCCGCCTTTGAAAGGGCACTAATTGAATTAGGGATCGATGACGTGGAAGATGGATCGGTCGTAACCAGCGATATTCAGGAAATTACCTCACTGATAATGAATGACAAAGGGATTACCAGTCTTTCTGGTATCGGCGCGTTTCCCCGGTTGGAGAATTTATCAGTTAATGATAACCTGCTAAGTACGGTGGACTTGTCCGGAAATACGCTGCTTAAGTTTGTTTATATCGAGAACAACGGCTTGACCAGTATTACTGTTGATAATCTGACCATTTTAGAAAAATTATCACTTACTAATAACAGTCTGTCCCAGCTCGATCTTACCGATAATCCCTCTTTGCAGCTTTTGGGGTTGGCGAACAATGATTTGGGGAGCATTGATATTTCTATGGTGCCCAGCAGTATACAGCTTAACACTTTTTCTGTGGCTAACAATCCACTGACCTGTATTAAGGTGAATCAGGCAATATTGGGGAACATTCCGTCTCAATGGACCAAAGATGCCGAGGATGACTACGCGCTGGAATGCAACTGATTAATTCCCGCAAATTTGAAAGCGAAATGACTTTTTTCCTTTAGTATTTTTTATCTTTAGGAAAATCGTACTACTATGAGAGCAACCTCAATTTTGTGTTTTATACTGATCCCTTGCGCCCTGTTTTCGCAAAAAAGAGAGCATAAGATACTTCCTGCGGCCATACAAATTGCCACTGCTGTTTTGCCTGCCCCGGATGCCGATAAGGAGGGTGCTATGGTATATGGTTATAATGAAAAAGGGGAGTTCGTGGTCTTAAGGGAAGGGACCAATAATCTTGTTTGTATTGCTGATAACCCCGATAGGGAAGGTATTAGCGTTAGTTGTTACAGCAAACGTCTGGAGCCATTCATGGCGAGAGGACGGGAGCTAAATGCAGAAGGGAAATCACAGGAGGAGCGCAATGAAATCCGTGGGCGCGAAATTGAATCGGGAGCCCTTATGATGCCCAGGGAACCCAGTATGTTGTATGTTTATTTCGGATCCGAAGAAGATTATGATAGAGAGACAGGAGCGCTGGCCAACGGCCGCTTCCGCTACGTGATCTATACCCCATTCGCGACCACAGAATCTACCGGATTGCCAGATAAACCACATGCTCCCGGGATGCCATGGCTTATGGACCCAGGGACACACAGGGCTCATATTATGGTTGGACCTTTCAATTAGCCCTGAAAGGTATGTCCGTTCGCTTTTGGATTCTATATTCTTTCCAGATCAACAGGAGAACATGTAATATTATGATGTTTTTGACAATGTACTGTCCGGTTATGGTCAGGACCAGGGGGTTTTTTGAAAAGACCTGATCTGGTAGCAGCAGTAAAGGGGTAAAAGTTAGCAGGATGTGAATAATAGCCATGGGAATGGCAATTCCGGAGGCTTTTTTAAATAGAAGAAGTACCCCTATGGTACATTCCCATAAGGCTAGTATGGCAAGAGTGAATTCTGAAGAAAACAAATGGAATGTAAGGCGTGCTATCGTTTCCGCTGCCAGTCCTTCTGCAGGGCTTAGTCCTGGGAAGAGTTTCAGGGCGCCAAACCATAGATAGACGATTCCAATGGGAATTGAGAGATATGAATAACGAATTTTTAGCATAACCGGAGTTGTTTTTGTTTCGTAGTTAAGTGTTTTACTCATTTTTGAAGGGCAGTTGTAGCCCGGGATCAAGTTTTATTCGCTGTCGTGACAAGCGATAAGCCACCGAAAGGTTAACCACATAGTCTGCAAAGGCCGCATCACCATTCCTTGGGTTTCCTGTGATTGCCTCCGTTTCCATATCGGTAACGCTCTGTGGCCGTTCCCTCCTTACAGCAAATGGAATATTGAGGTTAATTGAAAGGTTGTGGGTCATATAACTAAGTCCTGGATCTACAGAAAGCACATTGCCAGGCCTTCGGAACCCTTCACTTCCACCAATAAGGTCTTTAACAGGTACAGCGTCGAACCGGGTACCAAGGGAAGCGGTTATTTTATCTGAAAGGCTAAAGCTAGCACCTAACCGGATGGAGTACTGGTCTGGCACTGACATGATGGATTCATTTTGCAGGATGGGGCTGAGTGTTTCACGAAACGTCCGAATACCATTGGTTTCCCTTGGATTAAAAAGGTAGAAACCACCAGAATAGAGAAATAGTCGGGGAGCGATCTCCTGGTACAGTTGATAATCTACCGTAATGCCAAAACCGCCATCACCAGGCTGTATAGACTGGTCTACCGGGCGTACCTGTGGACTACCTTCGGGTCCGACATTGTAAAAGATATCGGATGCATTGTAGTTGCCTGTGGGTAGTTTCAGGCCCATTCCAAGTGCGATATTTCCTTTAGGATGTGTTTCTAGATCGAATAGCCAATAACCAACACCCATTCGTATATCGGCTAATCCTCGGGAAAATGAAGTATGCCGTTCCTCTCTCCCGTGTTCATAGAGAGATGACCGGGTATTGATCACTGTGGGGATAGTCATACTGGCATACCACCTGTTACTCAGGCCATAGGTCAGGAAAAAATCCCATGCATGGGAGTGGTTAATTACTTCCGTATTATTGGAAACGCGGTCCGGCTCTTCTTCAGTACCGCGAAAATGTCTGAAGGATTTAAAATACCGGTAATTCATACCAAATTGCAGATCACCTGCATTCAAGAGATTATTTTCAAGACTCGTTCCCACGCAGGAAGAAAAATGTCTTATGGCAACACATCCTTGTGCAGAGATGACGGGCGTGTACATTAGAGAGAATAGGACCAATGTAAAGGATACTGTTTTGTGAAAAAATTTCATGGGATGGTTGCAATGTTTAATTGTTTTATTCAAGAAAAAGCTAACCTTGTTGGGTTAGCTTTTCTGAACAATGAATTAGAACTAACTTAAAAACTTGAATTAACCATTAAATTTGTTGCAATCTATGATCTTTAGGCTTTGGGTAGGATTAATGCTTGGGCAATAAAGTTTAATGAAAGATTAAACATATTAATGAAAGTTTAAATTCGCAGGCCAAAGGATTATTTTTATTTAATTGAATAAAAAAGGAGTTGAAAAAGAGAAGGGTTTATATAATTGTTTTTGTGGTGTCTGTCATTGGCCTGGCCTACGTACAATTCAAGTACCTGGAGATAGGCCTGAGCTTGGCAAGGGTCCAGTTCAATAAAAATATTGTAGAGGCGGGCGAAGCGATCAAAAATGATTTGAGTGCCAGTAATCAACTGACTTTTTTGGTGGGTAAAGCACTCCAGCGTGATTCGACATATTTCAAGCTGAGTATAGACAGCGTAGCGGATGCCTCAAGGTTTTTTTTGAATGACTTTATCGCGGAGCGTCTCGTGAGAAGCGGTATAGAAACAAAATTCAGTTATGAATTATTTTCCAAGGATACCACCTACTACCTTCAATCACCAAAAAAGTTTGAATCCCATGATAAGGTTACTACGTATCCGATTGTCCTTCAGGGATATTTACCGCAATTACTGGGAGACCGGGTGATCCTGGAATTGAAATTCAGGGACCTGAGTACTTATTTCCTGTTCCAGCTGAACGGTCTCATCCTCCCAAGCCTCTTGTTTTTGGGTGGTATAGTTGCGGTAATCATATGGATCCTCAGGACCTATTACTGGCAAAGGAACCTGATTACTCATACGAACGATTTTATCAATAACCTCACCCACGAATTGAAAACTCCTGTTTTCTCTATTGGGCTAGCTAGTAAATTACTTGATGAAAATGCTACCAGTGCACAGAAACCCGTACTAAAGATTATCCGGCAACAGGTAGACCGGCTATCGGCTCATATAGACCGGGTGCTCGATCTTGCCCGTCTCGAATCAAGGCAGGGAGTATTTAAATTGAAGGAAGTTGATTTCAGGCCTGTCTTGGAGAAACTTTGCGAAGACTTTAGTACCCTTGTTACCCTTGAGGAGGTAACCTACTCCTATGAACTTCAACCTGGTGAATATCGAATAAATGCGGAGGTCTTCCATCTGGAAAATGCCATTTACAACCTCTTGGACAATGCCAAAAAATACGCAGACAATCCTGTGATAAACCTTAAAGCTGCCTTAATAAAAGGGTACCTTTATATAGAAATTGAAGATAATGGACGCGGAATTGGCCAGGAGGATCAAAAGCTTATCTTTCAAAAATATTACCGGATAACCGATGGGGATTTGTATAAGGTAAAGGGATACGGGCTGGGCCTGAGCTATGTTAAAAATGTAATAGATGCCATGAAAGGTAAAATTAGAATCACTAGTAAATTGAATAAAGGGACACAGGTTAGTGTTCGCAT
Source organism: uncultured Flavobacteriaceae bacterium (assembly GCA_963752165.1). Taxonomy (GTDB): domain Bacteria; phylum Bacteroidota; class Bacteroidia; order Flavobacteriales; family Flavobacteriaceae; genus Muriicola. The sequence continues at coordinate 562,870 of CAVVXE010000001.1, forward strand.
ACCGTTGAGCCATGTCTGAAAATCTCCCCAAAATACTGTTGGTCGAAGATGATACCTCATTAGGATATTTGCTTTCGGAATACCTGCAGCTAAAAGGGCTCTTGGTGCGCTGGGCAGTGAATGGGAAAAAAGCCATTGAATACCTCGCAGAAGAAGATGCTGACCTGGTTGTTTTGGATGTGATGATGCCTGAGATGGATGGATTCGCCCTTGCGGCCAGTTTAAAAAGCCAATATCCTTATCTACCATTTATCTTTCTGACGGCCAAATCCCTGAAAGTAGATGTACTCAAGGGATTTTCGCTTGGGGCTGTGGATTACCTGAAAAAACCTATAGACGAAGAAGAACTGGTTGTCCGTATAAAGGCCATACTGATGCGAATAAGCAGTTCGGACCAAACCTATCCCGGAGAGATGAATGGGGTTCGCCAACTGGGCAAGTATACGTTTAATCCGCGGAATCAGGAACTTATTTATGAGCGGCAGGTAATGCACCTTACTTCACGCGAGAATGAACTCCTGACCTACTTGTCATCGAGGTTGAATCAGCTGGCTACTCATAAAGAGATCTTGCTGGCCCTATGGGGCCGGAACGATTATTTTAATAAGAAAAGCCTGAACGTTTTTATAACCCATCTCCGAAAGTATCTTGAAAGGGACAAGAACATCCGGATAGAAAATATTCATGGGCAGGGATTTATATTTCGAATTCAGGATTCAACCTCCTGACATAACCCTTGTTTAATTTCAATTTTATACGGTATCTTTAAATCAGGATTGAAAATAGAGTAAAAAACCATGGAAACGTACGCAACGGCGCTTTTATATGCGATCCCTTTTTTCATCATGTTGTTGTTGGCCGAAATCCTTTATGGCTATTTTGTAAAAGATCAGAAACACAAGGTACTCGATTCTGTAAGCAGCATCAGTTCCGGACTCACCAACATTGTCAAGGATTCGCTGGGACTAGGGGTTATCATTGTCAGTTATCCGTATTTACTGGAACAGGTCGCCCTAACGACTATTGAAGCTACATGGGCGGTATGGGGCATCGCATTTCTCGCCATAGATTTTGCGGGCTATTGGAACCATCGGCTAAGTCATCGTATTAATTTTTTCTGGAACCAGCATGTCATTCATCATAGCAGTGAGGAATTCAATTTGGCCTGTGCCCTCCGGCAGTCGATCTCTAATTTACTGGGCTATTTTCCATTGTTCCTGATCCCTGCTGCCGTCTTGGGAGTTCCTGCTGAGGTAATCGCGATTATCGCGCCCATTCATTTATTTGCGCAATTTTGGTATCATACGCAACATATTGGAAAGATGGGGTGGTTAGAATACATTATTGTAACCCCCTCCCAGCATAGGGTGCATCATGCGATCAATCCGGAGTATATCGATAAGAATTTGGGGCAGATCCTATGCATTTGGGACCGGTGGTTTGGAACGTTTCAGGAAGAATTGGAGGAGGTGCCTCCCCAATATGGGGTGCTTAAACCGGCCCACACCTGGAACCCTATCCTGATCAATTTTCAACACTTATGGCGATTAATCCTCGATGCCTGGCGAACAAGGCGTTTTTGGGATAAAATAAGAATCTGGTTTATGCCTACAGGCTGGAGGCCGGAAGATGTGAAAAGGAACCACCCCTATACGATCATTGAAGATGTCTATGAATTTCGCCGTTATGAAACACCTGCTTCCAACCTCCTTAAAGGGTATGCGGTTTTTCAAATGGGATTTACCCTTTGCTTGTTGCTTTTTATGTTTTATAACTATGCTGCGATAGGATTTAGTGGCTTACTGCTTTTTGGAACCTTTATCTTTGTAGGGATCTTTGGGTATACTTCCCTGATGGACAGGCTGCATGTTGCTTTTTTCATAGAAGCATTTCGGGCCATAGGAGGTATCTTACTTATCTACAGTACAGGCGATTGGTTCGGGATCGATCAATACATTTCCTTTGGCAGCCTCATAATGGTTTTGTATTGGTTAGTTACCCTTACTGGCGGATGGTATTTCACCTTCATTGAGGCTGTCGGAGCTCGGCAAAATGTGGCGTATTAAAATAATTGACAATGGCTAGCAGACCTTATATACTTGGCGAAACGAATTGGCGTGCTTTAAAAGACACCCGCTTTGATATGGCCATTCTCCCATGGGGCGCTACCGAAGCCCACAATTATCATCTACCCTATGCTACGGATATATATGAGGCCGATTTTCTGGCGGCGGAGGCTGCAAAACTAGCGTGGGAACGGGGTGCAAGGCCGGTAGTTTTACCCACTATCCCTTTTGGCGTCAATACCGGTCAATCGGATATTTACCTCGATATCAATTTAAACCCTTCTACCCAATTGGCTATTCTTGATGATGTGATTACGGTTCTCAACAGACAGGGAATTAAAAAGTTACTGATCTTCAACAGCCACGGGGGAAATGATTTTAAAGCCCTGGTAAGGGAACTGGGCTTGCGGTTCCCGGAGATGTTCATTTGTGTATCTAACTGGTTCATGGCCCTGAAGAGGCCAGATTATATTAAAGAAAACGGGGACCATGCAGATGAAATTGAAACCAGTTTGATGTTGTATTTAAAACCGGAATTAGTGTTGGCGAAGCATTTCTGGGGTGCCGGGCGATCCAAAAAATTCAGGATAGCAGCTTTTGCGGAAGGCTGGGTATGGGCCGAACGTAAATGGTCGCAGATATCTGAAGATACAGGGGTAGGGGATCCGCAATATGCTTCCAAAGAGAAAGGAGCCCGTTTTTTTAAAGAAGTTACACAGAAGCTGGCAGAACTGGTATTCGATCTATGCAAAGCAGATAGTGCAGATCTTTATGAATGATCACTAAATGTCTTTTCCCAATTCCTGTTTAACCAGTTCAATATATTTTTTCATGGCCTCTTCCGGTTCGATATTTTGTGCCTGAATAAGGGCATTGGCCTTGAAAGCGTTGATTAGTGGGGTTTTGCTTCCGGGATTGTTGTAGTTCTTGTTTGCTATTTTATAATACGCATATAATTTTAAAAGAAGGTCAGGAGGAAAGGGATCCGTATAATTGCTGATGAATTCTACCGCCTTTTGGAAGTCAGATTCTAATTTATCCCTCTTCATCGTCCTCATCTTTAACGGTGGCAATACAGGTAATAGCACCTTTCACTTTTTGATTCAGCTTTACGGCTATCCGCGCATCTAAAGGCAAAAACAGGTCGACCCTTGAGCCAAACTTTATAAAGCCACTATCTTCTCCTTGCTGAACACTTTCATTTACTTCCGCATAGTTTACAATGCGTCTGGCCATGGCTCCTGCGATCTGCCGGTGCATCACGTCCCCAAATTTTGGTGTGCGGACCACCACGGTGGTTCGTTCATTCTCTTCACTTGATTTTGGATGCCACGCGAAAAGGTATTTCCCGGGATGGTATTTGGAGTATTTCACAAGGCCACTGGCAGGATAACGGGTTACATGCACATTGATGGGTGACATAAATATGGAAACCTGTTTGCGTTCTGCCTGGAAGTATTCTTTTTCGAAGACCTGTTCGATTGCCACTACTTTTCCATCTACAGGCGCCAGGATCTCATTGAAATTCTTATTGGCCCTGCGCTTGGGGTTTCTAAAAAATTGAAGGATGAGGATAAGGAGCACAAGGGAAACCAATTGAACGATCATTTTCACCGTTGGGTGCCCAATGAAAAAGTGAGCAAGCAAAACAATCGCTGCCACCAAAAAAAATGTAATGAGGATAATAGTGCGCCCTTCTCTATGAAACATAGGTAAATATATTTAAAACCAGATATGCGAACGGAGCTGCAAAGATAAGACTATCCAATCTATCTAACATACCCCCATGGCCAGGTAAAATAGCCCCGCTGTCTTTTACCCCAGCCAGTCTTTTGAATTTAGATTCAATTAAATCGCCTAAGCTCCCGGTAATCACGATCACTGCTGCCAGGATAATCCATTCCATAGGTGCTACAATAGGTTCGTAATTAGCCATGATGTATGCAGCAATCAACGTAAAAACAAATCCGCCAACGGTTCCCTCAACTGTTTTTTTTGGAGAAACAGATGGGAAGAGTTTGGTTCTGCCAATCGATTTTCCCACTAAATAGGCACATGAGTCATTCACCCAAATTAAAATAAAAATACCCATAATGAGCAACTTGGCAAAATCTTCATCTTTATAAGGGATCATGGTTAGAAAGATGCAGCCACCACCAATATAAAAAAGGCCAATGATAAATTTTTCATAAGTACGGTAGACCTTTTTAGCGGAGAAAAGAAAGTATATAAGTGCCATATTCACGGTGATGGAGAGGAACATGAGTATATTGATCAACACGGCATCCCTAATAATATAGATGAACAACCACCATAGCCCAAGATAGGCGGCAAAGATGTAATATCCTCGAAGATGAACGAGCTTTTTAAACTCATACAGACAAGCCAGCCCGAAGACCATAAAGAGAAAATCAAAGGCGTCAGAACTGAGGAAAACTGCAGAGAGAAGTAGTATCACATAAACAACTCCCGTTATTAAGCGCCTAAACAGTTCCCTCATACTATAAGTCTTCCAGTAATAAGAGATATAAATGCTTGGAGCTACTGCCGTAGGTCAGGAAATCATCGGCATTGTCATTTGTGGCTTGAAAATGTTTAAGCGTAGTGATATTGGCAGGAATACCTTCTTTGTATTTCTTCTTGATAGATTTTAACCCTTCCCCAATACTCTCCACCAGTTGGCTGGTAGTGGCAAAAACGATCACGTTTTCGGGAAGTTCATTTAGCTTTTTTTCCCGTAGTTGGTTAGAGGATACCAAAATAGATCCGTTCTGGGCTATGAGGTGTTCACAGGTAGTAAAGAAGATCTCGCTGGTAGCCGTTTTATTGGTGAATACGATATTTTCCTTGGCAAATTTTTCCTCCAGACGTGGATCCATACTGAAGAAAGGAGATTCTTCCCAGTGATTCTCTTCAATAATATTTTTTAATGCGTCTGAAACCTCTGAGAAAGAGTCACAATACAAAAATTTACCACCGTTCTTTTTGAAGTGTATGGTAAATTTTTCATCGATCGGCAGATTCAGGTCTGGCATATGTACGCCTCTGGTCTCTGCGGTTGCTTTAGAGACCTTTTTTCTTTTACCTCCTCCAAATAACATGGAAAACAGACCCATTACTTGCTTTTTACCTGGTGTAATGTACTAAATATAGTACGATTTAAGATATTTCCTTGGTATCCTTTGTAACTTCTTTCAGTTCTTCTTTCAGTTCTTCTTTTATTTCGTCTTTTGATTCTTCAGTTACAGCGGTTATTTCCTGACCTTTTTTATCGAACTGTTTTTCAAAGGGTCGGCGGCCAAAGATCTTTTCAAGATCTTCCTTAAAGATCACTTCCTTTTCTAATAGTCGTTCTGCTAACTCAATTAACTTATCCTTATTCTTTTCGAGGACATCAATTGCTCTTACATATTGCTCTTCAATGAGCTTGGAAATTTCTGTATCGATCTTTACGGCTGTTTCCTCACTGTAGGGTTTGGTAAAGCCATATTCATTTTGACCCGATGAATCGTAATAGGTCAGGTTTCCAATTGCCTCGTTAAGTCCGTATATGGTAACCATAGCCCTGGCCTGTTTGGTGATTTTTTCAAGGTCGCTTAGTGCCCCGGTCGAAATTTTGTTGAAGATGACCTTTTCTGCCGCTCTTCCCCCAAGGGTGGCGCACATCTCGTCCTTCATCTGTTCGGGACGCACAATAAGGCGTTCCTCTGGCAAGTACCAGGCCGATCCCAGCGATTGTCCCCGTGGCACGATAGTTACCTTCACTAAAGGAGCCGCATGCTCGAGCATCCAGCTCACAGTGGCGTGCCCGGCCTCATGATAGGCAATGGTCTTTTTCTCCTCCGGTGTAATAATCTTGTTCTTTTTTTCCAGACCACCCACAATTCTGTCTACTGCATCAAGAAAATCCTGTTTGGTGACCGCCTTTTTCTCTTTCCTGGCAGCGATAAGCGCCGCCTCGTTACAAACATTGGCGATATCGGCGCCCGAGAATCCTGGTGTTTGTCTCGCCAGAAAATCAAGATCGAGTGTTTCAGCCGTTTTGATAGGCCTCAGGTGTACTTCAAAAATTTCCTTTCGCTCCCTGATATCGGGCAGGTCTACATAGATCTGCCTGTCGAACCGTCCGGCGCGCATGAGTGCTTTGTCCAGTACATCGGCCCTGTTTGTTGCTGCCAGCACGATAACATTGGTATTAGTGCCAAAACCATCCATTTCCGTAAGCAATTGATTCAGCGTGTTTTCGCGCTCGTCATTAGACCCTGTAAAGTTGTTCTTTCCTCTGGCACGCCCAATAGCATCAATTTCGTCAATAAAAATAATCGCGGGCGACTTATCCTTGGCCTGTTTGAAAAGGTCACGTACACGGGAAGCCCCCACACCAACGAACATTTCAACAAAATCTGAACCAGAGAGGGAGAAAAAGGGCACCTTGGCTTCCCCTGCCACTGCTTTGGCCAGTAAGGTTTTCCCTGTTCCCGGAGGTCCGACCAAGAGGGCGCCTTTTGGGATCTTACCCCCAAGGGAGGTGTATTTGTCCGGATTTTTTAGGAATTCTACTATTTCCTCTATTTCCTCTTTGGCTCCTTCCAGGCCTGCAACATCTTTAAAAGAGGTTCTTGTGTCTGTTTTTTCATCGAAGAGCTTGGCCTTAGATTTCCCTATGTTGAAGATTTGTCCTCCGGCCCCTCCGGCGCCTCCGCCAGACATTCTTCGCATCAGGTAAATCCAGATACCGATAATAAGGACAAAAGGCAGCAGTGTCAACAGCAAGTCCCCGAATACGTTAGATTCCTTGTCAAATTCCACAATAGTATTCAGGGAATTTTCCTTTTTAATATCGGTAATCTCATTCTGGAAGATCTGGAGATCTCCATAATCTAACACATATTGCGGTAATTCTGCCGTGGATGGGAAATAAGGTTTATTCGCCACATCCTTATGAAGTTCCTTTTTCAGGGCTTCTTCTGTCAGGAATACTTTGGCCTGATTGGTATTGGTAATGATCAGTATTTTTTTGATATCACCGGCCCTCAGGTATTGCTGCAATTCAGAAGTGGTGGTTTTTTTAGTGGAATTAAGATTGCCACTTCCAAAGAATTGAAAGCCTATTATCAATATGATGATAAGGCCATAAATCCACCAGGAGCTGAATTTTGGTTTTTTTTGCGGGGTATTATTGTTTTCTTTCGCCATTTTTTATTGATTAAAACTGCTCTCCACCATGGTAACCTTGGCATCTCCCCAAAGTCCCTCTATATCGTAAAAGTCCCTTACGTGTTTTTGAAAAACATGTACGACGACATTCACATAATCTAAAAGCACCCATTCGGCATTTTCTGAGCCTTCCACATGCCAGGGCTTATCTTTGATACTCTTACTAACTGTTTTCTGAATTGAATTAACGATCGCATTTACATGCGTATTGGAGGTGCCATTACAAATTATAAAGTAGTCGCAAACCGTATTTTCTATGTCCCGTAGGTCTAGTAGATTGATTTCAAGCCCCTTAACATCTTCTATTCCATGTAGTATTAAAGCAATTAGTTCATCCGGGCTAGCCTTCTTATTCTGCATCCAACTTTTTTAGATTTTTACAAAGTTATTATTTTTTTGTTTTCTTAAGCCTAGTTTTTAACATAACATTGTACCACAAAACTACGTCTTACCATGCGTATAATCAAAGTTAGTGCCACGGATTCGACCAATCTGTATTTAAAAAGGCTCCTTTTAGAAGATCCCGGGCTGGAAGATACGGTAGTAGTAGCAGACACGCAGTACGAGGGCAGAGGTCAGGCAGGCACAACATGGCTTTCTGAGCCAGGTAAGAACCTGACCTTTAGTTTGTTGAAAACCTATAATGGGCTATTGGCAACAGATCAGTTCCTTATTTCAATGGCCACATCCCTGGCCCTTGTTGGAGCCTTAAAAAAAAATGGTATTAAAAATCTTGCCATTAAATGGCCTAACGACATTCTGTCAGGTACTTCTAAAATAGGGGGTGTTCTTATCGAAAATGGCCTAAAAGGCACCAGCATTCGTTATTCTATCATAGGGATAGGATTGAATGTAAATCAGGAATCTTTTGAGGGACTGAAACATGTTTCTTCCTTAAAGTTACTTTCGGGAAGTCAGCTGGAGTTAAGCGCCCTGTTGGATACTATCCTGGAAGAACTGGCCTTTTATTTTAAGGAATTGCACCATAGCTACCATGAAAAATTAGTGGACCCCTATCATTGCCTACTTTTCCGTAAAGACCAAACATCGTTATTTGAGGTCCATGGGGAGGTTAAAACGGGTATCATTAGAGGTGTAGACGCCGCGGGACAACTGTTGGTGGAAAATGCAGCCGGAGGGATAATTCCCTATGGTCTTAAGGAATTGCGAATGCTTTATTGATCTGGCAGGACGATAGTAGCGCCCTAAAGTTTACCTAGATTGTCAGAAAGGGTGCCCATAAAATTAGTTATGGGATTTTTGATCATCATGGCCATCATGGCATTGAAGGCTCCTTCGAAGGTTAAAAGTACTTCGCTTGCGTTGTCATCCACTGCTGTGATGTGGGCACTCAGTGTAAAGGGAAGTTTTTCACTAGCCGCGCCCAGGACTATTTTTTCAAATGGCACCTGTTCCTTGCGTTTCAGGACTATTTCGGGCATTCCTTTCAGGGCAAAGAGGAACGTATCCTCATCCAGAATCTGGAATTTGTCTATTGATTCGGGCATCAGTTGCTCAAAATTCTTCAGATCCGTAAGAAAATTGTACACAACTTCATTGCTTTTTGCAATTGACTTTTTGGGTGTTTCTATATGCATCATATTATTGTTTCCATTGAGAAGGAGCTTTCCTCCACTCCATCAGGGTGTCTAACTGCTCTTCCTTAATGTACCTTGTTTCTGAAGCCTGAGTGATCAGGGTCTCATAATTGCAAAGAGTGTGCAGATCGATCTCCTTTTTTTCGAAATTTTCAAGCGCTACATCAAAGCCATAAGTAAAGATAGCGATCATACCTTTCACTTTTGCCCCGCTTGCCACCAATGCATCAACGGCATTCAGGCTGCTTTTTCCGGTGCTAATGAGGTCTTCTATGACCACTACTGTCTTGTCCTGTTCCAGGAGTCCTTCAATCTGATTCTGCCTTCCGTGCGATTTGGCTTCCGGCCTTACATAGATAAAAGGAAGTCCTAGGTATTCTGCTACCAAAACCCCGATACCAATAGCCCCGGTAGCCACTCCGGCTATAATATCCGGCTTGCCGTAGAGCATCTCTACCTGTTTGGCAATCGCTTCTTTGATATAGTTTCTGATAATAGGGTAGGAGAGAATAATCCTGTTATCACAATAGATAGGAGCTTTCCATCCCGAAGCCCATGTAAATGGATTTTCGGGTTTCAACTTAATTGCATTAATTTGCAGAAGTAGTTCTGCTGTTTTTATAGCAGTATGCTTGTCCAAAATCATTACGCAAATGTATAAAGTTTTTGTTAATGACGCTCCTTTAGTTTTAACAAACAAACTCTCCGAAACTGTAAATGGTGAATACTTCCTTCTGAACGGGACCGCTATTAACGCAGCCATAGATGCTTTGTCCAAGAAAAAACTGGAAACCGCCTATATTTATCACCCCAATCATGAGGAGATCCTAAAGAAGTTTACCAAGAAGATACCATTGGAGGTAGCTGCAGGAGGGGTTGTAACCAACAAGGAAGGGAAAGTGCTCTTTATATACAGGAATGATAAATGGGACCTTCCAAAGGGAAGGATAGACAAGGGGGAAACGCTTGAAGAATGTGCCTTAAGAGAAGTAGAGGAGGAAACTGGCGTACAGGGGTTGAAAATTGAGAACTTCCTGAAAACAACCTATCATGTCTTCAAGAAAGGCGGCACCTATAAGCTCAAGGAGGTGCATTGGTTTGCCATGAAAACATCCTATAAGGGTAAGTTAGTGGGCCAGAAAAGTGAAAAGATCGAGAAAGTTAAATGGAAAGGACCTCACAAGATTAAAAAGGCCCTTGAAAACTCCTATACGAATATTCGGATCCTCTTTGAAGGGAGTTAAGTGGGCTCAGGCCGCTTTGGTGATTTCCAGAATATCGCCTTTCCGAATGGGCTTGTTCCTGAAGTCGATCAGGTGATGGGTTTTGGTCCTGAATTGTTCCCACTGATTCCTGTCAAACGGATCGATGGAAGAAGTAACCACATTGATCCTGATCTTGTTGGAAATATCGAGCGCAATAAACCTCTCAAGGAATTGCCATCCGTCCATTATAGGCATGTTAATATCAAGAAAAATAACTTCCGGAAGCTCCTGTTTTTGACTGAATTTCATGCTAAGATCATCGATTGCTTCTTTCCCGTTGACGTAGGTATTTATTTCGTCTGCCAGATCTAAGGAAGTCAACATTTTTTTGATCCCGAAAACAGTAATGGGGTCATCGTCTATGATACAGATGGTCTTAATTCTTTTCATTGAAATAGATGTTAAATGTTGTCCCTTTTCCTACCTCACTTTCAACAGTTATTTTGCCGTTCATCGCTTCTATTTGGTTTTTGGTAATGTAGAGCCCTATTCCCCTGGCATCCGGATTGCTGTGGAAGGTCTTATACATCCCAAACAGTTTATCCCCATGTTCCTCAAGGTCTATACCCAGCCCATTGTCTTTAATACTTAAGATGGTATAATCTTCATTTGGTGCCGCTGTTAGATGAATCACGGGTTTCTTCATTGGATCTCGGTATTTGATGGCATTGGTAATGAAATTCATCAGAATACTTTCTACATAGGCAGGTACCGCCTTTACTTTTGTTTTCTCTTCCACTTCATTAATGATCAGCGCATTGTTGTTCTTTAAAAAGGCTGCCAGATTTTGCTCTACTGCCCGGATTTGATCATTTAAAAGGAGCGGTTTGTTTTCAAGATTGACATTGGTGCTGATAGCAACTACATCATTGAGGTTCTCCAACGTTTCCAATAAATTGTCTGATGCCTCCATCAACATTTTAATAATTTTGACCTTTTCCTCCGGATTCTTTTCACTTACAAGGAAGTCGAGCAACATGGAAAAATTAGCGGTGTGCGAGCGAAGGTTGTGAGAGACGATATGCGCAAAATTCACCAGTTTCTTGTTCTGCAGGGAGGTGACATTAATAAGGTCCTGCAATTCTTCCTCTTTCTTTTTGAGGTCCGTAATATCCAGGCTGATCCCAATTAACCCCTTTACTTTTCCGTTTTCTCCCTTGAGCGGAATTTTAGAGGTAAGGAAGGTGGTTACGGAGCCATCTTTTTTGACGTTGGTGGTCTCTACCCCCAACATCGGTCTCAGGGATTTTATGACCTTTATATCTTCAGCCCTGGAAACCCTGGCTACTTCTGCATCGTAGAGATCAAAATCATTTTTTCCTATAACCTCGGCTTCATCCTTTATCCCCAGGTAATCCAATTCTGATTTATTCACCAGAATCTTCCTGGAATCCAGATCTTTGATGAAAACATTAAGAGGCAGGTTATCGATCAATGTTTTCAACAACTCTTTTTCTTCCCGAAGTTGTTTTTCATTGTTCTTGCTTTCAGAGATGTCCTGAGCCGTAGACCAGAGCAACTTCCTTCCTTTTTTATTACCTACCAGAGAACCACTGACCAGGACCGGAAATTTGGCCCCATTCTTTTTAATGTACTGCTGTTCTTCGGGCCCAAAGAAATTATTGGACTCAATTTCTCTTTTGATCCTGAGCAATTGTGTTTTACCGGCGGCGACCAGGATATCCTGAACTTTGATAATCCCTATGTCGTCCTTTTTGTACCCGGTAGTTTCTTCAAAGGAGCTGTTGAAATCCAGTATCTCGCCTGTATCAAAATCACTTAAAATATAGCTGATGGGCGACAATTCATACAACGCCCTAAACTTTTGTTCACTGATTTTAAGTTTTTCCCTTGCCCGAACCATTTCTGTGATCATCCTGCCTTCGGCCAACAGCGATACGATCACATTATGTTCGTCATAGATGGGTTTTAAACTGAAATCTACAGGTACGGGATTCTTGTCTTTATCCAGGGTAACGATCTCACTGCGCATAAATTCTCCCTGAGCAGCTGCCTTGACTACCTGTTTCAACCCATCCTTTACATAGTCCGGAATGGGCCACCAATAGGCATCCCAGAATTTCTTATTGATCACGTCTTTGGCTTCCAAGCCAGAGAATCGCAGGGCCGTTTCGTTTACTTCCAGAAAGGTCCCCTCAATATCCAAAATGCCCGTAAACTGATAGGAAGAATTAAAGATGCTCCTGAAATGACGTTCCTGTTGCTTGTTTTTAATTTCGGACTCCAGGTTGGAGGTAATATCCTGAAAAGTTCCCACCAGTCCTATGAAAGTATCCTGATTAAAAATGGCCTTTCCGGTGGCAATGACGGTAATTTCACGACCTTTTGCTGTGATCAGATCACACGTAACCTCCCAGGGCTGTCCGGTATGCATGGCCTTGTCTACCGCAAGGGCAATGGTATTTCTGCTATAACCTTCCTTATAAAAATTGATGGCGGTGTCTAAATCTGGTTCATAACTGGGTACCACTTCATGGATCGCTTTGGTGATCTCGCACCACGAAAGTTTGTTTCTTACCACATCATACTCCCAGCTGCCAATGTTCGTTACTTCTGATTTGGTATCGTGAAGAATGGCCAGCTTTTCAATTTTCAACTCACTTTCGATCTTTTCCGAAATGTCTTGTGTCTGAATAATGACCCCGATAATGTTTTCTTTTTCATCGTACCAAGGAATATTCGACCACTCAAACCAATAGTCCTTCTGATCTTTATCAAAGAATCGTTGGATACGCTTCTCAGTCGGCTTTCCTTTGAGGCAGTCCGTTAAAACCTTCTTCCAATCTAGATCTGTTTTGCCAAAAAGATCAAAGACAGCGGTTCCGATCACGCTGCTGTTTACAAAGTCAAAATCATTGAGCCACTTGTCTGATACGTAGACAACCTCAAACTTCTTATTTAGAAAAGCAGTTGCCACCGGCAACTGTTTTATAAGATAATTATTGACTACTGTAGGGTTACCACGTAACATTCTGTTGTAATTTCCTACTAAAGTATTCTGATTATTCATCAATACTCAAACATTGTTGTGAATGGCCCAATTCACGTTGTGTGCAAGCACTATTCCATGGATAGGGCATCAAATGTATGGTAAAGTAAGAAAAAACTTACATAAAATGGAAGCTGTATGTAAATATTTAGATAGGAAGCGAAGTAACTTGAGTGGGGAATATTGCGGAAAAGGGCTGTTTTATCAGAACTTACCGTTGGTTCTTACCGTTTCGGGAACCAAGGAGGTATAGTCGCCACCATTGCGTATGACGTCTCTTACAATGGAAGAACTAATGTAGGATTTGCCAGACGAGGTTAATAAAAAAACAGTTTCTATTCCCGAAAGTTTGCGATTGGTATGGGCTATTGCTTTTTCAAATTCGAAATCGGCCGGATTACGAAGTCCTCTTAAAATGAATTCGGCATCTACTTTTTTACAATAATCGATTGTAAGGCCTTTGTAGGTGTCTACTTTTACGGTAGGGTGTTCCTTAAAGGCTTCCACGATAAAAGAAGTACGGTCTTTTTCTGAGAACATATACGTCTTGTCTGCATTGGTACCAATGGCAATAATGATCTCATCAAAAAGGTGTATTCCGCGCTCAATGATATCAAAATGCCCCAGTGTGATGGGATCAAAAGAACCTGGAAAGATGGCGCGTCTCATAGTACGATCGGTTTAACAATTTAAAGGTACTTATTTTTCCTTTAAGGCTTCCATAAGGGCACTTTCAAAAAGTTCGGTAAATGAGATACCGGCGGCCATGGCCTGTTGTGGCAATATACTCTGATCTGTTAGTCCGGGAGTGGTATTCATTTCCAGCATAAATGGAATTTCATCAATAAAAATAAACTCACTACGGGTATATCCCTTCATTTTTAGGACTTCGTAGGCCAATTGTGCCGCCTGTTTCACATTTTCCTCTTCCCTGGCTGTGAGTCGGGCAGGGGTTATCTCCTGCGACTTGCCCTGGTATTTGGCTTCGTAATCGAAAAAATCGTTCTCACTCACTATTTCCGTGATGGGCAATACACGTGTTTTACCCTGGTAGGTAATGACCCCCACAGAAACTTCCTTTCCTTCCAGAAAAGACTCGATGATGATCTCATCATCTTCTTTATAGGCTTTTTCAATAGCGTCGGCCAACTGCTCTTTCTTGTAAACCTTGCTGATTCCAAAACTGCTTCCGGCCTTGTTTGCCTTTACAAAACAGGGAAGGCCCACCTTAGCGATAATGGTATCTTCGTTAATGACATCCCCCTTATTTAAATAGTATGAGGTTGCAGCAAGAATACCATAAGGTTTTAATACGCTTAGGAGATCCCGTTTGTTGAAGGTCAAGGCGGCCTGATAATATCCGCATGAGGTTTGCGGCAATCCGAGCAATTCAAAATACGCTTGCATGAGTCCATCCTCCCCCGGCGTTCCGTGGATGGCGTTAAATACACAATCGAAGGTAATTTTTTTGGAAGCCACCACTATTGAAAAGTCGCTCCGGTTCACGGGGTATTCATTCTCCTGGTCATCCAAATAAACCCATTTGTCCGTAGATATCATAATGCGGTATGCGGCAAACCGCTCCCGATCCAAATGTTTGTAAACATTATTCCCGCTGAGTATGGATATTGGATATTCACTGGAATAGCCACCCATGATGATCGCAATGTTTGGTTTCATAGAAGAGATGACGAGGCTATGGTTCAAAAACCGCTCAAACGTTATAACAGAATCAAAGTAAAGAAAAAAGCATTGGGTTTCCTATCTTTGCGAGGTTATTAAACAAACTTATGAGGAATTTTTTGCATTTTCTTCGCAGCAGGACACTGCTCATCAACCTGGGACTCGCACTTGTGGTTGCGATCTTATTCGCATGGCTAACCTTGCAATGGTTGAAGGGGTCTACGCATCATGGCGAAACGGTGGCCGTGCCAGATCTGGCGAAGCTGTCGGTCAGTGAAATGCGAGATGTTATAGAGCAGGCCAACCTCCGCTACGAAGTGCTGGATTCTGCCAATTACGATCCGGAATATCCCCGTTTTTCGATTATTGAGCAAAATCCGCCTGCAGGGGAAAAAGTAAAAGAGAACCGGAAGATTTATGTGACCATAAACCCCTCCGGCTATAAAAAGGTTACAGTACCCAATATCGTTCAGGTTACGCAGCGAAATGCGACCTCGATGTTACGGGCGGTTGGCCTTGAAGTGCAGGGTATTACCTACATTGATGAGTTGGGAAAGGATATGGTCTATTACATAAAATTTAAAGGGAAAAATATCCAACCCGGCGATAAACTGCCAAAAACGTCCAAAATTGAACTGGTCTGCGGTAATGGGACGATCCCTGGTGGTGCCAGGCTGAAAGCCGAAAGCGAATAGGCTATGGACAGTAAGCTCCCTCTTGATTCCCCAGACGATGATCTTTTTGAACACCACCGCTTTGTTGCCTCCAAAGGGCAGGAACCGCTTCGGGTAGATAAGTTTCTCATGAATTTTATTGAGAATGCAACCCGGAACAAGATTCAGCAGGCGGCCAAAGGAGGAAACATCTGGGTGAATAATACGATAGTCAAACAAAATTACAAAGTAAAGGCAGGTGATGAGGTAAAAGTGTTGTTTGAACACCCACCCTATGAATTCCTTTTAACACCGGAAGACATTCCCCTGGATATTGTGTATGAGGATGCCAGCGTACTGGTGATCAACAAGCCGGCAGGAATGGTAGTTCATCCCGGACACGGTAATTATTCAGGTACGTTGTTAAATGCTCTTGCACACCACATATCCGATCTGCCCGAGAATACCAGTGGGCGTCCCGGACTGGTGCATCGGATTGACAAGGATACCTCCGGACTGCTTGTCATCGCCAAGACGGATGAGGCCATGACCCATCTGGCACGTCAATTTTATGAGAAGACCAGTGAGCGCGAGTACATTGCGCTTGTTTGGGGAAACGTAGACGAAGACGAGGGAACCATTGAAGGGAATATTGCCAGGAATCCCAAGAATCGGCTGCAAATGCAGGTATTTCCAGAAGCTGAACAGGGGAAGGAAGCCGTAACGCACTACAAGGTATTGGAGCGACTGGGGTACGTGACACTCGTTTCCTGCATCCTTGAAACTGGCAGGACACACCAGATCAGGGTTCATATGAAACATATCGGCCATACCTTATTTAATGACGAACGCTATGGAGGCGATAAGATCCTGAAGGGAACCACTTTCACGAAATACAAGCAATTTGTAGAGAATGCCTTTAAGATCCTTCCCAGACAGGCACTACATGCCAAAACCCTGGGCTTCCTGCATCCCGTGACTGGTGAAAAAATGCGATTCGATTCACCTTTGCCGGATGACATGGAGCAGTGTATTGAAAAGTGGCGGCACTATGCGAAGCACAGCCATTGACATAAATTCTTTCAATAGGCCTATCAACAACTATTAGGAAGCAGCCATTTTGTTTCCAGAATTTCCTTCTTATTTTCGCATTTAAATAGATTTGCATGAAGATTGTTATTTCCCCGGCAAAATCGCTCGATTTTGAAAGCACATTGCCAACCAGCCATTTTAGCATGCCTTCCTTTCTTCAGGAGGCCGAAAAAATAAATAAGGTATTGGCCAGGAAGAAACCTAAGGCACTAATGGAACTCATGAATATTTCTGCCTCCCTGGCAGAGGTCAATTGGGAGCGGAACCAACAATTTGAACTGCCATTTACCCCGGAAAATGCCAGGCCGGCGCTTTATGCCTTTAACGGGGATGTCTACCAGGGCCTGGATGCCTATTCCATACCTGAGGAACAACTGGCACATGTTCAGGATTCTTTGAGGATACTTTCAGGATTGTACGGCATTTTAAAACCATTGGACCTGATTCAGCCTTATCGGCTTGAGATGGGCACTTCATTAAAGATAGGTGCCAGGAAGAACCTGTACGATTTTTGGAAAACAACGCTTACAGCGGCATTGAACCAGGAATTGGAAAAGGAAGCTTTTTTGGTGAATCTGGCCAGCAACGAGTACTTTTCTGTTCTCGATCATAAAAAATTAAAGGTACCTGTTATTACCCCGGTTTTTAAGGATTGGAAAAATGACACCTTGAAAATGATCAGCTTTTTTGCCAAAAAGGCAAGAGGAAGTATGGTTCGGTATATCCTTGATTCTAAAGCAACTACCCTGGAGGATATACGGGCTTTCAGTGAAGATGGTTACCAGTTCAGTCAGGAACATACCTTAAGGGAACACCAGCCGGTTTTTATCCGATAGAATATTTTCCAAAAGGAACCGTTTTAGTTGTATACAGACTAAAATTCTACCTTTATGAAACGGATCCTGCTTGCATGTGCATTACTAGTGATAATAGCTACCTCCTGCAGTGACAGGGATGACGACCTGACGGCCGTTCATATCCGTATACAAAATAACAGTACCCTGAAATTTGATGAGGTATTGGTGGCCGATGAAGAACACCTTTATGTATCAGTGTCCCCGGATTCGTTTTCTGACTACCAGACGTTTGAAGAAGCCTATCGCTATGCATACATACGAATTACGGCAGGGGAGGAAATCTTCGTTTTACAGCCGATAGACTTTGTTGGGGAAACGTTGCTCCCCATAGGCCTTTATACCTATGCCCTCTCGATAGATGAAGCGGGACAGGTATCCCTGGAATTCGTAATCGATTAGGTTTTACCCTTCAGGCCGATCTTCTGTTCTATCGTAGGTCTTTTTTTGATCTTCCGCCTGCGGCGTACCCCGTAGGATTTATTGGCAATCTTGCCTCGTTTGCTGCTGATATCTCCTTTTCCCATTTGTTTTAAAGTATTCCTTAAAATACAACTATTACAGGAAAATCCCAAACTGTTTTTGGTCCTAAAGTGTTGAAGAATTGAACAGAATGCGTTACATTCCGATTGAATGAAATAGTTTCTGTATTGTTTTTACATACCCACCCGTACCCACCCTTCATCTACAAGGAGGCCACTAAAATGATCGTAGGAACCCTTCCGCCGCCTCGATTTACGACAGGTGATTTAAAAGCGGGCGATGTTGATTTTTGCTATGGAAGCCGGGATGGACAGCTGTGGCCTATTCTGGATCGGATATTTGATCTTCAGTTGGATTATGAGAATACCGGGAAAGCCATAGAACAGCGGCAATCCTTTTTGCGATCGCGTCAAATAGCCATTTGCGATATCGTATCCAGTGCGAGGCGGGAGAAGATCGATGCCTCAGATCTGGGCATGAAGGACGTACAGCTTAGGAATTTGATCGGTATTCTCAGGCAGTACCCAAACATCCATACACTTCTTTTTACAGGAGGTAACAGTAGTAACGGACCTGAATATTTGTTCAGGAAGCAATTGAAGTCTCACGGCGTTTCTTTACGGGTCATTTCGAATCAAGTGCCCAGAATTCATGCATTTGACCTGCCTGAGGCATCACGGGTCATCCGGACGATCTCGTTAACGGCACCCTCCGGGGCTGCCAACAGGGCCGTAGGGTCTTTAGAGGCCTATAAAATGATGAAGGCGCAGCAGCCGGGTTTTACCACGATCGATTTTCGTATCATGCAATACCAGGCGTACTTCTGAAGGGTAAAATAAAAAAGACCCTGTTCGAAAACAGGGCCTTTTTACGAGAACACTATGTGAAAATGAAAAACGTATTATAACATGAACACTTCGAAAGTAGTGTAACCGGATAAAATAGACCAATGTATGTTGTAAAGGGTGTTGGTTTTGTTGTCTGGACAGTTAATTTTGTTATTTAGTGACAATCCGGAATGGGTTTCTGGAATATTGCGGATATTTACCATAAGGAAATCCTGGTATCAAAAGAACGAGGAGGTCAAAAAGAAAAAGTTAAAAAGAGATGCCACGAACAGAGCGTTTAGAGGAGTTTAAGAAATCGGTTACGAACAAGTTCTATGTGTACAACAGCTTGTTCCTGAATCTTCCCTATCAGGATATAGACAATGTGGGCATGCTTATCCCCCTGCTGTTCCATCAATGTGAAACCGGATTAAAATCCGGAAAGAACCCCCGGCAAATCCTCGACCTCTTTTTTGAAAACTATGCGAATATCGCCTCAGAAAAGGAAAAGATCGATTTTATGTTCCGGGTCATCCAGTACGTAGAGCGCCAGGTGGTACTTTATGACAGTGTAGAAGATGCAGCCTTTCCTAAACTTCACGAACATTCTAGTTCTCGCTCTATCAAGGACTATTTCCAACTGGTCGATAAAAGCAAGAATTGGAACACCCTGTCCCGTCAACTCGAAACCTTCAGCGCACGTATTGTGTTAACGGCACACCCCACGCAATTCTATACCCCGGCAGTGCTCGATATCATTGAAGAATTGAGAAAACTGATTCTGGAGGATAAAATAAATGACATCGACGTGGTGCTGCAACAATTGGGGCTAACCTCCCTTATCAATGCCAAAAAGCCCACTCCCCTGGAGGAAGCCAAGAACATCATCTACATCCTTCGCAATATATATTACGATGCGGTAGGGGAGCTCTACGCGTATATCAAGGCAAATATTCAAAAGGAAAATTTTGAGAATTACGATATTTTAAAACTGGGCTTTTGGCCGGGTGGCGACAGGGACGGAAACCCCTTTGTCACCGCACAGATCACCAGAGATGTGGCAGACGAGCTTCGGATCACCCTTATGAAGTGTTACTATAACGATCTGAAAAATCTTCGTAAAAAGCTCACATTTAGGGGGCTGCAGGATCTTCTTAACCAGCTTCAGGAGCAGTTATATCAGGCGATGTTCGACATGGATAAGCTAGTGGGGTACGAAGAGATCATTGGTCCATTACTGGTCATTAGGGAAATGCTTATTGAAAAATACAAGGGATTGTATTTGAAGGAACTCGATCTTCTTATAGACAAGGTAAGGATCTTCCGAACCCATTTCGCCACCCTTGATATCCGTCAGGACCATAGCAAGCATCTGCTGCTCATGGAGGCCATTCTCAAAAAGCACGGATTCATCCGGGAAGCTATAACGGAAATGGATACAGACGCCCTGGTGCAATTGCTACTGCACAAAGAACTTCGGATTAGGGCCGAGGAGTTTGAAGATGAAATAAGCCGTGATACCATTCGTAACATCCAGCAATTAAAGGAGCTTCAGGCAAGGAACGGTGAAGATGGATGCAACAGGTATATCATCAGTAATTCCGAAGACGTTTTTTCAGTTCTTTTTGTCTATGCGCTCTTCCGCTGGTGCGGGTATCGCCCGGAAGAGATCTCCTTTGACATTGTTCCGCTCTTTGAGACGATGAAAGGTATGGAATGTTCCGAGGACATCATGAGTGCCCTGTTTGGCATGGCCGAATACCAGGCACATTTGGAAAGACGCGGTAAAAAACAAACCATGATGCTTGGCTTTTCCGATGGTACAAAAGATGGAGGATACCTCAAAGCCAACTGGTCTATATTTAAGACCAAAGAACGCCTTTCCAGGGTCTGCCAGAAAAACGGGATCAAAGCCTTGTTCTTTGATGGACGCGGGGGACCACCAGCCAGAGGAGGGGGTAAGACGCATCGTTTTTATGCTGCGCAGACCAGGGAAATAGCCAATAATGAAATACAGCTAACCATTCAGGGGCAAACCATTACGAGTACCTATGGCACCAAGGATCAGTTTATTCATAATTCAGAACAATTGCTGACAGCCGGACTTTCTAATAATCTTTTTGGCAAACAACATGTTATTTCCACTGAATCGCGAAAGCTACTGGAAGAATTGTCCGATCTGAGTTTTAGTAAGTACGACGCATTGAAACAGCACCCTAAGTTTATTCCATATCTTGAGAACAGAAGCACCCTAAAATACTATACCAAAGCCAATATAGGAAGCAGGCCTGGCAAAAGAGGGCAAAAAGCAAAACTGGAACTTTCAGATCTGAGGGCCATATCATTTGTTGGGTCCTGGAGCCAGCTCAAGCAGAATGTCCCGGGATATTACGGTATTGGGACAGCACTTAAAACCCTGTTGGACCAGGGACGATTGCGGGAACTAAAAAAATTATACCGTGATGTGCCCTTTTTTGAAGCCCTTATGCTTAACAGTATGATGTCCCTTTCCAAGTGCTATTTTGAACTGACCAGTTATATGAAGGATGATCCGGAGTACAGCGAATTTTGGCAAATACTTTATGATGAATTCGTCTTGTCGAGAGATATGTTGCTGAAGATCAGTAGTTCCAAGATCTTAATGGAGAATGAGGCGGTTTCGAGAGAGTCCATAAAAATCCGGGAGAACATTGTACTTCCATTGCTCGTTATCCAGCAATATGCGCTTTATATGATCGGGCAGGAGAACAGCTATAAAGAGGTGTACGAAAAGATCGTTACCCGTTCGCTCTACGGAAATATCAATGCCAGCAGAAATTCAGCTTAAGAAGGAACTCCAAATCCATCGGCGTTCTTACACGTTTATCAGGTGCAGGCAGATAGTGGTTATTTACACATACTATTCTGCGTACGGGCTGCTCAGTATATGATAAAAAGACTTGATGCCATAGGCGATCTGCCCAATGCGCAGATTTTCATTTGGACTATGCTGATTATTGTCCGGATTGACCATTGGAACGATAAATGCCGGGATCTTCAGTTCATTGATAAAAGGGGCTATGGGCACAGTACCCCCCATAATGCGGATCTGGACAACCGGTTCCTGAAACGTATCGGCGAGGGTGCGTACGATGAATTTTCCATAGGCATTCTGCAGGTCTGTTCTGAACGCATCGGTTACCGAGCCTTCGTTTAGGGTAAGGATCTTGTCATGCGCTTTTCGTTCTTCCATGGTTGGCAGGGAGTCGGTAATATAAAAACCAGCTTTTGCGATGTAGTCTTTGACCAATTTTTTCATGCGGTTACCGTCCGATTCCGGGACCAGTCGAATATCGAGCTCCGCAGTGGCGGTAGCGGGAACTATGGTCCTGGCTTTTTCTCCTATCCAGGCCGATCCCAGGCCACGGATATTGAGGGAAGGAAATTGCAGGGATTCCTGATAGAAACCACCTACTTTTTCCGGAGTGCGTATTGCCAAATGATCATTGATATCGGCAGCATCGTCCGGAACACTTTTCAGGATCTCCATGGTGGCATTATCAAGGCTGATCCCGTCATAATACCCGGGGATGGTTACTCTTCCGCTGGCATCCTTCATTCCGGCCAGTAATTGCGCCAATTGAAATCCCGGATTGGGAGCGTAGTTGCCATAGTGCCCGCTATGTTGCGGTTTTATGGGGCCATAGGTAGTGAGGCTCAAAGAAGTAATCCCCCTGCAGCCATATACAACGGTTGGTTTCCCGGAACTATGAACGGGACCGTCGGTAATGATCAAAAAGTCGGCTTCCAGGAGGTCTCTGTATTCCTTAACTGCTTTTGGGAGGGGTTTGCTGCTTTTTTCTTCCTCCCCATCCAGGATGACCTTCACATTAAAGGGAATGCCTTGGTTGTTTTTTCTTAAAAGGTCGATGGCATTAAGGAACATGACAATTGGGCCCTTGTCATCTGAGGTGGAACGGCCGAAGAGTCGCCAGTCGTAATTGATATCTTGTTGTAATGTATCAAAAGGTAGTATTTTGAATGCATCCCCTGCTTTTTCTTTGAGGACCACCTCATATGGGTTGGGTTGGTCCCACTGCGAAGGGTCTACAGACTGTCCGTCAAAATGCATATAGAACAGTATGGTAGGTTTTTCATCTTCCATGGGCAGGGAAGCAAAAAACAGGGATTCTCCCTCTGTTGGCAACACCGAGGTGTTGAAACCACGTTCATTGAATTTATCCGTAAGCCAACTTAGGTTCCGGTTAATGTCTGCATGCTCAAGCGCATCATTTGGAATGGCCACGAATTGCACCAGTTCATCGATAGCATGTCTTACCTGCGATTTTAATGGAATATCGCCCTGTGATCTGCCATTGAATACGATAATAAACAGGAATAAATGTTTCAGGAGTCTTTGCATAATGGATAGCCTGGGTTTACGGATAAATGTAATGTTTTCTGATATGCTATTGGAGACCCTTCTTCATTTTTAAAAAGAGTATCCGAAATAACAATAAAAATGGGGTGCCGTGGAGTATAAGATCGAACCAATCCATGAACTTCATGCCAATGGCACCACCTGCAACCCATTTTAACTTACCCCATAGGTGTGGTTCGGGAAAATAGGGGGCCAGCCCCAGGGTTAGGCATAGTAATAAAATGAGTTTCCAGTTATCTGTTAGTTTCATGGTGCGGGTTTTAAGGATCTGATGAATGGTTCAATTCCGGGGAGGCCTTTTTCTGTGAGCATTTTAATAAAGGCAGAGCCAATAATCGCCCCCTTTGCATGCTTGGTGGCTTGGTGGAACGTCTCCGAATTGCTGATCCCAAAACCAACTATCTGGGGATGGTTGAGGTCCATGGAAGCAATTCGTTCAAAATAGGCGAGTTGTTCTTCCTCAAACCCTGTTTTCGCGCCTGTGGTGCTTGCAGAACTAACCATATAAATAAAACCTTCTGAGCCAGCGTCTATTTGACGAATGCGGGCTTCACTGGTTTGTGGTGTAATGAGAAAGACATTCAGAAGGCCATTTTCCTTAAAAATGGCTTCATACGTTTCCTGGTACACGTCTAGCGGAAGGTCTGGCAGAATGAGTCCGTCGATACCAATTTCACGGCACTTTTTGCAAAAGGCCTCCACGCCGTACTGCAATACGGGATTAAAGTAACCCATGATGATCAAAGGAATTTGGACTTTTTTTCGAATACCCTTAAGTTGCTCAAACAACAATTCTGTGTGCATGCCATTTCGTAAGGCAGCCGTTGAACTGGCCTGGATCGTTGGTCCGTCTGCCAGTGGATCGCTAAAGGGAAGGCCAATCTCGATCATATCTGCCCCACATCGTTCCAATTCCTGGATCACTGGAACCGTGTCCTCTAATTTCGGATAGCCTGCCGTAAAGTAGATAGAAAGCAGTTTTTTGTCTTGTCTTAAGGAGTGTTGAATTCTGTTCATGTTCGCGGTTGCGGTTTTTGCAGGCATCATAGGTTAAAATAATCAATATAGGTTTGCAGGTCCTTATCGCCCCTTCCGGAAAGGTTGATCACGACCACATCTTCCTTTTTGAATTTTTTATGGTCAAAGATGGCAAAGGCGTGCGATGTTTCAATAGCCGGGATGATCCCTTCGAGCTGTGAAACCATCAAACCGGCCGCCATGGCCTCATCATCGGTAATAGAGATAAATTCCCCTCGTCCGGACTGGTACAGGTTGGCATGCATGGGCCCAACACCCGGGTAATCCAGACCTGCGGAAATCGAGTATGGTTCGGTGATCTGGCCATCCGCTGTTTGCATCAGCAGGGTTTTGCTGCCGTGTATGATCCCGATCCTCCCCAGGGCAGAAGTTGCGGCGCTTTCTCCCGAATGAACCCCTTTTCCGGCTGCTTCCACTGCGATGATGCCCACCTCCTCATTGTCGAGGAAGTGGAAATAAGTACCCGCGGCATTACTGCCACCGCCTACACAGGCCACGACGTAATCCGGGTTTTCCCTTCCCTCTTTCTCCAGTAACTGCCATTTTATTTCTTCCGAAATTACCGACTGAAAGCGGGCTACCATATCAGGGTAGGGGTGTGGCCCCACCACAGAACCAATGATGTAATGAGTGTTTACCGGATTATTGATCCAATCGCGAATAGCTTCATTAGTGGCATCCTTCAGGGTTCTGCTTCCTGAAAGTGCCGGTCTTACTTCGGCGCCCAACATCTTCATCCGAGCCACGTTGGGCGCCTGCCTGGCAATATCAATTTCGCCCATGTAAACGATACATTCCATACCCATCAGCGCACAAACGGTAGCTGTAGCCACTCCATGTTGCCCGGCGCCTGTTTCGGCAATGATCCGGTTCTTACCCAGTTTTTTTGCCATTAGGATCTGACCGATGGTGTTGTTTACCTTATGGGCCCCTGTATGGCAAAGATCTTCCCTTTTCAGATAGATTTTTGTCCCGTATTTTTCGGAGAGGCGCTTGGCAAAGTACAATGGGGTAGGCCTTCCTACATAGTCTTTTAGAAGCTGTTGAAACGCTTCCTGAAAGGAAGGTTCCGCCATGATCTTCAGGTAATTCTGTCGCAGCTCTTCGGTGTTCGGATATAACATTTCGGGAATAAAGGCACCGCCAAATTCTCCATAATATCCTCTTTCATCTGCCTGATATGTTTTCATAGGCTGTTTTTAGTGTTCTTTTTTAAGGTGGAAAGGAAGCGCTCCAGAGCGTCCGGTTTTTTCCTTCCCGGTTCCGATTCAAATTTACTGTTCACATCAATGGCATGGCATTTTCTGGCTGCAGGGGTTCCTAAGAACGCCTGCACTTTATCCAGGTCTTCCGGACCAATGCCGCCACTCAGGAAAAAAGGCGTATTCGAATTATAGTCCTCTAAAACCCCCCAGTCAAAAGCATAACCATTGCCGCCGGGTAATTCGCCTTTGGTGTCGAACAGGAAATAATCACAATGGCCTTCATATTCTTTCAGGGTGTCAAAATCAAATGCCTCGCGTAAACTAAAGACTTTTATTAGCTGTATTTGTTTTTCCTGTAACGCCATTTTTAAGGAGGCACAGAATTCAGGGCTCTCAGCACCATGGAGTTGTACCAGGTCCAAATCAAATTCCAGCACCTTGGCAATAATGGCTTCGGGTAGGGCATCGACAAAGACGCCTACTTTTTTGATGGTTTCAGGGAGTGTTGGCAGGGGCTCGGCAACATACCTTTTAGAGGGCCCCCAGAAGATAAATCCCAGGTAATCTGGCAGAAGGGCAGCCACCTGCTTCATATTCTCTGTATATGCCATGCCGCAGACCTTCACTTTCATGACCCTATTGTTTTTATAAAGTGTGCGGCACTGGCACCCGGATCCCGGCTGGCCATAAATGACTCACCTACCAAAAATCCGCGGAAACCTTCCTCTCTTAAGGACACGATGGCTTCTGGTGAACTCAGGCCACTTTCCGAGATCTTAACGAAATCTGAGGGGATTTCCTTTGCCAGCGATCTGCTGGTTTCCAGTGAAACTTCAAAGGTTTTTAAATTTCTGTTGTTTACGCCTATCATGGTTAGACCGGGCATGAGCGATCTTTGTAATTCTTCCTCATTGTGTACTTCCAGAAGGACCTCCATCCCCAGTGTACCCGCGAGTTCTGAGAATACCTTGATCTCACTCCTGTTCAGTATAGCTGCTATAAGCAGGATGACATCTGCCCCATGGGCCTTTGCTTCGATAATCTGATAGGTGTCAATTATGAATTCCTTCCTGAGCAATGGGATATCTACAGCAGACCTGGCGATCAGCAGGTCATCCAGTGATCCTCCGAAAAAATGATTATCTGTAAGGACAGACATGCCACAAACACCGGCCTCCTGGTATCCTTTTGCCACTTCCTGTATGGGTGTTTCCTGGTTGATGACCGATTTGGAAGGAGACCTGCGTTTAAATTCTGCGATAATACCACTGGGACTATGGAGCAGGGCTCCGGATAAGGATGTTGTATCCCGATGGAAAAGGATGGAGCGTTCTTGCTGTCCAAAGGGAATAAGCTGCTTCTTTAAGGCTACTTCCCTTCTTTTTTGCGCTACTATTTTATCGAGTATATCCATTAACTGCTTAATTTTTTAAGGGTGCGCAAGGCTTCTAATCCCTTTCCGCTATACAAGGATTCCTTTGCAATTTCAAAGCCTTCTTTGGCGGTGATGCCTTTTACGGTGGCAATGGCGATCCCGGCATTGGCGCAGACCACGTCATTTTGCGCCTGAGTTCCTTTACCTTGTAAAATATCCATGAAGATCTGGGCCGAATCTTCAATACTGCTTCCTCCAGTAATGGCTTCTTTCCTGACAGCTGCTACCCCGAAATCTTCAGGTGCCAGCATGGTTTCGGTGGTATTGGAGATCGTTTTGGTCCGCCCGGTAAGGGAGATTTCATCATAGCCATCGAGGGCATGCAGTATGGTGTATTTCTTATCTGTATTCTGATACAGGTACCCATACATTCTTGCTAATTCCAGGTTAAATACGCCCACTATCTGATTTTTTGGAAAAGCCGGGTTTACCATAGGCCCCAGCATGTTAAAAAAGGTTTTGACGCCCAGTTCCCGCCTGATAGGTGCCACATTTTTCATGGCCGGGTGAAACAGGGGGGCGTGCAGTACACAAATACCTGCTGTTTCAATAGACCTCCTGAGGAAGTCAGCATCATTGCTGAACCTGACGCCTAAAAACTCCATGACATTGCTGCTGCCGCATGTGGAGGATACGCCATAATTTCCATGCTTGGTCACATGGATACCGGCACCGGCGGTCACAAAGGACGCCAGTGTAGAGATATTAAAGGTGTCTTTCCCATCACCTCCAGTGCCACAGAGGTCCACAGGGTCAAATTCGTGCAGGTCTACCCCAATACACAACTCCAAAAGGGCATCACGGAACCCTTCCAGCTCTTCAATGGTAATGCTTCGCATCATATAAACCGTTAAGAAAGCTGCGGTCTGACTGGGGTTGTACTCCCCATTGGCCATGTTGATCAATATTTGCCTTGCGTCTTCCTTACCCAGGAGCTCCTGGTTGATGAGCCTGTTAAGCGTTTCTCTCATTGTTTTGAATTTAACCAATTCTCCAAAATTTTCTTTCCGTGAGGTGTCAGTACAGATTCCGGATGGAACTGTACCCCACAGACATCATATTGGCGGTGTCTTAGTGACATAACCTGCCCGTTAGCATCGAAGGAGGTTGCTTCTAGTTCCTGAGGTAGCTCAGGGTCTACTACCCAGGAATGGTAACGCCCCACTTCCAGGGTTCGTGGAAGGTCTTTAAAAATGGGGTCTTCCTTTACCACATCTACGGTGGTGCCTATTCCGTGATATACCTTTTCCAGATTGATCAGGCTGCCACCAAATACTTCCCCGATGGCCTGCTGTCCCAGGCACACCCCAAAGATACTTTTGGTTGGGGCATAGGTGGCGATGATCTCTTTTAAAAGTCCGGCTTCATTAGGAATACCGGGCCCCGGCGAAAGAACGATCCTGTCAAAAGGGCGTACCTCTTCTAAGGTAAGCTTGTCATTTCTTTTCACCACTACATTACACTGGAGTTCCTCCAGGTAGTGCACCAGGTTATAGGTAAAACTGTCGTAATTATCAATAACAAGAACCGTCTTCATACTTATAGTGCTTCTGCTATTTCCAGGGCTTTTGTTAATGCCCCCAGCTTGTTATACGTTTCCTGTAGTTCTTTTTCAGGCTCTGATGCCGCCACGATGCCAGCCCCTGCCTGATAGTGCAGCATATGGTCTTTGCTTAAGAAGGTGCGTATCATAATGGCATGGTTAAAATTTCCTTTGAAATCCATAAAGCCGATGGCACCTCCGTAGTAGCCCCTATTGGTGGGTTCGTAAGTATCAATCAGTTGCATGGCCATATGTTTGGGTGCGCCACTCAGGGTACCTGCCGGAAAGGTATCGGCCACAACTTTCAGCGTGGGAATATTCTTTTTCTTTTGTCCGGTCACCTTCGAAACCAGGTGGATCACGTGTGAAAAATATTGAACCTCACGATAATTCTCGATCTTCACCATGTTCCCATTTCGACTCAGGTCATTCCTCGCAAGGTCTACCAACATCACGTGTTCACTGTTCTCTTTGGCATCTTCCGTTAGTTTTTTGGCTAGGATGGCATCTTCCTCGTCATTCCCCGTCCGTTTGAATGTTCCTGCAATTGGGTGTATCTCGGCTTTTCCGTCTTTTACGATCAACTGTGCTTCCGGAGAGCTGCCAAAGATCTTGAAATTGCCATAGTCAAAATAAAAGAGATATGGCGAAGGATTTACAGAGCGCAATGCCCTGTAAACATTAAAATCGTCTCCTTTGAAAGCCTGCGAGAACCTCCTTGATAGTACTAGTTGAAAAACATCGCCCCTATGGCAGTGTTCCTTGGCCAGTTTCACCTGTTCTGTGTATTCTTCATCGGCCAGATTTGATGTTGGTTTACCTTCTTTACTGAAGTTATAAGAGGCAAAATTGCGGGCATTGAGGAGTTGTTCAATAAAACCAATGTTGCTTTCCTGGTCATAGGTATGGGCAAAAAGGTAGGCCTCATTTTTGAAATGGTTAATGGCGATGATGTTCTGGTACACCGCATAGTAGATATCGGGGATCTCGGGCGAATTCTTTTTTTTGTGCAGTGCAATATCTTCAAAGTAACGGACCGCATCATAGGCAATGTATCCGAAAAGGCCATTGTTGATGAATTTAAAATCCTTGTGGCTTACCTCAAATTTTTGAGCAAATTCATGGATCACAGCAGCTACATCAAGTTCAGGGCTAATGCTGATCTCTTTTGATTGCCCGTCCGGAAACTGCTCCAGGATTTTTTCATTTTCTATCTTGATGGATGCAATGGGGTTGCAGCAGATGTAGGAAAAAGTGTTGTCATTGGCACGATAGTCACTACTCTCCAAAAGGATGCTGTTGGGAAAGGTATCCCGTATTTTTAGATAGACGCTTACCGGTGTGATGGTATCTGCCAGGATTTTTTTGTAATGCGTCTTTAATTTATAGGTCATTCTATTTCACTTAAAGTCCGTTGTGTTCGGGTTCATGTATATTAAATCAAAAAGGCTTGTCGTGATAGACAAGCCTTTTCGTACAGTAGTACTTAACAGTGCTTTGCTCACGACGTTTGACGCAAGGTACTCCACCACCAAGTATGTACTGTAAATTTTATCATAAGATCAAATATAGAAAGGAATTCCAAGAATACAAACCTGTACCAAAAAAAGATACCCTAAATGTTTGTTAATCATTTAGGGTATACCTTTTCAGTTATTTTACTGGTACTAAAATTGCAGGTCTACTACCAGGTCAAACTCATCGTAGATGGTCTTATCTCCGAGGTTGTCAAAGAAACTTCCGGATCCGTAACGAACATCGTAGCTAGCCCTGTCTACTTTTACAGAAGCAGTTGCCTTGTTTCCATAGATAGAAAGGTCAAAAGTAACGGGTTTTGTAATTCCCTTAATGGTGAGGTCACCTGTTACTTCATACGAATTCTTTCCTGAGGCCGTTACTTGGGTAAAGACCAGGTTGGCAATAGGATGGTTCTCCACTCCAAAGAAATCTTCAGATTTCAGGTGGCCTTCCAACTTAGCCTTAGAATCACCTTCCAAATCAGTGGCAATTAAGCTGGTCATATCAACTTCAAAGGTGCCTCCAACCAGGGTGCTCTCATCAAAAGAAAGCGCTCCTTTAGTCAACTGAACCAGACCAGAGTGAGATCCGGTCACCTTGTAGGCTTTCCACATCACAGAACTCTCTTCTGTTTTTACTTCTTTGGTGATGACTTCTACCGGATCTGTGGAGGCAAAAGCAACGGCTCCAAATACCAGAGCCATGGTCAAACTAAGAACATTCTTTTTCATACTGTTAATTTTACGTTGTTTAAATGATTGTTATTAATGATTGTTTTAAATATGGGTAAACAGGGCATCTGTAGATTGCCTTACTTTTTTGTAATGTTGAGTTTCATCTTCTTCCGAACGGTACCCAAGGGCTACCACTACCGCGGCGGTTAACCCTTTTTCAGATAGCCCAAGCAACGCATCATAACGTTCGGGTTCAAAGCCTTCTATTGGGCAAGTGTCTATTTCCAGGGCTCCTGCTGCGGAAAGTAAATTGCCTACCGCTAAGTATGTTTGTTTGGCTGTCCAGTTCTCCTTTTGCGCATCGGGAAGGGGTACCAATTTAGATTTCATGAAGTCGCCGTAACCCTGAAGGCCTTCCATAGGAATCTCGCGTGTTTCACTCACCTCTTTGAGATAGTTGTCGATTAGCTCTGCCCCAAAACTTTTTTTGTTGGCAAAAACCATTAGATGGGAGGCATCTGTAATTTGCGATTGTCCCCAGGAAACTGATTTTAGTTGTGATCTTACCTCCTGATCCTTTACTACAAAGACGTGATACGGCTGCAGCCCAAAGGAAGAAGCACTTAGTCTGGTGGCTTCAAGCAACAGTTCCAGGTCTTTTTCAGAGATGGTTTGATTGCTGTCGAATTTTTTCGTGGCATAGCGCCATTTCAGGCTTTCAATATAATTATTCATATACTTTTTAAATTTTATTCAATAATGAGTTTAACGTTTCCAGCTCCTTTTTAGAAAAGTCCTGGAGTAGTGCTATCTCTGTCTGATTGATCACCTCGTCCATTTTTTTCAGATCTGCTTTTCCCTTCTCGGTAATATTTATTTCTACTTTACGCCTGTTGGCTTCGCAAACGACCCTGTCCACATATCCTTTTAATAGTAATTTGTCAACCAACCTGGTAGTGTTGCTCATTTTTGAGACCATACGCTCATTCAAGGTCGACAAGTTGGCAGGCGTATCACCTTGCCCTCGTAGGATTCGCAGAACGTTGAATTGCTGAAGAGACACGCCATATGGTTTCAAGACGGCCGTAATGGTTTCGTTGATCTTGTTTGTAACCAACATCAGGTGAATGATACTTCTCCTTTCCAAAGGAAGTGCTTTATTGGTCTTTATAATACTTTCAACATTCATGTAGCTACAACAATTGTATATACAAATGTATAACTTATTAGATTAAATACAAGATCCGATTCGCTAAAAATTTGTTAATTCTCGTGATCTTCCCTCAAGTTCCCTGTCCGCCCTGTGAAATTCTGTAGTTCGTTTTGGTGCATTCTACCGAAGTATTTCTATTTTTGCGCCTTAAATCATTGGATTATGGCAGATTTATCTCAGGAAGAATGGGCAAGGCGTGTTCAGGAAGACGCTAATGGCGTTGTGTTGGATGTTCGCACCTCGGATGAAGCGGAGGAAGGGATCATCGCCCAGGCAATCATTATCGATATTTATAAGGGTCAGGAGTTCATCAATGCGTTACAGGAACTCGATAAGACTAAGAACTACTATGTCTATTGCAGATCCGGGAACCGGAGTGGACAGGCCTGTGCCATAATGAATAGTTTAGGGATACCCAATGCTTTTAATTTAACAGGGGGCATCCTGGAATGGGATGGCGAGCTTCATTAACAACCTCCTGCTTTTTTTACTTCAATTCAGTTTTGAGTAAATCTCCACATTGATTTTTCCTTTGTTGCAGCTTTGCTGCAGTTTCAGCAGCTACTTTTAATGTTCAACGGATTGTTCAGTCCGTTATTCGAAGGTTAACTGCTGAGGTGCAAGAGAAACTGTTACATTTTATCTGGAAACATCAAAAGTTCCCGCATGGTGGCTTAAGAACAACCGCCGGCATGCCGCTTTTTATCAGTTTCCCAGGAACGGAAAATGAGCTTGGCGGGCCCGACTTTCATTATGCGAGTATACTGCTAGACGGACTGGAATGGGCCGGGCCGGTTGAGATCCATATTCGATCATCAGATTGGTATGCGCACCGGCACCATCTGGATGCGGCTTATGAGAATGTCATCCTTCATGTGGTATGGGAGGCCAATGGCGAAGTGTATCGAAAGGATGGTACCTCCATCCCTTGCCTGGAATTAAAGGAAGTTGTTTCCAGGACCTTACTGGAACAATACGCGCAACTATTCTTGCATAAAAGGGACAGGAAATTGCTTTGTGGAGAAGCCATCCACAGTGTACCCAAGCCTGTAGTATCAGATTGGCTGCAACTGCTCTTTACGGAGCGACTTCGCCAAAAATCGAATTACATTCAACGCCTGCTGTACGAAACCAGGAATGACTGGGAACATGTTTTTTTCATAGTACTGTTAAAATGTTTTGGACTCAATCACAATGGCCCGGCTTTCGAAAGCCTGGGAAAGGCATTGCCATTTCCGGTGCTGCGCAGGTATCGCACCCACCCGGTTAGATTGGAAGCCCTGCTGTTTGGGATGTTAGGATTGCTAAACGACAATCCACTTGCGGATCACTACTATCTGGTGCTTCAAAAAGAGTATCGGTACCTGATTACCCTTCACGAACTCAGGGGAGACGCCGTTTTAAAACCCCATTTCTTCAAACTTCGCCCATATAATTTTCCAACTATCAGGCTTTCACAATTGCTATCCCTCTATTCCGGGCATGCCAGCTTATTTGATAAAGTGATACAGGCGAACACCAAAGAAGGCCTTCATAAGATACTAAGATCCCGGGCCAGTCCTTATTGGGACAACCATTATACCTTTGGCACCCTTGCCCCGTCAAAGCCAAAGTGGAGCAGTACCCGTTTTTTGGATCTGCTGATCATCAATGCCGTATTGCCTGTTAAATATTCTTATGCACAACATCGTGGTGAAAATGAATGGCCGTTGCTCACTAAAATTTCAGCAGAATGTAAGGCAGAACAGAATCATATTACCCGAATTTTTAGCGAGGTGGGATTATCCGTAACCCAAGCCATTGAAAGTCAGGCATTGGTACAGCTATATAACGACTATTGTTCCAATAATAAGTGTTTGCAATGTGCTATCGGATGTTATTTATTAAGTGGAAAATAGTATTTTTAGAGCATGAACGTATTCTATCAGCTGTTATATTTTTTCCAGAAACGAGGCTTTGAGGTCTCAAGACGGATTGCGGAGCGGCTCGGCATCAGGGCCAGGGTGGTAAGAACCACTTTTATATACCTCACCTTTGTAACCCTGGGCTTTGGATTTGCGCTGTATTTGTTTTTGGCTTTTTGGCTGCGGATTAAGGACCTAATATATACCAAACGCACTTCCGTTTTTGACCTTTAATATATGATTCGACTCTTTCGTTCCAAAATCTATCTAGCCGTTACCTTAATGCTATTGGTGCTGACAATAGGCGTTACCGGCTATCGTTTTCTGTCAGATTACAGTTGGCTCGATGCGTTGTATATGACCATTATTACGGTCACTACAGTCGGTTTTATGGAGGTGAAACCTTTAGGGCCCGAGGCAAAGATATTTACGGTAATGCTTATTATAAGCAGTGTTATTATCTTCTCTTTTGCCTTGTCAGTGATTACGGAATATATTGTGAGCAAGAATTCGTTACAACATCTAAAAAAGAAAAAAGTGAAAAACAAGATCAACAGTCTCTCCAACCATGTGATTGTTTGCGGGTTTGGTCGAAATGGGATGCAGGCAGTAGAACGCCTGCGTGCTTACAAGCGTTCATTTATAGTAATTGAACGCAATAAGGAGATCATTGAGAAATACGAGCATGAAGTGCTGTTTGTTGAAGGGGACGCAAATGAAGACAGTGTCTTATTGGAAGCAGGGTTAGAGCGCGCCAAGTATCTTATTGTAGCCCTGCCGGATGATGCAGAGAACCTCTTTGTGGTCTTATCTGCCAGACAATTGAATAAATCACTTTTTATTATTAGTCGGGCTTCTCAGGTTACTTCCCAAAAGAAATTGCTGTTGGCAGGTGCCAATAAGGTAATCATGCCCGATAAAATAGGAGGAGACCATATGGCATCTTTGGTGGTCATTCCGGACCTGATCACATTTATGGACAAACTTTCCGTGGAAGGAGAACATACCACTAATTTAGAAGAAGTGGCCATAGAAGATTTTGCGGACCAGGTAGAATGCAATTCCCTCAGGGATCTGGACCTTAGAAGAAAAACAGGATGTACCATTATTGGCTACATAGAACCCAATGGCAACTATATCATTAATCCTGAGGCCGATCTACAACTGCAGCCCAAAAGCAAAGTGATCGTCCTGGGCAGGCCGGAACAGATACGCAAACTGAATGAGATGTTCCACATTCAGTAGCCATAATTGGGAAAGTTTATTTGATTGGGTTGATATTTTTTAGGATATTGCCCGACCGTTCGGCCTTCGGCCAATTTTAATCTATTTTATACCTTATATGAAAACATATTTTTTTCTGTTTTTTATCCTTTTCAGTACAAGTATTTTTTCACAGGAATTAACCGTTTCGGGCAAGGCCATAAACCCTTCAGACAATATCAATGACGGGCAAATAGAACTTGTGGTAAGTGGGGGTGACCCACCTTACACCTATAAGTGGAGTAACCAACAAACGCCCCTAACCTCTGGAACAGCGAGCGGTCTTGTAGAGGGGATCCCATACTCTGTAGTGGTATCAGATGCCAGTGGAACCAGTGTCTCCAAAGAATTTTTAGTAGATACTCAGTCCATTACAGAGCTTTTTAATGGTACGATGGCCCCTGCCGTCAGTGCCATGGGCAGCGTTCTTTTCTGGGATCCGTTTGCGGCCACAGGCATATATGATCCGGTAGTTTATGCCGATGTAAAACTGGTGGCAACACCTGGTTGGTCTGCAAAGGTGGAAGATCGTTTCGTTTTGCAGGAATGGATGAAAGCTGAAGGTGCTGAGGTAGCAAAAGGCGAAAAGATAGCACTGGTTACCCGTCAGGATGGCTCCGTAGATACCGTATTGGCCACCGCCAACGGTAAATTGAAATACCTGGTTGCGGAAGGGAAGGTCATTTACAATTCGGAAAACAAAGAACACGTCATAGAGCAAGGGGCGCATTATCTTGCGGAAATAGTATACGATTCGCCAGAGGTCATCCGTCATCCAAATGGAGACCCGGTTACTAAGAACATCCCTTTTATTGTCATCTGGCTGGTGTTAGGGGCTACCTTCTTTACACTGCGAATGGGCTTTATTAACATTCGCGGCTTTCGTCATTCCATAGACCTGGCGAGAGGAAAGTACGATGATCCGAATGCCCCGGGGCAGGTGACCCACTTCCAGGCATTGGCCACAGCGGTATCCGGTACCGTAGGTCTTGGAAACATTGCCGGAGTAGCAGTGGCTGTATCTGTTGGAGGGGCCGGTGCTACGTTTTGGATGATCGTTTGTGGTCTTTTGGGGATGTCCTCAAAATTTGTCGAATGTACGCTGGGCGTAAAATACCGTGACATATTGCCAGATGGCCGAGTTTTTGGGGGTCCTATGAACTATTTACGATATGGGCTGGAAAAACGGAATATGAGAGGATTCGGCAAGGTATTGGCGGGCATGTTCGCCATCCTGGCAGTTGGAGCGTCCTTTGGTGGTGGAAATATGTTTCAGGCCAATCAGGCATTTGAACAATTGGCCGGGCAATTCGATATGCTGGAAGGCAATGGTTTCTGGTTTGGGATCATCACGGCCATTTTGGTGGGGGTGGTTATCATCGGCGGAATACAGAGTATTGCCAAGGTAACCGGAAAAGTTGTCCCCATCATGGCTTCTATTTACATTCTGGCAGCGCTTACGGTCATTATCCTGAATATTGAAAATATTGGACCTGCTTTTTCGGCCATAGTCGATGGGGCATTTAGTCCCAGTGCACTCAAAGGGGGTATTATTGGAGTACTTGTCGTTGGGTTTCAAAGGGCTGCTTTTTCCAACGAGGCCGGGGTAGGATCGGCTGCTATAGCCCATAGTACGGCAAAAACAAACAATCCGCCTTCAGAAGGTTTTGTGGCATTGCTGGAACCCTTTATAGACACCGTGGTAGTTTGTACCCTTACCGCGTTGGTTTTGATCTTTACAGGGATGCATGAGGTCGAAGGCATGGCAGGAGCCCAGTTGACCTCCGATGCATTTGGAAGTGTTATTTCATGGTTTCCTTTTATCCTTGGGATAGCGGTATTCCTTTTTGCCTTCTCTACAATGATCTCATGGTCGTATTATGGGATGCGCGCCTGGACGTATCTTTTCGGAAAAAGCAAAAAATCCGAAATGGTCTATAAAATGCTATTCCTGATCTTTGTGGTCATTGGTGCTTCTGTAAGTTTAGGGGCGGTACTCGATTTTTCAGATATGATGATCCTTGCCATGTCTTTCCCCAACATTATCGGACTTTATATCATGTCTGGTGAAGTAAAGGCTGATCTTGGCAGTTACTGGAAAAAATTAAAAGCAAACCAACTATACACAAAACAAAAAGCATGAAGCGAATCCTCCTCTCATTTCTGACCGTACTACTGCCATTTATGAGTTTTTCCCAGGAAACAGTACAAATGGGCCTCGATGAGCGCATCAATGCCTGGTTCGAACCCATAACGGCTGTATGGGAAGGGATCGTCTTTTGGCAGGTTCCGGGAACTGGTGTGCCTTTGGTGGTGATCATTCTGGTCCTGGGCGCTACATTTTTCACGCTCTACTTTGGGTTTGTAAACATTCGTCGATTCCCATTGGCTATTAACGTGGTCAGGGGCAAATACGATGCGGTGGAATCCCCGGAAGGACATGGGGTGGAAAAGGCTGAAGTGAATATTGTTGATGGAGATCTGCCCGATACCATACGTGATGAAAGCAAACAAGGAGAAGTAAGCCATTTTCAGGCATTGGCTACCGCTGTATCAGGTACTGTTGGTCTTGGTAACATCGCAGGGGTGGCCCTGGCGATTGCTATCGGAGGTCCTGGAGCCACTTTTTGGATGATCGTCTGCGGGTTGTTGAGCATGAGTACCAAATTTGTAGAATGTACGCTGGGGGTAAAATACCGTGATGTAGATGAAAACGGAACCGTGTACGGTGGGCCTATGTACTATTTGTCAAGGGGTCTTAAAGAACGCGGGTATACAGGCCTTGGAAAAGTATTGGCAGTGGTCTTTTCTGTCCTGTGTGTAGGCGCCTCTTTTGGAGGTGGTAACGCGGTACAGTCCAATCAGGCTGCTGAACAACTTGCTGCCATGATGGGGCTGCAGGGAGGTTCTACCGGTTTTTTTATTGGTGTGGTCCTGGCCATACTGGTTGGGATTGTGATCATCGGTGGGATCAAAAGAATTGCGGCGGTTACGGAAAAGATCGTTCCATTTATGGCGGTCATTTACGCACTGGCTTGCTTTGCAGTGATCTTTGCTAACTTTTCCTATATAGATGACGCCTTTGTCCTGATATTTGAAGGGGCATTTACACCCGAAGCGGGTCTGGGCGGACTCTTTGGTGTACTGATAGTTGGTTTCAGAAGGGCCGTGTTCTCCAATGAGGCCGGCGCCGGCTCTGCAGCCATTGCCCACTCGGCTGTAAAGACCAAATACCCTGCCAGTGAAGGGATCGTAGCGTTATTGGAACCCTTTATCGATACGGTTGTCATTTGCACCATGACGGCTTTGGTCATTATATTTTACAACAGCAGTGGTGTTTTTGAATACGGTGGTGATGGGGCCGGAAATGTGCTGGTGAACGGCGAATCCTTAGGTGGGGTTACGCTAACATCATTGGCCTTCGAATCGGTGTTGCCCTGGTTCCCTTATGTCCTGACCCTTGCTGTGGTCTTGTTCGCTGTTTCTACGATGATTTCCTGGTCTTACTATGGGCTGCAGTCCTGGAAATACCTTTTTGGAAGAAGTAAGACAGCCGATATCACTTATAAATTGTTGTTTATTGTCTTTGTAGTCATTGGTGCTTCCGCATCTATGGGTGCAGTGTTCGCCTTTTCAGATGCCATGATCCTTGCGCTGGTGTTCCCAAATATGTTGGGACTCCTGTTCCTGTTCCCGAAAGTGAGGGAAGAGCTTGCAAAATATTTAGAGGCGATCAAAGTGCTGAAAAAATAATGTAACACTTTGGAAGGATGAGATCGTACTTCCGGTTCAATAAACAAGAACGACGTGGGATCTTCTTTTTACTTGCCCTCATGGGCGGGGTGCAGCTCAGCTACTTTTTATTTTCATCCTATAATGTTCAAAAGACTCCCTCACAATTTACCGTCGATTCGGCCATGGTCCGCATGATCGATTCCCTGAAGACTATACAGCAAATAGTAGGGAACACGCCTATGCTTCCATTCAACCCGAATTTCATTTCTGATTACAAAGGGTATGTTCTGGGGATGTCTGTTGCAGAAATAGATAGGTTACAGGCATTTAGGAAGCAAGGTCAATATGTGCAAACTGCGACTGAATTTCAGGAGGTGACCGGGATCTCAGATTCATTGTTGAAGGTGTTGGCACCTTTTTTTAAATTTCCCGAATTTGCAAAGAGGCCAAAGCCTAAAAAGCCGGAAACTCGGATGGGCAAAACGGTGCTGGATCTCAACCTTGCAACGGAAGAACAATTGCAGCGCATATCGGGGATCGGCCCTGTTCTTTCCAGGCGGATCCTGAACTTCAGAAGGAGCCTTGGAGGATTTCTGGTAAAAGAACAACTGTATGACGTGTACGGATTGGAGCCAGAAGTGGTTATCCGGGCGATGGAAAGATTTGATGTCCTAAATAAGCCATCTGTTAAGAAGATAGGGATCAATACCGCTACGGTCGATGAAATTGCCGGCTGTGTTTATCTGAACAGGACTCTGGCCGAGCGAATTGTGCGTTACAGAAACCAGGTAGGCGCATTCGATTCTATTTCAGAATTAACAAAAATTGAAGATTTCCCCAAGGATAAGATTGACAGAATTAAGCTATATTTGGCCCTGTAAAAATTGCTATCATGATTACAGCTACAATGGCCGAACTTGGCTTTGATTACTCTGAAACCCAACGTATGGTTGCAAATTCTGCAAGGGAATTTGCAGAACAGCATATAAGACCCTACATCATGAAATGGGATGAATCCCAGGAATTCCCGGTCGAAGTTTTCAAAAAAGCCGGTAAAATGGGCTTTATGGGTATTTTGGTGCCGGAGTCTTTAGGTGGTTCAGGATTGGGCTATCATGAATACATCGCCATTATTGAGGAAATATCGAAGGTAGACCCTTCTATTGGTCTCTCCATTGCCGCACACAATTCCCTTTGCACCAACCATATACTCTCATTTGGAAACCAGCAACAAAAGGACCGATGGATCCCAAAGCTGGCAACGGGCGAATGGATAGGTGCCTGGGGTCTGACAGAACACAATACGGGTTCGGACGCTGGCGGAATGAATACGACCGCTGTAAAAGATGGGGATGAATGGGTGCTTAATGGGGCAAAGAACTTTATCACTCACGGAAAGAGCGGCGATATTGCCGTAGTGATCGTTCGAACCGGAGAGAAAGGAGATAGCCACGGCATGACTGCTTTTGCCATAGAAAAAGGCACCAAAGGCTTCAGCAGTGGTAAAAAGGAAGATAAACTGGGAATGCGTGCCAGTGAAACGGCCGAATTGGTTTTTGATAACTGCAGGATCCCGGACGCAAATCGTCTTGGAGCAATAGGGGACGGTTTTATACAGTCCATGAAGATCCTTGATGGGGGCCGCATCTCTATCGGAGCTCTTTCCCTAGGTATTGCCAAGGGTGCTTTCGAAGCATCGTTGAAGTATTCCAAGGAACGGGTTCAGTTTGGAAAGCCTATCTCATCTTTTCAGGGCATCTCTTTCAAACTGGCCGATATGGCTACAGAAATTGAGGCCTCCGAATTATTGTTGCACAAGGCAGCCTTTTTAAAGAATCAGGGAAGGAACATGACGAAGCTAAGCGCCATGTCAAAGATGTATGCCTCCGAAGTATGTGTGAAAGTGGCTAATGAGGCGGTACAGATCCATGGTGGCTACGGGTATACCAAGGATTTTCCGGTAGAAAAATTCTACCGCGATGCAAAGCTCTGCACTATTGGTGAAGGGACCACGGAGATCCAGAAAGTGGTCATCGCCAAGAATATTTTAAAATAAGTTTGTTTCAATTCATTTATTCCTTTTATATTTGCAGTCCTAAATCACAAAAGAAAGGAGGTTGTAGCCAATGTTAATTATACCAGTTAAAGAAGGAGAGAATATCGACAGAGCGCTGAAGCGTTTCAAACGGAAATTTGACAGGACAGGTACCATGAGGCAGCTGCGCAAGCGCCAGGCGTTTACCAAGCCTTCTGTAGAGCGAAGACAACAGATTCAAAAAGCCCAGTATATACAGGGTCTGAGAGATCAGGAAGAAATATAGTACTCAAAAATCACTCATGTAAGAACCTCGCTTAGGCGGGGTTTTTTTTTGGTCTTCACTTCGTGGTGCTTTTGTAACTTTGTGATATGGCCATAGCTTCCTTTATATCGTACTTGTCTTTGGAAAAGAAATATTCGCCTCATACGGTGAAGGCCTATGAAAAGGATATCCGGGATTTCGAAACCTACTGCCGGGAACTATATCAGCTGACGGATATCGATGCTGTTTCTTACAGCATTATCAGGAACTGGATCGTTACGCTGGTCGAAAAGGGCCTTGGCAACCGTTCTGTAAACAGAAAGGTCACCTCCCTGAAATCGTACTACCGATTTCTGATGAAAATAGACAAGATCAAAACAAATCCCTTAAGCAAGCATAAAGCATTAAAGACGTCCAAAAAAGTAGAAATTCCTTTTTCGGAAAGGGAAATGTCGCAATTGCTTAACGAGATCCCCTTTGAGAATTCATTTGAAGGTATCAGGGACCGGCTCATCATTGAACTGTTTTATACCACAGGAATCCGCAGGTCCGAACTCATCCATCTCCAGATAAAGAATACGGACCTTGCCCAAAAAACGCTGAAAGTCATCGGCAAGCGCAATAAGGAGCGCATCATTCCACTGCTCGATGGTACAATAACCCTTTTTCACGACTATTTTTCGCGGCGGGAAGAACTGAAAACCAGTTCGGAAATACCGTACGTTTTTTTAACGGCATCAGGCAATAAAGTATATGAAACACTTGTTTATAGAATTATAAATGGATATTTTAGTAAGGTCTCTTCCAAGATTAAAAAGAGTCCGCATATCCTCAGACACACCTTTGCAACACATATGCTGAATAAAGGAGCAGATTTAAATTCGGTGAAGGACCTGCTGGGCCATTCCAGTCTGGCATCTACCCAGGTCTATACGCATAATAATATTGCCGAATTGAAAAAAGTGCATTCGCTGGCGCATCCGAGGAATAAGAAATAACCTCATTTTTTAAGTGTAACGTAACTAAATATAACAGTATGAAAGTAAATACGCAATCTGTAAACTTTAATGCCGATGTCAAACTCATTGATTTTATTCAGAAACGTTTGGACAAGCTCGATTTATTTTATGATAAGATCATCGATTCGGATGTGTATTTGAAAGTGGAAAATACAAGTGCCAAGGAAAATAAAATTGTAGAAATAAAAGTGCATGTTCCCAAGGATACTTTTGTCGTAAAAAAGCAGTGCAAATCTTTTGAAGAAGCTATAGATTCGGCTTGTGATTCCCTCGAGCGAAAATTGGTGAAAAAGAAACAAAAACCAAGAGTTTCACCAACTTTAAAATTTTTGTGAAATAGTTTTGTTTAAAATAAAAATTATCTACATTTGCAGTCCGTTAGAAATAGCGGACTTTTTTGTGCTTTAAAAGGC
Organism: uncultured Flavobacteriaceae bacterium; assembly: GCA_963752165.1. Lineage (GTDB taxonomy): Bacteria > Bacteroidota > Bacteroidia > Flavobacteriales > Flavobacteriaceae > Muriicola. The sequence continues at coordinate 605,298 of CAVVXE010000001.1, forward strand.
GATAAAAGCCGATGTAGCTCAGCTGGCTAGAGCAGCTGATTTGTAATCAGCAGGTCGTGGGTTCGAGTCCCTCTATCGGCTCCAAAGTTCATTAAAATAAGCAAGGAGGGGAGATACTCAAGCGGCCAACGAGGGCAGACTGTAAATCTGCTGACTATGTCTTCGCAGGTTCGAATCCTGCTCTCCCCACAAAATGTTTCTGAGAGCAGTATTCCTTGATCTGGAAGTACTTGCATTAAGATCGGAAATACGTTCGGGACGCGGTCCCTGAAATTTTGAGAATACCAAAAAATTGCGGGAGTAGCTCAGTTGGTAGAGCGTCAGCCTTCCAAGCTGAATGTCGCCGGTTCGAACCCGGTCTCCCGCTCAAAAACTTTGAGTGAACGTTTGCTGTTAGGGATTATGGTTGCCGGGTGTGGTCGTAAATGCCCGAACAGAAACCAAAAACCCAAAACGCCGACGTAGCTCAGGGGTAGAGCGTTTCCTTGGTAAGGAAGAGGTCACGGGTTCAATTCCCGTCGTTGGCTCAAACGATAAGAAAATTGTACACTAATATAAACTAAGATTAAATCTCATTAAAATGGCAAAGGCAACTTTTGATCGTTCCAAACCGCACTTAAATATAGGTACTATTGGACACGTAGATCACGGTAAAACTACATTGACTGCCGCTATAACATCTGTTTTAGCAAACGCAGGATTATCTGAAGTGAGGAGCTTCGATTCTATTGATAACGCTCCTGAGGAGAAAGAAAGGGGTATTACTATCAATACATCACACGTTGAATACCAAACAGCAAATCGTCACTACGCACACGTAGATTGTCCTGGTCACGCGGATTATGTGAAGAACATGGTTACCGGTGCTGCTCAGATGGACGGTGCTATTTTGGTAGTTGCTGCCACAGACGGACCAATGCCTCAAACTCGTGAGCACATCCTCTTAGGACGTCAGGTTGGGATTCCACGTATCGTTGTTTTCTTGAACAAAGTAGACATGGTGGATGATGAGGAATTATTGGAGCTTGTTGAAATGGAAGTAAGAGAATTGCTTTCTTTCTACGAGTACGATGGTGACAATGGTCCTGTAATTTCTGGTTCTGCCTTAGGTGCCCTTAACGGGGAGCAAAAATGGGTCGATACCGTAATGGAATTGATGAATGCTGTTGATGAATGGATCGAAATGCCTAAAAGGGATGTAGACAAGGAATTCTTAATGCCTGTTGAAGATGTATTTACCATCACAGGTCGTGGAACTGTTGCTACAGGAAGGATCGAAACTGGTGTTGCCAATACAGGAGACCCTGTAGATATCATCGGTATGGGTGCTGAGAAATTGACATCTACCATTACCGGGGTTGAAATGTTCCGTAAAATATTAGATAGAGGAGAAGCTGGTGATAACGTAGGGATCCTTTTAAGAGGTATCGAGAAATCTGATATCAAAAGAGGAATGGTTATTTGTAAGCCAGGATCTGTGAAGCCGCACGCAAAATTTGAGGCTGAGGTCTATATCCTTAAGAAAGAAGAAGGTGGAAGACACACACCTTTTCACAATAACTACCGTCCTCAGTTCTATGTAAGAACCACAGACGTAACAGGAACTATTAATCTTCCTAGCGGTGTTGAAATGGTAATGCCAGGTGATAACCTTACCATTACAGTAGATCTGCTTCAGCCTATTGCCTTAAGTGTTGGATTGCGTTTTGCGATTCGTGAAGGTGGTAGAACAGTAGGTGCCGGTCAGGTTACCAAAATTTTAGATTAATAAATTCAAGGTATCTCACAAAAGGTGTCCCGCTTAGGCGGGATACCTTTCACTGTGAATATCATATAGGTGTATTTCATCCCAATAAGAGGAAGTAAAGCACCGATAAACGGGTGTAGCTCAGTTGGTAGAGCACTGGTCTCCAAAACCAGGTGTCGGGAGTTCGAGTCTCTCCTCCCGTGCACAATAATATAAGGCAAGGCTGGTGGAAAATGAATTTGTGTTTCCATCCCACTAATTAAAAAACGCGGCATGTTTACATATATTAAGGAATCCATAGAAGAGCTAAGGCATAATGTTTCATTGCCAACAAGAGCAGAATCTTCTAATTTAATGGTAATTGTAGCCGTTTTCTCCATCTTATTTGCATTGGCGACCTGGGGTGTGGATTCGGTGTTTAGTAAACTTGTTCAACTTTATTTTAACACATTAAACTAGTCCGGTCCTATGTCAGAAGTTTTGGAGAAAAAATGGTACGTGGTCAGGGCAGTCAGTGGTCAGGAAAATAAGATCAAGGGGTATATTGAGTCTGAGGTAGAACGAAACGGCTTTGGTGACTATCTGGAAGAGGTTTTGGTACCCACGGAAAAGGTCGTTCAGATCAGAAATGGAAAAAAGATCAACAAAGAACGTGTGTACTTTCCTGGTTATATCATGATCAAAGCCAATCTCGGAGGAGAAATGGTACATATTATCCGATCCATAACCAATGTCATCGGATTTTTAGGAGAGACCAAAGGAGGGGACCCGGTGCCGTTAAGGAAGTCGGAAGTTAACCGTATGTTGGGGAAAGTAGACGAATTGGCAGTGAATACGGATAGCGTTGCCATCCCATTTGTGTTGGGTGAAACGGTAAAAGTGATCGATGGTCCTTTTAACGGATTCAATGGTACAGTGGAACGTATTAATGAAGAAAAAAGGAAACTGGAGGTTATGGTGAAGATCTTTGGAAGGAAGACCCCTCTGGAATTAAGCTATATGCAAGTAGAGAAAGTGTAAGTGTTACATATATAAAAAGCTGTGTTGCTTCCAAAATAAACACGGTTTGAAATTTAATTTTAAACAATGGCAAAAGAAATAAGTAAAGTAGTTAAACTACAAGTTAGGGGAGGTGCTGCGAATCCATCGCCACCGGTTGGACCCGCTTTAGGTGCTGCCGGCGTTAACATCATGGAGTTCTGTAAGCAGTTCAATGCGCGTACACAGGACAAACAAGGCAAGATTTTGCCTGTTGTTATCACCGTGTATAAAGACAAGTCGTTCGACTTTGTCGTAAAAACACCACCAGCGGCAGTACAACTTATGGAAGCGGCTAAGATTAAAAAAGGATCTGGCGAACCTAACCGAGTTAAATCAGGGAACGTTACCTGGGACCAAGTGAAAACAATTGCAGAAGACAAAATGGTAGACCTTAATGCGTTTACTGTAGAATCTGCGATGAGCATGGTAGCCGGAACTGCAAGATCTATGGGTCTTAAAGTAGCAGGTAAAAGACCTTTTTAAAATCTTATAAAGCATTTTAATATGGCAAAATTGACAAAAAAGCAAAAAGAAGCCAAAGCTAAGATAGAGAAGGATAAACTCTACTCTTTAGAGGAAGCTTCAGTGCTTATAAAAGAAATCACCAATACAAAATTTGATGCATCTGTGGATATTGCAGTTCGTTTGGGTGTAGATCCCCGGAAGGCAAATCAAATGGTTCGTGGTGTGGTAACATTACCTCACGGAACAGGAAAAGATGTAAAAGTACTGGCATTGGTGACCCCGGATAAGGAAGCGGAAGCTACAGAAGCAGGAGCTGATTTTGTTGGGTTAGACGAGTATTTGGAAAAGATAAAAAACGGTTGGACCGATGTGGACGTAATCATTACCATGCCTAGTGTTATGGGAAAATTGGGTCCCCTGGGGAGGATTTTAGGTCCCCGAGGTTTAATGCCGAATCCAAAAACAGGCACGGTAACGATGGATATTGCCAAGGCAGTATCGGAAGTTAAAGCCGGTAAAATTGATTTTAAGGTAGATAAAGGAGGGATTGTCCATGCGGCCATCGGAAAAGCATCATTTTCCGCAGACAAGATCGCAGGCAATGCCAAAGAACTTATAGATACCCTGCATAAATTAAAGCCAACAGCGGCCAAAGGTGTGTACATGAAAAGTATTTACTTGTCCAGTACCATGAGCCCCAGTTTGCAATTAGATCCAAAAGCAGTGTAACTCTGAAAAGTGTAAATCAATGACAAGAGAAGAAAAAGCATCCGTTATACAAGATCTGACTGCACAGCTGGCCGAAAATACCACCATTTATTTGGCAGATATTTCCGGGCTGGACGCAACAACGACATCGGACCTCAGAAGAGCGTGCTTTAAGGCCAACATTAAGTTGTCCGTAGTAAAGAATACGCTCCTGGCAAAAGCCATGGAGGCATCCGATAAAGAATTTGGGGAACTACCCGATGTATTAAATGGTAATACATCCCTGATGTTCTCCGAAACTGGTAATGCACCTGCGAAACTTATCAAAACGTTCCGTAAAAAAGCGAACATACCTTTGCTTAAGGGGGCCTTTATTGAAGAGGCCATCTTTGTGGGGGATGATAAGTTAGACGCTCTGGTGAACCTTAAATCTAAGGAAGAAGTAATCGGCGATATTATCGGATTACTGCAATCGCCAGCCAAAAATGTGATCTCCGGCCTGAAGTCCGGTGGAGGCAAATTGGCCGGTATCCTTAAAACATTATCAGAAAAATAATTTGTACGCACTAAAAACAAGCATAATTTAAAATTTTATTAAACGATAGAAAAATGGCAGATTTAAAAGATTTCGCAGAACAATTGGTTAATCTTACGGTAAAAGAAGTAAACGAATTAGCTAATATTTTAAAAGATGAATACGGTATAGAGCCTGCTGCTGCTGCAGTAGCTGTTGCTGCTGGAGCCGGTGGTGGTGAAGCAGCCGAAGCGGTTGAAGAAAAAACAGAATTTGATGTTATTTTGAAAGCAGCCGGAGCCTCTAAATTGGCCGTAGTTAAATTGGTAAAAGAGTTAACAGGTCTTGGATTGAAAGATGCCAAGGATATTGTTGACAGTGCACCAAAAGCCGTTAAAGAAGCTGTATCTAAGGATGAAGCTGAAGGCATCAAAAAATCATTGGAAGAAGCAGGAGCAGAAGTTGAGCTTAAATAATTGCTACCACCATACGGTTTTGGTTTAGGTCTTTCCGCCTTTTGGTGGCTAGACCTAAACCCTTTTATATATAGTATATAAAGATATATACATCCCATTCTAGTATTCACGTTCAAAATTTTGTCCATAGATGTTCACAAAACAGACTGAAAGAATAAGTTTCGCATCCGCTAAGAACATACCGGACTATCCGGATTTCTTGGACATTCAGATTAAATCATTTCAAGATTTTTTTCAACTTGAAACAAAATCTGACGAAAGGGGCAATGAAGGATTGTACAATACCTTCATGGAAAACTTTCCCATAACTGATACAAGAAACCAATTCGTATTGGAATTTCTTGACTATTTCATTGATCCTCCGCGTTATTCCATACAAGAGTGTATAGAGCGGGGTCTTACTTATAGTGTACCACTAAAGGCACGTTTAAAACTTTATTGCACGGATCCGGAACACGAGGATTTTGAAACCATTGTACAGGATGTGTACCTGGGTACCATTCCATACATGACGCCCAGCGGTACCTTTGTGATCAACGGGGCAGAACGCGTGGTGGTATCGCAATTGCACAGGTCGCCTGGTGTTTTCTTTGGCCAGTCGTTCCACGCTAACGGCACTAAATTGTATTCGGCACGGGTCATTCCATTTAAAGGATCCTGGATCGAATTTGCAACAGACATCAACAGTGTCATGTATGCCTATATTGACAGGAAGAAAAAATTACCTGTTACTACTTTGTTCAGGGCTATCGGCTTTGAGCGTGACAAGGATATCCTTGAGATCTTCGACCTTTCGGAGGAAGTAAAGGTCTCTAAGGCAGGCCTGTCAAAGGTCCTGGGTCGTAAACTGGCTGCCAGGGTATTGAACACCTGGCATGAGGATTTTGTGGACGAAGATACAGGAGAGGTCGTTTCTATTGAACGAAACGAGATCATTTTGGACCGTGATACCATTTTAGAAAAAGAACATATCCAGCAAATAATGGACACGGATGTTAAAACCATCCTGCTCCATAAGGAAAACAATGCACAGAGCGATTATGCCATTATTCATAATACGCTTCAAAAGGATCCTACCAACTCGGAAAAAGAGGCGGTAGAGCATATTTACCGTCAGCTGCGGAATGCCGAACCACCGGATGAGGAAACAGCCAGGGGTATTATAGACAAACTTTTCTTCTCGGACCAACGATATAACCTCGGTGAGGTAGGTCGTTACCGAATGAACAAGAAACTTGGCCTTGATATTGGGATGGACAAACAGGTCCTTACCAAGGAAGATATCATTACCATTATCAAATACCTGATCGAATTGATCAACTCCAAGGCAGAGATCGATGATATTGATCACTTGTCTAACCGAAGGGTTCGTACCGTAGGGGAACAATTGTCCTCTCAGTTCGGGGTGGGCCTTGCCCGTATGGCAAGAACCATTCGCGAACGGATGAACGTTCGGGATAACGAGGTGTTTACGCCTATCGACCTGATCAATGCCAAGACCCTTTCTTCGGTCATCAATTCATTTTTTGGCACCAACCAGTTGTCGCAGTTCATGGATCAGACCAACCCGCTGGCGGAGATAACGCACAAGCGACGCCTTTCGGCTTTAGGGCCAGGCGGACTCTCAAGAGAGCGTGCAGGGTTTGAGGTAAGGGACGTACACTATACCCATTACGGAAGACTGTGTCCTATTGAAACCCCTGAAGGGCCAAACATCGGACTTATTTCTTCCCTGTCTGTATTTGCAAAAGTGAATGCAATGGGCTTCCTCGAAACACCTTATCGTAAGGTGAACAACGGGAAGGTAGATACCAAGGAGTTCGTTTACCTGAGCGCAGAGGAAGAGGAAGGAATGAAGATTTCCCAGGCGAATATTCCGCTTAAGAATGATGGAACGATCGACAGTGAAAAGGTTATTGCAAGGGAAGAAGGCGATTTTCCTGTGGTGGACCCTGCGGAGGTGAATTACACCGATGTGGCGCCGAACCAGATCGCTTCTATCTCGGCATCCCTGATCCCATTCCTGGAGCACGATGATGCGAACAGGGCTTTGATGGGCTCAAACATGATGCGCCAGGCCGTTCCTCTGCTGAAACCACAATCACCTATTGTGGGAACAGGATTGGAAAGACAGGTGGCTTCAGACTCCAGGGTACTGATCAATGCGGAAGGCGACGGCGTAATAGAATATGTTGACGCACACAAGATCACCATCAAATACAGCCGTTCTGAAGAGGAACAAATGGTAAGTTTTGATGATGATTCCAAGACCTACGAGCTGGTTAAATTCAGAAAGACCAACCAGGGTACCAGCATCAACCTGAAACCGATCGTTAAGAAAGGAGATAAGGTAAAACGCGGACAGGTACTTTGTGAAGGCTACGCTACGGAAAATGGAGAACTGGCATTGGGTAGAAACCTGAAAGTGGCCTTTATGCCATGGAAAGGATACAACTTTGAGGATGCCATCGTGATCTCTGAAAAGGTAGTTCGTGAAGATATCTTTACTTCTATCCATATCGATGAGTACTCCCTTGAAGTACGGGACACCAAATTGGGGGCAGAAGAGCTTACCAATGACATCCCTAACGTTTCTGAGGAGGCTACCAAAGACCTGGATGAATATGGAATGATCCGCATTGGAGCCGAGGTGAAACCCGGCGATATCCTGATCGGAAAGATTACCCCGAAAGGAGAATCAGATCCTACGCCGGAAGAAAAATTACTTCGCGCCATTTTTGGCGATAAGGCAGGAGATGTAAAAGATGCTTCATTGAAAGCCTCTCCATCGCTCCGTGGTGTGGTAATAGATAAGAAACTTTTTTCAAGATCCATAAAGGATAAGCGCAAGCGTTCTGAGGATAAGGAGGCCATTTCGTCCCTGGAGCTGGAATATGAAGTTAAATTCCAGGAACTGAAGGATGTATTGGTCGATAAATTGTTCAAGCTGATCAATGGTAAAACCTCACAGGGAGTAGTCAATGACCTCGGAGAGGAAGTATTGCCAAAAGGTAAGAAATACACCATGAAGATGCTGAATGCGGTAGATGATTTTGCCCATTTGGTAAGTGGCAGCTGGACAACTGACAAGTCGACCAATGTTTTGGTGGCCGATCTGTTGCATAACTACAAGATCAAATTGAATGACCTTCAAGGGAACCTGAGAAGGGATAAGTTCACCATTTCGGTGGGGGATGAATTGCCTGCAGGGATCATGAAGCTTGCCAAGGTTTACATCGCCAAGAAGCGTAAGCTAAAGGTGGGTGATAAGATGGCAGGACGTCACGGGAACAAAGGGATCGTTGCCAGGATCGTACGCCAGGAAGACATGCCTTTCCTGGAAGATGGAACACCTGTAGATATCGTCCTGAATCCGTTGGGGGTACCTTCGCGTATGAACATCGGGCAGATCTATGAAACGGTTCTTGGATGGGCCGGCGAAAAACTTGGAAGGAAATATGCCACTCCTATTTTTGATGGAGCAACGCTCGATCAGATCAATAGCTTTACGGATGAGGCAGGAATTCCAAGGTTTGGGCATACCTATCTTTACGATGGGGGTACCGGGCAACGCTTTGATCAGCCTGCAACTGTTGGGGTGATCTATATGTTGAAACTCGGACACATGGTAGACGATAAGATGCACGCGCGCTCCATTGGACCATACTCCCTTATTACGCAACAACCATTGGGTGGTAAAGCCCAGTTTGGTGGTCAGCGTTTTGGAGAAATGGAGGTATGGGCCTTACAGGCATACGGAGCATCGGCAACCCTGAGGGAAATCCTCACCGTGAAGTCGGATGATGTGATTGGTAGGGCAAAAACCTACGAATCGATCGTTAAAGGGGAGACAATGCCAGAACCTGGTTTACCAGAATCTTTCAACGTATTGATGCACGAACTTAAAGGATTAGGTTTGGATATCCGTTTGGAAGAATAAAAAGAGTTCCTGATACACAATTAAAATACTATCACCATATCATTATGGCTAGACAAAACGATAATACAGCAGTAAAAAGGTTTAACAAGATCTCCATTGGGTTGGCGTCTCCAGAGTCTATTCTGGCAGAATCCAGGGGGGAAGTACTGAAACCGGAAACCATTAACTACAGAACCCACAAACCGGAACGGGATGGGTTGTTCTGTGAGCGTATTTTTGGCCCTGTTAAGGACTATGAATGTGCCTGTGGTAAATATAAGCGTATCCGATACCGTGGTATCGTATGTGACCGTTGTGGTGTAGAAGTCACAGAGAAGAAAGTGAGAAGAGACCGCGTAGGGCACATCAATCTGGTGGTTCCTGTGGCGCACATCTGGTATTTCCGTTCACTGCCCAACAAAATAGGATATCTTTTGGGATTGCCTTCAAAGAAGCTGGACATGATCATTTACTACGAACGCTACGTAGTGATCCAGCCCGGTGTTGCCAAAGGTCCTGAAGGGGAAGAATTGCAAATGCTCGATTTCCTAACAGAAGAGGAATACCTGAACATCCTGGAAACGATTCCGGCAGAGAACCAGTATCTGGAAGATTCTGATCCGAACAAATTCGTAGCCAAGATGGGTGCGGAATGCCTGATCGATCTGTTAGCTAGAATCAATCTGAAAGAGCTGTCATACGACCTTAGGCATAAGGCGAATACAGAAACCTCTAAACAGCGTAAGACGGAGGCCCTCAAAAGGCTTCAGGTAGTGGAAGCATTACGGGAGTCGCAGGATAACAGGGAGAACAAACCAGAATGGATGATCATGAAAGTGATCCCGGTTATTCCACCGGAATTACGTCCGCTGGTACCTTTAGATGGGGGCCGATTTGCGACCTCGGATCTTAACGACCTGTATCGCCGTGTGATCATCCGTAACAATCGTCTGAAGCGGTTAATGGAGATCAAGGCACCTGAAGTGATCCTCCGTAACGAAAAAAGGATGCTTCAGGAAGCAGTTGACTCTTTATTCGACAATACAAGAAAGGCGTCTGCCGTAAAAACAGAATCGAACCGTCCTTTAAAATCACTTTCGGACTCCCTGAAAGGAAAACAAGGCCGATTCCGTCAGAATCTATTGGGAAAACGTGTTGATTATTCTGCGCGTTCCGTCATCGTTGTAGGCCCCGAAATGAGCCTCTTTGAATGCGGATTGCCCAAGGATATGGCTGCTGAATTGTACAAACCTTTCGTCATCAGGAAACTGATTGAAAGAGGTATTGTGAAAACAGTGAAATCTGCCAAAAAGATCATAGATAAGAAAGAACCGGTAGTGTGGGATATTCTTGAAAATGTCCTGAAAGGACACCCTGTACTGCTGAACCGTGCCCCCACCTTACACCGTTTGGGGATACAGGCCTTTCAACCTAAACTGATAGAAGGAAAAGCGATTCGTCTGCACCCGTTGGTATGTACGGCATTTAATGCCGATTTTGATGGAGACCAGATGGCCGTGCACCTTCCTTTAGGTCCCGAAGCTATTTTGGAAGCACAATTGCTGATGCTGGCTTCCCATAACATACTGAACCCTGCCAATGGATCACCAATTACGGTACCTTCTCAGGATATGGTTTTAGGTCTGTACTACATGACCAAAGAACGCAAATCTACCAAGGAACTCGCGGTGAAAGGAGAAGGCTTGACGTTTTATTCCTATGAGGAAGTGGTGATCGCCTTCAATGAAGGAAGGGTAGAACTGAACGCCGGTATAAAAGTAAGGGCAAAGGATTTTAACGAAGAAGGCCAATTGGTCAACCAGATCATTACCACCACTGTAGGTAGGGTCCTTTTCAATATGGTGGTACCCGAAGAAGCCGGTTATGTGAACGAAGTTCTGAACAAGAAATCCTTACGAGATATCATTGGGCGTATCCTGGCCGTTACTGATGTGCCAACTACGGCCGATTTCCTTGATAAGATCAAGACCATGGGATATGAATTTGCCTTTAAAGGCGGACTTTCATTTAGCTTGGGCGATATTATCATACCTCAGGAAAAACATGAGATGATAGCGAATGCCAATGAACAGGTAGACGGGATCATGATGAACTATAACATGGGTCTTATTACGAACAATGAGCGCTATAATCAGGTGATCGATGTTTGGACCTCTACCAATGCTATGCTGACAGAACTTGCCATGAAGCGAATTCGTGAAGACCAGCAAGGGTTTAACTCAGTTTACATGATGCTTGATTCCGGAGCAAGGGGATCTAAAGAACAGATCAGACAGCTGACCGGTATGCGTGGATTGATGGCGAAGCCGAAAAAATCAACTGCCGGTGGTGGGGAGATCATTGAAAACCCCATCCTTTCTAACTTTAAGGAAGGATTATCGATCCTTGAATACTTTATCTCTACGCACGGAGCCCGTAAGGGTCTTGCAGATACCGCTTTAAAAACGGCCGATGCTGGATACTTAACCAGAAGGTTGGTAGACGTATCTCAGGATGTCATTGTAAACATTGAAGACTGTGGTACGCTTAGGGGTATTGAAGTAGAAGCCCTGAAAAAGAATGAAGAAGTGGTGGAGACCCTGGGAGAACGTATCCTGGGTAGGGTTTCATTACATGATGTCTTTAATCCGATAACGGAAGAACTTATCCTGCATGCAGGAGAACAGATCATGGAAGCCGATGTGAAGAAGATAGAAGCTTCTCCTATTGAAAAAGTGGAGGTGCGTTCTGCCTTGACATGTGAAGCTCAAAAAGGTATTTGTGGTAAATGCTACGGTCGGAACCTTGCCACCAATAAGATGGTACAAAGAGGTGAGGCAGTTGGTGTGGTTGCAGCGCAATCCATTGGAGAGCCCGGAACACAGTTAACCTTGCGTACGTTCCACGTTGGAGGTATTGCCGGGAACATTTCGGAAGACAGTAAGCTGGAAGCCAAATTTGGTGGAAAAGCCGAAATAGAAGACCTTCGAACCGTAAAAGGGGAGAATAGTGAAGGAAAAGCAGTAAATATTGTTATTTCCAGGACTTCAGAGATCAAAGTGGTAGACGGTAAGACCGGCATCACGTTAAGCACCAATAATATTCCTTACGGATCGCAACTCTTTATCAAGAATGGCGATACCGTAAAACCAGGAGAGCTTATTTGTCAGTGGGATCCCTATAACGGGGTCATCGTTTCTGAATTCCCCGGAAAGATCGCATATGAAAATATAGATCAGGGGATTACCTATCAGGTAGAAATTGATGAACAAACCGGATTCCAGGAGAAAGTGATCATCGAATCCAGGAATAAAAGGCTTATTCCAACGCTGTTGATCAAAAACACCAAGGATGAGGTATTGCGTTCGTACAACTTACCAGTTGGTTCGCATATCATGGTAGATGACGGCGATAAGATTAAGGAAGGTAAGATCCTTGTTAAAATCCCGCGTAAATCGGCTAAAACCGGTGACATTACGGGTGGTTTACCGAGGGTTACCGAATTATTTGAAGCACGTAACCCTTCCAATCCGGCTGTTGTTTCTGAAATAGACGGGGTCGTTTCCTTCGGTAAGATCAAAAGGGGTAACCGTGAGATCATCATCGAATCCAAGCTGGGAGAGCAGAAGAAATACCTGGTAAAACTTTCGAATCAGATCCTGGTACAGGAAAATGACTATGTAAGGGCAGGAATGCCGTTATCCGATGGCTCTGTAACTCCGGAAGATATTCTTGCGATCAAAGGGCCTTCTGCGGTACAGCAGTACCTGGTGAACGAAGTTCAGGAAGTATACCGATTACAGGGAGTGAAGATCAATGATAAGCACTTCGAGGTAGTGGTACGCCAGATGATGCGTAAAGTACGTATAGAAGATCCGGGAGACACTATCTTCCTTGAAAACCAGTTGGTGCACAAGGACGATTTCATTGAGGAGAATGATGAGATCTTCGGAAAAAAGGTCGTGGAAGATGCCGGGGAATCGGAGAATTTGAAACCTGGTCAGATCGTTACTGCACGTGAATTGAGAGATGAAAATTCAATTTTGAAACGTACAGATAAAGCCCTGGTTACTGCCAGAGATGCGGTGGCTGCTACAGCAACACCTGTATTACAAGGGATTACCAGAGCTTCCCTTCAGACCAAATCGTTCATTTCTGCGGCTTCCTTCCAGGAAACCACCAAGGTCCTTAATGAGGCTGCGGTAAGTGGTAAGATAGATGATCTGGAAGGCTTGAAGGAGAATGTGATCGTAGGTCATAAGATCCCTGCCGGTACCGGTATGCGCGATTATGAATCCATCATTGTAGGTTCCAAACAGGAATACGATGAGATCATGGCTCGCAAGGAAGAATTGAAATTCTAAAACCAAAACCCTCAACCAGCCGGTTGGGGGTTTTTTTGTTTAAACCCATAAAAAGAAAGGCTATGGCCGACAAGGAGAAGCAACAAAAACAAATCAATATTGAATTGGATGAAAAGACGGCCGAGGGGATCTACTCCAACCTCGCCATCATTAACCATTCCGTATCCGAATTTGTGATCGATTTTATCAGCATGATGCCTGGGGCACCCAAGGCAAAAGTAAAGAGCCGTATTGTGCTGACACCACAGCATGCAAAGAAATTCCTGAAAGCGCTCCATGACAATGTGAACAGGTTTGAAAAAGCACATGGTACGATTAAGGACTACGAGCAACCGCCTATTCCATTGAATTTTGGACCTACAGGTGAGGCATAAATAAAAAACCCGGGATTTTCCCGGGTTTTTTTATGTATCCTATGAAAACTCCGAAGTAAAATGCAGCTTAACGTTCGGATATTTTTGTTGCGTCATCTGCAAGGAGAATTGGGAATCGGCCAGGAAGACCAACTGGCCCCGTTTATCCTTCGCCAGGAATTTTTGTTTCACCCGGAGAAATTCTTTGAATTCCTCACTCTTGGGGTTCGTTGGTTCCACCCAGCATGCCTTGTACACAGGGAAGTTTTCATACGTACACTTGGCCCCGTATTCATGCTCCAGTCGGTATTGAATAACCTCATATTGCAGTGCGCCAACGGTTCCTATGACCTTTCTGCCATTGAGTTCCAGGGTAAATAACTGGGCTACTCCCTCATCCATCAACTGATCGATCCCTTTGTTGAGTTGTTTGGCCTTCATAGGATCGGCATTGTTGATATACCGGAAGTGTTCCGGCGAAAAACTCGGGATCCCTTTATAATGCAATGATTCACCTTCCGTAAGGGTATCACCAATCTTAAAATTACCTGTGTCGTGTAAGCCTACAATATCGCCGGGATAGGAAATATCAACAATTTCCTTTTTTTCGGCAAAAAAAGCATTGGGGCTCGAAAATTTTAGATATTTCCCTTGCCGTACATGCAAATACGGCTTATTGCGCTCAAAGGTCCCTGAAACAATTTTTACAAAAGCCAGGCGATCCCTGTGTTTGGGATCCATATTGGCATGGATCTTAAAAACAAAGCCGGTTAATTCTTTTTCATCTGCCTTTACCAGGCGTTCTTCGGCCATTTTATCCCTGGGGGGCGGAGCTATTTCAATAAAACAATCGAGTAATTCCCGAACGCCAAAATTATTAAGGGCAGAACCAAAGAATACCGGTTGCAGTTCGCCATCCAGGTATTGCTGCTTGTCAAAAGAGGGGTATACCCCGTCAATGAGCTCAAGATTGTCACGCAAGGTTCTGGCGGCTTTATCGCCTATGAACTTCTCCAGATCCGGGTGGCTAAGGTCATCAAAGGCAATGGTGTCTTCAATGTTCTTTTTGCTGTCCCCGCTAAAAAGGTTGATGTTTTTCTCGTAAATATTATAGATCCCCTTAAAGTCATATCCCATACCAATGGGAAAGCTTAATGGGGTAACATGGAGTCCCAGCTTTTGTTCTACCTCGTCCAGGAGATCGAAAGCGTCTTTACCCTCCCTGTCCATTTTGTTGATAAAGACGATCATCGGGATCTTTCGCATACGGCAAACGGACACGAGCTTCTCGGTCTGTTCCTCTACCCCTTTGGCCACGTCAATCACCACAATAACACTGTCTACTGCGGTAAGCGTCCTAAAAGTGTCCTCTGCAAAGTCTTTGTGTCCGGGGGTATCCAGGATATTGATCTTTTTGTCCTTATAGATAAAGGCCAGTACAGAGGTGGCAACGGAAATCCCCCGCTGCCGTTCAATCTCCATGAAATCACTGGTGGCTGCCTTTTTTATCTTATTGTTCTTTACAGCACCTGCCTCCTGAATGGCACCACCAAAAAGAAGTAACTTTTCGGTCAGGGTTGTTTTACCGGCATCCGGATGGGAAATGATCCCGAACGTCCTTCGCCTTGCTATTTCCTTTTTAAAACTCACTTAAAAAATTTTTGCAAAAGTAAGGGTTTTTATGCTTGCAGGGAATGTCCGGGACCTTTAAAAATCCCATGGGCCGGTAACGCAGTTCACCAATCCCATTAGGCAGCTTTTTGCCATTTGCTTCTCAGGAAGCAACGTTTAAATGCAAGAAAAGCCGATTAAAAGAAAAGTCAGGAAGCCAAAAAGACATAAAACCCTTTCAAGAATGAATCAAGGCTACTATGTTATTTGTCCTTTTAACGATAATTATGGCTGTTAAAAGATACTTAATAAATAAGGCCTTTAAACAATTTGCAGATACTTTAATTAAACATATCTTTCCCTTTACTTAAAGAGATTCCCAAAGTCTTACCAGAAGTAATTCCTGCCGGTTGTGGTGCTTAGTTTATTAAAAGCTGACCAATATGGGGAACTTTACTTTTTATGACATACGAAGGACTGTTTTAAGTGTCTTTTTACTTGTCCTTATTTCTTCTTTTTCAACCATTAAATCATATGGCGGTGACCTTTCATCCGTCTCGAAAAGAAACGCACTTTTCATAGATACGGATGGTGATGGGGTGCCTAACGGAACTGATATTGATGATGACAATGACGGAATCATTGATACTGTAGAAGGCGAGCAAACCGATACCGATGGCGATGGCATCCCTAACTCCCTTGATATTGATTCGGATGACGATGGCATTCTGGATAATGTAGAAGCCCAGACCACGGCCGGTTATATTGCGCCTTGTGGAATAGATACCGATGGCAACGGCCTGGATGATCACTACGAAGAAACACCAGGAAGTTGTGGTGGACTTACACCCGTTGATACGGATAGTGATGGAATTCCCGATTACCTGGATATTGATTCCGATAATGACGGCATTTTAGATAATGTGGAAGCACAAACCAGTGCTGGTTTTGTTCCTGTTTGCACGAATGACAGCGATGGAAACGGCTTGGATGATCATTATGAGAGTCACCCCGGAGCAGGGGAAGGGATTACACCGGTTGATACGGATGGCGATTCCAAACCCGATTTCAGGGATATCGATTCGGATGACGACGGCATTCCGGATAATGTGGAAGCCCAAACTACAGAAGGGTATGTGCCCCCAACAGGCATGGATACGGACAATGACGGGCTAGACAATGCCTATGAAGGCAGTGGGGATGAAGGGCTGGCACCAGTGAATACAGACGGAACCGATGAACCGGACTTTCGTGACACCGATACCGATAATGACCTGGTGCCGGATAATAACGAGGGGAACGATTTTAACTTCGATGGGATACCTGATCAAACCTATACGGGGATAGACTGCGACGGAGACGGGCTGGACGATGGCTATGAAGGATCGGATTTACACGATGGTTTTGACGTGAATGATGAGATCGATGATCCGGCCAATGACCTGCCGGATACAGATGGGACGGAAGATGTTAATTACCGGGATCTCGATGATGACGGCGATGGTATAGACACCCCTGATGAGGACGCAAACAATAATGGCGATCCTACCGATGACGATACCGATAACGATGGTACCCCGGATTATTTGGATCCTGATACTAATACTAACCCTGATACCGACGGAGATGGCGTCAAAGATGAAGACGAAGAAGAGGATGAAACCGATCCTACGGACCCTTGTTCTTTCTTGTTGGCAAGCCAGACCGTAACCACTTCAAGTGAGTGGGACAACCTGGACTGTGATGGCGATGGGGTCACCAATAGTGATGAAGTAACCGATGGCACGATCCTACAGGACCCATGTTCCTTCTTGTTGGCAAGCCAGACCGTAACCACTTCAAGTGATTGGGACAACCTGGACTGTGATGGCGATGGCGTAACCAATAGTGATGAAGTAACCGATGGCACTGATCCTTTAGATCCTTGTTCCTTTAACCCGGATAGTGTCACCGTGGCACAAAGCGGGGATTACCTGGTGGCCGATTGCGATGGCGACGGGGTGACCAATGGAGATGAGGCTACTGATGGCACTGATCCACAGGACCCATGTTCCTTCTTGTTGGCAAGCCAGACCGTAACCACTTCAAGTGAGTGGGATAACCTGGACTGTGATGGCGATGGCGTAACCAATAGCGATGAAGTAACCGATGGCACTGATCCTTTAGATCCGTGTTCCTTTAACCCGGACAGCGTTACCCTGGATACAAGCGGCGATTACCTGGTGGCCGATTGTGATGGCGACGGAGTGACCAATGGTGATGAAGCTACTGATGGCACTGATCCACAGGACCCATGTTCCTTCTTGTTGGCAAGCCAGACCGTAACCACTTCAAGTGAGTGGGACAACCTGGACTGTGATGGCGATGGGGTCACCAATAGTGATGAAGTAACCGATGGCACCGATCCTTTAGATCCTTGTTCCTTTAACCCTGATAGTATCACCGTGGCACAAAGCGGGGATTACCTGGTGGCCGATTGCGATGGCGACGGGGTGACCAATGGTGATGAAGCTACTGATGGCACTGATCCACAGGACCCATGTTCCTTCTTGTTGGCAAGCCAGACCGTAACCACTTCAAGTGAGTGGGATAACCTGGACTGTGATGGCGATGGCGTAACCAATAGTGATGAAGTAACCGATGGCACCGATCCTTTAGATCCTTGTTCCTTCAACCCGGACAGCGTTACCCTGGATACAAGCGGCGATTACCTGGTGGCCGATTGTGATGGCGACGGAGTGACCAATGGTGATGAAGCTACTGATGGCACTGATCCACAGGACCCATGTTCCTTCTTGTTGGCAAGCCAGACCGTAACCACTTCAAGTGAGTGGGATAACCTGGACTGTGATGGCGATGGCGTAACCAATAGTGATGAAGTAACCGATGGCACCGATCCTTTGGATCCGTGTTCCCTAATCCTGGAAAGCCAAACAGTACCCCCTTCGGATGCCTGGGCATTGCTTGATTGTGACGGAGACGGAAACCCGAATGGGGGAGATCCTAATCCTCTTTTGGCAACAGCCGCAGATGATGAGGGTTCTACACCAGCCTTGACGGAGGTTGTAATAAATATCCTCGCAAACGATGATTACCTTCCCAATAATGATCCTGCTAATGTTGGCACAACCAGTATTACCAGGATTGGCGGCGATGCCACCGGAGAGGTGTCTTTTGATCCGAATACAGGGGAACTTACCTATATCCCGGCAGCATCGGAATCGAATACAAGCGTTACCATTGTTTACCAGGTATGTAACGTAGCTCCTGATCCGGACGTCTGTGCTTCTGCTACCGTAACAATAAGTGTAGGAAATGATGTATTGGATGCGGTGGATGATGACTATACGGGCACCCCGTTTTATGGGGTAACCGGTGGTGTGTTAACGGGGCTGAATGTCCTTGATAATGATACGTTCAATGGAGAACCGGTCATCCCAGCGGCTGTTACGATTACTTCTACGCCAACGGGTCCCTTAACCGTTAATACAAATGGAACCATTACCCTGGCGCCAGGTACAGATCCGGGTACTTATACCATTGAGTACACCATCTGTGAGATAGCCAACCCAATCAATTGCGACAGTGCAACGGTGACGGTCCTGGTTACATCAGAAGCACCGGCCATAGATGCGGTAGATGATTCTGCCACGACAACTACTTCGGGAGGCCTTGTGACCGATCTGAATGTGCTGGACAATGATATCTTAAATGGCAACCCGGTAAATCCGATAGATGTTATTTTGACTTCAACACCCACCGGACCTTTAACCATCAATAGTGATGGAACGGTTACGGTAGCTCCGGATACCGATCCCGGTACGTATACCATAGTCTATACGATCTGTGAAGTAGCCGATCCTACGAATTGTGACAGTGCAACGGTAACTATAGAAGTTACGTCGGTTCCGCCGGTAATAGACGCTGTTGACGATGAAGCCGAAGTGAGCCCTGCGGAAGGACTATCAGGCGGAATAATCTCCAATTTCAACGTATTGGACAACGATACATTGGATGGTGTTCCGGTAGATCCTGCAGACGTGGTAATTTCTTCCACACCAACGGGCATTTTGACCATCAATAGCGATGGTACGGTAAGCGTCAATGCGGAGACCGAAGCAGGTACGTATACCATTGAATATACGATATGTTCATTAGTGAATCCCTCAAACTGTGATACAGCAACCGTAACAATAGTGGTAACATCTCCACCGTTGGTCGATGCCATAGACGATGCAGCCTCAGTAAGTGACGCAGAGGGCATTGCAGGAGGAAGCATCAGTGGTCTCAACATTTTCGATAACGATACCCTGGATGGGGATCCTTTAAACCCTTCGGAAGTAACGTTGACCTCCACGCCAACAGGACCATTGACAATCAACAGTGATGGCAGTGTAAGTTTGGCGCCGGATACCACAGAAGGAACGTATACGATTCAGTATACTATTTGTGAGATCGCGAATCCTGATAATTGTGATACAGCTACGGTTACAGTGATTGTTAGATCTCCTGCGAACATTATAGTTTTAAAAGTAGATACCTTCAATGATGAAAATGGTGACGGGTATGCACAGGTGGGCGAAACCATAAGCTATGCTTTTACAGTGATCAATACGGGTTCGGTACCACTTGGTAATATTACCGTAACCGATCCTTTAGTTACCGTAAATGGAGGACCCTTGCAAATATTAGAGCCCGGTGAATCGGATAACACCACATTTACCGCTGCATATACCATTACCCAGGAGGATATTGAGAATGGATTTTTTGCTAATTCGGCCTTTGTCAATGCCTTTGTTCCTGATAATGGGCCGGTAGGAAGCCTGTCTGATGATCCGGATGATCCAACAGACGTTGATACAGATGGTGATGGAAATCCGGATGATATGACCGTAACGGACCTGATTGAATCACCGCTGCAGGAAATTGATGCCGTAGATGACGATTACACTGCCATAGTGGTTGATGGTACTACAGGAGGACTTGTCCCGGACAGTAACGTTTTAGACAATGATACTTTGAATGGCCAAGTGGTAGTTCCGGCCGATGTACTCATTACGTCTACCCCTACAGGACCGCTGACCGTAAATTCGGATGGTACGGTAAGCGTTGCACCAGGCACTCCAAATGGATTGTACGTGATTGACTATACGATCTGCGAGATTGCGAATGCCAGCAACTGCGACACGGCCACGGTAACGGTACTGGTATCAACGGTTATCGTCGATTTTAAAATAGAAGTGAACCAGATGGTGACGCCCAATAATGATGGCAGGAATGACTTCCTGTTTATCAAGGATGTGGCATTTGCACGAAATAACACCCTGAGGATCTATAACCGCTGGGGGATTGCCGTGTATGAGGGCACCAATTACAACAACCAGAACAATGTTTTTGATGGTCGTTCCAGAGGCAGGTCAACCCTTAGCGTACAGGAGTATTTACCGGCCGGCGTTTATTTCTATATCTTTGAATACGATTTAAACGAGGAAAGAATAACAGATAGTGGTTACCTCTATTTGAGTAAATAATAGTTGATAAAAGATATGAAGCACTTTATAAAGCTTTTAATGCTCTTCTTACTGGCAACTTGTTTTCAGGGGAGCCTTCAGGCACAGCAGGACGCCCAGTATACCCAATACATGTACAACACCATGAGCGTTAACCCTGCCTATGCGGGCTCCAGGGGGCAATTGAGTATCGCTGCCTTATACAGATCGCAATGGATTGGACTCGATGGGGCTCCAAAAACCCAGACCCTCAATTTGCATTCCCCAATACGGAATAGCCGCCTGGGATATGGTATTTCCATAGTAAATGACAATATTGGCAATGGGGTAGTGCAGGAAACCTATTTTGATGCAGTGCTTTCCTATACCCTAGACTTATCGCCGAGCCAGTCCCAGACGAGAAAACTCTCCTTTGGATTGAAAGCAGGAGGAAACCTGCTAAACCTCGATTTTGAGCAGTTGCGTAATTTTGATCAGGAACCCATCAATGCCGGGGCCGATATCACCAATAATTTTTCGCCCAATTTTGGTTTTGGGGTCTATTATCACACAGATCGCTTCTATTTGGGGCTTTCTGCTCCTAATATGCTCGAAACAGATTATTTCGATAATGCACAACGAGACGCCAATTCGGTGCAATTTCAATCAACGGAACGCCTCAATTTTTATTTGATTACGGGCTATGTTTTTGATTTGAACTACAACTTTAAATTTAAACCGGCCTTCTTAATGAAGGCAGTAGGTGGGGCACCCTTGCAATTGGATTTCTCAGGAACCTTCCTGCTTAACGACAAATTTTCTTTTGGTGCTGCCTATAGATGGGATGCTGCCGCAAGTGCCCTGTTCGGATTCCAGATCTCAGATCAGCTGATGCTTGGGTTGGCTTATGATAAGGAGATCACGGAATTGGGGGGTACGCGTTTTAACGATGGGTCTTTCGAAGTATTTTTACGATTTGAACTCGTCCGTTCGTTCCAAAGATTGGTTTCACCTAGATTCTTCTAATACCTGTACGCATGAATAAGAATAGTTTCATTTTCCTTTTAGTGAGCGTTATTTTTATGGGCTTCGGTCGGGCACAGGAAAAAGCGATTGAAAGGGCTGATAAGCAGTTCAATGAACTCTCCTATAGCCTGTCTATCAATACCTATCAGCGCCTGCTGGATAAGAACAAGGTGCCGGAAAATAAAAAAGCAGCAATATTGAGGAATTTGGGTAATTCCTATTACTTCATTACCGATTATAAGAACGCAGCCACGGTATACCAGCAATTAGTAAGCCAGTTCAGGGATAGCCTCGGGCCAGATACGTATTTCCGCTATGCCCAGGTACTGAAGTCGCAGGGAAAGGATGATGAAGCGATAAAAATGCTGGCCGAATTTAACCGCCTTTCTCCACAAGAGATCGATTTTCTGAATTCGGAAGCGGCCAGGAATATAGGACAGTATAAACTGGTAGGGCTCAAACAGGTTTTTAAGAACCTGAAGGACAGCGTTAACTTTCGCAGGTATTCGGATTTTGCGCCTACCTTTTATAAGGAGGGGCTGATTTTTTCCTCTGACAGGGATACCGGGAATTTGGCCAGGTACCGGCATACCTGGAACGGGAGGGACTTTTTGGACCTTTACAGGATCAAAAATGACGGTACTGTTGAAGATCGTATTGAGAAACTGAAATTTGACGGGGAGGAATTTACCACCCGGGTACACGAATCGACCACAGCGCTTACCAAAGATGGTAAAACCCTCTATTTTACGGGTACTAATTTTAAGGACGGGCGGTATGTCCGGGATGAGGATAAGGTAGCCCGACTCAAAATTTACAAAGCGCAATTAAATGATGAAGGCGTTTGGGAATTGGTAAATGACAATACCCTGCCGTTTAACAATGATGCGTATTCTACGGCAAATCCCGCTTTGAGCCCGGATGGAAATACGCTCTATTTCACCTCTGATATGCCCGGTAAAACGCTGGGACAAACAGATATTTTCAGCGTTTCCAAGGATGACAATGGTGTTTTCAGTGATCCCAAGAACCTGGGGCCTCAGGTCAACACAAAGTTCCGTGAAACCTTTCCCTATGTAAGTGCAGAGGGGATCCTTTATTTTTCATCAGATGGCCATCCCGGATTGGGAGGGCTCGATGTATTCTCGGTTCCGGTTTATAAGGGGCAGGCAACGGATGCTATTTCCAATTTGGGCGAGCCGATTAATAGCAATAAGGACGATTTTACGTTCATTTTTAACAGTGATACCAAACAAGGGTTTTTTGCATCCAACAGGAATAGCGAAGGCGATGGAGAAGACGATGATATCTTCAGTTTTGTGAGAACCGCCTGTAATTTAGAGGTTACAGGAACTGTTAGAAACAGATTTACCAACGAAGTGTTGGTGGGTGCCACAGTAAAAGTGATCAATGAGAATAACGAGGAGGTCTATACGACCTATACGGACCAGAATGGTAATTACAGTGTGCCCGTAGACCGCTATCGAAAGAATTTCATAAGGGCCACTACAGATGGGTATGTTGGGGCAGAAGAGTACCTCGAAATTGCCCCTTGTACCCCCAGGATGATCGATTTTTATTTGGAGCCAATTCCGATACCATGCGACAGCGATCTGTCAAAACTACTTGGACTTCAACCCATTGTCTTCTTCGATTTTGATAAAGATATCATTCGCAAAGATGGGACGTATCAACTGGATATTGTCATTGCCGCAATGGAAAAATACCCCAGCCTGAAGATCATCCTTACTTCGCACACCGATAGTCAGGGACCAGATGCCTATAACCTGGATCTTTCAGAAAGAAGGGCGAATGCTTCCGTGCGTTATATTCTTGATAATAGTACTATTTCACCAGACAGGATAAAGGCAAAAGGGTACGGGGAAACGCAACTGGCGAATAAAGATTGCCCCAACGGGGTAAGATGCACGGACAAAGAACATGAAAAGAACCGCCGTACCGAGTTCCTGATCGATTGTGAAGATTGACATGAACTAAATTGTTACAGGTACACCGGCAATTGGACTACAAAGTAGGGTAAGCAAAGGTATAGTTCTCCCTGTTTACCTCTGGTATCCATTACTTTACAATGGGATGCCGGACCTTCACAACATTTCTTGCCACCAGTACCTCCTATAATGGTATTTTTGGTTAAAAGTGATATGACCCCCATTTTAAGTAATGGATAATCGGGGACTACCACCTCAAATTTATCAGTTTTAAATCCGGATCTGGATAAGAATGGCTACCGCTACCGCGTTCAACTATCCAATAGCACTTCTTCTTGCCGCACTATTACCTTGGCAGCGGCCTTGTTTACCATTCAGGTGTCTTCGGTGATTACAAATAAACGGGTAACATACAGGGTAAATAAAAATTAATCATTACTCTTTTTGTAAGAATAATACCTCAATTAGACCTCTTTTGGACATTTGTTGTATTCGATTATTACTGGGATGATCGACCAACGAACTTCGGAATTTATCAAAAATTTGAAGCTGCTGACCTCGCTTTTATAGGCTTAGGCATGCGATAAAAGCCAATTCACAACATATATTTAGTCAGTCAGGACCGGTATGCTACTTTTACCTTAGACAAACCGAATCCTGTAGTAAATGAAGCAATATCAAATACTTACATTTTTGATATGTAGTGCCTTTTGGCTGGCCGGACCATTGAGTTATGGCCAGGACACCTTTTGGGATAATTTCAACACTGTATCGTATTCCAATAACAACGGAACCTGATTTTTTCGGCAGACTGGCAGGAGGCATCGGGGATGATAACGATCCCACTAACGGGCGAATTCAGATCAATTCCAACCAACTCAGGTTTGAAAACATGGACGGTGCCGAGATCAGCCGGAAACTGGACATGGCCGGTGGAATTGGTGTTACCCTTACCCTTAGCTATAACAGGACCAGCGGAAACGAACGGGTAGCCGTTCAGCTTTGGAATGGTTCATCCTTTAATACCCGGGCCGTCCTCAATGGCTCAGGAACCGTAAATTATACCTTGGCTGCTAATGAGGTATCGGCAGCGTCGGAGATCCGTTTTGTGTCGGATAGTGGTGGTTGGAGTAATGGGGAAATCATGTTTGTTGATAATGTGCTGTTCTCCGGGAATTTCCCTCCCAACATTACAATCGATGATGTCACCGTGAATGAAAATGACGGTACCGCCACCTTTACTGTGATACTTACAAAAGCGGTAGCCGGTGGTTTTACGGTAGACTATGCTACCAGTGATGGTACAGCCTTGGCTGGCAGTGATTATACTGCTACTAGTGGAACCTTGTCTTTTGCCGGGACGGCGGGGGAAACCAAATCCATAGTGGTGGCAATCGTAAATGACGCGGTACCCGAGTTCACCGATGAGACCTTTAATGTGGATCTGAGTAACATAAGCAATCCAAGTGTGGTACTGTCTCAAAGCACGGGAACCGGCACTATTATAGATGATGAGTACTCCTTCAATGCTCCTTTGGTTCTAAAGCATGAATTTGATGGCTACGTAGATTATACGTCAACAGCCGGAACGCTTAGAACAGAACCAAATACAGGAAATACGTGTGCTATTACCACAAGTTCCAGCAATACACTTACCTCTCCCATCCCGCCAACAGCCACTATTGATCAGGCCCTCCTATATTGGGCGCATTCCGGGGCAACACCGGATACCCAGGTAACCTTTGACGGGAACACGGTGAATGCAGAATTTGTGTATGGTACCTCCCTGACCAACCGTACTTTTTATGGGGGTGTGGCAGATGTGACAAGTATTGTCACTGCCGTCCCTAACCCATCTACCTACAACTGGACCTTTTCTGACTTGACGATAGACAATACGGGTAATTACTGTTCCACGGCAACTACTTTGGGGGGCTGGAGTTTGATGGTCTTTTATTCGGAGAACAGCTTGCCGGCAGCCACTATCAATGTTTATGAAGGGTTCAGCGGGGAAAGCAATTCATCTTCATCCTATACGTTGGGCGGATTTTTTGCGATCGGGGCCAGCGGATCAAAAACCACTGTGCAATCCTGGGAAGGCGATCAAACCCTTAGCAATAATGAACTATTGTCTGTTACTACAGGCGCAGGCACCTTTACTTTATTGGGCGATGGTGATAATGATGGGACCCCCGTGAATCCTTTCAACTCCACCAATTATGATAATACGGTACTACCCAATGTCAATAATACCAACTCCCATGGGGTAGACCTGGATACTTATGATATTTCCCCCTTTGTGACCCCAGGGGAAACATCCGTAACCACCACGGTACAATCGGGGCAGGATTTTGTTATCCTCAATACGGTAACCCTGAAAGTGCCTTCAAACCTGGTAACGGGAATGGTTTTCGAAGATGTGAATTATGGGGGAGGGCCCGGAAGGAACAGGGTAGCAGCCTCCGGGGTTCCCATACAAGGGGCTTTGGTTGAATTGTATACGGCCGGAGGTAGTCTTGTTACCAGTACAACAACCAATGCGGCTGGTAGGTATGTCTTTGCAGGGATGGCGAATGGCTCTTATAATACAAGGGTTGTTAATAACACGGTCCGATCTAACCGGCCGGGAGGGAGCACCTGTACTTCCTGTATCCCGGTGCAAACCTTTAAAACCGATTATATAGCCAGCACGATTATCGAAGATATAAATGCCGTGGGGGGGGAAGATCCCTCAGGTCAGGACCCGGGTCCGGGAACCATTAATAACGCGCAGACAATTTCGACATTTACCATTTTGAATGAAGGGGTGGCCGGCATGGATTTTGGCTTTAACTTCAATACCATCGTAAATACGAATGAAGATGGACAGGGGTCTTTGGATCAATTCATTATCAACTCCAATAACCTGGGCGAAGCAGGCCTGGATATAGAAGCCAATGCCATTTTTGACCCGGCTACCGGCGAAGATGTATCCATTTTTATGATCCCGCCAACAGGGGATGCCCTGGGAAGAACCGCAGATGGTAATTTTACCGGTGGCTATTTTGAAATTAACGGCACCAATGGCGCGCCATTAAGTATCATAACCGGTGATAATACGGTAATTGATGGCAGGACGCAAACGGCCTATTCGGGAAATACGAATGCAGGTAGTGTCGGTAGTGGCGGTACAACTGTTGGGATCGCTGCAACCATATTGCCGGTATACGACCTACCTGAAATTCAGCTTTTCCGTGGGCAGGGTGATGTTGTCAGAACACAGGGGACCAATGTAACAATTAGGAATATGGCAGTTTATGCCAATACAGCTTCCGGGATCGTGGTCAGTGGTGGTTCTGCCACCATTTTCAGGAATTTGTTAGGAGTCGATGCCACCGGTTCTAATTCGGGAAATATAGACTATGGTGTTTCTGTCACCGATGGCAACACCACCATAGACGGAAATTATATTGCGACCAACAGAACAGCCGGGATTTTGGTTAATGGAGGCACTTCAACGGTGATCCAGAATAATGATATTACAGCCAATGGTAATGGGGCCTGCGATGACAATATTACCTTGCAAAGCGGATCAGGTATTCTTATCAGGTACAATCTGATTGAAAATGCCGCCTCTCTTGGTATTGATGGCGACGGTATGGCCGGAAATATCACTATTACTGAAAATACGGTAACCGGATCGGGTCAAAATGGAGGTAATTGCAGTGGTGTGACCGCGAATGCTGGCCTACGACTCGATGGTAATAATTCTTCCATAACCCAAAACATCATTTATGCCAATGGGGGCCCGGGTATTGTTCTTGCCGGGGGAACTACTGCAGGAAACCTGATCTCACAAAATTCCATCTATGCCAATGGTACCGATGGCGACGCATTGGGCATTGACCTGGACCTGTCCGACGGCATGGGAGACGGGGTTACAATAAATGATAGCGGGGATGCAGATTCAGGCCCTAATGGGGCGGCCAATTTTCCACTGATAGCATCCGCCTATATGTGGGGGTCAAACGTGGTGATTAAAGGATGGTCAAGGCCCGGAGCCACACTGGAATTCTTTTTGACTGATGTGAACCAGGGAACGGCGGCCGAAGGGGATAACCAGCTCGGGTTTTCCAGGGACTATGGGGAAGGACAAGTATATCTGGGTAGCCTGATTGAAGGTAGTGGCGCCGATCTGGACACCGGGTCCTCCTCTTATTTGGATACCGATGGAAATACGGATAATACCAATCTCTTTGAAGTGCAGATCCCGATACCTCCCGGAGTATTCGTCGGGAATTATATCACCGGTACGGCTACGATCGCGAATACAACCTCTGAATTTTCTCCCTTTAGCGTTATCGTCATCAGGACCGTCATCACCAACCGCAAGATTACTTATCGCGTAAACGGAAATTAGCAAGGTATCACCTTGTTAAAAGGGCACGTGCAGCACTTTTTTATTGCTATTCGATTACAATGTCCCCTTCAAAAATTAGCGCATCTAATCCTTGAAGTTTCTTCCCGTTTTAGTGAAAAATAAGCGGTCTATACACAATGCTTTTTTGGACTGAAATGGCGAGTAGAAAAGGAATCCCATTGGTGTTCGAAAAGGCCATCAGTAAATTTCAAAAAACAGCTCTTTTCAAGGAAAATTCCTACGAGCTGTCACTCGTCAAACCTTGCTATTATTGGGATGATCGACCAATGAAACCTTAGTGTTTTTAAGGTTTTATTTTAACAATACCTCAATTATCACGTCCTAGACCATGCATTTCATCGAGTACACAACAATTATTTTCCCAGGGGTAGGTTCGGGTTAAATTTGTTAGTTGATAGTAAACTCGGTGGTTTGGGCTGTCGAAAAAAAATAGTGTTAAACAACCAAAGGATGCGACACTTCTGGATAACAAATTTCGAGGATGCAAACGACTGAAAAACCAGACCATTTAAGAGTGATACGAGCCACAACAACAGACCAATTGAAAAAAGAAAAGAACATACATACAAAAATGACCATGGATAAGAGGATCCTACTCCTCCTGTTTTTGGTATCCGGATTTGCCTTTTCGCAGACCACCGTTACATTGCAAGATCAGTGTAATTGTGAGGTACTGAGCGGAACAGCGGTAACATCGCCCGGAACTACCACGCCAAGTGGCGCTGATACAGGGGACATTTACGTCAACACCAACACTGGTGTCATCTATTTTTGGGATGGCAATTCCTGGGAACTTACTTCCTCAGATGACCAGCAACTCCAGAATTTTAGCTTCAATGCAGGGACCAATATTCTTTCCCTGGATATCGAAAATGGGAATACGGTCAGTGTTGACCTCTCGTCGCTCAGCAATGCAGGAACGGACGATCAGGTACTAAGCCTGGCAGGAAATGTGCTAACCCTGGAAAACGGGGGTACTGTAGACCTATCTCCTTATTTAGACAATACGGATGATCAGAATATTACCAATTTTAGTATTGATGCGAGTAATATCCTCACCATAACCCTAGAGAATGGGAATACCCAGACGGTAGATCTTTCCGGATTAGTAGGAACGGACGATCAGACGGCAGCTGAGGTTACCTATGACAATACCACTTCTGGCTTAGCGGCTTTGAATGTACAGGATGCGATCGATGAGATCAATGCAGCCGCAGGTACCGTGGCCCTGGTAGACAATACCGATGGCACCTATACCTTTACCGATGCAGCGGGGAACAGCACAGTGATCAGTGATACCTCCATCTCCACATTGGTGGACAATGCCGATGGCAGTTATACTTATACCGATGAGACCGGTGCTACGCAGGTGATCAACACCAGTGCGGGCAGCAACCCATATGACAATAGCACTTCAGGCTTAGCAGCCTTGAATGTACAGGATGCGATCGATGAGATCAATGCAGCCGCAGGAACCGTGGCCCTGGTAGACAATGCCGATGGCACCTATACCTTTACCGATGCAGCGGGCAACAGCACAGTGATCAGTGATACCTCCATCTCCACATTGGTGGACAATGCCGATGGCAGTTATACCTATACCGATGAGACCGGAGCTACCCAGGTGATCAACACCAGTGCGGGCAGCAACCCTTATGACAATACTACTTCGGGCTTGGCCGCCTTGAATGTACAGGATGCGATCGATGAGATCAATGCAGCCGCAGGCACCGTGGCCCTGGTAGACAATGCCGATGGCACCTATACCTTTACCGATGCAGCAGGGAACAGCACAGTGATCAGTGATACCTCCATCTCCACATTGGTGGACAATGCCGATGGCAGTTATACCTATACCGATGAGACCGGAGCTACCCAGGTGATCAACACCAGTGCGGGCAGCAACCCTTATGACAATACTACTTCGGGCTTGGCCGCCTTGAATGTACAGGATGCGATCGATGAGATCAATGCAGCCGCAGGTACCGTGGCCCTGGTAGACAATGCCGATGGCACCTATACCTTTACGGATGCCGCAGGGAACAGCACAGTGATCAGCGATACCTCCATCTCCACATTAGTGGACAATGCCGATGGCAGTTATACCTATACCGATGAGACCGGAGCTACGCAAACCATCAACACCAGTGCGGGCAGCAACCCGTATGACAATACTACTTCAGGCTTGGCAGCCTTGAATGTACAGGATGCGATCGATGAGATCAATGCAGCCGCAGGTACCGTGGCCCTGGTAGACAATACCGATGGCACCTATACCTTTACGGATGCCGCAGGGAACAGCACAGTGATCAGCGATACCTCCATCTCCACATTAGTGGACAATGCCGATGGCAGTTATACCTATACCGATGAGACCGGAGCTACGCAAACCATCAACACCAGTGCGGGCAGCAACCCGTATGACAATACTACTTCGGGCCTTGCAGCCTTGAATGTACAGGATGCGATCGATGAGATCAATGCAGCCGCAGGAACCGTGGCCCTGGTAGACAATACCGATGGCACCTATACCTTTACGGATGCCGCAGGGAACAGCACAGTGATCAGCGATACCTCCATCTCCACATTAGTGGACAATGCCGATGGCAGTTATACCTATACCGATGAGACCGGAGCTACGCAAACCATCAACACCAGTGCGGGCAGCAACCCGTATGACAATACTACTTCAGGCTTAGCAGCCTTGAATGTACAGGATGCGATCGATGAGATCAATGCAGCCGCAGGAACCGTGGCCCTGGTAGACAATACCGATGGCACCTATACCTTTACGGATGCCGCAGGGAACAGCACAGTGATCAGCGATACCTCCATCTCCACATTAGTGGACAATGCCGATGGCAGTTATACCTATACCGATGAGACCGGAGCTACGCAAACCATCAACACCAGCGCAGGCAGCAACCCGTATGACAATACTACTTCAGGCTTAGCAGCCTTGAATGTACAGGATGCGATCGATGAGATCAACGCAGCCGCAGGTACCGTGGCCCTGGTAGACAATACCGATGGCACCTATACCTTTACGGATGCCGCAGGGAACAGCACAGTGATCAGCGATACCTCCATCTCCACATTAGTGGACAATGCCGATGGCAGTTATACCTATACCGATGAGACCGGAGCTACGCAAACCATCAACACCAGCGCAGGCAGCAACCCGTATGACAATACTACTTCAGGCTTAGCAGCCTTGAATGTACAGGATGCGATCGATGAGATCAACGCAGCCGCAGGAACCGTGGCCCTGGTAGACAATACCGATGGCACCTATACCTTTACGGATGCCGCAGGGAACAGCACAGTGATCAGCGATACCTCCATCTCCACATTAGTGGACAATGCCGATGGCAGTTATACCTATACCGATGAGACCGGAGCTACGCAAACCATCAACACCAGTGCGGGCAGCAACCCGTATGACAATACTACTTCAGGCTTAGCAGCCTTGAATGTACAGGATGCGATCGATGAGATCAATGCAGCCGCAGGAACCGTGGCCCTGGTAGACAATACCGATGGCACCTATACCTTTACGGATGCCGCAGGGAACAGCACAGTGATCAGCGATACCTCCATCTCCACATTAGTGGATAATGCCGATGGCAGTTATACCTATACCGATGAGACCGGAGCTACGCAAACCATCAACACCAGTGCGGGCAGCAACCCGTATGACAATACTACTTCAGGCTTAGCAGCCTTGAATGTACAGGATGCGATCGATGAGATCAATGCAGCCGCAGGAACCGTGGCCCTGGTAGACAATACCGATGGCACCTATACCTTTACGGATGCCGCAGGGAACAGCACAGTGATCAGCGATACCTCCATCTCCACATTAGTGGACAATGCCGATGGCAGTTATACCTATACCGATGAGACCGGAGCTACGCAAACCATCAACACCAGTGCGGGCAGCAACCCGTATGACAATACTACTTCAGGCCTTGCAGCCTTGAATGTACAGGATGCGATCGATGAGATCAATGCAGCCGCAGGAACCGTGGCCCTGGTAGACAATACCGATGGCACCTATACCTTTACGGATGCCGCAGGGAACAGCACAGTGATCAGCGATACCTCCATCTCCACATTAGTGGACAATGCCGATGGCAGTTATACCTATACCGATGAGACCGGAGCTACGCAAACCATCAACACCAGTGCGGGCAGCAACCCGTATGACAATACTACTTCAGGCTTAGCAGCCTTGAATGTACAGGATGCGATCGATGAGATCAATGCAGCCGCAGGAACCGTGGCCCTGGTAGACAATACCGATGGCACCTATACCTTTACGGATGCCGCAGGGAATAGCACAGTGATCAGCGATACCTCCATCTCCACATTAGTGGACAATGCCGATGGCAGTTATACCTATACCGATGAGACCGGAGCTACGCAAACCATCAACACCAGTGCGGGCAGCAACCCGTATGACAATACCACTTCAGGCCTAGCAGCCTTGAATGTACAGGATGCGATCGATGAGATCAATGCAGCCGCAGGAACCGTGGCCCTGGTAGACAATACCGATGGCACCTATACCTTTACGGATGCCGCAGGGAACAGCACAGTGATCAGCGATACCTCCATCTCCACATTAGTGGATAATGGTGATGCCACCTTTACCTATACAGATGAAAATGGTACCCCGGTAACTATTAACCTGATCAGTACAGATGCCAATAATGATATCGTGGCAGGGACTGATGGCGGACTATATTTAAACGTTGCTTCTGTTACCATTGCTGAAACGATCACCAATATTGCCGATAATGGCGACGGAACCTTTACCTATACAAATGAGAGCGGGGCCCCACAAACCATCAATAAGGCCGATGTAACGGATAATGGCAATGGCACCTATACCTTTACCAACAATGACGGATCGGATGTGATCCTTGATACCAATGCCGCAAGTAACCCGTATGACAATACCACATCTGGCTTAACGGCTACGGACGTGCAGGCTGCAATCGATGAAGTAGCTACAGGAAGCACGGACGATCAGAACATCAGTGGATCAGGCCTGGCCGGAACCGACTTAACGATTGGGATCGAAGGCGGTACTTCAGAGACCATTGACTTAAGCAGTTTGGTGGGCACCGACGACCAGAACCTTTCCACTACAGGAGCAGCGGGAAATATCACCATCGAAGATGGAAACACGATCAACATCAATGTAGACGATGCGGATGCAGATGCTACTAATGAATACAACACAGGGATCAGTTTTGATGGTGCGAACCTTACTGTCACCGATGCTGGAGGCAACCAGGTAGTAGACATCAGCGGTGTAAGCACGGATGACCAGAACATCAGCGGATCAGGTTTGGCCGGAACCGACTTAACAATTGGGATCGAAGGCGGTACTTCAGAGACCATTGACTTAAGCAGTTTGGTGGGCACTGACGACCAGAACATCAGTGGCTCAGGCCTGGCTGGAAACATTCTTACCATCGGTATTGAGAACGGGACGAATGAAACAGTAGATCTGTCTGGTTTGATTGATGACGCGGATGCAGATCCGACTAACGAATACAATACAGGCATCAGTTTTGATGGGACGAACCTTACTGTCACCGATGCGGGAGGCAACCAGGTAGTAGACATCAGCGGTGTAAGTACCGATGATCAGAACATCAGTGGATCAGGCCTGGCCGGAACCGATTTAACCATAGGGATCGAAGGCGGAACCTCAGAGACCATTGACCTGAGTAGTTTAGTAGGCACCGATGACCAGAACATCAGCGGATCAGGCTTAGCCGGAACCGACTTAACAATTGGGATCGAAGGCGGTACTTCAGAGACCATTGACCTAAGTAGTTTGGTGGGGACCGATGACCAGACCCTCTCTACCACTGGAGCAGCGGGAAATATTACCATTGAAGATGGGAATACGATCAACATCAATGTAGACGATGCGGATGCAGATGCTGACTAATGAATACAACACAGGGATCAGTTTTGATGGTGCGAACCTTACTGTCACCGATGCTGGAGGCAACCAGGTAGTAGACATCAGCGGTGTAAGCACGGATGACCAGAACATCAGCGGATCAGGTTTGGCCGGAACCGACTTAACTATTGGGATCGAAGGCGGAACCTCAGAGACCATTGACCTGAGTAGTTTAGTAGGCACCGATGACCAGAACATCAGCGGATCAGGCTTAGCCGGAACCGACTTAACAATTGGGATCGAAGGCGGTACTTCAGAGACCATTGACCTAAGTAGTTTGGTGGGCACTGACGATCAGAACCTGACACTAGCAACAAACACCCTTTCCATAGAAGATGGTAACAGTGTGGATCTGACACCATACTTGGATAATACAGACGATCAAACAATAGATGGATTATCTATGGTTGGGGGTGCATTGAATATTTCCTTAGAGGATGATGGAGTGGCACCATCTACGGTCAATATGATCAGTTCGGATGCGAACAATGATATCGCGGTAGGAACAGATGGATCTCTGTATTTGAATGTAGCTTCCGTTACCATATCAGAAACGATCACCAATATTGCCGATAATGGGAATGGTACCTTTACCTACACCAATGAAAGTGGGGCACCACAAACGATCAATAAAGCCGACCTGACAGATAACCTGGATGGTACCTTTACTTTCGATAATGGAAATGGCTCACCAATTACCTTTGTTGGGACTGATACAGATACGGATGACCAGACCCTGAGTCTTGTTGGAAGTACACTTTCCATTGCAGATGGGAACAGTGTAGATTTGAGTGGCTTTGTAAGCACCGATGATCAGAACCTGACGCTTGTGACAAACACACTTTCCATAGAAGATGGTAACAGTGTGGATCTGACACCCTATTTGGATAATACAGATGACCAGAACATCAGCGGATCAGGCTTAGCCGGAACCGATTTAACGATTGGCATCGAAGGCGGAACCTCAGAGACCATTGACCTAAGTAGTTTAGTAGGCACCGATGACCAGACCCTCTCTACCACAGGAGCAGCGGGAAATATCACCATCGAAGATGGGAATACGATCAACATCAATGTAGACGATGCGGATGCAGATCCTACTAATGAATACAACACAGGGATCAGTTTTGATGGTGCGAACCTTACTGTCACCGATGCGGGCGGCAACCAGGTAGTAGACATCAGCGGTGTAAGCACCGATGACCAGAACATCAGCGGATCAGGCCTGGCCGGAACCGATTTAACGATTGGGATCGAAGGCGGTACCTCAGAGACCATTGACCTTAGTAGTTTAGTAGGCACCGATGACCAGAACATCAGTGGATCAGGCCTGGCCGGAACCGATTTAACGATTGGGATCGAAGGCGGAACCTCAGAGACCATTGACTTAAGCAGCTTGGTAGGCACCGATGATCAGAACCTGACGCTTGCGACAAACACCCTTTCCATAGAAGATGGTAACAGTGTGGATCTGACACCCTATTTGGATAATACAGATGATCAGAACATCAGTGGATCAGGCTTAGCCGGAACCGATTTAACCATAGGGATCGAAGGCGGTACTTCAGAGACCATTGACCTAAGTAGTTTGGTGGGGACCGATGACCAGACCCTCTCTACCACAGGTGCAGCGGGAAATATCACCATCGAAGATGGAAACACGATCAACATCAATGTAGACGATGCGGATGCAGATCCTACTAATGAATACAACACAGGAATCAGTTTTGATGGGACGAACCTTACTGTCACCGATGCGGGCGGCAACCAGGTAGTAGACATCAGCGGTGTAAGCACCGATGACCAGACCCTCTCTACCACAGGAGCAGCGGGAAATATCACCATCGAAGATGGGAATACGATCAACATCAATGTAGACGATGCGGATGCAGATCCTACTAATGAATACAACACAGGGATCAGTTTTGATGGGGCGAACCTTACTGTCACCGATGCGGGCGGCAACCAGGTAGTAGACATCAGCGGTGTAAGCACCGATGACCAGAACATCAGCGGATCAGGCCTGGCCGGAACCGTATTGACCATAGGCATTGAAGGTGGTACCAGTGAAACGGTTGATTTGGCCTCAATCGATACGGATACAGATGACCAGACCTTAAGTATTGTTGGTGATCAGTTAAGCATAGCCGATGGGAATACCGTAACTATTCCAACGGCAGATGGCTCAGAGACCATTGTAAACGGAGGTGGCATCAATGTAGTAACAGGAAGCGGTACTTCCGGAGATCCTTATATAGTAACAGGCACAGAGGTAGATGGCAGCGTGACCAACGAAGTGAACACCGCCTTTGTAGTGAACGCTGGCAACCTGGAGATCACTGACAGCAATGGAACGTTGAGTGTACCGGTATCCAGTTTAGGTACTGACGACCAGAACCTGACACTTGCGACAAACACCCTTTCGATTGAAGATGGTAACAGTGTAGATCTGTCACCATATTTGGATAATACAGCGACCAGAACATCAGCGGATCAGGCCTGGCCGGAACCGATTTAACGATTGGCATCGAAGGCGGTACCTCAGAGACCATTGACCTTAGTAGTTTGGTAGGCACCGATGATCAGAACCTGACGCTTGCGACAAACACCCTTTCCATAGAAGATGGTAACAGTGTGGATCTGACACCCTATTTGGATAATACAGATGATCAGAACATCAGCGGATCAGGCTTAGCCGGAACCGATTTAACCATAGGGATCGAAGGCGGTACTTCAGAGACCATTGACCTAAGTAGTTTAGTAGGCACCGATGACCAGAACATCAGCGGATCAGGCCTGGCCGGAACCGATTTAACGATTGGCATCGAAGGTGGTACCTCAGAGACCATTGACCTAAGTAGTTTGGTGGGGACCGATGACCAGACCCTCTCTACCACAGGAGCAGCGGGAAATATCACCATTGAAGATGGAAACACCATCAACATTAATGTAGACGATGCGGATGCGAGTGTGACCAATGAAGTGAACACCGCCTTTGCAGTGAACGCCGGCAACCTGGAGATCACAGACAGTAATGGAACGTTCAGTGTACCGGTAGCCAGTTTAGGAACAGACGACCAGAACATCAGCGGATCAGGTTTGGCCGGAACCGACTTAACGATTGGGATCGAAGGTGGAACCTCAGAGACCATTGACCTGAGTAGTTTGGTAGGCACTGACGACCAGAACCTTTCCACTACAGGAGCAGCAGGAAATATCACCATAGAAGATGGTAATACCATCAACATTAATGTAGACGATGCGGATGCGAGTGTGACCAACGAAGTGAACACCGCCTTTGCAGTGAACGCCGGCAACCTGGAGATCACAGACAGTAATGGAACGTTGAGTGTACCAGTATCCAGTTTAGGTACTGACGACCAGAACCTGACACTTGCGACAAACACCCTTTCCATTGAAGATGGTAACAGTGTAGATCTGTCACCATATTTGGATAATACAGACGACCAGAACATCAGCGGATCAGGTTTGGCCGGAACCGATTTAACGATAGGGATCGAAGGTGGTGCCTCAGAGACCATTGACCTAAGTAGTTTGGTGGGCACGGATGACCAGAACATCAGCGGATCAGGCCTGGCCGGAACCGATTTAACCATAGGGATCGAAGGCGGTACTTCAGAGACCATTGACCTAAGTCGTTTAGTAGGCACCGATGACCAGACCCTCTCTACCACAGGAGCAGCGGGAAATATTACCATTGAAGATGGAAACTACCATCAACATTAATGTAGACGAGGCGGATGCGCAGCGTGACCAACGAAGTGAACACCGCCTTTGCGGTGAATGCCGGCAACCTGGAGATCACAGACAGTAATGGAACCTTGAGTGTACCGGTATCAAGTTTGGGAACAGACGACCAGAACATCAGCGGATCAGGTTTGGCCGGAACCGACTTAACGATTGGGATCGAAGGTGGAACCTCAGAGACCATTGACCTGAGTAGTTTGGTAGGCACTGACGACCAGAACCTTTCAACCACAGGAGCAGCAGGAAATATCACCATAGAAGATGGGAATACCATCAACATTAATGTAGACGATGCGGATGCGAGTGTGACCAACGAAGTGAACACCGCCTTTGCAGTGAACGCTGGCAACCTGGAGATCACTGACAGCAATGGAACGTTGAGTGTACCGGTATCCAGTTTAGGTACTGACGACCAGAACCTGACACTTGCGACAAACACCCTTTCCATTGAAGATGGTAACAGTGTAGATCTGTTACCATATTTGGATAATACAGACGACCAGAACATCAGCGGATCAGGTTTGGCCGGAACCGACTTAACGATTGGGATCGAAGGTGGAACCTCAGAGACCATTGACCTGAGTAGTTTGGTAGGCACTGACGACCAGAACCTTTCCACTACAGGAGCAGCGGGAAATATCACCATAGAAGATGGGAATACCATCAACATTAATGTAGACGATGCGGATGCGAGTGTGACTAACGAAGTGAACACCGCCTTTGCAGTGAACGCCGGCAACCTGGAGATCACAGACAGCAATGGAACGTTGAGTGTACCGGTATCCAGTTTGGGAACCGACGACCAGAACATCAGCGGATCAGGTTTGGCCGGAACCGATTTAACGATTGGCATCGAAGGCGGAACCTCAGAGACCATTGACCTAAGTAGTTTGGTGGGCACGGACGACCAGAACATCAGCGGATCAGGCCTGGCCGGAACCGACTTAACGATTGGGATCGAAGGCGGAACCTCAGAGACCATTGACTTAAGCAGCTTGGTAGGCACCGATGATCAGAACCTGACGCTTGCGACAAACACCCTTTCCATAGAAGATGGTAACAGTGTAGATCTGTCACCATATTTGGATAATACAGATGATCAGAACATCAGTGGATCAGGCTTGGCCGGAACCGATTTAACGATTGGCATCGAAGGCGGAACCTCAGAGACCATTGACCTAAGTAGTTTGGTGGGCACGGACGACCAGAACATCAGCGGATCAGGCCTGTCCGGAACCGTATTGACCATAGGTATTGAAGGTGGTACAAGCGAAACGGTCGATTTGGCCTCCATCGATACGGACACGGATGACCAGACCTTAAGTATTGTAGGAGATCAGTTAAGCATAGCCGATGGCAATACCGTAACAATTCCAACCGCAGATGGATCAGAGACGATCGTAAACGGAGGGGGCATCAACGTCGTAACAGGAAGTGGCACATCAGGCGATCCGTATGTGGTAACCGGCACAGAAGTAGATGGTAGCGTGACCAACGAAGTGAACACCGCATTTGCGGTAAATGCGGGCAACCTGGAGATCACTGACAGCAATGGCACCTTGTCTGTACCGGTATCAAGTTTAGGTACCGATGACCAGAACATTCAAGGACTGGCCGTCGATACCGGAACCAATATCCTTACTGTAGGTATCGAGAATGGCAGTGGCCAGACAGTCGATTTATCCCATTTGGATGATTCCGGTACAGATGATCAGTACGATGACGAAGTGCTTTTAAGAACACCTATAGATGTAGATGAAGGTGGTGCCGCGGCTCCTACCAATGAAACGACTGTGGAAGAAGTGATTCAGGCCATGGCACCTATTACGGCAAAAGCAGCACGGATTTTCTATCCGCCATCCATAGCGGTAGATGCTTCTACAAACGGCAGTTTTACAGTTGACCTGTATGCACAGTACATTGCACAATTTGGATCACCAACGGTGGCAAGTTCCGGTGCTCCTCTTACTGTACCAACATATGCGGCCAATGAATTGTATTACTATGTAACCTATGCAGACCCGGCTGTCTTCAATACGGCTACTATGAGTATTGACGCTAACGGTGTGTTGAGTTATGATATCATCGGACAACCTGCAGACTACAATTCCCTGATCAATGTGGTTTTCGTAGTCAAATAATAAATATCACACCGGCCAATAAGTGTTGAAGACCATAAACCGATATCGTGTAGTCATCCTCAGTCTTGTTTTTACAGGTCTGGGGATGCTCGCGTCAAATGCCCAGTTTTTGCTTCAGGCCCCCAACAGTGGCGATGAGAGCAATTACAGGTGGTATGAGGCTTCGGATACCGGAACCGTCTTGGGAACAGATTTCTTTTATCAGACGTCTACCCCCGGGGTCTACTTTGCCACTTACGATGGTACCCTATGTGGGTCCAATGCTACCGGTTATTTCATTCTAACGGACTGTACAGCCCCCGAAAACCAGGTAATACTCGATATAACGGCAAATGTAACTGGTAGTGCGACCGTTTCGTGGGTCCCCGCAGTTTCCGGTGATCAGTTGCGCCCTGTAGTGACCGCCTCTACCGCGGTAACCACCTACACGGCAACGATAACCAAAGCAGGTAATTCCATCGATCTGCCTCAATTTACCGTTGTATGCCTGCAACAGGCTGCAACCCTGGTAGATGATTTTGTAACAGTCAATGAAGATGAATCGATACTGATCCCTGTGTATGATAATGACAGTGGCCTTCCGACTACAGGTACCTTAACGACAACGGATCCCGCTAATGGAACGGTTGTGGTAGATTCGAATGGGACTCCCAATGATCCTACCGATGACATCATTCAATACACGCCATTTATTGATTATAATGGGCCCGATTCATTTACCTACACGGTTTGTAATACGCTGGGCGATTGTAGCACAGCTACCGTAACCATCGATGTGCTGCCGGTAATAGACACGGAAGATGATGCAGTAGCCACGATCTTGGATACACCAGTAGCCATTGGCGCATGGCCGGCCAATGATAACGATTTGCCTGGTACCGGAACCATTTCAACCACCAGCCCGGCGAATGGAACCCTTACTATGGACGACAATGGCACGCCCAACGATCCACGCGACGATGTGGTTACTTATACGCCAAACCCAGGATTTATTGGCTCAGATTCCTTTATCTATACTGTTTGCGATATGATGGGTGTTTGTGATTCTGCTACCATCTATGTTTATGTGAATGAGCCGGATGTGGATCTGGATGCCGATGATGATGGTATTGTCGATTCTTTTGAGGACCTGAACCTGGACGGGGATAATGATCCGTTAACTAACCCTACCGATACGGACGGTGATGGGATCCCGGATTATCTGGATATCGATAGTGATGATGACGGTATTCCTGATAATGTGGAAGCACAAACTACCTCAGGATATGTTCCGCCTAGCGGCACGGATGCCAATAATAACGGGCTGGACGATGCGTACGAGAATGGCGGCGGACTAGGACTTATTCCGGTTGATACAGACGGAGATAGCCTGCCTGACTACGTAGATACTGATAGTGATAATGACAATGTGCCCGATGCAATTGAGGGCCACGATCATGACCATGACGGCATTCCGGATGCTACTTTTATTGGTTCGGACAAGGATAATGATGGTCTGGACGATGGGTATGAAGGAGCGACCAGTATCGATACGGATGTAAATGATGAGATCGATGATCCATATGGCGATTTGCCAAATACAGACAGGGACTCAGAATCCGATTACCGGGATGATGACGATGATGATGACCGGATCCCGACAGTGGATGAAGACAACAATGGCGATGGTAATTACGCCAATGATGACGTCAATTCCAATGGAACGCCTGATTATCTGGAACCGAATGCCATTGAAGCCGATATTGAAGTATTTAATGTGGTAACACCTAATGGCGATGGTATACATGACGTATTGGCCATCAGGGGTCTGGACGAATATCCGAACAACACCATTCGCATTTACAACAGGTGGGGGGTACAGGTATATGTAACCAAGGCCTACGATACCCAGGGCAATGTGTTCGATGGAACATCGGAAGGAAGGGTTACGGTAGACCAGGAGAACAAATTACCCGTAGGAACTTATTTCTATATCCTTGACTATGAAGATAATCTTGGCAACATGAAGTCTATGACAGGATACATTTACCTAAACAGATAAACCAATGAGAAAGAATCCAACCAATTACCTGAAGTTTCGTATCGTGAGGATTTCTTTTGGCTTGCTGTTGATGCTCTTCATGGAGAATATGGTAGCGCAGCAAGACGCCCAGTATACGCAGTATATGTATAACACGGTAAGTATTAACCCGGGATACGCAGGGTCCAGGGGTCAGTTAAGCGTGGCGGCCCTTTATAGGGCACAATGGGTGGGCCTGGAAGGAGCCCCCAAAACGCAGACCTTTAATTTTCATACCCCGGTTGGCTATCGCGGCGTAGGCCTTGGACTTTCAATCGTCAATGATCAAATAGGCCCCACTTCCGAGACCTATTTTGATATGGACTTTTCATATACCATCCAATTGGCGGCAGAAAAAAGACTGAGTTTTGGATTGAAGGGAAGTGTTCATATGCTGGATATCCGTTTTTCGGAACTGAACCAGGATTACACCAATCCCGGAGGCCCGGATCCTACCTTGCAACAGGATATACAAAACAAGTTGTCACCAAATATTGGTGCCGGGGTCTACTACCATACCGATAAATTTTACCTCGGCTTATCCGTACCCCGATTCCTGGAGACTTCCCATTTTGATGAGTCGTCCCTATCGACCGCAGCAGAGCAAATGAATTATTATTTTATTACAGGCTATGTCATGGAAATGAACCCGATGTGGAAGTTTAAGCCAACGATCCTTGCCAAAGTGGTGCAGGGAGCGCCACTGCAGATAGATGCTTCCGCCAATTTTATGTACAATGACAAATTTATCCTGGGGGCAGCTTACCGCTGGGATGCTGCCGTTAGTGGCATGGCAGGGTTTCAGTTGTCTCCGGAATTCATGATCGGGATCGCCTATGATCGTGAAGTCACCGCATTAGGGGCAGCCAGGTTTAATGACGGTTCCTTCGAAGTGATCCTCCGATACGACTTCATCAAAGAGAAAGGAAGCGTTAAATCGCCACGATTCTTTTAAACCGCCCTATTATTATTCCTCGTCCTCTGTATAACTTTTAAGATAGACTTAACCCTTAAAAAGTACGAAACGTATTATTTTTACGGGGTGAAAGAAGAAAATGTAATATTGGTTAACCAATTTGATGAAGAAATTGGGACCATGCCCAAAATGGAGGCACACGAAAAAGCGGTCCTCCACCGCGCCTTTTCCGTTTTTCTAATGAACGAAAAAGGAGAAACCATGCTGCAGCAAAGGGCAGCTGATAAATACCATTCTCCATTATTATGGACGAACACCTGTTGCAGTCATCAACGACAAGGGGAGTCCAATATAGAAGCAGGAAAGCGCAGACTTCTCGAAGAGATGGGTATTGAGGCCGATCTGAAAGAATTGTTTCATTTCATTTACAAGGCACCTTTTGATAATGGCTTGACAGAACATGAACTGGACCATGTGATGATCGGATCTTTTAATGGGGTACCCGTGATCAACAAAGAGGAAGTGGCTGCCTGGAAATGGATGAAACCGGAAGCCATCAGGAGCGATATCCAAAAGTCTCCGGAAGCCTACACTGCCTGGTTTAAGATTATTTTTGAGAAATTCTATGATCACCTAATCCAAAATAAACAGCTGTAATGAGTGTAAAAGTTAGCAGAAAGGCCCATTTTAATGCGGCGCACAGGCTTTACAGGCCCGATTGGAGCGATGAGCAGAACCGTACGGTTTTTGGAAAATGCAACAACCCTCATTTTCATGGACATAATTATGAACTGATCGTGAGTGTAAGCGGGGATATTGATCCCGAAACGGGTTTTGTCATGGATATGAAAGTCCTCAAGGACCTCATAAAAGCCGAAATAGAAGAGGCGCTGGATCATAAGAATCTAAACCTGGAAGTGCCCGAATTTAAAAAGCTCAATCCAACAGCCGAGAACATAGCAGTGGTCATCTGGCAAAAATTACGGCCTCATATTGCCGAAGACAAGTCACTGGAGGTGGTCCTTTATGAGACACCGCGGAATTTTGTAACCTATACAGGATAGTTATGGGACTTCGTATTGGGGATGCTCTTCCGGAATTCACACTGAACGATCAGCTTGGAAACCCTTTCAACAGCAAGCAGTATCTGGGAAAAAAACCGCTGGTGATCTTTTTTTATCCCAAAGATTATACCCCTGGTTGCACCAAAGAGGTTTGTTCTTTCAGGGATAGTTATGAGGAATTCACCGAATTAGGGGCCGAGGTCATCGGAATCAGTGCCGATTCTGAAACAACGCACCGTAAATTTGCTGCATCCTATAAATTGCCTTTCTTGTTGTTGGCCGATACCGATAAAAAGGTAAGAAAACTATTTAAGGTAGAGAACGCCCTTTTTAATTTGCTCCCCGGAAGGGAAACCTATGTAGTAGGTAAGGATGGAAACATCATCATGGTTTTTAATAGCATGAGCGCTTCCGATCATATGGCCAAAGCGCTCAAGGCCCTTAAGCGAAATTTATAACATGAACGCAAAGCTGTATCCCTTAAAATTCGAACCCATTCTCAAAGAACGGTTGTGGGGCGGCACTAAACTAGGAACCCAG
Organism: uncultured Flavobacteriaceae bacterium; assembly: GCA_963752165.1. Classification (GTDB taxonomy): domain Bacteria; phylum Bacteroidota; class Bacteroidia; order Flavobacteriales; family Flavobacteriaceae; genus Muriicola. Next base: position 649,854 of record CAVVXE010000001.1, read on the forward strand.
CTTCAAAAAGCCATAACAAGTGATATAACCGGTGAAAGCTGGGAATTATCGGGAGTAGAAGGGGATGTGTCCGTTGTTTCCAATGGCCCCTTACGGGGCACTTCGCTCACTTCCATGATCGATCAGTATGCGGAGGAACTTCTGGGCGTTTCCGTTGTAGCTCGTTTTGGGAAAGAATTCCCTATCCTTATTAAATTCATTGATGCCAAACAAGACCTTTCCATCCAGCTTCATCCCCATGATGACCTGGCAAAGGAACGGCATAATTCTTTTGGTAAGACAGAGATGTGGTATATCATGGATGCCGATAAGGATGCCAACCTTATTGTTGGTTTTAACCAGGATGTTACCAGGGAGCGCTATGCCAAAAGTTTGGAAGAAAATACGCTCCTGGAATTACTGAATTATGAGCATGTCAGCAAAGGCGATGCCTTTTTCATCAATACTGGAAAAATACATGCAATAGGTGCAGGAGTGCTCCTGGCAGAGATACAGCAAACATCGGACATCACCTACCGTATCTTCGATTTTAATCGAAGGGATAAGGAGGGTAATTTAAGGGAGTTGCATACAGAATTGGCCCTGGATGCCATCGATTATACCAGAAAGGACGATTTTAAAGTGAGCTATCCTACCGCAGTTGGCGAGGTGAACCCTATGGTGCAATGCCCTTTTTTTAAGACTAATTTCCTCAAATTGGAAAACGATTTTATCCAGGATACCGCGGACCGGGATTCCTTTACGATCTATATGTGTGTTGAGGGTATGGTCGAAGTTGCCAATGAAAACGGAACTGCTGCCCTAAGGAAAGGAGAAACAGCCTTGCTTCCCGCACAATCGTCCTCCATTTCGATTAAAACAGCAGGAGCGACCCTCCTTGAGATCACTATCTGAAAAGAAAAGCATTTTTTTGCTTGAAGTAGGCACCGTATCCGCTATTTTTGCAAAAAAATAAGTGACATGGCAAACATACGCGACTTAAAAAAAGACATCAACTACGTATTGGGAGATATCATTGAAGCGGTCTATATTTTCGAGGGATCTACTAATAACACCGGCTCTAAGGAGGGGAATGCAATAATAGACAAGGCCATTGCCACTTTCGATGACCTGATCGCCAAAGTAAATATGAAGCAGGTAGAAAACAGGCAGGCTCATCTAAAGACAGTTCGCAAAGAATTGGAAAAAGAAGCAACCGCCCTGATCGACCAACTAAACAAGCTGGCCTGATCCCTTACTGGTTTTCCCGAAGCCCTTCCAGATAACTTCCAAGGGCTTTTCCATAGGTTCCTTTCGCCACTTCGGGAGAAAGGGACTTGTAAATGGAATCTAAATAAATAATATTGGCATCTGCGATTTCTGCAAGGGCAATATAGGGAGCGATATCAGAATTCTTATTGTTCAGGGCATAATTCACGGCGTAGAGATAACTGCGACGTATATTGTTGTCATTGACCGCATGTAAAGAATCCATGGCTTCTTTGTTCTCCAGTATTTGCGGATCTGCGGAGGCCTGCATCAATTCGAGATTTTTTGCGTCGAACCTGCTCATGACAGCCCGGTATTCTTCCAGTTTTTTCTGCGTTTCAGAGCCCGATATGACCGCTTTGGCTTCAAAAGCGTTCCAAGCCGTTTGGATATTGATATTCCCGGGTTCTCCAAAAAAGGTGATACGGTCGTTAATGTTATTATTGTCTTTCTTATCGAGGTAGAGGTAGAAAATTTCAGGACTTTCCAAAGGGGTACTGAATTCAAAACGCCCATCGCCTTTTATTTCCAAAGAATCGACAGTGATCAGGGAGGAATCGGATACTTTCTGCAAATAAAGGATCCCTTTCTTTAATCCCTTCACCGATCCGGAGACCGTCATGACACTTTCCCCGGCTTTGGAGCAGGCAAGGACCATAAGCGTTATCAAAATGGGGAAGGTAATTTTTTTCATGGATTCCATATTTTGGCGCAAATATCCATAAAGTTTGTGGTAATTCTAAACTTTGGAAGCAATTTCCATAAGGAGGGCACAAATATAGGCACCCGCTGTACCAATACCATAACCTAACACTGCCAGCAGGATACCAACAGACGTCAGGGACGGATGGAATTCTGCTGCCACAATAGGAGCAGAGGCCGCGCCGCCAACATTGGCCTGACTCCCGACGGCCAAAAAGAAAAAGGGTGCTTTGATAAGCTTGGCGACCAGGATCAATAATCCGGCATGGATGGAGATCCATATGAGGCCAATAAGAATAAGCCCTGGATTCTCCAGTACCTTTCCCAGATCCATTTTCATCCCTATAGTGGCCACGAGAATATAAATGAACAAACTCCCCATTTTACTGGCACCGGCCCCTTCGTAGGTCTTCGCTTTGGTAAAGGAGAGGGCAATGCCAACAGCAGTGGCAAAAACCACCATCCAAAGGAAATCGGATCCAAGGGAAGACAAGGCCTTCTCTTTATTCCGGATCATTTCAAAATTAGACTGCAGGAAGTCGGCAAAATGAAAGCCCAGTAAATGGGCTAGACCAACCCCGGCAAAAGCCAAACATGTTAAAACAATATAATCCTGTAAGCTTGGAATCCGTGCTATTTTGGCCGTATAGGCAGAAACCCGTGCCTTCAGGCTGTCAATAGAAGCTGTATCGGCCTTTAGCCATTTGTCTATTCGATCCGTTTTACCTACCCCTAATAAAATAATGGCCATCCAGATGTTGGCTACTACAATGTCTATAAGGACCATGCCGCCAAAATTAGCCGGGTTGTATTTAAAAACTTCCAGCATGGCCGCCTGATTGGCTCCACCGCCTATCCAGCTGCCGGCAATCGTTGCCAGACCCCTCCATACGGCATCAAAACCACTTCCGCCAACTGTTTCCGGAGAGAAGATAGATACAATGAGGATGGCTATCGGACCCCCAATAATGATGCCTGCCGTGCCGGTCAGGAACATGATCAGTGCTTTCGATCCAAGATTGAGAATGGCTTTCAGGTCGATGCTTAAGGTCATCAGGATCAAGGCTGCCGGTAACAGATACCGGCTGGCAATAAAATACAGGTTCGATGCTTCTTCGGAAACAAGGCCTACGCTGGTCAAAATAGCCGGTAGCATATAGCACATCAATAAGGTAGGGACTACCTTGTAGAATTTACTCCAAAAACCGGTCTTAAAGGAAGCAGTATAAAAAACAAAACCAAGGCAAAGGCATAGCAAGCCAAAAATGATAGCATCGTCTGTTAGAGGGAATTGATCCATAAAGTGCCTGGTTTGGTTACGGTATGGTTCAAATATAAATATTAAAAAGGAAAGCCTTGAAATGTATACCTAGATATTAAGCCAATAGGACAACTTCAGATTGATGGATCGCAGTTTTGGGGCAAATTCGTTTACGTAGTAATTGTCATTGTATACCAGGAACAGATCCGATAGCGGGGCAAACCGCCATTGGAGACGCGAGTTGACCCCAAGATTATCGCGTTGGTTACTATATTGGATAAGGGTAGACCAAAAGAGAGATTTGCTAAATGTAATCTCGATCCTGGGACTTATCAGCCAAATATCGGCACTCGGGTACGGATCGGGAAGGTTTATCTGATCGTAGTTGACCTGTAACGACAATAGGGCCTTTGGCTGTACTCTGAGGGTCATTTGTCCCTGTACGCTATACTGATCCCCATTGTAGAATCGCCCAATGGTTGGTTCAATGGAATAGGAGAATATTTTGCGACGATCGGAGCGGTATTCGAATTTAAGGCTGTTGTAATGGTATCCCTGATTTGCCGGAAGCGCTATACCGTCATCCGTATCGGTAGGATCAAATTCTTCAAACAGGTAGGTATACTGATTGGAAAGCTCTACCTGCACCTGAGACTGATCCTGGAACCGGGCCTGCCATCGGGACATGAAGTTGTAGTCTGTATTCTGAAAGTCATTTTCCGGACTCCAGATAACAATAGGGAAGAACTGAAAGCTGTGGTTCTGGATGGAGCCATTGCGGGGCCAGTACAATCTTTCCAGGCTTAAGACACCTTTAACAATATCGGTCCTCCTTATAAAACCAAGGTCTGATCTGAAATTATCGCCTACATATGCCCAGTCAGTAACAAACTTGAACTTTCTTGTGTTATAGGCGATATTGGCACCAGAGGAGAAATCTTTGCCACTGCCTTCTGCCTCAAAAGACTTATGGGTATAGAACCTGCCGCTCCAGACATTGTCTTCAGAAATTAGGTTGTAGTCTACCCCCAGTACGCGATTAAAGCGGTCCTCTTCGGCAACAAAATCATAATCTTTTAAGGTCTCTCTGTTTATAAAGAACAGGCCGATATTAGAGCGGGAAAACACTTTTTGTTGTAAGGCGAGCATCGTGTTGTTGTTCGATGGGATCTCATTGACAACATCTTCTTCAGTTTGGATGCTAAAAAAACCGAGGCGCAGGTCCTTGGTGAGTTTACCGCTTAGTCGGGCACCGGCAACAATTTTATTTTCAATGGTGTTGTCTGCAGTATCTGTTGCAATACCAATTCGCCTTGAGAAAAAGGGATTGGCATCCCGGCTCCCGCCAAAATCGGAGAACAGGTCACTATTGTCAATAAAGAATTGCCTTTTTTCGGGTAGTCCAACCTCAAAACGTGTCAGATTGGTCACCTGGTCGTCTACTTCTACCTGGGAGAAATCAGGATTTATAGTGATGTCCAGGTTCATACTGTTGCCGATAGAAACCTTGGCATCCCCGCCAACCTTGAAATTTGTCTGGCTCTCATTAATCTCATAGTCCTTGAGGGCACTGGTATTTACATAGGGAATGAGCGCCAGGGGTGTTTTCGATTTTCCAAGGGGGCGTTCAAACACCATATCTCCCATAAACGTCAAACCATAGATATTCTGGTTTTGTGGAATATACATCCATGTACTGGTTTCATTCGATTGGGTATCGAAGCGATAGCTATTGAACCGCCAGCGCGTTTCACCTTCCTTAAATTTGAAGGAAGTGAGGGGAATAATGAGTTCTGAGGTGTAATAGGTATCGTATATCTTGGATTCGCCCCGCCATTTAACATCCCAGGAAATAGTGAAACCACGCAGATCCAAACCGCCGCCCGATACTAACCCTTCTCTTCGCACCCCATAGGGATTGGTTCCAAAAAGAAAGGCATTATTCCCGTCATTAAAAGTATCAAACAACAAGGTAATGTTGTCACTGTTTCCCGCCCGGAAATCGCGTTTTAAGGATTCGATAGAAAAATTCTTTCCCCTGGTATTGACCGTAATCCCGATATACAGGTTTTTGTCGTCAAAGAGCATCTTGATATCTGTCTGCTCCATAGCCTGGATAGAATCGACAGGGAAATATTCCCAAAAGGTATTGGCGCTCTCGGCTTCCTCCCAAATAGGCTCGTTTAGTATCCCGTCCAAGTGAATTTCCTGGTCAATGTACTTAACGGTAAAGGATTTTTGTTCGGGAACTACCAATTTCTGTCCACAGCCGGGTTCCCAAAAAAATAAAATGAAAATGGCGATGAGACCGACTTTTTTAAATAAGATCTCTGGATAGGTCATGCGCGCAAATTTAAAAGAATATAACGTTAAAGAAATCCCAAATTTTACCTAAAATCCCTGCCTCTTTATTTTCCCAGGACTCATTGATAACCCAGGTTTTATTGATTTCTTTTTTATAAATGGCGCCCTTTTTCACTCAACAAATTCTTTGCTGTCTGGCTATTATTTAACAATATGTTAAAAGCAGTTTGCCTATTTTTGGCAAAAATATACGGATGAAGAAGGCGGTTTTACTCTTTATTTTGGTTGTTCAGGTTGCGGCGGCAAATACGCCGCCTTTCTGGGGAAAAACGGGTCATCGGGTGGTAGGAGAGGTAGCCCAGGCCCACTTGAGCAAAAGGGCCAAACGGTCTATCCATAAAATCCTGAACGGGCAAAGCCTGGCGGCTGTTTCCAATTTTGCAGATGACATTAAATCGGATACGCTTTACAGGAAATTTTCACCCTGGCATTATGTCAACTATCCGGCAGATAAACGCTATAAAGAAGTACCGCCAAGTGAAGAAGGGGATATTGTGATGGCCATTGAGCGCTGCGTGAACATTGTGAAGGATCCGCTGAGTAGTGATGGGGACAAGGAATTCTATCTCAAAATGCTGGTGCACTTTATTGGCGATCTCCATCAGCCTTTGCATGCGGGTTGGGAGGCAAATAGGGGAGGGAATGATATTCAGCTCCAATGGTTTGGACAAGGCAGCAACCTCCATCGTTTATGGGATTCCAATTTGATCGATCAATTTGGGATGAGTTATTCCGAGATGGCTGTCAACCTGCCGGAACTTTCAAAAAATGAACGTCAGGCGATGCAGGAGGGGACCGTATATGACTGGGTGGAGGAATCGCATCAATTGGCGAATAAACTCTATGCGTCTGTTGAAGTTGGTGAAAAATTGGGATACCAATACAGTTATAAGTACTGGGATACCGTGGAAGCTCAATTACTGAAGGGTGGTGTCCGCCTCGCAGCCGTCCTAAACGATCTTTTTCGTTAAGATCGCTTCGAAATTTTATTTCCCGAAATAGTGCGCTGCCTGGAGCACTTAAAACGATCGATTTCTCCCGATCGTAATTTGGCGTGTTTGGTGCTCCTCCCTTGTACCCTCTTGCGCCACATCTTAAAACTACTTGGTTTCATCTCAGTGCGCATAATGGCAATGGTCTCCTGTTCTGTAATCCCAAATTGAAACGTAATGGCATCGAAAGGGGTTCTGTCTTCCCAGGCCATTTCAATAATGCGGTCTAGTTCCCTTACCGTAAATTCTTTCTTCATAGCACAGCAAAGGTATAAAAAACTGCTTTCACAGAATGACCCTGAAGGTAAGGTTTATACGTTCCTTTTGAGGAGTCGTGGTCTTAGGGATCTGATGCAGCCAGTAATGCTGGGTGGCCCCCTGCATGATCAGCAGGCTGCCATGTGCTAACAGTATTTTGTGTTTCAGGGAAGTGACGTTTTTGTGTTTGAAATGAAAGAAGCGTTCCTGCCCCAGTGATAAGGAGGCGATCACCGGGTTTTTGCCCAAAGAAGCTTCGTCATCGGCATGCCAGCCATTACTGTCCCTTCCATTTCGGTACAAATTCAGCAAGCAGGTGGTAAAACTGGTGGGAGGGATCAGGGATTCTATATCCGATTTGATCTTCAAAAGGGGCTCGGTAAAGGGATGGGGCACCATGGTAATATTCGAATAGGCATAGGGTTTGTTATTGTTCCCATAGAGTGCTGTGAGCCTGGGCTGGGGATAGGTCTTTCCAAAAACCGTGATATCATCTTGCTGCCAGGCAATCGTTTCCCTGAAGGTCTTTAAATAGTGGTCGGCTTCCGGGGAAGAAAGAAAATGTGGATAGTAGGTAATATCACTATCTGGCAAGGCTAAATGGACAGGATCTGAAAGCATACCCATTTAGACCATGATATTCTTAAGTTCATTTCGGTAGTCAGAGGGGTTCCTGCCCGTAAAGGTCTTAAACGACTTATTGAAATGCGAAAAGTTATTGAAGCCACTTTCAAAGCACACCTCCGTAATACTCATCGGTTGCTCTGCCAATAATTTGGAAGCATGGACCAATCGGCATTCATTGACAAACTGCACAAAGGTCTTATTGGTTATTTTCTTGAAATACCGGCAAAAGGAAGGTACTGTCATGCTAACCATATCAGCAATTTCATCCAGCGAAATATCCTCCTTAAAGTTTGCTTTCACATAATTGAAGACCACATTGATACGGTCATTGTCCTTCACCTCTGTTTTCAAGGAAAAGCCGGCAGCGTTCAGGACTTTGTATTCATCTGAAGTCCCCAGTTCGTTCAGGATATTCAATATGGATAACAAACGCTGGAAATCTGTTTGGTATTCCAAAACCTCCATTTTCTCTCCAATTTTTCGTTTGGTCTTCCCGGAAAAGGCAACACCTCCGGCCGCCAGCTCAAAAAGCGAGTGGATCTGTTTCATTTCGGGGATGTTGAAGAAATCATTGCCCAGAAAGTCCATTTTCATTTGGATGACCGTTTCACTTTTATTTCCGGTGAGCTTGTCCGTGAGTCCGCAATGCGGCAGGTTGCTGCCAATTAGGATGAGGTCGCCATTGGTATAATAGGAGACATGGCTTCCTATCTGTCGTTTTCCGGCACCTCCATTCACATATACCAGTTCTATCTCCGGATGGTAATGCCAGACATTGTTTTTATTCAAACGATCCTCGTCAAACTTCTGGTAGGTAAAGGAGTTGCCAAAATTAGGGGCAATGGCTTCAAAAGTAGGTTTCTGCTGTATCATAGGTGCTATTGTGATCGTAAAATTAAGAGGAATGTTCGGGAGTCAACGTTGCTAAATTACCTCAAATATGTGTTAAATTAACAATTAATACAAAAGTATTAACAAATATGGTTAAAATAGAACATAAATAAGAAAAATTTGAGGTAGTGAAGGCGGTTGTATGGGTGTAGGTTTGTACGGAGTTTAATTAGTAATTTAAAAAACAAGATTATGAAAACAAAGAAAAGTATTACCGCTATTGCCTTGTTGTTTGCAACAGCCCTAAGCTTTGCCAATAATACCCCCGGTACTGTAGAACTTAAGAAAACCGATTCTATCATGATCAGGGAGGCGCATGAGCCTTTCTTCAGAAGAGCAGACGGTAAGTTGTACATGAACTTCTTTAATCAGGACATGGAGGAAGTTCAGATTAAGGTTGTTGACAGTGAAAACCGGGTGGTTTTCAAACAAACCCTAAAGGATCAGTTGGTTGTTGAGAAAGCATTCAATTTCACGAATGCCGAAAAGGACAGCTACAAAGTAATTATCAAAGGTAGTCAAGACACCTATTATGAGTCTTACATAGTTAGGTAAGTTTAGTTTAATTCAGCAGAAAAGGGGCCTCAGGCCCTTTTTTTTATAAAGGCGCTTAACTTATTCCTTGTTTTTGGCGGAATGGCATCTAATTCCAGTACCATTTGCAGCAAATGTGGATCTTTTTCTTTTGAATATAGCAAACGGTAGAAGTCGGCTATGGTTAAAGAATGTGCTGAATCCTGTACAAGTACAAAGGGATCCCCTTTCGTTACCGCTCCTTGTTCAAGGATCCGTACATAGCTGCCCGGGTTTCCGTGCTCCACAAATTGTGCAACAATATTCTGATTATTAAAACGAATGCCCAATTTATAACAGGGCTCCCGCGGAATCGTAATTTGAACCACCGCCTGACCCAGCTGGTAGACGGATCCAATTTTTAATTGTGAATCATCCATACCTTCAATGGTCACATTTTCTCCAAACATACCCCAGTCCCAGGAGAGGGCGGGGTAGTGTTTTTTCCAATAAGGATAATGATCTGCTGAGAAAATATAGCAGGCCTTGAAAATGCCGCCGTGATGTATTCTGTCTGTAACGGTATCCTTGGCTACATCCGTGCTGCCCAGAAAGATCGGTTCATCGGAAGGGTATTTGTATATTCCTGTTTGTTCTTCTTTCCCTTTCCAATGTATGTTGGTGGGCTGGCCGATATTTGTAGATAGTACCTTCATAACGTAAATATAAAAAACCACTATTCAATAAAATAGTGGTTAGTGGTAAAAAAATACTGTTGGCAGAACGCTATTCCTTTTCCAGTTTTTTGGTCATAGTAAAACCTACGTAAAGGCCAATCCCTGCCATTAAGAAAATGGTGCCCGGATAGGCTACATCCTCATGCAAGCCGAACGCATTGTGCAAAAGGGATGCCAGGAAAATAGCTACTCCAATGCTCATCAGTAATAAGGCAAGATTAAGGATCAGGACCTTCCAAAACGGGGCAGCCCCGTCCCGTTTCCCCTTAACAAAAATACTGGCATCGGCTCCTTTTTCGATAAGGGCCAAACGTTCTTTATTTCGTGTCGAAAAATAAAGGTATGAGATCCCAAAAACAACCAGAAACAAACTAATGAATACTAAAACTTCTCCTCCCATGATTTTTATAATTTAAGATGTGATTTACCAGTATGACCGCCATTTCTTAGGACAGGTTACAGAAATAGCGTATTTTTTTAATGGATCTTGTAACCCTGGTCGCTGCCAGGGCGTCTAACATGTTAAATGACTAAGAAACCGGACCGTTGTTTAGTTGAAAGTATAGGTGAGGGCGATCCCCACGCTTACAGGGAATTGGTAGACCGTTATAAGACGATGGTTTTTACCCTGGCCTTGCGGATTCTCAGGAATAAGGAGGATGCCGAAGAAGTGGCGCAGGATACTTTTATGAAGGCATACAAAGGGTTGTCTTCTTTCCAGGGTGATTCCAAATTTTCTACGTGGCTTTATAAAATTGCCTATCGCGCAAGTCTGGACCATTTGAAAAAAAATAATCGCCGCATAGATCAAAATTCCATGGATGTTTCAAATGCGCATTACCTTAAGGCCGCAGGCGATATTACCGATGAAATGGTGCATAAAGAACGGGTAACGATCATAAAGCAGGCCATAGAAGCCTTATCGCCCCGGGATAGTGCGATAATTACACTTTTCTATATGGAGGAACGCTCGCTTAAGGAGATTGCAGAGGTCCTTGGCCTTTCTGCAGCCGTAATAAAAGTGAGGCTGTTCAGGAGCAGGAAACAACTTGCCACCATCCTCCAACATAAATTAGAACCAGAAATGACAGCAAGCTATGAAAAGAGATAAAGAAAAAGAATGGGATGCGTTGTTGCTTCCGATGATGAAAGAAGCAGGACTGGAGGAACCGTCTTTACATTTTACGGAAAAGGTACTATCCAATATTGAAAAAATGGACGCCGTAACCAAAAAGACGCCCTATAGCCCTGTCTTTTCATTAAAATCGTGGATTATCGTCGCGATGGTTGCCGTAGTTCCCATTGTGCTGAGCCTTAACGCAACATTTAAATTGACACTATTTACCAGTTATTCGGATCATGCGCGAGAGGCATTGGCGAGGACCTGGCATAACGGCCAAAGTACTGTTGTATTTTCCAATACGGTCGTGTATGCTGCACTGATACTTGTTTTCTATGTGTTCGTACAGATCTATTGGTTGAAAAAGAACTGGTCGCACAAACGGGTGGCCATATAGATGATCAAAATAGCACGTCGGTTCACCAGTGCAGATTTCATTTAAACGGAAAGGTACCAATAGGCCCAATACATAAGCCCAAATTGTAAGGGGATGCGTAACAGCAGGAGCCAGCGGGGGATTCCGGCGGAGGCTTTATCCCCGGAAAGCATATACAGGTGCACCAAAAGGAAAACTGCTAGCATCAATAGGATCCCATAAATGGCCCAATCTTTCAAAATGGGAATGCAGAGGCCAATGCCGAGCAGTATTTCAGCTATTCCGCTAAGATAAACCAGTTCTTTGTGAGCCGGAAGATAGCGGGGCATGATCCGCATATAGGCGGCTGGCTTTACGAAATGAAGGATACCGGCAGCTACATACATTCCTGCCATCATATAAAGGTCCCACGGATACATCATGGTATAAATATAAAAAGGCCGCTTCAGATAGCGGCCTTTTTTCTTCAGTATTCCAATTTACTTTACCATTTCGTAACTACGCTTGATAAAGTTCGTCAGGGCTTCTCCTTTTAGGAGGCCTTTCGATAAACGGGCCAGATCGAGCGACTGGTTAATAAGCCGTTCCCGCTTCTTGGCTGTTTTGGTATGGAGGATTTCCCCAACCAATTCGTGGTTGGTGTTCACGACCAGGTTATACATCTCCGGCATATTTCCCATTCCGAACATCCCGCCACCTGTTTTCTGCATTTCTTTCATTCTTCGCATAAATTCAGGTTCTGTAATAATGAAAGGGGCTGCGTCACTGTCCATTGCTTCCATTTGTATGGTATAGCCCTGGTTTGCAATAACCTCTTCAATGCTGGTTTTCAGGCTGTCTTTCTCCTCGTCAGAAAGCTTGCTTATCTGTGTATCCTCTTTTTTGATGAGGTTGTCCAAATGGTCTGCATCTACCCGCGCAAAAGAAATATTTTCCTTGGAAGTTTCCAGTTTTTGCATCAAATGACTAACAATGGGAGAGTCTAAGAGCACTACTTCAAATCCTTTGGCTTTTGCTGCTTCAATATAACTGTGTTGTGCTTCCTCATCCGATGCATAGAGGATCACCTGTTTTTCATCCTTATCGGTCTGATTCGCCCTGATCTTCTCTTTAAGTTCCTCAAAGGTGTAATAAGATCCGTCTACTGTTGGATATAGTGCAAAGGCCTCTGCTTTTTCAAAGAACTTATCCTCAGACAACATACCGTATTCAATAACGATCTTAATATCGTTCCATTTCTTTTCAAAATCTTCCCGATTCTCTTTGAAAAGGGAGGTGAGTTTATCTGCTACTTTTCTGGTAATGTAGGACGAGATCTTTTTTACAGCGCCATCTGCCTGCAAATAGGATCTCGAAACGTTTAATGGAATATCCGGAGAATCGATCACGCCACGGAGCATAGTGAGGAATTCCGGGACAATACCTTCTACGTTATCGGTCACAAATACCTGATTCTGATAGAGTTGTATCCTGTCTTTTTGGATGTTCAGATCATTGGTGAGTTTTGGGAAGTAAAGGATCCCTGTTAAATGGAACGGATAATCCACATTTAAATGAATATGGAATAGCGGTTCTTCAAATTGCATGGGATACAGTTCCCTGTAAAAATTCTTGTAATCCTCGTCCTTAAGGTCGGCCGGCTTCTTTGTCCAGGCAGGACTGGGATTATTGATAATATCGTCTACCTCCCTGGTAGGTGCCGGATCTTCTTCCTTGGCTCCTTCCGGCTTTGGTAAGGTTTCAGTACGGGTGCCAAACTTTATCGGTATTGGCATGAACTTGTTGTACTTGGTCAAAAGTTCACGGATTCTGTGCTCTTCAAGGAACTCCGTAGAATCGTCTGCTATATGCAGAATGATCTCGGTTCCGCGCGATTCTTTTTTCCCTTTTTTAAGGCTGAATTCCGGAGACCCATCACAGCTCCAGTGCGCTGCAGGTTCGTCTTTATAGCTTTTTGTCAGGATCTCTACTTTTTTGGCCACCATAAAGGAGGAGTAAAAACCAAGGCCAAAGTGTCCGATGATACCGGCATCTTTCCCGGCTTCCTTGTATTTGTCAAGAAATTCTTCCGCACCGGAGAAGGCTACTTCGTTAATATATTTCCTAACCTCCTCCTCGGTCATACCGATCCCCTGGTCAATGATATGGAGTTTCTTCCCCTTCTTGTCTACCTTTACCTCTATTATGGGATTTTCATAGGCTACTTTGGCCTCTCCAATGGAGCTGAGGTGTTTTAGTTTGAGTGTTGCGTCTGTCGCGTTAGAAATTAATTCTCTTAGGAATATCTCATGATCGCTGTATAAAAATTTCTTAATGAGCGGAAATATGTTCTCTACAGAGACATTGATCTTACCTGTTGCCATTTTATTTTTTTTTTAGTTACGGTCTTAAGTAGTCAAAAAAAGTACCAGAGCGACAATCAATGACAAACTGACACTTAAGGAAGGCATCAATGCCAGAAGAGGTGAAACTTTAACATATTTTTTTGTTCAACAAATAACAATAATAATTAAACATATATTATATTTGTATATGATTACGGGAGAATAATTGCTATGAAAAAGATTTATTTATTTTTGTGATCAGTTTGTTTATTAATTGGTTAGGTTGTTAGAAAGCGTGTCTTCTTCGGAGGGCGCGCTTTTTTAATACTTGAATAATTCTCAAATCCTTAACAGTATTAATGTTTAGTAAATAGTAAATTTGCATAAACAAAATAAGAAATTATGGCTGCAAAAAAATCAAAGGAGGAATCCATGGATGACAAGATCGTTTCGGCGTATATGGCATATGCTTTAGAGCACGAGAAGACCCCGGTTTCTGTTTATAAATTTTGCAAGGAGATTGCCGTTAGCGAGGATGCCTTTTACAAGTCCTATGGCTCTCTGGATGCGGTTAAAAAGGATATTTGGAACCGCTTCTTCCAAAATACGCTTAGTCTTCTGGAAAAAAATAAGGACTATGAGGGCTTTTCGAATAAAGAAAAGATGCTCACTTTCTTTTTTACCATGTTCGAATTGCTGACCCTCAACCGCAGCTATGTGCTTTTTGTGCTTAAGGAGCATGATAACTTGCCTAAAAATATGACGCAATTAAAGGGACTTAGAAAAAGGGTGAAGGAGTATGCGGCAGATCTGATCGACCAGGGTAATGCTACCAAGGCCTACAAAATTTCAAAACACAATCCGACTGTTTTTTCTGAAGGGGCATGGCTGCAATTCCTCTTCCTTTTAAAATTTTGGGCTGATGATGATTCCCCCGGATTTGAGCGGACCGACATGGCGATTGAAAAATCGGTGAACACGATTTTTGACATTTTTGACAATACCCCACTGGACAGCTTATTCGATTTTGGAAAATTTCTTTACAAAGAACACCTGACATAAGCCTAACAACTGCCAAGCAATCCGCCAGATGAAGACATTAGACAGTATCCCAACAGGAAAAATTGAACGGGCCGGCAAACTTGTCAGGACCGGTGTGAAGGTTGGCGGAAATTATGTAAAATACTACAGTAAAAAACTGGTGAATCCTGACCTCTCCAAAGAGGAACTGAATGAGGAGAATGCGTCCGATATTTATGACGGGCTAAAAAGCCTCAAGGGAAGCGCCCTAAAAGTAGCCCAGATGCTGAGCATGGAAAAGAATATACTTCCCAGGGCCTACGTAGAGCGATTTTCCCTGGCGCAATTTTCCGTGCCCCCCTTGTCGGCACCATTAGTGAGGAAGACCTTTCAAAAATACCTGGGGGCCTACCCGGAAGACGTCTTTGATAGCTTTGAGAAGGATTCTATCAATGCTGCCAGTATCGGGCAGGTACACAAAGCCTCTAAGGACGGGAAGGAACTGGCAGTGAAAATTCAGTATCCGGGAGTGGCCCAGAGTATTTCGTCCGACTTGGCCCTTGTGAAACCCATTGCCACCAGGATGTTCAACCTGCAAGGCAAAGATTCTGAGAAGTATTTCAAGGAAGTGGAGAACAAATTACTGGAAGAGACCAATTACATATTAGAGGTGAAGCAGAGCAAGGAGATATCCGAGGCATGCCGGCACATCCCTAATTTGGAATTCCCTGATTATTATGAAGACCTGTCCAGCGAACGCATCATTACAATGGATTGGATGCATGGCACCCATTTAAGTGATTTTGCTAAAAAACCGTTTTCCAGGGAAACAGGCAACAAACTTGGACAAACCTTATGGGATTTCTACATGTTTCAAATGCACGGATTGCGCAAGGTGCATGCCGATCCGCATCCCGGGAATTTCCTGGTGAGTGATCGAGAAACGCTCATCGCCATCGATTTCGGCTGTATAAAAGAAGTACCCGATGAATTTTATATTCCCTATTTTGAGCTGGCACGTACAGAGGTCATTGAAAATCCTGTGCTTTTTGAGGCCAAGCTTGAGGAATTGGAAATACTTACACCTTCAGACACGGAACAGGAACGCCGGTTTTTCAAGGCCCTCTTCAAGGAATTATTAACCCTGTTCACCCTGCCATTCAATCAGGAACAGTTTAACTTTGGATCCGACGCCTTCTGGTCGCGAATTGCCGATTTGAGTCAGCGCTACGCAAAAGATGAACATATCCGGAAAATGAACGGCAACAGGGGATCCCGGCATTTTCTCTATATTAACCGCACTTTTTTTGGTTTGTATAACCTCTTGTACGATCTGAAAGCCGAGGTGGTGGTAAACAACTACCAGCGATATATGTAGGTGCGTTGCCTTATTTGGATCCGTCGGCCGACTGCATTTCTTTATTTTTCACATATTTTTCCAGCCATTGGTCTTGTTCCCACAGCAGATGCAGGATGCTTTCTTTAGCACGGTATCCATGACTTTCCTTGGGCAGCATCACCAGGCGGACCGTGGCGCCCAGCCCTTTCAAGGCATTAAAGTAACGCTCACTTTGCATGGGGTAGGTTCCTGAATTATTATCGGCCAACCCGTGAACAAGCAACAAAGGCGTTTTCATTTTATCGGCATGCATAAAGGGAGACATGGTGTAATACACTTCAGGTGCTTCCCAGTAATTTCGCTCTTCGCTTTGAAATCCGAAAGGTGTAAGCGTCCTGTTGTAAGCACCGCTCCTGGCGATCCCTGCGGCAAAAAGATCGGAGTGCGAAAGCAGGTTGGCTACCATGAAAGCGCCATAACTGTGCCCTCCAACGGCTACCCGGTCACGGTCAATGTAGCCCAGCGCATCCACCGCATCAATGGCGGCTTTAGCACTGGCGACCAGTTGCTCCCTGAAACTGTCATTAGGCTGCGTTTCCTCTTCGCCAATGATCGGAAAGGCAGCATCATCCAGCACTACATATCCCTTGGTTACCCAATATACAGGCGATCCCCAGTAAGGATAGGTAAATTCATTCGGGTTCTGGGTATTTTGCGATGCACTGTTCTTATCTTTAAATTCCCTGGGGTACGCCCAGAGGATCATCGGCATTTTTTCGCCTGAAGTTATGTCATAGCCAACAGGCAGGTACAGGGTTCCGCTGAGCTCCAGTCCGTCCTCCCTTTTATAGCTGATCACTTCTTTGTGTACGTCCTGAATGCTTTTAAAAGGGTTGTCAAAGAACGTCAGCTGCACAGGCCCTTTACGCTTTATAAGATGCTTGTAGTGGTAGTTGGGGTAATCATTTTTAGATTCTAAACGCACCAGTAATTCATCTTTTTCTGCATTGTAATCGAGCAGCGTTTCTTTCTGATCGGAACGATCGGATTGATAGCGCCGGATGTTTTTCATGGTGGTAAGATTCAACTGATCTACAAAAGGGAATTGTCCGTCCTCCGAATAGCCTTCGCCGAGAAGAAAAGCATTATTCTTCTTATCCAGCGATAACACCATGGCACCATTAGCATTGCGCTTCATTACAAAGGAGCCCGGGTCGCTATACGCATCCTGGTAATTCCGGTCATATAAGAGGGTGGGTTCCCTGGAAGCATCCGAAGGATCGAACACATAGGTTTTGGTGTTCCTCGTATTCCACCAATAATCTGTCACAATGGCCAAATGATCCGTGCCCCAGTAGACCGAATTAAAACGGTTGATGGTCTTTAACAGGGGCGTGCCTTTTCCGGTAAAAGGGGCTTCCAGCAAATACAGTTCATCCCGGAACGGGACCATCTTTTCAGGATCCCCGTCATCAAGGGCCTCCACGTACATCAGGGTGGCATCCCGGTCATTCCGCCAACTCACTTCGCGCATTCCTTTTCTTTCGGCCATAAACCCTTTGGGAAGGTCCTCCAGCAGAGGCACTTTCAACAAAGTGTTCACCAGGGTACCGTCCTTTGTGTAGATGGCAGTCGTAGAGGGAAACCGGTAATAAGGTACAATGTATGAAAATGGTTTTTCAACAGTGACTACCATGACATATTCCCCATTGGGAGAAAAACTGATACTGCGGTACATGGCAGCAGGTTTCCAGGCTGTTTTAGTGCCATCAAGGGCTACTTTATACAATTCAGAAAGTGCAAGATGTTCAAAATTGAATTCGTCATTCGGGTTGCTCAAGAGGTCCTGATACGTTCTGTTCTGGGCTTTTTTACCGTCATTGGTAGAAATGGTCGGTCCAGTAGGCACCACTTCTGAAACATCAATTAATGCTTTACGGGAGGCTGGAAGCATTTTGACCAGTAAGGCAGATCCGTCCTTGAACCAATTAAGCACATCTCCTATATTGGCATTTACCGTTGCATCCGTCAGTTTTTTCACCTGAGCCGTAGTAAGGTCCAATAGCCATACTTCAACGCCTTCTGCCGTAGTATTGGTTACTGCCACCCTGGATTCATCCGGGGAGAAACTAAAATTAGCCAAACGGGGATTTTCGGGAAGTCCTGTTACCTGGATGGCTTCGCGGGCTGTGGGTATTTTTATTTTTATATTGTTGTAGTAGTTGGTCCTGCTTCCAATATTCGTTTTTGGATTGATACGGAGTCCGCCTAAACGCATTTCGGGTTCTGATAATTCCTGAATGCTTTTATAGGCATCACGATAGAGCAGCAGCATGTAGTTGCCATTGTCGGTAATTCTTACGGAGGGCGCCAGGGGGGCGTTCACCAACTCCAGTATCTCATCTGAAGGTTTTTGATAGGAGAGGTTCTCCTGTCCCATTAGTTGTACGAACGAACATAGAAATAAAATGGCGGTTATTTTTTTAAAAGACCTAAGTGCTGTGACCATAAAGCTGCTAATTTTTAGATGGTCAAGATACTAAAAAAGAGGCCTAAAAAACAAGCCTCCAAAACGGATGGAATTGGGTTCCTAAGGTTGTGAGGGAAACTTTTTATTAAATGCTAGGTCAACTTCGGGAGAATCGGTACTTTAGAATAACGATAACAGAACGAATAAAAAGGAATCCATCCTTTCTTAAGACACAAAATCAGTTTTATGTATAATTCAAGAATAGCGGGACTAGGCTTCTATGTGCCCGATAATGTAGTAACGAATGACGATTTGTCGAAATTAATGGATACAAATGATGCCTGGGTACAGGAGCGGACGGGGATCCAAGAGCGCAGGCACGTCATCAGAGGAACAGATAACACTACTTCAATGGGTGTTAAAGCGGCAAAAATTGCCATCGAACGGGCCGGCATTGATAAGGACGATATCGATTTTATCGTATTTGCCACCCTCAGTCCTGATTATTACTTTCCGGGTCCGGGGGTACTTGTACAGCGCGACCTTGATATCAAGACAGTAGGAGCTCTGGATGTGCGTAATCAGTGTTCTGGGTTTGTCTATGCCCTTTCTGTGGCCGACCAGTATATCAAAACAGGCATGTATGAGAATGTCCTGGTCATCGGTTCTGAATTACACTCCGGTGGATTGGATTTTACGACCAGAGGCAGGGGGGTTTCTGTGATCTTTGGCGATGGTGCCGGAGCAGCCGTAGTGACCCGTGAAGAGGATACAAACAAAGGCATCCTCTCTTCGCACCTGCACTCGGAAGGACAACATGCTGAAGAATTGTCTTTAATTGCCCCGGGTATTGGAAAGCGCTGGGTAACAGACATCCTGGCCGATAATGACCCGGACGATGTTTCTTATTATCCCTACATGAATGGCCAGTTCGTCTTTAAAAATGCAGTAGTGCGATTCGCGGAGGTCATCATGGAAGGACTTCAAAAAAATAAGTTGAAAGTGGAGGATATCGATATGCTGATCCCACACCAGGCAAATCTGCGGATCTCTCAGTTTATCCAGCGGAAATTTGGGTTGAGGGATGATCAGGTGTATAATAATATCATGAAATATGGCAATACAACAGCAGCGTCTATCCCTATTGCTTTAACCGAGGCATGGGAACAGGGGAAAATAAAAGAAGGCGATCTGGTTGTACTGGCAGCCTTTGGAAGCGGATTTACCTGGGGGAGCGTTGTGATCCGATGGTAATTGAGACCAGTTTCCGCAAGTAAAAAACAAAACCCCGACATTTCTGTCGGGGTTTTTATTGACAAGTTCTCGTAGGTAAACCAACCCAAACTACATACGCTTGTCAAACCGCTGTATTATAAAATACCTCCACTTCCCTGCTTTGTATTATCATCCCTGTTTTTTCTCCTGAGCGCCCTGTTTTTACCACTGCCGAAACGATAGGAAACACCGGCATACACGTTCTGACTTTCCCAATTGAACTGCCCGGTTTGGAGAAACGGACGGTCGCCGTCAAACGCAAAGCGCATGGTATTGAAAACATCATTAAAATTGAGGCTAAAAGTACCTTTTCCTTCTGCAAAACTATAGCGGGCACCCAGGTTTACGAAATACATAGGATCTACAGAAAACTGGATGTTCTGATTCTGACCCCGGTAAAAGCCAAACAGTTGCAAGGTCAGTTTTTTGGAAACCGTAAAACTGTTGTTCATCCGAAAATTCCATGCGGTATTATCAACCTCCACTGTTTCTGTTTCAATATCATCTATGGTAGCGGTAGAATTGTCTTCCAATAATCGCTCGGTAATACCGCGCTGCGTTTGGGAGAACAGATCAAAACTGCCATTGATGTTCCACCATTTTGCAGGCTTGTAATTCGTAGAGACCTCTATACCGTAAGCCGAGGTATTGTCAAAGTTGTCAAAGGTGAGAATAAGCTTGTTCAGATCCAGTCGGTCTACATAGACGGCCCTGTTGATCTCATCTTTAATGGTCCTGTAAAATATACCTGCCGTAATACTTCCCTTTTCCATTCGGTGCGTGAAGTTGGCTTCATATGAATTGGTGAATTGTGGCACCAGACTTTGATTCCCAAAGGAAGAGAGGAGGGGCGTGGCCCATTCTCTAATGGGATTTACCTGTGTAAGACCTGGCCTGTCTACCCGTCTGCTGGTACTTATCTGAAATTGATCTTTTTCATTGGGCGTATAGGTGACAAAAGCGGAAGGATATACCTGTGTATAGCGGTCTGTAAAGGAACGCACTGAATTGGTGTCGGCTTTCACCTCTACATTTTCGACGCGAATACCAAGCTGATATCCCCACTTTTCATACGTCTTTGCAAAGGTGCTGTAGGCAGAGAAAATATCCATGCCATAGGTAAAATCGGTCGATGGCGTAGGTCTAAGCGCTCCATTGTCGTTAAAGGAGAGACCGGTTGAGGCATAATCGACTACTGTTTCAAAGATCCTGGCTTCAACGCCTGCCTCAAATTTAGTAATGGAATCGAGGGGGTTCACATAGTCCAGGTTGGCTATGGTCTGCGTTCTTCTCGTGTCTACGAAATCCTGATAATCTGGAAATAGAGAGTTCCCTGTTGTTCTGAAATCGGCTTCTTGATTGTTCTCAAAATCATTGTAATCTACTTCCAGTTCCAGGTTATGGCCTTCTTTGTTGAAAGTAAGTTTGTAATCCAAATTGTATTGCCCGCTGTGGTTTTGATCTACAGGGAAGAAGGCCTGTGAATTATTCCTTAGCGGATCGTCATAATAAAAGACGTCGGTATTGCCGGACCCTTTTCCGTCAAAACTATTTTGATTCGTAAAAAATGAAATGGTGTTCATGTCATTTAAGTAGAAATCTACTCCGAATTTATAGAGATACGACTTGTTGTTGTTCAGGAATTGGAACACTTGTTCCGAATTTTCAACTACTCTGTAAATATGGCCGTCGTTGACATATTTGCCAATGTTGGTTCCTGCATTTCCATAGACGTTGAATTTTCCGCTTCGGTAGTTAAGATCTAGCGAAGTATTGAATTTGGCTTCAATTCCTACGGTTAACCCGGTATTGATATTCCCGTTAAAACCGATATTGGCATTTTTGTGTAAAATTATGTTAATAATACCGCTCATGCCTTCAGGGTTGTATTTGGCAGAAGGATTGGTGATCAATTCTATCGATTTTATAGAACTCGATGGAATTTGACGGAGCAGTTGTGCTACGGGCACGTTCGATAACTTCCCGTCTACCATGACGCGTACATTAGAATTTCCCCTCAGGGATAATTCTCCCGTTTGCTGGTCTATATTGACCGATGGTATATTATTCATGATATCGGAGGCGGTAGCACCGGCAGTGGTAAGGTCCTTTCCTACATTGATAACCTTGCGGTCTACCCGTTGCTCTATGGTAGTGCGCTCTGCCACCAATTCTACCTCAGACAGCGTTTCGGCTTCTTCGGCAATGGTGATGGTGCCAAGGTCTATTTTCCGATGTCCTTTGTCGAGCGTTATTTCCTGACGATAGGTCTTATATCCAATATACTGCACTTCAATAATGAAGTTACCTTCCGGCAGTTTGGTTATTTCGAAAACACCTTCTTCAGTGGTGATGCCTCCGGTGATGGTCGACATATCTTCCAGGGATTTCACGACTATGGTCGCATAGGCCACCGGTTGATTTAAGGCAAGATCCATGACCTTGCCGGATATGGTTCCTATTTTAAGGTCTGGATTCTCGGGATCAGTAGTGGCAAAGACAGAAACACAGGCCAGGATGGCCAAAAGGATAAATGCTTTTCTCATGAATGTTCGTTTTTGATTGATCGATTGATGGATCGACCGATTGATTGATTGATGATACTTAAATGACGCTCAAGGGGCTTTTTTGTTACTCATGAAAGGTGATTTTAACAATCATTTTGTTGTAAAAAACTATAAATCAATATGTTGTTAAAAAAAATTCGCTGATAAAAAACCGGCAAAACAAAACCCCGACATTCCTGCCGGGGTTTCTTTATCACTGCTAAGCCGCACTAAACACTAACCATTAACTTTAAAAATACAGCTATGCAATGATTTATTTCTTTAGCTTTATACAAGAGACGATTTTTATCTGAAAGCGTTACAGTCCTTAACACACTTTAACACCCCTATGGTCCTATGAAAAAAACATTAGTATTCGGAGCCTCTACAAAACCATCAAGGTACAGTTATATCACTATTCAAAGACTGGTGGCGGCTAAGCATAAAACAATGGCATTTGGCGTAAAGGAGGGTTCGGTTTCGGGGGTGCCTATCAGGACTACTACACGCGATTTTAAGGATGTGGATACGATAACCCTTTACCTTAATCCATCAAGACAAAAAGAATATTACGAAAGCATCATTGCCTTAAAACCCAGGCGGGTGATCTTTAATCCCGGGACCGAGAACCCAGAATTTTATCCGCTGCTTAAAAAAAATGGTATTATTCCGGAGGTTGCCTGTACCCTGGTATTATTGGCAACCGATCAATACGCTTAAGGCTCTTTTTTCCGAATGATGTATAAGCCTAAGAAGGTAAGTAAGCCATTAATTGGCAGCAGCTCATACCCTATGACATAACCATCCAGGTATTCAGGCGGAAGACTGGAAAGACCTATGATTATCAGCACACACAAAAGGGCTACTATCCACACATATCGGTCGTAAACCTGATATTTCGTAAAAATACCGAATGAAAATAACCCCAGAAGGGGGCCATAGGTAAAGGTAGCTACGGTTAACAGCCCGTCAATGACATTGCGGTCCAGAATATATTTAAAGCTGATGACCACAAGTACAAGCAACACACTCATCCAGATATGCGTTCTTTTACGAAGGCTTTTTTGTTTTGCCAGCTCCTTTTTTTCAATATCTAGGAAATCAATACAAAAAGAAGTGGTAAGGGAAGTGAGTGCACTGTCTGCACTGCTGTAAGCGGCAGCAATAAGCCCAAGGATAAAGGTGATGGCCACGGTGATCCCCAATCCGCTGTTAAGTGCGATCTCAGGAAAGAGCAGATCCGATTTAGGGGCACCATCCATCAAAGGGGTGGCTACCTGGTAACGATCGGCATAAATGAATAAAAGCGCTCCCAGCAACAGGAAGATGGCGTTCACCACCACCAGGACAATACTGAAGGAGACCATATTTTTCTGTGCATCCCCCAGGTTTTTACAGGTCAGGTTTTTTTGCATCATATCCTGGTCCAGCCCGGTCATGCATATGGTGATGAACATACCGCCAAAAAAAGATTTCACAAAATGGTTCTTATCGTAAAAATCGTCCGTAAAAAAGACAGCACTGTATTCCTTTAACTCATCAGAGCCGATAAATTCCATAAAACTCCACCCCAATTTTTGGTTGATAAAGTAAATGGAAAGTCCCACGGATACAAGCATAAAAAGGGTTTGCAGGGTATCTGTCCATACAATGGTTTTGATACCCCCTCTAAAAGTGTAGATCCAGATTAGCAGAATAGACAACACCACGGTCAGTTCGAACGGGAAATGCCAGGCATCAAACACGAACTGTTGCAAAACGATGGCTACCAGGAACAAGCGGAAGGAAGCCCCTAATACCCGGGATATAAAGAATGACAAGGCGCCTATCTTGTAGCTGACAATACCAAAACGCCCGTTTAGATACTCGTATATAGAGGTAACATTGAGTTTGTAATAGATGGGGAGCAGTATAAAAGCAATAACGAAGTAACCGACCAAGTACCCAAAAACGACTTGCATATAACTAAACTGGGAACTTTCTACCCAGCCCGGTACCGAGATAAAAGTTACCCCGGAGAGGGAAGCCCCTATCATCCCGAAGGCAACTATAAACCAGGGCGACTGTTTTCCGGCTTTGAAGAAATCGGTATTAGAATCGTTGCGTCCGGTTAAAAATGAAATGAGAATTAGCACTAAAAAATAGGCGCCAATAAGGAGCAAAATATGAGTGGCGGTCATCCAAATAAATTTCAGGGGCAAAGTACAAAAAGTAAAAATAGTATGTAATTTTGTCCGTATGGAATTTTCTTCAAAGCTTCTCGAAAATGCGGTCTATGAAATGTCTCAGCTTCCTGGGATAGGCAAACGAACTGCCTTGCGTTTGGTTTTGCATTTACTGAAACAGCCCGAAGCCCGCACAGCCCAACTGGCTCTTTCATTGCAGCAATTGCGCAACCAGGTCAATTTCTGTTCCAGTTGCCATAATATATCCGATACCGTCATTTGTGAGATTTGTGCCAATCCAAAACGCGATACGGGAGTGGTCTGTGTAGTTGAAGATATCAGGGATGTAATGGCTATCGAGAATACCAGCCAGTTTAATGGGCTTTACCATGTGTTAGGGGGTAAGATCTCTCCTATGGAAGGCATAGGGCCACAGGACCTTACCATCCATTCTCTGGTGGAGAAAGTGAAACAGGGAAGTATCAGGGAACTTATTTTTGCCATGAGTTCTACCATGGAAGGCGATACCACCAATTTTTATATATATAAACAAATACAGCACCTGGACGTCAATACTTCGGCCATTGCCCGGGGTATTTCGGTGGGGGATGAGCTCGAATATGCAGATGAGGTTACCCTTGGCAGGAGCATTATTAACCGTATCCCGTTTGAAAATTCGCTGAAGACGCATTAAACTGTCTGTGCGAAATATTTAATATTTCGGATAAAAATTTAGTATTTTTGCAAAATTATACTACTTAAATCCTTTGTAAATAGGAATATGTCAAAATTTGAACTGAAATTACCGCAGATGGGAGAAAGTGTTGCAGAGGCAACCCTGACTTCCTGGCTAAAAGAGATAGGAGATACCATCGATTTGGATGAGGCCGTTTTCGAAATTGCCACTGATAAAGTGGATTCTGAAGTGCCTAGCGAAGTGGAAGGTGTGCTGGTTGAAAAACTGTTTGAAGTAGATGATGTCATAAAGGTAGGTCAGACGGTTGCGGTCATCGAAACCAGTGGTCCTCAGGATTCGTCTGCCAGGCCAACCGAGCATAAAGAAGTGGTTCAGGAAGCGTCGAGTGAAGAGGTAGTAACCCACCTTTCAAAAACCGTCGTTGCTGCAAAAGAAGCAGTTGCGTCTCCAGTGGCCGATTATGGTGCCTCGGAACGGTTTTATTCGCCCCTGGTAAAGAACATCGCGAAGCAGGAAAGGATCTCGTTTGAGGAGTTGGAAGCAATTGTAGGTTCCGGCAACGAAGGCAGGGTGACCAAGAATGACATCCTGGCCTATGTCGAAGGCCGCAAGAGTAGCGGGGCGCCTATAACAGCAGCTGCTCCGATCCAGGATGCGCCCGCAAAGCGAGAACAAACGCCGGTCGCACCAGCACCAGCAACACCTCATAAAATCACAACGGCTCAGGTCCGTGGTGGCGATGAGATCATCCCTATGAGCAGGATGGGGAAACTTATAGCCCAGCATATGACAGAGAGCGTGGCAACTTCTGCCCACGTACAGAGTTTCATAGAAGTAGATGTTACCAATGTGGTCAACTGGCGAAATGCGGTCAAAGACGCTTTTGAGAAAAGGGAAGGGGAAAAACTCACCTTCACACCCATCTTCATGGAAGCGGTCGCCAAGGCACTTAAGAAATTTCCCATGGTGAATATTTCCGTTGAGGGCGATACCGTAATCAAAAAGAAGAATATCAATATAGGCATGGCTGCTGCACTTCCTGATGGAAATTTAATTGTCCCGGTAATTAAGAACGCCGACCAATTGAACCTCGTGGGCATGGCCAAAGTAGTGAACGATCTGGCTGCTAGGGCCAGGAACAATGCGCTGAAGCCAGACGAGATCAAAGAGGGTACCTATACCGTAACCAATGTGGGCAGCTTTGGCAGTGTTTTTGGAACACCCATTATTAACCAGCCACAGGTAGGGATTCTTGCCCTGGGGGCCATCCGTAAAATGCCTGCGGTCATTGAGACCAAGGAAGGTGATTTCATCGGCATTCGGAGTAAGATGTTCCTCTCGCACAGCTATGACCACCGGGTGGTGAACGGAGCCTTAGGCGGAATGTTTGTGAAGGCCGTAGCCGATTATCTGGAGGCCTGGGATATAAACCGCGAAATATAACGGTTGGAATACCTGATTACCCTTGTAAGCGCATAGATCATTCTGTGCACAAAACGTGTTAAGATGAAGTTGAACCTCAGCAAGCCCATTTGTTTTTTTGATCTGGAAACTACCGGCACCAATGTAGCCAAAGACAGGATCGTAGAGATTTCTATCCTGAAAATACTACCCGATGGGAGCAAGGAACATAAGACCTGGCTGGTAAATCCGGAGATGAAGATTCCTGATGAGGTGGTGGCCATCCATGGTATCTCTAACGAAATGGTAGCCGATAAGCCTGCCTTCAAGGAATTGTCGAAGGAAATATATCAGTTCATAAAAGACAGTGATCTGGCCGGTTTCAATTCGGATCGCTTCGATATCCCGCTCCTCGCAGAGGAGATGCTGCGGGCTGAAGTTGATTTTGATATGAAAAATATGGTGTCTGTGGATGTTCAGACCATTTTTCACAAAATGGAACAACGGACACTCTCTGCGGCCTATAAATTTTACTGCAATAAGGAGTTAACGGAAGCGCACAGTGCCAAGGCAGATACAGAAGCCACCTATGAGGTGTTGTTGTCGCAGCTGGAGCGTTACCCGCAATTGGAGAACAATATTAAAAAACTGGCGACATTTTCTACCCATAAACAGAGCGTTGACTTTGCCGGATTTATCGGGTTGGATGAAGAGGAGGAAGAGATCTTTACATTTGGCAAGCACAAAGGGAAAAAAGTAAGGGTGGTACTGGAGGAAGAGCCCGGTTATTTTGGGTGGATCCTCAACGCCGATTTTCCCTTGTATACTAAGAAAGTGCTCACCCAGATCAAACTCAGTACGCTAAACACCAAATTAAAATAATCAGGAGAATAGCTCAGCGGATATGAAACTAGTGTGTATTGGTCGTAATTATGCGGAACATATCAGGGAATTGTCTAACGAGCGACCCACGGATCCGGTTATCTTTATAAAACCAGATTCGGCCGTACTGCCCAAAGAACAGGACTTCTATATCCCTGAATTTTCCAGGGAAATACATTATGAGGTAGAGCTCCTGGTCAAGATCAAAAAAGTAGGGAAGCATATTGCAACCGAATTTGCCCACAACTATTATGATGAAATTGGCCTTGGCATCGATTTTACGGCAAGGGACCTTCAGGTCGCACTAAAAGAAAAAGGCTTGCCGTGGGAGAAGGCCAAAGGTTTTGACGGGGCAGCCGTAATTGGTAAGTGGTTGCCAAAATCGCAATTCGAAGATCTTCAAAACCTTCATTTCACCTTATCCAGGAATGAAACCCTTGTGCAGGATGGGAATACATCCCAGATGCTTTGGAATATTGATGAGATCATTGCCTACGTCTCCCGGTTTTTTATGTTGAAAAAAGGAGATATCATCTTCACAGGAACACCGGCAGGTGTTGGCAAAGTACATCCAAATGATTATCTTTCAGGAACCCTGGAAGGAGAAGAAATGTTTACCGTAAAAATTAAATAATGATCTATAGTCTGAATAAATTAAATGAAATGGCCGATGGAGATGAAGACTTCATTCTTTCGGTCATATCCGTTTTTTTGGAGGAAGTTCCTCAGGATCTGCAAGCACTTGAAAAAGCAATAGCTGAAGGCGATTATGAAAGCACCTATAAGCTGGCCCATAAAATAAAACCCAACGTAGATTTGCTTGGAATGGAGCAAACGCGGGCTATTGCACTGGAGATCGAGAACCTTGGAAAAGACGCGGCCAATAAGGATCAGATTGAAGCCAGGTTTCCTATTTTAAAACAAGATATTCTTCAGGTAATTTCAGAGTTGCAAAAAGACTTTGAGATCTGATGTTTGCTGAGATCATTACTATTGGGGATGAGATCCTTATTGGGCAAATCATCGATACCAATTCCGCTTTTATTGCCAGCGAGCTCAATAAAATAGGTATTTCTGTTTATCAGATCACCTCGGTGCAGGATGACAGAACCCATATCCTGAATGCTTTGAAGGAGGCCCGTTCCCGGGCGCGGATCGTATTTATCACCGGGGGGTTGGGGCCTACAAAGGATGATATTACCAAAAAGACCCTCTGTGAGTATCTGGGGGATACCATGGTCCAAAATCAGCAGGTGCTTGCCCACATAGAGGAACTCTTCAAGAAGTATATTACTTCAACACCCATTTCAGAAATGAACCGGCAACAGGCCATGGTGCCCTCTAGGGCACAGGTGTTGCAAAATGAATACGGAACTGCCCCGGGAATGTGGTTCGACGAACCCGATTGTCTTTATATATCAATGCCGGGGGTCCCCTTCGAAATGAAGAACCTCCTTACCAATAAGGTCTTGCCGAGACTTGTTAATACCTTTAAAATGCCCCATATCGTTCATAGGACCATCATGACCTATGGCCTGGGTGAAAGTGCTATTGCAGAAAGAATTGCCACCGTGGAAGAGCAACTTCCGTCGTATATAAAGTTGGCTTACCTCCCTAACCTGGGAAAGGTACGGCTGCGATTAACAGCCAAGGGTACCGATAGGCAGCTGCTGGAAAACGGGATCCAAACGGCTGTAAAAGCGCTCTATGCCCTCATTGGGGATATCATTTCCGGAGAAGAGGAAGAGGGAACCCTTGAGGCGGTGGTTGGCCGACTTCTTACCGCAAAAAAACTGACCATGGCAACGGCAGAAAGTTTTACCGGGGGTAAGATCGCGGAACAAATCACCTCAGTACCCGGCGCTTCTGCTTATTTTATGGGAAGTGTTGTGGGCTATGCCACGCAAATAAAGCAGGAAGTACTAAAAGTCCCTAAAGAGCTCATTCAGCAATATTCGGTGGTAAGTGCCGAGGTTGCAACGGCTATGGCTAAAAATGTACGGGAACTGATGAAGGCCGATTTTGGGGTAGCAACGACAGGGAATGCAGGCCCTTCCAAGGGCGATTCTGATGCGCCCATCGGAACGGTTTTTATTGCCATTGCAACGAAAGGGGGAGTGAAGGTCAAAAAATTCAATATGGGAAATCATCGCACAAGGATCGTTCAGAAAGGGGTGCATAAGGCCTTGGAAATGTTGCAAAAAGAAATTTTAAAATTCTGAAAAAGATTTTTGTGCTTACGTTAAAATGACGTAAATTTGCATCCTGTTTTAAACAAAGTAAAAAAGAGCACCATGTCTAAAGTTTGCGAAATTACAGGGAAGAAGGCGATGTTCGGGAATAATGTTTCTTTCTCAATCAACAAAACGAGAAGGAGATTTGATGTAAATCTTTCCAAAAAACGTTTCTACATACCCGAAGAAGACCGTTGGATTACCCTTAAAGTTTCCACAAGGGCTCTTAAAAGCATAAATAAAAAAGGAATTACTGCCGTCTTAAAAGAGGCTCGTCAGAACGGAATACTAAAGTAAGCCGACAAATATTTTCATCATGGCAAAAAAAGGAAACAGGGTTCAGGTAATATTAGAGTGTACAGAGCATAAGGATTCTGGTATGCCGGGTACTTCAAGGTATATTACTACCAAGAATAAGAAAAATACACCAGACAGAATGGAGATCAAGAAATTCAATCCTATTCTAAAACGTATGACCATTCACAAAGAGATAAAGTAAGAAATCATGGCAAAGAAGACGGTAGCAACCCTGCAGGGAAGTTCAAAAAGACTTACAAAAGCAATAAAAATGGTAAAATCGCCTAAAAGTGGGGCGTATATTTTTGTGGAATCAGTTATGTCACCCGAATTGGTGAATGATTGGTTGTCTAAAAAGTAAACCAATAATAGCATCGTATTTAGGCCGCTCTCTAAGGATTGCGGCTTTTTTTATTTCTTATATTTACACACCAAGGAAGGACTACGAATGAGTTTATTTAAAAAAATATTTTCTTCAGAGAAAAAGGAAAGCCTTGACAAAGGGCTTGAGAAAACGAAAACCAGTTTCTTTACAAAATTAGGAAAGGCAGTTGCCGGAAAATCCAAAGTGGATGATGACGTTTTGGATAATCTGGAGGAGGTATTGGTTACATCGGACGTTGGGGTGAAGACCACCCTTAAGATCATAGAACGGATTGAGAAAAGGGTAGCCCAGGACAAATACATGGGAACTGAAGAACTCAATGGAATATTGAGGGAAGAGATCGCAGGCTTGCTATCTGAAACCCATGTAGGTGAGGCTACCGACTTTAGTATTCCTGCAGATAAAAAGCCCTATGTGATCATGGTCGTGGGAGTGAATGGCGTTGGTAAAACAACCACCATCGGGAAACTGGCGCACCAATTTAAGAGTAAGGGGTTGTCTGTTGTATTGGGTGCAGCCGATACATTCAGGGCCGCGGCCATCGATCAGCTGCAGGTATGGGCAGATAGGGTGGGTGTCCCAATTGTAAAGCAAAAGATGGGTAGTGACCCGGCCTCAGTAGCCTTTGATACGCTAAGTGCCGCGGTTGCCCAAAATGCCGATGTGGTCCTGATAGATACGGCAGGTCGCCTTCATAATAAGGTAAACCTGATGAACGAACTAACCAAAGTAAAACGGGTAATGCAGAAAGTGGTCCCGGATGCCCCGCATGAAGTGCTGTTGGTCCTGGACGGTTCTACCGGGCAAAATGCTTTTGAACAGGCCGCGCAATTCACCAAAGCTACCGAAGTAACGGCGCTGGCCGTTACCAAGTTAGATGGTACTGCCAAAGGGGGAGTTGTCATTGGTATTTCAGATCAATTTCAGGTACCTGTAAAATATATTGGGGTGGGTGAGAGGATCGAAGACCTGCAGGTTTTCAATAAATACGAATTTGTAGATTCCTTCTTTAGTTAATCGAATAAATAACTTCCCCTGTCTTTAAAAAAGCCATTCGTGCTTTGGGAAAAGGAGCACAAGTAGTTGCACAGGTGAAAACAAGGATGCATCTATCAGTATGAAATAAGAAAATTGTGTAAAATGAAAAAAATGAGCGAATTGAAAAAAGCAGTAGGGCCATTGCTCTTACTGGTAATGGTAATTTTTGGACTGGGATCCTGTAAATCCGATCTCAAGGTGCAAGATGAGGTGGTGCTCTGGACCCCCTATAATGATTCTGTGGAAGTGGTCGCCAATGCAGATCATCCCAACAGAAGGATGCAGTACAAGCTCATACAGTCAAAAGTTCTGGATAAGAATGAGGTATTCCGTCCGCTGTACAACGAAGTAAAAGTCATATCAGAAGCCGATTATGAAAAATGGAAACCGCTGATCCTTGAGCAGGATATCCCTTCTATTCAGAAAAGTATTGCCGAGGGGGCCCTTAGCTATGAGGAACTGGTACGCTTCTATCTGTATCGTATTTACAAGTATGAACTTGACAACGCCACTACCCTGAATACGGTAATTGCCTTAAACGAATCGGTAGTGGAAGAAGCAAGGCAACGGGATAAGGATAAAAAGGCCAACACGCATCCCCTCTATGGTATGCCTGTCTTATTAAAGGACAATGTCAATACAGCCGGGATGCATACGACGGCAGGCGCCATTGTCTTCAGCGAAAATAAAACGGATGATGCGTTTATTGTGGAGCGCTTAAAGGAAAAGGGAGCCCTTATCCTTGGAAAGGTCAATCTTAGTGAGTGGGCCTACTACCTTTGTGATGGCTGTCCGGTTGGGTATAGTGCCTATGGCGGACAAACATTGAATCCATATGGCAGAAAGGTGTTTGAAACTGGGGGGTCCAGCTCTGGGAGCGGAACTTCCATGGCGGCGAATTATGCAGTGGCCGCTGTAGGGACGGAAACGTCTGGTTCCATTTTATCGCCGTCCAGTCAGAATTCGGTCGTTGGCTTAAAACCAAGCATAGGCCTTCTCAGCAGAACGGGTATTGTACCCATATCAAGTACCCTGGATACACCAGGGCCCATGACAAGGAATGTGATCGATAATGCCATTATGCTCGATGCGCTAATGGGACAGGATAAAGACGATGCGGCTTCTGTAGCTGTTGACTTTGGAGCAAATTGGTATGCTGCCATTCCCGGGGCTGAATTAGCCGGAAAACGATTTGGTGCTTATGCTAATTTGATGGAGACCGACAGTATTTATAAGCGCACAATGGATCTGCTGGCTGAAGAAGGCGCTGAGATCGTTGTGCTCGATGCCCCGGATTTGGCCCTCGATGGTTTTATCAGTATCCTGAATCTGGATATGAAGGTAGACCTTCCTGCCTATATCGCTGGCTATGTCACCAATACCACCGATATTACTGTTAAAACGGTTCCCGATATCATGGCTTTTAATAAAATGGACTCGCTTACGAGGATTCCCTATGGACAGGGCCGTTTTGAGGCTATTGTCAACGATACTATTACATCGGAACAACTGGTGATCATTAAGGAAACATTGGAAAAGGAGGCCAGAGACCTTTTTGATAAGGCCATGGAAGCAAATAACCTGGATGCCATACTCTCTATAAACAACTATCATGCAGCCTATGCGGCAGTAGCCAAATATCCGGCATTGACAGTCCCTATGGGCTATAAATCGAATGGGGAGCCAGTGAGTCTGACCTTTATCGGACCACAATTTAAAGAGGCATCCCTATTACAATTGGGAGCAGCTTTTGAAAAAGCTTCCAAGGTTAGGAAAATACCGGAGGGGTATAGGTAACGGGCGTGTTTAATAGCCAATGAGCGCTTGCAGCCTGCCCCACAGCTCGTTGTCAAAACTAGAGGGTCCTGCCTGTGCTTCACCGGCATCGTTTCCCATACGAACAACCACAATGCCCTGATCTGGTACCAGGTATAATTTCTGATCGTTCTTTCCCAATCCTGCATAGGTGGTAGGAGGAGCATTGGGGATAAGTGCCCCCGGAGAAACCACCTGGGAGCCGGGAACCATAAAACTTTCCTTCCCGTTAAGCCACCACAAATAGCCATAGGATTCATTAAGATCCTGAGAGGTTATACGCATCGCGTCTTTGTAATTATCATCCGACAGTACCGGGGTTTCCTGCCAGTACCCATTGTTTAAATTGAGCAGGCCAAACCGTGCCATGCTCCGGGCATTACTAAAATAGACATTGTTGAGGCCGTTGGTACTGATCCAGAAACCGTTCATCCCAATCTTATCACGCAGTTGCGCATTGAAATACGCACTGTAAGAACTGCCTGTGGCGTTGCTTACCACACGTTCCAACAAGGTATAGGGACCATTGTGGTAGGCCCATCGGCTTCCGGCGTCTGCCCGGTAACGCAAACAATCCGGGGTAACACAGTCAAAAAACAACTCATTTAGACCGGTGGTCATGGTTAATTGATGCCATATGGTGATCCTGTTTTCTTCTTCAGGGGAGGCCAAGGTCCACCCTTCTCCCAGGTGACGGGAGCTTCTGTCATTGATGTCTAAAAATCCCTGTTCCTGGGCGATCCCTACCGTAAAGGCCGTTAGGGTCTTCCCCGCAGAAGCCCAGTACCAAATACTATCGCGGGTAAAGGTGCCAAAGTATTCTTCCATGGCAATTTTTCCGTTTTTTAGAACGATGAAGGCTTTTGTGTCCTTTTCCTGTAAAAGCGATAGCAATGATGGTATGGCACTCTCATTCCAACCCAGTTCATCCA
This sequence comes from uncultured Flavobacteriaceae bacterium, assembly GCA_963752165.1. GTDB lineage: Bacteria > Bacteroidota > Bacteroidia > Flavobacteriales > Flavobacteriaceae > Muriicola. The sequence goes on from CAVVXE010000001.1 coordinate 683,763, forward strand.
TCGATACCGTTTCCCAGGTCGTACCTGTCAGGGGAGGGAAGTAGAGGGCGGCCCCGGGGTCATCAACAGGCGGATTTTCCGCTGCATCATCGGAATCAGAACAGCTGCTTGCAAGTAGCAGCATCATCAAAAAGGCGAATGGATAGTAGGTGGGCTTCATATGGGTAATTCGTAAGATTCATCAACGTAATAAAGAGGTAACGAAAAAAAGAAAGAAATCGTGTTTCGTGAGAAGTCATACACTTCCAAATTGTATTTTTGCACCTCAAATAGAACAAATGCGTACAAAGTCGCTTAAAAAGAACAGGATCAATGTGGTAACCCTCGGGTGTTCCAAGAATGTCTACGATTCTGAGGTGCTCATGGGGCAGTTAAGGGCCAATGACAAAGATGTGGTTCATGAGCAGGATGGGAATATAGTAGTTATCAATACCTGTGGCTTCATTGCCAATGCCAAAGAAGAAAGTATCAACACCATACTGGATTATGTACAAAGGAAGGAAGCGGGCACTGTAGATAAGGTATTTGTTACGGGATGTCTGAGTGAACGTTACAAACCGGACCTGGAAAAGGAAATACCTGATGTGGATGCCTATTTCGGCACCAGCGACCTCCCGAATCTTTTGAAAGCACTGGAAGCCGATTACAAGCATGAACTGATTGGGGAACGTCTTACAACTACCCCAAAGAATTATGCCTACCTTAAAATTGCAGAAGGCTGTGACAGGCCCTGTTCCTTTTGTGCCATTCCTATTATGCGTGGCAAACACAAGAGCAAACCCATTGAAGACCTGGTACAGGAAGCCGAAAAATTGGCAGCAAAAGGGGTAAAAGAGCTCATCCTTATCGCACAAGACCTCACCTATTACGGCCTGGACCTTTACAGGGAGCGTAAGTTGGCAACCCTTTTATCTGCCTTGGTCAAAGTAGAAGGAATTGAATGGATACGACTTCATTATGCCTTTCCCACGGGCTTCCCTATGGACGTGCTGGAGGTAATGCGAAAGGAACCCAAGGTATGTAACTATATTGATATACCGCTGCAACATATTTCCGATCCCATTCTCAAAAGTATGAGAAGGGGTACCACACACAAGAAGACCAATCAACTCCTGGCAGATTTTAGAAAGGCTGTTCCTGAAATGGCGATCAGAACCACCCTGATCGTAGGATATCCCGGAGAAACGGAAGAAGATTTTCAAACCCTGAAGAATTGGGTACGGGAAATGCGTTTTGAACGTTTGGGATGCTTTACCTATAGTCATGAGGAAAACACGCATGCCTATTCCCTGGAAGATACCATTCCGGAAGAAACAAAACAACAAAGGGCCAATGAGATCATGGAGGTACAATCCCAGATTTCCTGGGAACTCAATCAGGAGAAAATAGGGAAAACCTATAAGTGTGTCATAGACCGCAAAGAGGGTAATTATTTTGTTGGACGAACCGAATTTGATTCTCCGGATGTGGACAACGAAGTGCTGATAGATGCTTCAAAATACTACCTGAAGCAAGGTGATTTTGCACAAATTACGATCACAGAGGCATCCGATTTTGACCTTTATGGCATCCCCTGCAACTAGGAAGATGCCTAGTGGCACAGAAGAATAACGGCGCTATAAATATGCGTTCGCGATGAGCCGTGATACAGTAGGATGTTCACTGCCACCTTTAGGCTCAATGGTTATATTGAGCGATGCGGCCTTTTCTATATAAGTGAGGGCAATGAGTTCCTTGTCAGTAGGAAGGACGCCCATATTGATCATTTCCCCGTCCACATCGGCCCACATTTGATAGGTTTCTTCTTCACCGAGGGTTGGCAGCGCCTGGGGATTTATGATTACGGATTGGGCTTTATGGTTGACATAGGCGACCGCCCTTGCTTCTGGTAAAAGCTGGTTACCATTAAGCACTATTGGAATCACATTTTTATCATTAAGGGTGGCAACCAATAACTTGGCACTAGCCATTTCAGCTTCAAGGGTACGCAGTTGCTGCTGCCTCTCCTCTGTTTCCTGCTGTACCACCTGTAAGGCCTCTTCCGCAGCCTGCCATTGATTGTACAACCAAAAAGAAGAAACAGCAAAAATTGCCGCAAGGCTGGCAGCGATGGCCAGTCGCGAAGCCTGAAAGCCCTTTTCTGAAGATACCGGTTGCCTTAGGCTAGCCGTATTATCCTTCAGTCCATCTATCTTTTTTTCCAAACCAATGCGAACACTATCAGGAGGTGTAATTGCATTTTCCATTCCCATGCGCTCAAAATCGGCTTCCAGGGCAAGAAGTTCCTCTTGTAGCCGTGGGTCCTCTGCCACCGCTTTTTCCAGGGCAATAGTCTCCTGATGTGAAAGTTCGCCCAGGATGTATTGCGTTAAAAGTCCTTTTTCTAAAATTGTCTTCCTATCCATGTCCAAAAACTTCAAAACATATCCAAAGGATGGTTAAAGGTCCTTGATACTGCTCCCTTAACTGAAGCAGCGCCTGCCTGATATATGATTTAAATGTGCCAAGAGGAACCCCCATGATCTTATGAGCTTCCCTGTGTGTGTATCCTTTGTAGAAAACCAGGTCCAGGGCCTTTTGATGATGTACTTCCAACTTTTTTACGGCACCATTCAATTGCGTGTAATCCACTTCCAAATCAGTAAGCCCGCTATTTTCATATACACGTAAATCCTCATTTTGGATGAGCGGAGCCGATTTTCTTCGTGAATTAAGGGCCGTATTTTTAGCGATCCGATAGGCCCAGGTGTAAAACCGGCCTTTGCCGGCATCATACTGTTCTATTTTTCTCCAAATGGTCACGAACACTTCCTGTAAAAGATCCTCGGCTTGTTCTTTATCATTGCATATACGCAGGACGACGCCATAAAGAGCCCCTGAATATTTATCGTACAACGCATAGAGGGCCTTCTTGTCGCCCTTCTTTAGCAGGTCTATATGGTACTCGTCATTCATAGCGAATGTTAAAGATATGATAAAAATCTCCTTATCTCATCCAACCAACCTTTTGAAGTGTAAATAGAAGTACAATTCCTATAAACAAGTATAACATTTAATCTAAAAAACAAATCATGAAAAAAGTACTCTTTATTATTTCAGCATTTACCATGTTTTTATTTTCACCAGTTGCTACTGCTCAGGATAACTCACAGGACATTGTGGAGATCGCTGCATCCGTAGACGATTTTTCGACCCTGGTTACTGCCTTAAAAGCAGCCGACCTGGTAAGTGCTTTACAAGGAGACGGACCTTTTACCGTTTTCGCTCCCGTCAATGCCGGTTTTGCTAAAATAGATGCAAATACCTTGAATGCCTTGTTGCAACCATCGAACAAGGACCAGTTAACAGCTATCTTAACCTATCATGTGGTAGCAGGCAGGATTACTGCTACCGATGTAGTGAATGCGTTGAAAAAAGGAAATGGAAAAGCTGCTTTGACCACCTTAAATGGAGGAACGGTTACAGCCGTCCAAAAAGATGGTGGAATTTACCTGATGGATGCCAAGGGTAACTACAGTAAAATAGCTAAGACAGATGTCATGGCTTCTAATGGGGTCATCCACATCATCGAAGATGTGGTTATGCCTCAATAGTTGGTTGGTTGTTGGTTGAGAAAAGCACCGTTTCAAACGGTGCTTTTTTTTTACATGGGCCACCATGTGACAACCATAGTTTGTATCAGGAAGAAAAAGACAAACGGGATAACCAAATACCCCATAACATCCCTTGCCTGGATTTTAATGCCAGTACCCATCACCGGCAGGATCAATAATAAATAAAAAGGCTGCATCAAATTGGTTAAACTTTCACCATAGGCCACGGATAATGCAGCTCTTGAAATGAGATCCGTGATCTCATCCGGGGGCAAGCCTGCGCCAATTTCCTGTACGGCTTTAATAATGGTAGGACCAATGACAGCAAATTCTCCACCGGCAGAGGGAATGGCAAAATTGACCAGTGCCCCGGACAGATAAGCAAAAAATGGAAAGCTATCCAACGTGGCTACCGATGCCATCCAGTAAGCAAGTTTTTCTCCTAAACCTGTATAGATCATAATGCCCATAATGCCGGCATAAAATGGGTATTGAAACAGAATCCCCGATACATTGCCACTGGCTCTTTTCATGGCGATCACATAGCGCATGGGTGTCAAATGCAATGCCAAACCCAGCATCAGAAAAATAAAGATCATGATGTTGAGGTTTAGGTCGAACCCCTTAGTGGTAAAATGATAAAAAATATAGAACAGGCCTGCGAATACCACACAATATTGTAAAATACTACTGTTGTTCAAGGAATCGGAAATGGCCCTGAAAGGAAGGGTAAGCTGTTGGGCCTCTTCTTTTATTGTTATGCTTTTTTCTTCCTTTTCTGCCCCTAGCATAAATGCCAACTCCTTCTTTTTATCTGCTTTTGGAACCAGCAAGACCATGATGACAGGTGCAAGAACCATAAACAGTAATAGCATGGCAATATTTAAACCCGATCCGAGTGTAAGGGCAGAGGGAATGGTGTTATCCAAAATAGCAGCCTCGATAATAAAATTGTTTTCCGTATTCAAGAGCAGGGGTATGGAGCTGGAAAGGCCACTAACCCATATTACCCCTGAAAAATAGACGCAGGCAATAAGAAAAGGATAATTGATCCCTTTGATCCTAATGGCCAGTTCCCTTGCCAAAACAGCAGTAATAACCACCCATCCCCAGCTCACCAATGCCAAAAGCGTTCCTATGAAAATAACAAAAAAGTAAACTTGCTTAGGCGATTTAATTATAGTTGCCAATCGATCTATTGCTATTTTAACCAAAGGGGAAAGCGCAATGCTAAACCCGGTGATCACTAACAGGACCATTTGCATTCCAAATTCCAGGAGCATCCAGAAACCATCATACCAGGATTCGATGACTTTGACTGCGGAAGTATCCATCCAAAAATAGGCTGTAATTGCCGTAATAAAGGTTAACGAAAGGGCAAAAACAAATGCATCCGGCATGTTTTTTTGGAAAATATCCGTGAATTTCTCCCCTAATTTGTGGATCATTGGATTCTAGGTTTAACTATTTAAGAGACTTACTAATGTGTTGGTTTCAAGTATGGTTGCAAACTCATTTTGCAGTGTTGCCAGTGTAATGTCATGTACCAATGTTGCGTCGTATTTTGTTCCATCAGGCCCTAAGGTATCAAAAGTTGCTGTCGCATCCGAAATAATATATGTGTCATAGCCTAAATTCCCTGCCATGCGGGCGGTAGAGGATACACAATGTGCAGTGGTAAGGCCTACGATTACCAACTTCCTGACAAGAGCGCTATCCAATTGCGCTTTAAGGGTGGTACCGATAAAAGCACTATTCACTTCTTTTTCTATGATAGGTTCACCGGTGAGGGGCCGAGTACTATCCTTAAAATCATTTCCCGGCAGGCCTTTGCAGAGTCGGGATGGTGGACTGCCATTGTGCTTAACATGAAACACAGGTAGTTGCTTCTCCCTCCAAAATTCGAGGATCCTGGAAGCATTTGTTTCGGCTTCCGGGTTGTTGCGTGCGCCGCCATAATAGGCAAGGTCATCCAGTCCTTTTTGGATATCTATCAAGAGTAAGCCAGGTCGGTCCAGTATTGTCATAATACGAATTTAATCAAACGTGCCCTACCTTGTACAGGATAGGATTGAAAGCCTTGGAGGCCACAACAACCAGATCACCGGGATGCAGATCCTCTATTTCGGATGGATCTGCCACCACTTTAATGACGGTATTATCGATTAGTACGGTCACTACATAGATGACCTCTTGTTTCTGTACTGATAATATTTCGCCGGTGAAACGGAATTTACCGCTTAGTGTTTGGTCCAGGAATACCTCCATGGGTGCGCCTGTTTTAAGGATCTTCCCATGCTCCAGCATGACCACTGTAGAGGAGAGTCTGATGATTTCTCCCATGTCATGACTGACAAGAATGGTGGTCAGGCCGTATTCTTCGTGAACCCTGAGGAGATAGGTCTGTAAGCTGCGGCGTATTTTAGTATCAAGGGCAGCCATAGGCTCATCCAATAATAAGATCGATGGTTTTTGCACAACTGCCCTGGCCAATGCGACGCGTTGTTGCTGCCCCCCGGATAAGGTAGCGGGGTATCGATGTTGCAGATCACCCAGGGCCATTACATCGATCAGTTCAAGTAATTCCTGTTTCTGTTGTCCTTTTTTAAGGGCAAATTCGAGGTTCTTCAGAACGGTCATATTCGGAAAAAGGGCATAATCCTGAAAGACATATCCGATATTTCTTTCTTGTGGGGGAAGGTGAATCTTTTGGGCAGCATCGAACCAGGTGACCCCGTTTACCGTAATAGTGCCTTCATCTGGTTTTAGCAGGCCGGATAAGATCCTCAGTATGGAGGTCTTCCCCGCACCGGAAGGTCCGTAGAAGGTTAAAAAAGCCCCCTTCGGGATATCCAGCGCCAACTGAAGGTGAAATTCACCCTCGGCAGCTTTCAGTCGCTTTTGAACGTCCATTGCTATCATCGCCAGAATCGTTTTAGGTAGCCACCATTGATCAGATAGACCGACAGCAAAATTAGGAATGTAATGATGAACAGGGTGAATGAATAGACATTTGCGGCCTCATAATTAAGGGCCTCCACTTCGTCGTAAATCGCTATGGAAGCTACCCTGGTCTCTCCCGGAATGTTGCCACCTATCATCAGAACCACCCCAAACTCCCCTATGGTATGAGCAAAGGCCAGTACAACACCTGTGAGAAGCGATTTTTTGATATTGGGAAGCAGGACCTTGAAAAGGGTACTGACCTTCGATTTCCCCATTACTGCGGCCGCTTCCGAAAGGGAAGGGGGTAAAGCCGATATCCCTGCCTGTATGGGCTGTACCATAAAAGGTAAACTATAGATCACTGAAGCGACCACCAGTCCGCCAAAAGAAAATACAAGGCGTAGCCCCAACCATTCATTTAACCAGTTTCCAAAGGCATTAGACGGACTGAACGCTACCAGAAAATAGAACCCCAGGACCGTTGGTGGAAGTACCAGGGGCATACTCACCAGTGTTTCTATCACAGGTTTGATACGGGAAGTTGTTCTGGATAGCCAAAGTGCCAACGGAATGGAGAGTATAAGGAGTACCATGGTAGTGGTGAAGGCAAGTTCAAAAGTGAGCAGTAATGGTTCCCAGTCGATCATGGTGCCAGCATTATTTCATTCAACTTGATCATGGCCCTGACGGCCGATCCTTTTTTGAATCCCAGTTTCAATAAGGACCCCGTGCTTATGGTCGAACGTATCATCCCCATTGTGGTGTTAATCTCTAATGTACTCAATAACTGCCCCTGATCTACTTTATATACTGAACCAGAAATGCTATTTTGAAGGCTTATTTCGTGATCCGTATCGGTGCCCAATACTACCTCGGTTTCCTTGAATAATACAGTCACCGGTTCACCTTCTTTAAGGTAGGAAGCTGTTTCAGGCGTATCTATTACAATCGCTTTAAAAGCAATTCCTTCCGGTATTGATACGGTAACCAGCGAGAGCGCTCCGGACACCTCTATTTTGGCAATATGACCTTTAAGACTATTCATTAGCCGAATATCCAAAATTTTGTAAAATTTCCTTTGCTTTCGGGGAGAAAAGAAACGTATAAAAAAGCTCGGCGGCAGGATGTTTCCCATCCTTTTTTTCGATAAGTACCACTCCTTGCTCAATAGGGTTATGGGCATTCTTGCCTATTGTTATCCAATGTCCTTTTCCTTTCATTTCGGAAGACAGGACGGTACCAAGGCTGGTAAATCCAATTGCTGCTGCTCCTGATGTAATGAATTGATTGGTTTGTGCGATACTCTCGCCATAAACAAGTTTCTTCTGAAGGGAATCGAACATAGCATTCGCTACCAGGACCTCCATCGCTGCTCTTCCATAAGGAGCTGTTTTGGGATTTGCCAGGGCAATATGCTCAATTTGATCGCTTTTTAGCCCTTTAAGAGAGGGTGTAAGCGCGTCTGAGAGAGTCCATAATACCAATTGTCCGTTCGCGTATATTTTGGGAGGGGCCACTGTAAGTCCAAGATCGTTCAGTGTTGACGGATATTTCAGATCAGCGGAAAGAAAAAGGTCATAAGGTGCTCCTTCCCTGATCTGGGCAAAGAGTTTGCCGGACGACCCCAGGATGACCTCGCAACGGAAACCTGTTTCTTTTTCAAAGGCTTCTGTAATGGCTTCCATGGCGTATTGCATATTCGCTGCTGTTGCTATACGCAGTGCTTTTTGCTCTGCTTTCTTCTGGCAACCAGCAATCAGGAGGAGCAGGCCAAAGAACAATAGTAATCGGTTGTAAGGGTTACATCTCATTGAACGCGGAGCGTTTGCATGGCATGAGGTGGTATCTTTATCTCCGTTACCTGCGAACCAATATAATAATGGTAATCGATGGCTTCATCTTCCGGATTCATTACGATTGTGACCAGGGATTGATCTTCATTCAGAAAGGTAGTGCTTAGCAGCACACTTCTGCTGCTTACCGTACTTATGCGACGTGCATTGGGCTTCACGAATTTTGAGAAGTGACCGATATAGTAATATGAAGGTGTATAGATAAGAGCTCCTGTACCGGTATCCCCATGAATAGGGGCAAAGCAAAAGTTCCCCACATGGTTGGGTCCTCCATTTTGGTCCAGCAGTATGTTCCAGTCGGTCCATCCAACGGTCCCCTGGTTAAAATCATTGATCATGGATCTTCCATAGCGTTCCGCATTGGCCCAAAACTGATATTTTTCTGATTTAAACCCTTCCACGCATCCTTCTGTAAATAAAATATTTTTGTCGGGATACGACTCGTTTACAGCCCTTAAGTTGGTAAACATAGGATCGCCGCCTGCCCAGGTTTCATACCAGTGAAACCCAATACCCCAGGCATATTTGGCTGCTTCGGGATCATCAAAGATGGTGTTTGCCCTATGATTCATCAGATCCCGATTATGGTCCCAGACCACGATCTTTTTATCACCTAAACCTTCTTTTTCGAGGGTAGGACCGAGGTGATTTTTCAGGAAATCGCGTTCTTCCTCAGCAGTATAAATACAGGATTCCCATCGCTGGACGGCCATGGGTTCGTTTTGAATGGTGATGCCCCAGATAGGCATCCCTTCATTTTCGTAAGCTTTGATAAATTTAGCGTAATACAGTGCCCATGTGTCAAAATATTGAGGGAGTAATTTTCCACCCTGAAGCATGTTGTCATTGTCCTTCATGTAGGCCGGGGGACTCCATGGACTGGCGTATAACAGCAATTGACCACCGGCAGTTTCAATAGCCCTTTTGATCATTGGGATCCGATATTCTTGATCGTGATCTATGGAAAAGGTTTCCAGTGTTTGATCGTTATCGGCCACATAGGTATAACTTCCGCTGCTAAAATCAGAGCTATGGATCGTTGTTCTGGCGAGAGAATAACCAATGCCCTTTTCAGGATCGTAATAGGCTTCCAGCAATTCTTTTTGCCTGGCTTCCGGCAGTTTCGCGAAAACTTCTGCCGAGGCGTCCGTAATAGCACCACCTATACCCAATACTTTTTGGAAGGTCTTGTTCGGCTTTACAAAAATGGAAATTTCAGATTCTAATGGCTGCCCTGCATCCGTAAAGGTTAGATTTTCCGTTTTGGTCAATCTTAGGTCCGTTTCACTGGCCGTTGTGAATACTTCAATATGCCGGCCCTCTGGTGTAAAAACGCTTTCTTTAGTCGCGGCAGAGATCTCTTTTTCAGGGGTTGTTTCATTTTTTTGTACACATCCTAAAAGAAGGGTGGCCAGGAGGAGTGCGGCGTATGGTTTTTTCATAAGTAACAATAGTTTAGAGGATTCGGATTCATGAATATACGGGATATTGGCAATTTACGCTTCTAAAATTGAAGAGCAACAACAATATGTGTCGAGTGCTGCATTGCATTTATTTGTTTACCACTTCAACGGGCAGGCCGGAAACCTTTTCCGGACAGGTACCTGAACCTGCTGTTAGTTTTTTCTTTTTAACTCGATAGCATAGAGTTCATCACCCAGGGCATCAAGAAAAGGGATGCCTACTTCATCATAGTCATAGGCGTTATCATTGAAGATTCCGTCGGAATTGACAAGGATGGTTGCAGTAAGCAGATATTCCACCTTATGCTCCTTGTCAATAATGTAGGCACAATCCGTAAGGGTCCCGTAAGCATAGCCCACCTTGTTATAGATCCTAATGGCCGCTGGCATGGGTTCCCTTGAGTCCCCGAATAGAAAGAATTTGCCGTAACTGTCATAGTATTCCTCCGGATCATAACCGGCCTCTTTTGGCAATATACGCATGGCATCCAGCAGAAATTCACGCTGGCCGGAGCTGATATCGAATCGATCTTTTTCAGGGAACTGCTCGGGAAAGATGATCCGTTTCAGTACAGCATGTTGGGTTTCAATAGGATAGTAATTCTTATAACTAAAATCGAATGGCTGCATGACGAGGGAATCCTCTTCGTAGAAGCCAATTCCTTTTGTGATGTGGTTGAGGTTGAGTTTCGCCGGCGGTTTGTTGTTGCTGATCGGCAGGCTGGTGGTGGTACTATCATTTAAGTAGACGATAAGCGGCTTGGTGGTAACATCGTCCGAATTGGGAACCGAAAGTCGGTGGGCAATACGGGCAGGCCCGATGTTTTTAGTTGCAAACCCTTCGTTAATAGCGTCCTGCCCCAGAAATTCGACCATCCTGTTATTGGCATCGTTATCGCTAACCGCGAATATTTTGATTATTTCGCGCCCAAAAGTAGTTTCTATGGTATCGCCTTCTACATAAAAACGTGTGTCTGTGGTTAGATTGGCCGATTGGTTCAGTTTTTCCAGGGCCATGACAGCAATGGGAAATTTTACGGTACTGGCCGGATAAAAATAATCCCTGGCATTCACCTGGTAATCGTACTCTGTAAAAGAGATGCTGTCGTTTTTCCTAGTAATGCGGGTAAAGCGTATCTGAAGTTCATAGGGGCCCGGATTTTCCATGACCTTTTGAATTCTGGGATCTTTTGATTGCAATGCTTTTTCTAACGGATCGGTTGTTTCAGCGACATTGCCACAGCCTATGGATAGGAGCCCTGCTATGCAAAAATAAAGATGTTTTTTCAAGAGATATCACATTTAAATTGGGTTGCAACAAATTGAACGGAACTGGCCATTAAGGGGCAGGTTCCTGGTATACCTCACCCCTGTGCGGTAACAAGGCATCCCGGATCTGTATCATATTGGACTCGTCTACCACCATAAAAGCGATGCTATGGAATTCTGTGAATTCCTGATGACCTGAAATATCCGGGGTGAGTGATTCTTTGCGAATAAAGTCGGCCAGGTGTAATGCATGGTGTTTAGCTGTTTCAGCAGCATCGGGTCCCCGAAAATCCCAAATAAGTTTTATTTTTCTAGTCAATGATCTTGTTTTTATCTGCGTGCCACCGAGGTTCCGTCTTCGGCAAAGGCCTTAAAGTCCTTTAAATAGTTCAAAGATTGTTTTTTAAAGGTGCCGGGCATCAAAAACCCCATTAATTTCATAAAGAATCCACTGAATTCAAATTCGGATTCCGAGATCCATTTGGTGGTGTTTTCATCGACGGCCCTGAAATAATTTTTCTGAATATTATGAACCCCTTTGGCATCATAGGTCACATGGTATTCGTGGGGCAGGTTCCTGATCAAAATGGTTTCCACCATAATTAGTTCCCGTTTCCCCATTTTGTATTTGAGTTCCGTTTGAGCCCCTTCCTGTCCCGGAGTTCCGGAAAGATGCGTGTATGAGAGAAAATCCTTCTGCCAGTGTTTTAGGTTTTCCACATCGTCCAGTTTCTTTATGAACTGCACGAGCGGAACATGGACGACTATTTCCGTGATATACTTCATAAGCTGCACGTACTTGTGCCTCTAAGGTACTAAATTCAAGGAATAGGCGCCAAAAAACTGTTAATCAATTACGGTAATGCTTGTTCAAGTAGATCGAATGTTTAATTTTACCGCATGTTTTTCCAGAAGAAAATAAATAGCCGGGTTGCAACCGTGCTGAGTTCTCTCACCATTCTTGCGTTGGTTCTTTCGTGTGAGGGGCTCTTCAAAAATGAACCGGAGAACACCCCGCTTGCCAGGGTAGGCAATGAGTATCTTTATGAGCAGGACATAGCCTCTTTCTTGGGAAGTGCACTCAATGACCAGGATAGTGCTTCCATTGTTGCCAACTATATCAATAATTGGGCAGTAAAACAGCTTTTATTCTCGAAGGCGCAGATCAACCTTACGGAGGAGCAAATTGCAAACTTCGAGAGGCTGGTTGCCAATTACAGGATCGATCTTTTTACGCGCGCCTACAAGGAAGCACTGGTGCAAAGAGGCGAGGATACGACCATTACCAATGCTGAATTGCAACAGTTTTATGATGAGGAGAAGGAAAATTTTATCCTTAAGGAAAAATTGGTACAACTGCGCTTTATTGAACTCCCGAAGCAATTCCTGAACAAGGAAGAGGTGATTGAGCGATTAAAACGATTTGACCAGGAAGACGTCGTATTTTTAGATTCCATAGGGGTACAATTTAAAAAGCTGAATTTTAATGATTCGCTTTGGATACCTCTGTTGAGGGTTCTGCAGGAAATTCCTCCCCTTGCGAAAGAGGATGAAGGTCGAACCATAAAAAAATCACAATTTTTTGAATTGGAGGACTCTCTGGCGGTATATTTGGGGAAGATAGGTGATGTGCGCAATATCAATGAAATAGCCCCTTTAAGCTACATAGAACCTACAATAAGGCAAGTACTGCTAAATAGGAGAAAACTCGATTTTATGCGGCGATTGGAGACCGAGATACTGGATGAAGCCGTGAAACAAAATGAATTTCAAATTTATGAGAAAGACAATAAGTAATTTTCTGAACCTTATAGTATTCTTTGGCGCCATTGGAATGGTAGCACAGGAAACGGAAGAATCGACTGCGGCTACAAAAGAAGTAACGGAAGCGAATGAAATCCCCGATCCTGTTGCAAAAGACACGGTGAATACGTTTAAACGGATCAAATTAGACGGCATCGCGGCCGTAGTTGGGGATTACGTCATCCTCGATTCTGATATTGAGAAAACCCTGATAGATCTGAAAAGCCAGGGAGCTTCCACCGATGATATTACCCATTGCAGCCTCCTGGGGAAACTGATGGAAGATAGGCTCTATGCCCACCAGGCAGTACAGGATAGTATCCTTGTGTCTGATGACGAGGTCAATGCGACCAGCGATCGCCAGATCCAGCAATTGGTGCAGCAGGTAGGCTCCATGGAAAAGGTTTTGCAATTTTATAAGAAAGAGACGGCAGAAGATTTCAGAGAAGAACTCTATAATATCAACAAGCTCCGCATGCTCTCTGAAAAAATGCAACAAAAAATCGTAGGTGAGATTGAGGTGACTCCGGAGGAGGTGCGTCAATTCTTCAGGAGGATCCCCGAAGATCAGAAGCCGGTATTTGGGGCCGAATTGGAGATATCACAGATCGTAAAGCAACCGGAGATCCCCGAAGAGGAAAAGCAAAAAGTGATCAACAAGCTTAAAGAGATAAAAGCCGATGTCGAGGATAATGATGCCAGCTTTAGTGTGAAGGCCATTTTGTATTCGCAGGATCCCGGATCGAAATCGAAGGGTGGCTTTTATAGCATGACCAGGCAAACACCTTTTGTAAAGGAATTCAAGGATGTGGCTTTTAGCTTGCAGGAAGGAGAGATCTCTGAACCTTTTGAAACCGATTTTGGATACCACATCATTTATATTGAGAAGATCCGGGGGCAGGAATTAGACCTTCGTCATATACTGATCCAGCCCGAAATACCGCAGTCGGCAGTGGATGCAGCCAAAATTGAACTGGATACGATACGAAAGCATATCATGGAAGGGAAGTATACCTTTGCAGATGCGGCCCTGAATTTCTCCGATGAAAAAGAAACGAAGTTCGACGGTGGCCTTTTGCGGAATCCCATCAACTTCGATTCTCGCTTTGAATTGACCAAAATGGACCCAACCCTCTATAACCAGGTTCGCAATCTGAAGGACGAGGAGATCTCTTATCCTTTGCTGGAGGAAGACCCGCGGGGAGGACCACCGAAATATAAGATATTGAAGGTTACTAACCGCTACGATGAGCATGAGGCCGACTTTGCCAAGGATTATCTCAAGATCCAGGAACTGGCACTTCGGGAAAAACAATACAATGCTATCAAGGAGTGGATGGACGAACATATAGTAGATACCTACGTGAGTGTCAACGCAGCCAACAGGTCGTGCGACTTCGCAAACAACTGGGTTAAGGAATAAGTGTATGTCAGATGTAACCGCTATTGAGAAGTTAGTTCAGAAACACCAGGCGCTTAAAAAGGAAATCGCCAAGGTGATCGTAGGACAGCACGAGGTTATCGATCATATCTTGTTATCGATCTATACGGGAGGTCATTCGTTATTGATTGGTGTACCCGGGTTGGCCAAGACCCTTATGGTGAATACGATAGCCCGGACACTGGGACTCGATTTTAAACGTATACAATTTACGCCCGATCTTATGCCCAGTGATATTTTGGGAAGCGAGGTATTGGATCAGAATCGGAATTTCAAATTTATCAAAGGCCCTGTTTTTGCCAATATTATCCTGGCTGATGAAATAAACAGGACCCCGCCCAAAACCCAGGCCGCCTTGCTGGAGGCCATGCAGGAAAGGGCAGTGACCATTGCCGGGGTACGCCATCAGCTTGCGGCCCCCTATTTTGTTTTGGCAACACAAAACCCCATTGAGCAGGAAGGTACCTATCCCTTGCCGGAAGCTCAGTTAGACCGGTTTATGTTTGCAATCGAATTAAAATATCCTTCCCTGGAAGAGGAAATACAGATCGTAAAAGACACCACCAATGATGAAGGGGCCACCGTTAATGCCTTGTTCAATGCCGATGAGCTATTGGAAGTGCAGCACCTGGTTCGCCGTATTCCTGTTCCCAATAATGTAGTGGAATATGCAGTAAAATTGGTAAACAGTACCCGGCCGGGAACACCATCTTCTTCGGAATACGTTAATCAGTATTTAGACTGGGGTGCAGGTCCCAGGGCTTCTCAGAACCTGGTATTGGCAGCCAAGGCGCATGCTGCGGTCAGGGGTAAATTCTCGCCGGATATTGAAGACATTCAGGCGGTGGCCATGGGTATTCTTCGGCATCGAATCATCAAGAATTACAAGGCGGAGGCCGAGGGGATTAGTGAGGAGGATATCATTACGCATTTATTGTAGCACCCATTTTTGTTGTAAGCTGTATTTACCTGTCACTTTTCCTTTTCAAAACAACACCTCTTCGTTTCCTTACATAGTTCCGTTTCGTGTGATTTATAGCTGTGATAAAGATTAACAGCAGCAATTCGCAATAACTGCGAAAATCCGGTATGCAGACTTCAAAAAGTTTTACTAAAGCCTTGAATTTTTCTATCTTTGGAGGATTAACTAATTCTTAAAATAAGCATCTAATGGCATTCGATATTGACATGATCAAAAGCGTCTATTCCAATATGGTAGAACGGGTTGACAAAGCTCGTGAATTGGTCGGGCGTCCTCTCACTCTTTCAGAAAAAATATTGTACTCGCATTTGTGGGAAGGCAATCCGACAACTGTATTTAAAAGGGGTAAAGATTATGTGGATTTTGCTCCAGACAGGGTGGCTTGTCAGGATGCTACGGCTCAAATGGCCTTGTTGCAGTTCATGCATGCAGGAAAACCAAAAGTGGCGGTACCCACTACAGTGCATTGTGATCACCTGATCCAGGCGAAAGTAGGGGCCGTGGCCGATTTGAAAAGGGCCAACCAGACCAGTAATGAGGTGTTTGATTTTCTTGAATCCGTATCGAATAAATACGGCATTGGCTTCTGGAAACCGGGAGCAGGGATCATTCACCAGGTGGTATTGGAGAATTATGCCTTTCCGGGCGGAATGATGATAGGGACCGATTCGCACACGGTAAATGCCGGTGGTTTGGGAATGATTGCTATTGGTGTCGGGGGTGCGGATGCAGTAGACGTAATGGCGGGTATGGCCTGGGAATTAAAATTTCCCAAGCTCATTGGCGTAAAGCTGACAGGCAGGATCTCCGGGTGGACAGCCCCCAAAGATGTAATCCTTAAAGTAGCAGATATCTTAACAGTTAAAGGTGGTACAGGTGCCATCATCGAATATTTCGGGGAAGGGGCAACAGCTATGTCTTGTACCGGTAAAGGGACTATTTGTAATATGGGGGCCGAAGTAGGAGCCACCACTTCCACTTTTGGCTATGATGACTCCATGGACCGTTATCTCAGGGCCACAGACCGTAAAGACGTTGCCGATGCAGCCAACCAGGTAGCCGAATATTTGACGGCAGATCCTGAGGTGTATGCACAACCTGAAAAATATTTTGACGAGGTGATCGAGATCAATCTGTCAACCTTGGAACCACACCTGAACGGCCCTTTTACACCCGATCTGGCTACGCCTATCTCTAAGATGGGTGAAGCGGCAAAAGCCAATGATTGGCCCCTGAATGTAGAAGTAGGCCTCATTGGTTCTTGTACGAATTCGTCTTATGAGGACATTTCAAGGGCAGCTTCGCTGGCGAAACAAGTAGCAGACAAGCATTTAAAGATGAAGTCTGACTTTACCATCACTCCCGGATCCGAACAGGTGCGGTATACGATAGAAAGGGATGGGTTTATTAAAACATTTAACGCTGTTGGTGCAACCGTTTTTGCCAATGCCTGCGGTCCGTGTATTGGCATGTGGGATCGGTATGGCGATAAGGCCGCCAACGGTCCGCGAAACACCATAGTTCATTCCTTTAACAGGAACTTTGCCAAACGTGCCGATGGGAATCCGAATACACTCGCCTTTGTAGGGTCACCGGAATTGGTTACGGCCATAGCCATTGCGGGTAGGTTAGATTTTAATCCTATAACCGATACCCTGATCAATGAGGACGGACAGGAAGTAAAGCTCGACGAGCCAAGGGGATATGAACTCCCCCCGGAAGGCTTTGCGGTTGAAGATGCCGGTTATATTGCCCCTGATGCGGATGGCAGCAAGGTAGAAGTGAAGGTTGACCCGGAGTCTGAGCGACTGCAGCTCCTGGCGCCATTTGTACCTATAACCAATGAAAGCCTGCAAGGAATGCGATTGCTGATCAAGGCCTTTGGGAAATGTACTACAGACCACATTTCCATGGCGGGTCCGTGGTTGCGTTATCGCGGGCATTTGGATAATATTGCCAATAATACGCTGATCGGGGCGGTGAATGCATTCAACAAGAAAACCAATTTTGTCAAAAATCAACTCACCGGTGAATATGGCGGTGTGCCGGATACCCAAAGGGCCTATAAGGCTAAGGGGATCAAGACCATTGTTGTAGGTGACCATAATTATGGGGAAGGATCGTCCCGGGAACACGCTGCCATGCAACCAAGGCATTTAGGTGTTGCAGCGGTGTTGGTGAAGTCTTTTGCGCGGATCCATGAGACCAATCTTAAAAAGCAGGGAATGCTGGCGCTGACCTTTGCCAATGAAAATGATTACGATAAGATCCAGGAAGACGACCAATTTAATTTCATTGATATCCAGGATTTTGCTCCGGACAAGCCCTTAACCATAGAATTGGTGCACAAAGACGGATCAAAGGAACTGATCAAAGCCAATCACACCTACAACCAGCAGCAGATCGCCTGGTTCCGGGAAGGCTCTGCCTTGAATGTCATAAAAAAGGAAAACGCTTCCTGATCGCATAACGCTCCTAAGGTAGACGCAGAATAATCGAATTTAAACGAAACTATCAATGCCTATTAAGAGAAAGACGGTCCTCAATATATTGCTCATTGCTTTTATACTGTCTTTTTTTGTAACCCCACTGGGGTACTACAGTAAGATCTGGCTGAATCGCATATTTGCAGGTACGCCATCGGAGATACCGGCAGGAAAGCGGAAGCAGATCATAGACTATGAATGGCGCCTGAAAGACGCGGATTGGAATATTATCAACTTTCGCCCCTCTAAAGGGCGAGTGGTATTTATCAATTTCTGGGCTTCCTGGAGCCTGCCATCGGATGCACAGCTTAATAGTATCCAAAACCTGTATGACCAATATAAGGGAAAGGTAGATTTTTATATCATCACCAATGAGGAACAAGAGCCGGTAAGGGAGTACATGGCGGAGAATGACTACCATTTTCCTGTGACCTATCTGATCATTGGCGATAAATCATCCCTACCTGTCTTAAAACCACCGGGATCTTATATCGTGGATAAAAAGGGCTCTGTGGTCGTAGAAGAGCATGCTATTAAGGATTGGGATAACAAGACCGTGTTTGCGTTGTTAGACCGCCTAATTAAGGAAGAATGAAAATAAAAAGGACTTATTTGATCCTTCTTTCTTTAGTGGTATTGGGAGGAGTAGTTCTCTTTTCACCATTAAAATTCTACACCTTCAAATATGCGAACCGGTTTTTATCATATAACACCACCCCTGTAGAGGAAAGAGAACAGGCCGTAATAACCGTTCAGGATTGGCGCCTGACAGGACGCGACGGGGCTGTTTTTAATTTGGCAGATCACCGGGATGAAGTACTTCTGATAAACTTTTGGGCAACCTGGTGCACTCCATGCTTAAAGGAGATGCCAGATCTGCAGCAGTTATATGCTGCATACGGTAATGAGGTCACCTTTGTATTTGTCGCCCGGGACAGGGCAGACAGGGTTTGGCCCTTTTTGGAAAGCAAAGGGTACCGTTTACCGGTCTATTTGGAAAACAGTTTAACACCCGAAATACTCTACCACACCAGTATTCCTTCTACTTATATAGTCGATAAAAAGGGAGTTATCAGAATGGCTAAAAATGGCGCGTATGACTGGTACAGTGATAGTATTAGGGAATTACTTGATACCCTATTGAAAGAGTAATGGCACAAGAGCAGATCACTACCCTTACTTTTTTCAGATATACATCTCTACTGCACAAGATCTGGGCTTTCGGGATGATGCAATTTGCGCATAAGGATTTGCGTACTGTAAAGGGTCAGCTATTCTATAAAGTATTGGGGAGTGGCAAAGCAGGATTTAATCCGGCGCCGGACTGGTCCGTTTATGCCCTCCTACAGGTATGGGAAAACGAAGCGGCAGCCAAAAACTTTTTTAAAGATGCTACGATTATCCGTCGTTATAAAAAACACAGTAGTGAACAATGGACGCTATTTTTGAGAAACATAGTGGCCCGCGGCGAATGGGCCGGACAAGAACCTTTTGCGAAACATCATCACTTAGATCCTGTTAATAAGCACATTGCGGTCATTACGAGGGCAACTATACGAACGCGTGAACTTATCAGATTCTGGCGAAGTGTACCTGCTTCTCAAAAGCCACTGCATGCAAATCCGGGTTTGTTGTTTACCAAAGGAATAGGGGAGGTGCCTTTTGTTCAAATGGCCACTTTCAGCATTTGGAAAGACAAGGCCTCCCTGGATGAATTTGCATACAGAAGTGATGCCCATGTGAAGGTTATTGGGAAGACCCGCACCATAAATTGGTATAAGGAAGAACTATTCTCAAGATTTCAGCCGTATCGATCCACGGGCAGCTGGCATGGGGTCAATCCCTTGCCTTTCCTTGATGGCAAGCACTAAAACCAAAGATAGAAGTAAACGAAAAACAGGAGTTGGGCAGCAAACAGGTGCGCAGAAAAAGGAAGATGCCCGGTAATTTTGTTTCTCTTTAGTACCCACTGGAAGAGCAGTGCCAGTAAAAACCAGCAGATATAATTTTTAAGCGGGACTACATTCCCTTCAAAACTCCAAAAATCAAAGCGGGAAGCATTTTGTTCCATGAAAAAATCGAGGAGTACCATCAGGGAAGCTCCAAGGAATAGTTGCAGTGTGTCATTCTTACTCAGGCAAGTCGCAATACTCCCGGTAATAAAAGTCAGCAAGGCCCAGTTTACGCCAATAAGAACGGGAATGCCATCTATTTTTGGTCCAAGGTTTGCTCCATAGGAATAACTTCCGAATAAGACCCCATAATGGACCCCAATCCATTCGGCAAGCATGCCACCCGTCCAAAATACCAGGAATGAAAAGTACTTTCCTGGTGAATTGATAGGGTACACCAGGAAAAGCAAGGTAGAAGAAATTAGCAGGTTTAAAGGGGTCTTTTCCACAAACCATGCTTCAAAACCAAGACTAATGCCCAGCAGTGCTGAAATATGGAATAACCATACCGTGAATATAGCCCACTTACTGTATTTAAAGTCCATGAATTGCAGGGGTTAAAGAAGCATCGGGAACCAGATCGGCAACGATCTTAGCTGAAAGCAGGCATAAGGGTATGCCCCCTCCGGGATGTACGGAGCCGCCACAAAAATAAAGATTTTTGATCCGGCTGGTAAAATTGGCATGTCTTAAGAAAGCCGAAAACCGCGAATTACTTGCAGCTCCGTACAGTGCACCGCGATACGAACTGGTGTTTTCTTCTATGCCTATTGGATCCAGAATATGCTCTGTGGTTATCAGTGATTCTACAGCTACGCCCAGCAAGGTACTCAGTTTCCTGACAATGGCTTTTCTGGCACGGGACTTGAGCGCCTCCCAGTCCTGTCCATAATTCCCTGGTGCATTGATCATCACAAACCAGTTTTCACAGCCCTCGGGGGCATCTCCAGGAACATCTTTACTGGTAATATTGATATAAATGGTAGGATCATCGCCAAGGTCCTTTTTTTCAAAGATGGTCTCGAACTCCTGGGAATAATCATTGCTAAAGAAAATATTGTGGAGGTCCAGTTCCGGGAACGTTTTGGATATTCCCCAATAGAAGATCAGGGCAGAACTGGATCGTTCTTGTTGTAAAATCCTTTCAGGATGTTTTACACGGGGCAATAATTTTTTGTAGGTAGGATAGACATCCATATTGGATACCACCACTTGTGCTTCATAGGTGTTCTTGTTGGTAATGACACCTCTTGCTGCGTGCTGTTTCAGGACGATCTCCTTTACTTCTTCTTCAAAATGAAATCGGATGCCTTGTTCCACTGCCAGTTCAAAAAGGCTTTGGCTAATGCGATGCATCCCTCCCGACGGAATAAAAGTGCCATAATGCATTTCCAGGTGTGGGATCAAAGACATAATACCCGGTGTCTGGTAAGGAGACGATCCGTTGTAAGTAGCATAGCGATTGAAGAGTTGTATTAGTTTCGGATTTTTGAAGGTCCGGTTGTTTACATCGTTCAGGGAATTAAATAGGTCGAGTGATCCTAATTGTGCTATGGCTTTCAGCGTATCCGATGAAAAGTAGGTGCGGGCCTTGTGAAGGGAGTTTTCCAGGAAAAGCTTTCTGGTCAGGTCGAATTTCTTTTTGTTTTTAGCCAGGTACGAGCGCAGGACCTGTTCCTCCTCCTGAAAAGCCCTAGACGCTTCTTCTATGAATAAAGCCTTATCTGCCTTCACCGAAAACCGGGTGCCGTCTTTCCAAAAGTAATGGCAAACGGTCGATTTTTGTTTGTATGGAAAATGTGCTGCAGGCAAAAGATCGTATAATTCAAAGAGTTCGTCCACAAAATGCGGCATGGTGAAAAGGGAGGGGCCCAGGTCAAAACGAAAACCGTTCAGTTCTATGGCATGAAGTTTACCGCCTGCGTAAGGGTTGGTCTCAAAAACAGTAACATCGTAACCTTTTTTACGCAGGCGAAGGGCTGAAGCCAGACCTGCAATACCGGAGCCAATAACGAGGGCTTCAGGCATCAAAGCTAGTTCTTGAAATATTTGAAAGGCACCCAGAGCATCCCAAAGCATTCCCCATCTTCTTTCCCTAAATGTTTGTGGTGCATTTTATGGGCACGCCTTACACCCCGCGCATACCAATTGTTGGCATTTCTAAAGATTTTGAAACGCTGGTGAATAAAGATGTCGTGAACAAGAAAATAGGCGGCTCCGTAAGACATGATGCCAAAACCTATCGGATAGCCGTACCAAAACCAAGTTTGGTTGGCAAGCATAATAAAACTCATGCTAACCACGGCATAGAATAGAAAAAAGGCATCGTTTCTTTCAAACCATGAATCATGGTCTTTCCTGTGGTGGTCCTTGTGCAGGATCCATAAAAATCCATGCATAACGTATTTATGCGTAAACCATGCCATAAACTCCATGATCCCAAAGGTGGTTAAGAAAATAAGAATCCAAAGTGCTAGTTTCATCGTTTAAACCAAATTCAATTTATAATTTACGTAAGAGCTGGCAAGCAACCCAAATTTCTGATAATTAGGAACGCGTATCCTGGTATTTTTTATCTCCAGAGAAGGCGTTTTCTGCAGTTTTCGCAATAACTGATAATAATATTTATAGGCGGTATAGACACCAAATTTAGCTTCATTGGGTAGTTGTATGATGCCTTCATACCCTTTTCGAAAATCAGCGCTTATTTCTTCCACGATCCTGGCCTTGGATGCTTCGTCTAACTGCAGCAGGTTGGTGTTTGGGAAATAAGACCTGTTCAAAAATTCATGATCAGCCTTAAGGTCCCGAAGGAAATTTACTTTTTGAAAAGCCGAACCAAGTGCCATTGCTGGTTCTTTCAGGCTTTCGTACTTTTCATCATCCCCATTGACAAAAACCCTCAGGCACATGAGGCCCACTACGTCCGCAGAGCCATAAATGTAATCCTTAAATTCCTGCTGTGTGGCATATACCTTTTTATCAAGGTCCATCCGCATGCTTCTCATAAAGGCGTCTACCAGATGGTAAGGAATGGTATAGGCGTGGTAGGTATGCTGGAAAGCGTTTAAAATGGGGTTCAGGCTTATTTTATTCTTGAGGCTGTCCTGAAGTTCCTTTTCGAAAGCGTTAAACAGTGCTTCCTTGTCATAATTGTGAAAAGTATCTACGATCTCGTCCGCAAAGCGCACAAAACCATAAATATTGTATATGTCCTTCCTAATGGAAGGGGCCAGCATCTTCGTGGCAAGAGCAAAGGAAGTGCTGTAAGATTCAGTAACGATCTTGCTGCACTCATAGGATACACTGTCAAAAATAGATTTCATGCAATTTTATTACTTTTTTTGTACGATTAATTCTGAAACCAACTTACCCGAAATCAGGGACGGGGGTACCCCGGGACCTGGAACAGTCAATTGGCCGGTAAAATACAAATCCTTCACTTTTTTACTTTTAAGACCGGGTCTTAAAAAAGCGGTTTGCATTAACGTGTTCGCCATTCCATATGCATTGCCTTTGTATGAGTTGTACTGTTCCTTGAAATCATTTACACAAAAGGACTCTTTAAAGATAATATTATTTTCAACTTTTTGGTTGGTTCGCTCTTCAAAGCGTTTCAGTATGATATCAAAATAGCGATCTCTTAAGGTTTGCGTATCTTCCAGATCCGGTGCAATAGGAACCAGGAAAAAACCGGTTTCGAAACCTTCGGGAGCCATGCTGGCATCGGTCACAGAAGGAAAATTCATATAGAACAAGGGATCTGATGGCCATTGTGGCTGGTCGTAAATCTCTTCTGCATGCCGCCCAAAATCAGTGTCGAAGAAAAGATTATGGTGTTCAATATTCTTTAATTTCTTGTTGAACCCAACGTAGAACAACAAGGAAGAGGGGGCAAAGGTCTTCTTATCCCAATAAGATTCGGAATATTGCCGGTATTCAGGATCGAGCAATGTTTCAGAATGGTGATAATCGGCTCCTGATAGCACAAAATCTGATTTGTGAGACGTTCCATTCACCACGATGCCTGCTGCATGCCCGTCCTTCACCAGTATCTTCTCTACCGTATTCCCGGTGTTAATGACCACTCCTAATTCTTCTGCCAATTGCTGCATCCCTTCAATGATCTTATACATGCCACCTTTCGGATGCCAGGTACCCAAGCCGAAATCGGCAAAGTTCATAAAACTGTAAAAGGCAGGTGTCTTGCTGGGTTTGGCCCCCAGAAATAAAACAGGAAATTCAAGGGTGGCGATCAGTTTTGGATTTTTGAATTGCTTACGGACCTGCCCGCTGATGGTCTTAAAAAATTGGTCTACACGGAGTGCCGTGTCTTTGGTGACCAATTCCAATGGCGATAAACCGGGCCTGTAAACGATCTCGTTAATGGCGATGTTATAATTTTCCTGTGCCTTGGCAATAAACTTCCTCAGGTAAACAGAACTGCCAGGCTCAATGCGCTCAAACTCCTCACAGATCTTATCCATACTATCGCCTATCGTGATCACCTCGTCCGCAAAGAAGATCTTGTAAGCGGGGCTGAGTTTATCCAGGGCGTAATAGTCGGCCGTCTTTTTACCAAAATCATTGAAAAAACGCTCAAAAATATCGGGCATCCAGTACCAACTGGGGCCAATATCGAAGGTGAATCCGTCTTTTACCAATTGCCGGGCCCTGCCGCCAACAGTACTATTTTTTTCATAGATCGAAACTTCGAATCCGGCTTTTGCCAAATAACAAGCTGCCGATAAGGAAGAAAATCCGGAACCTATGACTATTACTTTTTTGCTCATGTTATTCAGGTGTTGTTCTGCGGATCATGTCTAAAGGGCAGTGGCAAGATCTTCCAGCGATTCGAAGGACCTCACGTGGTCCGGGAGGTTGTTCTTACTCATATATTGCGTTTGCCTTCCCAGAATCCATAATTTTGAGTCCCCTTTTGGGCTCAAGACCTTCGTAAATTCCTCTACATATTGTGTGATGCCGTCCTTGGTCGGGATAACAGTAAAGTAGGACAGGAAGTGCAGATTGGTATAATATTTCTGAAGGTCTGTTAAGCTTTCCAACGGCATTGTCTGACCCAGATAAATTGTTTTGTAGCCCCGTAATAACAGTTCATAATTGACAAACAGCAAACCAATTTCATGGATCTCATTTTCCGGCAGGAAGAGCACAAAGACCTTGTCGGTCTTAGTAGGTTCCACAGCCTGGATTTTTTCAGTGCTGGTATATATTTTTTGTTTAATGAGATTGGTAATAAAGTGTTCATGAGACGGACTGATCGTATCGGTCTGCCATAATAACCCCAATTCGTTTAACAAGGGAATGAATATTTCCCAAAAAATATCCCTGAAGGACCTGTCCTGCAGGAGACTGTTGTAGGTGTTCTGAAAAAGCGCCAGATCAAAATTGATCATGGATAATTTAAAAGCATTGATCGCATGGTTCTTGGTGCTGTTCTTGGCAACCAGTTCCCTCACCGCCACCGGCAATTCTGTTTCAGGGATCCTGGCAATCTTGGAAATCTTGTACCCGCTATTGTATAACAGGGTGATATTCAACAGTTTTTGCAAACTTGCCAGGCTATAGGTGCGGATATTTGTTGAAGTTCGTTCCGGAGCCAACAAGTTGTAACGCTTTTCCCAGATCCTAATAGTATGTGCTTTGATGCCAGAGAGATTCTCCAAATCACGGATACTAAAAAACTTTTTTACATTGTTCATGTTTTGTTTCTAAAGCTTAAACAAATTTACACTTTTAATGATGCATGATTCTAATAAGAACGTTAAAATTTTGATGCTGTCCTTAAATTGAACCGAAGAAGATAAAGCGTTGGATAGTTCGATACGACCACTACCTCAAGCTATTTGAATAACCCAAGCCGTACAATGGTTTATAATTTGGAGATACCGGAGTCGCCATCTTAAATGTTCATGGAGTTTTAAAACGGCCTTTCCGGAAGAAAACCGTCAATAGGCATTGACAACGGCCTGTCTGCTATGATCTCGGAAACCAATTTACCGGTAGCCGGCCCGAGACTCCAACCCATCATGGCATGACCTGTGGCAATGGTCATATTTTTTAAGGAAGATACGCGTCCAATATAGGGCAGTCCGTCCGGGGTGACCGGGCGAAGGCCACATTGAGCCTGGTCTATTTCAGCCGGTTCGATCTTAACCTGGTCATAATAGTTTTCAGCGGCCCTTGCAATGGCCTTTACGCGTTCCTTTCTGATTTTATGGTTGATGCCGGACAGTTCCATAGTACCTGCAAATCGGGTAAAATCGCGCATGGGGGTAACGGCCACTTTCGCCTCCATCAATATGGCCGGTAACGTTACTCCAATAGGTCTGGGAACATTAATACGATACCCTTTTCCCGCCTGAACAGAAAGATGTATCCCTAATTCCCTGCCTAGTTGGGGCGACCAGGAGCCACTGGCCAGGACCACTTCATCCGGAGTGTAGGTGGCCTTATTGGTTATGACCTTGTTAACAAGGCTACCCGCCTTCTCAAATTGCACTACCTCTTCACCACTGTGAATGGCCACACCTGCTTTTTTCAAATAGGTCTTTAGTTGTGCCATGATCTCGTTGGGCGAGGTATGGGCGTCGCATAGGTAGTGCACGGCCCCAAGGATGTCTTTATTAAGAGCGGGTTGCAACTCGTCCAGTTCCTGCCTGGTAAGTTCCGTAACCTCCAACCCCTCGTCTGCCGCCCGGCTGGCTACTTCTTTCTCATGGTCGCCTTCTTTCTTGGTTTTATAAAGCATTAAGAGGCCCTTTTTTTCGAGCTGGAAATCGCCTAATTCACCTGAATCATGGATGTCCGAATACAATTCCTTGCTCAGGAGGTTAATATCCTTGATCAGTGGAATCGCTTTTTCGACATTCGCCCTGGTAGAAGACCGGTTAAAATTCCACGCCCATCGGATAAAATCCGGATCCAACCGTGGTTTCATATAAAAAGGGCTGCTGCTGTTGAACATCCATTTAATTCCCTTTGCCATCATTCCTGGAGAGGCTAATGGGATGATATGACTTGGGGTCAGGTAGCCCGCATTTACGTAGGAAGCCCCACCATCCATGGTCGATTTGTCAATGACAGTCACTGTGTAGCCTTCCTTGTGCAGGTAGTAAGCACAGCTAAGGCCTACGATACCTCCCCCAACAATCAAGATACTTCCCTTCATAAATTGCAATGCGTTAAAGGAATTTAAACTAAAATAGCAAATACCGGGGACTGTAAAAATAAAAACCCGTCTTTCTTTGTAAATCCAAAGAAAAACAGGTTTCCGGTGCCCACGACTAGATTCGAACTAGCACGTCCTTGCGAACACTACCCCCTCAAGGTAGCGTGTCTACCAATTTCACCACGTGGGCTTTTCGCATCATTTCAGGGGTGTAAAGATAGAAAGCTTAAATCTATTCACCAATACAAAATGAAAGGAATTCCATTCGCTCAATACGATGGCGACGCATTGTATGTTATATCCGAAATTTCAAGGGTTAACCATTGAAAGTCGCCCGCTGCTAACTTCCAGCTAACCTTAGACTTATTAGGAATTTTAACGCCATTAAATACTTTATAGGAAGTATTTTCTACAAACCATTTCTCCAGGCGCGCCTCCTTTCCGCTGCCCATATACCGATCTGCCTCAAATGATTTCAAACGCCCGTCCGGCAGGAAGGTGAATATTCCGGAGACGCTCAAATCGTTATGGTTTAGCCGCGCCCTGGCTTCCAACGGGCTAATGGATTCCCATTCTATATAAGGTTCCAGTGCGGCAGAGGGGTACCAACAGATCTCGGCCAGGAACCGAAGTAAAGAAGCTTCATCCAGTTTTTTGTCATTTTGGGCATTGACCACATTGAAAACGGATAGTAATTTGATCATCATGGATGCTTCTCCATCGTATAATTTGTCCCTTCCCACAAAGAACAAGGGGCCCATTAGCTGTACCTCTGTTTTCCAAATAAAAGCAGGCTCTTGGGTAGTGATCCATTGTTCTGCGGTAAAAGGCAGCCAATTTCCGGAAGGACTGGTTTTTAATTGCCCCCTTTGCCTCAGGGTAACAACGTTTACCTCAGGAAAGCTTAAAGCTCCGGAGGAGCGTATCCATGTGTTAACAATAGGGGGTAGGGTAGTCAAATCAGCGTTCTCAAAGGATCCCGTTCTGCCTGATGGGATCGTCACAAGGAGTCGTTCTGTTTCGTTCGCCACCATTTTGTCAAAATAATAATTGCCCAATGCCGGAATCATAACGAGCAACAAGACGATGTTAATGAGGGTCCCGTAGCGTGCATCCGACCAGGAGAGAATGATCAGTACCTGTGAAAGTAAGATACCGGCAATGCCAAAAAAGGGCCAGTACACATTTTGAAAAACCAGTAAAAGGGCTGTTAGCAGTAACAACAAACAGGCAGTAAGCCAGAGGATCCCTGAAGCGGGACCAATATACTGCTTCAAGGCAGCTATTTCAAGATAATGATAGGCCTTTAAAAATCCCATCAAGTGGATGATACCATGAATAACAAGTAGTATTATCAGGAAGAATTTCATTTTCGGTCGATCCATAAATGATGCCCAGCTTTCTTACAGGCGTTACGTATCAAGAATATTTTGGAGTTCTTCGCTGTCCATGATGTATTCGGTGACCTTAAAAACTTCCATTCTGTTTTCACGGAAGGTTTTTACAAAGCTGGCCAGGGCGGTTTCGAGTTCAAGATGGTCTTTCCTGAATGCTGCCTCCTTACTGGTGTCATTTGCCGTAGCCAATTCTGAGGCGTTATGGAGATGCCCTGATACATCGTTTAGCAAAGACGTGCACTGAACAATCAGCTCATGTTCTTTTTTGCGAAGGGAAGAAACGAGTTCCAAATTTTCTTTTTTTGTGATCCATATAAGGTATTTCTCAATGAGGGTTTTCAAAAAACGAAGATCCTCTTTGTAAAATTCAAGATCAGATTTCCAGTGTTTGGCCAAAATATAAAGTTCCTGCCAGTTCCTGTTTTCGAAAGTTTGGGGGGCCGATGGGTTCTTATAAGTGCTCATGATTTAGGCGTATTTGTTTACTAATAAAAGTAAGCCTGCAGCGTGGAAAATCTTATGACATATATCATATAAGAAAAAGCTCCTGGTTTATTTGATGATCCGACCGTCCTCCATCTCAATGATACGGTCTGTTCGTTTGGCAAAATCCAGGTCGTGGGTAACGATCAAAAGGGATAGCCCTTCCTCCTCCTTAAGTCTTTTAAAGATCTTAAACACGTTTTCTGCATTATGGCTATCGAGATTCCCGGTAGGTTCATCTCCCATTAGGATCGTGGGATTATTGATAAGCGCCCGCGCAATGGCAACCCGCTGTTTTTCGCCCCCTGAAATACGGGATGCACGTTTAGGTCCCAAATGCCCGATGTTTAGCATTTCTAATTTTTCATTGGCATCTTTCGCGATATCCATATATGATTTGGCCCCTAATTTTTTTGCGGGCAGCATCACATTTTCCAGCACTGTAAACTCCGAAAGCAGGTAATGGAACTGGAAGACAAACCCGATATGCTCATTCCTGATTTGGGAAAGCTTCTTATGCGATTTGCCTGTGATCAGTTCGCCGTTGAGGTAGAGTTCCCCTTCATAATCGGTATCCATGGTTGAGAGGATATACAGCAAGGTGGATTTGCCCGATCCTGATTTTCCCATAATGGATGCAAATTCTCCTTCCCTGACCGCAAAACTGATGTCCTTTAACACGTGGAAATCTACCGGTTTTCGGAAGTGCTTGTTGATATTTCTTGCCTCTAAAACGTTCTTCATGTGCGGTATATCTAGGTTCCGCGGATAATTTGGACCGGGTCTATTCGTTTCGCCTTATTGGAAGGAAGGTAGCCCGCCACGAAGGTGGAAAGCAGGGCAAATACAATTCCAATGACGTAGTATTGTACTTTAAAATTTACGGGAAAGGTACTGATCGTAGGCAAGGCCTCTGTATCAAAAGGCACCTGGTCTATAAAAACGGAGAGGCCGAAACCTATCAGGAGTCCCAGGACCCCTCCTACAAAGCCAATGATCATGGCCTGACTCATAAAAATAAGCTGTACATCCCTGCCCGAAAACCCTGTTGCCTTTAGAATGGCAATATCATTCATTTTTTCGTAGATCAGCATATTGAGGATGTTGTAGATCCCAAAACCGGCTACGATAAGCAAGGTAATGGAAACAGCATAGGTAATGAGGTTACGGATATCCGTGCCGGTCTCGAACTGGGCATTGGCCGTATTGATATCAACGGCTTTTATGTCAAACTGCTTTTCCAATCGCATTGCCATCGGTAAGGCTTCCCCTAATTCATTCAATTTAATATTGATATCCGTGATGTAGTTCTGTGCTTCTCCAGTGATCCGCTGTACGGTGGCTAAATTGGTATAACTTTGTATGTTGTCTACTTCTGCAATGCCGCTTTGATAGATGCCAACAATTTTTAACGGGAAAATAGCGCCTTGCACGGTACTTATCTGTACCCTGTCGCCCACCCCCAGGGACATTTTCTTGGCAAGCCCGGCACCCAGTAATATCCCATTTTCCAGATTCCGCAGGTCTTCCGGGCTTCCCTCTACGATATAGTCGCGCATATTCGAAAGTCGAACCTCTTCCATGATATCAACACCGATCAGATTACCACCCAACTCAATGGAACCGGAGATATAGAAGATCTGAGCACGCATTTGCGGGGTTGCCCCTTTCACGTTCTTGTCTTTTTTGAGATAGGCCAGTATAGGAAGGGCATTGTGGATTTTACGCTGACTTTGTTTCGGTTTCACCGAATGCACCACATTAAAGGCCCCTTCCAATTCATTGTAAAGGGCTACCGGTTGCTTCTTGGAAGGTTCAATTTCATTATAGAGATGGATATGCGGGGTCTGATTCAGGATCAGATCGTCTAACATTTGGTTCAGACCGGTCATAAAACTCACAAGGGTAATATAGGCTCCAATGCCAAAAGTGACCCCAAGGGAAGCCGTCACGGTCGATTTCATCTTGGTTAAAAGATGGGTCTTGGCAATGGCAAGTATGACATTCCAATTGGTCATTCCGATGGTTTTAATAAATAGGTAGCTGCATCGATGCCTTCTAAAATTTCAACACGGTCGAGGTCCTGCAGGCCCAGTGTTACATTTACCATACCCTCTTCGGTTTCTACCATTCGTCCGTTTATCAGGTATTCCTTGGGAATGACCAGGGCGTCTTCTTTCTTATTGACAATGATATTGCCTTCACCTGAAAGCCCCGGGTACAGGGTTGCAGGGGGGGTGCTAAAAAGGGCTTCAATTTTAAAGGTCTGGGAACGTTCGTCTTTTTTTGGGTAGATCTTGCTGACGGTAGCCTCATACATTTCAGATGGATAGGCATCCAATGTTATCAACGCTTTTTGCCCCAGGCGTATTTTTACGATATCGATCTCGTCTACCAGCATTTCTATTATGAAATCGGTGGCACTTCCCACAGAAGCTACCGGTTCCATGCTGGTCACCAGTTCACCGGGATTTTTATAAAGGGCATACACTGTCCCGTTTATCTTGCTCTCCACGATAAAGTCATTGGTGGCAATTTTTGAAGTCTCGTAATTGTTTTGCGCTTGCTTATACTTCGTTTCCAGTTCATTCTTCGTCTGTTCATAGCTGCTCTTGCGTAAGGTAAGGGTGTTGCGCGCTAGCTCATACGCCAGTTTCCTATTGTCATATTCCGCCTGGGAACCAATTCGTTGCTCCCATAATTTTTTCTGTCTGAAATAGTTGATCGAATCATTCTGTAATTGAAGGACAGCAGCCTGTATCTGGTCTTGAAGGCCTTTGAGAATGGCGTTGCTGCCAAGGTAATTCTGTTGCGCGAGTTCCATGTTCAGCAGCGCATTCCGTGTATTTAGTTTTGGGGCAGCATTGATGATCTGGGAGATGGCAGCCCCTTTTTTAATCGGATCGCCTTCTTCCACAAGGTTTTTGTCCAATATCCCCCCAACAGACGCAAAAGCCATATAGAGACTGTCTGGCTGTATGGTTACCGAGGAATAAACAGATTCTGTAATGGTGGTTTTGACGGGAAGTATCTTTTCACGATCCGAACCACAGCTGATAAATACCATGATTCCCACGATAATTGCTGTGCGCTGCAGGTGGTAAACCATTATTTCAATGCCCATAACAACTATCTTTATGTAAAAGTAACGCGGCAAGGTGCAAAAAGCCTATGATAAATATCACGTTCATCCTATTATGCAAGGTATCACAGGACCAACAATTACTACGGTAAGATAAGCCAAAAACAGCTACCGGCGATCGGGGAGGTCTTTTGAAAAAAGCCAATTAGGAAGCCTCATTACCCGTTCTGCTTTCCGAAGTCTGATAAATATCATATAAAACAATTTCCTAAGTGTTTACCTTTAGAAATGTACATTAAATAATTTCATTATGACCATCAATATCCAATACCTACACATGCCTACCAGCGAGGCTATGAATGAACTACTCACTTCTAAACTCCAAAAACTTGGAAATAAATATGACTGGATCATCAGTGCCGATGTGTATTTTAAATTAGAGAACGATCCGTCAGGAAAAAATAAGGTTTGTGAAATTAAAATAGAGGCTCCCGGCCCAAGGATCTTTGCAAAATCGATCGAGGATAATTTTGAAAAAGCGGCTGCTGCCACTTTAAAGGATCTGGAAAGGCAACTTAAAAAACGGAAAGCAGTACAATCAGATCATTGATAGTAAAGGTAATCAGTGCAGAAATGGCGCATGTCAGCGCCACTTTTGGTATGTAACTTTTACCATCTTCCAGGCGTAACAAAGAAGAAGACCTGGATAAGGAAGCGTAATAGTTCGTCAATTCTTAATAGCATCAAATGCGTGTATCTGAGCAAAATACTTCGGTCTATGACCTGTCTTCAGAGGCAGCGTCAGAGGCCGTCCTTATAATTAATGAGGATCATAAAATCGTATCTGTCAATAAGACTGGGTTGGAGTTGTTCGGGTATTCCGAAAAGGAACTTCTGGGAAAACCGCTTAGCCTTTTAATTTCAAATGACCAGGGTGATACGGGCAAGCAAGCCTTTTCCGAACTTATTTTCGGGAACAATAAACTTCCAAAGGATCGCTGGGTCGAAAACCTGACAGGTTACACGAAGACGGGTCTTGAAATTGCGCTGCATGTGCAGTTGAATAGGTTCCAAATTCAGGATAAAGACTACTTTCTTTTACTGCTGAACGATCTGACGGAAAAGCGCAATCTTTTTAAGGCGCTGCGCATCCATCATCTTGCCCTGGATGCTGCCCTGAACGGAATCACAATTACAGATGCCAGAAAGAAGGATAATCCGATCATTTATGTCAATAAAGCTTTTGAAAAGATAACCGGCTATACTCAAAAAGAAATCCTGAATACAAATTGTCGTTTCCTGCAGAACGACGATACGAATCAGATAGGTGTGAGGGTGATGAGCAGGGCTATTTCAAAAGGCAAGAGTTGCAGGGTTCAGATACGGAATTATCGTAAAAACGGCGAATTATTCTGGAACGAGGTTTATATGAATCCTATTAGGGATGAGAAAGGAGACATTACCCATTTTGTAGGAATACAAAACGATATCACCAAACGAAAACTTACTGAGGACGAGAACCGGCAACTCATCCGGATCTTTAATGAGTCGGATAATGAGATCTATGTGTATAATGCCCAAACTCTGCGGTTTAAGCATGTCAATCATGGAGCCAGGAAAAATACGGGTTATTCCTTGAAGGAATTAATGAACATGACGCCCTACCATCTCAAAACGAATTTTTCCGAAGAACAATTCAGAAAGCTTATTGCTCCATTATTGGGCGCTCCCGGTAAAAAGCTGACCTTTGATTCCGTCCAACGCAGGAAAGATGGCAGTACCTACCCTGTTGAGGTGCATCTGGAATCTTCCAAGGTAGGGGCCAATTGTTACATTGGTGCAGTAATCCTCGATATTTCAGACCGCCGGGATTATACGCAGCGGTTGGAAAAGACGGTAGCCGAACGTACCAGTCAGTTACGAGAGGCAC
Organism: uncultured Flavobacteriaceae bacterium; assembly: GCA_963752165.1. GTDB lineage: Bacteria > Bacteroidota > Bacteroidia > Flavobacteriales > Flavobacteriaceae > Muriicola. Next base: position 717,635 of record CAVVXE010000001.1, read on the forward strand.
TGTCAAGGGAAAAGGAATTGAATGAGTTAAAATCGAAATTCCTGTCACTGGTTTCCCATGAGTTTAAAACACCCTTAAGCGGGATCCTTACTTCGGCGACCCTGGTGGGCAAATACACGACCGCTGATACGCAGGAAAAGAGGGAAAAGCACCTGAATTCCATTATCGCAGGGGTGCATTATTTAACAGGTATCCTGAATGATTTTCTTTCTATTGAACATCTCGAAAAGGGAGAACCCCTTTATAAAATGACTCAATTTTCGCTCAGTAAAGTGATCAATGAGGTACTGTATAGTGCCAATATGACCCTAAAATCGGGGCAACATATTCAGTATCCCATGAATATTGATGATGCCATGGTTTGTCAGGACGAAAAGATAGTACAGCTGGCACTGACCAATCTGTTAAACAACGCAATTAAATATTCCCCTGAAAATTCAGAAATTGAATTGAAAGTTGCCTTTTCAGAAGCCTGGATTGTTTTTGAAGTAATCGATCATGGCATAGGGATACCGGAACAGGATCAAAAACACATTTTTGAACGCTATTACAGGGCAGGAAATATTCTGACCACCCAGGGGACGGGAATCGGATTAAATATTGTAAAAACGCATGTGGATAACCTCGGAGGCGAACTATCATTTAAAAGTAAGGAGAACCAGGGAAGTACCTTTAGGGTAATCCTTCCGAATGAGCCCGATGAATGTATAAAAAAAGGTAAAAAATGAATTCAGGAGAAGGCGTATGAAGAAAGTATTGCTTATCGAGGACGATGCTGTGCTGAGGGATAATACAGCAGAATTGCTGTCCCTCGCTAATTATATGGTCACCACCGCCTCGGACGGGGAAGAGGGGATCCAGGCCGCATTAAAATCGCCCCCGGATGTGATCGTTTGTGATATCATGATGCCAAAAAAAGATGGGTATGCAGTGCTTGAGACCTTATCAAAAAAACCTGCTACCAGGTATATCCCCTTTATTTTCATGTCGGCCAAAACGGAACGAAGCGATGTTCGCAAGGGGATGCAATTGGGGGCAGACGACTATTTAACCAAACCATTTGAAGAAAAGGAACTCATAGGCGCCATAGAAAGCAGGCTGGCAAAAGTAGCCCTCTTAAGGGAGCAGGGCGCATTACAGGATGCTGGAAATTTGCCGGTTGGTAATGGGTTTCTGAGGAACATCAATGAATTGAAAAATTACATGGATGATCATGGAACGGAATTGAAGTTTCAATTTGGGGAGACCATTTACAGGGACGGAGATCATCCCAATATGGTCTACCTGATCCTGAAGGGGATGGTAAAGACCTATAAGATAGATGCGGATGGCAAAGAACTGATCACCGGGATTTTTAAGTCAGATGATTTTTTCGGCTTTATTGGCCTGCACACCCAGTCGGTTTATAAAGAATATGCCACCGCTATTGAACATACCACCCTGGTAGGTATTGGAAGAGAACGCTTTGGGCAGTTATTGGAACAGAGTCCGGAGTTGGTCCTGGAACTTGTGGAATCCCTGGCTGCCAATCTTGCCGAATCTAAGGACCAATTGCTGGAAATGGCCTACGGTTCCGTGCGCAAAAAAACGGCTACTACCATCCTGAGATTTGCGGAGAAACTTCTTAAAGATCCTGATCAGGAAAACATACATATCATGAGAACCGACCTTGCCGCGGTGGCAGGAATGGCAACTGAAACCCTCATACGTACCCTTTCGCAATTCAAGAAAGAAGGCCTTATTGGCATACAGGAACGAGACATCTATATTAAGGATATGGAAGGCCTTCAAAAAATTCAATAGGGCGATCGTAAGAAGTTCGCCCGATATGATTTAGGTCATTTTGCGGCAAATTGGATGCCTTTACCTTTATGGAATAAAATAGTTAGACCATGATACAAATATTAATCCCAACCGACTTCTCACCTAACTCATGGAATGCCATCAAATACGGAGTAGAATTATTTAAAAAGGAAGCGTGTACCTTTCACTTGTTGCACATAAGCCCGATACCACCGCATCCGGAAGCAGAAAGTTCCATTAAGGTACTGGTGCGGGATGAGGTGATCGTGGAGACAAAAAAATCCCTGCAAAAGCTCTTAAAAAAATTAGAAGCCTTTACGCAAAATGAGCGCTATAAATTCGTTACCAAGGCTTCCTATGATTTTTTCGTGGATGGGATCAAAAAAGAAGTGGAAGAAAAAAAGATCGATCTGATCATTATGGGTACCAAAGGTGCTTCCGGATTAAAACGCGCTACCATGGGCAGTAATACAGGCGACGTCATTACAAAGGTCAAATGTCCCCTCCTGGCGGTCCCGGAAAATGCCCGATACAAAATTCCGAAAGAAATCGCCTTTCCTACCGATTTTCAGACCGGGTATGACCCTAAAGTTCTGAATACCCTTGTCAGGACCAGTGAATTGTCAGGAGCATCCCTTAGAATCGTTCATGTTTCGCGAAAAGGAGAGCAACTGAACCACCAACAACAGGAAAATAAAGATTTTCTACATGATTACCTGAGAGGCATCAACCATAGCTTTCATACGCTTACAACGCCCAAGCTGGAAACAGCCATACAGTGTTTTGTAGAAAGCAGGGATGTTGATATGGTGGTTATGGTTGCCAAGAATATTAATTTCTTACAACGGATCCTCTTTAGACCAGTAGTTGAAGAGATCAGCTACCATACCGATATTCCATTTTTGGTGTTACACGAATAGGGGCGGTGCCGCAGATCGGTAACTGCCTCAGCTGAAGGATTGGATCGCTTTTACAATCTCGTGTTTAGGCAGCACCCCCGATTGCCGCCACAGGGATTTTCCATTTTTGAAGATCACCATGGTAGGGACGCCCCGCACCTGGTACTTTGCAGCCACGGATTGATTTTTATCCACGTCTATCTTGATGATCTTTACAGCATCTCCCATTTGGGCTTTCACTTCTTTCAGTACGGGGGCCAACATTTTGCAGGGGCCACACCAATCAGCATAAAAATCCACCAAAACAGGTGTTTCCGAGGCTATCAGGTTGTTAAAACTGCTTTTCATGATTCATAGAATAACCGTACGAAAATAAAAAAATATTTTCATAGCCTAACTGACGAATATCATACTTCGTCTGCAGTTGTAAGTGTACTTTTAAGAAGACACTATAAAGACCTGATCCATGAGAAAGATTGTAGTTCCTACTGATTTTTCCGAAAATGCCTTTAACGCGCTCAAATACGCCTGCGAGATCTTTAAATACGAACGAAGTGAGATTTATATTTTACACGCATATGCCGATGAGGTTTACCATAGCGGGGATGTCACTGACCGGGCTACTCTCGAAAAAATAAAGGATCGGGCTTTTAGGAACGCAGAAAAAGCACTGAAGGAACAACAACAAAAAGTCAGGGAATATGCACCCAATCCCAAGCATGAAATTAAGACCATTGCTACTTTCGGATCATTGATCGATGAGATGAATGAGCTTATTGAAAGAGAGAATTTGGATATTGTGGTGATGGGTACCAGGGGAGCAGCCAATGACAGGAGCATCACTTTTGGAAGCAATACGCTTTTTGTGATGAAGTATGTACAATGTCCTGTTCTCGCAATCCCCGAGGATTATGCCTATCATGCACCCAGAGAGCTGTTGTTCCCAACCAACTATTTGATCCCCTACAAAAGAAGGGAATTAAAGCTTCTATGTGAATTAACCGGCTCTTTCCGCTCCACTATTCATCTGTTGTATATAGACCCTATGAAAAAGCTCTCCTTACGACAGGAAGATAACCGGGAATTCCTTAAGAAAGAACTGAAAAAGGCCCGCTTGGTATTCGAAACCACCCCTGAAAAGGATAAAACGGTGGCTATTACCAAATATATCCTCCATAATAGGATCGATATGCTGGTCATGGTAAATACCCGGCATTCCCATTTAGAGGACCTGCTCCTTCAGTCTACCGTCAATACCATAGGACTGCATTTAAAAATACCTTTTATGGTACTCCAAAATGTTGCGCGTTAATTTAAAGCCATGAACATGAAAACAATTATCCTACCCACCGATTTCTCAAAGAATGCCTATAACGCTATTTCGTATGCGTTGCAGCTTTTCAGCAAAGAAGAATGTACTTTTTTCCTGGTAAACACCTATACACCGGCCATTTATCAATCCGAATACATCCTGCACAGTCCGGGCCAAATAGGGCTTGGGGATATCTATCAGTCACAATCAGAAGAAAACCTTAAAGCCTTAAAAAAGAAACTCCTAAAGGAATTCAAGAATCCCAAACACCATTTGGTAACGCATTCTGCCTTTAATATTCTTATAGATGAAATTGTAGAGCTGGCCAGAACAGAAAAGGCCGATTTGATCATAATGGGCACCCAGGGAGCTACCGGGGCCAAGGAGATCTTTTTGGGGTCTCATACGGTGCATGTCATTAAAAAAGCGCCCTGTCCGGTCCTGGCTGTCCCTGCCGGGTTCGCCTATGTACCGCCCGAAGAGATTTTGTTCCCTACCGATTTTGAGGTAGATTATAAGGAGGCACAATTGTCCTTATTGCTTCATTTGGCGAAGATGCACGCTTCTACTTTCGATGTTATTCATATTTCAACCGGTTTCGACCTTACCGATAAACAACAGAAGAACAAGCAGACGCTTACAGCGATGTTGAAGAAGAACACCCATCACTTTCATGACCTTCCGGGACAAGAGATCATAGAGGGGATTAATTCATTTCAAGCCTCTAAAAAGGTTACCATGCTGGTGATGATCCAGAATAAACACACCTTTCTTGAACGCCTCTTTATTGAACCCGTAGTGAAAAAAATAGGGTTTCATGTTACCATTCCTTTCATGGTATTACCCCATCCAAATGAATAAATAGCAGGAAAGGTACCATGTAAGCGATATATTTCTAATTACCCTCCATGAAAAGCAAGGCCATCGAAATCAGAAAATCATCCGGAGAGGTAGTACCGTTTTCCTTGGAACGTCTTTCGGCATCCTTACGGCACAGTGGTGCAGACAAGAAGACCATTGAAGATATCCTTCATAAGGTAATGGATGAGCTGTACAATGGGATCACCACCAGGGAGATTTACAACAGGGCCTATGCCATGTTGAAACGAAAAAAACCCGTTTTTGCCTCTAAGTATAAACTAAAGAAGGCCATCTATGAATTGGGGCCTACCGGATTTCCGTTTGAAAATTTTATCAGTACACTCCTGACGTTTTCAGGCTATGAAACCAGGGTAGGCGAAGTGGTTGCCGGAAAATGCGTATCCCATGAGATAGATGTACTGGCCAGAAAGAACGGAAAGGCCATCCTTATTGAATGTAAGTTTCACGGGGAAGAGGGGCGAAAGTGCAATGTAAAAGTACCCTTGTACATACAATCCCGATACCTGGACGTCTGCAATGCAGCCAACAAATCGCGCAAAGGCGCTAAGACCCCGGATGAAGCATGGGTAGTTACCAATACACGGTTTACGGAAGATGCGGTAGCCTATGGCAGGTGTGCGGGGCTCTACCTGTTGAGTTGGGATTATCCCGGTGATGATGGGCTTCGCAACAGGATAGACAGGCTGGCCCTATATCCCATAACGGTCAGTACCCTTTTATCCCAAAGAGAAAAAGAATTTCTCCTAAGCAGGGATATTGTTTTATGCAGGCAATTACACAAGGATTCGTTCTATCTGGACCACCTGGGGATATCAGACACACGAAAGAGGAAGATCCTGGACGAGGTGGCTTCTTTAAGTCACTTTTAACGTATAAATAATAATCCATGGTAAAGGTACAATTCCTGGGAGCGGCGCATACAGTAACGGGATCCAAGTATTACCTGGAGGCCGGTGCTTTTAAATGCCTTGTTGACTGCGGGATGTTTCAGGGCTTAAAAGAATTGCGGTTGCGCAACTGGGAGCCCCTGCCTATTGATGTTTCGGCCCTGGATGTAGTACTACTCACGCATGGGCATTTAGACCATACGGGGTATTTGCCCCGTTTTGTAAAAGAAGGTTTTAAGGGTGTGATCCTGGGAACCGCACCTACCCTGGCGATCACTTCGGTCATCCTTAAAGATAGCGCTAAGATTCATGAGGAAGAAGCGGAATATGCCAATAAGGAGGGTTATTCCCAACATCATCCTGCCCTGCCGTTCTATACGATGGAAGAAGCGAAAAAAGCCATCACCATGTTCAAGACAATTGAACCGGACACATGGATTACCCTCGCCAGCCATGTTAAATGTCAGTTCAGGTACAATGGCCATATTTTAGGGGCTACCTTCATTGAGCTGGACATAGAAGGAAAACGATTTGTTTTTTCGGGCGATATAGGCAGAACAAATGACCTTCTTTTAAAAGACCCGGAACGACCGGAATGGGCAGATTATGTCTTTATGGAGAGTACCTATGGGAATAAAAGACATCCGGAGGAAAAAGTAGAGAAGATCCTGGTGGAGCTGGTTCGTCAGGCAATTCACAGGCATGGGACCTTATTGATCCCGTCCTTTGCCGTAGAACGGTTGCAGCTCCTTATGTACGTGCTTTGGCGGCTTTATCAAAAAAATAAAATCCCCAATATTCCGATTTTTATAGATAGTCCCATGGGGCATGATGTCACAACCTTATTCAAACAATTTCCGCAATGGCATCGGCTTCCGATAAATGATTTTAAAGCCATGTGTCGCCATATGACCATTATCCAATCATACGGAGATACCTGGAACACTATTGATGATCCACGGCCCAAAATTGTTATCGCGGGCAGTGGCATGGTTTCCGGCGGGCGTATCCTCACCTATTTAAAGAAATTGATGGAAAAGGACACCACTTCCATCCTTTTGGTGGGGTACCAGGCCGAAGGAACGCGTGGCAGGCAACTTTTGGAAGGGGCACAGGAATTAAAGATTTTCGGGAAATATTATCAGGTGAAGGCAGGGGTGCATCATCTCGAAAGCCTGTCGGCCCATGCAGATCAGGCTGAACTCTTACACTGGTTAGGGGCCATTAAAAATATTCCGGAAAAAGTGTTTCTGGTACATGGAGAACCTACTGCCCTCGATGCCTTTAGAACAAAGATCAGGGATGTCTATGGCTGGCATGTGATGATTCCGCAACTACTGGAGACCGTTTTATTGGTATAAGGCAGTGTGTCCCTCCAAACGTAAAACAGGCTATATTAATAAATTTAAAGACCACTATGGAACAGCAGCAAAAAAAGAAGAAGAACAGTATTGAAGCCTTGAACCATGAAACGCGCACATGGCGTTCACAGCTACACTTCATTTCAGATGAGATGAAATTTATTGAACATTTATTAGACTCCTATGTTTTTGAACCGGATACCCCCGACCTTTTTGAAAGACTTCAGGAATACGAACGTAGTTTGGCTAAATGCAAAAAAAGGTGTGTTGAAGTATGCGACCGGATCACGAAACATGAAAATAAGTTAGGCGGGCTGCTGGAACTGGACAATGGTACCTTAGACAGTGCTTATGTAAAAAAGCATCTTCAGTATGAGGCAGAGGTGGTAGGTTTTATGATGGAGTTCCGGGAATTGAAGGCTGCTATTTTTAACTATGCCGGAGGTATTTTGAAAAAGAGGCATAAAAAATAAAGAAACAGCGCAGGTCATTACATGGATGATAAATGTCATTTATAAGTAAGGGGTTATAGTGTATCTTGTAGGGTGATAATTGAAAGCGCCATCATTTAAAATCAAGGATATGAAAAAGAGGATCTGGTTATTGTTTCTTGTATTGATGGGTTGTTCTGATGCCGAAATTGTAAGCACCTGGAAAAATCCGGATATTGTAATTTTTGATGCCAATAAGGTCTTGATCGTTGGCATGACTCAAAGTCCAAAAGCACGGCAGATTTTTGAAACAGAAATGAAGAATCGTTTTACAGAAAGGGGTATTGAAGCCATGCGTAGTATAGATCTGTTCGATGTTGCTTTTACTAATAGTGCACGTTCCGAGGACGAGCTGGATGCCGTAGAACAGCAATTACTCGAAAAGGACTTCGATGCCATTCTGTTCACTAAGATCCTCGGTTCTGAGAACAGGCAAACCCTTAGCAGGAAGCTCTCGGATATAGAACGCACCAACCGCAGGTTCAAGGATGATTATCTGCGTCATCAGGATATTTATTACAATGATGAATACTATGATGAGTACACCGTATACCTGGTCGAAACCTCTTTGTATTGCATATGTACGGACAAGGAAAGAGATCTTATTTGGCAAGGGGTGATCGAAGTGTCAGACCCCATAGAGGCCGAGAGGACCATTGATGAATATATAGACCTGGTGACCCTAACCATGGAAAAGGAAGAGCTGATCTTTAGAAAAGATAAATAGCATTTCATTATACTTAAAACGAAAATTCCTCAAAGTACCGGGGCAAAGACCCTTGCAGCACCTTCAATTAGTTTGTCTATCACGGGCCTTTTGTAATAGGCATCCCGCTTTAGTTCCTTGCTTCCATTACAGTCGGCCATAAAGCTTTTCCTGAGAAGGGTAGCTGTAGATGAATCGTAGACCACAGCATTTATTTCATAATTATGTTCAAAACTGCGAACATCAATATTGGCCGTACCTACAGTCGCAATGCTGTCATCACAAACAACGATCTTGCTATGCAGGAATCCATAGGGATACAAAAAGATCCTGATACCCGACTTCAGAAAAGAATCGAAATAGGAGCGAACCGTCCAGTTCACCAACTTGCTATCGCTCTTTTCGGAGATCAGCAGGCGTACATCAATACCACTGAGTGCAGCTATTTGCAACGCCTTTAGGATCTCATTGCTGGGGATGATATAGGGATTGGTAATATAAATGTACTGTTGGGCTCCATTGATCATGGACAGGAATGTTTGTTCAATGTTGGGAAATACATCGTCTGGTCCGCTGTGAACTACCTGCACCACAGAATTTGCCGAATGGTCAGGAGCAGTGTAATGGAAAAAATCGACCGGTAATTTTTTTTGGGACACCATAAACCAATCCCATACAAAGACTTGCTCCATAAAAGCCACAGAAGGACCTTTAAGAGAGAGATGCATATCATGCCATTTCCCAAGGTTTTTATCGCCTTTCAAATATTTATCGGAGATATTGATGCCTCCGGTGAAGGCTATTACGCCATCTACCACAATGATCTTGCGATGGTTGCGATAGTTCAGGGAAGAAAGAAAGCGCCCGAACCTAAATGGCAGGAATGGATATACTTCTACCCCAATGGCCTTTAGCTTGGTCAGGTAGGCCTTACTTAGCGAATAGCTGCCTACGCCGTCGTAGATCATACGAATGACTACCCCTTTCTTTATTTTTTCTTCAAAAAGGGCAAGCAATCTGTCTGCCAGTTCTCCCTCCTCAAAAATGTAGTATTGCAGATGAATATAGGCAACGGCCTTATCCAGGGCTTCAAAAATACGTTGGAAGGTGATCGCACCATCCTGTAAAAGATGTACTTCATTATGTCCGGTTGGCGGAAAGAGGGTTACACTCTTAATAAGGTTCATGATCTTTTCATAAGGGTGCTGCTTCGCATCGATTTCCATGCTAAGGGGATAAGGAGCAAGTCCGACAGATGCCTTTTTTAAACGCGATAGTCTTTTTTTTCGCCGGTTACGACCCAGCATAAGGTAGAGTAGTATGCCCCCAACCGGGATCGTAAAGATGGCCAGGGACCAGGCAAGGGTTTTGGCAGGACGCACGCCGTTGATCAGTAAGCCCATGATCAGGATCAGGGCCAGGATAATGTAGAGGGTAACCAGTGTGGAAATAAGCATAGATCAAAGGTTAAATCTCATCATGTTGAACCCAACCGATACCTTAAAGGTAGCACAGAATTTTCACACTCACTTCCTTTTCCCAAAACATAGTAGTGCATATTACAGCAAAGGGATACCATAGTTTTTTCTTCTTGCCATAGCAATGCTGTTTACCTTGTGAGAAGAATGCAAATTCAAAAGAAATAAATAGTAATATTGTTTCCTGTTTTAAGGTGAAATTAGTATACTATAACTGCCATTTTATTCCTTTTCTATGAATCTCCGTGATGGTGTTAAAACCGCAGAAAACAAGGTCTCCTCTGAAACCAGGAAATTGAGTGCATTTGTGGTCGATAAAACGAAAAATCTTACAGACCGCCTGGAAAGCTATGAGGACATTCTCAACCTGGAGGTAGGCGATACAGCTTTGAACAGGGCCAAGGCCCTGGAACGGGAGTTTAATATCCGCCAGTTGTATATCAAGTATGAGGGCGACAACCCAACCGGTACTCAGAAGGACCGTATTGCCTTTGCACAGATATACGATGCGCTCAGACGCGATTTTGATGTGGTTTCCCTGGCTACCTGCGGGAATTACGGTGTGGCTGTCGCCCTGGCGGCGAACCTGGCAGGGATCCATTGTAAGATCTATATTCCTGAAGCCTACCATACAGAACGGATAGAAGAAATGCAATCCCTGAACGCAGAGATCATACGGCTACCGGGAAGCTATGAGGAAGTGGTAGCCGAGAGCAGCAAGATTGCCAAAGCCAATGAGTGGTATGATGCCAATCCCGGCGCTGCCAATACACCCTTGCAAATTTCGGCCTATGCCCAAATTGCGTATGAGATCTTCGAGGATTTGGGCGATGCCCCAAAATATTGTGCGGTACCTGTTTCCAACGGCACCCTGCTGGCAGGAATTTACAGGGGGTTCGTAAGTTTGTACAAAAGGGGCAAAACATCGCGGGTACCCAAGATGATCGCCGCTTCTTCGTCCTATAAAAACCCTATTGTGCAATCCTTTAAAAAAGGACTGGACTATTGTAAGGACCTTGATCCAATCAGTATAAAGGAAACCAAATACAATGAACCCCTGATCAACTGGCATAGTTTTGATGGGGAAGAAGCCCTTTATGCCCTTAGGGAGTCAGAAGGGACCGCCGTTAATGTCAGCGATAAGAAAATGAGAGAAATGAGTGCGTTCCTGCAAAAAAAAGAAGGGTTTCGAATTTTACCGGCATCTACAGCCGGACTCATTGCCTTGCTCGAACTACATGAAGAGCATCCTATGGAACCGGATCGCTATGTCGCCATTTTGACCGCTAAAAATTAATTCAGAACAGATGAAAAAAACGATTGATGGAAAGGCACTTGTTTATTGTGAAGGGGCCTTTAATACACCAAATGGAAAAACCGCCCATGGCTTGGTCCGGTTCACAGAAAGATTTGAGGTAGTAGGAGTCATAGACAGTAGGTATGCAGGGCAGGATGCGGGTAAGGTCCTGGATGGCAGCGAGAGTGGTATTCCGGTTTTTAAAGATATAGAAGGGGCTGCAGCAACCTTAAAGAAGGAAGGAAATATGCCTGAAAGCCTGATCATAGGTCTGGCCCCTGATGGCGGTCGCCTGCCGAAAGAGGCCAAAGAGAGCATCAAAAAAGCGCTGATGATGGGCTGGAACGTAGACAGTGGGTTGCACGATTTTTTAACTAATGACAAGGAATTGATGGCGATTGCCACCGAGCATGGTTGCCGGGTTCGCGATGTTCGCAAGACCGCGGACAGGGACCAATTACACTTTTTTACCGGAGCTATTGAACAGGTCCCATGCTTAAAACTGGCCATATTGGGTACTGATTCGGCCATTGGAAAACGGACAACTGCCTGGATCCTGGTACATGCATTCAGAAAAGCAGGCTATAAGGCGGAGATGATCGGCACCGGCCAGACGGCCTGGATGCAGGGAGCAAAATACAGCATGATCATGGACAGTTGCATCAATGATTTTGTATCCGGTGAAATAGAACACGCCATAGTAAGTGCCTGGGAGAATGAGAAACCGGATGTGATTGTTATTGAAGGGCAGGGGAGTCTTATGAATCCTGCGTATCCTGGTGGTTTTGAGATACTTGCCGCGGGAAGGCCAGATTATGTAGTGTTACAACATGCCCCAAGGCGCCTGGAATACGATGGTTTTCCCGGATACCGACTCCATTCTCTCCCGGAACAGATCCATGCGCTGGAAGTGATCTCCGGAAAAAAAGTAATTGCGGTTACCGTAAACCATGAGGACATGAAAGAAGAAGAGATTTCACCGGCATGCGAAACCATTCAGCGTGAGACAGGCATTCCTGCCTTTGACGTGCTGGCCTTTGGGGCAGATGAATTGGTTCAGGTCCTGGTAACTAAACTGAAATGACCAACATCAGATCTTTGGTTGTTTTCCGGCAATTGCTGGTCCATGAACTTATTATTGAACCTAAAAGGGTGAAGGCTACCTATACCCTTGTCGGGAAAGATGGAAGTACCGTCAGTAATCATCTGATCTACTCCTATAATACGGCATTTTTTAATAAAAAGGAGCTGAGGGATGTAAACCTTGCTTCCATGATGGTAGCACAGGTGGCCCTCAATTATGGACTTTTTTTTGAAGAAATTGTATTTGACGGACTCTTTGACGATACCGATAAGCGTTTTCTGATAGATATGATGGAAAATTCGTCCCGGGAGATCCTGGTGCTTAAATTCTATAGCAAGAATGAATTTCTAAAACCACCCTATGATGCACTGCCTGTAACAAAACTGCCCCGCTATACGGCGGCTAAGGTGTCGTTTGTCAACACGCTCTTCCCTGATCTTAAAATGGAGAAAACGCCCCTTCAACCAAAAGAGGATCACTACCTCATCCTCAGCAGCGGGGGAAAGGACAGTTTGCTAACCTATGGGCTGATTAAGGAAATAGGGGAGGCGCACCCTGTCTTTATCAATGAATCGGGTCGTCATTGGTTTACGGCCATCAATGCGTATGATTATTATAAGGAGACTGAACCAAATACCGTGAAACCGTGGTGTAACAGTGACCGGATCTTTAACTGGATGGTGAAGCAGATGCCTTTTATTCGCGAAAATTTCCAGCATATCAGGGCAGACATCTATCCGATTCGCTTGTGGACCGTAGCTGTTTTCCTTTTCGGGACCTTACCGGTTGCCCTCAAGAGGGGTATCGGAAACATTTTAATAGGGAACGAATACGACACCACCGTCAAAGGCAATTTCATGGGGATATCCCATTACAACGGGCTCTATGACCAAAGCAAGTATTTCGACAATGCCCTAACGCGCTATTACTATAAAAAAGGATGGAACATCAAACAGTATTCGATCCTAAGACCGCTCTCAGAATTATTAATACTGAAGATCCTGGTAAAACGCTATCCTGATCTGCAGCAACACCAGGTCTCCTGCCACGCCGCCCATGAAGAAAACGGGAAAATGGTCCCCTGTGGTAACTGTGAGAAATGCAGGAGGATCATAGGGATGCTTAAAGCACTGCATGAGGACCCGAAACGCTGCGGTTATACCGAGGCGCAAATAACCAGGGGCTTACTGGCGCTGGAAAAGAGGGGCGTAAAACAGTTGGGTTCAGATGCCGCTCACCTGTATCATTTACTGCTTTCCAAAGGCCTGATCCAAAAAAATGAACATACGTTAAAACTAGCAAAAAAGCATCCGGAAATTGAGGCCCTTCGATTCGATAGGGAACGAAGTGTAATGGCCGATATACCGCTCCATATTCGTAAACCCTTATTTGCTATCATCACAACATATTCACAGGGATGCGTAGAACTTTTTGACGGAAAATGGCATACTTTTACACTTGATGAAGCGCGCATGAAGCGCCCGTATTTTTTATTGAATCATGATGAAAACAAAACCGAATAAAAAGACTTTTTTGTGGGAAGAAATGACCTGGCCTGAGATAGAAGCCTATCTTAGAACGGTCGACACGGTAATTTTGCCCTGTGGTGCCATAGAACAGCACGGGCCTCACTTACCGGTAGATGTGGATTATTTCGATGCCAAATATATGGCTTCCAAAGTAGCAGAGGCTTGCGAAGACCCTAAACCCCTGGTGCTGCCGCCCATACCGTATGGTGTTTCTTATCATCACGATGCGTTTAAAGGGACACTCAGCGTTACCAATGATGCCTTATCACGCTTTGTTTATGACATTGGGATGAGCCTGGCTAAAAATGGCATCAAAAAGATCATCATCCTGAACGGCCACGGGGATAATGCCCCTACCTTAACCTATGCAGCACAAATGATCAACCGGGACGCCCATATTTTTGTATGTGTTGACACAGGTGAAAGCAGTGATATAGACCTGTACGACCTAATTGACACCCCCAATGACATCCATGCGGGCGAAATTGAGACAAGTACCTCCCTGGCCATAAGACCGGATATGGTACAAATGGACAAGGCGATTAACGAAACGATGAAATTTGGAAGCAAATTTCTGGATTATGACAATGTCCGAAGTGTGAATTGGTATGTGAGGACCCATAAGATCTCGGAAAGTGGTGTTATGGGCGACGCCACCAAGGCGACAGCCGCAAAAGGCAAGAAGATGTGGGCGTTGATGATCAAACAAATGGTACACCTTGTAGAGTCTATCAAGAATACACCGCTAGAAGAGCTGTATCAAAAAAGCTATTAATGAAAATCACCCGGATCTCCTACGAGCGAATAGACCTTCGTTTGGCTGTACCATATACCATAGCCTATGAGACGGTCTCGGAAATAAGCAATTTTATCCTCAAAATAGAGACCGATACCTTATTAGTGGGGTATGGTTGTGCTGCACCAGATGTTGAGGTTACGGGAGAAACCCCCGAAATGGTAGAAGCAGCCATACGTACTACCATCATCCCTTTTTTAAAGGGAGCATCTCCTTTGCACTACGCACGTATTTTAGAAGAACTTAAAAAAACGTGTAAGGACGATTCTTCCGTTTTGGCAATGGTAGATATGGCCTTGTTAGACCTGGTTGCCAAAAAGGCCGACCTCCCTTTGTATCAGCTGTTGGGTGGTTACAGGGACGGTATAGCCACTAGTATAACCATTGGGATCATGCCGCTGGAAGAGACCTTAAAGCAGGCCAAGGAATTCATTGCAAAAGGCTTTTCGATCCTGAAAATAAAGGGAGGGCTGGTATTGGAAGAGGATATTGCCAAAATGGTCCGGCTCCGGGAGCTGTATCCAAAACTGGCCTTGCGGTTTGATGGAAATCAGGGCTATTCAGTTAAAGAATCGATCGCTTTTGTAAATGCAACGGCCGCTGTGGGGATCGAAATATTTGAACAGCCTACCAGGGTCAAAAGTGGTAAGAAATTAGGGAAGGTTACCCATGCGGTCGGAGTTCCGGTAATGGCCGATGAAAGTTTAAAAACGCTCGCAGATGCCTTTAAACTGGCCCGAAAGGACCGTATCGATATGGTGAACATCAAGTTGATGAAAGTAGGGGGTATTTTGGAGGGTATGCATATTAATTCTGTGGCCAGGGCTGCCGGATTAGAGGCCATGATTGGCTGTCTGGATGAATCTGCTTTGGGAATTTCGGCCGGACTGCATTTTGCCTTATCGAGGCCCAATATCCATTTTGCGGACCTGGATGGTCATCTGGACCTGGTGAACGATCCTGTTCAGGGTATTTTCCGCCTTGAGAAAGGTGTCCTCTATCCCTCCCAAGCGCCGGGTCTGGGCCTTGTAGATTATTAGGAAAAACAGATGACGGATTTTAATCCTACTTTTGCAAAAGGAAAATTATAAAATAAGATGATCGATATTGAAAATATAGACCTTTCATTCCTGAGTATTGACGATTACCAGGAACTTAAAGATGCCATGATAGAGGCATATACCACCATGCCCAATGCCTACTGGCGGGAACACCATATTAAAAAGCTCATCGACCTTTTCCCGGAAGGACAGGTGGTGATCAAGATCAATGGGGAAATTGCGGGTTGTGCCTTATCCATAATCGTGAATTATCAGAATCTTGATGTGAACCATACCTACAAAGAGATCACAGGGAATTACACGTTCAATACACATACCATGGATGGCGATATGCTTTATGGGATCGATGTGTTCATCAAACCCGAATACAGGGGCCTGCGCCTTGGCAGAAGGTTGTATGATTACCGCAAGGACCTTTGCGAGCGCTTGAATCTAAAAGGCGTTACTTTTGGAGGCCGCATGCCCAATTACCATAAATATGCCGATACACTCTCCCCGAAAGAATACATACAAAAAGTTCGGCAAAAAGAGATCCATGATCCCGTATTGAATTTTCAGATCTCTAATGATTTTCATCCTGCAAAGGTTATCAAAGGATACCTGGAAGGGGATGATGCGTCTAATGAATATGCTGTTCTGATGGAATGGAACAATATTTATTATGAAAAGCCCTCAAAAAAAGCCACCACTCAAAAAAAGGTGATCCGCCTTGGGTTAATTCAATGGCAGATGAGGCCCTATAAAGATCTGGATGAATTATTACAGCATGCCGAATATTTCATTGATGCCGTGTCGGGGTATCGGTCCGATTTTGCCCTTTTCCCGGAATTTTTCAATGCGCCTTTAATGGCCGATAATAACCATATGCCGGAATCGGAGGCGATTCGTGAACTGGCAAAACATACGGACGATATCGTAAAGAAATTTTCGGAATTTTCCATATCGTATAATATCAATATCATCACCGGGAGTATGCCCGAGTTCAGGGACGGAAAATTGCTTAATGCCGGCTATCTGTGCCGTCGCGACGGTACCATGGAGCGGTATGAAAAATTACATGTGACCCCGGACGAAGCAAAGGTGTGGGGAATGCAGGGAGGTAATGTACTTAAATCATTCGATACGGATTGCGGGAAGATCGGGGTGCTGATCTGTTACGATTCCGAATTTCCCGAGTTGAGCAGGTTGCTGGCAGATGATGGTATGGATATTCTCTTTGTCCCTTTCCTGACCGATACACAAAACGGGTACTCCAGGGTTAGAAACTGCGCCCAGGCAAGGGCCATTGAGAATGAGTGTTATGTGGCTATTGCCGGAAGTGTTGGCAACCTGCCCAACGTGCATAATATGGACATTCAGTTTGCACAATCCATGGTTTTTACGCCCTGTGATTTTTCATTTCCTACCAATGGGATCAAGGCAGAGGCAACACCCAATACGGAAATGATCCTCATCGCCGATGTCGATATCGACCTGCTCCGTGAATTACATGAGTTTGGTGCGGTTCGCAATCTAAGAGATCGAAGAAAGGACCTGTTCGATCTGAAAAGAACCGGCGAACGTTAGCAAGGAGGCGCTGCTCAGGAATGAACGGCCCTGTTACGCGGACAGTGTCTTGATCTCATCATTAAGTTGCTCCAGGGTCGACTTGGCATCTCCGAAAAGCATTTTTGTTTTGTGATGAAAGAACAGCTGGTTTTGGATACCTGCATAGCCAGGGCTCATACTTCGTTTCATGACCACCACATTTTTTGCTTCCCATACGTTGATCACCGGCATACCGTAAACGGGACTACCCGGATCGTCATAAGCCGCCGGATTGACGACATCGTTGGCACCTATTACAAGGACCATATCTGTATTGGGCATCACTTCATTGGCATCGTCCATATCCAGTAGTTTGGGGTAGGGTACATCTGCCTCTGCCAGTAAAACGTTCATATGTCCGGGCATCCGTCCGGCTACGGGGTGAATGGCGTAATTCACATCAACCCCATTGGCCGATAAAAGGGTGTCCAGCCGCTTTACTGTTTTTTGTGCCTGCGCTACTGCCAGGCCATAGCCGGGAACAATAAGCACACTATTGGAATAATAAAGCTGAATGGCAAGGTCCGTATAGGTGATTTCCTTGGCCACTTGCGCATCTCCCTTGGTTGCGGTTTTTTGATTATTTTCACCAAAACCTCCTATCAGTACGTTTACAAGAGAACGATTCATGGCCTTGCACATGAGCACGGTAAGGATGATCCCCGCCGATCCCACCAGGATACCCCCCACCAGCATGATCTTATTGTTGTAAATAAGTCCGGCTGCGGCGGCCGAAAGTCCTGTGAAGGCATTTAAAAGGGAGATGACCACGGGCATATCGGCCCCACCGATCGGGGCAACGAAAGAAAAACCGTATACCAGTGCCAGTACCATGACCAGTATGATCCAGGTAAGGCTAAGCTCACCTAACTGCATATATACATACCCGCAGAGTACTACTAAAACAATAAGGAGGATGATATTGATGATGTTATGCTTTGGCAAGGTTACCATTTTGTCATTGACCAGCCCTTGCAGTTTTCCATAGGCTAGCATACTTCCGGTAAAGGCAACAGCTCCAATAACAAGGGTTAATAATAGGATAATGAGCTGTCCTTCGGAAATGGTTACGGCCCCATCGGTAAATTGTGCCAGTTCCGTAAAGGCCAGAACCACGGCACAGGCGCCTCCCAGTCCGTTAAAAACGGAGACCATCTGTGGCATGGCGGTCATTTGGATCTTGATAGCGCTGATATACCCTATGATTCCACCAATGGTCATCGCCCCGAAGATCCACAGATAATTATTGGAGGCTCCTGAGACGGGAATGAAAAGGGTTGCCAGGATGGCAATGCCCATCCCTATGGTTGCCAACATATTACCCTTGCGGGCGGTATCGGGTGTACTCATTTGCTTTAAGCCAATGACAAAAGCAGTGGCACCCATGAGATACGATAAGTTAACGGCGGTAACGAGCATCTTATTTTTTCTTTTTGTTAAACATTTTCAGCATTCTGTTGGTAACGGCAAAGCCACCAACAACGTTGATCATTCCCAGTATGACCCCTAAGGCCCCAAGGCTTAGGGTAAAATAATCTGTGGGCCCTGCATTCCTGATCAGTAATATGGCGCCTATGATGACTACCCCGCTAATGGCATTTGCGCCAGACATTAAGGGCGTATGAAGCACGGTGGGAACCTTCGAGATAAGCTCAAAACCGAGGATAATTGTAAAAATCAGCAGGTAGATCAATATTAGATTGCTGTCAAAAAAGGTAAAGAGTTGTTCCATAAAAAACAGGTATTTAAGTGCGGATTAATCTTGGGTAACAAGGGTCTTGTTGATGATTACATTTTCAAGATCGAGGTGTAGTTCCCCCTCCTTAACGATCAGTTTTAGATAATTGGCCATATTGTTACTGTAGAAAAAACTGGCATCCTTAGGCATTTCTGCAGCCAGATGGGAATTTCCAATGATCTTAACCCCCTGATGAATAATGGTTTTATTGTCTTGTGTGAGTTCGCAGTTACCACCCGTGGAAGCTGCAAGGTCTATCACCATGGCCCCCGGTTTCATTTTTTCAACGGTTTCCCTGGTAAGCAGGATGGGCGCTTTTTTCCCCATGATTTGGGCAGTGGTGATCACGATATCGGAAGTGGCAGCCCTTTGTTCTACTTCCTGCTGTTGCCGTTCCATAAACTCCTTCGTTTGTTCTACGGCATACCCGCCGGCATCTTTTTTATCTATGGCACCGGGTACTTCCACAAACTTGGCACCCAGGCTTTCCACTTCTTCCTTGGCGGCAGCCCTTACATCAAAGGCTTCCACGATGGCCCCCAGGCGCCTGGCCGTGGCTATCGCCTGCAAACCTGCTACCCCGGCACCCAATACCAACACTTTACAGGGCTTGATACTTCCTGCTGCTGTGATCATCATAGGGAAAAAACTGGGGGATTCATTTGCTGCCAATAAAACAGCCTTATAGCCAGAAATGGCGGCCATGGAAGAAAGAATATCCATGGTTTGGGCAATGGTTGTCCTTGGGATAAGGTCCAGGCTTGCTGCTTGCAGGCCCAGTTTTTTTATTTGGGCGATCAGGACCTCGTTCGTAAACGGGGAAAACATAGCCACTAAAAGGGCCCCTTTTTTAACTGATTTTAATTCTTCTTCAGGGATCGGATTGATGGTCACCAGAATATCGGCCTCTTTGAGGATGGAAGCTCTGTTCTTAATGCTGCCGTATTTCTCGTATTTCGAATCAGGAAAACTGGCAAGTTCCCCTGCATTTTTTTCGATCCAGAATTCGGTATTGGCAATGTTAAATTTTTTGAGGGTGCTTGGAACCAGGGCGACACGTTTCTCGTTCGGTTCTTTGAGAATTCCTATAATCATATGGTAAGATAAAATCTAAGACACCTCAAGGTAAGTATAATAATTCTAAAAAGGAAAGGTTTTGTCGCATTCCATTAGTCACTCTGAAATTGCGTCACTACCAGCCCTTAGAGCCCTTGTTTGTTGTGTTTGGTAAATGTAGCCTAGTCCCTTACCCCCATCTTTTTTAGGATATCATCCATCAGGCACCATTTGGTGATGGACGATTGCAACAGGTTGGCACCCACAAAGGCCGTAAACCACAACCAGTTCATATTAACATAGATGGCCAGTAAAAGGCTGATCAATATAAAGGAACCGGCAACGGCCCGTACTATTCTATTTTTCATACTATTTTTTTAAATGAATCTTTCTATCGGAACAACAATGGCCTTAATCGGATTGTTGGTTTCCAGGTGTTTGTTAAATTCCTTTATGAGTTCAAAAAGCAGGTCAATGTTTGCTTCGTCGGTAAACGAGAAAAACAAACTCGATTCTACCCCGCCTGTATCACTGGGGAACCAACTGGCGGTCCTCAGCATGGTAGTCGGATTTTTAAATCCGCTGATATCTGACTCACTATAGTTTTCAATATTGGCTTTCTTGAACAGTTTTGGGATCTCTTTTTCAAACTGCTCTACCGCGGTTACCAGTAGTAATTTCATCTTTGTCGTATTAATTGTTACACCTTAGCACGTTACTTTTTTAATTGACTGTTTCCTTTTCATTATCGGTAGCTGTTTCCGCCGGCTGCACTTCCGGATAGTTTTTTCTTTCGATCATAAAGTACACCAGGGGTACTACTAATAAGGTGAGTACCGTGGAAACAATGGTGCCACCCATCAGCGATATGGCAAGTCCCTGAAAAATGGGATCAAAAAGGATCACAAAGGCACCGATGACCACCGTACCTGCTGTTAACAGAATGGGCGTGGTCCTGACGGCTCCCGCTTCTATCACCGCTTTTGTAAGGGGGATGCCCTCTTCCAGGCGAAGGTTGATGAAATCGATCAGCAATACGGAATTCCGTACCATGATCCCGGCCAGGGCGATCATCCCTATAAAGGATGTAGCCGTAAAGAATGCGCCTAGCAACCAGTGTCCCAACATGATCCCTATCAGCGATAGGGGGATGGCTACCATCATCACAATAGGGGCTTTAAAATTCTGGAACCAGCCAACGATCAAAATATAGATGATAGCAATTACCCCAATAAAGGCAAGGCCCAGGTCCCGGAATACTTCCAGGGTGATCTGCCACTCCCCATCCCACTTAACAGTATAATCATCTTCAAAATCGGGTTGTTTGATGTACAGTTCATTGATGGTATATCCTTCGGGAAGCGCCAACTCCTTAAGCTGATCCGTCATTCCCAGGATGGCGTACACCGGACTCTCTAATTCCCCGGCCATGTCGGCTGTCACATACACTACCCGTTTTTGATTTTTCCTGTAGATACTTTTTGCCTGCGTGGTCTCATTGATCGCTACCAGGTCACCAACAGGAACCATTGTGGCCTTATTCGATCGTATTTTGAGTTGCGAAATGTCCTGCGGGGTAGTCTTATCTTTTTCGTCCAATGTCAGGATCATCCCGATCTGACTCGCGGCATCTTCATCATATAAATTGGTGATAGCCCGTTCAGAAAGCGCCATGTTCATGGTATGTGTTATCTGACTGGGGGAAACCCCGTACAACATCGCTTTTTCTTTGTCTATATCGAAATCGTATTTCACCTGGTCTGCTTCTACCATCCAGTCCACATCCACCACATCTACGGTGCGCTTTAGGAGGTCCTGTACCTGGTCGGCAAGCGCTATCTGGGCCTTGTAGTCAGGACCGTAGATTTCCGCTACGATGGTCGATAGGACAGGTGGTCCCGGCGGCACCTCCACGATCTTAATATTCGCATCGAACTTCGCTCCGATCTGCTGTATGCGTTCCCGCATTGAACTGGCAATGCCGTGACTTTGGGTGCTTCGGTCCTTCTTGTCAATCAAATTCACCTGAATGTCGGCCATGTTGCTCCCGGAACGGATGTCATAATGGCGTACCAGGCCATTGAAGGTAATGGGAGCAGAAGCACCTACATAGCTTTGGTAATTGACCACTTCGGGTCTTGTAGCCAGGTATTGGGTCACTTCTTTGGCGACCACTGCGGTGCGCTCCAGGGTAGTGCCTTCGGGCATGTCAATGACCACCTGAAACTCGTTCTTGTTGTCAAATGGCAGCATCTTGACCACTACGGATTTGGTAAATAACAGGGCCATAGAGCCCAGCAACAACAATACCGTAATTCCGAGGAACACCCATCGTTTCTTTTTACTTTCGATCAGTGGCTGTTCAAATTTGTGGTACATGCGGTAAATGAACGTTTCCTCTAAGGATTTTTCTTCCTTTTCCTTTGTTGCATGGTCTTTTTCCCTTAAGAAGATATAGCCCAAATAAGGTGTGATGGTCAGGGCCACAAACAGGGACAGGATCATAGCGATGGAAGCCCCGATGGGCATGGGCGACATATAGGGCCCCATCAGGCCGGAAACAAAGGCCATAGGTAATACCGATGCAATGACCGTAAAGGTTGCCAGAATGGTGGGGTTCCCTACTTCATTAATGGCATACAGCGCTGCCTGCTTAAAGGGCAGTCGTTTCATCTTAAAATGCCGGTGCATGTTCTCGGCAATGATAATGGAATCATCTACCACGATACCTGTTACGAAGACCAGGGCGAAAAGCGTGATACGGTTCAGCGTGTAATCCAGGATATAGTAGCTCAGCAAGGTCAGCGCAAAAGTGATCGGTACCGATAGGAAGACCACCAGCCCGCCGCGCCAGCCCATGGCCAGCATGACCACAAAGGTCACTGCAATAATGGCCCCGATGAGGTGCATAAGCAGTTCAGATACTTTATGCGAGGCGGTCTCCCCGTAATTACGCGTTACTTCCACATGTACTTCATTGGGGATCAGGTTCTTTTTAAGATGGTCTACCTTTTCTAAAATAAGGTCGGCGATCTTCATGGCATCGGCCCCTTTTCTTTTTGCTACGGAAATAGTGACGGCAGGGTATTCGGAAGCGTATGCTTCAGCCTGTTCACTAGCCTGGCCAAACCCCAGGGAAACATAGTTCTTAGGGATCTCGGGACCGTCATATACCGAGGCTATTTGTTTCAGGTAGATCGGTTGCTCTTGCTGTACGCCTACTACCAGGTTTTCGACATCCTGAGAACTGGACAGGAATTTCCCCGTGGCCACCAGGAATTCGTTATCGTTCCTGTCAAAGCTGCCACTGTTCAATTGTTGATTGCTGGCCTGTATCGTTTGGGCAAGGGACAGGAAATCCAGGCCACTTTCGGCCATCTTATCCTTGTCGAGCACAACCCGCAATTGGCGGTTTCTGCCCCCTATCTTCTGGGTGGCCGACACGTCGGTTACCTTTTCAATTTCATCGGTAAGCTCCTGGGCTATTTGCCTTAGTTGATAATCATTATACTCCTCGCTCCATAGGGTAAGCCCCAGGACAGGAACGTCATCTATAGCACGTGTTTTTACCAGCGGGAAGGTAACGCCCTGCGGCATGATGTCCATGTGTTTGTTGATCTCGTTATACAATTTTACAAACGAGCGTTCAATGTCTTCCCCAACATAAAACTGTACGATCACCATTGCCTGACCCTCCATGGCAGTGGCATACACATACTCTACCCCCTTGATATTCGAAATCAGTTTTTCGAGGGGCTTAACCACCCTGGATTCTACCTCTGTGGGGCTTGCCCCGGGATAGCCCACAAAGATGTCGGCCATAGGCACATCAATCTGTGGTTCCTCCTCCCTGGGTATCAGAAAGGAACTGTAGACCCCAATGACCATAAAAACGACCATTAAGAGTACGGTCAGTTTAGATCCTATAAATGCTTTTGCAATTTTACCTGCTAATCCTTCTTTCATGTTGTTATCTTTTTTGCGTTCGGGCGGGCTTTCCGCTCATACTCCTCGTCCTTACCGGGGGTAAGTCCTGTGGGGTTCCGCTTCAATCCCTAACGCAGCTTTTTAGTTACTGAATACTAAGGGGGGCTCCATTAAACAATTTGCCCTTTGCACTCACAATGTACTGTTCATTCGCCGATAGTCCGGACAAGACCTCTACCTGATCCCCCATCGTACGGCCCAGTCGCAACCAGCGCAGCAGCGCCGTATTGCTTTGGCTAACGGTGTACACACCAGAAAGCTGCCCCTTGGTTACAAGAGCTTCTACCGGGATCATGACAGAATTCGATGCTTCTTCCTCTTCGGTGGGGAATTGTACTGTTACATACATCCCTGATAGCACAGGGGCGCTGGTTTTTTCAAGGGCCACTTTTACCAGGTACTGTCCACCGGTATTTTTGGCAGAAGTGCTCATTTCGGTTACCGTTCCCTTTACCGTTTGGTTGATGCTTTTTAAGGCAACCGTTACTTCAGCCCCCATTTTTATTTTGAGGATCTCCGATTCAGGGACCATAGCCAGCACCTGGAAGGTGCCGGGCGCTTCCACTTCCAATAGGGGCTGTCCCGGATTTGCCATATCACCTTCCTTGATGAACTTGTTGGTGACCACCCCATTAAAAGGTGCTCTGATATTTATATAGGATAGCTGCGCGTTTACTTCGTTCTTCATTTCCCTGGCGCCTTCCAGCCTGGCTTTCGCCATATTGTAGTTGGCGGTGATGTCGTCCAGTTCTTTCTGCGAGGCACTGTTCTCTCTGAAGAGGTTGGTAAAGCGCTTGTAATCCTTTTCGGCATTGTTAAAAGCTGCAGTTGCTTCTGTGATACCGGCGTTCACCTGTGCCAGTTTTGCCGAAATATCGGCATTGTTGATGCTCAGCAGCAGTTGCCCTTGCTGCACTTTCTCACCTACATGTACATAGATCTTGTCTACGTAGCCCATCATTCGGGTACTGAGATTTGCGCTATTAACGGCTTCTATCTTCCCGCTTGCAGCCAAAAAAGAATGGTCACCGGCTTCTGCTACTGTATTTACCACTACTTCCACAGCGTCGGTATTTTCTGTTTCCGTAGTTGGTCCATTATCCCCGCAACCTGCGATAGCAAATGCCGCCAGCAGTGCTGCTGCGATGTAGTTACTTCTCATACTTCTTTTTATTTTTATTGCTGTTTTCATAATCCCTTTGTCAAAAATTGAACATACGCCAACGCATAATTATGCTGGAATATCGTGGCATAATATTCCAATTGTTTTTGTGAATATTGTGTTTCTGCAAGCAGCAGGTCGGTTGTTTTTTCCAGTCCTTCTTCAAAACGGTTGGTTCTGATACGGAGGGCTTCTTTGGATTGTTCCAAAGCAAGCGACGTAAGCTTCAGGTTATTCTTCATATCCTGAAGCATGCGATTCGCCCGTTGCAGCTCTACCTGACTTTCTGCTTTATACTGTTGCAATTCCAGTTTAGACTTTTCGTATGCAGCCTTGCTTTTTTTCGCTTTTCCAAAACGTGTACTGCCTTCCAGAATATTCCATTTCAATTCGGCACCAAATAAATAGCCATTCGCATCCCCCTGGAAGATCTCGTCATCATGTAGCTCGTAGAAAGCAAAGGCATTTAAACTTGGCAGGAAGCTCATTTTGTCTGCTTTATGCAGTTGTTCGTAAGCGCTACTGGCCATTGCCATTGCCTGTATGTCGGCCCTGTTTTCGGGTAATTCATTATAAGAGATTTCATCCGTCTTAATAATAAGCGGATCCGATGGTTTTAAGCGTTGGTAGCTGTCATCATTCATCAGGACAGAGAGGTAGTTCGATGCATTTTCAATGGCACTTCTGGCGTATTGCAATTGGTTCTCTATATCGGTAACCCGTACTTCCACTGCCAGCACATCCGACTTCTGGAGATAGCCTTGCTTAAAACTGTTGTCGGCGATCCTTTTGTTCTCTAAAGCGGCCTCCCTGGCTTTTTCCAGTACTTCTACCGTTTTATATGCCAATTGCAATTGCATATACGCTTTGTCTACTTCCAGGACCATATAATCTGCGGTACGTTCGGCCTGCATTTCAGTGGCGCCCAGCTTTCGTTTTGCTGCTTTTCTCTGAAAGATACCATCAACATTTATGAGCGGTTGTTGTATTTCAATTCGTGTGGCAAAGTCTTCAATCTGCCTGGGGTCATTTAAAAGAAGGGGGTTGAAATCGGCTTGTGTCAGGATTTCCTGGTTCAGTTTGGAACCAAAAGCCATCAATGGGTTGGTCGTGGCGATCCCGGTATGGGACACCCCCAGATTGGGTACCAATACCGCATTGGTCTGCTGGTAATCGGCCCTGGCCATCAGGACATCCTGTGCTGATATTTTTAAGGTGTTGTTATTCTCAATTACCCGTGCAACCACCTCCTCTTTCGTCACCAAAATGGGTTGTTGTGCTATTGTTATCAAGGGAGCACCCAGAAGGAAGAACATTAAAAGAACATGCTTCATGATTCATTTTATTTAGTGCAAAAGTACTGGGAGAATGCTGCCTCCACCGTAACCTTTGTTACCGAGAGAAATAGGCACATCGTTTTACAGAAGCCTTGTTGTAAATAAAAATGGGAGCAGACAGTATTGGTCGTAATATGATGGCTCCGAAGAGGTATCCGGAGTAGTAAACATAAATTATCTTGGAGAACCGAGGTGAGCTTCGGCCTTGTTAAGATAAGATCTTACTTCGCTTACTGACCATATATATGCAAGCAGGAAACATCAGGTTTCTCATTGGGGTGATCCATAAAATCAATAATTACCTGGTCCTTGCATTCTGCATTTCCGCTGCCATGACCTCCTTCGTCAAGAATTAAAAGGGTGCCACTGCTTAGGTTTTTCATAAATAAATGCCCATATATTGGTGGCGTTACGGGGTCAAATTGGTTTACGAATATAAGCGTCGGAATTGCTGAATCCTGAAAGGACCGGTCTTCTATTGGTAAGTTGCCTGTGTGCCAGGACATTCCCGCCTGGTAAAAGGCATCAAAAAAGCCCAATTTAGCAGGGATCAAGGGGTATTTGTCGTACTGTTTCTGTATTTCCTCCGGGGTATTGGCACTATTGAACTGCTCGTATTTTTCAACAGAAAGTAACATTGATAAATTAAGCCCTCCCGTTATTTGATACTCAAACTGCAACACGTCATTGATTACCTTTCCTCCTCCTTCAATAAAGGCTTTGATAAGCTCTGGTGCTTTTTCTCTGGCATCGTTTTGATAAAGCAACCTGCGCAACAAATAAATACCATCCTGCGCATTGATGTATATATCCAGGGAATCACTCATGGAGACGAGCAGTGGTTTTTTCTTGAGAATCTCAATGGCCTTAAAATAATCTTCTTTTAGTGAAGGGTATGACCCCTGGCAAGCAGGTGTAGTTTCACAGTAATCAATAATCCTTCCCAAAGCCAGAGAATAACTATCTAATCGGTCAATCAGGAAATCTCCGCTAAGGGGAGAAGGTGAATCGAGGACGGAACTGTTAATATATGATGGAAACATATCCTGTACTACCCTGGCTAGCCTGGTACCATAGGAACCTCCAAAAAGGTTGTATTTCTCATACCCCAGGTGTTTAAATAACATCCCAACATCTTTAGCATTTTGAAGGGTGTTGTAATATTTAGGTTCAATATACTGCTCCTCACATTTTTTTTGGTAGGCTGCTACCATGTCTTCCATCAACTTTAATTCTTCTTCTTCATCGGCATTTTTTGCCATTATATTAAATGACGCAAAAGACATATCAGGAAGGGCAGAAGAGTAGCCTATACCCCGTTGATCGAATAGGATGATATCGCGTTTTTCCCTCATGGGATGCTGTTCCAACAAGAAATTCACCATACCGGGATCAAGGGTATTCCCTCCGGGACCTCCGGAAAAAAAGATCATGGGATAATTGGAAACTGTGGTATCACGGGCCTTCAAAACGATATAGGCAATCCGGATCTTTTTACCATCCGGTTCTTCATGGTTTTCCGGCACTAATATGGCACCCGCTTTTACAGCCTCGCTGTTTGGGAGCCATTCTATACCGTGAGCTGTAGTTTCAATATCATTTTCCTGGGCCTTGCACCCAATAACGAAAACGAGTAATGCAATAAAAAAGGAAAGGGTTTTCATACGAACAGTGTTTGGTTATCAGCTGGTATTTTGGAGGTTATTATGCGATCTTCCTCATGTCATTTATACAGAAATAGCTACTGTTTCTAAGGCATGCAATTACATTTATTGGCCGTGATAATCAGCTTATTAAAGATAAGGAAATTATCTGTAAATAGGATGAATGGGCACGGTTCTGCAGGATCGGTTTTTAAAATGCCAGAATACTATCTACAAAAGCTGTGAATCATTTCCACAATGGAAAAAGCAGCCCCCTATTCAATAAAACTTAGCTATATTAGACACACCAACATGAGAGAATCACCATAAACTATCCTATGAAAACCAAACTGCTTTTTCTTTCCCTTTTAATCCTGACGCCTTTTGCCATTTTTTCACAGGTAGACGCCTCGGTATTTAGCAACCTGAAATTCCGTTTTATAGGCCCTGAAGGTAACAGGGCCATAGCGATCGCCGGGGTACCGGGCGACCCTATGACCAACTACATCGGTGCAGCCTCCGGAGGCTTATGGAAAACCACCGATGGCGGACTTAATTGGGATCCCATTTTTGATGAGCAGGACGTTTCCTCCATTGGTGCGGTGGCCATTGCGCCTACCAATCCGGATATTGTCTGGGTAGGGACCGGGGAAACCTTTATTATAAGGCCGGCACATGCCATGGGCGACGGGATCTATAAATCGGAAGATGCCGGCAAGACCTGGAAGAAAATGGGGTTAGAAAAGACAGGAAGGATTGGTCGTATTATCGTGCATCCAACCAATCCGGATATTGTATATGCCGCGGCTTTAGGACACACCTATGGCCCCCAGCAGGAACGGGGCGTCTACAAAACCATTGATGGTGGTGTTACATGGAAACAAGTACTTTTTGTGGATCAAAATACAGGGGCCGCCGAACTTGCATTGGATCCGAAGAATCCGGATCGACTGCTGGTGGCCATGTGGTCTGTTCATATCAATACCTGGGGATTAACAAGCGGCGGTCCAGGAGGAGGAGTATACCGTTCTACCGATGGGGGCGAATCCTGGGAAGCACTTTCAAAAAACGGACTGCCAGGAGGAGCTGATAATCCCGTCGGTAAAACTGCCGTGGCCATTTCCCATTCCGAACCGGATATCGTGTATGCTTTATTTGAGATCGATAGCCCGGCCTTGTACCGATCTGAAGATTTTGGCAATACTTGGACCTTGCAGACACGTAATCATGACATTGCCGAACGCGCTCCTTATTATACGCGTATGGCTGTTTCGCCGGGAGATCCTAACGAGCTTTATTTTGCAAGCGTCAAGTTTGGCAGCTCCAAAGACGGCGGCAAGACCATTAAAGGAGGGTATAGTGCAGGTGGGGATAACCACGATATTTGGTTAGATCCTACCAATCCTGACCGTATGATGGTGGCACACGATGGGTGCGCCAGTATTACGCTGAACCATGGAAAAAGCTTTCAGCGTGTTGTGCTGCCCATTGCGCAGATGTACCATGTTTCCGTGGACGATCAGGTTCCGTACAATGTCTATGGAAATCGGCAGGACGGCTATTCCTATATGGGGCCAAGTAATAGTCGGCAAGGCTATATTCCGTTGGGTCTTTGGAAAGGGGTTGGCGGTTGTGAGAGCGGTTTTGCCCAACCCGATCCTTTTGACAATGACATTGTCTGGTCCGGGTGTTATGATGGCGGATTACAGCGTTATAATGCCAAAACCGGCCACGCCCGGGATGTACGGGTCTGGCCCGAAGCAGGCTATGGATGGGAGCCGGGCAAACTGAAATATCGCTGGCACTGGAATTTCCCACTGGCTTTTTCCCCTCATACGAAACACAGGGTCTATGTAGGCAGTCAGTTCGTGCACAAAAGTGATGACGACGGCCAAAGCTGGCAGGTAATTAGCCCGGACCTGACCCTGAACGATAAGTCGCATCAGCAAAGTTCCGGCGGCATCGCCACGGATAACCTGATGACTTTTGACGGATCTGTTTTGTTCAGTATTGTAGAATCTGGATTGGAACCAGGCCTTATCTGGACCGGAAGCAATGATGGTCAGGTACAACTCACCAAAGATGGGGGTCAAAACTGGGCTAATGTTACCGGGAATATACCCAACCTTCCCAAATGGGGCACCATAGCCAATATTGAACCGTCACGGTTCACGAAAGGAACTACCTATATAACGGTCGATTTGCATCAGATGGGCGATTTTGATCCCTATGTTTACAAAACCGAAGATTATGGCCAAAGCTGGAAATTGATCAGTGCTTCCGTACCTAAGTCGGTACACAGCTTTGCGCATGTCATCAAAGAAGATCCAAAACGCCAGGGCATGTTGTACCTGGGCGTAGATAATGGCCTATACATCTCTCATGATGACGGTAAGAGCTGGATGCGTTTAAGGAACAACCTTCCACCGGCACCCGTTTATTGGCTCGAAATACAGCAGCGGTTTGATGATTTGGTGGTGGGTACCTATGGAAGGGGCTATTACATCCTGGACAATATTTCACCCTTGCGTGAATATGATATTGATGCTCGCGCAAAGCCGGCGCATCTCTTCAGCCTGAGGCAGGCCTACCGTTTTCAGGAGCAGCAGAGTATTAAAACAGACGGACCAAGCATGAACTCGGGCAGAAACCCTGCCTATGGGGCAGACATCAATTATTACCTGAAGGATAGTACCGATCAAAAAGTCACTATTCAAATAGTCACTCAAAATAATGAAGTGGTAAGGACCCTGGAAGGGAAGAACGGGGAGGGCATCAACAGGGTGATGTGGGACCTGCGCTACGAACCCACCTACAAGCCCAAATTACAAACTACGCCTCCCGGAAGGCCCTGGGTACAGCTCAATGGTGAAGGATGGCGGCCGCTGGTCACGTGGGACCTCGACCTGATGAGGGGCCAATATGGCCCAAAAGTTGTTCCGGACACCTACAAGGTTAAACTGATCGTTGGGGAGGAAGAATATATCCGGGAAGTGGAGGTGTTAAAAGACCCTTCCTCTGAAGGGACCATCGAAGAAATTGAACAACAGGTAGCGTTTTCGATCGAACTTCGCGATGCCATAAATGTAGCAGTGACCATGATCAATGATATTGAGGAAATTAGGGCAGAACTAACGGAACTAATACCAAAATTGAAGAAGAAGGGCGACCTTGAAAAAGCGGAAGAACTGCGCAAGTTGGCGGAATCGATCGCAGGAACGCTTTACGATATTCAACTGACGGGTGCCAGGGAAGATGCCTTCAGGGCCCCCATGAAACTTTACGGGAGGCTGAGTGCCCTTGCAAGCGATATTACAGGGAATGGCGTCGACTTCAGGCCCACGGACCAGCAGCGGGAGGTTTACGCCATTTTCAATGAGCGTTTGGACCTTGTCAACAAGAAATTCAGGGATTTTATGGAAGTGGAATTGAAAAAACTGAATACGCAACTGAAAAAAAGTGAACTGCAAATACAACTGGAGAATAAGATAAAGTATTGACTAAGTCGTAACTTTCAAAGACAATTCAAAAACCCACCCTAAAAAGGTGGGTTTTGGTTTCTCTGGTAACCTCGTTTACCCGGTTTAAAAAGGGCCCTTCGTTCCTTTAGTTCCCTGCCTTTTTCGAATTGAACCAATAACTGATCCCGGCCGAAAAATAGAAGGTGCTTTCCAGTTCCTCTGTTATTACCGCGTCTTCGGTGGTAATGGTAGCACTGCTCTGTGGCAAGGCTAAAACAGGGGTAAAGGAAAAAATGAAGTGTTTATGTTGGTACTGCATCGGGAGTCCTACCTCTATATTCAATAACTGAAACTTGGAAGCTTCCTTTATCTCCACCAGGTTGGTGACCGGTGGTTGGGTAATGCCGCTCCCTGCGCCTTGTCCTTTACGATTGCCTAACCTGCTGGTATTATAATATTCTTCATAAAAATATTGCGATCCTGCATAAATGGTTAGGGTAGGGTCTATGACAAAGGTACGGTCACTGTTGTAAATGGCCTTATCCAGCATCAATCCGGCAAAAATATCGGCCGAGCTTTCATTGTTAAAGAAGGTGCTGGCAAGTACTGATAGGTCCACTATGTTAAGGTCATATGTCAGAAAGCCGGAGAGGTCCCCAACGGTTTCTGACCGTACATTATAGCTGTCTTCACTGTAAAAATAGGCAGTTCCTGAAATTCCTGCATGCCATTTTTCCCATTCAAAGAGGAATCCCGCACTAAGTAAAAACAAATCAATACGGTTCTCATCGGAATTGATGAGGTACGAGAAGGAAGCATCTGCAAAAAATCCCGATTTATCAAAGTAACTAAATGAGGGGTAAATATAAGGGGCTGCGATAGAATCTCTTCTCCCCATGAATACCGCGTCATTAATAAAACTGATATCGGTTAAAAAGAAAGACTCCTCATTGGCGTTGATTCCCGATGCGGAATTCTTGTTGTTCTGCGCACTGAGATTCATTTGCAGTAATAAAAGTAAAAGAAGCCCGGGATTTATGTTGATACGCATTGGAGAGAAGATTTAGAATGAAGGGCAGGTTAATAAGAACCAATGATCCGATTCTTCCTAACCTGCCTGTCTCTAATTATTTGCTACTTTTTTTTCCGGTTGCTTTTTTAACGCCTTTTTTCATCATCGTTTTCTTTCCCATCATTTTTTTCTGGGATATCATTTTGCGGTGTTGATAGGTGTTTTTGAACATGGCGCCGTCCATATTGATACATTCACCATCTTTTAGGCGTAATTGCTTACGTTCCTGGTTTTGGTAACTGCCATCAGGGTTCACGATGATACCATCACCAAGGCTTACTTGATCCTGGATGCGGTTTTGCTCGCGGTTCATGATTTGAAAGGCTTCTCCTTCTATCATCATGATCTGGTACCTGTTTTGGTTCCGTTCCTGAGTTTGAGCCTGAGCAAGGCCTTTATTTTCTTGTTGCACTTTATACCTGTATTGGTATTCGTTGCGGTATTTTATACCGTCACTGTCCAGACATTCTCCATCCTGTAAACGAAGCCTGTCGCGATCCCTGGTCATATAAGTGCCATCCGGATTTACAATAGTACCATCATTTAGTGTGATGGGTTCCTGTAAACGTATTTGGTCACGATCCCTTATCTGAAGGACATCACCATCTACCATCATTAATCGGTCCTGGTCCCGGTCCTGGATTTTATCCTGGTCCTGGGCGGTTAGTGCAGTAGTTCCTAGAACTATACATGCAGCTAATAAGAATGCTTTTTTCATGATATCATATTTTAGAATGAATATTGGCATAAAAGTAAAAGCATTGGCAGCCAGTTGAAATGACCTTGGTCAGTTGACCATTGGAAATGACCATGGTCAGCTCATCTTGGGAAATCAGACATTCCCGGTCCTGACGTTATAGGGTATCCTGGGCCATCGCCCATCAGTTTTATTGACCTCAAATAACCTATAATAGAAGCCTTTTTTATAACCGAAATGATCAGGGTCATTGAAGATGCTTAGGGATGATTATAGTCATTGCAGGTTCTTATTTAGGTTCGTAAAATTGCCTAAAGGATTTTCTCCCCCCACGAACTATACGCACCATCCATTGAGAGGTAAAATAAAATGTTAACCTAAATAGTATAGTTATGAAAAAAATCAAAATCTTTCTGGGAGGTACAATGAGTGCTTTTTTACTTCTTTTTTTAACTTATTGTACAAAAGAAGAAATAATAACAGAAGAAGTTATTGTTGAGACTGTCATTAGGGATACCCTAACGTTAGAAGAAATGTTGAAAGAGGTGAAGCCTGTGTTCTTTGATGAAGAACAAACAGAAGGCAATAACCTTTCATTCCCGGTTATTTGGTCCGATGGATTTGCTAAAACCCTGAGGGAACCGCCAATTGTGGGAGAAGTTTTATTAGAAGGAGAATGGTGGTATGTATGGGGTGAAGATCCCATTGATCCTAGTGCACCTGTCTACAGTTGCAAGCCAAATAGTCTGGCACCTTCATTATGTGAAGATGGATCAGAACCTGGAGACGGCTCAAGTACCGTATACAGGGCTTACATTCAGAAAGTAGCTTCCAATGTATGGCAAGCCGATAATATTATGGCAACAGAACCTGTGAATGTCGATTTGATTGATTGGGGAGATAATCTGGAATCTATTGACTGGGGTGTTAATTCCCATGTTAGGGTAGAAATCGTATTGATAGAAAATCTGGCGACTCCTGTGGTAGAATATGCTATGAGGCATGTAGACAGCTGGGGTATAGACGAAGTTCATGGGCTGCAGACAGAATTGGATTCCACAGTCATTTATGGGCCTGGAACACAGGCTACCGTCTATTCGCATAATGCGCGATTGACTATCCAAAAGTTAAATATTCCTCATGATTCCATTGCACCCGGAGCATTGACCTGGATACCCAATCTGGGATGGACTGAGACCAATGCAGGAGAGGATTTGGTAAATGAACCTATTTTAAATCAGGCGGTATATGAGGCTGATGATGGTCCTGGTTATTATAATGCCGAAGTGAATGTAAAGGGTAAAATAATTTATGGGTATACCTGGGCGGTAAGACATTTAAATGAGGATGTTGGTGATTACCGAATAACATTCAGTTTGGATGAGTCTGGTGGCGTTGTTCCGTTAAATACCTTTTTTGACGATCTGACAGCAATCTCTTTGCCAATTGAAGAGGAAGTAACTACCGAATCTGAAGATGCCGAAGGAAATAGAGGAGGTGTCGCTGTTATTGATCCCGTAAATAACCTTACTTATATGGATATTACCATAAAAGAAGGCGGCGGTGGTCAAGGCGGTGGCGGAGGCGGACACCAAGGTGGTGGTGGCCAAGGCGGCGGCGGTCAAGGTGGCGGTGGCGGCCATAGTGATGGTGGCCATTAGGCAAAAGCTAATCAGGTATTTCCTGGTTCGATTTTAGCAGGCAACGATCAAATAGTCTTATAAAATAGTTCGATCAGCTTTTTTACTGGTCAGGTTGTTCTAAAGAGTATTTGATTGTTGCCTCTTTTATTCAGGAAGCTTCCTTTAGCAATACTCATACTACCGGATTGCTACAATTTTCAAACCATCAATAGGGGTCTTTACTACTATCCGAATAGCTTGTATAAAACATTCTTACAACGAATAACAATCAAATGATTTAGCTGGTTTACGCTATTTAACCTGGAAGAAATATACAAAGCGAATCGAATTTCAGTCTAACAGGAATTACAATCCCTCATGCTCCTGGCATTCTCATACCCGATCTTAATAAATAAGGTATATTACCCCATATATTCTTAATTATTCCTTAAAAATGGTAAAATAGCATAGAAATAGGAAAACATCCTTGTTTTTTAGCCGTCCGTTATGTTGGAATTTTGCCTCGTAAATTTTTAATTATTGACTATCATGAAAAAAATAACATATTATCCTACCATGTTTCATACAAATCCCTTTGCCTATAATTGGACAGAGGTCTGGGATATGAATGAAACCGATGCAAAGGAACTTATACTAAAGAACAACCGGGCAAGCAAGCTTGGGGTTTCAGAAATGTTCCTAAACATTACGAAGTTCT
The DNA here is from genome assembly GCA_963752165.1 of uncultured Flavobacteriaceae bacterium. GTDB lineage: Bacteria > Bacteroidota > Bacteroidia > Flavobacteriales > Flavobacteriaceae > Muriicola. Next base: position 753,301 of record CAVVXE010000001.1, read on the forward strand.
CAGCCTTAGATGAAAACGGAAATGAACATTTTATCAAAGATTTCCCAAAGCAGGCCGAATTGAATCCGAAAGGGATTCATACTGAATTTTTTATTAAAGTTAGAAGCAGGCTTTCGCTCGAAAAAGGGAACTACAAATCGTTTCGTTTCTATCTGGCCAATTCCGGTAATACCTTTGTTTACAGTGATCGGAGAAGGCAGGCTGTAACGGACGTAGCCTTTCTTGATTTCGAGATAAGAAATGGCCTCTGCGTAAAAAGTGACAAAGATCTGCAGGTGATGTTTCGTTTCGATTTTGAGCCTTATACCCTGGCCAGTTACTTTAAACCACTGCTAAAACTCTTTAAAAGGTCCAGGCCGTTTAGCGGTAAACTGGCTGGCAGCTTTGGAAATTAAAACCCTTATCCAGAAAAAGAGCAAAGGCATCCGTTAGGGTGCCTTTTTTTTTCATTCATTGGCCCCTTGCTTGGATTAACATGACTTCGCGTGTCAGATCCGGCCGTCCCGAGTTGCAAATGCAAAACATTTGCAATCTTAGGTTGCGGGTTTTTCGCTATGTCAAAATGCACAAGCAAGCCCGGTATTTCTCCAAACAAAAAACCCACCTCTTTTGAGGCGGGTTTTGCGCTTGTTAGTGACCTGGCTGGGATGAACTTCTCTTCGCTAGTTGGACCCAGTCGTCCCGAGTTACAAATGCAAAACATTTGCAATCTTCGGTTGCGGGTTTTTCGCTATATCGAAATACACAAGCAAGCCCGTTATTTCTCCAAACAAAAAACCCACCTCTTTTGAGGTGGGTTTTTCACTAGTTAGTGACCTGGCTGGGATTCGAACCCAGGACCCTCTCCTTAAAAGGGAGATGCTCTACCAGCTGAGCTACCAGGTCATTATGTTAAAGGCCGTTTTCTTTTGAGGCTCCGGGGGAGCCCCTTAAGAGGGTGCAAATATACTATCTATTATTAATTTTTCAAGTTCATTAAAGGATAATTTTATTTTTTTTTGAATATCCCTGTATTTCAGCCATTTTTACAAAAAAAATAAGAAATGAAGATTGTCCTGGTTGGTTATATGGGGAGTGGAAAATCGGCTATAGGGAAGGCCCTGGCCCGGGAGCTGGGAATTCCTTTTATCGATCTCGATACCCATATCGAATCCGAACTCCACAGCAGTATCCCGGACATCTTCAGGGAGAAAGGGGAGTTGTTTTTTAGGAAGAAAGAGCATGAACTACTCCAACAACTACTCCAAAAGGATACCTCCTTTGTGCTGTCTGTCGGTGGGGGAACGCCTTGCTACAGCGGAAACATGACGCTGATCAGCAAACATACCTCCAACACTTTTTATTTAAAAATGACTATTCCGGGCCTGGTTGCCCGACTCCAAAAAGAGAAGGCGCATCGGCCATTAATTGCCCATCTGTCAGAAGAAGAACTACCCGAATTTATAGGAAAACACCTGTTCGAGAGAAACCTGTTCTACCAGCAGGCAGCACATACCATTCCCTGTGATACTAAAACGGTAGCAGAAGTGGTAGTGGAAATAAGGGCATTATTGGGTTAGTCCAGATACACCAGATCGTTCTTTGCCTGGAACCGTACATGGACATGTTCCTGTAAAGAAGTAGAGAGGGAAATACCTTTAAAATCCGCTTTTACAGGATACTTCTTATGATTTCTGTTTACCAATACAGCCGTTTTGAGCTTTTTTAAAGGTGTTTTCAGGAAATGATGAACCCCATAAATAAGCGTAGAACCAGAATTTAGCACATCGTCTACCAGCACAATAGACTGGTGGGCATAGTCGGCCTCAGGCATGGAAGTGGAAACCCCGCTTTTCAGTGGGTTGGATTTGTCCATAAAGACTTTGCATAACTCTATCTCCGCTTCCGTGATCTTCTGCAATACCCGTTGGATCTTCTTTGCCAGGGCTAGTCCACCGCCATCAATACCGGCAATGATGATCTTTTTCTCTTCCGCATTGGCCTCATAGATCTGATAGGCAATGCGTCTAACGATGTGTTGTATTTGGGCGTGCGAAAGAATTTTATTTTGCATGGATCAATCAGATTTCTTTTCAAAGATAAAAAACAGTTCGGTACCCTGCCTTGGAGGAATGGAATTGGTTGCCCTTTCCAGCTTTTTTATTTCAAAGAAGCGGGAGAAAAGGCCATGGTACTCTTCATAGCTGCCACCGAAAGGCGGACCTTTTTCTGTTAAGGGAAAATCGAACAACAGTCCCGCAAGCGTTCCTTTTTCGGTAAGTAGTTCAGCCATTTTTTTTGCATATGCCTCCCGTTGTGCTGGCAGTAAAGCACAAAAAAAGGTTTGTTCCAGGATCAGGTCGAATGATTGGCCCTCCAATTCAAAAAAATTGCCCAGGAGTAGTTGGTCTTCCGGAAAATGACGAATACGCCGTTTGAGGTCTTGCAGCGGTTGCGCTGCGATATCCAGTACATAGACCAAATGAAAACCCTTTCGAAAAAGATATTCGGCCTCATAACCCCTTCCTGCCCCCGGGATAAGTATTTTAAGGTCCCGGGAACGGAGCTGGTCTATATATTCCTTTAAAGGAGTAGAAATACCCCCAATGTCCCAGCCCAATGCGTTTTTTTGGTAGCGTTCTTCCCAATAGTCTTTATTCAGGCTCATCCAGGTAGTCGTCTATGGTTCGTCTGTCTTTCTTGGTAGGCCTTCCTGTTCCTTTCTTGCGATAATATTCCTTCGCCAGTTTTTGAATTTCATGGTGTTCCAGGGCCTCTGACGGGGTTGTATCCTTACGGTACAATCCGACTATTTTGGCGGCCACCCTGCTTTCCGGGATCTCCAGCACGGTGAGCTGATAGCTGATCTGTTGCTTCCGAACCACCAGTTCATCCGAGGGGAAGACATCGCGCGATGGTTTAACTGTTTGCCCGTTGATCTGGATGTGCCCTTTCTTGCAGGCTTCCGTCGCCTGGTTACGGGTCTTGTAATACCGGGTACACCACAAGTACTTATCAATGCGCATACGATTACAAATTCTTTGTTAAGGACTCCTGCAAAAATAGGGGAAAATTGTATCTTGCGGCCTTTAAAAGGAAAGCTATGCAAATGAGAAAAGTCATTCTGGCAATGACTGTGTTTGTTTTACTTGTCGCTTGTAAGAATGATGATGGTCCCGAGTTTGACTTGATCCCTCCCAGATTGTTGAGTGAAGTGGTTGCGGAAGATCAGGCTGCCATACAGGCCTATCTGGAAACCCATTTCTACAATTACGAGGACTTTCAGTCGCCTCCGGCAAATTTTAATTACGCCATTGTTTTGGACACCATTGCGGGTATCAATAGTGATAAAAGACCCCTTATTCAGGATGTTCAGTCGATAACGATTGAGGTTAAATCTGAAGACTTTGGCCTGAATGATAAAGAGACGGTTCCTCATACACTTTATTATTTAGTGGCAAGACAGGGAATGGGAGAACAACCAACCCAGGCCGATTCTACCTATGTGAAGTATGAAGGTTCCTTACTCAACGGGACACTTTTTGATGCCACATCGGATTATACCTGGCAATACCTTCCCTTTTTCCTTAGAGGGTATGCGCGTGGCATGTCACAATTTAAGGTAGGCGACGCTATTGTTGAAAACCCTGACGGTACCACTGAAATAACCAACAGCGGAGTTGGCGTTATGTTTTTACCCTCTGGCCTGGCGTATTACAATACAGCTAACAATGGGATACCCGCTTATTCGCCCTTGATCTTTAAGGTGAATGTGGGGTTATACATACCTGAGACGGATTACGATAACGATGGTATTCCTTCCATACAGGAGGATATTGATGGGAATGGGGATGTTACCAATGATAACACGGACATTAAAGAAGAAGAACGGTTGCGATCCCCCAGGTTTGCTAATCATGTTGACCCGGATGATGATGGGGATGGCATCCCTACGAGAGACGAGATCATTATTGATGCCCAGGGAAATATAACATTTCCAGATGCCGACAATGATGGGATCCCGGATTACCTGGATAAGAATAACTAACTAAAATTAAAAAAGCCCTGAATTTTTCGGGGCTTTTTTCTTTAGTACAGGTTTGCTCTTTTATAGCTTTAATGACAGGCTGAAAATAACCTGAGAAGGCCTGGAATCTATTCTGCTAGGAGGGGTAATGTTTATTAAATCGGCTTCATTTTTTGAGAATCCTCTTTCGTATCGCACATCCAACCCAATTTTTCCTAAATTAACACCGGCACCTGCATGCAAACCAACCGTAAAGTCACTTTCAACATCAGCTAACTCAATATCTTTCAAGTCATTTTTCAGGATGTATTGAAATGCGGGTCCGGCAAAAACATGCAATGGACCTATAATTTTAAGGCCCAACAAGACGGGAACATCCAATTTGGAGATATCGTAATCGTTGGTACTCGTACCCACTTCATAGCTACTTTTGGTCTTGGTATAGACCACTTCGGGACGAATGTAAAGTTTAGGCAAATCTATTTTACCCCAAAAACCTACATGATAGCCAACTTTACCATCTGCGCCCGTTATAATATCATTTGCAGCGTTACCAATTACTTGCGTAAGGTCACCATTTTTGTTGTAATTCAATCCGGCTTTTATTCCAAATCCAGAACCATTTTGTGCAAATGTGGCCGTACTGATCACAGCAAAAGTCACCATTAAAAGTGTTTTTTTCATAATATGTTCATTTTTGATACCACAATAGCAGTATCAACAACGATACCGTATTATGCCTTTCTTTTTAATACCCGGTAAACGGCCTTCACAATGGCTTTATTGTCTAATCCGTATTTTTCCATTAATTGATCGGAAGTGCCACTTTCTCCAAAAGTATCCTGAGTGGCAACAAACTCCTGTGGGGCAGGGTAGTGGCAGGTAAGGGTTCTGGCAATACTTTCGCCCATGCCACCCAAAAAGTTGTGCTCCTCGGCTGTTACGACGCATCCCGTTTTACGTACAGAGGCAAGCACCGCCTTTTCATCCAATGGTTTGATGGTGTGGATATTGATGACTTCCGCAGATATACCTTTTTCTTCCAGTGCTTCGGCTGCAACCAGGGCTTCCCATACCAGGTGACCCGTGGCAAGGATCGTTACATCGGACCCTTCCGTAAGGAGCACCGCTTTCCCGATCTCAAAGTGTTGGTCGGGTGCTGTAAAATTGGGGACTTTTGGCCTCCCAAACCTTAAATAGACAGGTCCATGGTGTTTTGCAATAGCAATAGTGGCTGCTTTTGTTTGATTATAGTCGCATGTATTGATCACTGTCATGCCCGGCAACATTTTCATTAGCCCGATATCTTCCAATATCTGGTGGGTAGCTCCATCTTCACCCAGGGTAAGTCCGGCGTGGGAAGCGCATATTTTTACATTCTTATCCGAATAGGCAATGGATTGCCTGATCTGATCATAGACCCTCCCTGTGGAAAAGTTGGCAAAAGTACCCGTAAAAGGGATATAGCCACCCACGGTCAGGCCGGCTGCGATCCCCATCATATTGGCCTCTGCAATCCCAACCTGAAAAAAGCGATCAGGATTTTCTTCAATAAACTGCTCTAATTTAAGGGAACCTACCAGATCGGCACAAAGGGACACTACTTTTGGATTGGTCCTTCCCAATTCGGTCATTCCGTCTCCAAAACCACTTCTTGTATCTTTTTGGCCTTGATCGATATATTTTTTCATATGCTATTCTTAAATGCAGGTTTAATAATCACCTAATGTTTCAGGGTTTTGTGCCAAGGCAGTAGCCAGTTGTGCATCATTTGGCGCTTTTCCATGCCAGGCATGGGTGTGCATCATGAAGTCGACACCATGGCCCATTACCGTATGCATCACCACGCAAACAGGCTTTCCCTTTCCGGTTCTGGATCGGGCTTCCTTCATAACGTCTATAATCGCTTTCAGGTCATTCCCTTCTTTAAGTTCCAATACATCCCACCCGAAAATTTTGAATTTGGCACCTACATCGCCCAAAGCCATTACTTCTTCCGTTTTACCATCTATTTGTTGCCCGTTACGGTCTACGGTAGCAATGAGGTTATCTACTTTTTTACTTCCTGCATACATGATGGCTTCCCAGTTCTGTCCTTCCTGTAATTCTCCGTCTCCGTGAAGGCTGTAAACCAGATGGGTGTCGCCATTCAGTTTTTTCGCCAGGGCAGCCCCAATAGCAACAGACAAGCCCTGTCCCAGCGAGCCGGAGGCGATGCGGATGCCCGGCAGGCCATCATGCGTAGTAGGATGTCCCTGAAGGCGGGAATTGAGCAGGCGAAAGGTGTTTAATTCCTCGATGGGAAAATACCCGCGCCGGGCCAGAACACTGTAATAGACCGGGGAGATATGCCCATTGGAAAGGAAAAAAATGTCCTCCCCGATGCCATCCATCTCAAAGGTCTTTTTGATGTCCATTAATTCATAATATAGTGCGACAAAAAATTCTGTACACCCGAGGGATGCTCCCGGATGGCCAGAATTTACCTTATGTACCATGCGTACGATATCCCTGCGTACCTGGACCACCAATTTTTGTAATTCCTGCAAATTTGACATGCGAATACTTCTTATTTTGAGGCCAAAAGTAATGGCATTCTTCGGCTTCTACAACTGGAGTTATTATATTTTATCAACGAGGCAATGGCGGGTTGAACTTTATTTTTTTGTTAAGGAAAATCTGTGCAGGGATGTCTATCTTTGCCTACTTATAGAACTACTTGCAGTTTACATTACAACATACGGATCCCAGTACGAAAGCCAGGGCAGGGGAAATGGTCACTGATCACGGTGTCATCAGAACCCCGATCTTCATGCCTGTTGGCACCGCAGCTTCCGTTAAGGGTGTGCACCAAAAGGAATTGCGGGAGGAAATAGATCCGGATATTATTTTGGGGAATACCTATCACCTCTATTTACGCCCTTCTACACGCATTTTACAAGAAGCCGGCGGGTTGCACAAATTTATGGGCTGGGAAAGGAATATCCTTACCGATAGCGGAGGATACCAGGTCTATTCCTTATCTGCCAACCGAAAGATAAAGGAAGAGGGCGTTAAATTTAAGTCGCACATAGACGGCTCCCTCCATCTTTTCACGCCCGAAAATGTGATGGAGATCCAACGAGTCATTGGGGCCGATATTATCATGGCGTTTGACGAATGTACACCCTATCCGTGCGACTACGAATATGCCAAACGGTCCATGCATATGACACACCGTTGGTTGGACAGGTGCATCAAACACCTGGAAAAAGTACCGCTTCAATACAACTATTCCCAAAGTTTTTTCCCCATAGTACAGGGGTCTACTTTTAAAGACCTCCGAAAACAGTCTGCAGAATATATTGCCGGCGTGGGGGCCGAAGGAAATGCCATTGGCGGGCTCTCTGTTGGAGAACCGGCAGAAGAGATGTATGCGATGACCGAAGTGGTTTGTGCTATTTTGCCGGAAGATAAACCCAGGTATTTGATGGGAGTAGGTACCCCCATCAATTTATTGGAGAACATTGCGCTCGGAATCGACATGTTCGATTGTGTGATGCCTACCCGTAATGGCCGGAATGGGATGTTATTCACCGCCCATGGGACCATCAATATCAAAAATAAGAAGTGGGAGAACGATTTCTCGCCCATAGATGAGCACGGGCCTACGTTTGTTGACCGTGAATACAGCAAAGCCTACCTGCGGCATCTTTTTGTGGCGAATGAATACCTCGGAAAACAAATTGCCACCATCCATAATCTTGGTTTCTATCTTTGGTTGGTGCGTGAGGCGAGAAATCATATTTTAGCAGGAGATTTTGGCCACTGGAAAGCGATGATGGTAAAACAAATGGACAAGCGATTGTAATGTTAAAAATTCTCGACAGGTACATTCTAAAAAGATACCTCCTGACATTCGGGATGATGTTGTTGTTGTTCATACCCATCGGGATTATGCTGAACCTGGCGGAACAGATTGGTAAAATAATAGACAATGAGGCGCCTTTGAATGAGATCCTGATCTATTATATGAATTTTACCATATATATTGGCAACCTGCTCTTTCCTATATTCCTTTTTCTTTCCATAATCTTTTTCACCTCCAAGCTGGCCAACAACACAGAAATTGTTGCCATTCTTAGTTCAGGGGTTTCCTATGGGCGATTTTTAAAGCCTTACTTGATCGGGGCATCCATTATTGCCGTGCTCATGTTTTTTATGAGCATGTTCATAGTGCCAAATGCCAGTATCGGGTATCATGAGTTCAAATACAAATACCTTAAAAAAGGTAAGCAGGACCGTGTAACCAGCAATATCTTTAACCAGCTGAATGAAAATGACTTTATCTATGTGAGCAGTTTCGATCCGGATCGCCAGATAGGCTATAATTTCACTTTTGAACATTTCAACGAGGACAATGAATTAGAAGAAAAAATAAGCGCGGGCAATATACGTTGGATCCCCAAGGACAGTATTTACAGGCTTACCAGCTATACTAGCAGAAAACTTGTGGGAAATGAGGAGATCATCCTAAACAAAAGAAGGCTCGATACCATCTTCAATTTCAAAATTGATGATCTTACCCCTGTTTCTTACATAGCGGAAACCAAAAACCTTTTTGAACTGAATAAGTTCATTGACACCCAGCGTAAAAAGGGAGCTTCCAATATCAATACGTATATTCTCGTAAAATACAAACGCTGGGCACTACCCCTTACGGCCTTTATCCTTACCATTATAGGCGTTGCAGTATCTTCGGTTAAAAGAAGGGGTGGTATGGGGGTAAATCTGGCCTTAGGAATTGGAGTAGCCTTTATTTATATCTTTTTTGACAAGGTATTCGGTACCATGGCAGAACAATCCGGTTTTTCACCCCTTCTGGCCGTCATTATCCCCAACCTGGCCTTCGGTATTGTAGGTTTTTATTTGCTGCAAAATGCCAAACGATAATCTTAACAATCACCTCCACCTTCTTTTTATGCTTTCATTGCTTCGGTGAAGGTGATGTGTTTTGCGGCCCTTACACCGTATTGTTAACAGTGAACCTGTAGCCCATCTATGGTATGTTGCCTGCCATTGCGATTTTTGGCGATAGTGAAAAAAGGAACGCAATGTTCTATGTGGTGGCCATACTCATACTCCTAACCGTGTTTGCTTATGGTATCCTAAAGAAAAAGTAGAGCGTAAAAAGAATGAGCTGATCCGGAAGGTTGCCATTAATATTTTATATTTGTGGGCCGAATCAAACGAAACGAATACTAGATGGAATATTTAGATTTTGAGCTTCCGATTAAGGAATTGGAGGAGCAATTGGAGAAATGCCAGATCATTGGCGAAGAAAGTGATGTCGATGTTACGGAAACCTGTAAACAGATTGAGAAGAAGTTAACAGAAACCCGCAAGGAGATCTACAAAAACCTGACAGCGTGGCAACGGGTACAGTTGTCCCGGCATCCCAACAGGCCTTATACCTTGGATTATATCAGGGCCATTTGCGGCGATTCCTTTCTGGAACTGCATGGGGACAGGAATGTTAAAGATGACAAAGCCATGATCGGTGGTCTGGGTAAAATAGGGGATCAGAGTTATATGTTTATTGGCCAGCAAAAAGGCTATAACACAAAAACCAGGCAACTACGGAATTTCGGAATGGCAAATCCTGAAGGATACCGCAAGGCGCTCCGCCTGATGAAATCGGCCGAAAAATTTGACATCCCGGTGGTTTGCCTGATCGATACCCCTGGTGCGTATCCGGGCATTGAAGCCGAAGAACGCGGACAGGGAGAGGCAATTGCCAGGAATATACTGGAAATGACCCGTCTAAAAGTACCTATTATTGTGGTCATCATAGGTGAAGGGGCCTCAGGTGGTGCCCTGGGGATAGGCGTAGGAGACAAGGTGCTGATGCTGGAAAACACCTGGTATTCTGTTATTTCTCCTGAATCGTGCTCTTCCATCTTATGGAGAAGCTGGGAATATAAAGAAATAGCGGCCGAAGCCCTGAAACTGACCGCTGCGGACATGAAGAAATTAAAATTAATAGACGAGATCGTAAGGGAACCTGAAGGAGGCGCACATACCAATCGTGATAAGGCGTTCGAAATTGTCAAGAATAAAATTGCCAAGCATTACGAAGAGCTGCAAAAGTTATCACCAAAAGAGTTGGTTAAAATACGCATGGATAAATATGCCAATATGGGCGTATTCAGTGGCTAATCTGCTGGCTTCAAAGGAGAAACAAGAACCGAAGTATTTACGCTTCGGTTTTTTTTGGTTATCAACATAAATTCGTAACTTATCAACACCTTAATTGTTGACGAACCGTTAATATCGGCTTCCATTTTTACCATGTTAACTTAAGGTTAATGCCTACTTTAGCAGCTATGGAAAAACCGAGTCCCGTTATTGGTCATAAAATTAGCACCGCATCGCTGATCAACCTGGAAAAGGGTAAAATACCTCCGCAAGCAGTTGATTTAGAGGAGGTTGTGATTGGTGCTATGATGATAGATAAGAAAGGGGTCGATGAGGTGATCGACATTTTGCATCCGGATGTATTCTACAAGGATGCCCACCGGTATATCTATGAAGCCATCTTTAAATTGTTTGAAAGCTCGGAACCGGTCGATTTATTAACCGTTTCTGCCGAGTTGCGGAAAGAAGGAAGGCTGGAATTGGTTGGAGGCGATTTTTACCTTATAAAACTCACCCAGAAAGTGGCCAGTTCGGCACACATTGAATTCCACGCAAGAATTATCTTACAGAAGTATATTCAACGTAGTTTGATCAAGATTTCAAGTGAGATTATTGAAGATGCTTATAATGAAAGTACTGACGTTTTTGACCTGTTAGATACTGCCGAAGCGAAATTATATGAGGTTACCCAGGGTAATTTAAAGCGCTCTGCCGAAACCGCCCAGAATTTGGTCATTCAGGCGAAAAAAAAGATTGAGGAGATATCCAACAAAGATGGTTTAAGTGGTATACCCTCTGGTTTTGACAAACTGGACAGGCTCACCTCGGGTTGGCAGCCCAGTGACCTGGTTATCATTGCTGCACGGCCTGGTATGGGTAAAACAGCCCTCACCCTTTCAATGGCAAGGAATATTGCTGTTAATTCCAATATACCGGTAGCGTTCTTTTCGTTGGAAATGTCCTCGGTTCAGTTAATTACCCGATTGATCTCTTCCGAAACAGGCTTATCTTCTGAAAAGCTGCGTACGGGAAGACTCGAAAAACATGAATGGGAACAATTGAATGTCAAGGTAAAAGCCCTGGAAACCGCTCCCTTGTTTATTGATGATACACCTTCACTGTCTATTTTTGACCTTCGTGCGAAGGCCAGGCGACTCGCATCCCAGCACAAAATTAAGCTTATCGTCCTTGATTATCTGCAATTAATGACCGCCGGGGGAAGCCAGAAAGGAGGGAACCGCGAACAGGAGATCTCTACCATATCCAGAAACCTGAAAGCCCTGGCAAAGGAACTCAATATTCCCGTGATCGCCTTGTCACAGCTGTCCAGGGCGGTAGAAACCCGTGGAGGCAGCAAAAGGCCTATCCTGTCCGACCTGAGGGAATCAGGGGCTATAGAACAAGATGCGGATATTGTTTCTTTTATTTATCGTCCTGAATACTATAAAATTGATGAATGGGACGATGAAGAAAGGACCCCGACACAGGGACAGGCCGAATTTATAGTAGCCAAGCACAGAAATGGTGGTTTAGATAATATTAGGTTAAAGTTCATTGGACAACTGGGTAAATTTGATAACTTGGATGACTTTGATTCTCCCTTCGAATTTCAATCGAAGATGAATGCCGACGGAGAGAATCCGTTCCTGACCAAAAACCTGCCCAATGTTGATGAAGCTTTTGGAAGTGCCATGAACGACAATCCTGATCTTGACCCGGATGACAATGAAGTCCCATTTTAATAAAATAAGCACCTCCCACTACTATTTGATATCGTTCGCTTATTCAATTTTCGTTTCGCTAGCTACCCTGGGTAAGGCACTGCGGGCTAAAACGTTACTTTTCATTTTGTTCTTGTTTACTTACAGTGCTTATGCGTCCGTGATCCTGATCCCTATGGATGCCGAAAGTCAGGAAAACCACCTGAAGGCGTATGGCATTACGTACTGGGTATTGTCCAAGGAACAGAAAGTACAGTGGTTGCTCAATTACAGGGGTGGTTCCTTTATGCTTCCGGACGGGGAGGCTATTCGCAGGGAATGCCAGATCAGAGGGGTCTCTTTTGAGATCCTGTCCGATACCCAGGCCGAAGCTATCCTGGACCTGATCGAAAGTCCTTCTCAAAACCAGGATGCCGTCATTTTGGAGAAAGCGCCAAAAATTGCAGTCTATAGCCCGAAAGAAAACCAGCCCTGGGACGATGCCGTTACCATGGTACTGACCTATGCGGAAATCCCATACGTAACCATATATGATGAAGAAGTGCTGGATGATCAGTTGGCGCTCTATGATTGGCTACACCTGCACCATGAAGATTTTACGGGGCAGTATGGCAAATTCTACCAGGCATACAGGGCACAGCCCTGGTACATTGAAGGCAAGTTAAAAGCAGAAGAACGGGCCGCCAAATTGGGTTTTAACAAGGTTTCAGAAGAAAAGGGAGCCGTGGCCTTAAAGATCAGGAATTTTGTTATCGGAGGCGGATTCATGTTCGCGATGTGTTCTGCTACCGATAGTTTCGATATTGCACTGGCAGCCCAGGGAGTCGATATTTGCGAGCCCATGTTCGATGGTGATCCTTCGGAAGCCAATTACCAGGGAAAGCTCAATTTTGGCAACACCTTTGCCTTTCAGAATTTTACGCTGGAAAGAAGTCCGTTGCGGTACGAATTCTCTTCTATTGATATGACCAACAAACGGTCTGGCATCCCCAAAGAATCGGATTATTTTTCGTTGATGGAATTTTCCGCCAAATGGGATCCTGTCCCGACGATGTTATGCCAAAACCACACCATGCTGGTCAAAGGATTTATGGGACAGACCACCGCCTTTGAGCGCAGCGAAATTAAACCGGTGGTCCTGGTAATGGGGGAAAACAAACTAAATGGGGAAGCCAGGTATATTCACGGGATCAAGGGAAAAGGATTTTTTACTTTTTATGGAGGTCATGACCCGGAAGATTACCAGCATAGGGTAGGTGACCCGAAAACGGAACTGGAACTACATCCTAATTCGCCCGGTTACCGGCTTATCCTGAACAACGTCTTGTTCCCGGCAGCCCGTAAAAAGAAACAGAAAACCTAATTCAGGCTTTTTAGCAGCGATTCCAACACTTTTTCAACGCCAAATTGATCATTGCTCGCCGTCTGGTATTTGGCAGCTTTCAGCACATTGGGATGCGCGTTTGCCATGGCAAAACTAAAATCGGATAAGGCCATCATCTCCAGGTCATTATTGTAATCACCAAAGACAAGTGTCTCCGCAGGACTTACCCCCAGTCGTTCCTGGACTTTTTTAAGGGCGAAACCCTTGTGTGCATCAGGATGCGAGATATCTACCCAGTGTTGTCCCGATATTTTTACTTTCAGGGAGCTTTCCAGGGGGGCCACCAGCGGGTAAATATATTTTTCAGAGCTCTCAAAATGATAGACAGCGATCTTCATTACCTTTTCCGTGAACGCCATAAGATCGGGGATCACCTCAAACTCCGTGTAATATTCTCGTAAGACTCGTATAAATTCCGGCGAACTTCCGGTCACATAGGCGCTGTTTCTGGCACAGAGTACCGGGTGCAACTGGCTATTGCCTTTTAGTTGATGCAGAATGGTATTTTTTGTAGCCTTTTCTAAGGGGGTAGACACAATCTCTTCCTTTCCATACATGGCGAGTCCGCCATTTTCAGCGATTACATAGATCTGGTCCCTGATAGGGGCTAATTTTGAAACGATGCTATTGTATTGCCGGCCACTCGCAGCCACAAAATGGATATTTTGTGCCTTTAACTGATCGTAGAGATGGAAGAAACGCCCACTTACCTTATGACTGGAATTCAGCAGGGTGCCGTCCATATCCGTGACCACTAATTTTATTCCTGATAGATCAATCAATATGCTACTGTAAGGTGCAAAGGTATTTTTAATGTTTAAATTGTGGCTTACATTTATGGATGTATTCTAAAAATAATTCCTGAAGACCATGATCCTACTACAAAAAGAATTGATCTTACCACCTTTTAAAAGAGGCATGCACCTCATTACCGATCATATTTTAAGGGAATTTCCCGAACTCAGGAAGATCAATACCGGGATGGCACAGGTCTTTATAAAACATACTTCGGCTAGTCTTACCTTAAATGAAAATGCCGATCCTACTGTCAGGGCCGATTTTGAGAGGCATCTCAATGTTATGGTTCCTGAAAACGCCTCCTATTTTGTACATACCTATGAAGGGCCAGATGATATGCCTGCCCATATAAAAGCTTCGCTCATGGGAGCTTCGGTCCTTATCCCTGTAACCTCGGGAACCTTAAATCTTGGTATGTGGCAGGGTATTTATCTTTGTGAACACAGAAACCGTGCAGGCGGGCGGCATTTGCTGCTTACGGCCTGGGGCTTATAATTTGCCTTTTGTGATAGGGTCTGCTTAAAAGCCACAAAAAAACCCCGCCGGGAAAGACAGGGTTTTAAGCGAGTGTTTATTATTTCTTATTTTACTTTATCGACGACAGCCTTAAAAGCATCGGGATGATTCATGGCGAGATCGGCCAGAACTTTTCTGTTAAGTTCTATATTATTCGCTTTTACCTTACCCATGAATTGTGAATAGGACATTCCGTGCATTCTGGCACCTGCATTGATACGGGTGATCCACAAAGAGCGGAAATTTCTTTTCTTGTTCCTGCGGTCTCTGTAAGCATAGACCATGGCCTTTTCTACTGCGTTCTTAGCAACAGTCCAGACATTTTTACGTCTACCAAAGAAACCTTTGGCTTGTTTGAGCACTTTTTTTCTTCTGGCTCTGGAAGCAACTGAATTTACTGATCTTGGCATTTTTTTCTTGTTTTTTTGTAGCAGGCGGCTTTTTTATAAAGCACTTTTAGGGCCCGACTCCACGGTTAATATTGTACCTTTTGCTTGCGATTATTTCAATCGCAACTGCTCCTTAATGCTATCTACGTCGGCGTCATTTACCAAACCAGAATGCGTTAAGCGAAGCTTGCGTTTTTTACTCTTCTTTGTCAGAATGTGACTTTTGTACGCATGCTTTCTTTTGATCTTACCAGAACCTGTAAGCTTAAATCGCTTTTTGGCACTGGATTTTGTTTTCATCTTAGGCATTGTTTCCTTTATATAATTAATTATCTCGCTTTTGTTTCTTTACTTTTTTGGTTTGGGCGCAATGAACATGGTCATCCTTTTCCCTTCCAGCTTCGGCATTTGTTCTACCTTACCAAATTCTTCCAACTCCTGCGCAAGCTTTAGCAATAGTATTTCACCCTTGTCCTTGTAAACGATAGACCTTCCTTTAAAAAACACATAGGCCTTTAATTTAGCCCCTTCCTTCAGGAATTTCTCTGCATGCTTCTTCTTAAAATCGTAATCATGGTCATCCGTATTCGGACCAAATCTAATTTCCTTAACGATGACCTTGGTGGCTTTCGCCTTCATCACCTTTTCTCGCTTCTTTTGCTCGTAAAGAAATTTCTTGTAATCAATGATCTTACAAACCGGTGGTTCTGCGTTCGGTGAAATTTCTACTAAATCCAAACCCAACTCTTCCGCTTTTGCAATTGCTTCTCTTGTGGGATATACGCCCATTTCTACGTTATCACCCACCAAGCGAACATTGGCCGAGATAATCTTTTCGTTAATATTGTGAGGGTTTTTGTTTTCCCTGCGAGTTTGAGGCTTAAATCTTCTTCGTATTGCTATGGCTACTTATTTTTAATTAAACTTTGTTTTCAAAACGACTTTAAGGTACTATTTATTTCTTTTTGGACCAAGTTGTTGAAATCTTCAATCGTTAGGGATCCGAGATCTGCTCCTCTGTGGCGTCTCACTGAGAGCGTTCCTTCGGCTTCTTCATTTTCTCCTACGATCAGCATAAATGGAATTTTATTCATTTCTGCTTCCCGTATCTTTTTCCCTACGGTCTCATTTCTCTTGTCAACGAGCGCGCGAATTTCGTGATTTTCTAGGGATTTTAAAACTTTTTCGGCATATTTTTCATGTTTCTCACTGACAGGCAATACAATAGCCTGCTCCGGCGTCAGCCATAGCGGAAAATTACCACCTGTATGCTCCAACAACAAGGCGATAAAACGCTCCATGCTTCCGAAAGGCGCACGATGGATCATCACCGGACGGTGTAATTCATTGTCACTCCCTTTGTAGGTAAGGTCAAAACGCTCCGGCAGGTTATAATCTACCTGGATAGTACCCAGCTGCCATTGCCTGCCAAGGGCATCCTTCACCATAAAATCGAGTTTTGGCCCATAAAAAGCGGCTTCCCCGGGTACAACTACATAGGTCAGGCCTTTCTCTTCTGCCGCATTTATAATGGCTTGTTCTGCCTTTTCCCAGTTCGCTACAGAACCGATATATTTTTCCGGTTTATCCAGGTCGCGCACCGATACCTGGGCAGTGAAATTATCAAACCCCAGCGATCCCAGTACGTACAGGGAAAGATCGATCACATTTTTAAATTCCTCATCCAATTGCTCCTGCATGCAAAAAATATGGGCATCATCTTGTGTAAAGCCGCGTACCCTGGTAAGTCCGTGAAGCTCGCCACTTTGCTCATAGCGATATACAGTGCCAAATTCGGCATAACGCTTCGGTAATTCCCGATAGCTGAAGGGTTTCGCATTGTAAATTTCACAATGATGCGGGCAATTCATGGGTTTTAAAAGGAATTCTTCATCCTCTTTTGGCGTATGGATGGGCTGGAAACTGTCTTCGCCGTATTTAGCATAGTGTCCGGAGGTTACATACAGTTCTTTTTGCCCTATATGGGGGGTGATCACCATTTCGTACCCCGCTTTTTTTTGTGCTTTTTTGAGGAATTGTTCCAGTCGTTCCCGCAGGGCCGCACCTTTTGGGAGCCATAGAGGAAGTCCCTGCCCTACCTTTTGTGAAAAGGTAAACAGTTCCAGTTCTTTCCCCAATTTGCGATGGTCTCGCTTCTTCGCTTCTTCGAGTAACTCAAGGTATTCGGTAAGCTCTTTTTGTTTTGGGAAAGAGATGCCATATACACGGCTGAGCTGGGGGTTCTTTTCGTCTCCCCGCCAATAAGCCCCGGCAACACTCAGTAATTTTAGTGCCTTAATATAACCGGTATTCGGTATATGGCCTCCACGGCATAGGTCTGTAAAGGTGTCGTGATCACAGAAGGTGATGGTGCCGTCTTCCAGATTCGAGATCAATTCAATTTTATATTCATTCCCTTGCTTTTTGTAAAAGGCAAGCGCATCTTCCTTGCTCACCGCCCGCATTTTATAAGGGTGTTTTCCACGTGCGATCTCCAGGGCACGTTTTTCAATGGCAGGAAAATCCTTTTCGGAAATAGTGTGTTCCCCAAAATCGATATCGTAGTAAAAGCCATTTTCAATGGCAGGGCCAATGGTCAGTTTTACCCCCGGGTACAATTCTTCAATCGCCTGTGCCACCACATGGGAACTGGAATGCCAAAAGGCTTTTTTCCCAAGGGCATCGTTCCAGGTATAAAGGGTAAGGCTCCCATCCTCATTCAATGGGGTGACGGTTTCTACAACCGTATCATTGAATTTTGCCGAGATGACATTTCTGGCGAGTCCTTCGCTAATACTCATGGCTACATCCATAGGAGTGCTGCCCTTTTTAAACGCCTTTACAGAACCGTCTGGAAGTGAAATTTTGATCATAGTTGCTGCCTTTTCACGGTAGTGTGGCAAAGATAGTGTGTTGTAATGAAGCGGACAATAACTTAGACCCCTTAATTGGCCGGGGTCTGTTTTTTACCAAAAAGGGCATCTATAATCAGTTTGATGCTGTAGAAACCCATGGCGATGGCCGCAATTACCAATATAATCCCAATCACGAGGACAGGAACATAAAAAGGGTGCTCCTGGTTTTTAAATGCCTGATACAGTGTCAGGGGTGCAGCGAACATGAGGGCCAATGTATAGGCAAGATGTTTGATCCCTTTAATCAATAATTCCTTATTCGTACGCAATGATATGGTCTGTTGATTCCCGACAAAAATACAAAGAATGTCATGTTTAATCTTCACATCTTGTTTTTATATGCTGATGGTTTTTAGAACTTCGCCTTCTTTCGTATCTTTTCTCTCTTATGAAGATCTTCCTAATCCCCGATAAATTCAAGGGTTCACTAAGTGCCTCTGAGGTCATAGCCGCCCTGAAAAAAGGCATTAAACGGGCAACGCCCAATGCATTGGTTTATGCTACAATTGCTTCAGATGGGGGCGATGGCTTTTTGGATGCAGTAAAAAGCAGCGGATCCCTTCAGGAGGTTCTTTCCCCTTCCTGCGATCCGCTTGGGGAACCGTTAACGACCCCTTATTTATTTGATCCTGAGAAAAAAACAGCCTATGTGGAATTAGCGCAGAGCAGCGGGATGGTCTTGCTTGAAGAACACCAAAGAAACCCCATGCGAACGTCCACGTTGGGAACCGGGATGCAAATAAGGCATGCCATAGCGCAAGGGGCCAAAACGATCTATGTTGGCCTGGGTGGCAGCGCTACCAATGATGGGGGTACAGGCCTTGCCCACGCCCTGGGGTACCGGTTCCTTGATCCTGCCGGTAAGGTGTTGGAACCGACAGGAGGTAACTTAATGCGCATTGCCTCGATCCGGAAGGAGGACGTACTACCGGCCTTGGGATCTGTGGCAGTGTATGCAGTAAATGATGTCAATAATCCGCTTGCGGGACCAAATGGGGCAGCATGGGTCTACGCAAGACAAAAAGGGGCTTCTGATCAGGATATCGCAACCTTGGATAGGGGGCTCAGCTCTTTGGCGGAAGTGGTCCACAAAGAATTAGGGGTCGATTATACAGCTATTCCAGGGTCGGGTGCGGCTGGTGGGGCTGCCTTTGGTTTGAAAACGTTCCTTGGCGCTTCTTTTATAAAAGGGATCGATTTTATGCTGCAGCTTTCCAAGTTAGAAGCGATCTTTGAAAAAGGGGCGGTCGATTTGATCATCACGGGAGAAGGAGCTATTGATGCTCAAACCCTGAATGGTAAAGTAATACATGGAGTACTTCAATTAGGTAAAAAATACCAGACCCCGGTAGTAGCGATCTGCGGGCAGCTTTCACTGGAGAAAAGTAGTTGCCGCGCCCAGGGGCTCACTGAGGTGATTGAAATTAGGGATCGAAACAAACCCGTCGCCTACAGCATGGAAAATGCCGCTTCCCTGATCGAGGAAGCCATCTTCCAATTTATGCGTACATTCAATTCATAAGGGGGTTGCCCATGCTATTCTATGACGAGGCTGGCTTTTTGTTCCTGGACTATGGCAAAATACCCGAGGGGGAAGACGGTAGGCTGATCCACATTGTCCAATACCTCTATATTATCCAGATCCGTAATGTCGAAAACGTTGCCGCGCACTGTAGATACTGGGGTTTGGAATGGTCCCTGGGAATCACCGCTCTGTTCTATGATCTGATCCATATAGTTGTAAAAAGTCTCATCAACACCAAGGATGCCAATTTCTAGAACGGTTTGAGGGTCAAATTTCTGATCATAGAAGAAGGAAAACTCAAACTCCTGGCCCTGATAAAACTCATCTTCCGTTACCAGGTACTCACCAAAATCAAAGTCGAATAGGTAAAAATTATCAGCATCAGGATCGTCAGTGAAATTTACGGTAACCTCTGTCTCCTCGTCCCCGAACAATCTACCTTCCCCCTGAACGACCGAATTAATGGGTACTACGGGTACATATTTTGTTTGGGCAATGTAAAGCCTGCCTTCATGTCTGACATAGAGGGTATAGACATAATTTCGGTCTAAAGCACTGATGGGGATCCTTTGATCTGAACTGAAATTAGGGTCGGGCACATAAATGCCTGATCCGGGGGTTGTTTCTGCCAGGCTGGATTGCCCCTGGGATACCACGATATTGTCTTCAACCTCTTCATAGGCGATCAGTACGCTCTCTGCAGAGGTAGGGGTATTTTCCTCAAAGAAATTGCTGGAGCGCGTTAATTTCACTTCAATGGGAAGATAGGGTTCATCAATATCGACCCGAATAAGTGCATCTACGATCAAACGGGTCTCGGTTTCAGGCAGATCTACCTCAATGACATCTTCACAGGCAGTGCTGCCTAGCAAGAGCAGAAAGAGGATTATTTTGAAATTGCTTATTCGTCCCATCAGAATTTAAAATTATAGGTTACGGCCGGAACAATCCCGAAGATAGACGTCCGAATGGCCTCATTGACACCGGTATCCTGGTTACGCCTGAAATTTATGGAAGCAGCATTCATGCGGCTGTAGACATTATAAATACTAAAGACCCATTCTGCCTGCCACGATCTGTTGGCATTCTTGTTTGGGGTTAAGGTGGCCGAAAGGTCCAGTCTGTGATAATCTGGCAAACGTTCCTGATTCCGCAGTCCATAAAAGGGAACGGTAAGCCCCTGAAACTCGAATTGACCTACCGGATAATTGGTAGGCTGGCCTGTTTGATAAACAAAATTGGTGTTAAAGCGCCATTTTTTGTTCAGGTCATATCCGGCGTAGAGCGATATGTCATGGGTTTTATCAAAAGGAGTACTGTACCATTCGCCAAAATTGATGCCGGTTTCCTTATTAGACCTACCATTGTCCCCGAAGGCCGGTCTTCCAGGGGTGCGCTGCTCGGAACGGGATAAGGTATAGGCAAGCCATCCTTTAAAGCGTCCTTCATTCTTGCGCAGCAGCAGTTCCCATCCATAAGCCCGTGCTTCCCCATTTAAAATGACCTGTTCTATTGCATTATTGGCGATAAGGTTGGCCCCGTCTATATAATCGATCCTGTTCTGAATGTCCTTATAAAAAACTTCTGTTTCCAGACTGTACTCCCCATCCCTGAGTGTCCTGAAATAACCAAAGGCATATTGATCCAGTAATTGTGGTTTCACGAAAGGTCCGCTGGGGGTCCAGACGTCCAGCGGGGTGGGAGAGCTGGTGTTGGACAATAAATGCAGGTACTGGCTGATCCTCGTATAACTCGCTTTGATGGAACTCTCTGTATTTAGCGTGTACGCAAGGGCAACCCGCGGTTCCAGATTTGTAAAAGTGGCCAGTGTTTCCCCTCGTCCCGGATTGATGACGCCGGTTGGGGTTGCTTCCTGGTAGATAAGCAGGAAAGGGTCGAAAATGACCGGATTATTATTCTCATAGACATTCAGTTCATCTTGCCCCAGCCTCATAAAATGGCTGAGCCGTAGTCCGTACTGCACACTTAGATTTTCTGACAGGGACTGTTCAGCATCTACGTAAACAGCCGTTTCATTGGCGTATTTTTTGGTTAATTGCGCTTCCAGTATTCCTGATTCGGGACTATTGGGGACGATCTTCCCCGGGTTGAAGGTGTAATAGATATTGTTGAGGCCGTAATTGACCTGAAAAGTGTCGCTGAGGTAATGCTTCAGGTCGTACTTTACATTGAAATTCTGAATTCCCGAATTCCATTTGAAGCCTACAAAATCTAATTCAAGGCCATAATAATAGTCCGAATAGATAAGGGATAAATTGCTGAATAACTTATCTGAGAAGAGATGATTCCAGCGCAGGTTCAGCGTGCTGTTCCCATAGATATTTTCAAATGTATTGGAGATGCCAAAAACATCCCTTCCAAAATACCCGGATAGATACAGGCTGTTATTCTCATTCAGTTTATAGTTGATTTTGGTATTGAGGTCGTAGAAATAGGCCGTATTGTCTACATTGAAAAGGGGAAGGAAAAGGTGGGCATAGGAGGCCCTGCCTCCGATCAGAAAAGCAGCTTTGTCCTTCACAATAGGTCCTTCTGCCAACAATCTGCTCGCAACAGCACCGATACCTCCGCTCATTTTAAATTCCTTGCTATTTCCGTCTTTCTGAAATATTTCAAGGACCGAGGAAACACGGCCACCATAGCGCGATGGGATGGCCCCTTTAAAAAGTTTGACATCCTTGATGGCGTCCGGATTAAAAACGGAGAAAAACCCGAAAAGGTGGGAGGAGTTGAAAATAATAGCCTCATCCAGCAGAATAAGGTTCTGATCGGCAGCCCCGCCCCTCACATTGAATCCAGAAGCACCTTCACCCGCGTTACTTACTCCTGGCAGGAGGAGGAGCGACTTAATAATATCGGCCTCACCCAGTACTACAGGGATATTTTTAATCGTCTGCACTGACAGGGTATTAACGCTCATCTGTGGTTTACTGATGCTAAGTCTTTCTACATTTTCCGTGAGTACAATTTCATCCAGTTTCTCTGCTTCTTCGATCATTTGAAAGTTGAGCTTACGGTCCTGATCGAAGGTTACCGTCTCAATCCTGTCCTGATAGCCCAAATAAGAGATCTGAAGCTCATAGGTTCCCTCCGGTAAGGTAAGCGAATAAAATCCGTATTCGTTTGTGGTTACCCCGGTTTTGAGTGCCGGGATCGCAATCGTTACCCCAATAAGGGTCTCGTTACTGGAAGCCTCACTTATGACGCCGCTTAGCGTATATTTTACTTGTGAGAAGAGAAGAAAGGGCAGCAACAGATTGAGAAACAGTAGGTGCCGTTGGTAACTATGCATGCGCCATTTTTTTATCAAAAATAAGAAGAAAAAAATACTCTTTTACAGGGCCTGGTGTAAGCAACCTTCCGCGCAAAAAAATATTTGCGATCCATTTATTGGTCCCTTAATTAGGCTTGCGATAAGATAGCATTAAAGGTCTTGCTTGGCCTCATGGCCGCTGCAATAAGGGATGCATCTGGTTTATAATAACCACCTACCTTTTGTGGAGCACCTTGTGCATCCTGCAATTCTTTTAGGATACCAGCGGTCTCATTTTCCAATTGCCCTGCTATTGTGGTAAACAATTCTTTCAGGGAAGCATCTTTGTCCTGCCTGGCCAGGGCTTGCGCCCAATAAAGGGCAAGGTAGAAATGACTCCCGCGTGAATCCAGTTGACCTACTTTTCTGGAAGGTGACCGGTCATTATTCAGGAATTTTTCGGTGGCATCGTCCAATGCTTCTGCCAAAACCAAGGCTTTTTGATTCTTATTTTTAGTGCCATAAAATTCAAGGGATACAGCCAATGCCATAAACTCTCCAAGGGAATCCCAGCGAAGGTGCCCTTCTTCCATGAATTGTTCCACATGTTTTGGGGCAGAGCCTCCCGCACCTGTTTCAAATAGTCCACCGCCATTCATCAGGGGAACAATAGACAGCATCTTTGCACTGGTTCCTACCTCCAGAATAGGAAAAAGATCTGTAAGATAATCGCGCAGGACATTTCCTGAAACAGAGATGGTATCCTGTCCGTTTTTAAGACGTTGTAAGGTATATTTTGTAGCTTCTACCGGAGACATTATTTTGATTTCCAGGCCTTCAGTATCCTCTAGTGGCAAATACTGCTCTACTTTTTTGATCAATTCTCTGTCGTGGGCCCTTTGGCTATCTAACCAGAAGACTGCCGGGGTTTGAGTGGCTCTGGCCCTGGAAACTGCCAGTTTTATCCAATCCTGAATAGGCAGGTCTTTAACCTGACACATTCTCCAAATATCACCAGCCTCCACATTATGTTCCATCAGGACGGAATTGCTTTGCGTGTCTATGACCCGTACGGTACCAGTTTCCTTTATTTCAAAGGTTTTATCATGCGAACCGTATTCTTCGGCTTTTTGAGCCATCAGACCAACATTGGGAACTGTTCCCATAGTACGGGGGTCGAACGCACCATGTTCTTTACAGAAATCAATAGTGGCGGCGTAAACGCCTGCATAACTGCTATCCGGGATCACGGCCTTTGTATCTTCCAGTTTCCCTTGGGCGTTATACATTTTGCCCGAGGTTCGGATCATTGCCGGCATGGAAGCATCGATGATCACATCGCTGGGTACATGCAGGTTAGTGATCCCTTTGTCCGAATTTACCATGGCCAGCGCAGGACCTTCTTCCATCGCAGTGGCGATATCCGATTCAATGGCCGTTCTTTGGTCAGTGGGTAAATGCTGTATTTTTTCTAATAAATTTTCTAACCCATCATTAGGATTTACGCCAATATCACTAAGGGTTTTTGAATGTTTCAGGAACATCTTCGAAAAGAAAACCTCCAAGACATGTCCAAAAATAATAGGATCGGATACTTTCATCATGGTTGCTTTCAGATGCACCGAAAAGAGAATGCCTTTTTGCTTGGCATCGGCCACTTGTTCCTGAAGGAATGCCAGCAGGGCCCTTTTGCTCATGACCGTAGCATCAATGATTTCAGCTTTTTGAACCGAAATTCCCTCTTTCAGAAGCGTTTTGTTGCCATCTTTTTTTAGAAGTTCGATGGTAAGGGTAGTTGCTTTTGGAAGCGTATATGACTTTTCATTCGATTTAAAATCACCTTGAGACATGGTGGCCACATGTGTTTTGGAATGCACATCCCAGGCACCCATGCTATGCGGATTTTTCTTTGCGTAATTTTTTATAGGCTTGGGGGCCCTTCTGTCGGAATTACCTTCGCGCAATACCGGATTTACAGCACTCCCTTTAATTTTATCATACCGGGCCTTGATCGCTTTTTCTTCAGTTGTGGCCGGTTCGTCCGGGTAATCAGGCAACGCATACCCTTTCGATTGCAGTTCTTCAATAGCCTCTTTTAACTGGGGGATGGAAGCACTGATATTGGGTAATTTGATAATGTTCGCCTCCGGGGTTTTGGCGAGTTCGCCTAACGCTTTCAGATCGTCCGTAATTTGTTGGTCCTCTTTAAGGAATTCAGGAAACGCAGCAATGATCCTCCCTGCCAGGGAAATATCTTTGGTCGTAATATTTATGGAAGCGGGTTTGGTAAATGTCTTGATGATGGGTAAAAAAGACTGTGTTGCAAGTGCCGGGGCTTCATCGGTCAGGGTATAGACTATCTGCGACATGAAAATTGGGTTTATTAAGCGTGCAAATATACAATAATATAGTGCGTATCAAAGCGTGAATTGGCACGAAAAAGCCTTGTAGAAACCACTTAATTGTTAAACCGGGTTCAGGAAGCGTGAGAAGGTTATTCAAAAACAAAAGCCATATCAATGTAACAAGTACTTTGATATGGCTTTCTAGAAACAGTTCGTCAGTATCCTTGTTACCTAAGTATCAAGTATGCAACCATAGGTCGCTCTGACAAGCATGTTCCAACGTTTGAAACCGTTTTTGTTCTTAATCTTTCAACCAAGACACAACGCGTGTTTCTTCTTGTTGCTTTTCGTACGCTTATTTTAAATGCCTGGCCCTTAGACGGGGTATTTAACGTAGTTGTACGAACACAGTTGTTAAAACCGAAGTTTTCCTTCCCTGTACCCATTTTTTTCTGACTGTGGAACCGAAGAACTCAAAGCAGAAAATCATGACACAACAATATAAGAACGTCAACTCTATAATGATCAACAGAATCCCCTATTACGGTTTTTCTTTTTAACCATATGTAAATATAAGACGAATATCTAATCCTGCAAATTATTTAAGCGATTTAAAATCAACACATTATGAACTTCGGTTATGAACATTTGTTCATAACTCAAAATGCGTATTTCCGATTTAATCCCTGGCAGACATCGCATAAAAAACCGGCTGGTAAGCCGGTTAATTTTAAATAGGACAAGCAGATCCGCAAGGGTGTCAATCAGCTTTTTTAAGCTGGCGCTGGATCTTTTTAATAGCCGATTCAATGGATTTTTCCGGTTCTATAATATTGTATTCCCCCCAAAAATCCGGATCTGAAAAACCAATTGCTTCATCGCTCAGGATCATGGTCGATTTTAATCGCTCCCGGTATTTTGGTTCTTTGGCACCTTCATTCTTTTCCCAATCGGTTACCGCCATTTCACAGGTCATGCTGTAGACCGAATTGAAAAGTTTTTTGTCCCAATTGATCTTAAATTCCAATATGGCATTGCTATAACCGTAATACCACTTTCCGTTTTTTTCACGATAATCTACCCTATAGGCCACATCCGTAGGATACACCTCGGCATTCTTAGGTTTTTTTCGCACAAACAGCTGACTGGCAGCTGCCCTGTTAGTAATATTTAGCGAAAAAATAGCACTGGTCAGCACCTTTTTTTCGATATCAATATAGAGTTTGCCCTGATATAAAGGATCGGTTATATTTTCCTTCTGCCGAAAATTGATCACATAGATCAGGCGATCATTGATGCGGGTAGACCTGTCAAAGCTGAAATTGTAATCATCGATGGCATCTTCACTAAAAATATATTCCGGATACTTCATCACATCTACGTAGAGTGCATTGAAAGGCCCTCCTTGTAATTTCAGAACCAGGGTATCTAATTTGCTGTAATCGGTGCTTTTGCGGGCTTTGTAAAGTTGCACGGCATCGCGCCTTGGGGAATCGTAAGGCGCCTTAAAAACGGTTACCACCGCTTCGGAGAGGGATACATTCTTTCTGCGTTTTTTAATGGTTTCCCGGTAAAAAGCGGTCATAATGCTGGGGTCTTGCATGTAATTTTCACCCTTCTTCCGCATGGTCTCCTTTACCAGCGTAACAGCATCTTTGGGCACACTGATATTTACTGCGGGCAATTCTGTAACAAGTACCTCCAGGGCAATGACATTTTTTTCTTCCTTCAATTGTGTCACAGGAACTGATCGGGAACTATAACCGAGAAAAGAAACCACCACGTTACTTGCGGTAGTGCCTTTGGGGATCTTCAGCTGAAAGTTGCCCTCTGTATTGGTCACTGTACTGATATTGGTGCCTTCTACCGTTAACGTGGCAAACACAAGCGGTTTCTTGCTCTCCGCGTCAATGACCTCTCCCTTGTACTGGTCGAATGAAATTTGCTCCTGATTGTCCTGTTCCTGAAAGAAGGAGTGGGCCTGCATCTGTTCTGTTAGTCCCAGGGATAAGAGTAATAGTGAAAGTGGTACCAGTGACCGAATTCGCGTGGGTAATAAAATAAGTTTCATAGCATATTTTTTTTAAAATACAGTTGAAAATTTAAGAACGTCAACCGCTTCTCAAAATTAAGGAATTCGTGCTAAAAAGTGTGTTAACGGATTGTGATAGTTTGTCTAAAAAGACAACCTATTCCCATTTAAAATGTAATCGTTCATAGAAGTGAAAAAAGTAAAAGGCCTGACCGACTTATTCACTGCCCTTACGACTGCCTAAAAAGACATTCACACCCGCTGGCAGGGGGTTTCCCGCCGCTCTTCTCAGGAGCACGATCTGTCCGGCATGCCAAACGGCATCTTCAATGGGTCCATTGATCTGGTTCCAAAAGGGAAAGGAACTCGTCCCGTTTGGGTTTTTAAAAACGACCTTATAATCGTTCAGGTCAACAGCCGCCTTAAAAATAGCACTGGCTGCTTTTAGCTGCATTAGGGTAGTGCGTCTTTTGTCTTCCGGGGATAAGGCTTCAACATTCTGGCCCGTGGTTCTGTCGTTTTCCTTTCTGAGCGCCGTATTGTACACCACTGTTGAAAGGCTATAGATGTGATCGATCAATTCACCTATGGTCCTGGAATCCTCGCTTGCCTTGTAATACAGATCTTCTTTCCTGAGGTCCATGGTGGCCCAATAGTATCGAAAGCCGAGTCCGTCTATCATTCTGGATACAACCGTACCGGCGGTATAGGTTTCAGGGAATGCCGGTATCTCAGCGTACGGCAGTTGCTCATTTTGTTCTACTTGTGCCATTATTCCAAAGGAAAGGAAAAAGGATAAGAATGCAAGGGAATAGTTCATCGAGAAGTTATTGCTTAAACGTTGTTTCGAAGATACGTCAATAGTGCATTCATAGCCTAAAAAAGACAAATACCCTGCTTTATATCATTTCTCATCCTATCCAATAGGCATTTTTCATCGACCAAGTTCCCAAAAGTAAGATAATGGGTTTGCGGGCTCAGAGCCGGTTAGCCGGAAAAGAGTACCGCTGGTCCGACTTATTTTCAATAGCCGAGTAATAAGGACTTTTCAACGATTTGTAGGATTTTTAATGCCTTTTCTGTAGTTCCTTTAATATACCAAAAAGAAGCATTTTGAAAGTAATTTTAACGACTTCCCTTGTACTTTTTTTCTGCATTGGGGTCCTTGCTCAAAAGACAGAACAACAGCCTATAGTCGAAACTGTTAAAGCAACGCTTGTTTTGGCAAAACCTACTGTTGCCATAGGTACCGATAAACAACTTGTGAAAGATACTACACCCATGGTAGCCCGCCTCTATCGCTTTAAGAATGCACGTATCCTTAAGGAGTTGGCATTCAAAACTAAAAACACTACCCTAACCGTATAAATAACACGCCTATGCTTTTCTTTATCCTTTTATTCCCGGTTGTTTTATTTTATAATTTTCTTCTTGTTTTTTCTCGGCAACCTGACGTTTTACGTCCTGTAACAGTTTCTTCGCGTCATAAATAATACCATCTTTAATAGTGTATTTGACGCCTCCCACGCGGACTACTTCATTATCTTCAGTAAGTTTGATAGCCCCTGTGCCATAAAGAACTTTCAGGTTTTCCAGTGGATTTTCCTCCACGACAACGAAATCGGCTAGTTTGCCTACCGTTACCGTACCTATCTTATCGCTCATACCCAGGGCTTCAGCCCCATTCAGCGTAGCACTCCTGATGATCTCCAGCGGATGGAAACCGGCCTCGCGTAACAATTCCAACTCTCGGATATAGGCAAAACCATACAACTGAAATATAAATCCGGAATCGGATCCTGCGGTAACGCGCCCGCCGCGATTTTTAAACTCATTAACAAAGGTCATCCAAAGGGTGTAGTTCTTTTTCCAGGCCACTTCCTGTTCGGTGCCCCAGTAATGCCAATAGGAACCATGCGATATTTTACTGGGCTGGTAGAACTCCCATAATGAGGGGAGGGTGTACTCCTGATGCCATTCTGCCAGCCTGGCACGATCCAGATCCCTGCTGGCCTCATAGATGTTAAAAGTGGGATCAATCGTAAAATCGAGTGCTATCAATTCATCCATAACGGCATTCCAGTGATCAGAATAGGGAGCCGCGGCTTGCTGCCATAATTTCCCGGCTTCCTCAAACCGATCCTGTTCATTGTTGTAATTATAGTTTACAGGATAATCCTGTACGGTTCTGTCCACAAAAAGTGCCTCCGGAAGGCCATACCAATGTTCCATGGAGGTAAGCCCGGCACGCGCTGAATGCAAGACATTCCATCTTGCCACATCCAGCTGAGCGTGGTGGCAGGCAGAGCGCAATCCCAATTTCTTATTTTCATCCAGGGCAGCTGTCATGATCTGTGGAGGGGCACCAAAGAACTTGATGCCATCTGCTCCTTTCTGGGCATTGTTCCGTACCCACGTCCTGGCCATTTCTGGAGTACTGATCTCTTCTTTGCTGCCTTGCCCAAAAGCGGTATAGGCAAATATACGTGGCGCAATGATCTCATTTTTTGCACTTTTCCGTTTGAGGTCGAGCGCAAAATCCAGTCCCCTTCCACTGGGTTCCCTTACCGTGGTAACCCCATGGCCCATCCAAAGTTTAAAAACGTAGTCCGGGTCTGCTCCCTGTGCGGTGCCTCCAATATGCCCATGCATATCTACAAATCCGGGGAGTAAATACATTCCCTCACAATTCAGTTCTTTTCCACCTGGCGCCAATTGCGGTCTTCTTGCCTCGTTTATAGCGACTCCGGGATAGCCAACTACCTGTACCTTCTTGATGATATTGTTTTCGACAACAATATCTACTGGTCCCTGAGGTGGTGCTCCATTTCCGTTAATCAGGGTGACTCCCCGTATGATCAGTTGCGGGAATGGCCCTTCACTCATGTCGTCCTGGGAATAGCTGCTGAACCCAATAAAAAGGGTGGTAAGGAAAAATACAAATGTTTTCATGTTGCTAAATGTTAGTTTGGTACGTTTATTTTATCTCCAAGGAACAAGGCATTTAGGAATAACCGATTGGTTCCATACCATGATCCCCTGAAATTGGGGTTGTCAGCAAACATGATGACACGGCCACTTCCGAGCTGACTTACCACAAGGGAAGCAGCTTTATTGAGGAATTCATCCCTGTTCTTATCCGAGATAAACCCATCAATAATAGGATTGTCCGTATATTTTGCCACCGTAGCATATTCATTTTTACTGGGACTGAGCCATACCGTATTATTCTTGTATACCGGGATGGTTGCATCCTGATACCCGAAAGCGAGTGGATGGGTCCTGTCCAGATCGGCTCGTACGATAATGCCCCCCACACGTTCTTTTCCAAGATTTTCTCCCGCATCTACATACGGTTTTCTTTCAATGGTTTTGGTGGAATCCTTTTTCTCTGTGATCAGCGATTCCTTTACCAGTTTTTTGTCAATAGCCCATTTTGATGCCCTGCCAATAGTGATCAGAGTATTTCCTTTACTAACCCAATCCTTTACTTTTCCCATCATTTTTTCATTGAAGGTATAATTACCGGAAACCAGTACCAGGGTATTGTATTTGTCCAGATCCATACTGTTGATGTTCCTCATTGGAATTTTGGTGATGGGCATATGGACACGGGTATCGAGCAAGTGCCAAACCTCCCCGGCTTCATAAGAACTTACGCCTTCTCCGAGCAACATGGCCGCCTTTGGTTTGGTAACAGGTTTTAGGTAGCTGCTTCCCAGATCGACACCGGAAAGATTCAGTCCGGTAGCGACGGCGTACATGGGGACCTGAAAGCGTTCCTGTGCTTTCTTAAGGAGTTCAAAGACCTCCCCAGCATTCTTCTTTTGCAGACTCAAAGGAAGTAATAATGTGCCATAATGAAAGGACTTGCTACTGCCATTGATGGTTGTCGTAAACGGTTTAAAGGCAGAAGAAAGTACCAGGCCATTTTCCTGAAGGTAATGCAGAGCAGCAGGGGCATTGTAATCGTCCCAGTCGATCAGGTAGGCATATTCAGATCGAGAAACAGGGGTTACAGAAACCAGATCGTCTGTTGATAGCACCTGGCTGCCAGGATTGAAACTGCTCGTTGCCCTGTATTTGACGTTATAAAAGTTGGCGACGGACCAGGCGGAAGCATCATAATAAACGCTATCCCTGTATTTGGTGTAGGTTTCAAACATGGTCTGGACCATCCTGTACTGTGGCTGTTTGGTAGGGACTACATAAGCTTGTTCACCATCTTTATAGACCGCTATTCGATGCAGGAGTAATTTATCGATAAAGGCCTTTACTCTGTTTTGGTCGTAGGCATCGCCAAAGGTATAGGCCTTTATCTTGCCCTGCCCTGCGTTTGTAAGGGCACTTTTGAAGAACGACTGTTGGTACTTCCTCAAATAGGCCTTATTCTCTACGGCTGCCTTTACAGTAGTGATACTGGAGGTAAACTGATTCCGGATCGTAAAAGGGAAAGTGATCTCCCCAAAAGCAGTGGTTTGCTTGTGCCCGCGGGAACTGGCTTGTTCAAATAGCAGGCCAAGTCCACCCTGAAGATCCGGATAAGAGGAGCCATACCCCGGGTAGGTTCCGTCAAAAACCTCTTTGGTAAAATACAGCGAGCCAATGCTGTCTAATGCCTTGGCATAATAGGCGCCAAAAAGCGTATTCAGGTCTTCGTAATTTTCCTTTGGCATAATAGGATTGAGGGAACCGTTGGTTTTCATCGGTTCAAAAAAGTAGGTGCTCTGACTTCCCATTTCATGGAAATCGGTTACCACATTAGGGTACCATTGATGATACCAGTTTAATTTCCCCCTGCTCTCAGGGTTAACGGCGAGCAACCAGTCCCTGTTGAGGTCGAACCAATAATGGTTGGTTCTCCCACCGGGCCAGTACTCATCATGTTCCGCATCTTGCGGATCGGCTACCAGCGGCGTTCCCTGATAACTGTTGGCCCATTGCGTATGCCGGTCCCGCCCATCCGGATTTATGGCCGGATCGACAAATATGATGGCATCTTTAAGGTATTGTTCTATCTCCGGGGCGTTAGATGCGGCAAAAGTATAGGCCGATAGGAGGGCAGCTTCTGAACTGGAAGGTTCATTCCCGTGAACATTGTATGCCAAATTAATGAAGACAGGCACTTCGTCATAATTGCTTACTTGCGCATTCGGATCTGTAAAGGCCAAATGTTTTTCTTTCAGGGAGGCCAAATTGCTCAGATTTTCTGGAGTGGTGATGGTAAGAATACCCAAAATACGCCCTTCATGTGTTTTGCCATATTCTTTATAGGTGGCACGGTCTGAAGTTTCTGCAAGCTTTTTGAGATACGCCACGATCAGGTCGTGCCTGGTATGTCTTTCCCCTATACCATAACCCAGAAATTCTTCCGGTGATGGGATGTTCTCATTAAAGGGTTCATATTTTTTAAGGAAATATTCCTGACCCATCATAGGGCCAAAACAGCATAACAATGCCATACAAACGATTTTACGCATCGAAAGAGATTTTAGAATTTAAAGATTTTAAATATAGCGATAAAAGCCTAATATAAGAACGCCTAACAAAAGGGCCTTTAGAAATAAAGTGGAATTGTCCAACCCAAATTTGCTAGGCAACCGATGGAAAAGGTTGCTGTTCTATTTCCCGGAACTTCACAATATAATTGGTTCCCTTTTTTGAAGCGTCCCTGCTTATGGTGCCTTTCAATTGCCTTGTCAGGTTATGGATTAGCTTTAAGCCCAGGGACCGACTGTTTTTAAGGACAATGGAATCTGCGTAACCGGATCCATTATCGCCAATATTGAGCACATAATGGTGCTCATCTTCCTTTTTGATGGCAATGTGGATTTCCCCTTCATGATCGTCTTTGATCCCGTATTTCAGGGAATTGGTGATCGCTTCATTGATGAGCAGGCCAAGTGGGATGGCCGTGTCTATGCCCAGTTCTATATCCGGGATATCGATGTTCAGACTTACTTTATTATTAACGCCTTTCAGGGATTTAACCAGGTATTCACTTAATTCGCGCACATAGGTCCTGTATTGGATCTTGGAGAGGTCTTCTCGCATGTAGAGCATCTCATGTACCATAGCCATTGAGATCACCCTGTTTTGACTGCTTTTCAGGATACTCTTGGTTCTGGGGTCTTCGGTGCTCCTTGATTGCAAACTAAGAAGGCTGGAGACTGTTTGTAAGTTGTTCTTGACCCTGTGATGGACCTCCTTTAAAAGCGTGTCTTTTTCTTCTATACGTTCTTCCAATTCGTTTTTTGAACTATAAAGGCCATGATGAACACGCATAAGGTTCTTTCCAAATACCCCTCCTGTCAAATATATACAGAATAGGATGCTGAACAGGGCAAAGAGGTCCCTGTTATTTTCAGGAACTTCATTGGTTATCACTAAAGACACAAATCCATTTTGCACAGACATCAGGAGCAATAAGACCGATGTCAACGCGAGAAACGAATTTCCATAGGCGGTGTTATATAAATAGGCGGCAAGCACCGGCAGGGCCAAAAGGAAAAGAAACGGACTGGAGAGTCCGCCGCTTAACATAGCGATCCCTGTGATAGCGGTAAGGCCCAGGACCATGGCAGTATGATAGGTGAGGTTCAGTCTGTTATGTATCCTGTAGGCATAGGTGTTAGCAAGGTTTAATAAGGCGAAGGTCAAAAAAAGAAAAGATAGAAGGGTTTGAATCTGAAGGACAAAAAAACAAGCCACGAAAAAGGCCAGGCTGAAAATGGTTGTGTAGTTGGTTACTTTGAAGAGGAGTAGTTCTTTATCCCGAAACCGTTCTTTGTCAATATAGTGCGTGCTCATACCTTTCTTTTTAAACATAGATTTGTGGTGAATCTAAGACCTTCTTGCTAAACCTATGATGTAAAGCTACTTATGTTTTGCAAGATAATCAATAGCCTTGCCCTATAAAGATACACTTTCACACGTATACTAAAATAAAAAAGGGATACCCTATTGGATATCCCCGCATTCCTTTACTCTGTTGAATTCAGATCAGTCTATTAACACCCATTCACCCTTATCGATAAGGGGTTCGGCCTGTTTGTATTTGACGGATTTACTTTCTCCTGACATCACATTTTTAATGGTGACCCTGTCATTCCTGCCAATCTTTGGCTTTTCTCTGGTAATGGTTTCCGTAACCTGCGGACGTCCACCCTGGTTTTGCCCTACAGCCCTGTTCCTTGAAGCCAATTCATCACTATTGGGGATTTCTTCCTTGGTCGTCTTCAAATTTTCCTTGGACCTCCGAACATTTCTGGCTTCCTGAATCTCATTGGTATTGGCAGATGGTAATTCGCCTTTGAACAGGAATGACACCACATCCTTATTTACTTTTTCGATCATACCTTTGAATAGTTCAAAGGCCTCAAATTTGTAAATCAGCAAGGGGTCTTTCTGTTCGTGGACAGCCAACTGAACGGATTGCTTTAATTCGTCCATCTTGCGAAGGTGGGTTTTCCATGCCTCGTCAATAATGGCTAAGGTGATGTTCTTTTCAAAATCGGTCACCAACTGCTTACCGTTCGATTCGTATGCATCCCTGAGGTCTGTGACCACATTGAGCGTTTTTATGCCATCCGTGAACGGGACTACGATCCTTTCAAATTTATTGGAATTGTCCTCATAAACTTTTTTAATGACCGGAAAAGCAGCAGCGGCACTTCGTTCCATTTTCTGCTGATAATGCGCATAGGCCGAAGCATATACTTTGTTGCTGATCTCCTGCAGCCCAAGTTTGGCAAATTCATCTTCCGCAATGGGCGACGTAATAGAAAAGTACTTGATCAACTCAAATTCGAAATTTTTAAAGTCGTTCGCTTCCTTATTCGATTCTGTGATGACCTCACAGGTATCGTAGATCATGTTCGCGATATCTACTTTAAGTCGTTCCCCCTGCAATGCATGGCGTCTTCGTTTGTATACGACTTCCCGCTGTGCATTCATGACATCATCGTATTCCAGAAGTCGTTTCCGGATGCCGAAGTTATTTTCTTCTACTTTTTTCTGGGCGCGCTCAATAGACTTGGTCATCATGGAGTGTTGTATCACTTCTCCTTCTTCCAGGCCCATACGGTCCATCATCTTGGCTACCCGCTCCGAACCAAACAAGCGCATCAGGTTGTCTTCCAGGGATACATAGAACTGCGAACTTCCCGGATCACCCTGACGACCGGACCTACCGCGTAACTGTCGGTCTACCCGTCTGGAATCGTGTCGTTCCGTACCTACAATTGCCAATCCACCGGCTTTTTTTACTTCCTCAGAAAGTTTAATATCGGTTCCCCTACCTGCCATATTGGTGGCTATGGTAACGATACCCGCTTTTCCGGCTTCTGCTACAATATCTGCTTCTTTCTTGTGTAATTTGGCGTTTAGCACGTTGTGCGGGATCTTCCGGATCCCTAGCATCCTGGAGAGGAGCTCCGAGATCTCTACGGAAGTAGTACCGATCAATACGGGTCGCCCTCGCTGTGACAGCTGGGTAACCTCATCGATAATGGCATTGTATTTTTCCCGCTTGGTCTTATAGATAAGATCGTTCCGGTCATCCCTGGCGATAGGCCTGTTGGTTGGGATCTCCATCACATCGAGCTTGTAGATCTCCCAAAGTTCGCCGGCTTCGGTTACCGCCGTTCCAGTCATCCCCGCTAATTTTTTGTACATCCGGAAATAATTCTGGAGGGTTACGGTTGCAAAGGTTTGGGTCATAGCCTCGATCTTCACATTTTCCTTGGCCTCAATGGCCTGATGCAACCCGTCAGAATACCGCCGGCCATCCATAATACGCCCGGTTTGCTCATCAACGATAAGGACTTTATTGTCCATCACCACATATTCCACATCCTTTTCGAAGAGGGTATAGGCCTTTAAAAGCTGACTCATGGTATGGATACGCTCACTTTTTACAGCGAAATCCTTAAACAGCTCCTCTTTTAGGGAGGCTTCCTCCTCAATGCCTAAATTCTGTGACTCTATTTTGGCGATCTCACTTCCGATATCGGGCATAAGGAAGAAGTCTTTTGCCTGATCTCCGGAAATGTATTCGATCCCTTTGTCCGTTAATTCTATCTGGTTGTTCTTTTCGTCGATCACGAATAACAGTTCCGAATCTACCACCGGCATTTCCCGGTTGTTATCCTGCATATAGAAGTTTTCGGTTTTCTGCAGCAGTTGTTTGATCCCTTCCTCACTTAGGTATTTAATAAGGGCTTTATTCTTTGGCAATCCTCGGTGCACCCTTAATAACAGGAGGCCTCCTTCCTTGGTATCGCCTTCTGCAATGCATTTCTTGGCTTCTGCCAGAACACCGGTCAGGTATTTACGCTGCTTTTCCACAATGTCCATTACCTTAGGGCGCAGTTCGTTGAACTCATGGCGATCCCCTTCAGGTACCGGTCCGGAAATGATCAAAGGCGTACGGGCATCATCGATAAGGACGGAGTCTACCTCATCCACAATGGCGTAATGATGTGGTCGTTGTACCAGATCCCCTGGCGTATGCGCCATGTTATCCCTTAAATAATCGAACCCAAACTCATTATTGGTCCCATAGGTTACATCGGCATTATAGGCAGCCCTTCGCCCGTCAGAATTGGGCTTGTGTTTGTCAATACAGTCAACTGTCAGGCCGTGGAATTCAAAAATGGGCCCCATCCAGGCACTATCCCTTTTTGCCAGGTAATCGTTAACCGTTACCAAATGTGTGCCTTTTCCTGTAAGGGCGTTTAAGTAAAGAGGCAGGGTAGCCACTAAGGTCTTACCTTCCCCGGTTTGCATTTCCGCAACCTTCCCCTGGTGGAGGGCAATGCCACCTATGAGCTGCACATCATAGTGAACCATATCCCAGGTCACTTCTTTCCCCGCAGCATCCCAGGAATTCTTCCAAATGGCCATATCCCCCTCAAGGGTTACATAGTCCCTGGAACCAGACAACAGACGGTCATTTTCAGAAGCCGTTACTGTAATGGTCTCATTTTCGCTGAATCTTCGGGCTGTTTCCTTAATAACGGCAAATGCTTCAGGTAAAATGGTGTTTAAAGTGTCTTGCGTTACATTATAGACTTCCTCTTCCAGTTTGTCGATCTGTGCATACAGTTCTTCATTCTTATCGATATCGGCAGAAGCATTCACTTCTTCCTTTAACTTTTCAATCTCTTTGGTCAATTCCGAGCAGCTTTCTGAAATGGCTGCCTTGAACTCATTGGTTTTTTGGCGAAGCGCATCGTTGGATAAGGATTGGAGGGCCTCCCCAAAGGAATTGATCTGTTTGACTAAAGGTTGCAGTTCTTTTACATCTTTCTTGGATTTGTCTCCAACAAAAGCCTTTAAAACGGTATTTAATAAACTCATTAATTTTTATGTTAGCGACATCCCTGTCTTAAGTGCGGTACGGGCAGTGATGCATGTATTCTATTTCGATTTTGTCCAGGTCTTAGCCTTTCCTTGAGAAAGCAAAAGCCATTCCAGTTTCGAATTTCCAGGATTTCAT
Source organism: uncultured Flavobacteriaceae bacterium (assembly GCA_963752165.1). Classification (GTDB taxonomy): domain Bacteria; phylum Bacteroidota; class Bacteroidia; order Flavobacteriales; family Flavobacteriaceae; genus Muriicola. The sequence goes on from CAVVXE010000001.1 coordinate 790,884, forward strand.
GGAAAAAGTCTGTCAAAATTACATAAAAAAAAAGCCTCCGAAGAGACTTTTTTATGCTATTTGATCAATATTTAATATTCATCCTCGTTCCAGAGGTAATCTTCTTCCGTCGGGTAGTCGGGCCATATTTCCTCGATACTTTCATATATCTCTCCACCTTCTTCTTCCATAGATTGCAGGTTTTCTACCACTTCTAATGGAGCGCCGGTTCTAATGGCGTAGTCTATTAATTCGTCCTTGGTTGCCGGCCAGGGAGCATCACTTAAATACGATGCCAGTTCTAACGTCCAATACATGTTACTAGTTGATTTTAAATTTTTGCAAAAATAATTTTAAAACGCAGACAATCAAGTTTTTTGCTGTTTATTTCAATTATTTTTTTAAAAATTGAATTTTTAATACAGAGATAACGAAGAAATAGGCAATTTATTCCTCTTTTTTTTCGGGGATCCACTTTATTTCATCTGCCTTCAGATCCATGGACAACTTTCTTGACAGTACAAATAAGTAATCGGATAAACGGTTAAGGTAGGACAACACGTTGGGTTCAAAAGGAGCCTGTTCATTCAGGAGTGTGGCCATACGCTCTCCCCTCCGGCAAACAGTACGGGCAATATGACAGTATGACACAATAGCATGCCCGCCGGGAAGAACAAAGTGCGTCATGGGAGGCAATGCCTCATTCATCAGATCCATTTCCTTTTCAAGAAGCGCTATATCCTCAGTACTGATCTTAGGTATGTTCAGACGTTCTTTCCCGCTTTTGAGGACGGCCTTTTCTGGATCCGTGGCCAGTATGGCACCTACGGTGAAAAGTTTTTCCTGTATATGGATCAAGAGTTTCTTATAGTGCGGCGCAATCGGTTGGTCGCGTAGCAGGCCCAACCACGAATTTAATTCATCAACAGTGCCGTAGCTTTGAATCCGTATATGGTGTTTTGGCACCCTTGTGCCCCCAAAGAGGGCAGTGGTGCCGGTATCGCCTGTTTTTGTGTAGATCTTCATTGATAGTGTGCTTCTTTTGTTTTGATTGCCGGATTTTGGGTATACAGGTCCATGGGAACATTGGTGAAAAGTACGCTTCGGCCCTGTGCTTTCAAAATCCCAACCTTATTTCTTTTTATCCCTTCGTTCGTAACCGTCCATAAACTTCCTGCTCTTCCGCTCTTTTGTCCTTTTGCGGTTAAAGGCAGAGAGCAGTACATAAACGATGGCAACAGCACCCAGAACGTAGTAAATAGTATGGTCCATATACTTGAATCTGGCCTAAAATTAAGGGATTAAATTCGAATCGTAAAATGTTGCTTTACCTGTTCTTTCCTTAAAAACAATGCACCACAATTAAAAAAATCTATGGAGACGCTGATTTCCTGACGATTGCAGAGCAGCTTCCATTGTCTCCGGATGCTGCTGTTTTTATGAATATCCTTTATGAGAATCAGGGTTCCATTATGGCAATAATGGCTAAAAAAAGTGGGGTATTGAACCACCTTCATTTGATCTGCTTCTATATAGATCAGGTCGTAGGCAGGGCCGTCATAAATGAGAAAAGGGTATTTTTCGGAAAGGCGTTGCTGCAGGGCGGTTGTCTTTGTATAAAGTAAGATTTTACGAACTTTCAGGTAAGGGATGCTTTTAAACAGGACTTGAAGGGCCTTAGGACCGAGTACCGGTTGTTTTTGGTATAAACACCGGGTGACATAACCATAAATAAAGGGAGAGTGTATCCCATGCTGATTGGTGGATCTGAATAAAAAGCGGATATATTGAAAGAAGCTATACATATCCCTGAGATCGGTAGCTCATGATTCTGGTTTTTATTCTGACCCTTCCAGCAGAGAGGACAATTCAAACCAACGCTCGGTTTTTCGGTCGATCTGCACTACTACCTCCTTTAGGGCCACCGAGAGGTTGTTGATCTGTTCTCCTGTGAGGGATGGGTCCAGGAACTGTTGTTCCAGGTCTTGTTTGCTGAGTTCCAATTTTTTGATCTCTTTTTCGAGTTGGCTGAATTCTTTTTGTTCTCCATAGCTAAGTTTCCTGTTCTTTCCATCATCGCGCCAGCTATTCCGTTCCTTGGTTTGCTTCCCCGAACCTTCTTTGGCGTTCATTCGTTCTTCTGAAAGGCTATCCTCATAGGCCCTGAAGTCTGAATAATTACCCGGAAAGTCCTCAATAACAGCGCCTCCGCGAAAGACGAATAGATGGTCTACGATCTTGTCCATAAAATAGCGGTCATGGGAAACCACCACCAGGCATCCGGGAAAATCCAGTAAAAAGGTTTCCAATACATTGAGGGTCACCACGTCCAGGTCGTTCGTGGGTTCATCGAGGATCAGAAAATTGGGGTTTTGGATCAACACCGTACACAAATAAAGGCGTTTTCGTTCCCCACCACTTAGCTTTTCAACAAAGTCATACTGTTTTTTCCGGTCGAATAAGAAGCGCTCCAACAACTGCTGAGCGGAGATCTGTCTGCCTTTTTTAAGCGGTATGTAATCGCCAAACTCCCTAATCACTTCGATCACCTTTTGCCCTTCCTTCAGGGGGATGCCATCCTGGGTGTAATAGCCAAATTTTATGGTTTCCCCAACCACAATCTTTCCCGCGTCGGGCGTATCTCTTCCGCTGATCAGGTTTAAGAAGGTTGTTTTTCCTGTTCCGTTCTTCCCGATGATCCCTATGCGTTCCCCTTTTAAAAAGGTATAATCAAATTTAGAGAGGATGGGTTTGCCGGGAAAGGATTTGCCTACACGGTGAAATTCGAGGATCTTGCTTCCCAGGCGTTCCATATTGATCTCCAGCTGAACGACATGTTCCTTTCGCCTTTGCAGGGCCTTATTCTTTATTTCATAGAAATCGTCAATCCTGGATTTGGATTTTGTGGTGCGCGCCTTGGGTTGCCTTCGCATCCAATCCAACTCTTTTTTGAACAGGATGGTCGATTTATGGTGTTCAAGTGCCTCCCGTTCTTCCCGTTCTTCTTTTTTCTCCAGATAATAGGAATAATTTCCCTTGTAGGAATACAGTTGCCCGTTGTCTAATTCCAGGATCTCATTGCAGACCCGCTCCAAAAAATAGCGGTCATGCGTAACCATGAACAAGGTGATGTTCTCCTTGGCAAAATACTGTTCAAGCCATTCGATCATCTCCAGGTCGAGGTGGTTGGTGGGCTCATCCAATAGGAGTACCTCGGGCTGATTGATCAGGGCATTGGCCAGGGCAATCCGTTTTTTTTGCCCCCCGGACAACGTACCTACTTTAACATGCAGGTCCTCCAGTTGCAGTTTGAACAGGATCTGTTTGTACTGCGTTTCAAAATCCCAGGCATTGAGGCGTTCCATAGCCTCAAAAGCCTTCTGGTACTTTTTCTCGTCCTCGGGGTGTTCAAGGGCATGTTCGTAGGCTTGGATCACTTTAAGGATCTCATTATCAGAAGCAAAAATGGTCTCTTCTATGGTAAGCTTCGGATCCAGTTCCGGGTCTTGTGGCAGGTAGGAGATACGGGTGCCTTTTCGAAAATTCACTTGTCCGGTATCCGGCTGGTCTTTACCTGCCAGAATGTTCAGGATAGAGGTTTTTCCAGTACCGTTCTGGGCAATGAGGGCAATCTTCTGGTCTTTATTTATCCCAAAAGAGAGTTCGCTGAAGAGGCTGCGTTCTCCATAGGATTTTGAAATACCTTCTACCGATATTAGATTCATGACCCGCTCCCCTTCATTTTTTTATAGTGATACAAAAGAAAGGTATAACGAATGCCCAGGGTGATCAGCAGGACGATTAGCAGCGGTGAAAATTGTTGAAAGCGAAAGAGCCAAAGGAGTATCATGAGCACCAGCAAACCAAGAAGAATCATTACATATTTAGGGGTCCAATCCGCGATCTTTCCATTTCGGATCACCCCTATGGCGAATACTATATTAAGTGGAAATGCCCAGAGGAAATTCATATTAATGGCTGTAGCCTGATGGTCTGTGAGAAACCAGAGAAAGCAAACCAGCAACCCTACCAATCCCGTCATCGAGAAAAGGAAAATGTCTAAAAACCGGCTTCGAACGTTGTTTTTATAATCGATATAGGTAATCGTTGCGGTAAACAAGAGCAGGATGCATAGCCAAAAAAGGGGTGAGGTCGTAAAAAAATTACCCCGGTTCATATTGTTAAAGTCCAGGATTGTCCGTTCTCTTGTTACCAGGGACTTCCCCGTTAACGAGGTATTAGCTAATTGCCTAAGGACATAATTGGGCAGAAACATGTATTGCAGTGGTGTTGCCGTTTTGTCAATAACGGCACCCAATGCCAGATCGATCCCAAAACTCGACCACGAATTTGTAAGCAGGTTTTGGTGAATAAGTTCGCGAAAGGTATAGGGGGTTTCTTCGGGAAAGGGATTGTATTTCAGGTCATCACCCAATACATCCTGAAGAACTTCCGGGATCTTGGTAGAGCAATTTTCAAATAAAAAATCGTATTTATAGTAGCGATTCTCTGGTTCGTGATTACGTTCCAGAAACCCGAACAGGGCGGTTTTCTCCTTGCCGGACAAATCGAGTATTTGCTCCTTTACCCATCGGTTCTCCAGCTGATAGACGTACAAAAAGTTCTCAAATCGTTGTTTGCTGAGGGCGTATAACAATTTGCCACGCGCAAATTTGGAATAGAAATTAGGGGTGTTGAAATCGAAGGTGCCATAGTTGTAGATCCAGTCAATTCCCCGGGCACTATCCTGAACGCGAAAGGCACTATGGCCAAAGGACGAATAGAGTTCAGTCCCGGGTCCACAGGTAATGACACTTACAATGGCATTGTCAGACAATGCTTCTCTCTGGGCATAAGCCCCCATGGTGATCCAGCTAAAAACCAGGATCAGGGTGTGTGTAAGAGAACTTTTGTAGGTCAAAGCAGCGGTCATTTCTATTGATGGCACAAATATCTGAATAAATTGCCGTACAAAACATCCTGATTAAAATTTATGCTATTTTTACAGAAAACAACCCTGAAATGAAGCAGCATATACCCAATATACTGACCCTTCTCAATGTTTTTTCCGGATGTATGGCCGTTATTTTTGCGGCGTGGAACCAATGGGAGGTCATGGCTGTCTTTGTTTTCCTGGGCATTTTATTTGACTTTTTTGATGGGTTGGCTGCAAGGGTTTTGAACGTCCAGAGTCCGCTTGGCTTACAGCTAGACTCCCTTGCTGACATGATCACCAGTGGCCTTGTCCCTGGGATCGTTATGTTCCAGTTGCTCAATATGAGTCAGACCGGAGGATGGAATACCGTTCATTTTGCGGAGGCAACCAGTATGATGAACTGGATTTCAGAACAAGGGGGAATATTACCTTTTTTCGGATTTTTGATAACCCTGTCTTCTGCCTATCGGCTGGCCCGTTTCAATTTAGACGAAAATCAGGTGTCTTCTTTTATTGGGCTGCCAACGCCGGCAAATTGTCTGCTGATCATATCCTTACCCCTTATCCTTCTTTACAATGGGAGTGATGCGTTAAATACCCTGATTCTGAATCCGTGGTTTTTGGTCGGTTTGACCATCGCAAGCAGTATTTTACTGAACGCTCCCATATCCCTGTTCGCCTTGAAATTCAAAAACTGGAGTTTTAAGGACAATGCCGTCCGTTATATGTTCATTCTGGTAAGCCTGGTGTTTATCGGGACCATGAAATTCTTATCGATCCCGGCCATCATTCTGTTATACATTCTCACTTCCGTTTTAACGAAGCAGGATACATCAAAGAGGTAGGGAGTTAGTGGAAAAATATTGAAAGGGTAGCCGTTGTATGATAACCAGCGGTATGCTAGAATTCAAGTTTCTTCTTGCGCAATTCGAAATTCTGACCCAGGTACACTTTCCGCACCATTTCATCTTCTGCCAGGTCTTCCGGAATACCCGATTTCAGGATGCCTCCTTCGAACATCAGGTAAGACCGTTCCGTGATCGCAAGTGTTTCCTGAACGTTATGATCGGTGATCAGTATTCCGATATTCTTGTTTTTTAGCTGCGCTACAATGCGCTGTATATCCTCCACAGCCACAGGGTCTACTCCTGCAAAAGGTTCATCCAATAAAATAAATTTGGGATCGGTAGCCAGTGCACGGGCAATTTCAGTTCGCCGTCTTTCCCCACCGGATAACAGGTCTCCTCTGTTCTTTCTGATATGCCCCAGGCCAAATTCTTCAATGAGCTGCTCCATTTTCATGTGCTGCTCTTTCTTACTTAATTTGGTTAGCTGAAGGACGCTGAGGATGTTTTTTTCAATACTGAGTTTTCGGAAAACGGAGGCTTCCTGAGCCAGGTAACCGATGCCATTCTGAGCCCTTTTGTACATGGGGAATTTGGTGATCTCCATATTGTCCAGAAATATATGTCCTCCATTGGGTTTTATAAGTCCCACGATCATGTAAAAGCAGGTAGTCTTTCCGGCGCCATTAGGGCCAAGTAGTCCAACGATCTCTCCTTGATTGACCTCCAAAGAGATGCCTTTGACCACTTTACGCCCTCTATAGGCTTTCATTATGTTTTCTGCTCTTAGTTTCATCTTTATGGCGGTTCAAAACTACGCTATTAAAAAAGGAGGTAAAAGGAATTAGATTTTTTTTAACCTTCCGAAGCTTCTTCCAGTAATTCCCAAAATTCATAGGCCCTCCTCAAATGGGGAATTACAATGGTACCGCCAACCAGGGTGGCGATGCCCAGGGTTTCCATGACCTCCTCCTTGCTCGCTCCGATTTTGTGAGCAGTTTCCAGGTGGTATTTTACGCAATCGTCGCACCGCAGTACTGCAGAAGCTACCAATCCGAGCAGTTCCTTTGTCTTGACATCGAGGGCACCGGCTGTATAGGCATTGGTGTCCAGGTTGAAGATCCGCTTTATGATTTTATTATCTGCTCCAAGCAATTTCTCGTTCATTTTAGAACGATAGGCATTGAATTCCTCAAGTTGATTTGACATCCTTTTTAACTTTTCTTGCTTTTTTCTCTTCTTTTCTGATAACAAACCCGGATATGTAGATGCTCAACTGGTAAAGAATAAGCACGGGTACGGCTACTATGATCTGACTGGCAACATCGGGAGGGGTAATTACAGCAGAGATGATCAGGACAATAACCAACGCTATTTTCCGGTATTTTTTCAGGATCTCAGGGGTTACCAAACCTACTTTGGTAAGAAAGTAGATAACAATGGGAAGTTCAAAAATAAGACCACAGGCGATAACGGCGGCTCTTACCGTGGAAATATATGAGCTCAGGTCAATATCATTGAAAACCTCTTTGCTTACGGTGTAGCTTCCTAAGAAATTAATGGAAAGGGGTGCCACAACATAGTACCCGAATAGGACCCCCATAAAGAATAGGAGGGAGGCTACAAGAATAAAACCACGGGAGTTATTTCGCTCCTTCTCGTAAAGCCCCGGGCTGATAAATTTCCATAGTTCGTACAGAATGTAGGGGAAGCCAATAATGAATCCGGCCCAGATTGAGGTCCAGATATGGGCCGAAAACTGTCCGGCCATGACCCTGCTCTGCACCCTGAACAACGGCTCTGAGCTGCAAAAAGCTTCGCTGAACCCCAACATTTTTGATAGCTTGCAAAACAGTGCGTAGGTAGGAAAATCGGGTTTTTTCGGACCAAAAATGACGGTGTCAAAAATGAAATCCTTCATCAAAAAGGCGACAATTCCTATAATCACCACGGCCATGGTAGAACGGATGAGGTGCCACCTTAATTCCTCCAAATGGTCCAGAAATGACATCTCATTAGGGTCCTTGGTTCGTGCTGCCATTAAAGTATACCTTCGTTAATTAAATTGTGTAAGTGTACGACCCCTGCGTAGATGGCACCGTCCTGTACCAATAGCTGAGAGATCCCTTTATTCTGCATTTCGTTCAGGGCCTTCACCGCGAGCACATCAGATTGTATGGTCTTTGGATGTAAGGTCATTATGTCCCTGGCAGTTAAATCTTTGATGTTATCGTATTTATTAAGCATGCGACGAATATCACCATCGGTAACGATGCCAATAAGCTGGCCATTTTCCATGACAGCGGTGACCCCCAGCATTTTTTCAGAGATTTCCACGATCACATTCTTAATAGCCGTATTTACGTCTACCTGGGGCTTTAAGTTATTGGCCGCAATGTCTGAAACGCGCAGGTATAATTTTTTGCCCAGGGTACCACCTGGATGGTATTTGGCAAAATCCTTACTGCTGAAGTTGCGCAGGTCCAAAAGGCAAACTGCCAAAGCATCGCCCATGACCAATTGCGCTGTAGTGCTGGTGGTGGGTGCCAGGTTATTGGGGCATGCCTCTTTTTCTACATAGGTATTCAACACAAAGTCTGCCTGTTCTGCCAAAAAGGAAGCTGTATTCCCTGTTATCGCTATGAGTTTATTTTTTCCGATCTTAATAAGGGGTACCAGCATTTTTATTTCCGGAGTGTTTCCGCTTTTGGAAATGCAGATCACCACATCCTTTTGCTGAATGGTGCCCAGGTCACCATGGATCGCATCGGCCGCATGCATAAAGATGGCTGGCGTTCCGGTAGAATTTAGGGTAGCTACGATTTTAGATGCAATAATGGCACTTTTACCGATGCCTGTGATCACTACCCTTCCTTTGCAGCTGTAGATGCACTGTACGGCTTCCGTGAACTGATCATCCAGCAAGGTCGCCAGATGATGGATGGCATCACCTTCACTAGTGATCGTTTTTTTTGCGAGTGCCAATATGCCTTTGCTATTGCTCAAAGTACTTTTCGGATTATGTGTTTTTGCTAGTGGAATTTTGTGCTAAATTGTAAACACTTTCTAAAAGAATGTATTATATTTAAGAAAACAAAATTACGGAAACTTATTTTATAGGGTATTCTAAAAATACAAGAATAATTACTTCAACGACCCTGGGAAAATTATAGAATGATAGCTTATTACCATGCAAGTGCTTCTTTATGCTGGAGGATAAAATAAATTATTAGGGAATGGTATTGACTGATACGGAACTGCAGGCCTCACTAAGAAAATATTTTGGATTTTCTAAATTCAAAGGACTTCAAGAAGATGTTATAAAAAATGTGATCGAAGGCAAGAATACCTTCGTGATTATGCCAACCGGAGGCGGAAAATCGTTATGCTACCAATTGCCGGCCCTTTTAAAGGAAGGAACGGCCATAGTGGTATCGCCGCTTATCGCCCTGATGAAAAACCAGGTAGATGCCCTTCGTGGTATTTCTTCCAACAACGGGGTAGCCCATGTACTTAATTCGTCCTTAAACAAGACAGAGGTAAAACAGGTGAAGCAGGATATTACTAATGGCATCACCAAATTATTGTATGTAGCCCCGGAATCACTTACCAAAGAGGAGTACATCCAATTTTTGCAATCGGTACCCTTATCCTTTATGGCTATTGATGAAGCGCATTGTATTTCAGAATGGGGACATGATTTCCGTCCGGAATACAGGAACCTAAGAGCTATCATAAATCGGCTTGGCAACAACATCCCTATCATCGGGCTAACGGCAACGGCAACTCCTAAAGTGCAGGAAGATATTATCAAGAATCTGGGGATCTCGGATGCCAAACTTTTTAAGGCTTCTTTTAACCGGCCCAATTTGTATTATGAAGTGCGCCCCAAGACTAAAAATGTAGATGCCGATATTATTCGGTTTGTAAAAAAGAATAAAGGGAAATCCGGGATCATTTATTGCCTGAGCAGAAAAAAGGTGGAAGAGCTGGCTCAGGTGCTTCAGGTGAATGGGGTAAGTGCCGTTCCCTACCATGCGGGTTTTGACAGTAAGACACGTTCCAAATACCAGGACATGTTCCTGATGGAAGATGTGGATGTGGTGGTGGCTACTATCGCCTTTGGGATGGGTATTGATAAGCCCGATGTGCGCTTTGTAATTCATCACGATATTCCCAAAAGCATTGAGAGTTATTATCAGGAAACCGGCAGAGCCGGAAGGGACGGAGGCGAAGGCCATTGCCTGGCCTTCTACTCTTATAAGGACGTGGAAAAGCTGGAAAAGTTCATGTCCGGAAAACCGGTAGCAGAGCAGGAGATCGGAAACGCCTTGCTTCAGGAGATCGTTGCCTATGCCGAGACCTCTATTTCCAGAAGGAAATTCATCCTGCACTACTTTGGGGAAGAATTCGACGAGGTCCATGGAGAAGGTGCTAATATGGACGACAATGCAAGGACACCCAAGGAGAAGGAGGAAGCCAGCGATAATGTGATCAAGCTTATCAAGGTGGTGCAAGGCACCAACGAAAAATTTAAGTCCAAGGAGATCGTAAAGACCTTGATAGGCTCTACTAATGCCCTGATAGCCTCCCATAAAACCGATGAAAAAGAATTCTTTGGTTCGGGAGTCGATAAGCCCAAGGAATACTGGATGGCACTTATTCGCCAGGTATTGGTGGCGGGTTTGTTGAAAAAGGAAATCGAACAATATGGTATTCTGCACGTTACTGCTGCCGGAGCCGATTTTATAAAGAATCCGACTTCCTTTATGATGACGAAAGACCATGTTTATAATGAAGAAATGGATAATGCCATTGTCAGTGCTGCAAAAAATGCAGGTGGCGTGGCCGATGAAGTTTTGCTGCGTCAGTTAAAGGACCTGAGAAAACAGGAAGCCAAGAAATTGGATGTCCCGCCTTTTGTGGTATTCCAGGATCCTTCCCTGGAAGATATGGCGCTCAAGTATCCTGTCAACATGGAAGAGATGATTACCATCCATGGCGTAGGTGAAGGCAAAGCAAAAAAATATGGGACCCCCTTTCTCAATTTGATCGCCTCCTATGTAGAGGAACATGACATCATCCGACCCGATGATCTGGTCGTTAAAAGTACTGGTGCCAATTCCGGACTGAAGTTGTATATCATTCAGAATGTGGACCGGAAATTACCACTGGACGACATTGCAGCAGCAAAAGGATTGGAGATCAATGAACTGGTGAAGGAAATGGAACAGATCGTTTTCAGTGGCACGAAACTCAACATTGGGTATTGGATCGATGAGATCCTGGATGAAGACCAGCAGGAAGAGATCCACGACTATTTTCTGGAGGCCGAAACCGATGATATTGAAAGTGCCCTTAAGGAATTTGACGGCGATTATGAAGATGAGGAATTGCGGTTATACCGCCTGAAATTTATGAGCGAAGTGGCCAATTAATACCATTGTTCAACAAAAAAGAAAACCCCGAAGTATCTCCGGGGTTTTTTATTGCCGTATCTTAAAAATCGCTGAACTCGCCCGCAGTGATCAAAGCAATGATAGCCCCAAAATAAAGGATCACGAATAGCAGATAAAGGACTGCCAGTGCAAGCCCTATGTAGGACAACACCCTGCCCGTTTTTACATTTTCGTACCCAGTATACATACCGGGATTATCATTGTAGAGGCGTTCTGCTTTGCTGGCACTATTCAGGCCTATGATCGTAAAAATAATGCCGAAAGGGCCACAGCAAATTAATGTAAGCACCACGGATAAGATGCCCATGGTAAGTGCATTGCTGGCACCCGGTAATGATTGTTGATTCATAACGCTATTTTTGGGTTATTCCTCTATTCCATATTGTTCCATGATGACTTTCGTCTGCTCCATGTAAGCATCCCAACCGCCCATGGCCTGGATCGAATAAACGGTCCATAACAACCAGGCGATGCCTAATACCAAACCGATGATGATAAGGATCTTTGCGGTTTTTAACTGGCTGTAATTGGAGTATAATTCTGGCTGTTCCAGATAGGTCTTTTCATCCTTTTTTACAAGGATAAGCCCGATTCCCGACATGATAATGGCTGGAATACCTGCAAAACAGCAACACAAATAAGATAAGATGGCTAGTACAATGGCGATGGTTACATTTGGTAGTTTCTGTTGTTCCATAAAAGTTTGGCTTGGTTATATAAATTTTAAAAAGAAATTGATAAGAATAAAGAGGACGCTACTGATCATAAGGCTTACCACGATCTTATTGGCATACTTTATTTTAAAGAACTGATCTGCCAGTAAAAACCCAAATAAGGTCAGGATGGGATAGATGGCCGGATACATTTTAAAAGCAGCCAGGAACTCTCCTTGAAAAAGGAGCAATACGGCCCTTTGCATGCCACATCCGGGACATTCTACTCCAAATAACTGTTTGCTAAAACAGGGGAGCATGTAGTCCTTAAGTGCCAGTAAAACAACTGTAAAGCGCATTGATTTGGTCCTGAGGGTTCTTAAACCGAAAAATACTATTAATTTTAAGGAATGAAAACAAAATGCGTCAATAATTTTGTTGAAATCAGGGAGTCATAAAAAATTAAGTCGTAGGGCCCCTTACATAATAAAGGATTATTTTGGAAGTAGGAGAAAAGGTTCAGGTATTGGATGATACCATCTCAGGAACCATCGTAAAGGTTAAAGGGAAGAATATTACCATTTTAACAGTGGATGGTTTTCAGCTCGATTTTGATCGTTCCGAATTGATCCTTTCCCAGGGTAGGGAAAAATTGCGGGTCAGCAATTTTGAAGTTGCGGCAGCAAAAGCCGAAAAAGCCATACCAAAAAAGCCAAAGTCAGTCCGAAACAAACCCAGGGAACGCAATATGCCGAAAATGGAAGTGGATCTGCACATCCATCAACTGCTGCCTTCCACGCGCGGAATGAGTAATTTTGAGATGCTTACCATTCAACTCGATACCGCAAAAAGGCAATTGGAATTTGCGATCCGAAAACGCATCCAAAAAGTAGTCTTCATACACGGAGTGGGGGAAGGCGTCCTTAAAGAAGAATTGCATTACCTTTTCAGGAAATACCCCAATATTGATTGGTTCGATGCGGACTACCAGAAGTATGGCCTGGGGGCAACGGAGATCTATATCCGCCAGAATTAAAGGCTTAAAAGATTACAGGGAGGTGGTTACCGTCCCAAAATCGTTGATGCTGGTATCAGTAATCCGCTCCCCTTGCGCATTGACCAGGGTTATGTTGTTCAGTTCTATGGTATGCAGATACTGGGTCGAATCTGAGGGGTTTTGGATGGTTGAAATGCGTATTTCTCCGTTTGTTGCCAGTATTTCTTCCACTACAGACGGCGTTGTCAAAGGGATGGCATCACAGAAGTAATTCTTACCGACCGTCCCATCAAAAATTCTGTATATGAGGGTACTTTGTCCCGGTACCGAACTGACAATGGTTTCCCCGGAAACCTCATTCTTTAACAAACCACTTTGCAATTCCAGAATTAAGGCCTCCTCTCCGTTGATCTTAAAAAATACCGTGCTGGTGGTCGTAACGACAGACTCGCATGTTTGTATGGAAATACCATCAAAATCAATGGTTTCTATCTGTAGGTCCCCATCATTACAGGCCCACAACATACTTATCAGGCAGAAAAAAGCGATTCGTTTCATGTGTCAAAGTTAAAGGAAAATAGGAGTAAAAACCTATACCTTTATTCCCATTTTAAACGTTTTTACGTTAATTTCTTTTATTTTTGGATAGGTTTCAAAACAATCTATAGCAATGCAACAGGTATATCTCGATAATGCAGCAACGACCAGGGTACGCGATGAGGTAATTGTCAAGATGCAGGATGCCCTGTCTAACTGCTATGGAAATCCATCATCTACACACGGTTTTGGCAGGACTGCCAAAACGGCTATCGAGACCGCCAGAAAGACGATCGCCAGATATTTAAATGCGCATCCTTCGGAGATCATCTTCACCTCCGGGGGTACAGAGGCAGACAATATGATCCTGAGGTGTGCGGTACGTGATTTGGGGGTAACGACCATCATCACCTCCAGGATTGAACATCATGCGGTGCTCCACACAGTTGAAGATCTGGAAAAAGAGTATGGTATTTCGGTTCATTATGTGAAACTGGATGCACACGGTAATCCGGATATGGCTCATTTAAGGCAGTTACTGGCTGCGGAAGATGCCAAGAAGTTGGTTAGCCTGATGCATGTAAACAATGAAATTGGCAATAAAATAGACATTCAGGCTATCTGTCTCCTGGCGAAGGAATATCAGGCCTATATGCATTCGGATACGGTACAGTCTATCGGCCATTATACCTGGGATGTACAACAGACCCCTATCGATTTTATGACTGCTGCTGCCCACAAGTTCCATGGTCCGAAAGGGGTTGGCTTTGCTTACATTCGAAAAAATTCGGGTTTGAAGCCCATGATCGTAGGTGGTGCCCAGGAAAGGGGATTCAGGGCAGGAACAGAACCGTTTCACAATATCGTAGGCCTGGAAGAAGCCTTTGTGTTGGCTTATGACCACCTGGAAGAAGAAGAAAACTACGTGGCAGGATTAAAGCGACACTTTATAAAAAAAATTCAAAAAGCCTTCCCGGAGGCTCATTTTAATGGGTTATCCGGTGATATGGAGCACAGCACCTATACGTTGGTGAACGTCAGGTTGCCAATAGCCCAGGAAAAAGCGCTTATGTTGCTGTTCCATCTGGATATCAAAGGAATAGCCTGTTCCAAAGGAAGTGCCTGTCAGTCGGGAAGTGATATGGGGTCGCATGTGTTATCGCAGCTATTATCCCCTCAAGAACTGAAACAACCTTCCCTCCGATTTTCCTTCTCCATCTATAATACCAAAGAAGAACTGGATTATGTGGTGGAGGTGTTAAAGGAATTTACCAAGGATGAGAAAGCCCCAATGATCAGTTAGCGTTCCTTATCATAAGGAAATTTACGGGTCGCTTTTTTCATCATCAGTTCAATAAGGTCTACGGTGTTTTTACCCGACTTCTTATTGATCTCCTTTTCATATTTCCAGAGAAGTTTCCCCGTTTTTCCATCACTCACCTTAATACCAATCCTGCCGTAATTGGCATCCCCAAGGATATAGTCGATAAAGCTAAAATCAGAGGGGATCCCCTGAGATAAAAGGATGTTGATATCCAGATTGCCGCTGACAATACCATCTACGGAAAGTAGTTCACTTAATTCCTTGATGGTGTAGGTATCTATATTGGCATAGGTGATATTTTTTTTGGCAAGAATGGCATTGGTGTTTTTGGTATTCTGAAAATCTACCGAGAACTTCTTTCGTTTCTTTCCGCGCCCAAAATAGGTTTCCAGGGCATTTTGTACCGCAATACCTTCCCGCTCCTCCAATTTTTTAAGGTCTTCTTGTGAAAAATCCTCTTTGAGGTCAAGGTTGGTAAAAAATGGAATGATCGCAAGAATTTTATGGTCCTCACTCAATTCATCAAACTTGTCACTTTGATAGATGTTTTTTTGCGCCTGTATGGTGAATACAGCTAAAAAGGCCGAAAAGAAAAGAAGTCGTTTCATGTATTTTTCTTCACTAAAAGCGCATTCGAAGTTTCAGATTTAAAATGCGCGAGGTCATAAAGTTCGGGACTGCAAATTCTTGTTTGCTGTCTATATCCCTTACCCAGGTATTTGTAATGGAATTCTGGTTGTTGAAAAGATTGAAAATCTCGAAACCAACCTGCAATTCCTTAAATCGATGCAACCAATGGTTTTTGGGATAGGATGTTTCTCTGTCTGCAAAAATATGAGAAATTCCCAGATCGGCCCGCTTATAGTCTCTTAATCTATTCTGAAAAATATAGGGGTCTGCATAACTGGGCGATCCACCCGGTACACCGGTACTGTATACCAGGTTAAGGTACATGCGCAGGTTGGGGATGTTGGGCACATAATCCTGAAACAGGATGGCTGCCTTTAATCGCTGATCCGAAGGGCGGGATATATAGCCCCGGTTATCGCTGTTTTCTTCCGTACGCAGGTAGCCCAGACTGATCCACGATTCGGTGCCTGGTACAAAGGCCCCATAAAGTCTGAAATCTAATCCATAAGCAAAGGCTTTGGCGTTGTTATTGGCGGCATATCGAATCCGTACATCCTCTAAGGTATAGGTGTTCACGTCCGTTAGTCGTTTGTAGTAGGCTTCACTGGAAAGGGTGAAAGGACGGTCCCACAGGAGAAAACTGTAATCATTGCCAATGAGCATGTGGATCGATTTTTGTGCCTTTACGTCCGGCATCACCTGGCCTTCTGCATTCCTTAATTCCCGGTAGCTTGGGGGTTGCTGATAGAGGCCGGTGGCAAACCTGAACAGCATATCCCGTTCCCACTTCGGCTTGAGGGCTACCTGTAGCCGTGGACTTAGAATGAACTGTGCCTTGGACGAAAATCCCTCACCATGAAGGGACCAATACTGTGCTCTAACGCCAAGGTTGTAGTAGAAAGGGTGCGGACCTAGTTGCGTATTGCGCGAAAATTGCAGGTAGGAGGCGATCCTGTTGGTACGGGTGGCGTTTATGGTATTTACCGCCCTATAGGCCACTAAAGGGCTGTTAAATGGCTCTTCGGGCTGATTGTTCACAAATTCGGGTAACGGGGGCCGGATAAAGATGCCGGCGGAGTCTATAAATTCTGATTCTCGTATCCGGTCCCGGACATCTTCATAGGTGTAACGCATTCCCCAGGAGATGGTAGTTTCCTGGTTGCGGTAGTCGCCCTTGTGAGATACTGTATAGATCAGGGCGTCGAGCTCATTTCGGGAACGGTTAAACTGTGAGCCAATGCCTCGGGATGCCGTAATATCCCCCAGGTTATCACTGCCGAGGTCACCCTCCACCGCCCCTAATTCGTACTGCGCAATGATATCGGAATACTCTTCCTCAATAGTATGGTAAATGGAGGTTATAAATTTAAGTCGCAGGCTGTCATGGACAAAATAATCGGCTTTCAGGGCCCCTTGCACCGTGGAATAGGTATTTTTCTCCTGGCCCTGGTAGAAGATCAGCAGAGCTTTTGGATCGGCCAGAGTACCAAAATTGGTCTGCCGTTGGCTGGGTTCATTGCGATAGGCATTTAAACCAAGAGTACCTAAGAAATGTAATTGCAGTCGAGAAGAAATTCGATAGGTCAGATAGCTTTGGAGATCGGTAAAGGCAGGATTGAAATTAGCCTTGGTCTGCTGGCTATTCACCAGGAGGCTATTGTTCCGGTACCGCAGCCCTGTAATACTGCCAAAGTTTTTATTCCTGGAAAGGGTTTCCAGTGTGGTACCCGCACCTAGGAGGCTGGCCTCTACCTCTAAGGCAAATTGGGTGGGATTTTTATAGGTAACATCCAGGACCGAAGAGAGTTTGTCGCCGTATTTGGCCTGAAAGCCACCTCCGGAAAATGACAGGTTCTGTACCATGGCACTGTTTATAAAACTGAGGCCTTCCTGCTGGCCCGAACGTATCAGAAATGGCCTGTAAACCTCAATATCATTGACATAAACCAGGTTCTCATCATAATTGCCTCCCCGCACTGCGTACTGGGTACTCAATTCATTGTTGGAAAAAACCCCTGGGAGTAATTTCAATACATTTTCAATTCCCGCATTGGCCCCTGGAATTGATTTCAGCAATGATGTCGATACATTCGTAATGCCATCTACCGACTTTTCTCCTGTAGGGGATACCTCTACGCTATCGATCTGGATAGCAGCTGTTTTCATTACAGGGTTAAAGGCGAAAACTTCATTGGTGCTGAGCAGCAGTCCCCTTAAGGTTACTTTTTCGTGTCCCAGGTGAGAATATAGCACATCCAATTCCTGGTCTGCCGTAACCTCCAACAGATAAAATCCATTGGCATCCGATACGGTTCCCGCCTTGCCCGAAATAATAGTAACATTGGCAAGAGGGTTCTTCTGTTCATCCAGAATAACCCCGGTAACCGTGGCTGTTTGGGCCGTAAGAATACACACAGGGCTTAGGAGGCTAAAACAAAAAAAAATCCAGTGGCGGTACAAATGGTTAATTTCTATAAAAACTACTCGTAAAGGTAGCAGAATTCCCTACATTATCTGTTACCTCCAAAGTAAGTTCGCATTGTTTTCGGTCCAGGATTTTATCATCAAAATTATAGGTAAGGGTACGCGTCTTTGGTTCATATTCCATGAGGATCCATTCGCCGTTCAAGGTGGCATTATAGGTGGCGATACCGCTCAGATCATCGGCTATGTAAATGCTTAGATACCTGTAATTGCTCAGCCATTGTTTGGACTTGAAGTTTTTGGGCCTGATAAGAGGGGGCGTGGTGTCTTTGGCAATGGTATAGGTGCCCAGGTCCCTGGTGCGTATGGTAAAGGTATTGCCTCTTTTATAAGTCTTGGTATATTCCGGACGTTGCTTTTCATCCAAACGCGCTATGTAGGAACTTCTTAGATCCTCTTCGCCTAAATGGCTTGTGTCCATGGTCAGGGTGAAGTTTTTTTGCACAGGAACAGCTGTATTGTGAATGGTTATCGTATCACCGGCACTTTTTAGGTCAATGTAAAAATCTTCGTAGAAGGTATTGGCAGGAAAAAAAACCTTTGCCTTTCCCAGATCGAAATTATTGGGTTTTCCGGCAACGATAAAATTGGGTGTCGTCTCCTTATCCGTCTTCCTGGCAGGTGCTTCCCTTTTACCGGAAACCGGGATCATCAATTTGGTTGTATTGCCACTAAGATCATAAATAGTGATTTCGACGGTGTAGCTTAGTCCTTCTTCTATGGTGATTTTTCCATCGTTGTATAGGTCTTTATAGATGCTTAAGTCATTACCCGGCACTTTGAAGCATCGTTGGATGCGGCTTCGATATTTAGCAAAGTGTTCGTAGTCAATCAGGGTGTTGATCAACCGGGTTTCGGCAAAGGAGAAATGCTCAAAATCGAGTGCGGTATATACTTTGCCATTTACTTGTTGTTCTATCCCAAACAATCCATTTTTATTGGCAGCGAGGTCCTGACGATCATACGCACTAATCCCGAAACCTATGGTTCCGATGGCGGTGACCTTTTCGGCCAGGTAAGTACCGTCTTCCTGCCTTCGGAAGGGGAGTTCAATCTTAGTATCACTCTGATTAACAACAGCATTGTTATCCAGGGGATAGGCATACAGGGCCTCATAAGTTGGATTGGTGGCATCCCGCACTTCCAGCCCGTATAAAAGCGGGTTGGTGGGCTTTTCAGAAATACTGCTTCTTATTTCAAAATGGAGGTGAGGTCCTGAGGAGCCCCCGGTATTCCCGGTAAATGCGATGAGGGAGTCTTTATGAACCCTTATATCACCATAGGCCGGAAAAACTTCAATTTCATACGATTTCTTATCGTATTGTATTTTCTTCACATAGGCCTCAATCTCGGGTGAAAACTTCTGCAAATGACCATAAACAGAGGTGAAGCCATTGGGGTGTGCTACGTACAGCACCTTCCCATAGCCCCAATGAGAGACCTTAATGCGCGAAACAGTACCGTCTGCTATGGAATAGACAGGAAGCCCCTGCCGCTGTTGTGTCTTAATATCAATGCCCGAATGAAAGTGGTTGGATCGTAATTCTCCAAAAGTACCGGCTAGTATTAGCGGAATGTCCAGGGGTGGTCGGAAGGCTTCTACGGGGTAGTTTTCCTGACTAAACCCGGCTAACTGCAACAGAAGTAGGCAAACAGATAAGGATCTTTTCATAGACATTGGTTGATGCGAAATTAATCATTAGCCGCTAAACTTAGAAATAAATAGTAGTGGCTTTCATGATCTGATGCCGTTTTATTGGGGTTACAGGAAAAATGATATTATAAGGTTGTGGGCAGATTCCTAAATAACAGGAATAATTGTAAAAAGTATTGCGAAGTCGTCCAAGGTGTGTTAACTTTGTTACAAACGCATTGGTAGTTGCAAATGAGCGAATTGGTTGAAATAGTTGATTCTCTTGAAAATAAGATTAGCAAGTTATTGCACAAGTTAGAATTACTCAATCAAGCGAAAGGAAGATTGGAAGAAGAATTGGATCGGCTGAAAGCAGACCATGAATTAACCAGAAATTCCGTTTTAGAATGGGAGGAGAAATACGAATCCCTGAAACTTGCAAGTGCGATGCTGGGCAGTGAAACAAATAAAACTGAAGCCAAGCTCAAAATAAATACGTTGATCAGAGAGTTAGACCATTGCATTGGGCAACTCGCTGAATAATGGACTCAAAATATGGCCGAGAAGCTAAAAATTAAGCTTTCCATTGCAGATAGGGTATATCCGTTAACGATAGACCCAAGCCAGGAAGAAGGCTTGCGTAAAGCAGCAAAAAATATTGAGCAGCTCGCTAAAAAATTTGAGCAAAATTATGCCGTTAGGGATAAGCAGGATGTACTGGCCATGTGTGCCTTGCAGTTTGCTTCGAAGATAGAACAGCGCGGCATAGATACTATGGAGGATACCAAGGAAGTCAGGGAACGCTTAGCGGCCCTGGACGATCTGGTGAATGCCAAGCTTAGCTTAAAATAAGTTCTTTAACATACATCAAAGTTACTGCCCACATTGGTATTTAATTTTTGACAAACTCAACATTAATTTGTTTAAAAAGGGTGAGTTTAGATTGTAAAAGCAGGCCTTC
Source organism: uncultured Flavobacteriaceae bacterium (assembly GCA_963752165.1). GTDB lineage: Bacteria > Bacteroidota > Bacteroidia > Flavobacteriales > Flavobacteriaceae > Muriicola. The sequence continues at coordinate 811,322 of CAVVXE010000001.1, forward strand.
TCGTAAAGGATCCTTGAGCAGTCTGTTAGCCCTAAACCTGTTTATTGGAGTTTGTACAAAACTTCCATCAATGTGGGTTTTTTTTTTGCAAGTTGCGCCAACATTCACCAATGGTGTTATGGGAAAGCAACAGAAATCGGTGCTAGGGTCATCTTAATAGTATGATACCAGCACCTTAAAATGATCGAAGATGAGCAAAGCTCATCATTAATATTACAAGTACTCATGGATATAACTACAATACTAATCGCTGGTGCTGCAGGCCTTTTATTGGGCTTTATCATTGCTAAGTTCCTTGAAAAAGGGAAGGCATCCAAAACCTTGGCAAATGCCAAAAAAGAAGCCACAGCCATTCTGAAAAATGCAGCTGCCGAAGGGGAGAATATCAAAAAGGATAAGATCTTTCAGGCAAAGGAAAAATTCCTAGAACTGAAGGCCGAACACGAAAAAGTGATCATCACCAAAGAAAAGAAAATTTCAGAGTCGGAAAAACGAACCCGTGATAAGGAATCGCAGGTGAGCAGTGAACTGGCTAAGAATAAAAAACTGAACGAGCAGTTGGAAAACCAGCTGAAAGACCTTGACCATAAGGTAGATGTTTACGAAAAAAAGCAATCTGAACTAGACAGGCTCCATAAAAGTCAGGTACAACAATTAGAAGTGATCTCCGGACTTTCGGCCGAGGACGCCACCAATCAGTTGCTGGAATCCTTAAAGGAAACGGCAAAGAGCGATGCCATGGCCTATATGCAAACAACCCTGGAAGAGGCTAAGTTAACGGCGCAGCAGGAAGCCAAGAAAATTGTGATCAATACCATTCAGCGCATAGGTACGGAAGAGGCAGTAGAAAATTGCGTTTCTGTATTCAACCTTGAATCGGACGATGTAAAAGGCCGAATCATAGGACGGGAAGGTCGTAATATAAGAGCATTGGAAGCCGCAACCGGAGTAGAGATCATTGTAGATGACACTCCTGAAGCGATTATCCTTTCTTGTTTTGACTCCGTTCGTCGGGAAGTGGCAAGGCTCTCCCTTCACAAGTTGGTGACCGACGGTAGGATACACCCTGCCCGTATTGAAGAGGTGGTGCAAAAAACAGAAAAGCAAATTGAACAGGAAATCGTAGAGATAGGAAAAAGAACCGTTATAGACCTGGGCATACACGGCTTGCATCCGGAACTCATCAAGGCAGTAGGGCGAATGAAATACCGTTCTTCCTATGGGCAGAACCTGTTACAACATTCCAGGGAAGTAGCAAAGCTATGCGGTGTAATGGCTGCGGAGCTGGGGTTAAACCCTAAACTGGCCAAAAGAGCCGGACTCCTTCATGATATTGGAAAAGTGCCTAATACGGAAGCAGAAGTAGAAACACCACATGCTATTTTAGGTATGCAATGGGCAGAGAAGTTTGGTGAGAAACCAGATGTTTGCAATGCTATTGGGGCCCACCACGATGAAATAGAGATGAAAACGCTTATTTCACCTATCGTACAGGTGTGTGATGCCATTAGTGGGGCCAGGCCAGGAGCCAGAAGGCAGGTATTGGATTCTTATATACAGCGCCTCAAGGACCTTGAAGATATTGCCTTTGGATTTGGTGGCGTTCAGAAAGCCTATGCCATCCAGGCAGGAAGGGAACTACGCGTGATCGTAGAAAGTGAAAAGGTAAGTGATGAGAAAGCAGCACAGTTATCTTTTGAGATCTCTCAAAAAATCCAGACAGATATGACCTATCCCGGGCAGGTAAAAGTGACCGTGATCCGCGAAACACGTTCGGTGAATGTGGCAAAATAGGAAGCAGGAACGCTACCGCTTTCAGACAGACAACAAACGCTTGCCATGGCAGCAGGATACTACATCTTGTTTTAATCCATCAGAAAGGTAAAGGCCAGGGAAGCAATGCTTGCAGTAAGCCCTGTGTTCCTTTCGTAATAATTGTACTTAAGGTCAATAGCCTTCAGGCCAACTTTCCACAGGCGCATTTTCGTGAAAATATCCGTGTAGGTGATCCCCAGGCCATATTGGTTGGCATTGTAATCAGACAGGTCAAAATCGGATGTATAGTTAAGATATCCTGATAGATGTGTCTCAAACGGGGCAAAGTAGTCTGCTGCCGATTGGGAGTAGTACCGATAGGACGGATAGATGGTGAATGCCGCGGAAACCTTAATTGGGACCTCCAGCGTTGCCGTATGGGAACGAATACCCCAATCATCCAGATAATAGCGGTAATAACTGCGTATTACAAAAGTCTCATTCAAATAATAATTCAGTCGGCCACCCAGGGCGATTTTAAACCTGGCATCCGGTAGTCGTTCTATATCATCGGCGAGCTGAAAATCATCGATAAAGGAATCGGCCACATCGGCAAAATAAACCCGCTGAAAAGGGGTCGAGAGCAGGCCTTTCTGCGAAACAAGGTCTACTAAAAATGCTCCCTGCAGTTTTTTGGTAAGTATCTGGGAAAGACTGACACCGAGTGCATATGAATTACGTGTTTCTTTCGAGAATTCAGTAAAGTCAGGTGCATAATTGGTATTTCCCGTTACAGGATTAACCGAAAAAAATGGGTCATTAATACCGCTTCCTCCTGTTCTAAAAGGGCGCAATTCATAAGGGTAAATGGCATTCCATTTATCAAGATAGACAGTAGCACTAACCCCCAGTTCAGTATTTTTTTCATTAAAAAGGGCTGTATAACCGCCGCCCAGGCCTATTGAAAAATAGTCGTACTCTGCAGACGCTGACAATCTTCCTGACCATATCCGATTCCTGTCATCTGAACTATGGGAATACCCAAGGGTAATATTACTCCACACATCATTGCTGGAGGCTCCTGAGGACGCCTGAAAGGCATTCGCGGGCCGATTTCCGTCAAAAGGGTTCACATTGCTCGAAGAGGCCGAGGTATACGCCGAGATACCGGCATCCACTGTGAGCACATCATCTTCATTCATAGGAATAGAAACAATGATAGAGCCGGTAGCATCCGTTAATTCCTCGGTACCAATACCCCCGCTTACCGCCGCATTGTTTCCGTCCTGGGTGTAATAGCTGCTCAGAAAGTCGATCTCTGCCGATTCGAGTACCCTTTTTTTATAGGATTCATTTGTGTCCTGAGCGCTCACCGCTGCCGGGAGCATCAGGATCATAAAAATGATTAGGATGCAATTTCTTTTCATAACCGCGTTAATTACAACCACAACCACCCCCTGTTTTACCACCGTTGGCACCTGAGGCCGCTTCCCTGTAGGAGTGAAAAGTGGTCACATACCGATCGCACTTCTTGTCGGCCAGCACCATATCCGGATCATTTAAATAAACCTTGTCATATTCCTTTACAACCACGCAGGAGCCCAGGGAAAGTAGGACAAGGGCTGTAAACAACGTTTTTTTTATCATGTTTTTTGTATTTCGATGTTTTTCGAAGTATATATTTCTCCCTGATCATCGATGATCAGGCATTCAATACCTCCCATTTGGTTGATGCGGTCCAGGCCGGCCTCGATACCCATTACAAAAACAGAGGTAGCCAAAGCGTCTGCAAGTTCAGCACTGGGAGCAAATATGGTAGCACTGATGATCCCTGTAGCAGGATATCCGGTTCTTGGGTCAATGATGTGGCTGTAACGTTTGCCATTCAAGGTGACGTATTTCTCATAATTCCCGGATGTCACCACTGCTCCCTGTTTGATTGGCAATACGGCAAATACTTTATTTTTATTAAGCGGATTGGTGATGGCCACCTTCCATTCTTCCCCATTGGGCTGCAGCCCCCAGGTGTTCATATCGCCGGATGCATTGATAATGCCTGCCGTTACCCCTTTCCTTATGAGCAACTCCTTGGCTTTATCGGCAGCATACCCTTTCCCGATGGCGCCAAAGCCAATTTTCATTCCCTTATTCTCAAGGAAGACCGATCGATCTGTTTCCTGCAACCGAATATGACGATACCCTATTTTTGCTACGGAAGACGCTATTTGATCTTGGGATGGCATTTCCTTCACACTCCCATCGAATTTCCAGATCTTATCCATGGAAGCATAGGTAATATCGAACGCACCATCTGTTAGTTTAGAGATGCCTATGGCCCTTTTGATCAGATCGAATAATTCCTGGTCTACTTTTGTAGCTACTACTCCGGCATTGGCATTTATTGCTGAGGTCTGGGAAGTTGGATCCCAGGAGGAAATGTTTTTTTCGATCCGTGTGATCTCTGCAACAGCTAGGTCTATATAGCCGGCACCTTCCAAAGAGTCTTGTGCAACCACTGTAATGTCAAACCGACTTCCCATCAGTTTTAACGTGCGCGTATAACTGCTTTGGGAAAAGCAGTGGTGCCCAATTCCCAAAATGAAAACAAAAAGGAAGCGTTTGATCACGCGTAGTTGAGGATTAAAAGGATTCTAACAGCTCTATGTATTGTTCGGGGCTAATTTTTTTATATCCGGTGGTTCCCAAAACCTCACCTTCCTTATCCAGGACCACCACAAAGGGAAAGTACCCATTTTTATTATATTGATCGGCCAGGGCTTTATTTTTCTCTGCTTGTTCTGCCGGGAGGGCATTCGCCTTTTTTTTGGGAAAATCGGCCTTGAGCATTACAAAGTGATCCCCGGCATAATCGATAAATGTTTTAGAACTCCATATTTCGCGTTCCAGTTTTATGCAAGGTGCACACCAGTCCGACCCCTGAAAAACAAGGATAATGGGCTGCTCTTTTTTGGAAGCGAGGACCTGGGCCGTAGCAAGATCGGTTTGCCAGTCCTGGGCATAGGAGGTTATGAAAAAGAAGCACAAAATACCCAGGGAAATTACTTTTTTCATGTTCAATGATGTTTATTATCCTGATAACGGAATATTCCCTTGATTGGTATGGTTTATTCGGTCTTTTTTACTTCCACTCCGCTAATTACAAGGGTGGGGTACGTTTTCTTATGAACGAAAAGATTTTACTGTCCCAGATGCTTTTGATAGAAACTCCAGACCTCATGGGCTACATTTCTTCCCAGTTCAAGACCGGCTACGTTATCGGCTTGAATGTGATAGCCACCCATGACCCGTGAAATTCCAGCCATTTCGGCGGTTTCAGTGAACGTAGGGAACTTGATAACAACCGTATCTCCAAGATTATCCGGTTCTGTAAGGGCACCTGCAACCAGGGTTACTTCTTCCCCAAATACATCACTTCCTGTCCACAATTTTAATGCCTCTCCACAACCCCCGCTAATGGTGCTGTGTCCGGATACGTAACTGGGAAATGGCGGACATAGAAAGGTTTCGGGGGAATAAGGTCTCCATTGTTCTCCTTTAATCTGCATCATTCCTTTGCCTTCTCCTCCCCATGCCTGGATGAGCTGATCCTCATAATACTGATGGACCAGGGCATAAGGTCGTGCATAATCGTAAAACATCTTCGAATCCCAGGAGGCAATAAAGGCATCCATCGCCACTACCTGGTTATAAAAGTACATTTTCACATCTTCGTCCAGGGTATGATCGTCCCTGCGCGATACGTCTTGCGCAAACTTTAACCAATGCCCTGCCTGTTGAACCGATTGCGGCCCATCACGCATAAACTCTACCAGGGCTTTGTCATGATCGGTTAAATTGGCTTGCATCGCAATTACCTCAGCGACTTCATTTTTTAACTGCTCAGAGCCTATCATCGGAGGTGGTCCGGGTCTAAACTGATCACCGGATTTTAAGGCAATTGGTTTTACCTTATCCCAAAAGGGGGTAAGGCATCCCGGAGCAAAATAACCACCTTCGCCATCTGAAAAATATTTCGGTTGCCAGCGGTTGGGGTCTACATTCGAATCGGCCGAATTTACCGGTTCATATCCGACATAGTTAAAGTATGCTGTTCCGTCAGACCCTTTTTCTTCCCCGTATTGATTTGCGCCATCGCCTTTTCTGGCCTCAATAACCGCTCTGGCCGCCAGATTTCCCACACCCTCGGGAGTGGATGGATCCAGTGACTCGTTCTCCGGGTCAAGGCCAAGTTCTGTCATCAGTCCTGCAAAAATGGCTTTGTCTGAATAGTAGTATTCACACATAGCCCGGTAGGCTGCATAACTGATTGCGATTTCTTTATTTTTTAAGGTATGTTCTCCTTCGGGACGTCTTTCCACACCCTCAAGGTATACGGGGATGGCTGTATTGTCATAACGAGACCATGCATCGAAGACCGAAACGAAAATAAGCCCTAGATAACGGGAAGTAATGGTGGGTCTCGGTGAAAATCGCTCTGTATCAAGTGCGGTAGCCGTCAGCGCCATTTGCCCCCATTTGTAGGCAATATTATCGCTCCCGGTAGGTTCCGTAATTTCAATTGTAGTTTGATTTTCGCGTGGAGTCTTGTTTTTGCAGTTGGTAAAAATAAAAAAGAAGAAAACTACTACCAGGAATCTATACATGAGTAATTGAATAAAGTGGAAAATGGATTTATTGATCTATCTAAAGTAATAATTATTCCTAATTTATGACGGTTTGGAGATTGTTTTTCTAAGTGCCACAAGTCCAATTATAGGACCTAAGGCCAATACAGTATATAGGTAAGTAGGATTTGTCAAATTCTGAAGATAACTCAGGAGCTGAATGCTTATGATGGTAATTGCGAATCCAATGCAATTCACCAGTGTTAGTGCCGAACCTTTAAGCTGGCCTTCTACATTATTGGCTACCATTGTAGAAAATAGCGGCGAATCGGCAATGACCACCATTCCCCAGAAAAGCAAAAAACTTAAAAAGACGGCTTCAGCGTCTAATAAGAAGGCCAGGGGCGATAGAAGACAGCATAGGCCAGATAAGAGTAAGGCCCTGAAGGCGGTCTTTTGAACTCCAATTACTTGTGAAATATATCCTCCAAGGACACACGCCAAACTACCGCTACCGATGATCAGGAACGACCAGTAGGAAATTGGGATCTGTACATTAGAATGCATAGCTTCATAGGTATGAAGCATTACCGGGACGAAGGCCCAGAAAGCGTATAGCTCCCACATATGGCCAAAATAACCTAGTGCTGCTCCCCGAAATTCCCGGTTTTTGAAGACAATAAAGATAGCACCTACCTTAAGAGGCCGTCCAGGAAGCCTGTAGGGACCGTTAGGTACGAAAAGGAAGATCAGCAAACCTCCCAGTAAAGAAAGTCCACTGGTAACCCAAATCACTCCCTGCCAGGAGGCCATGATGACACTCCCTTTCAGCAAGTGGGGAAAAGCGGTGCCCAGCACCAGGGCACCTACCAAAAAGGAAAGCGATCTCCCCAGACCTTTTTCAAAATGATCAGCGGCGATCTTCATACCAACCGGATAGATCCCGGCAAGAAAAAAACCGGTCATGAATCGCGAGGCCAGCAAACTGAAAAAGGTATTCCCTTCCCAAATAAGGCACATATTAAAACCGGCTGCCAGCAGGGCACTCAGAAAGAAAACCCTGGAAGGTGGGTACCGATCTGCCAGGGTAAGAAAGGCATAGAGCAGTGTACCGGTTATAAACCCTAACTGAACTGCCGAAGTGAGGCTGCCTATTGATTGGCTGCTAAGCGCGTAACTTTCAATTAGGTTTTCCATGACTCCATTACCGGCAAACCAAAGGGAAATACAGCAGAATTGAGCTAGTACAATGATTGGGAGTGTCCATTTGGTTCTTTGCATAAGCAGAATAGGATTTTATAATTTTTTAGATTAATTAAAAAATTTGGAAACTGCCTTCGGGGGGGTTAACCGGATACCAAAATACAATAACCCATAAAGCTTGTCATTGGTGATAGTTGTCTCGCTATTTTCCTTGTAGCCGTTCACATCAAAATTCAGGTTGACTCCAAAGATTACCTTTCTGGAACTATAACCAAGTTGAATGCCTCCGTCTAATGCCTGTGTTGTGTAACTATCCTTGCTTTTTATAAACCCCTCGGGGGTAGTATCGAGATATTTTGAAAACCGTATGCCTATGGAAGGGGCCAGGAAAGGGGCAACAAACCACTTTTCATTAAGTACCCAGGTATAATAATAGGGAATAGCAAGTCGTATATTGAAATAATCTTCAATACTTGAGGCGTCCTCGATACTGAAAGATAACCGGTTGTAGTTATAAAACAAGGTAGGAACCAGACTACCTGCACTTTTCTTTTGCCATTCCGTTTGATAGATAACGTTACGATAGGAAAAGTCAGGATTGAAAACATAGGCAGTAGACATGCCCCACGAGGTGCTTTTAAGATCGGGAAACTGAAGGTAGGGATCTGTTCCTTCTTCCCAAAAAGGTACATAATCGCTCGTATTTTCAACGTAATACCCCTTGATCCTGGAATAGTGCAGCCCCTGTACCCAATTGCCCAAAAAGAAACGAAACCTGTAATCTGTAAAACTGGAATTCCCCTTTAGCTCGTCATCGACATTACCGCTGAAGAAATTCGGAGAGAATCCTATGCTGGCCCCGATAAACTCATAATCTAGCGAGAGGAATAACCTGAAATCATTATTGCTGGCAATTTTTAAAAGGCTGTTATCCGTAATATTCCTGATTTTATAGTCATCCAACTGTGTATCTAAATTAACTTTTAGGATGAGCTTGTCGGAAAAGGAAACAATCCTTGCAGAATCTGGTTGTTTTGTCTCTTGCCCGTACCCAACGATGAAAAAGCCAATAATAAATATGAGGTTGTAACGGCTTTTCATAGGACTATAGCTTCTCCAAATATAAACCAAAGTGCGAAAAACAAAAGGACGTAGATAAAAAAGCACGTACTATATTGATGATGATACCCGATGGATGGGATTAAAAAGTAGGATCCAGAAGGAAAACACGCTTTGTGCCCATTAACATGGTACCTGCCTTTTTGATCCATAGCAGGCTCCTGCGGCAAAGCTTTTATTTTATTGTGGCATCCTGTTCAATTAGCCTACGGACACCCCGAAGAGATGCCCAATATAGGCAGTAACGCCCATGGCTACCGTACCCCAGAACGTTATCCGTACTATTGCTTTCCTGACACTGGATCCTCCTGCCTTGGCGGCAACGCCACCCAGAATGATAAGGAAGATGATGGCAAAAAGATATTGTAAGATTACCATAGAAGCAATAGGGACGAACAAAGCGGCCAGTACAGGTAAGAGACCCCCAAAAATAAAGGCCGCTCCGGATGCCATCGCTGCCTGGAAGGGTTTGGCCCTGTTCATGCTATGGATGCCCAGCTCGTCCCTGGCATGTGCCCCTAAGGCGTCATGTGCCGTTAATTGCCTGGCGACTTCCAGGGAGAGTTCCTGACTTAACCCTCTTTCTTTATAAATGCTGGCTAGTTCTAATAGTTCAAGGTCTGGTGTATCCTTTAATTCCTGTATTTCCCGTTCCATATCGGACGACTCAATATCACTCTGAGAACTTACCGATACGTATTCTCCGGCAGCCATTGAAAGGGCACCTGCAACCAGTCCTGCTACCCCGGCTAAAATAATGGGTTCCCTGGTGGTGGAAGCTGCTGCTACGCCTATGATGAGACTGGCGGTTGATAAAATGCCGTCATTGGCACCTAAAATAGAGGCTCTCAGCCATCCACTCCGAATAAGGTAATGTTTCTCGTTTTCCATAGGATAGTTTTAGTCAGGGTTCAATTCTTTACTTCTTATTAGTATTTAATTTTTTCTCAGGATAAACCTCGCCAAGTTTTTGCTGTCGGTACCGTGCAGTTATTTTTTCTGCCATAAGAATCCAGAACGGACTGATGAAAATGGTTAAAGAGATAAGCGATATGGTAAAATCATAGGCATACTGCGTAAGAATATCCAAATTAAATGCCGTAATGCAGATCAAAAAACTAAGTTCTCCTATTTGTGCCAAGAAGGCGCCGCCCAATAATGCATCAGGCCAGGAATTGTGATAGGTCTTTAAGATCATGGTGTTGATAAATTGGTTAAGGACATAAACGGCTATTAAAACCAGTCCCAGAGGGACAAGGTTTGCCAGTAAAAATTGAATATTGATCTGTGCTCCTATGCTGACAAAAAATACTGCCACAAAAAGGATCCGGAAGGAATGTATGGCATCGTGTATCCATTTTGTGGCCTTTCCGGCATGCATGACCAATCCGCCTACAAAAGCACCTAAAGCTTCGGAAATACCAAATAATCCGGCGATCATCGCCCCGGCAAAGCAGAAAAACAACGCCAGGAAGACCTGTAATTCATGGTCTTTCTTGATAGACTTGCGAAACGGCAACCATTTGATCTCTTTCCGGATGTAGATATAGATGATGATCGATAAGATCAGGATCCCTCCAATGATCTTCAGCAAAACGGAATTGAAGGAGGTATCTTCACCGCCAACAATGGAAATAATGATCAAAATAGGGGCAATGGCAATATCCTGGGCAAGGAGAATACTGGAAACATTTTGTCCTATTTTTTTCTTTAATCAGTGTTTTGTCTTCCAGTAGTTTAAAAATGACAGCCGAGCTCGATAACGCTATGACAAAACCCAATACAACGATCCTTGTTAAACTCCAGTCAAACAATAAGCCAATACCGTAAACCCCTGCAATGCTCAGGAGGAATTGTCCAAGCGTTCCAAAGATGGCCAGTTTCCAATTGCCGATAAAAGAATGAAGGTCAATTTCCATCCCGATAAAGAAAAAGAGCAGGATAATGCCCAACTCACCTACATGCCGTATCGTGGTTTCGTCACCAATAAGGTCAAGGCCATACTGTCCAACGAGGATACCAATCAGGACATAAGCAATGAGGGTAGGTTGTTTTATCTTCTTGAGCAAGAATCCGGAAATAACCACAGCAAGCCCGATGATGCTGATGAACGTGATGGATGTATGAAAGGAAGTCAGAAATACTAGGTCCATCGCAATGAATTGGTTGAAAGGGGTGATCTTTTATTAACTAAGTGATTCGTTAACAGGCTACTACTGGAATAACTGTAAGACATCAGGATGCCCGTGTTATCCTTCATTTTCATAAATTCGGAGCCTCGCCTGAACCCTCGCCATTTCCTGCTTTAATTGGTCTACCTTATCCAATAAATTAAGAACCACGTCAATGCCTTCTAAATTTACGTTCAAATCGCGGTGGATACGAATTATTTTTTCAATTTGTGTCAGGGAATCCTGGTGCAGGTATGGACCATCATCAAGGACGGTCGTCTGAATTAAACCGATCTCCTGTAATTCTTCAAAAAAGGTCCTTTCTACCTGGTAGCTCTCACAAAGCTGAAATATCGGGATGAATACTTGTCTTTCCATTATGCTCTTAATTTGGCCAGTTCTTCAAATAGTGTTTTTTCTTTCTCAGAAAGCTTGGTGGGTAATTTGATATCATAGGTAATATAAAGATCGCCAAACCGTCCTTCATGCTTGTAAACAGGGAAGCCTTTGCCCTTGAGTTTCACTTTCGTGCCGTTTTGTGTTTCGGGTTTCACTTTCAGCTTTACTTTCCCGTCTAAGGTGTTAATGACGACCTCCCCGCCCAAAACCGCCTTATAGAGGTCCAGTGAAATGGTGGTAAATAAATCATTTTCTACCCTCTGGAACTGCGTATTGTTTTGGATAGAGAAAGTGATGAGCAGATCGCCTCTTGGTCCCCCATTGATCCCTTCACCTCCGTGGTTCTTTATTTTGATTACCTGCCCATCCTTAACTCCTGCGGGGATAGTAAGCCTGATATTTTTGCCGTTTACCGTGAGGGTGCGCTTATGGGTGTGGTACACCTCATCCAGGTTAAGCTGCAGCCCTGCGTGAAAATCCTGCCCGCGAAACCGAACACTGCCGCTGCTTTGCCTCCTGGCACCTCCCCCGAACATAGAACCAAAGAAATCAGAAAAATCTTCTTCCGAATAGTCCCCGTAATATTGTTGGCGCGAGGCCCGTTGACGTGCTTGCTCCTTTTGTGCCTTTTCAATTTCATCGGCATGTTTCCAGTCCTTGCCGTATTTATCGTATTTTGCCCTGTTAACGGGATCGCTGAGCACTTCATTGGCCTCATTGATCTCCTTAAATTTCCGCTCCGCTTCCTTATCTCCCGGATTGACATCGGGATGGTACTTACGGGCAAGTTTTCTGTACGCTTTCTTAATTTCTGCTTGGGTTGCCTTGTTGGCGATCCCCAAAATCTTATAATAATCAATGAATGTCATAACTCATTTCTCTGTAGAAGTGCTTTAAACATGGGTTCCTCTTTCCAAAAGACCCCAGGTATTTGTAAGGCTTAAATTGAACTTCGGGCACGAAGGCCGTTGTCCTTCCATTTCGAATTCCTTAACCGGCTTGCTGTCCATGAACTGTCTTACAATGCCCCTTTTCTATTTTTCGGGCCGGTAGACCACTTTGCAATGTTCACAAACAAGGCCTTCGTCATGTGGTTTCAGTGCAATTCCCTTGAGGTGTTTGTTGGCATAGTCCTGCACCCATCCCAGATTTGGATTTTTCGTGTTTACATCTGTCTCGTAATTTTTGGCTGCTTCGTAAAACTTTCCCCCATATTCCTGCCTACCCCAGCAGTTGGGGCAATAACCTTCGGGTGGAGCAGTGCCTCTTTTTTCGTGAGCTTTTTTCAAATGTTTCTTAAGCGGATTGATGGTACTCATAGGTTGTTTTTTTAACGGAATCCTTAATCGATTTCCCTTTTTGTGACTGGAAAATAGCACACTATGAAGTTCGTCATTTTAGAGAGAATTATCAAACGCAACGGGCATTACTTTCTTGTGCCGGTATAAAGCGTTTTCATTGTCCTGTGCAACCATTTGCGACCCCTTCCATGCAGAAAAAACCTATATCCTCTAATTGGCATGCTCATTTTTTGCATTTTTGTAGCGGATCAGTCTTCTTCGAATATGCAAATGGACCTTTTTTCAATTACGGCGATTCTTGTTTTTCTTACAGCCCTTTTCGGATATTTGAATGTCCGTTTCCTGAAATTGCCCAACACCATTGGATTAATGGTGATTACCATCTTTTTTACCCTGGCGGTCTTTGGGTTCAGTTATTTTGATGCCACCCTTCTGAATGCAGAGCGTTATATCATTTCTCAGATCGACTTCAAGACGGTACTTCTCGATATTATGCTCAGTTTTTTGCTCTTTGCCGGGGCGTTGCACACTGATTTTGAGCAACTAAGAAAGCACCGATGGCCCATTGTGAGCTTCGCTACCTTGGGCGTGCTAACCTCTACTTTTTTAGTGGGGATTGCCATGTATTATGTGCTAATGTGGTTGGGAATGCCCCTTCCATTTGTTCAGTGCCTTCTATTTGGGGCCCTAATTTCACCAACAGACCCCATAGCTGTGTTGGGCATTTTAAAGCAGGTTGGAGTGCCAAAAAGGCTGGAAGCGAAGATCGTGGGCGAATCGCTATTTAACGATGGCGTAGGGGTGGTGGTTTTTTTAACCATCTATAAGATCGCATCACCTGCTTCGGGGGAATTATCTGTACTTGATGTTGCAGAATTATTTAGCGTCGAGGTTTTTGGGGGCATTGCCTTAGGGTTGTTACTTGGGTGGACTACTTATCGCTTAATGCGTACTATAGACGATTATGATATTGAAGTTATCATCACTCTGGCAACAGTTATGACAGGAACCGTCATTGCACAAAAATTTCATGTGTCGGCCCCATTGGCAATGGTTGCTGCCGGTTTATTTATTGGGAATGATAAATCGCGGGTAAGTGCTATGTCTAAGAATACGGAAACCTATGTGGATAAGTTCTGGGAATTAATAGACATTTTGCTGAATACCCTCCTTTTTGTGCTTCTTGGGATGGAGATTTTAGTGCTGACTTTTGATTTTGAATATATCGTGGCAGGACTACTGGCCATACCGATAATCCTCGTATGTCGTTATTTGTCATTGATTTTACCTATTACCTTTTTTAAAAACAAACTCGATTTTGTTCCCAAAACAGCTGTAATCATGACTTGGGGTGGTTTACGGGGCGCCATTTCCATAGCACTGGCCCTGGGGCTTACGGAAGCTATGAATCGTGACCTCTTCCTCGTTGTAACGTACATAGTGGTTGTTTTTTCCATCATTGTACAAGGGTTAACAGTCGGAAAATTGGTGAAGAAGACTGCGATATAATTCCTGTTAAACAAGCAATTGTTTAACATACTGCACAAAACACTAAAAAGTCCGATCGCCGCTAAGTAAGCGCAATGCCTCTTTTTTGCTTAACGGTTGCAGAGCGGTGGTGCCTGCAAATTGAAGGACCCAGGGGCCGTTGGTCTTGCTGTATTCGCGCAGGATCCATCCAATCGCTTTGTTGATGAAGAATTCCCTTGACCCCAGCAGTTTTTCAATACTGTCTGATAAGAGAGTCGTATCCAATGATTCCTTGTATTTTAACTGGAAAAGCAAAGCGGTGCGTTGTAACCAGATATTTCCGGAAGCCAGCCATTTAGTCACATGCGCATCGCGTTTAGAAGGAAATTTCCTGAAATACCGGCCCACTAAATTTGCGGCAATAAAATCTACCGTATCCCACCAGGAGTTATGGGTGATCATAAATTCATATAGCGCAATATCCTGTTCTTCGAGATTGTTCAGGTATTTCGTCAATAACTCCTGTGCCAGGTAGTGACATTCGCGCTGTGGGTGCCGCCATAAGGTTTTAACGATGCCCACTACTTCATCTTTTGGAGGTAGTCGTTCTTTTTGAAAGAGTTGTTTTTGCAATGCCCTTCTTACCGGGGTCTTTAGGCCATAAAATTCAAACTGATTGCGCATATAGGCCTTTTGTCCGGCGGCAACGGAAGCGTTGGCCATCTCCTTAAACATATCCTCCAGTGTATTTATAAATAAATGCATGTCCTCCAGATTGTAGTTACAGCTATGCTTAGAAATATTAATCTAAAAGTACATAAACCCATCGAACCTTGAACGGTTGACACCTTGTCACGGAATTTGACACCTTAAAAAGTCGTTCCTTTTTTCTAACTTTACTAAAAACCAATCAATGGCCACCGAGCACTATTGCAAGAATTGTGAAACTCCTCTGGAACCATCGTTTAAGTACTGTCCGGAATGCGGTCAGGAATCAACGGACAAACTTACGTTTGGTGTTCTTTTTAGTAAGACTATAAGCGACTATTTTTCGGTAGATGCGCGATTTTTCAGAAGTTTTGCCCCTCTTATGTTTAAGCCGGGGATCCTGGCAAGAAGGTTTGTTGATGGGAAACGACTGAAATATTTGCACCCTGCTCAGTTCTACTTGTTCATTTCAGTTTTGTTCTTCTTCCTCTTCTCTTTTAACATTCGCAAAGCCGATAATGAGGTCTCTCAGGCGTTACAAAAGGGATTTGATAATGAAATTGTGCCAGATTCATTGAAATTGGATACGAAGGATTCCCTGAATATAGCAAAGGCGAAGGAGATCATTAAAAAAAACCAAAAATCAATAGGCGTCTCGGATGAGGACCTTATTATGCTTGATTCGGTCATGACCGAAACCGCGAAAGATGGCAAGACATTGAATAATAGCCTGACTTTTGATTTTGATAAGAAGGTGCTGGATTCTCTGATTGCTGTCAATGCCCCTAAGGAAGCTAAATTTAAAGCAATGGGGATGAAGGAAGACGCCTCCGGGTTTAATCGTCGTATTTATGAGCAATTACTCAAACTGTATGAAAAAAAGGGAGGTGGCATCGTACAAACCTTTTATGACACCATTCCCATTGCCATGTTTTTGCTGATGCCACTCTTTGCCATGTTGCTTAAGATCTTCTACTGGAAACGCGGCAATTTTGCCCACCACATGGTGTTCAGTTTCTACTTTTTCACCTTTATATTTACTGCTTTATGCCTTATCATACTGACCAATAAGGTCATTGAGGTGCCGTTATGGCTGGAAATCCTGATAACGTTCTCCTATACCCTGTATTTACTTATTGCTTTGCGCAATTTTTATAAGAGCAGTTGGCTGGGTGCCTTCCTGAAGGCTAACATTATTTCATTTGTATACTTGCTCATAATCCTTCCTGTGGCCTTTTTTGGGATCATTTTTATGGCCTTCATGCTCTACTAAGAACCCTACTTTTCAAAATAGAGGTAGATGTACATGGCGGCTCCAAACTGGCAGGCATCCGTTGAGGCCAATTGCCATCCGTCATTGCTGTAGGTATTTAATTTTTCCTGTATTCCCTTTTGAGAGGCTTCTGCAAGATGGTTCTTATTAGCGAAAAGCTTGGTGTAATAGATAAGGGTCTCAACTTTATAGTGTTTCATAGCTTCCACAATAAATTAATCGATCATAAACAACGCATTGGCAAAGAAAAGTTTGCCGTTTTCCCAGAAGCCCCGGAATAACGGGTTATCTACCATATAGACCACCTGACCCCTTCCGTGATTCTCCACGCCAAACACCAATGTTTTTGGGATCTTTTTTTGTGCTTCACTTCCTGCAAAACCGGCCATCGGTTTGGTGTCGTTTTCTAAATAGGCTACGGTGCCTTGCTTTAAATAGTCATAGCTGTCGGCTCCAAGTTTCAGGGTGAAATACGTGTCGCCATACCCAAAGGCCAACGGATGTGTAGGATCTACCCTGGCCCTGAAGATGGCTCCGGTGATCTGCTCTTTCATGCGCTCGCGCTCTGCTTCTTCATATGCTTCAGGATCTTCTGAATCCTCATCTTCCTTTTTGTCCTCCTTCGCTTTAATGTCAAACCCTTCTTTTCCGTCAATCGATGAAATGGCATTACCCATGGCGATCAGGCGGCCACCTTCGGCTACCCAATCCTTTATTCTGCTGAGCATGGCATCATTCATAAAACCGCGGTAGCCGCGCCCGTCGGGTAATACCAGTACATCATAGGCTGAAAGATCTACCCTGTTGAAATAATCGGCATCGAGAACGGTCAAAGGGTAGTGCAATTGCTGCTCAAAAAAGTGCCAGAGCTCACCAAAACGAAGGGTAGAAGCAGGCTCGCCCGAGAGTACGGCTACCTTAACTGGAGTGATCATTTTAACATCACTGGAACCAAAATCCTTTCCCTTGTCCACAAAACCTGTTGCTACAGGGGTAAGATCGAATTTCAAATTAGTTGCGGCAACGGATCGCAGGGTACTTATAAAATCAGGATTGTTTTGATTATCGGAAGCGGTTATGATCAGGCTGCCTCTTTCATGTTGTTTCCCATTTATCGTAAAGGGTTTCTCAGCATGCCTGACACGAATATCATTCGCTAACAATTCGGCTAAAAAGCGCGCATCCTCCATACTGCTCCAGTCCGCTACATAGGCATACACATTTTCGTTTATAATAGACGCTAAAGGAGGATAGACCGCACCATCACCTTCTCGTGTGTCTGCATTTACAAAAGAAGAAGAAGCGATTGCTTCTAAACCATAGGCGTAGGGAAGGGACCAGGCGGTAATATCATAGGTAAGGGAGTCGGTCAATTTGGCATCGGGTTCAAACAGCACCTTAACCAGGGTGCCTTTTTTCTGATTGGTAGTTATTACCAGGCTATTGTCGCTTGTTGCCATACTCCCATTGGTACCTGTGGCATAATTAAAGCCTTTTATAACCCCATTTTCACCCCAGCCATATTCAATGCCGTGTTTGTCCAGTAAGGAAGTCAGGGCCCTTGTTTTATCAGGATCCCCGTTTAGGACATAACTTTTATATTTAAAATTCTTGGGTTGATAGAATTTCCGGAATTCTTCATTGAGTTGGGTGACATTTTTTGAGGCAACTTCCACGGTCGATAACCCGGTGGTCTTATGATGCGCAATGCGGTCTTTGAGGGTTAAGGTATCGCCAATGGACGTAATTACGCCGAGGCCGGCACGGCCACTGCCTCCCTGTTCATAGGTCATACCTATGGCCCCGTTGTAAGTAGGGTAGGTATCTCCGTAACTTGGATAGAACAGGTCAAAGCGTTCCCTTGTAAAATAGAACCAGCCATTGGCATCAAAATACCTGGCATGGTTGCGCCCCAGGGTTTCCTGAAAGGAACGCTGAAAGGGGGTCACTACTTCGTGAAAAGGTTCTGCAGAGGGAGCAAAGAAATAGGGATTATCTACTCCCTGCTCATGGAAATCGACGTGGATATGCGGCAGCCATTGGTTGTACATTACCAGCCGTTGTTGACTTTCTACCTGTGTAAGCCACGCCCAGTCCCTGTTGAGATCGAACATGTAATGGTTGCTTCGCCCACTCAACCAGCCTTCATGGTGTTCCTTGCTGTCCGGGTTTACCTGGTTGGGCGTATTCTTGTTTTGGTTGTACCAGTTCACATAGCGATCGCGCCCGTCCGGGTTGATGCAGGGATCCAAAATAACCACGGTATTCTCCAAATACTCTTTCTTGGTGGTCAACAGCTCATAAATGGTCTGCATAGAGGCTTCCGTGCTGACACTTTCGTTTCCGTGCACATTATAACTCATCCAAACAATGGCTTTCGTTGCATTGGCACCTCCTGAGGTGCTCTGCATATGGGCAGCGCGTATGGCATCCAGGTTCTCCATATTGGCAGCAGAAGACACAATTGCCAATAAAAGGGGCCTGCGTTCATTTGTTTTGCCGTATTCTTTTAATTGTACCCGGTCTGATGCATTGGCAGCCAGATATTCATAATAATCGACCACCTCATGGTGACGTGTAAACTGCGTTCCCAATTCATATCCCAAAAATTCGGAGGGCGATTGAAGCGCTTGTGACAATAGCAAAAAAGGGAATAAAAAAGACAGAAAGCCGAGATAGTGTTTCATAGAAGTGTTCTAAAAATGCCAAACTCAAAACTAAGGAATAATATTGAAATCTACTTATGAAATCGATCAACAGTGGTTTAATCCGCGGTATATCCTGTGGGATTTTTACAGGGGGCATACCAGGTTTTGATAAAGGGAACCATATGTATTTAGTACATCTTAACGTATTTTTGGGAAATGGAAAACCATAGAAAAGTATCTTTGGGTTCAATTTAACAGGCATATGCAGGCAGAAGGAATCCCTTTTACAGCGACAGGCTATTTTTCGGCCCTTATCTGTGATTATCTGAAAGAAGCCAGGGCCTTGAGGCCTTTCTATGGCCGTTTTACGGATATCCATTCCTTTAAGGAACAGCTGCTGGAAAAACAGGCTGCCTTCCCTCAACATAACCGGAAAGTGTTGGCAGGGGCTTTGGAACGGCAATACAAGGGGGTAGATGTTTCTGCCAAAACCAGGAAAAATATAGCACTATTGAAGGAATCTAATACCTTCACGGTGGTAACGGGTCACCAGCTGAATCTTTTTACAGGGCCCCTATATTTTCTGTATAAGATCATAAGTACGATCAACCTGACAGAAGAACTTAAAAAAGCCTACCCTGAAGCACATTTCGTTCCTGTGTACTGGATGGCTACAGAGGACCATGATTTTGATGAGATCAACTATTTTAATTTCCGGGGAAAGAAGTTGCAATGGAACAGGGAAGCGGCTGGTGCCGTAGGCCGACTCTCCACGAAAGATCTGAAGGCAGTCTATGAGATGCTATCGTTGGAATTAGGTCCCGGGGTTCATGCAGACAAACTAAGGGGTTGGTTTCGAAAGGCTTATTTGGAACACCCGACCCTCACAGAAGCTACCCGGTTTTTGGCTAACGAATTGTTTGGATCGTATGGGTTGGTTATCCTGGATGGCGATGACAATACGTTGAAAAAACTGCTGGTTCCCCACATTAAAAAGGATCTGGAACAAGGGATCTCTTATACGGAAGTAGAAAAGACCTGTGCTTCTTTGGGCGCACTGAACAAAGGATATACGATTCAGGTAAATCCGAGGGAAATCAACTATTTCTATTTGGGTGATGGGCTTCGGGAGCGCCTTGTTCAGAAAGGAGCTCTTTATGCCGTGAATGATACCAATATTACCTTTACAAAAGAGGCCTTGTTCGCCGAGATGGAACAACATCCGGAACACTTTTCGCCCAATGTGATCACCAGGCCCTTATATCAGGAGATCATACTGCCTAACCTCTGTTATATTGGCGGTGGCGGGGAACTGGCTTACTGGCTCGAATTAAAATCGTTCTTCAAGGCCATGGATGTGCCCTTTCCAATTTTGTTGCTGCGCAATTCTGCCCTGGTCATCACGGAAAAACAGCAGCGGAAACTTCAGAAAATGAACTTGTCGGCCGCTGATCTTTTTCTGGACCAGAACAGCCTCATTAATAAAAAGGTCAGGGAGATCTCGAATATCGATATTGACTTTAGTCCGCAGCGAAAGCACCTGAAGGAGCAGTTCCAGGCCCTATATGAACTGGCCGAAGCTACGGACCGCTCCTTCCTGGGAGCCGTGAAAGCGCAGGAAGTTAAGCAGCTCAAAGGACTCGATGTGTTGGAAAAACGGTTGTTAAAGGCGCAGAAAAGGAAACTTAAAGACCAGGTGGTGCGCATGACCGATATCCAGAACGAACTTTTCCCTAACAAGTCCTTGCAGGAACGCATGCTGAACTTTTCGGAACTTTATCTGGAATTGGGTCCGGAACTTATCCCTGATCTCATGCATTCCTTAAAACCACTGAGGTCCGATTTTCTTATACTGCGTTATTCATAATTTTTCAGTGCTTTTTGATAGAACCCCTTTACCTTTGCAGTAAAGAGGACCTTCCATGCATAATATTGATATTGATTTAGTAGAAATGACACTAGATGTCATGAAGTATGCCATTAACCGTATCACAAATACCTCCCCTTCTTTAGGACAAATCAAGAGCGAAGAAGAATTGTTCGCCTTGGTGGGCGAGACCATAACTCCTGAAGGGATCGGAGGCGAAAGGGCTTTTGAACTTTTCAGGGAAGTGTTGGTTAAATCGACCGTGCCCATAGATCATCCGAGGCATTTGGCTTTTGTGCCCGCAGCGCCCACCCGGGCTGCAGTGATGTTCGACCTGGTCACGTCTGCTTCAAGTATACATGGGGCCTACTGGATGGAGGGAGCAGGAGGTATTTTTTGTGAAAATCAGGCCATGAAATGGCTGGTATCCCTGACAGGGATGCCAGAAGGGTCTTTTGGCGTTTTTACCAGTGGTGGTACAGCGGCCAACCTTTCTGCCATGGTAACGGCCAGGGAAAATTGGCGAAAGCAACCTGAAAATGTTAATAGAAAAGGATTGATCATTACGTCTGTGGGGGCACATTCCTCAATAAAGGCAATGGCAAAGGTAATAGATGCAGATGTAGAGTTGGTCGCTACGGAAGATGTAATGACCGAAGAACTGCTGCAGGCTCATATTAATGGGCTCGACAAGAAACAGCGGGAAAGGTTATTTGCGGTGGTGGCTACAGGGGGGACTACCAATGCCGGTATTATTGATGATCTGAATGGTATTGCAAGCCTTTGTAAAAAAGAGGGACTTTGGTATCATGTAGATGCTGCTTATGGAGGGGGTGCCCTGGTGGCCGATTCTGTCAGGCATCTCTTCAACGGGATTGAGAAGGCCGACAGTATTACCATAGATCCGCATAAATGGCTTTTTTCCCCTTATGATTGCGGTGCCATTTTATATAAAGAGCCATCCCTGGCCCTGGAGGCGCATTCGCAACAAGGATCCTATCTTGATATCTTTAAAGACGACGGGGCGCATGGTTTCAATCCGGCCGATTACCAAATTCAGCTAACCAGGAGGCTTAGGGGAATGCCACTTTGGTTCTCGCTGGCAACACACGGAACAGACAAATACAAATGGGCAGTGGAGCGTGGTATTGAACTGGCTGCCTTGGCAGGGAAGCTTATAGAACAACGGTCAGATCTGGCACTGGTAAGGCCGCCCAGTTTGTCTTGTGTATTATTCAGGCGCAAGGGATGGAATCCGGACGACTACCGGAGCTGGACATACCGCAACCATAAAGATGGCATTGCCCTGGTAACCCCTACTCAATGGCGGTCACAAAATGTTTCCGAAACAGTGATCCGATTCTGTTTTATAAATCCTGATACCACTAAAGAAGATATTGAACTTATTTTGGATACCATTTAAGGATTCTTACGGGACTATATATTCGCCCTCCCATCGGTCTCTTTCCCAGGAATAGCGCACACGGATATGATTCGGTTTTTTGAGTTGCAGGTATTCAATTTTAAATGGGGTGATCTCAATGATGCAGAAGTGATCTTCGTCATCCAGGTAATCAAGTCGTTCCGGGCTTGCTAAGCTCGTTCCCGGTGCAGCACTGGTGGTATATTCCTTTCTGGCACTTTTTTCGATCCCGCTCCAGTATTTTTCTTTCATTTCATTATCATGGATCACTTTGGCCATGCCTTCAATGCGTATTTGCATCAAGTTCTGCCCATTGTAGAAAAGGAGTCCTACCTTTTTATTTTCCTGCAGATGGATCATTTTTTTGGACCGGCTGTCCGTAAAAAAGGTCAGTTTTAAATCGTCCGAGAGTTTACGCAAAACGACGGTCCGTAAACGGGCTACCTGGTCGAGCCCAACAGTAGCTAGCGTAAAATAGCGGTAGGGATGGTCTTTTTGGGTGGCTCCTTTCTGAAGTTCTTTTCTTACTTCTTCTAAATAGCTATGGGTCATGTAGTGGAATTTATAACATTAAAGATAAAAAATTTAATGTTGAGGTAGGGTATTTTTAAACTGAGTTGTTCTATAATAAATTGCTGTGAAAAAGAAAGTTAGTAAAGTGTCATAAAAATTCATGTGTTTAGGTTGGTTTTTGATTTGAAAAGCCTTGACCGTAGGGGTCAGGGCTTTTTTTGTTTATGGCAACAGCAGGGTTCAGTGGACGTTGTGCATGCTGAGTTGTCAGGGACTAATTCACTTTATACTCCAACCGCATGGTAATGGAGGCTGTTTTGTTTTTGGAACTCGTATTATAGGCGCCGCCCCAACTATATTCTTCATCGGAATGCTGACCGGTGATCTGAAAGACGCCCATTTGCGCTGAAATGAGGTCTCCTAAGTTTCCGCCTGCGTTTTCTGCAATTTTTTCGGCACGAATGTGGGCATCTTCGGTCGCCTGGGCGATCATTTTTATTTTGAGGTCTGCCAGCTGGGTGTAATAATACCTTGGAGGTGTTGAAGTAAATTGTACGCCTTTATTGAGCAATTCGGTAATTTCCCTCGAAACCTGTTCAATCAGGGCTACATCCTTGGATTCGATCTGCAATGTCTGGGTTAGTGAATACCCCCTGAAAATGCTGCCCACATAATTTCCATTCTCATATTTATTATCGCGCTGCTCCATGGTCTGCACCGAATTAAAAATGATCTGTTCCTTGGGAATACCCTTAGAAACCAGGTATTCGTCGACGATTTCCTTGTCGGTTCGCAATTGTTCAAAGGCAGCCTTCAGGTTGGTGTTAAATGTGGTGAATAGCCCTTCCCAAACGATGAGGTCTGAGGTGAAATTTTCATTGCCTAATCCCGTTACGGAAATGACCTGTGGCCTGTTGGCCCTTTTCACATAGGCATTTCCTAAAAAAAAGGCCGCCACCATAATAGCGATAGCGAAAATAATGGCAGAAAGGTGCTTCATGATATACCGTTAATAAAGAAGTAATAAATATACCGAAAGATCCTTTATGAAATACCTCAATTTGCTATTTTTGGCCATGCAAAATAACGTCCTCATTTTAGATTTCGGTTCGCAGTATACGCAACTTATTGCTCGCAGAGTACGGGAGCTCAATATTTTCTGTGAAATAAAGCCTTACAACCATTTGCCGGAAGATCTTTCTGAATATAAAGCGGTCATCCTTTCAGGATCGCCTTTTTCTGTGCGGTCTGAGGATGCTCCCCATCCGGACCTTTCTGAAATAAAGGGTAAAATACCATTATTGGCCGTCTGCTACGGGGCCCAATACCTGGCCCATTTTAAAGGCGGCAATGTAGCACCCTCCAAAACAAGGGAATACGGCCGGGCCAAGTTGTCTTACATAAAAAGTGATGAGCCCTTTTTTGCCCATATTTCCGAAGGATCCCAGGTATGGATGAGCCACAGCGATACCATACAGGAACTCCCCACCAATGGTATTTTGCTGGCCAGCACCCATGATGTAAAGAATGCTGCCTATAAGATAGGAAATGAAAAAACATATGCGATTCAATTTCACCCCGAGGTATACCATACCACGGATGGTAAACAGCTGCTGGAGAACTTCCTGGTTGGTATCGCGGGTCTGAAACAGACCTGGACACCCGATGCTTTTGTGGAAACAACCGTTGCAGCCTTAAAAGAGGAAATTGGCGATGAGAAAGTAATCTTGGGACTATCGGGGGGCGTAGATTCAACCGTAGCCGCAGTATTGCTGCACAAGGCTATTGGAACCCACCTGCATTGTATCTTTGTGAATAATGGTCTTTTGAGGAAGCACGAATTTGAAGAAGTGCTGGACCAGTACCAGCACATGGGACTGAATGTGAAGGGAGTTGATGCTTCGGCACGCTTTTTGGATGCCCTTGAGGGAGAAGAAGATCCGGAAAAGAAACGCAAGATCATTGGGGGTATTTTTATTGATGTGTTTGATGATGAAGCACACAAAGTAGAAGATGCCAAATGGCTGGCCCAGGGTACCATCTATCCGGACAGGATCGAATCCGTGTCGGCATCAGGGGGCCCATCGGCTACCATAAAAAGCCATCACAATGTTGGCGGGTTGCCGGATTATATGAAACTAAAAGTAGTGGAACCTTTGAAAATGTTATTTAAGGACGAAGTGAGAAGGGTTGGGGCTACACTGGGGATCGAAGATGAACGGTTGGGACGGCATCCCTTTCCGGGCCCCGGATTGGCCATTCGTATCCTGGGAGACATCACCCGGGAAAAAGTGGCTATTTTACAGGAAGTTGATGCTATTTTTATCAATGGTTTAAAGGAATGGGACCTTTATGATAAGGTTTGGCAGGCCGGAGCCATGCTTTTACCCGTACATAGTGTAGGGGTGATGGGTGATGAGCGTACCTATGAAAAATGTGTGGCACTTCGAGCCGTGGAAAGTACGGACGGCATGACGGCAGATTGGGTAAATTTACCGTATGCTTTTTTACAGAAAATGTCGAACGACATTATTAATAAAGTCCCCGGTGTAAACAGGGTGGTATACGACATTAGTTCGAAACCCCCTGCAACCATAGAATGGGAATAAAAAAAATATATGAAACAAAGGTGGTCTTTACTAGTACTGTTGCTGCTGTTTATGGCAACAGTGCATGCACAACAGTTTAAAACCCATGCGGTAAAGCAGGGAGAAACATTGTACAGCATTTCCAAGATGTACAGGGTTACCCCCTTTAATATCTTAAAATACAATAAAGAACTGAAGCAGGGCGATGTGCTGAAGCCCAATACGATCCTGGTGATCCCATTGGAGGCAAGTGCATCTGATACCAATCCCTTAACAGAGGCAACCAAACCTGCTCCTGTTGTGCCACCAACCAATGAAGTGGAGGAACAGGAAATCCCCATTAGTTTTAGGACCCACAGGGTACGAAAAAAGGAAACACTTTATAGCCTTTCGAAGCGCTACAGTGTATCAGAAGAGGATATAAAACGCTACAATAAAGAACTTTACAGCACGTCCCTTAATAAAGGAATGCGATTACAGATCCCTGTTTACAGGAAAGTTGAGGTCCTTAAGGATAGTATTAATCCGGACGATTACGAAACCTATATGGTATTGCCAAAGGAGACAAGATGGAGTATCGCCCATAAGTACGGGATCACGGTAGATTCCCTCTTGTCACTCAACCCCGAACTGCCCCGTACTACTAATGACCTTGGCATCGGACAGAAATTAACCTTGCCCAAAATAGCAGGGAGCAGCCTGGAAGGGCAGGAGGTACAACTCTATGAATCCTATACCGTACCTCCAAAAAAAACCCTCTACAGTCTGGGTGGGGAATACGGGATTCCTTCAGAAGAGATCATCAAATTAAATCCTGCGATTATGCAGCAGGGCGGACTCAAAGAAGGGATGGTACTGAGGCTTCCCAAGAAAAAGATCCTTACAGAGATCGTCAATACGGAAAATTATATCTTCTATGAGGTAAAACCCAAGCAAACCGAATATTCCCTCACCCGTAATTTGGGGATAGGCTATAGCGAATTGCTGGCTTTGAATCCTGAACTGTCCCGGGGACTCAAAGCAGGGATGGTATTGAAACTTCCAAAGGAAAAAGGGGGTACCCTGGAAGTGAAGAATTCGCTGGTCCTCGATAAAATCAACCTGTTGGATAGCATTAATATTGAGAACAAGCCAAAAATCCTGTTTTTGCTGCCTTTCCGAACAGACCGCATCAGCCTGGACAGTGTTGCCAATACCATCAATGCCATCGAAAGAAGCAATGCGATAAAATATAGTCTTGGCTTGTACAGTGGTGCCCTTGTAGCGATGGACTCTATTGCGAAATTGGGCGTTTCCGTTGATGTAAAAACCTATGATACCCAATTGAACAGGGATCATGTTAGAATGCTGCTGTCAGGGATAGATTTGAATACGATAGATGCCATTGTTGGACCATTACAACCCGAGGCCCTGAAAGAAGTGGCGATGATGGCAACACCCTATCAAATCCCTGTTGTAGCCCCCCTGGCTTCCGAAAGCGATAATAATCTGGAAGATGTGTTTTTCTCCGTCCCATCAGACAGTGTCTTGCGAAACAGGATGCTGGATTATATAGAAGCAACGCGGACAGGCCAAAATATTATCGTGATCAATGACGCAAAGAACGATTCTACGAGGGCCATCATTCAGCAGCGTTTTCCTGCGGCCAAATCATTGCGTGTGCGGGAAGATGAGAAGAATATTTCTGTGGATATTGAGGCATTTACGAACTTGCTTGCAATGGAGCAGGAAAATTGGGTGTTGTTGGAAACGGACAACTTTAAGTTGGTGTCCAGTGTGAGCTCTATATTGAATTCTGCTATCTCTGATACTACCAAGGTCAGGATGTTTACGACCAACAGGAATAAGGCTTTTGAAAATGAGGTGATCTCTGTCTCCCACCTCTCCAATCTTAAATTTACCTACCCTTCTTTTGATAAGGAAGTGCTGAACGACTCTTTTGTCAGAAATTATAGAAAGCGTTTTGGAAACGATCCGGACCGGTATGCAGTGCGCGGCTTCGATCTTACCTATGACCTATTGCTCAAATTAGCCTATAAGCCGGATTTATTTGATGTGGCCGAGCTTATTGGTCTAACCGAATATTCGGGAAACAAGTTCAATTATGCGAAGGCACTCTCTTCCGGGTATTTTAATACCGCTTCCTATATTATGAGGTATGAAAACATGCGGATAATCCAGGAAACCCAATAAAATATGACCTCGAAAGTAACCTATACCGGCGGATTAAGGACTACCTGTGAACATGTGGCTTCCGGTAACCAATTCATCACCGATGCCCCCGTTGACAATAATGGCCTTGGGCAGGCATTTTCGCCTACAGATACAGTAGCCACGGCTTTGGCCAGTTGCATGCTTACGATGATGGGTATTAAAGCAAATGGGATGCCCGAACAGCTGGAGGGCGCCTACGCAGAGATTACCAAGCATATGGCTTCGGATCCACGGCGCATTAAAAAAATAGAGGTAACGCTTTTTATGCCTGCATCCGTTTCAGATAAAAACAGGAAGATCCTTGAAAATACTGCCAGGACCTGTCCGGTATTGTACAGCATCCATCCGGAAATAGAAAAAGTGATCAGCTTTCACTGGACACTTTGAAAAATTAGCCTTTCCTTAAGGTTCTTCCGGTTTCCGCGCTCCTCCGCCCGAATAGATTCGAGTGGCGGTCATGATGACCAGCGGTATTTCATCCCGTTTTTCTTGTGATGTATTGAATGCGCTATGCTATAATGAAAAGGTGGTAAAAGCGTTTAATGATGCGGCGTCCTGATCAGTTGGTTAAATATCACAGATAGCGACACCTTGCCTGAGTGCAGCTATTTTATCCTCCCAGGAGGGAATGAATTCCTGCGCCACGTATCCCTTAAAACCGGTCTCATGGATCGCTTTCATAATAGCCGGGTAATATAATTCCTGCGTTTCATCGATCTCATGCCTGCCCGGATTACCACCGGTATGGTAATGCCCGAAATATGGGTGGAATTCCCCTATGGTGCGGATTACATCCCCTTCCATGATCTGCATATGGTAAATATCGTATAGTAGTTTGAAATGCTCAGAGCTCAATTGCCTGCACAGTTCTACCCCCCAGGAGGTATGATCGCACATATAGTCCTTATGGTCTACTTTGGAATTCAGCAACTCCATTTGTAACACCACCCCATGCTGTTCTGCCAGTGGAAGCACCTTAGATAATCCTTCAACGCAATGACCTAAGCCAACGCTATCTTCCATACCCCTTCGGCTGCCACTGAAACAGATGAGGTTGGTATAGCCTGCTTCGGCCACTTTGGGGATCATCTCGCTGTAATTTTTGATCAACGTGTCGTGAAAGGCAGGATCGCACCAACCATCGGTCAGATTGATCTCGGCGCCCCAGCACATGGAAGCATGTATATCATGTTTTTTAAGTAATGGCCAGTCTTCCGGTCCTACCAGGTCTATAGCCTTTACTCCAATGGATTTAAGGTCCTTTAAAAAAGGCTCCAACGGGATGGAATCATAGCACCAGTAACAGGCACTATGGTTAATATTTCCCTTTAATGTTAGCGGGTCTATTTGGTCCACAGGCTCCATGGCTCTCATCTTGGGCTGTGCGAGAAACCCAACGGAAGCCGCTGCAGTCGTACCTATAAAGGATCTCCTTTTCACTGGAAATTATTTAAGTCCAATAAAGATAATTTATTTAGATTTAACCATGGATAACGCTACCGGAAAAGAAGCCTTGATTGCTTTAGCACATTACAAAATGCCCTTTGGGAAATACAAAGGGCGCTATCTTTTTTTGTTGCCGGAAGCGTATTTGCAGTGGTTCCATCAAAAAGGGTTTCCGGACGGGCCCTTAGGCAGCTTTATGCAACAGGCCCTGGAAGTAAAAATTAACGGATTGGAATCCCTGTTGATCAGGATCCAAAAAGATTTTCCCAAGGATAGGCCCTGATTTGAAAATGCAATTTGTATCTTTGAATCCCGTAACCAAGAAGCGCAAAATGGCAACTACAAAATACGTATTCGTTACGGGAGGCGTTACTTCGTCGTTAGGAAAAGGGATCATTGCTGCTTCTCTGGCGAAGCTTCTTCAGGCCCGGGGTTATAAGACAACCATCCAAAAATTAGACCCATACATCAACGTTGATCCGGGAACCTTAAATCCTTATGAGCACGGGGAGTGTTACGTAACAGATGACGGGGCCGAAACAGATCTGGACCTTGGACATTATGAGCGATTTCTGAATGTTAAAACATCACAGGCCAATAACGTTACCACCGGCAGAATCTATCAAAGTGTTATTGAAAAAGAGCGACGGGGTGAATTCCTGGGCAAAACGGTACAGGTCATTCCCCATATTACCAATGAGATCAAAGAACGGATCCAATTGCTGGGGAAAACGGGAGAATACGATATCATCATTACAGAAATTGGAGGAACGGTTGGAGATATTGAGTCCTTGCCTTATATAGAATCGGTCAGACAATTGTTATGGGAATTAGGCGATAACAATGCCATTGTTGTCCATCTTACGCTGGTACCTTTCTTGTCTGCCGCAGGCGAATTAAAGACGAAGCCAACCCAGCACTCTGTGAAGACCCTCATGGAAAGCGGTATTCAGGCCGATATTTTGGTTTGCAGAACAGAGCACCAACTCTCGGACGAAATAAAAGAAAAATTAGCCCTTTTTTGCAATGTTAAACGGGAGGCGGTGATCCAGTCGATCGATGCGTCCACCATTTATGATGTGCCAATATTGATGCAGGAAGAAGGGTTAGACACCGTAGCGCTTAAAAAATTGGCATTGCCAGATACCAATCCACCAGACCTTACCCAGTGGAATGAGTTCCTGGACAGGCATAAGCATCCAAAAAGTGAAGTTACTGTCGGACTCATCGGGAAATATGTAGAATTGCAGGACTCTTATAAATCCATACTGGAATCCTTTATCCATGCAGGTGCGATAAACGAAGTAAAAGTAAACGTACATTCCATCCATTCTGAGTATATCAATGACTCCAATTTTGAGCAAAAAATGATGGGGCTCGATGGTATACTAGTGGCTCCCGGTTTTGGGGAACGCGGAATTGAAGGAAAGATCAAAGCAGTTCGGTATGCGCGGGAGCAGGGTATTCCGTTTTTAGGGATCTGCCTTGGGATGCAAATGGCAGTGATAGAATATGCGCGCAATGTCCTGAATCTGAAGGGAGCCAATTCTACTGAAATGGATGAAGGAACACCTTATCCTGTCATTAGCCTGATGGAAGAACAAAAGACCATTACCAACAAAGGCGGGACCATGCGCCTGGGGGCCTGGGATTGTGATTTAAAGGAAGGCTCTCTGGTGCAGAAAGTCTATCACGGAAAAAAATCCATTTCTGAAAGGCACCGGCACCGCTACGAATTCAATAATGACTATAAAGCCGCATTTGAAGAGGCGGGATTGGTGGCATCCGGGATCAATGCAGCGACCAATTTGGTTGAGATTGTCGAAATTCCCAGTCATCCCTGGTTCATAGGCGTACAGTACCATCCCGAATACAAAAGTACGGTGGCCAACCCTCATCCATTATTTGTGGGCTTTATCAAGGCGGTTCAGACACATAAGAAGCAACAAACCAATGCCAGTATGGCGTAATCCATACATTTGGAGCTATATTTGCAAACGCTATTCGATAAGATGAAGGACGGATTGAGTCGATCAATCGCAAACAGCATATAAGAAAAGAGATTTATTTTCATGGAAGAGAAGAAACTGGACCTAAATTCGATCATTGGCTTTGCGCTGATTTTTGCCATCCTGCTTTTTTGGTTTTATCAAAACCAGCCTACCCCGGAAGAACTTGAAGCCCAAAAAGCGCAGCAAGAGCAGGAACAGGCGATAGAAACTCCTGAGGAAGACGTGCTGGCAACGCCATTGTTAGAAACAACCCCCATTGATCTTCAGGATTCTACGGCCGTAGTTAGTTATAAGAATACTGCAGGAGAATTTGGCTATACTCCGGTATCCGATGACACAACTGTCCTTGAAAATGAATTGCTCTTCCTGAAAATTGCCAATAAAGGGGGGCAAATAGTCGAGGCTAAGTTAAAGAATTTTGTTACCTACGATTCGGTTCCTGTATACCTGGTAAAGGACGGAAATGCCGTTTTCGACCTCAATTTTACAACCGCCAATAACAGGGTCATTAATACGCGCGACCTCTTTTTTGAACCTTCTGTATCCCAAAACGGGGAGAACCAGGTCCTGTCGATGAAAGCGCAGGTGTCTTCGACGCAGTTTTTGGAGTATCGCTATGAAATGAAGCCGGCGGACTATCTCGTAGGTTTTACCCTACGTTCACAGGGATTGAGTGGTATTTTCAATCAGAATCAGCCCATCAACTTAAAATGGAATTTAAGGGGTATACGTCACAACAAAAGCATCCAGTACGGAAACCGCTACACCCGTCTTACCTATAATCACGATGGCGATAAGATCAGTAAGTTGTCTGAATCGAGTGACGATGAAGAGACAGAGGTAGATATCAAATGGCTTTCCTACCGCCAGCACTTCTTTAGTTCCATCCTGACGACCAATACACACTTTGAGTCAGCAGATTTAACTTCTAAAAACCTGGTGAAAGAGGAAACGCATACGCAAAAATTCACCAAGGAATACAGTACCGTGGCGCCCTTAAAGTTAACGGGAGGAGAGCTTGCCTACGATATGAACTGGTATTACGGGCCTACGGATATCGATGTGCTAGAAACGTATAAGGAGCTGGGGTTAGTAGAGTCTATACCTTATGGATGGGGGATCTTCGGATGGATCAACCGGTATATTTTTACGCCTTTTTACAGCTTTTTAAGCTCCTTCCTTCCTTTCGGATTGGCCATTGTAGTGATGACCATTATTGTCCGTGTGTTGATGTCGCCCGTAACCTATAAATCGTACCTGTCCCAGGCGAAGATGAAGGTGTTAAAACCAGAGATCACTGAGCTGAACGAAAAGTATAAGGACAATGCCATGAAAAAGCAGCAGGAGACCATGAAGCTTTATAACAAGGCCGGGGTAAGTCCTATGAGCGGCTGCGTGCCGGCATTGCTGCAGTTGCCCATTTTCTATGCCTTGTTCATGTTCTTCCCGACTTCTTTCGCCTTACGGCAAAAATCATTTTTGTGGGCAGAAGACCTGTCGTCTTATGATACGATTGCCCAGTTGCCTTTCACCATTCCTTTTTACGGGGACCATGTAAGTCTTTTTCCTATCCTGGCATCGATAGCCATCTTCTTTTATATGATGATGACCACCGGCCAGAATATGCAGACCCAACCGGGAATGCCCAATATGAAGTTCATCATGTATCTTTCTCCGTTAATGATGTTGTTCTTCTTTAACAACTATGCCAGTGGTTTGAGTTTGTATTATTTTGTCTCCAACCTTATTACCATTTTCATTATGTTGGCCATCAAGCGATTTATTTTGGATGAGGATAAGATACACGCCCAGATCCAGGAAAATAAATTGAAGCCGAAAAAGGAAAACAAGTTCCAGCGCAAAATGCGTGAAATGATGGAACAGGCAGAGCAGCAAAAAAAGAACAAGTAACTTCAGGCACTTTATAACCCAGGATTTTTCTATTACAAACCTTATTTCGGGCTATTGTTAGGTGATACGTTCAAAACGGATACTAAAGGGGTAGCCGCGTGCGTTTTTTATGTGGCTGCTTAAACCTTCCTGGTTTTCGGCAGTCTTATCAAGCAATAACCCATATAAATAAGTAACCCAATGAAAAACTGGAAATTTATTGTTGCAACCTTTGTTCTTGCATTTTTCTTTTACAGCCCTACAGCAGAGGCCCAGGTTGTCGCCAGACGATCTGCCAACGTGGTAAGGGTGAACGGGCCGGTAAAAAGACAGGTCAGAAGAAAAAAACGAAGGGTAAGGCGCAGGACACTGCGGAGGCTGCCGGCCAATACCCGTGCCCAGGTGTTTAGAAACGTCTCCTACTATCCTGTAGGAGGAATGTATTATGTGGCCCGAAAAGGTGCTTATGTGCGCGCTTTTCCGCCCAGGGGATTCCGTATTCGTCCTGTTGCAGGAACCTTGACACGACTAATGGTAAGAGGTGCCGCCTATTATTATGCCGCTGGCGTGTTTTATCAGAATATCGATGATGAATATGAAGTGGTAGCAGCTCCCATAGGGGCGGTCGTAAAAGAACTTCCGGAAGATGCAGAAGAAATGGATTTTGATGGGATCACCACCTATGAATTAAATGAAACGCTGTATAAGGCAATTGAAGATGGCTATGAAGTGGTAGAATTGCTGGGAGAAGAGTAGCGTGTTCAGAAAGTAAAGCCAGGAAATAAGAAAGCTCCCTTGAAAAAGGGAGCTTTCTTCTTATAAGCTGGTAAAGTTTGGTAAGATTTGGGTTTTCAAAAATGCACTATTTCGCAAGTGAAAAAAAAGAATAGTTGTAAAGGGCCGTATTTTGTATGCTAACTATTTTGAATATGTTGTTTGGCTATGATTATATGAATTCTGATCAGGATAAAAATGAAAAATGGCCGCACTTTTGCGGCCATTTTTAAAGATCTATAGGTGCTCTGTTAGAGATTTGGAAGAAGGACTTTATTCAATACATGAATAACACCATTTCCAGCCTGAACATCTACGGCAATGATTCCAATATCAGTGTTGCCTGCGCCATCAGTTACATCAGCAATATTGTCTCCTGTACCTGGCAACGATATCACTATACCATCTCCCTGTAAGGTGGTTGCAGGAGTGTCTCCATTCGGAGTTAGATCTGCTGAAGTGACATTCGCTTCGCTTACCACATGATGTAATAATACCTGAGTTAGGACCACTTCCCCGGGAATAGCATCCAGAGCAGCAAAGGCATCATTGGTAGGGGCAAAAACGGTGAACTCAGGGTTAATACCATCTGCATTGCTACCTTCCGTTCTTGAAAGAATATTGACAAAATCAGTACCAGGGGTTAGGGTAGTTAAAGCCTCAACTAAAGTGGAAAAATTGGGATCTGCAGCAGCAAAGGTTACTACTGTAGGGATGTCAATTACCGCATCTACAGCATGTATGATACCATTAGTTCCTACGACATCGGCAGTAGTAACGGATGAAATTCCATTAAATACAACGCCATCAGTGGTATTATAATATAAGCTTAAGGGGTTCATTCCCGGGCCTTCTGCACTGGTGTTTGTATATCCTGCGCCTCCGGCTACTAAATCAGTTGAAGTAACAACACCTCCCACAACATGGTTCAATAAAATTTGGGAAAGAGCGGCTGTATTAACATTACCCAGCGGTGTACCATCAAGGAATGTTTCAAAAGCGGCGTTATCTGGTGCAAGAACAGTAAAAGGGCCATCACCACTTAGAACATCAATCAGATTACCATCAGCAGCGCCCAATGCTGTTGCCAGGCTATCGAAAGAACGATTAGCAGCCGCATGCTGTAGAATGGAGGGTATTGGAATAACGGCGTCAACAATATGAATAGTCCCGTTAGAGGCATCAATATCAGCTCCGCCATCTATAACGGCCGAAACGTTGTTGAAGCGCACACCACTGGAAGTGTTGAAATAGATACTTATGAAATTTCCACCAGCGCCCGATGCATTTGTGCTGGCATAACCGGCGCCTGCAGCAGCTAAATCAGAAGAAGTGATATCGGCAGAAATGACATGATTCAACAATATTTCTGATAAGACATCAGTAGGTACGTCATCTAAAGAGGTAAAACCATTGGAGGCCAGAAAAGCGGTAAAAGCAGCATTGGTTGGTGCCAGAACAGTAAAAGGACCGTCTCCACTAAGGAGGTTTACCAAATTACCATCTGCTGCTTGCAAGGCAGAAACAAGAATTGATAATTCAGGGGTTCCTAAAGCAATTTCAACGATGTTTTGTTGGGGATCTACAATTACTGGTCCTCCGTCATCATCGTTGGAGCAAGATGCGATCAATACCATAGCGCACATGAGCACTAAGGGCTTAAATAAATTGGAAATTGTTTTCATAAAACTTTTTTTAAATTAATGTTCAGATA
The DNA here is from genome assembly GCA_963752165.1 of uncultured Flavobacteriaceae bacterium. GTDB lineage: Bacteria > Bacteroidota > Bacteroidia > Flavobacteriales > Flavobacteriaceae > Muriicola. The sequence continues at coordinate 846,435 of CAVVXE010000001.1, forward strand.
GTACTTGATTAAAATATTGTTCAGCAAAAATAACATAAAGATTAAACAAAAAAATATTTTATTAAATGTTTAACAATCCTATATAGATCGTGTAATTTATTCAAATACAACAGTTAATAAATATAAACAAGTGCTTAAACGTTATTTGTAGGTAAGATGGTGAAAGTGTTTAAGGTTGCTTTTGTTTAATATTATTTAATAAAAAATTAACAAATAGTTTGTATTAAAATTCGCTTATCTCAGGGATTCAACGACTTTTCTGAATGATGAACCCATGGTGGCCCAACACAATATTTTGTATTTTTGCCAGGGTAAATCGGTATGAAAAAAGTAGTAGTAGGACTCTCAGGAGGCGTCGATAGTAGTGTAGCGGCATATTTGCTAAAAGAGCAAGGATATGAGGTTATAGGACTATTCATGAAGAATTGGCACGATGATTCGGTGACGATTTCCAAAGAATGCCCCTGGCTGGAAGATAGCAACGATGCACTTATTGTTGCAGAGAAATTAGGAATCCCATTTCAGACGGTCGATCTGAGTGCGGAATACAAGGAACGCATAGTCGATTATATGTTCCGGGAGTATGAACGGGGGCGAACGCCCAACCCGGATGTGTTGTGCAATCGGGAGATCAAGTTCGATGTTTTTTTAAAGATCGCTTTGCAGTTAGGGGCCGATTATGTGGCTACCGGCCATTATTGTCGGAAAGGGGAGGTGGCTAATGAGGATGGCACCACCACCTACCGGCTGCTTGCAGGGAAGGATGCTAACAAAGATCAGTCCTATTTTCTCTGCCAGCTCTCACAGGAACAACTTGCCAGAACCCTCTTCCCAATTGGGGAACTGACCAAACCTGAGGTCCGGCAGATAGCTTCCGAGCATCAGCTGATCACGGCTGAAAAGAAAGATTCCCAGGGACTCTGTTTTATAGGAAAGGTGCGTTTGCCCGAATTTCTCCAGCAGCAGCTGAAACCAAAAAAAGGGGTTATCGTAGAAGTCCCTGCCGAAGCAGCCAGGTACAAAAGTGCTATTCCTGTTTTTAAGGATAAGAAACAGGAACTGGCTTATTTTTCGGAAAAACCCCAGTACGAAATGGAAGATGGGAAGGTGGTCGGAGACCATCAGGGCGCCCATTATTTTACGATTGGACAACGTAAGGGCCTGGATGTGGGCGGCACGAAAGAACCACTTTTCGTCATTGATACGGACGTGGTGACCAATGTGATCTATACCGGTCAGGGAAAGCAGCATCCGGGGCTATTCAGAAGAACCTTGTTTGTAAACGACCAGGAATTGCATTGGGTACGACCAGATCTGGCGCTTAAAACCGATGAATCCATGCAGGTATTGGCAAGGATACGTTATCGACAGCCACTACAGCGTGCTACCTTATACAAGATAGAAGGAGGACTGTACGTAGATTTTGAAGAAAAACAGGCTGCTATCACGGAGGGTCAGTTCGCTGCCTGGTATCTTGGGGAAGAATTAATTGGCTCCGGGGTAATCTCCTGAGCAACATAAACAAAGTAGAAATAAGATGAATAGGGTCACCCAGCTTTTCGGAATCGACTATCCCATCATTCAGGCAGGGATGATATGGGCCAGTGGCTGGCGACTGGCATCGGCAGTATCGAACGCTGGCGGATTGGGATTATTAGGCGCCGGGAGCATGTATCCTGAAGTACTGCGCGAACATATCCTTAAATGCCAGCAGGCTACTAAAAAGCCATTTGGGGTGAATGTCCCCATGCTATACCCCGATATTGATAAGCTGATGGCCATCATTATAGAAACAGGGGTGAAGATCGTCTTTACTTCTGCCGGGAATCCGGCTACCTGGACGGCTCATTTAAAGGAGCATGGAATAACGGTGGTACATGTGGTAAGCAGCTTAAAATTTGCCCTAAAAGCAGAACAGGCCGGGGTAGACGCCGTTGTCGCGGAAGGCTTCGAAGCCGGAGGACATAATGGTCGGGATGAGACCACTACGCTTACCCTGATTCCTGCAGTTAAAGAGGTGATCAGTATTCCTCTAATTGCCGCTGGGGGCATTGCTACGGGCAGGGCTATGCTGGCAGCCATGGTACTCGGTGCAGATGGGGTACAGGTTGGAAGCCGCTTTGTAGCGAGTGTTGAGGCTTCTTCTCACATCCTTTTTAAACAGAAGGTGGTCGAAGCCAAAGAAGGGGACACCCAATTGACTCTAAAGGAACTGGCACCGGTGCGTCTGTTGAAAAATGAATTTTACGACGAAGTACAGAAAGCCTACCAGCGCTGTGCTACCCCGGAGGAACTGAAAATATTGTTAGGCAGGGCACGGGCCAAACGCGGTATGTTTGAGGGTGATTTGACCGAGGGGGAGCTCGAAATAGGCCAGGTATCTGCCATTATTAACGAGATAAAACCCGCGGCACAAATCGTTGAGGATATGATGCGCGAGTTCAACCAGGTTAAAGCTAACATGGATACCCTGTAACGGGCCCAGGCTTTCAGTATCCTTTACTGGGCAATGGCCAGCATAGATTTAATATAGGTATCCAATTTTTCAAAGGTGGCAGATAATCGCAGGATCTCCTCCTGTGCTTCCTTCCAGTTCTTTTGTTCAATGGCTTCCCGCACCCCCGGTAAGGTTTTTACCCCATATCCCGTGTAAAAACCAGGGGCATAGATCTGATGTCTAAACCAGGGCCTCCTGGGCAATCCCCGGGCATCTGTCAGTACCTGTTCTGTATGCATCAGCTTTTCATTCAATGTACGCTTCTTTGCTTCCGGGAGCTGTTCCAGGGAGATCGATTCCAGTGCCTGAATACTATTTTTTAAGTCAGAAAGGCTATTTTGCACAGGAGAAAAGTCCAAATAAGGGATGGCTTCCTTGGCTTTTGGTTTAACGAAAACCTCTCTAGGATCGGCTGCCAGCTCATAGGCATTTTTGGCTACCAGCTCATTGTGTTTCTGCACGGCTGATCGCATACTCTCTGTTTGATCCATGATCTCGTTCAAATAGCCGGAGACCGTTGTATGCCATTGTTTAAACTCAAAGGGCAGGACAGCGGCATTGGCTAGGCGAAGTACGATACGGCCAGCCGCATTGGCCAGTGCAACGCCATAGGCAAATTCAGGATCCTTAAAGCGTTTGTAATGCGGATAGGTATCGTAAATGGTATGGTATTCACCACCCTCATTTTCCCCTCCAAAACCAAGGTTCAGGGAAGCGATACCGGCATGTTGTATAAAAGGGGTGTAGTCAGACCCGGAACCCAGGGCGCTTAATCCAAAGGCATCCGTTCCACCACTCACCAATTGTCTGGCAATACGCCGTTCTTTGATAGATACATCGGTCTGCGGATCTTTGACAACATCGGCTACTTCATTCACCATCGCCTGGAGCGTATGGGAACCCCCGGCACCGAAAAATCCCCGGCCATTGCCGTCCGTATTGATATAGGCCACCACTTTTTGCTGTAATTCGGCCTGGTGGTCTTCCACCCACTCTGTAGAACCAATCAGTCCCGGTTCTTCTGCATCCCAGGCACAGTATACGATAGTTCGTTTAGGTCGGTGTCCTTCTTTAGCCAGTTCCCCAACGGCCCTTGCTTCTTCCATAAGGGCTACCATGCCACTAACGGGGTCATTGGCGCCATGTACCCAGGCATCATGGTGGTTGCCGCGCATCACCCACTGGTCAGGAAACTCAGATCCCTTTAAAGTGGCGATCACGTTATGTGCAGGCGTTAATTTCCAGTCGAATGCCAGTTTTAGCCTGACTTTTGCCGGACCCGGGCCAATATGATAGGTGACGGGTAATCCGCCTCTCCAGCTGTCAGGTGCCACGGGTCCGCCCAGGGCTTCCAGCAACGGTTGCGCATCCTCATAGGAGATAGGCAACACTGGGATCTTGGTAATAGTGGGCGCGTCCTTTCTATCCAATCGCTTGGCATTTTTGGTTGCCCCGTATCCCGGGGTCAAGACATCGCCGGGATATAAAGGCATGTCCATCACTGAACCCCTTTGTACCCCTGTCTTATTCTTAAAGGCTCCTTTCGGATAGACATCGCCCTGCACATAGCCGTCATCTTGCGGATCAGAATAAATGATGCATCCGATAGCCCCTTTTTCTGCTGCCAGTTTTGGTTTGATACCTCTCCAGGAGCCGTAGTATTTTGCGATCACTATTTTGCCTTTTACATCGATCCCTAACTTCTCTAATTCCTCATAATCGCTGGGGATTCCGTAATTAACGAACACCAAATCGGCCGATACATCCCCATCTGTAGAAAAGGCATTGTAACTTGGCAGCAGCGCTTCGCCCTGACTTGTATAAGGGTCTCCTTCAACGGGAACTGCCGTTAGCTTTGCCTTGTAAGGAACAGGTCCTAACAGTTCCAATTCACGGATCTTAGGGTAAGGGAAAAGAATGTCGTAGGTCTCTATTTTGGTATCGTATCCCCATGATTTGAATTGGGCGGCCATCCATTCGGCATTTTCGCGCCCGTATTCCGTTCCTACCCAATGGGGTTCTGCCGCCATACGTTGCATCCAGTTATCCAGATTCGCACCGGATAATTTGGACTCGAAGTTCGACTCGAGTTCGAGCTCCTCCTTTGCTTCCCCGGGATTAAACCCAATAATGGTTTGGGCGGTTAAACTAAGGCAAAAACATAGGAGCAATGTGGTTATAATTCTAGATCTCATACGATAGTAATTAAGTTTTTCAAGATAGTTAATTTTATGTGTCAATAGGCAATAATAGTGCGTATTACATATTAACAGCTGCTTCCAGATCTTTAGTCCCAGCCGGCATCCAGCGCCAGGATGGTCCTGAGTAAAACATTGGCCCCATTTGCGATATCTTCGGGGGAGGAATATTCCAGGGGTGAATGGCTTATCCCATTCTTGCTTGGAACAAAGATCATCCCCACAGGAGCGATGTGTGCCATTTCCTGGGCATCATGGCCTGCACCACTTTGCATTTGTTTTGAGGAGAGGCCGAGTGCTTCGGCAGCAAGAGCGATCTGATGCTGGATCCGGGGGTCTGTTAGCGCAGGTGCTCCGGTAGCATCAATGGGTGTAAATTCAAATTGCGTACTGGTCTCTGTAGCTATTTGCTTCGCGCGCGCTTCCATGGCAGCATATAACAGGGACATTTTTTCCGAGGACAGGTCCCGAATTTCAAGGCTGAGGGTCACTTTTCCGGGGATGACATTCGGTGCACCCGGTGCAGCACTGATCCTTCCTACGGTCCCTACATGCTTGCCTTCATAGCTCTTTGTTACTTCGTTTACGGCGAGAATGAATTTTGCCGCGGCCAGCAAAGCGTCCTGGCGCTGGTCCATTGGTGTGGTACCTGCATGATTTGCAGCACCGTAGATCGTCACATCCCACCATTTAATACCAACTATTCCTTCTACTACCCCAATGTTTATATTTTCCCGGTCCAGGATTCCGCCTTGTTCAATATGCAACTCCAGAAAAGCCGTCAAACTGCCTTTGGCACGCTCAACATCCCAAATGCGACTGGCATTACCCCCAATGCGATCGATGCCTTCCTCCATGGTGAACCCCGTACTGTTAACAACTTCAAGAGCATCTTCCTTAAGTTCTCCTATCAGCGCCCTGCTGCCCATAACGCCACCTTCCTCGTTGGAAAAAATAAAAACCTCCAGAGGGTGTTCGGTCTGTATCCCAGCTTCATTCAGCGTCCTGACCACTTCTATGGCTGCAAGTGAACCCACACAGCCGTCATAATTACCCCCATTGGGTACCATATCGATATGTGAACCAAATGCTATAGGTTCTAGTTCCGGGTCTTTTCCTGCTCTTCTTCCTATGATGTTTCCCGCATAGTCTACACTGACATCTAGACCTGTAACCTGCATAAGGGAAATAATATAGGCTCTGCCCGCCAGGTCGGCATCACTGAAAGCCACCCGGTTCGTTTCGCCGTTTTCCATCATCCCCTTTTTGGCAAGTGAAAGCAAGGTGCCCTCCAGTCTTTCCTGATTTACAGTTGGAATTTCCTGTGATAAAGCTATTGTGCTACAAAGAAGGCAGGTAAGAAAAGTAGCGTGAATTGATTTCATATCAAAAGTGTTGGGGAGACAAGATACTAAACTTAACTATTAGAAAAGGCTTGAATTTAGTTTATTTGAGCACGATATGGTCGATCATAATCCTGAAATCCTCTGCCCTTTTATTCCCGATAAGAACTGCAATTTCGCCCATCTGATCGCCAGGATATTGAGGCATATTCAGTTCCCTTCCCCTGAATTGCGGGGTCATTTCATCAAAGGGAATACTGATCGTCTGCCACTCGCCAGAAGTCTCGGTGGTAAAAGCGTAATTGTAATATTGGGAAGCGACCGACTTCACCCGGATCTGGTATTTTTTTCCATCCCCCTTAAGCTTTAGAATCAAGGCAGAATAGGCAGATACATCTATGGGCCCGAACTGGTGTTGTATCAGGGAGAATCCGCCGTTGTTCTCCAGGGATACATTTCCCTCAAAAACGCCATGGCCTTCCTGGCTTATTGAAAAGCGCCCTTTTGACAGCCCCCCCATCACCCCATCATTCACCACGCTCCAGCTCCTGGGATCAGTATTCTTTGTAAATTCGAATAGGGTAAAAGGGGATTGTAACATAGTTAACAAGGATAAGAGAAAGATGCTTTTCATTGTGAATAATCTGCTTTTATGACCTCCCGGATACCCTCCAGATAAGGAGTTGGTTTTATACCAAATCGCTTCTCAAACTTACTACTGTCAAAAACATAGTGCCTGTCGTATTGATAAAGCATTTCGACAGTTTCTTTCATGATTGGCATAAACAACCCCATAATTTGAACCATAAGTTTAGGTACTACGCGATACCTGGGGTTTACGTTTAATTCTTTTGCGATGGCCTCAACCCATTGTTTTCCGGTAAAGGGATCCGGAGCTGTAGGCAAATGCCATACCTGGTTGAACGCATCTTCCGTATTTCCAAGCAATGCAGTGGCTTTTCCCGCATCGGGCACATACGTAAAGGAGTGCTTAAACGAATCCGAGATAAGCCAGTTGGCTTTTTTTCCCGAAGCCAGGTTATTGAAAACCGTTTCAGTCAGGAGGCTTACCTGCTTTATGGAAGGACCATAAAAATCAGCAGATCTGGCGATGAGCGCGGTTAACGTACCATTTTTTGTTTCGTCCAGGATCATTTGGGCGATCCTGGCGCGCACAGCCCCTTTTTTGCTGCAAGGGTTTACTGGTGTTAGTTCATTCATTCCATTAAGGTAGGCAGGGTCGTACAGATACATATTGTCAAAAAATACCAGTTTGCACTTCGCTTCTTGACATGCCCGAATCACCGCTTTCATGAATGCCGGCCACGAAGCTTCCCATGCTTTGTAGCTGTATGGAAAGCCAACTGTAACGTAGACGATGCTGGATCCTTCTATGGCCTTTTTAACTTGTACAGGGTCCATAAGATCGGCCGTAACTGCCTGATCCGATTCATTGACTTTCACAGGATGACGGTTCACCAGCCGAATGTCAGTGGTGTATTGCGTAAGTGCTTTGGCGAGGGATACCCCGATAGCGCCACCAGCTCCGAGGATGGTTTGCATAATTAAAGTAGTGGTTAGAATACATTTAAAAGTAGGAGAAATTTAAAGAAGTATAGTGATTATAAGGATAAATAATGGTTAATTTATCGCACAAAAAAACGCACTTGTTTTATTTTACGATCGATATTTTAGGGACCATTGCCTTTGCTATTTCAGGGGTTTTAGTGGCCATGGAGAAGAAACTGGACCTTTTTGGGGTCTTCATCATCGCCTTTGTAACAGCGGTTGGAGGTGGCACGCTGCGTGATCTGTTAATCGGGAATACCCCTGTGATCTGGATGCGTGAATCCGTTTATGCCTTTACAATTCTTGGTGCTGTGATTTTTGCCATCATCTTTCGAAAAAGGTTACGCTATTTACGGAAATCATTGTTCCTTTTCGACACCATCGGGATAGGCCTTTATACCATGGTTGGGATCGAAAAGGGCCTGCAGGTGGGACTCATTCCCTTCATGTGTGTTGCCCTGGGTACTATTACCGCTAGTTTTGGCGGGGTAATCCGGGATATTCTTTGTAATGAGATCCCCGTCATCTTTCGAAAGGAAATATATGCGACTGCCTGCATTTTGGGAGGTGTCAGTTATTTTCTGGTACGAAAACTACCAATAGTAGATGAATATGCCTATGTGGTCAGTATTGTTGTCGTCATCGGCATCCGTTTGCTGGCCGTAAAATTTAAGATCGCACTGCCCACTATCTATGGGAGTAACACAGGTGAGCCTTCCTGAATAGGCCCGCCTCCAGGGTGCATAAAAGAAAAGGTCAGGGAATGCTTATTTTACAATTTCGGCCTTGTAGATATAAATGTTTTTCGAGGGCCAGTCACCATCATCTACCGGTTGCTGGTTAATGAGATCTACCACGTCCATTCCTTCAACGACCCTTCCAAAAGGCGTATAATTTCCGTCCAAATGATAGGATCCCGGTTTGGTGACCACAATAAAGAATTCATAGGGGCTTGCCAGCATATGCGGATTATCTATTTCACTGCTGGGCATAGAGATCGTTCCCCGATGATGTTTGTATCCTTTGCGCGTATCCGGAGGCAATAAGTAACGGCCTATTTCCCTTCTTTTTTGGGCGGTTTCTTTGTTGTCGGCGTTGCCCCCCTGGATAATAAAGTCTTTTACAACGCGGTGAAACATGGTATTGTTGAAATAACCTTTTTTGGTCAGGTATATAAAATTGGCTTTGTGATAAGGGACGTTATCGAAGAGTTCTATTGTAAAACTCCCAAGGCTGGTGGTAAGCTTAACCCTGGTGGTAGGGAGTCCTTTTTGATAATTGAAAAAGAAGTCAATGGCATTTTCCTCCGTCAGCTCAAAAGGGGCTTCTTCTGCCTCTTCTGTTGCGCCCGTTTCCTGTTGTGCTGTATTGGTTTGAACAGTGAGGGTGTCTTCTTTAACAACCGTGCCATTGCCTTTTGTTTTTTCTTTTGTACCATCCTGACAGGCGACTACAAAAAATAATAGTATAATTGCGGGATATTTTAACTTTGGGATCACCATGAATTTTAATGAATTTACCAAACAGGTTCCAAAAATAAAAAATCTGCCTCTTCCAGGGACTGCTTCTCACTATAAAATGGCTCCGGAGATCCGGATCAGGGAGTTAGAATCTGGCATGTTAAAGCCTAAAAACCCTAAGAGGGCAGGGGTTATGGCACTTTTTTATCCCAATGAAGCAGCCATTACCCACCTGTTGCTTATTTTGAGGAAATCCTATAAAGGGGTGCATTCCAACCAGGTGGCATTTCCCGGAGGAAAGGAGGAAGAGAAGGACGTGGACCTGCTCGCTACCGCCTTGCGTGAAACCTATGAGGAAGTTGGGGTAAACCCGACAGATGTTGAGATCGTACGAGGGGTCAGCGAAGTGTACATCCCTCCGAGTAATTTTCAGGTAACCCCCTTTGTGGGCATTTATTATAAAAGACAACCTTTTGTATTACAAGAGGATGAAGTAGCAAAACTGATAGAAGTACCGTTACCAGATTTGATGAACGATTCCCGACTTACTATTCAAAGACTTTCCACATCCTACGCCAAGAACATAGAGGTTCCCGCTTTTGAGTTGAATGGATATACGGTGTGGGGAGCAACAGCCATGATGTTAAATGAAATCCGTGAACTATTTAAACAGGTGTTGTAACCCTAATTTTGTAATTTTGTAACCTATGGCCTTATTTAAAAAAAATCCCTTTGGGCATGTCCTATTCCTGAAATTATGGTTGATCAGGATACTGGGGCTCATGACACATCAGCGTTATAAAGGTTTTAATACCCTTGAGATCGATGGCTCCGAGATCATCCGAAAACTACCGGAAAACAATGTACTTTTTGTAAGTAATCACCAAACCTATTTTGCGGATGTCGTTGCCATGTTTCATGTGTTCAATGCCAGTTTAAGCGGGAGAGATGACTCTATCAAGAACGTGGGCTATCTCTGGAACCCCAAACTCAATATCTATTATGTAGCGGCCGCCGAGACCATGAAAAAAAGTTTGCTGACCAAGATCCTGGCGTACGTAGGGTCTATTAGCATTGAACGCACCTGGAGAGCCGGCGGACAAAACGTGAACCGGCAGGTAAAATTAAGCGATATCTCCAATATAGGGAAAGCCCTGAAAGACGGTTGGGTGATAACGTTTCCCCAGGGTACAACCACCCCCTGGAAACCGTTGCGTAAAGGAACAGCCCATATTATAAAGAAGTACAAACCCATAGTGGTGCCGGTAGTGATCGATGGGTTCCGGCGCTCCTTTGACAAAAAAGGCCTTCATGTTAAAAAGAAGGGTATTCTGCAGTCTATGGTGATCAAAGAACCCCTGGAATTCGATTACGATAATGAATCCGTGGAGTCTATCATTGAAAAACTGGAATACGCTATTGAACAACACCCCTCTTTTCTTAAAGTGATTCCTCAGGAAGAGTTGCTGGCCTACGAAGAGGCTAATAAAGAACGGCGCTGGCGCAATAAAAAGGCCTAGACCTCCAGTCTTCTTAATTCAGCATAGTTCCTGTCCAGTTTTTTCAGTAGCAAGCCATAGATCAGAAAATAAATAAGCCCCAAAATGGCGGTGCAGATGACGCCCATACCGATCATTACTCCTGACATGATCCATTTTAATTTATCAACGGAGATATTCAATTTCTTTCCTTCCAATTGAAACACATGTAAAAAACTATCGCCATCGCTGAAGAGAATACCTATGGCAATGATGAGGAAGATGAGCAGGAACATCGAAAGTGCAAAAAAGATGTAGTTCTTTACGGTTTTGCGGGTGCGGATGATTTTCCGCATTAGCTCCTTGGCATTATCTAAGGCAGAGATCTCACGGTACCGCTTGTAGAACTGAAAAATGAAATAGAAGACAACCAGGTATTGTACGACGGTGATGCCCCATACCAAATACGACAATCCCAGCTCTTCATAAATCTCCATTCCTTCCCGGGCAGAGGGAATTAGGTATACCAGGTGTGGAAGGGCAAATTCCAAAATACTGATGATAAAGATCCATTTTACGATCGAAGAAGACCGTTTCCAGATCATCGCATAAAGTTGGTTAAAACTCAGTTTAGGCAGGCTATCTGATTTTTTCTGCCAATCCTTTTTTAGCAATTCCAATTCATCTATCATAATGCCTAAGGATTTAATATGGTTTTTAATTTTGTTTTCACGCGGTTCATTTTCACCCGGGCATTGACTTCTGAAATACCCATCGTTTCTGCTATTTCACTGTAATTTTTATCCTCCAGATACAAGAAAACCAGTGCTTTGTCAATATCGCCCAATTGTTTGATGGCCTTATACATAAGGGCTAATTGTTGTTCTTCGGTGGGGTCGTACTCATGGGCCTTAATTTTAAAGATCACCGAATCATAGTCCTGTGTTGGCACCTTTTTCCTGGATTTCCGGTAAAGGGTAATGGCTGTGTTCAAAGCAACCCTGTACATCCAGGTACTGAATTTGGATTCTCCCCTGAATTTGGGATAGGCTTTCCAAAGTTGTATGGTTATTTCCTGAAACAGATCATTATGTGCGTCCCTGTTATTGGTATACAAACTGCAAACCTTGTGAACAATGTTTTGATTGTTCTCCAATTCGGTTACAAATTTGTGTTCCAATTCTTTGTTCACTCGGGGGTTGGTGGTTTCAATTATATTAGTAGTCGTTCCTGCAACTTAGTTACAGGAGGTACCCAAAAAAAATATTTTTTTATCCCAGGCAGGTTGTAGTTGTTAGTTCCTGTAGTCCAGCGCAGGAGCACGATCTCCCAGCAAGGGAATATAGAGGAAGTCAGCTCCCCTTCTTTCCAGGAATTCTTCTTTTGCCTTTGCCACAAGGGATGGGTCCTTATAAAGGTCAATGGCGGTAAGGGCAAGGGTCTTGGCGGCTACCATCATGCCTTTCTCACCAATGGAAGTGCCGCCGGCAGCCACTGCCTGCCAGCTGTGTGCCGGTGTTCCGGGAACCCAGGTAGCCGCGCTTAAACCAACTGTTGGAACCGTAAAGCTAACATCGCCTACATCTGTTGAGCCCGAGGCTTGGGTACTGGTTTCATAGGGTTGCACGGATTGAGCGGCAGCCACATCGGCTTCTTTGTAGCCCAGGCTGCCAGCGATCTTATCTGCAAACGCGGTTTCTTCTGCTGTAAAGGTGACCCCGCCTACTTTGCTGAGGTTGTTGTACATCACCTCCTGCAGCGTCAGGTTCGGGAGCAGCTCGTGGGTACCGCCAATTATTTCATGGTCCGTGGTTGTACCTGTTCCGAGCGCTGCGCCTTCTGCAGCCTTTACAATGCGGTCAAAGATTTCAATGACAACGTCGCGCGAATTGTGACGGACATAGTAATATACTTCGGCAAAATTGGGAACAACGTTGGGTGCCTTTCCACCATCGGTGATCACGTAATGGATCCGGGCTTCCATCGGCACATGCTCGCGCATCATATTGACCATCATATCCATGGCCTCCACGCCATCCAGGGCCGACCTTCCTTTTTCCGGAGATCCGGCAGCGTGGGCAGAGACCCCATAAAATCTGAATTTAGCCGATTTATTTGCCAGGGCAACATCGACACTCGCACTGTTGGCGTCGTTGGGATGCCAGTGCAAGGCAACATCTACATCATTAAAAAGGCCGGCCCGCACCATATATACCTTGCCGCTACCTCCTTCTTCTGCCGGACAGCCATAAAAACGAATGGTGCCTTTTCCTTTATTGGCGGTCATCCAGTCTTTTACTGCAATGGCAGCAGCGGTGGAGGCCGTTCCAAACAGATGGTGCCCACAGGCATGGCCTGCAGCTTTCCCGGCAGATTTTTGCATGGGTACTGCCTCCTGAGATAAACCCGGGAGTGCGTCATATTCGCCAAGGATGGCAATAATCGGCGAACCACTGCCATACTCAGCAATAAAAGCGGTTGGAATGCCTGCTACTCCTGTTTTTATGGAAAAGCCTTCGTCTTGTAAGGTCTTTTGTAAAAGCGCCGAACTCTGAACTTCCTGATACCCCATTTCCGCATGACCCCATATTTCCTGGGCAATGGTGCCATAAGTGGTGGCTTTGGCATCGAGTGCCCGAAGTACCTCATCTGTATCTTGTTGTGCCTGGGAGGAAATGATGCCGCTAAGGATCAAGCCTAAATAGAGTAGTTTTTTCATGGATGTATTTGTTGTTTTAAGTCGTTAAATATAAGAAATAGTCAGCGCAGATAATACAACCTTCAGATAGCATTTAGATTTTAGAACGGGTTTCCGGGAAAGGCTATTTCCTTGGGTGGAATTCCTCCATTACCCTGGCCAAATGGGTACGGTCCACATGCATATAGATCTCAGTGGTGGTAATGCTTTCATGTCCCAGCATCTGCTGAATGGCCCTGAGATCGGCCCCGTTTTCCAGCAAATGTGTGGCAAAGGAATGGCGAAAGGTATGGGGGCTGATGGATTTCTGAAGCCCTGTTTTTTCACCTAATTGCTTGATGATGGTGAAGATCATGGCGCGTGTTAACCCTTTACCCCGGCGGTTAAGGAACAGGATATCTTCATATCCCTTTTGTATCGTCTGGTGTACCCGTACCTGATTTCGGTAGATCCCAATGTATTTTTTATTCAATGGGCTGATGGGAACAAATCGTTGTTTGTCCCCTTTCCCTGTTACCTTAATGAAATCTTCTTCAAAAAAAAGGTCGGAGATCCGCAATTGTGTGAGTTCGGATACACGTAATCCGCAACCGTACAGCGTTTCGAGCATGGCCCTGTTGCGTTCGCCTTCCGGTTTTGACAGGTCGATCGCTTTGATGAGCGTGTCTATTTCATTCAGAGACAAGGTGTCTGGTAGTTGCCGTCCCAGTTTGGGCGATTCAATGAGGTCCATAGGATTGTCTTTCCGGTAATCCTCAAAGACCAGGTAGGAAAAAAAGCTCTTTAAGCCGGAGATGATACGCGCCTGTGAGCGGGGATTTACGGTTTTCCCCAGTTCATACACAAATTGAGATACGGTTTCTTTTTGGAGTTCCAGCGGGTCCTCCCGGACCCCCTGGATTTGCAGGAAATCGTACAGCTTTCGCACATCGCGCTGGTAATTCATCAGGGTATTTTCCGAAAGGCCCCTTTCTATTTGGAGATAATGACGGTAATCCTGTAGTGCCTGCTCCCATTTCATGGAATAAAGATACTTCTATTGCTAGAAAAATACATAAATGAATGTAGCACCACCAAAATGCAGCATTTGGCAACAAAAATGAGGCATGTTTCAAGGAAGCATATAGATTTGTTTAAATCCTAAATAACCACCAAACTATGAAAAACCTTTTATCAGTAGTACTATTCACCATTTTCTGCACCTCCCTTTCTGCCCAGGAAGGCATAAAAGTCGGGTTACATGGCAGTTTTCCTTTCAATGATTTTGGTGATGCTGTGGTGCTCGCTGCCGGGATCGATGCAGGCTATATGCATGCGTTAGGAGAAGTGGTTGATGCAGGGGTCATGACCGGCTTTATCAATGGATTCCCGGATAATTTTGGGGGCGGCGTTGACTTGCCAAGCATACAATTTTTGCCGTTGGCAGCCTCGGTGCGCATTTGGCCTTCCAATTCCTTTTCGTTTGGAGGGGAAATAGGACAGGCATTTGGGATTAATGAGGGCAATGACGGCGGACTTTATTACAAGCCTACCATAGGCTACCTTTTTGGCACCAATACGGAGGTGAACCTTTCCTACACAGGTATTAAGCTCGATGGGGCTACCTGGTCTACCGTCAACGTTGGATTCTTACACACTATTCAGGTAAGGCCGAGAAGGCTATAGTGATCATCCGGACACTGGTTTGTAATTGCTAACGGGCCTTTGTTTACAAGGCCGGGGTTGACTTTCTTTGTTATAGGGAAGCAAATTGCTACATTTAGACCATGAAGATCATCATTATTAACGGCCCCAACCTTAACCTCCTCGGTAAACGAGAACCAGAAGTCTACGGCGCTACCAGTTTTGAGGACTATTTTTCCGAACTCAGATCAAAATATAAAAACCTCCATTTAGACTATTACCAGTCCAATATAGAGGGGGAACTCATTGATAAACTTCAGGAAGTAGGGTTTACCTACGACGGGATCATCTTAAATGCTGCCGCCTACACCCATACCTCTGTGGGTATCGGGGACGCCGTAAAAGCGATTACCACACCTGTGGTGGAGGTCCATATTTCCAATACCTTTAAGAGGGAGGACTTCCGGCATGTCTCCTATATCTCATCCGGAGCCAAGGGTGTTATTTTGGGTTTTGGCCTAAAAAGTTATGAGCTGGCCATTCAAAGTTTTCTGGAACTTTAAGACATCCGTAAGTTTTGGTTAAAGCAAAACCTTAATTAGTTTATGGTAAAACTTTAATATCATGCTTTTTTATGTTATATTTACTATGGTCATTCCCCATGTTTTACCTCGTTAAATGAAGATTTTCAGGCGCGTACCAATGTGACCTGAGAGCTTTCCTACCTGCTTATATTCTGTGGCTTTCTTGGTTAGATCAAGGATCATTAAAAGGATGGTCTAATGGTTTCACGAAGAAATATCTAAATAACCAAAAAGCTATGAAACCATCCATTACCATAATGCACCTGGGTTTACTATTCTCGATAAGTAGGCAATTATTCAAAAACTATTATCGAAAACGCACACTTTTACTTCTTTTTGTTTTTTTCTATGCTTTCATCTTGCAGGCTCAGAAGAATAAGGATATCATCCCGGTTGTCTATTGTGTAAAAGATTTAAGAAATGGGCTATATCAGGCAAGTTTTGGTTATGAAAATCCCACAAAAAAAGAAGTCACGATTGATGAAAACGCAAGTATTATAAAGTCCAATAATGGGAAGCGGGTGGCCAAGGGGCTGAACAAATTTAAGCCAGGGTCTAATGACAAAGTATTTACCAAAGAATTTGGGCCCGGAGATTTTGTTGAATGGACCATCATCAGCAATGGTAAAACGCATACGGTTATCGCAAACGCAAATTCTTCTAAATGTCCGCTGGACGATGGGTTTATTGAACCTGTGTTATTTAATGGCAAGTCTACGGATATCATCGGGCAAGAGCTCAACTCTTTATGCGATTCCCCTGTGGAACTAGTACCATCACCCCTGATTTTTCAGATCAAAGATGAAAAGGTCCTTATTGAAATTGTGCCGATTGAAGGGAAATTGGAAGATTTAATATTTTTATTGAAGGCGCTTCCGTTCACCATTCCCGATAATGACTTTCTGTTATATGATCCGGCGTCAACCGAAGACCTGGCTACGCAGTTGAGTCGGTATACCGTCGTTGATGTTTATTTTGTAAAACAAGACCTGTGTTTTTTAAATGATTACCCGGGGATTGTCAACTTTGCACGGCCAGTATATCCTGCCACTACCAATTCTACGGGAATTGTTACCCAGGGCGATGTTGCTCAGAAATCCGATATAGTGCGGGATATCTTTAGAACGGTAGACAGTGACGGAAGTATTGTGCCTGTTGATGGAACTGGTATTACCATAGGCGTGCTATCCGATAGTTATGATAAGGCATTTGGTGGTCCTTTTGCCCCGTTGGATATAGGGAATGGTGACTTACCACCCGATGTAATTCTCTTAAAGGATAACGCATCTGCAGCGACGGATGAAGGCAGGGCTATGCTTCAGATCATACACGACGTGGCGCCTGGTGCCACCTTGCAGTTTCATACGGCAACCGCATCCCCCCGCCAATTTGAAGAAGGAGTGAATGCCCTGGCCATTGACAGTGATATTATTGTAGACGATATTACCTTTATAACCGAACCTTTCTATCTTGGAAATGGAAGAATTGCTTCCGCTGTGCAATCCTTTGTAAGCCAACCGGGAAAATTTCATTTTACTTCTGCGGGAAATTTGGCAAACAAAGGGTATCAAAGCACTTTTGCCTCCTCCGTGGCTGTTCCGGTAACAAACTTTATTCCTTTGGACAGCCCTACCAGGGCACATCTTTTTGACGGGAATGGTGGTTCTGATTACCTTCAGGAAATAAGCGTAGTGCCCGGTACTTATTTAATTGCCTTACAATGGAAGGAATTGCTGGCATCTCAAGGCGACTCGGGAGCCCTGCAAGACCTGGATATTTATATAGTAGATGATTTAGGAAGGCTGCTCGTAGGAAGCAATCGGGTGAATATTGCAGGTGATCCAACGGAGATTATTGTATTCCGGGCCACAGGAAGTGGCACTGCCAATCTGATGATTACCAGCGCCAATGGGCCAACCAACGTTCCTTTTCGATATATCGCCTTTTATACCGCTGATGGAAATGGCAATCCGGATGGCCTCAGATTTGAAGAATACTTTGGGAATGGCGCACCCACCATAAGTGGGCATGCAATGATCCCGAATTCAATTACGACAGGTGCAGTGGATTATCGCCGGGCCAACGCCCCTATTGCCGAAACCTTCTCTTCCTATGGAGGATCATTAACAGATGGTGCCCAACTATTGGTAGATCTGTATGCCCCGGATGGAGGGAATACGGCCTCTACGACTATTGGGCAGGATGCACAATGTCCGACGTGCGATAATGACGGAGCACTCAATTTTTATGGAACATCTGCAGCGGCACCCCATTTTGCTGGTGCTATGGCATTATTGATGTCTGCTGCCCCTTCCTGGTTTCCCGATGGTACAGGATCAACAACCTATACGGCAGATGAGGCACTTCAGTTATTTCAGGCATCTGCTATCCCGTTCACAGCAGCCGACGGATCTGCCACAGGGTTTTTAGATACGTTTGCCGCCTTTAATAGTATTGCTGCACCAAGTGCCAAAATAACCGAATTAAGGGTAGAAGATGGGATAACACCAAGTACGGTCCCTTTTACAGTAAAGATCATAGGAGAGTTTTTCCCGGAAAGCGCGGATGACCTGGAGATACTATTTGATGATCAGCCACTGGAAGACGTTCAGATTATCACAGAAGCAGATGGCAGCAGAGTCATTACCGCTACCGTACCCACTTTTTCAGGGAATCCTGAATTGTTTGTTGTTACCAACGGCACAACTCCAGGGGGTACTGATGGGGGCCCCTCCAACCCATTGACCTTTTTCGATGATGGTAAATTAGCCCTGAATATTGTGGCCAATAACGCCCAATTTGAATACGGGCAGGATATAGGACCAACCTATTACAATGCGGATCCCAACAGTCCGGATTATGTCCAGCCTTTTACCGTAGAAGGGCTTCCTCTGGATGCAGATGGCGTGCCAGTGCCTTTTGAAGCATTGGGCCTTCCACCCGTTATTTTGAGTAACAGTGCCATTGATGATAAACTTGCGGAAGGTGGCTTTCCAATTGTATTCGATTATGTGATAACGCCTTCCTTTGGCGATCAGGAATACGATCAGGAACTGTTCCAGATAAACTTTATTCCGGGGTTCATTGATCCTGTTGAAGGCAAAAAAGGATATTTAACCATCACAAAAAAGGATTTGACCATAACACCTTATCCAGTTGATGGTGAACCTGGTACTACGGTACCTGAAGTAATTCCGCCCTTTGTATACACCTATGGGGACCCTATAGATCTCACACTGAATTATGCCTATGATGCATCGGGTGTTTTAAATAACTCTTTTTATAGCGTCATCGATGCATCTCACCAAAGCGACTTTAAAGATGGCTTACCCAATAAGTTTCGAGCCGTTGTTAGCAAGTTTAGGGCTGTAGTAAGTGATTATAATTTTGTGGAGCTTTTAGATGGAGGAAGCTGGAGTGCTTCTGACCGATCCATCCAAAATAAATTTAGGGCCGTCGTGAGCGGAATGAATGTTATCGATTTGGAAAATGATGATTTCACGAATTTTTTTGAGGCTCGTTCTGATTTTGAAGACGGCACTACTAATAAATTTAGGGCGGTGGTAAGTAAATTCCGCGCTGTTGTTAGTGCCGAAGATTTGTTCAGTGGCGATGTGGAACTGAGCATCGACAATAAATTCCGGGCCGTGGTAAGTAAATTCCGTGCCGTGGTAAGTACAGATGATCCGGATAGGCCTTATAGTGGGTACGCGCCCGTATTTTCTATTATTGATGCGGAAGATGCACCCCCTGAGGATGGTTCGGATGATGAACGTGCCATTTCGGAAATATATTCACTAAACCTGATAACAGGTCTGGAAGTTACTCCGGAAGGTGAAAAACATTATGTGTATCCGGGGGCCTTTTTAAACGACATGTCGGCCAACTTTAATATTACCTATCTGCCGGGAAGCTTGATAATATTGCCAAAGGACCTCACTGTAACAACAGAAAACCTTACAATTCCTTACGGAACCCAACTTACAAAAGATGCCATAACTACCAGTTTTGATGGATGGGCTTTTGAAGGTGAATTCAAGGAATCTGTGGAAACGGTTTTCCCGGAGGAAGCCGGTGGCATACCTTACTATTTTGTCAAAGTAGGGGATACCGATGAAACGGAGCTGGAGTTAAGTGATCTGAAGGAACTGGGCGATTATCATATCAAAATCAGAAATCCGAAAAACTATACCATTAAACCTGTAGATAATACCTATGGCACCGTACGAATTGAGGCCGCGCCATTGGAATTTAATCCAGAGGCACTAACCGTAACCTATGGTGAAATACCTGTAATTACGCCTGGCTTTGGCGCTTTTGCGTATGAGGATGATGTGTTGACTGTGTTCCCCGAAGGAGTGCCCTATTATTTTAAGAAAGTAGGAGGCGATGATACGGAATATACCATTGGCGGACCTTTAAAAATGGATATAGGTGAATATGAGATATTTATTTATGATGATCCCTCGGACAATTATGATATTATTCCGGATGCTGCCCGTGGTACACTGACGATCGAGCCAGCCACGCTGTTTGTGAAGACAAACCCATTGGAGATACCCTATGGTGTGGAGGTGCGAGATGTTATTCAGACCACGATAACAGGATTTGCCTATGATGAAGAGCTATCTACCGTTTATCCGGATGGCAATGGCGGTTACCTCATTCCTTACCTGTTTGTAAAAGGAACGAATGAACCGCTGCCTATTGATGCCGTTCAGGAACTGGGAACCTATATAATTGTGGTTGAGGCACCCTCATCAGGCAATTATGTGATAGCCTATGATACGGATCACAGTACGCTACTAATCAGGGAAGCTCCTTTGACAGTTACGCCATTGGAAGTAACGGTCTCATATGGAGAAATACCTGTAATAGCACCCAATATTGCTGGGTTTGCCCCGTCCGAAAATGAGACTGTTTTATATGTTGGCGGTGAACTTCCTTATTATTTTAGCAAAGATGGAGTGGTATACGCCAAAGATGAAATTGAAGAAATGAATACGGGTGTCTACGAGATCTTTATTACAGATGATGTAAATGATAATTACGTGTTCGTACCTGACGTAAAACTTGGCACCTTAACCATTGAGCCGGCTATTTTGACGTTTACACCATCGGACATAATTATAACCTATGGTGAAACACCGGTGCTGGATACTGGTTCGATAACCGGTTTCGTTTTTGATGAAAATGCCGCAACTGTTTTCCCGGTAGGGTTACCGTACTATTTTGTGGATACCTCCGGAATTGAATTTGGTCCGGATGATCCCTTGAATCCCGGTACCTATGGCATTTTAATTTTAGACGATCCTTCAGACAATTACCAGATCATCTACGGAAGGACCGGCATTTTGTCCGTGAACAAGGCAATCCTTACGGTTTCCATAGAAGATTTGGTGGTAGACGAAAATACCACCATCGTTTCTTCCATGATCAATACTGCCATTACAGGCTATGCGTATGGTGAAGGGGAACAAGATGTATTTCCGGGCGGTCTGCAGTATAGTATTGCAGATGAAGAGGGCAATCCATATACGGGAGCTGTTGGGGTCTATTTCATTAAAATTGTGGCACCTGCAAGTTTCAACTATGAGATTGAATACAATCCAATAGGTTCCGTTTACGTAAACTCTGATGATATCAATAGAAAAATACGTACGTATACCGATTGTGTGGAAGAGAATCCAGGTGATCCGGATGGCTTATTTTATATTGCCCATTTCAGGTATTATAATCCAAACAATGAGGTCATTTACATATTGGAGGGGCAGGAAAACCAATTAACAGGTCCGGCACATTACGGTGGGGCACTACCGATTAAATTCTTACCGGGAGAACATACCTTTGAAATTCGTTTTGATGGCAACACCTTGAAGTGGGAGCTAACCAGCCAGGATAGTACTCATAAATCCTCCACCACCACCAATGTCAATGCCAATTCCAATAAATGTGATGCCGATACTACCGCTAATGGGGCTGAGGTACCTACATACATATTATATCCGAATCCTGTGAATGGAATTTTGTACATCGACCAGGATGTCCAGGCGATGGTTACGGTTGAAGTCTTCGATTTCTTTGGTGTTTCATACCTCAGAACCCAGTTAGACGGCAGCAATGCACCTACAACGCATGCAATAGATATGGGTGGTAGCGCCTTTCCAAAGGGAATGTATTTTATTCGTTTAACTGCCAACAGTGATGTGCAGGTATTTACTGTTATAAAAGATGACTAAATTACATTGTCAATGATCGGTTTAAAAAAGAAAACGTACTTATCAATACTGGTGGTAGCAATGTTGCTGGGTACATCGGTTGCCCTTCGGTCTCAGAATACCCAAATTGACAGCCTGAAAGCTATAGTCGAATCCGGGCGGCAAGATACGGCCATCGTAGGGGCTTTGAATGGGTTAAGTTTGGAGTCGATACAAATAAATTCGTTGGATCAGGCCAGTAGGTATGCAGATCAAGCCATATTACTGGCAGATAAACTGGCTTTCAAAAAAGGTAAGGCCCTGGCACTTAAGAATAAAGGTCTTGTAGAGTATTATCAAAACAACTACAAGGAGGTTCTGAATAATTGGACACAATCCCTCGAAATATATGAGAGTGTCAATGACACCTTAGGTATTGCCAAGCTTGT
This sequence comes from uncultured Flavobacteriaceae bacterium, assembly GCA_963752165.1. Lineage (GTDB taxonomy): Bacteria > Bacteroidota > Bacteroidia > Flavobacteriales > Flavobacteriaceae > Muriicola. The sequence continues at coordinate 868,531 of CAVVXE010000001.1, forward strand.
GAATAATTTAGGGGCCGTTTATTATAGCCAGGGCAGCCATGCAAAAGCGTTAGACTACTATCTCCGATCTTTAAGTCTTTCCGAAAAAGCCAAAGACACATTCAATATTGCCCAGGCCTTAGTTAATATAGGCGGTCTCTATAGTCAAATGGAAGACTACGACAAAGGGTTGAACCGTTACCAGCAAATAGAAAAATATCTTACGAGCTTAGATGATCCGCAAATCGAATCTGCCTATTTAATGGGAATAGGGGAAGTGTATGCTCTTAAAGGTAACCATGAAGAAGCTATCCGTTATTTTCAGAAAGCCTTGCCTATTAATGAAAATACCCAGGACTATCCCCATACGCTAACCATGTTAGGTATTGAAGAGAATAAAATAGGGAATAAGGAAAGGGCAATAGCCTATTTGAACAGGGCTTATGAGTACTCTTCACGGTTCAATATAACCTTAGACCAGGTTCAGACACTAATGGCTTTGGGTGATCTGTATCAGGACAGCAATATCTCTTTAGCACTGGAATCCTACAAGGAAGCAGAGACCCTTGCCCTAGACATTGAAACTAACGAAGAATTACGTGATATTTATAAAGGTATGGCCACAACATACCAAAAGGCGGGTAATTTTAAAAATGCGTTTGAATATCAGAACAAATATCTCAGGTTAAAAGATTCGATCTTTAATATAAAGACGGATGATAAGATCCGGGGATTGCAGTTCGATTTTGACTTGGAGAAAAAACAAAATGAAATAGGGTTATTGGAAAAAGAAGCCGTGATTACCCAATTAACAGCCAAAAGACAAAAATATGTACTCTATGGGACTGTCTTGGGCCTTCTTTTGGTCCTTGTACTGGCCGTCGGGTCCTACAAGCGCTACCGTTATGTAAAGAAAACCAACAAGATCATAGAAGAGGAAAAACACAGGTCCGAAAAATTATTACTGAACATCCTTCCAGAAGAAACGGCTCATGAACTGAAAGAGAACGGAAAGGTGGAAGCAAAGAAATTTGATTCAGTTACTATTCTTTTTTCAGATTTTAAAGGTTTTACCAGCCATGCCCAAAACCTATCTCCCGAAATCCTCGTAAAAAGTATTGATTACTACTTTTCTAAGTTCGACCAGATCATGGACAAATACGAACTTGAAAAGATAAAGACGGTAGGCGATGCCTATATGTGTGCAGGCGGCTTGCCGTTTCCTACCAGCGACCACCCCTTTAAAATGGTGGAAGCTGCCTTTGAGATGGCGCAGGTGATGGAGGATATGAAAACACATCCCAGGGAAGGTATTGTGCCCTTTGATGTCCGCATCGGCATCAATACCGGACCCGTAGTGGCCGGAGTGGTAGGCCTTAATAAGTTTTCTTATGATATCTGGGGCGATTCGGTGAATGTGGCCTCCCGTATGGAATCTCTGTCCGAACCGGGAAGGATCAATATTTCCGAAAATACCTACCAGATCATAAAAGAAGTTTACGAATGCGAGTCCAGAGGGAAAGTAGAGGTAAAAAATAAAGGCGAAATGGCGATGTATTTCGTCAATGGACGTAAAATTATTCGCCATCAGAAAGTCAGGACCGAAGTAAATACTTAAATTGTTTATTTTTAGCAACAGGCAAACCATCTTTGCGCATTTGTAGTGCTAAACAACGGACACATGATCAACAAGGATCCAAATAATTATTGGGAACAGTTAGAGCGACTGGAAAAACTTATAAGGGCTTCCGAATTCAAAGCGGGGGTCATCTTTTCCTTCCACAGCCTTATTCTGGGTCTTTTTGCGGACCGACTGGACTATTTCGAACCACTTTTTGAAAGTAACTGGTTGTTCACCATTTTTGCTATTTTATGGCTGCTTTGTGTGTTTATCTCCATCTATTACTGTTTCAGGTGTTTTATGCCCCGTATGGAATTGAAATACGATGATAATGTCTTTTTCTTCCAGGATGCCGTGAAAGCATTTGGAACAGCCGAGGAGTACTCAAAAAGGCTGATAGAGATCTGTGAAAATGAGGACGAACTATTTTATCAGTTGAGCCAACAGATCCATGTTGAAAGTAAGATCATTGATGAAAAATTTGCCAGTGTCAGAAAATCACTCAAATTTTTTGCCCTCAGCTTCGTTTTTGCCATGGCAACTCTTATTATTTGGATCATCCAGATCATCAATTAACGCGTGCGCCTATGAAAGGGTATCTTAAACTAAGAAAGCAGGCGCTGCAACTCCTGAAAAATGGATTGACCGCTGATCATCATTATCATGGCGTATACCATACCCTCAATGTGCTGAAAGTATGTAATGCAGCCATCCGGCGAGAAAAAATAGCACCGCAGGATGCCAAGCTTTTAAGGATCGCTGCCTTGTACCACGATACCGGTTTTGTTGACACCTATGAAGGACATGAAGATGAAAGTATCAGGCTGGTTACGGCAGCAATGACCCAATTGGGAGTGGATACCCAGTCTGTCAAGAAAGTCCAGAACCTGATCAGGGCCACCAAAACACCCCAGGAACCTAAAACCCGCCTGGAGAAGATCCTCTGTGATGCAGACCTGGATTATTTAGGGAGAAAAGATTACCCGGAGATCAGTCAGAAATTGTACCGGGAATTAAAAGCCTTTCAATTGGTGGCATCTGAAGAGGCATGGCGGGAACAACAGATTGCCTTTCTCCAAAAGCACCGCTATCATACCGCCTTCGCCAAAAAGAATCGTGAGCCTGTGAAACAAAAAAGAATACAGGAATTAAAGAGTGTCCTATAAGTGCAAAATAATCAATTAATATCCTTGCTTATTTTTTTCAAAGCATATTTAAGAGATGCAGTGTATGCGGTTGTATCCCTGATGTCACAGCTGTATTTTAAAAAATCATAATACAAAACTGCATTTTTCCGTGTATCAAATATATATATATGGAGATAATTGTTAAATCTGTTTCCATCACTTATATAGGTACTAAGATCTATAAATAATTGTTTGCTAAATTGAGACGGGACGACAAGGTTCTGGACTGCAGAAGAAGATAACTCATTTGCAGTATATGATGGATATAGTGTTCTCGTTGCTTTATAATAGTCAAAGTAAGACATTGATTTAAATTTTTCCGGAGAAAGAGTAGCGATCTTGGGAAAAACTGTTCTCACTATATAATTACTCAGGGTTGATGTAAAATTTCGAATTTCCTCTTTTTGGAGCGAATCCGACCTGAAAATGATTTTATGATAGGTGTAGGAATACGCCATATCATCGATATTGCCTAAGCGGTTTATCTCATATTCCGAAGAAGGGTCAGAAATTTTAAGTTCAGGACCACATGGGATATAGACAGGAAATGCTCTATAAGGAGGAAGAGTACTGTATGAAGCACAGGATAACAACATTCCAGAAACTAAAAGGGCTATTAGAAATCTAGACCAATTTTTTTTCAAGGGGTTTGAGATATTTTTCATCCATATAAAAGGTGCCGAAAGGCAGCAAGGAAGCCACAAAGAATTTCAAGAACATTTTGAAGCCCCATTTCTGTTGCCGGCAAAAGAGATAGGCAACAACCACAAAGGCGATAAACAATGCCCCGTGCACATAGCCAATGTAAATATTCGGTTCCCTGATCGATGCCCAGTATTTTAAAGGCATGCTCAAAGCAAATAAAAGTAAATAGGAGATCCCTTCCAGGATAGCAAGAAATCGCATCGTTAGCGTCATAGTCTTAGTTTATAGGTGGATGACCTCTCCGTACGCATCGGCTACTGCTTCCATCACTGCCTCACTCATGGTAGGGTGGGGGTGTACCGTTTTCAGGATCTCATGGCCGGTGGTCTCCAGTTTACGGCCCAGGACCGCTTCTGCGATCATATCCGTAACCCCGGCACCGATCATATGGCACCCCAGCCATTCGCCGTATTTGGCGTCGAAAATGACCTTTACAAATCCTTCTGAATTTCCGGAGGCCTGTGCCTTACCACTGGCAGAAAAAGGGAATTTCCCCACTTTGATGTCCATTCCTTGCTCGCGGGCCTGTTTTTCCGTGAGCCCTACAGAGGCTATCTCCGGCATGCAGTAGGTACAACCCGGTATATTTCCGTAATCCAAGGGTTCCACATGCATCCCTGCTATCTTCTCCACGCAAAGGATCCCCTCTGCCGAGGCAACGTGCGCAAGGGCAGGCCCCGCTGTGACATCCCCAATGGCATAATATCCCGGAATGTTTGTCTGGTAATAGTCATTTACCATGATCTTATCGCGGTCCGTGGCAATACCCACGGCCTCAAGGCCAATATTTTCGATATTCGTTTTGATGCCTACGGCCGACAAAACCACATCAGCTTCTATCACCTCTTCTCCCTTTGGGGTTTTAACAGTAACCTTCACCCCGTCACCGGAAGTATCGGCCTTCGTTACTTCTGAAGAGGTCATGATCTTTACCCCCGATTTTTTAAAGCTGCGTTCCAGCTGTTTGGAGATCTCTTCGTCTTCTACCGGCACAATATTGGGAAGGAATTCTACCACGGTCACCTCGGTTCCCATGGCATTGTAGAAATAGGCAAATTCTATGCCTATAGCACCGCTCCCTACTACTACTAATTTCTTCGGTTGTTTCTCAAGGGTCATGGCCTTCCTGTACCCAATGATCTTCTTTCCATCCTGCGGAAGGCTGGGCAATTCCCTGCTTCTGGCCCCTGTGGCAATAATGATATGTGAGGCACTCAGTTCCGTTTCCTTCCCATCGGCAGCTGTTACTATTACTTTTTTACCCGGTGCTACTTTGCCAAAACCATTGATGACCTCTATCTTATTCTTTTTCATCAGGAACTGAACACCTTTGCTCATGCCTTCGGCTACATTCCGACTCCGTTTTACCACGGCATCAAAATCCTTGTCGGCTCCATCGACCTTCAGGCCATAATCCCCGGCATGTTTTAAATAGTCGAATACCTGAGCAGATTTCAACAGGGCTTTGGTAGGGATACACCCCCAGTTGAGGCACACACCCCCAAGGCTTTCCTTTTCTACAATAGCTGTTTTTAATCCAAGTTGTGAGGCCCTGATAGCCGTTACATAGCCCCCGGGCCCGCTTCCTAAAACAATAACATCGAAAGTGCTCATCTATTCTTTTATTTTAAGGTCTGTTTTGTTAAGATGGCAAAGTTACAAAACCAAAATGAAACGATTTCCAATAAAAAGTACCAGCTGTAACAAACAAAATTTCCCACACCAAGGAAACACAAAAGGGTATGGGAAATTCCGATATTGAACGAAGGATAGTTGAGCAGATCTAGTTTGAAGGGATAAATTTCAGGGCAGCCCCATTGATACAGTGCCTTTTGCCTGTCGTTTCCCTGGGGCCGTCATTAAAGACGTGGCCTAAATGGCCTCCGCAAACGGCACAATGCTCTTCGGTCCGTTCATAGCCGATATCATAGTCCACATCATACGCAATGTTGCCTTCAATGGCCCTGTCAAAACTTGGCCAGCCACTACCCGAATCGTATTTATGCTCACTGCTGAACAAAGGTGTGCTGCATCCTGCACAAACATAGGTGCCTTCTTTTTTATTGTGAAGAAGTTCACTGGAACCCTGGTTTTCGGTTCCTGATTTTCGGAGGACATAGAATTGCATATCGGTCAGTTGGTTTCGCCATTCGGCCTCTGTTTTAGAGACCTTATAGGTCTTTTCCTGAGTCTTAAGATCCTGTTTTTCCTGGGAGACGCCTTTGCAGCCGAATACAAGCACGCCAAGGCTTACTAACAACAATTTTTTCATAGCTTTTTTTTAATGGTCGTTTTTCTTTTTCAAACCTTTCAAAAATACGGAAATAAAAAATCCTCCGTAAATACATACGGAGGATAGTTTTTGACAACGCCGTTTTAGTTCAGGATAATGCGCTGTATATCGCTTTCCTGTACCCCCAGGGAGGTCATTACAGAAGCGAGATTGGAAGGATCCATCTTAGATGCCTGTCCGTATTCTGCCGGTACAATGGCGATCCTGAAAACCTGATTGTCTGTATCGCCGGGCAGCAAGGTGCCAAGATCAAAGTCAGACTCCAGGAAAATACTCACATCAAAAAAGGTATGATCGTAATTGTATTGCAATAGCCCCTGGTTCAGGATACGGGTTTGTGGAAGTAAACGCCAGATATCCACAGGGTCTCCATTTCCGTCCACTGTTTGATCCCACAGGATATACACAAAAACGAGATCGGATTCAAAGACCTCTACCGAAGTTGGGAATGGATATAAAAGGGCATAGTCCGGAGCGGTAAAACTTCCTTCAATTTCCAGTACTTTTCCCAGGATGTTTATTCCGTCCTGTCCGTCCAAACCATCAAACCCATCAAATCCGGGAGGTCCTGGAGGTCCTGCGGGGCCTTCACAAGAGATCATAAAGGCGACGGCCAGTATGCTAAATAAGAGTGACATTTTTTTCATAATAAGGCTAATTTATGTTATTGGGTTCAAAAACCAAATAACGGTTTGTCTAGTTTTTTTTTTCGTTACTATCCTGGTTACAAAAAGCGTTCCAAAAATAAATAAGAGGCTTCACGTAACTCAAATATAGTCTATAAATTTATGGGATTATACCGACTCTTTTGCTGATAATTTTCTATTTTTAGCCAAAACCAAACAAACCAGATATGCCAATGAAACAAGAGCGGGTGGTGATCGAAAATGTACATCCGCAAATAGAATGCGGTTCCTATTTTATAAAACGGGTAGTTGGGGAAAAAGTGATTGTCCACGCAGACGTTTTGGGAGATGGCCATGATGTGATCCAGGCAGAAGTTGCGTTTCGCCATGAGATAGAAAAGAATTTTACGTTCGTTCGCATGGCGCATCTGGGTAATGACGTGCACACGGCCGACTTTTCCGTGACAAAGCAGGGATTCTATGAATACAAAGTAGAAGGTTGGGTAGATAATGCACTCAACTGGCAACATGGGATCGCCGCCAAGCTACAGGACCACCAGATCGTTACCAGCGAATTGCTGGATGGTGTTCAGTATCTCAAACTATTACAAAAAAAGGTAGGGTCCAGGGATAAAACCTATGTGGCGCAATTGATCAGCGCATTTGAAACCCCTGAAAGTTATGAGCATGCTATCAAAGAAGCCGTGTCGGAAAAACTACATGCGCTTTTTATTGAATATCCCCTGAAAAACCTGGTTAACAGCAGCACGGTATTGCGGGTATACGTAGACCGTGAGCGGGCTAATTTTAGTACCTGGTATGAGTTCTTTCCGCGTTCAACCGCATCCGAAGCAGGAAAACATGGCACGTTTAAAGATGCCGAACGCCTGTTGCCCAAGATTGCGGACATGGGCTTCGATACGGTCTATTTGCCGCCTATACACCCTATTGGTGAAGTAAACCGAAAAGGGAAGAACAATGCCACAGCGGCCGAGGAAGGCGACAGTGGTGTCCCATGGGGGATAGGCTCCAGGTATGGAGGCCATAAATCCATCCATCCTGAGTTGGGAACAGAGGCCGATTTTAAGCACTTTATCAAGAAGGCCGATGAGTACCAGTTGGAAGTGGCAATGGACCTTGCCTTTCAGGCTGCGCCGGATCACCCCTATATCAAGGAGCATCCTGAGTGGTTCCGAAAAAGGCCGGATGGTACCATGCAGTATGCCGAAAATCCGCCCAAAAAATACCAGGACATCGTAAACTTCTATTTTGAATCCAAAGAATATAAAGGCCTTTGGCAGGAATTATTGGAGGTTACCCTTCATTGGATCGGCTTCGGTATCCGTATTTTCCGGGTAGACAACCCGCATACGAAACCCTATTATTTTTGGAACTGGCTGATCACAGAGGTTAAAAAGAAACATCCGGACATCCTGTTTTTGGCAGAGGCCTTTTCCCGGCCCAAGGTCATGCAACAATTGGCCAAACAGGGCTTTTCCCAATCGTACACCTATTTTACCTGGCGTGTTCATAAGCACGAACTGATAGAATACATGACAGAACTCACCCAGTCTGAAATGAAGGAGTACTACCGCCCTAATTTTTGGCCCAACACCCCGGATATTAATCCGTACCATTTACAGGGTGCCAATGAGAGCATGCACCTGATCCGCTATGCTTTGGCAGGAACCTTATGCGGCAATCTGGGGATTTACGGACCTGTATATGAATACATGGTATCCGAACCCATGCCCGGGAAGGAAGAATACCTGCATTCTGAGAAATATGAAGTAAGGTATTGGGATTGGTCCATTGAAAACAAGATCACCTATATTATTTCTAAGATAAACCATGCGCGCAGGAGCCATAGCTCTTTGCAACAGACCAATAATATCCGTTTTTGTGCTATTGAGAATGATCGATTACTGGCCTTTTATAAATGGAATGATGATAAAACGGATGAAACCCTTATCATTGTTAGTCTGGACTCGCAGTACACACAAAGTGGAATGGTACAGCTGCCCCTGCAGGAATTGGGTATTAGGCCAGGAAAGCCACTACAGATTCACGATCTGATAACGGACAATAGTTACTTTTGGTACCAGGAGTGGAATTATGTAGAGCTCCCGCCAACCTTGCCATTTCATATATTCCAGATAAAAAAATAGCAATGCCCGATAAAAAACAGGAATCCTTACTTCAGCCTCCCTATGTGTTCGATGTGGCATGGGAGAACTTATTGGATGACAAAAAGTTCATAGCCGCTTTTCTTTCTGATATTTTGGAAGCCTATGTGGTAAAGCAACGATGGTACGGAGGGAAAAGCAGTAAACTCAAGTATATAGAACTACAGGAATATTTCAGGATACAACAGAAAGGAGAGGTATACTATGGGCTCTTGTTGGAGGTGAATTTTGAAGAAGCCTTTTTTCAGCACTATTTTTTGCCGATCGCTTTTGTTTCGGACGAGTCCTTTGCAGAAAAAGATCGCATTCTGCCTTTGAGTATTAAAGGCCAGGAGGGTTTTATCATAGATGCCCTCAATCTGGAAGCCTTCAGGAAGCTGGTCTATGAACGTATCATTACCGCAGAGCCGAATGACACCACCCGTGTCCAATACCACCATAGTCTCAATTTCGAAGGGAAACCTTATGAGTCCTCTAAATTCATGGGGATGGAACAAAGCAATACCTCCATCATTATCAACGGCACTTCGGTCATCAAATTCTTTAGAAGGATCTATGCCGATAAGAACCCGGATTATGAAATGAGTCGGTTTTTATCCGAAAGGAAAGGGTACAAGAATACCCCGGCCTATCAGGGCAGCCTGAGCATTCAGGATGCGGATAATGTGAATATCACCATTGCCCTCATGCAGGAACTGGTCCCCAACCAGGGAGATGCGTGGGATTTTATGCTGAAAGAGCTGCATAAGGTATTTTCTAATCTTGAGTACAAACACATCAACGTACATCATTTGCCAACAGTACCCCTGTTCACCAGGCTGAAGATCAATGATGTGCCGCCTCAGATCATTGACTGGGCCGGACTCAACATTTTCTTAAAATTGCAGGTGTTGGCCAAGAGAACTGCCGAGATGCATATTGCCCTTGGATCCGAATTTGAGGATACTGCCTTTACACCTACCCATTTTACGGGGGATTATGAGGTTTGGCTTAAAAACAGGTTGTTATACCAATTCCAGAACAGGCTCAATACTGTAGAAAACAATTTACATCGGTTAAAAGACCTTTCCCTGGACCTGGCAAAAGAGTTCCTTGAACGTAAAAATGAGATCAGGAAGCGCTTTGTCAATTTCGACTGGACCAAGCTGAAAGGGGAACGCCTGAGGGTACATGGTGATTATCATTTAGGTCAGGTCTTGGTAAAGGATGATGATTTTTACCTTCTCGATTTTGAAGGGGAGCCGGAGAGCACTATCAGGGACCGGAAAGTGAAGCAACCTCCCTTGAAGGATGTGGCGGGGATCTTCCGTTCTTTTCATTATGCCGTTTATGCCACTATTTTCAACAACGAGGATAACTATCCTTATTCACGGGAAGAACTATTTAAAGCAGGTGAAATTCTTTATTGCTATTTTGTAGGGGTATTTTTGGAAACCTATGTAGACCTTATCCAAAAACACAACATTAATATTGGATATAGCCAGGAGCGTATCTTTATGCTCAAATACTGCATGCTGGAAAAAGCAGTGTACGAATTGGGGTATGAAATGAACTCAAGACCTTTGTGGGCTGTAATTCCACTGCAGGGTATCATGAGTATTATTAACGAATCTAACTAACATAAGATATATGGGCAACGTTGTACCCCACAGTTTATTTACAGAATTCGATATCAGTCTCTTTAAGGCAGGTAAACATTATAAACTCTATGAAAAAATGGGCTCACACCCCATAGAGGTCAATGGGAAAAAGGGCACCTATTTTGCCGTTTGGGCTCCAACGGCAAAGGCCGTTTCCGTGGTGGGCGATTTTAACTACTGGTTGGAAGGGGATCACAAACTCAATGTGCGCTGGGATGCCAGTGGTATTTGGGAAGGTTTTATCCCCGGGGTGCAGCCTGGCACCAAATATAAATACAAGATCCATTCGAATAACCAGGACATAAAGACGGAAAAGGCCGATCCGTTTGCCCGTTATTGTGAACATCCGCCTAATACCGCCTCTATCGTCTGGGATGGCAGTTATAAATGGAAGGATAAGAAATGGATGGATAGCCGGAAATCCAGGAATGGGCTGGATTGCCCGTATTCAGTTTATGAAGTACACCTGGGATCATGGAAAAAGAATGGGCAAAATGAATTCCTGTCCTATGAGGAACTATCAAAGGACCTGGTTGCCTACGTAAAGGAAATGAACTTTACCCATGTAGAATTCATGCCCGTGATGGAGTATCCTTATGATCCGTCCTGGGGCTACCAGCTTACCGGATATTTTGCGCCTACGTCCCGTTTCGGGGAACCGGAAGGGCTTAAGTTACTTATAGACGCCATGCACCAGAATGGTATTGGGGTCATCCTGGATTGGGTGCCATCTCACTTTCCCGAGGACGCCCATGGCTTAGGCTTTTTTGATGGTTCTCATCTCTATGAACATCCGGATCGCAGAAGGGGGTACCACCCGGATTGGAAAAGCCTTATCTTCAATTACGGACGTAATGAAGTGCGCGCCTTCCTGATCAGCAATGCGCTTTTCTGGCTGGATCAGTATCATGTAGACGGTCTCCGCGTAGATGCGGTTGCCTCCATGCTATACCTTGATTATTCCAGGGAAGAAGGGGAGTGGGAACCCAATATATATGGGAATAATGAGAATTTAGAGGCCATTTCACTGATACGTGAACTCAACGAAGAAGTATATAAGAACTTTGATGGCGTGCAAACTATTGCAGAGGAATCTACGTCTTTCTCGATGGTTTCAAAACCGGTCAGTATGGGTGGCTTGGGTTTTGGAATGAAATGGATGATGGGATGGATGCATGATACGCTCGAATACTTTCAAAAAGAGCCTATCTACAGAAGGCATCACCAAAATGACCTCACCTTTAGTATGACCTATGCCTTTACGGAAAATTTCATGCTGCCTTTTTCGCATGATGAGGTGGTCTATGGCAAACAATCCCTGCTTTATAAAATGCCCGGAGATGAATGGCAACGATTTGCAAACCTTAGGCTACTGTTTGGCTATATGTTTACGCATCCCGGCACTAAATTACTGTTTATGGGAGCCGAGTTTGGACAGTCGTCCGAGTGGAATTTTCAGCAGAGCCTTGACTGGCATTTATTGCAGTACGATTTTCATTCGGGTATCCAGGCCCTGATCAAAGACTTGAATACATTTTATAAAAGCCATCCGGCCCTTTATGAGAAGCAATTTAGTCCTGAAGGGTTCCAGTGGATCGATTACGGCGATTTTGAGAATTCGGTGTTAACCTATATGCGAAAGGGAAATGACACCAAAGACGACCTGATCATTGCCTGTAATTTTACGCCGGTACCAAGGGAAAATTATCGGATAGGCGTACCAAAGGCGAAGCAGTATAAGGAACTGTTTAACAGTGACAGCAAGAAATACGGCGGATCCGGAAGTAAAAATACACTTCGGAAAAGTGTCAAAAAACCGTGGCACGGCCAAAAGAACTCCATCGAGATCACAATCCCACCATTGGGAATGGTCATTTTTCAATAACCAATGATCACTATATCGTTATAGTTTATAAATGATAGCAAGATCATTTCAATTTTAGCCGCTAAAGTCTTTCTTTTGTGCGTTTGTAAAAATAACCGCTATGATTACCAATACGGAATTAGAGTATAAAGGGAACCTGTATCCCGATCATATAGTCGATTTTAGACAAGATTCTGATAAATTCTATTTTACCACCAACAACGGTGTCATTCTTGAAATAACAGCCATACGTAACAGTACCATCCGGTTCCGTTATGCTACGGACCATGTGTTTCAATCCGATTTTTCGTATGCCATTAGTCCAAAGGCTCCAAGGGGATACAGCCATCTGGAAAGTAAAGAAACGGCTACTGAATACCTGATCACCACCTCCAAATTAAAGATACTGGTCGACAAAAAATCCCTGAGGGTTCAAATATCCGATCTGGAGGGGAATATCATCAATGAGGATGAGCTGGGATTCCACTACGAAGAGAACTATACCTTTGGGGGGAATACCGTTAAGATGAGCAAAATCACCCAAAGCGGAGAAAGTTTTTACGGGATGGGTGATAAGGCCACCCATTCTAACTTAAAGGGGAAAAGAGTACACAATTGGGTAACAGACCAGTATGCGTACGGGAAAGATCAGGATCCTTTATACAAGGCAGTTCCTTTCTATATTGGGTTGCATAATGATAAGGCGTACGGACTTTTCTTCGACAATACTTTTAAAACGCATTTCGACTTTGCCCATGAACGCCGTAATGTGACCAGTTTTTGGGCCGAAGGAGGGGAAATGAACTACTATTTTTTCTATGGCCCTGCTATGTCCCGTGTAGTGAGATCGTATACGGATCTGACAGGTACGCCGGAATTACCGCCTTTATGGGCCCTGGGGTACCACCAATCGAAATGGAGCTACTTTCCGGAAAGCCGGGTAAAACAAATAGCTGCCCAATTCAGGAAGTTGAAGATTCCTTGCGATGCCATCTATCTGGATATTGATTATATGGATGGGTTCCGATGCTTTACCTGGGATAAAACCAAATTTCCGGATCCTAAAGCGATGATCAGGGAACTTAATGAAGACGGTTTCAAAACAGTGGTGATGATCGATCCGGGGATCAAAGTGGACCGTGATTATTGGGTCTATCAGGAAGCCATCAAGAACGACTATTTCTGTAAAAGGGGCGATGGGCCCCTGATGAGCGGAAAAGTGTGGCCGGGCCAGTGCAACTTTCCCGATTTTACGAATCCGAAGGTACGTGAATGGTGGGCCGGACTATACAAAGAACTGATGTCTGAAGTGGGTGCCCATGCGGTATGGAATGATATGAATGAACCGGCCGTTATGGAAGTGCCTACAAAAACGGCGCCATTAGACACCAGGCATGATTTTGATGGGAACCCATGTAGTCATCGAAAAGCGCATAATGTCTATGGTATGCAAATGGTGAGGGCTACTTATGAAGGGGTTAAGAAATACGTGTACCCAAAAAGACCTTTTGTGATCACAAGGGCTGCTTATTCAGGAACACAACGATTTTCTTCTACCTGGACAGGTGATAATGTGGCCACATGGGAACACCTTTGGATCGCCAATGTGCAGGTGCAGCGTTTGTGCCTGAGTGGTATGTCTTTCGTTGGGACCGATATTGGTGGTTTTGCCGAACAGCCCAATGGGGAATTGTTTGCCAGGTGGATCCAGTTAGGGATCTTCCACCCTTTTTGCCGGGTACATAGTAGCGGCGACCACGGCGATCAGGAACCCTGGTCCTTTGATGCAGAGGTAACCCGTATTGTACGCAAGTTCATTGAACTTCGCTATCAGTTGTTACCGTATTTGTACACCGCCTTCTATAAATATTTTAAGGAGAGTGTCCCAATGATACAACCATTGGTTTATTTTGATCAGGAAGACCATCAGACCCATTTCAGGACAGATGAATTCATTTTTGGGGAACAGATCCTGGTAGCTCCAATTCAGGAGCCCAATGCCAAAGGCAGGCGAATGTATATCCCAAGGGGGAAATGGTACGACTATTGGACCAATGAAACGGTAGAAGGGGGCATGGAGCGCTGGGTAGATGCCGATATTGATAAGATCCCGATCTTTATCAAAGAAGGGGCCATCATTCCAAAATACCCTGTACAACAATATGTAGGGGAATTGGTCATCAAGGAACTACAGCTGGATGTATACTACAAACTGGGGATAGAAAATTCGTCCGTTTATGAAGATGCTCAGGATGGGTACGACTATACCAAAGGAGAATACAGTTTCCGGAATTTTAAACTGACAGGGAAGGAAAACGAACTCATCCTTCAGCAATTTAAGGATGGCAATTTCCGGACTACTTATGAAACCTTTAAGCTCAATTTAATGGGACTTCCTTTTAAAATAAAGGCGATCCAGCTGGACAATGAAAAAATTGCCCTGAAAGATGTAAAAATGAATGGGAATAATACCATTCATGTAACCAAGGATTTTACCACACTCCATATCTTAGGGAAATGATTTTTTCGTAATTTAAACGAATTAAAATAGTACCATGTCAAAGAAAATCATTCTGGTTGTAGTCATCATTTTTGTGATGATGGGATGCAAAACCAATCCCTTTACAGGGAAGAGCACCCTTAATTTCTATCCTGGAAACCAATCATTGTTCCCATCCGCCTTTGCTCAATACGATGAATTCTTAAAGGAGAATAAGGTGGTAGAAGGCACTTCCGAAGCCCGCATGGTAACGAAAGTAGGGCAGCGAATTGCATCGGCCGCCGAAAGATGGCTTACTGCCAATGGGTATCCAGGGTATCTCAAGGACTATCGGTGGGAGTATAACCTGGTAGACGATAAGACCGTAAATGCCTGGTGCATGCCGGGTGGAAAGATCGTATTTTATACGGGAATTCTGCCTATCTGCCAAGGGGAGACAGGAATGGCAGTGGTAATGGGGCATGAGGTTGCCCATGCGCTTGCAGACCACGGTGCACAGAGGATGAGTGCCGCCATGGTACAGCAGGGGATAGCGGTGGCAGGAAATATTGCGCTCGACGATCCGCAAAAACGAGATATTTTCAATCAGGCATATGGTATTGGTTCTACCGTTGGGGTGATGTTGCCCTTTAGCAGGAGTCATGAAACGGAGGCCGACAGGATTGGCCTGCAGATCATGGCGATTGCCGGTTATAATCCGGACGAAGCAGCCGAATTATGGAAGCGGATGAAAGCAGGTTCTGGCGGGCAGGCACCTCCCGAATTCCTGAGCACCCATCCATCTAATGAAACCCGGATCGCCAACCTCACTAAATGGGCACCTTTGGCAAAAGAGGAAGCAAAGAAATTTGGCGTGACCAGCTTTCAGTAAAGAAGGAAGGTCTCGTGATTGCCAGATCGTATCGATATATGGATTAAGGTCCCAAACAGGGGCAGTTCTTTTTAGACACTATGGCGGGAACCATCCTCTTAAAGGGAAGTAAAAAACTATTGAATGCCTGGGCCTTCTATGATTGGGCCAATTCTGTCTACAGCCTTGTCATTGCCTCCGCTATTTTCCCTATCTACTATGGGGCCCTCTTCCGGGTTGCGGATATTGAGAAGATTGCCATTTTTGGAGGAGAAATAGCAAGGGCCCCGCTTATAAGCTATACCACTTCCCTGGCCTTTGTTTTTATAGCCATTATTACGCCCTTCATTTCCGGAATAGCCGATTATCTGGGAAATAAGAAAGTATTCATGCAGTTTTTCTGTTACCTCGGTGGTGTCTCCTGCATTGGTCTTTACTGGTTCTCCCTGGAGGATATTTATTTGGGGCTGATATGTTATTTTTTCGGCCTGGTGGGGTTCTGGGTAAGTTTTGCGATCAACAATTCCTACCTGCCGGATATTGCCTTTCCAGAACAACAGGACAGGGTAAGTGCCAAAGGTTTTTCCATGGGTTATGTTGGTAGTGTGATTCTCCTGCTGATCAATTTGGCCATGGTGATGAATCCCGATTTTTTTGGCATGGAGGGAGAAGGGGCCGAATTGAGGGCCATGCGCTATTCTTTTGCATCGGTGGGGATCTGGTGGATCGTTTTTAGCCAGTATACTTTTTACTATTTACCGAAAGGGAATAAAAGGGAAGGGGCCAGGGAACATGTTATTTTAAACGGGTTCAGGGAGCTGAAAGCTGTCTGGAAGCAGTTGGGACATGAAATTCGGCTGAAACGCTATTTGGGGGCCTTTTTTGTGTACAGCATGGCCGTGCAAACCGTGATGCTTATCGCAACTTACTTTGGAGAAGAAGAGATCGCCTGGGGGTCGGATGGGGAGAGGACCATGGGGCTTATCATAAGTATCCTGGTGATCCAATTGGTAGCGATTCTGGGTGCTACATTTACCGCTCGTGCTTCTGAACTTTTTGGAAATATCAGGACCTTGGTATTCATTAATGTGACGTGGGTGGTCATTTGTATCTATGCTTATTTTGTGGCCACTCCCACTGATTTCTACATTGCTGCTGGTTGTGTGGGCATTGTGATGGGAGGCATACAGGCCTTGTCTCGTTCTACCTATTCCAAATTTATCCCAAAGACAAAGGATACAGCTTCTTTTTTTAGTTTTTATGACGTGTCTGAGAAAATAGGGATCGTGATTGGCACTTTTTTATATGGAATGGTAGCACAGTTCACAGGAAGTATGCGTAATGCGACCATATTTCTTGGACTATTCTTTATTTTAGGAGCCATACTGCTGCTGAGGGTCCATAAAAAAGCCCCTTAAAAAGGGGCCTTCCAAACTAGTTGTTTTTTGATTGATGATGCTTATCCTTTCGTAATATCCCCGGATCCGGATGTTTTACTGTCAATTTTCTTAGGGTTTCCTCTGTAATAAATATCGCCAGACCCCGAAACCTTGGCTTTTATAGTTTCGTTGGCGGTAACCTTAACAGTGGCTGAACCAGAAACCATAGCAGAAACATTGTCTGCACCCAGGTCATACGCATTTACATCACCGGAGCCTGAAATCTGAATTTCTAAATTTTCGGCCGATCCAGCCAGATTCATATCCCCTGAACCGGAAAGATTCACCTCGATATCTGTGGCTTCTACCGTGACCGACATATCGCCCGATCCGGACATGCCAACTTCAAAATCGGTTGCTTTCAGCACCTTTTGGCTTACAAGATCTCCGGAACCCGACATGGAGACGTCGCTTATTTTTTCCACCGGAATGGTAACACTAATGCTCCCATCCTTCCAGGAGGAGGACTGTAAATTGACCCCATTTTTGATCTTCACGACCAGTTTATCGTCCTTTACTTCTGTAATGATATATTCCAGCAGATTCTCCTCCCCCTTTATGGAAATAGTCCCTTCCTTGCCGTCAGTAAGGGTAACATCGAACCAGCCCGATACGGAAATGGCATCGTAGGATTCTGTAGTTCTTTCAATGGTAACTACCTTGCCATTGCCTTTTATTCTTTTACCCCATTGCGCTTGGGTGAAACTCCCCAAAAGAAGGGCTATCATAAGTAAACCTGTTTTTTTCATTTTTTCTGTTTATTAAATTGTTATTAATTTTTGGAGAAGGCAATATTACCATAATCGCTGTTAATCGATATCAAATTGCCGCTATTAGGTTGCCCGTAATAGCCTTTATAGTAACGATCGCTTGATTTTTCCTTACTGATGGCGATATCAAAATTTTCCTTCCCGCTAACAGTTGCATAATCTGTACTGATCTCAAAATCAAAATAGTACGTACTGGCATACCCGATCTTGATCCCGGTGTAATTGGTGCGCAGGTTCACATTTCCGGCATCCGGGGCCATGGATCCAATTTTAACTGCCCCGTAATCTGCCACGATCTCAACAGTACCATGCACGGTACCCAGGGATACATTGATATAATCTCCTTTGCCTTCTACATTGGCTGCTTCTCCTACTTCCAGATTACCATAATCATTAGAATACTGAAGGTTTTTCATCTCTTCGATGGTGCCATTGGTGTAGTCAGAATTAATAATAAGGTCACCCGCTTTTTCAACGGTGTAGCCGGAATAATCGGCTGTGATCTTTCCACTATTGATAAAGCCAATATGCGATTTGGAAGTATAGTCAAAGCTCAGGTCATTGTTTCTGCCATGCAATTCCCCCAATTCCATACGGCCATAATCACAGCTTATTTTCGCATATCCGTCAATACGATCGAGGGTTATGTTTCCATAGTCATTACTCAGATGGACACTGTTTTTTACCGGTAATTTTATAATATAATCTATTTGCATATTCACGTTATCACCTTTGCCCCAGTTCCAGCCCCAACCTTTGTCTTTATTGAATTCTGTTTTTGCAGATACCATAGCGCTGCTGGCTTCAAAAGCAACCGTTATTTCATCTAATTTCTTTTGAACCTTGTCTTCATTATTGCCATTGGTTTTGATGGTCACTTCAATCATGATCCTGTCTTCATTCCAGGAGGAGAGTGTTAGGTTTCCGTAACTGTTGGATACCTTGAGCAAGGCATCGGCATTTACTTCGTATTCTTTTTTAATGGTCTTTTCTTTGGTGTATCGTCCTTTCAAGCCGCCGCCATTGGCCATGAGCACTAGTGGCGCCGCCAAAAAGAGCAGTATCCATAATTTATATGATGTTGTTTTCATTTTGATGAATTTTAAGGGTTTTTATTGTTTCTATTTGATTTAATACGTCTTGCATAAGATCTATTCTGGTCTGGAAATTTTGGATCATAGCGCTCAATATGAACTTGCTGTTGCCACCATTTAAAAGGTCTTTTTTTAACTGGTTATAATCCGATTCCAGTTGGTCCAGCTGAAGCATGGTGTCATCTATGATCTTCCGGGTCTCGGGACTACTTTCGCTTTCCAGTTGGGCTACTTGTTGCTCTATCAGGTTTGCAAAATAAAATTCCGTGTTCGATACTTCCGGAGAAATTTCTGTAATGCGCTCATCTACTCCCTTGTCCCACAACTGGGAACCCAGGAAAATTCCAAAAACTAGTAAGATGGATGCGGCAATTGAAAGTGGTTTCCACCAGTCGAGCCTTCTCAGGGGCTCTTTTTCTTTTCCCTTAACGGCATTCAGTTTCTCCAGGAAGCGCTCCTGATGACCCGCTGCCGGTTCTTCCAGATCCGGTAAGGCAATTAAGGTATTGAGCAGTTCATTAAATTGATCCTCTTTCATAGCTTAAGCGTGATTTAATTTAGAGCGTAAACTTTCCTTGGCTCTGGAAATGGTTGTTCTGCAATTGGCATAACTTATATTCATGATCTCACTTATTTCATCGTAATCATAGCCTTCCACTAAATGTAAGGTCAGAGAAATTCTGTAGTTATCCTTCAGTGACTGCATGGTCTTCAAAACTTTTTGAGCCAATTGTTTTGTTTCATCATGAGCAGCATCGGGTACATCATTATCTCCGACCTTGTAAAGTGTGGTATCTAAGGCCACTTCATTTCTTTTTCGATGCTTTTTGTAATGATAAATGCTTTTATTGATCACTATCCGTTTTAACCATGCGCCAAAGGAAACTTCTCCTTTGAATGTATGCAGTTTGGTGAACGCATTTAAAAACGATTCCTGCATTACATCTTCTGCTTCGTAACTATTCTTTACTATTCGGAGCGCAGTATTATACATGGCTTTATAATATCGGTTGTATAGTTCCATTTGCGCGCGTTGATCTCCTTTCAAGCACAACGGCAATAAGTCTTCTGTATGTTCTAGTACTTGGCTCAAAAAGTATTCGAATTTGTTATAGAGATACCTCAAGTTAAGGATTGTTACAGTTTTAAATAAAAAATTGTGCTTCTTGGCACAGGAATTGTCTTTTAGAAGGACATAAAGGCACGGAAAGACCTCGGTAAGCAGACCTTTAGAGCGATTTTCGCCTGCTTTTTTTTAATGATTAGAAACAGAAGACTGTCTGTAAATGACAGAATGACTGATAATACATTTATGGAAGACACAAAATTCATACGATTTGACAATATGTCGTTACAGGATATTAATGAGGAGTCCGAATTAATACCCTTATTGACACCTGAGGATGAAGAGGAGATGAACAACGAGGTACTACCGGAAACCTTACCTATATTACCCCTTAGGAACACCGTTTTGTTTCCCGGCGTGGTGATTCCTATTACGGCAGGGAGGGATAAGTCCATCAGCCTTATCAAATATGCGAACAAAGGTTCAAAGGTCATTGGTGTCGTCTCACAAAAGGATGAGCATACGGAAGACCCGGGGGTACAGGATATTAACACATTAGGAACCGTAGCCCGAATTCTAAGGGTGCTTCAAATGCCAGATGGCAATACTACGGTGATCATACAGGGGAAGAAGCGCTTTGAAATAGCCGAGGTTTTAACGGAAAAACCCTATATGACAGCTACGATCCGCGAGGTGAAGGACGATTTTGTGGATCAGAAGAGTGATGAATTTATAGCCATCATCGAATCCATTAAGGAGATCGCCCTTCAAATTATCAAGGATAACCCCAACATACCCAGTGAAGCATCTTTTGCGATCAAAAATATTAAGAGCGACTCCTTCCTGATCAATTTTGTTTCTTCTAACCTGAATCTTAGTGTCAGGGAGAAGCAGGTATTGTTGGAGATAAACAACCTGAGGGACCGGGCCCTGGCTACCCTGAAACACATGAACGTGGAGTTGCAAAAGCTGGCCCTTCAGAAGGACATACAATCCAAAGTACGCAGTGATCTGGATCAGCAACAACGGGAATATTTCCTGCATCAGCAAATGAAGACCATCCAGGAGGAATTAGGTGGCGTGTCTTATGATGAGGAGATAGAGGAAATGCAGGAAAAGGCCGGAAAGAAAAAATGGAACGACAAAGTGCGGGATCATTTTGAAAAAGAGTTGGCCAAAATGCAGCGAATGAACCCGCAGGTGGCAGAATACAGCATTCAGCGTAATTACCTGGATCTGATCCTGGAGTTGCCATGGGATGAATTCTCTAAAGATAAATTTGACCTGAAAAGGGCCCAAAAAATACTGGACAGGGACCATTACGGGCTGGAGGATGTGAAGCGCCGTATCATTGAATACCTGGCGGTCCTGAAACTGCGAAATGATATGAAATCGCCCATTCTTTGTCTTTACGGTCCGCCGGGCGTTGGTAAAACGTCCTTGGGGAAGTCGGTTGCCGAAGCGCTTGGAAGGAAATACGTGCGCATGTCGCTGGGCGGTTTGCGTGATGAAGCAGAAATCAGGGGGCATAGGAAGACCTATATTGGGGCCATGCCCGGAAGGATCATTCAGAGTATCAAAAAAGCAGGGACTTCCAACCCGGTCTTTATTTTGGATGAGATAGACAAGCTTTCCAGCAGTTATCAGGGAGATCCTTCTTCTGCCATGTTGGAGGTGCTGGACCCTGAGCAGAACAATGAATTTCATGACAATTTCCTGGAGATGGGATACGACCTTTCCAAAGTGATGTTCATTGCCACTGCCAATAACCTGTCATCCATTCAGCCTGCTTTGTTAGACAGGATGGAGATCATCCATGTTACCGGATATACGACCGAAGAGAAAGTAGAGATTGCCAAACGACATTTGTTGCCGAAACAATTGAGAGAACACGGCCTTACGGCCAAGGATCTCCGCATTGGTAAAAGGCAACTGGAAAAGATCGTGGAAGGCTACACAAGGGAATCAGGGGTGCGAAGTTTGGAAAAACAGATCGCCAAAATGGTGCGTTACGCCGCTAAATCGATCGCTACGGAAGAGACGTATCAAATAAAAGTTTCTAATGAGGATATTGAAAAGATCCTGGGTCCGGCACGCATGGAGCGCGATAAATATGAAAGCAATGAGGTGGCCGGAGTGGTTACGGGGCTGGCCTGGACCAGTGTGGGAGGGGATATTCTTTTTATTGAATCAATCCTGTCCAAAGGGAAAGGGCAACTGAACATTACCGGGAACCTTGGTAAAGTCATGAAGGAATCGGCTACCATCGCTATGGAATATATTAAGTCGAACGCCGATATATTCGGGATAGACCCGGAGGTGTTCGATAACTATAACGTACATATCCATGTGCCGGAAGGTGCCACGCCCAAGGATGGACCCAGTGCAGGCATTACCATGCTCACTTCTTTGGTTTCCCTGTTTACGCAGCGGAAGGTCAAAAAGAGTATTGCCATGACCGGGGAGATCACCCTCAGGGGGAAAGTACTCCCGGTAGGGGGTATCAAGGAAAAGATTCTGGCAGCCAAGCGGGCAAGGATCAAAGAGATCATCCTTTGTGAAGAGAACAGGAAAGACATCATGGAAATCAAAGAAGAATACCTGAAAGGCCTGACGTTTCATTACGTTACGGACATGAGCGAGGTGATTAACCTGGCCCTTACCAACCAAAAGGTGCGGAATGCCAAGAAGCTCTGATAACCAAACGATCCCAACTTATCAGATACATTCCGGGTAGGTCGGGCCGGATGGTAAGGCTATTCTCCCTATTTTTGAAATATGAAAAAAATTACCATTGCCATTGACGGGTATTCTTCTACCGGTAAGAGTACAATGGCAAAGCAACTGGCAAAGTCATTGGGCTATATCTATGTGGATACGGGAGCTATGTACCGCGCCATTACCCTATACGCATTAAACAAAGGGTATATTGGTCCGGATGGTGCGGCACCTCAAAAGCTGGTTAAGGACCTGCCGGATATTTTTCTGGAATTCCGATTTAACAAGGAAGCCGGTTTCGCCGAAATGTATCTCAATGGGCAGAATGTGGAAAAGGAAATTCGTACTATCGAGGTTTCGCAATACGTCAGCCAAATAGCGGTGATCAAGGAAGTACGGCAGAAATTGGTACTACTTCAAAAAGAAATGGGCAAGAACAAAGGACTCGTCATGGACGGCAGGGACATAGGGACGGTGGTCTTTCCGGAAGCAGAACTTAAAATATTTATGACAGCCGGCCCGGACATCAGGGCTTCCAGGCGATATGAGGAACTGAGGGCCAGAGGTAATAACGTGACCTATGAAGAGGTGCTGAAGAATGTGGAGGAACGCGATTATATTGATTCAAACCGGGAGTTCTCACCGTTGCGAAAAGCAGCCGATGCAGTGGAACTAGACAATAGTCACCTGACCCATCAAGAACAATTCAACAGGGCGTTGGCCATGGCAAAACGCATCATCGAAAAGGACTAAAAAAGGCGCCTCAATGGCGCCTTCTGCTTTTTAAGCATTAAAGTTTTGGAATCTGCAGCACCTGATCCGGATAGATCATGTCCGGATTCTTTAAAATATCCGAATTGGCTGCAAAGATCTGTTTGTATTTCATGGGGTCACCATAATAATGCTTCGCTATTTTACTTAACGATTCCCCTTTTTGAACGATGTGCCTGTGGTAGATACTGTCATCCGCGACCGTTATATTCGCCTTGATATCCGAAGGGTGTTCCCCCCCGATCTCTTTTATTTTGTCCCAAAGAAGGTCTTTTTCATAAGGGGTGTTGGCCTGCCCCTTCACTTTTAAAATGCCGTTTTCCTCACTTACACTTCCGTCTTTGATCCCTAATTTTTCACCAAGCGACAATACAGCCTGGTACTTGTCTTTTGCACTCATTTTAATTTGTTTATTACAGGTTATGATTACAAGAGGAAAGATACGAAATATGTCTGGATTTTACAGGAAGGCGCGCGTATTCCAGTCTTTTTGAAGTCAACTGATTTTTGGGTTGTTTAAACAAGAAATAAATTGTACTTTTGCCCACCTTTTTGGCGCGTATTTAAGAGGAAAAAGGGATCAAAAAGAAATTAAGAACAACTTCCATAGGCATTGCCTTGCTCTTAAAGTGGTTATGGAATACAAATTATGATCAGCAACATGGCTGAAGAAAAAACAACAACAGAAGAAACCCAGGTAACTGAGGTAGTGCAAGAACAGAAGGTAGAAACGCCCAAACAAGATCCAAAAGAATTTTTGGCAAACTTTGATTGGGATAAGTATGAAGAGGGAATTGAGCGCGTAGACGAATCCAAATTAGAGGAATTCGAAAAACTGGTAGCAGCAAATTTTGTAGATACTGCGGATGAGGAAGTAGTAGAAGGAACTGTTACGCATATTACAGATCGAGAAGCGATTATTGACATCAACGCCAAATCTGAAGGGGTTATTTCCCTGAATGAATTTCGGTACAACCCGGGCTTGAAAGTTGGGGATAAGGTTGAAGTGCTTATAGACATCCGCGAGGATAAAAGTGGCCAGTTAGTCCTTTCTCACAGAAAGGCAAGGACCATTCAGGCATGGGACAGGGTAAATGCGGCCCACGATAAGGAAGAAGTGGTAACCGGTTTTGTAAAATGCAGAACCAAAGGTGGAATGATTGTCGATGTATTCGGTATTGAAGCCTTCTTGCCAGGATCGCAAATAGACGTAAAACCAATCAGGGATTACGATCAGTATGTAGGAAAGACAATGGAATTCAAGGTTGTGAAGATCAACCACGAGTTCAAGAACGTTGTAGTTTCGCATAAGGCCCTTATTGAGGCAGATATTGAAGAACAGAAAAAAGAGATCATTGGTCAGCTCGAAAAAGGACAAGTTCTGGAAGGGATCGTTAAGAATATCACTTCCTATGGGGTCTTTATTGACCTTGGAGGGGTAGATGGTCTTATCCACATTACGGATCTTTCCTGGAGCAGGATCAATCACCCTAATGAAGTCGTAGAGTTAGATCAGAAATTGAATGTGGTTATCCTAGATTTCGATGATAACAAATCAAGGATTCAGTTAGGTCTTAAGCAATTGGAAAAACATCCTTGGGATGCTTTAGGCGATGAGATCAAAATAGGTGACAAAGTGAAAGGTAAGGTAGTGGTTATTGCCGATTACGGCGCCTTCCTAGAAGTAGCCGAAGGAGTAGAAGGATTGATCCACGTTTCTGAAATGTCCTGGTCTACGCATTTACGATCTGCTCAGGACTTTGTAAAAGTAGGAGATGAGTTAGAAGCGGTTGTACTTACGTTGGATCGTGAAGACAGAAAAATGTCGCTGGGAATTAAGCAATTAACTCCAGATCCATGGACAGATATCACAACAAAATACCCTGTAGGATCAAAACATAAAGGTATCGTAAGGAACTTTACAAACTTTGGCGTCTTTGTTGAATTGGAAGAGGGAATAGATGGTCTTATCTATATTTCAGACCTTTCCTGGACCAAGAAGATCAAACACCCTTCAGAATTTGTTACTGTGGGAGATACCCTCGAAGTTGAAGTACTTGAATTGGATGTTGAAGGCCGTAAGCTTAGTTTAGGGCACAAACAAACAACTGAGAACCCTTGGGACAAATATGAGACCGAGTTTGCGGTTGGAACAGAACATAAAGCAGCGATCTCAGAGATCGTTGATAAAGGGGCGGTAATAGAATTCAACAAAGATATCACCGCATTTGTTCCTCAAAGACATCTTGAAAAAGAAGATGGAAAAAAACTGGGCAAAGGCGAAGAAGCACTCTTTAAGATCATTGAATTCAACAAGGAATTTAAGAGAGTTGTGGCCAGTCATACTGCTATCTTCCGTGAAGAAGAACAGCGCAATGTGAAGGCAGCTAAGAAGAAAGCGGCTGCTTCAGCTGAGGAGTCAAAACCAACTTTGGGAGACGCTAACGAGCAACTGCAAGCCCTGAAAGACAAGATGGAAGCAGGCAAGAAAAAATAGTACTGCCTAATGTTGTCATCACCATGATACGAAGAGCCCCGACAGTAGGTCGGGGCTTTTTTTTTGTCCTTTTGTACGAAGGTACAGACCGGTTTGTACACTATCTTATTCAAGGGTCCTTTTTATTGAACAGAAATCCCTATTTTTGCCTTGAAATATGTTGCTTGCGCACACCATGAGTCAAAAAGTACTTCTTTCCTCCAAAGAAATTCACATCATACTACATCGACTGGCTTGCCAACTATTAGAAAATCACCTCGACTTTAAAAATACGGTATTAATCGGGCTGCAGCCCAGAGGCATCTTCCTTGCCAACCGCTTGGCCAGGATCTTAAAAGAGGAATATAAGGTTTCGGATATAAAACTGGGTTTCCTGGACATTACCTTTTTCAGAGACGATTTTAGAAGGGGTGATAAGCCATTGGAAGCGAGTACAACCAACATTGATTTTCTGGTGGAAGGAAAAAATGTCGTTTTGATCGATGATGTTCTGTATACCGGAAGGAGCATACGTGCTGCGCTTACGGCCATCCAGTCATTTGGAAGGCCTCAGGAGATAGAGTTACTGACCCTCATCGACCGACGATTCAGCAGGCATTTGCCTATTCAGCCCAACTACAGAGGGCGGCAGGTAGACGCTATCAACAATGAAAAAGTGCAGGTTATGTGGGAAGAAAATGAAGGAAAGGACGTGGTTTATTTAGTAAACAAATGAGTTTATGGCGACACTGAGTGTAAAACACCTTTTAGGGATAAAATATCTGAATGAAAAAGATATTCAGCTCATATTCGAAACCGCCGATCAGTTCAAAGAGGTTATCAACCGTTCCATAAAAAAGGTTCCATCGCTCCGGGATATCACCATTGCCAATATTTTCTTTGAGAATAGTACCCGTACCAAACTCAGTTTTGAGTTGGCCGAAAAACGATTATCTGCAGACGTTATTAACTTTTCTGCCTCCCAATCATCTGTAAAAAAAGGGGAAACCCTTATTGATACGGTCAATAATATCCTGTCCATGAAAGTGGACATGGTGGTTATGAGGCATCCCAACCCGGGCGCGGGGATCTTCCTGTCCAAACACGTAAAGGCAGCCATTGTCAATGCCGGGGATGGTGCCCATGAGCACCCTACACAAGCCTTGCTGGATTCCTATTCGATTCGGGAAAAACTGGGTGATGTGGCAGGGAAGAAAGTGGTCATTGTGGGCGATATATTACATTCCAGGGTGGCTTTGTCCAATATTTTTGCCCTTAGATTACAAGGGGCCGAAGTAAAAGTGTGCGGTCCTAAAACATTGATTCCAAAATATATAGAATCACTCGGGGTTTCGGTAGAACCTAACCTGCGAAAAGCGCTCGAATGGTGCGATGTAGCCAATATGCTGCGGATCCAGAACGAACGGATGGAGATCAGTTATTTCCCGACCACACGTGAGTATACCATGCAATACGGTATTAATAAAGCGCTTTTGGACAGCTTGAATAAGGAGATCGTGATCATGCACCCGGGCCCCATCAACAGGGGGGTAGAAATTACAAGTGATGTGGCCGATTCATCTCAGTCTATCATTCTGCATCAGGTAGAAAACGGGGTGGCCATTCGGATGGCAGTAATATATTTATTAGCTTCACAAATAAAGTAAGCACATATGATTTTTGACAGAGAGGACAATATCACCATTGTTTTTCAGGAAAATATCTCCCTAATGACGTTTCTAAAAAATCTCAATGAGGGGTATGAAAAGATCAAAAATGATCATATTATCGTAAACCTGTTCTCCTTTACAACCCTCACCGCAGATCAGGTACTGGAATTCCTGAACCTGGCAAATACCCACAGAAAGGCACATAAATCGTTCGTACTGGTCACGGATAAAGTATCTTATGAGGAAGTGCCCGATGCGATCAATGTGGTACCGACCATCCAGGAAGCAAGAGACCTGATAGAAATGGAAGAGATTGAAAGGGATCTGGAATTATAAACATGGAGCATTACGTTGCACAGATCAATATAGCCAGCATTCGATTTCCTATGGAAGATCCGCCTATAGCCAATTTTGTTGCAATACTAAAAGGATAAATGGCCAAACGGAACAATGTCCGGGTTTTGTTTCGTGCTGGATAAAAGACAAGTGGGGGCATACCAGCCTGCGATTTTTCAAATAGCTTGAAATTACTTATGAAACTTCATATTCTGGGTTGTTATGCCGCTACTCCCACCATGTTGGGTAATCCTACTTCGCAGGTGCTCGAAATTAGGGACCACCTTTTCCTGATCGATTGTGGCGAAGGAACCCAGGTACAGTTAAGGAAGCATAAGATCAAGTTTTCGAGGATCAATCATATCTTCATTTCCCACCTTCACGGCGACCATTTTTTTGGATTGCCCGGCCTCATTGCTACCTTCCAGTTATTGGGCAGGGAAAAAGAACTGCATATTTATGGCCCGGAAGGGCTTAAGGAAGCCATACTGTTGTTGCTGAAGCTTGGAAATTCCTGGACCAATTTCACACTGATCTTTCATGAATTAAAGGCGAAAGGTCCCGAGTTGATCTATGAGGATGAAAAAGTAACCGTGACGACCATTCCCCTAGACCACCGGATCTACACCAATGGCTTTCTGTTTAGTGAAAAACCCAGGGAACGGGGGTTAGATCCTGCAGCAATGGCTACCTACAAAATAGACAAGGCCTATTTTAAAAATATTAAGAAGGGTAAGGATGTCTTGCTGGATAACGGAACAACGATTGCCAACAGTCAATTGACCTTTGATCCGCCCCCAACCAAGACCTATGCGTATTGCAGTGATACTGCCTATGCACCACAGATCATACCTTTTATCAAGCAGGCAGACCTGCTTTATCATGAGGCTACTTTTCTGGAATCGGAAGTGAAATTAGCAGATAAGACCAAACACGCTACGGCACAACAGGCCGCACGGATCGCAAAGGATGCCGGGGTAAAGCGTTTACTGCTCGGTCATTTTTCTACCAGGTATAAAGATTTAGATGCCTTTCAAAAGGAGGCGGAAGTACTTTTTCCGGAAGTGGCCCTGGCCGCTGATGGAAAAGTCTTTGAGATTTGATGCTAAAAAGAACATGAAGGCTTCCCTTTTTATCAGGATTTCACCAACTTTGTCTTAAGGACCCAAAGGGCAAACGAAAATGAAAAAGGATTTAGGACATTACAGAAAATCGTATGAAAAAAGCGCTTTGATGGAAGACGCCATCTCTGATAATCCCATGGAGCTTTTTCAAAAATGGTTTCATGAAGCAGAGCAATCAGATATGGAAGAGCCCAATGCAATGACCATATCTACCATAGGCCTGGATGGTTTTCCAAAGGGCAGGGTGGTGCTTCTTAAGCGATTTACCTACGAGGGGTTTATTTTTTTCACGAACTATGAAAGCGAAAAGGGGAAGGCCATAGAAAAGAACCCCAAGGTTTGTCTCTCCTTTTTTTGGCCGTTATTAGAACGCCAGATCATTATAAAGGGCACTGTTTCCAAAATCGCTGAAAATATGTCTGACGGTTATTTTGAATCGAGGCCTACCGGGAGTAAATTGGGGGCTATAGTTTCTGATCAGAGCAGTGTGATCCCCTCTCGTGATGTGCTGGAAAACAAACTGACAGCCTTAGAGAAACATTATGAGAACAAGGAAATTGAACGGCCGACCTATTGGGGAGGGTATATAGTAGCGCCTCTTTCTATTGAATTCTGGCAGGGAAGGCCTAACAGGCTGCATGACAGGATTCGCTATACCCTGCAACCGGATTATAATTGGAAAATAGACAGGCTGGCGCCCTAATTAACGATAGCATTTATTAAAAAGTCCAATAGGCTACTGTTGGAAACAACTATAAAAAAGTGAACCGTAATGAAACATCTTATACTGGTACGGCATGGAAAATCCTCCTGGGACAATGAGGTATCTGATATGGACCGTCCGTTGAAAGAAATAGGTGTTTTGGATGCCCATAGGGTGGCAGGCCATTTCGCTAAACTCAAAATTGAAGTTCAGGCCGTGTATTCAAGTCCTGCCATCCGGGCCCTGCACACCTGTGTTATTTTTTTGAGAAGCCTATCCATCCCTTTTAACCATTTTTCGCTAACCCATGAACTGTATGATTTTTCGGGAGAGCAGGTGATGCAATTTCTGAGATCCCTTCCCGATTCCGTGGTTACTGTCATGGTCTTTGGTCATAATCATGCCTTTACGGCGCTCGCAAATACCCTGGGGAATTCCTATATAGAAAATGTCCCTACATCCGGATTGGTTCATTTAAAACTCGACACTAATAAATGGACTACCCTTAGCAAGGGGACTACCGAAAACATATTATTTCCAAAAGAACTCCGCTCATGAACAAAGTGAAGAACCAATATATAAACAGGGAGATTAGCTGGTTGAAATTTAATGACAGGGTACTTCAGGAAAGCGCCGATGCCTGTGTGCCACTCATAGAACGGTTGCGTTTCCTGGGTATCTTTTCTAATAATCTGGATGAATTTTTCAAAGTGCGGTATGCTACTGTCAAGCGTATCGTAGAGGCCGGGAAGACAGGAAAAAGCGTTTTAGGAGGCGAAATAGCCCAGGACCTGCTGGAAGAGATCACTCAAATTGTGATCAAACAGCAAACACGAAGTTTAGAGATCCACAAGAATATTGAGAGGGAGCTCGAAGGGGAACATATTTTTATGATCAATGAAAAAGAGGTGACAGCAGAACAGTCTGCCTTCCTCAAGAACTATTTCCTTGAAAAAGTGAGTCCTCAGCTCATGACCATTATTTTGAATGAGCTCACCGAATTTCCCATGCTGAAGGACTCTGCAGCGTATCTCGCCATAAAAATGGTATTGAAAAATGAGGATCAATCAAGGCAAAATAACCATAAAAAAGAGAACCGGTTTGCGTTGATTGAGATTCCTAAGGGGATAGATCGGTTTGTGGTGCTCCCGAAGGAAGGCGAGAATCATTACATCATCATCCTGGATGATCTGATCCGCTATTGCCTGGATAGTGTGTTTTCCATGTTCGAATACGATGCTATTTCTGCGCACATGATCAAAATTACGCGCGATGCGGAATTGGATATTGATAATGACCTCAGCAAGAGTTTTATTGAGAAGATATCATCCAGTGTGGATAACCGGAAAATAAATGACCCGGTACGTTTTGTATATGATAAGAATATAGAAAAAGATACTTTGCGCTACCTTAAGGAAAAAATGGAGATCACAGACACGGATAGTGTTATTCCGGGAGGACGGTATCACAACAGGCGCGATTATATGGGTTTTCCCAGTTTAGGGAAACAAGCACTGATGTATCAAAAGATTATACCGCTGCCCATGAAAGGTGTTGAGCCGGAAGGTAGTTTCCTCGCCCAGATCGCTTTTAAAGATTATTTGCAATACGCGCCTTATCACAAATTTTCATATATCATAAGATTCCTTAGGGAAGCCGCTTTGGATCCCAAGGTGAAGTCCATAAGAATAACGGTTTACAGGCTTGCCGATAATTCTCAGGTAATTGCCTCCCTGATCAATGCAGCCAAAAATGGCAAACAGGTTACCGTGCAAATTGAACTCAGGGCACGTTTTGACGAAACAGCTAATATCCGCTATGCCGAACAGTTGCAGGAAGAAGGGGTAAAACTGATTTTCGGGGTCCCCGGATTGAAGGTACACAGTAAAATATGCCTGATAGAACGCGAAGAAAAGGAAGGAATAAAACGCTATGGCTTTGTCAGTACGGGAAATTTTAATGAATCGACCGGCAGGATCTACACAGATTACACCCTTTTTACTGCTAATGAACGCATTCTAAAGGAACTGAACATGGTGTTCGACTTTTTTGAAACAACCTATAAGATCAATAAATACAAGCACCTGATTGTTTCACCCCATTATACCAGGAGTGTTTTTAAAAAACTAATAGATCAGGAAATTGAAAATGTAAAAAAGGGAAAAAAGGCCTGTATCAAGATCAAGATGAACAGCTTAACTTCGTACAGAATGGTCGATAAGCTGTATGAAGCCAGCAGGGCAGGGGTTAAGATTCAACTTATTATAAGAGGTATTTGCTGCCTGGTTCCGGGGGTAGAAGGGATGAGCGAGAATATCGAGGCCATCAGTATTGTAGACAAGTTCCTGGAGCATCCCCGATTGTTCATTTTTGAGAACGATGGGAGCCCCAGGGTCTATATTTCCTCTGCCGACTGGATGACCAGAAATATTGAGAACAGGGTGGAAGTAGGATGTCCAATTTATGACCCTGAAATAAAACAGGAACTGATAGATACCTTTGAAATTTCATGGAGCGACAATGTGAAGGCGCGTCGATTCAATGCCAAACAGGATAATTCCTATGTTCGTAACAAGAAGCCGAAAGTACGATCGCAGTTTGCTATCTATGACTATTATGTGGCTAAGTTAAAGGAATGAGCAGAAGAAGCGTAAAGGGTTACCCGTGGATGGTTTCTTTCTTGCCGAGGTCTTTCATAATGCCCGCTTCATAATCAAGCAGTGCCTGCCATTTGTCGTCAACTTCTTTTCGATCCCCGTATTTCCTGGCAAATTTCAGGAACAGGGCATAGTGGCCGGCCTCACTGACCATCAGCTTATGGTAAAATTGTGCCAGCTCTTTATCCTGTAATTCTTCAGAAAGTAACCGAAAGCGTTCACAGCTTCTCGCTTCTATCAAGGCTGCATAAAGCAACCGGTTTATCAATTGGGTCGTTCGGGACCCCCCTTTTGGGAAGAATTTTAGCAATGCCAGGGCATATTCATCTTTACGATGCCTCCCAAGGGTACTGCCTCGGGACAGTATTCTGTCGTGCACCATTTTAAAATGACCCATTTCCTCCCTGGAGAGTGCAATCATTTCCTCGATCAGTTCCGGGTATTCGGGAAAGGAGACGATAAACGAAATAGCGGTGCTGGCGGCCTTCTGTTCACAGTAGGCATGGTCTGTCAGGATTTCATCAATATTCATTTCAACAATATTCACCCATCGGGGATCTGTTGGTAATTTTAGTCCTAGCATGCTGATTTTTTTTCAAAAATAATAAGAAGCTTTTTAATAAGAACCAGATGCGGGAACGGTACCGGTAAAAAAGGGCTTAAAAAAATACTTTTTCCACCCCAAATTTCCCGGCTTTTCTCATGTGGCCGCACGGGAAGGAAAGATCAAAGATCCAGATCGAAAGTTTTTCTCAACAGATCGATGGCCGGATTCTTTTCCCTTAGTTTCTCATACTTTTCCTGTGGTGTGAACGCATATTTTTTCATGCTTTCCTCATTTATGGAAATGGAAAGCGAAATCCGGAAATTATTGAGCGCCTGTTTAAGAAAAGACAGCAATTCCTGTTGCTCCCTTTCAATTTCCTTTTTCATCGTACTATTGGGGAGTTCAATGGCTATGGTGTTTGCTTCCTTTATTTTGGGAAGATCAGCATTCAGGTTAGAGGCCAGTATTTTCCGACCCTCTTCCTCTAATTTTTCTATATAGCGGGTCCAGTGATGCTGAAGCTCCTCCTCGGTGAATGGGTCTTCAGGAAGCGAATCTTCATCATAGGTCACCTCTATTTTATTGAGTTGGTGCTTCTTTTTTGCCTGAATACTGGAAAGGGAAAGACCCGAAACACGTTTTGAGGGTTCCTTTATAATGATCTTTCTGGCAGGCTCCGAAACCAGGGTGTCGGTAAGGACGGAGGTGTCTGTCTGCTTGCTTTCCACCACTTCTTGCTCATTGTACTCAACCTCCATTTTCATCGGAGACGCATTCTTTGTGGGTAGTGTAACAGGTGGTTGAGCGGATAGATCACTGTGGCCTGCAGGCGCTGCTGTAACGATTTTTTTTGAAAAGAACGAGGCGGGGATCAGGCGTTCAGGTTGAACGGCGACTTCTAAGGTGCCGTCAAGGTTTTTTTTTTCAGCCTCAAAATTAATGGATGCCAACTTCATCAGTGCCAGTTCAACCAGCAATCGGGCATTCTTGCTTGTTTTGTATTGGATATCGGCCTGATTGGCAATGTCCAGGGCCTTTAACAGGAAATCCTGCGATGTTTTCTTCGCTTGTTCCTTGTATAATGTTTTTGCCTGCTCACTTACTTCTAACAACTGAACGGTATCCTCGTGTTTACATACCATGAGATCCCTGAAGTGGGAGGCAAGGCCAATAATGAAATGGTGCCCTTCAAACCCCAGTGCCAGGGTTCGGTTAAATAACAAGAGAATTTTAGGGATATCGTGTTTCAGGATCAGGTCTGTAACCTCAAAGTAGGTATCGTAATCCAGCACGTTCAGGTTTTCCGTAACGGCTTTACGGGTTAATTCCTTCCCGGAAAAACTGATGACCCTGTCAAAAATGGAAAGGGCATCACGGAGTGCTCCATCTGCTTTTTGAGCAATGATATGCAGGGCATCCTCTTCTGCCGTGATTCCTTGCTGTTCGGCAATGTATTTCAGGTAATCGGCCGCATCGGTAACGGTGATCCGTTTAAAATCGAATATTTGACATCTGGAGAGGATAGTGGGGATGATCTTGTGCTTCTCCGTTGTGGCCAGGATAAAAATAGCATGCTTTGGGGGCTCTTCGAGCGTTTTTAAAAAGGCATTGAAAGCCGACTGGGAAAGCATGTGTACCTCATCTATAATATAGACCTTGTACTTGCCTACCTGAGGTGGAATACGAACCTGGTCTATGAGGCTGCGAATATCATCGACGGAATTGTTCGAGGCAGCGTCCAGCTCAAAGATATTGAAGGCAAAATCTTCGTCTTCCCTTTCAGTGCCGTCCCGGTTGATCTGTTTAGCCAAAATACGGGCACAAGTAGTCTTGCCAACCCCCCTGGGGCCACAAAACAAAAGGGCCTGCGCCAGGTGGTTATTATCAATAGCATTTATCAATGTATTGGTAATGGCTTCCTGGCCCACCACGTCCTTGAAGGTCTGGGGTCTGTATTTCCGTGCCGATACTATAAAAGGTTCCACAAAGAGGCTTTAGCAGCACTGCCTTCAGGCAGTACTCATCACTTACAAATATAAAAATAGCGTTTGTTTAACGGCTTTCTTTTCCTTTGTATTCCTTACTTTTTATCAACAATTGCGCTACCTTTGCACAAGGCAGGTCACCTTATCGCTCCCTGTATTTTGCAGGGGGAGGAAAGTCCGGACACCATAGTGCAGCATAGCGGGTAACACCCGTCACCCATCCTGATGGGGCGGACAAGTGCAACAGAAAGTATGTACAGGTAATGCTGTAGTGAAATCAGGTAAACTCTATGCGGTGAAACGCCATGTAAATCAGTGTCTGAGGGTTGCACGCCCAAGCTGAAGGGTAGGCGGATAGAATCTTTGGGTAACCAACGATCCAGATAAATGATAAGGAACCTTCACAGGTAACAGAATCCGGCTTATGACCTGCTTTTTTTAATTCTCCTGAGTGTCTATCTCAAAAAAACTGAACAAACTACTCCCATATTTTCGCACAGTACTGAAATGGCTCAGTTGTGAAAGATCTGTTTGTTTGGAATGTTCAATGATGAGACTGCCACCAGGCAAAACCATTTTCTTTTCTATGATCAGTTGATGAATGGCGCAAAACTGTTCAAAAGGCAAATCATATGGGGGATCGGCAAAGATCACATCGTAAGCGCCCTGATGTCCGCGCAGGAAAGCAAACACATCCATTTTAATGGCCTTTATGTTAAACTCAAATTGAGCGGCCATTTCCATTATAAATTTGACACAGCCGGCATGTTGATCCACACTGGTTGTTTCTGATGTCCCCCTGGAAGCAAATTCGAAGCTGATATTCCCGGTGCCTGCAAAAAGATCGAGCACTTTAAGGCCTTCAAAGTAATAAGAGTTGTTGAGGATATTAAAAAGGGCTTCCTTGGCCATGTCAGTGGTGGGTCGCACCGGCAATTGTTTGGGAGCGCGAATCTTTCTTCCTTTGTGAGTTCCTGAGATGATACGCATTTATAAGGTGTTCAGTTCTAAATATCCCGCCGAGGCAGAAAGTTGATCTTCATGAATGGAGTCCGGGATGGCAGGTATATAGAGGGCCGTATGCTGAATGTATTCTTCACAGGCGTTATAAATGGCATCTCCTTCCTGAATTTCCCCGAATAAACGGAGCGTTACTTTGTGGGGATCCAATTTTAATTGTTCCAGTGAAAAAAGAAGGTAATAAAGCAAATCTTCCTTGGTGGTGTAGGCAAAATGATTGAAGAACAGCAGTTTTTTGTTCTGCACAATGATCAGGTCCATATCGTGGTCGGTGGCATACAGGTAACAAACGGGCTCCGTACCGGGGGTAGAAGTACCCAAAAGTGAATTGATCAATACCGTGGCATGATGATTAAATTCGAATTCCCCAAAAAGCTCATAAAGATGGTTGTTGATATTCACAAAAGGGACATAGACATTCATCATCTCAAAAGAGGAGAGTTCGTCATATTCCAAAAGGTCATTAGCCAGCATCTTGGCATTGAATTTCAGGTAATTTGGCAATTCATCAGGATCAAATAAGACTTTGGGTACCAAATTGAAAAGGTCGTTCCTGTGAACGGCCACCACCTCGGAAAAGGAATAGTTTTGAACCTGCTGTTCTTTTAGAAAACGTTCTAATTCCTGCAGTACCTGAATAGGGTTCAAGGTAGTATCAAAAGCCTTTTTTCCAGCCTTGATGATCCTGTTTCCAATGGTATCCAGGATACAAAAAGAAAGTCCATTCAGGCTTACCTGAATGGACAACTTATAATAATCTTCCAGAAGGGTCTTCTTTTCGAGTTCTTTATTGGTTTCCTTTTTTGTCATAAATAGGGGGCCAGTTTCCGTTAGTACTTACGTCTGTAAGTGAACCAACCTTGATCTCAGAACCATTAACTTCTTCCACACTGATCTGAGCATTTTCCCTGCTTAAAAGATCTTTTGGCTGATCATAAAGAATAACGTCTTTCTTTACTTTCGCCTCAAAAACAGGCGCTTTATAGCCGCTTTTCTCAACTATATCGGCCTTCATTTCAAATGTCTGGCCACTTTGAGCAAAAGGAATGTTCATCATGGTCTTGTAGCGGGTGTCTCCTTTGAACAGAGAATCCTTTATATTTACGAAACCAAGGGTGTCAATGATGGTTATTTCTTTTAGCATATCGATCCCATACGTCTTGTCAAATTCCATGTAAGAAGAATCCCTTTGTTGTGTGATCGTATACCGTCCCGTATCTACAAAAGCGATCAGGCTATTAAAATCATTCGCAAACTTTCCGTTAACAGCCTTGTATGCTTCCTGAGAATTCCGAATGTCCTTCAGTACAGAAATCACCTTGGAAAAACGTTCTTGCTTTACTTTATTAAACTCAATCGGGCCAGTTACCGAACGGTAAATTAAATACCCTAAAACAATACAGGCAATCCAAAGTATTACTTGAAAGATGGTTTTCATTTTTACTAGTGTTAATTAAATTTAGCGGTTCCAACAAAACTACAATTTTTTTTTAATCGTAAAAGGATTTGGCCCAAAAATCCTGTTTATCTTTGAGGACCTATGGTTACTCCCACAGCTGTCAGTTTTTATACCCTTTTAAAAGAAAAGTTTCCACATGTTCCTACCCCAAAGCAGGACATGACACTTCAGATGCTTTCACAATTCCTCTTGTCCAAAGAAACGAATGCCATATTCCTTCTAAAAGGGTTCGCAGGAACAGGCAAGACCACCATTATTGGAGATGTGGTGACCAATTTATGGAATACTTCGCTGAAGGCAGTTCTCATGGCCCCCACGGGAAGGGCTGCCAAAGTAATGGCTACATATGCCAAAACACAGGCTTTTACCATTCATCGTAAGATCTATTTTCCAAAGAAGGAACGTGGTGGGGGCATACGTTTTGTATTGGCCCCGAACAAACACCGAAATACGGTTTTCATTGTGGACGAGGCCTCTATGATCCCTGATACGGCTTCAGATTCCAAGTTATTTGACAACGGCTCCCTTTTAGATGATCTGATCCAGTTTGTTTATTCCGGACATCAGTGCAAACTTATATTGATCGGCGACACGGCTCAATTGCCCCCTGTGCATCTCACCTTAAGTCCGGCTTTGGACGAGCACCAGCTACAATCCCATTACAACAAGGAGGTGACCCTTATTGAGCTCGATGAGGTAGTGCGACAGGCACAGGATTCGGGCATCCTTGTAAATGCAACCCATTTACGGGACCAGTTGCAGAGTGACTTTTTTGACCGCTTTCAGTTTCAACTGGATACCTTTACGGATATTGTACGGTTACAGGATGGCATGGATATTCAGGAGGCCATAGAGAACTCCTATGCCACCAATGGCAAAGAAGAAACCGTGTTTATTGTCCGCTCTAATAAACGCGCCAATTTATATAATGAGAACATTAGGCAGCGAATCCTTTATCTGGAGAATGATATTGCCGTAGGCGACTACCTGATGGTGGTAAAGAACAATTACTTTTGGCTAAAACCCACTTCAGATGCTGGTTTTATAGCTAATGGCGATATTGTGGAAGTACTCGAGATCTTCTCGATCAAAGAACTGTACGGGTTTAAATTTGCCGAAGTGAAAGTACAAATGACGGATTACCCCAATCAAAAACCGTTTGAAACCCATTTATTGCTCGATACCCTCAATTCTGAAACACCATCGCTTTCCTATGAAGATGGCAATGTACTCTATCAGGAGGTCATGAAGGATTATGCCCACGAAACATCAAAATACAAGAAATTCCTGGCAGTTAAAAACAACCCCTATTTCAATGCACTGCAGGTAAAATTCTCCTATGCCATTACCTGTCATAAATCACAGGGTGGACAATGGCACAGCGTATTTGTAGAGCAACCCTATCTTCCCAATGGTCCGGATAGGGAATATTTGCGGTGGTTGTACACAGCCATCACCAGGGCCAGGGAGAAATTATTTTTAATTGGGTTTAAGGACGATTTTTTTGTTGATTAGGAATACGTTACTTTAGACCTAAGATTGCCATAACATGACTTCCGAGACTATCATTAGTATTTTTTTGGGAATCGGCCTTGCAGCCTCCGTAGGCTTTAGGGTGTTTTTACCACTCTTTGCCCTGAGTGCGGCGTCTTATTTTGGCATTTGGGAACTCAATGAGCACTGGGAATGGATCGGTAGTTTATCCGCACTCATTGCCTTGGGTGTGGCTACCGTTTTGGAGGTATTTGCGTATTTCATCCCCTGGGTAGATAACGTTTTAGACAGCATGGCCATTCCGCTTTCAGCATTGGCAGGAACTGCCGTGATGGTAGCGGTCGTAACAGACATGGATCCCCTGGTGTCCTGGTCCCTCGCGATCATTGCAGGAGGGGGGACAGCCATGGCCATAAGAGGTGCTTCGGCTACAAGCCGGATGGCATCTACTGCCACTACTGGCGGACTTGGGAATCCTGTGATATCGGCGGTAGAAACGGGTACAGCCACCGTGGTATCGGTGGTGTCTATTTTTGCACCCATCATTGCTGCCATTCTGGTCATTATGATTTTGATCCTGATATTTTCAATTTACAGAAAGATCAGGCCACGGATAAAAAAGTAACCTTAAGCACATTACCACGATGAAGATTATTGCCATGATCCCAGCCCGTTATGCTGCCTCACGTTTTCCCGGAAAATTAATGCAGGACCTGGCAGGTAAGCCGGTCATTGTGAGAACGTATGAGGCTACCCTGGCAACGAAGCTTTTTGATGCCGTGTACGTGGTGACAGATAGTGACCTCATCTATGAGACCATAGTTGCAGCGGGAGGGAAGGCCATGATGAGCAGGGCAGAACACGATTGCGGAAGTGATCGTATTGCAGAAGCCGTGGCAGATATGGATATTGATATCGTTGTGAATGTGCAGGGTGATGAGCCATTTACCGATACAGAAAGTCTTGCCAACCTTATCCGTGTTTTTGAGGAAGATGTGGACAGGGATATAGATCTGGCTTCTTTAATGACACAAATTGAGGACCAGGAAGATATACAAAACCCGAACACTGTTAAGGTGATCGTGGATCAACATAATTTTGCCCTTTATTTTTCGCGCTCGGTCATCCCTTATCCGCGTGCCACCGATATCAAAACAACCTATTACAAGCACAAAGGTGTGTATGCATTTAGAAAACAGGCTATCCTTGATTTCAGGCGGTTACCAATGCTGGGGTTGGAGGCAGCCGAAAAGATAGAGGCCATACGCTATTTAGAATACGGAAGAAAGATAAAGATGGTGGAAACCCAGGTGACGGGTATTGAAATTGATACACCGGAGGACCTTGAAAAAGCAAAGGCAGCATGGACATAGACTTTGGCAACATAACGGTCATTGGGTTTGATGCAGACGATACGCTTTGGGTCAATGAGACCTATTTCCGGGAGGCCGAGGAGCAATTTGCTTCCTTATTGGAAAAATATGAAACCAAGAATAAGATCGATCAGGAGTTATTCAGAACAGAGATCCACAACCTGGAATTGTACGGTTATGGGATCAAAAGTTTTACGCTTTCTATGATAGAAGCGGCCCTTGATATTTCAAATCACCAGGTATCCCAGACAACCTTATCCCGAATTCTGGATCTTGGTAAAAAGATGATTGCCCATCCGGTAGAATTACTGGACGATGTAGAAGCGGTCTTAAGGCAATTGTCTGACAAGTACCGCCTTATAGTCCTGACCAAAGGTGATTTGCTGGATCAGGAGCGTAAATTGGAACGTTCGGGATTATCCAGGTACTTTCATCACGTAGAGGTGTTGAGTGATAAAAAGGAACAAAATTATCAGAACCTATTGGATCACCTGGAAATAGATGTAACGGAATTTTTGATGATCGGAAATTCTTTAAAATCTGATGTGCTTCCCATTATGAATATCGGGGCACAGGCGGTCCACGTTCCTTTTCACACCACCTGGGCCCATGAGGAGGTGCATCCGGATGAACATGCCAACAATCACCTGACGATAGGAAAGATCAGTGATATTTTAAAATACCTAAAGTAAAACAATGAACGAACCCAAAGAAATGGCGATCAATATGACGAAAAATGGAAGCCAGCCTGTTTATAAAAACTTTCCTATGGTACCACGTGTGGTATTCGGTAAGGGCAGTTTTGATCAGCTTGGGGAGCTCTTATTGCCAAAAAGGAAAAGTACCGAAGCTCCCGTGATCTTTTTGATCGATGATGTTTTTGAAAAGGATGCACTTATAGCCCGCATCCCGTTGCTATTCAATGATAAGATCGTATTTATTTCGGCCGACGAGGAACCGAAAACGGAACAGGTAGATGCGCTGGTAGGCATGATCA
The DNA here is from genome assembly GCA_963752165.1 of uncultured Flavobacteriaceae bacterium. Lineage (GTDB taxonomy): Bacteria > Bacteroidota > Bacteroidia > Flavobacteriales > Flavobacteriaceae > Muriicola. The sequence goes on from CAVVXE010000001.1 coordinate 909,681, forward strand.
AAAACGAATTTCAGGAACTTCCTTCGGGTATCGTTGGAATAGGGGGTGGTACCTTGCTCGACCTTGCCAAGGCGGTGGCTCTAATGCTTACCAATAACGGAAGTGCCTCCAGCTATCAGGGATGGGACCTGGTGTCCAAACCGGCCATTTATCATGTGGGTATACCAACCATCAGCGGTACGGGTGCAGAAGTGTCCAGAACCACTGTACTGCTGGGGCCGCACAAAAAATTGGGGATCAATTCGGATTACACCATTTTTGATCAGGTGCTCCTGGACCCCAACCTTACCACAGGGGTCCCTAAGCAGCAATGGTTCTATACGGGAATGGATTGTTATATTCATTGTATAGAATCCTTAAATGGCACTTACTTGAATGCCTTCAGCCAAAGTTATGGGGAAAAAGCCCTGGACCTTTGCAAAGAGGTCTTTTTAGGGGAGTTAACCCCTGCTGAGTCGAGGGATAAACTAATGATGGCTTCCTGGCATGGCGGCATGAGTATTGCCTATTCCCAGGTAGGGGTAGCCCATGCTATGAGCTATGGCCTTTCGTATGTCTTGGGAGTAAAACATGGACTTGGTAATTGCCTGGTTTTTCAATTTTTGGAAGATTATTATCCGGAAGGTGTTACGTTGTTTTATAAAATGATGGAAAAGCAGAAAATAGTCTTGCCTAAAGGTCTTTGCCAAGGGCTATCCGAAAAAGATATGGACAGGATGATCACGGTTTCATTAAGCATGGCACCCCTATGGGAAAATGCCCTGGGGAAGGAATGGAAAGCAAAGATTACACGTGAAAAACTTAGGGAAATTTACAGGAAGATATGACCATTACGCGGTGCCATAAAGTGTTACGGGCAGTGATTCCTAAATCAGGAAATACTGTTAAGAAGAAAATCGACATGCTGTTAACAAGTAGCGTCAGGACAATACAATTATGAATACACTTGCTAGATTCATTTATTTCAAATTACTGGGGTGGAAATTATTGGGCCCTTTCCCTGATATTGAGAAATGTGTTGTCATTGTAGCCCCGCATACCAGTTGGGTCGATTTTGTTCTGGGCCTCCTGGTTCGAAGGGTGGTGAACCGAGAAATTAACTTTATTGGGAAGAAAAGCTTGTTTAAACCGCCTTTTGGTTGGTATTTCAGGTGGATGGGAGGTACCCCCATCGATCGGTCCAGGCATAGTGATACCGTGGCCAATACGGCAAAAATATTCAGGGAAAAGAAGGTCTTCCGGCTGGCATTATCCCCGGAGGGTACCCGTAAAAAAGTGACCCAGTGGCGCACAGGCTTTTATTATATTGCCAAAGAAGCCGGCGTGCCCATTGTCATGGTAGCTTTTGACTATGGCAAAAAGCAGGTAAAAATATCCGAACCCGTATTCCCTACCGATAATAAGGAAAAAGACTTTGAACGATACAGAGACTTTTTTAAAGGTGTTGTAGGAAAAATTCCTGAGTACACTTAGTTTCTGACGAACACAGAACTTATGCTGCAGGATTCGAAAGTGCCATCATTGTCAAAGTCGAACTCCGCAGAGTCAAATCCCCCATTAATAGTAAACGTGGTAGCTGTGAGGGTGGCCCCGTAAGTATCCCAGTCGCCGGGGTAATTATCCCATACAATGGCGAAATAATATTTTCCTTCCCATTTTTCCCAGAACATTTCTCCACTCAGGGTATACGAAACACCTTCGGGTGGCGTAATGGTCATGATGAACCTGCCGCTGCTTTGAACGGTCAAAGTGAGGCTTCCCCCTTCTCCTATAATTTCTATACTCTGAGATATGCCATCATTAAAAGCGGCGGTGGTAGCTACCCAATTACCAGCTAATTCACTGATGTTAAAATCACCTTCTTTTATCAAGTCAGCTGCAGGGTCTCCTCCTTTTGAGCAGGAAAAAAGCAAAAATGCGAAGAGGGGCGCAAACAATAAAATTTTGCCTAGTGTTTTCATACTATCAGATTTAAAGGGTTATTAATCAATTTTGCCAATGGTTAGCATCTTTAAGGAAATTGTTAATTTGCTAAAGAACTATTATAAAATTAGTGCTCCCTTTTCCCTTGAACAATGACCCTGGTCATTCAAAACAAAAAAGTGGAGGACCCTCTTATAAAAGATCAGTGGCTACTAATAACTACTGTAAATGCTAAAGGGAATTATAAATTTTATGGAAGCTAAATAGGAAGCAGTGGAACTAAAGGAATATCATTTTTCAAAGGAGTGGTCGGAAATAACCCGGAATACACCTAACCTAGCTTCTTACAAAGTCAAAATGCAGTGAACATGGTTCGGCATCCCCATCATTATCAAAATCGTATTCGCCGGAATCTATACCCCCGTTAATGGTAAAAGTGGTGCCGTCCCAGGTATGGCCATAGGTGTCCCAATCTCCGGGTTCGTCGTCCCATACGATGGCAAAGTAGTAACTACCCTCCCATTTTTCCCAGAACATTTCTCCACTTACTGTATAGGCTGACCGGTCTATCGGATCCAGGGTTAAGGTAAAACGACCGTTAGATTGTACGGTCATACTAACTGTACCACCATCCTCCACAACGTCTACGGACAGGGCATTCACACTAAATTGTGCTTGTGTGGCTTCCCAGGTTCCTGCTAATTCACTGATGTTAAAAGGGCCGTCCTTGGTAAGTTCATCTGCCGGATCATCTTTGCTGCAAGATGTGGCAACAAACAATACCTGTATTGTACTAAATAATAATGCTTTTACAGAAGTTCTCATGATTTCTATGCTTTATAAGTTCACGGATGAACAGCTAATAAATTCCATTAATCAAAGGTAGAATTGCAGTGAAGTAGGTGCAATGATATGTGTCATACCAGTGAAGAAATGGAAAAGAAAAATTGAGTACAAGAGGCAGAAACCTTTGTTGCAGCTTTGCTTGAATTATTTACGACGGATTTGCAAGCCGAATTGGAAGTTATTCCTGCATGGTATGATATACGTTCTGCACGTCATCGTCCTCTTCAATTTTTTCCAGAAGTTTTTCAACATCTTCGGCTTCTTCGGGAGTGATTGCCTTGGTTACCTGCGGGATGCGTTCAAATCCGGAAGAGAGGATCTCTAAACCTCGTGATTCCAATTCCTTTTGAATGGCCCCAAAACTTTCAAAAGGGGCATAGATCATAATGCCATCTTCATCTTCAAAAACTTCTTCGGCACCAAAATCGATCATATCCAGTTCCAGTTCCTCCGGGTCGCAACCTTCGGCCTTTACCCTAAAATTACAGGTATGGTCGAACATGAATTCTACGGAGCCGGAAGTGCCCAAACTACCATTGCACTTGTTAAAATAACTCCGGATATTAGCGACTGTGCGCGTATTGTTGTCGGTGGCGGTTTCTATAAGAATGGCGATTCCGTGAGGCGCATACCCTTCAAATAACACCTCTTTATAATCACCCTGTGATTTATCGGAAGCCCTTTTAATGGCACGCTCAACATTATCCTTGGGCATGTTCACAGATTTGGCATTCTGGATCACTGCCCGTAATCTGGAATTGGCATCCGGATCGGGGCCACCTTCCTTTACCGCCATGACAATATCCTTGCCAATTCTGGTAAACGCTTTGGACATAGCGGACCACCGTTTCATTTTACGTGCTTTCCGGAACTCAAATGCTCTTCCCATGATCTGTATTGGTCAATAATTATGGCAAATTTAATATTTTTTGAAAGCAGCGCAAGCAGTGAAAATTAAAACATGATCACTCACTATCAATGATGCTCTCAATTGTCCTGGCAAGCGTAATATCCTTATCTGTTAGCCCGCTGGCATCATGGGTGCTCAGCCTTATATGGAGGGAATTGTAGACATTGCTCCATTCCGGATGGTGGTTTTGTGCTTCACATTCGAAGGCAATTCGGGTCATGACCGTAAAGGCTTCTTTAAAGTTCTTGAATTCAAAGGACGTCTCAATGGCCCCGTTTGCATAATCCCACCCTTTGAGTGTTTTTAAAGCATCTTTTATTTGATCTTCTGAAAGTTTTTCCATGTTCCTATAGGTTCTGATTGTGAGAATAGCAGGTTCTTGTGCTACTGTTTTCTAAAGATACTACAAATGATCATTAGATGGCTGAAAAGGCTATGTATAGCCGTTTATATCATGATATGGTGATCAATGACCTCCTGATACCTTACCTGCAGATACTTGGGGAGCAGGTGATCCTTGGGTAGCGCCGCCAGGTAGCGTTCTTCATTGGTTGTAAAGACCTGCTTGTAAATAGGGTTAAAATGTCCCACCCTGTCTATCACTTCCCTGATGAAGTCTTCATGGTGCACCAGATCCGTACTGCCAAGGTGGTAAATGCCATATTTATTGCGATTGATGAGGTAATGGATCTGCTGCGTTAGCTTGTCATCACTGGTTACATTGATAACCAGGTTGGGAAACACCTCTATTGGCTCATTGTTCCAAATAGCCTGTTTCATTTCCCTGATCCTTGGGGAGGCATTTCCAAAGACCATAGGAACCCGTAAAATACCCATTTTTGCCTTGGGTAAGCGGAGGAGCATATTCTCTATCTTGATCTTCAGCCGTCCGTAGATGCTCTCCGAAAGCGTTTTGTCATATTCGTATGAAGGGAACTTGCTGTACGCATCAAAAACATTGGCCGAAGAGATAAAATAAAGGATGCAGTGGTGTTTTTCCACATATTCCGTAAGGTGGGCATGGGCCTGTATCTGTGCTGCAAAATCCCCGCGCAATGCCGAAATGATCACTGTGGGGCGAAGGGTTTCCAATAACTGGAAAATATCGTCCTCCTGCATGTCGTATTGGAAGAATTGCTGATTCTCAGCGTAGCCGTTCTTTGAGGAGAAATAGGTTCCGTAGGTAGCGTAGTAATTGCATAATTCCTTGTAGAGGGCATTGCCAATAAACCCGCTTGCTCCTAAAATCAATATCTTTTTCCCTTCTTCTTGCACCGTTCCCCCCTATAAGCTTTTCTTTTCTATCCTTTATAAAAAGGCAGTTTAACGATAGTTGCCGGAAGGGCATTTTTCCGAATCTGTATTTTTACCTCACTCCCAACGGAAGAAAAGGACACCGGTACATAACCGAGTCCGATACCTTTACCCAGTGAAGGCGACATGGTTCCCGAGGTAACGATCCCAATCTCGTTTCCTTCAGGATCTAAGATCGGATACCCTTGTCTGGGGATACCCCGTTCACTTATTTCAAAGGCAACCAACTTCCGTTTGACACCTTCTTCCTTTTGAGCGGCCAGCCCTTTCTTGTTGACAAAATCATCTTTAGTGAATTTGGTGATCCATCCAAGTCCGGCTTCCAAAGGCGAGGTTTCGTCCGTAATGTCATTACCGTAAAGGCAATACCCCATTTCCAGCCTCAAGGTATCCCTGGCAGCAAGGCCTATGGGTTTAATACCAAAAGGCGCTCCTGCTTCCAGTACGTTGTCCCAGACCTGTTGTACTTCTTCATTCTTACAATAGATCTCAAATCCGCCGGAACCCGTATAACCGGTGGCAGAGATGATCGCATGCGGGATCCCTGCAAAATCGCCCACCACAAAATGATAGAACTTGATCGCCGACAAGTCTACGGATGAGAGTGCCTGCATGGCTTCCACGGCTTTTGGCCCCTGTATGGCCAGGAGGGAATAGTTGTCCGAAACGTTACGCATTTCGGCTCCAATGGCCTTATTATAATTTGAAATATGATTCCAATCTTTTTCTATATTCGATGCGTTTACGACAAGCAGGTAAAGTTCTTCTTTTACCTTATAAACAATGAGGTCATCAACAATACCTCCCTGTTCATTGGGAAGGCAGCTATACTGAGCCATTCCTACCTGCAGCTTAGCCGCATCGTTTGAGGTTACCTTCTGGATAAGATCCAATGCCTTTGGCCCTTCGATCAGGAACTCTCCCATATGGGACACATCAAATACGCCTACTCCCTGTCGTACCGTTTCATGTTCACTATTCACCCCTTCATAAGAAACGGGCATATTATAGCCTGCGAAAGGCACCATTTTAGCTCCTAAGGCTGCGTGTGTTTGGGTCAGGGCAGTTGTTTTCATTGTGCTTGTCTTTTTGCTGCGCAAAGGTATTGAAAATAAATCGATGAAAAAGCGCTGCAGCTATGAATTGAAGTGCCCTGGAAAAGTTTAACGATTAACTTTTGAGCAGCAATTCCTTTAGTTCTTCATAGGTAGAAAGTTTTATGGAAAACTTCTCCCTATTCATAAGTTCCTGGATCTGCGGAGGTAATGGCAGGCTTATATTCAGTGTTGAGGAAACTACATCCAGGAATTTTACCGGATGTGCTGTTTCCAGGAAAACGCCATAGGTATCCGGATGTGTTTGCTGGTATTTTTGAAGTCCAAGGTACCCGACAGCCCCATGGGGATCGGCCACGTACCCTGTCTTTTTGTACAGGCTTGAGATAGCCTCCCTTGTTTCAGCATCCGTAAAGGAATAGGAGCTGAGGTGTTTTTTCAGCAATTCAAAATCCTGTCCATAAAGTTCCTGTATCCTTACGAAGTTGCTGGGATCGGCCACGTCCATGGCATTCGATATGGTAGCTGTAGCAGGTCTGGGGTTATACCTGGCGGTTTCGAGGTATTTCGGAACAGTGTCATTTGCGTTGGTGGCTGCGATAAAATGCGCTACAGGCATACCTGATTTTTGGGCGACCATCCCCGCACAAAGGTTGCCAAAGTTGCCACTGGGTACAGAGAAAACAAGATGTTCATGTGTATTGTGCAATGCCCTGTAAGCAAACAGATAATAAAAAAGCTGCGGCAGCCAACGTGCAACATTAATGGAGTTGGCCGAAGTAAGCTGCAGTGACCGTTTTAGCTCTTCATCCACAAAGGCGTGTTTTACCATTCGCTGGCAATCATCAAAAGTGCCATCTACCTTTAGTGCGGTGATATTCTGCCCTAATGTTGTTAATTGCCGTTCCTGAATATCGCTTACCTTGCCACTGGGATATAAAATAACCACCTTTACCCCGGGAACACCCAGGAAGCCATTGGCAACTGCACCTCCCGTATCGCCTGAGGTGGCTACTAAAACAGTTACTTCTTGTTTTGAGTGCTGGTTGAAATAGCCCAGGCAGCGTGCCATGAAACGGGCACCTACATCTTTGAAAGCCATGGTAGGGCCATGGAAAAGCTCCAGGGCGGCGATCGAGTCTGTTAAAGAGACTACCGGGAAATCAAAATCGAGTACCTCTTCAAGGATGTCTTTGAGAATGCTATCCGGGATATCTTCCATCACAAAAGGTCGTATTGCTTTAAAGGCGATCTCCTGATGGGAATAACGATCGATAGTTGAAAAAAAAGAAGGGGGCAGGCTCGGAATTTGTTCCGGGAAATACAGGCCGCCATCAGGGGCTATTCCCCGGATAACGGCTTCTTTAAAGGATACTATGGGCGCTTCTTTGCGCAGGCTATAAAAATTCATTTCTTACCTCTTGCTTACGGGTTTTTTAGCTCACTTAGTTCGATGCCCTTTATATTAATCTCAGAAACATACGGATCGTGAGGCAACTTCATTTCCTGATACACAGCGCTCATGGCAGCTGTAACCTTTTCAGCGGTCTGAAGGCCTTTGCTAAAGGCAAAAATAGAAGGTCCGGAGCCGGATATTCCGCACCCAAGGGCCCCCGCAACCATGGCTGCCTTTTTAACGTCCTCAAAACCTGGGATCAGGATAGCCCGTATGGGTTCTATAATATGATCTACAAGGGATCTTCCTATCAAATCGTAATCCTCCGAATAGAGACCAGCCACCAGGGCCCCCAGGTTCCCCCATTGTTTGATCCCATCAGCCAGCGAAATACTGGTTTTCAATATTTTCCGTGAGTCGGCCGTTTTAATTTCAATTTGAGGATGTATCACCGATGCATAAAGATCTTGTGGGGTATGGATGCGTATAATATCAAGGGGATCGGTACTTCTGACGAGCGTAAAACCGCCAAAAATAGCAGGTGCCACATTATCTGCATGTGCCACACCACTCGCAAGTTTTTCGCCTTGCATGGCGAATTGGACCAGTTGGTGTTCGTTGAACGGATGGCCCAGGAGGGTGTTCATACCCCATACTGCTCCGGCTGCGCTGGCTGCACTGCTTCCAATACCGCTTCCGGCCTTAATTTTTTTGTGAATTTCTATTTCAAAGCCGCCGCTATAGGCACTCGCTTCCAGCAGTGCCAAACCGGCCACTCCTGCCACATTATTTTTGGTCTCCCTGGGCAGTTCCTGTCCGGTGATTTTTGTGATCACAATGCCCGGTTTTTCTGTTTTCCGAAGGACCATTTCGTCACCAACCGCCGAAAGCGCACACCCCAGGACATCGAATCCACATGAAATATTCGCTATAGTAGCCGGACAAAATAGTCGTATTTCCCCTCTGTTCATGCTAAAGTATATTTCATCTGAATTTCTGTATGCCTATTTCTATTAATAATTGCCTATACGAATGATATCTGCAAAGATACCAGAAGCGGTCACCTCTGCGCCGGCACCGGCCCCTTTGATAATCAGCGGCTGATCCGGATAGCGCTTCGTATAGAACAATACGATGTTATCACTTCCTGCCAGGTTATAGAAATCATGTCCTTCCGGGATTTTTTCCAATCCCACACTTGCCTTTCCGGTATCCAGGGTAGCCACAAATTTAAGTCGGCTCCGAACCTTCTCCGCATCCTGCACAAGTCCCTGAAAGTAATTTTCATGTTTTTGCAGCGCTTTAAAAAACGCGGTATTTCCTTTTGCAGAAAGGGCTTCTTCGGGGAGAAAAGAATTGTTCTGAATGTCCGAAAGATCGAGTATGTAGCCACTTTCCCTGGCAAGGATCAATATTTTTCGCATCACATCGATGCCGCTGAGATCGATCTTGGGGTCGGGTTCGGTGTACCCTTCCTCCTGGGCTTTTTTAACCACCTCAAAGAAAGTGGTATCCTTATTAAACGTATTGAACACAAAATTAAGGCTCCCTGAAAGTACCGCTTTGATCTTACTAACCTCATCTCCGGAGGCGATCAGGTGTTTTAAGGTATCAATGATAGGCAACCCTGCGCCCACATTGGTCTCGAACAAGAATGGCGCTTCATATTCCTTTGAAAGGTCCTTCAGTTGGCGGTACTGTGCATAGGAGGAAGAGCACGCGATCTTATTGCAGGTGACCACCGCGATACTTCGTTTCAAATAGTCCGGGTAACTGGCTGCTACTGCTTCACTGGCGGTATTATCTACCAGTATGCTGTTTCTGGCATTGATCTTCAGGACGGTTTCATAAAAAGTAGCGGCATCGGCCTCTGTCCCGGAAGGTAATAGATCCTTCCATTGCTGCAAAGGGATGCCTGTCTCATCAAAATACATGGTCCTGGAATTAGACATCCCAAGGACCCTGATCTGTAACCGAAGTTGCTCTTTAAGGTATTTTTTTTGCTGTTGTAGCTGCGCCAGAAATTTGGCGCCAACGTTCCCAACCCCAAGGATGAAAAGATTCAGCTGCTTTATATTTTCCTCGAAGAAAGCTTCATGCAGGGTATTCAATGCTTTTTTTACATCTTCCTGCCTGATGACCGCCGAAATGTTCCGTTCCGAAGCGCCCTGGGCAATGGCCCGGATATTGACATTGTTTTTCCCCAGTGTACTGAACATCTTACCGCTAAGCCCCTGGTGGTTTTTCATTTGGTCCCCTACCAATGCAATGATCGCCAGGTCTTTTTCTACTGAAATAGGTTTTAGTTTTCCCGTTCCCATTTCATAGGTAAACGCCTTGTTAATTAGCGCCAATGCCTTGTCTGCATCACCTTCCGCGATCCCTATGCAAATAGAATGTTCTGAAGAAGCCTGGGTAATGAGCACGACACTGATCTCGGCTTGTGAGAGTACCTCAAAAAACCGTTTTGATATGCCAGGTATTCCGATCATACCGGGACCTTCCAGTGAAAGCAAGGCGATGTTCGGAATATTGCTGATACCCCTTACGGTGCGTCCTTCTTCAGACCTTTTATTGGTAATAAGTGTACCAGTAGCCTCCGGCTCAAAAGTGTTTTTGATAGCGATGGGGATCCCTTTGGCTAGGACAGGCTGAATGGTGGGAGGGTAGAGGACCTTTGCCCCAAAATGAGACAATTCCATGGCTTCTTCGTACGATATCTGGCCGATCGCCCTGGCTTGTTTGACGATTTTAGGGTTTGCCGTGTACATGCCGCTCACATCGGTCCATATTTGCAATTCATCCGCCCCAATTGCGGCGGCGATTATGGCTGCCGTATAGTCCGATCCTCCCCGGCCCAGGGTTGTGGCCATCCCGGTTGTACTAGATGCAATAAAGCCCGGTAAGACGATCACTCTTTTCTTTTCCTTGGCGAAATATTCCCTGCACCGTTTATTGGTACTGTCAAAGTCTACCAGGGCTTTGCCGTGAGAATCATCCGTGATGATCAGTTCCCGGCTGTCTTTCCAAATAGCTTTAAGGCTGGTAGCGATGAAAAACTCGCTTATGATGTAAGAGGACAGGAGTTCCCCGAAACTGACGATCTTATCTGACAGTTTAGGAGTAATTTCCCCAATATAAAAGGCACCTTCCAATAAGGTGTCCAGCACGTTCAATTCACTTTTCACCTTGCTTAGCACAGCACTTTGTGCCTGGATGGGGAGCAGGGATTTAATAGTGGCTAGATGTCTCGACTCTATTGTCTTTAGTGGTTCCCGATAGTGGTTATGTTGTTTTGAGGCCAGGTCTGCCGCTTCCAGCAAGAGGTCGGTAACCCCACCCAGGGCTGAGACGATCACCACTATCCGATCCGATTTTGTATTGGCGACTATATCCCGTACCTTTTGAATAGTAACAGCATTTGCCACGGAAGTACCACCAAATTTTAAAACGTTCATTGCAATCAGTATTTAGATAAAAAAGGAAGAAAGAAAGAGGGCGAAGTAATTAAATAGCACACCCCCAAGGGGTTCCTGTGAAAAAACGGAACAGGAAAAACTGCTGGTTCCCGGCAATTAGATTAGTTGAAGATTGCATTGGCAAAGGTGTTGATAACGAATCAAATGTAGTATTTTTAGCTACCTAACCCAACTTATAGGGCTATTTTTAATAGGTCTCCTATTTTTTCGGACTATTTTTAATAATTAAGGAATGGAAAGACTGAAAATTAAGTGACCCATTATTCTGAAAAAGTTTGAAGCACAAACTATCATAGTCGTTGTCAGGAACTTCTCTGAACTAATGTCGAATATAGCAGTGAATATTAAATGAAAATACTTTCGGGCCAACAAATACGGGAAGCAGATCTTCGTACGATCCGCAAGGAACAGATTAGCAGCGACCTGCTCATGGAACGGGCCGGCATTGCCCTTTTTAACTGGCTTCATGCCCGCCTGGAGGGGGCACCGGTTGCCATCCATATATTCTGTGGTACCGGTAATAATGGAGGCGATGGACTGGTGCTGGCCAGGTATTTACGGGAGCATGGGTACGCAATAAAAGTATCTGTTGTGAACTACAGGGAGGAACGATCCAGGGATTTTTTGATTAACCTGGACAGGTTGAAGGACCGAAAAGTCTGGCCGCAGGTGATTAACAAAGGGACGCCGCTACCCACGATAGGGAAGGAAGACATTCTAGTAGATGCCATTTTTGGAACAGGGCTTAACAGGACTCCTGAGGCGTGGGTTAGCTCATTATTAAAGCATTTGACTGGTTCGGGAGCGGCTATCCTGTCTGTTGATATTCCATCAGGCTTATTCGTAGATGCTATTTTTCAGGATCCTGAAGCCATCATCACGGCCAATTATGTTTTAACCTTTCAGTTTCCCAAGCTGGTATTTTTTCTTCCTCAGACCGGTATTTATTGCGGGAATTGGGAAGTGCTGGATATTGGGTTAGACCCCGACTATGAAGCGGACCTGGAGGTATCTTATGAATTGATCGACAAGAATGTAGTTAAGGCCCTATACCGACCAAGAAAAAAATTCTCCCATAAAGGCACCTATGGTCATTCCCTGATCATAGGCGGGTCTTATGGAAAAATCGGGGCTGTAAAACTCGCTGCTGAAGCTTGTTTGCGAACAGGAAGCGGCCTGGTAACAGCCCTTGTTCCCGGCTGTGGCTATGATGCCCTTCAAACGGCCCTCCCTGAGGTTATGGTCCTGACCGATCCCGATAAGGCACAACTAACCGACCTTCAGGTTGACCTAAAACCAACCGCAATAGGGCTGGGCATCGGGATGGGCACCGCGCATGAAACAATTGAGGCGGTCAACGCTTTCCTAAAAATGAATAAGAGGCCTTTGGTGGTAGATGCCGATGGGCTCAATATGTTGGCCCTGAAAAAGGAGATGCTACAATTGTTGCCCCCTCAAACCATTTTAACTCCGCATCCGAAGGAGTTGGAACGATTGATAGGCAGTTGGAAGGACGATTTTGACAAACTGGAAAAGGCAAAAAAATTCAGCCTCCGCTATCAATGTATCCTGGTCCTGAAAGGCGCCCATTCTATCGTGCTTTCCGAAGGAAAAGGATATGTGAACCTCACAGGGAATCCCGGGATGGCCACGGCAGGAAGTGGGGATGTGCTGACCGGAATCATCACCGGACTGCTGGCACAGGGCTATGAGTCATGGGAGGCAGCTGTTTTTGGCGTCTATTTGCACGGCAGTGCAGGCGATAGTGTACTGGGCACCACAGGAGAAGAAGCATTGATCGCTTCAGATATTACGAAACATTTGGGCAATGCCTATGCACTATTAAGGCAGACAGATATTCCGGAAACCAATGGACCGGAAACAGGGGAAGAATAAGCTAATTTTTGCCAACCCGACGCTTTACCCAGGCAAGGGCATTGTTGTAATCGATAAAAAACTTCATGGGCTTTTTGTAGAACATCTTTTCAATGGCGAAGTTGTGCATATCCATTTCTTTTACTGAAACGATGGCAAATGCCTTGAGGTTCTCCAATTCCCGGACGTAGTTGTAAATAGTGGGGTCTATGGCATAGGAATTCTTACGGTAACTGATAAAACCAAAAGGACGATTTCTGAAATGAATTTCTGAAATACCGATCAACTGGTAAGCCCTTTCGAGTGTTACCGTACACCCTTCGTTAAAAAATGCCACCATGTAATTTTCGAATACCTGGACACTTCCAATGTCCAAAACGTATTCTTTAACCACAACCGGTGTTTTGGTTGGTCCTACTTTCATCCCCATGTAGTTTTCAAGTGTTCGTAACGAAAGTAGACCGAAGGGTATTTCTTTTGAAATAAATTAGATTAAAGGCGTATATATCGTTTAAATGACAAAGTTGCGAGCAGTATGCATTTATCAATGTAAGAAGAAAAAAAATGGGGTCAGTTTTACTGACCCCATTTTGTTATAAATTCTCACAGAATCATGCCTTGGAAGACTTGGTGTCTTTCTTGATTTCAATGCTCAGAAAGTCCGACTTCCCGTCATAATCCATATAAATGCTATCGCCTTCTTCCAGTTTGGAGTTTACGATTTCCTCGGCAAGCACATCTTCTATGTATTTTTGAATAGCTCGTTTTAAGGGCCTTGCGCCATATTGTTTATCGAATCCTTTTTCCGCAATATAGTCCTTGGCCTTATCCGTAAGATTCATATGATAACCAATTTCCTTGATCCTCGCAAAAAGCTTGGCCAATTCAATATCAATGATCTTATGGATATGCTCCCGTTCTAGCGGGTTAAATACGATGACATCGTCTATTCGGTTCAAAAATTCCGGAGCGAATGCTTTCTTAAGGGCATTCTCGATAACGCTTTTTTGGTGCGAATCTTCCTGGGACTTCTTGGCAGCTGTTCCAAACCCTACTCCCTGTCCAAAATCTTTCAACTGTCTCGCTCCGATGTTAGAGGTCATAATGATGATCGTATTCCTGAAGTCGATCTTACGGCCCAGGCTATCTGTTAAAAATCCATCATCCAATACCTGCAGCAACATGTTGAACACATCAGGATGCGCTTTTTCTACCTCGTCTAACAGAATAACGGAATAGGGCTTGCGCCTGACTTTTTCAGTCAATTGTCCGCCTTCCTCATAACCCACATATCCGGGAGGGGCACCTACTAGTCTTGAGATAGCGAATTTCTCCATGTATTCGCTCATGTCTATTCGTATCAGGGCGTCCTCAGAATCGAATAATTCCTTCGCCAAAACTTTGGCCAGCTGGGTTTTACCCACACCTGTCTGCCCTAAGAAGATAAAAGATCCGATAGGCTTGTTGGGGTCTTTAAGACCTGCCCTGTTTCGTTGGATGGCTTTGGCCACCTTGGCGACCGCTTCGTCCTGTCCAATGACATTTCCTTTGATCAGGTTGGGCAATTCTGCCAGCTTGTTACTTTCGGTCTGGGCGATCCTGTTTACAGGGATACCGCTCATCATGGAAACCACGTCGGCAACATTGTCTTCCGAAACTGTTTCCCTGTGCAACTTGCTGTCTTCCTCCCATTTTTCCTGCGCTACTGCCAGGTCTTTTTCAAGCCTTTTTTCATCGTCCCTGAGTTTTGCGGCCTCTTCGTAGCGTTGTTTTTTAACGACGGTATTTTTTAATTCCCGTATGTCTTCCAGTTGTTTTTCCAATTCCAGGATCTGTTTAGGAACATCCATATTTACGATATGTACCCTGGAACCTGCTTCATCGAGGGCGTCAATGGCCTTATCCGGAAGGAACCTGTCTGTCATGTACCGGTTGGTAAGCTTTACGCATGCCAAAATGGCCTCATCCGTGTAAATGACATTATGATGATCCTCATATTTCCCTTTGATGTTTCTCAGGATCTCTATGGTTTCTTCAACGGTAGTCGGTTCTACCATCACTTTTTGAAACCTCCTTTCCAGGGCTCCGTCTTTTTCAATATACTGTCTGTATTCATCCAGGGTGGTGGCTCCAATACATTGGATTTCACCCCTGGCCAATGCAGGCTTAAACATATTGGAAGCATCAAGGCTTCCGGTAGCACCACCCGCACCTACTATGGTGTGGATCTCATCGATGAAGAGGATGACATCGTCATTCTTTTCCAATTCATTCATGACTGCTTTCATTCGCTCTTCAAACTGCCCTCTGTATTTGGTGCCCGCTACAAGCGATGCCAGGTCTAAGGTTACTACCCTTTTGTTATAGAGGATACGGGATACTTTTTTGTTGATGATACGCAATGCCAGTCCTTCGGCAATGGCGCTTTTACCAACACCAGGTTCCCCGATCAACAGCGGGTTATTCTTTTTCCTTCTGCTGAGGATCTGTGAAACGCGTTCAATTTCTTTTTCCCTGCCCACAACAGGGTCTAATTTATTTTCCTCTGCCATCTGGGTAAGGTCACGGCCAAAATTATCCAGTACGGGTGTTTTGGATTTCTTGCTTCCTTTTTGCCCGGAAGAAGCTCCAAAGGAGGCTTCCTTGCCTTCTGAAGGCTCATCCGAATCACTTGGAAAGGATTCGGAGGTTGGGGAGTCTATGTAATCATCATCACTTGTGATCATCGATTTGAATTGTTCTTTTACCCCGTCGTAATCTACTTTTAACTTATGAAGTAGTTTGGTGGTAGGGTCGTTCTCGTTTCTTAGGATGCAAAGTAAGAGGTGCGCTGTGTTGATGGAAGAACTCTGGAATAGTTTTGCTTCTAAAAAGGTTGTTTTCAAAGCGCGTTCTGCCTGCCGCGTCAAATGCAGGTTCTTTTTGTCTTTTTGCGTATTTCCGGGATTTGGATTTGCCGGACTCAAAATTTCCACCTTGCGGCGGAGGTGGTCAAGATCCACGTCCAGAGCATCCAGAATGCTAATGGCCTTGCCATTTCCATCGCGAAGCAACCCCAGCATCAAATGCTCTGTGCCAATAAAGTCATGGCCCAGCCTGAGTGCTTCCTCCTTACTGTAGGCAATTACGTCTTTTACTCTTGGTGAAAAATTATCGTCCATAAAAGTTCCTTAATTCACATTAAAATTACTAAATCTTACGATAAGAACGGCAAATACCATACCTATATTAGATAAACATGGCCTAAATGACGAAAAAATGCGCGATTTACAAAAAAATTAACACCCTAATTATCAACTAAAATGCCGTGCTGTCATGTTAATAAATTCTTTGATAAACTCCTTGTTTTATGCCTCCTTGGCTATCATTTTACGTATATTGCCGCGATGTTTAAACCACTCTAAAATAATAGAATTTTTATATGGCGGAAGGAGAAAAACTAATTCCAATCAACATTGATGATGAGATGAAATCGGCCTACATTGATTATTCAATGTCGGTCATTGTGTCACGTGCCTTGCCGGATGTAAGAGACGGATTAAAACCGGTCCATAGAAGAGTGTTATACGGCATGCATGAGTTGGGGGTACGTTCAGGAAGTGCACACAAGAAATCGGCCCGTATTGTTGGGGAGGTATTGGGAAAATACCACCCTCACGGGGATACCTCTGTCTATGATGCCATGGTGCGGATGGCTCAGGAATGGAGTCTGCGGTATATGTTGGTAGACGGGCAGGGAAATTTTGGCTCTATAGATGGCGACAGCCCTGCTGCCATGCGATATACGGAGGCGCGCATGCGTAAGATCGCAGACGAAATGCTTACGGATATTGATAAGGAAACCGTAGATCACCAACTTAATTTTGATGATTCGCTCGAAGAACCAATGGTGCTTCCGGCCCGTATCCCCAATCTGTTGATTAATGGCGCCTCCGGGATCGCCGTGGGGATGGCAACCAATATGCCCCCCCACAACCTTTCGGAAGTGGTAGACGGAATTGTAGCTTACATCGACAATCACGATATTGAGATTGATGAGCTGATGCAGCATATCAAGGCCCCTGATTTCCCTACCGGGGGGATCATTTATGGCTACGATGGCGTAAAGGAAGCGTTTCATACGGGTCGCGGACGCATTGTCATGCGTGCCAAAACGCGGTTCGAAGAAGTACAGGGGCGGGAGTGCATTATTGTCACCGAAATACCGTATCAGGTAAACAAGGCCGATATGATCAAGAAAACGGCCGACCTTGTCAATGATAAAAAAATAGAGGGTATTAGTACTATCCGGGACGAAAGTGACCGAAACGGTATGCGTATTGTTTACATACTCAAGCGCGATGCCATTCCAAATATTGTCCTCAACACCCTTTTTAAATACACGGCCCTTCAATCTTCCTTCAGTGTTAATAACATTGCCCTTGTAAAAGGCAGGCCTCAATTGCTGAATGTCAAGGAAATCATTGGCTTCTTCGTGGAACATCGCCATGAAGTAGTGGTCAGGAGGACCACCTTCGACCTGAAAAAAGCAGAAGACCGTGCCCACATCCTGGAAGGTCTTATCATTGCCTCAGACAACATCGATGAGGTGATCGCCATCATTCGGGCATCTTCCAATGCGGATACGGCCAGGGAGAACCTTATCGAACGATTTAAACTGACAGAAATTCAGGCCAAGGCCATTGTTGAAATGCGCTTGCGCCAGCTTACGGGTCTGGAACAGGATAAATTGAGATCGGAATACGAGGAGGTCATGAAGACCATTGAAGACCTGAAGGACATTCTGGCCAACAAGGAGCGCAGGATGCAGATCATCAAGGACGAACTTGCAGAGATCAAGGAAAAATTTGGCGATGAAAGACGCTCCGAAATAAATTTTGCGGGAGGAGACCTCAGCATTGAGGACATGATACCGGATGAACAGGTGGTCATTACCATTTCGCATGCAGGGTACATTAAAAGGACACCGCTTACTGAATACAAGACGCAGCACAGGGGCGGCGTTGGCCAAAAGGCATCTTCTACCCGAAATGAAGATTTCCTTGAACACCTCTTTGTTGGAACCAACCACCAATACATGCTCTTCTTTACCCAAAGCGGCAAATGTTTCTGGATGCGGGTATATGAAATACCGGAAGGAAGCAGAACCTCCAAGGGAAGGGCTATTCAAAACCTTATCAATATTGAACCGTCAGATAAAGTGAAAGCTTTTATTTGTACGCAGGACCTGAAGGATGAGGAGTATGTGAACAGCCATTATGTAATCATGGCGACCAAGAAGGGAACGGTTAAAAAGACCTCCCTGGAGCAATACTCCAGACCACGACAGAATGGGATCATAGCCATCAACATCAAGGATGATGACGAATTACTGGAAGCGAAACTAAC
Organism: uncultured Flavobacteriaceae bacterium; assembly: GCA_963752165.1. Classification (GTDB taxonomy): domain Bacteria; phylum Bacteroidota; class Bacteroidia; order Flavobacteriales; family Flavobacteriaceae; genus Muriicola. The sequence goes on from CAVVXE010000001.1 coordinate 927,867, forward strand.
CACCGGAACCAGCGAAATATTCCTTGGGCTAAGGTCCGGGAAAGCCATTCGTTTTGAAGAAAGCAAAACAAGGCCAATGGGGCGCAGTGCTTCCGGTGTGCGCGGCATTACGCTTGCCAATGCCAAGGATGAAGTGATCGGGATGGTGTCTGTCAATAATTTTGATGACGATATCCTGGTAGTTTCGGAAAACGGGTATGGGAAACGTTCCAGTATTGAAGATTACCGAACCACCAACAGGGGAGGAAAAGGAGTGAAGACCATCTCGATCACCGAAAAAACGGGTGGCCTGGTTGCCATTAAAAATGTATCGGATTCAGACGACCTCATGATCATCAACAAGTCGGGTATCGCAATTCGCATGAGTGTAGACGATCTAAGGACCATGGGACGGGCCACACAGGGTGTCAGGCTTATCAACTTGAAGGATTCAGATGCCATTGCTGCAGTTGCAAAGGTCATGAAGGATGAAGATAATTTAGGGGAGGTAGCCATCCGGGATATTGAAGTGAAAACCGAAGATGGCACGGCTCTTGATACCGATGCTCCGGAAACCGAAGAATAATTAATAAACACTAATACAAATAAAAGATGAAAACTAAACTTTTGATTTTAATGGCCATGATGTTTAGCATGGTCGCATTTTCCCAGAAGAACGAATTAAAAGCAGCAGAAAAAGCGCTTAAGGGAGGCGATGCGCCTGCAGCCAAGGCCAGTCTTGAGTCTATTGCCGGTATGATAAGCGGAGTGGACGAAAAAACACAGGCCCAGTATTATTTCCTGCGAGGCCAGGTATTTCAGGACCTGGCAAAAAAAGGAGATGCGGCAGCTTTCAATGAGGCAGTTACTTCCTTTAAGGAGGTATTGAGCATCGAAGATAAAAGTGGGAAGCCAAAATACACGGCAGAGACCAATCAGATGCTTGCCGGGATCACATCCGATCTTATTAATGCAGCTGTAGAGGACAACAATAATAAAAAATTCAAAGAGGGGGCCGATAAGCTGTATATGAGCTACCAATTGAGCCCCAGGGACACCGTCTATCTCTATTATGCCGCAAGCAGCGCGGTTCAGGGTGGTTTGTATGAACAAGCATTGGGCTATTACGAAGAACTCAAAGACCTTGGGTATGATGGAAGTACGATGGTCTACAAGGCTACCAGTGTTGAAACCGGGCAAGAGGAAGAGATGAATGACAAAGTCCAGATGGATTTAATGGTGAAATCGGGGAATTACAAGGATCCTAAGATAGAGAGAACGCCTTCCAAAAATGCAGAGATCGTAAAAAATATAGCCTTGATATACACGCAGTTAGGGCAAGATGATAAAGCATTACAGGCCTATCAGGATGCAAAGGCAAACAACCCTGATGACGTTAATTTGATTTTGAATGAAGCCAATTTGTATTACAAAATGGGTAATAAAGACAAATTTAAGGAGTTGATGGCCCAGGCTTCGGAGATGGCTCCTGAAAATGCCGATCTGCAATACAATATAGGGGTTATTAATATGGAGCAGGGCAATATTGAGGAAGCCAGAGCCGCCTATGAAAAAGCCATCGAGATAAATCCGAGTTATGTGAATGCCCAATTAAACCTTTCCACGACTTATGTTAATGAAGGAAACGGATTAATAGATGAAATGAACAGTTTGGGGAATTCAAGAGCCGATATTACCCGTTATGAGGAGCTTAAAAAAGAAAAAGACGACCTCTTCAGGCAAGGGGCTCAAATACTGGAGGATGCGCTGAAACTAAACCCTGACAATCAGGCTATTTTATCGCAACTTAAAAACATCTATGGTGCTTTGGGAGACAATGAAAACTTCATGAGGCTCAAAAAACTATTAGGGGAGTAATGCTTTCCTGCTTCAAAGAGTAACAGCCCGGGCAGTAATGTCCGGGTTTTTTTATAGCATCTTTTTAATGACCCTCAGTTTATGGGTGTAGGTTCCCATATCTGTATTAAAGATTCCCGTCTGGTCCAGCCGGTCTATCCGCACATAGCCATGGGCATGAATAATATAATTGTTGTTCATGATGATCCCCACATGGGTAATGACGCCATCCTCATTGTCAAAAAAAGCCAGGTCGCCCGGTTCACATTCTTCCACGAAACTAAGCACTTCCCCTTTGGTTGCCTGTTCACTAGCATTCCTTGGTAAAGCATGTCCGTTTACCTTATAGACCATCTGGGTGAGCCCTGAACAATCGACCCCGAAAGGCGACTTGCCGCCCCACTGATAAGGGGCGTTTAAGTACTGTAATGCTGTATGGACAATGGTGGCTTTATCCTGCTTGCCCCTTATTTCCTCCCCGTCGAAAATATGCCCTAAGTAGGGGGCATACTGAACACTGGACCCGAGCACTATAGGAATTAATTGCTCATTTTTTCTGCTGACGTAGGAAACAAGGTCTGCGGCATACGCAGGATGTTTTATTTCTTTAACGGATTGGTACGTGGCTTTATCAATAGGACAGACCTGATTCTTTTGGACCCATCCCTCCGTTCCATCAAAGGTTACCCTGATCTTATACCATTCCTTGCGGTGTTCAGTGATCTTAAAAGCTTCCCCATACAGCAACTGGCTGCGTTGCTCACTGCTTTGGTTGGTAGCAGCACGCACCGGGACGATACTCATGGAACAAAGACCGTAATGGAATGTCGATTTTTGCAAGGAGCCTTATTTTCGTTCCAGGATCAGTGCTGAAGCACCTCCGCCACCATTGCAAATGGCTGCCGCGCCAATTTTTCCATCGTTCTGTTGCAGGACACTCAGGAGGGTGATCACGATCCTGGCTCCGGAACAACCCAGCGGATGTCCGAGCGATACGGCACCGCCATTGACGTTGACCTTGGTATCTTTCAGGCCAAGCAGTTTCATGTTCGCCAGGCCAACCACCGAAAAGGCTTCGTTAAATTCAAAATAATCGACATCCTTCAAATCCAGATTCGCCTTGGCTAAGGCCTTGGGAAGTGCCTTGGCCGGAGCAGTGGTAAACCATTTGGGTTCCTGGGCTGCATCGGCAAAGCTCTTTATGGTAGCTAAGGGTGTTAATTTAAATTCAGCTGCTTTCTCTGCACTCATTAATACCACTGCAGCAGCTCCGTCATTGATAGTGGAGGCATTGGCCGCCGTAACCGTTCCGTCCTTGGTAAAAGCGGGGCGGAGTGAGGCTATTTTATCCATCTTTACGTTCTTGAACTCTTCATCTTCCGAAACGATGATCGGTTCTCCTCTACGCTGGGGCACTTCTACAGGCACTACTTCATCTGCAAATTTACCTGCTGCCCAGGCCTTTGCTGAACGCTCGTATGACTGGATGGCAAATGCATCCTGATCTTCCCTACTAAACTGATGTTCCGAAGCACACAGATCGGCACAAACCCCCATAGCCTGCTGGTCGTATACATCTACCAAACCGTCTTTTTGCATGCCGTCTTCCAGGGTAGCCGGACCAAATTTCTGCCCGTTCCTCATATACAGATAATGGGGGATGAGACTCATGTTTTCCATACCGCCGGCAACGACGATAGACGTATCTCCCAGGGCGATCGATTGCGCTCCCTGCATAATCGCCTTCATCCCGGAAGCACATACTTTATTTACGGTGGTGCAGGGAACCGTGTTGGGGATTCCGGCAAACAAGGCAGCTTGCCTTGCAGGTGCTTGTCCCGTTCCGGCCTGTACTACATTTCCCATGAGCACTTCTTCTACCGCTGCGGGCGGAAGATTTATTTTTTCCAGGGCGCCTTTAATAGCAATGGCTCCTAATTTTGTGGCAGGGATACCGGATAAAACCCCTAAAAAACTTCCGATCGGTGTTCTGGCCACCGAAACAATGACAACTTCTTTCATTTGATGAATTACTTGATGTTACGAAATTACTAAAATATCGGGCAACAGCTCACCAAACCGAAAGAAAAGACTAGGGGTGCCATTATATTTTCTATTTTTGAAAGAGCTACAAAATCTTATGGACGATTCGTTAGATAACCTGTACAAAAATCAGTCACTGATCTATAAGTATATCCTGTATTTCGTTACCATAGGGTGTATTGTCTTTTTTTTTCCAAAAGGAGGGAAGTTTAAATACGAATTCCAGAAAGGGAAGCCCTGGCAATATGAGAATCTTTATGCCCCTTTTGACTTCTCTATTAAAAAGACCCCTAATGAACTGGTCCGGGAACAAAAGGCTATTGAAGACCGGCAGGTATCCTATTTTACCTATGACGAAACCATCGCTCAGGAGGTGCTGGCCAAGTACAATGAATCCTTCCCTGTTATTTTTACCACGGATTCCTTTACCCCAAACCAACGAAGAAGGCTCGAAAGGATCGGGACAGATATTCTTGATGACCTCTATAAAAACGGCCTTGTAAGCAACAGCCAGGGAAAGATCACCGGGGAGGACCTGTACCTGGTAAAAAACAACGAGGCGCGCCGCATAGTGCCGGCAGATCTTAATTCTATTGGGCAGGTCGATAGTATTATTGGAGCGGGCTTAAACGCCCGCGGATTGAGTGCATATTACCCTTTATTCCAGGAGTTGTTTTTCGATATTGTAAAACCCAATGTAACGTATGACAGTGAGCTTTCCAGGAAAGAACTGGAAGATGAACTCTCGAAAATTTCAACTACCAGGGGAACTGTAGATGAGGGCAAGCTCATCATCGCCAAAGGAGAGGTCGTGGAAACCGAGAACCTTACCATCCTCAATTCATTGAAAGCAGAATTCGAGTCCGAGCTCTGGACGGCCAACAATCAGTATTTGATACTTTTTGGCTATACGATTTTGGTGGCCCTGGTCCTTATGATGCTTTTCCTTTTCCTGAAAAAATACCGGCCCGCCATCTACAGGAACAACGTAAAGGTCACATTCATCTTTTTCAATATTTTACTGATGGTGTTCCTCACCACCCTGGTAATAAAATATAATGAGGCCTATGTCTTTGTGGTACCCCTGTGTATACTGCCACTGATCCTCAAGACCTTTTTTGACGCCAGGCTTGGTTTATTTGTACATGTGCTCACGGTCCTGATCCTGGGCTTTGTAGTGCCCAACAGCTTTGAGTATATCTTTTTACAGATCATCGCAGGTATTGTGACCATTTTGACGGTTTCGGAGTTGTACAAGAGGGCCAACCTCTTTATCTCAGTAGGGCAGATCACCCTGATCTATATTGTGGGGTATTTCGCCTTCCATATCATCCACGAGGGGAATCTGGATAACATCCACTGGTTTACCTTCGGGTTTTTCCTCTTGAATGGCATGATCACCTTATTCGCCCAACCCCTCATCTATATCTATGAAAAGATCTTCGGAATGGTATCTGACGTGTCATTGCTTGAACTATCGGATACCAATTCCAGATTGTTAAAAGAGCTTTCTAATAAAGCGCCGGGTACCTTCCACCACTCCCTGCAGGTAGCCAACCTTGCCGAAGCTGCGGCCAATGCCATTGGCGCCAATGCCATGCTGGTAAGGGTAGGGGCGTTGTACCACGATATCGGGAAGATGAATAACCCCACCTATTTTACGGAGAACCAGGTGACCAATGTGAATCCCCATGATGATCAGGATCCGAAAGACAGTGCCAGGATCATTATCGACCATGTGATCGAGGGCATCGAAATGGCCCAGAAAAACAATCTGCCGGACCGGGTGATCGACTTTATCAGGACCCATCACGGTACCACCCGGGTATATTACTTTTACAAAAAAGAGCTGGAAACAAACCCCGATGTCGATGAAGATGATTTCAGGTATCCCGGCCCCATCCCGTTTTCGAAAGAGACAGCCATCCTGATGATGGCCGATTCAGTGGAGGCTGCTTCCAAAAGCCTTGTCAATCCGTCTTATCCGGTGATCGAGGAATTTGTGGAAAAGATCGTGGCCGGACAAATGAAAGGAAACCAGTTCTTAAATGCGAATATTACGTTCAAGGAGATCGAGGTGGTCAAAAAAGTATTGAAGCATAAATTGACCAATATTTATCACCTGCGCATCGAATATCCGGAATAGCCTTTCTTTTTTATTGCAATTTGAATTCGGTTATGTTAAAAAAAGCAAAAAGTACTTTGCTGATGTAGCTATGGGGTTTATCTTTTAATGGTATATAGGTCAACTATTAAGTAAGGTAACTACGAAATGAAATGTAATCGGTCGCTGCAACTCATTATCCATTCTATCCTCCTTGGCATCAGTTTTTCCCTTTATAGTCAATATTCAGAAACAGGAAAAAAGGATTGGAATAATAATTTTTCAACCAAAGAAGATTTTCAAAAGGGTCTGCAGGATTCTTTATTGGTCTGGCAGGAGCAATTAGTGCTGCATACAGATAAGTCTGTTGTTAGTCCAAAGGATCACCTTTTCTTCAAAGCCTACGTCCTGACAGGGCCGGAGCAGGTCAGGGTAAGTGCCAGCGACGTATTGAAGGTTGAGTTACTTGATGAAGAAGGCGTTTTAATAGAAAGTCAGTATCACAAAATAGTGAATGGTACAAGCCAGGGATCCATTGAAATACCCAGGAGTATGAAGGACGGTAACTATTATTTAAGGGGTTATACCCGATGGATGTTGAATTACGGACCTCAAACCTTCACTAAAAAAAAGATAGCGGTAAGGCGTGCCAGAGCAGCAGGCAGTTCGAAACTAAAAAATCTTGAGCACATGGTTTTTTATCCGGAAGGCGGTTCACTGGTAGCCGGTTTAACACATCATGTGGTCGTATCACTTGACAATGCCAATGTTCCTCATTTACCCGTGATGGACAGCAGAGGAATTGTAGTGGCAATGATCAATAATTATGGAAAGGGGTTGGGTACCTTCATTTTTGAACCAGTGAAAGGAGAGCATTATTTTATTAAGTTGGATGATGAGCGTCAAATAGAACTACCGGGGGTGCAAGAAACTGGTTATTCCCTGCAGGTCAATAATCTTAATGATGACAAGGCCTATGTTAGAATTGAAGCGTCACCGGAACTAAAAGACGCAGCCATTTTCTTAAAGGGTGAAGCGAATGGGATCACCTATTTTAATAGAAAAGTAACCTTTGATACCAGGAGAATAGGACAAATTGAAATACCCAAGGCCGATTTACCTTCGGGAATGCTTGAACTCCGACTTCAGGATCCATTTGATCAGGTTTGGGCCAGTCGTCCCGTCTATATTGATAAGAAAGAACTTCAAATAACGGTAGAAAGACAATCCGTCTCAGAAGGAAATGATGCTTTAATTTTTAAAGTGACGGATAGGGAAGGGTTGCCCGTAAAAACAACCCTATCGGTAAGCCTTGGCAGGCCGGTTGAGGTGGAAGAAGTTGCCAGCCTTGGCTCCATGGGGGAAAGAACCAGTAGGTCTCAATACTATCTAAATGATCTGCGGGTGCTTAGCGGAGACGCCTCAAATGCGTATACACGCACGAACACTTCCGTCATGCCGGATCAAATCCTGTATGATTTTCAGGAGGGGCTGGAGTTTTACGGACAAGCCTATGATTTGAATAACACATTACTAACGAATACATCGGTGCAGGTTTTGGCCACTACATCGGATAATGTGATAACAAAGGAAACGGAGACTAATTCGGACGGCTTGTTTAAGTTGTCAGGATTGCAAATTTACGGGGAAGCCACCATGGTATTCAGGACGGCTGGAGACGATACAAAGAGCAAGCTCGTGAAGGTGATTCCTTATGAATACGAAATACCCCCATTACATGCCGGTATTGAAGCTTCCATCGAAAAAAAAGGGATCGCAAGGCGCTCGAATCAGTTTCTGCCCAAAAAACCCATGAAGTTGTTCACTTCCGATGCAGCTTCCGAAAGGATGATCGAATTAGATGAAATCACCCTCGTAGCCACCAAGGAGCTTCAAAAAACAAGTCCATCACTTTATGATTTGGAGCCGACAAGAGTGATTTACCAAAATACCGAGAAACCTAAAACCATCCCGCAATTGTTTTTGAATATTCCCGGAGTACAGGTTTTGGGATTAGGGGGGTTAAACCCTTCTATTTTCATTCCAAGGGCCGCTGGATTAGGGCCGCTTTTGTGGGTCATTGACGGATTGCCCCTGTCGCAAAACACTAATCTGGTAGATATTATTAGTTTGTTAAGTTATTCGGACGTGGAGCGCATTGAGCTGCTGATCGGGGCAGAAGCCTCAATGTACGGTAGCAGGGCATCCGGCGGGGTCATATTGATCTATACGAGAAGCGGATCGGATAATGAGTACCTGGACCGGAAAGATGCCCAGGTGACCTTTGAGGGTTTTCATGAATCTGTCAATTTTGAGACGTACCGGGAAAGCAGCACCAGAAAAAGAAAAATTTTTGCCGAAACAGCTACTACCCTGTATTGGGATCCTGCTCTTCAAACCGATGAAAATGGGGAGGCGATTATTACGCTTTCGACACCTTTAGATGAGGCTGTCATAAGGATAGAGGCAACTACCATCACCGAAAAAGGGCTAAGGGGATCCTTAAAGACTATTTTTTAGTTAAAAACCATTTGAAAAAGTTGCGTTCCATTGTATGAAGAAGTACATTTGCAGCCGCTCTTATGAAATGTTTGCTAGCAGCGCATAAGAACTTGAAATATTGGAGAGGTGCCGGAGTGGTAACGGAGCAGATTGCTAATCTGTCGACGCGTAAGTGTCGCCTGGGTTCGAGTCCCAGTCTCTCCGCTTTTTTCTTCAGAAAAAAACTCTCGGGGTGTAGCGTAGCCCGGTTATCGCGCCTGCTTTGGGAGCAGGAGGCCGCAGGTTCGAATCCTGCCACCCCGACAAAATGGGTGTCAAACGACACCAAATTTGTACTAATCATATGAAAACCAAGGATTTAAATAATTCTTGGTTTCATTTGAATAGTTTTGAAACCATATTCGAGGGTGTCCTATTGCGTGTCCTGTTTTTACCTATTCTTTCGAACATATTATATTTAGGGGGATAGTCGATTTGGGCTCGAAGGGAAACAGGATTCGAACCTATATGCCTTATTCATTTTTAGGACTATAGATTAACTAATATCCTCGCGTTGAATACAATGGCAATTAGTGGATTTGATTATGAAGTTAAATAACAAGTAATTTCCTATAGCAACATAGGAAATATTTTGTACATTGAAAGTAATTCGTACAATAGGTAGTACATCCTTTATATTTTAAGTTACTTCAGCATCTATTAGTAACCTGCCTTTCGCTAACAGTTGCTCACGCATTTCATTTGTTGCCCCGTTATAAACCAACCTTCAAAAGAGGTTTTCAATGGAGAACGATCCTGAAAATAGGAAAAGTGCTTTTGGTCAATCAAAGTCCAACAACAACATAAGCTCGTTGACTCAAGAACGAGCCACAGAATCCAACGCCATACAAATCCCATCCATTTCTCTTCCTAAAGGTGGAGGTGCCTTAAAAGGAATCGATGAAAAGTTTGAAGTTAATGCCGCCAATGGTACTGCAGGTTTTTCAATTCCTTTGCCAATATCGCCTGGACGTAATGGTTTTTCACCTTCATTAACCTTGAGCTATAACTCCGGCGGAGGTAATGGTCCATGCGGCTTAGGCTGGTCCGTTAGCTATCCTTCCATTCAGAGAAAGACCGATAAAAAATTACCGAGATATAGAGATGGTATTGAAGAGGATACTTTTATGTTTTCAGGTGCAGAGGACCTCGTTCCTTATTTGGAAGAAGACAATGGCGATTGGACGGAAAAACAATATCCAAATAATGGGAATGATGGGTACACCGTTAAAGCGATACCGACCACGAATAGAGGGCGGATTTACGCCGAATCGAAAAAATCACCCATGTTTCGCAGGATGTCCCAATCAACTCGGAGTCACTTATTGGAAAGTAACCACAGGAGACAATGTAGCGACAATTTTCGGGAGAAGTGACTTAACGCGAATTGCAGATCCCCAGGATCCTGCCCATATTTTCGAATGGCTGCCTGAATTTAGCTATGATGATAAAGGCAATTGGATTAAGTACGAATACAAAGAGGAAAATCTGGACAATGTTCCGAATACACTATAACGAAAAGAATCGGCTTAATGGACTAGTCACCTATTACGAACCAATATCTTAAACGGATTCGATATGGTAATAAAAAAGCTTATTACGCTAAGACTGATAAACCATACGATCCACAGTCACCGACCGATGACAATCATTTCTTCGAATTGGTCATGGATTATGGCGAGCATACTAATGAACATTAAACCTCACGAAGAGATTGACTGAATGGGATTACCGAGAAGATGCCTTCTCTTCCTTCCGTTCCGGATTTGAAATCCGTACCAACCGTTTATGCAAACGGGTTTTGATGTTTCATCATTTTGATGGTGAAAAACAATTTGTTGGTACTCCAGATGAAGAAGAATTTGATAGAAATTACCTAGTTCGTTCTGTTGGATTTGAATTATAGAAGCCTCTTCCATCAATGAATCAGGTCGAAGCCGAGGTCAACTATCTAAAATCAATAATTCAAACAGGATTCATATACGAAAGCCAGGTGGTGAATATTCGAATAAATCACTTCCTCCAATGGAGTTTACCTACGAAAATCTCAATTGGAACAAAAGCATTAATACAGTTAGCAAAGATGCTATTATCAATGCACCTGTTGGTCTGACCAACAATTATCAGTGGGTCGATCTATATGGCGAGGGCATCTCAGGTATTTTGACCGAGCAAGGAGAAGGCTGGTATTACAAAAGTAATTTGGGAGATGTCGATGAAGATGGCGAGGTGGCTTTTACAACTGCACAAATAGTGGCTCCCAAACCTTCTTTCAAAGGCTTATCCAATGGGGCCTTATCCATTCAGGATCTAGCTGCAAATGGTGAAAAACAACTTGTTGTCAATAGTCCGGGCTTAAAGGGATATTTTGAAATGACCCATGACAATGCCTGGAAACCTTTTAAGGCTTTTGAACAATTAGCGAATATCGATTTTCAGGATTCCAATACCCGAATGTTTGACTTAAATGGCGATGGACAACCAGAGCTGGTCATGACCGAAGAAAATGTCTTTGTCTGGTATGCCGCCGATGGAAAACGAGGTCACCTACCCGCAGAATTTGCACAGAAAACCTTTGATGAAGAGAAAGGTCCAGCTATTGTTTTCGCAGATGCTGAGCAGACTATCTTTCTTGCCGATATGTCTGGGGATGGATTAACGGATATTGCTCGAATTCGGAATGGAGAGATATGCTATTGGGCAAATAAAGGCTATGGAAATTTTAGTGCAAAGATCAGTATGGCCGATGCCCCACTTTTTGACCATCCTGACCTGTTCAACCCTCAATATTTGCATTTAGCAGATGTCAGCGGTACGGGGGCAACAGATGTTATTTATCTTGGTAAAAATAAATTCAAGGCCTTTATTAACTTAAGTGGGAATGCCTGGAGTGATGCTCATGAAATTGACCCATTTCCCCATATGGATTCAAATGCCCGTCTCTCGGTAATCGATCTTTTAGGTACAGGGACTTCTTGCATTGTTTGGTCTTCCGACCTACCAACCTATGCCAACGCACCAATGCGTTACATCGATCTGATGAATAGCAAAAAACCCCATGTGATGACCAAGCATGTCAATAATATGGGCATGGAAACCTCCTTGGAGTACAAAAGTTCTACTTACTATTATCTCAAAGATAAATTGGCAGGAAAGCCATGGGTAACAAAATTGCCATTTCCGGTCCTAGTTATCAGTAAGCAAATTGTTGAGGAGAAGATCACCGATGTTCGCTTTACAACCGAATACAAATACCACCATGGTTATTTTGACCATCCTGAACGTGAGTTTCGAGGCTTTGGCATGGTAGAACAGATAGATACAGAAGTATATGAAGAATGGGAACGGAATAATGCGGGAAATCAATTGGAAAAATCAGAAATCCACTATCAGAAACCGATGCTCACAAAAACATGGTTCCATACTGGTGCTTTTTTCGATCGGGAGCGCATTCTCAACCAATTTAAGGATGACTATTGGTTTGAGGAGTACAACCGTTTATTTGCTGATGAACTCCTCACAGTAATCGAACCGGAACTAGTAGATGCTCGATTGCAACTATCATCAACTATCCAAGACCCGGATTTACTCGAAAAGTTGAGTGCAGACGAATGGCGAGAAGCACTTAGAGCATGTAAGGGAATGATGTTGCGTCAGGAGGTTTTTGCAATGGACGCCCCCAAAAATTCAACAAGTGAGGCTTTGAAACTCCAAGCGAAACCCTATACAGTGGCCACCCACAATTGTAATATTCAGTTAGTACAACCAAGAGATAAAAATGAATTTGGTGTTTTCACTGTCACCGAAAGCGAAGCGATAACCATTAGTTATGAACGCGACGAAACCGATTATCGACTTGCGCATACTATGAATACAAAGATAGATGACTTGGGCAACATTCTGGAAAGTGCTTCTGTAGTCTACGGTAGAGACACGAATAAAGCACAGGCTGACTTTCAGAACTTGGCATCCACCATTACCGATTTCTCCGAAGATGTATTGAGCAATGATGCCACACAAAAATCACAGCTACTTAATGCGTTTACCAGTAATATTCAGGCAGCTAAGGATGAGCAAGTTAAAACGCATATCATTTACACCCAAAATAGTTTTGCAAAATATAAGGTTGGTAATACTGAATTTCAGGATGTTGACGTACCAAATGCGTACCGCTTAAGACTCCCATATGAAGCAAAAACCTATGAACTTACCGGTTTGAACCGTAATGATGTACTTTTTAAATTGGAAGAAGTGACTAGCGCTTTTAATTCTTCTTCTGAAATTGAATATCATGTAGAACCAACAAATGGTTTCCAAAGAAGAATGATCGAACATGTTAGAACCAAATATCTAGGTGATGATTTGAATGCCCTTGAATTTGAATTCTTCGATACCCTGGGATTACCTTTTGAAGCTTATCAGTTGGCTTATACCCCAAATCTTGTTACCGATATCTATTCTAAGGATAACATAGAACTTGAAGCAGACAATCAAGTAGTAAATGATTTTATAGAAACAAAAGGTAACTATTCCCGGATCGATGGTAATTTTTGGATACGTTCAGGTCTTACCCATTTTAAAACCACAAACGAAAATATAGATGCCGCTAAAGATAGATTCTATTCTCCAATTGTGTTTGAAGATCCTTTTGGCACTAAGACATCCGTCGTGTATGATACCGAGACCTTTACAGGTGGCATAAGAGACAATAATGGTTATTATCTTTTTATACGGGAAACCGAAGATATACTAAATAATAAGTCACAGATTGACATTTTCAACTACAGAACCTTGTCTCCAAGTAGAATGATTGATATCAATGCCAACCCATCTTCGGTATTAGTAGATGAATTGGGCTTGGTAAAAGCCGTGGCTGCTGAAGGCAATGGTGTATATACAGATGCAACGCGAACTGCAGTAGATATTATCGAAATGGCCGATAATCTCGAAGGTTTAAAGGAGTTTGAGGTAACTCCTGGCGCAGATGCAACAGATGTAATTCAATTGTTAAGTAACGCAACATTTAATAATACTGATACAACACAACTCAGAATAGAAGGGAATGACTTATTGCAAAATGCTTCCGCTCGTTTTGTCTATGATTTTGAAAGGTATAAAAGCACAGGTACACAACCCAACGTAGTCGCTTCCATTATTCGTGAGGAACATTTTGAGGATAATCAAAACTCTGCCATCCAATTCAGTTTTGAATATTCAGATGGTGCCGGTAATGTGGCAATGGTAAAAGCTCAAGCTGAACCTGGTTTGGCGTTCTTTATGAACAATGGTATAAAAGAAGAGAAAGATACTACCCCAGAATTGCGATGGATCGGTAACGGGCGAACGGTATTGAACAACAAAGGCAATCCCATAAAGCAATACGAACCCTATTTCAGCACCAATTTTGGCTACGAAGATGCGCCCGACTTGATAGAGATCGGGGTTACGCCAATAATGTATTATGATTCCATTGGAAGGCTCATAAAAACCGAGCTACCGGATGGTACATTGACAAGGGTGGAATTCGATTCCTGGAAACAACTCAGTTTTGACCAGAATGATACGGTACTAGAAAGTCTATGGTATGTGGATAGAGGTAGCCCAGACCCATCAATAGAAAACGAACCTTTGAATAATAAAGAGCGACGAGCAGCTTGGTTGGCAGCTAAACATGCTAATACACCTTCTTCGGTGTATTTGGATTCACTGGGAAGACCTGTACTGAGTATAGAACACAATGCAAAAGATAGCGCCAACAATAACCGTTTGTATACCACCTTTATCAATCTGGATATAGAAGGCAATACCAAAGCAGTGATCGATGCAAGAGGAAATGCGGTAATGGCCTATAAACAGGATATGCTAGGCCGTCAGGTCTACCAAGATAGTATGGATGCAGGACAACGATGGATGTTTAACAATCTGGCTGGAAACACCATATACAGTTGGGATGAACGCAATCATGTATTTGAAGAATTTTATGATGACATACAACGCCCGACACATAGCAAAGTGATTGGTGGTGATGCCCAAGACAATTCTGATCTTGACCATATTTATAATCGTATTTTTTATGGGGATCTGGAACCTGATGCTGAATTAAAAAATTTAAGAGGACAAGTCATAAAGTTATATGACACCGGAGGAGCTGATAGAAACTCCGGCTTACGACTTTAAAGGACAACCGAAGTCAACAACAAGAAGATTATTTAAAAAGTATAAGGAAGTTGCTAATTGGACCGATGCCAACTTAAATGCTGATCTGGAACTTGAGGATTTCACGTTTATTACAAAAACAGATGCACTTGGCAGAATAAAGGAACAAACGGCTCCCGATGACAGTTTAATTACACCAACATACAACGAAGCAAGCTTGCTTACTAATGAACATGTAAAGCATGCTGATCCAGATATTAAGACCACCTATATACAAGACATTGATTATAACGAAAAAGGCCAACGCAGAAAAATAATTTATGGAAACTCAGTAGCCACTATTTTCCATTACGATGAAAATACCTTTAGGCTCATACGCTTGGTGAGCCATAGAAAAAACGAAGTTCAAAATCCGTTGCAGAATTTACATTATTCCTACGACGCCGTTGGTAACATTACCCATATTGAAGACAAGGCCATACCTATAAGTTTTTTTGCCAATAGCCAAATTGAACCACTCAGCAAATATACCTATGACGCTACCTATCGGTTAATCACAGCAACAGGAAGGGAAAATAATACAGCCATAAACTTTGGTGATTGTGACAACTGGAACGACAAACCTTTTAGACAGGCAATGAATCGAGGTGATGCTATGGCGGTCCGAGATTATACCGAAAGCTATCAATACGACGCGGTGGGAAATATTCGAGAAATGAAACATTTGGCCACAGGTGGCAACTGGACCAGAAGCTATGACTATGAAACAACCAACAACCGACTAAAATCAACCCATATTGGATCGAATGGTAATCCTGCCAATTACACGAAATACCAGCACCATGATAAACATGGGTTTTTGGAGGAACTGCCACATCTGGAAAAAATAGGCTGGAATTTTAAAGAAGAAGTAGTGCTTACCACAAGGCAACATTGCACCGATGACAATATTCCAGAAACTACCTATTACCAATATGATGGTACCGGGCAACGCATACGTAAAATATCGGAGCGGCAGACTGCGACAGGAAACATGCCCATAAAAAAAGAGGAGCGTATTTATATCTCGGGTTACGAGATCTACAAAAAACACAGTAGTGCTAATAGCGGCTTGGAAAGAAGGACGTTAAGCTTAATGGACGATGCTCATCGTTTCGTGATGATCGAAACAAGAAATGATGGCAACTTCGATACAGAAAAACATCTGGTTCGTTATCAACTGCATAACCATTTAGGGTCTGCCAGTTTGGAGTTGGATGGCTCTCCCGAAGCAAAAGTAATTTCTTATGAGGAATATCACCCCTACGGCACCACTGCCTACCAAGCCAAAAATGAGGCTATTAAATCCACAGCCAAACGCTATTGCTATACGGGTATGGAGCGTGATGAGGAGAGCGGGTTAAGTTACCACTCTGCACGTTATTATTTGCCATGGTTGGGGAGGTGGTTGAGTAGTGATCCCATTGGGATTGGGGATGGCTCAAATTTATATCAGTATGTTGCTAACAACCCCATAATACTTATTGATCCAGATGGAACACAAAATAGGCTGAGTAAACTAAATCTTTGCACGGAAGACAATCCAGAAGGAAAATCTCGTTTTTACATACCTGAAGGTGCCAGAAAGCCAACACAAGAGGAAATGGAAAGTTGGGAGCGTTCTAAAGATACTCCTACTATGAGGAAGGATGGTTCAACAATAACAAGAAGGCAATACGATAATGGTCATAAAAGACAGCGATATGGTAGTTGGGAGAATCTTAAAACAACCGTATACGTAGGTGCAATTATTGTTGCTGGGCCTGAACTTCTAGCTGTAGAAACTGGAATTTATCTAGCTGAAGGATCGACAGGAGTTAACTTATATAATCCTTCGGATCTATTACCAGGAAATAAAAATGACAATTATTTTGAAGATTTATCTGACACGCAAAGAGCTGAAGCTGGAGTAAAGGGACTTTTTGGAGCCTTATTGCTCAAGGCCGGAGTTGCTAAAATAACCTCAGAAAGTAAAGTCCAAAATCCAGGATTCAAAGTTGAGAATCAACAAAAATTATTACCACCTGGCCCACCGGCTATGAAGGCATTGCCACCAGGCCCTCCTGCGATGAAGGCATTACCCCCAGGACCACCTCCGGCAAAGCGATTAACAGCTGGTGCGTCATCGCCAAAACCCAAAATCAAAATGACTGGTAAACCTCAAAAGACAAACAGAAAAGGCATTCCTCGTGATAAAGATCCACACGCAGTAAGAAGTGTAGAGGGTGCTACTGAAGCTGAATTGGCTACTGATGTAGAGGGCTTTTATAACAAATCATGGAAGGTTATGACCAATGGCCAAGTAAATAGTAAACTTCGCCCTGATGTTACTATTTTTTCTAGTTCTGGTAGCGCTACTGCTATTGAAGTAGTGTCACCAAGTGATATCCTTGCTGATACCATAATCAAAAACCTTAAGGTTTTGTTAGGGATGGGAAAAAAATCGGATGGACTATTTATAATTTGGCCGAAATAAAAAAGGTGACAGATTTATTTAATCAAAAAAGAAAAAATATAAAATAAGAAAACATGGATTTATTAGAGATTAGCTATATAGATATTATTAATACGGCCATATTGGCCAGTATTCCACTTATAATTTTATTCTTCGACTATAAAATTGAACAACAACGAAAAAAAGAAGAACAAGCAAGAGAACATGATATAAATAGAGTAGAGCGCAAATATGAGCCCCATGTGAAATTTGAGTTGGAGACTGTCTTTGTTGGCCCATAAAGTGGCCATTATATTGCAGAGATTTCTATGTTTTTACATAATAAGGCTTTAGTAAGAAAAGTAATTAATGACCTGCATTTAAGGTTTTTAGGAATTCATAAAAATACAGAAATCAAATTGTTGAAGAGTGAAAATCAAGACTAAAATTAAGATGAAAATTCTATATCGAAGTTCCCTATCATATTTGCAAATACAGATCTTCTAAAAAATAAAGGAAATTATTTTATTGAACCTCAAATTTTACAGCGATTTATTTATGTGGCCAGAATACCCGAGAATATAAGTTTTGTTTTAGCCCGTTCCAGTTATAAGTATCATGATAAGTCAAAACACAGTGCCCAAAAAGTTTTTGAGATCAACATTGATAAATCACCTGATATAAATTAAATGTATAACAGATGAATTTTGAACCTAATAAATTTTTCATAGGTCTGATGGATTTCTTTTCCATCCTTCTACCTGGCGCCCTACTGTCCTTTATAATCAAAAATAAAGTCTACCAGAGTATTGTCGATACCAGTGAACCTTTTGATTTGAGCAACAGCGAGTCCTGGGTAATCTTTCTTTTTGCAAGTTACCTATTGGGTCATTTCATTTTTCTGTTAGGCGCTAAGTTCCTCGATGATTTGTTGTACGAGAAGATCAGCAATGCCAGATCCTCAAAACAAGCGGAAAGGCTGTACAAAGGGGATAAGTTGCAGTCCAAATTGATGAGATGGCTGGGCAATCATTTTTTTAAAGTGTATGCCGACCGTTCTCTGAGAAAAGTTTTGAGAATCAAATCGCATTACCTACAACCACTAGTAGCCTCGGAAAGCATAAATGCTTTTCAATGGTCCAAGACCCGTTTAAACTTACATCATCCTCGGGCTGCAATGGAGGTACAACAGTTCGAGGCCAATTCGAAATTTTTTCGGAGCCTAATGGTGGTTTTTTGCCTTTTATTTGTCTGGTTTTTGGTTTTCAATAATTGGATATTCTCTGTCGCCAGTTTAATTCTAATAATACCGGCCTCCTGGCGCTATATAGACCAGCGTATGAAATCTGTGAGGTTAACGTATTGGTACATAATCACTTTGGAAGCAGCAGACCCCAATGGATTCAGAGAAAAGCCTATAAGCGGTGAGCATGAAATTACGCATGCAGGTGGTATCGTCCACAAAGGAAAAGGTCTTAAAAGAGAATTCTTATTGGTGCAAACAAAAAAACCACCTCGAGCCTGGGTGTTCCCAAAAGGACATATTGAGCCTGGTGAATCTGCAAAAGAAACAGCGATAAGAGAAGTAAAGGAAGAAACAGGGATCTGGGCCAGCATTGAATCAAAAATCGGGACCAGCTCATTTGAGCTAAACGGGAAGATCGTAAATGTTCAATTCTTCCTAATGAAGTCAATGGAAGAAGGCAAAGCCATTGAAAAAAGGGCACATAAATGGTTTGAATTAGACGACGCCGTATCTGCTCTAGAGCATGAAGATAACAAAAGCTTGCTGATGAAATTCAAAAACGACTCATAGGCCTAGAAAGCTTTATGCCATTAATAAATTACACATATAAGAATCAATGTTATACATAAAATAAAACGTTAAAATAAACGACCATGGCGACTAAAACAAAAATCAAATCAAATCTCACAGTTCAGGGTACCATCTATGATGCGTTTAATGCATCGATGCCTAACGTTTTAGTCAAAGCCTATGATAAAGACCTTCGTACTGAACAAATATTAGGTGAGGTCGTTACAGATAAGAACGGACAGTATTTAATAGAATACACTGCTTCAAAATTTTTAAGGGCAGAAAAAGCTCAGGCAGATATTTTTATTGTTGTTTCTAAAGTTGGCCGTATTGCTAAAGAATTGGGCAGATCTACTGTTCATTTTAATGTGTTACCTGAATTCACCTTAGATTTTAAAATTGATGGTTCGTCCTATATTGGAATAGCTGAATTTGATGCCTTAATAAATGTAGTTCAGCCTTTGCTTAGCTCACGCCGGATAAAAATTGAGAACTTAAAGGAGGATGATAAATTTCAAGATATTAGTTTTCTTGCTGGTGAAACTGGTGAACCTAAAGAAAGGTTAGAATTGCTGCCTATCGCCTATGAATTTGGCACATTAGCCAAGTTAGATCCCGATGTTTTTTACGGTTTGTTTAGAATGTCTTTTCCTCAAACATGGAACGAGTTGTTTTTAGTAAAGAGAGAGAGCATAAAAGAAGGCTTAGAAGCTGCTATAAAAGAGAATATTATTTCGTCAAAATATTCAAGTCAGATAAAAAAAATACTCACTCATTTTGATGCACTGTCTTCAGTCTTAGTATTACAAGAAGATAATGTGGAAAATAAAGACTTTAAAAAAGTATTAAGTCACGTTCTATCGCAACCTAAAGACCAAAAGACGGTTGTAGATACTTGGTTGAAGTACGAAGAAGAGCCAGAGAAATTTTGGAAAAAATTAGTAACCATTCAAGGATTTAAAGACGGCAAAAAAATAAGGGCTTTGCAGCATAGTTTGCACTTAAACGTGCTAACGCTTAAACAATCGGCATTGACCAATCTCTTAGTCGAGGAAGGTAAAAAAGATAGTGATTTAAAAGATGTTAGAGGCTTTGCTAAGTTTGAAGAAAAGGATTGGAAAAAACGCATAGATAAATTAGTGTCCAATGGAAGCATTAAAACATTTCCTGTAGGGGTAAAAGGCGATACTTCTGAAGAAAAATCAGCACATTACGCCGAAACCCTAACACGATTTTATAAAGAGTTGTACCCAACTTCAGTATTTGCTTCTAAGATGATAAAAGACAGAAAAGTGGTCTTTGAGTCTGGGGTAAAAAATGATCTAAAAACCTTTTTTTCTAATAATCCAGATTTCAATTTAGAAACTACAAAAATTAAGCAAGAATTTAAAGAAGCTAACACAAACAGTGTAAGAGATAAAGAGAAGCTTCTTCAGAATTAATGAGTGTTAATCGCTTGTACAAACTTTCTCCTAGTTATGAGCATGTAGCTCAAATGAGGAAAGCCAAACTAACCTCATCATCAGATATTGTAAGACACTATACAGAACGATCTTTCACCAAACAATTTAATGACACTATTGGAACTGTTAATGCAAAAACCATGTACAATAAAGCTGTTGAGGTAGATAAAAAAGCTACTGCAATAGCATTTAATTATAAAATGAGTAATGATATCCCAATTTTTGCGATGTCAACCTTACAGAAAGAAGGTCCAGATCTGCAGGAGACTTTTGGTGATAATCAATTATGCCAATGTAATCATTGCCAATCGTTGTATAGTCCAGCAGCTTATTTTGTAGACCTACTTAATTTTATTAATAGAAAAAATGAATCAGCTTATATAGAATTGTTAGGAGATGAAAATGATGATGAAAAAAATGGAAGAAGACCAGACTTACAGCACATATTATTAACCTGTAAAAACACACATACACCTTTACCTTATATCGATCTGGTTAATGAAATTTTGGAAGAACATATTGCACCATCTGGAGTTAAGTCCTATCAAACTACATTGGATGCTGATCAATTAGCTGCATTTCCAGAACATACAAACGATCAAGCTTACGATGCATTAAAAGACCCTATTAATACACCTATTGAGGCATTTCTAAATCTACCATATGAAGAAACGAATGCCTATCTAAAAGCATTAGGAATAGATAGACATCATCTAATGGCATTGTTTTACGGAAAAAAAGGCGAGGTCAATAAAGATATAACAATAGCTGCTGAGGTTTTAGGGCTAACTCCTGAAGATTTAGAGGTGCTTTATGGTAATATTAAAGGAAGTGAAGAATCAGTAACATTGGTCAAAGACTTACTAAAGCATACTGGTTTAAATTACAGAGATATGCTGCAACTTTTAGGGTGCAGATTTATAAACCCTGTGGATGATCAAGGGAATCAAGCGATAAGCATTGAAGCACCAAAAAATGAAAACGATACCGAAGTAACCATTGAAACATGTAACGTTGATATACTAGAACTTTCTATTCCTATTGCATTAAACGACAAGGTTTTTCGCTTTATTAAACTCTGGAAGACCATAGGGTGGAGTATGTATGACTTAGATCGCGTATTACGTGCATTAGATTTTTCAGCGTTTCCTAATAGTACTGATGCAAACAAAGTCGAGGCAATAAACACAAATTTAATTCTACCCTTATCGCATGTTGTGAAACTAAAATCTGAATTAGGATTAGCGATTCCAGAATTATTGAGTTTGTGGTATAGTATTGATGATGTTAACTATTTAGATCACCATAAAGACAGTCAATCTGAGATACCTTCCCTTTTTAAGTTACTTTTTCAGAATAAAGAAAATAGCATCGAAATTACTGATACAGAATTTGAGAATGAACCATCTATTAATGAAAACTTCAGATCTAAAATTATTGCCCTTTTAAACTTATCGCAAGAAGATAGTTTGTTAGTTACTGGATTGCTTTCTAAAGAAAATGTAAGTAGTATCTATCGGGAGGTTCTATTGTCTAGAGTATTTTCTAGGAGGGTTATTGAAATTCAAAAACTAAAAGAATTAAGTGCAATTAATTCGCTTGCAAAACCCGTTGATTACTTGAGGTTTATTGAAACGATTAAATTAATTGATGCTTTCAATATATCTATTTTAGAATTATTTGCTGTTTTAAAGGAGTCTGACTCAAGTGAAATTCCCGACGTATACGAAAACCTTATTGACCCAAATAAAGAGTTAAAACTATACAATATTTTAAGAAATGAAATAACAAATCTTAAAGATATTGGAGCAGATGATAGCATTTTAAAAGACACAATTTTATTACAGCTAAGTGAACACTTTAGTATTGATTTAAATTATATAAAAGCCACTTTAGAAAATTCGGATTTAATATTAAATGATTCCATAAATGAGTTTATAGATAAATTTCTTAGTGGCACCGAGTTTAGTAAAACTACAAGTGAATTATTGCTAAATAATAATGATGTCCATAAAAGTTATGTTTCTTTTTCAATTATTTGGCATCGCGTACAATTAATTATCCAGCAAACTAAAATATCATTCGATGAATACAGATATTTTGAAAGTAAAACAGAACTAGGATTTGATAAATTATGGGAAGTACCTAAAATAAATGATAATGCTTATGAGTCGTACATAAAATTATTAAAGCTAGTCTCATTTAGAAATACGCTAAAAAACAAATCTGAAGATTGGTATTTAATTTTTAATAATAAGATTGAAAATTTAGACGTCACTAAAGGAAAATTTAATGCGTTATTAGCTAAACAAGCTAAGGTTGAGCTTAGTGAACTTGAAGATTTATTAGGAACAACAGATAAAGGGCTTTTAGGATACACTTTTGATATGTATCATTTTTCGGGAGAGCTATTATGTGACATCTTACAATGTGTCTATGAAAGTGGTAAATACGAAACATCGGTTAAAACACTTCATAGTTTAACAATAGATACTTTAACTTCTAACGAAACTATAATTGCCAAGAATTTATTAAAATCAAAATATGATGTTACCGCCTGGTTAGGGGTCATTAAGCCAATAAGTAATGCTATTAGAGAACGTAAACGAGATGCATTGCTGGCTTATATTTTGTTCGCTGTAGATGAAGAACAATTTAGAAACGACAATAAAATAAAAAATATCAATGACCTGTTTGCTCATTTCTTAATTGATTTGGAAACCTCCTCTTGTATGTTAAGTTCTAGAATAAAACAAGCTATTAGTTCTGTACAATTATTTGTAGATCGATGTTTAATGGGCATTGAAAATAATGTAGTTGTCGACGCCGACTTTGCCAACCAATGGAATACATGGCGCAAACAATATCGTGTTTGGGAGGCAAATAGAAAGATTTTTTTATATCCAGAAAATTGGATACAACCAGAATTACGAGATGATAAGTCTCCATTTTTTGAAGAATTAGAGAGCAAACTCATGCAAAATGACATGACGGAAGATCTTGCTGAAGATGCTTTGAAAGAATATCTTGAGAAATTAGATCAAGTTTCTAATTTAGAAATCATGGGATTGTTTCCCGAAAAACGCTCTATTGACGGCCAAACCAAAACTGACGAATATATTCATGTCATTGGTAGAACTAAAAGTAGTCCACATATCTATTTTTATCGCAAGCAATTACCTACCAAAAATTGGACCGCATGGGAACGTATCGATCTAGACATTGAAGGCGATCATATCTTGCCTGTGGTTTGGAATGGAAGACTCGTGTTATTTTGGGGAATTTTTGAGGAGAAGGAAAAGCGTTCTGAGAATAAAGAAATGATGAATTTAGATACTAATAGCGGCGATATATCTTCAAAAAATCCACCACAAAAGTATTTAGAATTAAAATTAAATGTTAGCGAGTTTAAAAACAACTCATGGGGAAGAAAAAAATCATTCACTCAAAAATTAATTTTAAATCTAAACAATCTGGGTACAAGACAATTTTCAAAAAACCAAGTTTCTTTAGTATCAAAAGCAAATGAAGATAGTTGTCTAATAAAAATATTGGTGCCTTTTAGATCAGATAATTTTGAAGACAATTTAGATAAAATGGAATTGCTAGATTATACTTTGGAAACTCTACTCTTAAAATATTGTAATGGAAAAATCGAAATAGTAAATACAAATGATATAAATGAATATAGTCTATTTGTAAAATCTTCTAACTTAAAAAGAGATTACTCTAAATTCATAAAGGGTAGAGAAAATCAATTTGATTTATTCAAATACGGAATAGTTTCACCATTATTAAATGGTGATGCAGAGAAATTAACTTTACTAAATAAAACTTCAAGTACATTTGAAGTAACCATTCCTAGGAATAATATTGAAAATATTCCTTTGAAATATTTCTTCTTTCAAGATTCTAAAACTTCCTTATTAGCGTATAAGACGAAGAGATATATGAATAGAGTATTATTTCCATTCAATCCTGATTTGGTTATTAGATCTAGGGTTTTAGTAAATAATAACACCACTCCAACTACTCCAATTACTCCAAATGTGAGACCTAGTTTTGCAAACCTTTCTTTTAGATACCCTAGGTGTAAATAATGTCTTTTCTAATGATAGAGTTATTCCACCTCAGGTAAAAAAACCTAAAAAGGAATATAAGTATGCCTTTAAAACTTTCTACCATCCTTTTGTTTGCGATTATATTGAGACATTAAACATATATGGCCATGAGAGATTATATTCTTTTGATTTACAAAACCCTGAAAGTAGACCAATATTTTCGAATAACGAATATAAACCAACTCAACATGTTGTCCCATATCCAAGACCTTATAAAAAGCTTGACTTTGATTTTATAGGCTCATATTCACTATACAATTGGGAACTCTTTTTTCATATTCCTTTGCTTATGGCAACACGTCTAAATGCTAATCAAAAATTTGATGAAGCGAGACAATGGTTTCATTATATATTCGACCCTACCACCGATTCTGGTGGTAATGATGCACAGCGTTTCTGGAAAACAAAACCATTTAGAAAAGAAATCATAGATGGTATAAAATCAATAGATGTGATTTTACAAAATGAAAATGAGCTTGAAGAACAAGTGAATTATTGGGAACAAAACCCATTTAATCCACATGCTGTTGCTCGATTACGAATTGCAACTTACATGAGAACTACATTTATGAAGTATATAGATAATTTAATGGACTGGGCAGATCAACTCTTTAGACGTGATAGCATGGAGTCTATTAATGAAGCAATTCAATTATATGTCTTGGCTGCCAATTTATTAGGTAAGAAGCCAGAAGAAATTCCGCAGCGAGTAAAACCTATAGAACAAAGTTTTAATACTATAATCAATAGTGATGATGGTTTAGATCGCTTTAGTAATACTATTGCTGAAATTGAAAATTATATTACACCAAATGGCAGTAATGAATCTGATGCACCTCAATATATCCCTTATTTCTGCACACCAAAAAACAATGTTTTAATTAAATACTGGGATAGGGTTGCAGATCGCTTATTTAAGATTCGAAACTGCATGAATATTGAAGGGCAAGTAAGGCAATTAGCCTTATTTGAACCACCAATTGACCCTACATTATTAGTTCGAGCTAAAGCTGCAGGCTTAGACTTAAATACTATTTTAAGTGAATTAGATACGACATTGCCACATTATCGTTTCCAGATTATTTTGCAAAAGGCAAATGAACTTTGCAATGATGTGAAACAATTAGGAGCTTCCTTACTTTCAGCATTAGAAAAGAAAGATGCAGAAGAATTATCATTGTTGCGTTCTAATCAGGAAATGCAGATGCTACAATTGGTAAAAGACATTCGTAAAAAACAACGCGATGAATCTAAAACGAGTTTAGAAGGTTTATTGGCAAGTAGAACTTCGATTGAAGAGCGAAAAAGCTATTATGAGAGTCGAGAGTTTATGAATACTGGAGAGGCTATTCAATTCCAATCGAACAATGTTGGCTTGTTATTACAATATGCGAAGGCAAGTGCAGATGCCGTTACAAGTGCTGTTTCACAAGTTCCAGATTTTAAAATAGGAAGTGGTTTTACAATTGGATCGACATATGGTGGGTCAAATCTTGCAAAGGCGGCTAAGGCACAAAGTGACCAACTTGGAACAATGAGTTTGATTAATAACTTAATAGGATCGATATCAGGAACACTAGGTAGTTATCATCGAAGAATGGATGACTGGAAGTTTCAAGCCAAAACTGCAGATTTAGAGTTAAAGCAAATTGATAAGCAAATACTAGCTGCTGAAATCCGATTGTCAATTACGGAGAAAGAATTGCAGAATCATGAACAGCAAATAGAAAACACAAAACAAGTAGATGACTATATGCGTAGTAAGTTTACAAATGCAGAATTGTATGGTTATATGGTGTCTCAAATTTCAAGTATCTACTTCCAAAGCTACCAAATGGCCTATGATCTTGCAAAAAAAGCAGAAAAATGTTATCAATTCGAGCTAGGAATTAAAGACAGTAACCTCATTAAATTTGGGTACTGGGATAGTTTAAAGAGGGGCTTGTTGTCAGGAGAAAAACTGCAATTTGATTTACGTCGTTTGGAAACATCTTTCTTTGAAAATAATAAGCGAGAGTTTGAAATAACAAAACATATCTCATTACGACGACTTGATCCCCAAAGATTATTGCAACTTAAAGCAACTTGTAAAGTAGATGGTTTAATAATACCTGAGTGGTTGTTTGATTTGGATTGCCCCGGGCATTATAAACGCCGAATCAAAACAGTTGGGTTATCAATACCATGTGTAACTGGACCCTATACCAGTGTTAATTGTAAGTTAGAATTAGTGTCCAGTGATATAAGAATAGCTTCATCTATAACTGATAGTGAAGAGAACATTCTTAAAACAAGTTCAAATATTAAATCAATTGTCACGAGCTCTGCTCAAAATGATAACGGGATGTTTGAAGGAAACCTTAGAGATGAACGCTATTTACCGTTTGAAGGCGCTGGTATAGCGAATAGTCTATGGAATTTAGAACTTCCAAAAATGAAACAATTCGATTACAATACAATTACGGATGTCATTTTGCATGTAAGTTATACCGCTTTGGATGGTGGCGAAGTGTTTAAAGGAGAAGTAATCACAGATTATGAACAAAAATTAGAGGATACTGGATCAAATAATCTCTTTCGACTTTTAAGTTTAGAACATGATTTCCCAAACGAGTGGCATAAATTTTTTGCAAATCCGAATGATAATTTTATCGCAGAAATAAAGGATGAACATTTTCCATATTTTGCGCAGTCAAATAGACAAATTGAAAGCAAAGAATTATTTCAGATCAATTCTATTGGTGTATTAGATTCTGTGGATAAGCTTATAAATGGCGCTGAAATGGAGATTAAAGTCAAAAAGGATATTGATAAGGCACTAGCTACCTTTGTAATTGTTGAGTACTCGATAACATTGTAGAAATGATTTTTAATTTCAGTTCGATAAATTCCCAAAAATCATTTTAAAGAGGTTACAAACAGTACACTTTTAATTCTGCCCATTTTTAAGGGTTTATAAATGAACCTTTTTTGAGACCGCATGAAATGCTTTATTAATTAATTTTGAATCGATTTATATCGTTTTGATAAACCTTTTCTATATTTATTGTATGAAAGCGTCAAAACGCCGTTGAGGATGTCCTATTTGATGTCCTATTTTGAAAAAAAAGAGATAACATATTGGTTTTTAAGGAATTAGGGTGAAAGGTTCACATTCTGCCACCCCGACCAAGAAAATCCAATCACGTAAGTGGTTGGATTTTTCATTTGAGAAAGCCGCAAGCTTGCTTGCGAGCTGGAGCAAATGGAAAAGACATTCGAGCCCTTTGGCCCGGATTGGATTTTCATGAGCAACACACCCCTCTCAGGATCACGAGCAAAGCGAGTAATCCTGCATTTTCGAGTATCAATTTACAGGATTTCGCAGGCAAATAAATAAGACATGAACGCGAAGCGTCCAGGCTTTTGTTGAATCACCCCTCACCTCAGGATCACGCCGCAGGCGTAATCCTTTTAACCCAACTGGATATTGAAACTTTCATAAACAAAAGATTACCAAGGCTTTATATTTTTAAAAACACTGCCAAAACGAGCCAAATCAGTACAAATTTCATATCGAAGGTGTCCTATTTCGTGTCCTGTTTTACCCATACTTTCGAACATACTATATCTACAAGCATTGTGGAATTTGGTACGAAGGGAACCCGGACGAAAACTTCACTTTTTAGACCTAGAACTTATTTGGTCATAAAAATTATCTTATTTTTTGGGAGATACCTACGTGAGCAGTATCAAAGTTCAATAAACGATGCACATCTAAGTTATTTAGCACTTGTCAAAGTATTAGATTTTAATTATATAAAAAGTATATTATGTATATATTATATTTATTGTATATTTGATATATAAAACGATGATCATGAAAAAAAACATAGACATTGACGAAACAATTTTGACTAAACTTAAAATCTTATCGGCATTTGAGAATATGAGTGTAAAGGCTCTTATGGAAAAGGCAATATCTTTTTTTGTGGAACAAAAAGAGAAAGAACGGTTGAATGCTCTTTCAGATGAAGAAAAAGAAGATTTAGGACTTCTTTTACTAATGCAACAAGTAGATAGAACTGAAACTGTCAGTAGAGAAGAAGTAATGAATGCTTTAGGGGAATGAAAGTTATATTCCTAAAGAGTTTTCTTAATGATATTAGAAAGGTCAAGGATAAGCGACTAAAATCAAAGATCAGGGAATTGATTCTTAATATTGAAGCTGCCAAAAGTTTAGAAGAAATTGCTGGGGTAAAAAAAATGAAAGGCTACTCCATCGCTTACCGTATAAGAATTGGTGATTATAGAATAGGACTGTATAAAGAAAACGATTGTGTTGAACTAGCAAGGGCCCTAAAACGCAATGATATTTATAAAGTTTTTCCTAAGTAATATTCTATTAAAAGTTCAAATAAAGAATTGAATAAATAAAATTTGTACTCCTTTAAATCCATTTAATATTCTGGATCTATATTCACTGGACGAAAGCACCAAAACGCCGTGATACATGTCCCGTAGCATCAATGGTTTCTTTTCCTTTAATAGAAGATTTTGTTATCGCAACGATTTTTCCGTCTTTGATACCCACATTGGCTACATCGTCAAACATGGTTTCCGGATCCATCATCCGCCCATTTAAAATGACCAGATCATAGGTGTCATTTGAAGTTGTTTTCTGTTGACCGTATGAGAACGATACAACCAAACTTAAAAGGATAATCAATTTTTTTTCATTTTGTTTTATGGTAATTAGTATTTATTCTGACCTTATTTTAACAAATTACGAACGTATTTAATTTCGCAATGAAGATCTGTTAAACCTGCAAGCAATCCAACAAACTCTGATCTGGAAGCCAACCTATGAAGGTACTTTCGCCTTGTTCATTATCCAGACGAAATCCGAAATCATCCATAAAATGAATTATGGACGTATTAATTTTTCCTGTAACTTCAATTTGAAAAACCGAACCTGTATTAGTCATGTT
Source organism: uncultured Flavobacteriaceae bacterium (assembly GCA_963752165.1). Classification (GTDB taxonomy): domain Bacteria; phylum Bacteroidota; class Bacteroidia; order Flavobacteriales; family Flavobacteriaceae; genus Muriicola. Next base: position 957,390 of record CAVVXE010000001.1, read on the forward strand.
TTTTTAACGATTCAATAATCTGTTAATGACTTGTTCAAATTTAGGATAACAAACTATTTTAAATACAAATTCGGGTACCTTAGTTTACATATTAAAGGATTAACATTTTTTAAAAAGGTTGGTTTCCGATTTAGTGACCCTGGCTGATAGAACACCATATGGCCTTCAAACATATTGGTGGTCTGTTCTACTATTTCTTTTGGGAATAATTGTAAACTATTAATAATATTAAATTACAGGAACTTCAATAGTTAAGTACATATCTTGCCCATTCTCGTCTTCCCCTTGATAAAATTTGAAAATATAAGGTTCAGACTGCAGGGCCTGTACAGGTATTGAGAATGTACTTTCTGTAATAATTTCTGCGCAAGCAACATTATCATCAACATGTGCAATAGGGTAAATAAGCCTTGTGGTTCCTTCATAGAAGTAATCATACTGACCATAATGATAATAACAGCTATTTGGTAATTCTAGGGTAACATTAATTCGATAGGTCCGTCCAAAAATAAATTCATCTGGAAGGTCTGCGCTTTTAACTCCTATGTATTCTAAGTAGTAGTCGTGGTAGTTGTTGTCGTCGTCATTATTACATCCAACCATTAAAAAGGCGACCAGGAAAAGGGTGATAAAATGTCTCATAATAATTAAACTTTAAATTTATAACTTAGGCAAAAATAATTCTTTGAATAAAATATTATTTTTTTTTACACAAAAAAATGAAGGATTACCAAATAATTAATATTCAATATTCGCTTAGTTTGACAATATTTTGTTGCACATAAAAATTGCATTTCTCTTTTAATAAAGCACTATTTCACGCGCACATTCATTTTATTCCAAAATACCTAATATATTTAGTATTTGAAAATGATAAATGATAATTTTCCCGATGGCGAGCTGCGGAGAATTTAATCAGAATTACATATACCCCCCCTTCCCACACATACGCGCAATTTCTGAAGTTTTTATTACCTCACTTATCATGACCTGTACAATGGTTTCCTGTTGAAATTCTTTAAGTAAACCATAGATTATAACTTCCTTTTTGCCAATTTCCAGAAGGTCTACCTTGTATGAAGATCCTATGGCAACTGATTGATCAATCTTTTTTCGGCGAAGGTGGTATAGTATGTCCGGCGTTTCCAATTTATAAATCAAGCCTATCAGCAAGTAATAAATGGTGCTGTGATTTTGGGAATAGGGCCAGAGGCTAAATTGCCGGAAGACCATTTTTTAAAATTAAAAGAAAGTGATTCACATCGTGGCATCGGTGTGGAAATTGTATTGGAAGTTGATGATGTATTGTCTATTTATAAGCAAGTAAAGCGAAGCGGTTACCCAATACATGTCGAACTACAGGAAAGACCATGGGGGCTTACTGATTTCAGATTGATCGACCCCGATGGTTATTACATTAGGATAACTTCTAGAAAGGATTGATCTATTGTAGTCCCACTATAATACTTAATATTCGTTAGAAATTTTATAATGAAGTTGCCTTATCTCAACGGTCTCATATTTGGTGTGAAAATGACCTTTTGCATCATAATTGATATGCCTGCGCCATAATTATTATATCCTCCCGAAACTTGACATATTTCTCCGCATTACTCATACGCCTTGCGTCAGCTCCTGTATGACCTTTGTTTTGGCTGAAATGGACATCAAAGAAATTCGAAAGATCAAAACTTCAACGCCCGACCTGAAGTAAGGATATCGTAACTTTAAGTTCATTATAATGTTAAAACCTGACTTTTTACTTGTATGAAAGCAACTTTTGAAACCTATAAAATAATATGAAAATCTTCAGAAAAATACGGTTCCAACTTTTGGGTCACAATAAGACAAGAATGTACATACTATATGCCGTAGGTGAAATTGTGCTGGTTGTCATCGGTATATTGATCGCCTTACAAATTGACAATTGGAATCAGACCAGAAAGGATAACAACGCCTTGAAGGAGTATTTGGTTAAAATAAAATCCCATACCTTGGAAGATTTGCAGCATTTGGAGGAGATTACTAAGGGTAGGGCGCAGATAGCCGAGGCATGTAAAAAGGCGCGCATAAGTATATTGGATAAAACGGAAGAGGAGAATCTCTTTGTTTTTATGGCTAGTGGTTATGCTTTTGCAGATTACTATTTCAAACCTAATACAGGGGGATACGAAGCTTTGAAAAATTCCGAATATTTTGGCAAAATCAACAATACCCCACTGGATTCCCTATTGGCTGAATACCATAGTTTAATAGAAGTCATTGCCGAAAACGAGAAGAGTTATAACGATTATATGGTGAATCAAGAGGGCTATCTTTCTACCCAGTTCGATGTCTCATTAATTTTAGCGTTTGGCGTTTTGCCACAGGATTCCCTAAACATAAGGGCAACACCACAATCTGAGTATTATGAGGCCTTTAAGCAATACACGGCGTCTGCTCCTTACCGAAACGTAATTAGTTTGGCAGCCTTTCAATTTGATACGATGATCCATCAATACAATCAATTGGAAGCTATTGGACAAACCGTTGTCAATGAAATTAATGCAATGATCACCGATGATTGATTTTTTTGACGGAGATTAAATTCCGGAAAAAATAATGACGAGGTATAAAAAAGAGATTATTTCATTTCATACCAATAAGTTATGAGCAAGAAACAAACAAAACGAATACTCAAAATAATGTTTATTATGGCAAGCATCAGCTCACTATTCTTTGTACCATGGATTTTACTAAGAATACTGTTAACACCATTACCTGATACGGTTCAGGAACAGGTCAATGATGCCATTGGATACGGATTGGAAGGTATGATTGTGTATGTAGACCAAGTTGGAAAGCCACCTCAATTGTATGCCGCTGGCTGGCAGGATCGAAAAAACAAAATTCCTGCCAACCCGAAAGCTTTATTCAGGATTGCCAGTATCAGCAAGTTATATGTTGCGGTTGCGGTCGCCAAATTGGTCAATGACAATCAGTTGTCTTTAGACAAAACGCTAGCCGATTATATGCCGGAACTTGTGGGACGAATTGAAAATGCCGATAAAATAACCTTGAGAATGATGGTACAACATCGGAGTGGTATTCCGAACTACACCGACTATCCTGGTTTTTGGGAAAACGATTATTCGAAAAGCACTGAAGAATCGCTCGATTTGGTCTTAGATACCCCTGCCGATTTTGAACCTGACAAAAAATATAGGTATTCGAATACAAATTATTTATTGATCGGTGAAATCTTAGATAAAACATTGGGTTATAGCCACCATGACTATATCAAACAGGAAATTTTGATGCCACTTGGGCTGAACCATACCTACAGTTTGCTAAGTGAAGTGAATTTAGAAGATGTTATGAGCGGATATGCCGTAGATTATGATCCCGATCTAAAGCCCAATGATTTTATAAGCCCTGCGGGCTCAATGGTGGCTACAGCGCAGGATGTGGGTATATTCTTGAGGGCGTTGAACGACGGCTCTTTGCTAAATGATCAGGAACAAGCTATTTATTCATCTATCTATGTATATGAACATACAGGATTATTACCAGGATACAGCAGTATTGCCAAGTATCACAAGGATATTGATGCGGTCGTTATTCAGTTTGTAAATACCAGTGGCGGATACTCTTGGAATGTTTCGGAAAAAGTATATAAACGTATTGTAAAAATTCTGAGAAATACGAAAGTGGACCGTTCTTAAAAAAAATGACACGCAAAAAAAGAAACAAACAAAACCAACACAATTCTCACACCAACCATTGGGCGTATTGTAACTATTACGCAACTGTATCGTCATTTATAAAAGCAACCTAAAATGCTACAAAAAGTATCGGAACGTAAAGAGGCGTGGAAAACAATCTTTATTTTCTTAAGTATTGTTACAATTACTAGTAGCCTATTTCATTATGCAATAGTTAATTTGTACCCCTCCAGCATCTACATCGGAGGCCTTATGTGGTGCCCAGCCTTAGCAGCGATAGTTACCTTAAAATTGAAAGGACGGTCTGTTTCTTCTTTGAAATGGGATTGGGGAAATTGGAAATATATTCGCTTATCGTATTTCGTCCCTGCCTTATATGTGTTGATTACCTATCTATTCATCTGGTCTTTCAGTTTGGGAGGATTACCAAATGGGCAAATGATTTTAAATTGGGCCGAAGCGCTTGGTTTAGTTGGAATTGGGACATTAAATCCAATATTTTCCGTAGTCGTGGCATTTATCTTGTTAGGTACTGTTGGTGTTATTCGGGCAATGGCTACTACATTGGGAGAAGAAATAGGTTGGCGGGGTTTATTTATCTATGAACTGAGAAAGGTGCTGTCTTTTAATGGCGTTTCTCTTTTTAGTGGAATTGTTTGGGCTTCCTGGCATTGGCCCTTAATAGTATATTATGGTGGAAATATTCCTTTAGAAATGACTACTTTTTTTATCGTGATAATTTCCATGTCGTTTATGATGACCTATTACACTTTTAAGTCGAACAGTTTATGGCCGGCAGTAATCTTTCATGCAGTAAGCAATGTGTATGTTCAGAAAATATTCCCCCCGTTAACCTCAAAAATTGAAGGAAACGAATACTGGCTTGGTGAATACGGGATTATGTTTGCCTTGGTTACTTTTTTGTTCGGACTGTATTTTTGGAGAAAAGCCAAGAAGGAGAATTTATAAAAAAAAGCGTAAAAAATGACAATACTAGTAGTAGGGGCAAGCGGGGCAACGGGGCAACACTTGGTATCGCATCTTCTTGAGCAAGGGCATACCGTTAAGGCTGTTGTACGAAGCGCTGCAAGATTACCTGGATCCATCAGAAATGATGGTAATTTATTTATTATCGAAGCCAGTATTCTGGAACTTAGCGATACGGAAATGGCAGAACATGTTGCCGGCTGTGATGCCATAGCCTCGTGTTTGGGCCATAACCTGACCTTTAGAGGTATTTATGGGAGACCGCGCAGATTGGTAACCAATGCCACGCACAGATTGTGTGAGGCAATTAAATTGAACAACCCTGAAAAGGCTGTAAAATATGTACTGATGAATACTTCGGGAAACAGCAATCGCGATTTGGATGAACCTATTTCTTTCGCCCAAAAGTGTGTTATTGGATTACTTCGTTTATTGCTTCCACCCCATGTTGATAATGAAAGGGCTGCTGATTATTTACGAACTAAAATCGGTCAAGATGATGCCATGGTCGAATGGGCCGCCGTTCGTCCTGATGGGTTAAATGATGAACCAGAAGTAACTGAATACGAAGTGCATCCTTCCCCCATTAGAAGCGCAATTTTTGATGCGGGAAAAGTTAGTAGAATCAACGTTGCCCATTTTATGGCAGACTTGATCGGTGAGGATGCCTTATGGCAAAAGTGGAAAGGTCAAATGCCTGTTATTTATAAGAAGTTGTTATCGTAGTACCTGGGTTTTTATTTGCTAAATTAGGTACTTATAAGATGCAACTGATCCTGTTACAAACACGTTCTAAAACATTTGAATTGAAATAACCGAAAATTTAAAGAAATAAAAAATTGTACAATATTATAAACTTCATCATCTCATTTGGTGCCATGCAAGGTCTTATTATTGGCGTTTTTCTTTTAATAAAAGGGTACAAATCCAAACAAGAAAATTTTTATTTAGCCCTCATACTAATTGGTTTTGCAGCAATTTTAGGAAGAGTTGTAAAGCTGGGCTTCTATGAAAACCAATCATGGGTCTTTATCAATCTTAATTTCATTTTATTGATTTCTCCCGCATTCCACTTTTATGCAAAAGAATCTTCAAGAATCACTAGGAATGCTCTGAAATTTAATTACCTGCATTATCTACCCTTTCTTATTATAAATTTAGGGTACCTATTATTTCATGTTTCTTTTAAAAATTCAGTCCATTACCAGACCTATCTAATTAACATTATCAAAGTTAACGATGGTTTTAGCATCATCTATTTTTTAATATACCTGTATCTAACTTATAAAATTATTAGAGAGCATAAGTCTGCTTATGCTGAGGGACTTTACCCATTATTAAAAAAACTAACATTCATTTTTATTGGTTTTTTTGTTATTTGGTTAGGCTACATTTTGGCAGAATTAGTGTATTTCCACTATCGTATGGATCTTATATATTATTACCCAATGATGCTAATATTAGCTGTGATCCTTTATTATATGAGTTTACAAGTTATTATAAATGATCGATTTCTCTTTGACATTAAGGAAATTACAATAAGGAAAACCTTAATTATAGATGAGGCAGAAAGCAAAAATTTATTGAATAAATTAACTCTTTTTATGAATGAGGAAAAACCCTATTTAGATGGTGATATTTCTCTTATTTCTCTTGCCGGTTCTTTAGATGTAAATCCAAAAAACTTATCTTATATAATCAATGAACATATGCATAAGAATTTTAACCAATATATTAATGATTGGCGCATTGAAGAAGTAAAAAAAAGGCTAAATGACAAGAAATATGGTCACCTAAAAATGCTAACAATTGCCTTTGATTGCGGTTTTAATTCTAAATCTACTTTTAATCTTGCTTTCAAAAAAGCCACAGGAGTATCTCCCTCTGAATATAGAAAGGGCTAACAACCACACTGTCTTAAATCTTTTTTTAGGACCACTATTCTAAATATATCGAGTCCTAAATCTTCTTTTAAGGCATTTAATCCTTTTCTGTGTGATTATTTTGCCATTAAACAGCTGGAAAATGAACTTGTCACGAACAATAATTGCTATCGGCCTGGTCGTACTTATGGGCTGTAAAAATGCGAGTCCAACCTTCAATGTGAACAACGGATTACTTGTAGAAAATGTAACTATTATATCTGCCAACAAGGACGGCATAATTGATACGTATATGGGATATGTATTGCTCGATAAAGAGACGATCCTTTATAGCGGAATGCAAAAACCAAGCGTAACTGGTACTGTAAAAAAGATTAATGGTAAGGGTAAATATATTATTCCCGGATTAATAGATAGTCATGTTCATTTGGCAAATGTGGCAGGTATGACCTGGCAAAACCAAAGGGATCATCCCGAATTAGCCAAAAGCTATTTCAATCAGCTGCCTAAAAGTTATCTTTATTATGGCTACACAACGGTAATCGATGTAAATAACTATGCGCCAGACATAGTGGAGAAAATCAAAAATCATGCTATCAGACCTGATATTTATACCTGTGGGCAGCAAGTTCAGGTAATGAATGATTTTATGATGGAAATGGAAGCGTTGCCACTTAAGGACAGGCTGGAATATCCTTTTCTGTTTGACAAATACAATGAAAATAGTCACATCCCGGATTCTATTAACCTCGAGTTACATACACCACAGGCAATTGTAAGTACTATTGTAAGAGAGCAGCAAGGGATAGGTGTCAAAATAGTTTATGAAGATGAATCATCTGGTTTTCCACAAAGTTGGGAATTACCAAGCTTACATTTGATGAAAGATCTGGTTGCACAGGCCCATAAAGAAGGAATCCCTGTTTTAATGCATGCCACTTCCTATGACGCACAAAAATTCGGTCTTGAAGCAGGAATAGACATATTTGCACATTCTATGTGGAATTGGTACAGGAATCCTGAGCAATTTTTAGATACAGCATTCACTCATGAACATCAGGATCTACTGAAGGAAATAGCAACTAGAAAGATTGGAATCCAGCTAACATTTAGAACTATTTATGGTGAAGTCGATTTGTTTGACGATAATTTCAACGCTGATCCGGCACTAGGAGCTATATTTCCTGAGGCCTATTTAAACTGGCTAAACACGGAAGAAGGGAATTGGGGGAAACAAAAAATAGTAAACCGGGCCAAAATTATAAAAGCGATTAATCCAATGCTCTATAATTTTCTAAGACCACAATTTGAAAGTGATGAAGCTATGTTCAGAGGTATTCAGCAAGTGTTTATAGAAAGAATGAACACGGTGGCTAAATTTCTTTCTGACAATGATGCAAAATTACTTTTTGGAACAGATGGAGTCGCTATGAACATGTCTACCAACCCTCCGGGTTATAATGGTTTTTTAGAAATGCAGCATTGGGTTGATGCTGGCATTTCATTAGAAAAGATATTTATTGCTGCCACAAGTAACAATGCAAATGCGTTTCATATAGGTGACAAATACGGAACTATCGAAAAAGGAAAAATAGCAAACTTATTATTGTTAGACGAAGATCCACTGCAAGACATAGCCGCATATAACCAGATACATGCTGTTATTGTTCATGGGAAATATTATTCCAGAAATAGACTTTCAGCAAATCAAAATGATTAAAATAATCTGTATTAAAATAGGTAATAAAAGCGGATAACAGCATGCTATATAATTGATGCTTGATTTTAAATTCTTAAAAAGTGGCGACAAATTCGAGGCAACGGAAAATTCTAAATTTTCAAGTACACAAAATCATACACGGGCACTTTAGAAACAATATAAAACACACGCATTTAAAAATTAACGTATGAAAAGAATACTTATAATAGGCTTAGCATTTGGGCTATTTTCTTGTAATTCCAATTCAGAAATTAATAAAGATGAAAAGACAGGGAACTTTAGCGGGTTATTTAAACATGGTAACTTTTCCGATAAGTTGCTATTCGAAATAGAACGAGATTCTGCAGGTTTCAATGTTTTCTTTACAAGTTTAGAGCAAAATGCTAATCGAATTCCCTTTCAAAATGTTGAAGTAAATGGGGACTCAATAAATTTTAAGTTACAAAGCGATTTTTACACATACGTTTTCAAAAACAAATGGATTGATAATTATAGTAAACTTAGGGGGTCACTTAGCGTTGATACTACTACAACCCAGTACACTTTAGAAAAGAAACTTTTAGACAATAGCAATACCCCAAAAAGTGAGGAGATTAGTTTTGAATCCAATGGGTTACGTTTAAATGGAACTATTTGGCACCCTAATAACAATGACGGGAAAGCCCTTATAATTGTAACTTCTTCTGGAAACGCAGATCGAAGTGCTTCACGTGCAGAAGCCATGCTATTTGCTCAAATGGGATTTACTACCTTTCATTATGACAAAAGGGGAACTGGAAATTCTGAGGGTAATTGGAATAGTGCAACAATTGAGGAACTATCAGCAGATGATGTCACTGCGATTAACTATTTCTCTAAGAAGACTGGAATTCCATTGAATAAAACAGGAGTGAAGGGGAGTAGTCAGGGAGCTGCGAAAATACCATATATTTTAGGCGAATTAAAAAATTTGAAATATGGGATTGTGGTAAGTTGCCCGGGGGTTACCTTACTGGAAAGTGATTTGAATTATTGGAGGAATAGAAATAGAGACGCAATCGGAAATGAAATTGATGCTGCAACTAATTTTCAACGAAAGGTTTTTGAATTTATAGCAGGTAAACTATCCAGAACAGATTTAGAAAAGGCTATAGATAATGAAAAATCTAATTCGTGGTTTGCCAATATATGGGCGCCAAATCTGGATGAAGTTCAAATAGATAAAAAACTTCTATATAGTCCAATACCTTACTTTGAAACAACAAAGCAACCGATGCTTATTATACAAGGAACTAAGGATGAAATAATACCTGTAAATAGTGTTGAAATTATTTCAGAGGCACTTATAACATCAGACCATGATAATTTTAAAACCGTTTTATTGGAAGGAGCCTCTCATTCCATGTATAATATTGGGGAAAGTGATTTTCCTTATTGGTCTAAATTGCATCCTGATTATTTAACAACGATTGAAAATTGGATAAATACCATTTCTAACACATAATAAACGCTTTTAAAAAAGGCGTTTATTCAAACCGTTACCACATTTTAATAAAACACTAAATGATTCACTTAATAGTTGGAAATAAAGGCTCAGGAAAAACCACATATTAAAATGAATTGAAAAGAATGACCAAAGGAATTATTTTTTCAATAGATAAATGGAATAATACATTTGATTTAAAAGGTATTTATATTGTGGGCTTTGTTTCCTTGATAAAAAAGGATTTTCCCATTTCGATTTCGGCTATCCTCAATAAGGCTATTGATACAGAGATACTACCAGAAGATGATTTTACATGGAATATTTCCCTGGTGTACAGCTTTGGTGGCGCCAACAGGCGAACGTAGAAACGAAAAATATGATGGCCATTGTCTATGATGTAATCTGAAAATATGGAAAAAGAAGAAAATAAAAAAGAGATTTTACGCCAATCGGATAAGGACATTTTTGAGCGGTTAAAAAATGGGGAAACCATTGAGCCAAACGACCCCCAAGCCTATAGAATGCGTGAGGCCTCGTACAGCACAAAAAAAATACTGGTGCAGATGAACAACGCTACAGATCCAAAAGAAATCAGGGATTTGCTTAGCCAAATTACAGGGAGTGAAATTGACGAAAGCGTTGCTATTTTTACGCCTTTGTATATCAATTACGGCAAGCACACAAAAATTGGTAAAAACGTCTTCATCAATTTTGATTGTGTCTTTTTGGACTTAGGAGGAATAACCATTGAAGATGGGGTACTGATAGCGCCCAAAGTCAGCTTGCTAACAGAAGGCCACCCTATTGCTCCTCATGAAAGACATTCGTTGGTTCCGAAACCCATCCACATTAAAAAGAATGCATGGATCGGTGCCAATGCTACCATTTTGCATGGTGTAACGATAGGCGAAAACTCGGTAGTTGCCGCAGGTTCGGTCGTTTTTAAAGACATACCCGACAATGTTGTTGTAGGAGGTATTCCTGCAAAAATCATCAAGAAAATTTGAAATAGGATATCATATAAAAGCAGTAAATTAAGGTCAAAATAATAAAGCAACAGACGATGGCAAAATTCAATCTAAAAATTAACGGGCAAACGCAAGACGTTGATGTTGATTCAACAACGCCTATGCTTTGGGTGCTGAGAGACCATGCAAAATTGGTAGGCACCAAATACGGTTGCGGTATCGCCCAATGTGGGGCATGCACGGTACATTTAGGAGATAATGCCGTGCGTATCTTGCCAACTGCCGGTTTCAGCGGTAGGTGAGCACGAGATTACCACTATTGAAGGTTTGATCGAGAATGGCGATCATCCAGTTCAAAAAGCTTGGTTAGAAATTGATGTACCTCAATGTGGGTATTGCCAGGCAGGACAGATAATGTCAGCTTCCGCATTATTAAAAAGAACTCCAAATCCTTCAGATGAAGAAATTGAATCGGCCATGAACGGTAACATCTGTCGCTGCGGAACGTATACGCGAATAAAAAAGGCCATTAAAACAGCCGCAAATGCCGAAAGCGTTTAATTAGAAAAAATTAGAAGATGACAAAGATAAACACGCACATAGGACGTAGGGCTTTTATTAAGAATACAAGTTTGGCAAGTGGGGGATTGGTACTCGGATTCAGTTTTTTAAATTCCTGTAAGCCAGAACAGGCAAAGGAGATGGCCGGTATGGAAATGCCCAACGAATGGTTCGAGATGAATTCTTATCTGAAAATTGGGGATAACGGGGTAGTGACCATTTACACACCAAATCCCGAATTCGGTCAGAATATTAGAACATCCATGCCCATGTTGGTGGCAGAAGAGTTGGATGTGGACTGGAAAAACGTGGTGGTAGAGCAAGCGCCGTATCATGCAGAAAAATATGGCTTTCAACTTACAGGGGGTAGTACGGGAATAAAAGCTAGATGGATACCCCTTCGAATGGCCGGCGCAACCGCAAAACAGATGTTGATGGCCGCGGCTGCACAAACATGGCAGGTTCCCGTAGAAGAAATTACCGCCGAAGGAGGAGTATTGCAACACGCAGCCACAAAAAAATCGGCTGGTTACGGCGAAATGGCTTCGGTTGCGGCGACACTTGACGTGCCTGAAGAAGTGCAATTGAAAGAAGTAAAAGATTTTAAACTCATCAGCCGCTCACATAAAAATGTAGATGCGAAAAAGCATTGTAACCGGTGAACCAATGTTTGGCATGGATTATCAAAAGGAAGGAATGCTGATCGCCATGATCGTACATCCGCCTGCTTTTGGAATGACCTTGAAATCGGTAGATGACGAGGAAGTCAAAGCCATGCCAGGCATTAAGGATGTGATAACCATCAAAAGTTTTAAGGAGGGATTTCAAAAACACGGGTTTGATACCAACGCTTTTCCTGAATTGGTGGCGATAGTCGGTAACTCTACCTGGGAAGTCATGCAGGCCAAAAAGAAATTAAATGTCAACTGGAAGCCTATCACTGCAACTACTGAAATTGTCAATGGTTTTTTTGGAAAGGAAACAAGAAATACCCCTGCGGGACTGGAATCCACACAGGGCCACAAAGCACAGATGGAAGCCCTTGCATCCATACCAGGAAATATGGTCCGAAAGGATGGCAATCCGGAGGCCGCCTTCAAAAATGCAGCAAAGATTTTGGAGAGAAGCTATACGGCCCCTTTTCTTGCCCACAATAGCATGGAGCCAATAAATGCTTTTGCCCATGTGGAAGGCGATAAGGTGAAAATTGCGGCGCCCATCCAGATTCCATCCTTTATTATTCCTACCATAGCAAGCAGTTTGGGAATACCCAAGGAAAATATTGAAATGGAACTGCCTAGAATGGGAGGTGGTTTTGGTCGTAAAGGGCTATGCCCACTTTGTGGTGGAAGCGGCCCTGATATCCCAAAAAGTAAATGCTCCCGTTAAGTTAATTTATAGCCGTGAAGATGATATGACGACCGGCATTTATCGTCCAACCTATCATGCCACTTATCGGGCGGCTTTTGATGAAAACAATAATTTGACCGCCTTGCATATAAAGGCGGGCGGTGTACCGGAGAGCCCATTGTTCGCCAATCGTTTTCCGGCAGGGGCCATTGATAATTACCTGGCGGAAGAATGGGCCATTGATTCCAATATTACGGTAGGTGCTTTTCGAGCTCCCCGATCCAATTTTATGGCTGGGGCGGAACAGGCATTTTTGGACGAAGTGGCAGAAGTTATGGGCAAAGACGCTATTCAATTTCGATTAGACTTGCTAAAACGTGCCAAGGAGAATCCGGTTGGAGAAGAGAATGACTATGATGCCGAGCGATATGCCGGAGTTTTGGAACTGGTGCGGGAAAAATCGGCCTGGAACGAAAATAATGAAACGAAACATCGTGGGGTCGCGGCTTATTTTTGTCATAATTCCTATGCAGCGCATGTGCTGGATTTAAAGATGGAGAATGGCAAACCTGTGGTGGAAAAAGTAGTTTGTGCTATCGATTGTGGAATCGTGGTAAATCCCGATGCGGCCACAAACATGGCAGAGGGGGCGATAACCGATGGTGTCGGTAATGCTTTTTTTGGCGAATTGACTTTTAAGGACGGAGTACCTCAGCAAAACAATTTCCACCAATATCAAATGATCCGCATGAAAGAGGCGCCAAAAGAGATCGATGTGCATTTTGTGCAGAATGAAATCGACCCAACAGGTATGGGAGAACCTCCGTTTCCCCCTGTTTTCGGTGCGGTGGCCAATGCCTTGTATAAAGCCACAGGCGAACGACATTACCATCAGCCATTTATTAAAGAAAAACAAGTGGTCGGGTAGCAAATGTACGAGTAGAAAGACGGCCTCGAAAAACGAACTTTTTTTGAAACCGCGTGAAATGCATTATTAATTATTTTTCTTACCTTTTAAAGCATACTTGCAAAGACTTCGCTACTGCGATTCCTATTGGCATCAGACAGAGTACTGCGTTTTGGAAAATGTTTTAAGTTCAAATGCCCTATACGCCCTTCACAGGCTAGCAATATAGTATACAACTAACGAAAAGAACTAACGCCACCTAAGGTAGAATAAAGCATCGTTACCAAATGATCATAAGTCTTAAAACGCTTGTAGTACCTATCACTATTATGTTTTGAGACCGTACGAGCAATAATCTCTGGAGAAAGTAACTTTTAAAGTTGTTTGATTATTGGCTGTCCGCTAAAATTCGTACTTTTAAAACTACTTTTTGTGGTAAAATTCAAGATATAAAATAAGCGGGAAATCCTAAATTGGAAATCCCGCTTTTAAAAAAGTTTGTCGGACACTAATGATATTAATTTAAACATTTTAAGAGCATGAAAAATCTAATGAAAATTATTGCAAGTTTTATCGTTTTTCTAATGACGCATAACCTTTCGTTTGCTCAGGTTAATACGGATTATGACAAATCAACTGATTTCAGTAAGTATAAAACTTACACTTTTGCAGGCTGGCAGAAAAATAGCGATCAGGTATTAAATGACATTGACAAGAAAAGGATTTTAGACGCTTTTAAAGCAGAATTTGCTAGCCGCAATATGACCTTGGTGACAGAAAATGGTGATGCTGCCGTTTCCCTTTATTTAGTTATCGATAAAAAAACAAGCATAACTGCCTACACTGATTTTAACGGAGGAATGGGATATGGAATTGGCATGCGTCGTGGTTGGGGAATGGGCGTTCGAGGTCTTGGAATGGGCAGTGCAACAACTACCTACAACCAAAATGATTATAATGAAGGAACCCTGGTCGTTGATCTTTATGATGAGGTAAGTAAGTCATTGATCTGGCAAGGAACCTTGCGAAGCGTTGTAAGTGATAATACCTCAAAACGGGACAAAATAATTCCAAAGAAAATAAGCAAATTGATGGGTAACTACCCGATTAAGCCTATGGAATAATACACTAAATCATAAAATAATTTATAATTTTTTTAGGAACATTGCTCTAATGCGGTGCGACTACGTTTGTCAAATCCCAGGATTAGTCACCCGGAGCTACGGTGAACGCAAAGTGAGCAGGTATGTATTCCCTGCCAAAAGACAAGATGCTGCCCGGCAGGATAAGGATTAATCTGATTTTTCTATCCCTGGGCAGTTCAGCAAAGTGGTTTAGACCCTTTAAATCCGCGAAATGTTGACTTTAGAAACTATTTTGAACAGATGTATATTCAAATAATGCCTGGAAACTTTTCGGGTATTCTTCTATTTATTTTCGAACAAAAACGTGTAAATCTTCAGATAAAAGTGGATCACTAAAGGCTTAAAGTTAAGTGACAGTTTTGTTATCTTCAAGGCTAGCCTTGAAGATGGATTATTAATCTAAAAGTTCACTTAAAATGGCAATAAAGAAAACAGCACAATCGATTGTAAAAGACATTAAACGACAGACCCGTAGGAAGTTCTCTGCCGAGGAAAAAATCAGAATTGTATTGGAAGGGTTAAAAGGAGCGTCCTCTGTAGCGACTATTTGTCGTCGAGAAGGAATTGCGCCTGTCCTGTATAATTCATGGTATTGTCCCTAAACATATCAATACGTGCTGTATCTTTTTGATCGGTGTTAATGGTGTCCCCTGCATGCCATTGTTGCGAACTAACCATTTGTGATATTAGTACCAGAACAACTAAAATGGATTTTGAAAAGTGCTTTATTATTCTAAGGTTTTATATCGTTTAAGTTTTTTCATAAAAATAAATAGAAGTTACCAAGGTAATGGAACAACAGGTGATATTGATAAACGTATTTGATGTTGTGGACCAAATGCATCTGGTGATGCCACATAATACCAATATTGCAAATTCAACTTTATAGGCATTTTACCAAAAATTGTCACTTTAGTAACACCAGCACCAAGAGGTAGTGTTAATTTATTTCCTTTTGGCGCTTTGTGGTTATAAGAGAAGGTTGGTGTCCCTGTGATTTGCCAACCATTTTCGGCACTAACAACATAAAAATATTGGCCGGAAGTAATACTTGCAGATTCGCCTGCTTCTGCGGCAAGAAATACATCGTTACCCAATATAGAAACATTACCAGCAGTAGGAGCGTCGATCTTATTCACACTCCATCCATGAGTTAGCAATAGTCCAACTACACCCCATTTAGTGATTTGTCAAACGGCAATTTCAGGTCCTGATAAGGTATAAGGAGATCGTAAGGCCTCATCGCTTGCCGTACGGAAAGCAGCAAACACATCAACTACTCCAACTGTTTTTGATGTAAATGTTTTTCCTACCGCAACAACGGCGCTGATATTCCCTAGACCAACTCCCTTATTTTCAAACCCATTCGCCCCAAATGTTGGTTGCGTAATAGTAAGGGGGATTTGAGGTCTTCCAAAAAGATTAGTGGTCTTGCTTAATGGTACGGGCAGGACAGGTTGAAAACCTATGGTAAAGCTGTTTTGGCCTCCCGCATCTGGCAAATCTCCCTGATAATTTACATAATCGAAATTGAAGTTCAAGGTACCCAAAACAGTGTTGGGATTCGCTAATTCTTTTGCTATTTCGTCTGCAGACTTTGCATCGCCCTTAGTTTGGTCGTCTTCTTGTGCATTAGCCATAAAAGCAACAAGGGCAAGGCAAATCAATGCTAATTTTTTAAAAGTTTCGTTTTCATCTGCGTGTTTTTAAGTTAATTCTTTGTTCTGTTTTACTGCACAAAAAACACTCGAACTGACGTTTTTAGTAATTACACGCAAAGGGATATTTATTAAACATGTTTTAATAAATATCCTTAATGCTGTAATTTTCACTATCAGTTTTTGCCGTCCTCAGGGAAGGCTCCTGAGAAGCCAGATGGCATACCAGTCGAGAATTCGGCATTCCACCCTTCTACCGAGATCGGCTCGAAGCGCGGCTTGGCTTCTGGTTCAAAACGGATCGGCTGACCAGGAAATACCGGAAGTTGCACATCGTCGCGTACAACCACCTGACCATTGACGATCACCGCTCTCATTCCCGTTGAAGGAATAGCGCCCTGTTGGTAGGTTGAATTGTCCGTGAAAGTTTCGGGGTCGAACACCACGATATCGGCAACCATGCCGGTCTGGATGCGACCGCGCTCTTGAAAAAACGTAAGGCCTGTTTCACCCAAATGCTTAGCTGCGTTGTAGCTCAGGATTGACATCAGCTGCATCATTGGGATGTTGTTTTCCCGACCGAGCCTGATCGTAGCGCCTCGGGCACCAGCCGTGCGGGGGTGTGTGCCTCCAAGTGAATCCATTGGAAAATCCCACGGGGCGTCGTACGGCGTGGCAGCAGTCGCATCGCTGGCCATGGTCACGCCCTTCAGCCTCAGCCACTTCACAATGTTTTCTTCGGGCTGCTTGAATACAACGATCGGCTTGGTCGGAGTGGATGCGATTGTGGCCTTGTAGGTCTCCAGGGTAAGGTACTCATTCGTTTCGGGATCCAGCATGGTATCCTCATAGCGGTTGCCAAGGTCGTCGACCCAGCTCTCAGGCCTTAGAAACTCGGCATTGATCGGGGTGGAACCCGCAGCGTAAGGATAAATTTCACCCCAGATGTTGTGGCCCTGTTCCTGAAGCCTGATGATCATTTCTTGTGTAAGCTGCCAGCCGGCGTTGTTGAAGTGCAGAAGGATCGCTGGAGCGCCAAGTGCGAGGGCGTTGGCAACCAGTTCCTGCGCGCCGTTGTTCTCGGTGACGTCGGTGCCGAGCGTGTAGCGGGTATGGGCGCCGGTCGGGCGGCCATAGCGCGCCGCGACTTTCTGCACCTCGAACATCTCGCGTGTAGAGACGCCCTCTCTCATGTAGCCCACGGTGCTGCCGATTCCCACGGCACCAGCCTGCAGGCCCTTGTCAATCTCCTGGAGAATCGCGTTACCCTGTTCCAAAGTCGGGCGCGTCACGCTCCAGCCGGTTTTCTTGCGGGTTTCAAGAGCGGCTATGGGACCGTCCAGCAAGTAATCGCCGTCTGAACCGTCGATGAACATGGCGCGGGCAAACTCGTGACTGACCGCGATGCCATAGTTGGCCTGGGTCACACCTTCACGATCTTTATACCAGCGGTCGATATAGGATCCAGCACAGCCCATCTCCAAATCCATGCTGCTGGTCAAGCCATCGCGTAAGCCGAGGGAATAGCCGATCGGCTTTTGAAAGTGGAAATGGGTATCAATGAAACCGGGCGCAACAATTTTACCTGTTGCATCTACAGTTTCTTTGCCCGTCAGTGCCTCTTTTGTAATCGCGACAATGCGACCGTCTTTGATGCCCACATTTGCGACCTCGTCAAACTGCGTTTCTGGGTCAATGACACGGCCGTTTGCTATGACTAAATCATAGCTCTCGTCTGAACTAGCTTTCTTTTGGTCGCATGAAAACGATACCAAAACAATAAGTAGTAGAATTAAATTGTTTTTCATTTGTTTAAAGATTTAGTGGTTATTTATCATGTTTATTTTTAATAATCTTTACGTATTTTAACTTTTAAATATACTGTATTTGTTACTAATCCAATAGCGTCATGGGGTTTTCTATTTTTGAATTGCCGCCCGAATGGGTTGGCCGGGAAAAACATCCTTTAAAACCTTAGACTCCTTCACCACAACGGTACCATTTACAATAACGTAAGGAATCCCAGTAGACGGCAAAGTGCCCATCGCAGGTGTTGCATTGTCTTTAACACTAGCTGGATCAAAAATCGTAATATCTGCATCTTTCCCCAACTGTATGCGCCCCTTATTTGCCATTTGGGGTACGCCGTTTTCCTGAAGAAATTTAGCTGGCATGAAGCTCATCTTGGAAACCGCCAACATCAAAGGCATCAAATTTTCTTCACGTACTAACTTTAAAATTCGAGCGTGCGTACCCGCACCTCTAGGGTGCGCATTCACAGATTCATAAGGTGTATCCCAATCTATAGGTAAGGATCCGTCCGACTTAGAAACGCCTGGAAACGCATCGCTTCCAATCATGGAATTTGGGTGCGAAAGCGCCCAATATAGGTCTTCCTTAGTGGCATTCTCAAACGTTACGTTGGTTAATGGAGCGTCTTTCATCAATTGCTCGTACGTTTCCTTTGTTAAAGGCTGCATGTTCGAAATATTGGTAATATCTTTATAATCATGCCCCATGTTATTTTGGTAATTATCTGGTTGAAGATAGTCAGCAGCTACTATTGTCGACCCATAGGTATAGGCGTAGATTTCAGACATTACAGGAACGCCTTTCCTGGCTGCGGCATCAATGAGGGCCTGAGCCTGTTTTGTTTGACTCAAGGTCTGCGCTGTCATATGAGCAATCACCAAACCACCACCATATGCCTCAGCAGCACCAAGCTGTTGTAGCGTACCTGTTAGACCGTCATTGGGTGGGAGTTGTCCCGAAAAACGTCCGTGTAAATAAACGAAACGCCCATACTTTCCTGCTAATTTTTGAGCTCCGATGCCTTCCTCAGACCTTGCACCTTTTACCATATAACCCGGTGTATATCCAATACCAAGACCGCCTTGCTTTAATCCCTCTTCCACTAAATTGATGATCTGTTCAACCTGTTGGTCGGTAGCAACACCTTTGGACCACGCCATGGTTAAATGCGTCTCGTCCTGTATACCGCTATCATTGATAAGCGCTCCATCTTTGGTTTTATAGTTGGGGTTGAGCACCATCTCACGAGCGGCTTCTACGCTGGCAGTGGCTCCGTAATTGGTTTGCGATCTACCCTTCATCCCGTCGTACCAAAAAGCAATTGGGAGTACTCCTAATTCTAATTCTAATGGAGTTGTAACACCATCTCTCAAGGCTAGCTTTTGTCCAAATGGCGTTGGCACATTGTGACTGTGCGGATCAATAAAACCAGGGGCAACAACATGTCCGGTGGCATCAATCGTTTCTTTACCTTTAATATCACTTTCCGTAATAATAGCAATTTTCCCATCTTTGACCCCAACATTGGCGACATCGTTAAACATGGTTTCAGGGTCCATAACCAGGCCGTTTAATATCACTAAATCATAGGTTTCGTTTGTAATGGTTTTCTTTTGACCGTATGAGAACGCTACCAAGAAAGCAAACAAAATAATGAGATAGTTTTTCATAATATAGTTGTTTATCAGCTTTTACTTATTTAATTGTGTTTTTGTAAGTTTTCCCGTCTTTCATAATAAAGCCAATATTATTTGCATCCATTAATAATTTGATATCTTTTGTAGGGTCGCCGTTGACAATGATTATATCGGCAAATGCTCCTTCTTTAATCACACCAAGTTCAGCCCCTGGATATGGATTCTTAAGACCCGATAGTGCAAGGACTTTAGCATTGTTACCTGTTATTTGTTTAAGCTGCTCAATAGGCGTAAAGAACTCATCCCGATAAGCAAATTCCTGTGTAAAGGCACTGTAAGGTGCACTACCAAAAAAGCAGTCTGTTCCCCAAAGGATGGTCAGTTTATGCTTCTTTGCCAGAGCAATCGCATTTCGCGTACCTTCAGCAACCACTTTTAATTTTGCCTGCTGAATAGGATCTTGAAACATCGGGTTGCCTGCAGTAGGCTGTAATGGTAAAAACAACTGTGGCGAATAAAAAACACCAAGTTCAGCCATTCTTTTTACGGTGCTTTCCTCTAGCACTAGACCGTGCTCAATAGACTTGACGCCTGCATCCAGTGAAGCAACCACACTATTGTTCATCTGCGAATGTGTCATTACATACGTTCCGTAACGAGTTGCTTCTTCTACAGCTGCGGCAATTTCCTCTGGAGTATACTGTGCTGCTTGAAGCGGATCTGTAAAGCTGGTTACTCCACCACCTGTATGGATTTTGATCTGTGATGCGCCGCGAAACAACTGTTCACGAACTGCACGGCGTACCTCATCGGCACCATCAGCAATTAAAGTGTGCTTCCACTTATTTACAACCCCACCGTTATCTACTCCATCATAAAAGGGGTGGCCATCTACATGTGATCTAAAATCGCCATGCCCGGAAGTTTGACCTATGGCTGCGCCACTTGGATAAATCCTTGGGCCGGAAATAATGTCCTGATCTATGGCACGTTTAACACCAAAACTATTTCCACCGCAATCGCGTATGGTTGTAAATCCTTGCATGAGGTAGTCATTCACACGTCTGGCGGCATGAATACCTTGCTCAAACTCGTCTTGATTCAATAATTTAGGCAAATCTGAAGCGAACATCACGTGTCCGTGTCCTTCTATTAAGCCTGGCATTAAGGTGTTTCCGCCTCCGTCAATAATGCTTACATTATCGGTTTGCATAATCATTAAAGGTTCTGTTGAGATTTGTTTGATGAGGTTTCCCTCAACCAAAACATCAGCTTTTATCAGTTTATCGGTTATACCGTCAAATACCTGTACATTGGTAAAAAGGGTGATTTGTTTGGCTTCTTCTTGGGCGAATAGCCCTAAACTGATGAAGCATACTAATGCTATTAGTAATGATTTTTTCATAGTCATAATCTATTTTAAAATGTTAGTAATGCTGTTTACAGTGATTTCAGCTTGAATCCAATAGACGATATTTACAATTCCAACGATCAGCAAATCCAATCCCCATCCATATGGTAATAGCAAGTACTCCGAATAATAAATTACTCATAATCATATAGCCTATGACTACTGAAAGTGCTCCTGACAGCAATCCCAGCCACCAAAGAGGCACCTCTTCTTTTTTACTTTGAAACGCGTCTGCAAACGACATGATACCGGAAACGATAATCCAGAATCCAACTACAAAAGGCAGTGTGCTCGCGGTAAGTGCCGGGTTAGATAAGAGTACAATCCCAAATACAATATCAATAAGCCCTCCAGCAAGGATCCATCTCCAATTGGGAAATAACTCTTTAAAACCTATGGAAAATCCTGTTTGCAATATTCCGGTAATCAATAAGCTAATCCCAATGTAGATAGCCACTCCAATGAGTGCATTCACCGGATGGCGAAATACAAAAAAAGCGAGTATTACTAGTATAATCCCTCTTAAAAGGGTGAACCACCATAATTTTTGTAATATTTTCATTTGATAATTGGTTTGGTTTGGTAATTTTTTTATTTCTAATTAGAATCTCGGGATGCGTTTTCTTTTAGGAAAGCGCATCCCGAGATGATTTAATTATGTTATGATTGATTTGGATCAAACACTCTAGGTTCAATTTCTATTTGATCTAAGCGTCCTTTTTCTTCCACTGGGAAACGAATAGGTTTACCCGGGAAAACTTTTAGCACTTCAGAGTCTTTAACAACGATAACTCCATTTACCAATACATAAGGAATACCTGTAGAGGGTATCGCTCCCATGCCTACCTCGTATGTGGAGTTATCTCTCACGGTTTCCGGATTGAAAACGACAATGTCCGCATCCATTCCTTCTTGCATACGACCTTTGGTTTTGAACTGGCTAATGCCGCCCAGCTCATCAAAGTACTTGGCGTGCAGGTAACTCATCTTGGAGATGGCTTCCATCAACGTCTGGTTTTTATCTTCACGCACCATACGCAATACTTTAGCCCGCGTTCCTGAGCTGCGCGGGTGTACTGTCTTGCCTTCATAAGGGGAATCCCAAGGATAGACTTCTCCTTTTTCATCGATGATGGCCACACCGTCTGAAACTACTGTTACGCCTGGCTGAGCCATCCATTTAGCATGTCCTCAGGTTTGTTGTTGAAAATCAAAATCATTCTGCCGGGATCATTCTTGCGAATGTCATCATACATCGCTTTATCCCAACGGGTGCCATCAAGGTTAGAAACATCTGAATAGGTAATATTCATCTGAGCCATGCCCGACTCTGTGATAATATCTGTCGCAGCCATGGTACCGCCACGCTGCATAGGGGTACACCTCACCCCATACTTTGGCCCCTCTTTTTTCTCTGGCATCGTTAATCAAAGGAATGGTGTATTCCCAGTCCATATTACTGTTTAGGTGTGAAGCCAGAAAAGGTGCATCTAATACCATGGCATTGGCCAACATTTCCTGAATTCCCAACTGTCCTTCTGTTGGAGGTCTAACACCAGCAAAACGTACATGAGCATTCGAAACGCGACCGTATTTTGATGCCAACTCCTGGTATTTGTACAATTCGTACTGCGTAACTCCTGCGGTCATATAACCCACTGGTAGCACCCACACCCAAAGCGCCCTGGCGAAGACCTTCATCAACACGAGCCATAATCTGGGTCATCTCCTCTTTATTGGGAAGGTTGCTGTCCAGCCTGGCTTGCGTCCTTCTTTTTGGGCCTTTTCGTTCGCGCGACCCACCATAGGGAACAGGCCGCCCATGTCATTAGCATCAGCCACTACTGTCAGGACCGTCCAGCACCATTTGCCCGGGCAAGCAAAGCGAGCACGACCATACCGTAGTTGGCCTGGGTTTTACCCTCGGCCTCTGCATACCATTTAGCGATATCGCCGGCACCTGCTTCAAAATCCATCATAGTGGTTAAACCATCACGTAAATTAACCTTGCGACTAAATGGATCTGTGGCGTGCTGGTGACTGTCAATAAAGCCTGGAGCTACCACGTGTCCTTCGGCATTTATGGTTTCTTTACCTTTAATGTCGCTTTCGGTAATAATGGCTATTTTACCATCTTTAACGCCAACATTTCTTACGCCGTCAAAATTGGTTTCCGGGTCCATGACACGACCTTTAAGATGACCACGTCAAATTCCTGATTGGGATCTGCTCCTTTTTTGGTAGTTGTTGTTTCATTACAGCTACTAAAAAGAAGTGCAATTGTACATAGTGTTAAGAGTTGTTTTTTTCATATATATATTAGTGGTTAATGATTCATTGTTATTCTTTTTTATTAAGCAATTTCCCTGCACCAGAGTCATCATCAATATGAATGGTTGAAAGATTTGGATTAACGCCAATGGTATGCTTCATTCTCCAATCGTCTTTATCAATTGGCGTAAACTTTCCTTTGGGTTCTACTGGGTAACGAATTTCCTGTCCAGCTTTTACAGGCAATACTTCGTTGTTTTTTACTACGATAACTCCATTTACGACAACATAAGGAATGCCAGTGGTAGGGATACCATTTTCCCCTATTTTAAAAGTGGAATTATCGGTGATTGTTTCAGGGTCAAAAATGGTAATGTCTGCAATTTTTCCTACTTGAATTCTTCCTCTTTGCTTCATCGCCTCAAGCCCGGCATCACCAAGGTGTAAGGCTGCCCAATAGCTTGATTGTGCAATGGTAAACATTAACGGAACGCCTTGTTCACGAGCCATACGAAAAGCTGTACCACGCGTACCAGCCGTTCTGGGATGGCCTCTATAATCCTTCCAATCTGCTTCCCATGGTAAGGATTCTCCATCAGGACCCACACCAACCATGGCATCAGCTGCTATAGTCATATGCGGTATTGTTAAAAAATCTTTCAACCAGGGCTTCCGGTATGGAAATACCACCACAACCGATCTTCCCGGTTCTTTTTTCATCAATGCTTCATAAGTTTCGTTGGTAAGGTAGGCATTATCAATAGGGTCGAAGATGGTTTCTTCGTATTTGAAACCCCGCTTTTCTACCCATTCAGAAGGTTTCAAGAAATCTGCAGTAACTGCTGTTGCTCCAGCAGCGTAAGGATAGTACTCTGACCACATATTTAACCCTTTTGCTCTGGCCAATTGCAATTTTTCCTCAATTTCCCACCAACCGTAATCGTTATTATGGCAAATTAAAAATGGAGCGCCTAACAACATGGCATTGGTAAACATCTCATCGAAAGCTATTGGCGCTTCCGTAGGTGTATCGCTTAATAAATGATATCTGGTATGAGAAGCTGTCATACGGTTATAATTAGCCGCTACTTTTTGGGCCATAAAAACTTCGTAACTACTGGTTCCTAAAGTTATGTAAGCAACAGGAGCTGCCATACCGATTGCACCTTGTCTTAGATCTTCATCTAGCATTTGCATCATGGTATTCATTTCGTCCAAGGTTGATTTTGTTGTTGCCCAACCTTGAACGCCATCTTTTGCAGCATTGGCAACATATGGCCTTGCTTCCGTATAATCCATTGTACCAACCATCTTCAATTCAGGGTCATGAATAGCCATTCTTGTCCACAATAAACTTGCAGTAGTCCCATAGTTTACCTGCCAGCCCGTTTTTGCTTTTTCATCATACCATTCCTTCACATTGAATGATCCGGCTTCAAGGTCCATCCCGGAAGTTACCCCGTCTCGAAGTGCCATTTTAGTACTAAAAACATCCATGGAATGGTAGTGGGTGTCAATAAACCCAGGCGCCACCACATGCCCTTTAGCATCAATGGTTTCTTTTCCTTGAATAGGAGATTTTGTTATCGCAACGATTTTACCGTCTGTGACGCCCACATTGGCGACATCATCGAACATGGATTCTGGGTCCATCACCCGCCCGTTTAATATGACGAGGTCATAAGTGTCGTTTGTAGTTGTTTTCTGTTGACCGTATGAGAACGATACCAAGAAAATACATAGTAGTAGTACATTGTGTTTCATAGTTTTTATTTAGTAGTATTTAATTGTTTATGTGGTTACTTCATTATCTGCAAAAATTTCTATTGACAGAATTTCATAACGAATTTCATTCAAACTAATCAATAGCCCTAATAATGAAGATTGGTCTGGTAGCCAACCTACAAGTTTTATGACTTTTTTATCAGGTTCCTGTGTTATCTGCATGTGGTCAATCAAATTATTGAGAGCGGTACTGATTTTCCCATTCAATCTAATTTGATAGATAGCCCCGGATGTAGGTGTCGTATTTCTCACAATGAATCGCTTAGTTAGAATTGTGTTAAAAGTAAAGAAACGATTAAAAAGAGTGGTACTACTAAAGGAGTATTAAAGGTGTATTATTAAGTAAATTTATTCTGATTTAGAATTTTATTTAGCATGGAGGTACGATTACGGACCTCCAGTTTATTGTAGATATTGGACAGATGTTTCTTAACGGTTAATGTAGAGATATGAAGTTGTTCTGCAATCTGCTTATTTAGTAAGCCTCTAGCGACAAGTCTTATAAGCTCCTGCTCACGAAATGATAATTCATCAGGATCACTCAAAGACTGAACAGGTGATTTTTGGTTTGCGCAAACAAAGTTTATGCGGGTTAAAATACGGTAAGGAGTGGAGTGGTCTAGGGTGTTAAATATAGTTGGCATAACCTTATGAGCTTCTAAAACAGGCCTTATTGAACCGCTTTTTTCAGCTAATAGTAATGCCTTTTCCAAAGACTCCTTTGCCCTTGCCATGTTACCTAAACGAAATAAGGCCATGGCTTTTAGGAACTCAATATCTATAGTATGATACCTATTGTGGAGTTTGTCTAGAAATGCTTCGACTTCAGCGAGGACGTTAAGTGCTTCTTTCACCTGATAAATTGAACCATGTTTGACTAAGATTCGGATCTTTGTAAAGGCAGGTACATCAATTAAGAAAGCATACTTTTCCGAGCTCTGTTCAACCCAGTCCGTTTGCGCCCATTCCAGCTCCTTATTGCCTTGTCCTTTAATTAAGTGGACTCGTGCCCTGACCGAACGTTCGTACAATTGAAACATTGGATTTTTCATTTTTAAAACCATGCGGTTCATCACGTTGAGGAATGACTCTACTGTCTTGTTATCGTCATTTAGCGCATTTAATATTGCAGATCCTGCTAACGCATCAAAAAACAACCTGTAGTTAAGAATCTCCTCATGACCCAGGACCTCTTTGAAGGCCAGTTGGGCTTTATTTTTATTTAAGATCTGAAAGGCAGTATTTCCTAGTAAATAATAAGAATTCAATTCTAAAAAATACAATTTAACTTGCTTTGCTGCGAAATGAAATTTTTCTGATGCCACTAAAGCAAGCGAAAATTCTCCGGAGAGCATGTAAACAAATACCCTTGCGTGTAAAGAGCGTAAATGCATTATGGAGGCATACTTATAAGACCTATCGATATCGTCAAGCATCCCCATTGCTACAGCAGACTTGCCCAGCATCTGCCAATTGATGGCCAATAGTAACTCCCTTCGCGCACCAAAAAATACATTTTCATCTTTGTATAAAACTTTAGAACGTTCGAGAGCTTCTAAGGCTTTTTCAGGGTTTGGATTAAGAAAGGTTAAATAATAACCTAAATGGTAAAGGTATCGTGAATAGCTCTTTGCTTCAGTGTTCTCAATATCCAGTGTTTCCAGGATACCCAATATGTAAGAAACCTCATTAAAGGCATAGGTTTCCTCAGCAATTAATAATTCAATCAGTAGCACATCCACATTTTTTTTGCGCATGTCTTTAGGTATACATTCGATCCAGCGTTTTATTTCCCACCATTCACCTTTGTCCAGAAAAGCCGCTTTGTGTTCTAAAATAAGACTGGAGGCTAATTCGAAATCTTTCCCCTTGATTGCGTATTGAATGGCATCATAAATACGACCCTGAGCTGAAAACCACGAACTTATATGGAGGTAAAGCGGTATAATACAATTGGGATCACTTTTTTTCAGATGCCGTATTAGAATTTCCCTAAATAAATGATGAAATCTATACCATTTCCCATCCTCACTGGTAGGGATAATGAAAAAATTCAGCTCTTTTAGTTTAGCAAGGAACACCTCTCCTTTGCAAGTACCTTCAAAAGTAAAGCTACAAATGGAGTCGATAATCGCTGAATTGAAATGATCGCAAAGCGCACTAAGTTGCATTTGCCTAAAAAAGTTAGGATCCATGCTTTCGCTGATATAAGATATCAGCTGATCCAGATCCTTTGATAGGATATCTACGTCCTTTTTATTAGACCCTTCCGTCGGAATAGACTTGGCTAATAGGATCATTCTTATGGCCAAAATCCATCCCTCTGTGCGCTTCACAAGCCTTTTGATTTCGTCATTTTTGAGGCTGAAACTGCCATCCAATGTCAGAAACTCAGTTAACTCCTCTTTCTCAAATCTGAGATCGGCCATTCTGATTTCATGAATCTTATTATATAACCGTAGTTCTTGTAATTGTAAAGGGGGATCCCAACGACATAAGATGATTACCTGCAAATTCTTAATCTCTTCGCCGATCAAGACTTGAACCAACTGATGAATCTCCCGATTCCTGATCAAATGGTAATCATCCAGAATCAATCTGGTCTGTTGCTCCAGTTCGTTGACTGAATTGGTAATTATTTCAATAATGGCCTCCCATGAAAAAAAGTTGTACTTCTTATTCAGGTCTTCTAATACTTGTCTTTCACCAGAACTACATCTATTCAATGCCTCACTTAGATAGGTCAAGAAAGTGGCAGGGTCATTCATGCTTTCATCTAAGGATAGCCATGCCTTAGCGCCTTCTTTCTCTTTGATCCATTGGCTAACAAGTACACTCTTTCCATAACCTGCAGGTGCTGAGATCAATATCAATGGTACAGCAAGTGAACTTTCCAATTTTTTGGAAAGATGCGGTCTTGGAATAAGATCTGAAGTAAGTATTCTTGAATTTAGTTTTGATTTAAGCATCACAAAAAAATCAAATTTTTCTTACTTAGATAAGTTTGCTTATGTTTAAGTAAAAACTTCATATGTTTAACAAATTTAAGTTAAACTATATTAACAAAAGGTTATTAAATTATAAATAATTAATCAAAAATGTTTAATCAAAAACTTTATAACGTTTAACAAAAAAATAAATATGATAAACAATATTACAAAAAAATCTGTAAATTGAATAGAAATAGTAGTAAACAGCACCAACTAAACCATTACAAAACATTCTATTAGTTATATTAGAAAATTTTTACATCATTGGCAAATACAATTATCTTCCAAATTTTCTCATCTCAAACCGATATCTTAGTCAGGGACAAAAATCATTTTTATTTACAAAAGCACCTGGTCTCAGAGAGATTTGGTGCAACTACGTAAAATTGGTTTTGACGACGTACAATTAGGTAAATTCTGGGGGAAACCAACAATAGGATATGCGCATAAAACAAGTCATAAACATCATTATATGCTCATCTCTTATTATCGGTTTTACTGCATGCAAGGAAAAAGCCAAAGAAGAATTAAAAGTAGATAATCATGATAACCTGGATTGCAGCTCGGTTTCACGGGTTACCCTTTTAGGGGCCGAACAGGGTGTTCCCCGGGAAACCAAAGCAGATTCATTAACCATAGCCCCTGGCGCTACAGACAAAAATTCCGGAATGGTCAAAATTCCCGGTGGTGTCTTTGAGATGGGTGGCGATATACCACCAGGTTTTGAAAATATGGCGAAAACAGCGCTTCCCCAGGGAGACGAGCTTCCAAAACATTGGGTACGCGTCAATGATTTTTGGATGGATGAACACGAGGTCACCAACGCAGCGTTCAAGGCTTTCGTAAAGGCTACGGGCTATGTTACCACCGCCGAAAAACCGGTAGATTGGGAAGAACTCAAAAAGCAACTTCCCCCCGGTACCCCCAAGCCCCCGGACGAAAATTTATTACCAGCCTCCCTGGTATTTCAGTATGCCCCTGCCAATGCCTCAAGGAACAATTTGGCCAATTGGTGGACCTTTAAACAACAAGCCAATTGGCGACAGCCTAAAGGACCGGGGAGTACCATAGAGGGCAAGGAAGATCATCCTGTGGTACATGTGAGTTGGTATGATGCACAGGCGTATGCGAAGTGGGCAGGAAAACGCTTGCCTACGGAGGCCGAATGGGAATATGCCATGCGTGGGGGTAAACAAAATATGCTGTATCCATGGGGAAATAACAGAACAGAACAGGGCACTAATTACGCCAACCATCTTCAGGGTAATTTTCCTTATACCAATACGGTGGAAGATGGTTTTGAAGGCACGGCACCCGTGAAATCATTTCCGCCCAATGATTATAACCTCTATGATATGGCAGGCAATGTGTGGGAATGGACCAGTGATTGGTACAGTGCCAAATATTACTATGAATTAGACGAAATTGGGGGTATTGCCGAAAATCCCCAGGGCCCGGAAGAAGGGTTTGAAGTATATGGCAATTTAGAAAAAAAGAAATCGATAAGGGGCGGTTCTTTTTTATGCAATGACGATTGGTGTTCCGGATACCGCAACGCAAGGCGCATGCGAAATACGCCGGATACTTCTATGGAACACATAGGCTTTAGGTGTGTTCGTGATGTTCAAGAGTAATTAAGAATAGAAACTCCTGAGGGTGTTCAATTTACTTCTTGATATGTAAAAGAAGGTACTATTATTAAAGGATCCTAAAAGGAGTTATGAACAGGTGCAATACAGAAATATCTTTAAATTCGTACTTGCCTTTTCTGTTGAATGGCCTTAGAGATGAGGGTGTTAACATTCACAGAAACCTGAAGAAACCCATCTTAAATAAATTAGATCTTTACAGTTCCGATAGTTATATCCGGAATAGTCTTTTAGTGGAAATACTGGTTACTATTAAAAGGGAATTGGGTTTGGTAAGTTTTTATGAAGATTTTATCATTTCTTTAAATCTACTACCATGGGAACGTACAGCAAACATTTTTTTAATAGCCCCGATTTACTGGCCCTTTTGTCAGAATGTGTGAAGTATCAAAACTTTCTACGCTCTAATTATGAGATCAAACTAGATGTTTTAGGGGTTACTTCTATGTTTTCTGTTAAGATCAATGAAAAGGAATAGAATAGTTGTTAAAAAGTTTAGCCTAAGGGGTGCGTTCTTTTTTATATCTTCCATTACCATTATAACACGCAATTATGAAATCTATTTTCGCCTTTATCAGGACAACACTTACAGGAGGTGTCCTGTTTTTGCTACCTTCGGTATTACTCATAATGTTCTTGTCCAAAGCCTATGGCATACTGGCAAAGCTTGCCGAACCCTTGTCCAAAAAATTGCCCGAAAGCGTATTTGGTATTGATTGGAGCATGATCCTAACCATACTCTTGTTAATTGTGATCTGCTTTTTGAGCGGCTTACTGTTTCGTTCGGTTAGGGTTAAAAAATGGGTCAGCAGATTGGAGAATACGGTACTTATCAATATACCCGGTTACGCCATGATAAAATCGATCACGGCAGATACCATTGGGACCAAATCTGAAGAACAGTTAGAGCCCATTACTATTCGTGATGGCGACACCTGGAATATTGGGTTTTTGGTAGAAGAGGGCGAAAAATTATGCATGGTTTTCATTCCGGATGCACCCAGGAATGACGCAGGAGAAATGAGGGTGGTAGCTTCCAGGAATGTTCAAAAATTGGATATCACTACCAATAATTTTATCAAAGCTATCAAAACCTTTGGCAAGGGAATTATTCATCATATAGACTAATTGGGTGTTATAATTCCTTCACTATGGGGTCAATAAATCATGTAATAGTGGTACATAATTATAAATAAAATGGGCATATTCAATAAAAAACGGAACCATGCTGTTAAAGCTGCTGTCATAAAAACAAGCCTTACCCTATGTTTGGGACTGGTTTTTTCATTCCTCACTTATGGTCAGCAGGTCGACTCCGAACAAACCACAGTTCCTTTCGCGGTTGTCCCCGTAAAATTAGATGGTAACATCTTGTTCGATGTGCGCGGTATTTCTTCCATGCCAGCCGGGCAAAGGGCTGAAAATATCAGCGAACGGATCAAAATGGTGGCCGAAAATGAATCGTTTGCTGCTGACTCACTCCAAATAATTGAGACTGCAGACCATAGCAGCATTTATGCCGGCGACTTCGAAATCATGCAAATCTATGACCCGGACGCGACAGCCGAAGGGGTTTCCCGGCAACTACTTGCAAAAAGCCATGCTGCAAAAATAAAAAACACCCTGAGTTCATACCGGTACGCAAGAAGTCGTCCGGTCATCATAAATAACATGCTGCATGCAGGGGCCGCCACAGTTATTATGGTACTGATCATGCTTTTGCTGCTCTGGCTTGTGAAGCGTACCAACAGACTTTTTCAAAATAGGATAAAACATCGAATCGAATCGGTAGAAAACATTTCGTTTAAATTGATCAACTCGAATCAGATATGGCGGGTGTTCCATGTTTTATTCGATACGCTAAGGGTGTTCCTTATCCTTTTTTTGGTGATTTTTTATATCGAATATGTCCTGACCCTCTTTCCTTGGACGAATGAATTTGCGCAATACGCTTTGGGATTGATCACCGATCCCATTATTTCGATCGGTACCAATTTCATAAGTTACATTCCCAGCTTCATTTTTATTCTGATCATTTTCTTCGTTACAAAATACGTATTGAAGTTGATCAAACTATTTTTTACGGGGATAGCGGATGGCGGTATCATCATTAGCGACTTTAGCCCTGAATGGGCCTCCGCTACCTTTAAAATCATCCGTGTCATCATTTTATCCTTCGCCATTATTGTAGCATATCCCTATATCCCGGGGTCCGACTCGGTAGCCTTTAAAGGGGTTTCCGTTTTTATTGGTCTCATATTTTCATTGGGTTCATCCTCTTTTATTGGCAATGTGATTGCAGGTTATTCTATGATTTATAGGGGGGCATTTAAGAAAGGAGATCGGATCGAAGTAGATAACCAGATCGGTTTTGTGGAGGAGCAAAAACTTTTGATCACCAGATTACGATCACATAAAAACGAGGAAATCATCATTCCAAATTCGATAATGCTCAACAGTAAAATAATTAACTTTACGGCTAGGGCGCAAGAACTGGGATTGGTCATACATACCATTGTCGGGATTGGTTATGAAACCCCATGGCGCCAAGTGGATGCCATGTTGAAATTGGCAGCTGACCGAACGGAGGGCCTTTTAAAACAACCCCCTCCTTTTGTTTTGAAAAAATCGCTGGGCGATTTTGCCGTCAACTATGAAATTAACGCCTATTGTAAGGAGGTTTCCAATATCAATAATATTTATAACGCTTTACATCAAAATATTTTGGATGTGTTCAATGAAAACAACGTGCAGATCATGACCCCAAACTATGTAGCCGATACGGAAATACCGAAGGTGGTGCCCAAAGAACAATGGGATACGCCCCTTGCCAAAGAATCAGGAAGACCAAACACAAATAAATAGGCTATTTACTTCGTTGTTCTGGAATTTGCCTTATTGTTTTTGTAGACTTTTCATCATATTGCTGGCATAAACCGCAGCTGTCTTATAGGCTTCCTTAGGATCATTTACACTAGAAGTGACCACAGCTACCAATTGATTTTCACTGGGTTCGTCCAGATTGTAGGCAACCGTCTCCAGGACATAATTGTTGTACGTTCGGGTTGTGGTAGACGTTGGTATATATCCCCCAAAAGAATCATAATAAGAACCATAGGCAAAGGGATAGGAATAATAATTATAAAAATTACCGTAGTAGCCCGGATAATAGTTTCCGTAGCGGGCCCCTACATATATTCCACTACTGGATGTTGCGGTTACCTGCTCTTTTTCTTTAATAACCGTGAGAACAATACCCGTATATCCTTCACTTTCCAGAAGGCTTTTAATTAACGCAACCCTTTCTTCTGAAATCTCACGATTAGGGTAAATTTTCGGCACCTTTTTAAAACTCTCCGTAGCCTTTATGCCAAGGGCCTTAAGCT
Organism: uncultured Flavobacteriaceae bacterium; assembly: GCA_963752165.1. GTDB lineage: Bacteria > Bacteroidota > Bacteroidia > Flavobacteriales > Flavobacteriaceae > Muriicola. The sequence goes on from CAVVXE010000001.1 coordinate 990,679, forward strand.
CCAGGACTATGGCTTCCTCAAATGCGATACGTGCATGGTCATTAGCTGTTCTGGCAATGACCAATACATTTTTTTCTTTAAAAATATCCACTACATTCTGATCTGCTTTCCAAGCCCCGGTCACTTTCGCTTTTGAAGAGGAACATCCTTGTAAAAGGATACAAAAGCTAACTAGGAGTACTGTTTTAAAACTATTGGTCATGAAGAAAAATTTAAATTGAACGTTTATGATTTTGAATTTCTAAGGCTTAAAGAATGCTTCCATAGGAGGGCAAAAATAAAACCTTGTACCTGATTTTTACTAACGGAAGTTCCAAATCTCGAACTTTTTCCGGGATTTTCTTTCTTTTTTGGAATTAAATGTGTGACGAGAGATTTAGTGCGAATCAACATCGGGCAAAATGGTTGGACCAATGCCTCAGCAAAATCCGGTGAAGAAATACAACGCCAATCCTATCCAAATATGAGCCAATTTTAGTTAATTTGCACACTGAAACAAGAGCAAAGGATATGAAAAAATCAATGTATATACTGTTGATTTGTCTGGCTGTTGGCGATGCCTTTGGACAGGTTTATACCGATAAACCCAAAGTAATAAAAGATACCACAACCTATAATTCCTTGCTGCCCATATTTGGGAAAAAAGTTAGGGAACTGGGTTTTGACCTCCCTTATTCTGCCGGGCTTTCGGTAAATTACCTTTGGCAGAAATCAGAGATCAGCATCTCACATGTACGTGTGGGTTTTAATAATAGTCCGCTGTATGATGTGGATGAGTTGATAAGCTTTAATAAGACCACCGCTAAGTCTAACGGTGTAAACATTCGCCCCGATATTTGGATTTTTCCTTTTTTGAATGTGTATGGGATTTTGGCCAACGCCCGATCTCCCGCCAATGTGGACGTGAGTATTTGGATACCACGCATCAATGAATCAGAAGAAATATTTTCAATTCAAACCAATCCGGAATTCAATACGACCACTGCCGGATTTGGAATACCCCCTACCGCCGGATTTTTAAGGGGATGGATCGCTTTGGATATGAATTTCACATGGACCGATGTCGACGCTCAGGAAAAACCGGTCTTCGCCTTTGTCTTTGACCCTAGAATTGGAAAAACATTCAATTTGGCCAAGCCGCAACGAACTATCTCCTTTTGGGTTGGCGCTTTTCGTTTAAAAGTCATTAGGGATACACGGGCAAATTTACCCTTGGGCGATATCATTTCAATAGCCGAATGGGACCAGAAGGTTGTTTCCGGACAAGAAAGGGTAGGGGCGGCCAAGGTGGAACCAGACACCTGTTGGGAAAGCCTGAGCCCGATCGAACAAAAAAATCCGGTAAATGTCGTTAAACGCGAGGGCAACCAAAAGAAACTGGATTTGGCATCCGCTTTTTTAAATGGTGCAGAAAATGCCCTGAATACAGCAGCTAATTCAACGTTACAGTATACCTTGGACAAGAAACAGAAATGCATGTGGAACTTTGTAGTAGGAAGCTAGTTTCAGTTGAATAAAAGCTGGATGATCCGCGCTGAATATGGTCGTGCGTCGGGGCGGGACCAGGTATTTTGCTGTTTGCAATACCGCTTGGATCTGTAGTAGTTACAGAGTAGCACAATTCGATAAGCTATATGGCAGGTTTTTGAAACGATATTTTTTAGGGAGCTTCTATGGTGTAAAATTATGTGAATTTCAATTTTGTGATATGATACCCTTTTATGGAAACCTATAGGCCTGCCAACTAGTATTTTTCAAAGGTTTTAGGCCTGTTAATGCGACCATAGATTACAAAAATCGTCGAAATCTAAAACAAATACTGAGAATATAATTCAAATTAAAATCGATATGTCAAATAACACTCCTGAAAAACGAATAAAACTAGTGCAAAAAATTGAAGGTTATTTCAGAACCAAATACATGGCCCTGATCGTCTCTATTTTATTAATGTTAAGTGGTGTTCTCACGCTGATCATTGGAGTCAAAAATATTGCAGAAGCTGTCCTCATCATTGCCGGGCATCAGGAAGGCAAACCAGGGGTATATATCATTGAATCTGTTGACACATTTCTTTTTGCCCTGGTCATTTTTATTTTGGCGGGCGGCATCTTTAAGTTGTTTGTGGGAAATGAAAATACCTTGAAAGATAGTATGGTTTTCTCCAGGATTCATAACTTCATGGATCTAAAGGTCCTCTTATGGGAAACCTTGTTATTAACCCTTTCGGTTTGGTGTTCCCTGGGCTTCTTTCTGCAAACGGATACATTGACTTACGATCTTTTGATTTTTCCGGCGGCTATTGTACTGCTGGCGTTAGCGCTAAAGTTAATGAAGGGAAACAATCATCAATAGCGTAATGTCAACGGCCATTCATAAGTACACCTTTATTCTCATTGTTTTAACATGCTATTGTGCACTGGCACAATATGGTAATTACCGCTACAATAATTTTGGAAATCGTACCATTTTACTTGCAGGGAACGTAACCGGTAGTGTGGAAGATTTTGGATTGGCCTATTATAATCCGGCACGCTTGACTGAAGTTGAAAATAATGGCTTTGCCTTTTGCCTTTAATGCCAAAGCCTATGAATACAACACCTATTAGTTAAAAGATGCCCTTAATGAAAATTCTGCCGCGAGGGATTCGAAATTTAACACCATTCCTTCCATGGTGGCAGGCACCTTTAGTTTCTTCGGAACGCGTTTTGCATATTCCGTATTTACAAAATATGCGAACAATACTAACCTCACCTATAGAACCGAGCTCCTTGAAAAAGACATTATTGAATCCCTTCCCGGAACAAAAAGCTATAATATTGATATCAGGGTCAATTCTGAATTAAGGGAACAATTAATAGGACTCACATGGGCTAAAGCTATTACTGAGAACCTTAGTTTGGGCCTGTCGTTATTTGGATCTGTTTATAGAAATGGTGGAGGCAGCAACCTGGAATATGCCATAATAACTGAGGATAACAGGGCGGCCTATAATCAAAACAGGCCCGGTTTTATTCAGGACTCTTATGGCCTATTTCTTAAAATTGGAGCGAGCTACCATTTTAAAGAGCTAGAGTTTGGAGTAAATGTTAATCTGCCATACCAGGAGGTATATCAAAATGGCAGCGTTGATTATCAAAGCGTCATCGCGGGAATAGGCGCCGATACAGATCAGCTTTTTAATTATAAAAAAAAGGATCTGGAGGCGAAAAGGAAAGAACCCCTGGGCATCTCAACAGTAGCAGGAATTCCTATAGCCAGGAACAAACTGCACCTGAATGTTGACTATGTTTAAGGCCTGCAATCTTATAAACGAATGGAAATTCCTGAAATAGATACCGGGAAGGATGAATTAACCACTATAGCTTTTGCTGAAAGTCGTAGGAACGTCTTCAATTTTGGAATAGGGATAGAGATATTTATCAATGATAGGGTAAGCTTGTATTCGGGTTTTTCAACTGATTTCAACGCAATTACTTACTCCTCAAAAATTCTGGAAATATCGGGGAGTACGGAGGGCAATATGGCGTTGAATTATGACTAAGTACACGTCAGTTTTGGTACAGAGCTTAAATTACGGTGGGTAAAGCTTATTCTTGGCGCCACTTTCACAAAAAATTCAACGGATTTTCTGAGCCCTTACAAGTTCAAAACAATGATATAGATCTTGCAGACAGTGATATCGCTGTTTTTAGCTTTACCCGTTGGCAATTTATAGCCGTTCTTGATATTCCCTTGCTGAATAAAAAGATTAATGAAGGCATAAACACTGACCAGGACGACTAAGGCCGGATGATATTTTTTCCGGGATTAGATGGCGCTATGATTTTGATCCAAAAAAAACGATCTTTTAGGTACTTTGCTTAAGTACATTTCTTATTTTTAATAATAGTATTGAGTAACTCAAAAATCAAAATATGAAATTTTATTTTCTCCTTTTTGCCTGCATATTCTATGTCCTTCCCATGGAAAGTCAGTAGGCAATACAAGCCCTAGGATAAGGAAGTGAAAAACAAAGTGGGTCTTATGGTAACCGACCTTATAAATGGCACATATTTGTTAAATTATGAAAGGGCGTTGGGAAAACATATTTCGGTGGCGTTGCATGCAGGATTTAAAGGAGAAAATGGGTTAATAGCTTTGTCTGGATTGGATACAGATCTAATAAAAAGAGGGGATATTACCTATTCCGGAACTAAAATAATACCAGAATTCAGATACTATCTTAATGAAAAAGTAATTCGTAATTTAAGGTATCGTATGAAAAAAGCATTTTACATTGGCGTATTTAGGAACCTCATGCAGGTACATTAGCACTGTAAAGTCTGCACTAAAATAAAAACAATTAAAAATTATCGAAAATGAACCGAATTAAAAAAACGACGTTTACACTTTTTATAGTAGTAATAATTTGCGGCGAGCTAAATGCAAATTGGCATAGTGTTGAAAAGAACAAATCAAAAACAACTGTGGACGCTGTAGCTGATAAATCCGATGGGGCTATTCAATTGGAGGCGTATTCTGTAAATACGGATAAACCTAATAAAGCACAAGAAGCCCACACCTTACCGGCAGGTACTATCCTGTTCTTAAAGTCGACCAAAACCATAATCGCAAGGAACTTTAATGCAGGAGATCACTTTTTTGTAGAGTTGGATAAAGATGTTACCAGCAAAGGAAAAGTACTTATCCCCAAAGGCACCATTGTACAAATGGACGTATTGGTATCGGAAAACAATACGCGTAGAGCCAGCCAATTTGGTGTAACCGTAGGTGGATTTATCATTGACAATTACCTGCAAGAAGTTAAAACTGAGACGAAACTGATATCCACTAAAGATATGGCAGGTGGTACAGTCAAAAAGGCGGCTATCGGTGCAGCTGTAGGTGCCGCTTTTGATGGTGGCAGAGGCGCAGGGCGCGGAGCCGCTATTGGTGGTGCTCTGGGATTATTAAAACCTGGGCAGAGTATTCAGTTCCCAGCCGGAACGGAAGCACAGTTTCAACTTGAATTGCCACTAAAAGTGGATTGGTAATAGGATCTACCAATAGGAGGAAGAAACTAAAGTACATAGGTGTATTGTTTCTAATATAAACGGGAAGTATTGTGTATTCCCAAACTTTACTGTCTATGATATTTAGAGATAAACTAAATTATGAAGGCTTAGAAGTTGGTATTGAAGGTGGCGTTAATGGAAGATAGAAAATAATTTTTTTATCTGCTAATTTTGGATTTCTGGAATAATGAATAATTTAAAACATAGTTTAAATGAAAATTAAATTTTTTAGTATCATATTATTTGCCATTCTTGGCCTGATGTCTTGTAAAGAAGCCAGTAAAAAAACAGACGCTACGTCAGTTGAAGAAGTTGTTGTTGAAGAAGAATTGGACTCAGTCACTGGTAATAGTGAAGTTCCCAAACCCACTAGTCCTGAAATTATAACCAAAGTTAAAGAAAAGGTGGTCATTCAAGAGCCCATAATACTGCCAAAGGGTACTATTTTGTTCTTGAAATCAACGAAAACAATTACTGCAAGGAATTTTAATGCAGGAGATCATTTTTTTGTCGAACTCGATAAGAATGTGGCACAGAATGGAAAGGTTCTTATTCCTAAAGGAACTGTTGTGCAGATGGAGGTCTTGGTATCTGATAACAACAAGCGTAGAGCAAGCGAATTCGCAGTAACCGTTGACGGATTTATTATAGATAATTACCTACAACGTGTTCAAACAGAAACCAAAGTTGTAACAACTGAAGATAAGGCGGGTGGAACGGTTAAAAAAGCGGCAATTGGTGCCGGTGTCGGTGCTGTTTTTGGAGGTGGTAAAGGGGCAGGGAAAGGAGCTGCCGTTGGTGGTGCCCTTGGCCTATTAAGCCCGGGAGAAGTCATTCAGTTCCCCGCAGGCACCCAAGCAACCTTTCAATTAGAGCAACCACTAACAATAGATTGGTTATAATCATTTAGGATTCTAGCGTTGCCGCGCTATGCATTTACTTGAAGGTGCATAAATGGATGGAACGACCCAAAGAAAGCTTAGTGTATTTTAATTACATAAGATTTCACTTTGCTCCAAGAATTACGTCTAGGCCGCATACGTAAATGTATAGTGCAACCCTATTAAAGTGGTTTGAGTGAATTGATCGGCGAACATAGGGCACATAATACATTTCAATGGGATTGCGGGGTGGAACTATGATTTATCCTATAATTGGCAATATTTTTTAAGGAAGACTTACTATACCATCTAAACCATTCATTTCAAATCAATTATAATTTTATATCGTCAAAATCATGAAAAAAATTACGTTAGTTGCCATTGCTATCTTTGCATTTTCAATCTTAACCCTTCCGCTCTACGGTCAGGATACCCAAAACAACCAGCCGCCAAAGGAAAAATGGAGTCTGGTCACCATGGAAGGTACGGTGACCAATATTGTAAAAGATACCCGTGAAATAACCCTGAAAGGTACGGATGGTGAACTGGTTACAGTTACCGCAAGTGACGAAGTGAAAAGGTTCGACGAAATTAAGGTGGGCGATGTCATTACATTTGATTACTACACCTACTTGAAAGCAGAATTTCGGGAGCCTACCCCAGAGGAATTGGCAGATCCATTGGTCGCGGTCGCGGAAAGTGGAAAGGCACCGGAAGGAATGGATCCTGCCGCCATTGCCGGCGCTGTGGTAAGAGCAGTTGTTTCTGTTGAAATATTGAATCGACCTAATATGACGGCCACCGTAAAGGGACCAAGGGGGAATTTCCTGACCATTGAAATGGAAGATGAAGGGTTGATGCAAAAATTACATATCGGTCAGAAGGTAATCCTTACCTATGCAGAAGCCATGGCCCTGTCATTGACCAAGATAGATTCAAAAAACTAAGGTAAGCGTGGGCTTTCCGGCCTTTTTTGAGCAACACTGCGCCCGATTGCTAGTGGGAATCACAGCGTACAGCGATGTAATCCTGATGAAAATATAAAGGTGCACCGTTGTATTTCACTTATGCTATCTCAAATTCATCTTTTTCAGGACGTTCTTGAATCGTAGTTCATCACGTAAAAAGTCAAAAAGAGGATCGATACTGATGTAGGGCATGTTGCTGTCATGTTCTTCATATGCTTTTTTGAGCCAGTCCATGGCCTCTTCTTTCATCCCGGCACGACAATAAAGGGTACCTATTTGCCATGAAGGAAAATAGATCGAATCCTGTACTGATATCATCATCTCGGCCGTACGCTGCATGGCCAAATGGTAGCCACCTTCTTCATATCCTTGTTCCAGGGATTTCAAGGCCAGCTCATTTCCCCTCAATTTGTATATTCTTTTTGCAATATCAAGTGCCTTTTCCTTATTGCCCAATTCATGATAGACCGCCCAAAGTGCCGGGAGTGCAATGCCCTGATCCGGTTCTATATCATATAGCTTTAGCAATAATTCTAGTGCTTCGTCATATTTACGGGCATTTTTGAGTGCCTGCCCGTGAATAGACATATATAAGGTGTTAAATGGATCCAATTTCATGGCAAGTTCACTATGTGGCAGCCCTTTTTCAGGATCACCCATAATTGCCAGAAAATGGGAGTAATAGGCTTGTGAAAAGGCATAATTTGGATTTATCTCTATTGCCCTTAAAAACTCTTTTTCGGCTTCTTTCCAATTCCAATCCCCCCAGGTATATTTGTTGGCCATGGCGGCATGGATCTCTACCAGCGTATTGTCTAGCATCAGGGCCTTAGTTCGTGCAGCTTCGCTTTTTTCGGAGACGTCACTATATGGTAAAAATCCATGCTGTACATAAGCTCCCCAGGTTCTGGAAATACCCAGGTAAGCAAGGGCATAGCTGGAATCAATTTCACTGGACAATTTAAAATAGCCCATGGCACGCTCCAGGTCTGGTTTTGTGCCTAACTCCCAGTAACTCATTCCTCTTAAGTACGCTTCGTAGGCATCCGGGTTTATTGGTTTGGATTCAGATAGCAATTGCGCTTCCAGAGGAGTCAGATTTATATGGATTTGCTGGGAGATCTCTTTGGTAATTTTCTTGGAAAGATTAGAAAGCTGTTCTTTCTCAATGTAGAAATCGTGAACCCACAACTGTTTCTCCTCAGGAAAGGCACTTACCAATTTTACCTGAATACAAACATTCTCAGCGTAACAGGAAACAGAGGTTTCTAAAGCGGCGTCTATATTGAGCTCTGTGGCTATTTGAGGGATCGATTTTTCAACGTTGCGATAGGCATTGGCAGTTTGCCTGGAAGGCACTCTCAAGGCCCTTATTTTTCCCAAATCCCCAATTAGTGCATCATGTATGCCCTCAACGATATAGTCGAGCGAGTCATCGCCGGTAAAATTGTCAAATGGCAAAACGAGCAAGGATGCTATTTCAACGGAATCCGTTTTGAAGTAATTTCGGATCCAGGGTCCGTTGGCTATGATGATCAAGAGAAGGATTATATAGGTATAAACCGACCTGGCAAGTTTATGAAACAGGCTTCTCCCTTTAAGTTGCTCTATTTTAGCAGTGGAGGGGACCGGCAATCCATCCCCGAGTATAGAATAGGTGTTTACGGGAAATTCAACATTTTTTAAGTTGACCGGTCCTAAATAGTTCGTTTTAATAGTGCTGTTAGCCTGAATGGATTTTTGAATGGATTCGGATATATAAATGCCTCCGGGGTCTGCCACCGATTGTAATCGTGAAGCAATGTTTACGCCATCCCCAAAAATATCTTCGTGATCAAAAGTGATGTCACCAAGATGTATTCCAATACGGATTTTCTCTTTGATCTGCTGTCGTGCCTGTTTTTGTATTTCGACAGCGCACAAGACAGAATCAATGGCAGAGTCGAATTGGGCGAGCATTCCGTCACCCAATTCTTTAATAAGGTGGCCATTGAATTGCCTGATGTTTTTGATGTGAATATCCCGGCTTTTGTGTAAGACCTCCAATCCCTTTTCCTCATCCGATCCCATCAAGGCGGTATAGCCGACAATGTCGGTAAACATTATGGCAGCCAGTTTTTTTGTAGCAGGCATCGGGCACTTGTCGTTTTAGGCGGTCAAATCGTAAACAATGTAAAAATAGTACTTGAATATAATGAACAAGAAACACCTTCGCCATGATTCTGATCATTGGTGCTTCCTTAACAACATCAATGTATCGATGAGGGTTCGGTTGCAGTTGTTGCCCACCTGCTGATGCAGCCACGTAAAATAGCGTTCTCTATTTTCATACGCCATATAATCGACTTTACGGCACACCACTCCAGCATGCATCTAACCCAGGAAGGCACAGTATTCCTTGCAAATCCAAAAAGGCTGCAAATAACCATACCCTTTGGAGGGAAAGAGTGATGGTAACATCTTTTTTCACTTGCCCGGTAGTACCTGTCAGCAACAGGTTTTGGCCTTTTACATTATTCCGGCATCCCCTGCGTATACCAATCTATAAATGCTTGAATTTTATTTTCTGCCATCCTGCCAGCGGTAGGCATTACGCCTGCCTGTCCTGTCTGAAGATCGATCCTGGCTATAATGGCATCAATCTGGCTAACCGTTTTGTCATAGGAAGAAATATCGAAACCTGCGGCAGCACCGGTTGCCCCATGGCAAACAATGCATTCCTGGTCAATTAAAGGTTTGATATCTGCCGTGTAAGTGTAGGTGCCATCGGTATTTCCTGTGTCCGGAGCACTGACCTGTCCCTCACGAAAACCATCAACCTTCCAGTCTAAAATGGTTGCAATGATGCTGTAATCTACCGGGCCGCTTGGGGGCATGATATCATCATCGTCCTCCTGCATGGATTCTAGTATATCATTGAAGCTATATTTCGCTTTTTCATAGGTAGAAAGATCAACACCATCCTCATGTATGGTGGTATTGTGACAAGCAACGCATAATTGTTTTAAAATAGGTTCCACATCACCGTAGTAGGTGATATACCCGGCATCCGGATCCGAAGTGTCCGGATCGTTCTGGTCCGTTGCGGGGTCATCCATGGGATCATCTGCGGGATCATCTGCAGGGTCATCCGCCGAATCATCGGGCAGGTTCGTCATTTCCTGTTCTTCAACAGGATAGTAATAGTCTGTAGTACAAGAGATAAAATTTGAGAATAGCAGCGCGATCAGGGCGGCAAAGGCTAACTTTTTCATAACAGGTATGTTATAGTAAGAATTAATAGATAAGCCCCCTGTAATGAAGTCAAAAGTACGTGAATCTGAAACCTTATTTTATGACTTTTATCATGATTTACAGAATCAGGCATACCTCCTGTTCTGGCTTATGATCATATCATTACATTTTCACAAATTCTACCCGGCGGTTGTTGGCCTTTCCTTCAGGAGTGGCATTGGTATCTATTGGCATGGATTCGCCCAGGCCTTTTACAGTTAACCTGTCTGATGCAATGCCAAGCCCAACCATGGTGGTTTTAACGGTCAACGCCCGCTTTTCCGAAAGAACAAGGTTGCCGGCATCATCTCCGTCGCTGTCCGTATGCCCTTCTATGCTGAATTTTAGTTCGGGATGGTCCTGCATTAACGTTGTTATTTCATTAATGATACCCATCGACTCTGGTTTCAGCGTTGCTTTGCCTGTGTCGAATCTTATTCCGTTGGCAATTATTTTTCCATCCTGTAAGACGCGGTCATAATACTTAACGCCCCCTTCGGCTATCCTTATATTCTTAACGTAGTAACGGTTATCGTTCCTGCAATGATAACTGTGCAAGGAAAGCCCTTTGGGATCAAAATCTAGGCGGGGAATATTTATGAGACGTGTTTCATCAATATAGCCTTTCAGTTTGCCATTGGTGTAGGCAATAGCCACATGTATCCACCTTCTCTTGTCAAGGTTTTCCCCGGGCAACCTGCTGGATGAGGTGCCCATTTCCATTTCGTTGTATTTTATATTGAAATGAGTATAGCCGGTAGGACTGCCCGATTTCTGGTTTTTTCGGTCGAAGAGATAGACGACAAAATTGTCATTACCACAATACAAATCGAATTCTATGGTAAAAACATCCGGGAGATAGTCTTCTGTGGCATTTTTAAGATAGGGGACGATGGTTGGGGCGCCATCGCGAAACATGATCACATTTTCGCCATCAAATTGGGCCACTTCAACATTCCCCCGCATTAAATCCCAACGGGAAGGGAATTCTCCATTCTCTTCTCCAGAAAGGGCATCCTCAAAAATAATTTTATCGCCCGGGACAAAATCGTACTTTGACCATACCAATGCCGGTCCCTGCGATCCTTCTTCCTGTTTGGCTGTTGGTTTTTCCTGATTGGGTAAGCTGTCTTTTTTTTCCGTGGGTGTCTCTTTTTCTTCTATGACCTTCTCCACTTTCTTTTTTACTTTCCTCTTTACCTTATCTAATATTTGCGCTTCAGTTATAACAGGAGCCAGCAGGGCTAACAAAACGAGAACGAGTGACATTGTTTTTTTCATGGTTACCAATTTATGTTACTACTTTTCTAACTTCGGCATGTTCCAGGCAGCTTATAGAAAAAAGCTATCCCACTATACGTTTCAGCAGCTGCCATTTAAAAATATAGGTCCCTCCGGCGATACGCAATGATCAATATCATTTCATGAACATTAGATGAAGGGTAATTTGGTCATAGTGGGTTTACGCACCAGGAGCGGCCGGGATGGATAGAACAATGCTCAGGGAACTAATCCCTTTAAAAGAAAGCAATGATAGTACAACCGCAGCCCTGGTTGTCTGGTTTGATATGATTTTTCCTGTTTCTTGAAACAATACTATGATACTAAAGGACGCCATTCTTTCATTGCCTGCAGTTAATGGATCCATTGTTCCATTGGCATTTTTAGGGGATGAAATCGATCCCGAAACAAACGCGGTCATTTTGGCGGGCGATGTGGGAGGCACAAAAACAGGTTTGTTGCTCGTTCAAATAGCAGACGCGCAACTGAGAGTAATCAGTGAAAAGTCGTATCGTACCAGGGAGTATCAATCCTTGGTGCATTTGGTTCGTTCTTTTCTTGATAAAGGTTCACCTGGAATAGATGGGATATGCCTGGGCGTAGCAGGTCCCGTGGATGAGGGGAAAGTAAAGGGGACCAACTTTCCATGGGAGATCTCCACTGAAGAAATACGAAGGGAATTGCATTGCGCATCTGTGTTACTCATGAATGATCTGGAAGCCAATGCCTATGGGTTGGCGGCACTTCAACCAAAAGATTTTGAAATTCTGAAATCCGGAACCGGCACGGCCGGGAACGCAGCTATCCTTTCGGCAGGTACCGGACTTGGGGAAGCCGGTCTGTATTGGGATGGGGCAAGGTATCATCCTTTTGCCACCGAGGGGGGGCATTGTGATTTTAGTCCCCGCAATGAGCTAGATGTAGCACTTTGGCGTTTTCTTCAAAAAAAATATGGACATGTAAGCTGGGAAAGAGTGCTGTCTGGTCCTGGAATATCGGATATGAGTGACTTTCTAAGATTATATAGGGGTCAAACGGCACCCCCGTGGTTGCGGAAGGAATTATTGAAGGATGATCCTGCTAAAGTCATCACAAAGGCAGCCATGGAAAGGAAAGATCCTGTTTGCATTGAAACGCTGGACCTGTTTGTTCGATCTTTGGCGGTCGAAGCCGCACAACTTGCACTAAAGACCAAGGCAACCGGTGGTATCTATATGGGTGGCGGTATCATCCCAAAAATTCTCAATGGAATTGACAGGGACTTGTTCTGTAAAAATTTTGTGCAGGTTGGCCGCTTGAAGCCACTGCTCGAAAAGGTACCGGTCAGGGTGGTGTTAAATGAAAAAACGGCATTGCTTGGGGCTGCGTTCTATGGAGCGACGGCATACCAAAATGACCTCCGCAGGAAGGATGGAAGTGGCCGAAGATGATCTTAGCTACTGACAGTACTGCGAAACACCACGAACCAATGTTGTTTTTGATTAAAAAAAAGTGCCATATGTGACATAAGTCACATTCCGTTCTGTAAGCTAGTCGTAATTTTACAACAGGATTCAATGCAATCCCTACAGCCCGATAAAACCGAGTTTTGGTGGGATTTCACTTCCTAATAAAAGTTCTTAAAAAGACAATTCAATCAGATTAAAAACAGCAAAAATGAAAAATTTAGTAATTCTTGGAGCAGGTACCGCAGGTACCATGATGGCCAACCATCTGACCTCTAAATTGCGCAAAGAAGACTGGCAGGTCACTATTGTAGATCAATATGCTACCCATTATTACCAGCCAGGGTACTTGTTCCTGCCATTTGATATTTATAAACCCAGTCAAATAAGGAAAAAAGGGGTAAAATTCATCCCAAAGAATGCCAATTACATACAGGAAAAAATAGACCTGATCATCCCGGAAAAGAATGTAGTGAAGCTGGATAATGGGAAGGAATTGCCTTATGATGTGTTAATTGTAGCCACAGGTACCAAAACAGCGCCGGGGGAAGTTCAGGGGATGCTGGGACCTAATTGGTATAAGAATATATTCGACTTCTACACTTTTGAAGGCTCCAAAGCCTTGCGCGATAAACTCCGGGAATGGGAGGGAGGAAAACTGGTCATTCATATTACTGAAATGCCCATTAAATGCCCTGTTGCTCCGCTGGAATTTGCCTTTTTGGCCGACGCCTTCTTTAAGGACAAGAACATGCGGGATAAAGTAGATATTACCTATGTTACACCCTTAAGCGGGGCTTTTACCACAGTTGAGGCAACCAAGGTATTGCAGTACCTGATGGATGAGAAAAAAATAAAAGTGGTCAGTGATTTTAATATTGAACGAGTAGATCAGGAGAACAACAAGATCATTGATTACGCCGAGACCGAAGTGCCTTATGACCTCCTTGTTACCGTTCCTACCAATATGGGCGATGAGGTCATCAGGCGCTCTGGAATGGGAGACGACCTTAATTATGTCCCAACAAATAAAGGGACCTTGCAGACCTTAGATCACGAGAATATTTTCGCCATTGGGGATGCAACCAACCTTCCTGCCTCCAAAGCAGGTTCGGTAGCGCATTTTGAAGCAGAGATCCTGACAGAAAATATCTTGCGATACATCCACGGGGAACCCTTAAAAGACGAATTTGATGGTCACTCCAATTGTTTCATAGAAACAGGTGGTGGAAAGGCCTTGTTGATCGACTTTAATTACACCCACGAACCGGTAGAGGGTACTTTTCCCTTCCCTGGTGTAGGTCCGCTGCGCTTGCTGAAGGAGAGCAGAATGAACCACATGGGTAAATTAGCCTTTAGATGGGTATACTGGAATATGCTGTTAAAAGGAGTACCTATTCCATTCGTTCCCTCAAAAATGTCAGAGAAAGGCAAGGAATACGTACACGCAGAATAAAAAAGAACAATTCATATTAAAATTCAATAAAAATGGAAACAACAATCGCAGGCAAAGAAATTCATGTAAATGAAGAAGGGTATATGACCGATTTCTCACAATGGAATAAGGAAGTTGGGGAACAATTGGCCAAACAACAAGGTATAACGCTAACCCCGAGGCATTGGGAGGTAATCGAATACATACAGGATCGGTTCAAAAACAACGACCCCTTATCCATCAGAGGCATTAAGAATAGTGGCGTAATAGATATCAAAGAGTTCTATAGCCTGTTCCCCAATGGTCCCCTGAAAAAAGCGACTCTTATTGCGGGCATTCCAAAACCAAAAAGCTGTATTTAACTAAAAATCTAGATCATGAGTAAAACAACGGTTAAGAAAATGCTCTTCATTCTTTCTAAGGCTACTTTAGAAAATGTCTATGCGGCCTTCGTGATGGCCAATGGAGCAAGAATGGAAGGAATAGAGTCTGAAGTATTTTTTACCTTCTTTGGGCTGGAAGCGGTCCAAAAGAAGAAGCTGGAGCATTTGCATATCGCCACAGTGGGGAATCCTGCCATGCATATGCCAACAATGCTTGGCGGCTTGCCAGGGGTAGAGGCGCTTGCCACTAAAATGATGAAAAAGGAAATGGAGAAACTGGATCTTCCTCCTGTTGGGGAGTTCCTGGAGATCCTATCCGATTCCGGTTGCAGGCTTTGGGCTTGTAAACTGGCAATGGACATGTTTCACCTGGAAAAAGAAGATCTCGTAGATGAAATTGAAGATGTCATCACCATTGGACAATTTTATGACAGGGCCGATATGGAAAATACCCATATCGTCTTTGTATAACGATCACCAATGAGGTGTGCTTGATATATAGTGGTTATTAAAGGCCCGACCCAAAAGGTGGGGCCTTTTATTTTATGGTTGGTCAGTTGAAAGTTTGAAATTGTTATGCTTATCTTAGTGAAAAGAAAGATAATAGTCCTGTAAAATGGGCAATAGGAAGTCTTTTTAACCAACCAGGGAAAAACAATGAAGCTTAAGGAATTCTTTAAAGAATGCCACGAAAAATAGGTTTTTAAAAACCTTTCCATTTATGTCGTTTCGAGTTGGGTTTTACTACAGGTATTCTCCGTTTTCCGGGAACCTTTTGGCCTGCCTAAATAGCCATGGAAGATCAATTGAAACCTGAGGCCTGAATGGGGGAATAAAAAAACCGAACAGGTACGTTCGGTTTGACAATCCTTATATAAAGATCGAAGAATAGGTACTATTGGTTTACATCATCAAGAGTTAACTAATTTTAATTTTGACCTCCACGTCCCGGTCCTTTGGCAGAGGCCATTTTTTTAGGAGCAGCCGGTGCAGATTTAGATGTAGCTTTGTTCTTTTGTCCTCCAGGTCCCGGACCTTTAGAAGATGCCTTTGGTTTTGGTGTTGCCATGTTCACGTTTTTAAGAGTTAATTTATACCTATATTAGTCAAAAAAAAAGACTTATCCTATTATTCTTAAGGGTAAGTACTTAATCACGACAATAAAGGCCTTAGAAATTATATGGATTTCAAAGATTTTATTAAGGAATGTAATGAAAAAGAGGTTTTTAAAAACCTTTCTATTTATGTGGTTTCCAGCTGGATACTGATACAGGTATTTTCCGTCATTTGGGAGCCCTTTGGTCTTCCCAAAATTTCGATGACCTATTTGTTATTGGTCTTGCTGATTGGATTTCCGTTTTACATTTACCTGTTTTGGAAATATCGTTTAAAGCCATTGGAATCGAAGTTAAGCAGACGGGATGGGTTAAAATTTACAGAAAAACAAGCAACCTCTAAATCTTCAGAAGGAACCTTAAAAAAAAGAAAAATACACCTTCCTGGGGTACATTTTTATAGTCCTTTCCAGAAAATGTATTTCACGTCCCTTTTCATTATTACGTTGGTTTCCATTTTTTCTGCCTCCCTGATCGTAAAGGCCAATTTTATTAGCGAAAAAAATGTAGGTGCAATGTTGTTTCCTGATGGGATGGAGACAAACAATCGCATCGCCGTTTTAAAATTTGAGAATAAAACAGCCGATAGCAACCTTGATGTGGTTGGAAATATGGCAGAGGACTGGATCATGCATGGAATAACCCAGGTTGATTCTATGCAGGTAATTTCGCCAAAAGCGGTTACTCAATATACGAAGGTACTCAAGGCCTCTATGGTACCCGATGGAGAGAATAGTGTGTTGAAGGAATTTTTAAAGCCCTCCAAAATTGTAAAGGGCACTTGTTATTTAAATGATGGGCGATTATTGATCTCTTCTTCCATAACAGATGGCAGTATGAGTAGAATTCTGGTTTCCTTTGCTCCGGTAGAATGCAGTCCTGAGTCTCCACTAGATTGCATCGAGGAATTAAAGCAGCGAATACTGGGGTATTTGAGTACCCGCGGCAAGGATAAAAATATTGGATTGGAAGAATCCCCTCCAAAATATAAGGCGTATCAACTTTTCCTTGAAGCCGATAAGGTCAATTACTATGAACCGGAACATCTCAGGCTTCTCAATGAGGCAATCACAGCAGACAGCACCTTTGTGAAACCAAAGGTGGCACGTATTTCTTATTACTATAATCAAGGTCAATATGCCATAGCTGATTCCTTACTTCAGGCTTTAAGCACCGAAAGTAAAACTTCCAAAACCAGGTTAAAGAACACCCTTTTAAGTTATAAGTCTTTGATAGAAGGTGATAACAGGAATGCCTACAAATATTGGAAGGCAGAGTATAATGTGGAGCCCTTTAATCTTGAATTAAATGCTTCTGCCCTGGTTTTGGCCCTGCAGTACGTGAACCGGCCTCAGGATCTGGACACCATTTATAATGCCTTTGGCTCGGAGGATAAGGATCTGGATATCAATAATATCTACATTGAAACACGTCTGTATATTAAGGGTATGGCCAATCTTGAGCTTGGAAGGACACAGGAAACTATAGAAATGCTGCGTCCTTTCTCAATGAGAAAGTATAAGGACTACGACTGGTTAAAGGAGTGTTTTATCAGGGCACAGGTGTTGGAAGGAAATAGCGATAGTGTGGCAATCGTCATGGACCAGACTAAATTATTTAGTGAAAAAAAGAACTGGCGTAAAAGTTGCCTGATTACCGGGAATGAATTTTTAAGGGTTGGTAATGAGAAACTTGCCAATGAATATTACGACCAGTTAATCCAATCTGTCGAAGAAAATATGGTTAACATTTCTCAGGATGAGCTGGAGTTGTATGCACGGGCCTATTTTTATAAAAATGAGTATCAGAAAGCCCAGCAGTTGTTGGAAGCCATTCTTCCCAACAGCGCGAATCAAATAGAACTCACCACCTACCTCGCAATGGCCAGTTACAAGAACGGACATTTAAAAAAGGCCGAAATGCTGCTGAAGCAAATTGATGCCATGAGGTCACCCTACCAGTTTGGAAAGGTCGATTATGAAATGGCCCGTTATTTTGCGAATGCCGGTGATGAAGAAAGGACGCTGCAGTACCTTCTGAAGTCTATTTCGGCAGGAAATCGGTATTTGCCTGCAACTTATCAGCACGATATTCTTTTAAGGCCCTATATTCAATCGGAAGGCTTTAAACAGATCATGAATTACTGGAATTAGTCATCCCGCTTTTTACTTATATACTTATATTTAGAATCAACCAGCAACACATCCTTCCAGGAATCAATACGAAACTATGAAAAATCAAAATAAAAATTTTGCACTCGTCATTGGTGTTGGCGGCCCTAACATAGAGTACACCGTAAATGATGCTAAAAAGATCAGGGAATATTTGCTCGATAAAGATCTGGTAGGGTATCCGGAAGAAAACGTGATCGTGCTGACCGAAGAGGAAGTGACCAGGCAAAATATCCTGGACAAATTTGAGGAATTAAAGGAAAAAACGGACGAGGACGCCACCATTCTCCTTTACTATTCGGGTCATGGTGCCAGGGATCCGGAGAAGAATAAATATTTTATGTGCCTGCACGATAATGAAACCCTCAGTGCGGATGATCTCAGGGACCGGATCAATGCCCTTCCATCAAATAAACTGGTTTTTTTC
The DNA here is from genome assembly GCA_963752165.1 of uncultured Flavobacteriaceae bacterium. Classification (GTDB taxonomy): domain Bacteria; phylum Bacteroidota; class Bacteroidia; order Flavobacteriales; family Flavobacteriaceae; genus Muriicola. The sequence goes on from CAVVXE010000001.1 coordinate 1,009,113, forward strand.
CTGGATTGCTGCCATGCCGAAGGGCTGGTTCAAAGTGGTATCAGTGGTTTGTACGGGATGGCACAAAAACTGAATGAGGAACAGGGGATCTGGATTGTGGCCTCCTGTCAGGACAATCAGCAATCCTACGGTCCGCAAACAGATAAGCCGGAGGAGAACAACAGCTTTTTCACAGAGGCACTGTTGGAGGTACTCAGTGGGAGGCATAAAAGAGGTTTTACAGATCCGGAGGTGAGTATCATGGATGTGGTGGAACATATTTTTGAAGTGGTCCCGGAACGGGCCAGCGAGTGGTGGGTAGATGATAACACCCGCTGTCACCAGACACCTTATTTCAAGACCCAGATGTCCGAAAACCTCATCCTGAGTTATTTCCCAAAAAATGCCGAAGATCACGAAGCCATCATAGCCGAGTTGGAGCCAAACCTGGAGGCGCTGGATGAAGATAGTTTTATAAGGCTTATTAAATCGATGGAAGCGGTAGGCAGGGTGGAAGATGCTATTAAGGCATTGAACAAAAATAAGAGGACAAAAACGGATCCTGACCTCATGGAAGCCCTGGGAGACCTCTATCGGAATCATTATCTGAAGCACAGGCTGCAAAAAGAAGGGGAAGAGGCCCTGGAGCTCTATAAAAAGGCCCATGAACTGGCGGTACGAACGGAGGATGAGGAACAGGTATTTACGAATGCGGTGAAGGTTGCTTTTATGCTGGGGATGTTAGACCTGAATAAGAAGGAGATGCGCGAATACGCATTGATGGCCCTCAGCGCAGCAGACCAGTACGTCTATGACAGTGTGCCCAAATTTGTGACCATGGCGGAGGCGAGTATCTATCTGGGCGATCTGGAAGGCTCAAAGAAGCAATACACTGTACTACACGAAAAAGCAGGGATCCGTTTTAAAATGAAATGCTATGAACGGGCTTACCTTATTTATAACACCTTATTTGACCCCAGGAACGAGGAAGATCCCTATATTCTCTTCCTGAAGGACACCTTATTGACGTAATGGAAATTCATTTTGTGCTCCATTCTCTTTAACTTATTGAAAAATATTGTAATTTTCAAAAGCATAAAACCACCAAACCAATCAAAATGTCTTCTGAGTTTGTTTTTATAATGTATTCGAACAAGGACGCCCGTGCGGTGCAAGACTTTGCAGATAAGCTTGTAAAAGCCGGTGCCAATATCTGGATAGACACGATAAACCTCGCGAACCTTGGTGTGGATCAGGACGAGGAAGAGGTAATGGAACAAGCCTTGTTGTCTGCTAAATTAGTGCTTGTCATGACCTCCAAGAATGCACTTAACGATCAGTTTGTCAGGAATGATAAGCGATTTGCCAGGGAAAATGATAAGAAGCTGATGCTTGTTAAACTGGACGCTTGTGACCTTTCCAAAAAAATGAGGTGGCGAAACCTGCCGGTAGTCGATCTGACCGCTGACAGTGAAAAGGCGGTTGAAACCGTTTTGGCTGCTGCAGGGATCAGTAGGCCACAAAAAACTACGGAAAAAGTTACCGAGCCCACCAAAAATGAGGTAAGCAGGAAAGCAGCGCCGACAGATACGGCGGAAACTAAAATAGCTATGAAAGACGAACAAGCCGTTTCTGAAACTGAAAAAGCGGCATCACGGGAAGTGCTAATGCTTAATGATATTAAGGACGATATTGAATTTTACAAGTTCAAAATGAAGGAACAAATAAAAAATTCTAAGTTCAATATGCGCCTTGGCATCGCTTTGGCAATCGTCATATTGGTGGGTGCCTTTATGATCCCCGAATTGGTAGAAGCAGTTCAGGGAATTCAGGATAAAATTCAATGGGCTGGCGGATTAATAGGAGGGGGGTTACCCACTACCTTTAGTTTTTCCTCTTTGAACAGTACTAAAGAAAAGCAGAAAAGATTAGATGGCATACAACTGTTTGAACGCAAAATTTCACGTTTGGAGCGTGGTATTGTCCCTTTAACACAAGCTGAATTACTGACACTCGAAGATGATTTCAGTCTTTATATTAATGCATAATATCCCAAATCCTTATGAGTAAGATCAAAGAAAGAATTGACGAGATCAACAAGACCGCCAAGAAGAGTCGTACCATAAATAACGTATTGTGGGTAGTGGTGATGATATTGACCATTGGTGCCATTGGCCTTGGTTTCTGGGCAGATCAACAACGTGGGGAGGCACTAGAAGCTAAAGCGTCGGCAATAGAAGCTAAAAATGAAGCTGATTCACTGAAGACCCTGGCTGACGAAGCCCTTGCCCAAATTGAGATAAATGAAGCGGAAACAAGAAGAAAGCTTGATTCCATGGTGGCCGCCAACATTACCGATCTGTGGAAACAAGCCAAAACGTTTAATACCCTTGTGGCCTATTCCAATTATGTAGAAGAACACCCTAACGACTCCCTTCATGAGAATGACCTTTTAAAAGCACTGGATGATCTGTTAAATACGAAAGGCTATGTGCAAATAGTGGAAACAAATGGGAATAAACTATATGAGCCTGTGTCATTATCGCTGGAAGGGGAGTTTATAAAATTCAAAACGGATAAATCGGTCAGGAATGGTGCCATCGGGATCAAGGACTGTGGTGCTGCCAGAATTCTTCCAGGATCGGAGTACTTTTAAAAGACAAAATAGTCCGGATAGAAGATAAATGCGAAGCTCCTGGTAGTAAATCGGTCTGGGCAAAAATTGCCTTTAACAAATAAGAAAATAGCTGTTTGAAGACATAGCTATTACCAATAGGAGCTCCGTTACCGGCAATCCTTATCCTTCTTATAAGCATAAACCCTTGCGAGAATTAGAATATTAGTTGTATACTCAGACTGGCAGCGACCAATTCTTCTGTGAGCCTTCAATTTACTGCGAAGGCAAATAATGAAACCAATAAGTTTTATAGTAACCAATACATTACTATATTTGCCCCGCGAAATAGGCAAGGTCGCGTAGCTCAGCTGGATAGAGCATCTGCCTTCTAAGCAGACGGTCACAGGTTCGAATCCTGTCGCGATCACTAATTCCTTGACAAAGGAATTTAGAATAGTTTGTAATATATTGAATTACAGCGATTTGATTGATTTTGGTCTCAAATGAACTGATTTGAAACCATCCAATCGAGTTCACAGATCGTCAACATTTTTGATAAATGTTTTCGTATTTGGCAACGGTTTATTTACCATCCTGTTAAATAGACGCTTTACGGTGATTTGACTTTCGTCCCTAACTAAGTTTAACTTAAAGACGAACGTCATGCGCACTTCATCCACATTTTCCATTTTATTTTGGATTTACACCAAAAGAGCCAAAAACAATCTGGCCCCACTTTATGCCAGGATCACAGTAGACAGGAAAAAACTCAACATCAGCCTCAAAAGAAAGGTAGACATAGGGCTTTGGAATCCGCAAAGGCAGCGCATCAAGGGTGCTAGCGAGAAAACCAGGCAGATCAACCAATACCTTGACGGGGTATATGCGTCACTGTTCCAATGCTACCAGGAACTAAGGGCAGAGGATAGGCGTATCACTCCACAGTCGATCAAATCCAAGTTCCTCGGAGATGATAGGGAAGTCCAAACGCTAAGGGACCTGATCGCATACCACAATGCCAAAATGTTCCACAAACTGCATCCTGCTACCGCAAGACATTACCGTACAAGCCAGAAGTATATTCTACTCTTTTTAAAGAAAGAATATAAAATGGAGGACATTGAACTTACCGAGCTTAACTATAAGTTTGTCTTAAGTTTCGAAGATTTCCTAAGGCGCCATAAACCCAGGCACTATCAAAAGCAGATAGGCAACAATGCGGTGATGAAACACATACAGCGGTTGCGAAAGATGATTACTTTGGCCTACCACATGGAATGGATCGAAAAGGACCCTTTTCTAAAATTCAAACAAAAGCTAACCCCAACACACAGGGAGTTTCTTACCCCTGTAGAATTGGAACGGATCGAAGTACTAAATATGAATTCCGTGCGCTTAACTACGGTAAGAGATCTGTTCGTTTTTAGTTGTTATTCGGGAATAAGCTATACTGATCTCATGTTGTTGACCAAGGAGAACCTGGTTTTGGGTATGGATACGTATTGGATCATCACCAAGAGGCAAAAAAACGGAAACCCGGTCAAAATCCCATTACTGAGAAAAGCACTGGATTTGATCAGGCAATACATGACCGATAAACGATCTGTGATCAATAATACCTTGTTCCCCAGGATTTCCAACCAAAAGATGAATGCCTATTTAAAGGAAATAGCCTCTCTGGCAGGGATTCAAAAGAACCTGACCTTCCATATGGCACGGCATACGTTTGCAACCACCGTTACCCTGACCAATGGGGTGCCCATTGAGACCATTTCCAAGATGCTTGGGCATACCAGGTTAGCTACTACACAGATATACGCTAAGGTGGTCGAAAGAAAGGTATACGATGACATGCAAAAATTGCAGGAGAAATTAGAGTTTACAGGGGATTTAGGCGCACCACAATTCTCGGGATAACACCTATGGAGACTTAGGGATTCCACAGAGAAATGAGGTTGGGCGGAATGTATTTGATAAGCCGGAGTTAAACGCTTTGCTTCTAATTGCTCACTATTATTTTTCCCTCAAAATCACCCCCCACAAACGGATGGGGTGTTTTGATGGGGAAAATGATACTCTTTCTTGTGTGTTCTGCCCTTTGAATTTGAGTAGTGTTCTTTAGGAGAAAAACGAATTTGCCGCAAATTTTTACCTGTTTATTGGGGTTTTGAAGCCATTTGCCGCAAACACCGGATTGCTGAAAAGCTCTTCAATGAAACAGCTATTGATTTAAAGCGTTGTTAATTAATCACTTAAGGACTATCCAAACATCGCAACACCGCGCCAGCGTGTTGCCCTCTTGCTATTCCCTCTTCGTTTTGAAAATTTACTTTGTTCAAGGCATCGGAAAACTCAATAAGCTGTTATCACTAAAGGGAAGTTGCAGAAAATTCCTTCAAGGATATAGAGGATTTGCTATCTTAGCTATAAGTGATATATAGTGCATAATGCACTATATTCAATTGTTGGCGGTCATAAAAATAATGATATGAGATTTATAACTTTTTTGATTTGTATTTGCTTAGCGTCATGTTCGACAAAACAATCTGAACATTTTGATTTGATTTTATCAAAAGTCAATTTAATTGACGGAACTGGAAATCCAATGCAGAATGAAGTAAACATTTACATTATAGGTAACAAAATAGTAAAGATTGAAAAAGGGCAAATAGAAGGTACTGCCAACGTAATTGATGGAACTGATAAGTATCTTATTCCGGGCCTTTTTGATTGCCATACCCATACCACAGATTATATAGGGGATTTTCCAAGATTTGCGCATTATGGAGTAACTTCAATTCTGGTTACAGGAGGAAGTAAATGCACTAACGATTATTTCGAAGAAATGAGGGATATGGGCGCACAAGATTCAATACCAGCACCCAGAGTTTTCCATACCAGTCAACATTTTACCATGGAAGGAAAGCACCCAGTTAAAACCTATTCTTCCAATGATTGGATTGATGAAAAATCGGTTTTTTTCCTTAGAGATACACTTCAAATTGAATCGATAGTAAAACAGGTTGCTCAATATCCTATTGTTGGAATAAAACTCACAATAGAAGATGGTCCTTTTCCTCCTTTTGTTGATCGTATGCCACAAAACTTCGTGAATAAAGTTGTAAAAGAAGCAGCGAAAAATGGATTGGAAGTTTTTGTACATGTCAGTGATAATGAAGAATTGGCCATGGCTCAACAAGCCGGAGTGAAAAATTATCTTCATTATGTTATGATTGACTTGGAATGGGAAAGAGATGCTGCCATCATAGCTGGACTCATCGAAGATAATGCTTCAATTGTACCCACACTAATGTTGAAAAAGAGTTGGTTATATCCCTTACGGATTGATTGGATTAAACGCCTGAAAGAAACGAATATACAAGACTTGGAAGAGTTAGCGTATCTATCTGACCCTGCAAGAAAAGGGAAATCCTTAGGAATACTAAAAGCCAGAAAGTTTATGACCGATGAAAAAATCCCTACACTTCTAAGTATGATCACCAACCAAACAGAAGATTTAAAATTACTATATGCCAATGGAATTAACATTGCACTTGGAACTGATACTGGTAATGATTTCATTTTACCAGGAATTAGCTTGCATGAGGAAATGCAGATTATGGAACTTGGGGGATTTGCCCCATTGGAAATAATAAAAATGAGCACGCATAATGCCGCTAAAATGTTGCATCAATTGGATAGCTTGGGTACAATAGAAGTTGGGAAGTATGCAGATATGATTTTACTTGACCATAATCCACTTGATTCTATTAGCAATACGCTCTCTATAAATAGAGTGATAAAAAATGGACTTGTTCAACGAAGGATGAATTAAAAACGCCCGCCAACAAAGTATAAGCGGCATTAAAACGACCGCTTATACTAACCGTTAGCGGAAACCCAACATTACCAACTACTGAATAAGCGTTTTTTGGCATTTTGACATTTATTTTTTGAAATTCTGTAACATTTTAGACGACCTCGTCTCTAAAAGTGAAACAATCAAAAAACAAACAAAATGAACAAAATCAAAATCTTAATCATCGCACTTTCCATTTCTACTATATGCATAAATGTATTGGGCCAAGGCAAGTCGTATCCATTTGATATAATAATCAGTGGACAAGGGGAGCAATCAATCATTTTTATCCCGGGTTTTGCTAGCTCAGGAGAAGTATGGGACCAAACAAAATCCATGTACGAAAAGGATTTCACTTGCTACACTTTGACAATGGCAGGTTTTGCAGGAGTAAAACCACAACCAGAGGCAACATTCACAAATTGGGAAAACAGTATCGCCAGGTACATTAAGGAAAACAATATTGAAAAACCAATATTGATAGGTCACAGTATGGGCGGAGGATTAGCCTTGGCTATTGCATCTGACTATCCAGAACTTATAGGAAAAATAATTGTAGTTGATGCACTTCCTAGCTTGGCCGCATTGATGAATCCAACTTTTAAAGTAGAGGAAAAAATAGACTGTTCGGCAATGGTTAACCAAATGAGCTCGGCAACGGATGAACAGTTTTATCAAATGCAAAAAATGTCCATTCCCAGACTTCTTGCAGATAATTCGAAACAAGAATTAGTTGTGGATTGGAGCGTTAAATCAGATAGGAAAACATTAGCAGAAATCTATTGTGATTTTTCAAACACTGATTTAAGAGAAAAGATAAAAACTATAGATTGCCCAACTCTTGTCTTATTACAAGGATATTTCAAAAATGTAAAGTCAGCCATCGAAGAACAATACAAAAATCTGAGAAATGCTAACCTACAATACTCAAACAAAGGGCTACATTTTATTATGTATGATGATAGAGAATGGTATTTAAACCAATTGCATGACTTTATTAATTAACAACTATGAAAAATTTAAAACATCTTTTACCAATACTACAAGGAAGTCTTATAGGGGCTGGTGTTGGCTTTGCCACTAGTAATATAGCGGTTGGACTCGGTCTTTTTATTATGTTTAGTTTCTTTTTCAGGATGAAAGTAACAAAATGCTAAGTGCATAATTTCGAGGATATATATAAAACCTACTGGAAAAGAATCTTCCGCCTGTGTATGGGTTATGTTAATGACCTCGAAATGGCAGCCGATATGGCGCAAGAAACTTTCATAATTGTATGGGAGCAACTTCCGAAATTTAGAAATGAAGCTAGTGTTAGCACGTGGATTTTTAGAATTGCTACTAATAATTGCTTACGACACATAGAAAAACAAAAGCGTTTTCCAAAATCAAAAATGCCGCTTAATCTAAAAGAGGAAAAACAGGAAAATATTGAACCACAAATTCAATTTTTATACAAGTGTATTTCGGAATTGCCAGAAACAGATCGTGTTATTATTTCTCTTGAACTAGAAAATATAAAACAAGCAGAAATAGCCAGTATAGTTGGTCTCTCAGAAACTAACATAAGGGTAAAAATTCACAGAATAAAAGAGAAATTAAAAGAAAAATTTGCGAACAATGGACGATAATATAAATTTCAATGAGTTGTGGGCAAAACAAACGTCATCTGAACCTAATATGGAAAATTTGCTTTTGCAGATTAAAAAAATGAAGCAAACCAATTTGCGAAAATTAGTAATTACGAATTGTTTACTTATTACAACCTCGGTTTTGATAATTCTCGTTTGGATTTATTTTCAACCTCAATTTATTACCACAAAAATTGGAATTATGTTAGTCATTTTGGCCATGGCAATTTATCTCTTGGTTTATAATAAAAGTTATTCTTTATTCAAGGACAACATGAATTCACAAAGCAATAGGAACTATTTAAATGAATTACTAGCCATTAAGGCTAAACAACTATTTATGCAGACCACAATACTGAATTTATATTTTGTTTTACTTTCAACAGGACTTAGCTTGTATATGTATGAATATGCTTTACGAATGACAACATTTTGGGGAGTGTTTGTTTATGGAATTACAGCACTTTGGATTTTGGCTAACTGGTTTTATTTACGACCTAGACAAATTAAAAAACAACAGAGCAAACTGGATGAAATTATTAATAAATTTCAAAATATAAATAAGCAGCTTGATTAGCTAAAGGGCATCTGCTAACACTGTATAAGAAATCATAGCACCCGGCGGAAATTGATGCTCCTTATATTAAGCGTTAGCGGTAATTTGAGAGCAACAAACTGGAAACTATGATTTTATCTTTTTTTTTAAGTATTATACTAATTGGACTTGGGCTAATTCATTTCAATTGGGTCATTGGAGGAAAATTCGGTTTTGCGGAATCGTTACCAACAAAGGAAAGCGGAGAAAGAGTCTTGAATCCGAAAAAGATTGATAGCGCAATAGTTGGAATTGGATTAACAACATTTGGAATTTTTTATGTTCTTAAATCTGGACTTATTGAATACAATTTACCTGAATGGATTATGAAATACGGAGGTTGGATAATCCCAATAATATTCCTTTTACGAGCTGTTGGAGAATTTAAATATGTTGGATTTTTCAAAAGCGTAAGAAAAACGGAATTTGGAAAACTTGACACAAAACTCTTTTCGCCTTTGTGTCTGATTATCGGAATATTGGGAATAACAATTCAACTTATAAAATAAAAAACTGGTGCTAACATTGTAAAAAAATAATGCGTAAGTTTTGAGCATTCCCCCAAAATTAGGACAGTAAGTTAAGTTCAAAAAAAGAAACTTAAATTTACTGATATGACACGAAGAAAATTTACTTCTAAATTCAAGACTAAGGTGGTTTTGGAGGCCCTCAAAGAGCGGCAAACCACCCAGCAGTTGGCTCAAAAGTTCGAGATCAGCCCCCAACAGATCAATCTTTGGAAACTCGAATTTCTTTCCCAGGCCGAATCGGTTTTTGATACCAGTTCCAAATCTAAGAAATCAGAAGCTGAGCAAAAGGAAGAGCGTTTACTCAAGGTTATTGGCCAGCAAAAAGTGGAGCTTGATTTTTTAAAAGACGCCTTGCGTTAAAAACCGTCAAAGAAAGACGTGCAATGATAAGAAGGGGTCATTCCAACTTAAGTCCGGTAAAGCAAAGTAAGCTTTTGCAGATCCACCGCTCCGGGCTGTATTACGCTCCCAGGGAAGAAAGCCCCCTGAATCTGGAGCTGATGCGCCTGATGGATCAGCATTATTCAGACCATTCCTTCAAAGGTGCCAAGGGCATGCATACCTGGCTTACCAGGGACAAAGGGTATAAGGTCAACCAAAAGCGAATAGACCGCCTGTATTATCGTATAATGGGTCTTAGGGCCGTGATGCCCGGAAGGCACACTTCTAAACGTAACAAGGCTCATAAAATATATCCATATCTGCTGCGGAATTTAACTATTGAGAGACCCAACCAGGTATGGGCAACCGATATCACCTATATCCAGATGCGAAAGGGGTTTATGTATTTAACTGCTATCATCGACCTGCACAGCAGGTATGAGGTCAATTGGTCGGTATCCAATACCATGGATGCCCAGTGGTGCAAAGAAACTTTGGAGGAAGCTATTGCGATTCATGGAAAACCCGAGATCATAAATACGGACCAGGGAAGCCAATTCACCTCCGAAGTATTTAGCAGCTATGTCTTATCAAATGAGATAAAACTCAGTATGGATGGGAAAGGAAGGGCCATCGACAATGTATTCATAGAGCGCCTCTGGAGGAGTGTCAAATATGAAAGCACTTACTTAAATCCTCCGGAGTCCGGGATAGATCTTTATAGGCAGTTAGATAATTATTTTACATGGTACAATACCAAACGAAGGCACCAGGGAATTAATAACCAAATTCCTGCAGAGAGATATTTATTGAAACAACAGAATGCAGCTTAAATCAATATGAACCAGAACTTAATTTAAGATAAAACCTGTCCCATACAAGGGGGGATGCTCATTTATTCCTTAATCAAAAGTTAGTGCTTGTTTGTTTGCATCTGATTTTCCTTCGGAAAATCCTCGCACTCAAACTACGTACTATTCTTATATGTAACCGTTAGCAGCAAACATTAAGCGACATCCAATATCAATATTAAGATGGATATAAAATATAGTTTTGACAAAAAACCAACTGCAGACCAAATAATTGAACTTTATGACAATGCTGGTTTGCCAAGACCGACATACGACAAAGAACGCATACAAAAAATGTATGACAACTCAAATCTCATTGTCACTGCTTGGGACAATGACTTATTAGTTGGAGTTTCCCGTTCAATCACAGACTGGGTTTGGGCTTGCTACCTTTCAGACCTTGCAGTAAGAGACGACTATAAAAAAGAAGGCATTGGCAGAAAACTCATAAACTTAACAAAAGAAAAAGTTGGCGACCAATCAATGGTTTTACTTTTATCCGTTCCAACAGCAATGGAATATTACCCAAAAGTAGGGTTCAAAAAACAAGAAAGCAGTTTCATAATTGACAGAGCAGAATGGAAATTAACCCAATAGAGATTTTTATAAAATGGTTTGACCAAGAACTAAACTTATCAAAAGTGAGTATTCCAACAGCTTGTTGTTTTTCAACTCTTGGCACAGATAATTATCCCAATGCAAGATTTGTTTCTCTCAAAGGAGTTATAGAAGGTAACTTTATAATAACGGGAACTTTGACATCAAGAAAAGGAATTGAAATTAGAAATTCAAGCAAAGTGGCATTGACTTTTTGGTGGACAGAAACTGAAAGACAAGTTAGAATACAAGGAAATGCAACAATGATAAGCAACGAACTTGCAGACAAATATTTTGGAGAACGCAATAGAGACAGTCAAATCGTTTCTATTGTAAGTAGTCAAGGACAAAAACTAAAAGAAATTAAGGAATTGAACGAAAAGTATAAAGAGATAGAAGTAACTTTTGCAAACCAAACTTTGACAAGACCAGAAAATTGGGGTGGTTATGCAATTGAGCCAATTAGAATAGAATTTTTAGAGTTCAAACCAACTCGTTTTCACGACAGAAAACTATATCAACTAATAAACGGACAATGGACAATAACAGACTTACAACCATAATAATTGAAAGAATGCCAGCCGCGAAACGTTGGTGATAATAAAATAAATCGAAACATGTGACATATCGAATAAAACCTATAGAAAAACCAAAAAGCCTGCTAGGAAAGTTGATTTACTTCTTTTTGAAAAGAGAATTTGGAAAAGTTCTTACACCTGCTAAAATAATTTATGCCAGATACCCGCAAATTGGGTTGTTAGTAAAAAAAATCTATGATGTTGAAAAAGGATTTAAGCATGTAAGTGAGGGCGAACAATTTCTGATTCAAAACTTTGTTGCTACCTTGAATGGATGCACATTCTGTATGGATATTTCTAAAAGAAAGACCATTGATAAGAAAATTGGGCTTGACAAGTTTTATGACTTGATGGAATTTAGAGAATCAAAAAATTATTCAAACAGAGAAAAAGCAATTTTACAATTCGTTGAGGAAATGACAAAAAGCATTACGGTTTCAGATGATAATTATTTAAGTCTAAAGAAACATTGCAGCGATGAAGAAATAATTGAAATAGTTTATACAGCGTCTTCAGAAAACTATTTGAACAGATTAATTAAGCCTTTAAATATAGGTTCCGATGAATTGTGTGAAATAAGATAGAACTATCACCAACACAATGTATGTTACATGTCGGGGCATCATTCAGGTTTTTGTAGTATCTTCATTCACAGTTTCTTGTATAGTGACGGTCAGGACTAGTCGGTACTTAACATTCCATCGCTTGCAGCGATTCCATTTTTAAGCCCTCCTAATCCCGCCACGTTGCATACTCGAACGTTGTGCAACATTATGGATCTTGGTGAAGAAGTAAAAAAGCCCTCTTATCAATCTGAACCTAGTTTTGTAACGGTGAAAACGGACAATATAAAATCGTTCGGTTTTGAATGTGCAAGTTGTGGAGGTCAGGTAAAGATGGATTTTCAACGCCAAATCACCTACAGTTGGGACGGAAAAACAGATTTGATCTCGGAAGTGGAAGAGACAGAACTGAAAAAGCTTTACGGAATAGGGTTATCGGAAAAATCGCATGACGGAGGTTTTCCTGTGATTGATAAAGTAACTTACAAAAACTGTGGAGAACAGTATGTGACCTATTGTTGGGTTAGAGAATTTAGTAGTTCGGCATTTGTATTACATGTTCAGGGGATTCAAAAAATAAATTAACGTTGCACAACAAAGAACTGAGCTAGAGAAAAACCTTTTTTAAGCAATTTTTCTGATGGTTTAATTCCGAAGTACTCCAAATGCATTCATTTGTGTACCTTTATAATGACGAATTCAAAATCATCGAAAAAGTTCACAGATCGTCAACATTCTAAACATCCTAAGTCAGGAAACCCCTGTAAATAAGGGGTGATAAGAAAAGGTTCGAATCCTGTCGCGATCACGAATAAATCAAAAAAGCAAGTAAAATAGATAGCTTGCTTTTTTATTTTGCGGCTTTTTTGATTTTCAAAGCGGAGCTTTGCAGGATCAGGAGTGAAACGAGTAATCCTTTATATTTTCAAAGCGGAGCTTTGCAGGATCAGGAGTGAAACGAGTAATCCTTTAAGATTTCAAAGCGGCGCTTTGCAGGATCAACGGCGTTAATCCTTATAATTCTTGGTTTGCGGCTTTTTTGATTTTCAAAGCGGAGCTTTGCAGGATCAGGAGTGAAACGAGTAATCCTATATGTTTTCAAGGCGAAGTGCTGTCAGGTCGAGCGGAGTCGAGACCGGCAAAGACCAAACACATCATAGCTCGTTTTGCTTCGCAAAGTACCTTCGTTCAACATCTATGTTGAACTCGGTAATGCCCGATATGACAATAATAGCTCGATTAAATAAAAGGTGACTTAAAAACAGGAAGTTTTGCTCCTGTATTCCTCCGGCATGTAACCCTTCCTTTCGCGAGACCTGTTGCGGGATCGACATTGTTATTCCAAAGGTCCTGCGCCTTATCCTTTAAACTGGACACTACTTTTCTTCCCTTCTACAAAATACATTTTTAAAGCGCCCCTGTTCTTTGCTTCAATTTCTCCCCGGTAGGTACAGGTAAAATCGTCCTTAATTAATGCGAAGGTATCTTCACTGATATTGATCTTTCCGGGTTCGGACATCGATTCCATGCGGGAGGCCACATTGACGGTATCGCCCCAAATATCATAGGCAAATTTATGGGTGCCCACCACCCCGGCCACCACAGGGCCGGAATTGAGGCCAATGCGAATATCAAAGGTTAATTCACTGGCAGCCATGTCATTTTTGGTTTCCTCAACAAAAGAAACAATCTCCATCGCGGCCAGTACCATTCTGCCGGCAGGGTCTTTTTCCGCATCATGCAGCCCTCCGGCACACATATAGGCATCTCCTATGGTCTTGATTTTTTCCAGCCCATATTTTTCAATGATGGCATCGAACTTTGAAAAGTAAAAATCAATGGTCGCTACCAACGCCTCCGGGGACAGTTTTTCAGAATAACTGGTAAATCCTTTAAAATCAGTAAATAAAACGGTTACCGAATCGTATTTTTTTGCTTTTACCTTCCCTTTCTCCTTCAGTTCCAGTGCTGTTTCTTCGGGCAGAATATTTAGCAAAAGGGCATCAGATCGTTCTTTTTCTTCCTCAATGATCTGTTTTGTTTTTCTGATAAAAGTATTGCGCCTGTATAAGCCAATGGCCATCAGCAGAATTAAAAACAGTGCAATGGCGGTGGCAATGGAGATGTTGCGTTGGTTCTTTCGTCGCTGGTCTGCCAGGTCTATTTCTATCTGCTTTTGGGAGAGCTCAAAATTGGTACGTAAATCTGCGGCTTTTTGCACATTTGCGATATTATTGACACTGTCCCGATAAACGATATGCGCTTTATAATAATGGTAGGCCGTCTCCAGATCTCCTTTGACCTCATAGATTTCAGAAAGTTTTAGATTGGCTTCACTGATTTGATCTTTTATCCCATAATACTTGGCCAATTCAAAGCTTTTTTCTGCATAGCTTAAGGCCGTTTGAAAATCATTTTTTCTCAAGTAGATATCGGAAATATAGGTGAGATATACGCAAATAGGATAATAGTCGTTTAACTCTTCCAGAATGGTTATGGCTTCGCTCATATTTGTCTCTGCCAGCCCATCCTTTCCTTGTTCGGCGTAAACCATCCCAACGTTACCCAAATTATAGGCAGTTCCTATAAGATAATTCTGTTCTTTAAAAATAGCACCCGACTCCTTAAAATATTGTAATGCAGTTTCATATTTTCCACTACTAAAAGCCTCATCTCCGGCATTCAATAAAGCAGTTGCTAAAGAAATTTGAGGACCCGATCTTCTTTCTTTGGCCGCAAATTTTCTCAATAGTTGAATAGCCTTATCATAGTAGATTTCTGCATTAGTGGAATTGTCCATTTCGGAGTAGATATCCGCTATAGACATATTCGCAACCCCTTGAGTTTCAATTGATTTAGATTTGACTGCCGCCTCTGCGCTTTTGAAAAAAGCATCCAGTGCTATTTCTAGTTCGCCAAGGATTCTTTTTGTGTTTCCTTGTTGGAGGTAGCCTCTTGCTATATAAATTTCATTTTCTTCTCGTTTGGCTAATTCAATAAGTTCTTCAGCGTATTTTAAAGATAAATTGAGATCATTGCGTTCATTAAAGGAAAGTTCTTCCAGCAATTTAAGTTTAGCGGTATCCATTAATTTATCTGCCTGATATATTTTCACCAAACTATCAGCGATGGTCTGGTCCTGGGCAAAAACATCTATAACCTGAAACCAAACAAAGCCTACGATTAAGTAGGCTTTTATAAAATGATGAGAGGATTTCAATTTATGAACTTGGTTTACCGCTTAACTTAGGATCAATAGGATAGGGTCCAAAAGGAGTATTGTTTCCAGGTGCATATATCAAGAAGTTGATCGTATAAATGTCAAGTTTGCCGACTAATGCTGAATCATCGCTAATCAAGGTGGTTGCATCGGCTGATCTGCCATTTCCACCCGCCAGTGGTGAAGGGAAAAAACTTACGTCATTTGGAACGTCTGTTTTAGGTTCATAAACAATACTTTGAATCGCTATGGAATAACCACTATCAACACCATTGGGATCAGCCGTCACACCTCTCCAAGTCACTCGATTTCCTATATAAACATCTGATGTAAAATCTTCTCTAGTACCTGTATAGGGTGGTCTTCCTGGCGTATCATCAAAGATGGAACAATATTGATCAATTACAGCCGATGTTGGAATTAGTGGTGGTTCTGTAGCATCTGAAAGGCCTTTTGCTGAAACTGTTAAAGTGATGACTACAGGTCTTCCTGTCGGTTGATTTCCATTTCCTCCGCACATAGTATTTTGGTTTTTAAGGTTAGTGATTTACATTTATAACAATAGGGAAGATAAGGTATTTTTCAGTATTCTAAAATATAATTTAAATGAAGCAATGCAATTGCTGCCCAATAGTCTGCATTTCTTAGAGACTGAATCCATTTACAGGGTTCTGATATAGTGTATTCCCTTAGTTTATCGGTGCAACATATTCAAAATAGCGGGTAGTACCATAATCGCCTTCGGGCTTGTATTTGAATCCGAGGAAACGAAACCAGGATAGTTGCTCCTTATTGTGTGCGTTGGCATACTGCCCGCAGCTACACCCCTTATACCTGACCGCTAGTTCCTTCAGGATCTTGCGCATGTCAAAACTTACTTTAAGGGAATGGTCTTCCATATGCCGGCTGCAGATCAAAAACGTTTCATACCTTTTAGCTCCTGCCTTAAAGGCCCCCAGCAGCGCAATTGGTTCCTGGTCAGGGGTTTTCCATAAGGTGCAATAGCCATCTGTCTGTGTCAATAAAATACGGCCCTTAATAAACTGCAGTGTTTCTTGGCGTTGCTCCGGCGTAGCAAGGAGCCACTCTCCCTTCGATTTTTCCCAGGGGTTTTCCAGGATATATAAAATGTCGGCCGTGCTTATTTCCTGGTGTTGTTCAGACATACGAATACAGCATTTGAGCTAAGGATAGGGCCAATGTAATACTTGTTGTTTGATAAACCCAACATGGTTTTTAATTTTGATTGGGAAGCCCGCTTATAAGACACTTTGTTCATGGCGCTTGTTTTCAGAAACCGTATCTTTAACCTTGTCTATTTACCATCCTTTTTGTGATCAGAATTGTTGTTTTTATCGTTTCCCTTTTCTTTTATTCCGGCTTCCTGCAGGGGCAAACACAAGAAAGACCCTCACTGGCTGCGGGCAGGATGGTTAGGGAGATACGCATCGATGGGTATATGGACGAGGAGGAATGGAAGAAGGCGCCGGTGCTGGATGCCTTCCTGACTACCGTGCCGGAAGAAAAGGGAACGCCTACGGCCAGGACCCTGGTAAGGGTACTCGCAGATGAAAAGGCGGTTGTCATAGGGGTACAATGCTTCGATCCCAATCCCGAAAAGATCGTTCGGTTTTCCAAGCTCAGGGACGCCAATATTTCCAATGAGGACCACATCAAAATAGTACTCGATCCTTTTCTGGACGGGCAATCGGGTTACATCCTGGCCGTCAATGCCAATGCGGCCCGCTACGATGCCCTGGTCTCCAATAGGGGTGAATCCGAGAATGATGATTGGGATGCGATTTGGGAAGCCAGGGTAAGCATTAACGACAGTAGTTGGGTGGCCGAGATCCGGTTGCCCATTCAAAGCATCTACTTTAAAAAAGGGATCAGCGAGTGGGGCTTTAATGTAGAAAGGCGCATCCAGCGGAACCAGGAGACCATACGTTGGGCCAATGTACAGCGCGATCAGTTTTTTGGGCAGACCAGCAGGGCCGGCTTGCTCACCAACCTTCCCGTTTTTAATTATGGACTGGGCCTTAATGTGCGTCCATCGCTGGTAGGCGTCTATGGAGAAGGCAGGGGCCGGGGCGGCCGGCTATGACCAATATGGAGGCCAGTTTGGATGCCAGTCAGCGACTTGGGCCTAATGTCCTGGCTACTGTCACGGTAAATACCGACTTTGCAGAAACAGAGGTCGATACAAGGCAAACGAACCTGACCCGTTTTCCGTTGTTTTTTCCGGAGAAGCGCACCTTTTTCCTGGAAGGCTCTGATATTTTTGAGTTTGGGTTTGGTACCGGCAGCAGCACGGTCCTTCCCTTTTTCAGCAGGCGAATAGGCCTCTACGAGAACAATCAGGTACCTGTTATGGCAGGAGCCAAAGATCAATGGCAGAATTGGAAATACAGCAATAGGTGGCCTTGGGATTAGGACAAACTCGTTTGATTCTGACGGAACGTCTTATGATGCTACCTCCATGGGGGTGACTGCGTATTCGGCAGAATGTATTGAAGGAGAGCACGGTAGGGGTAATTACTTCTGTTGGGGATCCGTTGGGCCGCGCCGGAAGTTTTATGTCCGGGGTCGATTTTACCTACCAGACCACACGGTTTAATGGGGAATAAAAATTTTATTGCCGGTGCCTGGGCACTGTATACCGATCGAGCAGATCTGGCGGATGACCGAAGTGCTATAGGTTTTAGAATTCGATTACCCAAATGATAAATGGGACCTGTCCTTAACCTATGCACGGATAGGGGAATCATTTGACCCTTCCCTGGGGTTTGTTCCCCGGAAAGGGATCCAGTCCCTTCGGGTAGGATCGGTGTTCGCCCCCAGGCCAAAATGGCCTTTGGTGCGTCAAATGTTCCATCAGTTCTTCCTTACCTACATCAAAGGGATCAATGATGACTGGCAATCCTATAGTGTTTTTACGGCACCCCTTTACTGGCTGTTTGAAAGCGGGGACAGTATTGAGCTCAATGTAAGGCCGGCAGGAGAAAATATAACGGAGCCTTTTGAAATTGCAGATGGCGTCATCATTCCGGTAGACAAATACCATTTTATGCGCTACAGAATAGAAGGCAAATTTGCTGCCAAAAGGCGCGTGAATGGAAGCGCTTCCTGGTGGTTGGGTACTTTTTATGAAGGTCACTTGGACGAATTCCGATTGGAATTAAACTGGAACCCAAGTTCTTTGATAGGCTTCGAACTCAACGGTATCCGGAATGTAGGCAGGCTGCCTTTCGGCGATTTTGATCAGACCCTCATAGGAACGCGTGTGCGTTTTAATGTGACATCCGACCTTCAGCTCAACAGCTATGTGCAATACGACACGGATAGCAGGATCCTGGGGATCAATGCACGTATCCATTGGATTTTCTCCCCTCTGGGAGATGTTTTTCTGGTTTTCAACCATAATACCTTTAATGATCTTACGGACCGGTGGACGCTTCAAAACGAACAGATATTGTTAAAGGTGCGGTATAATTTCAGGCTATGACCCGGAAAAAATAAGCCATTTGTTTTGAGTCCGGGCCGAAGAATGATACCTTTAAAATCATGATGAAACGGACTACCAGCTACTTTTTTTTACCCTTGTATTGGTTGCTTTTGGCATTGGCATCCTGCACAGCCCAAAAACAGCTGATTGAAGGGGAGGAGCAAACAATTTTAAAGGAAGACCTTCAATACTACTTGTACTTTCCTGAGGACTACGATGCCGGGTCTGACCAAAAATTTCCCTTACTGCTTTTCCTGCATGGAGGAGGAGAATCGGGCGACAGTCTTGGGATCCTTAAAAAGAACGGACCACCAAAATTACTGGCCGAGGGCAAACAATTCCCCTTTCTGGTCCTGGCACCTCAAAATCCCCATAAGAGACAATGGTGGAATGTACGGGCGGTAATGCAATTACTGGATACCATTGTGACCCATCATAATGTAGACCCCAAACGGCTTTACCTGTCGGGCCTTAGCAGGGGAGGGAGCGCGGCCTGGGAAATAGCCGTGCAGTATCCTGAGAAATTTGCAGCCATGGCGGTTATTTGTGGCATGGCCCCCTTGCCCTATGCCTCCTGGATTGATAAAAACATGCCAATTTGGGTATTTCACGGTACGGAAGACCAATCGATACCCTTTTCTGAATCGGAGCATATGGTCAATGCGCTTAAGCGTATGGGGTACGATGTTACCTTTACGGTCTACGAAGGTGTTGGGCACGATTCCTGGGTACCTGCCTATAATACGGAGGCCTTATACGAATGGATGGTAAAGCAACAAAGGCAGTAGTGAGTTACATAGTGGTTGGCATTCTCGTCTGATTTCGTAACATTACCGTTGGCCTTTCGTATTCATTTATCGTATTTTCGCACTATAATATTAATCTATTTTTAATGGGTAGAGCTGTCTCTTTTAAAACCGGTTGCATCCTTCTTTTTATCACCCTGATAGTAGTATCCTGCAAGGACAATGCTAAAACGGCAGAACCCCATCCCTTTACCAATGCCCTTATTGATGAAACAAGCCCTTATTTGCTGCAGCATGCCCATAATCCTGTAGATTGGATTCCATGGAGTACAATGGCCCTGGAAAAAGCACAGCAAGAAGACAAGCTGATTGTAGTTAGCATCGGTTATTCTTCCTGTCACTGGTGCCATGTCATGGAGGAAGAAACTTTTGAAGATACAGAGGTGGCTGCCCTTATGAATGAAAATTTTATCAGTATTAAGGTAGATCGGGAGGAACGACCAGATGTTGATCAGGTGTATATGACTGCAGCCCAATTAATGACAGGGAAAGGAGGGTGGCCTCTGAATGTCATTTTATTGCCAAACGGAAAACCGCTCTATGGAGGTACCTACCATACCAAAGCACAATGGATAAAGGTCCTCACAGAAATCAACAGGCGTTATAAAGAAGATAAGCAAGGGGCCCTTGATTATGCCAACAGAGTTGCCGCCGGAATTGCTGAGGTAAATATTATTGATCCGGTTAATAAGGAGCTAACGTTATCCCGGGAGGATCTTATTTCTGCAATTGCGCAATGGAAAACTTCCTGGGATATGCTACAGGGGGGGGCTAAGGAAACACAAAAATTCATTGTTCCCGTAAGTATAAATTTCCTTATGGAGTACAGTGCGCTAACGGATGATATCACTGCCGACGTATTTGTAAAAACAACCTTGGATAAGGTGCTGCAAGGTGGTATTTATGATCAAATTGGGGGTGGATTTTTCAGGTATAGCACGGATCCGAATTGGAAAGTACCTCATTTTGAAAAAATGCTCTATGACAACGCCCAGTTGATCAGTATATATTCAAGTGCTTATAGGAAATACAAAGATCCGGCGTATAAAGAGGCAGTGATAGAAACCATTGCCTTTCTGGATCGGGAGATGAAAGATCCGCAAGGGGGGTATTATGCGGCCATTGATGCAGATAGTGAGGGTGAAGAGGGCACCTACTACGTCTGGCAGGAAGCGGAATTAAAAAACGTCCTTGGACAGGAATATTCCCTTTTTACAAGTTATTACAATATCCGAAAAGAAGCTGTTTGGGAGAAGAATCAATATGTGCTGCACAGAACCATGACCGACGCAGATTTTGCTAAGGCAAATGATCTTTCGGCAGCTGGCCTGGCCGAGCGTAAAAAGAGATGGAAAGCGCTCCTGCTGGAACAAAGGTCGCAAAGGGTAGCTCCGGGAATTGATAATAAAATCATCACATCCTGGAATGCCTTATTGATAAATGGTTTTGTTGAAGCCTATCAGGCCTTTGGGAATCCTGAATATTTAGCGCGAGCCGAAGAAACGTTCCAGTTCCTAACCAACAATGCTCAGAAGCAAGGAAGACTTATTCATACATATAAGGAAGGGAGTAAGCAAAAAGAAGGATTCCTGGAGGATTATTCTTTTTTAAGCCATTCAAGTCTCGCATTATATGCAACTACCCTAAAAGAATACTATCTGGATTTGGCCAGACAATGGACAACCTTTGCACAAGAGCATTTTCAGGATATACCCTCCGGTATGTATCGCTATAGTGGTAATGAATCACTTATTTCAAAAATTATTAAGACGGATGACGGCGTCTTGCCTTCTCCCAATGCGGTGATGGCGCAAAACTTTTTCACCCTGGGGCATTTATTGTACGACAGGGACTATTTAGCCCTTTCGGAACGCATGGTAACTACCATGACACCAAGGATAAAAGAGGCACCAAGCAATTATGCTGCCTGGGCCAATATGCTGCTTCACTACAACTATCCTTTTTACGAGATAGTGGCAGTTGGCCCTGAGGCAGATGGCCTATTGCGGGCTATGCATGATGTTTTTCTTCCAAATACGTTATTTGCGGGAAGTATAACGACCAGTGACTTACCCCTATTCAAAGACCGGTTTGTGCCGGGCAAGACCTATATTTATGTATGCGATAACAATACATGCAAATTACCGGTCGAAACAACTATGGAAGCCTTGCAGCAACTACGTTCTTTTCAGGTCTATTGACCTTAATTAGTTGCAGGTAGTCGCTATTCTTGGCAACGAGTATAAAAGTAGTTCCATTAATATTAATCGGGGCCAAATCCTTTACATCACCAGGTGTAAACCACCCACTTTTATAATTGGTAACCGGGGTAAAATGTCCCTTTCCGTCTCCCATTAGGTAAAGCCCATTACTGGCATCATTCCGAGGTGTTTCCACTTCGGAACTATACAAATTGCCCGCGATGACTACATCCAAATAGGTGTCTTCGTTAAAATCGGCCACCAGGATCTGATTGATGCTGGAAAGTTGGGCCAGATTAGGTAAAGGATGTGTTCTAAATCCTTTTCCGGTGTTTTCCATGTACACACTGGCAAAAGAGGTCACCTGATAGTGAAGTGATTCTTTAAGGTATTCCTCGGTATATACATCTTCTAAAGTGGCTGTAGAGAAGGAAGCATAATCTTCGAATTTTTGCTTGATCCCCGGCATTTGTTGGGAAGAACATTCCCTCCCGCGAAGCGGATACTTTTTGCCACCATTAAAATAACTCAGTACAATATCTGAGGTACCACTCTTATCAAAATCGTTGTAGTAAATGTCGAAGGTCTCCTGGTCATTGGCTTTGTATTTATAATTCAGCCCCAGGTTCCCTGCAATATAATCCATGTCTCCATCTGCGTCAAAGTCTCCTTCCTGAATACTAAACCACCATCCGGTGGTGTTGGCTAACTGATTTTCGGAAGTGGTGTTCTCCAGATGGCCCTCATTATTTTTAACGACCGTGATGGGCATCCATTCGCCGGTGATGATGAGATCTTCCCATCCATCCTGATCATAGTCAGACCAAATAGCATCTGTTACCATGCCCAGATCTTCCAAAAATGGGGCTACTTCGGCAGTGGCATCCCGGAAGATGGCACCTCCATTAGCCGTACTTACATTTTCGAGGATATAACTTTTGGCAGGTAAGGGGTAGCTCCCAGGAACCAACCTGCCGCCCACAAAAAGGTCCAGGTCCCCGTCTTTATCAAAGTCGGCTGCCTTTACGCGAGACCCGCTTGTAGGCATTTCAGGAAGAGACCCGGGCGCTTTGGTAAATTGTCCGTACCCATCGTTAAGGTAAAGGCGGTCTTGTAGTAATTCAGAACCTGCTTCAAACTCATTGCCGCCACTAACCATATAGATATCGTTATCTCCATCGCCCTCTGCGTCAAAAATAAGGATTCCCAGGTCCTCATAAATACTATCCCTCGCTATAGAGGGAATAGCCATTCGTTTAAATCCATCGCCCATCCGGAAATAAACCCCTGCAGGGTGGTTATTTGCTCCTCCCACTATAAAATCTTCGGTACCGTCACCGTTTAGGTCACCTACTGCCAGTCCCGGGCCAAACATGGACGTTTGATGGGGCAATAGGATCTCCTTGATAAAATCATTATAATAATTCTCCTCATGTAAATAATTGATATTCAGAGTATTGGAGTCTGCTGTTTCAAATAAGCGCGTTCTTTCCACCTCAGGAGGTGTTTGAGGTGCCACAGCATTTTTATGATCCAGGGTATAAAAGCGATTGGCTTCCACTGCTGTGAGAAGTTCTTCTTTACCATCGGGCCAGTGTACAAGGAGGCGTATCTGCCTTTTCCTGGTCGGCTAATCCGAAATGCAGCTGGGGTGCCGTTGATGACTGAAAGCCCCGTGTAAGCGTCATTTCCTGGAATTGTCTAACGCCATTGGCAATGGTAGTAACCTGCACGCCTATGCCAAATGGGTTTTTTTCCGACCCTTTAATCTTCAGGGGGATGAAATTTCCTTTTTTGGAGCTTAAATTTTCAAAAACAGCGGCATCATCATCAATATTATTGGTAACGATCTCCAGGTCGCCGTCATTGTCCAGGTCAGCATATACAGCGCCATTGGAGAATCCTTCAAAGGAAATACCCCAGGCCTTATTCATTTGTGTAAAAGTTAGATCCCCATTATTCCTGAAGGCGAAGTTATCGATGGGTTCTGAAGGCAGATCAAGGCTTTGCTGCAGTGAGTTCTCCGTGGGCCTTCCTTCCTTTTACCCAGTTGATAAAAAAGTCCCTGTTATTGATCTCCCGGCGTGTCCCATTGGAAATAAAAATATCTTTCCATCCGTCATTATCCAGATCGGCTATCAGGGGCCCCCAGCTCCAATCTGTGGAGGATACCCCTGCCAATCTTGAAATATTGCTAAAATCGGGGAGTGAGTCATGAAGCATTCCGTTATTTAGCTGCAGGCTGTTTTGCATATATTGATAGTGAAAGCCGGCATTTACAGTACTCCAAAAAAGGTCCGGGTTCATGCTGGCCATATTGGCTTTTGATCTTCGATTTACATTGGCGGTCATATCTACCTGGAGAATATCGAGAAGGTCATCATTGTTGAAATCGGCTATATCAACACCCATTCCGTAAAATGCCGTGTTTTTGGTAACTTTTTTCACTTCTTCTGAGAAGGTTCCGTTCTTATTATTGATAAAAAGATAATCCGGGGTACGAGAAATCATTGGAGATATAGAGATCTGGCCAGCCATCTTTGTTTAGGTCACCCACCGTAGCGCTAAGGGATAGCCCAAACGTTTTTAATCCGGCTTGTTCGGTAACATCCGTAAAACTAAGGCCGTCATTCCGGTATAATTTATCTGTTTCCAGGGGCTTCGGGTATTGTTGTTTAAATCGGTAATAAACTGTTTGGTGCGTCAAAGCGGGTAGGGGGGTAATTGGCCACGTACACATCCAGGTCCCCATCAAGGTCATAATCAAAAAATGTGGCCTGTACACTGTTTCCAGGATCTGCTAACCCATATTCCTCGGCTCTTTCGGTGAAGGTAAGGTCTCCGTTGTTTATAAATAGCTGATTTTCCTTAGGCCCGAATTTTCCGCCTACGGAGCAATAGATGTCCAGCAAACCATCATGATTCACATCGGCCATCGTAGTACCGGTATACCAGCGGTCGTCTCCTGAAATACCCGCTTTCGCGGAGATATCCTCAAATTTCATATTCCCTTTGTTCAGGAAAAGTTTATTTGGCACCATGTTCCCGGTAAAAAACAGGTCTATAAGACCGTCATTATTGATATCCCCTGCCGAAACACCTCCCCCCATATAGATATAGGCGTAGGTGAAATAATTCAGGGAATCATTTTCCACAAGGCTGTTCGTAAAGGTAATTCCGGTTGTCTCTTTTTCCAGTTTGTTAAAAATACGGGTAGACGATTCTTCCGAACGGCCACAGGAGGCCAGTAAGAAAAGCGAAACAAGGGTAACAGCAAAACAGTTCTTCATAGGGATTACTTCTCAATAGTTAAATATAGGAATTCAACAGGGTATAGAAAACAAAAAACAGGGCATTTAACATGCCCTGTTTTTTAATCTAACGTAGCTTATTTATTAGAATCCTGGATTTTGTTTCAGCACCCCGCCACTTAAATCTATGGCATTGATTGGGATTGGCAACAGATCCATGTTAGGATCATAAGGCTTGGCCTTAGTTCCAAAATTAGGAATTGTACGGGATTCATTCTGAACATAGGTATCAAGCACGCTCTTGGTTACACCCCATCGTCTTAGGTCGAACAACCTGTGTCCTTCCATGGCAAGTTCCAGCCTACGCTCAAATCGGACTGCTTTACGGGCTTCTGCCTGATCCGCAAAACCGGTATAGGGCTCTATCACGTAGTTAGCAGCTGGGCCTGTTCCGGCTTCATTCTGCAAATAGGTCATATTTTTAGCTCGGTTCCTCACCTCGTTCACATAAGTCAATGCAGTAGCAAGGTCGTTCTGCTTCAACTGCCACTTCTGCTGCCATCAGCAATACATCAGCGTAACGCATAATGTGATAGTTGACTCCAGAGAACTGTTGTCCCCAGGGACCAGTTCCAAAGTTGCCAGAATCACCAGCCTGGTACACATTTTTCTTGGGTAAATAAGGCCCTGAAATGTCGGCGTCTGTTGCCCTTACCCATTCCTGTCCTGGATTAATACCATACCCGTTATAGTCGAGTCCCCTTCTTCCTGCTACATAATCAAGTCGTGGATCCAACGGACCTGTATGAGGCGTAAAAGGATCATCACCTGTTAGTTCCTGATCGTTGGTTACATCGGTTTGGTTAAAGGTGTCCAGTAAAGGCAACCCGGTGGCAGCATCGGTCTGATAGGCATTCACCAAATCCTGAGTAGGCTGGTAGAAGCCACAACAAAAGCCCAATGCATTAGGGAAGTTCAAAGTACCCCCCTGGTTCCCATTCCAGGCTATACTACCTCCGGTAGCGAACTGAATGGTAAAAATAGCTTCTGAACTATTCTCACCGGCAAGGGAGAAATTCGCCAGGTATTCTGGGTTGAGTTGGTAAGGTCCATTATTGATCACGTCTGTGAACAATGGAGCGGCTGCTGCATAATCTTCCTGGAACAAATGTGCTTTGGCAAGAAATGCTTTTGCTGCCCATGAGCTAGGACGCCCTATTTCTGCCTGACTAGGTGGAAGGTTATCGATTGCAAACTGGAAATCCGCTTCGATCTGGTCCCAGATAGGGCCGTCGTTGGGCTGGTTGAACTCGGTGTTGGCAAAGTTCTCCTCTGAGATATAAGCCACATTGCCGAACATCTTTTGTAATTCAAAATTATAATGTCCCCTGAGGAAACGTGCCTCTGCCAGTTTGGAAGTAGAATCGCCCTCTGGGATTTTGTTTATCAAATCAATAACTGCATTGGCCCGGTTTACACCGGCATACCTGCTATCCCACATGTTCAGATAAGGATTGGCAGAAGTCCATTCATAAGTCTCAAGTAAGTAAAGGTCGGCCTGATCACTATCGGTACTTCCTTTATGAGCATCATCGGAGATCACATCAAGCCACCAGTTATCACCGGTTCCGTGCCATTCAGCTCCGGGTGCATTGTTCCGAATACCATCAAGGGTAGAATAGGCGCCCACAAGGAGCAAGTCAACCCCCGTCTCGTTCAGAAGCGTTTGATCACTCAATGCTCCGATAGCGGGCACGTCGGTAAAATCATCGCTACAGGCAAAAATTACAGCGACTAAGGCTAAATAAACTAAAAATCTCTTTTTCATTTTTTTAAAATTTTGTGTTAATACCTATAGAGAGTATCTGCGCCAGCGGGAACACAGGGTTAGGCCCGTCAATACCCAAATTTAAGTTATCATTGGAAATTACTTCTGGATTTAAACCTGTGTAGTCTGTGATGGTAAATAAGATTGGTTCCCTGAATATAGAGCCTCAACATATCCAGACCAACTTTACTGGAGATGTCTTCATCAAAGGTATACCCTATTTGTAGAGTTCTTTAATCGCAGAAAGGAAGCGTCCTCTACAAAATAAGAGTTCGGTGCTGTCTCCTTATTCGAGATGGACTGGCTCAAAGCCGGTACTGTCGCATTGGTATTCGAAGGTGTCCAGGCATTTAGTACCCGCGTACTTTGGTTAGACCCAAAGAAAGTCGGGAAATCCGTAAAGATCTTCTGGTAGTTGTACGCATCGTTCCCCTGTGAACCTGAGAAAAAGGCAGACATATCAAATCCTTTATAACCGAAGACTTATAGTTTACTCCATAGGTGAAATCAGGATGTGGAGAACCAATGTATGTTCGTCGTCATCATTGACCGTTCCGTCCCCATTGACGTCTTCATAGGTGAATCGTCCATTGCCGTCGAATCCGGTAACTCGTCGTCCAAAGAATTCGGAAATGGCACGTCCTACTTCCGTACGTGTTACGGCACCTCCTCGCAAGGTCAAATCCGGACTGGAAAGTCACTGATTAGGTTTTGTACCTCGTTCTTGTAGTGCGAAATATTCGCGTTGATGGAGTATGTCAGGCCATAGGTAGTTGGTGGCTGTAGTTAATTCCCAGATCAAAACCGGTGTTTTGAATATCTCCGAGGTTTACCAGGGGCGCCGAAGCATCGATCGCTGTTGTACTAATCAGGCTCAAATCACGTGTGATCAGATCTTGTGTATCAATATCAAAGTACTCGAAGGATACGGTGAGTTCATTGTTGAAAAGTCCCATTTCAAATCCGAAGTTAGTGGTAACACTCGTTTCCCATTTCAGGTTCGGGTTACCCTACCTGGCTCAGGATAGCCCCAGTGGCTATACGAGTCCCCGTCGAGGGCATAGTTTGCCAAATTCTTCATTCAGGTTTGAAATATTGATGGTCGGGTTACTGGCAGGCAGTGTCTGGTTACCCAGTTCTCCGTAGGAAGCCTTCAGTTTTAAGTCTGCTAACTCATGCCATTTGCAGGGAAGAAATCCTCATCACTTATTAACCATCCTGCGCTGAAGGACGGGAAGGTCTGACTCTGGTTATCTCCCAGGAATCGGGAAGATTTATCATTCCTGAGTGTGACCGTAGCAAAATATTTTCCTTGATAGGAGTAATTGGCAGTTCCAAAGATGGAGAATAAGGTATTACCTCCATCGTAGGCAAAATCAACAAGGGGAGCACCAGCACCATTGCTCAAGAGATAGAAATCAGGTGTCTCAAATAGAAAGTCGTTTCTGCTAATCCCTTTTCCCTTACTGCTTTCTTCCACAGCTTCAACCCCAACCAGGGCATTGATGTTGTGCTCGCCAATTACTGTATTATAATTAAGTATGTTGTTCCACGTCCAGGAATAATTATTGATGTCTTGCTCAAACAAGGTGTTTACAGATAATGGTTCACTGAATTCTGGATCCAGTTTCTGGAACCTTCTCTGCGTGAAATTTTCCATGTTACCAGAGATAGTGGTTTTAAAGCTAAGTCCTTCGTATAATTCAGCACGTAAGTATAAATCCCCGAATACACGGAAGATCTTGTTGTAGTTGTCTGATCCTCTGGAGAGCAGGGCCACGGGGTTTCTTGTATTACTTAAACCAGTGGATGCAAGTCCTGTGCCCGCAAAATCACCTTCGTCGTCAAAAACCGGGATCAAAGGAGAAGATCGGTATGCCATGTTAATGGCTTCCAGCGTTCCTTCATTCTGATTCGAAAAAGAGGCGTTAAGGTGTTCTCCGATTGTAACATATTTTCCGACTTTGAATTCAGAATTCAATCGTGTAACCCCTTGTTTAAATCCTGTATCATTCAAAATACCTCCACGATTAAGATAGTTGGCAGACATAAAGTATTTACCGGTCTCATTACCATTGGAAATGGAGATGTCAAAATTCTGTGTGGGTGCATTACGGGTTATTTCTTCAAACCAGTTCGTTCCATTGGGCTGTTTCACCGTGGCTACGCGAGGTATCCTGATTAGATGATCCAGGAGATTCCACCCTTGTGTATCCTAATATTGTTGTGGGTACAACCGGAGTAGGACCGCTACCATATTGAGGGTGCGATACTGTTGCACCATCGTTACGAAGTGCCTGAAAGACATATTCGCCATGCTGCTGTGCATTTAACATGTCCGGAAGATTGGTAGCCCTGGAAACCCCCGTATACACATTAAAACTAACTGATGGCCCATCCTGGTTGTAACTACCACCTTTTGTGGTGATGATCACTACCCCGTTAGAAGCCCTGGCACCGTAGATCGCTGCGGCACCATCTTTCAGTACGTTGATCTGATCTATGTCACCCGGGTTAATACTGTTCAGAATGGAAGGATTGTCTGTCTGAACACCATCTATAATATACAGAGGATTAGTATTGTTGCTAGTGCCAAAACCACGGATCACAACTTTTGGAGAGCTACCGGGAGTACCTGCATTGGTTACGGTAACACCCGTAACACGTCCTTCCAGTGCTTCCGCCGCGTTCACCAATGGTGCCTTGGTAGCCTCACTAACATCAACCGAAGCAACGGATCCTGTAATGTCACCCCGTGTCTGGGTAGCATAACCTGTAACCACTACCTCCGATAATTGGCTGGCATCTTCTGCCATTTGCACATTAATGGTGCTCTGCCCATTGATGGGAATCTCCTGCCTTTTAAAACCTATGTAACTGAACACCAGAACAGCATCACTACTGGCTGTAATGGTGTAGTTTCCATCAAAATCGGTTTGAGTGCCATTGGTGGTGCCTTTGACCAATACACTGGCACCGGGTAATGGCGCGCCCATGTCATCCGTTACAGTTCCGGTAATGGTTGTCTGAATACTTTCCGTTGATGCTTTTTCATTTTCTGGAGCTGCATTGGCAAAAGCCGTACTACCCGCCAAAAGTAAAAGCAGTGAAAAAACCCTTACTGCAATGCATTTCATTAGTGAAGTTCCATTCCTGGGCTTCAACAGATGGTAAGTACAATTTCGAATCATAATTGTGTTTAGTTAAGTTAGTTAATGAAACAAAACCTAGATTTTAATGCCTTCAACGTGCAAAGCGTTTGCGCGATTGTGTTAAAAAAATCCCAAATTTGTAGTAATGATAATAAAATTCTGTGAAAAACAAAGAATCTATGTGGGTTTTTTATGGTATTCTTTGCTGCAGTCAATTATTAATAGCCGATTAAATAGGTCGTGCCGATATTTCTTAATTACGGTTATTTTCAATTTAAGCGCATCATTCTAAAAAGGAATTCGATGCAAAAGTTTAATTAAATTTTTACCTTGTCCTCATATCCAAAATATTTTTATGCAAATAAAAGAGACTGCTAAACAATACGACGCCATCATTGTTGGTTCTGGAGCCGGAGGAGGCATGTCTGCCAAAGTCCTGGCAGATGCCGGGCTAAAAATAGCGATTGTAGAAGCCGGACCCTATTTTGATCCGGCAGATCCCAAACAAATGACCCAAATGAAATGGCCCTATGAGTCACCCAGAAGGGGTGCGGGGACCACCCGCGTTTTTGGTGAATTCGATATGGCGTATGGTGGATGGGAGATAGACGGGGAGCCATACACCCAAAAAGGAGACACCAATTTCTGGTGGTTCCGTTCCCATATGCTGGGTGGCCGAACCAACCACTGGGGAAGGATCTCCCTGCGATTTGGGCCAAAGGATTTTAAGCATAAGGATGTAGATGGACTGGGAGACAACTGGCCCATTGGATATGAAGATGTGAAGCCCTATTACGATAAGGTAGATAAGCTCATTGGGGTCTTTGGAACCAATGAAGGCTTGCCCAATGATCCGGACGGGTTCTTCCTCCCGCCCCCAAAACCGCGATTGCATGAGCTCTTTTATATTAAAGGGGCACGGAATCTGAATATTCCGGTGATCCCCTCAAGGATGTCCATGCTAACCAAAAAGATCAATAAAGACCGGGGTGTTTGCTTTTATTGCGGACAGTGTTCCAGGTCCTGTCAGGTGTATGCCGATTTCTCGTCGGGCTCCTGCCTGATCTTTCCGGCCCAAAAAAGTGGCGGACAAATAGATCTTTACGTTAATTCTGTTGTTAGGGAGGTTACTACCAATGAAGAGGGTAGGGCTACCGGGGTGTCCTATGTTAACAAGGAAGACAGGAAAGAATACCAGTTAAGAGGGAAGGTTGTTGTATTGGCTGCCTCTGCCTGCAGTTCTGCAAGGATCCTGCTAAATTCGAAAAGTAAGCAGCATCCGAACGGCTTGGGGAATAGCAGCAATATGGTTGGGAAATACCTGCATGATTCTACCGGTAGTAGCCGGGCCGGATTTATCCCGGGGCTCATGAACCGGAAAATGTACAACGAAGATGGAGTGGGAGGTATGCACGTATATACACCCTGGTGGTTAGACAATAAGAACCTCGATTTTCCGCGGGGATACCATATTGAGGTATGGGGCGGTATGGGCATGCCTAATTACGGTTTTGGCTTTAACCCGAATGATTTCAATAAATTCTTTGGCCTGCCAACAGGGGGCTATGGTCCCGGTTTGCGTGAGGACGTTAAAAAATATTACGGTTCGGTCATTGGTTTTGGGGGGCGCGGTGAAGCCATTGCACGGGAGGATAACTATTGTGAGATCGATCCTACTACCGTCGACGAATTCGGTATTCCGGTCCTGCGATTCCAGTACAAATGGTCCGATTTTGAACGAAAGCAGGCAAAACACATGCAGCAAACCTTTGAAGAACTGATCCATAGTATGGGTGGGGAACCACTGGGTGATACCCCTACCAAAGAACAGGATTATGGCTTGCTGGCCCCGGGGATGATCATTCACGAAGTGGGCACCACCCGAATGGGGGATGATGCTAAAAAATCTGTGGTGAACAAATATCAGCAACTGCATGATGCAGACAATGTGTTCATTGTAGATGCCGGCCCTTTTGTTTCCCAGGCCGATAAGAATTGTACCTGGACCATTCTGGCGCTCTCCTGGAGGGCTTCGGATTATATCGTAGAACAGCTCAAACAGCAAAATATCTAGGAAATGGATAGAAGAAAAAGTATAAAGTCGATCCTGTTAGGTTCTGTAGCAGGAGGACTGGTCATTCACGGGTGCAAACCTGGCTCCGATGAGGAAAAAGTGATGAAGGAAATCGCTGCTAATCAGCAGTATTTTGGTCGCACCCCTGAAGAACTGGAGCGTATTGATGAGTTAAACGCAGAGCAGTTTTTCAATGAACATGAACTGACCACCATCTCCGTGCTCAGTAATTTAATTCTGCCCCCTAATGAAAACGGCGGTCCAACAGAAGCGGGTGTCCCGGAATTCATAGAATTTATGGCCAAGGATATCCCGGAATTGCAGGCTACCCTCAGGGGAGGTTTAATGTGGCTCGATCACAAAAGCAATACGGAATATGGAACGGAATTCAAAGTGACCCCGGAAGCTTCCCAAAAGGAACTTTTGGATACGATCGCTTTTTACGATGTGAAGGTCCCTATGGACGAGCATCCACTGGAAATCCAGTTCTTTAACCTGATGCGTAACCTCACGCTTACCGGGTACTATACTTCAAAGGTGGGGATAAAGGATCTGGGCTATCAGGGGAACATGCCCAATATTTGGGATGGGGTACCTGAAGAGGTGCTGGCGCAACACGGGGTTTCCTATGATGAGGAATGGCTGGCCAAGTGCGTGGACCAGAGTAAACGTGGGGAAATCGCTGTATGGGATGAGAAAGGCAATCTGCTTACCTGATTTCCGATGTCTCCTGTGAATTAATAATTAATAACAAAAAAATCATGAATAAAGCGCAATCGATACTGGGATTAATGGGCGTTCTGCTAATGACTATGCCAATTATGAATGCCCAGGAGGTAGGGCTCCAGTTATACTCTTTTCGGAATCAGTTCAAGACCGATGTGGAAGGAACACTGAAGACCATCCGGGACCTGGGGATCCGAAAAATTGAAGGGGGTGATACCTATGGAATGCCTGCCGAAGATTTTATGAAGTTGCTTTCGAAATATGGGCTAGAGGTAGTAAGTATTGGGGCTTCTTTTGAGGAACTGGACAATGATCCCGAAGCCGTTGCCAATAAGGCGAAGTCATATGGAGCAACCTATGTAATGTGCTCCTGGATCCCTCATGACGGGGATAATTTCACCATTGAGGACACAAAAAAAGCAGTGGAGGTTTTTAACAGGGCCGGGGAGTCCCTGGGTAGTGCCGGCCTCACGCTGGCCTATCATACCCATGGATATGAATTCAGGCCATATGGATCGGGCACCTTGTTCGATTATATGGCTCAAAATGCAGAGGATTTTTATTTTGAGATGGATGTCTACTGGGTACAACATGGGGGTGCAGACCCACTTGCGCTATTAGGTACCTATCCCGACCAATTTGTACTGATGCATTTAAAGGATATGGAAAAAGGGGTTAAAGGCAACAACACCGGCAGTGAAGATGTGGAAACCAATGTGGTCTTAGGAACAGGGCAATTGGCTATGGCTGCTATTGTTTTTAAAGCGAAAGAATTGGGCATTCAATATTTGTTCCTGGAGGACGAGTCATCACGAGTGGAGGAGCAGCTGCCAAAAAGCCTCGCCTTTTTGCAAAGCCTTGAAAAGCAATAACAGCTTTCATTGGTTACAGTCCAACTATTTTTTACCCTTATTCTTTAATGGCGACCCCCACCATAGAATCGGCCGTGCCGTAATACAGTATCCATTTTTCTTTAAAGAACACCAACCCCTCAATAAAGGTGGTTCCTGCGGTATATTGCCCGCTTAGCTCGTGTGGTAAGCTTGGGCAGATAAAAGGAGTAGGGAGTCTTTTTAGGAATTTAGCTGGATTTTCTTTATTAAAAAGCGCCTGACCGCCGCAATAGGTATTTTCGGCCACCATGGTTCCGGCTCCGGCGCCACTCAGGTTTTTGCCATTGTACAGGAGAAGGATCCCATTTTCTGTATACAGGGCAGGTGGTCCTGGTTCTACCAGGTGACTGTCAAAGTCATTTAGGGTGGGGCTGAAGACCTTCAGCAATTCCCCTTTTTCATCCAACAAGGGTTCCCAGGAAATACCATCCTCCGAATGGGCCAGGTTAACGAATAATTCGCCCCAGTACATCCAGTATTGGTCCATGATCTTTTTGGCGATGAGCCGGCCATCTTTTAATTCGGTTACCACGGACCCCGATTTGCTCCAGGTATTTAAAAATTTGCCATCATAGGCTTTCCGGAAAACAGGACCTGATTTTACCCAGTTCCTAAGATCCGGGGAAGTTGCTGCCGAGAGTCGGGCTATATCCGTATTCCAGCTCGTGTAAAGCATCAGGTAGTTCCCGTCTTCGAGCTCTACCACCCGCGGGTCTTCAACGCCTCCCGGCTGATCCCATTTTGCATAGGCATCTTTGCCTGGAAAGAGCACGGGATCCGGATATTTTGTAAAAGCAATACCATCGGTACTGTAGGCCAGGCCAATCCTGGAGGTGCGTCCACCTAAAATGGCGTTGGGATTATCTTCCGCACGGAACAAAAGAAATACCGTATCGTTACGCACAATGGCACCTGGATTAAATACATCTGCCTTTTGCCATTGTACTGATGTCTCTAAAACCGGGTCATGAAATAGTGCCGTGCTGTCTGCCTGAAGGATCGGGTTGCTGGCAGGCTTGGAAAAACCCAAAAGCCAGGGTTCCTGGGCAGAGAGTGTGGCACCGGTGCCCAGCAGGAGAATCAAGAGGTATAGAAGCTGTTTTTTCATCACTTTCTGTGTTTAAATGTTCAAGTTATTACTGCGATGTGATGATCGTTGCGAGGCATTTTCATAAATCACAAGTTAAAAGGTAAGGCTTGTTTTTTGATTATCCTTATTTTTACGCGCAATAAGTTCGAACCCGTTTCAACCTACAAAAAGCATCCATTGAAAAACGCATTCCTAACCGGTCTTTCATTGTTTTCCCTAATTGCGTGCAGACAAGAGGCTGCAAAAGAAAAACAGCCGCTGAATAAACCTCACGGAACTGAAATGGCCGTTCCGGTATCGGAGATCACTCAACCCCTTGCATTTAAGGATTTAGCCGATATTGCCGACACTACTTTTGTGCACCTTGCAGATTACAGCGACGCTTTTTCTTATGAGTTGCGCTATGCCACGGAAAATAATTTTTTAAAGACAAAGGTCTACGAATGCGCCGAATGCTACACGCGTGCCAAAACAGCCAAAGCCCTTCTGGCTGCCAATGCGGAGTTGACACAAAAAGGGTATCGGATCAAGTTTTTTGACTGCTATCGTCCTAATTCAGTTCAGTACCTCATGTGGGACATCTTCCCCAATCCCCAATACGTCGCAGATCCTGACAAAGGGTCCATCCACAATAAGGGAGGTGCGGTAGACATTACCCTTGAAACCCTGGATGGTCAGGAATTGGATATGGGTACCGATTTTGATTTCTTCGGGAAGGAAGCCCATCATGATTACACGCAGCTGCCGCAACAGGTCTTAAAGAACCGGGCTTTATTAAAGGAAACCATGGAAGCCCATGGCTTTTGGTCCATACGAACCGAATGGTGGCATTACAACCTGGCGGCTGCATCCAATGACCCGGTGGCCAATTTTAAATGGGACTGCCCCTGAACCCTCTACGCTTTTTCGCAGTACAACGCTATATGACGGCCGTGAAGGTCGGTTGTAAAAAAAAGGTAGGTATCGCCACCCTCCTTTATTTTTAAACGCTTACGAAGCTGCGCTACGGATTCCGGATAATTACGGGTTGTAATATTGGCTTTGGTTCCCGACAGTTTTTTAAGATTTGTTTTAGTGGCGGGTAGTACCTCAAGGACCTTAAATACCCTTCCAGGAAATGGTATAAGTGTATGTGAGGTATAGAGGTGTGAGTGTTCCTGCAGTTTTTTCAGGGCAAGGGAATGCCCTAAGACCTTATATCCGCCCGATTTCATAATGGCAGCATTTGGCTCATATACATAGCTAAGTGGCTCTGAATACCCGGAAGGCGTTCCTCTTTCCTGCTCCCATATGAAAGTGAACACTTCCTCCCCATGGTTGGTAAAATTGATTGTTTTAACAGGTGTTTCCCCAGCTGTGACCTGCCTGTCCAAAATCCAAAGCAATTCTTTCACTTCATTATTCACGGCTACAATATGGATCTCTGACACAAATTTTAATTCCTGTATTCCGGCAGTGATATCGAGAAGGGGTGCTGTTTTTAGCAGGATGCGATCTCCTTTTTCAAATAGCAGGTCCAAATGTTCCACTATATTGGGGCTGCAATCGGATAGCAGGAACACTCTTTTTTGAGTGGGATCGCGCCGGGAAGGGTCCAGGTAGATCCAGTCCAGGGGTGCTGTGCAATTTTTGATAAAATTGATCCCGTCCCCATGATGTGTTCCAATATTGGACGATCCGAGAATGCTATTGTTATGGGTGACAATGGTATGCAATTCTTTATCAATTTCACAGTGGATTACCTGTTCCATAACCTTGCTGAAAAAGTAGGCATCTACCCCAAACCCTCCGCTAAGGTCGGCCAGTCGTTTTCCGCTAACCAAACCTGCTTTGTACTGGGCGGTTTTTTCGGAAGAGGATTGTTCAATGGAGACCTTTTTTGGATAGAAGATCCCCGGGGTATGGTACCAGGTAGGGAGCTTCAGGCGGCACTTTTTCTTTGCCTCCAGCTGCTGGAGGAGTTCTTGCTGACTAATACCTTCGAATTGGGGTTTAGAGAGGGCAACTGACAGGATGTCAGCATTCAAATTATTATTTATAAATACTTGTACACCAGTGTTTAATATATTCTTATTCAAACTGATACTATAAATTTTCTGTCAATCTTTTGACGATCTTATTATCGGATAAAAACTCCTTTAAAATGACCTTAATAGCCGTATATCCCGGTACCGCAAGGATCATTCCTAATACCCCAAAAAGCAATCCTGAAATGATGATCACTAAAAATATTTCGAGGGGGTGCGACTTTACGCTTTTAGAAAAAATAATAGGTTGCGAGACAAAATTATCAACCAGTTGTCCGACCATAAATCCGATCATCACCCAACCGGTTTTGGGTAAAATAACACTGGTAAAATCAGCTCCTAAATTGGAGGTCATGGACAGTGTCATAATTAAGATGGCGCCAATGATAGGACCCACATAGGGAATGATGTTAAACAAGGCGCAGAGGAAGGCGATGACGATGGCGTTAGGTATCCCTGCCAGTAGCAGTACAATGGTGAAAATGACGAATAAGATCAGGATCTGAAACAGTAGTCCTACAAAGTACCGGGAAAGCAGCCCATTAATTTTGTTGATGGAATGAGACATTCCGGTTTCCTTGTCATTCGGAATGAAAGTGAGTAGTCCCCGTTGGAATAAAGACCGGTCTTTCAGGAAAAAGAAGGAGATAAACAGTACGGAAAAAAGCCCGATGCTGGCAGAACTAAGGATATTTACCAACGAATTAAGGATGTTTGGGATAAATCCAATATCGAGTCCCTTTACAATGTTTTTTTCGAACTCCGTGCCTTTAAAAAGCTCGTTCAGCTGTTCCGGGGAGGCCCCAAAATACTGCGTAATCTCCCGGTAGAGCGAGGTGAATTTATGCCTCAGCTCCTCGATATTCAAAAGGGATAGATTTGCAGCCTGTTCTGCGATCAGGGGAAAGAAAAGCGCAACAACCCCCACTAATATTCCCACCATTACAAGCATGGTAAGGATCACGGCAAGGGTATTGGGGAATTTGAGCCGACTTCTTAAAAACAGGACCACGGGGCGGCCAATCAGGGCTACTACGGCTGCCATCCCCAAATAGGCCAAAACGGAACGGATCTCATAAAGGAAGTACAGCAATACCGCAATCCCCGTAAGGATGCCCACCGCTCTTAAAATTCCTTTTGAAATGTTGGTTGCAGTCATATCCTAGTTTTTAAATGCATATTGAATAATATTGGCGCCCATTTGAAGTGCTTTTTGCCTGATGTCTTCCGGGTCGTTATGTACCTCCGGATCTTCCCACCCATCGCCCAGATCGCTTTCGAAGGTAAAGAGCAATAATAGCCTGTCATCTTCAAAAATCCCATATGCCTGGGGCCTTTTAGCGTCGTGTTCGTGAATTTTGGGCAATCCATCCGCGAATTGAAAATTTTGCGAGAAAATGGGATGTTCCCGCCCCAATTCTACCAATTCCTTATCCGGGAATACTTTTTTTAATTCCTTCCTGAAATAGGGAGCCATCCCATAATTGTCATCCACATGCAGAAATCCGCCTGCGAGTAAATAGGTCCTTAGGTTTAGCGCTTCTTCTTCCGTAAAAAAGACGTTTCCATGTCCGGTCATATGGACAAAAGGGTACTGAAAGAGTGCCGCACTGCCCACCTCTACCGTTTTGGGGGTAGGGTTTATCTCTGTATCGATTGCCTGGTTGCAAAACCGAATGAGATTGGGAAGGGCTGTGGGGTTCGCATACCAGTCGCCACCACCTTTGTATTTTAAAACTGCGATCTCCTGTGCCTCCAGCGTGCCCCAGCAACAGGCGAAAGATAGAAGTCCAAGTAAGAAAGATATTCTCATGATCATAAAGGATCTGTTTGGTTAGCGACTGTTTAGGATTGCCACCGTAGTACACGCATAAATCGCGGCGGTCTCGGTTCGCAATCTGCTATCCCCTAAAGATACGGACAAAAAATGCTTTTCATAGGCCTTGGTTATTTCCGAAGGGCTAAAATCGCCTTCCGGGCCTATTAAAATGCTTATTTTTTTGTCTGGTGCCACACGGCGTTTCAATTCCATTTTTTCCTCCTCCTCACAATGGGCAATAAACAACAGCCCCGAATGCTCCTGCGCCATAAAGTCCTTGAAGGAAACAGGATCGTGTAACACGGGTAAATAGGTCCTTAGGGATTGCTTCATGGCACTTTGGACCACTTTCTGAAGGCGGTCCATTTTCAGGACCTTTCGCTCAGAGTGCTCGCAAATGACAGGGGTAATTTCGTTAACCCCTATCTCTGTAGCTTTTTCAAGGAACCATTCAAACCGATCAATGCTCTTGGTAGGGGCTACCACTAAATGCAGGGAATACATTTTTGCATGTTTTTTCGTACTCGACACAATACTGGCCGATGCATTTTTTGGATCAGCATTTAACAAGGCAGCCTCGAAGAGCCAGCCGTTGCCATTGGTCACGTAAAACAGGTCTCCCGCCTTCTTTCGCAACACCTTTAAAAGGTGCCTGCCTTCCTCGGGGTCTAACGTAAATTCAGTCGATTTTTCTGTTAAGGAGGGGTTATAAAATAATTGCATAGGTGTTGATTCGTAAGGCGTTTACTTTAATTTTTGGCGGGCATGTTCCACTCCCAACGCTATCCATACCTGGAGTGCTTCTTCATTCTTAAAACCTACCGGCCCAACAAATATAAATTCTTTCATGGGTCTTTTGGTAAAATTCATTGGCCTCACATGGGGGTTTTTTAAAATTGCTTCCATTTTTCCAGGAACTATCCGCACCATCAGATCATCCTTAAGAATGCCCACAGTCATTTTTCCGTGCCATAGGAAGGGCAATCCCCCAAACAATTTTTTTTCAGAGAACCCGGTTTGGGTTTGTGTTGGGAAGTGCTTCAGGGAAGCGCGTATAAAGGTAGCCAGATGCTCATCAAAGGCCATACAGCGGAAACTATTGGGTTGTTTGTAAGACTTTAAAGGTACGTTTTTCTGAAATGGAAAATTCCGGCATTTGACGCAGCATGCCAGTTCCCTGCAAAACAGGATTCCATTCAGTACCGCCCTGACTTATGCGATGCTGTACCTTGGTTTGGCGGTAATGCTTTGTTCGGAAAAATCGCTTTGCAGGTATTTCAAATACCCCACGATTCCTATCATAGCCGCGTTATCCGTGCAATATTCAAATTTAGGGATATAGGTTTTCCATCCCAATGTTGCCTCGGCCGCTACCAGTGCTTTACGTATGCCGGAATTGGCAGACACACCGCCTCCGATAGCCACTTGTTTAATCCCCGTCTTTTTTACTGCCTTTTTGAGTTTTTCCATCAAAATGCCAATGATGGTGTATTGAATGGAGGCACAAATATCTTCCAGGTTCTTTTCAATGAAGTCCGGGTCTTCCTTCGTCTTCTTTTGTATGAAATAGAGGATGCTGGTTTTGAGTCCGCTGAAACTGAAATCGAGTCCTTTTACCTTTGGCCTGGGAAAGGCAAAGGCCAGCGGATTCCCTTTGTGAGCGTATTTATCTACTAAAGGCCCGCCCGGATAGGGTAGGCCCAGTATTTTTGCCGATTTATCAAACGCTTCCCCCACGGCATCATCCAGGGTTTCGCCCAGGATCTCCATATCAAAATAATCGCGGACCAGCACAATTTGCGTATGTCCCCCGCTTATGGTCATGGCTAGAAAAGGAAAGGTGGGCGGTTTGCGGTCGCCCTCCTCGATAAAATGGGCCAGGATATGCGCCTGCATGTGATTAACTTCGATAAGCGGAATGCCTAATCCCAGCGACAATGACTTTGCAAAAGAGGTGCCTACGAGCAAGGAACCCATTAGTCCGGGACCCCTCGTAAAAGCTATGGCAGATACTAGTTTTTTATCGATATTTGCTTTAGCTAAGGCTTGATGGATGACGGGGACAATGTTTTGCTGATGCGCTCTGGAGGCTAATTCCGGGACCACGCCGCCAAATTCCTCATGGATCTTTTGTGTGGCTACCACGTTGCTGAGTTTCCTGGCATTGCAGAGGACAGCCGCAGACGTATCATCGCAAGAAGATTCAATGGCAAGAATGTAGATATCTTGTTTTTTCACCTAGCTTTGGAATAATTATTGGTTGCACAAAGGTAAATCATAAAGCCCTATCAAAAAATTCAGAAAAATACTGGTTCGAATACTGCTGGCAGTATTGCTGGCATTAGTACTTGGCTCCATCATACTTTCCCTTCCCTTTGTGCAGACAAAACTTGCCAATTACGCCACCAATTCCATTAATAAGGAATTTGGAACCAACATCAATATTGATCGCTTACGGGTTTCACTGATTACATGGGATACTTCGCTTAGAGGTATCTATGTGGAAGATTATCAGAAGGATACCCTTTTTTATATTGATGCCATCACCACTTCAATCCTAAGTGTTCGCAACCTTGTGAAAGGCCGGCTTGAATTTGGGGATATAGCGGTAAACGAACTTAACTTTAAACTGAAGACCTATGAGGGGGAAGTCAATACAAACCTGGACATTTTCGTAGCGAAACTGGATGATGGCCAACCCCGAGATCCGGATAGTCCGCCTTTTTTCTTTTCATCATCGGACATCTCCATCAGCAAGAGCCAGTTCCGTTTGATCGATGAAAACCTGGAAACTGCCGAAACACTAAACTTTAAGGACCTGGAAATAGCGGCATCAGACTTTCTGATCCTGGGGCCGGAAGTGACCATGGAAATTGAGGCACTTTCCATGATAGGCAAAAGGGGGATACCCATTAAAAAACTGGCCACTTCCTTTACCTATACCAAACAGCAAATGCGCTTTGATTCGCTCAACATCCTTACACCAAAGTCGCATTTAATTGGAAATCTTGTCTTCGATTACAACCGGGAAGACTTGTCGGACTTCCTGAATAAGGTCAATGTAAACGCCGTTTTTCTCGATTCAAAAGTATCCCTGGACGAGATCAATATCCTCACAGATCAATTTGGTCAGGACAAAGAAGTGCTGTTTTCTGCCGCCATTAATGGCGTCCTGAACGACCTTAACGTGCATGATGTTTTCCTGACCTCAGAGAATACAGGTATCCGGGGCGACTTTAACTTCGAGAATATCTTTAGCAATGAAAGGCCTTTTCTGTTGGACGCCAGGATCAAGAATATTACGACCAGCTATTACGAACTTAGGTCGCTGATGCCTGAATTACTTGGAAATTCCATTCCGGCCAGTTTTGCAAAACTGGGATCCTTCACAGTGCGGGGAGCAGCTACCGTTACAACCTCTTCTGTTGATGCCAAGGTAAATATCAACAGTGGTATTGGGAGTAGCTATGTAGACCTCAACCTTACCAATGTAAATAATATTGACAATGCACGTTACAAAGGGTTTGTTTCCCTGATCGATTTTGACCTCGGTCGTTTTGTAGAGGACAACACCCTTGGCAAGACCAACCTGGATGTAAATGTGGAAGGGCAGGGGTTTGCGAAGAACAACCTGAATACCGAGGTGATCGGGCAGGTGTATAACATCAATTATAATGGCTACGAATACAAGGATGTAAACGTAGCGGGTATTTTAAAGGATCAGTTGTTTGATGGTTCACTGATCAGCAAGGATGCCAATTTGGATCTCAATTTCAAAGGATTGGCCGATTTTGGAGGAACCGACAATACCTTTAACTTCATTGCTTCTGTGGGCTATGCCGATCTTAAAAAGCTCAACTTTA
The DNA here is from genome assembly GCA_963752165.1 of uncultured Flavobacteriaceae bacterium. Taxonomy (GTDB): domain Bacteria; phylum Bacteroidota; class Bacteroidia; order Flavobacteriales; family Flavobacteriaceae; genus Muriicola. The sequence goes on from CAVVXE010000001.1 coordinate 1,051,749, forward strand.
TCAGGGATAGTGTGTCCATTTTCAAAGGAGACGTTCGAATGGACATTTCCGGAAGCACTTTGGACGATGTTATCGGCAATATTACCTTTACCAATACCAATTATCAGAACGCCAACAACACCTACTTCTTTGAGGACTTTAATGTGGTTTCTTCTTTTGACCAGGATTCTATCAGGAGCATCGAAATAAATTCACCAGACATCATTACCGGCTTTCTGCGGGGTCGGTTTAAGGTAAATGAGCTGGATAAACTGATTCGGAACTCCATAGGAAGTATTTATACCAATTATAAACCCTTTGAGATCTCCGAAGGGCAGGTGCTCGACTTTAACTTTAAGATTTACAATAAAATTGTGGAAGTCTTTTTCCCTGAGGTTGTTTTTGACCCCAACACTTTTATAAGAGGCAACATCATTGCAGATGAAGGCGATTTTAAACTGAACTTCAAGTCTCCCCGGATCGCCGCTTTTGAAAATGTTTTTGACAGCATAGACGTTAAGATCGACAATAAGAACCCTCTTTTCAATACCTATGTTTCCATAAAAGATGTATCGACCATTTATTATGATGTGAAGGATTTCAGTCTCATCAATACAACCTTGTCCGATACGCTGTTCTTCAGGACCGAGTTTAAGGGGGGGAGCGAATACAACGACGGTTACAACCTGAACTTTTACCATACATTCAATACCCAGAACAGGTCGGTCATAGGCCTGAAGCGTTCCGATATAAGTTTTAAAGGGAATACCTGGATCCTCAATAAGGACGGGGATCAAAAGAACAAGGTGATCATTAACCGCTCTTTGGATAGTATCCAGATACAGGAGATCGTCATGGACAATGACAACAGGGAGCAGATACGGTTGCGGGGTGAGCTGGCCGATTCCACCTATAAGGACCTGCAGCTCGATTTTAAGATAGTTTCCCTGAATAAGATCACGCCGGCAATAGACAGCCTCCGGTTAAAAGGAGAGGTGAACGGTACGCTGAACATTTTGCAAAAAGATGATATCTACCTTCCTTCCTGTAACCTGCAAATAACCGATTTTGGAGTGAATGACATGACCCTGGGCGAGCTTAGTATAGGGATTGTCGGGAACAGGGATCTCACGGAATACGTGGTCAATTCACAAATCTCTAATCGCGGGATCGAAAAATTCAGTTTATTGGGAAGTTTCAGTAATCGGAACGAGGTGCCCGAGGCAGATCTGATGGCTAATTTCAATAATTTTAGCATGGAACCGTTTAGTCCCCTGGGAGAAGGGGTCATCGATAATATTCGGGGCGACCTCAATGGTTCGGCAAAGATCCAGGGCGATCTTAGAAATCCTGATATAAGTGGGGTGCTCACAATGAACAACGCGGGGATTGCCATCCCGTATTTGAATGTAGATTATGCCTTTGGTCCAAACTCCATTGTAAATTTATACAATCAGACCTTCGATTTCCAGAATATACAGCTCACGGATATTGCCATGAACACCAGCGCATCGCTCGATGGCACCATTAAGCATCAATTTTGGGACGACTGGAGTCTGGATTTGGATGTAAATACCAATAATAATCGCTTCCTTATCCTGAACACCCCCTTTGAGGAGGAAATCCTGTATTACGGAACGGGCTATTTGAACGGACAAGGGAGAATATTTGGGCCTACGAGGGCACTGACGATCAATGTGAATGGTGAAACAGCAGCTGGTACCTCCTTAAAGATCCCTTTAAGTGACGTAGCCTCCATAGGGGATTATTCCTTTATCAATTTTATTGAAAAGAAAGACCGTCAGACCTTGTCCCTGGAAAAGACCCTGAAGGAATATGAAGGCCTGGAACTGCGTTTTGACCTGGATGTAACTCCCGATGCCGAAGTGGAGATTGTCGTAGATCAAAAAACCGGCAGTTCCTTAAAGGGAACCGGGGTAGGGATCTTGCTTATGGAGATCAATACCAATGGAAAATTCAATATGTTCGGGGATTTTGTGGTGGTAACCGGCACCTATAATTATCGCTTTGGAGGTATTATTGATAAAAGTTTTAAGGTAAAACCCGGGGGGAGTATTGTTTGGGAACAAGACCCTTTAAGTGCGGAGCTAAACATGGAGGCCATCTATTCGCTCAATGCAAATCCCTCGCCCTTATTGGATAATGAAGCAGGAGTAACGAGGAGGATACCCACGGATGTGGTAGTGAAACTTTCAGGAGAACTGGAACGCCCTACCATCGATTTTAATATTGAGTTTCCCGGTACCAGTTCCATTGTGAAATCTGAATTGGAATATAAGCTACAAGATCCAACCGTAGAGGAACGGAATGCCTTTTTCCTGCTGGCTCAGGGAACTTTTGTGGACGAAGGCAGCGGTTTAAACCAACAGGCGGTGACGGGAAATCTGATCCAGACCGCATCCGGGTTGGTTAACCAGTTATTAGGCGCTAACAATGATAAATTAGACCTGGGTATCTCTTATGAACAGGGCTACCTTGATAACCAGAATATTCAGACAGAGAACAGGATAGGTGTAACCGTTTCTACACGGATCAGTGACAGAGTACTCTTTAATGGTCGGTTTGGGGTCCCGGTAGGGGGCGTAAGTGAAACGGTCGTTGCAGGTGACGTGGAAATACAGGTGCTACTCAATGAGGAAGGCACGTTACGGGCCAGGATCTTTAACCGTGAGAATGAGATACAGCAATTCCTGGCAGACCAGACGGGCTATACACAAGGTGTTGGACTTTCTTATGAAGTAGATTTCGATACCTTCAGGCACCTGTTGAGAAAAGTCTTTGAGCCAAAGGCAACCGCCGAAAAGGCGCAGGAAGCCAGGGACAAGGCAAGGGCATCCATGGGGAATGACAGCCTGGTAAAATTCTACCAAAAATCCAACACCCTGCCGGTCAAGGATTAATTCCGGTTTTGATTATTTCTCATATAATGGCGGATTTTTATGAAGTTTTTAGAACTATAACGTTTGATATACGCACTCTCTTCAATTAAACGCCAAGGGAGGCATTCTTTTGATAATAGTTTGTTATTTTTGAAATTCGAAATTTTCTAATGGAATCAAAAATTCAGAAAATAGCAGTTTTTACCTCTGGCGGGGATTCTCCCGGAATGAACGCAGCCATACGGTCTGTTGTGCGTACCTGTGCTTATATGAAGATAGATTGTGTAGGTATTTACAGAGGGTATGAGGGAATGATAGAGGGCGACTTTCTCCCCATGAATGCCAGAAGCGTTAACAATATCATCAATAAAGGAGGTACCATCCTTAAATCGGCCCGTTGTGAAGCGTTCCGTACCAAAGAAGGACGGCAAAAGGCCTATGACCAGCTAAAATCGGAAGGCGTAGATGCCATGGTAGTCATTGGCGGAGACGGTAGTTTTACGGGAGCCCTTCTTTTTAATGAGGAATTTGGAATTCCTGTGATAGGGATTCCCGGGACCATAGACAATGATATTTTTGGAACCCGTTATACCCTGGGCTTCGATACCGCTATCAATACGGCCATGGAAGTCATCGATAAGATCCGTGATACGGCTAGTTCGCATCACAGGCTGTTCTTTGTAGAAGTTATGGGTAGGGATGTAGGCCATATCGCCCTGAATGCAGGAGTAGGTGCCGGTGCCGAGGAAATCCTTATTCCGGAAGAGAACCTGGGGCTGGAACGTTTGCTGGATTCCCTAAAAAAAAGTAAGCTCACCGGGAAATCTTCCAGTATCGTGGTGGTGGCAGAAGGAGATAAAACGACCGGTAAGAATGTCTTTCAGTTAAAGGAATATGTGGAAGAGCACCTTCCCATATACGATGTGCGGGTATGTGTCCTTGGGCATATGCAGCGTGGTGGTTCGCCCAGTTGCTTTGACCGCGTCCTGGCCAGCCGTATGGGCGTAAAGGCAGTGGAGGCCCTTCTGGAAGGGAAAACCAATCTAATGGCCGGTATCTTAGACGATCAGATTGCTTTTACACCCCTTAGCGAAGCCATTAAAGGAAAAACAAAAATCGATAAGGAACTCATCAGGGTTTCCGATATCATGACTACATAAATTATAAATAAAAGAACATGTCAACATTAAAAGTAGGAATTAACGGATTTGGTAGAATAGGAAGACTCGTCTTCAGGGAAATTGTTAAAAGGGAAGGAGTAGAAGCAGTAGCGATCAACGATCTGTTGGATGTGGATCACCTGGCCTATTTATTGAAATATGACTCTGTCCATGGACGATTCGATGGAACTGTTGAAGTAAAGGACGGCCATTTGGTGGTTAACGGAAAGACAGTAAGGATCACTGCAGAAAGAGATCCGAAGAATATTAAATGGGATGCTGTAGGAGCCGAAATTGTAGCCGAATGTACGGGTATCTTCACCACCCTGGAAACAGCTCAGTACCATATAGACGGAGGTACTAAAAAAGTAGTGATCTCCGCACCATCGAAAGATGCACCTATGTTCGTCATGGGTGTCAACCACAAGGAGGCTAAGGCATCCGATAAAATTGTATCCAATGCATCCTGTACCACCAACTGCCTTGCTCCTATGGCAAAAGTGCTGAACGATGCGTTTGGCATAGAGGAGGCGTTGATGACCACGGTACATGCCACCACCGCTACACAGTTAACGGTAGACGGCCCATCAAGAAAAGACTGGCGTGGTGGCCGAAGTGCCATGCTTAATATCATTCCGGCATCCACCGGGGCTGCTAAGGCGGTAACGAAAGTAATTCCTGCCCTGGAAGGAAAATTAACAGGAATGGCATTCCGTGTGCCAACGGCAGATGTTTCTGTAGTAGACCTCACCGTCCGTCTTCAGAAGGAAACCTCCTATGAAGAGATTAAAAAAGCCTTTAAGACAGCCTCTGAGGGCTCCTTAAAAGGGATCCTGGGATATACGGAAGAGCAAGTGGTATCACAGGATTTTATCAGCGATCCAAGAACTAGCATTTTTGATGCAGGAGCCGGGATAGAGCTGAATTCTAAATTCTTTAAAGTAGTATCCTGGTACGATAATGAAGCGGGTTATTCCAATAAACTGGTAGACCTGGCCCAATATATCCACACGCTTTAGTAACGAAATAGTGAACCTATGGAAATCCTTGAAGTAAGTAAAAATTGCTTATTTTAAGGATTTCTTTTTGAAACGCCCGGTATGATATTAATAGTTGACAGCGGAGCCACAAAGGCCGATTGGATCGCCCTTGATGAGAAGGGAAATGAGTTGTTTATGACCCAAACCCTTGGGTTAAGCCCGGAAGTGCTTACCCGGGAGGTGATCGAAGACCGGTTGGCCAATAATTTTGAGCTTTCCAAGAACAGGGAGGAGGTAACGCGACTATATTTCTACGGGGCGGGATGCGGTACGGACCGCATGAAGAAGTTCCTGAAGAATATTTTCAAGAGTTTTTTTAAAAATGCCAAGGCCGATGTGAAGGAAGATACCTATGCAGCCATCTATTCCACTACAAAAATAGGGCATCAGGGTATTGTGTGTATTTTGGGGACGGGCTCCAATTGCAGTTATTATGACGGGCATCAGCTGTTTCAGAAGGTTATTTCCCTGGGCTACATTCCTATGGATGACGGAAGTGGAAATTTCTTCGGACGAAAACTCATCCGCGACTATTATTTCCATAAAATGCCGCAGGCGCTGGGACTTAAATTTTCCAATGAGTACAACCTGGATCCGGACGTGATCAAAGAAAACCTTTATAAACAACCAAACCCCAACACCTACCTGGCCACTTTTGCCCGATTCCTTATTGAGAATAAGGATCATCCATATTGTAAAGGAGTGATAGACAAGGGGTTACAGCAGTTTGTGAACAACTACATCATGCAGTTTGAACTGGCCACCAAGGTGCCGATCCATTTCGTGGGAAGCATCGCCTTCTTCTTAAAAGAGGAATTAACGGCCGTCCTGGAGCGGAATGATCTTATTGCCGGGGTTATCCGCCAGCGTCCTATTGAAGGACTGGTAGAATTCCATAAACAAACTATTTGATTGCGATCATCGAGATCTCTACATTTACAAATTTAGGAAGATTGGCCACCTCCACCGTTTCTCGGGCTGGGGCTGTAGCCGCATCAAAATAGGCACCGTACACCTCGTTGATCTGGGCAAACTGATGCATATCTTTCACAAAAATGGAGGTTTTCACCACATCATTAAAATCCATGCCGGCTTCGGTTAAAATAGCCTTCAGATTTTCCATGGATTGCCTTGTTTCTTTTTTAATATCCCCTTCAATCAATTTACCACTAATAGGATCCATAGGGATCTGCCCGGAAATATAAAGGGTGTTGCCCACCAGTACCGCCTGGTTGTATGGCCCGATAGGGGCAGGTGCATTAGGGGTTTGGATGATCTTTTTGCTGCTCATAGTTGTTGCTAGATTAAATTATCGCCTTCTGGGTGGCTGACTCCTGTTTTCCCATTTAAGGTCCTGAAGGATGGAGCTTTTAATGCCAATAAAAAAGTACCATCGCTCAAAATCGCCGAAAGGGGTCCAGTTGAAGCGCAGATCAAAACTCTTCAGATCCCGCTCAAAACGCAATTGCGTAACCGTAAATCCCTGCCTTTTGATGTCATAGCCCGATGAAACACCCACTTTCCACCTGGGGGCCAACTCAATGTTTCCCGAGAACATAAGGGAGTGGTTAGAGAATTCATTCTGGCGGTTGCTATTGCTGTAGGTGGCCGCGTATTGCAGGTTAAGGTCCCAGGGTATTTTGTTTCGGTATCGCTGTATTTCAACATCATCCTGATCCCGATCTTTAAAACTACTCCGGTTAAAATTATCGGCGGCACCGAACAGGTCATCTGCACGCCCCCCGCTGGAGGCGATGTAATTCTGACCGGAATACGGATCTTCTTCCTCTTCCTCATCCTTCTTGTCCTTTTCAAAGTCTTTGCTACTGATTCTATAGCTAATATTGGCGCGGGCTGAGGTAAGCCTGAATAAACTACCCCCATTCTTGCTGTTAAAGGTGTTGATGCGCCGGCCATTGTTATCGATGGCATACGGATCCAGGCTGGCCCCAAAGTTCACCGCCATCTTGTTTTTAAAGATATTGGTCCCTCCAGAGAGGTTTACCGGGCTGATTTTGAGTGAATCGGCCTCAAAATTATAGGAGGTCGATAGGTTCAGGCTGTTGAGCAGTTGTATCTTTTTAGGTTCCGTGGCTGTCGAATCCTTATCCTTTACCTTGGCCTCCAGGGTATTCTGAAGGGAAAAGGTCATCGAATTCGATTTTCCCAACCTGGGGGCACCATAGAGGGTGTTCTGAAAGCGGCTGTATTGTACAATGGCCCCGGTGGTTTCATTGAGATACTCATCGTAATACTGTTCAAAAGAAGGCGCATACCCATAACTTACACTGGGCCGCATTACATGGCGGATAGCCTGGAATTTCTTGTCTTCCCCGAAGGTAAAGGTGCCATATAGGGTGGTTCCCACGCTTGCATTAAAATTGTATTGGTTATAGCGGTCAAAACCACTGATGGTATCCCTAACCACGGTTTGTGAGTCCGGATCGAACCGTTGTCCAAAGGTTTCCAGTGTCCAGATATCCTCATAATTCCCACCCATGCTCACACTGAAATGCTTGGCTACCTTAAAATTGGTACTGATGGGGATCCGGTGGCGGGCACCCACTTTGGCATCGTCGAACATCTTGCCCGTAAGGAAGTCCTCATCGTTTGTCCGTATGCTGTTTCGGGCATTGAGATCGTACTGAAAATTGATGTTCTGCAGGGCTCCTTTCTTGATCCCGTCGCGCTTGGCAAAGGGGAATATACGCTCCATACTGGCCTGCAGTGTAGGAAGTGTCACATCTACCACATTGGTATTGGTATTCTGGTTATGCGTGGCGGTAAGGCTCATATTCACCGATGGATAGGCCGGAAAGGTCTTGGAATAGGAAATGGAGGACGAAAGGTTGTTGGTCTGTGTAAGTGCCAGGTTCTGCTGCAGCAGGGAATTGCGATAATACTGGCTGCTCCCCAGGTTCACGGAGGCCGAAAGCCTTGAATTTGGATTCGATTTCGGATCCTGGGAGTGCGATATTTGAATATTGTAGATAGTTCCCCTGCTGTAGTCATCAAAACCCTTCTGGCTTACCACCTGGTTCTCATACCGAAAATTGATGTTCCCGCGATAGCGATAACGTTTGGTGTAGACCGATTGTCCCCTCAGTCCATAACTTCCGTTGGTATAGAGATCGCCCGTCAGCGTAAGGTCTAAATAGTCATTTACAGGGACATAATAGCCAAGACCCTGGAGAAAATAACCCCGGTCCGGATCGTTGCCAAATGTTGGCATCATGATCCCTGCATTTCTTCCCTCAGTGAGCGGGAAATAGGCAAAGGGAAGGGCAATTGGGGTTGGGACGTCTACAATATACAGGTTGCTGAACCCGGCGATCACTTTTTTCTTGGGGACAAATTTTGCTTTCCGAACCCGAATGTAATAATCAGGATCTATGGTGTCCTTGGAGGTGGTCAGTTTTCCTTCACTTAAAAAGTAAACAGAGTCATTTTCCTTTTTGGTCTTTTCGGCATACACTTTCATGGCATCGCTACCCAATTGTCCCAGGCCGGCTTGCTGCTCGGTCCTGGAATTCCAGATCACTGCTTTTTGGGTGTCGAAATTGAAACGGATAGAGTCAGGGATCACGATATTATCCCCTTGTTTAAAATACGGTAATTGGGTATAATTCCCGAGCGAATCTTTCATTCGGCCGGCATAGACTTCATTTTTTATGTAATCCATGATGATAACCCCTGCCTTTAATTCGGTATCCTGGTAGTAGATCTCTGCTTCATTATAGAGATAAACCTTCTGATCTTTCTGGCTGAGTTTCACATAATCCTTGGCCTTGTATTTGATGTTGTCCAGCAAGATGGAGGGCTTTTTTGGGACCGAATCGGAAGCGATCGTATCGGTAAGTACGGTATCCCTGGCCAGGGAAGCGGGCAGGGCAGGGGCTTTGATAGAATCCTGCAGTGCTTTAATAGGAAGTTGTTTGATTTGATCTTCCTGACCAAAAAACAAATGGGTGCCCACTAAAAACAAACCAATGAAAAGAAAAAGCTGTTTGTTTGATTGCAAAGCTATATATCCTATTTTTGTAATGATATGGCTTGATTTTTGGAAATCAAACTTACATATATTTTTTTTCTGCCCGTAGCAGATTACGATATTTTTAACCAGCGCTAAGGAAGTAAAATTCCCTGCATACTATGAAATTAAAAACACTTTTTTTATCCTTATTATCCTTTGGTTTAATTACGCATGTTGCACTGGCAGATCCGGTACCCAGAATGAGGGGTAATGAAGGTTTTGTGGTGGTGCTCGATGCTGGTCATGGTGGCCATGATCCGGGTAACCTGGGAAATGGTTATTTGGAAAAGAACATTGCCCTGAATATTGTGCTTCAGGTGGGCGAACTGCTGCAAAGGACACAGGGTGTGAAAGTGGTCTATACCAGGAATGACGATACCTTTGTCGATTTATTCAAACGGGGCGAGATCGCCAATAAAGCAAATGCCGACCTCTTTGTATCTGTTCATTGTGACTCCCACACTTCCAATGCCCATGGAGCAGGTACTTTTGTGCTTGGATTGCATGCTAACAAACAGAACTTTGAGATTGCTAAAAAGGAGAACTCGGTGATCTACCTGGAAGATAATTATGAGGCGCGTTATGCCAAATATGATATCAACTCGCCGGAATCGGTCATTGGCCTTACCATCATGCAGGAAGAGTTTCTGGATCAGAGCATTTTGTTGGCGAAACTCATCCAGGACAATTTTACCAACAAACTAAAACGGAATGACCGTAAAGTGAAACAGGCAGGTTTTATCGTACTTCATCAGACCTTTATGCCCAGTGTACTTATTGAGACCGGCTTCCTGACCAATAAGGAGGAGGGCAGGTACCTCAATTCCGGTAAAGGACAGAACGAAATGGGGATGGCCATTGCAGACGCCATTCTGAATTACCGTAACAGTATTCCGGACGATGCGTCGGTCATTTCCAATGGAGGAGGCAAAACGGTGGTGCGCGATGTGAAACCCGAAATCAAAAAGCCGGAAACCGTGGCAAAGGAAACGGAAATGGCCACCGAAAACGAGGTGAAGAAAGAAGTGGTTCAGACAATAAAGGGCGAAGAGAAAACAGACACTTCCAAACAGCGGATGCTGGTTTCTATTGGAGGGATTGTTTTTAAGGTGCAGCTCATGGCCAGCAGTAAAGACCTTCCGTTGACCTCTGCTGAGTTTAAGGGGCTAAACAAGATTTCCAAGGAACCTGTGAACAAGATGTTCCGGTATCTTTATGGGAATACAGATAGCTATACGGAGGCTAAGTTATTGAAGGCCAATGCGGACCAGAAAGGTTTCACAACGTCTTATATTGTAGCGTATAAAGAAGGAAAACGGATCCCCCTGGAGGATGCGTTGAAATACGAGGAGGATTAGTGGCCTGCCTTCCGAAAATATTTCTAATTTTGTTTGGAACCTAAATAAGAACAGTTGAAGCTATCAAGGGAATTAAAGACAGGGATCATCGTCATAGGAGGTATTCTCCTTTTTATTTTGGGGTTCAGCTATCTTAAGTCTACACCACTTTTTGAAAACAGCAAAACCTTTTATGCGGTCTATAAGAATGTAGGCGGCCTGCAACCCGGTACCCCGGTAACCATCAATGGTTTTAATGTGGGGACGGTCAATGATATTAAATTTAAGGATGCCAGTGGGTATTTGGTCGTTACCTTTTCCGTTTCCAGCAGTTTTGAGTTTTCTAAAAACAGCAAGGCCGAGCTGTATGACACGGGTATCATTGGGGGAAAGGGCATTCAAATCATTCCGGTTTTTGATGGGGGCCCCATGGGTCAGTCAGGTGACACCCTTTTAACAGATACGCGCCCGGGCCTTACCGAGCTGTTGCAGCAAAAGCTTTCGCCCTTGCAACTAAAGGTAGAAGGGGCAGTTTCCAATGCCGATTCGCTCTTTATGAACGTTAATGACGTCCTGGACGATAAAACAAGAAACAGTCTTCGGGAAAGTATCCAGGGGTTAACGGCTGTTATTGAAAATTTCCGTAAAAGTGCAGAAACGCTTAACGGGCTCATGGAAACCAACAAATCACACATAGACAGCTCTTTGACAAACATTCATGTCATCACTTCCAATTTTGCGAGGCTTTCAGATACCCTTGTTGCGGCCAACCTTGGTGCTACCATTAAAAATCTGGAAGCTACCATGGGGAATTTAAACGCCCTGCTGGCCAAGGTAGAGAAAGGAGAGGGCTCCTTAGGGAAGCTGATGAAAAATGAGGAGTTGTACAACAATATGGCCGATGCCTCCAGGGAATTGGATCTGCTATTGCAGGATTTCCGTCTTAACCCGAAACGCTATGTAAATGTATCGGTATTTGGTAAAAAACAGATCGAATATACGGTTCCCGCAGACGACCCTGTGCAAACAAAACAGCAGTAATATATGGAATACCTTCCCAATATCATCTTTGCCCTGCTTCTTGTAACGGGAATAGGGTACTTTGCCAGGAATGTCCGCAAACTGCGCAGGAACATCCTGCTTGGGAAGAAGGTCGATGTCTCGGATAACAAGCCCCAGCGCTGGAAGAATATGGCCAGAATTGCGCTAGGGCAGACCAAAATGGTGGTAAGGCCTGTTGCAGGGATCATGCACATCATTGTGTATGTGGGCTTTGTCATCATCAATATTGAAGTACTTGAGATCATCATTGATGGTCTGTTGGGTACCCATAGGATATTCGCTTCTTTGGGCGGGTTCTATGACTTTCTGATTGCAGCATTCGAAATACTGGCCTTGCTGGTGATTGTGGCCGTGGTGGTCTTTTGGTTGCGTAGAAATGCGTTGCGCCTGGCACGTTTTGTAAAACCCGAAATGAAAGGATGGCCAAAGAACGATGCCAATTGGATCCTTTATATAGAGGTGATCCTCATGGTGCTGTTTTTGACCATGAATGGGGCCGATTATCAGTTACAGCAACTGGGAGAAGCCCATTATTCAAAAGCCGGGTCCTTTCCTGTCAGTCAGTTTATGCTGCCGCTATTTGAAGGGCTATCGGCCACAACACTTATCATGATTGAACGTATTGCCTGGTGGGCCCATATAGCAGGCATCCTTTTCTTTTTGAATTACCTCTACTATTCCAAGCATTTACATATTTTACTGGCTTTTCCCAATACCTATTTCGGAAGCTTAAAACCCCAGGGGCAATTTGAGAACCTGGAGGCAGTTACCAGGGAAGTGAAACTAATGTTAGATCCCAACGCCGATCCATTTGCTGCGCCTGCCGAAGATGCACCTGTTCCTGAAAAATTCGGGGCTTCCGATGTGATGGACCTGAACTGGGTGCAGTTGCTCAATGCCTATACCTGCACAGAATGTGGCAGGTGTACCAGTGAATGCCCGGCCAATCAGACCGGGAAGATGCTTTCCCCACGCAAGATCATGATGGATACACGTGATCGTTTGGAAGAAGTGGGTCGGAATATGGACAAGAACAAAGGGACCTTCGTTGAAGACGGAAAGCAATTACTGGACACCTATATTACCAGGGAAGAATTGTGGGCCTGTACTTCCTGTAATGCCTGTGTGGAGGCCTGTCCGGTCAGCATAAGTCCCCTATCGATCATTATGGATATGCGGCAGTACCTGGTCATGGAACAATCGGCCGCCCCGGCAGAACTGAATGCCATGATGGGAAATATTGAAAATAACGGCGCCCCCTGGCCTTTCAATCAGATGGACCGACTCAATTGGGCGAAGGATTCATAAATCATATTAAACAGAAGGAGATCATGAATGTACCAACAATGGCATCACTTTTTGCAGAAGGAAAACAGCCCGAAGTCCTTTTTTGGGTAGGTTGTGCGGGTAGTTTTGATGACAGGGCAAAAAAGATCACCAAGGCGTTTGTAAAGATTTTGAACAAGGCCGGTGTTAGTTTTGCCGTGCTGGGTACCGAAGAAAGTTGTTCGGGCGACCCTGCAAAAAGGGCCGGGAATGAATTCCTCTTCCAGATGCAGGCAGTTACCAATATAGAGGTAATGAACGGCTACGGGATCAAAAAAGTAGTGACAGCCTGTCCCCATTGTTTCAATACCCTGAAAAACGAATACCCCGGACTTGGAGGTAGCTATGAAGTAGTGCACCACACCCAATTCCTGAAAGACCTGGTGGAAGAAGGCAGGATTACGCTGGAAGGCGGTACGTATAAAGGAAAACGCATTACCTATCACGACCCCTGTTATCTAGGTCGTGCCAATAATGTGTACGAAGCCCCGCGCGAACTGATCAGGAAGCTCGATGCGGAGTTGGTGGAGATGAAGAATTGCAGGAAAAGAGGAATGTGTTGTGGTGCCGGTGGGGCACAAATGTTCAAGGAAGCAGAAAAAGGAGATAAGGAAGTGAACATAGCACGTACCGAGCAGGCCCTGGAGACCCAGCCAGAGATCATTGCCGCTGCCTGTCCTTTTTGCAATACCATGATGACCGATGGTATCAAGAGCAAAGAGAAGGAGGCTTCCTTGGCTATCATGGACATTGCAGAACTGATCGCCTCTGCCCAAGAGCTGTAATGCAGACACGTTGCCATTAACCTTAAAATGATATTTGAAGAAATATGATAGTAGATTTTAGTCAGTTGCCGGAATCAGCACGAATTTGGATATACCAGGCCAATCGAAATTTAACGGAGGAAGAAACGGCGGAGGTTAAGGAATTGATGACCGGGTTCTTAACCCAATGGACCGCACACGGGGCCCAGCTGGAAGCAGCCTTTGAAATACGGTATAATCGCTTCATTGTGATCGGATTAGATCAGAGCAACGCTTCTGCATCCGGATGCTCCATCGATGCTTCGGTTCATTTCATCCAGGAGCTGGAGAAGAAATATGATGTGACTCTGTTAGATCGCATGAATGTTTCCTTTAAGCAGGGCGATTTCATTACGTATAAATCGATGCCGGAATTCAAAAAGATGGCCAAGGCGAACGCCATATCAAAGAATACCATCGTATTTAATAACCTGGTGGCAACCAAACAGGAATATCTGGAACATTGGGAAGTGCCCGCTTCGGAAAGCTGGCATAGTCGGTTTATCTAATTTAAGGATCAGATTAACAACTATTCAGCGTATCAGGATACGTGCCATTCCTTTTTATTTTAAGTTTATATGGATGATGAAAATGCCGATGCCTAAAAAGGGTTTACTACTTTTTATAGTCTTTTTAACTTCCTTTCTTTCATTTGGGCAGGATGCTCCTTTGCAAACGCCAGATAGCCTTGCTCAACGGCAATGGGTAGATGCTGTCTATGCCTCAATGAATACAGACGAGAAAATTGGGCAGTTGTTTATGGTCCTGGTAGCATCCGATCAAAGTAAAGCAGCCACAGACAAGGTAAAAACACTTATTGCAGAATACCATTTGGGAGGCATCATCTTTTCTACCGGTGGGCCGATGCGGCAAGCGCGGCTGACAAATGAATATCAGGCCCTTTCTAAAATACCTTTGCTTATCGGGATGGATGCGGAATGGGGTTTGGCCATGCGCCTGGATTCTACATATGCCTTTCCCTGGAATATGACGTTAGGAGCTATCCGGGATAGTGCCTTAGTAGAGAAAGTTGGCTATCGGATAGGACAGCATGCCAAACGTTTGGGGGTTCATATCAATTTCGCTCCGGATTTAGACATCAATATCAACCCGAGAAACCCCATTATCGGGAACCGTTCCTTTGGGGAGGACAGGGAGAATGTTGCACAGAAAGGGGCTGCCTATGCAAGAGGAATGAAAAATGCAGGGGTGCTCACCAGTGCGAAACACTTTCCCGGCCATGGGGATACCGAGGCAGATTCCCATAAAACCCTGCCGGTCATCCCTTTTGAAAAAGAACGCCTGGACAGTATAGAATTATACCCCTACAAGCAATTGATCCGCGAAGGTCTTTCGAGTGTGATGGTGGCGCATTTGAATGTTCCTGCACTGGAACCCGATGAAAATAGGCCTTCTTCCCTTTCCAAAAATATTATTGGAAACATTCTGAAAGATGAATTAGGATTTAAAGGATTGGTGCTCACAGATGCCCTTAACATGAATGGGGTGGCTACTTTTGCTGATAACGGCGGGAGCGAATTAGCAGCGTTTTTGGCAGGAAATGATATTCTGCTGATGCCTAAGGACCTGCAGGCTGCCAGCAACGCCTTGAAAAATGCCTATCAGCAAGGGGTGATCACTGAAGAACGTCTGGCTGCTTCGGTCCGTAAGATCCTGATGGCAAAATATATGGCCGGTTTGCAAAACTACCAACCAATAGAGTTAGATAATCTTCATAAGGATCTTAATACAATTGAGGATGACCTTTTGTATGAGGAAGCCATTGAAAATGCCCTTACGGTCGTTAAGAATGATGTGGACCTCCTGCCACTTAAAAATTTGGAAAACAAGAAGATAGCCTATGTGCCTATGGGGGACGATACCGGGGAACCCTTTTATGAGGCCTTGAAGAAATACACAACAGTCACCCGGGTGACCGCCACCGACATCGCCACGTTAAAAAAGGAACTTTCAGGATTTAATGTGGTTATAATTGGATTTCACAAGAGCAATGAAAGTCCATGGAAAGCACATAAATTTTCAGAAAAGGAACTTTTTTGGGTCAATGAGATCGCGCAGGAACGCAGTTCCAATGTGATCCTCTCTGTTTTCACAAAGCCCTATGCCCTTTTAGACCTGGTCCATTTTGACGTTTTGGATGGCATTGTCATGGCATACCAAAATAGTGCGATCGCGCAAGAGAAGGCAGCTGAGGTGATCTTCGGAGCTATTCCGGCCAAAGGCCGCTTGCCGGTTTCCATTTACGATCAATTTAAGGCCGGGAGTGGGGTGTCTTTGAAAGCGCTGGGTAGGTTGGGGCATAGTATTCCGGAGCGGGTAGGGATGAGTTCTTCTAAACTGGCAAGGGTCGATACGCTTGTACAAAACGGACTGGATTCCCTTATGTATCCAGGTGCACAGGTACTTGTCGCTCGAAAGGGAAAGGTCATATACAGCAAGAACTTTGGGAAGCCTACGTACGATGCAACCAATTCTATCACTTCGGACCATCTTTATGACCTGGCGTCGCTGACCAAAATTCTGGCGACCCTCCCGGTGATCATGAAAATGGAGGAGGAAGGAAAGATCTCCCTAAATAACACTTTCGGGGAATTGATACCGGAGTATGCGGCCACTGAATTAAAGGATGTGACAGTTTTGAAGGCTTTGAGTCACTATGGGCGTTTGCCCTCCTGGATCGCTTTTTACCTGGATACCCTGGATAAGAACCGAAAACCCTCCAGGGAATTTTACAGAAATAGCCCGGGCAATGGGTATTCGATCATGGTAACCAATAACCTTTATTTGACCGACGCGTATCAGGATTCCATTTACAATAGGATCGGGAGGCAATCATTGAAATCGAATCGGTATCGGTACAGCGATGTGGCCTATTACGTTTTGAAGAAATATATAGAGGATAGTTACCAGCAACCCCTTGATAAACTGGCTACGGAACTATTTTATTATCCCATGGGGGCTAATTTTACGAGGTTCAAACCCCTGAATAGTTTTGATAAGCAGCAGATCGTGCCTACTGAAGTTGATTCCTATTACCGCTATCAGACGGTGCAGGGCTATGTCCATGATATGGGTGCAGCCATGCAGGGTGGGGTAGGAGGCCATGCCGGCTTGTTCAGCAATGCCAATGACGTGGCTAAGATCATGCAAATGTATTTGCA
The DNA here is from genome assembly GCA_963752165.1 of uncultured Flavobacteriaceae bacterium. Taxonomy (GTDB): domain Bacteria; phylum Bacteroidota; class Bacteroidia; order Flavobacteriales; family Flavobacteriaceae; genus Muriicola. Next base: position 1,068,571 of record CAVVXE010000001.1, read on the forward strand.
GGGCGGCTATTATGGAGGCGACCGCTTTTTACAGGCAAGGACCATTGAAAAGTTTAATAAATGCTATTTCTGCAACAAGGATGTACGTCGGGGTGTTGGTTTTGATAAACCGCAACTGGAAGAAACCGGTCCGACCTGTGGCTGTGTTTCCAGAAAAAGCTTTGGGCACAGTGGTTTTACCGGCACCTATACCTGGGCCGACCCGGAGGAGGAGATCGTGTATGTTTTCCTGTCGAACCGCACCTATCCCTCTTCCACCAATACCTTGCTGATCAAATCAGGGCTGCGCACCAGGATACAGCAGGCAATTTATGATTCCATTATTAATTAGGAACGCTTAGAAACCGTAGTTTTGTACCTATGAAGATCGCAATTGTTTGTTATCCCACCTTTGGTGGCAGCGGTGTGGTAGCCACGGAATTGGGGATCGCTTTGGCCAACAGGGGGCATGAGATCCACTTTATAACGTATAAACAGCCGGTAAGGCTGGAATTACTGGGGAACAATATCCATTTTCATGAGGTGCATGTACCGGAATATCCCTTATTCCATTATCAGCCTTACGAACTCGCCTTGTCCAGTAAACTGGTAGATACCATCAAGTTATTCGGTATTGAATTACTTCATGTGCACTATGCCATTCCCCATGCCTATGCGGGCTATATGGCGAAAAAGATATTGGAGGAAGAAGGTATTTATATCCCCATGATCACTACCCTTCACGGGACCGATATTACGTTGGTGGGGAACCATCCATTTTATAAGCCGGCGGTAACGTTTAGTATCAACAAATCGGAGGTAGTGACCAGTGTATCGGAGGACCTGAAGCAAAAAACACTCGATTTCTTTGAGATCGATAAGGAAATTGAAGTCATCCCGAATTTTATTGACAAGCGAAAATATACTGGCGAATTTACCGACTGTCAGCGTACGCTCATGGCACGTGAGGAGGAAAAGATCATTACCCACATCAGTAACTTCAGGGCCGTTAAGCACATCCCGGATGTGATCAGGATTTTTTATGGGATCCAAAAGGAGATGCCAGCCAAACTGATCATGGTAGGGGAGGGTCCTGAGAAGGAAAAGGCCGAATTGCTATGTGACGAATTGGGTATCACAAATAAGGTGGTTTTTTTGGGGCAAAGTTCTGAGATAGACCGTATCCTCTGTTTTTCTGATTTGTTCCTCTTACCATCCAAGTCAGAGAGCTTTGGATTGGCGGCCCTGGAGGCGATGATCAATAAGGTTCCGGTGATTTCCAGTAATACCGGGGGTATACCCGAGGTGAACATTCAGGGGGTTACCGGGTTCCTGAGCAACGTTGGCGATGTGGATGATATGATCAGGAACGCACTTTACATCCTGGGAGACCCAAAACGTCTGGAGACCTTTAAGATGAATGCGTATAAGGCAGCCTTGAAATTCGACATTCACAACATCCTGCCCATGTATGAGGCGGTCTATGAAAAGGCGTACAAAGAACATTACAAGCATGTCTTTTAGGACGGTCATATTGATAGTATGCTTCTTTTTAGCGGCGTTTAATGCGTGCAAATCTCAGAAAAAGGTAGAACCCCTTGCTATGATGAGCCAGGAAGAAAACGCTATTACACTCCTGCTTTCAGACAACTACGGTGGGACAGCCACCCCTCATTTTCAGGTAATCAGGGATCTGTCGGCCTTAAAAAAGTTCTTTGTAAGCATCAACAAGACACGCAAGCCGGGTCTCCCTGTTCCCGAGATCGATTTCACCAGGGAAATGGTAGTATTGTATTGTCCCGGTGAGACCCGGGAAGGGCAACTTCCGGCATTGTTTGAAAAGAACGATATGCAAGATAGCCTGGTGCTTGGGATAAGGCCTGCGCCCACTAAAATAGATGCTTCCAATGCCCCCATAGTGATGCCATTCAGCCTATATAAAATGCCTTTAACCGACAAGGTGGTGTTGCTGGATTCCCTTCCTTAAAATTCCATTTCACTTTCTGGCTTCCTGTCGATATTCCATGCTGTTGATGGAGCATTCTTTTGGCTTCAGTTGGACGGGCGTAATTTTGTAGTTGAGAATCCCAAATTCTTTGATAATGAAAACCTGCAAGCAAGGCCTCACGCTTCTTATATTGATCGGTTCCTTCAGTTTATTTGCTCAGGAAACCACCCCATTAACTTCGAAAGACAGTATTGTACAATCTTCATGGGTCCTTGGCGTTGGAATGAATATTGTGGACGATTCGGCTACGCCGTTCGGCCGCGATTTCCTGAAAATGAAGCAGACATGGAATGTGGCACCTTATCCATCACGGGTAAGTATCGGAAGATTTTTTAAAAATGGGATAGGTGTAGAGGCCATAGGTTCCTATAACAGTTATAAAGAAGGCAAAAAAGTGGACGGGGTGATTAACCCAGCCCGAAGGACCTATTATGCCTTTGACGGAAAGATCAGCTATGACCTTAATCAACTGATAGGGGAAACAGCCTGGTTCGACCCATATCTTCATGTTGGTGCAGGGTATTCTTCCATTGGGTCCCTGGGAAGGGCAACAGCCAATGCAGGCTTTGGTTTTAACACCTGGTTCAATGACCGATGGGGCCTCAACTTCAATACCATGGGCAAGTGGGGCATAAAGGAAGGGTCTACCAAACAATTGCAGCATTCGGCTGGGGTGGTCTACCGTTTTGCTACCGAGAAGGGTCTTACCAAACAAGGAGCAGAAAAGCTGGCCATGCTGGAGGCCTTACAGCAAAAAGAGGATTCCTTATTGGCAGTTAAACAGGCGGAAGAGGAAGCCAATGCACTGGCAGAGCAGCTGGCAAGGGAACAGGAAGCTGCCAGACTGGCCAAACTTTCCGAAGAAAAAGAACAAGCAATATCTGAAAGAGAGCGCTTGCAACAGGCACTCGATTCCCTGGGAGCGGTTTATTTTGATTTTGATTCTTCCTACCTGAATGAAGCTGCTAAAAAGGTATTACAAGAGATCGCAGTCCTTATGGAAGCTAATCCGGCATATGATTTCCAGGTGGCTGCCCATGCCGATTCAAGGGGGCCATCGGAATACAATTTATGGTTATCCCAAAGGCGTGCACAACGTGTAACGGAGTATCTGATAACTCAAGGTATCGCGTCGGCCAGGTTAGAGGCTATTGGCTATGGGGAATCAAAATTGGTCAACGAATGTAGTGATGGTGTTTATTGTGCCGAGGAAAAGCATCTACAGAACAGAAGGGCAGATATCGTTCTCATTATTAATATTCGTGTAGCCAAAAATTAAGGGAGTCCTAAACAGCAAATAACTTATAGACAGGTCAAGACCTCCCATGCAAATAATTCAGGGCCGGTTCAATTTTGTCTTTTTCCCGGTTGCGTTCACCTTCATATGCGTTTCAAAAGAGAATAGTTGAGGAATTTTATACAATGACAGTTTTTCAGAGCATGTTTTAAGCAATTGCTCCCTGATCATATCTTTCTCCTTCAGATCATTAATAACGATAGTTGCCTTAATCGCCTCGCCCAATAACTCGTCCTCAATGCCGCTTATAGTACAATCAATTACTTCCGGCACCGAAAGGATAACTTCCTCGATCTCTTTCGGACTTACCCTTTTTCCACCTACTTTTATAATCTCTTTTTGTCGTGCTACTATAAAGATAAAGCCATCTTTATCTTTTTTTGCAATATCGCCCGTATGTAACCAACCGTTTATAAGCGTCCTGTTTGTGCTTTCTTCATCCTTGTAATATCCCAGCATTACATTGTCGCCTTTGGCTAGCAATTCGCCCTCGACACCAATTTCAGCTTCATTTCCATCCTCGGTTACAACTTTGAGGGTGACGCCCGGTATTGCGATGCCAATAGAACTCATTTTACTCGGCAGCATTTTTGGAGGTAAGTAGGAAAGGCGGGCCGTTGCTTCGGTTTGACCGTACATAACGAAAAAGGGTATTTCCGGAAAAGCATGTATAAATTCGTCAATAAAAACAGCATGTAATTTACCTCCTGCCTGGGTTACGAATCGTAAATCCGGAAATTTGGTGTTCTTAAAAGATTGTGACTTCTTTAGTAATATCTGGAAATGACTGGGCACTCCCGCAAATCCGGTACATTGAAACTCTTTAAGATCTTTAATGACTGACCCTATAAAAATAAAGCTATTATTTAACACAATAGAGCCCCCAACTCGTAAATGCGTATGCAACAGAGACAATCCATAGCAATAAAAGAAAGGTAAGACGACACACATCCTATCCCGATCTGTAAGGTTTAAATATTGGATTATGGAACCAGTATTCGCTAGTATGTTGCGATGACTGATCATGACCCCTTTAGGTTCCCCTGTTGAACCGGATGTAAAGATGATCTCTGCAATTCGGTCTTCATCAAAAGCACTTTCAAAAACAGTTGTTTCCTGTGCCCCTGCAATTTCCGCTAAATCGATCTCATTAAATATACCTGAGCGCTCTTTAATGGAATTCGCAACTTTAAATTTATCGGTTACGATCATTAAAGGACTCTCTGTCAGACCCAGGATATAATCAAGGTTTCCTTCTTCTATAGCATAATTTAAGGGAACACAAATATTCCCCGACTTCAGGATACCCAGGTAGGCGGTAATGAAGAACACAGAATTTGGGCAGATCAGGATAATATTTCTGTTTTCCCCATAATGCTCCTTTAGATAAGAAGCCACTTTAAGACTATCAGCATATACCTTTTTAAACGTAATGGACTCCTTACCACCTATGACAAATTCTTTGTCCAGGTGTTTGGTATTTTCAAAAAAATAGTCAAATACGTTCATAGATTACCCTATTTACTAAAATATGGGCCTCATTCTCAGGTATTCGGTTGTTTTCTTTTTTCTTTCGAAACTTTTGTAAATATTTTCGATCTCCTTAGACGTTTTTCCCATAACGGAACCCACTTCTTCGGCAGGATAGTTATTCTCCCATCCGTACCAGATAAGGTCCATAGAGGCAAAGGGCATCTGATAAAAGAAATCTTCCTGTGTTTGTTCTGCCGTATACGTATCAGTAGTAGGTGTCCTGTCAATGATCTCCTGAGGCACCCCTAAATGACGTGCTATCTGATACACCTGCGTTTTATATAAATGACCTATAGGCATTATATCTGCAGCACCGTCACCATGCTTAACAAAAAAGCCCTGTTCTACCTCATGCTTATTTGGCGTTCCAATGACCGCGTAATGCAAACGTTCCGCATGATAATACAACATGGTAGCTCTGCTGCGTTGTTTGAAATTAGACGCAGCAACAATCTGTAAATATTCTTTTGCCGGGAGTAACTTACTGATAACTTCACCGGAAGGTTTAATTACCGTAATGGAAAAGATCGCGGGTATGTTTTTACTGATATCTTGTTTAATTTCGATCTTTGATTTATCTACGCTAGGATCAAAGTCTTTAATTACGTTGGCGATGGCTTCATCGCGTCTGCGATAACAGCCGAACCCGTCCAAGGCACCCGTAATATCTTCCACCAGTGTTTGCACCCCAAATTTGGCCGCTAGTTTTTCTGCTAGATTTCGACTATCGTCACTGGAATCCTGCTCGGGTAACATAATACCAAGGATCCTTTCGGGTCCAAATGCCTTGGCAGACAGCGCCAGTACAACGGAAGAATCAATCCCACCACTAATACCTATAACTCCACCCCTGCGTTGAAGGGTGTGTGCTACATCATTTCTTAACTTGTCCGTAATGGCATTGCATACGGCGTCAATATTTTCCAGATGCAGGATATCTTTAGAAAACGGTTTTAGTTTTGTTGCATTCATAAGGGTCGATTTTAATTTATTAAGAACGGTTCTTTTATTATTTTGGTTAAAGTGATAAGATCTGATTCGGCAAGCGGTACGAAAGATCGCTTCACAAAAAGATCATGGAGTATTTGAGTTGATAAAATGGCAGTTAGTGCCATATTATCTACTTCAGATACCAGGTCAGAGGTATTCATTTTTTTCAATAAGGACGCCACGTGCTCCGGATTAAAGATCCCGGAAGATGCAATACTTTCCTCCGAGAGCATAATTTTGAGATCAGCGGGCATACTTTCCGAAATAAAGACACTTTTAATGGGGGCCCTGTACGCTTGTTTAGATCGCCCTAAAATGGCATCGGGCAACCTTCCTTTCATCATTTTCTTCAACAGGTATTTTTCATTTAAGCCCTTCAATTTCAGATCCGGGTCCAAAGACATGCAGAATTCGATAACGCGGTGGTCCAGAAAGGGATACCTTCCTTCAATGGAGTGCGCCATACCCATCCGATCACCCTGAGAGGATAACAGATAGCCCGACATAAAAAGGTTTAGCTCTATCCATTGCGCTTTGGATAAGTAATCATACCCTTCCAATGAGGTTCCAAGCTGGTTTTCATAGTCTTTTACGGCATTGTAATCACCTATAGTGGCTTTGTACGGCTCCGACAGATAATTGTTTATCCTGGACGTGTTTTGCCACCGAAGTAAATGCGAATAAACCGGACTTGCTGTCTCACTCAGCTTATAACCAAAGAACATCTTAAGGACGTTATTATTGGCATTTTTCATCTGAGGGAGATAAGGATATAATTTTTTCAACAATAAAGACCGATACTTAGACTGGGGGTCTTTTGCCCAGAAGCGGCGTATTTTGGTTTCCTTAAAAATATTGTAGCCTCCCAAAAGCTCATCTGCACCTTCCCCTGTGATGACGACTTTAATATTTTGGTCGCGTACACTTTTTGCTAATAGGCCCATAGGGGTAGGGGCAGTGCGAAGCAAGGGAGCTTCGGTATGCCAGACCACCTCCTTAAAATGCGCCGCGATGTCCTTCGAACTGCAGACCACACTGGAATGTTCCGTTTCAAAATAAGTGGCTGCTATATTTTGATAGGACGATTCATCATAGTCCTTTTCCGTAAATCCGATAGAGAATGTCCTGAGGTTCTCCGGTGAAAGTTGTTTTATAAAAGAGGTGGTAACACTCGAGTCTATTCCGCCGCTTAAGTAGGCGGCTACCTGTACATCGGCCCTTAGTCTTAATTTTACGGCATCAGAAAACAAAGCTTCAAAAGCATCTGCAGCTTCATCTAAAGTATTATATCGGTAGCTGTCCGGTTTGTGAAGCGGTAATTCCCAGTATTTTGTTTCTTGCGGGCCCTTATCATTGATCCTTATATAGGTACCCGGGGGTACCTCATAGATGTCCTCGAATGCGGTGTTGGGAGATAAAGAGGTCCAGAAAGTAAAATATTGTGACAGGTTTTTTGGTGACAACTTAAAAGCAACACCCGGGAACTCCAGTAGTGCCTTCATTTCGGATGCGAACACAAGTGTTTCTCCTACGCGGGTATAAAATAAAGGCCTGATGCCCACCCGGTCCCTGGCCATGAATAATTCCTGTTTGTTCTTATCCCAGATGGCAATCGCAAATTGCCCATTCAGCTTTTGGACAAAATCCGGTCCATATTCCTGGTAGAGGTGTACGATGACCTCAGTATCACTATGCGTTTCAAAATGGTGCCCTTTTTCTTCCAGCTCCTGTTTTAGTTCCAGGTAGTTGAATACCTCTCCGTTGAAAACGATCCAACAGCTGCCGTCTTCGGTGGCTAGCGGCATGGTTCCGGTACTTAGGTCAATAATACTGAGTCGTACACTGCCCAACCCAACGGAGGTGTCCAGGTAGATACCACTTTCATCAGGCCCACGATGCCTGATCCTGGTAAGCATGTGCCTCAAGGTATTGGTACGGCCAGTGTCTGATGCTTTGTAATTATAAAATCCGGCGATACCGCACATGAAGGAGCATATTTGAGAAAATTCCTATGACTTACTTTCTATAAATGCCACGATGTTATTAATGGATTCAAAATTTTCGACCACTAATTCTTCATCCCGGGTTTCCACCCCAAACTCTTCTTTAATAAATTCTATAAGAAATAATAGCCCCATAGAATCCAGGAGTCCTGTTTCAAAAATTAAGGTATCATCAGCAATGTTGTCTACGTTAGCCAGGGTAGTTTTTATGATATAATCTCTTACTTTTTCTTTTGTTTCCACAGCTGTGATCATAGGGTATGGTGTTAGTTAAATGTTGATTTTTCTTAAATATTATATAAAACTAATGGTTATAAGTTTCTTTAAAAAATTGCTTGATGTTATATTCGTTCTACAACCAATTAACTCGATATAAACTGTATAAGGGGGTTATGAAATATTAAAGCGCTTTTGATTACTTCAAAGAAAGGGGTTCAGTTCTGAACTAGAAATGATTTTGGTCATTTGTGCGAAGCCAGTAACACAAAAAAAGTTTTTGTCTCGGCTACTACATATTTCAGGATTATGGCCATAAAACGGCCAGCCATTAAATGCAGCTACATAAGAATACGGCAAGTCAAATAGCTATATAAAATTAAAGGTTCTCGGAAGGAAGGAGATTTCGGATATTTTGATTCTAATCGTTTTTGGTTTCCCTTAGAAAGGCCTCTCTTTTTTCGAGTAATTTTTGGGATCTTTTGATGATTTTTTTTAAGGGATTTCCCATATACATGGTCCAGGAGTCCAGGGAGGTCGATACAAGCGAAAGGGCACCAATGGAAACCCCTTCCGGGATATGTAGTTTTGGCAAAACAATACTGTTTGCACCAATTATTACATGTTCTCCAATAGTGACCTTCCCCTTTTTAATATTTTTATATTTATTGGGAATGGTAGGATTCGTTAAAGAGTTACCCGAATAATCATCCGTGCGACTGTAAATTTTCACTCCCTGTGACAAGCCGCTAAAATCTCCCATGTCAATGCCATCGTTGGCGAGTAAATGGCAAAAGGCCCCGATGTGTATATAAGATCCGATGCGCAACTCACCGGGTCCATTAGCGATAATAGAACAAAATGAATCAATAATTACATGGTTTCCAATAGCTATATTTTCCAAACCTACTATTGTACAATTTTTTGCAATTTTGACATGGCTCCCTAAGGCCTTAAATCCGAACGAAAGTAATTCTCGGTCTGAATAATAGCCTGTATGAAAGGGGTTCATTTTTTGGGAATCAGCCATAGAAAAGTTAATAAAGTTTATTTATAATAAAAATAGCCATAAAACAGTTAAAAATCATCAATTTGGCGTCTTAGTAACTCTAAAATTATTCTGTTTATGTCTGTGATAACCTACTTAATTGATTAATTGCTTGCTATTTTAGTTGAATGGGGATCAATAGCCCGTCTGATTTTAAAGATCTTTAGCAAATACCAGCCTGGCTGACTTTTTTTCCCCGCGCAGGAGATAGCTATCTTCTGTTTCTAATTTAAATAATTTCAGATTACTGAAACGTTCTTCGTAGGTATAGCAAAAATCATTTAAAGCCATTTTTAAAGGAAAGGAAGTAGGGCTTTCCAAAGCTATTTCCACTAAATTCTCAGGTATCGCAGTGGGTTCTACGGCACTTAAATTGTAGTTGTAAGTTAAATGATCCTTTCTTTTTTTTAAGGAAATGTATGCTTTTATGTTTTTGTATTTCTTATTAACATTTTTAGAGATCAAATAAGCGATAAGGCTTGTTTTGTTTCCTTCTATCAGGGCGTTTATCCTGTACTTAACAGAATTTTTGCTATAAAGTAAATGATGTTCACAATTGTAGATGTAATTGCTCCAGCGTCGTTTGTAATCGAGGTCGCCCCAGCCCATTTCAAAATACTGATGCCCATTTTTAAAACACCATTCCAATTGCTTGTAAATCATGATATTGCCTAAACTAAATTTGCCGTAATCAATATCATAGGAAGGGATATAATAAAAGAAAACGGAATTATAATGATAGCTTAAGGCAATTGCAATAGGCACGTCTCCATGCTTTATAACCGCCAGGGAGGCTTTTTTCTCAAGGATAAGATCATAAGTGGTTTTTTCAATGGCATCCCAGTTTTTCAAAGCGTCATTTTCCTCCCCACGTTCCTTAAAACGTTTTTTTATCATTTCCCTTAGCCTGTGACATAAGTGTGTTGTACTCTTGTTTTTCTATTGTTCCGTGGTACTGCTGATAACTAATATCATAACAGTGCTCCAGGCGACGCAAGGCCCTGGAAAGATTACCTCTTGCTTTTGTGCTAAATTGCGATTTGACATAGTCATCGACCCCTTTAAAGTCCTTCATAAGATATGGCATATCCTTTAACCGAGGGAAAAATGGAACATTTAAGGGTATTTTTGGGTTTATAGGCCTAGTTGGAAGTAATCTGGAACATTTTTTATTGAAATAAAAGTATATTCCTCCTCAGATGTTTCTGCCTGTGAATCCGGCGTCCATAAGCGGGAGCCTCCATTGGTTACATCAATGAACCTAATAACAGCCTTCAAATCTGTTTCCTTAAAAAAGAGATCAGTTAACAAACGCAAGGACAGATTTTTTTTCTTAGGCATCGGCTGTAGATTGCATATTTGGTGCTATTGGTTGTATCTTAACTTTGTTCTTAGATCCTGAGACATAATAGGTTTGAGGCGCTGTAATCGTTTTATAGATGCGAATCTTATTGAAGGATTCCAGGGAGGCATACAGAAAGTCGTATACCGGTTTTCTCAATGAACCTGGAATATCCCTCTCATCGTCTATTTCTATTAGAAACTCCTTTTTTGGCAAGTCCGAAACCGTATTTTGCGCCCAATTTACATCTTCTGTATTCTTCTCTGAAACCGGTTTGGCTTTGAAAATATTTCTGGCTTTTTTAACAATCACGTCTACTTTTTTTTCTTTTAAGTATTCTTTAAATTCATAAAAACGAGCCCAAGAATAGGCGGTTATTTTTAACAGAAAATTATTTTTAGGATACAGGATATGGCAGGTAAACCAATATTCCAGGTTACCCCATTCCCTTTTGTAAAAAAGGTCGCCCCTTGAAAAATCAAAGACCTGGTAACCGTTGTTTATGCACCACTCCAGTTGGTAATAAAGATCTACATGTCCTAAGCGGAATTTACTATAATCGATATCAAAAGAGCGCACCATATGATTAATGATGTTTTCGTAATGAAAATTATAACATATGTCTACAGGGTTCTCGTCATCATATATTACAAATAAAGACGCTTTTTTGGAAGTGATTAATCGATGGGCATTTTCGGTTATGGATGTCCAATACCTTAATGCTTCATGGCGCTCCCCCTTTTTTGCAAACCTTTTTTCTATCAATAACCGGGCTCTGTCAAACAATAATGCACATTCCTCTTCTCCAATTTCCCCATGATATATTTTATACTGAATGTTAAAACAAGTTTCCAGCCGCCTTTTATTGCTGCGGAGTTTTGATCGGGTCCTGCTACTGAACTGTTCATTGAGGTAGCCTTCAAAATTATTATACCCGGCAAGGTCTACCAAGAAGCCTTTGTACTTGCGTATACTAATGAATTCCAGCCCTGAGGATTGCCTTACGTCCACCTTAAAATAGGGCGGAACATCATTAATAACCAGCACGTTGTTTCCCAATTGGGATTGTTCGGGAAATTGCAGGTTCTTGAATGTTTCGCCGGTTCTCAAGTTTGTAATTTGACCATAAAAAGGGTTCAGGCTTCCTTTGTAAAAGAATTCTTCCGTAAACCATTGTATATGTGGTTTTAAGAAACGCATAGCTTTTTAATCAATCTTGTAAAATTATCTTGGCTTGATGGCTTTTGCCTTGAATATAATAGGTGTTATCTGATGTTGGAAGTTTGAACACTTGTAAACCTTTGTATTTTTCCTGATTTACGTATAAAAAATCAAAGACTGCCTTCTTCAACAGGCCATTATCGTCGGCATCAACAACTATGGGTTCAAAGGTTATATTGCCAGGTACAGCCGGTACCTCTTCAATGGTGTATGTCGCAGCTCGTTCAATCCTGGCTTTCCCGCTTCGTAGCTTGTGACTTATCCTATGTACCCATTCGTTTACGTTTTTTTCCCTAAGGTATTGTTTTAATTGAAAATAGTACTTAATACCATTCGCCAGTACTATTGAAAACAAATGGTTCCGGTCATAATAGATATGATATTCAAAAGGATATTCCAAATTTGCCCAACGCGCTTTATAATCAAAATGCCCTTTGGAAAAATCTAAAATTTTCAGCTTATGTGCGATACACCATTCTATTTGTTTCATGATGGTAATGGAACCTACATGAAACCTGGCATAGTCTATATCGAAGACCGTGATGGCATCAAATAAGACGGTATCTGAGAGATAATTCAGTGTAATAGCGATAGGGACGTCTCCGTCGTATATGACAAATAAGCTCGCCTTTTTATCCTGGATCATGGGTAACACCACTTCATAATAGAAATCCCACTCTTTCTGGTCCAGATTATTGTTACTGATTTGCTTATCCTCGAAGCGTTTTTCCAACAGCCCCCTAAAATGGGTAAAAATAGCGTCGAATTCCGGTTGACTGATATCCCCATAAAACATCTTATAACGGATATCAAAGCAGTTTTCCAGTCGTTTGTGGTATTTATTTAATTTATAGCGACTACTCTTGCTAAAAGTCCCCTTCATGTAATCCTGAAGGGAAGAGAAGGCTTCAAGGTTTATAAGAAAACCGGGATACTGGGGCACAAAAAATGAACCTATATTTTTGTTAGCGTTGTTAAAATGAATACCAAAATAACCCGGTATATCATAAAGCAGGAACACGTTATTTTTAAGCCCAACGGGAGTCCCGTCATTTAATTCATAGCTTATTCCTTTTGTTAAATTGCGGCCAACATTAGTGTAGAGGGGCAACTTTGGATTTTTGCAAAAGGAGACCCCACGAATAAATTGAGGTGTATGCGCTTCTAACCGGCCACAGAAATGCTTACGCCATATGGACGTGAACAAAGAAGAGGTGAACGGGTTGTTTTGGCCGACCATAGTATGGTATGTACTTTTTATCATTTTTTACGGTATGCAGGGAAGAAGGTGGTTCCTTTATCAATTCCGTAGGATTCCAACAACTCATTATAAACATCATCAGCTACAATGAATTGCCATACTTTGAAATCGATAAAATTTTTGGAATACGAAGACTTAAACTGGAATAAGGAGTCTTCCGAGCTGCCACCAACACCACCACCAAGGTTAAATACCTTGTACCCCGTTTCTTTTGCTATGATTCTCATCTCATCAATCAGCATTTTATTTGGCATCAGGTGCATATAGTCATTTCTGGTCCCGGATAGATGATATTGGACGATGCCGTCCTTCAAGAGGAAGATATTCCCTGCAATGGCCAAACCACTTTCTTTCTCGATAGCTAAGAGAATTTCAGTTTTAAAGGATGTAGCCTCCATCAAACCTTTAAAATAGTCAAGTGGGAAATAATAGAACGGATCTGCTTGTAGGCGTTTCATATTTTCTATATAAATTTCCCTAAAAGTCCGGAGATCATCCATGGTCTGTACTTTTTTTATAGTACAATGCCTTTTTGCTTTGTTGATGTGCGTTTTTAGCCTTTTGCTATACTGGGCCCGTTGTTCTTCCAGGGATGGCATAAGGTCTATAGCCACTATTTTCCCTTTGTATTTAATTTCCCCACAACCTTGCAGTAGGGGATATTGAGCACCAATAAATGGATTTAACCTGGAAAATACAGTGATGATCTTTTGTGTCCTGAAATATGCACTCAAGCCATCCATAAATAATGCCTGCTCGAATCCGGCATCCACATTTTTTGCTAAGGGCCCAACATAGCCATAGGCAGAGGTAGCATCAAAATAAGGTGTTCCGGGAATGGGCCTGATCAGTAATGGCAAACAAATCAAGAGTTGCTTTTGTTCGTATACCAGCAGTACTGCACTGTCATCGATATTCTTGGTAACCATATGGTATTCATACGTATGGTAACAATCTACCTGCCCAAAGGAATTAATATAGGTATTCCAGCTCACTTCATCTGTAATCTCTCTGATCATGAATCACCAACTATTTAAGATTTTAGAGTACATTTTTAATCACGATCTTCTAACTAATATTGATCATTAACTACTGAGGCATAATGGGAACAAATGCCAAATTACCCAGGGTTCATATTTATACAATCAGGTAATATCAACATTATTATGGGTACCTGTAAACATTGGCATGGTATCGCTTACACTGGCTGAAACGCCTTCCCGGTTAAAAACCTTTTGAACTGTTTTCCAAAGGATCTCCAGGTCTAAACGCCCACTTAGATGATCTACATACCAAACATCCAATTCAAACTTTTGTTCCCAGCTAATGGCATTACGCCCATTTACCTGAGCCCAGCCTGTAATCCCCGGTTTTACCAAGTGGCGCCTGGCTTGCTCATGATTGTATAATGGCAGATAGGCTACTAAGAGGGGCCTTGGTCCAATGAGTGACATATCGCCAATTAAGACATTAAAAAGCTGCATGATTTCATCCAGGGAACTACTTCGGATAAATTTTCCTATGCCGGTAATCCTCTCTACATCCGGTAATAATTGTCCATTGGCATCTTTTTTGTCATTCATTGTCTTAAACTTGACAATGGTAAAGATCTTTCCGTTTTTTCCCGGCCGTTGCTGAAAAAAGAACGGTTTCCCCCTATTGCTAAAAAACAAGATAAGGGTTATACCTAAAATTAAAGGTGACAATAACGAGACCCCAATGAACGCGGCAATAAAATCTGCCAGTGGTTTTAAATAATGAGTATATAACATTTTTAGTTACTTCCGTTTTTTATTTGCTACTAGTCACCTTGAATTCATTCAGGACCTTTTTGCGCTTTCCGGAAGCCAATAATGGGATTTCATCCACATATTCAAATTTTATATTCGCTTCAGGTCCCAGAAGGCGCATTAACTTCATACGAACTTTATTTTCTTCAGCAACCAGCACCTCTTCAACGTTTAATTTACACAAATAGGTATTTTCATTTTTTTGTATAAATTGATATTGTAAAAGCCCTGAATAGGTTGTGAGCAAATGAAAATAATGCGGTGAAACCAATTTACCATTAGGGTCGTATATCATGTCCATTTTTCTGCCTTCTATCCTTGCCAGTGCAGGATTTTCGCCCGCTTCTGTCTCTTCGGATAGAATACCTAGGTCTCCGGTATCATATCTAATAACCGGCATACAATAATTAAAAAGATCTGTAACCACTATTCTTCCAATTTCACCATTTCTCACATGCCTGTCTTTATCGAGTGCCAATAGCTCAATAAAATAACTAGCGGTATTCATGTAAAAATGCTCTCCTGCACCAGCTTTTTGCTGCGCCAGCATGCCCAGTTCATTATTGGAATAACGCGATACAACAGGACAATTGAAATACTTTTTCAGACTCGATTTTATCTTGCTGTCAAGTGTTTCTGCAATAGTGATTATGGAGATGACATTGTCGATTTTTAGGCTGGGTTGGTTTTTGTCCAAATAATCACAAACAATTTCAAAGGCACTTGGGTAACCAATCATGTTTATGCGGGAAGTGTGGTCATTTTTTAGGTGCAAAAGAAAATCCTTAATAATGTCCTCCTGAAGATCATTGGAATTGATCAACACCAGATTTTGCATAAATGCTGCTAATTTCCCCTTCGCATTACCGTCCCAATCCCTGAAATAGATAAGTTTGTTGCCAACTTCGTAGTTGGCCAGTTTCGCAAAGAATAGGGTATCTGCCGTATTCCGTAATTTTTTGTCCTTATTCTGATAGAGGGAAAAAGGTACACCGGTTGAACCGCTGGTAGATACCTTTATCATTTTTTTACCCAGATAGGCATCGGAATAAAAATCATTAAAATGCGCTTTAAATGTGTTTTTGTCGATTACCGGAAAGTCTTCAATTGAGGAATAACCAGTATATTTTTTATAATACGGCACGGTATTTATAGCATGGCTGAGCAATGGTATCCAGGTTTTCTTTTTTCTTGACTCAATTGATTCTTTCGAACCATATTGTTCATAATTAGCTAAAATACGATGGTAATGCGTTCTAAGTTTTCCTCCTTTTATCGCATCTGTCAACCAAAAGGCGTGATACCTAACTTTTTCCAAAAATTTCATATATTAATTTGGTATTTTGATCAAACGATCACATTTAGAGAAACTTAGCCCATCCCGGTACTTATTATAAGGTGTAATATCCGTGTTCCCCTTTAACCATTCCACATAAATGGCCGCTATATTGACGCCTGCTTCATGGGAAAAGGGATATCCCCCACCAAATCGGGGGTTCAGTTCCAGTACATAGACCTTACCTTCATGGAGGAATAAATCACAATCCATAGAGCCAATATGGCCCAGGGCTTCTCCAATTTTTTTTCCGGCGGTTTCCAAGGCCGTGTCAGAAACACTTATGGCCTTATCGGTTTCTCCGGAACGCATGGAGAGTTTTTTCCGGACATAGCAGCCTACAAACTGACCTTTGAAATCATTCAAAACATCCATCCCATATTCCGTGCCTTTCAATTTTTCCTGAATCAGGAGGGCGTGCTCTGTATCTTCTTCACTGGCAATATTGAGGATAGAGTTCTTCAATTTTAGTTGTTGCAGTTGGTAACTTAGTTTCAATTCTTCCAATGTCTCCGGAAATTCTATCCCTATTGAGGCACTTCCCCAGCGCGGTTTTAGAACCAGGGGAAAAGCTATTTCATTCTTTTCGAGCGCGGTTATTGCCGCTTCCAGCGATAAAAAGGTTCTGGGGGTGTTTAAGCCAATCTCTTCAATGAAGTTCGCTGTTTTCCATTTGTCAAAGGTGGTTGCGATCACTTCTACATCAGAAACCAGAATTTTGGCCCCGCTTTTTTCCAAAGCTTCTTTGTTTTTGGCCAATAAGGGTAGCTCCAGGTCATTTAGTGATATGAGGGCCGCTATTTGGTGTTTTGCGAGCACCTCTCTCAATGCATCGATATAACCTGGGTCATAGATATCAGGAACAACAACGGCAATGTCCGCATCCACAAGGGCCGGAGCATTCGACTGGGCATCTGCAGCTATTACGAGGCCTTTGCCTGCCAGGGCTTCCTTAAAATAATTGATCAGGTAATTACGCCTTCCGGCACAAGTAAAGAGGATATTTGTTTTTTTCATAAATAGTGCTTAGCAATATTGATTTAAAATATAAAAAAGTATTAGCAGTTCAATTACTCTACCTTGCTGCACATACTTTTTATAACGAGATAAAGATATTTCTATTTAGATTTATTGTTATTATCACTTCAAAACATTCGTTGTAATGTTAAAAAAAAGGATTAATCCGTGAAGCAGAGCAATAATAAAATGTAAAGATCAGTATTTATAAACATTTATGCATTGTTAATTTTTCTTTCCCTAGGCTGATATTGAGGTTTTATTAAAAAGGGTTAAAACCAATGACAACATCATTAAACGTTGTCACCTTTGAAAATATGGATTAATTTATCTGCTTTATTGAATTTTTTCTAGCTAAACCTTAAAATATCCTATTTTTCTTCGCTCTTTTAAATAAATTACATTTGGTAAATTTCAGAAAATTGATAAACAATGATTTAGTTAAAAGAACTGGCCAATTTTCTTTATGACTCAGCAGGTTTACCTGAGACCCTTTTCTTTACATTTTTATTATTTGGCATGCTCTTGAAAGTGTGCCGAAGGATCGGTCTGAGTTAACCACCGATAATTTTTTTTATGAGTGCCTGTTTTTGTGCTGATTTTCGCAATATTTTTTGTTTCTTTTTTGTTTCTTTTTTGTTTTCAGCTGGAAAAAGAATCAAATCATTGAAAGGGTGGCAGGATTGAATGATACCCTAAAAATAAACTTTTTTTAGCAATGAATGGAGAATGCGGATAGTTTCCCTTTAAATACTAATATATACAGATAGGGGTAGCTGATTTTTTATTTCGTTTATATCCTTGTCCTATCAGATGATGTTTTATCCTGAACGCTAAATTTCTTTACGCCACGTTGTCGTTCTGCGGGTAAGACTTAAATTTCGAGTTGGACCAAAGGATAGGACTATATTAATTATAATAAATGGGAATCAGTTCAAATATCAATTCAGGGGCTAATGGAACAACTACCCTTTTTGAGATAAGGACACACCCTATTTGGTATTAAAATTTGAATGAAGCTGCAATCATCTATTCCTCGAGTAAATCAATACCGTTCATAGGATTTTATTGACATTTCATAGATATTTTTTAACATCATTATTTTAATGGATTATTCCAAGGTAGTTTTAGCAAACCAAGCTAATAATTCTTGTAAATGGACAAAAAATTACTCCTTACTTTCCTGATAGTATTGACATCTTATTTTGTTAGTAGCCAAAACCTCCATACTAATTCCAATGCCGCGTCCATTTTAAATGAGGCAAATAGTGTCAGTGGGTGGCAGACAAATGTGCGTGCAGTTGCTTCTTCAAGTGCGGTTAATCCGTTTTCAGGTTCTTTTTCAATCAGGGTAGCTTCAATACAGGTTAGAGGGGGCTATGCTTTTTATTCCTTTCCGGCCAACATTGGGCAGGAATATAATATTAGTATATGGGCAAGGGAAGGCAGTTCGAGTTTTCAACCCGCATTTGCAAACTGGCAAGGGCTATCAGGTTTCACTACGACTATTATAAGCGGAAGTTCCTGGACGGAGTATTCCTGGACTTTAACGGCAACGGTATCAACTCCGGAAATAAGGATCTATACCTCGCCTACTAGTGGAGGACAAGCTGGTAATGAAGTTTTTTTTGATAATGTTTCAATTTTTCCGGTGGGAGGAGATACCACTCCACCATCAAATCCCGCCAATTTGGTTGCGGGCAATATTACGGACACGAGTGTAGATCTTAGCTGGGATGCTTCCACGGATGCGGTAGGTGTTACGGATTACCTGGTGTACAACAACGGTGCTTTATTGGTAGCCACCGGAAGTACTGCAACGACTTATACTGTTACGGGGCTGACCCCTGAAACGGCCTACAGCCTGACGGTACGTGCGGTGGATGCTGCCACGAATGAATCGGGAGACAGCAATGCGCAGGCGTTTAATACTACTGCTTCTCCTGATCTGACAGCTCCGACTGCTCCGGCCAATTTGGTTGCGGGCAATATCACGGACACGAGTGTAGACCTTAGCTGGGATGCTTCCACGGATGCGGTAGGTGTTACGGATTACCTGGTGTACAACAACGGTGCTTTATTGGTAGCCACCGGAAGTACTGCAACGACTTATACTGTTACGGGGCTGACCCCAGAAACGGCCTACAGCCTGACGGTACGTGCGGTGGATGCTGCCACGAATGAATCGGGAGACAGCAATACGCAGGCGTTCAACACTACTGCTTCTCCTGATCTGACAGCTCCGACTGCTCCGGCCAATTTGGTTGCGGGCAATATCACGGACACGAGTGTAGACCTTAGCTGGGATGCTTCCACGGATGCGGTAGGTGTTACGGATTACCTGGTGTACAACAACGGTGCTTTATTGGTAGCCACCGGAAGTACTGCAACGACTTATACTGTTACGGGGCTGACCCCTGAAACGGCCTACAGCCTGACGGTACGTGCGGTGGATGCTGCCACGAATGAATCGGGAGACAGCAATGCGCAGGCGTTTAATACTACTGCTTCTCCTGATCTGACAGCTCCGACTGCTCCGGCCAATTTGGTTGCGGGCAATATCACGGACACGAGCGTAGATCTTAGCTGGGATGCTTCCACGGATGCGGTAGGTGTTACGGATTACCTGGTGTACAACAACGGTGCTTTATTGGTAGCCACCGGAAGTACTGCAACGACTTATACTGTTACGGGGCTGACCCCTGAAACGGCCTACAGCCTGACGGTACGTGCGGTGGATGCTGCCACGAATGAATCGGGAGACAGCAATGCGCAGGCGTTTAATACTACTGCTTCTCCTGATCTGACAGCTCCGACTGCTCCGGCCAATTTGGTTGCGGGCAATATCACGGACACGAGTGTAGACCTTAGCTGGGATGCTTCCACGGATGCGGTAGGTGTTACGGATTACCTGGTGTACAACAACGGTGCTTTATTGGTAGCCACCGGAAGTACTGCAACGACTTATACTGTTACGGGGCTGACCCCTGAAACGGCCTACAGCCTGACGGTACGTGCGGTGGATGCTGCCACGAATGAATCGGGAGACAGCAATGCGCAGGCGTTTAATACTACTGCTTCTCCTGATCTGACAGCTCCGACTGCTCCGGCCAATTTGGTTGCGGGCAATATCACGGACACGAGTGTAGACCTTAGCTGGGATGCTTCCACGGATGCGGTAGGTGTTACGGATTACCTGGTGTACAACAACGGTGCTTTATTGGTAGCCACCGGAAGTACTGCAACGACTTATACTGTTACGGGGCTGACCCCTGAAACGGCCTACAGCCTGACGGTACGTGCGGTGGATGCTGCCACGAATGAATCGGGAGACAGCAATGCGCAGGCGTTTAATACTACTGCTTCTCCTGATCTGACAGCTCCGACTGCTCCGGCCAATTTGGTTGCGGGCAATATCACGGACACGAGTGTAGACCTTAGCTGGGATGCTTCCACGGATGCGGTAGGTGTTACGGATTACCTGGTGTACAACAACGGTGCTTTATTGGTAGCCACCGGAAGTACTGCAACGACTTATACTGTTACGGGGCTGACCCCTGAAACGGCCTACAGCCTGACGGTACGTGCGGTGGATGCTGCCACGAATGAATCGGGAGACAGCAATGCGCAGGCGTTCAACACTACTGCTTCTCCTGATCTGACAGCTCCGACTGCTCCGGCCAATTTGGTTGCGGGCAATATCACGGACACGAGCGTAGATCTTAGCTGGGATGCTTCCACGGATGCGGTAGGTGTTACGGATTACCTGGTGTACAACAACGGTGCTTTATTGGTAGCCACCGGAAGTACTGCAACGACTTATACTGTTACGGGGCTGACCCCAGAAACGGCCTACAGCCTGACGGTACGTGCGGTGGATGCTGCCACGAATGAATCGGGAGACAGCAATGCGCAGGCGTTCAACACAGCTAATAGTGTATTCCATTATACTGAGGAAAACGCCAATTTACCTACAGTAGACTGGCAGGTTAGGGATCTAATAGCAGCCCGTAATATTACAGCGGCTTCAATTCTTGTAAATGACGGTATTTATGATGCAAACTGGGATGGAAGCCTTGAAGTACCTACAAAAAATGCCATTTATGATAAAATAGAAACACTAAGTTCTAACGGGGGTGATGTCACCAAAGCAGGAACACCGGTAGATAATCAAATCGGAGTTTGGACAGGTGACGGAACATTAGAAGGCACTAATAGCTTAACTTTTAACGGTACTAATATATTAATAAATGGATCCCCATTAGAAAGCTCACCTATCTGGAGCCTGTCCGGCACAGATATATCCTACAGCACTGGCAATGTAGGAATTGGAACATCAACTATTCCATCAGCTTATAGGTTGGCTGTTGCAGGAGGAATTATTGCCGAAGAGATCCAGGTACAACTTCAGATAAATTGGCCGGATTACGTTTTTGATAAAGAATATGACTTGCTAAGTTTAGAAGAAGTTCAAAAGCATATTGCAGATAAAGGGTATTTGCCAAATATGCCAAGCGCTCTAGAGGTTAGGCAAAAGGGAATTAATCTTGGAGAAATGGATGCCAAGCTCCTTCAGAAAATAGAAGAGCTTACCCTTTATATCCTTGAACAACAAAGGAAAATTGATAGTCTGGAAAGGCAAAACCAAAAAATGGAGATGATCTTGGACAGGCTCATGGAATTGGAAAACCAAGTGACTAATAAAGAGTAAAGACTTCTAAATATTTAAACAAGAGATATGACAAAAAGGACTATTCCTTTTTTGATCGGATTGCTGACAATAAGTCAATTGTTCTCCCAAAGCATCCGCAAGGATTATCAGGAAATGACTGTTTCCGAGCGAGATGCTTTAGTGGCTGCTTTTTACCAAATGCGTTTGGGAGGAGATCTCGTAAATGATTTGGCACAGTTTCACAGTGATTTTTTTAATTTGGATGGGATTGGTGATGGGACACAACCAGATATACATTTTAATTTACCCGATGAGCCACAGCGGCAGATATTTTTTCCCTGGCATAGAATGCAAATGTTCGAAATGGAACAAGCTATGCAGGAAATAAATCCAAATGTCAGCATGCCTTGGTGGGACTCT
This sequence comes from uncultured Flavobacteriaceae bacterium, assembly GCA_963752165.1. Lineage (GTDB taxonomy): Bacteria > Bacteroidota > Bacteroidia > Flavobacteriales > Flavobacteriaceae > Muriicola. The sequence goes on from CAVVXE010000001.1 coordinate 1,090,704, forward strand.
TCTGTAGATCAGGCTACTAATTCCCCTTTATGGGATCAGGCATTTATGGGGCAGTTCAATCAGGCGTGGAACCTGAACAGGAATCTTGGTGGAAACGGACCATTGCCAACTCCTACCGATGTCATTAATTTACAAGCTATAACGAACTTTTTAGTATACTCCAATCAGATGGAACGAGGTCCCGTCCACAGGGGAGCCCATGTGTGGGTTGGAGGCGCAATGCCTACACCGGTTTCTCCCAGAGATCCCATTTTTTATTTACATCATGCTAATGTGGACAGGCTCTGGGCAGAATGGGAAGATGCCCATCCTGGTAGTTCTTCTCATATTATCACGTCCATGATCAGATATGACGGCACCTATGTGTTTAACGGGGTTACCCTGCCCCTTGTTGACCCTGATGACATTGTAAATACAAGAGCATTAGGTGTTTTTTATGCCAATAACCAATTGGCGCGACTTTCTGATTATACGGTTAGCAATACCCATAAATCCTTGGAAAATTTTTATTACCAATATCTTATTGAAGCGGGGAATAATTTTATTGTTCCAAATGGCACAAATTGCAAATTAGAATCAGTAAATGAAATAAGACTTATTCCTGGATTTAGTGCGGAGGCAGGAGCTTCCTTTATCGCTAAAATTGATGCTGATAATAATGTGAACACCTTTGGTAAAGGGGTCTCTACCGGGACGGCGATTATAAGGAATGAAATGCCTTTTGATTATAACGAGGCCGTACTTAATAAAAATGCGTACGATCCAAAGGAATTCATCGCAAATAATATTAAAATAAATATATATCCAAATCCATTTCTCGAACGGATTACGATTGAAATGGATAAAATGTATGCTGAAAACAGGATTTCAATTTTTGACATGAGCGGAAGACGTGTATTGGTTAAAAACTTTGAGAACCAATCAACTATTGAATTGAAAGGGTTGCAAAATTTGGCCAGGGGAATGTATATTTTAGAAGTTGACGTAAATGGCGAAGTCGTTTCAAGGAAAAAATTGATCAAAGAATAACGTGGCTTATCTCAAGTATTTTATAGCAGGTGTTACAACTATTCTAATTGGCAGTCATTCCTTTCATTATCAGGATACAAAGACAAAAATCAGAGTTGTTAATTACACGGAATTTGAAATGCTAAATATTTCCCTGTTTTCAATAAAATTTGAAAACCTGAATCCGGGGGACTCCTCTTACTATAAGGTTATACATTACAATTACCTAAAAGATGATCCGCTTATTTATGCAAAAATTAATAACATAAACCTGGGATTATACCTTGAAATTCCTGTTGAAAACAAAAAGAACACTTATACTATTGATAGTGTCGATCTGAATAATAAAAGACTTTATGTAGGATTAAAAAATTAGATTTCAAATGATTAGATCAATTAATAATATTGCCTTAAGTCGGATGGATTGGAGATAATGAACTAAAGAAAATCTAAATGATTAATCCTGGAATTAAAATATCGTTATGAAAGTATTAGAGTACTTGCGAAAAGTGATTTTCTGGTCAGTTGATTTCCTGCGTGGAAGTAAGATCAGAAAACATTATGAAAACATCAAGTTCATTAATGAGCATTATAATTTGCCGGAGGCTCAATATATAATGGATAAGAACATGAATGATTTAATTTGCCATGCGATTGAAACGGTACCTTATTATAAACCGTATAATGAGCTCATTTCGCTTAAAGATTTTCCCATAGTCAATAAAACGATTTTCAAGAAGCATTTTAATGCGTTCAAAAGCGCTGCATATATCGATAAAAAAAACTATAGAGTGTATACGAGTGGATCAACGGGCAACCCCTTTGAAGTCTATCACAATAGCGAAAAACGAGACAGAAATACCGCTGACACTATATATTTTGGCGAAAAAGCCGGATTCGATTTAGGGACAAGGTTGTATTATTTGAGATTATGGGACAAACAATATAAAAAGAATCGCTTTCTGGCATGGATACAGAATATGTATATGCATTCTGTGGATCAAATGAAAGATGAAGATATCAGTAAGTTATTGAAAGTGATGGAAAATGATCATTCCACGAAGAGCCTGCTGGCGTATTCTTCGGCATTGCAATCAATTTTCAAATACATAGATCATGATGCATCCAAGCCACCAAAAGTGAGGTTTAAATCAATAATAGCCGTGGCAGAAAGTTTAAATGATTATGTCGCTCACTCGGCACTAAAATATTTTGGAGCAAAGGTGATATCTAGGTATTCCAATAGTGAAAATGGCATATTTGCACAACAAAGTGAATTAAATGTCAACAGTAATTATGATGTTAACTGGGCCAGCTATTATTTTGAAATCCTGGATTTAGAGAAGGATATGCCTGCTAAGCCAGGGGAAATGGGTAGAATTGTAGTTACCGATTTGTTTAATTATTGCATGCCGCTAATCCGTTACGATACCGGGGATGTAGGGATAATTAAACAAGAAAAAAAGGATCAGGCTCCTGTATTTACCAGGATTGAAGGGAGGAAAATGGATTTATTTACTAATACTAAAGGTGACTTTATATCTTCACATATTATACATCATATCTTACAGTTCGATAAGATTGACCAATTCCAATTTATACAGGAAGGACAAAAAGAGTACGTCATTAAATTAAAGGTCTTTAATGATTTTGGGGATGAAAATAAGACGCGTTTAATAGAACAATACAAAGAGTATTTTGGTGAAGATGCAATTATACGCGTTGAATTCGTACAAGATATTCCATTACTCTTGTCCGGCAAGAGAAAGTTAGTAATCAATAATAGCATTCAGGCACAAAAGAAGAATGCCCATCATAAATTAAAGGGACGAGCGCTCGAATCTACCCGCGATCAGGAGTAATATTTTGACCAAGGAGGCCGGAGGGTTAACTCACCTCTTTTATGATACCTTTATATAATGGATGTTTAAGATAGCCACCATAAAGAATATCTGAAGTAAATATATTGGGATATTCATTTGCTTCAATAATTATCGGACCATTATTAGAAATTGCTATATCCCAACCGATATACCTATCGGGTAAAAACTCTACACATTTGATAACCAGATCACAAATTTCTTTAAAATAAGGGATTTCAAAATTTGCAAAAACAAATTTACTATTCGGGTGCGCTTTATATTCTGCCCCCCCGAATTCCATTTTAACTTGTCCAATTTCTTTTAGAGCTCCTTTATTAAAATCTATTCCGACCAATATTCCTCCTGAAGAGGCATTATCCACATAACTGTCACCAATTCCAAAACGCATGAATGCAGACAGAATATGTATTTCTCCTTTTTTATCTACAAATGTCTCCAGCCTTAATGTGTTAAGACACCGTGGATGAATTTGATTAATTTTATCATGTTGTAGAACAACTTCCTCATGAACACAGCTATTTTTTAAAATAAATTGAGAACATGCAGATACATCTTTCACAATATTTTTTCTATTTATTCGGTAACATCCTTTTCCTCCGTAAGCTGATACTGGTTTTATAAAAATATTTTCCCACCCCGTATTGCTAAATACCATATCGAAGAAGTTCACAATTTCATTTTCGGTTTTTACCTTGTAGAGTATTCCATTGGAATAGAAATTGGTTTCAAAATTATGACCTGCCAATTTAGGAACGGGAAGTTGATTATGCTCACAGAATAATGAAAAGTTGAGTTTATTTGAAATAATCGTTACGTATTCTTCCTTATGAAACGTATCCTTATATTTAATTCTATATGCCTCTTTAGTGCTTACATAATCCTTGTAATTAACGATATCTTTTTTATATAGATGCTTAAAGTAGTAAAACGGGATCTCTTTTTTGATCACCAGGAGGGTCATGAATTCCTTGAATATTTTTAAGTAACTTTTTTTTCTTCTGTCTTTTAAAAAAAATAATAGTCTATTTTGCTTAGGTTGACTCATAGTTTTGATATTAATGAGATTGTTTACTTTCTATTCGAATAGATCAGGACTTTCGGATGAATTGACCACTGCAAGAACACCTTTATTTAAAGGGTGTTTGAAACACATACTAAAATGAGTATCCGTTCATTTTATGATGAAAATATATTGTAAATTAAAACTTAAGATGCTGAATATTACTTATAAGTAAAACTTATAAAATGCTCTCATTTATCACTTAAAACCTTGGTCTTCTGCCGTAATTCATCCAGATCGGAAATATGGTCACTTTGATCCAATACAATATCCCTATTATCAAATACTTTTTTTATCGTCTTAAAAATGATCTTTATATCAGTACGGAAAGAAAGACTCTTTCACATAAGATATGTCTAGGCCAGCCTTTTGTCCCATTCCACCAAATTCCTTCCGGACACCTGGGCTAAACCAGTAATGCCAGGCCGCACGGAATGCCTTAATTGCTCTTCTTCCGTATAATAAGGCAAATATCGTATAATAAGGGACGGGGCCCGATCAGGCTCATTTCACCTTTTAAGACGTTAATTAATTGCAACAACTCATCTATAGAGGATTTCCGGATAAAATTACCAATTGGGTCACACGTAATTCATTGGGCAATAGTTCGCCGGCAGCATCTTTTTCATCGGTCATGGTCTTAAATTTTACGATGGTAAAGATCTTCTCATTCTTCCCGGGCCGTCTTTGAAAAAAGAAAGGGTTTGCCTTTATTTACCATAGCAAAGTACAAGAATAAAAAAAAGGATCACCGGGTGATAGTACGGATTAGCAGCATTAAAGAAACAAAAATATCTCCTAAACGTTTAAAAATAGTATTATACATGGCGATTTTCGATTTTTAAAGCTAATGATGGTAACCTTTTACCATGAAAATATTGGGCTCACTATTAATCTTCAAGATAAGCAATACAGCTCTAATTAATAAGTTAATATTGAACTATAAGTGTTCTACTTGTTCCATTATCCTTTCGTACGCCATAGCAGTCAGCAGATTTTGTTGTAAATACACATAACCATTCTGTCCCATTTGTTTTCTTCTGTTCTCGTCTTCCATCAAATATAGCAGGGCTTTTTTTAATTCATCCGTATTACCGGCCTCACACCAAAGACCGGCACTCACTTTCTTCCAGAATCTTACCGTAATCCGTATTGGTGTCAATGGAGGCAAAATAGGTTTTTTCGCATTGAAATACGAAGTGGTCTTAGAGGGAATGTTAGGAATGGTAAAGCTTCACTTAAAGAAATAAGCCCAACATCGGCCGCCTGTAATAACCGATGATAATCATGGGAAGAAACTTGCTTATGCAAGATAATATTATCCAATTGGGCATTCTTTAACCAATAGTTCCAGGTTCTTTCGTTCGTTTCCATCTCCTACTAGAAAGAAGACCAGGTTATCGATATCCCTGCAGGCGGCGGCCAGAGCCACAATATTTTCTAATTTTTGGGGCTTTCCCATGTTGCCCCCAAAGAAAACGATGAATTTCCCTTTTATATTGAATTGCTCTTTAATGGGTTCAATTTCCTTTACCTCCAGATTGGGCATTAGGGTTCTCCAATTGGGCAATAAATGCAGCTTTAGATTTTGGAACTTCCGGGTTATGGTCCAGGACATAGTCTATATTGCCCTGAGACATACATCCTAAGGAATCGGCTATCTTATACATGATCCTTTTCCTTTTTACGGAAATATTTATAGACAAGGCTTTTATTTGACATCATCTTGAGGTCTACGGCATTCTGAGGGAAAATATCTCGTAAGATCAAGTAGATCTTGGACCTGTAATACCTTTTAAACCATTTTGCCAAAAAAGCAAGTGTTATTGGGGGAGTGGGCATGATCACAAGATCATAATTCAGATTCAAACCACTTCTTTTCAGTGCTTTTTTGTATTGAAAAGGTAGTAATAAATTAGCCAGTCCTTTCTGTAATAATCCCACATTAAATAATTTCATCGTGGGCACCCGCAATACCTTTATTCCTGCTTCGATCTGTAAACCGGTTCCATATCATCACTTGGCCGGGAGCTACCACATCAATTTGATGCCCTTTTTATGAAACTCCTGCAACTAATTCGGTAAAAAGATTTTGGGAGGTATCCATATCCGGAAACCCTAACCCTAAATAAAGTATTCTCATTACCATTCTATTTGGACCAAACAACCCTGTTTATATAATCTGTATACGACAAAATTATCCGCACCACTTTTTCACTTACATTGGGCATCGAATAATCCGAGACCTCCCTGAAATTCCGTTTCGGATTTCTTTCCTGTGATTCCAACACGGAAAGTCCTTGCAGAATTCGTTCCGGATTCAGACCGACCATCATGACGGAAGCTTCTTCCATCGCTTCCGGCCTTTCGTGGGCCTCACGGATATTCAGTGCCCGGAAATTCAAAATGGACGACTCCTCAGAAATGGTGCCACTGTCTGAAAGTACCGCAAAGGAATGGTATTGCAGTGCGTTGTAATCCGAAAACCCCAGTGGTTTTAAAAAGCGAACCAGGGCATGCGTTTGGACGTTCTTTTCGTTCAGCATATTACGCGTTCGGGGATGCGTAGATACAATAACTGGGTACTGGTATTTTTCAGCTATTTCGTTCAACGACCTGATGAGTCCTTCAAAATTCTTTGGGTTGCTGATATTCTCTTCCCTGTGGGAAGAAACCACAAAATACTTATGCTTTTCCAAACTGCTGTGTTTCCAGGACTTTTGAGGCTTCTATCTTGGGAAGGAACTTATGAAGCACTTCAAACATGGGGCTGCCGGTCTTAATTACCCGGTCCGGAGACAGGCCTTCCCTTAAGAGATATTCCCTTGCAATATCGCTGTAAGTAAGGTTGATATCCGCTACGTGGTCTACTATTTTTCGGTTCGTTTCCTCAGGTACCCGTTGGTCAAAACAACGGTTCCCGGCCTCCATATGGAAGATGGGGATCTTTCTTTTTTTCGCCGGGATTGCACACAGACAGCTATTGGTGTCACCCAGCACCAAAAAGGCATCGGGATTGATCTTTTCCAGTATGGGATCTATGGCAATCAAAATACGCCCTACGGTTTCTGTTGCGTTCTTACCGGCCGCATTCAGAAAATGATCGGGCTTTTTAATGCCGAGGTCCTCAAAGAAGATCTCGTTAAGTTCATAGTCATAGTTCTGGCCGGTATGCACCAGGGTATGGTCTATGGCCACATGGGCTTCAAGTGCCTGCAATACACAGGAAAGGCGAATGATCTCGGGTCGTGTACCCACAACGGTAAGCACTTTTAATTTTTTCAACGTTTTTATGTTAAGTTATACTCTGTATTATACGGTTTCAAAATAGGTATCCGGGTCTTTTTGGTCAAAAGGTTCATTGATCCAAAATAATGTGATCAACGTCTCATCACCTATATTTTTAATATTATGGGTATACCAAATAGGCATATCAACATAAGCAGGTTCATCCCCATTCAGTTCATAGTTGATGACCCTGTCCGTACCAATTTTACGCAATTGGATCAGCGCCTTCCCCTGTATCACAGCGAACCGTTCGGCTTTTCGGGTATGGAAATGATTTCCCCTGGTAATGCCGGGTACGGTAGTTGAGAATGAAAATTGGCCACTGGTGCGGGTCCTGGCTATTTCTACAAAACTACCCCTGGGGTCTGTATGTTTGGTATATTTCACCGGGTAGTGGTTTTCCGGCACATAACAACGAAAGGTATTGAACAGGGCCTTTTCGAACGGATCTTCTAAATAAGGAAAAATACCTTGTTCCATATAGTCCTTGCGGTAGCCGTTAAGAAGGGACAGGATATCAGAAACCTTTTTATAATAAGTTGGTGTTATCTTCCTTTCAAAGCTATTAGTACCTATTTCCTCTCCGCTATCTGTTCCTTTTACCACATTAATGATGACCTGCACCAATTCATTCACATAAATGAGGCCTACCTCGCTGTCATTGAGAATGGTAGGTTCTTCACCATGGGCCACTTTGTGACAAAAGGTAGCCACAAAAGAGTTGTAATTGGGTTTCCCAAAGGGCCCAAAAACATTGGGAATGGTCAGGGAAGTAAAAGAACCGCCACCCGTTGCTGCCCAGGCAATAAATCGTTCCTTGCCTTCCTTTTTAGATCTTCCATAATGGTTGTCTTTTTCTTCCTGGGAGGAAGAGGAAAACAGAATATGGGGCCGTACATTTCGTGCTTTGCAAGCGGCAATCAGTGTGTCAACCAAACTTACGTTGGTCCGGTAGATTACTTCCGGGTCTTCATGCCGGTTCATGGCGGCCAGGTGTACAATGGTATCGCATTGCGACACAAAGTCCTGCAATTGGGAAGTATCTTCAAAAAAGGATCGCTTAAATGGTATCAGGGATACCGTTTCGTCCAATGAAAGGGTGGTATATAGATGGTTGCCTACAAATCCTTCCTGTCCTGTAATCCCTATTTTGATCATGTCCTTACTTCTTTTATTGCTTACTTTATTGGTCGGCTGCCCACATGGTTGGAGGAAACCGGTAATCATCTGCTTTTGAGGCTTCCAGGGAACTATCGGAGAAGACCATGAGCCGACTATTTTCGACAAGGGCCCTGATACCGGTTGCGTATCCCCCGGGGACCTCCAACACCTCAGGTATTTCGGCCTTCAGGACAATTGTTTTTGGCCGTAATTGCAGGGACGGCTTTTCAAAGTTATCAATTTTCACCAATTGTATTTTTAGTGCGCCGTCCAGGCAATAGAACCATTTCTTTTCTGCTTTATGGCCCTGCCATCCGCGGAATAAGCTGGTGTTAGCAGGGCCAATTTCGTAAAAGCGTTTAATTTCAGCCATATCAAAGGTATTGAAATAGCGTAACAGGCCCCTGTTATCTGTGAAATTTTCCCCTGACAGCAACCGAAAATCGGGCATCTTATAGTTCGTCTTTGATGAATTCCAGGTTAAGCAAGGTTTGCTTAAGGGCTTCAGCGCTCAGCTGCTTGGTGTTGTGTGAGTGGTAGTCTTCAATCTGGCTGATATCGGGTGTGCCTTCCGAAAAGTAGCGACTGTAATTGAGGTCACGGTTATCTGCCGGGATGCGGTAAAAGTCGCCCATATCCACTGCTTTCAACATTTCTTCCCTGGTACACAAGGTTTCGTAGAGTTTTTCTCCATGGCGGGTACCGATGATCTTGATCTCATTGGTCGCTTTAAAGATATCCCTGACGGCCTCAGCCAGGTCACCTATGGTACTGGCGGGTGCCTTGTTGACAAACAGATCGCCCTGGTGGCCATGCTCAAAGGCAAAAAGCACCAGGTCTACCGCATCTTCCAGAGACATCAGGAAGCGGGTCATATGGGGATCCGTAACGGTCAGCGGGAGGTTATTTTTGATCTGGTCCACAAACAGGGGTATCACAGATCCCCGGGACGCCATCACATTGCCATAACGTGTCAGGCAAACAGTCGTGGTATCTCCCTCAATATTCCGGGAGGCCGCAACGGCTACCTTTTCCATCAGGGCCTTGCTGATCCCCATGGCATTGATAGGGTAGGCGGCCTTGTCCGTACTTAAGCAGATGATACGTTTCACCTTGTTCGCTACCGCAGCATCGATGGTATTCTGGGTGCCAAACACATTGGTCTTGGCGGCTTCAATAGGGAAGAATTCACAGGAAGGTACCTGTTTCAGGGCAGCCGCATGGAATACATAATCTACCCCGCGCATGGCCTTGTCAATGCTGTTATAGTCCCGTACATCGCCAATGTAAAATTTGACCTTGTTATTTTTAAGCCGGTTCCGCATATCGTCCTGCTTTTTTTCATCCCGGCTAAAGATGCGGATCTCTTTGATATCGGTGGTTAAAAAGCGGTTCAGGACGGCATTGCCAAAGGAACCGGTGCCACCTGTTATCAGGAGTGTTTTGTCTTTAAACATTTGGGGATTATTTCTTTTTACCCGTAAAAGTAACCTCTATTTCGTTACTTTCAAGCATTTTTTGGTGGAGCGCCACTTCTTTCTCGTTAAAACGCATCCGAATTAATTTTGCAGGATTTCCTCCATAAATAGCATATGGGGGAATATCCTTAGTAACAACAGATCCAGCGGCAACGATTGCACCATCTCCAATTTGAACACCAGCCATAATTAAAACATTAGCGCCAATCCAGACATCTTCGCCAATAAGTGTTGCAGGCATTATTGGTCTTCCTGAAAAAATAACAGGTTTAGTGGGGTCATTAAAATTATGATCGCCTCCTAAAATGGAAACATTGGGTGCCAGCATGGTGTATTTGCCAATCGAAACCTTGGGGGGAATAGAACATCCAGGCCCGATATACACATATTGGGCAGCCTTAAGATCCGAACTAATATTGCTCTTTCCGCCCATATAAAAGGTTTTATGGACATTTTTAAGCCCATATCTGGTCCTGTATAGGGACATTTTAAGATTACGATAGATTTTCCTTATTGAATTAACGCTCATAATTTGGCAATAATGTCGTTAATGATGCTTACCTGATTTTTGGGATTGTACTTTGTGTCTATGATGTGAAAGCAATTCTCTCGAATTTTTTCCCTGGGTTTATTTTTGTTATCTATGATCCATTTCTTTATTGTTTGTGCTAATGAATCGATAGATCCATGTTTAAACGGTTCCCCATTGAATCCGGGTATTATAGCTTCATATTCTGGCATTTGGTGATTAAAATCATCATGGGAAATTACTGGTGTTCCATACCCTAATGCGGTCATAGCAGTAAGACCAACTTCCCCCGGAGACACACAGATATCACTGGCTCCGATAAGCTGGGCCAAAATAGTTTCATCATAACAAGCGCCGTAGAAATTAAAATAAGCCTCTAATTCATAAGTTGCCACGAGGCTTTCTAAGTCTTTTCTTGCTCCACCATCTCCTATAAACAAGGTATTAATTAAAAAGTTTTCATTAATCAGTTTTCTGGATGCCTCAACGATCATGTCTAATTTTTTTTGTTTGGTAAGCCTTCCTACGAAGACTACAAGGGGTAATTTTGAGTTCTTAAATAGATCTCCTTTTATGGAGTTAATGGGGTGGTCATTAATTAATGCACGTAATTGAAGTTGTTTATTATAATCTAAGGAGTTATAAATAACGTGTAATTTTTTTTCAGCTAATCCATTAGATATCATAATTTCTTTAGCCTTATTGCCGTATAGAAATAGTCCATTACTTAAGTTATAAAAACCTTTCGAATGAACCATTTAGGTCCTTTCTTGTCGGAAGTTACTCCATGGGTCCAAAAAAATATTTTTTTCCCTTTAATTTTGAGTACTAAGAATAGCAATCCAGGTTGATAAATAATATACATTTCCCAGGAAGATGACAGCATCAAAAGGTTCTTTACGAAGAATTTTTAGCAATCCTGCCTGCCACAGGAAACTTTCTTTATAGAGCCAAATATTTTTGACAAACTTCCATCTAAGTCCCCCCGCTTCCAAGGATTTATCAGCTAAATTGGGCGAAATGGTTTTTATATTAACTCTGGATAACTTGTCTGAAATCATTTTATAATTAATGTCCTGAGAAGACATTAATTCCTGAAAGACAGGCAGGCGGTAATGTGCAAAATAATGATATACAATACCTATCTTTTTTTCCATTAGATTGAATTTATATTTTTTGCGCTAAATGCCATGGCAATAGGAACAAAAAGTAAAATAGAAGTATAAAAACCTGCAGTAAAAAAATGTTGTACAAATCCTTGAATCATTATTAATAAAACAAAAAGATTTGATTTATTCGAAAATGTCAGGTCAAAACCTAATTTAAATCCTTTAAAAATCACGGGTATCATAAAGAAAAGGCCTAATACACCTGTAGCCATTAATATTTCAATTATAATATTATGAGGGTATATGCCACCTATCTCTATTTTACCACCAATTAAAGGGTTTTCCATAAAATGGTTTATGGCATTTTCCCAAAGTACATTTCTACCTCCCCCTCTATCTTCTTTAGTATTTGATATTCTTTCAACAATACTACTACCACTAAATTCTATCGCCAAAAATATTATTGGAACCAATATAAATCCGGAAAAAATCAATTTTATTTTTTTCCTTAAAGGGGATAACCATATAAAAAATGGAAGAGTGAGGGCTAATGCAATAACTGAACCTCTTGATGACCCTAAAAGAAACATTACGAATGATAAAAGTATAGTAATAAGCAAATAGATTTTATAAATTTTACTATTTGGTTTAATTATTATTAGATTATATAGACATAAAACTAATGTTAACGCACCTGAATAGGATAAAGCTAAAGGACTTAAAACTTCTTGCCCTGTCTGATAGGTAATCATATTAAGTCTACCAACACCTTGTAGTAAAAATTTACCATATAAAATGGTACTTATAAGCCCTAATGCAAATCCCGATGCGATAAACCCACTTAAAACGATATTTTTGACTTTTTCATAATCTATTGAGAAGAATGCAACAAATGGTATAACAACATAAATAATAGAATATAAAATATACTCATACCAATCTCTTCCTAATCCATTACTAATTATAGTTTCTGTATATAGTACTTTTAAAAAATAAATTATCCAGAAAAAAAGAAATAAAAACAAGTAATTGGAATAATAATTATTTAAGATTCTTTTTTGGTATTTATGTATTATGATTAACATAAATAGCGCCATTAAAATTCTAATAGGAACAGAATAATATCTAGAAAGTTGCCCTAGATTAAGAGACAATATAATTGCCAATCCTGCATAATATCCACTGTAGGTAAAGAAAGAGCATAAAAATATTATTCGTTTCATACTAAAGTAATGCGATTTTTCAACTTAAATTCATAAAAACCAGCCATAAGAATAAGGAAAAAAATGTTTGAAATAAAACTACTTTGTGCCAAAGATAGAGCCCCATTTAATCCATTTTCATTGGTTATTAAGATATAGGCTATTACCAAAGTAGCTCCGTCACGAATTATCCTAAACATTAACATAAGCCAGTTTTTACTTTTAGACATATAAGCTTGGGCATAAACATTACTTAAACTGGCAAATATTGTTGTAAATACAGAAATGTTTAGAACATTTCTAAGACCAATAAAGTTATCGCCATAAAATGAGGTAATTATATCAGAAAAAAGATATACAGCTATGGATAGAGTAAAAGTTATAGAAAGATTAAATATTAATATTACTCTTAAAACGCGATTGTGCTGGCTATTATCATTTAAAGATGAAGACATATGTGAAAGCACAACGTTTCTTAAAATACCAGGAATAAATAATATTAAAGCGCTCCAATAAACTGCTGCAGCGTTTAGCCCTACCTCACCATAATTAGAAAATTTAACTAATAATAAACCATAAAGCCAAGTTATTGATGAATACAACGCTTCCTGAAGGGCAACAGGAAATGAAAATGCCAATATTGTTTTAAACATAAAATTAGATTTGTCATTAAGGACATTCTGATAAATCTTTAAATTCTTTTTTATGAGAATTCTGTTTAAAATAAAATTAATTATTTGAATCAACAGAGCCCCAAGCAAAGCTCCCTTTAACCCATAATAATAGGCTAAAAAGGTCGTGAGGACGGCTAAAACACCAATAATTGAATTATTAATAGCGATTCCTTTAAAATCTCTAAAGCCAGAAAGAATTCCAATTTGAGTGCGGACAATGCTATTAAAAATAATATAAAATGAACTGAATTGGATCAATTTGACGGAGGAAGGATTTTCGAAGACATGGATAGCGAAAAAATCAGAAAAAAGAAAAATAATACTAGTTGTTATGACTGAAACGGTGAAGGTTGTTTTTTGTGTAATTCCAATTATTGTATATAGCAATCCTGGATTATTCTTTATGTTTTCGGCAATGTACTTGGTAGATGTGTAACCGAGTCCAAATGTCGAAAATATCGCAATTGAAATCATGGTATTAATTAGAAATCCATATTCTCCATATAAATCTTTGCCAAGAATTCTTGCAATAATTACTACTGATAAAAGAGATAATGCTTTGCCAATAACATTTCCGAAGATGGCCCAAAATGAATCTTTAGCCAGTTGGCTATTGATAATTTGATTTTTCAATTTTCTTAATTTCAACATATGCTTAAGGAAATACACACTATCATTAGTATTGATATTTAGAAAAATGAGAATATTGATATTTATTTTATATAATCGACAAAGATGATAATACCTTTTTAGTTAAAGGCATATATTATTTAAAATACTTTAATATATCGTTTAACTCCATTCGTCAATATAATTTACTTAATTCGAAATATCTATTCAATAGGAACTGTTCTATATCCAAAAGAAAAAAAGCCTCCTGAAAGGAGACTTTTTGACAAGAATAATTTGATTTATAAAACCCTACGAATACTAGTATTTATTCTTAATTACAAATTATACTTGTCCAAATAGAAGCACTTAGTTTAATATAATCCGACTTAGCTGCTGTATTGTTTGTTCCAATTCCAATTGTTCCTTTATAAGAAACACTGCCATAACCATAGATGGTTGAACTTGATGAGAAATTATTGTTGCAAATTGTTACGTCACCTATGGAACCAGTTAAAGCAATAGCTGACCCAGAATCAAAAATGCAATTTTTAAAAGAAGTATTATCAGTATTTATAGGTATCACTCTTCCATCATAACCTCTACCAGTGAATGTGCAACTTTCGAAAAGTATGTTATCCCCTCCCGTAGCACCGCTACCAGCTCCCATAACGACCATTCCTGATTTATTGCTAGAATAAAGATTAGAGTCACTCGGATTAGGGTCAGTGAACCTGCAATTTGTCCATGTGCTATTTCCGGTGAATGCTTTAACGCACCTACGTTCCCAATTATATAGATCTAGATTTGAAAACTCCATAGAGCCAGCACTGTAACTTATGTCAAGACCACTAGAAAAAATCGCTATAGTTTGCGCGTCTTCCCCCCAACAATCATGAACAGCAGCATTTTTTACAATTAGAGTAGTTGAAGTACTTAAAACCGCTCTCCAATAAATTAAATAGCCATTTGCGGCCCCTAAAGAATCTGTTGTTTTCCCATTTGAAGCGCCTACTATATTATCCACATCGCAGCCATCAAATACCCAATCACCATAGGCATCGTCATCATTATAAAAATTTATATAGAAACCCGCAGGACTGACACTTGAAGGCTGTCTATAACCAGTTGCGTCCACATTATATAAAGAAACTTTTGAATTAACCTCTACACCTCTAGAAGCTACTTCATTTCCATTAACTGTTAAATTTTGCATTGAGGTTAGACCTCCATTACTTGCTCTTTTATCAATTTTAATTATTGGATTCAGCGTATTATTAGTGATAATAGTAGATCCATTCCACTCAATGATATGCTCAAATGCCTGATCTATATCCAATTTTGAGCTAATTAAAAATGTTTTACCTGCATCGGCAATTAAACTACTCTCCGAATCTAATGCGGATTGTAATGCGGCAGTATCGTCAGTTAGGCCGTCACCAACCGCACCATAAGCACTAAAATTGACGCCGTTAAAATCAGCATTAGGATCATTCGTGGGGGGGTCTGCAGGTGGATTCTCATTCTGACCGGATGCCGGGTCTTCCGGGTTCTGTGGATCTTCAGGAGTTGTTGGGGCTACAGCGACTTCGCTATCCTGTAATACATAATCGGCCAACAGATCGGAATCCTTGGTACAGGAAAACTGCAGCAATAAGGCAATAAAAAACAGGGTCACTTTTGTGGGGGTTGAAGTGAATTTTCTCATAAGTAAGATACGTTTTAAGTTCTTGGTACTCGTATTTGGGTTTATAAAACTATTTAAAAAAAACATATCATCGGTGTAACTATCCATATTTTCGATGAACTGCATTTTTATGTAATGGTTTGAATACGATTGGGTTGGCGTGTCCGGACGTTCACCGATTATTGTATTCGACGAACGACACTTTTTTTTAACAAACGTTAAGAAATAAACCAGATTTAGCCCGGATTTTGTTGAAGGATGGATCGTACTCCTTTAGTTCATAATGATCAAAGTGGGAAGGGGAGAAGCTAACAGAAAAACAACCAATCAAATGTTTCTTAAAAGAAAACACGCTGGTTATTAGGTAACGGGTTTTTGTAAAGTTTTCCGGATTAAAAGAATAACCGGTACCAAAAAGTAGCGATGGTCAGAATAGGAAAAGATGTTCCAGCCTTTCTTTACCAAAAAAAAGGAAATAAATTATAATCGGCCGTCTACGACCTCCGTCAGCGCCCCTTTTACATCGTAAAGAACGCCGGGATCCTTAAGTAGTTCTCTGAGGCACAATTGTGCAAATACTGTATGGGCCACTGCCAATACTATAGCATCAAAGCGGCTATCGGGCAGTACTTTATCCATATGCAAACGGTATTCGTGCAGCACTTCGGCAGGGGAGGCCAGGGGATCATGTATAGTAACAAGGGCGCCATATCCACTTAGGGTATTAATGACATCAACCACCCTGGTGTTCCGCACATCCGGGCAGTTTTCCTTAAAGGTAATCCCCAGTACCAGGATTTTCGAACCTTTCACCCGGATATCCTTTTGCACCATCAGTTTAATAATTTCGGTGGCCACATAATTCCCCATGCCGTCATTCATCCTCCTGCCTGTCAGGATTATTTCCGGGTGGTACCCATACTCCTGGGCCTTTTGGGCCAGGTAATAGGGATCTACCCCTATACAGTGGCCCCCAACCAGGCCTGGTTTAAAGGGTAAAAAATTCCATTTGGTCCCCGCTGCTTCCAGCACGGCATGGGTGTCGATCCCCATGAGGTTAAAGATCTTCGCCAGTTCATTCACAAAGGCAATATTGATATCCCGCTGCGCATTTTCAATGACCTTGGCTGCCTCGGCTACCCTGATGGAAGGCGCCAAATAGGTCCCGGCTGTGATAACAGAGGCATAGAGGGCATCTACTTTTTTGCCAACCTCAGGGGTTGACCCGGAGGTGACCTTCAGGATCTTCTCTACGGTATGTTCCTTGTCACCCGGGTTGATCCGTTCCGGGGAATAGCCTGCAAAAAAATCTTTATTAAACGTAAGGCCGCTCGCTTTTTCCAAGGATAGGGACACATTCTTCTTCTGTGGCCCCGGGATAGACGGTAGATTCATAAATGACGATACTCCCTTTTTTAGGATATCTGGCCAACCGTTTGGCTTGCTTGAAAAAGAAAATTGAGGTCGGGTTTATTCGATTCGTCAACCGGCGTTGGTACGGTAATAATGTAGTAGCTGCATTCTTTCAGTGCTGTTTCATCGGCCGTACAATATAAACCTGATCCGTTGCTTGTGGTTTGTCGCCTGAACTTCTTTAAGGGCTTCTTTGTGAGAGCTCCAGCGTACGATCAATTCCCTGTTGTAATTCCTTAATCCTTTGTGGGTCCGAATCGAATCCGATCACCGGATATTTGCGTGGCAAAGAGATGGGCCAGAGGAAGCCCTACATACCCTAGTCCTATGATGGCAATTCTTTTAGCATCCATGGATGTTACTTCTTAAGAAGCCAAGATACTATTATTTTTTGCCTATCTGGAAGTATTCAAACCCTTGTTTTTGCAGGACCTGGTCATTGTACTGGTTACGCCCGTCGAAGATGACAGGCTGCTTTAATTGTGCTTTTAACTCCTCAAAATCGGGCGCCCGGAACTCTTTCCACTCGGTCAGCAGGATCATGGCATCGGCGTTTATCAGTGCTTCGTATTTGGAATTGCAGTAGGAAACACCGGTACAGGTCCTTGAGATAAAAATGCCGGGCCTCACTCCATGGCTTTGGGGTCATAGGCCTGTATTCGGGCCCCTCGCTTCACCAATTCATTAATAATGTAAATGGCTGGCGCTTCGCGCATATCATCGGTCTGTGGTTTAAAGGCCAGTCCCCACACGGCAAAGGTTTTTCCACTCAGGTCCTCTCCAAATCTATTGATGACCTTTGAAGCGATGACCAGTTTTTGACGATCATTCACGGCTTCCACCGCCCCGATCAGGTCGGCCTGGTAACCATGTTCGGCAGCGGTCCGGTGCAAGGCTTTTACGTCTTTGGGAAAGCAGGAACCTCCATACCCGCTTCCCGGGTAAATAAAGCTATACCCAATGCGGCTGTCTGAACCGATCCCTACACGAACCTTATTTACATCGGCCCCTACCAGTTCACAGATATTGGCCACTTCATTCATAAAGGAGATCTTGGTAGCCAGCATAGCATTAGCCACATATTTAGTCATCTCGGCAGAGCGCACGTCCATGGTAATAAGCCTGTCCATGCTGCTCCTGAAAAAGGGGGCGTACAGGGCGCGCATGGTCGCCGTGGTCTCTTCATCATCGGAACCTACGACCACCCGGTCCGGTTTCATAAAATCATTGATGGCATCGCCTTCCTTTAAAAATTCAGGGTTGGAGACTACATGAAAATCCAGGGTTATGTTTCTTTCTTCTAATGCGCTGCTAATTGCTGCCCGTACTTTGTCTGCTGTGCCCACGGGTACGGTGGACTTGTCAACAATGATCAGGGGGCGCTGCATATACTGGCCAATTTCTTTCGCTACCTGCAAGACATATTGTAAGTCGGCCGACCCATCTTCCCCCATCGGGGTACCAACGGCGATAAAGGCGATCTGGGCTTTTTCAAGGGCTTTTTTTAGGTCGGTGCTAAAATGCAGGGTGTTGTTTTCCACATTGCGCTGCACCATGGCTTCCAGTCCGGGTTCATAAATAGGGATGATGCCCTTTTTAAGTTTTTCTATCTTTTTGGTATCCACATCAACGCAGGTGACCGTATTTCCCATTTCAGCGAAGCAAGTGCCACTTACCAAACCAACATAACCTGTTCCAATAACCGTTAAATTCATAGTTCCAAATTTATAAAAACGTCAAAAATCCTTTTCGGATTGCAAAATTGCGAAATCTAATTTAGATATGAAGGTATTACCGTTTATTTCTCCGGATTTCCGATAAGGGGTTAGGTGCAATAGCAAATGAGGGATTCAAATTGGTATTCAATATCCCATAGTCATGGAAAGAAATCTACAGGCCGTGCCTAAATTGCAAAATGAAGCATACGTTATATGATCATCCCTGCGGCCACCGTTTCATTGGTGTTGTCATCGATCAGGATAATACTCCCGGTAAAGCGGTTATCCCTATAGGGGTCGATCATGAGGGGCTGAGTAGTCCTTATTTTTACCTTGCAGATATCGTTCATGCGCAGTTCCTTATCTTCCTTAATGCGCTCCATGGTATTGATATCGTATTTGTAAAGGACCTCTTTGATCATCGCCTTTTGCTCATTGGTAGTGTGCATAATGGTATATTTTGCCCTGGCCTTTGCCGGATCATTGTTGAGCCAGCAGAGCATTACCTCAATGTCCTGGGCTGTTTCCGGGGTATTGTTCGACCGGACGATCATGTCGCCCCTGCCTACATCAATATCGTCTTCCAGCTCTATGGCCACTGACATAGGGGCAAATGCCTCCTCTATCATTCCATTGGGGCCGGTGATGGATTTGATCACCGATGAAAAACCGGAAGGCAATATGGTGACTTTATCTCCTTTTCTGTAAAAGCCACTAGCAATCCTGCCTGCGTACCCCCGGTAGTCAATAAATCCTTCTCGTTGGGGTCTTAATACGGTTTGTACGGCAAAACGGGCATCTACTTTATTGATGTCGCTACTGATATGCATGGTTTCCAGTGTATGGAGGAGGGGGGCATCCTGATACCAGGGCATGTTTTCGGACCGGTTTACGACATTATCACCCAATAGCGCACTTATCGGGATAAAACGAATATCGCGAATAAGGAGTTTGGAGGCAAACTCCTCGAACTGCTTTACAATATCCATAAAAACAGCTTCATCAAAAGCTACGAGATCCATTTTATTGACACAAACGATCACATGGGGAATATGCAACAGGGACGCAATAAAGGCATGTCTTTTCGTCTGTTCAATGACCCCGTGCCTGGCATCTACCAAAATAATGGTGGCATTGGCCGTAGAAGCCCCTGTTACCATATTGCGGGTATATTGCACGTGCCCGGGGGTATCTGCAATAATGAATTTACGTTTCGGGGTGGTAAAATAACGGTATGCCACATCAATGGTGATCCCTTGTTCCCGTTCATCCCTCAGGCCATCTGTAAAAAGGGCCAGGTCTACACCAACATGTCCTTTTTTCCTGCTGGTCGACTCCACTGCCTCCAATTGGTCTTCAAAAATGGATTTGGAGTCGTACAAGAGCCTGCCGATCAGGGTACTCTTACCATCATCCACACTGCCTGCTGTTGAAAATCGTAATAATTCGTTGGTATCTATTTCCATGTATTCGTGTTCTGTCAATTAAAAATATCCCATTTTTTTGCGGTCTTCCATGGCCGTTTCCGATCGCTTATCATCGGAGCGATTGCCCCGTTCTGTCTGCCTCATGGCCGAGACTTCCTGCACAATTTTATGGATGGTATCGGCCTCAGATTCGATACCCCCGGTGATCGTGATGTCGCCCAATGTCCGGAACCTGATTTTTTTCAGGACGATCTCTTCGCGTTCTTCCAGTTTCAGGTATTCTGAATGGGGAATCCAGGAATTGTTGCGCCACACCACTTTCCGTTCGTGTGCCAGGTATAGGGAAGGTATGGCTATCTTTTCCCGTTGGATATAGTTCCAGACGTCCATTTCGGTCCAGTTACTGATAGGAAAAACCCTGAAATGTTCGCCTTCAAAATATTTGCCGTTAAAAAGGTTCCATAGCTCCGGCCGCTGGTTTTTGGGGTCCCATTGTCCAAAATCGTCCCGGTGCGAGAAGAACCGTTCCTTGGCACGTGCTTTTTCTTCGTCGCGCCGCCCCCCGCCAATGGCACAATCAACTTTATTCGTTTCAATAGCATCCAGCAAGGTGGTGATCTGCAGGGCGTTTCGTGTGGCATTTTTCCCCCGTTCTTCTGCTACCCGACCCTGATCGATCGACTCCTGAACAGACCCCACAATGAGTTGTACGCCCAGTTCTTTGATAAGGTCATCCCGGAATTGGATGGTTTCCGGGAAATTGTGACCTGTATCGACGTGCATTAATGCAAAGGGAATTTTACTGGGATAAAACGCCTTTTTTGCCAAATGGGTGACCACTATGGAATCCTTACCCCCGGAAAAGAGGATTACCGGGTTCTGGAACTGGGCCCAAACTTCCCTTAGAACGAAAATTGCTTCCGATTCCAGTTCATCCAAATAATCGAGATAATACTTACTCATGGGTAGTGCTTTTTAATTTCAATCGTATTTTTTCAACTAGCAGTGAAACAGCTTCCTCTATGGAATGCTGCTCATTAAGTTCAATATCGGGGTTTTGGGGTTTTTCATAAGGTGCGGAAATCCCGGTCATGTTTTTGATTTCTCCTTTCCGGGCTTTTTCATAGAGTCCCTTTACATCCCGTTGTTCGCATACTTCAAGGGGGGTGTTTACAAAGACCTCCACAAAGTTGGAAGGCCCGACGGTATTTCGTATCAGTTCCCGGTCTTTTTTATAAGGGGCCACAAAGGCAGCCAGCACCACCAGGCCTGCATCAATAAAAAGCTTGCCGACCTCCCCGATACGCCTGTTGTTTTCTGAACGGTCCTCCGGGCTGAAGGACAAATCTTTGTTAAGGCCAAACCGGATATTGTCGCCATCGAGGATATAGGTCTTAATTCCCAGCTCGTATAACTTCTGTTCCAGGGCATTGGCCAGGGTAGACTTCCCGGACCCGGACAGGCCGGTAAAAAAGATCATGAAAGAATCATGACCATTGGCTTTTCTCTTATCGGCCATGGTGAGCTTATAGGAATGGGCTACAATATTTTTACTCATGACTTTTTTCTATTCTTCTTTCTAATCCAAAATTGATACGGTACCAGGCTCTTTCATGCAAGTAATATAGTGCCATTTTTGTAATGATTTCCGAAACCCCAATTTTTAATCCGGTCAAGGGATTTCCCGATATAAACCACGACAACAGAAAGGTGTCCAATGTGCCTATCAATCGCCAGGTTAGTGTCTTATATAAATGCCTTCTTTTACTGTTCCTGATCCCAATATTAAACCAGACGCGCTCATGGAAATAGTAGAGCACCATTTTGGTGATCACTTCTGCACCGCCTATTTTCAATCCCGTTACGGGATTACCTGTAACAATCCAGGAGAGTACTATAGTGTCTATGGTGCCAACTATCCGCCAGGTGATCGTCTTGGCAAGGTGCCTTTTATAGGCGGAAGTGGCCATTACTGTTTAACCAGAAAATAAGGATTCAACAAATTTTCCTTATTGTACCTCATGGTCTGCTTTGTATCCTGGGCGATTACCTGCAAGCCCACCGCCCTGCAAATGGCATCGCCGGCAGCCGTGTCCCATTCCATGGTAGGCGCAAACCGGGGGTAGACATCTGCTTTTCCTTCTGCTACCAGGCAAAATTTCAGGGAACTTCCTTTGGAAACGATATCGACTGATTCGAAGGTTTTTTCAACTTCTGAAATATAGTCCAGGGTATCCTGATTCATATGAGAACGACTGCCTACAACCCTGCATAGCCCATTGTTTAAAGCAGCGGGGAAAATGCGATCTTTTTCTTCAAAGAATGCTCCTGTAACTGAATGGCTTTGGCTTAAGGTGGTCTTGAAAGCCTTTTTGTCAGTTACCGATCCATAATAGAGTTCCCGGGTTACCGGCACATAAATAACACCTAATACAGGTCTTCCTTTTGTGCATAGGGCGATATTGACGGTAAATTCTCCATTTCGCTTTATAAATTCCTTGGTGCCGTCTAGTGGGTCTACGATCCAGCACGTTTCCCAGTTGCCCCGGGTGTTATAGTCTGTTTGTTTATTTTCTTCACTAATGATCGGGTAGGGCGTAGGCTGTAAAAAGGTATTGATAACATTATTGGAAGCAATATCTGCTTTTGTAAGCGGCGATTTGTCATCTTTAAAAGCGGTATCAAAATCCGGAAGTTCATAGACTTCAAGGATCGCCTTACCGGCATCAATTGCCGCTTCTATTGCAATTGAAAGCAATTGGTTCTGGTTGGTCAGCATGGTTGGTTGTTTCTTTAAACCTTCTATGGTTTAGTATCACAATATAAGAACTTAATTTGGATAGCCCGATATTTGCAGAGATGCTGAATAAAGATTTAATAAGGTATTGGTAGAATATCTGCGATTTTTGGACAGCAATCCTTTATTTTTAGCAAGTATAAATTGAGGTACCTCATCATATGAAATCAAAGCTGTTAATACTAGTAGTGGTATTATTAGGATGTAAGCTGTCTTACGCACAGATACAAAATGATGACATCTTGCATTTCTCTGCAGGTATCCTCTCGGGTGCCGGAGGGGCACTCATCGCATCGGAGATCTCCAATGGAGATCGTTTCTGGACCTTTGCAGGTGCAGTAGCCGGTAGTATTTTGGCAGGAAGCTTAAAAGAAGCGATTGATGAGCGGAATTACAATGGCTGGGACAACAGGGACCTGGGGGCTACCATATTGGGTGGTATTACTGCCGGGATCACCATAGACCTTCTTACCTCCAAGAGAAGAAAAAGGAAAAATAACGCTTACGAAGCAACCTGGAATGCTATTGAGTAACTGTCCGGAGCATTTTCAATTAAGTCTCTATAAGGCACAGTTGGTAAGTTACTTGATTAGCAGTTAGTTCAATGTCTCGGATAGCATGTTCCCTTGTTTTTTGGCATTAGGAATTTGCTTTTTCAAACCTATACCTTATAATATTCCCTGTACCAGGCAATAAATTGCTGAATCCCTTTTTTTATCGGGGTGTCGGGTTTGTAATTATAGTCATTTATCAGGTCGTCCACATTGGCCCATGTTGCGGGCACATCTCCGGGTTGCATGGGCAGCATTTTTTTGGTAGCGGTCATTCCCAGGGTTTGTTCTATAGCCTCAATAAAGTCCATCAGTTTCTCCGATCTGGAATTTCCAATATTATAGACCTTGTATAATTGTTCGGACGCTTTCCTTTTTTCAACGAGTTCCTTCTATTACTTTCACCACCCCTTCGCAGATATCATCGATGTAGGTAAAGTCGCGCGCCATTTCCCCATGATTATAGACTTCAATGGATTTTCCTTTCAGAATTGCCTGGGTAAAAAGAAATAAGGCCATATCAGGGCGTCCCCAGGGGCCATAAACGGTAAAAAAACGCAAACCGGTTGTTGGGATCCCAAATAAATGACTGTAGGTATGGGCCATCAGTTCATTACTCTTTTTAGTGGCTGCATAGAGGCTGGCAGGCCTGTCTGTGCGGTCTGAGGTTTCAAAAGGGATTTTCTCGTTGAGGCCATAGACACTGGAGCTACTGGCGTAGACGAGATGTTTAATATCATAATGCCTGCAGCATTCCAAGAATGTTTAGAAAACCCACGATATTACTGTCAATATAGGCATCAGGGTTTTCCAGGCTGTAGCGAACCCCGGCCTGGGCGGCCAGGTTGCAAACCACCTCAAACGCTTCCTTATCAAAGAGGTTTTCCAAAGCGCTCCTATCCTCAAGTGAAAGCCTGATAAAAGAGAATCCTTCTAGTGTGCTGCTCTCGACTTTTTTTCCGAATTGCACAATTTTTGACTGTTCAATACCCAATTGGGAAAGTCGACCGTATTTTAGGGAGACATCATAGTAGTCGTTGATATTATCCAAGCCAACCACCTGGTGTCCTTGATCGAGTAGTTTTTTAGCTACGTAGAAACCTATAAACCCGGCTGCTCCGGTGACTAGAATTTTCATAAGAAAAAATTGACCTTCATGCGTGTTAATGAACTATTCTTTGATCCAATAAATAATTACAAGGATACTATAAAAAAACAGCCAAAACCAAGCATCGCATAAAGATATTGAAAGATGCGTTCTCAAATGATCGATAAACGACATGCTACCGATTTTTTTTAAGACTTTGGCGAATTAATGGAAAAAGATGAATCATAGCTCATTTTTAGCCTTAATTTTATTTACTCAAAAGCGGTTTAGGCGTCTTTTTGTTTGTGAATAAAGAAGTTTATAAAAGTGACGAGCGTCATTTCAACCTATAGTTTATAAGACTATTTTTGCAGTCTAAATAACGAGTAAAAACCAAATCCCATTGAATACTATTTTGCAACATAAAATTTGGCTCTCTTCTCCTCATATGGGTGAATTTGAGCAGCAATACGTACAGGAAGCCTTTGATACCAATTGGATTGCACCACTTGGGCCCAATGTAACCGGTTTTGAAGCAGCTATTGCAGGTTATTTAGGTGAAAACGTTGCTGTTACAGCACTGAGTTCAGGCACGGCCGCCATCCATCTGGGCCTTCAATTATTAGGGGTAGGTGTAGGCGATGAGGTACTGTGCCAAAGTTTTACTTTTTCCGCTTCTGCCAACCCGATCACCTATTTGGGGGCACGACCTGTATTTATTGACAGTGAAACGGATACCTGGAATTTATCGCCTGAGCTTTTGGAAGAGGCTATTCAGGAAGGAATCAAAAGAGGTAAGAAACCGAAGGCCATTATTGCGGTGCATTTATACGGAATGCCCTATAAAGTAAACGAGATCCAAGAAATAGCACAAAAATATGAGATCCCGGTGCTGGAAGATAGCGCGGAAGCCCTTGGAAGTAGCTATCATGGCAGTAAATGTGGTAGTTTCGGCGACATCGCTGTATTGTCCTTCAACGGGAATAAGATCATTACAACCTCAGGAGGTGGGGCTTTGGTCTCTAAAAACAGCTCTTTTGCGGAAAAGGCGCTATTTCTTGCCACACAGTCCCGTGAAAATGAAGTGCACTACCAACATAAAGAGATTGGGTATAATTACCGGATGAGTAATGTTTTAGCGGGGATAGGAAGAGGACAAATGCGTGTGCTCGAGGATCGTGTTGAAGCCAGAAGGAACAATTATGACTTTTATGTAAAGGAATTAAGTTCCTATAATGATATCTCTTTTTTAGAGGAATTGCCGGATTATCACAGCAACAGATGGTTAAGTTGTATCCTCACCCCCTCTTTGGAGATAAGGGAAAAGATACGATTGGAACTGTTAGAACAGAATATTGAATCAAGGCCTTTATGGAAACCGATGCATGCCCAACCGGTTTTCAAGAATGAAAGGTCCTTTGTGAATGGGGTTAGCTATGAGCTGTTTGAACGCGGACTTTGCCTTCCCAGTGGTTCTAATTTAGAAAGAGAAGATCTTGAAAGAACCGTCCATATTATAAAGAAAAGTCTGAGATGATACATAATTATTTTACAAATACGGTTTATCGTTACGCCTCCAAATGGGTGGTATTGGCCATTGACATTATAACGGTAGCCATTGCTTTTGTGCTGTCGTATTTTATCAGGTTCAATTTTACCTTTGGTTTCGACGTGGAAAAGCTGGCTATACAGCTCCCTTTGGTTATGGTTATCGCTGCTTTGGCTTTTTTATTTACCGGTTCTTACAAAGGGGTTATTCGACATACGGGGGTGCGCGATGTATACAATATTTTCAATGCCATTTGCTTGTCAAGTATTATTGCCATTTTCGTAGTGTTGTTCAACCGGCAATACGGGGTATATGAAGAGTTTACCATACCTCTTTCCATCATCGTGATCAACAGTTTTATCAGTTTTGTAGCCCTCACGGCTTCCAGGTATATTTTTAAAAGCATGTATCACAGCATGTTAAACAATATGAGTGTAACTGGTAAGAATGTTTTGATCTACGGGGCCGGAGAATCAGGCATTTTAACCTATCAGGCTATTACCAATCATTCGAGAAATACAGCCAAAGTAATTGGCTACATTGATACTGATAAGCAAAAAATTGGCAAACAGATCAACGGGGTTCAGGTCTATGGAAAAGAGATCCTTACCAGGGAATTTATTGCCAAGAAGGAGATTTCAGAAGTTATTTTTTCCATCCAGAATATTGAACCAAAAAAATTAAGGGAGTTGGTGGAAGGGCTGGTAGACTTCCCTGTATTGGTTAAAATTGTGCCTCCGGTGGAAGATTGGATCAACGGGGAACTGAAGCTCTCACAGATCAAAAAGGTGCAGATAGAAGACCTTCTTGACAGGTCTCCCATTACCATCTTTAATGAGCGCATCATCGATGAACTGAATGACAAGGTGATCGTGGTAACGGGTGGTGCAGGTTCTATTGGAAGTGAACTGGTACGGCAAATAACCCATTACTCGTATAAATCGCTAATAATCATTGACCAGGCAGAGTCTGCCTTGTATGACCTGCAGCAGGAATTATTGCAAAACGGCAAACATAATTTTGTGCCCATTGTTGCGGATATCCGGGATAAAAACAGGATGAATAGTTTGTTTCAGGAATACAGGCCCAACATCATCTTCCATGCGGCTGCCTATAAGCATGTGCCCCTGATGGAATACAATGCCTATGAAGCCATCAAGATCAATATAGCCGGCACAAAAGTGATCTCCGATCTCTCCGTTCAATATAAAGTGGATAAGTTTGTTTTTGTCTCTACCGATAAGGCAGTAAACCCTACCAACGTAATGGGGGCTACCAAACGATAACCACTCTACTTAACCACTTAACCACTCTACTTAACCACTTAACCACTCTACTTAACCACTTAACCACTTTTCTGCTCAACCATTTAACTACTCAACCACTCTACTTAACCACTTAACCACTCTACTTAACCACTTAACCACTCTACTTAACCACTTAACCACTCTACTACTTAACCACTCTACTTAACCACTTAACCACTCTACTTAACCACTTAACCACTTTTCTGCTCAACCATTTAACTACTTAACCACTCTACTTAACCACTTAACCACTCTACTTAACCACTTAACCACTCTACTTAACCACTTAACCACTCTACTTAACCACTTAACCACTTTTCTGCTCAACCATTTAACTACTCAACCACTCTACTTAACCACTTAACCACTCTACTTAACCACTTAACCACTCTACTTAACCACTTAACCACTCTACTTAACCACTTAACCACTCTACTTAACCACTTAACCACTCTACTTAACCACTTAACCACTTTTCTGCTCAACCATTTAACTACTCAACCACTCTACTTAACCACTTAACCACTCTACTTAACCACTTAACCACTCTACTTAACCACTTAACCACTCTACTTAACCACTTAACCACTTATCTACTTAATCATTTAACTACTTAACCACTCTACTTAACCACTTAATCATTCTATTTAACCACTTAACCACTCTATCTTAACCACTTAATCATTCTATCTTAACCACTTAATCATCTTTATCTACTTAACCATTTAACTACTTAATCATTCTATCTTAACCACTTAATCATTCTACTTAACCACTTAATCATTCTATTTAACCACTTAATCATTCTATTTAACCACTTAATCATTTTACTTAATCATTTAATCACTTTATTTAATCATTTAATCATTTTATTAATCATTTAATCATTTTTTGCTTAATCATTTAATTATCTAATCATTCTTATCTTAACCACTTAATCATTTTATCTTAACCACTTAATCATTCTATCTTAACCACTTAATCATTCTATCTTAACCACTTAATCATTCTATCTTAACCACTTAATCATTCTTATCTTAACCATTTAATCACTTCTATTTAATCATTTAATCATCTAATCATCTAATCATTTATCTTATCTTAACCATTTAATTATCTTAATCATTCTATCTTAACCACTTAATCATTCTACTTAATCATTTAACCACTTTATCTTAACCATTTAATCATTCTTATCTTAACCACTTAATCATCTTTATCTTAACCACTTAATCATCTTATTTAACCACTTAATCATCTTATCTTAACCACTTAATCATTCTACTTAACCACTTAATCATCTATCTTAACCACTTAACCACTTTTCTGCTCAACCATTTAACTACTTAATCATCTTACTTAACCACTTAACCACTTTATCTTAACCACTTAATCACTCTATCTTAACCACTTAACCACTCTACTTAACCACTTAACCACTCTACTTAACCACTTAACCACTCTACTTAACCACTTAACCACTTAACCACTTTTCTGCTCAACCATTTAACTACTCAACCATCTTAACCACTTAACCACTCTACTTAACCACTTAACCACTCTACTTAACCACTTAACCACTCTACTTAACCACTTAACCACTCTACTTAACCACTTAACCACTCTACTTAACCACTTAACCACTCTACTTAACCACTTAACCACTCTACTTAACCACTTAACCACTTTTCTGCTCAACCATTTAACTACTCAACCACTCTACTTAACCACTTAACCACTCTACTTAACCACTTAACCACTCTACTTAACCACTTAACCACTCTACTTAACCACTTAACCACTCTACTTAACCACTTAACCACTTTTCTGCTCAACCATTTAACTACTTAACCACTCTACTTAACCACTTAACCACTCTACTTAACCACTTAACCACTCTACTTAACCACTTAACCACTCTACTTAACCACTTAACCACTCTACTTAACCACTTAACCACTCTACTTAACCACTTAACCACTCTACTTAACCACTTAACCACTTTTCTGCTCAACCATTTAACTACTCAACCACTCTACTTAACCACTTAACCACTCTACTTAACCACTTAACCACTCTACTTAACCACTTAACCACTCTACTTAACCACTTAACCACTCTACTTAACCACTTAACCACTCTACTTAACCACTTAACCACTCTACTTAACCACTTAACCACTTTTCTGCTCAACCATTTAACTACTCAACCACTCTACTTAACCACTTAACCACTCTACTTAACCACTTAACCACTCTACTTAACCACTTAACCACTCTACTTAACCACTTAACCACTCTACTTAACCACTTAACCACTTTTCTGCTCAACCATTTAACTACTCAACCACTCTACTTAACCACTTAACCACTCTACTTAACCACTTAACCACTCTACTCTAACCACTTAACCACTCTACTTAACCACTTAACCACTCTACTTAACCACTTAACCACTCTACTTAACCACTTAACCACTCTACTTAACCACTTAACCACTCTACTTAACCACTTAACCACTCTACTTAACCACTTAACCACTCTACTTAACCACTTAACCACTTTTCTGCTCAACCATTTAACTACTCAACCACTCTACTTAACCACTTAACCACTCTACTTAACCACTTAACCACTCTACTTAACCACTTAACCACTCTACTTAACCACTTAACCACTCTACTTAACCACTTAACCACTCTACTTAACCACTTAACCACTCTACTTAACCACTTAACCACTCTACTTAACCACTTAACCACTTTTCTGCTCAACCATTTAACTACTCAACCACTCTACTTAACCACTTAACCACTCTACTTAACCACTTAACCACTCTACTTAACCACTTAACCACTTGTTGGGAATAGAAGACTTGTTCCATGTTTATTTTTCATGTTTTTGTGTCGATGCATCTGTGACTTGTTCGGACGTACGCGGGGCATATATTTTGATTGCCTTGTGAATAATTGTGATTGATTGTGAATGGAATTGCAGTGAATGTGAATGGAATGTGAATGGCTTGTGATTTGATTGTTTATGCCAAAAGAAGATGTCTTGGGAATAAGCCCCAGCATCTGATATATGTTTATTTGTTAAATGGGATGCTCATTGAAGTGTAATGCCTTTTACGAGCAAATCGGATGGGAGTCTCAAAAAGATACCTTTGGAGAAAATTATGTAAACGAGACTTTGTTCTCACTTCTTTAAAATAATCTACTTTGTTATTATCGAATTTGTGAAGTCTCTATTTGACAGAGGCAAGGTAATATTCTGAGTTGAGCAGCTTTATTTTGTTTGCACCAGTGTTGCAACTACTAACAGCTTTTATGCATAAGCTGTCTCTCCCAACATTATTTTAAAGAAGCCGTATCATGTCTAACAACAACCGCAACTCAAGTGGAGGGCGCGGTGGTCGTCGAGGAAATCGAGGTGGCCAAAACAGTCAGTCGACCATGGCAAGTCCCAAGGTGATGACTTCCAATAAATTTAAAGGAAACTGTGCAGACCTGGATGGGCATATTTTTGATTGCTCGGATTATAAACAGGCTGACACCTATGTGCATATGCACAAGCGTATCGCTGAGTACGTTGGAGCGGAGTTCAAGAGCGGAGGAGACGTTCGTGCTTCTATTATCGGAGGTATGAAGATTGCCATTCCTCTTCCTACTCATCCTACCTTTTCACAGGGATATCCAATGAACCCAACACCAGAAGATAAAGACAAGGAGTACATGCACCGTGAGATGCTGAGCATGGCAGTCAAGCAGGAATATTTGTTGCACGCCAATTTACAGAAGGCGTATGCACTTGTTCTCGGACAGTGCACTGAGTTGCTGCAAAGCAAACTCAAGCAACATGCTGACTGGGCAATGCTGCAACGTGATCAAGATGTGCTTTCCCTACTCAAGGTGATTAAGGGAATTTGTTATAAATTTGAAGACCAGAAGTATGTACCTCTGGCACTCGACAATGCCAAGCGTGCACTGTTTAACTTGCAGCAGGGCGGTATGTCATGCAGCGACTACCTGGAACGGTTTCGTAACCTCGTTGATGTTGTCACTATGTACAAGGGACAGCTATACGACCCAGGAGTGTTGACGATGGTTTTTAATAACTCGTCATTTGATAAGAAAGCAGGCTTTGGAGCCCTGACTGATGCAGAGAAGAAGCAACTTCATGAAAAAGCTTTGGAACTGCAGCTTGCGACGATGTTTATCGCGCGAGCGGACAAGCGCCAGTATGGAAAACTGCAAGAAGAATTGCAGAACAACTACATGCGCGGAAATGATGACTATCCAAGTGATCTCGTCAAGGCTTACCACATGCTGAATGAGTATCAGCACTGGACGCCAACCAAGAAGCAAGACGTCGACACCAATTCGGTGGCATTCGCTCAGGCTGAAGAAGATAAAAAGAAAAGGCAGAATGGCGGCGGTGGAAATAATGGCGGCGGTAACAACACCGATTGGCACAAGACCATGACATGTCATCACTGCGGTAAAAAGGGTCATATTAAGCCCAACTGTCCTGACAAAGACAAAGATCTAGAGTCGGATGAAGCCTCCAAGAAAAAGAAAAAGGAAGGCATTTTGAAAAAGAAAGAAGAAGACGAGAAGACTGTCACTTTTGCACAGCACGAAGATTCAGATGATGAAGTCGGATTCATTAATCTCGCCAATGCTCAGGTACATAAACTGAAAGTTGATCTGCGCGACATGGTACTACTTGATAACCAGTCGATGATGGATATATTTTGTAACTCCCGATTCGTTAAGAAGATTTGGGATGTCGATGAAGAAATGAGAATTCACGGCAATGGAGGGTCCTTACTGACTAAGAAGAAGGCCCTGTTACGCAACTATGGAGTTGTGTGGTTCAACGAAAAGGCACTTACGAACATTTTATGTTTAAAAAATGTCTTGGCAAAAGGTTACCATGTGACCTACGATTCGGCGGCAGGTGGAGAATTCATTATTCACTGACCGAATTCTTTTGACATGCATTTTGTGATGCACCCTAATGGATTGCATTATTTTGATCCAAATCAGAAGCGTGAGCTGACTATGGTCCAGACTGTAAAAGATACGTCGGAGGGCTATAGTGATATTCAGATTCGGAAGGCTAAAGAAGCATGCAAATTTCAAGCAAAAGTCGGCCATCCCAGCACACGAGATCTAAAAAATATTGTGAAAACCAACATGATCGCAAACTGTCCTGTGACGGTTGCCAATATTGAGCGAGCTGAGAAGATATTCGGCCCGAGTGTCCCTATTTTGAAAGGGAAGACAGTCCGTAAGACCCCAGATCCTGTGGCAACGGACTACATCGCTGTGCCGAAATCTATTCTGGCAGCGAACAAAAATATTACACTATTCGGTGATATTTTCTTTGTGAACAAGGTTCCATTCTTTACAAGTATGAGCGACCATTTGAAGTTTATGACTGTGTCGAATCTCAAGAGTTGCAAAGGACCTGATATTATACAAGCTTTGTCCAAGGTGCACGGCATTTATACAGCCCATGGTTTTAAACCGAAGCTCGTCATTATGGACGGTGAATTTGCACCTCATGAGCCTGAGATCAACACGTTAGGCATGCGTCTTAATACGACAGCAGCTAATGAGCACATTCCCAAGATTGAGCAACAAATTTGCGTCATCAAGGAGAGAGCGCACTGCATCTGGCACACTTTACCATTTAAAATTTTGCCTCTGCTAATGCTGATCAAGATGATCAATCACTCGGTACTTTGGCTTAATGCTTTTCCCCCTAAAGGCAGAGTCTCGGAGATGATAAGCCCGAGAATGATTGTCATTGGAGTACCCTTTGACTACAACAAGCATTGTAAATGGGCATTTGGAACCTAAAACCACATCTAGAGGAGTCTATACCACATCTAGAGGAATTAGACTGTATATAGAGGAGCCTAGACCACATGTAGAGGAGTGTAGACCACCTCTAGAATAGTATAGACTATGTCTAGGGTAGTCTA
Source organism: uncultured Flavobacteriaceae bacterium (assembly GCA_963752165.1). Lineage (GTDB taxonomy): Bacteria > Bacteroidota > Bacteroidia > Flavobacteriales > Flavobacteriaceae > Muriicola. The sequence continues at coordinate 1,124,235 of CAVVXE010000001.1, forward strand.
GACTACATCTAGATCAGTCTATTTTACATCTAGAGGAGTCTAGACAACATTTAGAGGAGTATAGGCCACATCTAGAGGAGTCTATCCACATCTAGAGGAATCTAGACTGTATATAGAGGAGCCTAGACCACATGTAGAGGAGTGTAGACCACCTCTATAGTAGTCTAGACTATGTCTAGGGTAGTCTAGACTACATCTAGAAGAGTCTATTTTACATCTAGAGGAGTCTAGACAACATTTAGAGGAGTATAGTCCACATCTAGAGGAGTCTATACCACATCTAGAGGAATCTAGACTGTATATAGAGGAGCCTAGACCACATGTAGAGGAGTGTAGACCACCTCTAGAGTAGTCTAGACTATGTCTAGGGTAGTCTAGACTACATCTAGATCAGTCTATTTTACATCTAGAGGAGTCTAGACAACATTTAGAGGAGTATAGGCCACATCTAGAGGAGTCTATACCACATCTAGAGGAATCTAGACTGTATATAGAGGAGCCTAGACCACATGTAGAGGAGTGTAGACCACCTCTAGAGTAGTCTAGACTATGTCTAGGGTAGTCTAGACTACATCTAGATCAGTCTATTTTACATCTAGAGGAGTCTAGACAACATTTAGAGGAGTATAGGCCACATCTAGAGGAGTCTATACCACATCTAGAGGAATCTAGACTGTATATAGAGGAGCCTAGACCACATGTAGAGGAGTGTAGACCACCTCTAGAGTAGTCTAGACTATGTCTAGGGTAGTCTAGACTACATCTAGATCAGTCTATTTTACATCTAGAGGAGTCTAGACAACATTTAGAGGAGTATAGGCCACATCTAGAGGAGTCTATACCACATCTAGAGGAATCTAGACTGTATATAGAGGAGCCTAGACCACATGTAGAGGAGTGTAGACCACCTCTAGAGTAGTCTAGACTATGTCTAGGGAGTTGACTACATCTAGATCAGTCTATTTTACATCTAGAGGAGTCTAGACAACATTTAGAGGAGTATAGGCCAACATCTAGAGGAGTCTAGACAACATTTAGAGGAGTATAGGTCACATCTAGAGGAGTCTATACCACATCTAGAGGAATATAGACTGTATATAGAGGAGCCTAGACTACATGTAGAGGAGTGTAGACCACTCTAGAGTA
>CAVVXE010000002.1:0-835053 GCA_963752165.1 uncultured Flavobacteriaceae bacterium
CCTAAATAGGGATGGCAAATTTAAGAATACTTTTTGAGAAGCTTTTGAGCAATCTCCGGATATTTTTTAAGATCCTGTATATACTTCTTGCTTTTCATCTTTTTAATGTGAATCTCAATTTTTTAATTAATGGCCTGCTTTTCCTTCTTTAAAGCTATTTTCTATGGCCACAACAACCTTGTCGTTTTGCAAAAATGTAAAACCCCGCTCAAGGCGGGGTTTCTATTAGTACAATTTAATTGTCATTACATTTTTGAAGACATTGCAGGGACTAACTCCATGGTTTCAACTTCCTCTCCCCAAAATTCCAGTCCGGCATCAAAGTTATCGCCATCCTCCCTCATGGTTCCCCATCCAAAGAGTTCATTATAATCTTCTTCCCAGGTATTTTCATGTTCTCTGTTTGCGTCGGTCCTCTTATGAGTTTCATAAGGAACTGCCAGGACAAATTGATTCCTGTTTCCACCGCTTTCTAGCCTGAATAACATACGGGGGTTGGTATTGCCTCTCTTCTCCATAACTTTAGAGGCTCTGTACATCCACCTTCTAAAAGAGTTTACGTGATCTGCCTTCACATTAAACGTGACCATTCTGACATATTTTGCCGGAGATCCGGGATTCTTGGGGTCATAGTTTAAACTACCATTATTTAGCAGTTGCCATCTCACTTGTCCACCACCATTACTGACGTATTTACTTACATTATCCCTCCAGTACTTGCCTTCGGCAGAACGGTCTTTATCATAATCTGCAGGAGATTTACGGGCTTCAATGCGCATATAACTACCTGCATTAGACCCAGTGATAATGCGATACGTAACAATAGCCGTTTCCGGCGTAGTATTGAACATGCCTGTTTTCTTTGCTGCCGCCTCTTCAAATTTTTCCTGCATTCCCTCCTTGGCCGTATACCGCCAGGTATTCCAATACTCCGAATTATCATTCCGTTGACTAAACATCGATACACTCATAAAGAGTGCCATCGACACTACTACTAGTTTTTTCATTTTTGGTTGGTTTTTGGTTATTTCTTAAATGTAGCACTTTTATACTTACATTCATAACATTTTTTTATTCAAATAATTGAATACTAAAATGTTAGCAAACCAAACATAAATAAATACAAGCCGGTCATTTTTAGAATTGATGTTTTATTGTAATTTGTAGGTCCTTGAAAAACACTAACTCAAAAACTGTCACCAATGAAAAAAATGCTCCTCTTATCACTTGCCTTCCTATTCCTATCCTTCATAGGCTATTCCCAGCGCAATAGAGGGAACACTGCTGCCGTTTCCCAAGGAGATGAAGAAAAACTTTCACTGGCAGGACTGCAACTGCGAAACGTAGGCCCCGCCTTCTTGTCGGGCCGTATTGCTGATATCGCCCTGCACCCGGAAGATCCCAGTATCTGGTATGTTGCTGTCGGATCTGGGGGCGTATGGAAAACCGATAATGCCGGTACTACCTGGACACCCCTTTTTGATAAAGAAGCCTCCTATTCCATAGGCTGCCTTACCATTGACCCCAATAATCCGTCTACCATTTGGGTGGGTACAGGAGAAAATGTAGGGGGTCGCCATGTAGGCTACGGGGACGGTATCTACAAAAGTGACGACGGCGGGAAAAGCTGGAAAAATATGGGCCTTACGGCCACCGAACATATTTCGGAGATCATTGTACATCCCACAAATCCGGATGTGATCTGGGTGGCCGCCCAGGGACCGCTCTGGAGCAAGGGTGGGGAACGTGGCCTCTATAAATCTACAGACGGGGGTGCCAACTGGAAAAAGGTATTGGGAGGCAATGAATGGACCGGGGTAACAGACATTATGATGGACCCCAGGAACCCGGACCAACTCTACGCTGCCACCTGGCAACGACACAGAACCGTCGCTGCATTGATGGGTGGAGGACCAGACTCCGGTTTACACCGCTCCGATGACGGAGGGGAAACCTGGGAAAAGCTCAGCTCGGGCTTGCCTAAATCGAACATGGGAAAAATTGGTATTGCCATCTCTCCCCAACAGCCCGATGTTTTATATGCAGCCATTGAATTGGACAGAACCGAAGGTGCCGTTTACCGCTCAGAAGACCGGGGTTCTTCCTGGAAGAAAATGTCAAATACGGTCTCCGGAGGTACCGGACCGCATTATTACCAGGAACTCTATGCAAGTCCGCACGCATTCGATCGCCTGTACCTTATGAATGTCAGGATCCTCACCTCCGATGACGGCGGGAAGACCTTCGCAGAATTGCAGGAAGACGACAAGCATTCGGACAACCATTCCATTGCCTTCCGTGCCGATGATCCTGATTACCTCCTCATAGGAACCGATGCAGGGATCTATGAAAGTTTTGACCTGGCGAAGACCTGGCGCTATATTAAAAACCTGCCCCTAACACAATTCTACAAAGTAGCGGTAAACAACCAGAAACCTTTTTACCACATCTTTGGCGGTACTCAGGATAATGGCTCTGCCGGAGGACCTTCAAGAACAGATGAGGAGGAAGGTATCCATAATGCCCACTGGTACAAAACCCTGGGGGCAGACGGACACCAATCCGCTACCGATCCGGAATTCAACAACATAATTTACGCCGAAACCCAACAAGGGGGGCTGCACCGGGTAGACCTGATCACGGGCGACCGGGTCTTTATTCAGCCACAACCAAGGGCAGGAGAACCCTTTGAACGCTATAATTGGGATGCGCCCATTTTGGTAAGTCCGCACATAGCCTCCCGCTTATACTTCGCCTCCTACAGGGTCTGGAAATCGGAGGACCGCGGAGATAGCTGGACACCTATTTCGGGCGACCTTACCCGAAATGAAGAGCGGGTAACACTGCCTATTATGGGTAAGCAGCAAAGCTGGGACAATCCTTGGGACGTCAGGGCTATGTCTAACTACAATACCATTACCTCCTTATCCGAATCGCCGGTGACTGCAGGCGTTATCTATGCCGGCACAGATGACGGGTATATCCAGGTCACTTCTGATGGAGGGGCCAATTGGAAACAGATTCCCGTAACCACACTAGGCCTGCCTTCAAGGTCCTTTGTAAATGATATCAAGGCCGACCTTTTTGATGAAAATACGGTCTATGTTGCCCTGGACAACCACAAGGAAGGCGATTTCAATACCTATCTTTACAAGAGTACCGATAAAGGCGCTACCTGGCGTTCCATCAAAGGAAACCTTCCGGAAAAAACCCTTGTATGGCGCTTTGTACAGGACCATATCAATAAGAACCTGATCTTTGCCGCAACCGAAAAAGGGATCTTTACTTCCATGAACGGTGGTGGCACCTGGCATAAAATTCCCGGAGCCCCCAACATGGCCTTCCGTGGTCTGACCATACAGCGAAGTGAGAATGACCTGGTTGGCGCTTCTTTCGGCCGTGGCTTCTTTGTCCTGGATGATTACAGTGCGCTGAGAGAAATGACAGAGGCTTCCCTTAAGAAAGAAGGGACCCTTTATTCTACAAGAACGGCAGATTGGTATGTGCCTAAAAGTGTCGTGGGGAATACCGGAGCCGACTATTATTTTGCCAAGAATCCTGATTTTGGCGCATGGTTCACCTATTCGCTTGCGGATGATTTTGGCAGTATCTCGAAAGAGCGAAAAGAAAAAGAAAAAGCGCTCGAAAAAAGGAATGCTGCGATCCCATTCCCGGGCTGGGATGCCCTGGAAGCGGAAAGGAGGCAGGAAGATGCCAAGATCTGGATCACCGTCAAAGACGCCAATAACAATGTCATCAGGAATGTAGCAGGTACTACCAAAAAAGGAGTAAACAGGGTTGCCTGGGACCTCAGACACCCTAGTAACAGGGCTATCAGACCTGGACAGGGAAGTGGTAGTGGAGGAAACCGATGGCGGAATTCAGGACCAATGGCCATGCCGGGGACCTATACTGCTACCCTATCCAAAGAGGTGGACGGCGTGGTTACCCAACTCGACGGCCCTATTACTTTTAAAGTAGAACCCCTGTTCCAAAGTACTTTAAAGGGGATCTCATATGAGGATTACAATGCGTATATCGGTCAATACAATGAAGTGTCGACCCAGGAAAGTGCCGTATCGGATGTCCTGAAGACCAGTATGGACAAAGTGAATGCCATGCAGGTAGCCCTTGGCAGGACCCCTGCTGCCCCCGGAACCATGACCGCTAAATTGTATGACCTGAAGCAGCAATTGTTTGCCTTTGAAGAAAAACTGGAGGGAAATAAATCCCGTGATGCTATCGGGGAACGTAATCCGCCCAATGTAGGCGACCACTTAGGTGTAGCCAGAAGGGGAATGGCCACTACCTATGGGCCCACTGCTATGCACAAACAAAATCTGGAGATCGCCAAAACGATGCTGGCCTCGCTCTATACGGAGATCAGGACCATTGCGAATAGCACCATCCCGCAACTGGAAAAAGAATTGAAAAGTATGGGCGCGCCTTACATTTTAGGACAGGGGATCGATTAAAACCTTGAATGCATAAGAAAGGGAGCTGCCAAATAGCAGCTCCCTTTTTTTATACTTGACGCTCTTTATTAAAAAATAGAGCCTGTATGGAAGTGCGACATCCAGGCGATCCAGGCGATCCCAACACAAATAAGGAATCGGGCAAATTCGATGAAGTCTAATCTAAATCTCATAGGATAGTTTTTAAGATATCAAAGACCAAAATAGGGGGAAGGTGCGATCTCATTGGTCCTTATAGGTAAAGCTGTTCTTTTTATCGTTCAAACATACTCTGGCCGACTTTAAAGGGAAAAATTGTGATGATCATCGATAATAGGAACTCATGGCAGTTGCGATAAAGCACTAATAAAAGCGACAAATGGCATTGGCTGTTTCCAACAGATAAATGGCGCTTAATGTCCTCTTCATTTTATTGTATCTTAGCAACAGATTTATACCCTATGGGCCTCTTATTTTTATACGCCTTTATATCGATCTTCTTTTCCTTCCTGTGTTCCATCCTGGAAGCTGTGCTATTGAGCGTTACGCCTACATTCGTCAATTTGAAAAAGAAGGCCGGAAAGAAATACATTCTGGCATTGGAAAACCTGAAAAACGACATAGATAAGCCCCTTATTGCCATTCTTACACTCAATACCGTTGCCCATACCGTAGGGGCCATTCTGGTTGGGGTTCAGGCAAAGGTGGCCTATACCGAGCTATATGGGCAACAGGTCAGTTCGTTCTTTGGCATGCCGTTTTCAGAAGATCTGATGGTAGGTGTGGTTTCTGCGCTGATGACCGCACTGATACTGATCGCTTCTGAGATCATCCCAAAAACCATAGGGGCCACCTACTGGAAAGAATTGGTGGGAACAGCAACCCAGATCTTACGGGCCATGGTATGGCTCATGCAGATCACCGGGCTTATGTGGTTATTGCAACTTTTTACAAGGCTTATTGGCAAGAAACATATGGGGAGTATATTGAGCCGCGAAGATTTTAGTGTCATGGCCGACCTCGCCCAGGAAGAAGGCGTTTTTGAGGAATCGGAATCGAAGGTCATTAAAAATCTGCTTCAATTCGATGAGATCCTGGCAAAGGATATCATGACCCCCAGGGCGGTGATGAAAATTGCCCCCGAAAGTGAGACCATCGCCGCGTTTTTTAAGAAAAACCCACGCCTGCGTTTCTCGCGAATCCCGGTCCATGGGGATGTAGTGGATACCATTACCGGTTTTGTGCTAAAAGATAATGTGTTGGAGGAATTGATCAACAATAAAGGAGACGTACCCCTGTCCGAGATCAAAAGGGACATCCAGGTGACCAGGCGCGATACGCCTATCCCACAGTTGTTCGATACGTTTATCCGTAAGCGGGAACATATTGCTCTGGTGGTAGATGAGTACGGCTCGGTCAGCGGGTTGGTTACCATGGAAGATATCATAGAAACCCTGCTTGGATTGGAAATAATGGACGAGAGCGATAATGTGGAGGATCTCCAGGCACTTGCCCGAAAAACATGGGAAGAAAGGGCGAAAAGGACCGGGATTATAGAATGACCCTTATTCCATTTGGTATTGGCATTATTCCCATAGACCAATACCTAAAAAAACAAAGGCCAATGCCAATTGAATAAAAAGTACTGCTTTTTGCCACAACGGCCTTTTGCCCCATGACTGTTCCGTATCAAAAGGATCAAAAGCCAACCCGATCCCCATGGAAGCGGCCGCCTGTAAATAATCTTTGGTAAAAAGTGCCTGATACAGTCCCAGCAGGATAAACAAAATATAGAGGTACTTGTTTAACGGTGATTTCATTTGTCAACTTTTTGAAACCATTAGTCTTCGGAATACCCAACTTGTTACAAATACAAAAAGGCTATAGCAGCGAACTATAACCTTTTAATCATTTAATTTTTATTGTTCCTCTACAGAAACGTGCTACTGAACAACAATAGTTTATCCAAAATCCGCATCGTTATCTCCCTCACCAATCGGCTCCTTGCCGGTCCTTACAAAACCAGTTTTTAAATTTTCTGTATAACTGAAATAAATTGGTTTTTCATTTCTCAACAAGTCGATAACATTAGGATACATAGACATGGGATAACGCAAGTAGACCAGTTTATTCCTTTTGTCATAATGATTTTCAGGTAAGGCTTTTCCATCAGGATAGAAGTTTATCTGTACAACAAAGTCTTCGTCGTGATAACATTTTACCAGGGCTCGCGGGTAAACATGATTTTGATTGGCGCCTCCTGATTGAAAGTGAACCCAATAATGATTTATTTCGCTGGTTATTAACTTCATTTTGTATAGAATTTAGATTAGTTGATTAATGTAACAAGTTAAAGATTATTTCCCAAGTTATATAGCGATTACGAAAAAAAAGGCCCTATTGCCAGCGGCTTGTCTAAGTTGGCTTCCCCAAATATTGTTTTGTCAAACCAATTTAATGAAAAAATTTTGAGGTTTGCTTAATGCTACAATTGTAACAGCATCGGTTTTAAATTAACTAAGATTGCCTGTCATAGCCGCCCCTAATAAAACTACCAAGGCAATTCCTGCCAGTATAGCAATAGTTATGATCAACGTAATAATAAAAACAACTTTCCAACAACCACTATTTTCATGGTTATTGTTTTTTTTCCTGAAACCATTTCTGTAACCAAAAAACATCAATGGAAACAGGATCATGAAAAAAAGAACAAATAAAAAAACAAGAATATCTAAAAAATCCATATTCAGTAGCATTAACGCTCGAACAAGTTAATAAAAAATAAATCGCAATCTGGTGTTATAATAAGGCCGAACTCTTAAACAGAATACCGTAAAGCTTCAATAAAATTTACAAAACCAAACTGAAATTATCTGCATTAAATTGGTTCTCTTTTAGATTGAAATGGTGCGAAAATGCACCCCAAAATAGTATCGAACACCTATAGGCACCAATAGACACTCCGGATAAATCTTTATATTTATAGAAACCCGCATAGGTCCATGATCAACTTCTTCCGTAAAATCCGACAATCTCATATGACTGAAAACAAGTTCAGTAAATATCTGCTATATGCCATTGGCGAAATTGTTCTTGTGGTCATTGGGATACTCATTGCATTGCAGATTAATAATTGGAATGAACAGAAAAAAGCGCTGCAATTGCAAAATGAACTATTAGATCTATTGGTAATCGACCTTGAAGAAAAAAACCAGGAAATAAAGGATGATATAGCAGTTTTTAGCAATTACTTAGATTTATATAAAACGTTCAAAAATAAATGGGAAGAAGAAAACGTCATGGATTCTACTAACTTAAGCCACGTTTTACGAAGTTTTACGCAAGATCATTGGCATTTTAACACTACTACACCAACATTTCAAAGTACTTCCTCCTCTGATTTGTGGAAAAATATTCCCGATAGTTTAACACGTCAAATAAGTAACTTGTATTACGCCCATTTTGGTTTTCTGAATCAATTAACTTTAAAAGAAGTAGAATACGCTTCCCACTGTAAGATAAATTTCCTTGCACCAAACCACTTATTAGATCCTACATTTAGTAGTACTATCAAAAGCACGTATATCCAAAATAATACGCATGAACTTTTCTCCTATATGTCGCTCTTTGAGAATCACTTTACCAGCATGAAAAATCGATGGGAAACAGCAGGGGAAGAAGTAGCAGCTATTATTGAAAACCTCACACTTTTTGTTGACCGCAGGTAAAAGAATACGGTTACTTCCAAAGACCCCTATGAATACAGCATGCTGTCAGAAGATAACGTTCAGTAACTGATATAAGAAAAGCCTGGTAAGCTTTCTGTTTACCAGGCTTTTCCGGCTTCTCCTATTATTCAAAGTTGCAGTCACAATTCATTTAGTTACTTCATACATAAAGAACTGTTCGATAGGAATTTCAAATAACATGGCCATTTTAAAAGCTGTGGGTAAACTTGGGTCGAATTTTTCCTTTTCTATGGCATTGATAGTTTGGCGCGAAACACCAATGATCTCACCCAGTTCTTCCTGGGTCAATCCCTTCAATTTTCTCAATTCCCTTACTCTATTTTTCATAGATATCGCTTTCTATTGATGAATAACGCGATCATATAGGTGATGCCCATAAAACCAACCAGAAAACCTATCTCCGCATCTCCCTTGATGATGTTAGTCTGATCCAAAAGTGAATAGGAAAGGCCAACTACTAAAGATGCGCCAAGCGTAAAGGCTAAAGACTCCAGGTGAATTTTACGCTCTAATTCATCGAAATGATTAAACAAATGCCTGTTGGCTAAAATCATTAGGATACCGTTTATAAGATTGATCCCAATCGCAATGATCGTAAACCCCCGGTGCTCATTCCATATAAACATGGGGCCAAAAGTAGCTATGGCCAGGGTGGCTACCCAGGACCAGGTCCATATCGCTAATCGGATGGTTCTTTTCTTTCTTTCTGTTTTCATTTTGTAAAGTTTATTTGACAAATATAATTATTAATTTTAAAATGTCAAGTTTTATTTACAAATGTGTTTATAGAAAGAAAAAACGGTTACACTATAAAAGCATAACCGTTTTATCATTTAAAGTTGCAGGAAAACTTTATTTATTAATGACTTAGATTGAGGGTAAGTAAGAATACAATTATTGATCTTTTAGAACTTTAGCGACATTATCGTAAGACTCTTGCGACAGAACCTCGGTCCATTCCGTCTCTCCACTATAAATAGCCAAATAAGTAACGTCCTTTTCTTTTGATGAGGCATGCCAATGCTCTATATCAGGATCGCATTTTAACACATCACCTTCTTTAATACGAATAGGGTTTTTACCTTTTTCTTGATAATACCCTTCACCCTCAACAACTATCAAAACTTGAGTAGTTGTGTGTTTATGCCAATCTAACGTCGAATTAGCTCTAAACGTCGCTTTAGTCATATTATAGTTGAGAGACTCATTAGCTCGGAGTATTCCATTTAACCAAGCCTCACCTATGTAGTGCGTGTTTGGAGCCTTCATTCCTTCATCTTTATATGAGCTTAGGTGATATTCAGAATTTTGCGCAAACCCTATAATCGGCAAAGCAAATAATAGGGACGTGAGTAGTCTTTTCATGAGGTTAGGTTTAGGTGCAAATATAAAAAAAACGGTTACACTATTATAGTATAACCGTTTTACTCTTATGCTCCTCCTCTTGGGCTGCCCGATAGAGATCGGGTTAAACTTCTCCCCAAGTTTTTCTTACGAAAAAAGCCACTAATTCTAGTGGCTTGTCGTCGCAGTTGCTCCTCCTCTTGGGCTCGAACCAAGGACCCTCTGATTAACAGTCAGATGCTCTAACCAACTGAGCTAAGGAGGAATAAATTCCTGTTTTTTGAGGACGCAAATATAGCAGTTTTTTTGAAATCCCTCAATTAATAGCACTATTTTCTATTTAAATAACCATTTGTAAATATCATTTCCGTTTGCAAACAACAATAAGGCTATTAAAAGGAAAAAGCCGGTCATCTGTGCATATTCCATGAATTTATCACTGGGCTTTTTACCAGTGACCATTTCATAGAGGAGGAACATCACATGACCGCCGTCTAAGGCGGGTATGGGAAGGATGTTCATAAAGGCCAAAATGATAGAGATCAGGGCGGTGGTAGACCAAAAGGCCGGCCAGTTCCAGGTGTCCGGGAACATATTGCCAATGGCGGCAAAGCCCCCTACCCCTTTATAAGCACCCGTCTCCGGGTTGAATATCTTTTTCAATTGTTTTACATAACTGGTCAGGGTGGTTACGCCCTTATCTATCCCTGCCGGAATGGATTCCAGAAAGGAATATTTTTTGGTCTCCAGGCGTAAATATCCCTTGTTTCTCCAGTTCGTCAAATGTTAAGGTTCCCAAACTCACACCAATGGTGGCAGAATCACTGATCATCACGGGCACCATTTCCCTGCGGCCTTCCCGTTCTACGGTCAATATCGTTTCTTGTCCCTTATGTTTTTCCAAAATTGCCTTCGCCTCGTCAAAAAAGGTTACCTGGTCGTCCCCTACAGCTAGAATAAGGTCGTTTACGCGTAAGCCTGAGTCTTTATTGCTGGAGACCTCAGGAATAGCACCCACCACAAAAGGAATCCTGGGGCTCAGAAAACGAACTTTGTCCTCATCGTCTAACAGGGTTGCAATAAAATCTACAGGTATCTCCTTTTCAATGACCTGTCCGTCTCGTTCAATGGTTATGGTATTGCCGTTAATAATTTCCAACAGCAACCCGTTGAAATTTTCCACGTATTCGCCGTCTACAGATAGGATCTTATCGCCGGTCTGAATGCCAAGCTTGTCGCCAATATTTGTTTCAGTTACCCATACGCCAGATTTTAAGCTATCTGTAGGTATAAATTGATCTCCGTAAGAATACGCCATCCCTATATAAATGATGACCGCAAGAATAAAATTAACGGTAACACCCCCCAACATAATGATGAGGCGCTGCCAGGAAGGCTTACTTCTGAATTCCCAAGGCTTAGGCGGTTCCTGCAGCTGCTCGGTGTCCATGCTCTCATCGATCATGCCGGCAATTTTCACATAACCACCCAAAGGCAGCCATCCGATACCGTAGACGGTTTCCCCTATTTTTTTCTTGAACAACGAGTATTTGATATCAAAAAACAGATAGAATTTTTCTACCCGGGTCTTAAATAATTTGGCAGGAATGAAGTGGCCCAACTCATGCAGAACGATCAGCAAAGAGAGGCTCATAAAAAATTGTAGGGTCTGGATAAGGATAGGATGCATTCTGGAAATCTAAAATTAACCGGACAAAAGTACACTTTTAAGGGGTCTTAAAAAAAGAAAGTCTTCTATGCGAAAGATTTTTAAGAAAGTTTTAGCAGCAATAGCACTGCTGCTTTTTGATTCGTACAAAAGGACACTGTACCTTTGTAAAAAAGGAAAATGAGGGCTTTTTTTAAAAAATTTCAACTTTTGGGCATGGTTTTGCTGGGCCTTTCCATGGTCATCGTATTCCTTTTTTACAGAGCCCTGCAGCCAAAAAAAGTGCTGCCTGTCTATCAACCGGCCGACTTTAATCCGGAATTGGTAGACGCCTCCCTCCAGTATATTAAAAAGTACCACACCATTGCCGATTTTTCACTCATCAATCAAAATGGGCAAACCATCACCCAGAAAGATTATGAAGGAAAGATCTATGTGGCCGATTTCTTTTTCACTACCTGCCCTTCTATCTGTCCGATCATGACGAAGAATATGGCAACCATTCAGGAGCAGATCCTGGATGATGACGAGGTACTATTGCTGAGCCATTCCGTAACGCCGGATATCGACTCGGTCGCCCAGTTAAAAAAGTATGCTTTGGAAAAAGGGGTGGTCGATGCCAAATGGAACCTGGTAACGGGCGACAAAAAACAGATCTATGAATTGGCCAGGAAATCCTATCTGGCTGTTAAGGATGATGGTGATGGCGGGCCCTATGATATGATCCATACCGAAAATTTTATGCTGATCGATAAGGAAAAAAGGATCCGTGGCACCTATGATGGCACCAATCCCGAAGAAATAGAAACCCTTTTAAAAGACCTTGCCATCTTGAAGGCATCTTACCGGGAGAAAAAATAACGACCTCCAATCCTCCGGAAAAAAGATCGTTTTTCCTACTAATTAGGAACCTAATATTTATTTCTAAATCTCCTGACATTCTGCTTTTTTTCCATTATTTTTGTTCTTACTTAAAATCAATCTAAATAAAAATTGGGCACCACCATTTTAGATCTTAAGAGGGGACAACGCGGCATTGTAAGGGAATTTGCAGAAGACGCCCTTCCCATAAAACTGCTGGAACTGGGTTGTTTGCCCGGAAATGAAGTGGAATTGGTACAAATAGCCCCCTTGCAAGACCCGTTGTACATCAATGTAAATGGCTCCCATATTGCCATCAGAAGGGCTATTGCAAAATTGATCTTCCTGGACATTATTGAAGACAGCCCGCTATGAGCAAGAATATTAACGTAGCACTTATCGGAAATCCGAACACGGGAAAAACTTCCGTTTTCAACCAGCTTACCGGGCTCAATCAGAAGGTGGGAAACTACCCCGGGATCACGGTTGAAAAAAAAGAGGGTGTTTGTAAATTGCCCCGTGGCGTAAAAGCCCATATCATAGACCTCCCCGGAACCTACAGCCTCAATACCACCTCCCTCGATGAAAGCGTAGTGGTAGAATTACTGCTGAACAGGAATGACAAGGATTTTCCCGATGTGGCGGTGGTCATCAGCGATGTGGAGAATTTAAAAAGAAACCTGCTGCTTTTTACGCAGATCAAGGACCTGAAGATCCCGGTAATCCTGGTGATCAATATGGCCGACAGAATGGCGCGCAAAGGTATTACCCTCGATATTCCCCTGCTGGAAAAAAAACTGCATACCAAAATAGCATTGGTCAGTACCCGAAAGAATACGGGTATCGACAGGCTCAAAGAGCTTATTGCCGACTATAAAAATCTCTCCATACGATCCAATGTGGATACCACGGTTATCGCACCTGACTATTTTGACCGACTAAAACGGGCCTTCCCCAATGAAGATCTTTATAAACTATGGCTGGTGATTACCCAGGATGTTAACTTTATGCCCATAGAAAAGAAGCGCATACAGGATACCAGCTCTTTCACTACCAAATCCAAATCCGAATTAAAGAGACTGCAGCAAAAGGAGACCATCTTACGCTACCAGTTCATCAATGGCATCTTAAAGGAGGCCTATAAAGTAGACCTTAAAGTAGCAAGAGGATTCAGAGCTACCCTGGATAAGGTCCTGACCCACAAAGTCTTTGGTTACCTCATCTTTTTCCTCATTCTCCTTACCATTTTTCAGGCTATTTATGACTGGAGTAGTTATCCCATGGATTTTATTGATGAACAATTTGCAGCGGCCAGCGAATGGGTAAAAGATACACTACCCCCCGGGGTTTTTACCAATTTGTTGGCCGAAGGCATCCTGGCCGGCATTGGGGGTATCGTGATCTTTATTCCACAAATTGCCTTTTTGTTCCTGTTCATAGCCTTGCTGGAAGAATCAGGTTATATGAGCAGGGTTGTTTTCCTGATGGACCGACTCATGCGGCCGTTCGGACTTAGCGGGAAAAGCGTGGTTCCCCTTATTTCGGGCACAGCGTGTGCCATCCCTGCTGTAATGGCGACCAGGAACATAGAAAACTGGAAGGAACGGCTGATCACCATTTTAGTAACACCTTTCATTACCTGCTCTGCCCGCTTACCGGTATACCTGATCATCATTGCCCTGGTGATCCCGGAAGGCAGGTTCATCGGCCTGAGTTATCAGGCCCTTACCCTCATGCTACTGTATATTATTGGGTTTTTGGCGGCCATCTCCTCTGCCATGGTCCTTCATAAAATATTGAAGATCAATAGTCGGACCTTCTTCGTCATTGAAATGCCTAATTACAAACTCCCATTATTGAAGAATGTGGCCTATACGGTGATCGAAAAGACCAAAAGCTTTGTTTATGGCGCAGGCAAGATCATCCTGGCAATTTCCATAGTGCTTTGGTTCCTGGGATCCAACGGTGTTTCGGACACCTTTGACAATGCCGAACAACTGGTGCAGGCAAGGATACAGGAACAAGGCTTGACAAATTACAACCAGGCGGCTATTTCTGATGAAGTACAAACCTATGAGCAGACACTAAGGGAACAGCCTGCCATGAGTGAATCCCAGATCCAAGACTCTTTGGCCTTACGACAAACAGCCCTTTTTGAAAGGGCAACGAAACAGGAAATCGCCGGTTTTAAGCTGGAAAATTCCTATATCGGGTACCTGGGAAAGGCTATAGAACCCGCTGTAAAGCCTCTTGGTTATGATTGGAAAATTGGTATCGCCGTACTGACGTCTTTTGCGGCCCGGGAGGTCTTTGTCGGAACCCTGGCCACCATCTACAGCGTGGGGAACGATGAAGAAGAGACTATTAAGAATCGCATGGCGGCAGAGGTCAACCCTGTGACCAACAAACCGCTTTTTAATCTTGCTTCAGGAATTTCCCTGCTCCTGTTCTATGCCTTTGCCATGCAATGTATGAGTACCCTTGCCATAGTCAAAAGGGAGACCAATAGTTGGAAATGGCCTATTGCACAATTGGTGTTCATGAGTGCTTTTGCCTATCTTGTGGCATTGATTGCCTACCAACTTTTAAAATAACGTTATGAGCCTTCAATTCATCCTGGTCTATCTCACGCTCTTTATTGCCGTAGGGTATTTGGTAAAGAAGTTTATCCTGCCCAAAAAGCTGTTCAAGACCCGGAAAAGCAACACTCATGGCTGCGGGCAGGAAGACTGTGGCTGTCATTAGCCTCAAATAATGTGAGCAATAAAGGAATAAAGTAGTAAGCCCCAGCCAACAACCAGCAATAGCCCCCCCAAAGGCGTTACAGGACCCAGCCACTTCCATTTGCTGCCTTTAGAGGTGCTAATGCTGAGCCCGTATATGCTAAAAGAAAAAAGGAAGACCCCAAGAATAAAACAATAGGCCATATAACTTTCCAAAGGAGTGGTAAAGCCCAGATTAAAGCCTAATACCAGTAATAAAATACTGTGGTACATCTGGTATTTAACCCCGGTCTCAAAACTTTGTAATTGCGCATCCGATAAGGATTTTTTTAAGGCATGGGCCCCAAAAGCCCCAAAAACCACTGCTAACAAACCATATAAAGCGCCCAGGAATTGTACTAATAATATCATAAGAGTATATTTTGGCTAAAGATAATCATTCGGACAATGTTAAACAGTGCGTACCAATTAGCTGCCAGCTGTCCTTGAAATTATAGTACCTTTATACTTCCATTATAATCCATGGATCTATGAAACATTTTGTCTTTCTTCTTTGTTGCGGTTTGTTGTTCCTTACCGCCTGTGGAACCAAAAAAAGCGCTGCTGACAGCACGGGGGTCTCCCTGGAAAAATCACTGGAAGATGAGAACCGGGTGACCATATCCCTCCTGAATCAGATAAGACGCCTCCCTGGGATCGTTGTGCGAGGTGGCATTCCTTATTTTAACAAAGCCAATAATTCGATGAGTATGGAAGGTTCTCAGGAACCCCTCTATGTGCTGAACGGCTATCCTGTTGGCACCTCCTTTCGCGATATTGATCAATTGGTAGATAACGTGAACATAAAGAAAATTGAAGCATTGAGTGGCGCCGATACTTCAGAATACGGTACCAGAGGTGCCAATGGGGTCATTAGAATAACCACAAACTGATTTTCATTTTTCTTTTCCTACTTGTAATTCCTTTCGATGGCTTTTTTGGTTTCGTCACTATTCTTATAATGACCCAGATGCCATTTTTATACCGCTTGCCACTATTGGTTCCTTCATGATTTTTCGCTATTTTGACCACCTAATCCATCATACATCATGAAAAAGCTACCGGTACTATTCTTACTCTTCCTGGTCTTTAACCTAAACGCACAGGGAACACAACTCCTGAGACAGCCTACTGTCTCCGCTACCGAAATTGTCTTCGTTTACGCGAACGACCTATGGAAGGTTTCCATTGCCGGTGGCAATGCAGAACGTCTTACCAGTAATGAAGGATATGAATCCCTCCCCCATTTTTCGCCGGATGGTAACTGGATCGCTTTTACAGCAGAATACGATGGAAATACGGATGTATACATCATTCCCGCAAAAGGAGGGGAACCACAAAGACTTACCTGGCATCCCAGTGGCGATTTTGTTCAGGGCTGGACCCCGGAGGGCAGGATCCTATTTCGTTCCGGAAGGGAATCCAGGCCTACACAGACCAATAAACTGTATACGGTAGCTCCTCAGGGAGGGCTTCCCGAAGCAGTCCCTATTCCAAGGGCAGCGTATGGTGAAATATCCCCGGATGGGAAACACATCGCCTATGTGCCTATCACCTTTTGGGACCCTGAATGGCGAAATTACCGCGGGGGGCAGGCCATGCCCATTTGGATTGTTGAGCTGGCCACCAAAGCACTTAAAAGGATCCCGCAACCTACCGGGGAACGTCATTTGGACCCCGTATGGTTCAATAATAAAATATATTACCTCTCCGAGCGCGACCTGGCAAGCAATATATGGTCTTATGATCCCTCCAATGGGGAAGAAAAACAACTCACCCATCATAAAAAATTCGATGTGAAAAGCCTTGATGCGGGCCCGGATCAGATCGTGTATGAGCAGGGGGGATACCTTCACTTACTTAACCCGGAGGATGGCACATCCCGTCAATTGGTGATCCAGGTGAACGGGGATATGAATTTTTCAAGACCACGCTGGGTATCCGTAACGGGTAATGACCTTGTGAACGCCACCATTTCACCAACAGGAAAGCGGGCGCTTTTTGAATACAGGGGTGAAATACTAAGTGTCCCGAAAGAAAATGGCACCTACAGGAACCTCAGTAAATCTCCGGGGGCTGCGGACCGATCGCCCGTATGGTCTCCCAAGGGAGATAAGATCGCCTGGTTTTCAGACGCCAGCGGGGAGTACCAAATGATGGTCGCGGATCAGGAGGGCATGAACCAAAAAGCCTACGCACTGCCCAATCCAACCTTTTACTTCCAACCGGACTGGTCTCCCGATGGCACCCATATTGCCTATTCCGATACGGATTACAATATATGGGTCCTCAACCTGGCAAGCAGTACCGCTCAAAAGGTTGCGACAGACCGCTATGCGCACCCCAACAGGACCATGAATCCGGTCTGGTCTCCCGATAGCCAATGGATCGCGTACCCTAAACAACTTAACAGTCATTTTAAGGCATTATTTGCCTATAATGTAAGGACAAAACAAGAGCTCCAGTTAACCGATGGCATGGCCGATGCCATTAGTCCGGTTTGGGACGAAAATGGGGCATACCTTTATTTTCTGGCCAGCACCAATTATGGCCTGCAATCAGGTTGGCTCGATATGAGTTCCTATGACCCTCAGGTAACCCGTAGCCTTTATGCCATTGTCCTTTCCAAAGATGGTAAGGCCCCTAACCTGCCAAAATCAGATGAAGAAGAACCGGAAAAGGCCCCGGAACAGGAAAAAAAGGGAAAAGGGAAAAAAGATACAGAAACGTCCGAAGAAAAAGCGGTTGTCGTAACTATAGATGCCGCCGGGATCTATAATAGGGCCATCCCGTTAAAACTGGAAGAACGCAACTATATTGGACTTGCGAAAGGACCAAAGCATACTGTTTTTATTGAAGAAGTGATCCCCAACAAACCGAACTTCAAAGTCCATACCTATGATGTTGAAAAAATGAAGGCAGAAGACTATGGGGACGACATTGCTGAATTCATTCCCTCTTCAGACAGAAAAAGTGTCCTGATCCGTAAAAACGGTTCCTGGTATATTGGCGAAACAAAAGTCACTTTTAAGAATGGGGATGGAAAACTGGAAACCAATCTGAAGGTCCTGGTAGATCCGCAACAGGAATACCATCAGATCTTTAAGGAAGGGTGGCGTTTTATGCGCGATTTTCTTTATGTCAACAATGTGCACGGTGCCCCATGGCAACTGATCTATGATTGGTATGCCCCCTGGATAGCCCATGTACGGCACCGTACCGATCTCAATTATGTGGTCGATATCATGAGCGGGGAAGTATCCATTGGGCACTCCTATGTCTCGGGAGGAGACCAACCCGATGTAGAGCGCATTCCGGTAGGCCTCCTTGGCTGTGATCTTGAAGAGATCAATGGACGTTATCGTATTGCCAAGATCTACACGGGCGAAAGTTGGAATCCAGAGGTGCAAGCCCCCTTATTTAGTCCGGGTATTGAGGTGAAACAGGGGGATTATATCCTGGCTATCAATGGAAAAGATTTAACAGCTCCCATGAATCCATACAGCCTTTTGGAACAGACGGCAAATAGGGAAACCTTACTAAAAGTGGGCTCCAGCACAGATCCTGCAAAGGCAAAAGACATCCTCATTACCCCGGTGAGCAATGAAAACGGACTTCGCACCTTTGACTGGATCGAGGGGAACAGGAAAAAGGTAGACGCGCTTTCGAATGGAAAGCTGGCCTATGTCTATGTGCCCAATACCAGCGGCAGGGGCTTTGAATACTTTAACAGGTACTATTTCTCACAGCAGGACAAAAAAGGGGTGATTATTGACGAGCGAAACAACGGAGGTGGCTCGGCTGCGGATTATATGATTGACATAATGGACAGGACCTTATTGGGCTATTTTAATAGTAAAACCAATGACAACAGGCCCTGGACCACTCCCATTGCCGGCATCTGGGGGCCCAAGGTCATGATCATTAATGAAAGGGCCGGATCTGGTGGCGACCTCTTGCCTTATATGTTCAAGGCCAAAAACATAGGCCCCCTGGTTGGAACCAGGACCTGGGGTGGGCTCGTGGGCACCTGGGATACCCCGCGATTCATAGATGGGGGCCGTATGGTAGCACCACGTGGAGGCTTTTTTGATACTAATGGACAATGGGCCGTGGAAGGGGTTGGCGTTGCTCCGGATATTGAAGTGATCCAGGACCCAAAGCTGGTGATGGAAGGCAGGGATCCACAGTTGGAAAAAAGCGTGGAAGAAGCCATGCGATTATTGAAAACTCAGGAGTTTAATATGAAGCAAGAACCAACGGCACCGGTCAAATGGAAACGGCCCGATGGGTACGAGCAAAGTAAGGATTAATACTTAGAGGGAAATGGTGATCTGCTGGTCCGATGTAACCAGGAAGACACATTCCTTAAAGGTGGGTGGACCGAACGTTTTCATTTTTCCTTTGGAAAAACCGATCGGTTCTTTGGGAATGCCCAGCCAGTTGGTATCCAGGATGTTATTCCCGTTTTCATCATGGAAGACGGCGAGGGCATATTCCCCGTCCGGCAGGTTGTTGATCTTTACTTCCGTTTGACCCTGCAAAGCTGCGGTACTGTCCGAAAAGTAGACCTTCTCAAATTTCAGGAAACCGTCTTCTTTATTGTATACGGCGACATTTATGTTGCCATTGGAGGTCTTTACACCCTGTACCTCCACTGTCAGTCTATGTTGCGCGACTGTTACTAATGGAAATAAAAATAATAGAAGTAAAACCTGTTTCTTCATCATTAACCCAATTCTCTACCTGTAAACTGAAATGTGGGCACAAAAGTATGGGAAATCTATTAATTTTTTAATTTCATTTTTAATTCCCTGAAGAAGGCGTTTGTTTCTGATGAGTCAGGAAAATTAAAAAACACCAGGGAACTGTCTTTGCATGCTATTTTTATTTTTTCCTGTGAAAGGTCGTCCACATAGACCCTTATGTTTTCCTTCCCAGTCAGTGTATCCTTAAAAATCCCTTTTTCTACCTCCCAGGCAGAAAAACCACTGATCCGCTCCAGTGAGGGAATTTTGGGCACCATACGCACCTCCTCAATGTCGGAAAAAGGGATCGCAGTATAGTAAAATCCCGATCGCAGGTACATTCGGTCCATTTCCATTCCGCTCCAGGTCTTTGCATGTAAAATAAAGACCGCGATACATAAACCTATGGTGATCACAATGACCAAATTCCAAACCCAATGTCGTTTTCCAGCAGCCATCTACTCCTTTTCAGTAGTGCGATACTTTTCAAACCAGGCCAACGTATGCGCAATTTTGGTGATCAGGTTGCTGGGTTTGTTGGCAATACCGTGACTGGCCCCTGGTATCTCTACCAGCACCGTTTCAATTTTGCGCAGTTTAAGGGCATGGTAAAGTTGTTTGGCCTCACTAGGTGGTGTCCTGAGGTCTTCCATCCCCACCATCACCATGGTGGGCGTTTCAATATTCCCAACCAATGACAAGGGGGAGAATTTCCAATATCCTTCAAAATTTTCCCAGGGTTGACCCGGATAACGGGAATTGGCGTACCCAAAATAATTATCTGCCACCAGGGTCTTGCTTATCCAGTTCATGACCGGTTTGGCTACCACAGCCGACGCAAAACGATTGTTTTTTCCAATGATCCAGGCGGTCATAATACCTCCGGCACTACCCCCTGTAACAAAAAGCTGGTCCTCATGGGCAATCCCCTTGGCAATGCAATAATCTACGCCATCCATTACATCATTATAATCCTGACCCGGATAGTTATTGTATAGCTGGTTCCCGAAGTCCTCCCCGTAACTGGTACTGCCTCTGGCGTTCGGGTAAAAGACCACATAGCCGGCAGCGGCATATAGCTGCATTTCAGCAGAAAACCGATCCCCGTAGTTCGATATGGGCCCTCCGTGGTTCTCTACCAAAAACGGGTATTTCTTACTAGCATCATATCCGGGAGGATAGACCACCCAACCCTGTATGTCGCGCTTATCATAAGAAGAAGTATACCAGATCTCCTCTACTTTTCCCAATTCACGGAAATCCATCAGTGCCTTATTAAGGGAGGTGATTTTTGTTACCTTTCCCTTTCTTGGTTCAAGGACCGCAAGCTCTGCTGGATATTCAGGCCGTGTCTGCGTAAAAGTAACGGCCCCGTTATCTGAAACGCTAAAAGACCCGCCGCCGTAAGGCCTTCCAATGGAAGTACCCCCCACATTCCCGGCAAGGTTTTTTAAGGTGCCATCTAAAGAAAGGTGTCCGATCTTTGTATCCCCCTTGTCATCGTACATGATGTAAAGTCCTGTGCTATTTGCGTCCCACTGCATGGCCTCTATACTCCTGTCCAGGTTATTGGAAAGCACCCTTTTATTACTCCCATCTGCCTCCATAAGCTGTAATTGGCTTACCTGATAGGCCTGTACTTTATCTTCATACCCAACATAGGCTATGTATTTTCCATTAGGCGAAACGGTGGGGCTCCGGTCCGGACCCTGTCGGGTGGTAAGTTGTTCTATGGTACCATCCGAGACACGCACCGCATAGATCTCACTATTGCGAAAATCGTATTCCCAGTCGTCGTTCCTATTCGCTGAAAAGTATAGATGGCTCCCATCTGATGCCCAGGAAATAGCACCCCTGTGCTGATAATCGCCCTGGGTAAGTTGTCTTGGGGCTCCTCCTTCTGCCGGTATCACAAAAAGGTGATTGAATCCGGGAGGAATATAGCCCCTGCCATCTGCTTCGTGATAAACACGGTCTGTTATTCTTGGTGCATCGGCCCATTTTGCCCCCTTCGGTTTCTCAGGCATTTTTGCTATCACCGGCGGTTTCTTGGCTACATTCATGGAAAAGGCCAGCTGATCTCCTTTAGGAGACCATGTTAAGGATGAGGGGCTAAAGGGAAGTTGCGAGATCCTCGCGAACTTACCGCTACCTACCCAATACATATAGATCTCAGCGCCTTCCTCCGTACTGCTTACGAAGGCAAGCCTGTCTCCGGAAGGAGACCATCTTGGACTATACTCCGATACTTCCCGTGACGTAAGTTTCTGATGCTGGCTCCCATCTTTTCGGATCATCCAGAGATTCCCTTCTGCCCGGTCTGTCAGAATATCAAAGCCCATCCTCCGGTATACGATCCAGGATCCGTCCGGGGCGATCTGGGGATCCGACACATAGGACAAATCAAAAACATCGAGATAATCAAAATTCTTTTTCTGTGCATCAACGGTATTTAAACAAAGGAGAAACAGAAAGAAAGCAATAAAGTAAGTGCGTTTCATGAGGTAGCAATTATAAGAGGTTTAAACATAATCAATAGGTGGCAGTAATACAAGAAAGGAGTGCGAATGGCGTCCAGATTTTTTGCATAAAGGCAACAATCACCAAAGAGCATCCTATTCCTGTACATAAATTAGTATCTTTAGGACAGCGGGATACACGCCCTCTAAATTGATTTATTATAAAAGCCATTCAGGCTTCTTATTTTTTTAAATACGATATTACAGATGTTTACCATTGAAGACTTAAGTGGGGCAAAAAGAAGGAAAGACCTTATCGAAATCGCCGAAGAAAAACAGTTTAAGATAGGAAAAGCCCTGAGGACATTGCGCTATGAAGAAGAGTTGCGCCTGCTACAGATCGAAATGGTCAACTTTCAGCGATGGGTGAAGAAAAAAGGGTTACGCGTAGCCATCATTTTTGAAGGAAGGGATGCTGCCGGAAAGGGAGGAACCATCAAACGGTTTAAACAGCATTTAGACCCCCGTTCTACCCGTGTGGTAGCCTTATCAAAACCGACCGATGTGGAGCGTGGGCAATGGTATTTCAGAAGGTATATCAAAGAACTCCCCAACCCGGGAGAGATCGTATTGTTCGACAGAAGCTGGTATAACAGGGCGGTCGTGGAACCGGTTATGGGTTTTTGTACCCCCCGTGAATACAACCAATTCATGGTTCAGGTCCCCGGATTTGAGCATATGCTCTATGAAGATGGGGTACACATTATCAAATTTTGGTTCTCCATTTCCAAAAAAGAGCAGAAAAGGCGCATTGAATCGAGGTTGCTAAACCCGCTTAAGAAATGGAAATTCAGCCCTGTAGACAAGAGAGGGCAGGAACTTTGGAATCAGTACACCTATTACAAGGAACATATGTTCTCAAAAACCCATTCTACCTTTAGCCCCTGGATCATTGTTAGGGCCAACGACAAAAAAACAGCCCGTTTGGAAAGCATGCGTTATGTCCTGTCTAAATTCGATTATACCGTGAGTCACAAGACAAAGACAACCATTCTGCCCGACCCAAATATTGTCTTGCGCTATTACAGGCAAATAGAACAAATAGATATCTAGTCTATGAAGAAAAAAGTAGTGCCAACGCTAGCTCTCAGTGAAGAAGACATTGAACTTCTCAATTCTCCCTTGGGTTTAAAAATGCTCCTGGCAGATAAAAAAACAAATGTTGAAAAAGCCCTTCGGCTGACTAAAAGTGAGCTCCAATTTCATGCCCTTCAGGCAGAAATTATCAAGCTTCAGAATTGGGTGATCGAAAAAAACAAAAAGGTGGTCATTCTCTTTGAAGGACGCGATGCAGCCGGTAAAGGAGGGGCCATACGCCGTATTACTGAACATATTAATCCCAGGCAGTTCCGGATAGTGGCACTCCCAAAACCAACAGTTGAGGAACAGGGGCAATGGTATTTCCAGCGGTATGTAAACCAACTCCCGAAACCCGGTGAAATGGTGTTTTTTGACCGCAGCTGGTATAACAGGGCTATCGTAGAGCCTGTGAACGGATTTTGCACTAAGGAGCAATACCGCAGCTTTATGGAGCAGGTGAACAGTTTTGAAGGTATGATCATGGATTCCGGGATCTATCTCATCAAATTATACTTTTCCATCTCTAAGGAACAACAGGCCCTACGTTTTAAAGATATCCAGTCTGATCCTTTAAAACGCTGGAAAATGACCGAAGTGGATCGTAGAGCACAAGACCTTTGGGACCTGTATACGGATTTCAAAGTGAAAATGTTTGAGCACACCAATACCAAATCCTCTCCCTGGGTGATCATTGAGGCCAACCGGAAGATAGAAGCAAGGCTGAAGGCACTTCAATATATCATAGACACCATTCCATATGAGGTCTCAAAAGAAAATAAGTATACGGAAAATAGCGAATGACAGAATTATTGGTAAAAATGGTATATTTGGAATTATAGACCATGACAAAACTATTTTCCATACTGGCTGCCTTACTCATTCTGTTCCAAAGTTTTAATATAAGTTTTGGAGACGTGGTACAATTGGATGAATTTATCGAGCATGCGGCATTCCACAAAAAACAATACGGCGACTCCCTTCTTGTTTTCCTGTCAAAGCATTACGGTGAGCTGAAAGAAGACCACCATAAAAATCATAGCGAAGAACAGGAAGACCACGAAAGTCTCCCTTTTCAAAACCATTCCTGTACGCATCATATCGTGAATGCCTTTGTCCTGTTGCCAAGTATGTTTACCCGCCAAAAAATAGAGGCGCATCCTATGCAGTCGGATAATTTCTATTACCTACAAAGCGATTCCTCGGGATACCGGTCAGGCGTATTTCAACCTCCGCGATTAGGATAACTCCTTGCACACTATCTCCTGTGCAAGCCTTGCCGATCTAACTGTTTAGTGGAATTATTTTAATGCACCGATCCAACCTATAGGATTGGTTGTCCTACCAACACGTATTTCAATTATGCTGTCACGTATTATTAGCTATAGTATTCGGAATAAATTTCTGATACTTCTTTTTGTTGTTTTTGTTATAGGGTATGGTTCATACTCCCTTACGCAAATACCTATTGGGGCTGTTCCCGATGTTACCAACAACCAGGTTCAGGTAATCACTACCTCCACCAGCTTATCTACCCAGGAGATGGAAAAGTTCATTACCTATCCGGTTGAGCTGGAAATGGTTAACCTCCCCGGTGTAAAGGAGATAAGATCCGTATCAAAATTTGGACTGTCTGTGGTTACCATTGTTTTTGATGATGATATGGGCACCTATTTACCACGGCAACTGATCGCAGAAAAGATAAAATCGGCCTCAGAAAAAATTCCGCAAGGCTTTGGAAGTCCGGAGATGGGTCCTATAACTACCGGTTTAGGTGAGATCTATCAATATACCCTGGAGGTGAAACCTGGCTATAAGGACCGCTATTCGCCAATCGATCTGCGAACCATACAGGACTGGATCGTTAAGCGACAACTATCGGGAATTCCTGGGGTGGTAGAAGTAAATACCTGGGGTGGCAAGCTTAAACAATATGAAATCGCTATTAAAACACAACAATTAAATGCCATGGACATTACCGCCGGTGATGTTTTTACAGCCCTGGAAAGGAATAACAGTGTTACAGGAGGTGGCTATATTGAGAAAGAAAACCAGGTCTATTTTATTCGTGGCGAGGGCCTGGTAGGATCTGTAGAAGATATAGAGAATATTGTAGTCAAAAATAAAGACGGCGTACCCATTATAATAAAGGACCTGGCAGAAGTTGGTTTCGGCAACGCCCTGCGCTTTGGCGCCATTACAGGCAACGGGGAAGGCGAAAAAGTATTAGGACAGGTGATGATGCTTAAGGATGCCAATTCAAAAAAGGTGATAGAGGCCGTAAAAGAGCGGGTCGCTTCCATTTCAGGATCCTTACCGGAAGGGGTCTATATAAATGCCTTTCTGGACAGGAGTGAACTTATTGGACGAACTACGGCCACTGTCGTAGAAAACCTGATCCTGGGATGCCTTATTGTCGTTTTTGTAGTGGTACTGCTACTTGGCAATTTTAGATCGGGACTTGTTGTGGCATCCGTGATTCCTTTGAGCCTCATGTTTGCCCTTTCCATGATGTATATTTTTGGGGTGGATGCTAACCTCATGAGCCTCGGGGCCATTGATTTTGGGATCATTATTGATGGCGCTGTCATTATCGTAGAATTCATTGCCTTTGAGATAACCACAAAAAGCAATCAATTCCGCAGCCTGAACAAACCCGCACAAAAGGAGTTAAAAGATAATATTGTGAGGAAAGGGGCCTCCAAAATGATGAATTCGGCCATTTTTGGACAACTGATCATTTTGATCGTTTTTATTCCGATCCTGTCCCTGAGCGGGGTGGAAGGAAAAATGTTCAAACCCATGGGGCTTACCTTTAGTTTTGCCCTTATAGGTGCCATGATCCTTTGTCTTACGTATGTGCCTGTCATTTCCTCTATTTTTCTAAAGCCTTCACAACAAACGGAAAAAAATATTGCCGTTCGGATCATGACGTGGCTATATGCCCTTTATACCCCAACCCTGCACTGGGCATTACAAAAGAAAAAAATTGTGTTGGGTATCGCACTGGCCCTCCTTGTATCATCCGTTCTCCTCTTTGCCAACATGGGGGGCGAATTTGTGCCAACGCTCGATGAAGGCGATTTTGTGATACAGCCGGTACTGAAAACAGGCACGTCGCTAAGCGAAACCATTGAAACCACCACTAAAATTGAACAGATACTTTTAGAACAGTTTCCGGAAGTAAAACAGGTGGTTACCCGCATAGGAGCGGCCGAAGTGCCCACAGACCCTATGTCCATGGAAGAAAGCGATGTGATCATTATACTCCACCCGATAAGCACATGGCGTTCTGCCAAAACCAAAGATGAACTGGCTGAAAAGTTTAAGGAGGCTCTAGAAAAGCTCCCGGGGATGGAGATAGAGTTTACCCAACCCATAGAGATGCGGTTCAATGAACTGATCACGGGGGTGCGGGCAGATATTGCCATTAAAATCTTTGGAGAAGACCTCGATATTCTGGTTAATAAAGGAGAGGAGATTAAAACTCTTATTGAAGATGTGCAGGGAGCTGCCGATATTACGGTAGAAAAGATCGCGGGCCTGCCACAAATGAATGTGTCCTATGACCGATCCAAATTGGCACGCTATGGCCTTACGATCGAAGAACTGAATAAAATGATATCCATGGGATTTTCCGGAAATATTGTTGGCAGCGTGTACGAGGGAGAACGGAAATTTGATATGGTGGTAAGACTTCATCAGGAACAAAGGAAAGGCATCGATGACCTTAAGAACCTCTATGTAGACCTTCCTTCGGGAGGTAAGATCCCCTTAGCTCAGGTAGCCAACATTTCCTTCCAAAAGGAAGCCGCCAAAATTTCCCGTGATAATTCGAGAAGAAGAATAGTGGTAGGGATCAATGTCCGGAATCGGGACCTGCAGTCGGTCGTAGATGAGGTACAACAACGCATAGAAAAGGACATTTCTCTTCCCGTAGGCTATTCCATCAGCTACGGAGGTCAATTTGAGAATTTACAGAGTGCCAAGGCCCGACTCAAAATAGCAGTGCCTATAGCCCTGGTCCTCATATTCGTCCTGCTCTTCTTCACTTTCAATTCGATTAGGGAAGCACTGTTGATCTATACGGCCATTCCCCTTGCAGCCATTGGCGGCGTGTTTCTGCTCTGGATCAGGGACCTGCCTTTCAGCATTTCGGCAGGGGTTGGTTTTATAGCCCTTTTTGGAATAGCCGTGCTCAATGGAATAGTACTTATTGAACATTTCAAGGAACTTAAACGACAAGGATTTGCAGATATGGAAACACTTATTAAACAAGGAACCAAAGACCGGTTAAGGCCTGTTTTGTTGACAGCCTCGGCAGCTGCACTGGGTTTTTTGCCAATGGCCATTTCTACCAATGCCGGGGCAGAGGTCCAACGACCCCTGGCCACCGTGGTTATTGGCGGTCTGGTTTCTGCTACCCTTCTGACCATGGTAGTACTCCCCGTTTTGTATGCCCTCTTTAACAGTTCCTACACCCATAGAAAGATCCCTGGAAGGATCTCATCAAAAAAACCTTTAGGCTTGCTTTTTATCCTGATTTCCCTGAGCGTCTCAGGACAAACCTCACCCGTAAGTCTGGAAGAAATGATTCCTATGGTCCTGGAAAACAATGCGGGGTTGCAGGCCTCTAAATTGCGGTTAGAAAGATCGGAAGCCCTAAAAGGAGCTGCCTTCGATTTTAACAAAACCGAAGTGTATTATACCTACGATGAAAATAATTTAGCCATTAACGGACTCCCCATTGACGTGTTTGGAGTAAGGCAGGACCTTCTGTTCCCTACTGTTTACGGTGCACAAAGAAAAGTGCAAAATGCATCTGCCCTGCTCGAAAAAGACGTCTTTGAAATACAGAAAAAAACGGTCCTTAAAAAACTGACCAAGGCCTATTATGACTACCAGATCAAAAAGGAAAAAGAGCATATCTATGATCGGCTGGATAGTCTTTACAAACAATTTGACCATGCTGCCAAACGCCGGTTTGAGCTGGGGGAGACCAATTACCTTGAAAAGGTGACCGCTACCTCTAAACAAAGGCAGATAGCGATCCAGAAAAACAGGGCGGTCAATGAAGTAAGGCAATCGTATACTTCACTGCTTCAGGTACTCCAGATAAAGGATACTGTCATCATTTTGAGGGAACCTATGAAAAAAGCTGTCTTACAGGAGCAACACATAGATGATTCCCCGGAAATGGCCCTTTATCGCAACAAAAACCTGCTTATTAAAGCAGAAAACCAATTGGAAAAACAACGGCTGCTGCCCGATATTGCGTTGGAGTATTTTCAGGGAACCAATGCAGAACTCAATGACAATGTGAGCGGTTATCTTATCGGACTGAAAATACCCCTGCTGTTTAGCGGGCACGCTTCCAGAATAAAGGCTTCCACCATAGAAAAAGAAATGGTTGCAGAGGAAGGTAACGAGTATGAAAGTCAGCTAAAAACGAAATGGAAAATCCTAAATGCCTCCTTTCTCCAAAATAAAAAAGCACTGGCCTATTATGAGATGGAAGGTAAAACGCTATCTGATGAGATCCTGAAAACGGCCTCCAGCAGCTTCAGGAATGGAGAGATAGACTTCTTTCAATATATCCAGAGTATTGAGAATGCGTATGACATTATGCTCAGTTACCTGGACAGTCTTAATGAGTACAATCAGACCATCATTGAGATCAATTATCTAACCCTTTAATTATTGACTATGAACCGCTTTCCGCAATTAGTATACGTTACACTTTTTCTGACGATCCTTCTTGGTTGTAAAGACAAGGAGGCTGTTTCTGCTAACGGCAGTTACCAAGACGACCTTACCATTACCGTTTCCCGTGAACAGTTCGAGGAAGGAGGTATGAAATTAGGAAAGATTACCACTAAATCGTTCCCCCAAACCATCCAGGCCACCGGCATGATCGATGTTCCCCCTGAAAACAGGGCGCTCGTCAGTGCCTTTTTTGGAGGCTATATTAAAGAAACTCCGCTTCTGATTGGAGATGTTGTTAAGAAAGGGCAGGTATTGCTTACCATAGAAAATCCCGAGTTTGTTACCCTTCAGCAAAACTATCTTGAAGCGAAGCAACAGCTGACATTTCTGCAGGCAGAATATGAACGACAACAGCAATTACTCGCCGAAAATATCTCTTCACAAAAAAGCTTTATGAAGGCAGAGAGCGACTACAAGTCCAAACTTGCAAGCTACAACGGACTCAAGCAAAAACTCGGTATGCTCAATATTTCGGTTGAAAAGGTAGAAAACGGTGAAATCCGATCAGTATCAAACATCTATGCCCCTATTGACGGGAGCATTACAAAAATGAATGTTTTAAAAGGGATGTATGTTGCCCCTTCCGATGAGATCCTGGAGATCACGAACAATGATCATATTCATCTGGAATTACGCGTTTTTGAAAAGGATATAATGAAATTAAGGAAGGGGCAAACGATACAATTTACGATTCCGGAAGCCTCAGGTGAAACCTATGAAGCGGAGGTCTATCTTATAGGCACCAACATTGAAGCCAACAGAACTGTTAAAGTACATGGTGAACTTAAGGAAGATGACCACCATCACTTCTTAACAGGCATGTTCGTGGATGCAGGTATCATTAGCGCCCAATCCGAAAAACCGGCATTGCCTTCCATGGCACTGGCAGAGCTGGATAATACCTACTATGCCCTCAAATTAGTTTCAGAAACCAATGAGGCTTATGTTTTCAAAAAAATACCAATAACGCCAGGTGAGCAATTTGATGGCTTTACGGCCCTTCATGGGCCTGGAACAACCGATGCGGAATCACAGTTCCTCATCAGGGGAGTATTTTCGCTATTAACCGAATAAAAAAGGTTTATCCGAGTCCCACGTCAAGGGCCATCATAATGATAAACCCGCCAATAAATCCCATGGTGGCAATATCGGTATACTTGTCTTGTTGCGTTTCAGGGATGACCTCTTCAACGACCACGAAGATCATGGCACCGGCAGCAAAGGACAGTGCATAGGGCAAAATAGGCTGAAAGGTGAGCACAGCCCAGGCGCCCAGGACGGCTGCAATGGGCTCTACCAGGGCAGAGGCCTGCCCAAAGGCAAAACTCCTCAGGCGCGAGAGGCCCTGACGCCTTAGTGGCATTGCCACTGCGAATCCTTCAGGGAAATTTTGCAGGCCTATTCCCAGGGCCAGGGCTACGGCTCCGCCAATATTGGCCCCTTCAAATCCTGCAGCAACACCTCCAAACAGGACTCCTACCGCCAGGCCCTCAGGAATATTGTGCAAGGTAATGGCCAATGTTAAAAGGGTGGTGCGATGCCAGGGTGTTTTAATCCCTTCTGATTCCTTGAAGTTGATATGGATATGAGGTAGCACTTTATCCAGGCCATAGATAAAGGCAGCACCCAATAAAAATCCAACTGCCGCCGGTATCACTTTTATGAAACCTTCTCCCGGACTCATCTCTATGCCCGGTGCCAGCAAACTCCAAAAACTGGCCGCTACCATGACACCTCCCGTAAAACCGAGCATTCCATCGAGCACGGCCCTATTCATCGTTTTGAATAAAAAAACCAGTCCCGCTCCCAGGGCCGTAAGTCCCCAGGTAAACAAGGTGGCATAAAACGCAGCTAAAATAGGATTTATAGATTCAAAATAGGCGACGACCTGTTCCATTGGTGCTATTCTTATTTAACATATAAATTAGACGCTATGAGATGGGATAGCTGTAGTTTACGACCTCCAACCTGTACGTGTATTGACTGGTCAAAATCTTCCTTTTCCAGGATCTGAATCTGGTCTCCAAGGGCAATCTTGTTGTTATCCAGATAACGAAGAAAAGAGGCAGACGAATCCTTTACCCCTACACAGATACAAGAGGTTTGGGTCCCTAAATTACTCAACAGCCTGGTATGCTCTTCCTGCAGCTCCCCATTTTTGTCGGGAATTGGATCGCCATGAGGATCTACTTTGGGGTACAAAAGGAATCTGTCTAATTCATCAATCAGTTTCTCGCTTTCAATGTGTTCTAACTGCTCTGCTATTTCATGTACCTCATCCCAGGAAAAATTCAATTTTTCCACAAGAAAGGTTTCCCATAAGCGGTGCTTTCTGATCACAGCCAATGCCTTTTGAGTACCGGTCGGACTCAGGGATACCCCCTGGTACTTCTTGTAGTGCAACAGCCCTTTTTCGGCCAACTTCTTAACCATGTCCGTTACCGAAGATGGTTTGGTCTGCATTTCATCTGCCATGGCATTGGTTGAGATGGCACCGGGCTTCATTTTTTGCAAATGGTAGACGGCTTTTAAATAATTTTCTTCAGACTGCGTCATCACATATTATTGTTCAACAAAAATACATTTTTATTTATAAAAACATATTTTTAGATTTGTCTAAATTTTTACTAGAAAATGTCAAGGCATACTGTACGGGATTATTTATTCTTGTTTTTGGTTTCATGCTTTCTGTGGCTTAGCTGCCATTCTCAGGAGATTTATATCAAGGGACGGATCACCTCAGATTCAGAGGCAGTCCCTTTTGCGAACATTACCATACGAAATACTTCCATCGGGAATTCAACTGATTCCAACGGTTATTATCAACTCCGAATCACGACCTATGGAACATATGAGGTTATAGCCTCTGCTCTGGGGTATCAAACCGCAAAAAGAATCATCACCATCTCAGATGATAAGGAATACCTCCTGGATATAGTCCTTAAACAAGCTATTGAAACCTTGGATGATATTGTGGTAAGCGGCACCTTAAAGCCGGTTCGCCGTTTATCAAGCCCTGTACCCGTGGAAGTATACTCTCCCGCATTTCTTAATAAGAACCCCTCTGCCAACATATTTGAAGGCCTGTCGAATGTGAATGGCGTGAGGCCGCAGATCAACTGCAATGTATGCAATACCGGTGATGTCCACATCAATGGTTTGGAGGGGCCTTATACGCTTGTCTTGATAGATGGCATGCCCATTGTTAGTGGATTGGGCACCGTTTATGGCCTTTCTGGTATCCCAAATTCCCTGATTTCCCAAATAGAGATCGTAAAGGGGCCGGCCTCTTCCCTATATGGCAGTGAAGCTGTAGGCGGCCTCATCAATATTATTACAAAACACCCGCCGGAGGCTCCTGAACTGGAAGTCGACAGCTATGTGACCGGTTGGGGTGAATATAACCTGGACCTTGGTTCAAAGTTAACGTTTAGGGCATAAGACCACTTTGCTTCTGGGGTTGAATTACTTTAACTACAATACCCCCATAGACAACAACAACGACAATTTTACAGACCTTACCTTGCAGGATCGTCTTTCAATTTTCCAAAAATGGCATTTCCAACGGTCGAATCAGCGTGTTTTTTCACTGGCAGGAAGGTATCTTTATGAAGATCGATGGGGAGGTCAGATGGAATGGACCCCTGAATTCAGAGGTGGGGATCAAATATACGGTGAAAGTATCTATACGAGTCGTTGGGAAGTATTAGGGAAGTATCAGTTGCCAATAGAGGAACCTGTGATGTTCTCCTTTTCTTTTACGCATCATGACCAAAATTCTGTTTACGGAACGCTCCCTTACCTGGCCGATCAGCGTATTGGATTTGGGCAACTTACATGGGGATCGAACTCAAACGCACACGACTTCCTTTTAGGAACAGCCCTACGCTATAATTATTACGATGACAATACAACGGCAACCACCAGCATAAATGGCAATGAACCCGATAAGGTTTGGATCCCAAGCGTGTTTGCACAAGACGAAATCCGTTTGGGAGCAGTTCAGACCTTACTTTTAGGAGCCCGACTGGATTTAGACCAAAGGCATGGGGTCATTTTTACTCCCAGGTTGGCTTATAAATGGGATTTGACGGATTCCGATATACTCCGACTCAATACGGGTACCGGATTTAGGGTTGTAAATCTTTTTACAGAAGAACACGCAGCTCTGACAGGTGCCAGGGAAGTGATCGTAACCGAATCTCTGGACCCTGAACGCTCTTTTAACGTGAACCTTAATTATTTAAAAAAAATATATGGTAAGGATGGGACCTTTTTCAATCTGGATGCTTCCCTTTTTTATACTTATTTTACGAACAGGATCCTGCCAGATTATGATACCAATGCAGATCAGATCATATATGACAACCTCGATGGGAATGCCATTTCCAAGGGAGTAAGTGCCAATTTCGATCTCTCCCTGCCAAACGGTTTAAAACTGCTTTTGGGAGGTACCTTGATGGACGTTACCAGTACCGAAAATGGCGTAAGCTCCAGGCAGATCCTGACAGAACGGTTTACAGCCACATGGAGCATCTCATACGCCATTGAACCTTTAAATCTCTCCTTGGATTATACAGGTAATTTGTATGGCCCAATGCGGCTTCCCCTGCTCGGGGATTTGGATCCGCGCAAGGAATTTTCCCCTACCTGGAGCATTCAAAATATCCAGTTTACATTTAACGGTCTACGGGAATTTGAATTCTATGGGGGCATCAAAAATTTACTTAACTGGACGCCTATTAAAAGTGCCCCTTTCATTATAGCCCGTGCAAATGATCCCTTCGATAAAAACGTTACCTATGATGCCAACGGACAGGTAGTTGCAACAGCCGATAATCCGTATGCGCTCACTTTCGATCCTACTTACGTTTATGGCCCCAATCAGGGAATAAGAGCGTTTGCAGGTTTACGTTATCGGTTGTGATTTCAGGAACTATATGGTTCTTGCTTTATTTGTACCTTTGCGTTTCTTCACTGGTATATGACAGAATACGATTTCATCATCATAGGAGCAGGTGCCGCCGGCCTCATGATAGCCGATGGAATGGGCAAAGACCCTTATTTCAGGGATAAGCGTATCCTTCTTATCGATAAAGATCCGAAGAAAACCAATGACCGTACCTGGTGTTACTGGGAAGAAGGAAAGGGCCCTTTTGATGCCATCCTCCATAAAACCTGGGATCAGGTCTATTTTGCCAGCAAGAATTTTAAGAACTCTTTTTCAATAGCCCCCTATTCCTACAAGATGGTAAGTGGACTTGATTTCTACAGGGCCCACCTGGAAAGAATTAAAGAATACCCCAACGTGACCTTCCTTCAGGAAACCGTAACCGAGATGCTGGAAGAAGGAAACAAGCATATCCTGATCAGAACTCAGGGCGGGACGTATTATGCCCGCCAGGTCTTCAGTAGTTGGTTTGCCTTCGAGAATATAAATAAGAATCCCAGATACCCTATTTTACAACAGCATTTTATAGGCTGGTTTATCAAGACAAAGCAACCGGTTTTCAAAGCAACGGAAGCAACATTTATGGATTTTTCAATTGAACAGAAAGGAAATACGCGCTTTATGTATGTGCTCCCCTTCTCAGAAACGGAAGCGGTCGTTGAATATACCCTGTTTTCGGAAAAAAGGCTGCCGGCGCAGGAATACGAAGAAGCCATTACTGCCTATATGCAGGCGCACTACAATTGCCCGGATTTCGAAATTACCGAAACGGAACAAGGGAGTATTCCCATGACCTGTTATGATTTTACGCAACACGATTCGGATCATCTTTTTCATATTGGTACCGCTGGTGGCTGGAGCAAGCCAAGTACGGGGTACACCTTCAGAAATACGGCAAAAAAGAGTAAAGCCTTGCTGACGCATCTTAAAACGGGACTCCCTCTTTCCAAATTCCACACAAAGAACCGTTTTTGGTATTATGACCTGCTCTTGCTCAACATTCTTTACAGGAACAATGAATTAGGACGCCCTATCTTCGAATCGTTATTTAAGAAAAGAAGTCCGCAACTGATCTTTAAATTTCTGGACGAGGAAACCAAGTGGTATGAAGAACTTTATATTATGATGGCACCTAATCCCATTCCTTTTGTAAAATCGCTCTTCAGACATATTTTCTGGGCCATAACAGGACGAAAAAAGCGTTGGTAAAGAACCCTTAAACCTTCCTTCCCATAAGTGCCTCCCCGAACTCCTGCAAGACGATTTTCTTCTCTGCCGGTATCTTAAGAGACCGGAGTTGTTCAAAGGCTTTCTCTGTGTAAAAGGCAATGGCATTTCTTGTTTCGTTGGAAGCCCCGCATTGCTCAAAGATCTCTTTGACCCGTTTTACTTTTTTGTCTGTCTGCTTCGGCTGTATGGAATAGAGATCCCTTAATTCCCTGGTTATATCGGCAGTGCCCAGTTCCAGCGACTTAATATACAGATAAGTCTTTTTATTTTCGATAATATCGCCTCCTATTTGCTTGCCAAATTTCTTAGGATCTCCGAAGGCATCCAGATAGTCATCCTGCAATTGAAACGCAATTCCCAGATTTAACCCAAAGTCGTAGACCTTGGCCTGCTCGGTTTTCGGAGCCTTGGCGATAATGGCCCCCATTTTCATGGATGCTGCCACCAAAACCGCCGTTTTATATTGAATCATTTTGAGGTACTCTTCAACCATAACCTCCTCCCTTGCTTCAAAATCCATATCGTACTGCTGCCCTTCGCATACTTCCATGGCGGTTTTGCTGAAGAGTACGCTCAAATCCTTGAACACCTCAGGATCATAGGCTTCCAAAAACTGATATGCTTCAATAAGCATGGAGTCTCCGGATAAGATTCCGGTGTTGATATCCCATTTTTTATGGACGGTGGTCTTCCCCCTTCGCAAAGGTGCCGCATCCATGATATCATCATGGATCAAGGAAAAATTATGAAAAAACTCAACGGCCAGTGCTGCCTCATAAGCATCCTGATAATTACCATCAAAGAGTTCAGTGGTCAATAAGGTGAGAACAGGTCGTAACCGTTTTCCTCCCAAGCCAAGAATATAGCGCATTGGTTCGTACAGCGATGCTGGTTCTCTACGGACCAGCCTGGAATCTAAATGTGCATTGAATTTTTCCTGGTAAAATGCGATGGAATGCATGCGATTTTTTTTCAAAAATACGGGAAAACCAAACAAAGGAGGTAAATCCTTTTAAAATCTGTGCTGCTAGGCTCCCATTTCAAAAATGTTAATTAATTCTAAACCTTTGGAAACTTTTTTTGTTTTTAAAGTTTCCTAGTTTACCTTTGCCCTCCTATGCGAGAAAAAATTATCAATAAGGCTACGGACATGTTCCTGACACTTGGTTTTAAAAGTGTTACCATGGATGACCTTGCCCATGAAATGGGGATCTCAAAAAAAACCATTTATACCCACTTTGAGAACAAGACAAAGTTGGTGGAAACATGCACTATTGGGCTATTTGATATCATCTCAAAAGGCATAGACGACATTTGCAGCCTGCAAAAGAACCCCATTGAAGAGCTCTATGAGATCAAGAAATTTGCCATGATGCACCTCAAGGATGAGAAGGCCTCACCTCAATACCAGCTTCAAAAGTACTATCCGAAGATACACCATACACTGCGAATGAAACAGTTTAGCCTTATGCAGAATTGCGTCATTGATAATGTTAAACGGGGTATAGAACAAGGTATTTACAGGCAGGGTCTCAACATCGGGTTTGTTGCCAGGATCTATTTCTCAGGAGTAACCAGCATAAAGGACCACACCTTGTTTCCGGTAGCAGAATTTCCCGTTACAGAACTTATGGACCACTACCTGGAATACCACCTCCGTGGGATCATCACCCCGG
This sequence comes from uncultured Flavobacteriaceae bacterium, assembly GCA_963752165.1. Classification (GTDB taxonomy): domain Bacteria; phylum Bacteroidota; class Bacteroidia; order Flavobacteriales; family Flavobacteriaceae; genus Muriicola. The sequence goes on from CAVVXE010000002.1 coordinate 36,807, forward strand.
AAGGACGAAAGATTTTAAATGACATCATACAATCAAACCACGAATAAATGAATCGTTATTATTTATTATTTGTATTTATGGCAGCTTCATTCACGGGATACACCCAGGAGATACCAACCTCCTTTACCCTTGAAGAAGCTATTGCCTTTGCTCTTGAAAACAACTACAGCGCCTTAAATGCGGAGCGTGATATTATCGATGCCCAAAAGCAGAAATGGGAGACCATTGCTTCCGGTTTACCGCAAATAACCGCAGATATAGGCTATCAAAATCAATTAAAGCAACCGGTTTCATTAATCCCGGCTGAGTTTTTCGGAGGGCAACCCGGGGAATTTGAACCCGTAATCTTTTCTCAGCCACAGTCGGCAAATGCCACGGCCACCTTGCGGCAACAGATCTTTGACGGATCTTATATTGTTGGGGTGCAAGCTACCAAGGCGTTTCTTAGCTATAGTCAGAACAACAAGGAAAAAACACAGCAAGAAGTGCGCAAAGCCGTTGTTGAAGCTTATGGAAATGTTCTTCTGGCAAGAGAATCTGTTGCCATCTTGGAAAACAATCTGCAAGCCCTCAGCAAGAATCTTTCTGAGACACAGAGCTATTTTGAAAACGGGCTCGCAGAAGAAGAAAGTGTGGAACAATTGCAAATTACTTATTCCGTAGTTGAAAATCAATTAAGGAACGCCACCAGATTTCTGAAGATCACATTACAAATGCTCAACCTTTCTATGGGCCTTCCTATTGAAATGGAAACACAGTTAAAAGAAAATCTTGATGATCTTACGCAAGCGAATGTAGATCCTGAAATTACAGAGTCTCCTTTTAACATGGAAAACAATGTTGATTTCAAATTGATCACGAATCTCAATGAACAACGTTTTTTTGAATTAAAGTTGGCCAAAAGCAGAGCTTTGCCTTCTTTAAACGCATTTGTAAATTACGGGACTACTGCTTTTAGCGATTCGTTTAGTTTTTTTAAAAGTGAACAAGAATGGTTCAACTCTTCCATTCTTGGTTTTGATCTCAAAATTCCCATCTTTAGCTCGCTTCAACGAAGTGCCAGTACTCAAAGAGCCAAAATAGCCCTGGACAAAGCCAGGACGCAATTAACTGAAACCAAGGAGCGCATTAGATTACAATTGGAAACAGCAAAGAGCGACTACCTTCTTGTTATTGAACAATATGTTACCAGTCAACAAAATTTAAACCTGGCAGAACGGATCGAACAGAAAAATCAGATTAAGTACAGGGAAGGCATTGCGTCCAGCTTTGAATTAAGGCAGGCACAAACCCAACTATACACGGCCCAGCAAGAATATCTACAATCCATGGTGAATGTCATTAATGCAAAAACCGAATTAGAAGTAATTACCAATAATTAAAGAATATCCTTATTTAACCCGAATTTCAAAATGAGAAAAATAGCATCCTTGTTCCTGACGTCCGTCTTCCTGATCGCTTGTGGAGACGATAAGGCAACTACCCTTGATGAGGTGATCTCCAGTGGAGACCTCGTCCAGATACGAACCAAGAAAAACGAAATAGCGACACAACTCAAGACCCTGAACGATCAGGTCAAAATCCTGGATTCTGTTATCTCGGTACTTGACGGAGCCGACAAATTACCTTTAGTTAGTGCTTACGAAGTGCAGGAACAGCCTTTCGATCACTACCTTGAATTACAGGGAGACGTAGCCACCAAACAGAATGTCCTTATCTATCCTGAAATGGCAGGCACCTTACAAAGGGTATATGTGACGGAAGGAGACAGGGTCATGAAAGGGCAATTGCTGGCCACCATTGACGATGGTGGCATGGGAAGTCAGCTCGAACAATTAAAAACACAGGCAGCACTTGCCAAAACAACGTTTGAACGGCAAAAAAGGCTTTGGGAACAAAACATAGGGTCAGAAATACAATACCTGCAGGCTAAAGCTACCTATGAAGCAACTATGAATAGCGTCGAGCAGGCAGCTAGTCAGCTAAGGAAATCATCCATGCGTGCCCCATTTAATGGCATCATCGATAATGTGATCAAGGATCAGGGTACGGTAGTTTCGCCCGGACCGGGTGCGGAGGTATTCCGTATTGTGAACCTGTCGGATATGTATATTACCGTAGATGTACCCGAAACCTACGTAGGCAGCATAGACCAAACCAGTAAAGCATTGGTTTATTTTCCTGTATTGGGCGACACCATCATTACGAAAGTGAGGCAAACCGGTAATTTTATCAATCCAAGTAACCGGTCCTTTACTGTAGAAATACCGGTGCCTAATGAAAAAGGAAACATCAAACCCAATTTAAGTGCCAGGGTTAACATCAACGATTACAGCAACCCTACAGCATTGCTTATTCCCCAAAGTGTGATATCGGAAAATGCAGCAGGCGATCAGTACGTATACATTGTAGAAAATCCAGGTGAGGATATGAAGGGAACTGCCAAAAGGAGGGTCATCACCACAGGGAGAACCCAGGGAAGGTTCGTTGAGGTCCTTACGGGTCTCTCTTCGGGAGAATTGATCATCCAGGAAGGCGCCCGAACAGTAAAAGACAATCAGGACGTTCAAATCATCAAGTAAGTTTTGCTATGAGTAAACAGAAAAAAAATGCATATAAGGAATTCCGATTGTCTTCCTGGGCAATAGACAATGCCTCTGTAGTATATGTAATGATCGCAATATTCCTCTTCATAGGATATACTTCCTACATGGCCCTGCCAAGGGAAGAGTTTCCTGAAGTGGTGGAAACCAAGATCTACATCAGCACCCCCTATCCGGGAAATACCGCGGAAGACGTAGAACGACTGATCACAGAACCCCTGGAAGATCGTATTAAAAATGTAAGTAACCTGGTAGAGTTAACCTCTACCTCGCAGGAAGATTACAGCATCATAACAGCAGAATTCGATGAAAACATCACGGTTGAAGAAGCGAAGCAAAAAGTAAAGGACGAGGTAGACGGGGAGAAAGCTGGTGAAGACTGGCCGCTATTCAATGGCGCAAAGGTAGAACCCAATGTTTTCGATCTGAACCTGGCAGAACAAATCCCGATCATCAATATCAATTTTACGGGAGACTACCCGGTTGAAATACTCAAGGAATACGCCGAGTATCTGCAAGACCTCATCGAGGATCTGCCCCAGGTGAAAGAAGTAGATATCAGAGGCGCACAGGAAAAAGAAGTGGAAGTGGCCTTGGATGTATACAAAATGATGGCCGCAAAAGTGAGCTTCCAGGATGTCATTCAAACCATCGCTAATGGGAATATGACCATGTCCGCAGGCAATCTCAAGACCATCAATCAGCGACGAACCATTCGTATCCTTGGAGAGATCGCGGATCCACAGGAATTGTATGACTTTGTGGTAAAATCAGAAGGTGGTGCCGTTTACCTGAAGGATATCGCCACAGTTATCTTCAATGAAAAAGACAAAACCACCTATGCCCGTGAGTATGGAAACAATGTGGTGATGCTCGATGTAAAAAAGCGGTCAGGACAAAACACCATAGAAGCGACCACCAACATAAAGGAACTGGTGAAACAGGCACAGGCAAATTACTTTCCGAATGACCTGCAGCTAACCATTGCAAATGACTCTTCCACTAAGACGTTAAATCAGGTAGATGACCTCGTGAACAATATCATTTTTGGTATCATCCTGGTGGTAACCGTACTAATGTTCTTCCTGGGCTTCAGGAATGCACTGTTTGTTGGTTTTGCGATTCCCATGTCTATGTTCATGTCTTTTATGATCCTCTCGTTCCTGGGTTATACCCTAAACACAATGATCCTTTTTGGGTTGATCATGGGGCTAGGTATGCTGGTAGATAATGGTGTAGTGGTGGTAGAGAATGTTTACCGACTCATGGAAGATGAAGGCATGTCCAGAATGGAAGCGGCAAAAAAGGGAATCGGGGAAATTGCCCTCCCTATCATCATTTCCACGCTTACAACAGTAGCAGCTTTTGTTCCATTAGGCCTTTGGCCGGGAATCTTTGGTCAGTTCATGATCTATTTCCCTATTACTCTTTCCGTAGTATTAGGATCTTCTCTCTTTGTAGCCATTTTCATGAATTCCATGCTGGTTTCCAGATACATGGAAGTTGGTGACAAGGTCCTTACTAAAAAACAGTTGATACGAATCAGTATTATTCTGGGGAGCCTTGGTACCCTTATTCTATTCTTTGGGGGAGGCATGCGCGGATTGGGAAGTGTCATGATCTTTACGGCCATCCTTTTCTGGATCTATAAATATGGTCTTAAAAAATGGTCCCGTTCATTTCAGGATACCTATCTGGAACGTTTTGAGAATTTTTATGAAAACAAGATCAAATATGCACTGCGCGGTAAAAATGTGTACTGGTTTGCCGGTCTTACCTCTTTATTGCTAATTACCACGATCATGCTGTTTGGTTGGTCATTGGGGAGCGGCAGAACCAAAGTGGAGTTCTTCCCGGATAACATCCCTAATAAAATTTTCATTTACATAGAATACCCGCAGGGAACGGCAATAGAAAAGACCAATGAACTTACAAAGGTCATTGAGGAAAGGGTCTACAAGATCACCAAAAAGCCCGCCTATACCAATGGTGATTATAATTACCTGTTATCATCGGGTGTTTCCCAGGTTGGGGAAGGGGCCGGGAACCCACAAACGGAAGGGGCCTCATCGGCTGAAATGCCTCACAGAGGAAAGGTGACCCTCTCCATGCGTGAATTTAAATACAGGAACGGAATCAATACCGAGGATTTACGCAAGGACATTCAGGACAATCTAACGGGCATTTTCCCCGGGGTTTCCATCTCCGTTGAGAAAGAGGTCATGACGCCTCCCACCGGATATCCGATCAATATTGAATTGGAAGGTAAGGACTATGATGTCCTGATCAATACGGCAGAAAACATCCGGAATTTCATAAATAAAAGGAATATTGCCGGCATAGAAGAACTTAAAATTGATGTAAACAAGGGTAAGCCTTCGATGAACGTTCAGGTAGACCGGGAAAAAGCCGGTGAGCTGGGTGTTTCCGTGGGGCAGGTAGGGCAGCAGCTCAGGAGATCTCTTTTTGGCGAAAAAGCAGGTGTTTACAAGGTAGACGGGGAAGACTATGATATAAACGTGCGGTTCCGCGAAGATTTGCGCTATGACAAGAGTGCCTTATTCAATCAGAATATCATTTTTAGGGACCAGGCCACCGGACGCATCAAAGAAATTCCAATCTCGGCGATGGCGAGTCAAAAGAATACCTCTTCCTTTAGCGCCATTAAACACCGGGACAATAAACGGGTAGTGACCGTTTATTCTGGCTTAAAACCAGGGTTTTCGGATGCAGGGGCTATTGTTGCGGAGATCCAAAAGGAAATGGAGAATTTTCAGGGGCTCCCTGCAGATGTGAAACTCGATTTTACCGGGCAGATAGAAGAACAGAACAAACAGATGCAGTTTTTGGTAGGTGCCTTTTTCTCAGGATTAGGCCTTATTATGCTCATCCTTATTTTCCAGTTCGGTGGCATCTCCAAACCGGCTATCATTATGACGGCTATATTCCTGAGTTTTATTGGGGTCTTTGGCGGCCTGATGATCACAGGGTGGTCCTTTGTAATCATGATGACCATGATGGGGATCATTGCCCTGGCGGGGATCGTCGTTAATAATGGCGTTGTATTGCTAGACTATACACAGATCCTCATTGACCGGAAAAAAGTAGCTTTAGGCCTGGATGACCATGACCTGTTACCCCTGGAGGAAGTGACCGAAAGTATTGTAAAAGGAGGAAAAGCCAGGTTACGACCTGTAATTCTTACGGCGGTTACCACCGTTTTGGGCCTGATCCCTCTGGCAATAGGGCTGAATATTGATTTCTTTTCCCTGTTCTCGGAGTTCGACCCCAAGATCTATATTGGCGGAGATAATGTTATCTTCTGGGGACCGCTGGCCTGGACGGTGATTTTCGGGTTGGTGGTTGCCACCTTCTTAACGCTAATCATCGTGCCGGTACTCTTCAATATCACCTATCGTATCAAATTATTTTTCCGTCCCAGCAAGGTTAAAAAATTAAAAAAAGCGGCATCGACTATAGCTGCGTAAAAAATCCGCGATAAAAGAAAGCCGCTCTTCCATGGGCGGCTTTTCTATTGAATACCATGTACTACTACTCATTCTAGGATAAAGGAACGGGCAATGGGTGAAAGAGCTATCTCCCACCCTATTTACCGGCAGGTTATTGGACCCGTTGACAAATATTTATCTGAGAAAGTTGATGAAAGCGCTTAAAATAAGGCATTATGTTATGGGTTGAAAACATTACTTCTTACATTTGCCGCAGTTAAAAACAGTGATTCCATGTATAGAAGTCATACCTGTGGGGATTTAAGAGCATCACACATCGGAACCCAAGTAACATTGAGTGGGTGGGTGCAAAAAGTGCGTGATAAAGGATTTGTGGTTTGGGTAGACCTTCGTGATCGATATGGTATTACACAATTGGTTTTTGATGAAGAGCGTACCCCTGCGAATGTATTGAGCGAAGCGCGAAAACTGGGGCGCGAATTTGTCATTCAGATCCGGGGCGAGGTCATTGAACGAACCTCTAAGAACCCACAGCTTGAAACCGGTGATATCGAGATCCTGGTCTCTGAATTGACCCTGCTGAACAAGGCATTGTTGCCCCCCTTCACCATAGAGGATGAAACAGATGGCGGGGTAGATCTCAGGATGAAATATCGCTATCTGGATATCAGGCGTAACCCTATGAAAAACAACCTTATTTTTAGGAGTAAGGTGGCTATGGAAGTACGGAAATACCTCTCAGACCAGGGGTTTATTGAAGTAGAAACGCCTTATTTGATAAAGTCGACTCCGGAAGGCGCCAGGGATTTTGTTGTGCCCAGCAGGATGAATGAAGGGCAGTTCTATGCCCTGCCGCAATCGCCCCAAACCTTTAAACAGTTATTGATGGTGGGAGGGCTCGACAAATATTTCCAGATCGTGAAGTGCTTTAGGGATGAAGACCTGAGGGCAGACAGGCAGCCAGAATTTACACAGATCGATTGCGAGATGGCCTTCGTGGAACAGGAGGATATCCTGAATGCCTTCGAAGGACTAACCAAGCACTTGCTGAAAACCATCAGGGGAATTGATATCGAAACATTTCCCAGGCTCACCTATGATGAAGCCATGCACACCTATGGGAATGATAAACCGGACATTCGTTTTGACATGCGTTTTGGCGAGCTGAATGCCGTTTCGCAACACAAGGATTTTAAAATTTTCAATGAGGCCGAATTAGTAGTTGGAATAGCAGTCCCCGGGGGCGCTGCCTTTACGCGAAAAGAGATAGACGCTTTGACAGACTGGGTGCGCAGACCTCAGGTGGGTGCCAAAGGGATGGTATATGTTAAATACAATGAGGACGGCAGTTTTAAATCATCGGTCGATAAATTCTATGATCAGGAAGATCTTAAAAAATGGGCTGCGGCCACCAATGCAAAGCCAGGTGATCTTATTTGCGTGCTTTCCGGAGACCCCATGAGCACGAGGACACAGCTTAGTGCCTTGCGAATGGAGTTGGCAGAACGGCTGGGACTGAGAAAAGCCGATGAATTTGCCCCACTTTGGGTAATCGATTTCCCCTTGCTTGAAAAAGATGAGGAAACCGGCGATTATCATGCCATGCACCATCCGTTTACTTCCCCAAAACCCGGGCAACTGGCCTTGCTGGAAACAGATCCGGATGCGGTACGGGCCAATGCGTATGACCTTGTCCTCAATGGCAATGAGATTGGAGGAGGCTCTATTCGGATTCATGACAAAAACGTTCAGGCCACTATGTTCCGCCACCTGGGTTTTAGCGAAGAAGAAGCAAAAGCACAATTTGGTTTTTTAATGGATGCTTTTCAGTATGGAGCACCCCCGCATGGTGGTATTGCCTTTGGCCTAGACCGCTTTGTAGCCATTTTAGGTGGCCAGGAAACCATTCGTGATTTTATTGCATTTCCAAAAAACAATAGCGGACGTGATGTGATGATAGATGCGCCTGCCCCAATAGATTCGGCACAGTTAAAAGAACTGCATCTGAAACTGGACTTTGAAAATGGGGATCGGTAACAGTAGATAAGTGCCCGCATATTTTTTATACCTTTATCCTTAAACCCTGGGATGCCTAAACAGATAAAAATTCTGTTCACTAAGTTCTTCCGTTGGCGGTATAAACATATCTCCAGTAAGACCTTTATCCATATCATGAGTGTCGCCGTCGGCTTTATTGCAGGATTGGCTGCCGTCTCCCTTAAGAACGCCACTTACTTTATTGAGGCGCTCGTAGACAAGGGAATCTTTTTTTCCAGTACGCAACTGTACTTCATCAGTCCCATTATTGGCCTCACCCTGGTTTACCTGTATGTAAAATACGTGCATAAGGAAAAGCTGGAACACGCTATTTCCTCCATTCTCCTTTCCATGTCCAAAAAGAAAGGGATCATAGATATAAAAAAGATCTATACCCCTCTAATAACAGCACCTTTGACAGTTGGGTTCGGGGGTTCGGTCGGATTATTGGGCCCAGCCGTGGCCTCAGGGGCCGCTTTAAGTTCTAATTTATCCCGATTCCTGCATATCAATGCAAAAACACGCTCACTGTTAATAGCCTGTGCCTCGGCCGGTGCCATTGCCTCCATATTCCAATCGCCCATTGCCGCCATTATTTTTGCAGTGGAGGTCTTTAGCCTGGACCTTACCATGATCTCCCTGCTCCCTCTTTTATTTGCCTCCATATCTGGTGTTCTTACCTCCTATTTCTTCCTGGGCGATGAAACACTCTTCAATTTTACCATCATTGAAAAATTCGAGATCCGTGATACCTTATTTTACATCGTATTAGGAGTAGGCACCGCTATCGCTTCCATTTATTTTACCCGCATGTATTTTGGGATCTTACAATTCTTCAAACGTTTCAAAAGCCCGAAATACAAGCTGTTGGTAGGCGGTTTGGCTATTGGTGGCATGCTCTATTTTATTCCGCCACTATACGGGGAAGGATTTGGATTTATCAACAACCTGCTGGTAGGGAACGATATTAAAGCACTGGGCGATACCCCGTTTGACGCCTATACCTCTAACATATGGGTGGTAATAGCCCTTCTTTTTGGCATTACCATCTTTAAAGCGGTAGCGATGACCACCACCTTTGCCGCTGGTGGTGCAGGAGGCATCTTTATCCCCACCATGGTCATGGGAAGTACCCTTGGGAATGTGGTGGCCAAAGTGATCAACAATGTCGGGATGGGATTCTCCGTAAGCGAAAGCAATTTCACCCTGATAGGGATGGCCGGACTTATTGCCGGCGTGTTACACGCTCCGTTAACGGCCATATTTCTGATCGCAGAGATCACAGGGGGTTATGAGCTCTTTGTGCCACTAATGATCACTTCTGCCATTTCATACCTTATCACTAAAAATACGCTGGATTATACCATTTACACCAAGGAACTGGCAAAGGCAGGTGCCCTGATCACCCATGACAAAGACCTCACCGTTTTAACATTGATGGAGTTGGATGATGTAATTGAAATGGATTTCAAGACCGTGAACCAGAATATGACCCTGGGCGCCATGCTCCACGAATCGGTGGCAAAATCGACCAGGAATATTTTTCCGGTAGTAGATAAGAAAAAGGTGTTGGTGGGTATTGTACTACTTGATGACATCCGTGAATTTATGTTCGATACGACGCTTTATGACAAACTAATCGTAGAGACATTCATGCACAATGCTCCTGAACATATTTTTTATGAATCAGACAATATGCAGACGGTCATGAAAAAGTTCCAGGATAGCAGTGCCTGGAATTTGCCGGTTATCAAGGACGGAAAATATTACGGTTTTGTGTCTAAATCAAAGCTTCTAACCGCATATAGGCGCAAGTTGATTAATTTTACAAAATAAAATGGCCTTCAAAACAAAATACCTCATTGTTCTTATCGTCATAGCCTCTTTTTCTGCTATCGGTTATGGTTTCAGCGTGCTGGAAGAGAATCCCCCACTAGGTAACAAATGCATAGGTTTTGGCACTGTAGGGTTGTTCCTGATTGCCATGCCGCTCTTTCTTTTTAAGGAAAGTAAGGGGAAAAAGGTAAAAGACTATATGCTTACCGAAGAGAACATTATGAAAATGAGGGCCGACGTAGATAAAAAATCCAAGAAAAAAGAACACCATAACTAAAAAAAGGAAAAACCTGTCCGGCATCTGCCTAAAAATCCATATTTTAGTATAACACTTATTATCTATTAATTTTTATTTTAATGACTGGAACAGTAAAATTTTTCAATGAATCCAAAGGCTATGGATTCATTACCAACGACGACACCGGAAAAGACATCTTTGTTCATGCGACCGCGTTGAATGGCGTGGAGCTGAACGAAGGAGACAAAGTAGAATACCAGGAAGAGGAAGGGAGAAAAGGAATGGTTGCTGCCAAAGTACAAGTACTTAGCTAAACCATATTTTATTTTGATTTAAGACACCAAGCCTGGCAAATGCCGGGCTTTTTTAGTTTCAAGCCACTAGTTGAGATTTCTTTTTTGAATAAAGAACCGCTTGAGCAGGCCATTGGCCTCCTCCTCCATAATACCCCCTTGCACCAGCGTTTTTGGATGCAATTTAACCCCCGTTACCGAGTAGCCCCGCTGGGGGTCATAGGCCCCAAATACGATCCTGGGTATCTGGCTCCAGTAAAGGGCTCCTGCGCACATCTGGCAGGGTTCCAGGGTTACATACAACGTACAATCATACAGGTATTTACCCCCTAAAAAATTAGCAGCAGCGGTGATGGCCAACATCTCGGCATGTGCGGTCACATCTTTTAACTGTTCGGTCTGATTGTGTGCCCTGGCAATGATCCTGCCTTGTACAACTATGACAGCCCCTATAGGTACCTCCCCTTTTTCAAAAGCGGTTTCGGCCTCCACCAGGGCCCTTTTCATAAAGTAATTGTCGTCCAGAAGCAGTTCCATAGCACCAAAAATACAATTTTCAGGGAAGTATCCATTCATACAAAATTTGAATTGATGTACCTTTGTCCCTTTCTATGAAACTCTTAGATACCATTCAAATACCCGAAGATATTCGCGCCCTTAAACCGGAGCAGCTTCCTGTATTAGCACAGGAATTGAGGAAGTTCATTATTGATATTGTAGCAACAAAGGAAGGGCACTTAGGTGCCAGCCTGGGTGTGGTGGAGCTCACGATTGCCTTGCATTATGTCTTCAACACTCCCCATGACCGACTCATCTGGGATGTTGGCCACCAGGCGTATGGGCATAAGATCTTAACAGGAAGGAAGGGCCTTTTTGAAACTAACCGACAGTTGGGTGGCATCAGTGGTTTTCCGAAAAGGGACGAAAGCATTTACGACGCCTTTGGAACCGGCCATAGTTCCACTTCCATTTCCGCTATCCTTGGTATGGCCCTGGCTGCAAAAATCAAAGGGGATGACAAAAGGGAACATATTGCCGTCATCGGGGATGCTTCAATTGCCAGTGGAATGGCTTTTGAAGGACTGAATCACGCCGGCGTTTCAGGCCTCAATATCCTGATTATTCTCAACGACAACGCCATTGGTATTGACCCCAGTGTTGGAGCCTTAAAAAAGTACCTCACGAATGTCAAAAAAGGAACCGCCAAGGAAGAGAACCTTTTTGAATGCCTCAATTTTGATTATTCAGGACCCATTGATGGTCATGACCTACCGTTGGTGGTACGTGAACTGAACCGATTGAAAAAAAGAAAAGGACCCCGCTTGCTTCACCTGATCACCACCAAGGGAAAGGGATTGCAAAAGGCCGAGGAGAATCAGATCACCTACCATGCACCCGGCAAATTTGACAAGGAAACAGGGGAATTACTTCATAATAACTCCCAAAATGGGCCCCCTAAATACCAGGATGTATTTGGGCTTACCCTTGTTGAGCTTGCCCGTGAGAACAATAAGATCGTTGGCATAACCCCGGCCATGCCCACAGGAAGTTCGCTGAAGTTCATGATGGATGCCTTCCCTGACAGGGCCTTTGATGTAGGAATTGCGGAACAACATGCCGTAACGATGGCTGGTGGCCTGGCCGCAGAAGGCATGATTCCCTACTGTACCATTTATTCTACCTTTTTACAACGGGCCTATGATCAGGTAATCCATGATATCGCCCTGCAAAAATTACCGGTGATCTTCTGTTTGGACAGGGCCGGACTTGTTGGACAGGACGGGGCCACCCACCACGGTGTTTTTGATATCGCTTACTTGCGATGTATCCCAAATATGGTGCTTTTTTCGCCCATGAATGAACAGGAATTGAGAAATATCCTGTACACGGCGCAATTAGGACTCAACCATCCTATAGCTATACGTTATCCCCGCGGAAGGGGGGTTATCGAAGCCTGGCGCACCCCATTCCAAAAAATTGCACTTGGCAGCTCCAGAACACTGGTAAGGGGTTCTTCCATAGCCGTCTTGTCCTATGGCCATATAGGGAACACGGTTACGGAGGTGTTGAATGCATTAGCGAATCCGAAAGCAATAGGACATTATGATATGCGGTTTGCAAAACCATTGGATGAAAAAGCACTGCATACTATCTTTAGGGATTATAAAATAATCCTGACGATAGAAGATGGTTGTAAAAAGGGTGGCTTTGGTAGTGCCATCCTCGAATTTGCAAATCTTCACAGGTACGAGAATAGAATTGAGATACTGGGCCTTCCCGATGTATTCATGGAACAAGGGACCATTGAGGAATTACACCATATTGCTGGTATTGACAAGGTCGCTTTATTGAATGACATAACCAGAATGCTTGATGAATTGCCATAAAGTAACCTCTATACTCCTTTTTTGTCTTTTGTGTTTATCGCTTCCGCTTGCGGCTCAGGACTCCATTCCCCCGGTACAGGAACCCGATACCACCGTGGTCGATACCATTGTGATCCGGGTCGTTCAGGATAAGATCAGAATTATTCCACGAGGGGCAACCCTTATCAACCCGGTCATTTCTTTCAACCGCACAAAAGCGCGTACCAAAAAATTAAAAAGGTTTAAAATGCCTTCCTTTTGGACGGAAGAAAACACCCTTGGCATGAACATGAGTGAAGTGGCCTTTGTGAACTGGAATGCGGGGGGTGACAATGCCGTGTCGGCCCTGGCCAATGCCAAATTCGTCAGGAACTACAAATTCAGATACGTGCAATGGGATAATGATCTCGTGCTCCGGTACGGGTTAAATGCACAGGAAGGCAGAAAACTCAGAAAAACAGAAGATGTCATTCGGTTTTCCTCCACCTTTGGTTACCGCAGGGATACCATCACCAGTTGGTATTATTCGGCCAAAGTACGTTTTAACACCCAGTTTACGAACGGGTACAAGTACCCGGATAGGTCCAAACCCATCTCCCGGTTCATGGCCCCCGGTTATCTTTTTTTTGGTGGGGGGGTATCGTATATCCCCGAGGGAAAAAACTTCAATTTATATATCTCCCCCCTGACACAAAAGGCCACCTTTGTATTAGATCAGGAATTGGCCAATGAAGGGGCTTTTGGGGTAACAAAAGCGGTGCGGGACAGCAATGGACTCATCATTCGGGAGGGAGAAAATAAGTTTATTGAATTGGGTTTTGCCATCACCAATGAATGGAAAACGCCTATTTTCACAAATGTCAACGTGGACCATCGTATAAGTCTCTACACGGACTACCTGCGCTCTTTTGGAAATATTGATGTTGACTGGGAGCTCAATTTCGAATTTATCGTGAACGATTTCATGAAAGCCACCCTGGGCACCCAGATCATCTATGATGATGACATCCGCTTCGATCAAACCTTTACCCCGGAAGGGGCCATCCTTTTTGCCGGGGTACCCAAAGTGCAGTTCAGACAATTACTGGCAATAGGGGTCAGTTACAGTTTTTAGAGTTGCTTCCCCAACAGCTTGTTATGGATATGGACTGCTGCACTATCAGACAGGCTCGCTACATAACAGGAACAGTTCAGCAAAATAGTATAAAGGGCCCCATCCACATTGCAATACCTGTCGGGCAAGGTCGTGAGCATAAGACGATCATAGTTGGTAGCCTTGCCTTCCTTGGAGCGTACCAAAGCCCCGGTATAGGCACCTAAAATGTCCGCAATGATGCGGTAGCCGGCTATCTCTTTTTCTATCACTTCCTGTGAACGATATATTTTTTCGGCACTTAATGTGATGATGTCCTTAACCTGCGCTTTATAAGTGCTTTTTTCCAGCAATGAGGTAGCAAAGGAACCATCGAGAATGGCATTTTCATTCTCAACAAAAACGTCTATGGCATCTGAGATAAGGGTGTTGATGGCCAAGGCTCTCAGATAGCTGAGGCGGTCTTCCATGTAGGCAAGCTCATTGTATTTCTTGGTGTTGATGGTGTCCTTTACCAGTTTAATCAAATACTCCAGGGCATAGTCTTCTGAGATAAGCCCAAGGTTGATACCGTCTTCAAAATCAATGATGGTATAACAGATATCATCTGCTGCCTCCACCAGAAACGTCAATGGATGCCTGGAATAGGAATGATCCTCCTTACTCCCGGTTCGCTGTAATCCCAGCTCCTCTGCCAACGCTTCAAAAAAGGAAACCTCTCCCTGAAAGCAACCGTATTTTTTATCCGCAATATGACTGCTTGGTTTTTTGGGAAGGGATTCCTTCGGATATTTTAAAAAAGCGCCAAGGGTAGCGTAACTGAGCCTTAGCCCACCGGCCACTCCTTCGCGCGATTCGGTCAGTATTTTAAACCCATTCGCATTGCCTTCAAAATCGATCAGGTCCTGGTATTGCTTTGCGGTCAGTTGTTTCTTATACGCCAGGCCGGGCCCACTCTTAAAGAACTCCCCTATTGCCTTCTCCCCACTGTGACCAAATGGTGGATTCCCAATATCGTGTGCCAGGGAAGCAGCCGCCACAATAGCCCCAAAGTCATTAAAATGGTACCGGTGTATTTCGCTAAGGTGCGGATATTTCTCCAGGATCCGTTTTCCTGCAATGCGCCCGAGGCTGCGGCCAACCACAGAAACCTCCAGGCTGTGGGTCAGGCGGGTATGTACAAAATCGGTTTTCGATAAAGGGATCACCTGGGTCTTATCCTGCAAACTGCGAAAAGCCGAAGAAAAAATGACCCGGTCATAATCGACTTCAAAGCCGAGCCGTGTTTCATCCTGTTCTTTCCGGATTCGTTTATGTGTGTCCCCAAAGCGTTTTAAGGAAAGGAGTTGCTCCCAATTCATACCAAGAAATTTGAAGCAAGATACTACTTTTCAAAACCTCTGTTTGAAAGACTTTTCATACAAGTTAACATTAGGTTAATGTGCTAACCTTAAGATAACATTTAAAAAATAAAGGTTTAACCTCAGACTAACACCCCCTTTACAACTTCGCACGTTCTTTGCACCGTGATTATGAAAAAAAGGTCAATGAAACATTTTTATATACTGTTCTTTCTATTGCTTTCCGGAAGCATTTTTTCTCAAAGCACCGGCAGCATCGTAGGTAAGCTTACCGATAAGGAAATGAACAATGAACCTTTGGCGTTCGCGAATGTTGTTTTAAAGGGAACAACCAAAGGGACTACTTCTGACTTCGACGGGTTATTTGAAATAAACAATCTGGAGCCGGGAACCTATACCGTGGTTTTTACCTTTCTTGGATATGAAACCCTTGAGGTCCCAAACGTCATAGTGGAAGCAGGCAAAGTAACTGAAGTGAATACCGCCCTTGGCGCCGGAAGTGTTTCCCTGAATGAAGTAGTGCTGATAACTACGGCCGCAAGGGATTCGGAGATCGCCTTATTATTAGATCAGAAGAAGGCGATTGAAATAAAGGAAGCTATTAGCGCCGAAGCACTAACCAAAAAAGGTATTGACGATGCCGCTGCTGCGGTGGCTCAAATTGCCGGGATCTCCAAACAACAGGGTTCCAGTGACGTATATGTTCGTGGTTTGGGAGATCGGTACCAGAATACCACCATGAATGGCCTGGCGTTGCCCTCCAACAATGTGAACAAGAAGAATATTGATCTGGACCTGTTCTCTTCCAGTATTATTGAAAACATTTCGGTGAGCAAGGCGTATACCCCTGCTTTTTACGGCGATTTCTCCGCAGGAAATGTGAATGTCGATTCCAAAGAATACACAGGAGATGGTTATTTGGAAGTCTCCCTGGGGTCTGGCGTCAATTCCAATGCTGCCGGCACCAACTTCGTTACCAGTGAGGGCACCAGTTTTTTCGGATTTTACAACCGTTATGACAACGACCCTTTTGCCATCATACTTTCTCACGGGGTAGACCCGGAATCGGATTACGATCCGATTAACATCTCTGGTGCCATCGAAGGCGGGTATTCTTTTAACCTTAATGAGGAGTCCCGACTTAGCTTTTTCGGGATGGCAAGTTTTAGAAATGGTTACGAATTTCTGGAAGGTCCGGCGCTCGATTTTACAAACGACATTAAAGTACGGTTCCCCCTGGTAAATGAGTATACCTACAGTACCACCACTACGGCATTGGGGAATATTACCTATCGTATCAATAACGACCACAAAATAAAGTTCAGTTCGCTTTTTGTGAATAGCGCAAAGGATGCGGTTGGTTATTACGGTATAGGCGGCAATGGCTTTAACCGTGATGGATTCAGTAATAACGGAGATGGTGGGTACTTTCAGATGAACGTGCAATTTAACCAGGACATGATCTTTGTGAACCAGCTGAACGGAGAACATACCTTCGATGATAAATGGAATTTGGACTGGGGTGTTGGCTTTAACAAGGTCTTCTCGGACGAACCGGACAGAAAACGTATTTCGCTTGAGGACTATCAATTTGCACTGGACAATGACCCTACTACCAACCCCATTTTCTACGATAACATTGCCTTCGATAACCAGCGCTATTTTCAGAGCATTGAAGATGATGAGTTAAGCAGTTATATCAACCTTTCTAACAAGGTATCCGATAAGGTGACCCTTAATTTCGGGTACAACGGAAGACGAAAGGAACGCCGTTTCAATAACCGGCGGTACGGGTACCTCATTGCAGACAAAAATGCGAACCCTGTTACCGACGTAAATAATTTTGACACCTTCTTTGATGTCTCTAATATTAATATCCCGGCGGGTTCTGGTCTTTGGGACCTGTTCATTGTCCGTAACCCCCAAAATGTGGACATCGGGCTTATAAACAGGCCGCAGCTCTATGAAAACACCTACAAGGGTAACCTGGATATTCATGCGGGTTATGTTACAGCCGAATTAGCCTTAAGTGATAAATGGCTCCTGATCCCTGGTGTACGGGTAGAATCGTATAAACAATCCATTACGTACGATGTTATCAACCCTGTACCGACCGATCCTGGCTTCAGGAATGCCTACGAAAATATCTTTTTGCCAAGTCTTAACGTACGGTATGCACTGAACGAGGATACCAACCTGCGCTTCTCCTTTAGCAAAACAGCCTCTTTCCCTGAATTTAAGGAGGCAGCTAACTTTGTGTATGAAGGGGTCGTACAACGTGTTGGGGGTAACCCTGATTTGCTCGGAAAACCGGACGGAACCGGTCCTATTTTTTCTGAGATTTTTAATTACGACTTAAAATACGAGTGGTTCCCAAATAGAGGGGAGCTGATCTCCGTTGCTGCTTTCGCGAAAACCATCAACGATCCGGTAAACCGGGTTGTAGCCACAGATGCCACAGGAAACCAGCGTTATTTCAGAACCGGGGATCAGGCAAAGGTATATGGAGTGGAAGTAGAGGTTCGAAAAAATATCCTGAAAGATTCAAAAGAGAATCCAGTACTATCCATGGGGGCCAATGCTGCCTATACTTATACGGAACAGGATCTTAAAACTGTTTCTACCTCTGAAGGTTTTACATTCGGTACTTCTTTTTCGGACCGGACCACAGAAGAATTGGAAGGTGCCTCCCCGGTAATCGTAAATGCCGATATCAGTTTCAGCCCGGAATTTGGAACGTATAAACCTGCCGCTACCCTTGCTTTCTCCTATTTTTCAGATCGCATTTTTGCCATTGGAAGTGGCAACCTGGGAAATATGGTTGAAAAAGGTGTCCCCAGCTTAAACCTTGTCTGGAGAAATACTTTTGGTGAGCACTTCGAGGCAAATCTGAGTGCCATGAACTTATTGAACCCGGATATTTCCCTTTTCAGGGAGAATACCGGCGTGGAAGATACCAACCCGCTGGTACAGGGATTTGTGAAAGACGGTAATGTTATTTTACGCGAATACAAACGAGGAGTTAATGTTGGCCTCACTCTTAAATATAAATTCTAATACTACTTTAAACTAAAAACAATGAAAAACAAGTTTCTATTATTAGGCATTGCCGCTGCGCTTCTTACAGGGTGTGAAAGCGATGATACTGCCGATATTGTTATCACCGATAATAGTGTCACAAACATTACAAACAATACAGGTGGGGGAGATAATCCCGGAGACACTACCGTAAACCTGAGTGGGGTCTTTACTGAAAACCTTACTTTGGATCCTGCTATAGCGTACGTTATCACAGGCCCTGTATTAATGGCCCCCGGAACTACGTTGACAATTCCTGCCGGGATGACCATTAAAGCACAACCGGTTGGTGTAAATGCCTATATCGCCATACAGCAAGGAGCGAGGATCAGTGCCATTGGTTCTTCCTCCAGCCCCATCATTTTTACTTCCAACGCCAGCAGTCCTTCTTCTGGTGACTGGGGTGGGTTGGTTATTTGTGGTTCTGCACCTATCAATTCAACTGCAGACGGGTCTACCGATACCTCTACTTCTGAGGTAGGTGGTCTTTCTTACGGAGGCAATACCCCCGCAGACAACTCAGGATCTTTGCAATACGTACGTATCGAATACGCCGGAGGTGCTATTGATGGAAATGCCGAATTGAACGGATTGTCCTTATATGCCGTTGGTAGTGGCACTGCCATTGATTACGTGCAAATTTTTGAAGGTTCTGATGATGGTATAGAATTCTTTGGCGGAACGGTAAATGCAAGCCATATCGTCATAGTAAATGCAGAAGACGATTCCATTGACTGGACGGAAGGTTTTACCGGTACCCTGACCGATATTTATGTTCAGCACGGTACATCACACGACAAAGCTTTTGAATGCGACGGCTACAACACCGATTTCAGCAATGAAGGCGGGTATTTCTCTGCCCCAAATGTGAACAATGTCACCATTGTTGGTGCTAATGATGCTGCAGAAGCTATTCGCCTCAGGGCAGGTACACAAGGTCTTTTTACCAATATGGTATTTTCTGACTTTGACGAAGCATTTGATCTGGATGGTGATACCGGAGATAACCCAACAGGACAGGGCGTTCTGGACGGACTGCTTGGCGTAACCGATGTTACCTTTACCAATGTAACTACCAAGGTAAAAAATGATACTGGCTTTACTTTTACAGAAGCCGATTTCATTAGTGGAGACGGTAATGGTACCGGTACCGATGTTACCAGCTGGGGCGCCGGTTGGACCGTTGGCATTAACTAAATTGAATTAGCTTTTTTGAATAGTAAAAGCCCTGCAAAGCGGGGCTTTTATTATTAACACCTTCCTTACTAAATGTTAAACTGGGCGTAACCTTAGTTTTACATAGAAGAACTTCCTTTGTGCCAGATTCAATCTAATATGAAAAAATTACTTGTTTTGGTCTTGTTAGCCCAATCTTTCCTTTTGTTTTCCCAGGAACAGGGAACGATAGCAGGTACCATTCTTGATCAGGAAGTGTTCAATGAGCCTTTAATCTATGCGGAAGTTCATTTAAAGGATACTGCTAAAAGAGTCCAGACCAATTTTCATGGAAATTTTGAACTAACAGGTATTGCACCAGGAACGTATACTTTGGTAATTGACTATCTCGGTTACGAATCCATGGAATTGGCTGTTACGGTAAAAGAGGATGAGGTGATTCACTTTACCAAAAGCCTGGCCGCCAAGCAATTAAGCATTGATGATATGACTGCCCTGGATACTGCAAAGGAAGGAATGAAAATGACGGTGCAACCTTTGGTCAAAAGCTCCGACAAGTAATTAACGGGCAATAAAGAATATTTCCTAAAATATTAAAAAATAAAATCCCGCTAGCAGCGCTAGCAGGATTTTTGTATTTAGAGCCTGAGTTCTTCCTTAATTATTCTTCACAAGGGCGTTACTACTCTTCTTCCCATCTACACTTGCTACGGCATTATTGTTATATTCTACCTTTTTCATAGTTCCCTCTTGCCAGAAGGTCCAGGTGCCAATCCTTAGGCCTTTTTCATAAGACCCCTGAGCTATTTTATCTCCTTGCTCATTATAACTGATCCACTCCCCGTGCAATTTGCGGTCCAGGTTGAATGTCCCTTTTTGACTTACAACACCATTATCATGATAATAAACTGCTTCAATAAGCCCTGTATCCTCATTCATCACTAAGTCCTTGTCCTTTTGGCCATAAGCAAAGGCGGCCATCAGAACTACTACCATCGTACATACTATCTTTCTCATGATTTGCTTTTTTATTTATTTGCTGATGTAAAGATATAAATTTTTAACTATTACACAACATATTCTTTACATTAACTTTACATTGATAACGAAATTCTTAATTGAAAAGTATTTCAAAGGTCGTTTTTTTTCTTACGTTTCATTCCATTTTATAGTATGTGCATATCTCGTGCTTTTTAGTAGCTTTTCAAATTAATGAAAAGGAAAAATTCACTTCTTTTGTCAGATGTAACAAACTATGACAAAATAATAGTAGCTTGTCCAAAAGTTACAATGTGAAGGTCCTTATTACGCATGACTTAATGACAATATTGATAACTTTATATTAACACAGAATAGGTCATATAGTTCCATTTTTGTGCATATTTAATCCGTATGGGAGAGAACATCTATTTTTTTATGATCATTGCCTTAGCGGTCCTGGCCGTAACGGATCTGGTTGTAGGTGTTAGTAATGATGCAGTCAATTTTTTGAATTCTGCTATCGGTTCCAAAGCCATTTCATTCAAAACCATCATGGTTGTAGCGAGTATAGGGATCGCTTTTGGTGCCATGTCTTCCAGCGGTATGATGGAAGTGGCCAGAAAAGGGATCTTTAACCCGAGTGAATTTGTGTTCTCGGAGATCATGATCATTTTTATGGCCGTGATGATCACAGATATTTTACTGCTCGATTTTTTTAATACACTGGGGATGCCCACATCGACGACGGTTTCCATCGTTTTTGAACTCTTAGGTGCTGCGGTGGCGATCTCTACTGTTAAAATTCTGGACCTGGGTGGTGGCTTTGCCGATCTATGGACCTATATCAATACGGATAAGGCCTCCGAAATTATACTCGGTATCATTTTGTCCGTTGTAATTGCCTTTACTATTGGTGCCCTCATACAGTTTGTTACGCGCATCTTTCTCACGTTTAGTTTTCATAAGAAACCTGTTTGGGTCGGTTCCATATTTGGTGGCATCGCAATTACCAGTATTGTTTATTTCATTATTGTGAAGGGTCTTAAGAGCACTGCTCTTTTGAGTGACTCCGTGAACCAACTGATCGCTATGAACACCGAGGTATTTATAGTCCTGAATCTGGTCTTTTGGTTCCTTGTTTCCTGGCTGACCATGCAGGTCTTTAAACAAAATATTTACCGGGTTATCATTATTCTTGGAACCTTTGCCCTGGCCATGGCCTTTGCCGGAAACGACCTGGTTAATTTTATAGGGGTCCCTATAGCAGCCTTTCAATCCTTTCAGGATTGGCAGGGAGCTGGTATCCCGGCAAATGAATACACTATGCAAGGGCTTACGGCAGCCGTACAAACCCCTACCCTTTTACTACTCTTATCGGGCATTGTGATGATCATTACGCTTTGGTTTTCAACCAAGGCAAGGAATGTAGTAAAAACAAGTGTAGACCTTTCAAGGCAAGATGAAGGAGATGAGCGGTTTCAACCCAATTTTCTTTCCCGTCTGGTAGTGAAGTTTTCAATACGAACCTACGAAAACATCAACGGCATAATACCCACTTTTGTAAAGAAGAGGATTGACGAACAATACCAAAAAGATACGAGTTACCTCCCTAAGAGCAAAGTAAAAGACCTGCCGGCTTTCGATATGGTAAGGGCTGCTGTAAACCTGATGGTCGCTAGTGTCCTGATCTCCCTTGCCACTTCAATGAAATTGCCACTTTCTACTACCTATGTGACCTTTATGGTGGCCATGGGTACTTCCCTGGCAGATAAGGCCTGGGGGAGCGAAAGTGCCGTATACAGGGTAGCTGGCGTATTCAATGTTATCGGGGGATGGTTCCTTACTGCTATAACAGCCTTTATCGCTTCTGCCATTGTCGCCTATATCCTGTATATAGGGGGTGCCATCGCCTTGGGAATCCTGCTTTTTCTTGCAACCGTGATCCTGATAAGGAATTATCTCAATCACCGCAAAAAAGCCAAGGAACAAAAAATGGAATATGGCCTTAAAAGGGCCGAAAGCAGTTCCATCCAAGGCGTCATTCTGGAAAGTGCCGGGAATATTTCCAATGTGGTTAAAAGAAGCAACAGGATCTTTACCAATTCTATCAACGGGCTGGCCAGACAAGATCTCGACATGCTGAAAAAAAATCGTAAACAGGTAAACAAACTTTCGGCAGAAATTGATGACCTGCGGGATAATATTTTCTATTTCATTAAAAACCTGGACGAAGGCAGTGAAGGTGCCACAAATTTCTATTTGACTACGCTCGATTATTTACAGGACATGGCACAATCCCTGGAGTATATTATTAAGATCAGCTACAAACATGTCCACAATAATCACAAAAAGCTAAAATACTCCCAGATCAGGGAATTGCAGGAAATTGATGAGGAACTCGAAGAATTGCTTGAAAAGACGAGAGTGGCTTTTGAAAAAAGGTCTTTTGACGAAATTGGAGACGTTATCAGCCACAAATCAGATCTTCTAAATATGGTTTCACAGAAGATCAGTCAGCAAATAGCACGCACACGTAACGAGGAATCGAGTCCAAAGAACACCACCCTATATTTCAACCTGTTGACAGAGACCAAGGACCTGATAAGTGCCACTATGAATTTGCTGGAGTTGTATTATCGGGATTATGATAGCAAGGTAGCGCCCGCAGCAATAGAAGATGAGGAATAAAGTACCCTATACGGCACTTGGCTGGTTATGCTGCCGTTATTGAAGTCTGTTCCTGCTTGTCGACATCCATCAACGGGTCTCTCGTGCTATAGAGCAATTGGGCCACATCTATCAACTTTTTGATCACTTCATATAAATGGTCATGATCGTTGACAAGGGAAGAAGCCATATCGGTTGTAATCTTGTTTTCGGTGATCAGCGTCTTCAGATCCGGGCCTTTTTCCAGTTGCTTTTTGGATTCCAGACGCAGTTCCTGTAATTTTTGATAATACGAATCGGTCATTTGTTCTGTAGTCAGCTGGTAAATGACCCTAAGCGCCTTTACCATCTTCTTTCTGAACCGGTCATATTCTTTCTGGATATAGGGATTCTCCGCATCCATATACTTTGAAACATTTCTGTTCAGTTCGCCCATATCTTTAATGATCTCCACCATTTTCCTGTTGGCCACCTTTATCTCGAGGATGCGGTTGTTCTGTGCTGCGGTCAATTTGAGGGTGCTTTGTGCATTGGTCGCATACGCAATGATCTCCCCGTAGATCGTTTTTACTTTGCTCAAATACAGTTCGCGAACATCAATACCGAACTTCTCCCGCGATTTTTCAATGATGCCCTCAGGTTTCTCTTTTGAAATGATATCTTTTGTATGGATATTCATGGCGTGTGCCACGATTTTAAAGATGGTATGCAGGTAAAGGTGCCGGGATTCCTGCACTAATAAGGCAATGACCGTTTCAGGGTAGCGGGATAATTTTTTGTTCAGGAATTTGGGCTGATCAATCGCTTTTTCAGGGGTTATTCGTTCCGGAACCATGCGTTCTACCAGCCTTGCGATTGGTTTTATGAACCACACCAGCAAGAAGGTATTCAGCAGGTTGAAAAAGGTGTGAAAAAGGGAGATCGCAATAGGAATAGCTGCCGCACTGACATAAGGCGACTGGCTGCCAAGATGGATGGTTACCCAACTGATCATCCTTAAAAAGGGATAAAACAAGAGCAACATCCAGACTACCCCCAAAAGGTTGAATATCAAATGTGCCCGGGCCGTTCGTTTTGCCTTGAAATTGGCGACAATGGCAGCCAGGTTGGCAGTGATGGTGGTACCGATATTTTCCCCCAGAACCATAGCTGCTGCCAGTTCAAAAGGGATCCATCCTTCGGCCGTCATGATGAGTGTAAGTGCCATGGTAGCACTGGAAGATTGCACAATGATGGTAAGTAAGGTGCCTATTAAAAGAAACAGCAGAATGGAACCATATCCCATTGCGGTGTACCGATTCAGAAATTCCAGAATTCCCGGGTTTTCATTAATATCGGGCATGGCCTCCTTTAGGAACTGCAGGCCAATGAACAGGATGGCAAACCCTATGATAAAACCACCCCAGTTCTTCATATGCGGTTTTTTGGAGAACATAAAAAGAAACCCAAAGCCTACCAGGGGCAGCGCGATACTGCTCATGCTCACCTTAAACCCAAGGATTGTAATTAGCCAGGCCGTTATGGTGGTCCCGATATTGGCCCCCATGATAACACTTATTGATTCTGACAGGGTAAGCAGGGAAGCATTGGAAAAACTCACTACCATTAAAGTAGTGGCAGAAGACGACTGAATCACAGACGTAATGAGGAAACCGGTAGCAATGCCCAAAAACCGGTTAGAGGTCATCGTGGCAAGGATATGGCGCATTTTATTCCCGGCAAGGAGCAAAAGGGCATCGCTCATTACCTTCATCCCGAAAAGGAAAAGGCCTAAGGCCCCCGATAATTGCAATATGTCTGCTAAACCGAATTCCAAATGGCTGCTTTTATTGTATTTTTAGGCATTACCCGCCATATAAATGTAAAGGATAAAAAGCCTTTCGCAAATTAAATTACGTCCTCATGAAAAAATTTATCCTTCCACTGCTCATCGTATTTACAGTAAATACTGTCGTATCGCAAATACTCACAGGAGCCCAATTGCTGGAGAAGGCCATTGCCTACCATGACCCTGAACAACAATGGCACACCTTCCGGGGAACGTTGTCCATCACCATGAATACTCCTAACAGCAGCGATCGTTTTAGCGAGGTAATGTTCAATTTACCGGCTAACTACTTTAAACTTATGGTAACGAAAGACAGTATTACCTATGAGCAGGAATTGAATAAAGGGATCTGTGTCCAGAAATTAAATGGAAGTTCTTCCATTTCGCCCGCAGATGCTAAAAAATACCGCCTAAGCTGCGAACGTGCCCTTACCATGAAGAATTACTACACCTACCTCTATGGATTGCCCATGAAACTTAAGGACCCCGGTACCATCCTCTCCCAAAAGGTACTTCAAAAGTCCTTTAAAGGAAAAGACTATCTCGTATTAAAGGTAACCTATGAAGAAAGTGTTGGGAAGGATGTGTGGCACTTCTATTTTCATCCCGAAACGTACGCCCTGAACGTGTATCAGTTCTTTCATGATGAAGCTGCCAATGACGGGGAATATATTCTCCTGGAAGGAGAAATGATCATTCAAAATATGAAAATACCGCGGAAAAGGAGCTGGTACACCAACCGGGAAGATCGGTATTTGGGCACTGACCTGCTTACAGCATACGCGCCCCTCTAATGGGCATCCTGTATTAGAGTTGTTTCCTTTTCCGGACCCTCCCTTTACAGGGCATAACCAGATAGGGTTTCCTGCCTCTTAGCTTTCTATTTGGGCATGACGCAGGTCATTTCAAATCAGGCCCTTAGGTGTTACATTTAGATTCCTTTAGTACTAAATAGAGCATTATTAACATTAATTCTAACACCATGAAAAAAATAATCCTTGGTCTATTGGCTCTTGGATTGACCATCCCAGCTTATACCCAGGTTGTAAAGGTTGAAGAGCTTTCCGAAGTGGTCGTAAGACCCATGAACTACAAATATTTGAACGCAACTGATTCCAAATCAGTGGCTATTCCTGTTAAGATGCTGGAACGAAAAGTAGCATCTTACGACGTAACAGCAGCTGATTTCTATCAAGATGATTTTGACTACTATACCGTTTCCTTCTATATCCCTGATGGCAAAATTGTTGCCGTTTATGATGATACCGGAAAAATAGTCCGAACCATTGAAAAGTTTAAAGACATAAAACTTCCTGATGGAGTCCTTACTGCATTATTGGACAGGTTCCCTAATTGGGTAGTTACTGATGATGTTTACAGGGTTACCTTTAGTGAAGACAAAGGTGCCAAGAAAACCTACAAACTTACCTTAAAGAATGGCGACAAAAAGATGAGGGTTAAAATGAGTGATGATGGAACATTCCTGTAAAGTCGTTCAGCATACCCTGGCTTTATTTAGTGATAATTGATACAAGGGGAAAGGTTCTGACTAAAAAGGTCAGGACCTTTCTTTTTATGTTCCATGCCTTTACCGATAAAAATTCATCTCATCCATATAGTGCCATACGGCCTCCGGCAACAAGGGCCTAATGTTCTTCCCAGCCTTGTGGTTCTCCCGAATAAAGGTAGATGAGATCTCCATAATGGGTGCGGCCACCCTTTGAAGACGCTCATGTCCCAAAAATTCTTTTGGAATGGTCCCGGCAGAGATCCGGGGATAGCAATAAATGGCATGGTTGGCCAGGATCTCCTCATAATTCTTCCACTTGTGGAAACTCTTCAAATTGTCTTCTCCCATCAACAAGGCAAAGGCGTATTCCTCGCCATACTTTTCCCTTAAATGCAGTAAGGTATGGATAGTGTAATTGGGTTGTGGCAAATCGAATTCAATAGTGCTTACCTTTAACTTCGGATAGGCGTCCAATGCCTCCTGCACCATCCGATAGCGATGGTGGTTTTCCAACAGGCTTTGCTTTACCTTGAAAGGGCTTTGAGGGGTGATCACAAACCAGACCTCTTCCAGGTCCGAAAATTCTACCATATGGTTGGCAATCACCAAATGGCCAATATGAATGGGATTAAAAGTGCCAAAAAAGAGTCCGACTTTCTTCATAAATAGCGTCCGTAAAGATCAAAGATACGAATGCAGCCAATTGAAACCCGGGTTTTTAAGGCTTCTCCTTTTCAAAAGAAGGCGTCACCGCCAGGTAATCGGCTACTAACTTGTGTGCTTCTTTCAGGGCAGTGTCCAGATCGTAATTCTTGATGATCTTGTCGAACTGGGGGGCTGTTGCCAGTTCTACCGAAGCCTTAGCAATGCGCATATTGATCTTCTCATCAGTTTCCGTGCTTCGCTTTTTAAGGCGAATCTTAAGTTCATCTATGCTGGGAGGTTTTACAAAAACTGCCAGCGTTTGCTCCGGGAATTTTTTCTTGATCCGCAGTCCGCCAGCCACGTCAATATCGAAGATCACATTTTTTCCTTCTGCCCAGAGGCGTTCTACCTCACTTTTTAAAGTACCGTAGAAGTTATCCCGGTACACTTCTTCCCATTCGAGAAAATCATCATTCTTAATATGCCTCTTAAATTCGGATAATGGCAAAAAGTAATAATGGATGCCGTGCTTTTCCTTTCCTCTTCTGGGTCGGGAAGTGGCAGAAACAGAGAAAGCCAGGTTTAATTCGGGTTGTTCCAGTAAATACCGCACAATGGTGGTCTTTCCGCTACCCGATGGTGCCGAAAAGATAATTAGTTTCCCGCCTTCCATCACAATACATTTAACATTTGTTCCTTGATCTTTTCCAATTCGTCTTTCATTTGCACCACTAATTGCTGCATGGGCGCATAGTTTGCCTTAGAGCCAATGGTATTGATCTCCCTTCCTATTTCCTGGCTGATAAACCCCAGTTTTTTTCCGTTGGAATCATCAGATTGCAGGGTTTCCCTGAAATAATTTAAATGGTTCTCCAACCGCACCTTCTCTTCGGTAATATCGAACTTCTCCAGGTAATAGATCAGTTCCTGCTCAAACCGGTTGGCGTCTACCTCTGCCTTCAGATCGGCTACTGCCTTTGCAAGGCGTTCGCGCAATGCTTCGGTTCTTTCCGGATCTATCTGCATCACCTTGCTCAGGAGCTCGTCCAGGACATTTAATCTGACATGAAAGTCCTTCTCCAGCACCAGGCCCTCTTCGGACCTGAAGGTATTGATCTCTTTCAATGCTCCTTCCAGGGCTTCCTGAATGGCGAGATATTCCTGTTCATCAATATCTTCCCTGTCTGTTTTTAGTGCATCTGGGAGCCGAATCGCCATTTCCAATAAGCGGAGGTCCTCCCCATCGGCAACAGCCCTCAATTGTTTCATATACTGCCTTACAACCGCCTGATTCACTTCAGTAGAAGTCTCATCGCCCGTAACCTCAACATACAAGCCAAAATCTACTTTCCCCCGCACCAGTGAGCTGGCTATCGTCTTTCGCAATTCGAGCTCTTTTTCCCTGTATGCAGGAGGCATGCGGGCATTGAGGTCAAGGGATTTGCTGTTCAACGATTTCAGTTCAACCGTGATTTTCTTGGACGGAAGCTGTATAACGTGCTTCCCAAATCCTGTCATGGATTGGATCATATGCTGTTATTAATTGCTCTAAGGTACTTAAATTACATGGTCCCAAATGGGTAGCTCTTTTATTTCAATTCCCGTACCCAAATATTCCGATAACTCACCCGACTGTCATCTCCATGATCCTGCAAACGTATGGGGCCTTTCCCATGTGGTGGATTTTTGGGCCAGCCAATATACGGGGTTGTCCCTTTGATCTCCACGTTGTCTTGTACCAACACCCCGTTATGCAGTACGGTAATGGTTCCCGACCTGATCTTGCCGCCAGCCTCATTAAATACCGGGGCATGATAAATAATATCATAGGCATTCCATTCCCCACTGGGCACCGATGCCATTGCCAGCGGAACATGCTGTTTGTAAATAGCAGCCACCTGCCCGTTCACATAGGTGTCATTGTCATTGTTGTCCAGTACCTGAACTTCATACAATCCCTGTAGAAAAACGCCGCTATTGGCACGATTCTGCCCGTCTCTTTGAACGGCCGCAGGCGATCTCCATTCCAGATGCAACTGCACATCCTCAAAATTTTGCCTGGTCCTTATATCACCGGTTTTATCCTTAACCGTCATGCTGCCATCTTCATTTAAATGCCAGACCACGTCTGTACTGTCCTTTAACATCATCCATTGGTCAAAACCGCTTCCGTCAAATAATACAATAGCATCGCTGGGGACACCATTATTGCCAAACGGGGCTACGGTTGGTGGAACCGGTTCATAAATTTCCGTTTCCTCAGGCTTCGTAGGTTCCATCCCTGAGTACTCTTCATAGACGATAACCTGTTCTTCAGTTTCCTGCTTCTCCTTCTCATTGCTGCCCTTTTGCTCTACGCAGGAGTAGCTAACGATCAGTAATACGCTTAAAAGAATACGTTTCATATTACAGCTCTTTAATCTTGATATTTCTATAGGCCACTACATCGCCGTGATCCTGTAACCCTATTTTACCTGTTTGATATTTTCCAAATCCGGTCCAGTTGGCAAACTTAGATTTGGCTACCAAAGCATCCCATTCCGGGTTCCCTAAAGGAAACGTAACAACAGCTACCCCGTTAAGCCTTACCTCCCCCTGCTGTTCTATATAATTTACGGTGATGACACAGGTATTCCATTCTCCTGCCGGTTTGGTAACGTCCTCAGAAGGGGCAATCATATCATAGAGGGCGCCGGCCTGATGGGTTGTACCATTCCTGGCATCGGGGTGGGTTGTATTATCCAGGACCTGTATTTCGGGGCCCGTCTCATAGGGTTGGCCAAAGGCAGCATCCTCCTTTATTCCCCAAAAGATCCCGCTGTTGGCGCCTTTTGCCACTTTCCATTCCAGGGATAGCACAAAATTAGTATAGTCCTTTTCCGAAACCAGGTTGTAGCTGGCTCCATCCGGGCGTTCCGCCGGAGGATAAAAAACCATGGCCCCGTCTTCCAGTTTCCAGTGCTCGGCCATCCCGTCTTTCAGATAAGCTTTCCAACCATCAAAAGAGGTGCCGTCGAACAATACCGTCCAGCCCTCATGAGCTGTCTTTTCAGTGTCTTGCTGTGCCATCCTATCAGATGCCTGTGTTTCCTTTTTGTTTGGTTCTTTGTCTTTACAATTGCTAAAGATGCCCGCCAAAAGGACAAGCAGTATTAGTTGATTCTTCATGGTCATTGGTTTAAATTCCTAAGATCTTTTTGAGCATTCCTTTATCAATAGTACCTCCTGCAAAGTCATCGAAGGTTTTTTCTGTAGCTTCAATGATGTGATCCCGAATAAAAAGGGCTCCCTCCCTGGCTCCTTGTTCGGGGCTCTTTATACAACATTCCCATTCCATCACTGCCCAGACATCGCATCCGTATTGCGTAAGCTTGGAGAAAATAGTTTTAAAATCGATCTGTCCGTCTCCCAGGGAGCGGTATCGACCGGCCCTGTCTCCCCAATCGTTATATCCGCCAAAAGCGCCTTTCTTCCCGGTAGGGTTAAATTCCGAATCTTTAACGTGGAAAGACTTGATGAATTCGTGGTAGTGGTCTATATAGGTAATATAGTCTAGTTGCTGCAACACAAAATGACTGGGATCGTACAGGATATTTACCCGTTTATGGTTTCCTGTGGCTTCCAAAAATCGTTCAAAGGTATCTCCGTCATGAAGGTCCTCCCCGGGATGGATCTCATAACAAACATCTACCCCTTCCTTGTCAAAATGATCCAGGATGGGGAGCCATCGTTTTGCCAACTCCTCAAAACCCATTTCTACCAGGCCCGGCGGTCTTTGTGGCCAGGGGTGCCAGGTATGCCATAGCAAAGCCCCGGAAAAGGTCGCATGGGCCTTTAACCCAAGTCGCCTGCTGGCAGTAGCCGCTTTCTTGACTACCCCTACAGCCCACTCGGTTCTTGCTTTGGGATTATTTTTAACACGGTCCGGAGCAAAATTGTCGAACATAAGGTCATAGGCAGGGTGTACGGCAACCAGTTGTCCCTGTAAGTGCGTAGACAGCTCGGTTATCTCAAGGCCATAGGAATTTATTTTCCCTTTTAGTTCATCGCAATAGGCCTGACTTTCGGCGGCCTTGTCAAGGTCGATCAGGAAATGCTCCCAGGTGGGGATCTGAATGCCCTTATATCCCAGGTCAGCGGCCCATTTACACATGCCGTCCAAAGAGTTGAATGGTGCCTTTTTATCAACAAACTGGGCTAGGAAAACAGCTGGTCCTTTTATTGTTTTCATGCGAACTATCTAATTGAATTATTGAATTTGCCTTTTTAGTCCCTTTCAGAATAATGTGCTATATTTAATAGATTATTGTTGAATGGACCACTCCCGTTGGGAATGTCATAAATATAGGAAATACCGAAGAATTAAATGGAAAATAGCCGGGACATTGTGCAAAAACACTACGATGCAATCGTAATAGGCACGGGAATCACCGGCGGATGGGCTGCCAAAGAGCTTTGTGAGGGCGGACTAAAAACCCTTGTACTCGATAGGGGGCGTATGGTACGGCACCGGGAAGATTATCCTACGATGAATATGGACCCCTGGGACCTTCCAAACAATAACGAATTATCCAGGGAAGAGAAACAGCAGTATGCCAAACAAGGCCGTGTTGGCTGGGCCCCTAAAGAAGATGTAAAGCATTTCTTTGTGAACGACCTGGAACATCCCTATCAGGAAACCAAGCGTTTTGATTGGATTCGCGGGTACCATGTAGGAGGCCGGTCACTCACCTGGGGAAGGCAGAGTTACCGCTGGAGCGACCTGGACTTTGAAGCCAATTTAAAGGAAGGGATCGCCGTAGACTGGCCGGTCCGCTATCAGGATATATCACCCTGGTATGATAAGGTGGAATCCTACATAGGGGTTAGTGGTGAAAAACTGGGGTTACCTCATCTTCCGGATGGACAATTTCAACCCCCCATGGACCTTACATGCCCCGAAGAGGACTTTAAACAAGCCCTCGCCGGTAAATTTGATGATGATAGGGTGCTCACTATTGGAAGAGCTGCCCATATTACAGACGCCAATGCCGAGATGGCAGGCAGAACGCCTTGCCAGTATCGAAACCGCTGCTGGAGGGGATGTCCTTTTGGTGGTTATTTTAGCAGTAACTCATCCACATTGCCTGCGGCCGAACGCACCGGGAACCTGTCACTGAGGCCAAACTCCATTGTCCATGAAGTGATCTATGATCCTGAAACAAAGCTGGCAAAAGGCGTAAAGGTTATCGATGCAGAAACCCATAAAAAAATAGAATACTACGCAAAGGTCATCTTCCTGTGTGCTTCTGCCATGGCCAGCGTTGGGATCCTGCTTCAGTCCAAATCGGTCAGGTTCCCCAATGGTATTGGCAATAATTATGACCAGGTAGGACGAAATATCATGGATCACCATTACCAACTTGGGGCCACTGCCAAGATAGACGGGTACCTTGACAAATTTTATAAGGGCAGGAGGCCCAATGGCTTTTACATTCCTCGTTTTGTCAACTTAAACGAAAATTCCATGAAGCGTGAATACCTTCGCGGTTTTGGCTATCAGGGGGGTGCCAGTAGGGACGATTGGACGGCGGCCGTAGCGGAGCTCCACTATGGGAAAGGATTAAAGGAAGCGATCCTGAAACCCGGGGGTTGGGAAATTGGGGTATCCGGTTTCGGGGAAATGTTGCCCTATCATGATAACAGGGTTACCCTGAGTGCCACTGAAAAAGACCAGTGGGGCCTCCCCCAACTCGATTTTGACGTGGAATTCAAGGACAATGAATACAAAATGCGGGAAGACATCATTCGACAGATCGTACTAATGTATGAAGCCGCCGGATTTAAAGACATTCAGCCTTACGAAAATGAAACGGGGCCCGGGTTGGGCATACATGAAATGGGCGGCGCCCGAATGGGCTGGAATCCACGGACCTCAGTGGTCAATAAGAACAACCAGGTACATGATGTGCCCAATATTTATGTCACAGACGGTGCCTTTATGACCTCAGCTAGCTGTGTGAACCCTTCGCTCACCTATATGGCCTTTACGGCCCGGGCCGCAGCTCATGCAATATCCCAATTTAAAACCGGAAAATTCTCTTAACCTGCAAGACTATGAAGAACGCATCTGCACGAAATTTATGGGGCGATTTTTTGGACCAACATCTGGAATACGCCTTTGCGAAGGACCCCCGAGTAACTCATTTTTGTGATAATGAAAAAGACGCCAATACCTGTTTAAAACTGGTTTTAAAAGGTATTAAAAGGGCCACGTCTCACTCGCTCCTGGGCTTACAGCTGCGAAAGGAGCCCCTTCCTAAAATTGGTGATTTTTCCATTATCACTGACTGGAACGGGGAGGCCAAATGCATTGTCCGGACCGTAGCCGTAAAATTAAAACCTTTTTTCAGCATAAGGGAATCCTATGCCAAGCTGGAAGGCGAAGGAGATCAGTCATTGGGTTACTGGAAAAAGACGCATTGGGAATACTACACCCGTGAACTGGCACCCTTTGGTCGGGTTCCCAGCGATTCCATGATCGTGGTTTGCGAAGTCTTTGAAAAGGTTTTTGAAAAGAAATAGGTTCCTTCAGGCCTTTGTTAATCCAGGTCTATCCAAACATTTCCTCCTTTATGGGAAGCTACCGTAGCTTCAATAAAATTAAGGCCCCGAACCCCATCGGTCATGGTAGGAAACTCACCATCATTGTAGGCTTCCCCGCGGATGGCCCTTGCGACACCCAGGTAAATATTTGCCATAGAATCAAAGATGCCTTCAGGATGGCCCGGAGGTAACTTAGTGCCGTCTAAGGATAATTTACTATTGTAGGCATGGCCAGGTTTATAGACCTCAATTGGTGCTGTATCACTGATCTTATATAAAAAATTGGGGTTTTCCTGTTCCCACAACAAACCAAACTTCTCGCCATAAATGCGAATTGCCAATCCGTTCTCTTCTCCTGTGGCTACCTGACTGGCTCTTATTACCCCTTTTACATGGTCTCCCATCCTGATCAGGGCTGTCCCGTCTACATCCATTTGGTTATCGGCATAGAGGTAATTAAAATCGCATAGCAAGGATTTTATTTTTAGCCCTGTGGTGTATTCGATCAGGTTAAACGCATGTACCCCAATATCGCCCATACAGGAACTGATCCCGGCTTTTGTTGGATCTAAACGCCAAACGGTAGAGCGCTTCGCTTTGTCGTGGATGATGGTGTTGATCCACCCCTGGTAGTACCGGGCATCTACCTTGTGAATTTTACCCAGCTCGCCCGCTTTGATCATCTCCCGCATCTGGCGTACCATAGGATACCCCGTATAGGTATGGGTCACGGCAAAGACTGTCCCTGCCTTTTTATGTGCCTCCCTGAGAATTTTTGCTTCCTCATAAGTGGTGGTCATAGGCTTTTCACAAATAACATGAAAACCATTATCCAGCAATTTTTTTGCCATGGGAAAATGCAGAAAATTAGGGGTCAGGATGGCGCAAACCTGAATGCGCTCACTGGCAGGAAGTTTTAACTCTTCGGCCACCAGGGTATCAAAATCCTTATAGATCCTGTCGGTAGGCACGTCTATCTTTTTAGCAAACGCCAGGTTATCTTCAAAATTCGGATTAAAGACGGCGCCTACAATCTCGTAGTTATCATTGATAAATGAGGCTACCCGGTGCAATACGCCTATCAGCGAATCGCCCCCACCTCCTAATATTCCCAGTCTAATTTTCTTTGGCATAGGTCTGTGTTATTTCTTGTATTCAATAATTTCATTCTTGAAGAAGATGGCGAACAAGGCCATCACCGCTGCGGCAAAAATAGCAGGAAAGGTCCAGATATTGGTCCAGTCGTGAACATTTTCCGAAACAAGGTACATGTCCGATATCTTTCCTGCCACCCAGAACCCTATCAGCATTCCAAAACCATAGGTAGCCAAGGTGATAAGTCCCTGGGCAGCGCTTTTAAACTTTTCACCAGCCTTAGAATCGGTATAGATCTGCCCGGAGACAAAGAAAAAATCATAACAGATCCCATGGAGGGCTATGCCCAGAATCAGCATAAAGGCTAGGTCTCCTGCATTGCCATACGCGAAGAGTAAATAGCGGACGGTCCAGGCCAGCATCCCTGCAATGATGGTCATTTTAAAGCCGAAACGTTTAAAAAAGAATGGGAGCAATAACATAAACAATACTTCCGAAGCCTGTCCAATGGTCATTTTTCCGGTGGGATTTTCCATCCCTATTTCGGCCAGGAAGGGATTGGCATTCTGGTAATAAAACGCCAACGGGATACAGATAAGGATAGAAGATATAAAGAAGATCAGGAAATTCCTGTCCTTTAAAAGTTTAAGCGCATCCAATCCCAATATGGTAGACAGGCTCACTTTCTCCACACGGTCTGCCGTAGGTGGTGTTTTTGGCAAGGTAAAACTAAATAGCCCGAGACAAGCCGATGCGATCGCCACCATCAGGAAGGTATTTTTCAGCATTCCCTCTCCCCTGGCTTCCGGAGAATCCCATAAGAAAACATAACTTATAATAAGGCCTGCAACGATCCATCCAATTGTCCCAAAGACGCGTACAAAAGAGAACTCTTTGGCCGGATCTTTCATTTGATTAAAGGAAATAGAATTCACCAATGCCAGTGTAGGCATATAAATGATCATATAGCCGAGCACATAAGGGTAAAACCCTGCAAAATCGACCGAATTGTACATCTGGTACATCAGTACCGCACCCATAATATGGAGCACTGCAAGGATGCGTTCTGCATTGAAGTATCTGTCGGCGATAAGGCCTATTATGAAAGGCGCTATAATGGCTCCCCAGGACTGAGTGGAAAAAGCCATGGCAATTTCTCCCCCACTGGCCTGTAAATTATCCCCAAGAAAGGTTCCCAGGGTAACGAACCATCCGCCCCAAATAAAAAATTCGAGGAACATCATAAGGGATAATTGTATTTTGATCTTTGTATTCATGTGGTGTTATTTAGGTTATTAGCGTTTGTAAAATACATAGTCAAGCGGCATAGGTGTAATCCCATGTGCTTTAAAATCCGTCAGGATCTGCCCTCTGTGGTGTGTAGAATGGTTCACAATATGAAATAGCAGATCTTGCTTTGTATTGATGAACAGGCGCCCTTCAGAATTCTCATAATCAATTCGCTCTTCATAATCCTCCGTATTCGTTATGATCTCAAAAGTATTTCGCTGGTTCTCATAGTGAAGCTCTTCCCAGTCCTGTAAAGGGTGTTCCTGCCATGCATCCAAAGAGGAAGCCATCCCTGTCATCCGGGCATTCCAAATATGATGTGCATTCAGGATATGACTGAAAAGTGTTGCGCTTTTTTCAGGCACCTTCTCACATTTGCTGAAGGCCTCTATCAGTTGCTTATTACAGAAAAAATTGTAATCGAACAATTCATTAAAGAAAACTTCCATTCGCATTTTTCTATCTTACGTCAATTTCGCAGCCGCACGCAGCATAAGGGCTTTGGTTGCCATGATCCCCTCTTCTTCGCCCATGTCATTCCCTTCATATTCCACGCCAATAAAACCGGTATAGCCAGCATCTTTAACAAGCTGTAACATCCTGGTGTAGTCTATTTCGGTTTCATTACCATCGGCATCAAAGTTGTGCGACTTGGCACTTACCGCCTTTGCAAAAGGCATTAATTCTGAAACACCCTTATAGATGTCATACATTTCTGCACAGCCTTTTTCATAGTCAGCAGGATCATTTCTCCTGATGCAAAAATTGCCAAAATCTGGTAGCGTTCCACAGTTATCCATGCCTGCTTTGGTCATTACTTCGGCCAACAAAGCAGCATTAGAAGACAATCCGCCGTGATTCTCCACCAACACGTTTATGTTTTTCCCTTTTGCATATGTGGCTAATTGGGTGAGCCCGTCCACAGAATTCTGAATCCAGGTCTCCTGCTCTGAACTTCCTGCCAGGTTTACCCGGATGGCATGGCATCCCATGGCACTAGCCGCATCTACCCATTTGAAGTGATTTTCCACTGCCTGTTTACGCACATCGGGGTCTGACGTGGCGAGATCTCCCTGTCCGTCTATCATGATAAGGACGTTCTGAAGTCCGTGTTTTTCAGCTTCAGCGTTTGATTTTTCTACGAAGGCGGCCATCGCTTCCGGGCTATAATCCGATGGCTCCAATTCCTTATCATACAACTGGCTGACATATTCCAACCCGCTAAATCCCCATTCCTTGGCCTTGGCTGCAAAATCATAAGGATCGAGTTTACCCTCCCGGATCATCCTGTGCACAGACCACTGGGCCAGGGATAATGTAAAGAAAGGCTCCGTTGCAGTTGTATTTGTCTCCATTTCTGTTTCACTGCCATCCTCTTTCTTAGCATTCTTACATCCGTACATTCCCATTACGGAAACACCAATAGTGGCTACAGCAGTATTCTGAATAAAATGTCTTCTTTTCATGTTGGTTCCAAGTTATGATCGGTATTCATAAAAATACCAATTCGTGCATTTTTCGATTTAACTTGATTATTACAATGGATAAATCAAAATAGCTGTTTATTAATTAGTTTTTTTATTCTTAGGAAAACCCTTGTTTTAACAGTGATTCAGCAATAAAAGGGGCGTTTAAATGTAGAAAATTAATTTTATATTTAATACATTTAACGCATAAACAATACAGCTACATGAGTAAATTTTATTACAACGAAGTGCAGGAGTCGTATGATGCGATTGTCATAGGCACTGGTATAAGCGGTGGTTGGGCCGCCAAAGAACTCTGTGAAAATGGTCTTAAAACACTGGTTCTTGAAAGGGGTAGAATGGTGAGGCATCGTGAGGATTACCCGACAGCCCTTATGGATACATGGGATTTTCCAAATAACGGGGAACTGCCGCCGGAAGAAGCGGCAAAACAATATAAACAGGCGCGTACCGGCTATACCGTAAAAGCTCCGCATAATTTTTGGTTTGTAAACGACCTGGAGCATCCTTATAATGAGACGAAGCGATTCGACTGGATGCGTGGCTATCATGTTGGAGGAAGGTCTTTGCTTTGGGGTCGACATAGTTACCGATGGAGCGATCTTGATTTTGAAGCGAACAAAAATGACGGCATCGCTGTTGATTGGCCTGTACGTTACAAAGACATAGCTCCGTGGTATAGCAAAGTAGAAACCTATGTGGGAATTTCCGGGGAAGCCCTGGGTCTGCCCCAATTGCCGGATAGCGTATTTGAACCTATGATGGAACTCAACTGTGCGGAACAGCATGTCCGGGAAAAGGTTGCAGAAAATTTTGGCGGCAGGGTCATTACTGCAGGGCGTGTGGCTCATATTAACAGCACCAAACAATTTGACGGGGATGGAAGAACCCGATGCCAGTTCAGGAACAGGTGTATCCGGGGATGCCCTTTTGGCGCCTATTTCAGCAGTAACTCCTCAACGTTGCCGGCTGCAGAAGCCACCGGCAATATGACCTTAAGACCCGATTCTATTGTTCATGAGGTGATGTACGATCCGGATACCAAAAAAGCAACCGGTGTAAAGGTCATTGACCGCGTTACAAAGGAAACTTTTGAATTTAAGGCCAAGGTGATCTTCCTCTGTGCCTCTTCCATTGCATCGACCGCCATTCTAATGCAATCCAAATCGGATCGGTTCCCCAATGGGATGGGCAATGATTCGGATCAGTTAGGCCGTAATATCATGGACCACCACCTTGGCGTAGGGGCGGCAGGAAAACTTGATGGCTACGAGGATAAATTTTATAAGGGAAGAAAGCCCAACGGGATCTATGTGCCGCGTTTCCGAAATATAGGCGGGGATACCAATGTGAAAGAATTTAAGCGTGGATACGGCTACCAGGGAAGCGGCAGCAGGGGCAACTGGGATGAAGTTGTTTCGGAATTGTCGCATGGAAAAAGTCTTAAAGACGCTATTCTGAAACCAGGAGGGTGGACTTTCGGGATGGGCGGTTTTGGTGAGGTTCTACCCTATGAGGACAACAGAATGACCCTAGATTACGATAAATTGGATGGTTGGGGCCTGCCTACCGTTACCTTTGATGCTGAATTCAGGGAAAACGAGTGGAAGATGAGGGAAGACATGAAAGAACAAGCCTATGAAATGCTTACAAAAGCAGGACTTAGGGATGTACAGACCTTTGATAACCCGGGGGCTTTGGGCTTGGGGATCCATGAAATGGGAACAGCACGAATGGGAAGAGACCCTAAAACGTCTGTCCTTAATGGCTATAACCAAATACATGCCGTACCCAATGTATATGTGACAGATGGTGCGTTTATGACCTCTGCCGCCTGTGT
The DNA here is from genome assembly GCA_963752165.1 of uncultured Flavobacteriaceae bacterium. Taxonomy (GTDB): domain Bacteria; phylum Bacteroidota; class Bacteroidia; order Flavobacteriales; family Flavobacteriaceae; genus Muriicola. Next base: position 76,286 of record CAVVXE010000002.1, read on the forward strand.
GAACCCATCATTAACCTATATGGCGTTTACGGCTCGCGCTGCAAATCACGCCGCAGAACAACTTAAAAAAGGATTACTGTAATGGATAGAAGAATAGCATTAAAAAATATGGGGCTCGCCCTGGGGTATACGATAGCGACCCCCACATTAGTAAGCCTTGTTCAAGGATGTAACGATGTAAAAACAGTTGACTGGACTCCGGATTTTTTCACCAAAGAAGAAGGCAATATCCTTTATAAACTGGTAGATATCATCTTGCCTAAAACAGATACCCCTTCGGCCTCTGAAGTAAACGTGCATGTATTCATTGACCGTTTTACGAATGAGATCATGGAAGAACTCCAACAGAGCATAACCAAAATGTCGCTGGATAAATTCATTGCGAAAGCCCTCAAGGATTCCGGAAAGGAGAAAGCCGAGGATCTAACTTCAGAAGACCTGGAGCCTGTATTAGCATCGGCATTGCAGGTAACCGAAGAAGAGGAGGTTGAACACAATGAACTGATGATCAAAAATACCTCTGCACTGGCCAAAGGAGAAAATACGGCGGTGCCCGATGAAGTGATGCGCTATTCATTCGCAAAGAACTTACGCGATATGACCATCTGGGGATATAAGACCTCAGAGTATGTGGGGGAAAATGTATTGGCCTATCTGCCCATTCCGGGTGAATATATTGGATGTGGCGATGTCAATGAACTCACCGGAGGCAAAGATTGGTCGCTCTAATTTAATTTCTTGAAAAGAAGGACATTCATAACGAATTCGGCCTTGGCCACCGGCACCCTGTCCCTGACAGGGTTTTCCGCCTTAAGCGCCTCTGGTAATCCCATCGAAAAGCATTCCTTTCAATTAAAATATGCACCGCATATAGGTATGTTCCAGCAAAGTGCCGGCCAGGATCCTATTGCACAGCTTCATTTCATGGCCGATCAGGGTTTTACTGCCTTTGAGGATAATGAAATGATGAACAGGCCGGTTGCGTTACAGGAAAAAATGGCCAATACCATGAAGGAGCGGAAGCTCGAAATGGGTGTTTTTGTTGCCCATAAAATCTACTGGGACTCCCCAAGCCTGGCTTCGGGCGATCCCCAAAAGCGAGAAGAATTCCTCAACGATATCCGCAAAGCGGTTACCGTTGCAAAAAGAGTTAATGCAACCTGGATGACCGTGGTCCCTGGCCATAAGGACCTGAGGCTTTCCATGGGTTATCAGACGGCTCATGTGATTGAATCCTTGAGGCAGGCGGCGGCTATATTAGAGCCCCATGGCCTGATCATGGTGTTAGAACCCCTTAATTTTAGTAATCATCCAGGGCTTTTCTTAACAGCTTCCCCCCAGGCTTATGAGATCTGTAAAGCGGTAGGGTCGCCTTCCTGTAAGATCCTTTTTGATATTTATCACCAGCAAATTCAGGAAGGGAATCTAATTCCTAATATTGAAGCTTGCTGGGAGGAGGTCGCCTATTTCCAACTAGGCGATAATCCCGGGCGAAATGAACCGACCACCGGGGAAATCAACTACCTCAATGTGCTAAAATTTATTAAAAGCAAAGGATATAGCGGTATTTTGGGAATGGAACATGGTAATTCAAAGGAGGGGATCCCGGGCGAACAAGCCGTCATAGAGGCCTATAAGTTGGTGGATCCTACCTCATGATCCCATGATCCAAAATGACCCGCTTTTACGTATCTATATTGTAAGGTATAATGCGCGTCAGCTATGGATTACTACTACCTGTTGCTTTTTATTTATATCGGCTTATTGCTCCTGAGTTATAGTGCCTTCAGACCCGGTTTTGACCGATAGAGGAACCCTGGGCATCTTTGCCTTTTCGATCCCTTATCAACTAAAATACCCCGGAAATTCGCTTTTTTTTGGGGAACGAGCGATCCGAGGTATTTATCAATAAACACTATCCTTTTTACCAGGTGCATCCGTATCAAACGATCCTGCTGCCCATTGGTTATTTCCGCATCAAACGACTATGAGCCACACATAAGACAATCGTCATCTGCCTGTCCTGCTTTTGCCTGCGCAATCAACGCTTTCATTTCTTCCGCAGTTAGCGGCGCTACATCCGGTTCTTCAATCTGGGCTGCCGTTGCCTGTACCTGAATGGCCTCAGCTGCCTTTAGGTCTGGTGTCGTGGCTGCCATCACTTCTGCCTCCGCTGCTATGCTTACCGGCACTTCCTTTTTCTTGGTATTATCCAGGGTGAATTTAATGGCATCAACAGCCGCTTTCGTCCTTAGATAATACATCCCCGTTTTTAATCCACTCTTCCAGGCATAAAAATGCATGGAGGTAAGTTTGGAATAATTAGCGTTTTCCATAAAGAGATTGAGTGACTGGCTTTGGTCAATAAAATACCCCCGCTGTCTTGACATATCGATAATATCTTTCATGCTCAATTCCCATACAGTTTTGTATAGCTCTTTTATATCCTCCGGAATTCCGTTGATATGTTGCACAGAACCATTGGCCCTCATCAGTTCCTGCTTTAAATTCTCATTCCATAGGCCCAGATTTACCAGATCTTCAAGCAGGTGTTTATTTACAACAATAAACTCTCCTGATAAGACACGCCTCGTATAGATATTAGAGGTATACGGCTCAAAACACTCATTATTACCCAATATCTGTGAGGTAGAGGCGGTAGGCATGGGCGCCACCAGCAATGAATTTCGAACGCCGTGTTTTTTAACGCTTTTCCGCAATTTTCCCCAATCCCATCTTCCGGATAATTCTTCATCTTTAATGCCCCACAAATTGTGCTGGAACTCCCCTTCTGCAATGGGCGAGCCCTTAAAAGTAGAGTAAGGACCTTCCTCTTTGGCCTCTTCCATAGAAGCCGTTACGGCTGCAAAATACAGGGTTTCAAAAATCTCCTGGTTTAACTTCTTTGCCTCATCACTGGTAAACGGCAAACGCAAGAGTATAAAAGTGTCTGCCAATCCTTGTACTCCAAGCCCTATGGGCCTGTGGCGCATATTGGAATTTTCTGCTTCCTTAACGGGATAATAATTTCTGTCAATAACGCGGTTCAGGTTCTTTGTTACCCTTTTGGTTACCCTGAACAGTTCTTTATGATCAAATTCACCATTCTTAATGAACATAGGTAAGGCAATGGACGCCAGGTTACAGACGGCAACTTCATCCGGAGAAGTATACTCCATGATCTCCGTACATAAATTAGAAGACCTGATGGTCCCTAAATTACGCTGATTACTTTTCCTGTTTGCTGCATCCTTATACAACATATATGGGGTGCCTGTCTCAATTTGTGATTCAAGGATCTTTTCCCACAGCTCACGTGCCCTTATGGTCTTTCTTCCTTTGCCAGCTGCCTCATACTTCAAATACAATTCTTCGAAAGCCTCACTGTGATTGGTGAATAAGCCCGGACATTCATTAGGGCACATCAGGGTCCATTCGGCATCAGACTCTACCCTTTTCATAAAAAGATCGGGGATCCACATGGCATAAAAAAGGTCGCGCGCACGCATTTCCTCTTTCCCGTGATTCTTTTTCAGATCGAGGAAATCAAAGATATCGGCATGCCATGGCTCTACATACACAGCAAAACTTCCCTTTCTTTTTCCCCCTCCTTGATCCACATATCTGGCAGTATCGTTAAAGACACGCAGCATTGGTACAATTCCGTTAGAAGTTCCGTTTGTACCTGAAATATAGGAGCCTGTAGCCCTGATATTATGGATAGACAACCCAATTCCCCCTGCAGACTGGGATATTTTGGCCGTTTGTTTCAGGGTGTCATATATCCCATCGATGCTATCATCCTTCATTGCCAGCAAGAAGCATGAAGACATTTGTGGTTTTGGGGTTCCCGAGTTGAAGAGGGTAGGCGTTGCATGCGTAAAATATTTTTTGGACATGAGTTCATAGGTCTCAATTACCGAATCCAGGTCATTGAGGTGAATCCCTATGGCAACCCGCATCAACATATGCTGTGGGCGTTCTACTATCTTCCCGTTGAGTTTCAGAAGATAGGACCTTTCCAAGGTTTTAAAACCGAAATAATCGTAGCCAAAATCCCGGTTATAAATGATGGTAGAATCAAGCATGTCCGCATTCTCGGAAACAACCTTAAAAACCTCATCAGAAAGCAAGGGTGCTTTTTTGCCCGTTCTTGGGTTGACATATTCATAGAGGTCCTTCATCGTTTCGGAAAACGATTTTTTGGTGTTCTTATGCAGGTTAGAGACCGATATCCTTGCTGCGAGTTTCGCATAATCGGGATGTGCCGTCGTTAAAGTAGCAGCAATCTCGGCAGCGAGATTATCCAGTTCCGAAGTGGTAACACCGTCATACAGTCCCTCAATAACCCTCATGGCTACTTTTACCGGATCTACCAGATCGTTAAGGCCATAACAGAGTTTACGAACCCTGGCCGTTATCTTGTCGAACATCATCGGTTCTTTTCTGCCGTCTCTTTTTACTACAAACATATTGCTACAATTATTTAATTAGACTATACTAGGTTGGTGTTACGTTTCTTTAAGAAAAACATAACATTTAAAAATTTTCCCATAAAAAACCCCGTAAAAACCAGGGTTTCCTATGTGTGGATGTTTCTAAAAATCAGCGTCGAAGCTAATTTTCTGAGAATCCACATCTTGTTCTTTGTTTAGTACCCCTGCTTTTTGGTATTCAGATACGCGCTTCTCAAAGAAATTGGTTTTGCCCTGAAGCGAGATCATGTCCATGAAATCAAAAGGGTTCGTAGAATTGTAGACCTTTTCACATTCCAGCTCCACCAACAACCTGTCTGTCACAAATTCCAGGTATTGTGTCATTAGTTTTGCATTCATCCCGATAAGGCTTACCGGAAGGGATTCTGTGATAAACTCGCGCTCAATATTCAAGGCATCTACAATGATCTCCTTAATACGTTCCTTAGGCACCTTATTGACCAGGTGTTTGTTATGAAGGTGAACTGCATAGTCACAGTGCATCCCCTCGTCACGGGAAATTAACTCATTGGAAAAAGTCAGCCCCGGCATAAGTCCCCTTTTCTTCAACCAGAAGATAGAACAGAATGCGCCTGAGAAAAAGATCCCTTCTACCGCTGCGAAGGCAATAAGACGTTCGGCAAAGCTGGGGGAATCTATCCATTTTAAGGCCCAGTCCGCTTTCTTCTTAATTGCCGGAAAATTTTCAATGGCTTTGAAAAGAATATTTTTTTCTTTTTCATCCTTTACATAGGTATCAATCAGCAGGGAATAGGTCTCGGAATGGATATTCTCCATCATGATCTGGAATCCGTAGAAAAATTTTGCCTCTGAGTATTGTACTTCATTAACAAAGTTCTCTGCCAAATTCTCATTAACAATCCCGTCAGAGGCTGCGAAGAACGCCAGGATATGCTTTACAAAATAACGCTCATCGTCACTTAGCTTATTATTCCAGTCTGTCAGGTCTTGATGTAGATCAATTTCTTCTGCTGTCCAGAAACAGGCTTCACACTTCTTGTACCATTCCCATAAATCATGATGTTTAATCGGAAAAATTACAAATCGATCTTCATTTTCCTCTAAAATAGGTTCTACAGCTACGGACATCTTATGTTATTTTTAGTATTAATTTTTTGGTGTAAAAGTGCTAAGAGATGGGATCAACAAAGATTGAAAAATGTTATTAGAATGTAAAGGGTGTTTTATGCAAAGCGCTTCAAAGTTTTTAACACTTCGTGTTGAAATCTATCCTCGTCTGTTATGTTTGTTAGCTTCATGTGATGCCGGGATTTTGTATAAAAATTCCGGGGACCTGAACAAAAAAAGAAAAGACCAAAAAGTATATTAAATAATACCTTTCGGTGTGTATGTACAATTCCAACAAAAGGATGTTTTCACCAAAGGAATAGCGGGGTGGATTCCTACAAATCGGCTAGCAGGTATTTATATAGGAAAGTGAAGTTCTGACTAGTAGCCAGAACCATTTAATTTTATAGTAGATGGTGTTTACTATGGAAGTTTCTCGCCAAAAGTGGCTTTCTCCTTTAATTTGAGATCCTTAGCATTGTCTTCCATGGCGACCTGGTCATTATCTTCGATGCGCTGCCTGTTTTCAGAAACAGAGGCAATGATCAGTACGAAGACCAAGAGTAGAAAAAAGAGGATGCATTTTCGCATGTTGGGGATGCTAATTGGTTATGTTATTTACTTTCAAATGAGCAAACACTATCTAATTAAGATATATAAAGCACATTTTAAGGAAGCGAAAGCTAGCCATTGTGCCCGGGGTTCAAAAAAAAATCCGCCAATGGTACTAAAAACTCTATGAAATGCCTTTTGTATGATAGAAAGATCAAGCCACATTACACGATTCTCGTTTCAGACCGGACACTATATTGGTGTAGGAGCCCCTCCTGTCAGGATTTGGAGGAACGATGTTCCAAAGCCACCGCTTCCAGTTCTGCATACCATTTTTTGCCGAATTTGCGAATCAGCGCTTCTTTGACAAACTTATAAATGGGGACCTGAAGGCTTTCCCCTAATTGGCAGGCAGGATCGCATACCTGCCATTTGTGATAATTTACCGCAGTTAACTGGCTATACTCCTTAACACGCACCGGATACAAATGACAGGAGACAGGCTTTTTCCAGGAGGTCGCTCCTTTGTCATAAGCCTCCTCAAGGCCGCATTTTGCTACACCCGCTGTGGTAAAAACGACATACGCGCATTCACTGTTATTTACCAGTGGCGTCTCCCATTCTCCGTCTTCACCCATAACAAACGCCCCCTGTGCTTCAATAGCTTCTATACCTTCAGGCCTTAAAAAAGGTTTTACCCTGCTAAAGAGCTCCACCAAAATTTCTGTTTCCTTTTCCTCCAATGGTGCTCCGGCATCTCCATCTACACAGCAAGCCCCCTTGCAGGCCGAAAGGTTACACACAAACTCGTTTTCGATGATCTCTTCGGAGACCAAGGTTTTACCCAACTGAAACATATGCATTACTTAAGCTGCAAAGATACTTTATTGAGGCAGAATTGGCTTAATTCTTTTACGTTCCCGGAATCAAAAACAAGAAATAAATACTAGTTTTGCAGACAAATTAAACTGTCATCTATGCACTTAAATATAAGGGAAATTATCACTGCCAGCATTGTTCTCTTTGCCGTTATTGATATCGTAGGAAGTATCCCTGTTATTATTAGTCTGAGAAAAAAAGTAGGTCACATACATTCTGAGAAGGCTTCTATTATTGCAGCATGTATCATGGTGGCCTTCTTATTTGTTGGTGAGGAGATCTTAAACCTGATCCGTATTGATGTATACTCCTTTGCAGTGGCCGGAGCTTTTATTATTTTCTTTCTTGCTATCGAGATGATTTTGGGTATTACCTTGTACAAGGACGATGAACCGGAATCTGCTTCGGTGGTCCCCATCGCATTTCCGTTAATTGCCGGGGCGGGCACCATGACAGCCCTTCTTTCGTTACGTGCCGAATTTTACGTGGAGAACATCATTGTGGCCATTATTATTAATATTATTTTTGTGTACCTGGTGCTTAAGTCCTCTGCCAAGATAGAACGAATCATGGGGAAAGGCGGACTCAGTGTCATTAGAAAAGTGTTTGGGGTTATCCTGCTTGCCATTGCCGTCAAGCTTTTTGCCACCAATGTTAATCAGCTATTCACTTAAGAGCGACGTGTCGCCTTCGTGATCTTAATACAACGTCCGAATGAATAAAAAGATCAGCATCGTATTTATTGTCCTCGCCGTAGCGCTGATAGCCTATAATGCAACAATAATCGATTTTACAAATCCTTTGGGTGAAGACAGCATTATTGCCGTGATAGGCGTTTTGGCTGCTTTATGCGCCATTGTGCTTCTTTTGATTTTCATTACTTCAAAAAAAATCCAGAAAAAAGTAGAAGAACGCTAGTTTGTGCTGATCCAATAAACCCTTACCAAGCGTTAGTCCCCGGCCTGATTTTTATTTCCGTCCTTTTCTATAACAGTAGGCCTGTCTAATTCCAGGACCTTTTGGAGCATCGCATCTGATGTGCCCTTAATTTTTGAACTGATGTTGGGTGAAAACAATTGTTCTGCCAAAGCGGCCTTCAAATAAAGCTTTATGCGTTTTTCATAGAGGTAATAATCCATTTTGATACCATCCGCAAGGGCAAAATCTACAAACCGCTGAAACAGGATATCGTCTATCTTGAATTCCTGAATAAATTCGTCCTGAGTGTATTCCGAATAGCGTTTTCGGTCTTCCTCCAGATGTTCAAAAACAAATCGCGATATATAGCCACGGCTTTCCATAATCGCTATGGTCTCTTCTTCCAGGTTCCCTATGGGAACAAAAACATCCGGGATGATACCCCCGCCTCCATAAACGATCTTTCCTTTGGGTGTTTCAAATTTCAGAGAATCGGCTACCTTGATACTATCCGCACTCATTAATTCCCCATTCTCATACCTGGCTTCAAAACGTTCATAATAATCCTGATTACCCTTGTCATAGCTTCTTTGAATAGACCTTCCGGTTGGGGTATAATAACGTGATACCGTTAATCGGACGGCCGAACCATCCCCTAAGGACATTTCTCTCTGAACAAGGCCTTTGCCAAAGGATCTCCGGCCCACGATTGTTCCTATGTCATTGTCCTGGAGTGCCCCTGCAATGATCTCACTGGCAGAAGCCGAACGCTCATTTATAAGCACATACACGGGCTTATCTTCAAAAGTGCCTTGATTCGTTGCAAAGATCTTTTCGATCTTCCCTTTTTTGTTTTTGGTGAACAATATCAGTTTGCCATCGGGCAGGAATTCATCGGCCATCTGTTCCGCAATCCCCAAATAGCCCCCCGGATTGTCCCTCAGGTCTAAGGTTAGTTTTTTCGCACCATTGTTCTGAAGCTCGAGCAAGGCACTTTTAAATTCCTTAAACGTCGTCTCGGCAAACCTGTTGATCTTGATGTACCCCATGTCTGGCGTAAGCATATAGTATGCCTCTACACTCTTTATCGGCACCCGATCCCGTTTAATATCTACCGTAAAGAACCGTTCTTCCTTTTTTCGATACACTTTTAAGCGGACCACAGAGCCGCTCTCCCCTTTTAAGGTACTTACAACACGGCTATTGGGTAAATTCTTTCCAAAGAGGGTATCCGAACCTGCTAACAGGATGCGGTCGCCGGGTTCTATCCCTTTTTGAAAGCTGGGTCCATCCTCAACGGTACGAATCACGGTGATGGTATCTTTATACATGTAAAAGTTGACACCAATTCCTACAAAATCTCCTTTCATATTCTCCGATACCTGGGTGAGTTCTTCCTTGGGAATATAAACCGAGTGCGGATCCAACTTATCCAGTATATTGTTGACGGTAACGTCTACAATGCTATCCGTATTGATCTCATCGACATATTCATAATCGATATAATCGATGAGCCTGTTGAGTTTGTCCTTTTTGGAATTGGTGGTAAATAGTTTTTCGGGCGAGTCGTTAAAATGGAGCTTCCCTCCTATAAGGATACCAAAGGCCATTGCCAATGCAATGATAGTTGGCCATATATAATGGTATTTTTTCATTGATCCTTCTCATTTTCTTCCAGAATATGTGGAAGATGTTCTAGTTCTACCCCGGCCTTTTCAAGGAATTGCAAACCGGAATCGTCCTTATAAGCGATCTGATAGACCACGCGCTTTATCCCTGATTGGTGAATGAGTTTGCTGCATTCCTTACAGGGAGAAAGGGTTATGTACAAAGTGGCGCCTTCGCAAGATTGGGTAGACGAAGCTACCTTGGAAATGGCGTTGGCCTCCGCATGCAGCACATACCATTTTGTATAGCCCTCTTCGTCTTCACAGATATTCTCAAATCCTGTAGGAGTCCCGTTGTATCCATCCGAGATGATCATGCGATCCTTTACCACGATGGCCCCTACCTGTCTTCGGACACAATACGACAGTTTTCCCCATTCATGCGCCATGCGCAAGTAGGCCCTGTCATATTTCAATTGTTTCTTTTTTGTCAACTTGTCACCGTTCTTTATTGCTCCTGAAGGATGTCAAAGCACTAAGATACCCGCTTTGCAATAGTTCAACAACCATAAATGGTTAATATTTAATTAAAACCGTCCATTTGCATTTTATATCCTTTCAGAATGGCCAGGCGCTGAAAATCAAGGGAATTGTGATCAGGATAACCAGCGTAGAGGTCGCCAGGATAAAATGACGTTTGCGTATATGAAGGCCGGATTCGAAAAGCAAGGCCAGGACCAAAACTCCTGTAATAACAATAACCTGCGATATTTCTATCCCCGCAGCAAATCCTGCCAATGGGGCAGCCTTGGCCTCCTCTCCCGCCATGAGCATCTTAAAATAATTGGAGAATCCGAGACCATGGATCAGTCCAAAAAAAGCTGTAGCTGCACTCTGGACCATGAAATTACGAGGTGTGATTCCCTTTATCGCATCCAGTACATTGAAAAGGGCCGTGATCAATATGGTCACCGGTATGAGGAACTCTACCAAAGATGGGTCGATTTCCACAATGCCATACACAGATAAAGCCAGGGAAAGACAATGGGTAAGGGTGAAAATGGTGACAAGGGTCAGGATCTGTTTCCATAGCCTGAATGTAAAAGGGATTGTCAGTGCCGTTAAGAACAAGATATGGTCATAGGCATTGATGTCCAGTACATGGTCCAGTCCAAGGTCAAGGTAAAACCAAAAATTGCCTCCCATAAGTCAATTCTTTAGAGTCCGCGCTCCTGCTGAATTTGTTCGTATGCTTTCTGCACTTCCTTAAACTTTTCCTCAGCCCCTTTTTTTATCGCCTCGTTTTCAGTATTCACGCGATCCGGATGATATTTCTTTGCCATGGTCCTATAGGCCTTCTTTACTTCATCGTCCGATACGTTTTTGTCTATCTCAAGGATCTTATACGCATTGTCGGCAGCCTTTACGAACATAGCCTTAATACTTTCGAAGTCATTTGAACCGATGCGAAGGTACCTCGCAATTTCCTTGATCTTCTCTGTTTCCAATAGACTTATAGACCCATCGGACTGTGCAATAGCAAATAAAAAGTGTAGCAATTGCAGGCGTACCTCATAGCGTGTCCTTTGATTAAGGTATTCACAAATTCGCTGGGCAGACACCTCACGTTTCTTGATCACCTCGTTGAAAGTCCTGAATATGGCATTGGCCTTTTCCTTGCCGTATGTGCTTAGAAAATACTGTCGAACATAATCCAGTTCCCGCTGGCTTACCTGGCCATCGGCCTTAATCACAATTGAACAGAGCGACAAAAGATTCAGTTCAAAATCGGCAGGAGATACTTTTTGCCGGGAAAGGTCTTCAAAGATAGAACGCGCACCACCGCTAGAACCAATATTGTCCATAAAACTTCCCACCAGAAAGCCAATGATGGCTCCTGGCAAACGAAACAAAAAGTATCCTAAAATGGCTGCTACCCAACGTATCATTCGCCTGAAAAAAATTTTGGCAAAGATACAGTTTCATTGGGAATAACCGTTCTATGCATTAAGAAAGCTTTAGCGAAAAACTTGGACATTTTCCTTATCTTTGCGACTTATTAAATAAAAAAAACGACTATGTATCCTGCTGAATTAGTAAAACCCATGAGACAAGACCTGGCATCGGCCGGTTTTGAAGAATTATATACGGCTGCGTCTGTAGAACAAGCCATCCAACAAGAAGGAACTACCCTTGTAGTGGTCAACTCTGTATGTGGCTGTGCTGCTGCCAATGCCAGACCTGCAGCAAAGATGAGCTTGCGAAATGAAAAAAAACCAGACCATCTTATCACCGTATTTGCCGGAGTAGATACAGAGGCAGTAGATGCTGCCAGGAATTTAATGGTGCCCTTCCCTCCTTCCTCTCCAAGCATGGCATTATTTAAAAACGGTGAATTGGTGCACATGATAGAAAGACACCATATAGAAGGAAGGCCTGCGGAAATGATCGCTGAAAATCTTATGGAAGCTTTCGATGAATTCTGTTAACAGAAAAGAAGATTAACGCAGAAAACCGTACTAATACAGTGCGGTTTTTTATTTTTGTGACATGCGAAAAATACTGGCGTATCCTCTTACCTGTGTTTATTTCCTCTTCTTTGGAATAGCCCTGCTAATCTTTCATCCAATTCAGTGGATCTGTTTTAATTGGTTTGGGTATACCGCTCATCAGAAAAGCGTCAGTTACCTCAATTTGTTGTTGATGCGCTGCAGTCACCTGCTGGGAACCCGCTATACTTTTGAAAATAACCAATCCCTTCCCCAGGGAAGGCCGTTGATCATTGTTGCCAACCACCAGAGCATGAATGATATCCCCCCTATCATATGGTATCTTAGGAAGTACCATCCTAAATTCGTCAGTAAAATTGAGTTGGGAAAAGGAATCCCCAGTGTCTCCTATAACTTACGGCATGGCGGGTCTGCCCTGATAGACAGAAAAGACCCGAAGCAGGCACTGCAGGCGATTGCCAACCTGGGCACCTATATAGAGACCTATAAAAGAAGTGCCGTTATTTTCCCGGAGGGAACGAGAAGCAGGACAGGGCATCCAAAAAAATTCCAAACCACCGGCCTAAAAGTACTCATGAAAAAAGCCCCTTCGGCCTTACTTGTGCCTGTAAGCATAAACAATTCCTGGAAAATGCTTCAGTATGGCAAGTTCCCTTACGGCATTGGTGCTCATTTGAAATTCAAGGTGCATCCCCCCATGGAAATTACCGGAGATCCTGAAACACTTATTGCCGAGATAGAAGGAGTGATCACAAAAAATGTAACTTCATTCTGATGAAAGATACCGCGCTGATAGAAGCAACCATTTCCTTTGTGCAAAAAACGCTTAATGGTGCTGAGGCAGGGCACGACTGGTTCCATACCCAACGCGTATTTAACAATGCCCTGCTTTTGGCCAAAGAGGAAAAGGCAGATGTACTGGTGGTTAGTCTGGGAGCCTTGCTTCATGATATTGCCGATGCCAAATTTCATAATGGCGATGAGACATTGGGCCCTAAACTGGCTAAAAAATTCCTCACTTCGCAAGGGGTCCAACCCAATACAATAAAACAAGTATGCGATATCATAGAACAAATCTCGTTTAAGACCAGTCTTGGAAAGGAAAAGGATACCACGCTTTCGAAAGAAGCACTATTGGTGCAGGACGCAGACAGATTAGACGCACTGGGGGCCATAGGGATCGCAAGGGCATTTCATTATGGCGGCTATAAAAACAGGGAATTATATAACCCGGCCATCGCTCCCAATTTAAATCTTACTAAAGAAGAATACAAGAATGCAGACAGTCCAACCATCAATCATTTTTATGAAAAACTACTGCTGCTAAAGGATAAAATGAACACATCGGCCGGCAAAAAAATAGCGGAACAAAGGCATCAGTTTTTATTACAGTATCTGAAGCAGTTTTACGCAGAGTGGGACGCGACCACATGAGAACGATCTTTTAGTGATCGTTCTTTCTATTTATTTTAGTTCTCTTTTTTTGGCATCAGAATGTATCCCTTTTTTTGTATCTTCCTTGCTCATTTTCAATTTCTATCCACATGCAAAGAAGAAAATTTATTAAAAATGTCGCCGCCTCGTCAGCGGTTTTTTCTATTGTTCCCAGTTTTGTTTTAGGAAAAGACCATGTCCCACCCAGTGATACCTTATACGTTGCGGGTTTTGGGGTTGGTGGTCGTGGTGCTGGTGTTATCAGGGGACTCAATGAGACCGGTAAAGTAAAATTCGTGGCCTTTTGTGATGTGGATGACCGGCTGGCCGCAGAAACCTATGAACTCTATCCTGATGTCAAAAGGTATAAGGATTTTAGGAAGGTATACGACAAGCAACTGAAAGACATCGATGCGATCATGGTAGCTACGCCAGATCACACCCATGCGACCATAGCATTACCCTTTATGCGCGCTAAAAAGCACGCCTATGTAGAAAAACCGCTTACCCATAATATTGCAGAAGCGAGGCTGATGACTCAGGTAGCCAGGGAAAATGGCATCGTGACCCAAATGGGGAACCAGGGTGCTTCCAGCGATGGCAGCAGACTGGCCAAGGAATGGATCAATTCCGGAATCATTGGAAAAGTAGAGCGGGTTGATTGCTGGACCAACAGGCCTGTCTGGCCTCAAGGGATCCCCTTGCCTACCGGAAAAGATGCGATTCCAAAGGAATTGGATTGGGACCTGTGGCTGGGTCCAGCAGCCGATAGGGATTACAACCATGCTTATTTACCATTCAAATGGCGCGGCTGGTGGGATTTTGGAACCGGTGCACTCGGGGATATGGGCTGCCATATCATGGAAACACCTTTTGGGGTTCTGGACCTCGGGTACCCAACAGAAGCCGAAGCGAGTTGTACGACCAACTGGGTGGGCGACTTCGTTGAAGCCGATTACAGCGCTTCATGCCCTGCTTCCGCTATTGTACGGTTAAAATTTAATACTGCCCAACACGGCGACATTGCCCTGAACTGGTATGACGGAGGGATTATGCCCGACCTGCCGGACGAATTAAAAGATGGCGAGACTATTGGAGATTCAGGAGGAGGCTCCGTTTTTTATGGTACTAAAGGGATCCTGGTTTGTGATGTCTATTCCCGTAACGCACGCTTACTGCCCTCAGAAATGATGGGGATGTACAATCCGCCTACACCTACCTTAAAACGAATTGAAGGCAGTACCGGTGGGCATCAACGCAATTGGGTAGAAGGATGCGTGCAGGGAACCGAGACATCATCTGACTTTAAAAGGTCAGGGCCATTAACTGAAGCGGTCCTTATGGGTAATTTAGCCATAAAAGCTTTTCAATACAAAGAAATGGTAGCCCCGGAAGAACCCGGCGGAAGACCGTCCATCGTAAAGCCAGGAAGGAAAAAATTATTTTGGGATGGTGAAGCGATGCGCGTTACCAACTTCGAAAAGGCCAATGAGTGGGTAAAAGGAAATTATCGAAAAGGCTGGGAATTAAAATAATTTCAGTTGTCTTTCTTTGGCAGCGTTAAATAGGGTCGTATTTAATTTGGGGAATTCGCGATGGCTAAAATAGTTTTGCCTGGCAATTCTCGCCATTTCCTGAAGCTGCTGTGCCAATTTCCCTTCTCCTCTGCCTCGTATCCCGATGCGGCTATCATGCAAGGAACCGCCATGACAGTTGGCTATTTGATTCAGGACCTTTTCAGCTTTATGGGGCATTGTCCTTTGGATCCAGTCTGTAAACAGCTGCCCTATAGGCCCATTGAGACGAACTACGGTATAGGCAAATGAAAGGGCTCCACAATCGGCTGCCGTACGGGCCAGTTTTAATAACTCATGACTATTGATCCCCGGAATCATGGGAGCCAGCATAGCATTTACGGGAATATGATGCGCCGAAAGGATTTTAATGGTTTCCAGGCGCTTCTCTATCGTTGTGGTTCTGGGTTCCAAAAGTCGCCTGGTTTTTTCGCATAAAGTGGTGACGGAGATATTAACCCCGATCAGGCCGTATTTATTGAGTTCCTGCAGAAGGTCAAGATCTCGCAAGAGCAAGGAATTCTTGGTAATGATACCCACCGGATGCTTGTATTCCAAAAATATTTCCAGGCACGCACGGGTTATTTTGTACCTCTTTTCGGCCGGCTGATAACAATCGGTATTCCCGGATAAGACAATGGTCTTCGGAACCCAGTTTTTACTATTCAACTTCGCCTCCAGGAGCTGCGGTGCGTTTTCCTTAATGAGGATCTTTCTTTCAAAATCGAGGCCCGCACTGTATCCCCAAAACTCATGTGTGTTTCGGGCGTAGCAGTAGATACAGCCGTGCTCACATCCCTGATACGGATTCATGGAATAGGCCATACCTACATCGGGACTGGTCACTTTATTAACAATACTTTTCGGAAATACAGGAAGATAGGTGGTTTTATTCCCGTCTGCCAATTCTCCTTCCTTCAGGCAGTATTCCAGAAAATCGTCTCTCAATTCCGAAGTAAATTGGAGGAAAGCGTTAGGGGCATTCTGCTGGGCGCCCCGTCCTTTTATAAAATCTTTAGGCATACCAAACTAGGATTATATCCAAATATATGGATTATTTCCCAATGGAATGTTGTTTTAATATAGAATCAGGACTACCGGATATCTACCTGTACCATTTGCTTTTTACTACCTCTTTTGGCGTAAAACCGTATCTGGTTATTATCGGTATCAATTAAGGGTTTGGATACCTTAAAAGGCAAGCGCGCCTCCTTGGAGTCAATAATTTTTTCGTAATCCATTTTGCCTTCCGCATCTAATTGGATGACAAAAATATTCCTGTTACGACTAAGCCCTTGCCTAAATATAAGGCGTTCGTTATTAAGGAGTTGTGGGTTTTCGGCAGCAGTGGCAATAAAGAAATAGGTGGTCCCATTCTTAGTGAAAGCGCTGTATGACGCATAATCGCCATCGCCCTGGGTTACTTCTGCTTTGTTGATATTACGTGCCCAGATCATATTGCCGTCTGCATCCAGTTTGGCGCTCACGATGTCATTGTGGTGATAGCGCTCTACCATCAGGCGGCCTCCACTGGAGTTTGCCTGAATGCTGTTAGTTACAAAATATTCTTCCGCATTGAATAAAATACTGTTGTCCTTATTAATGGTAACATTCTTGAAAACTAAATTCTTGACTTCCTTTTCCGCCTCTTGACCAAATTTGTCGAACATAAACTGTTCTGAAAAAGGATTGTAGTGGCTGCTTTTTAAGGTCATACTGCCCGGATCCAGTTTAAAGTATGCGATGCCGTTATAGCGATTGTCTTTTCGGTCTGCATAAAACCCTACACAGATGAGCTCCCCCTGATGCATTATAGGAGTGAGCGATTCTGAGTATTTCCCGGGACTATCAAAACTCTGGATCCTTGTACCCTGGCTGGAAACCTGTATGAGTTCATATTGAAATTTACGCTCCAGCGCAGTAAACCGCTTCTTTTTGAAGTACGCCTTGCCTATGATATAGGCATTCTCCAGGTTTTGAGAAACGACCATTTTTTCAAAAGCGTAGTTCTTTTCTTCTACCTCTGCAGAAAAATCCTGATGTACTAATTCTTTCAATGAAGCACTAAAGAGGTAAATATCATGCTTATTGTCTTTCCCTTTTTTGTAATGGGTGCTGATGCTGAATGCCCTTTTATCTTCCGAAAACAGCACGGATGTGGTAAATCCTTTATTGAAATTTCGGTTGTAGTAATTTTTATCCAATGGTTGGTCTACCGGATCCGAAGTATAGGACAGTAGCTTTTCCCGTGTAAAATTAAAGTCGTCTATGGGACTCCTGTGTACCCAATATTCATAAGCACCGCCTTCTAAATTATAATCGAGGAATAACAGGTATAATTGTCCGTTCTGAAAATACCCGTCCACAAAATCGGGTCCTTTAAGTTTGTAATTGTATTCAGAGATCAGGACCAGGTCCTTGTTGTAGTGTTCTACCAAATATCCTTTTGGCTGCAGTATAAGTCCGGTGTAATAGGCCCTGACCAAAATGGACCCACCCAGGCCATCATCGTTAATGGTCAGCAGGTTCGAATAACT
The DNA here is from genome assembly GCA_963752165.1 of uncultured Flavobacteriaceae bacterium. Taxonomy (GTDB): domain Bacteria; phylum Bacteroidota; class Bacteroidia; order Flavobacteriales; family Flavobacteriaceae; genus Muriicola. The sequence goes on from CAVVXE010000002.1 coordinate 93,861, forward strand.
ATACCTATCGTTATATTTTTCACCAAAGGTATAACTGACAGGTACTTCCTGGGCCCACGTAACAAAACTTACAAACAGGAAACCTATCAACAGCCAATTTTGTCTCATACAATCATATTTAGATCCGGGGTGCTATCAGGATCCGGAAAAGGCCGCTTTTCGCTTTTCGAGGAAAGCCGTTGTACCTTCTTTAAAATCATCGGTACCAAAACATTTTCCAAAGGCCTTAATTTCTTCCTCAAACCCATTAACATCATTCTTAAAACCTGCATTTATCGCTTTTATTGCCTTACCCACCGCCATTGGGGAATTATTCGCTATTTTTTGAGCAATATTCCTGCAGAAGTCCAGGAGTTCTTCTGAGGAAGTCACATGGTTTACCAAACCAAATTCAATGGCCCGTTCCACATCGATCATACCCCCGGTCATAATCATTTCCATGGCCCTCCCTTTTCCTATTAATTGAGGCAAACGCTGTGTACCTCCATACCCAGGGATCAACCCCAAAGACACCTCAGGAAGCCCCATCCTTGCATTGTGACTGGCCACCCTAAAATGGCAAGCCATCGCCAATTCAAGTCCGCCTCCTAAGGCATATCCATTAATGGCGGCAATGACCGGTTTCTGGAAATTCTCCACATAGCTGAACAACAGTTCCTGTCCCTGGGCGGCCAATTGCCCTCCCTGCTTGATAGAAAAATGGGCAAATTCTGAGATATCAGCCCCTGCCACAAAAGCCTTTTCTTCACTACCAGTGATAATGATGACCCGTATTTGCTTCATTTTTTCCAGCGCTTTCAATCCAAGGTGTAATTCCTTGATGGTGGCTGTATTAAGCGCATTGAGTTTTTTTGGTCTGTTAATGGTCACTATAGCCAGTGGCTCTTCCAGGGTAATCAAAATGTTCTTGTATTCCATATGCTTTACGTGCTATTTTATTTTAGGAAATTTTACTATAAAAACGGTACCTTTTCCCGGTTGGGAAGTCAATGATATGCTGCCTTTATAGGTTTCCACAATATTTTTGACCATTCCCAGCCCAAGGCCCATGCCACTGGATTTTGTTGTGAATTTTGGCTCAAAGACCTTTTCTTTTACCTCATCTGATATGCCTATACCATTATCGGCCACAGCTATTTTCACATAGTCCCCTTCTGAATTTACCGATACCAATATTCTGGGAGAATCAACTTCCGGAACGGCTTGTATGGCATTTTTTACCAGGTTGGTTACCACCCTGATCAGTTGGGTTCTGTCTAATTTCGCAATTATTTCCTCTTCCTCTGATATAAAATGGATGTAATTTTCATTAAAGATATCCAACGCGAGTTTTACCGTTGCAACCACATTAAGGGTCTCATTCTGTTGCGCCGGCATTTCGGCAAAATTTGAAAAGGCAGAGGCAATACTGCTCATCATATCAATTTGTTGTATCAGTGTCTTCGAAAACTCTTCGATCTTGGATTTGGCATCGGGGGCCGCAGGATCGAACTTTCGTTCAAAACTTTGTACCGTCAATCGCATAGGGGTCAGCGGATTCTTTATCTCATGTGCTACCTGCTTTGCCATTTCCCTCCAGGCCTGTTCCCTTTCGCTCTTTGCCAGTTTTACGGCGCTTAGCTCCAGTTCATCGATCATCGCATTGTACGAATCTATTAGTTTTCCAATCTCTTCGCTGGGATTTTCCACAAAGATCTTTTCATTCCGTTTGGCAAGATCTGTCTGATGGAGCTTATCCGAAATGTTCTGAAGTGACCTGGTAATGTATTTGGAGATAAAGTATGCCAGAAAAATAGCCACCAGGAACATCACCAAATAGACACCCCCAAGACGCAGGAGAAATTCCTGAAGTTCCATGCTATTGAAGGAATTATCTTCGTAGTAAGGTAAATTAAGGATGCCAATAGGTTTGAATTTCAAGTCCGTGATATAGGTGTAGGAAGCCTGGTATCTGTCTCCGGCCGCTAAATTATCCTCTACATATCTCTTGTTCCGACTTTCGGAAAGCTGATTCAAAATTTCGGCATCCAGGCATTGCGAAATTGAATCGTTATTAAATTTAGGGCGGGAGCTTTTAAGGAGTTGCCCCTGCAGATCATAGATATTAAAATTCACATTTTGCACATCTGCGATCACGTAGATCTCATCCTTGAAGATCAACCCCAGGTATTCTGTGGTTACAGGGTATGTAGTAGACTGAAGGACATAGTTTATACTTTGCTTGATCTGTTCCTCCTTACGTTCCAAGCGATCCTGATGATAATCCTTGGATTGTTCCCGGTACTGAAAGATCGTTACCCCGGCTATAAGCACGGAAGCTATGAGCACCAGGAGGATCATGGTGACAAAAATCCGAGACCTTAGGGAAAATTTCTTGAACAAAGATTTCTTATTTAATCCTAAAGATAGCAATAATCAGTCCAAAAATAGGGTTGGGAATCAGGTGTCGAGCAGCACCAGTTCCTGTTATGCGTCCCCATAAATTGTAAATCATTGGTCGCCGCTCTTATGCATTCGGGTTTTTCTCCCGTATTCTTTTATAGAGTTTAATCCCCAGCATTAAAAGGACTACCAACAGGAAAATCCCCAATACGCCGTACACCCAATTGATGGCATTTTTCAGGATGGCTAAAAACGTTACTGCAAACAAAACAAGGGTTGCCCCTTCATTCCAGATCCGCATAAAATTACTGGAGTACCGTACATTATTCTGCTGCAATTCCCGAAACATCTGATGGGTTTTTAAATGGTACCCGATCAATAAGGCTACAAAAAGTAATTTGACATGCATCCAGGGTTGTTGCAGCCACCCCGGCATGATCAGTAGCAGCCAAACCGCAAATAATGTTGCCAAAACAGCAGAAGGCCAGGTAATAATATTCCAGAGTCGCCTTGTCATGATCTTCAATTGCTCCGTAAGGATCTCTTTTTCAGGAGAAAGTTTCTCCTGAGCCTCAATATGATAAATAAAAAGCCGCGGGATATAAAACAATCCCGCAAACCAGGTAACCACAAAGATTAAATGCAACGACTTGATGTAGTTATAATATTCCCCCACTATAGCTGTGTTTGGATCGCGCCAATTCCATTGTCCCATAGGGTTTTATTATAAGCAGGGATTTCTTGCTCAACAAGGCTCTTTGCCCTTGTATTAAGGACGTTCCATTGGGCCTCTAATTCCATTTTACGATCTTTGGAAGCCTTGTTTACCTTTGGAATAACACTGTTCGTTTGGTTAATAAGAAATATATATTCTGCGGTAAATTTATTGGGAAAATTTTCCACGTCATCATAGGCCTGCGACTTGCGCTGTATCATGTCCTGATCCCAGGCAACCAACTTCTGCAATAAATCCTGGCCTGCTGTTTTCACTGCTCCTTCTTCCATTCCTGCCAATACAGCTTTTAATTGTCCCTGTACCTTGTAAAGCTGATTGACCATACGATGCATGGAAGAAAGGTTTGTTTCCATTTCGGTCATAAATGCATCGTATGCTGCATATTGGGCCGGAGAAACGTCAAAACCGGGGGTAGCTGCAATAGCTGCCTGTGTGGCTACTTCTTCCGAACCTGCTTTCAAGAGAATACGATACGTACCGGGAGGAGCCGTATGCCCTTCAAACCCTGCTTCCATATAAACATCGGGGATCCCTTCCATAATCGGGTATTTAAGATCCCAAACAAAACGGTTGAGCCCGGCATCCGTTGAAAGTAGCGGTGCTGGAGGAGGTCCGCCCCCATTGTGTTTTTTATATGTGGTGTCTTTTTCTGAAGAGAAGGATCGTATGATCTTGCCGTTTTCATTTACTATATCCATACGGAGTTCAAGGGAATCCTTGCTTTTTGGCAACTCATAGTAGATAACCATCCCATTGGCCGGATTAATCCCCTGATAGGGATGGGTTCCTTTAAAGTCACTATCGTTTCTGCTGAGCGGACTTCCCCAGGAACCATTCAAGGCATTCTCAGGGGTCATTAGTTTTACACCGGTTGCCCCGGGTTGATATTGGCTCAGCGGTCCTAAATCATCCAAAATCCAAAATGAGCGCCCGGAGGTAGCTACAATTAGGTCGCCCATATGCACTTTTAAGTCCGTTATTGGCGTAGCTGGTAAATTAAGCTGCAAGGATTCCCAGGAAACCCCTCCATTCCAGGAGATGTAGATCCCTTTTTCGGTACCTGCATAGAGCATATTTTTTCTGTTTTGGTCTTCACGAACTACCCTGGTAAAGGATCCGTAGGGAATGCCTGAGCTTATGTTTGTCCAGGTTTTGCCGTAATTGGTTGTTTTGTAAATCGCCGGTGTATGATCGTTAAATTTATAACGGGTCGTGGCAATATAGGCAGTGGCTGGGTCGTGGGGCGACACTTCTATGGCATTGATCAGGCATTCCTGCAATCCTTTTGGGGTGACATTCTCCCAATTCTGACCCCCATCTTTGGTAATATGGACAAAGCCATCATCACTACCCGTCCAGTATACCCCTTTTTCATGCGGCGATTCTATCATATACGAAATGGTGCCGTAATTTTCGGCTCCAACCGCTTCAATGGTATACGGGCCTCCTCCATGTCCTTGTTTTTCATCTATGTTTCGTGTCAGGTCTGGCGAAATTTCCTCCCAGGTAGTCCCCATATCCCTGGTTCTAAGGACCAATTGGGCGCAGTGAAAAAAGGTATTGGGTTCATGCTGGGACCGGATAATGGGTGCATTCCAGTTATACAGGTATTTCATCTCACGGGCTTCCTTCCCCAGGTACTGAATAGGGGCCGCCATGATCTTGGTGTCCGATTTGGTTTGTGTATCGAGCACGTCTATAGTCCCTAAATAACTCCCGCCTAAAACATATCGCGGATTATCCGGATCGAATGCCAGAAAAGCACTTTCGCCCCCGGCAGAATAGGTCCAATCCTGTTCGCCAATGGACCATCTTGCCAACGAAAGGCTTGCTATCTTGACAGAGGTATTGTCTTGTTGCCCGCCATAAATGTTGTAGGGAAAAAGGTTGTCTGTATTAATACGATAGAATTGAGCTGTTGGCATAATATCCAGGGATGACCAGTCCTTGCCTTCATTGAAGGTAATCGCCGCACCACCGTCATCTGCAATGATCATGTTTTTGGAATTGGAAGGATTGATCCAAAGATCATGGTAGTCCCCGTGAACACCATTCACTTCCTGCCAGGTATTGCCGCCATCAATAGATTTTAAAGCCTGGGCACTCATGACATAGACGGTGTGCTCGTCATTTGGGTCCGGGAATACTTCAATATAATACCAGGCACGTTGCACAAGCCGGTTATCGCCGCTAACCATGCTCCAGGAACCTCCTGCATCATTGGAGACAAAAAGTCCGCCCTTATCCTCGTTAGAATCACTTTCTATAACCGCATATACCTTATTAGGGTTCGCCTGACTAACCGCAATGGCCATTTTCCCTTTTTCTTCCGGAAGACCCTTATGTATCTTGAACCAGGTCTCGCCTCCGTCGGTGGATTTATAGAGGCCACTTCCTGCACCACCACTAATAACAATATTCGGTTTCCGCTGATGTTCCCACATACTGGCGTACATCACTTCCGGGGTCGAAAGATCCATAGAGAGTTCGTTACAACCCGTTAACTCATTCACAAACAGCACCAGCTTCCACGTAACACCTCCATCGGTACTTTTATAAATGCCCCGCTCTTTTGTGGGTCCGTACAGGGCCCCCTGAGCAGCCACATAAACAATATCCGGATTTGTAGGATGAATCACGATGCGGGCAATATGCTGTGTTTTTTCGAGTCCTATTTTTTTCCAGGTCTTTCCTGCATCGGTCGATTTATAAACACCGTCCCCATAGGAGGTCATGACCCCTCTGACAGCATGCTCGCCCATACCACAGTAAACAACATTGGGGTTGGAAGCAGAAACCGCCACGGCGCCCACGGACCCCATCGAAAAATACCCATCTGAAATATTATCCCACCGCCTGCCAGCATCGGATGTTTTCCAAAGGCCACCTCCGGTAGTCCCCATATAGTACGTAAGCGGATCGCCAATTACCCCTGTAGCGGTCACGGACCTACCCCCCCTGTATGGGCCTATATTCCGATACTTCATTGGGGCAAAGTATTCATTGGCCGATTGTGCGATTACCCCGGTTACGGCAAATAAAGCGAGGATTGCTATAATTCCCTGCTTTTTAATGATGGTCAAGTACATAGTTGAGTGGTTTTTTGTGTTCAATTAGTTGCTGATTTTGATAAGGGAAACCCTGCCCGATTACAGCAGGGTTCTCATACAATCTTTTAGTTTAACAGCGTTATTCTATAAAGAGATAATTCAATTTCAATGTATTAAAGGCGTCATTAAATTCCTTGATCTCTTTGGTGACAAGGGCATCAAAATCATCCAATTGCATAGTAATCTTTTTGGTAAGCTCGTCCTTCACCAGCACATCCTGATCTGTTGGATGAAAGTCATCTATGGAGACCAAGCTATTTAAATGGGCTAGTTTATTGGTTAACCTTATTGGAAAATTAAGCGGATCCTGCCCACTTCTATTCTGAGTCTGATACAGCGCCTTCTCAATCTCCCCAAAATCATTCTTCATTTTCTTTGCTTTCTCAACCAACTCTTTAGTGGCTTCTTTCCCCTTATATTGCGTCATAAAAGCATCGAGTTGCTCGGTGATATTCCTGATTTTCTTGATCGATTTATGTGCCTTGTCAACCGTGTTATTTACATCGCTAATAAAGTTGTATTGCTTTTGCATTTCTGCAACGGTAACTTCTGCCCTTGGGTCGGGAAGAATAGTAAAGGACTGAGAACTGTTTGTTCCATTCACATTCAAATGAACCATATAATTGCCCGGAACCGCTTTGGCCCCTTCCAAATTGGCCCACCACAGGATCATGCCTTTTAATTCTTCTGCGCCTTTACCTCGTGTATCCCAGACATGGGTATTGCCTCCTTTTTTCGGTTTGAGCTTTTTGTCTGCCTCTTTGGATACGGAACTGTAGCTGGCCAGGGTATCCCCGCTTACAGTGGTATAGGTAAGCGCAACGGTGTCCTTTTCATTGAAATCCTTCAGGTAATAATGCGTAACAACCCCGTTAGGATGATTTTGCCCTTCCGTTTTAGAAGGAGTTCTGGCAGTACCCCCTTTGGTTCGGTAGGCATTTTTTGGTTTAAAGAGTGTTGCATTTTTTGTGGATAGCCCCCCACCTAGCTGATGCAAAATGGTCAGATCATCTATGATCCACAAACTTCTTCCCTGCGTAGCCACAATCAGATTATCGTCCTTAATGGCCAGGTCTGTAATGGGCACAATAGGTAAGTTAAGCTGAAAGGGTTTCCAGTTATTTCCATCGTCAAAAGAAATATACATTCCCGTTTCAGTACCGGCATACAATAGGCCTTTCCTTTTTGGATCTTCCCGCAGCACCCGTGTAAAATGTTCCTGATCGATGCCATTTGTGATCTTTTTCCAGGTCTTGCCATAGTCGGTGGTCTTGAATAAATAGGGTTGAAAATCGCCCAGTTTATAACGTGTGGCCGCCACATAACAGGTGCCCTCATCAAAAGCTGAAGGATCAATGCTGTTAACCATAGACCATTCTGGCATACCGGAAGGTGTAACGTTCTCCCAATTGGCCCCGCCATCCTTTGATACATGAATAAGGCCATCATCGCTACCTACCCATAAGAGGCCTTCTTTCAGCGGACTTTCATTGGCTGCAAATATGGTGCAATAGTATTCCACACCGGTATTATCCTGTGTAATGGGGCCACCACTTGATACCAATTTATCAGGGTCATTTCTGGTGAGGTCACCGCTAAGGAGTTCCCAACTCTGCCCTTCGTTGGTGCTCATATGCACATGATTGGAAAAGGTATATAGTTTTTTGGGATTATGCCTGCTAAAGATGATGGGGAAATTCCACTGAAAGCGATACTTCATGCCTTCGGCGCCATAGCCCATAGGGTTGTCTGGCCAGACATTGATGCCACGAACCGTATTGGCCTCATGGTTTACCCGTGTCAGGAATCCGCCGTAACTCCCACCGTATACAATATCATCATTGGCAGGGTCTACCGCAATGTGGGCCGATTCACCCCCAGCGGTCTCCTCCCAGTCCTCATCACCTATGGCCCTTCCATCGCTTCGATGTCTGATCCTTACGGTTGAATTGTCCTGCTGGGCTGCATAGATACGATACGGAAAAGCATTGTCTGTCGTTACCCTATAAAACTGGGCAGTAGGCTGGTTGTAATAGGTACTCCATGTTTCACCCCCATCATAAGATATCTGGGCACCTCCGTCATCCCCGATGATCATCCTTTTCGGATCTTCAGGGGCTATCCAAAGATCGTGGTGATCTCCATGTGGTGCATTGAAGGTATTGAATGTTTTACCTCCATCGGTTGATTTATGGTAGCGTACGTTAAGCACGTAAACCACGTCTTCATTCTCTGTATCTGCATAAACCCGTGTATAATACCAGGCACGCTGCCTTAATTTGCGCTCGGAATTTACCTGTGTCCATTTGTTCCCTCCGTCATCCGACCTATACAAGCCTCCTTTTTCTTTATTTTCTACAATGGCCCATACCCGTTGCGCATTTTTTGGGGAAACAGCTACGCCCATGATCCCTAAAGTATCTGAGGGAAATCCTTCGTTTTTGGAGATCTCGGTCCATGTTTCACCGCTATCCGTGCTTTTCCATAAGGCCGAACCGTCACCCCCGCTACTAAGGCTGTAAGGTGTCCTCTTGGCGCGCCATGTAGAAGCATAGAGTATTCGCGGGTTCGTTGGATCCAGCACCAGGTCTACCGCCCCTGATTGATCGTTTACAAATAAAGTCTTCTTCCAGGTGACGCCTCCATCGATACTCTTATAGATACCCCTTTCCTGGGTGGGTTTATATATGTTTCCCAAAACCGCTGCATATACAATATCGGGGTTGGTAGGATGGATCCTTATCCGTGGTATGTGCCTGCTTTGTTCCAGTCCAACAGACCTCCAGGTCTTACCGGCATCCTCGGTCTTCCAAATACCATATCCGGAGGAAACATTTCCCCGGAGGGTCTTTTCCCCTCCACCTGCATAAATCACATTCGGGTCACTTTTGGCCACCTCAACGGCGCCAATACTGCCTCCAAAAAAGCCGTCTGAAATGTTTTCCCAGGTACGGCCCCCATCCATGGTTTTCCAAACACCCCCACCAGTTGCTCCAAAATAGAATAGGTTAGGTTGTCCGGGGACCCCGGTGACCGCAGCAGAACGACCACCCCTGAACGGGCCAATCAATCGGTACTCCAAACTGGAGTAATATTCCTCCGGAAATGGATCGGAAACTGTGGTCTTGGAACGTCTTTGTGCATTCGAAGTTATACTTAAGGCAAAGAAAGCCAGCAGCAAGGCAAGGTAATAGGTCTTAAATTTCATTTTATTAATGTTCAGGTTCGTGCGAGCTAAATGTACCAAAAAAGAAGGAAACCAAAAACGTATATTTTATATGGTACTTCACATGGGTTATATTTCATTGTTCCCTGATCCACGGACAAATGAATAAATCCAGGGTGCTCCACTCATTTCCTCATTATTTGTATCTTTTGATGACCGTTTAATAAAAAAAATGAAAACACGGCTACCTATTTTTTATAAACATGCACGCTTTGTTATACTTTCCTATTTCTTTGTGTGCCTGCTTGCCTGCAACAAGAAAGACGGTGCTGTTCCTTTGAACGCAAGCATTTTGAGTGATCCGTATTTTACCAGCTGGTCTCATTATCTTGGCGACCCGGAACGAACCCATTTCTCCCTTCTGGAACAGATCGACACTGCTAATGTTCATCTTTTACAACGCGTCTGGCACTATGAAAGCGGGCAGTTGGAGCCCGGGCGAAATAGTCAGATACAAACAAATCCCCTGATCATCGGGGATCACCTTTTTGGGGTCACACCCCAAAATGAATTATTCGCTATACATGCAGCCACAGGAGAGGCTCTTTGGAAGTTTCAACCTGATGATACGGACCAGACAGGATTAGGGCTTAGCCGGGGATTGCTGGCCTGGTTATCAGAGACGGATGAAAGCAGGTTATTCTATGCCTCGGGTTATCGGTTATATGCGGTAAACCTCCAAAATGGCAAAGGGATCTCCTCTTTTGGGGAGCAGGGCAGCATTGATCTTCGAAAAGGCCTTGGCAGAGCCCCTGAACAGGTCCCTATTGTCCTCACCACACCCGGCGTGGTCTATAAAGACCTTCTTATTATCGGTGGCAGAACCTCCGAATCACCCGGGGCCGCCCCCGGTCATATCCGCGCCTACAATGTCCGAACCGGAGCCATGGAATGGATCTTTCACACCATACCACAACCCGGAGAATTTGGTTTTGAAACCTGGCCAAAGGAAGCCTATAAAACAGCCGGAGGAGCTAACAACTGGGCCGGAATGGCACTGGATGAGGAACGAGGGATCGTTTATGTCCCTACCGGCTCCGCTGCCTTTGATTGGTATGGAGGGGATCGATTAGGGGATAATCTATTTGCCAATTGCCTGCTGGCCTTAGATGCGGAGACAGGAGAACGCATATGGCACTTTCAAATGGTAAAACACGACCTCTGGGACCGGGACCTTCCGGCTCCTCCGAATTTATTTTACCTGGAACGCGATGGAAAACAGATCCCGGCGGTCGCCCAGATTACCAAAAGCGGACATGTCTTTGTGTTTAACCGCCTAACCGGGGAGCCTTTGTTCCCATTGGAAGAAAAAGAATATCCGAGTACTACCCTGGAGGGAGATAGCGCGGCCAAAACCCAGGTGCTACCAATTCTTCCAGTGCCTTTTGCCAAACAGCAATTAAAAGAGGAAGATCTCTACGCCCCAAACCAACCGGCCTTTGTGGACGATTTTATTGATAACGCTCAAAATTTTAGTCCGCCCACCGTAGCTGAAAAACTGGCGCAGCTTACCTCAGAAGGGCAGTTCATCCCTATTGATACCAGAGGGGTCATTTTATACCCTGGTGCAGATGGCGGCGGGGAATGGGGCGGTGCTGCCATGGATCCGAGGAATGGGGTCATGTATGTGAATGGAAATGAAATGGCCTGGATCGTTCGTATGGCAAAGGTGGGTGAGAAAGATGGCAAACCACTTGGCAAAGGGGCTACTTTAACGCAAATACACTGTGTCAGGTGCCATGGGGGCGAATTACAGGGAATGGGAGCGATCCCTGAATTACGACAAGTAAAAATGCGGCTATCCGAAGAAGAAATGAAAAATGTGATCCTCAAAGGAAAGGGTGCCATGCCCGCAATGCCAAACCTTAATGCCAACGAGATTCAAAGCATCACTAATTTCCTTTCTGGTCAGGAAAAAGATGAACCCTCTGCAGATGACCACCGGACCGAACGTGTTTTTTCGAGCAGGTATGCGATGGTAGGTTTTGGCCGCTTCAAAGATGACAGGGGCTTCCCAGTGATGAAGCCACCATGGGGAACCTTAAATGCCATTGACCTTAATACCGGTGAATACCGCTGGAAAATACCGCTGGGGCATGAGGCTTCTTTAAACGACCCTAATTACCCTGTTTCGGGAACCGAAAATTATGGTGGCCCTGTCATTACCGCTGGTGGGATATTATTTATTGCTGCCACCAAAGATGAAAAATTCAGGGCGTTCCATATGGAGACCGGCGCGCTCTTATGGGAAACAGACCTCCCTGCCGGAGGATATGCCACGCCGGCCACGTACGAGGTAAATGGAAAACAATATGTGGTGATCGCATGTGGAGGTGGCAAAATGGGAACAAAATCGGGAAACGCCTATGTGGCCTTCGCCTTACCTGATTAAAGCCTTTGACCGGAAGATCCCTCAAAGTAACTTGAATAGCTCTTTTAAAAAAATACAAACAAAAACGGGGAGACATGCTCCCCGTTTTTTAATAATGAGATCAGAATGGATTAAAATCTGTAGCCTACACCTAATTGAAAACCTTTGGTTTTTAATGAAAAATCGCCAAAGCCAGGATCTTCCTCGGCAATATTCGAAAGACCCAGGTTATAACGGGCATCTACAAAAAACCCACCTGTTAATTCATAGGCCGCACCAAAATTGAAGGCAAAATTGCTAGACTTCAATCCGTCCGTACCGCCTTCGGCATCAACCAATAATCCCAATTGTGGACCCGCCTGAATGTTAAGCCCTTCAATTAAATAATATTTCAACATTAAGGGTACATTAAAATAGGTGATATCGGCATCCTTAGCCCCCTCAATAGAATACTGAATCTCCGGTTGAAAGTGCCACTTCTCGGATATTCCAAAATCTACCAAACCTCCAACAAAAATACTCGTTCCGCCATCCGGGGAAGCCCCTTCGGAATCAAAACTAATCTTTAAGTTAGAGAAATTGGCACCTGCCTTTACCCCAAAGGTAATTCCCTGTGCTTGAATGCCCGTACAGAACATTCCAAGAGCAATTAAAAAGAAAAGATTTTTTTTCATGTTTTGTTTTTCGTTAGTTGAAAATTTAAACTAAAGGTATATTATTTGGGATTACGAATTGATTTTATTTAATGGATGAATACAACTGTTTTTTGCACCCAAATAAATCTGTTTCCATGCAATATTTCTGATAAATAAGTGAAGGTCCTTACTGAAACTGACGTTGCAAAATGCACGTCAAAAAAAAGCTTCAGGAATAACCCTGAAGCTTTGTCGACACTTTTAAAAGCCTGTTTTAATCGCCGTTTTTGGCTGGTTCCATTATTTTCAGCACAATAAGAATAAATAGGGCAAACATCAGTACAACACTTATTACAACCTCATGTGTTTCCATATTCTTAAAGCCATTTTTTAAATAATAGTAGATCCCTCCCAACAGCAAAACAGCAAATAATAGCGTCCTCGGCGGTGTTAGTTTATACTTATTCATTTCAATTAGTTTTAATACCATTCCATACAACTGCCAAATTCGTATACGGCAATAGCAGCCCCGATGTATCCCAATACCCGGGTTGCTATCTTCTTGATGGCTTTCCTAGCAATTGCTTTAGTAACATTACCATTTACGAATTCCAGTACCACATCTATCCCCACAGCTTTTATCATGCAGTCGGTTACGCTGGGGCCAGCGGCCGGATTGAATGCCGTGGTAGTATGCGCATAGGAGGAGGTCCCGAACGCCTGAGTAAAATTAACGGCAACCGTTCTTTTTTCCTCATTCTCCGCTGCCAATAAAAATAAACCTACCAAGGCGATCCGAGGATCGGTAGGATCTGCAAATTCCTGCTGTAATTCACTTTCATCGATGTCATACGCCTTAAGCAACTCTTTTGTGCCAGCAACCAGCGGCATCATAATCCTTTTCGTTTCTACCTGAATACGGCGCTCAACAGACTTTTGAGTGGCTTCATCCTTGGACAGTCCTTTCAGATGTACCTTTACCAAATTACTGATTTTTGGGGTGGCATCCCTGACAACATTTTCAAATTTTAGGAGTGCTTCTTCCTTCTCCAGGGACTGAAAATCCTCCTTATTGGATTCACATGCCTGAAAAACCATTGCCCCGCCTATTAGTACAAGTTTTAAAACGAAAATAGCGGCCAGTCCTCTGGCCAGGCGTTTCGCTGATCGATTCAACATTTTTAGATGTATCATATTTCCTGAATTTTAGTTGAACAAAAATTAAATAGGTTCCCTACGCAGCGCTTCGTAATCAGGGACAATATAGGGTCGTGGGCCGCAAGCTACTTGCAGCAAGTAAAAAGGGGGCATCTTATTCAGGAACGAACAAGGATAAGCAGAAAGAAGACGTTAGCTAAAGGCGGTTAATCGGGCCCATTTGTACTGAGCTCCGTCTTAACCTCCTTGCGCAGATAGTAGCCGGTTACAATAGTAGACAGCGTATCTGCAATGGGGAACGAAAGCCATACACCCAGTTCTCCCAGGTACCCCGGAAGAATGAGGATCAGCGGAATAAAGAAAAATCCCTGTCGGGTAAGGGTCAGCAAAAGCGCCGGAACAGCTTTTCCTACTGCCTGGAAATAAGCCGCCCCTATGAGTTGCATCGCAATAATAGGCGTGGCAGCAAAAACCCAGCGCATAGCTGAAGGGGTGTTTTCTAATACAAATATATTACTGGCTATTTCTGCAGCCGACATATCGACCCTGCTACTAAGGAATAAGGAGGTAATCTGGGCAGGAAATACCATAAGACCAATAAAAACAATGGTTGCTACAATAGCCGCATATTTAATGGCCGTATTGATCGTTTCCCTGACCCGGTCATATTTCTGAGCACCGTAATTGTAACCGGCAATTGGCAAAAAACCCTGGGTAACCCCAAAAACAGGAAAAAGCGCAAACATAAGGGTCCTACCTATAATGGCATACACCGCAACCATGGATTCCCCTCCCAGATCGAACAAAATATTATTCATCAGCAGGTAGGTAATGCTTGTTACGGCCTGCCGGGAGAGCGTTACAAAGCCAAGGGAACCGATCTCCTTCAAGATGGACAGTTGCAAGCCAAAATGTGACCACTTGATCTTAAGTTCCGAATTTTTTGAGAGAAAGAAATAGAGGATGTAGGCAAAGCACAACAAATAACCCCCGGTGGTAGCCCAGGCAGCACCTTCCATCCCCCAGTCGAAAACATAAATAAAGACATAATCCATCACCAGGTTCCCGACGGAAGGAATGATCATCGCGATCATAGCATACTTGGGCTTTCCTTCGGCCCGTATAACGGTGTTCCCCATCATACAGAGCGCGAGGAAGGGAACGCCATAAAGGACAATGGTGTAATACACCTTGGCCGGATCAAAGATGGCCCCTTTTCCGCCAAATGCCGGGATAAGCCCATCTACATAATAAAGCCCTAAGACGACCATCGAAACGGTCACAATCAAGGTAAGGGTGATCTGATTTCCGAATGTTTTAAGGGCTTTTTCGCTGTTATCGGCACCTAACGCCCTCGAAATAATGCTGCTGCCCCCAATGCCAATTGCCATCCCCAGGGCGGCAATAAAAAAGGACACCGGTAATACGACGTTTATCGCGGCAATGGCTATAGATCCTATCCAGTTGCCAACAAAAACTGTGTCGACAAGGATATTGAGCGACATGACAAGGATCCCTATAGAAGCAGGTACTGCCTGCCTGATCAGGAGTCTCCCGATAGATTCTGAACCTAATTCTTCTGAGGAGACTCTGGCCATTATACAGGAAGGCTTTCGTTGGTTTGCCAGTTCCTGATCCATTTGGCCATCAGGGATACCCAGGCATCACGATCGTTCAAACAAGGAATATGTATGTAGTGTTCCCCACCTGCCTCTTCAAACTGCTCCTTGCCCTCCATTGCTATTTCTTCCAGGGTTTCAAGGCAATCACTGACAAAGGCCGGGGTAATCACGGCCAGTTTTTTCTTTCCTTCCTTGGCCAAACGTTCAAATTCATAATCAGTGTAAGGCTTTAGCCATGGATCTCCCGCTAATCGCGATTGAAAAGAAGTACTTACTTTTTCCTCAGGAAGCCCCAAGGCCTTCTTTACCAGTTCCGTAGTTTCATAACACTGATGCCTGTAGCAGGTATGGTGGGCCACTGAGTTGATCGTACAACAGCTCCCGTCTATTTTGCAATGATAACTGGTTGGGTCCGATTTTCGAATATGTCGTTCAGGTATCCCATGGTAGGAGAACAACACATGATCATGGTCAAAATCTTTAAGGCCATCAGCAATGCTATCGGAAAGTACCTGAATAAAATCCGGGTTTTTGTAAAAAGCCGGCATGGTGGTAACCTTCATTTCGGGGAAATACTCTTGTTGCTCCTCCAATACCTTTACCACCACAGTTTCGTAGGACGACATTGCATAATGCGGATATAAGGGAACCAGTAACACCTCATCTACCCCCTTGTCCTTTAATTCCTGCAAGCTGTTTTTAATGGTCATGGAACCGTATCGCATACCCAGTGACACGGGTAGTTCCGATTGCTTTCTTACCTTTTCTGCAAATCGTTCTGAGATGACGATCAAAGGCGATCCTTCCTCCCACCAAATTTTTTTATAGGCCTTGGCCGATTTTCGGGGACGTGTTCTTAAAATAATGCCTCTGACCAGGATATTGCGCAATATCCTGGGAACATCTATTACTCGTTCATCCATAAGAAACTCATCCAGATATGGCTTTACATCCTTGGCAGTTGGACTATCTGGAGAACCCAGGTTTACTAATAAAACTCCTTTCAAAACGCTCTTTTTTTAAGATTCAAAAATACTATTTGTAAACCAACATTAAGCCATTAGGCCTGAATACTTTTTTATGCCCCTATAGAGATTATTAATTTTATATGGTATTCCCATATTTCCTGCGTATTTTAACATCATTCCTAGAACAACTTGTTTCCTTGTCGCCATGATCGAAGACATATTAAAAAATCCGGTTAATCAATCTTTTTTATTGTTATTGGGGGGCTTATTGCTACTCATCCTCGCCTATTTCATTACCGTACGAATATTGGCCCATTTTGGAAAAGACCCCAAGTATTTAATTCCTCCGGAAATAGTAAAAAAAATATCGATGCCGCTTTTTTTACTGTTCTTTTCTTTTGTCCTGCGGATGCGGTCCTTAACGACCATACTCCACCTGGACAATTATTCCTACTGGTTTAAAAAGGCCAGTACGCTCTTGTTTATTTTCGCCTTTACCTGGTTGCTCATAAAGATCATCAAACTGATCAAACAACTGGTAATAAAGAATTACGATGTGTATTCAGAAGACAATCTGAAAGCACGTAAGGTGTACACCCAATTTACCATCCTTGAACGCATCTTTATATTTATCCTGGTCATTTTAGCCATCGGCATTGCGCTAATGAGCTTCGACGACATCAAAGAGATCGGTATCAGCATCTTTGCCTCTGCAGGCGTAGCCGGGATCATCATCGGATTTTCTGCTCAAAAAATGATCGGTGCGATCCTGGCGGGGATACAAATTGCCCTCGCTCAACCCATTAAGATCGATGATGTAGTGGTCATTGAGGGCGAATGGGGCAGGATAGAACAAATTAGTTTAACGTATGTGGTAATAGCCCTATGGGATAAAAGGCGCCTGGTTGTGCCCACAACCTATTTCATTGAACAGCCTTTTCAGAATTGGACCAAGACCTCCGCAGATATAGTGGGTTCTGTGTTTTTGTATACAGATTACAAGGTTTCCTTTGACGCGTTACGGGAGGAATTAACCAGGATCCTTGAGGACAGCCCTTTATGGGACGGCCAGACAAACGTGCTTCAAGTAACCAATTCCGCAGCTTCTTACGTTGAAATCAGGGCATTAATGAGCGCTAAGGATGCCCCTACAGCATGGGATCTGAGGGTATTGGTGCGGGAAAAACTTATTTCGTTTTTACAAAAGAACTACCCTGAAAGCATTGCCCATACCCGTGTCATCCTAAATAATGACCCCCCTGACATCCCTAAGCACGGCCTGCATCAGTAGTTGCGTTTCCAAACAGGAATGTGGCATTGTTTTCTATTTTACCCGTACTTTTAACGCCATTCTTAGTTCACTAAATACGATGAAACGGTTTTTTATACTTTTCCAACTTGCCATCCTGTGTTTTTCTGTAAGGGCACAACAAATAAGCTGTTCTCCCGAGAATAAAGAAGCGGTACTGGCCAAAATCAAGGAAATTGAATCCTTAGACAACACTTCCTATGGTGCCTATTTAGTGGCTATTGGAAAAACATTTATTGGGACCCCATATGTGGCAAAAACCCTTGAAATTGGTCCGCAGGAACAGCTGGTCATTAACTTGGAAGGACTAGACTGTACCACCTTCGTTGAAAACGTCCTCGCTTTTGGATTGCTGAAAAAAGAAGCCCATCCTGATTTTGAATCCTTTTTGAAGGCTCTGGAAACCATCAGGTATAGGGATGGAAAACTTAAGGGATATGGCTCCAGGCTGCACTATTTCTCCGAATGGATTTCAGATAATGAAGAAAAAGGAGTCGTGCAAAACTGCACTAAAGACCTGGGAGGCATCAAGGTAGCAAGGGAGTTGAATTTTATGAGTCAGCACCGCGACCTGTATCCCTTCCTGGCAGATGATGCCAACTTCAAAGCAATAGCAGCCGCGGAAGAAAACCTCAACCGTCAGAATATATTTGTGCTCCCCCGGGAAGCCATTGAGAAAAATGAAGAACTCATTGAACCTGGCGATATCATTGCCTTAGCGACGACTATTCAAGGGCTGGATGTTACCCATACCGGGTTTGCCATACGGATGGCAGACAACAGAATTCATTTGCTTCATGCCTCCACCTCTGGTCAGGTGGAAATAAGCGAAGTCCCTTTGGCGACCTATCTGAAAAAAATAAGAAACAATACCGGGATCATGGTGGCAAGACCACAAATGAAGTGATCCTTACTCCCTCCCTAAACAGTAAGTGATCCCACCAACCAAATGGGCCCGGATCAAAGGGTCATCGAAGGACTCCTCCGTGTGGCCGAGGCCGGTGTAGAACGCCCGTCCGCCGTCGTATTCATGATACCAGGCAATAGGATGGTTTGCGCCATTTTCCCCACCTGAATAGGTCGATTCATCAAGTTGCATAAGCACCGTGACATCCGGGTTCATATCCTTGTAATTATACCACTCATCAAAATGTTTCCAGGTACCCTCCAAATGACTGGTAGCAGGGTGTGTTTGATCGAGCACCCGGATGCTGGCCTCCTGTTGTTCGGGGTGACTTTTGAAGTAAGCCCCTACTAATTTTCCATACCAGGGCCAATCGTATTCTGTGTCGGCCGCGGCATGGATGCCCATAAAGCTGCCACCCTGATTGATATATGATTTAAAGGCACGTTCCTGCTCTGTGTCGAGGACATCCAACGTCGTACTCAGAAAAATGACCAAATCGAATCTTTGGAGGTTCCCTAAGCTAAAATCGCCCGCATTTTCCGTTTGGGTTACGGTAAACTGGTGAGCCCCACCCAATTCGGTTAAAACGGCCACTCCTTTCTCAATAGACGCGTGCCGATAACCGGCAGTTTTGGTGAAAACCAGAATAGCAGACGCTGAAATTGCTTCCGGGGCTTCGGCCTTTGTAGTACTTTTTTGCTTTTCCCCGCAGGATACGACCAGCAACAGCACCGCTAGTGTCTTGGAAAGAAAGGTGATTTGATTTTTGCTCATCGTTTGTTTATTTAGGTTAAACACCTCCGAAATATCGCTATTTAATTTTACTTGCAGGCATTCCTGTTTGTCTGTCATTAGCCCTGAAGTGCCTGAGATGTCAGGTATTTTTTGGGAGTGGTCCCGAACTTTTTCTTAAAAGATGCGATAAAATGACTTGAAGTACTATAGCCTACTTTCAGCCCGACCTCATTTACATTATACTGATTGGATTCGAGCATTTTCCGGGCGTATTCCATTTTATAATCGAACAGAAAACTATAGACCGAGTCCCCGTAAATTTGTTTAAAGCCTTCCTTTAACTTTTTGAGGGGCAGGCCAATTTCTTCTGCCAGGTTTGCTAAGGTAGGGGGTTCGGCCATCCGCTCCAGAATGATATCCTTGGCCTTTCGGATCTTTTTTACATTTTCCTCATCTACCAGGAACGGACATTGTTCCAGTGTCGCTTTTTCGTTCTTGTTGAAATAAAGGGCAATAAGTTCATAGACCTTTCCTTTTATGTACAAATCCATTATAGACGGGTGCAGGTTATAGTTCATAAGCTGACTCAGCACAATGGCTATTGGGGGAGAAAATAGTTCCTGGGCATAATACTTTTTTTCCTTAAACTCCTTGCTCAGAAAGGGGATGTACTCTGCTTGCTTTGAAAATAATGAATGAAATTTCTGAATGCTCATAATAAGGGACAGCATCCATGTATTGGGGCTTAGCTCCGTATTTATGGGCAATTCCAATTGGGTATTATACAACAATAGCGAATGCTCTTCCGGCACCTCCAGAGCATAATTCCCCTGACTGAAGATAAACTTGGCGTTCCCTTTTGTGCAAAAATGCAACTGTATGAACGAACTGTCGACCTGGCGGGTAACCAGCTGTTTTTCAGCGTTTTCATTTTGAAATTTCAACAATAAAAAACCGGGTTCCAAATAAACTTCCTGATGAGAACCTTTGGCGATACTTTTGGTTGATCCATCCATTATTTTAAGGCTTCTAATTTAGATTTGTTCTAAACAACGCATCTTCTGAGACATCCTATTAACGGCTAATATAGCGGTTTTGAGCTATATACCCCCTCCTTTCGTATCAAAAAAACTTATAACGATACTTATTGCACCGCTAGCGTTATTTTGGTAGTAAAGAAGCACGTAATTTTGTTTGGTATTTTCGTTAAATGAAGAACTACAACATTTCTAAACACAATTCGTTCTATACGGTTGGTTTAAGTTATCTGAAAGCCGATGCTGTTTTGCGCGGAAAGTTTAGTTTGGATGAAGCCGCTGAGGAGGCCATACTCCTTGAAGCAAAGGAATTAGGCATAGACGGCCTTCTGATTACAGCTACCTGTAACCGTACAGAACTTCACGGTTTCGCACAACATCCCTTTCAATTAATTAAACTGCTTTGCGACCATTCCAGAGGAACAGTAGAGGAATTTCAGGAAGTAGCCTATGTTTATAAGAACTATGAGGCTATCAATCACCTTTTTAGGGTTGGAACAGGTCTTGACAGTCAGATACTGGGCGATTTCGAGATCATCAGCCAGATAAAAAAAGGGTTCTCAAGAGCTAAAAAACACGAACTTGCCAATCCTTTCCTGGAACGCCTTTGCAATTCCATACTACAAGCCAGCAAACGTATAAAAAATGAGACGGAACTGTCCAGCGGTGCTACCTCCGTTGCCTTTGCGTCTGTGCAGTATATTTTAAGAGAGGTGCCGGATATTTCCTCCAGGAATATCCTTCTTTTCGGAACCGGAAAAATAGGAAGAAATACCTGCGAAAATCTTTTAAAGCACACCAATAACAGTCATATTACCCTCATTAACCGCACCAAGGATAAAGCAGAGCGAATTGCAGTGAAGTTCAATCTTATCGTAAAGGATTACGGAGAGCTTCAGACGGAAATCAGGAATGCAGATGTACTGGTGGTCGCAACCGGCGCACAAACACCTACTATTACCAAGGAACTGATGCATATTAAAAAACCATTGTTGATCCTTGATCTGTCTGTGCCCCAAAATGTGGCGGCAGATGTCGCTGAGGTTGGCGGCGTCTCTTTGATACATTTGGATGCTCTTTCGCAACTGACCGATGAGACGCTGGAACGAAGACGGCAGTTCATTCCTCATGCCGAAGGCATTATTGAGGAGGTGAAAAAAGATTTTATCCAATGGCTGGAAACCAGAAAGTTTGCTCCTGTGATCAAGGCGCTCAAAAAGAAATTAAAGACCATGAAGGAGGAGGAGATCGACTTCCAATCGAAAAAGCTCACCAATTTTAATACTGAACAGGCTGAAATCGTTTCGGAACGTATTATTCAGAAGATCACCAAGCAATTCGCCAATCATTTAAAAGACTCGGAAATAGACGCAGAAGATAGTTTGGAACTTATACAGCGCGTATTTCAACTAGAAATAGAGCGAAAATGAGTAAGGCCATCCGGATCGGTACACGAGATAGTGAATTAGCCCTTTGGCAGGCAACACACGTCAAAAGCAAATTAGAATCCCTCGGTCACCCCTGCATCTTAGTTCCAGTGAAGGCCACGGGTGACCTGGTCCTGGACCAGCCACTATACGAACTGGGCATCACCGGTATTTTCACCAAGACCCTGGACATAGCCTTGTTGAAAGGAGAAATAGACGTAGCCGTTCACTCCATGAAAGACGTGCCCACCCTTCTTCCCAGGGGCATTGTTCAGGCCGCCGTGCTGGAAAGAGCGAATCCTCATGATATACTGGTACATAAAGGATTGGATTTTCTAAATGAAGAAGGTATCGTGGCTACTGGCAGTTTAAGACGAAAGGCACAATGGCTGCATAAGTACCCCTTGCATGAGATCATGGACCTAAGGGGAAACGTAAATACCCGGCTAAAAAAATTAAAGGAACACTCCTGGAACGCAGCCATCTTTGCCGCTGCGGGTTTGGAACGGATCAATCTCCTTCCTGAGAATCATACCGTTTTAGAGTGGATGATCCCGGCACCCGCCCAGGGTGTCATGATGGTAGTAACCCTTGAAAAAAATGACCCCTGCCTGCAGGCACTTTCCTCCATCAACGACCCCCTGACCGAACGCTGTGTGAAAATTGAACGGGAATTCCTGAGTACCCTTGAAGGAGGCTGCACAGCTCCCATAGGGGCACTGGCCAAGGTGAAAGAGGATACCATCATTTTTAATGGGGTATTGCTGTCACTGGATGGCCAGGAAAAACTGGCAATTCAAAAGGAAATTCCAATAGCCCAGATGGACGGTGCCGGAAAGCGATGCGCCCAGGAAATACTGGCAAAGGGTGGTAAGGCGCTATTGGAGACACTTAAATGGCAGTTAAAAAAATGATGGCTGTTCTCTCAACAAGAATGCTTACGCCCTCGCAAAGGTCAACACTCCGTCTCGCCAATATAAACGTGGTTGATTATGATGCGATTACCATTGCCCTAAAGGATTTTGAACTTCCCAATACCTCAGGTTACCTCATCTTTACATCAAAAAATGGGGCCAAAGCCTATTTAGAAAAGTTGAAAGCAACAGGGAAGCAGCAGGCAACGCAATCGCAGGCCTTTTGCGTTGGAGAAAAGACAAAGGCATATTTGGAAGAAAACGGCATAAAAGTGCTTAAAATGGCTGAAAATGCATCAGAATTGGCTCATTTTATAGTAAAATTAAACCAAAAAGCCCCTTTATTGATATTTACCGGGAACAGGAACCGCCCTGAATTAGAAAAGCAATTAGCAGAAAATAATATCCCATTTAGGGCCATAGAAGTATACGAAACACAATTGGTTCCCAGAAAATTCGATCAGGAATTCCAGGGAATACTATTTTTTAGTCCCAGTGGCGTTCAGAGTTTTACAAAGGAAAATACGTTTCCGGAAGTTCCTGTATTTTGCATTGGCGCCACTACGGCAAGGGAAGCTCAGAATTATTTTCAACATATATTCATAGCTGATAAGACAACAATAGACGGTGTCATTGAAAGCGTAATTACTAATTTAAGCACAACAACAAATAAGGCATAATGGCAATAAAGAACGACTTATTCTTAAAAGCACTACGGGGAGAAACAGTTAACCGGCCCCCGGTTTGGATGATGCGGCAGGCAGGAAGGTACCTGCCTGAATTTATGGAGATCAGAGAGAAATACGATTTTTTTACACGGTGCCAAACTCCGGAACTTGCCTCTGAAATTACGGTGCAGCCCATCCGACGATTTGGCATGGACGCCGCCATTTTATTCAGTGATATCCTGGTGATCCCCCAGGCAATGGGCATAGAGGTTCAGATGAAACCCAATTTTGGTCCTTATCTGCCCCATCCTATAAGGTCCAGAGCAGCCCTGGAAGAGGTGATCGTCCCTGATATTCAGGATACACTTGGATACGTCATGGATGCCATTAAAATGACCAAGGAAAAGCTGAACGATGAGATACCACTGATCGGCTTCGCAGGATCTCCGTGGACCATCCTTTGTTATTGTGTTCAGGGGCAGGGAAGCAAATCGTTCGATAAAGCAAAAGAATTTTGTTTTACCCAACCGGAAGTGGCCCACGCCCTCCTGCAAAAGATCACGGATACTACCATTGCTTATTTAAAGGCCAAAGTAGCTGCAGGTGTTGATGCGGTGCAGGTATTCGATTCCTGGGGAGGCATGTTGTCTCCCGAAGATTACGAGGTCTATTCCTGGCAATACATCCAACAGATCGTCGATGCCCTTAAACAAGAGGCCCCTGTCATTGTTTTTGGAAAGGGATGTTGGTTTGCCTTAAAGAAAATGGCCGCTTCCGGGGCTGCCGCATTAGGGGTAGACTGGACCTGTTCTGCACAAAACGCCCGGTATCTGAGTGGTGGCAACATTACCCTGCAGGGAAATTTTGACCCGGCCCGATTGTTTTCGCCTCCTCATGAAATAAAAAAGATGGTGACCCAAATGATCCGTGATTTTGGTAAAGACAGGTACATCGTAAATCTGGGACATGGTATTTTACCCAACATCCCACTGGAGAATGCCAAAGCCTTTATAGACGCTGTTAAAACCTATAGTGATTCGTGAACCTATGGCATTTCATAAAAAGGTTAAAGGCAAAACAGATCTGGCCGCTCATGAAATTGATTTTACAACATCCCTGGTTTGTATGGCCTACCCTTAAAGCTACCAGGCAGGCGGTTCTCTATTCCAACGCCCATTTTGGGTCCGGTCATCATACCAATACACCTGCCAATGCCTTCAGGCATAGCATCTGGAATTATTTGATTGCCAACTACTGCAGCCGCTGGCATAAAAATGAAGAAGTGGTCCTTTTCTGGGCAACCTATATAACCGATCTGCACGAATTGGTACTGCCGGGAGATGCTTTGGCTAACGCCATGGACAGGCATAACAACAAAGTAGGTCGCTGGGTGTTCAAAGAAAATAAGAAGGCTACTCTTTCGAAAGGACTTTCCCTTCTCTTGGGTTTGACGCGCGCGTCTGTCCAAATAACTACCCTGGAAGAATTGAAGGCCATCCCTAATAATCAATTGGTTCACTTAATAGCCCCTGAATAATGAAAGATACATTCTACGACTATATAGAAAAGCTGCAAGATACCATTACTTCCCGGCTGGAATTAGTAGATGGGAAAGCCCGTTTTAAGGAAGATATATGGGTGCGTCCTGAGGGGGGAGGTGGCAGAACCCGCGTCATTGAAAACGGTGTCGTTTTCGAAAAAGGAGGTGTCAATATTTCGGCGGTACATGGCGCCCTGCCAAAAAGCATGCAGGCATATTTTGGAGTGGAAGAGGCCGATTTTTTCGCCTGTGGCCTGAGCCTTGTACTGCATCCCGTGAATCCTATGGTCCCTACTGTCCATGCCAATTGGAGGTATTTCGAATTGTATGATGCTGATGGAAACGTCGTAGATCAATGGTTTGGAGGGGGGCAGGACCTAACCCCCTATTATTTATTCAAAGAAGATGCACAGCATTTCCATGCAGTCTGTAAAGCGGCCTGTGAGCCACATCACCCTGAATTCTATCCCCGTTTTAAAGAGAAATGCGATACGTATTTTTGGAATGCACATCGTAACGAAGCCAGGGGAATAGGGGGTTTGTTCTTCGACTACTGCAAACCGACCAAGGAAATGAGCCTGGAAGCATGGTACAACTTTGTAACAGAAGTAGGCAATTCCTTTTTAAATTCTTACGTGCCCATTGTAGAAAAAAGAAAAGACCTCTCCTATACCCCAGCCCAAAGAGACTGGCAGGAAATAAGGCGCGGTAGGTATGTAGAGTTTAATCTCGTCCATGATAAAGGAACCCTCTTTGGCTTAAAAACCAATGGGCGCATTGAAAGTATTCTGATGAGCCTGCCCCCAAAAGTACAATGGGTATATGACCATCAACCCAAGGAAGGAAGCGAAGAAGCCATGCTATTGGAGGTGCTGAAGAACCCCAGGGATTGGCTGCTCTAATAAAACGAAACAAGTGCTCATGAAACAGAAAATATACCAGGTAGATGCCTTTGCAGATCGTTTGTTCTCCGGTAATCCTGCCGCGGTTTGTGTATTACCGCATTGGCTAGAAAATGAGCTTATGCAAAACATCGCTATGGAAAACAACCTGGCGGAAACAGCTTTTGTGGTAAAGGAAGAAGATCGTTATCATATCCGATGGTTTACACCGGAATTAGAGGTAGACCTTTGCGGACATGCCACCCTGGCCAGTGCTTTTGTGCTTTTTACCTATTATGATATTACTGGCAACAGTATTCCCTTCTATTCCGGAAGAAGTGGGGAATTAGCTGTGACCAAAGAAGTCAACGGTTACCTGACGCTGGATTTTCCTTCGGATACGCTAAAAGAAGTACCCATGATGCCAGAATTAAACGCGGCACTCGGCATCGCTCCTTTACAGATATTCAAAGGGAAGACAGACTATTTGCTCATCTATTCCTCCCAGGCAGAAATAGAAGAGATGAATCCCAATTTTTTCCTTTTGGATGCGATTGATGCCCGTGGGATCATTGTCTCGGCTCCCGGAACCGACGTAGATTTCGTATCGCGCTTTTTCGCACCGCGATGTGGCGTCAGTGAGGACCCTGTTACCGGCTCTGCCCATACAAGCCTTATCCCGTATTGGGCGCAAAGGCTGGAAAAATCCAAATTGGTCGCAAAACAACTCTCTGCCAGGGGAGGCACCATCCTTTGCGAATTTAAAGGAGCCCGGGTAAACATCTCCGGCAAAGCAATCCCATACCTGATAGGAGAAATAATACTATAAAATAATCTCAATTCCCGTAACTTTAAGAAATAATCCAAGCGCATGTATCCACTCAGAAGAAACCGAATCCTACGAAGCAATAACGCCATCAGGCATCTCGTAAGGGAAACCATCCTGACCCCAAGTGATTTTTTAGTACCGCTGTTTGTGGTAGAAGGCCATGGCGTGAAAGAAGAAATTCCGTCCATGCCCAATTATTACCGGTTTAGTTTAGACGTTTTGGAAAAGGAGGTTAAGGAATTATGGAATATGGGACTTTGTGCCGTATTGCTGTTTGTGAAAATACCCGAAAATCTCAAAGATAATACAGGAAAAGAAGCCTTAAATACCCATGGGCTCATGCAACGTGCCATTAAAGCGGTCAAAAATGCCTGCCCGGATATGCTGGTCATGACCGATGTAGCGCTCGATCCATATTCAAGCTTTGGCCATGATGGGATCGTGGCGAATGGCATCATCCTTAATGATGCTACTAACGAGGTGCTGGCAGAAATGAGTATTTCCCACGCTTTGGCAGGAGCCGATTTTGTGGCGCCGAGTGATATGATGGACGGTCGGATCCGAATCATTCGTGAAGCTCTTGAAGACGAAGAACTCACCAACACAGGGATCATGAGCTATGGGGCCAAATATGCCAGCGGGTTCTATGGCCCCTTCAGGGATGCATTGGACTCTGCCCCCGTAACGTCAAAAGAGGCCCCTAAGGACAAACAGACCTACCAGATGGATCCCGCCAATAGGCTAGAAGCTATGAAAGAGGCCCAAATGGATGTAGAGGAAGGTGCCGATATCATAATGGTTAAACCAGGATTATGCTATCTGGATATCGTTCGGGATATTCGTGAGATCATTGACGTCCCCTTAGCCGTCTATCAGGTATCGGGGGAATATGCCATGCTCAAGGCTGCCGCCGAAAAAGGTTGGTTAGACCACGATGCGGTCATGATGGAACAGCTTATTTCCATTAAAAGGGCCGGTGCGAACATCATTGCCAGCTACTTCGCCAAGGAAGCAGTGGCGCTTATGAGCTAATGCCTTAACATACTTAAAAAATAGAGTCGCTGTAGCATACAACCCATGCATTTTTGAGACTCCCGTGCAAGCATGAGATATTCCGTTCGGTATTTTATAATTTTAATACTTTACGGTATTAGCATCACTGCCCTGGGGCAGGATGCACACTGCAAGACCTTAGCCCCAGAAAAATTGGCACTGTTACATGCTAAAGCCGATTCTATTGTAACGTATGGTATAATTAATAGGGCTTTCCCCGGAGCGCAAGTGCTGGTCGCCAAGGAAGGCGCTATTGTCTTCAACAAAGCGTACGGATTCCACACCTATGACAGCCTGCAACCGGTATTGGTCAATGACCTTTATGACCTTGCTTCCGTAACCAAAATCCTGGGGCCCTTACCGATATTAATGAAACTGTATGAGGAAGGGGTAATTTCACTGGATGAACCCTTTAGCACCTACTGGCGTCCCTGGCGGCACCGCAAAGACAAAAAAGACCTGACACTAAGAGCCATTTTAGCCCACCAGGCTGGCCTGAAGCCCTATATTGTTTTCCTCAACGAGGTAATGCGCAAGGACCGCCTTAAGAGGCGTTTTTTCAGGACCAACCCTTCCCGCACCTTTGGCAAACAGGCTTATGATAACCTATATGTCAAAAATTCGCTCTTCAACAAAATAAGTCGCACCATCAATAGGTCCGATGTGGATGAGAACAAGGTGTATCGTTATTCTGGACTCGCTTTTCTCCTTTTCCCGGAGCTGATTGAGCAATTAACAGGCCATTCCTATGAATATCTTTTGCAAAAGGAATTTTTTATCCCTTTAGAAACCCCTACTCTTGGCTTTTTACCAGCCACAAAAGGATTTACAAACGCCATTGTCCCTACAGAATATGACGAACGGTATAGAAAATTGCTCGTTAAGGGATGGGTGCACGATGAGAATGCCTCCCTATTTGGTGGCATCGCCGGAAACGCAGGCCTTTTCGGATCGGCACATGATCTATTCAGGATCATGCAGCTATATCAGAACTACGGCCAACTGGATGGCAGGCGCTATCTGTCTGAAAAGACCCTTAAAGAATTTACGAGCACCCAGTTTCCTGAAAACGGCAACCGGAGGGGTCTTGGGTTCGATAAACCGTTGCTCAATAATGCCTACCTTGGTTTGGAAGCTGCCTATCCGGCTCCCTCTGCCAGTAAAACAAGTTTTGGGCATAGTGGCTTTACGGGTACTTTTGTGTGGGCCGATCCCGAAAAAGAGCTGGTCTTTATATTTCTTTCCAATAGGGTCTACCCCACACGGGAACACAGGAAGCTGTATGACCTTACTATTCGCATTTCCCTTCATCAGCTGTTTTACGACTTTTTCGACTGAGGGGGGCAACGAATTCCCCTTTTTAGTACCTTCGATCTTATGGAAGTAGCATATGTATCTACCCCTTTAGGCCTTGCTCAAATTGAAGGAGACGCTGACGGACTCTCGGCTGTAAGCATACTGGAAAACGGACCGGAAGTGCTCCCGGACATCCCTGAAGTGCTCGAGGAAGCCGTTTATCAACTACAGGAATACTTTGACGGAACACGGAAAGCGTTCGACCTCGTTTTGAATCCGCAGGGAACAGCGTTTCAATTAAAAGTTTGGCGGTTGCTCCTGGAAATCCCATACGGCCAGCGAATCTCTTACCTGGAATTATCAAAAAGAACAGGAGACGTAAAGGCCATACGAGCAGTTGCTTCGGCCAATGGGAAGAATCCGCTATGGATCATTATTCCCTGCCACAGGGTAGTAGGAAGTGATGGTTCCTTAACGGGTTATGCCGGTGGTATCCACCGTAAAAAATGGCTGTTAGACCATGAGAGCCCCTCCAAGCAACAATCCCTATTTGCTTGATTACAAAAATTACGGCTTTACAAAATAGGTGGGGGCAAAAGGCACCTCAATGCGCTCCAATAGGTTCCCTTCCCTGGAGATCACAAGTACCCCTCCCTTGATCCCATTCGGAGTGAACGCATTGGCATACCCCATCAGGAAGACTTCTTCCTCTTCAAAATAACGCAAAGCAGTGAGGTTAACAGTGAACTGAGTAGCCGCCTCTACCTCCTGGACAATAGACCATATATCGATGACAACGTTCTCGTCTTTTACAAAGTCATAAAAAGCAGGCCCAAAAGGCACCGTCGCCGGTTGCGCAAAAAGGTTCGTATAATAAAGGGTATTCCCAAAGACAGCACCCTGAAGGGGCCCTGCCGGTAAAAATTCATTCAATTGAAATTGTATTTCATTTTGCAGGGCAAGCGTCTCAATGTCATAGATCTGGTATACGAAATTTTCATTGCCTGTTCCTATGATGATCCCAAGGTTCCCAATTTCGTTGATCAGAAGGTTGGGGATCCCGGTAGCAAAATCAAAGGTTTGCAGCAGCGCCCTGGTTTCAGTATTAAAAACAGCTACTACATAGCGCCCATTTTCATCTTTATAGGTCACAAAAAGGCGCTCCCGGAAATACAAAGGATCATAGACCTGTTGAACGTTCAACGCAAGCGGCAGGTCCGTAAAATTGCCGGTGAGTGGTTCAATGGTCCGCAACCCAAAATCCCGACTACCCTTTGGACTATAATACCCTAAAAACAACAGATCCTCCGAATTGATGCCCCAGGTAATGGAACGTTCCTCCGTAACCGTATAGAAATCGGGGTAGGCAACTGTTTGGCCTGTCAGCGTATTTTGTGAAATAACCGAAAAACTACCGTCCGAGAAACTGTAAAAAGACACCACGTCATTTACTTGTCGAAGCGTAAGGTACAAAGGGTCTACACCCAGTGCCTGGGTGAGGTTCAGCTGGCTTCCTTCCTTTTGGGATGCGTCGTAGTTAAATTGATAAATATTTGCCTCATCCTCCCCGATCATTCTAAAATCAGGTATCACTGCTTCTTCAACAGGCTGGCCGGGTGCACTGTCTTTTGAACAGGATACTATCAGGACTGCCCATAGCAGTACTCCGCATATTCTGGGAATTTTCATGCAACTTTTTAGTTAAAAATACACAATCTCCCCATAAGACACCAAACTGAATACTTTTTTCAGTCTAACTGCCTTTCTTTATGTTGCCATGAAATAACAACTGCATGACTGAATTGGCAACGTTGTCCGGAAAAAGGCTTGATGACAACCCTCTAGATGCCAGTTAGCCTTCTTATATTTGTAGACCTATGCTTCAAAAAATAAATCTTGAACACCTCCTGTTCCTTGATATCGAAACGGTGCCAGAGGAAAGGGAATTTGACTCTCTGGATGAATCTAAAAAAGAACTTTGGGATCAGAAATCGCGCTATAAAAGAGGGGAGGAAGTAACTGCTGAGGAATTCTATGAGAGCGCCGGTATCTGGGCCGAATTTGGCAAGATCATTTGTCTTTCCGCAGGCTACTTCCATTTTAAAGGGGAAACGCGACAGTTTCGGGTCACTTCCTTCCATGGCCAAGAAAAGGATATCCTGAAGGAATTCAATGCGTTGCTCGATGCCCATTTCAGGCACCCCAAATACCTTTTATGTGCCCACAACGGAAAGGAATTTGATTTTCCCTATATCGCCCGAAGGATGATCATACACCAACTGCCCCTTCCTTCCAAACTGGACCTTTTTGGCAAAAAGCCATGGGAAATACCGCATCTGGATACCATGGAACTGTGGAAATTTGGCGATTATAAGCATTATACCTCCTTAAAACTCATGGCCAACATCCTGGGAATCCCATCCCCAAAAGAAGATATTGACGGGAGTATGGTGAGGGATGTTTTTTATGAGGAGCAAGACTTTGAGCGGATCATCCATTATTGCGAACGAGATGTGATCACGGTAGCGCAGGTCTTTCTCCGGCTGCGGAATGACCATTTACTGGAAGAAGAGGAAATAAAGAATATCTGATTGCCACTGCCCAGGCACAAGCCTTACTTTAGTCATACTTCAATTGTATGTTTACCATAAAATGATCGCTATACCCCCCAAGGTACTTTCTGCCAGCATACCTCCTGAAGGGGTTCCCTTTGTAGCGCCCGTCCCACTCCTGTAAAAAATGATCATCATTGGTGTCGATCAGGTTTTCCAGGTTGTATAAGGCGATCGTGTATAGAGGGTCCCTTGGCCTTCCTGAAAAGAGTGAAAATCCCTTGGCTTATAAAATATGATTCCCAAAATTCCAAAAGACTTGACAGGTATTGCGTAGCTTTGTGGTATAAAGTGTAGTATGCTCGAGAAAAAGACCATTGATCATGAAAAAGCAGTTCTCATTGGTGTCATCAATAGGGAACAGAATGAAGAGAAGGTTACGGAATACCTGGATGAACTGGAGTTCCTGACCTATACGGCCGGAGGCGTGGTTGAGAAGCGTTTTGTGCAACGGGTAGACCTGCCTAACCCGAAGACCTATATTGGCAGTGGGAAGATGGAGGAAGTAGAGGCCTATGTGAAAGAACATGAAATAGGCTCCGTTATTTTTGATGATGAACTCTCCCCTGTGCAACAGCGCAATATAGAAAAGCAATTGCGTTGTAAGATCCTGGACCGGACAGGCCTGATCCTGGATATTTTTGCCCAACGGGCGCAGACAAGCTATGCCAGAACCCAGGTAGAGCTGGCCCAATACGAATATTTATTGCCAAGGCTTACAGGCCTGTGGACACACCTGGAACGGCAACGGGGAGGTATTGGCATGCGTGGCCCAGGGGAGACAGAAATTGAAACGGACAGGCGAATCGTCAGGGACCGGATCGCCTTGCTCAAGAAGAAACTTACCAAAATAGACCGTCAAATGGAAACCCAAAGGGGTAACCGAGGTTCTTTGGTACGGGTAGCCCTGGTAGGGTACACCAACGTAGGGAAGTCTACGCTCATGAATGTTATCAGCAAAAGCAATGTCTTTGCCGAAAACAAATTGTTTGCAACCCTCGATACAACCGTGCGGAAAGTGGTCATTGGCAACCTTCCTTTTTTACTTAGTGATACGGTTGGGTTTATACGAAAACTACCCACGCAACTGGTAGAGAGTTTTAAAGGCACCCTGGATGAGGTACGGGAGGCAGATCTGCTTCTCCATGTGGTTGATATTTCCCATCCTAATTTCGAAGAACACATTGCTTCTGTAAACAAGGTGCTCAGTGAAATTGGTTGCGGTAATAAGGATACGATAATGGTCTTTAACAAGATAGACCTGTACACTCAGGAAACTATTGATGAGGATGATCTGGTTACGGAGAAGACCAATAAGCATTTGAGCCTGGAAGAATGGGAACGCACCTGGATGAAACGTATGGGGGGCAACGCCCTCTTTATTTCCGCGCTCAACAAAGAAAATCTGGACACCTTTAAGAAACGTGTTTATGAGGCCGTCCGAACGATCCACGTTACCCGATTCCCGTATAACAATTTCCTGTATCCGGAAAATCTGGATGAATATTAGCTCCGCAGACTTCCTTTTCGCATGCCATTCAACGATGTAATCTGCCGTTCGTATTTTTCACAACACGGAGGCCGCAATTGACAACATATTTTTTGCCCCCGGGGTATCTCACCCTACATTTACAAAGTAGTTAAGTGTTAGTGTTCATTTCCCCAAATCGAACCCGGACTTAGTGACATAGTGTTCATTTCCCCAAATCAACACGAAGGCTTATAACGTAACCCAACTGTTTATGGGATAACCAAATTTTATCTACCTGCTTAATTAAAAAACCCTGATCAATTGATCAGGGTTTTTTTATACGTATACTATTTCGACTAGAATTTATAGGACAAGCCCAGGGTCCAGTAGGTTTGGAGGTTATTGTCAACATTGTCAAAAGTGGCTGTACTATCTCCCAAGGTGTTCACAGCGTAATTAAGCGCCTCTTGTTTGTTATTTCGTAAGCCAAATTCAAAGCCCACGCCTATCATCTTCCATAAGGTATAGGAAAAGGAGTTGGTCCACGTCCAGTTACTAAGGTCGCCGCTTTCATAGCTCTGGAACAAGGACAAATTACTTTTGTAGTTGAGGGCACCCAACTTTCTGGTATAATCTGCCAGTATCTTAGCTCCAAGAGAAGAATTGAAAATGGTGTCCTCATTGCTGAATACAAAGTTATAGTTCAAGGGATGGATCACTACTATAAGGTTATTCGTAGGGGTCCAGGTACCTCCGACACCAATGTCGAGATAACCGGGATCATTAAAGTTACTTAGGATAGTGGTCCTGTATTCTCCAAGGGTTGAAACAGCAAATTTCTCGCTCAGTTTCCTTCCGTATAAAGAAGAGATATTAAAGACATCGGTGGTTTCCCTGAAACCGGGATCGTCCGCAGGATCGTCTTTATCATCCAGTTTCACCCAGCTGAGATTTACATTGGCAGCATTTCGCCAAAAGAACTTCTCTTCTTTTAAATTGGCAAAAGCATTGATGGTGATCCCTATATTTCCCGAAGCATTATTGGGAATCCCCTGAGCATACCAGTTACTGAAACTCGATAGATTGGTTCCTATGACGCCAAAAGCGCCTACTTTCCACCCGGGAAGGGCATCTATCTGGCCCTGGATGGCATCTACCCTGCCCTGGATGGCCGCAATGGAATCTTTTTTCACTTTCTGTATGGCTTTTAATTCTTCTTCTGTTTGCGCAACAAGCAACGCAGAGCCAAGTAAAAAAGAAGCAATAAAAAGTACTTTTTTCATGTCGATTTTAAGTTTAAAAATGCGCCGCAAGTTACAAAAAAATCAACGTCAGACAGAAAAGACTACTTCTTCTTGTAGAGGGGGACTGAAGAGCAAGCCTCCCCGTACATAATACTTTTGGCTACTCCTTGCAGTTTTTCGGTGGCCCATACATAGGCATTTGGAGGCACGGGCTTATGGGAACATCCTTTTATAATGACAGGTTTGTCCTTTAGATGGCCTACCTCTAATTGATCGATTACCTTTTTATAAAGGACGGTTTCCAGCAATTCGAGGTCGCCAATGACAACTTCACGGGCAAAAGGTTGCAACCTTGTGGTGATCAGCATATAGGCCCACCCGGGAATGATGGCTTCTGTAGAACAATGCATGGCTACAAAAGCACCCTGGTAGTTTTCCCACTGATGGTCAGACACAGCAAGCCTGAATTCCTTTTCCCTGAGAATAATTCCTTCATAGAGCCAGTCGCTGATATCGAGCAACACCCGGTCTCCTTTTGGATAATAATCCTCCAGATCGAAGGTCACCAATTTACTGGCTGCAACGCGGTTCAGGATTTCATCGGCCATAGGTCAATGGTCTTATGGTTATAGAAGGCCCAGTTCCAGTTTTGCTTCCTCGCTCATCAGATCCTGGGTCCAGGGAGGGTCGAAGGTAATTTCCACTTCTGCATCGGTCACCATATCCAGTGATTTGACCTTCTCTTCTACTTCAACCGGCAGCGTTTCGGCAACGGGGCAGTTAGGTGATGTTAGGGTCATAAGGATCTTCACTTCAGAAGCCTCATTAACGAATACGTCATAGATCAACCCCAATTCGTATATATCTACAGGTATTTCAGGGTCGTATATGGTCTTCAGGACCTTTACGATCTTCTCTCCCAATTCCTGTGTGTCAATCACTGTTTCACTCATATTACAACTTAATTTAACTGCGTTTGATAAGCTACCGCATACAGCTTTAATTGCTTGATCATGCTTACCAGCCCATTTGCCCTTGTAGGCGATAAATGTTCTTTTAGGCCAATTTCATCAATGAATGACATGTTGGCGTCAATAATGTCTTGCGGCTTCTGATGGTTGAATGCCCTGATAAGAATGGCGATGATCCCCTTAGTAATAATCGCATCACTGTCTGCCGTAAAGACCAATTTATCCTCTTCCAATGCGGCATGCAACCATACTTTGCTCTGACATCCCTTTATGATATGGTCGTCTGTCTTGTATTGTTCTTTTATGAGGGGTAATGACTTTCCCAATTCGATCATATACTCGTAACGCTGCATCCAATCATCGAACATTGAAAATTCATCTACTATTTCCTGTTGTATTGTTTCTATGCTCATTCGTTTTTTTCTTAAAATAAGAACTTTCTATGCTAATCCAATAGTGCTTTTCAGGAAAGCATCTGTTTCGCTTTTGCCACTGCTTCAATAAACCGGTCTATCTCTTCCACCGTGTTATAAAAACTAAAACTGGCACGAACGGTTCCCGGTATCTTATAGAAATCCATTACCGGCTGGGCACAATGATGACCGGTCCTTACAGCGATACCCATCTTGTCTAGCAGAGTTCCCATGTCATAAGGATGAATACCTGCGATCGTAAAGGAGATGACGGCCGTTTTATTTAAGGTTGGTCCGTATATAGTAACACCCCCTATTTCCATTAACCGCTTGGTGGCGCAGACAAGCAACTCATGTTCATAGTTGGCTATAGCATCGAGGCCAATGGCACTCATATAGTCCAATGCTGCTCCAAAGGCAATGCCACCGCAAATATTAGGTGTGCCGGCCTCAAATTTATGCGGCAGGCCTGCGTAGGTGGTCTTTTCGAATGTTACGGTAGCGATCATTTCACCACCGCCCTGGTAAGGAGGAAGTTTCTCCAGCCATTCTTCTTTTCCATATAACATCCCCACCCCCGTTGGTCCACACAATTTATGGGCAGAGGCCGTATAGAAATCAACGTCCAGTGCCTGCACATCCACCTTGATATGTGGCGCTGCCTGGGCGCCATCTATTAGAACTGCTGCACCCACCCTATGTGCTTCTGAAATAATTTCTTCTATGGGGTTGACAGTCCCCAGGGCATTGGAAACATGGTTGCAAACCACTAGTTTGGTGTTCCTGGAAAGCATGTCCTTAAAATCGTCCATTAATAGCTCCCCTTCCTGGTTCATTGGGATTACGCAAAGGGAAGCCCCGGTACTTTCGCAAAGCATTTGCCAGGGAACAATATTGGAGTGGTGTTCCATAGCCGATACCAGCACCTCATCCCCTTTCCTTAGAAGAGAAGCAAAACCATTGGCAACCAGGTTAATACTATGGGTAGTCCCGGAGGTAAACAAGATCTCATACGCGTGGGCCGCATTGAAGAACTGCTGTATTTTAATTCGTGCTTTTTCGTAGGCATCGGTTGCTTCCTGTGCTAAAGAATGCACCCCCCGGTGAATATTCGCATTGTAATTACTGTAATAATCGACAATGGTGTCGATCACCTGGCGCGGCGTTTGAGAAGTAGCTGCATTGTCCAAATACACCAGGGGATATCCATTGACCTCCCTTTTCAAGATGGGAAAATCCTTTCGTATTTTGTCAATATCTAACCTGGTATCTATCATAGCTACTTTGTTGAATGATCTGATTGTACAGGCTTATAGATCGAATCCTACACGAACTTCTAATTTATTGGCTATCAGCTTATTTATACGCTTTTTAAGTTCCGGGATCCGTACGCTTTCCAAAACATTGTTGGCGAAGGCATACATCAGCAAGCCGGTTGCTTCTTTCCGTGGAATACCACGCGACTGAAGGTAGAAACATAGCCTCTTCATCTAATTGCCCAATGGTACAGCCATGGGAACATTTCACGTCGTCCGCAAAGATCTCCAATTGCGGCTTGGTATTGATCGTAGCCTGGTTGCTTAAAAGAATATTATTGTTTTGCTGAAAGGCATTGGTCTTTTGGGCGATCTTATCCACAATGATCTTACCGTTAAAGACACCCGTAGACTTTTCACCGTATATTCCTTTGTAGTCCTGGTGGCTCTCGGAATTGGGTTCTTTGTGATGTACCAGGGTATGGTGGTCTACGTGTTGCTTCTCTCCCAAAATCGTTACCCCTTTCAGGGTCGAATCGATGTGTTCTCCGTTTTGAAAAAAGTTTAGGTTATTCCTGGTTAGCTTACCGCCAAAAGAGAATGTATGGACCTTTACCACGCTATTGTCTTTTTGGGAAATATAGGTATTGTCTATTAAGGAAGCTTCCCTGGCATCGTTCTGTACTTTGTAATAATCTACGATGGCATTTTTGGCCGCGTATATCTCCGTAACACAATTTGTCAAAACATCATTGGAGGTAAGGCTTTGGTGCCTTTCAATCACCTGTAGTTCGGCATTTTCCTCAACAATGATAAGGTTCCGTGGCTGCAGCATTAGCGAAGCCTCATTCCCTGTGGCAAAATGAAGGATCTCCACCGGTTTTTTCGGCGCCTTGTTTTTTGGGATATAAATGTAAGCCCCTTCCCTGCTAAAAGCCGTATTAAGAGTGGTAAGCGATTCTTCCCTGGAAGCTATTTTATTGAAATACACATCGATCACCTGCTTATACATGGGCTTGGTCAACGCAGAGCTCATCAAGCAAATATCGACACCGTCATGGGTGGTCTCCGATAAATAAGAACTGTAGATACCATCAATGAAAACGATCTTATAGGTATCTATTTCATGCAGGAAATATTTCTTGACCTGATGATACTCCAGCGCATTCTCCTCCTTAGGGAAAATGCTGAAATCTACCTTTTGAAGATTGTTTAAAGAGGTGTATTTCCAGGCTTCCTCCTTTTTGGTTGGGAACCCCTTTGCTTCAAAGTTCCTGATGGCTTCCGATCTGATATCATGAACGGGATGGTCTATATCCACGTTATTTTCAAAAGCCATGAAAGAAGATACCAATTTGTCCTTTAAATCCATTTCCTTACTATTCGATCATTTTGATTGCCGAGCTACCACTCCGGGCCGTCTCTTTACTACTTTTCCTTAACTAGACTACCGGTTCTTTCTTTAACCAGTCGTATCCCTTTTCTTCCAATTCCAATGCCAGTTCCTTGGTGCCGGATTTCACTATTTTTCCGTCGTGGATGACATGGACAAAATCCGGGATGATGTATTCCAACAGCCGTTGGTAATGGGTAATGAGGATCACCGCATTGTCCTTACTCTTTAATTTGTTGACCCCATTGGCCACGATGCGAAGGGCATCGATATCGAGCCCGGAATCGGTTTCATCCAAAATGGCCAATTTAGGTTCCAGCATCGCCATTTGAAAGATCTCGTTCCGCTTTTTCTCCCCTCCGGAAAATCCTTCATTCAAGGATCTGGATAAGAATTTACGGTCTATTTCGAGCATTTCCGATTTTTCCCTGATCAGTTTAAGCATCTCGTTGGCAGGCATGTCTTCCAGCCCTTTTGCTTTTCTGGATTCATTGATGGCTGTTTTCATAAAGTTGGTCACCGAGACTCCGGGGATTTCCACCGGATATTGAAAGGAAAGGAAAATTCCTTTATGGGCCCTGTCTTCAGGAGAGGCATCGTCCAGGTCTTCCCCTTCAAAAATGATGGCCCCCTCGGTGATCTCAAAATCTTCTTTCCCGGCTATGACAGAAGCCAACGTACTTTTTCCGGAACCGTTTGGCCCCATTATGGCATGGACTTCTCCGGGATGTACCTCCAGATTAATTCCTTTCAGGATTTCTTTATCCTCAATTCTGGCATGCAGATCCTTAATTTTCAACATGTGCTGCGCTATTTAGTTTTATTGAAATTATTGCTTACTATTTTTTATCCTACAGAACCTTCCAGGCTTATTTCGAGGAGTTTCTGTGCTTCCACGGCAAATTCCATCGGCAACTTATTCAGCACTTCCTTGCTAAATCCGTTTACGATAAGGGCAATTGCCTTTTCGGTATCGATCCCACGCTGATTGCAGTAAAAGATCTGGTCCTCACCAATCTTACTGGTGGTAGCCTCGTGCTCTATCTGAGCCGATTTGTTCTTAACCTCAATGTATGGAAATGTGTGTGCTCCACATTCGTTCCCCATTAAAAGGGAATCGCATTGGGAGAAATTACGGGCATTTTCGGCCCTGCTACTTACCTGTACCAGGCCACGGTAACTGTTCTGTGATTTTCCTGCCGAAATCCCCTTGGAAATAATGGTGCTTTTGGTATTCTTTCCAAGGTGGATCATTTTTGTTCCCGTATCTGCCTGCTGGAAATTATTGGTGACCGCAATGGAATAAAATTCTCCAATAGAATTATCTCCCTTTAAGATACAGGAAGGATACTTCCAGGTTATGGCAGAACCGGTCTCTACCTGTGTCCAGGATATTTTGGCATTCTTCTCGCAAAGACCCCTTTTGGTTACAAAATTATAGACCCCTCCCTTTCCTTCCTTATCCCCGGGAAACCAGTTTTGGACGGTCGAATATTTGATCTCAGCATCATCCAGCGCAATGAGCTCTACAACAGCTGCGTGCAACTGATTTTCATCGCGTGAAGGCGCCGTACATCCTTCCAGGTAACTTACATAACTCCCCTTGTCTGCAATAACAAGCGTCCTTTCGAACTGTCCCGTGCCGGCCTGATTGATCCTGAAATAGGTTGATAGTTCCATGGGGCAACGAACCCCTTTGGGTATGTAGCAAAAAGACCCGTCTGAAAAAACCGCAGAATTCAAGGCTGCATAAAAGTTGTCCTTAGTAGGAACGACAGAGCCGAGGTATTTTTTTACCAGTTCCGGATGTTCCTTTATCGCCTCTGAGATGGAGCAAAAGATGATCCCCTTCTCGGCCAGGGTCTTCTTGAAGGTGGTGGCCACAGAAACAGAGTCCATGACGATATCAACGGCAACCCCCGCTAATTTCTTTTGTTCGTCAAGGGAAATTCCCAATCTTTTAAAAGTGTCCAGCAACTCCGGATCTACCTCGTCCAGACTGTTGTATTTAGGTTTGCTGTTCGGTGCGGAATAATAACTGATATCCTGGAAATCGGGTTTTTTATAGCGGATATTGGCCCACTCCGGCTCCGTCATTTCCTTCCATATTTTAAACGCCTGCAAGCGCCAAAGGGTCATCCACTCCGGTTCTTCCTTTTTCTTTGAAATAGCAATAACCACTTCTTCACTTAACCCTTTCGGAAAAGTGTCTGATGCAATATCCGTATAGAAACCATATTCGTATTCCTTGGTTTCCAGTTCCTTTTTTAATTCTTCCTCTGTGTATGCCATGTTCTGTACTGTCTGCTGTTTATAAAGAGAAGCTTTCTCCGCAACCACAAGTGCGTTGGGCATTCGGATTGTTAAAAACAAACCCCTTGCCATTTAACCCCCCTGAATATTCCAGGGTAGTGCCTACCAAATAAAGAAAACTCTTTTTGTCTACCAAAATGCGTACTTCGTTATCCTCAAACACCTTATCTGTATCAGACATGGCATTGTCGAATTTAAGCTCATAGGAAAGGCCGCTGCATCCGCCGCTCTTTACCCCTACCCTTACATAATCTTTTGTAACATCATAGCCTTCTTCCGTCATCAGGGCGGTGACTCTTGTTTTGGCTGTTTCTGAAACTTTGATCATCTTAATTGGATTTATTCTAAATAGGTTACAAATATAGTGTAAAACTGCTGTTTTCAAACAGTTGCTAACATTATAATAACATATTTGAGGATCAGGGAATTCTATAGAATAAATGAAGCCATGGTCTAAGTGCATTGTTACCGAAAGCTGTCGGTTGTGGTATGCTATTCGACCTTCAAAAGGATTACATCCGTAAGTCCTTTATTTTCAAGGGTCTCCATGCGGCTGCTTTTAGTTTCGCCCACCAGGAGTAAGTGCCCTTCTTTGGTCTCCAACGCATCGAAGCCAAAATCCAGATCGGCCCCGCCAAACGACCGTTGCCAAACAGGGGTCCCCAGCGCATCTATTTTAAGGAGCCACATATCATTTTCCCCGGCATTAAAGCTGAGGTCCTGATCCATACTTTTGGAATTGCCGGAAATAATGTACCCCCCGTCCACGGTCGGTTCTATCCCCTCCGCGGCATCGAAGCCACTGCCCCCATAGGTCTTTTCCCATAACAAGGCACCGTTGTTGTCAATAGTGATGACCCAGACATCCGATCCTCCGTGGCTCATAGAAATGTCGCCATCAGTACTAATGGTGCTTCCGGCAATAACATAGCCTCCATCGCTTGTTTTGGCAATATCCTGTGCAATGTCTATTCCGGATCCGCCATAAGAGTGCTCCCATAAAAGGCTCCCATCAGCGTCTATTTTCACGGCCCAAAAATCATAACTGCCTCTGGGGCTGGATACATCAAAGTCGTCGCTTTCTGAGAATCCTGCCATTACGAAGCCCCCATCATGGCCGGTGACTACTGCATGGGCCCGGTCATTGTTAGTGCCGCCAAAATACTTGCGCCACTGCAATTGTCCCTGTGCATTAAGTTTGGTGCCCCAGAATTCTCCAACCCCGTGTCTGGTAAGCGAGTACGATTTATCCACATAGCCATCGGCCCTGGCCGAGGTAATATCAAGAAAGCCGGTAAAAAATAGGCCGCCATCGTCACTTTGTACCAGGTCATAGGAGTGGTCGTGCCCTGAAAAACCAAAACTCTGTTCCCATTCTATGCCCCCCTGTGCGTCCAGTTTCAGGATCCAGTTATCATGGAAACCTTCATTATTGCTGGCGTCTCCGTCATCACTCATGGCATAGCCCGTAATGGCAAAGCCGCCGTCTGCCGTTTGGATGACCGATTGCCCCCTGTCATCCTTGCTCCCCCCGTACGTTTTTGACCAAAGCACATCACCTTCAGCATTGGTCCTTAACAACCAATAGTCGTTCACAGCAGTGCTCTTTCCCATAAGATCCCCATCCACGCTATTGGAGAAACCAAAAATAGCGAAGCCCCCATCATTGGTTTCTATGACTGCCCTGGGCGTATCCTCTCCTGATCCTCCGTAATTTTGTATCCAGGCCAGTTCTCCTTTAAAAGAAAGGGCTGTTTCTTCCGTGCCGGGAAGTGTCTCCTGATCGTAGGTGCAGGAAATGAGAAGGAAGATAAAAAATGCGAGTAAACTGCGTTGCACGGCCATCACTAATTTGATTTCTGAATGATAAACAAGCCAGAGTTGATATCGCTCACCAGGATCTTGCCGCTGGCCAAAAATGGATACACGCTCCAAACACCATCAAACTGCGTATTGTTGCTTGCCGGATAGCTGTCAAAAAAGCCCGATTCGGAGATAGTGCCGTTTGCTATTCCTGAGATATCGAGTACCCGCACCCCGGCTGTATAATTGGCCAAAAAGAACTCGTTGCCCTTTACATAGCCGTTGTGGTCAATGGCAGCGGTTGGACCCAGATAGGTAGCATGAAGTGCCGGTGCATCCAGATCGGTGAGATCAAAGACTAATGTTCGGGAATTAAAGCCAGAATTGATCTCATCCAGTTCATCGCCCAGGATAAAATATTGCTGGTCCTCAGTGAACCATCCCTGATGGGTGTACCCAAGATTGCTATATTGTATAGTCGAAATTTGAGTGGGATTCTGCTTGTCCGTTACGTCTGCGATCACTACCTGGTCTTCATTGGCGCCTATAAATATTTCACGGCCTGCATGGTCCGGATCGGGACCATTGTACGACACTACCTGGGCATCATGTGTGTATCCCTGAGCTCCGTAACCCCCTGCAGCGGTAGGATTTTGAGGGTCCTGAATGGCTATAAAGTGAACACCTCCGTTATACGCATCCGTACGGGCCGTACCTACTGCATAGACAAAATTTGTATCCTCGTTAATCACCAGATTATGCGAATTCCCAAAAGCGGTGTACCGGTTAACAGCAGAAAATGTTCTTGGCGCTCCCGATAGCCCGCGTAAGGTGGTCAGGTCAAAGACCTGCATCCCGTGGCCCGCTGCTTCAGACCCAATATAGGCATGGTCCTGGTGTACCTTAATATCGCGCCATGGACTTGCACTGGTGGCGGTGGGCAATTTGCCTAAATATTGCAGTGCTTCTGTGTCTGATATGTCGACAAAAGCGGTGCCGTTGTTCAAGCCAATTAGGGCGTATTCCTTTCCAGTAGTGGTATCTGTCCAGCCCCAAATGTCGTTGGCAGCGGTAGCGTTCATCTCACTCAAAGAGATATGCCCCAACAGGTCATAGCCGTTACAAGGGTAGACGCCGGCAAAGCCATTTTCACAAGGGGTAAAGTTGGCTTCGTTTCCCACGGGGTCTTCAATAGGGGGCGGATTACCAATTGGCGTTATGCCATTTGAATCCGCCCCTGGCTCATTTTTTGAACACGAAATGATGATAGCAAGGAGTAAGAGAAAAGCCGAATACTTTTTCATGCAGTAGTGATTTGGGCGCATTACTTTTTGTCATAAAGATACGATTTCTTAGAGTTCCTCCGTATTTTTGCATGATGTTCGAGGATAAAGACCAGGCTAAAACAGCCTTACAGCAAATGGGAGAATTTGGTTTGATAGACCATCTCACCGATCGTTTTTTACTAAAACAGGCTTCCTCCCTTAAAGGGATAGGCGATGATGCCGCCGTACTGGATTTCAAAGGCAAGAAGGTTTTGTTAACTTCGGATCAGCTGGTGGAAGGGATCCACTTTGATCTGAGTTATATGCCACTGAAGCATTTAGGATACAAGGCCGTTGTTGTGAACCTCAGCGACATCTATGCCATGAACGGAACGCCAAGCCAGATCATGGTTTCCATTGCTGTTTCCAATCGGTTTCCTTTGGAAGCACTGGAAGAATTATACGCGGGTATTGCCCTGGCATGTGAACACTATCAGGTAGATCTTATCGGGGGCGATACTACCTCCTCAGAGAGGGGTTTATACATTTCCGTAACGGCCATTGGCGCAGCAGAACAAGATGCTATCGTATACAGATCCGGTGCAAAACCCAACGACCTGCTGGTGGTTACCGGTGATCTGGGGGGTGCCTTTATGGGATTGAATGTACTCCAAAGGGAAAAGGAGGTTTTTAAGGTAAACCCAAACAATCAGCCAGACCTTGAGCCCTACAGTTATATTGTGGAACGCCAGTTAAAACCTGAGGCCCGAAAAGATATTATTGCCCTTTTGAAAGGGTTGGAGGTACACCCAACAGCCATGATCGATATCAGTGACGGATTGTCTTCCGAAATTTTACATCTGTGCAAGCAGAGCAACGTTGGTTGTAATGTGTATGAGGACAAGATCCCGCTAGACCCCACGGTTATTTCGGCCTGCGAGGAATTTAAGTTAGATAGCAGCCTGGTGGCTTTAAGCGGGGGGGAAGATTACGAACTCTTGTTTACCATAGACCAAAAAGAATTCCCGAAAATAAAGGGCAATCCCAATCTAACTGTCGTGGGGCATATGACAGCTGCCGATCAGGGTGCACACTTAATTTCCAGGAATGATGCTAAAATACCGTTAACAGCGCAAGGCTGGAATTCCTTCAACTAAAATGG
The DNA here is from genome assembly GCA_963752165.1 of uncultured Flavobacteriaceae bacterium. Taxonomy (GTDB): domain Bacteria; phylum Bacteroidota; class Bacteroidia; order Flavobacteriales; family Flavobacteriaceae; genus Muriicola. The sequence goes on from CAVVXE010000002.1 coordinate 138,568, forward strand.
TTAGGCCACTTGTTGTTCTCCTGCGTGTCTTTTTTGATAAATGATCTCCAGGGTATGATTGATGTCTTGTAATTCCGGTGTCAATGCGGATAAATTGCCGCTTACATCTGTAGTTACTTCTTTCCCACAATGAACACATTTATATTCTTTAATGTGCTGGGTGATTTTTTTTGATACGGAATAATGATGTCCAAAAATGTTGCAGAATATTTTTTTCATAAAGTAGGTCATTAAGGGGTGCACTTGTAAGGTTGGGGAACCTGGTTGATGCTATTAATATATGTACGATTAAAACGCTAAAAAGGATTTTGGTAACCTTATTATTTACCAACGTACTCCTGAGCCCTTTTATTGAGTGAGTGCCGTTATTTTTCGCGTTTTTTCGATGAACGTCTCAATTGGCACCAATAGCGCATCTTAAATAGTGTTTGTCTGCCCTTCTTTTTCCTTTATCTTTCCGGCTAATTTATCCCGATGAACAAAACGAAGGAACTGCTTGTAACCACTTTTGCCTTGTTCTCCCTTTTTTTTGGTGCAGGTAACCTGATCCTGCCCCCCCAATTAGGGTTTAAGGCCGGCCCCCTGTGGTGGTTGGTGGCCCTGGGCTTTGCGCTCTCGGCCGTATTGATCCCTATCCTGGGTATCAGGGCACATGCCAGGTTACAGGGAACCATGTTCGATTTTGCCAAAAAGGTATCGCCCCATTTTAGTTTGGTGTATTGTTTTTTGATCTATGCCATCTCTATTGCCCTTCCTTCTCCAAGGACCGCTTCTGTAACCCATGAAATGGCGATTGCGCCCCTCTTTAATTCCGATCCCTTACTAACAAGCTCGGTCTATTTTTTGTTGGTGTTCCTTTTCGCCATAAACAGGTCTAAGATCCTTGATGTTATTGGAAAACTAATGACCCCGGCTATTTTGCTCATCCTGATGGTAATCATTGGCAGCTTGATCTATACGGAACCGTTCGATTTTGGCCCTGTAGCGATAAACGCCCCTTTGAGTTATGCTATTCTTGAAGGCTACCAGACTTTTGATGCCATCGGAGCCATTGTGGTTGGTGGGGTGATCATCGTGTCCATTGATCTTAAATATACCAGGGAGGCCTTTGATCATAAAAAAATACTGATTACCAAAGCCGGTTGGCTGGCGGGCCTTGCCCTGTTCCTTGTTTATGCGGGCTTGATCTTCTCCGGATCCCTGATGCATGGTTCTTTGGATGCCAATGTTTCGAGGACCGAGCTGTTGCAAAGCATGAGTTTATTCACCCTGGGCCCTACAGGAAAAGCTGCCTTCTCCGTTCTGGTGAGCCTTGCCTGCTTTACGACGGCGGTGGGGATCGTTACGGGTACAGCCGATTTTGTTAAATCGCGCTTTTCAGGGTCGCAAGTTGCCTACTTCATCACAGCTTTGATCGGTTCTGTCCTGGGGGTCCTCATGGGCAGGTTAGAGGTGTCCTATATCATAGCCGTTGCCCTTCCGGCCCTAATGTTTGTCTATCCCCTTACCATCGTTCTGATTCTGTTGAATGTGGTGCCGGATCATTATTCCTCACCCGCTGTATTCAGGAGTGTGGTCATAGCCACCCTGGTCTTTAGCGTACCTGATTTTTTAGATAGCCTTGGCTATGCGGAGGCTATGGAAGGGTTTAATACGATGATCCCCATGAGCGAGATGCAATTGGGATGGCTGCTACCTGCGCTGCTCACCTTTGGGGTCTCTAATGGCTGGGTAATTGCGTACCAGAAAGACAGAAAGAAGCATTGATCCGTTGTGATTATTGATCGCTTAAATTTCGGTTGGCCATTTGTTTGGTAACAGGTCCCTGATGAACTCATTTATTTAGTTCATTTTCAAGCTTTGTAACCAGCAGGGCTGTTTCCTCCATTAACTGCTGAAATTCCCGAATGGCGTCCTTGTTGATCCAATAATGAGCGGCAGCATTACTGATATAGGTTAACTTATTATCCCGTAACTCCCTTGCAAGTGCGCTGATTGGTTCGTCTGGAAAAAGAAACGCCGTAGATGGTTCAAATTTCATGATGTTACGATCAAAAGTAAAAGGGGCATCCAGGGGAAGGGCCCAATTAATCGCGATCTGGATCCGCTCTTCCACCTTTTTGTGCTTTGCGTAATGCTGTACGATATCATCACGTAAGGCTACATTGGTAATCACCTTAAGATTACCGGTACTGGAAAGATCCTCGAAGGTGGAGCTGGAAGAATAGAATATGGGGAAGATACTCCCGAACTTAAAATAGTCGCTGGCATATTGGACCAAAAGGGAGTCCTTTATGTCGCTGTTTTTTAAAGAGGCAGAGAGGTTTTCTATGGTGTTGTTCCCCTTCTCCAGCTCACTGATAGCCATTGAAAAACTGTTGATGTCCTGCCTGTTTTCAGACAACAGCCTGCTGAGATAAAGGGCCTCATCCTGCAATGACTTTCGCGCTTCGTTCCAGGTGTTGATCTGCAGGGCAAGCAGTATTCCGATTACGACAAGGATGATCTCCCCCATAGCATACAACAGGTACCGGGATACCTTGTTTTCGGCGAGGAGGCGCTGGCGGATCTGTCGAAAGAATTTGATCATTCGGTCATGGATTGGCGGCAAGAACTGCTGCCGGCTATTTTGCCTGCATCAGGCTCTCAATTTCCTCTGCTTCTATGGGAATGTTCTTCATCAGGTTAAGTGGTTCTCCTTTCTCCTGGATGACCACATCGTCTTCCAGGCGAACGCCAAATTTCTCTTCCGGAATATAGATCCCCGGTTCTACAGTGAAAACCATATTGGCCTGCATAGGTGATTTAAGGGGTCCGTAATCATGGGTGTCCAGGCCAATATGATGACTGGTGCCGTGCATAAAATATTTTTTATAGGCCGGCCATTCCTTATTTTCATTTTTAACATCGTTCTTATCCAATAATCCGAGCCCGAGCAATTCTGAGGTCATCAGCTTTCCAACCTCCTTATGGTATTCGGCCCACATAGTACCCGGTACCAAAAGCTTTGTAGCCTCATTTTTTACCTTCAGGACAGCATCGTATACGGCCCGCTGCCTTTTTGTAAATCTTCCGTTCACGGGAATGGTCCTGGTCATGTCGCTCGAATAATTCGCATACTCTGCTGCTACATCCAACAGGAGGAGGTCCCCGGATTTACATTGTTGGTTGTTGACGATGTAGTGCAATACATTGGCATTGTTCCCCGAAGCAATAATAGGGGTATACGCAAAACCCCTGGAGCGGTTGCGGATGAATTCATGAAGGAATTCGGCTTCTACCTCATACTCCCATACGCCCGGGCGTGTGAAACCCAATATCCGCCTGAACCCTTTTTCAGTAATATTACAGGCGTGTTGCATCAGCGCCAGTTCCTGCGGTTCCTTCACCCCCCTGAGTTGCTGAAGTATCGGATTGCTCTTGGCAACGGTGTGTGCCGGATATTTTTCCTTGCAGGCAATTATAAAGCGATCTTCCCTGGTTTGTGTTTCGACCGACTGCCTGTAGTGTTCATTGGTATTGAAATAAATAGTTTCTGCCTCGGTCATCAGGTCGAACAATACCTTGTCAAAAGCACTAAGCCATTGAACGTTCTTAATCCCTGATACGGCCGTTGCCCGCTCTTTCGATAGTTTTTCTCCTTCCCAAACGGCAATATGGTCATTGGTTTCCCTCACGAACAAGATTTCCCGTTTCTCCTTGTCCGTAGCATCAGGGAAAAGGATCAAAATGGATTCTTCCTGGTCCACACCACTCAGATACAAGAGGTCCCGGTGCTGTTGAAAGGGCATGGTGCTATCTGCACTAATTGGATAAATGTCATTGGAATTAAAGACTGCAAGACTCTTTGGCTTCATCAAAGCCATGAATTTTTTTCGGTTCTTGGTGAACAGCTGGGCATCTATGGGATCGTATTTCATGAGGTATGGATTGATATTCCAAAAATAAGGATTTAGGTTGAGTCTGTACCTCTCTTTTTGGACAGACAAATCCCAATTCCGGTGGTTACCTTTTATCGCTGCAAATGTCCTTGCCATAACTCCATCAAATTGCTATCTTCCAAAAAAAAATCACCAACGTAATGAAACCTATTGTATTCCTGTTTTCCTCCCTCCTAACGATGACGCTTTTTGGACAACCTGCCGCTTCACCAGAATCACTTGTTTTGGAAGGACTGACCATAAAAGAAAAAATGGCAGGCACCTCTCTGGTCAAGAATATACACTTCGAAAATATTGGCCCAACTGTTATGAGTGGGCGTGTGGTAGATATTGATGCTAACCCGGACAATCCGACGGAATTTTATGTCGGATATGCCTCAGGAGGATTATGGCATACCAATAATAACGGCACTTCCTTTACCCCGGTCCTGGATGGAACCTCCACTCAGATTGTTGGGGACATTGCGGTTGATTGGCCCTCGGGCCATATTTGGGTAGGAACCGGAGAAAATAACAGTTCCCGCTCTTCCTATGCCGGTATTGGAGTCCTGAAATCGACAGACAAAGGGGCCAGCTGGCAGCATATGGGCCTTTCAGATTCGCATCATATTGGCAGGATCCTGATCAATCCCAAAGATCCCAACGAGGTGGTGGTTGGTGTAACCGGTCATTTGTATTCCCCGAATGAAGAACGTGGTATTTATAAAACCATGGATGGAGGAAAAACCTGGAATCGGACCCTTTTTGTAGCTCCGGAATCCGGAATAATAGACCTGGCAGCAGCACCCAATAATTTCAACATCCTGTATGCTGCGGCATGGCAAAAGGATAGAAAAGCCTGGGATTTTATCGGAAATGGGCAGGATTCAGGGATCTATAAAAGCACTGATGCCGGCACCAGCTGGTCGCTGATTTCGACACCTGAAAGTGGCTTCCCCACGGGTGAAGGTGTTGGGCGCATAGGCCTTGCTGTCTATAATAATGACATTGTGTACGCCGTTCACGACAATCAATTCAGAAGGGTCAAATCAGATGAAAAGACAGGTGAAAAAAAAGGACTGAACAAGGACGATTTTAAATCGATGACCACCAAGTCCTTCCTTGAGCTTAACGATAGTGAACTGGATACATTTCTAAAGGATAATAATTTTCAGGAGAAGTACAGGGCCCGAAACGTGAAGGAAATGGTGCAAAGTGGCGCGGTAAAACCCGCAGATCTGGCCCTTTATCTGGAAGATGCCAATTCCCTTATGTTCGACACCCCGGTCATTGGAGCCGAAGTGTACCGCAGTGATGATGGGGGTAAGACGTGGAAGAAACAAAATGAAGCGTATATAGATGACCTTTTTTACAGTTATGGTTATTATTTCGCACAAATAAGGGTAGACCCTAACAATAAGGACAAGATTTATCTGGCCGGTGTCCCCTTGGTGTCTTCGGATAATGCGGGAAAATCGTTCAAAGCAATTGACGGTGATAATGTGCATTCGGATCATCATGCCCTTTGGATCGATCCTGCCATGCCCGGTCATCTGATCAATGGAAATGATGGAGGGGTCAATATCTCCTATGATGACGGAGCGCACTGGATCAAGAACAACGCCCCTTCCGTTGGGCAGTTCTATGCGATCAATGTAGACAATCAAAAACCGTATAATGTGTACGGGGGGCTGCAGGATAACGGCGTCTGGATGGGACCTCATAATGCTGAGGAGAACAGCCGCTGGCATCAAACCGGGCAGTATCCATGGAAGTCGATCATGGGTGGCGATGGGATGCAGGTTCAGATAGACAGTCGAAATCCCAACATTGTGTACACCGGATTCCAATTTGGAAGTTATTTCCGGATAGACCTTGAGAGTGGTAAGCGGGCCTATATACAACCCAAGCACGAACTGGGCGAAAGACCCTACCGATTTAACTGGCAGACCCCTATCTTACTTTCTCCCCACAATCAGGACATCCTGTATTTTGGCAGCAACATGTTGCATCGATCCCTGAACCAGGGAAATGATTGGGAAGCCATTTCCGGCGACCTGACCGGTGGAGGCAAAAAAGGGAACGTTGCTTATGGTACCCTGTCAACCATCTCTGAATCGCCTTTTAAATTTGGATTGCTTTATACCGGAAGTGATGATGGCCATATCCATATGAGTGACAACGGCGGAGGCAGCTGGACCCGTATTTCAGATAAGTTGCCTCAGGACTTGTGGGTAAGCAGGGTTGCCGCTTCCAAACATAAAAAAGAACGTGTATACGTCAGTTTAAATGGCTACCGATGGGACGATTTCAGCCCATACGTTTATAAAAGTGATGACTACGGCAAGACCTGGAAAAACATTTCTGCCAACCTGCCTGCAGCTGCTGTCAATGTTGTCCTGGAGGATCCGGCAAATGAAAATCTTTTATTTGTGGGGACAGACAACGGCCTTTATGTTTCATTGGACCAGGGTACTTCCTGGGAACTATTTCAAAATGGCATCCCCAATGTAGCCGTGCATGATCTGGTCATCCAACCAGAAGCGAAGCATTTGCTGGTAGGCACCCATGGAAGAAGTATTTATAAGGCAGCCATAGGACATTTACAGGAAATGACCCCGGAACGTCTTGCTAAGGAGCTCATCGTTTTTGAGCTGCCATCCATCAGGCATTCTTCCCGATGGGGTACTGCCAGGAGTTCCTGGTCTGAAGCATCTACCCCGGGACTGGATATTGTCGTCTATACCGCAAAAGAAGGCAGCTACACGGCTTCCGTCTTAACGCCGGATGGCATAGAGGTAAGCTCCTTTGCTTTAATGGCAGATCGCGGCTTTAATATCGTTTCCTATGATGTAGCCTTCTCTAAAAAAGGAAAATTGGACTATCTCAAAAAAAATAAGGTGGCTCTTAAAACGGCTGGTAACGGCAAAACGTATTTGCCAAAAGGAAGCTACGAAGTACTATTGAAAGGGGAAGGAAATGAAGAAAAGGCCTCTTTCAAAATAGAATGACGTCAGCAATTTGCCAGTGCCTGTAACTCTTGAAAGGGCCGGAATTTGTTTAACCAAAGGGTAGAAAAATATCCATTCAGGCGCCTATCATTAAACAGGCCTAAACAAAATATTAAAATATAGCGGTAGCTGGGAAGTATTGCCTTTGTAAGTTTGTTAATGAAGGGCGTCTACCGTAAATTTGTTTCTTTAAAATCATTCGTATAATGGGTAAAATGATACAATCTTCCATTGCAAGAAAAGTTGTGATGGCGCTTTCCGGGATTTTTCTGGTGCTTTTCCTGGCATTGCATTTCTCTATGAATTTAATGTCTGTGATATCCCCTGATACTTTTAATGAGGTTTCCCATTTTATGGGGTATAATCCACTTGTTCAGTTCCTAATGCAACCAATTCTGATTGCAGGCGTCATTGTTCATTTTGTTATGGGTTTTGTCCTGGAAATTAAAAACAACAGAGCCAGAGGGATTAAATATGTTCAGTACAAGGGAAGTGCCAATGCCCCCTGGGTTTCTCGTAATATGATTATTTCCGGTGCCGTTATTCTGGCGTTTCTTGGGCTTCATTTTTACGATTTTTGGGTTCACGAGATGGCTTACAAATACGTGGAAGCGAACCCTGAGGACCCAACCCGTTATTATGCAGAAACTGTTGAAAAGTTTGAGCCTGTTTGGCGGACGGTTTTGTATGTTATCTCATTTGGCCTTTTATCATTACACCTGTGGCACGGATTTGCCTCCTCTTTTCAAACAATGGGCGTGAACAACAAATACACGCCCTCTATCGTAACCTTTACCAAGGCATATGCAGTAATCATTCCGCTAGGATTTGCCTTCATTGCGTTATACCATCATTTTAACCCTATAATATAATTAGATATGGGCATTTTGGATTCTAAAGTACCTGCGGGGCCACTGGCCGACAAATGGACAAAACATAAGAACGATATTGACCTGGTAAACCCGGCCAACAAGCGAAACATAGATGTGATAGTCGTGGGAACAGGTTTAGCCGGCGGGTCTGCCGCAGCCACACTGGCTGAATTAGGGTATAATGTAAAGACATTTTGTTATCAGGATTCCCCCAGAAGAGCGCATTCCATTGCGGCTCAAGGAGGTATTAATGCGTCCAAGAATTACCAGGGCGACGGCGACAGTAACTACCGTCTTTTTTATGATACTATTAAAGGGGGCGACTACCGTTCCAGGGAAGCCAACGTCTATCGTCTGGCAGAAGTTTCCGGGAATATCATTGACCAATGTGTGGCCCAAGGGGTTCCTTTCGCTCGTGAATATGGAGGGTTGTTGGATAACCGTTCCTTTGGAGGCGTATTGGTCTCCAGAACCTTTTACGCAAAGGGGCAAACCGGTCAGCAACTATTACTGGGGGCGTACGCCGCAATGAACCGTCAGATCCACAGAGGGAAGATTCGGTCGTTTACACGTCATGAAATGCTCGATTTAGTAATTATTGATGGGAAGGCCAGAGGTATCATTGCCAGAAATCTCGTGACAGGGGAAATCGAAAGGCATGCTGCCCATGCAGTTGTCATTGCCTCCGGAGGTTATGGCAATTTGTTTTACCTGTCTACCTATTGTATGGGTGCAAATGTCATGGCTGCATGGAGGACCCACAGAAGAGGGGCTTTCTTTGCCAATCCTTGTTTTACGCAGATACACCCTACCTGTATACCCGTGTCGGGAGATCACCAGTCCAAACTAACCCTGATGTCCGAATCCCTTCGTAATGACGGACGTATCTGGGTACCTAAAAAATTGGAAGATGCAAAAGCCATTCGGGAAGGGAAGTTAAAGCCAACCCAATTGGCCGAAGAAGATCGTGATTACTATTTGGAGAGAAGATATCCTGCCTTCGGTAACCTCGTCCCAAGGGATGTTGCCTCCAGGGCAGCCAAAGAGCGTTGCGACGCCGGTTACGGCGTTAATAAAACGGGTGAAGCGGTGTACCTGGATTTTGCCGCGGCCATCAAACGGTATGGTACTGAGAAAGCGTATACCTCGGGCATTAAAGATGCAGATGAAGATACGGTCAGGAAACTGGGAGAAGAGGTCATCGAAGCCAAATACGGGAATTTGTTCCAGATGTACGAAAAGATCGTTGATGAAAACCCCTATAAAACCCCAATGAAGATCTATCCTGCAGTACATTATACCATGGGAGGCCTTTGGGTAGACTATAATTTACAGACCACCATCCCAGGATGTTATTCGATCGGGGAATCGAACTTCAGTGACCATGGCGCCAACAGATTGGGGGCCTCTGCACTAATGCAGGGACTTGCCGATGGGTATTTTGTGCTTCCTTATACTATTGGGGATTACCTTGCCGATGATATCAGAACAGGAAAGATTTCTACAGAAAGTCCTGAATTTGATAAGGCAGAACAAGATGTCTTTGACAGGATCAACAAGTTGATGTCTGGGAAAGGTGTCCACTCCGTGGATTATTACCATAAAAAACTCGGCAAGATCATGTGGGATAAATGTGGTATGAGCAGAAACGAAAAAGGCTTAAAAGAGGCCATTAAAGAAATTGCCGAATTGCGAAAAGACTTCTGGGAAAACGTTAAGGTAACCGGAGATGCCGATACCAAGAACCAGGAATTAGAGAAAGCGGGGCGTGTAGCCGACTTCCTGGAAATTGGAGAGCTTTTTGCCATGGATGCCCTGGCGAGAAACGAATCCTGTGGCGGCCATTTCAGGGAAGAATACCAGACCCCAGAAGGAGAAGCACTTCGCGATGACAAGAGTTTTAAATATGTGGCTGCCTGGGAATATAAAGGGGAGCCAAAAGATTCCAAGCTTCATAAAGAGGATTTGGTATACGAGAATATTGAAGTAAAGACACGTTCGTACAAATAAAAAGCTATGAAAATATTTTTAAAAATATGGCGTCAGAAAGACGCTGCCTCCAAAGGAAAGATGGTAAACTATACCATGGAAGGCATCGAGGGAGACATGTCCTTTTTAGAAATGTTAGATCTTCTCAATGAGGATTTGATCTCGAAAGGGGAGGAACCAATAGAGTTCGATCACGATTGCCGTGAAGGCATCTGCGGAACCTGTTCGCTCCAGATCAACGGACGTCCTCATGGGCCGGATAGGAAGATTACCGTATGTCAGTTGCATATGCGCAGTTTTAAGGATGGTGATACCATAACCATAGAACCTTTCAGGGCCAAAGCGTTTCCTGTTATCAAGGATTTAATAGTAGATAGAAGTGCCTTCGACCGTATTCAACAGGCCGGCGGTTATATCTCGGTGAACACTTCAGGACACACAGTAGATGCCAATGCCATCCCTATTGAAAAAGAAAAAGCAGATGATTCCTTTTATGCTGCAACCTGTATTGGCTGTGGTGCCTGTGTGGCGGCTTGTAAGAATGCGAGTGCCATGTTATTTACTTCAGCTAAAGTATCGCAGTTTGCCTTACTTCCCCAGGGACGAGTGGAGGCTACAGACAGGGTACTCAATATGGTTCGCCAAATGGATATTGAAGGATTTGGGAACTGTACCAATACGGGGGCTTGTGAAGTAGAATGTCCAAAGGGCATTTCCCTGGAAAATATAGCCCGGATGAACAGGGAGTACCTGGGAGCAGCCCTAAAAGGCTAAATCTGAAGCATTACATACATTAGATCCCCTGGCTGAAAAGCTCAGGGGATTTTTATTTAAGGCCATTGACAATTTCGTTACTTTTATGGGATAACTCAAACTTGTACTGTTGATCCCTTCCCTCACTTCCAAACTGCCCCATGTCCAATCGTCTATTTTTACCGTTATCGGAAGAATGGCGAGGGAGCATCAGGCCCTAAACCTCTCACAGGGGTTTCCAAACTTTGCTGCCGACCCACGTCTTATTGCTTACGTTAACGAGGCGATGAAGAAAGGGCTGAATCAATACGCCCCAATGGAAGGAATTATGTCCTTACGCGAGGTGATCAGCGAAAAGTTAGCCACCCTGTATGGTAAGAGCTACTCCCCGGAAAAAGAAATTACCCTTGTTGCCGGGGCTACACAAGGTATTTTTACTACCATCACTGCTGTTGTTGAAAAAGGTGATGAAGTCATTATCCTGAAACCTGCCTACGATTGTTATGAACCAGCCATCAAGATCAATGGAGGGGTCCCTGTCTTCGTTCAAATGGAAGGAAAGGAATTTAAAATAATTTGGGAGGCTTTTAGGAATGCCATTACAAGCAGAACCAAGCTGGTTGTGATCAACACACCACACAATCCTAGCGGGATGGTCTTTACACCCGAAGACATGAATGAGCTTGCCGCTATTTTAAAAGATACCAATATACTGGTGCTAAGTGATGAAGTATACGAACATATGGTTTTTGATGGGGCTTCACACGAAAGTGTGGCAAAATATCCTGACCTGGCAGAACGCAGTTTTATTATGGCTTCATTTGGTAAAACGTTCCATGTCACCGGCTGGAAGATGGGTTATTGTGCCGCCCCCGCTCCTTTGATGAAAGAGTTTCGAAAGATCCATGAGTTTAACGTTTATGCTGTGAACCATCCCATACAAAGTGCACTGGTTCCCTATCTTTCTGAACCCGAACACTACCTGGGGCTTTCTGCCTTCTTCCAAAAGAAGCGGGATCTTTTCTTAGAGGCAATAGCAGCCTCCCGGTTTCGTTTTATCCCTTCAAAGGGAACCTATTTCCAGGTATTGGATTATTCAGCCGTTACAGGGGAAAACGATGTGGAATTTGCGACCCGCCTCATTAAAGAATATGGCCTCGCAAGTATTCCGATATCGGTCTTTAACATCGACCAATTAGACCATCAACAATTGCGATTCTGTTTTGCTAAAACAGACGAAACCCTGCTTAAAGCTGCCGATATCCTGAATGCCATTTAACTAAAATGCCTTCATGAGTCTGGCCATGAACTCACCAACCTTTGACGGTTCTAACCACCGGGTTACCACTACCAGGTCGTTCGCCTTATCTATGACAATGAAATTGCCGCCAAAACCAGCCGCATAATAAACTTCTTCCGAGACGCCTTCCCAATGTCCGTCCCCCTTCTTATTCAACCACCATAAGTAGCCGTAAGTAGGCTCTGGCACAGAAGGTGTAGTAGCCTTTTTGATCCATTCTTCACTGATCAGTTGCTGATTCTTCCATTTTCCCCTGTTAAGGAATAACAACCCAAATCGTGCCATATCCTCGGTATTGATAAAAAGACCTCCTCCCGAATGTCCGCCACCAGTTACTGATTTTACCTGAACCCCATCTACCTCTGTCCAGGCATTTTCATAACCAAACCATCGCCAGGTGGTACTTGCTCCTATAGGATCCATAACATACTCCTTTAAGACCTGCGGCATGGATTGTCGCCACACATGGGTAAGGCTGTAGGCGAGAACATTGACACGTACATCATTATACTCCATGACCGTACCCGGTTCCTGCAGCTTGCGGAATTTCCAGTCGTCCAGCCCTCCTTCTTTAGGCGGTCTGTCTGCCCAGTCAAGGCCTCCCCAAAGTTCACCGGACCAATCTGAGTTTTGTTGCAATAAGTGTTCCCAGCTAATCCTGGAATTATGCTCCCCATCAAATGTGCCATCCCAAATATATTGACTGACCAGGTCTTTGGTATCATGGATGAGGCCACGGTCTTCGGCCAGTCCCGCAACTGTGGATAAAAAGCTTTTAGTAACACTAAAAGTCATGTCTACCCGCTTGGTGTCGCCCCATTTGGCAATGAGGTAGCCGTTTTTTAATATGATCCCGGCAGGACCTCCCCTTTTCTTGGTTGGTCCAAGGATCTGATGATAGGGTTCACGTTCAAATCCTTTTAAAATAGCAATTCGAAGGTCCCGTGAACCGGAATATTCATTTTCCATTGCAAAGGTGACCGCCTCATTTAAGGAAGATTCGCTGATCTTAAAAGATCCCGGAGCCCTTTGGGCCCAGTCTTCATTTCTTTCCGGAAAATAAGAAGTGTTTTGTGAGTAAGCCATCGCCACAAATCCGAAGATGAGTAGCGTAATGATTCCTTTTTTCATATGCTATGTTTAGTTCTTAAAAGGCAGCTGAAGTCGCATCAGCCAATCCATCTGTTTATCTTGTCCGATATAAAAGGGATGTTTTCCAAAGGTAGCAAAACCCAATTTCTCATAGAACCGAATCGCCTTTATATTTGCTTCCCAAACACCCAGCCAGATGTAGGATTTTCCCGCTGCCCGGGCGATGCTGATCACCTGTTCCATAATCCAGCTCCCTATGCCCCTTCCCTGATAGTCCGAAAGTATATAGATTCTTTCTAATTCCAACGATTGTTCATCATGAATATCTGTTTGGGCCCCAAAGTTGTTCACTTTAAAAAATCCCAGGACCTCATCTTTATCTTTGACAAAGTAAAAGGCGGCGTGTTCGTTGAGTACTTCTTTTCGGATGGTATTTAGGGAAAAGGCAGATTTTATATGTTGTTCAAAATCATCCGGATTATTCTGATCTTCAAAAGCATCCCTGAAGGTCCTTTCCGAAATGGTAGCCAGAAGGGGTATATCCTCCTTTGTACAACGCTTTAATTGCAGTTTCATCAATCAGTTCGCTAATTCCCAATACTAAAATAAAAAAAGGAGTAACGCACTAGACGATACTCCTTTTTTTTAATGTTTTATAAACTACTATAACATAAATAATTTTTTAGCCAATAGTAGAATGCCGTTGTAAAAGTCGTTTTTGTAGACTTGCACCTTTTTCTTGGCAGGTGCCTGATTTACTTGTGTGTCCATAGTTTTTTAGGTTTAATGTCAGAATTGGGGAACTCCGTTTCATCTGAGACGTAATGTACGACTACAACGATTATTTTTGAAAATAATTGTTGTTAAAATAAATTTAAATGTGGTAAATAATACATTTGAAGTGGTGAGCCGGAATTCTTCGGGCAGCCTAAAGCGACATTTCAGGAATATCACCTTCGACAAGAAGATTCCCTTCCGTAGCCTTCTTAATGGTTTCTACGGTAACTCCGGGAGCCCTTTCCAATAACTTAAACCCTTGTGGAACTATTTCCAGTACCGCCAGATTCGTAACGATCTTCTTCACGCAACCGACGCCAGTTAAAGGCAAGGAGCATTTTTTAAGTAATTTAGATTCTCCCGCTTTGTTAGTGTGCATCATGGCAACAATAATATTCTCTGCAGAAGCTACCAAATCCATGGCACCTCCCATTCCCTTGACCATTTTACCCGGGATTTTCCAATTAGCGATATCCCCATTTTCTGACACCTCCATAGCGCCTAAAATCGTCAGGTCCACATGCTTCCCTCTGATCATTCCAAAACTCATGGCAGAGTCAAAAAAAGATGCTCCGGGCAAGGTTGTAATAGTTTGCTTCCCAGCATTAATTAAATCAGCATCTTCTTCTCCTTCAAATGGAAACGGACCCATTCCCAAAACGCCATTTTCGCTTTGGAATTCCACACTTATATCACTTCTCACAAAGTTAGCTACCAGGGTGGGAATCCCTATACCAAGGTTTACATAGTAGCCATCTTTGACTTCCTTTGCTATACGTTTAGCTATACCTGTTTTATCTAGCATTAGTTTAGGGGCCTTACGGTTCGTTGTTCAATTCGTTTCTCATAATGGTTCCCCTGAAAAATGCGTTGTACAAATATCCCTGGGATATGGATCTCATTGGGGTTTAGGCTTCCAGCCGGAAGCAATTCCTCCACTTCGGCCACTGTGATCGTTGCCGCACCACACATGCAGGGATTGAAATTCCTGGCCGTTCCTTTAAAGATCAAGTTGCCGGCTTCATCACCTTTCCATGCCTTCACAAAAGAGAAATCGGCTTTATAGGCATGTTCCAGCACATACATTTTCCCATCGAATTCCCGTGTTTCTTTTCCTTCTGCAACCTCCGTGCCGTAACCGGCAGGGGTATAAATGGCCGGAAAACCAGCCTGAGCTGCCCTGCATTTTTCTGCCAATGTCCCTTGCGGGGTTAGTTCTACCTCCAATTCGCCACTAAGCATCTGCCTTTCAAACTCATCATTTTCTCCCACATAAGAAGAGATCATCTTTTTGATCTGATGGTGCTGTAACAACAGGCCAAGGCCAAAATCATCTACGCCGGCATTGTTACTGATACAGGTAATGTCCTTTATCCCTAACCTGACCAATTCTGAAATGGCATTTTCAGGGATGCCACACAACCCAAAACCTCCAAGCATAAAGGTCATACCGTCCTGAACCCCATTCAGGGCTTCCTTTACATCCTTAACCGTTTTTCGAATCATGGCTTTCTATTCTGCAAGGTTCAATTCCTTTATTTTGTAATTAAAAATCAAGATCGTCTTCCAGATCATCTGCTTCCTGCACTTCCTCTTTGCTTTTGGAACAGTCAAGATTTATCGACATATTTTCAGGTGCGATAAATTCTTCCTGAGAAATGCCCAAATCTGGCTGTTCATAGTTCTTTTTCATGTACAAGGCCCAGATAGGCAATGCCATAGAGGCACCCTGTCCATAATTAATGGTTTTAAAATGGGTAGCCCGGTCTTCGCCGCCAACCCATACTCCGGTAACCAGGTTAGGAACCATCCCCATGAACCACCCGTCACTTTGGTTTTGCGTGGTACCCGTCTTTCCTGCAATAGGATTCGTAAACTGGTAAGGATACCCCGTAATAATTTCCTTATATACCGTTTGGTCTTTTGCTGAAGAATGCCGTAGTCTTGTTCCCGAACCTCCTTCTGTAACGCCTTCCAGCAGGTTAACCATGGCATATGCCACTTCCTTACTCAGCACATCTTTTGTCTCCGGAACATATTCATACAAGACCGCCCCATTCTTGTCCTCAATGCGGGTTACCATCACCGGCTTTACGTAAACCCCCTGATTGGCAAAAGTTCCATAGGCGCCAACCATTTCATACACATTAAAGTCAGGTGTTCCAAGGGCTATGGAGGGCACTTCCAGTATTTCCCGGGTTAATCCCAGGTTTCTTACGATTGAGACTACCGGTTTTGGCCCTACCATATCGATAAGTTGTGCAGTAACCGTATTCACGGAATTTGCCAGGGCATGTTTAAGGGTAAACATCTTCCCTGAATATTTTCCATCAGAATTTTTAGGACACCAGGGTTCCGGGTTGCCATGCTTCCCGGCTTCAATACAGTACTGACTGTCTGGAAGTTCATCGCATGGAGACATGCGCAACTGGTCTATAGCAGCTGCATAGACAAAAGGTTTAAAGGTAGATCCTGCCTGTCGTGCCCCCTGAATAACATTGTCATACTGAAAATGCTTGTAATTGAGTCCGCCTACCCATGCTTTTACATGGCCAGTTTGGGGTTCCATGGACATCATGGCCGATCGGAGGAATGTCTTGTAATAGCGAATAGAATCGAGCGGCGTCATGATGGTATCCTTTTCCTGGGTATCGCTGTTCCAATCAAAAACGGTCATTTCCGTAGGCTGGTTAAAGGATTCACGGATCTCCTTTTCACTCCTTTCCTCCGCCTTCATTTTACGCCAGCGGTCCGAATTTTTCATGGCGCGTTCCATGATCCTGTTAATCTCTTCCCTTTCCAGGTCCAAAAAAGGTGTTGTCGGGTTTCTTTGAGGTGTATTTTGATTAAAGAACTCGGCCTGTAATCTTTTCATATGCTCGGTAACCGCATCCTCTGCATTTTTTTGCATCCTGGAATCGATGGTCGTATAGACCTTTAGGCCGTCGAGGTAAATATTCCAGGTATCACGATCCCCCTCTTCTGTAACAGGTTTTGGGTTTTTCTTGATCCAGTCATTTAAATACCCTTGCAAATACATACGGAAATAAGTGGCCAGGCCTTCCCGATGCGACTCAGGGCTAAAATTGATATCCATTTTAAGGGCTTGCAGGGAGTCCTTTTCCGTTTCCGAGATGAAGTCGTATTTCTCCATTTGTGCCAACACCGTATTTCTTCTATTGAGCACCAGTTGTTCCCTCCTTATCGGATTGTAAAGGGATGAGTTTTTTAGCATCCCTACCAAAACGGCCGATTCCTCTATTTTTAGGTCTCTGGGTTCTTTTCCAAAATAAATGCGGGAAGCAGATCGTATCCCATCTGCATTATACCCAAAATCATAGATGTTCATGTACATCGCTATGATCTCTTCTTTGGTATAACTGCGTTCCAATCTGGTAGCGATCACCCATTCCTTTATCTTTTGTGTAACTGCCTGAAAGACGTTTTTGGAGCGAACGCCAACAAAAAGTTGTCTTGCCAATTGTTGTGAAATAGTACTGGCACCACCCCGTTGCCCCAGAAATACAAGTGCGCGCAAGGTCCCGATGCCATCGATGCCGGAATGATCATAATAGCGGGCATCTTCGGTGGCGACCAATGCATCAACCAGGTTTTGAGGAAGTTCTTTATAGGAAACCGGAGTGCGGTTATCGTCCAGGTAGAATTTTCCAAGGGTAGCCCCATCTGAAGAAATGATCTCTGTAGCCAGATTCGTTTGCGGATTCTCTAACCGATCGAATGTGGGCATCTCCCCAAACACGCCCCATGCCGCCAGAAGAAACACCAGCAACACGGATAGGATACCTGTTACAACAAGGATCCAGAACCACTTAATAAATGGCGCAAAATTATTGGTTGCTGCTTTTTTTTTGGTCCTCGCCATAGGTGTTATTGCTTTTCAATTTCAACCCCAACATCAATAATGCCAGGTAGTTCAACGATGCCTTCAACAGTTCCATTCTTTCTCATGGCATGTTGAATGCGTACTTTATATACGCCCTTAACGGGAAAATCGATGTTTTCCTTGTACCATAACTTATTTTCTTTGATGCTGCCATAGCCTTTGCCCATCCATTCGCCGTTGGGTTTGGCCATTTCGTACTCCAGGGTGTCAATGGCTGTTTCCCCATTGGGACTTTCCAGGGAGGTGATCAGAAATAAATTGCTATAGGGATAGGCATTGTCATTACGTACATTGATGTAGATCTGGAAAACCTGGGACGTATCCGGATCTTTAATCTGGAATTCCTTTATATCTTCTTTATGCCATATTCCGTCTGCTAGGGGCTGAAATTCAGAATATACGGGGCCTTTACCACATGCCGCAACAAAAAGACCAAAGACAATAAAGTACCTGTAGCTGCTACGCATTCTTATTTGCTGGTTTTAAAGGCTTTCTTCTCTTTTTGTTTTTTTTTCTGTTATTCCCTCCTTTGGGTCTGTCAAATCGGGTAAGACTGTCCTGTCCTACCACATTTTCGAATAACATGGGCGTTTCTGTCAAATTATCTACTGCGTATTCTTCCAGGCTTGCCACTTTTTCCTTTTTCTTATTCTTCGAGAGAATCTCATGCACCTGATCCTTGGTAAGGGTATGCCAATGAGCAGGATCCTCTTTGTAGGAAAACCATAGAAGCCCTTTAAAAATATCGGTTTTTTGACAAAAAGCCATACCCTTTTCGGTATACAACTTACTATCCTGAGATGGAAAATCCTTTAAGGCCTCCAAATACATATCCAACTCATAGTTAAGACAGCATTTTAGTTTTCCACACTGGCCTGCCAATTTCTGTGGATTGAGGGATAATTGCTGGTAACGTGCCGCGGAAGTGCTGACGGATCGAAAATCTGTCAACCAGGTAGAGCAGCACAATTCCCGCCCACAGGAACCGATGCCGCCAAGTCTTTGTGCTTCTTGTCTGTAGCCGATCTGACGCATTTCTACACGGATACCAAAAGCCTTGGCCATATCCTTGATAAGTTGTCTGAAATCTATACGGTCGTCTGCCGTATAATAGAAGGTAGCCTTGGAACCATCGCCTTGAAATTCAACATCGGAGATCTTCATTTGAAGTTTCAGCAGGATCGCCATCTCCCTGGCCCGCTTTTTAATTTCATCTTCCTTATCCCTGCACTTTTGCCATTTGTCGATGTCTTTTTGAGTAGCTTTCCGATAGACCTTGGGAAGTTCCTCATTGTCTGCGGACTCTTTCTTCTTCTTCATCTGCACCCGGACCAACTCACCGGTCAAGGTTACCATTCCTATGTCATGACCCGCTTTGGCCTGCGTAGCGACAATATCGCCAATGGAATAGGAGGCGTTTTCCTGTACCCTGTAAAATTCTTTCCTACTATTCTTGAAACGGACCTCAACACAGTCAAATGGTTTTTCACCATTTGGGAGTGACATGTTGGAAAGCCAGTCAAATACCGTTAATTTATTACAGCCATCAGTGCCACACGTCCCATTATTCTTACATCCCCGAGGCTGTCCATCCTTCCCGGTTGAACAACTGTTACAACCCATATTTTAGTATCTTGATTTGACGAAAAAAAAGACTTTTCACCAAAAAGTGTTCATATAAATTTCTTGAATGTAAAGATACTATTTTTTTAACGTGAAGTGAAAATGGCTTCTGGAGAAGCAATAGGGGCTTTCTTGAATTTTAGCACTTCCGAACGCCCTTTCTTGAAGATCTTATTGCTGACCACCTTGCCTTTCCTGAGCATTTTTTGTTCCTCCTCAGGTAATGCGTGAATTTCTTTGCACTGATCAGAACAACAGTTGGTCATTTTTTCGGCGCAGGCTTCGCATTGAATGAAAAGCAGGTGACACGCTTCATTGGCGCAATTCACATGGGTGTCGCAGGGAGCCCCACACTGATGGCAATGAGCGATAACATCCTCGGAGATACGTTCGCCGCGGCGGTGATCAAAAACAAAATTCTTTCCTAAAAATTTATTTTCCAGCCCTTTAGCATTTACCTGGCGGGTGTATTCGATGATGCCTCCTTCTAACTGAAATACTTTTTTAAAGCCTTTGTGTTTGTAATAGGCACTTGCCTTTTCACAACGAATTCCCCCGGTGCAATACATTACCAGCTTTTTGTCTTCCTTGAAATCGGCCAGTTCTTTTTCAATGACATCAAGGGAATCCCTGAAGGTATCCACATCGGGGGTGATGGCATTTTTAAAATGCCCGATTTCACTTTCGTAGTGGTTACGCATATCTACGAGGATGGTATCCGGATCTTCAATAAGTTCGTTGAAGGTTTTGGCGCCCACATGAACTCCTTTATTGGTAACGTCAAATGATTTGTCGTTGAGCCCGTCTGCAAGAATTTTCTTCCGGACTTTCACTTTTAATTTTAAAAATGATTTGTTGTCCTGCTCTATGGCAATATTCAAATGTACATTTTCCAGAAATGTGATGCTGTCTAAATGTGTTTTGAACAGTTGAAAGTTTTCCGCAGGTACGGAAAGCTGGGCATTGATCCCTTCGTGTGCTACATATATTCTTCCCAGAACATCAAGCTCATTCCAGTGAATAAAGAGGTGGTTTCTGAATAGTTGAGGATTTCCAATGTGCGCATATTTATAAAAAGAGATGGTAAGGCGTTCCTTACCGGCTTCCTCAATTAGAGCTTCTCTTTCCTTCGCACTTAATGTATTGTACAGTTGCATGCTATACTACGCTTAAGTTTAATGAAAAATTAAAATTCAAAAGTACAGAATTTTGTCCAGATAAGAATAAAAAAAGAGCCCTGTTCTACAAGGCTCTCCAAGATCACTTTACCTAAATTCTCTTTTCCATAGAAGTACATACCAATAAAGTGAACAATTATAATTAATGCTTTTAAGTGAAGATGTGCTATTTGCAAAAAGGTTGCTTTCCGCATTGCGATATGCAAAAAGAAATGGTAATTTAGCTTCCCTTAAAATAAAGAAAGCGAAGACATGAGTAGTGAGAAAGAAGCAAAGCTAAAAGCATTAAAATTAACCCTGGACAAATTAGACAAAACATACGGTAAAGGGGCCGTAATGAAGATGGGCGACTCCGTGGTAGCCGATGTTGAGGTGATCCCTTCGGGTTCTTTGGGGTTAGATATCGCACTGGGTGTTGGGGGATATCCCAGAGGCCGTGTAATTGAGATCTACGGACCTGAGTCCTCAGGAAAAACAACCCTAACGCTGCATGCTATTGCTGAAGCTCAAAAAAATGGTGGTATTGCTGCCTTTATCGATGCAGAACATGCCTTCGATCGATTTTATGCCGAAAAATTAGGGGTAGATATAGACAACCTCATCATTTCCCAGCCCGATCACGGGGAACAGGCATTGGAAATTGCCGATAATCTTATCCGTTCCGGCGCCATTGATATTGTGATCATTGACTCCGTAGCTGCCTTGACGCCAAAAAGTGAAATTGAAGGGGAAATGGGGGATTCCAAAATGGGATTGCATGCCCGACTTATGTCCCAGGCTCTTAGGAAACTTACGGCATCTATTAGCAAAACCCATTGTACGGTGATCTTTATTAATCAATTGCGGGAGAAAATTGGGGTCATGTTCGGTAATCCTGAAACCACTACTGGTGGAAATGCCCTTAAGTTCTATGCCTCGGTACGGCTCGATATCAGGCGTTCTACACAGATCAAAGACACCGATGGAAATATTCAGGGGAACAAGACCCGTGTTAAGGTGGTGAAGAATAAAGTGGCACCTCCGTTCAAAACAGCCGAATTTGATATCATGTACGGGGAAGGTATTTCCAAGATTGGTGAAATTCTTGATCTTGGCGTAGAATTTGAGATTATCAAGAAAAGTGGTTCCTGGTTCAGCTATGGAGACACCAAACTTGGTCAGGGACGAGATGCTGTAAAGGTTTTGCTTCAGGATAATCCTGAATTATCGGAAGAACTGGAAGGTAAAATCAAAGATGCCATAAAGGCCATATAAGGTATCAGGCGCTATCCGTCTCCTTAAAAGCAACCCTTCCAGTCTGTTTTCATCTTAAAAAGAAATACGATTGAGATGCGCCTAAAGAGATCATTCGAGGTTTTAGTCTGTTTCCTTGCATTGTCATTGAGCTCCTGTAAGCTGGAAGAAACCGACAGTGTTAATTTTCGTTTTATTCCGTTGCAGATCCTGAGTGTGGAAATGCCAGAATCCTTTATTTTAAATGAAACCTACGAGATCAGGGTTACCTATCTGAGGACCAGTGGATGCGTTTTCTTTGAAGGGTTTGATGTGACCGATGACGGCGCAACTACCAGGAACGTTGTGGCTATTGGGACCGAATTCTACGAACAAGCCTGTACACAGGCCCTGGAGGAGATTGAAACATCCTTCGATTTCATTGTGCTTTACGAAGGGAGCTATCTCTTTCGTTTCTGGTCCGGAGAAGATGAGAATGGAGAACAACAGTATTTAGAAATTGAGGTGCCCGTAAATTCATGATCTTTAAAGAGCAAAGATCGAAATCCGACCATTATTGTGCGTCTAAAAAAGCTCATCCAACATTGTAAAAAAGGAGACAGGAAGGCCCAGGAGCAGTTATACCGGAAATACGCCAGTATATTATTTGGCCTGTGCCTTAAGTACTCACGCAATAAAACAGAAGCAGAAGACAACCTGCATGATAGCTTTATTACCATTTACGACAAGATTGAGCAATTTAAATTCAAGGGGTCATTTGAAGGCTGGATCAAACGTATCACCATTAACACAGTCCTTCAGAAATATAGGAAAGAGCAATTTCTCAGCCTTGTCACAGACAATCTGGAAGAAGCCTACGATACCGAATATGAGTATCCGGATATTCAGCTGAGTACACTACTGCAATATGTTCAGGAATTACCAACGAAATACAGGCTCACCTTTAATTTATATGTATTGGATGGCTATACGCACAAGGAAATTGGTGAACTATTGGGCACGTCCCAAGGGACCTCTAAATCGAACCTGTCTCGCGCAAAAATGATCCTGAAGGAGAAGCTAAAAAAAGAAAATATCAACATTGCTTAAAACAATGAGCATGAAAAAGAAAAGTATAGAAAAGTTATTTCAAGACGCGTTAGCGGATTTTAGTCAGATCCCTGAAGAGCATGTGTGGAATTCCATTTCAGCATCGCTTGATAAAAAGGGCAAAAAACGCAGGATCGTCCCACTATGGTGGAAATTAGGAGGGGTGGCGGCCGTTCTGGCCTTTGCCGTTATTTTATATGTGCCATCAAAGGCCATTACCGATACTGCTCCCGCGATAACCAATGTGGAAAATGAAACCCCATCAAACGCTTCGGATGTATTTCCTGAGATTCCAAACGGCGAAGAAACAACCGGTATTGCGATTCCCGGGAAACAAGACGCAAAGACAACTGAAAACGATGCTGCTCAGGAGAAAATAACCCCTGGTAAAAGCAAGGTCCTTTTTAGTGGACCAGAAAAGCCTGTTGTGCTGTCGACTATTACTCCTGAACAAGGGAAGGCTTCAAAAGAAAGGACGGAAGAGGTCGGGTACGAGGGAAATGCCAAATCAACAAAAAAGACAAACAGCCTTGCTTTATTGAAAACCTCAATGACCCCGGAACGCACTATCAATACGGCATCAGACCAAAAAGCACTCGTTGAGGTAGGAGAAAAAGAGGGTCCTGTTCAATACCCTGTTTCAGATTCAGGAGAAGAAGAAAGGGAGCCCAACGGAGGAAATAAAAAGTCGATTTTTGATGCGGTAGCTGAAGCAATGGAAGAACAAGAAGTAGCAGACGCTTCGGATAAATGGACGGTTGGCCCTAGAGTTGCCCCTGTGTTTTTTAGTTCCATATCGCAGGGATCGCCCATTCATTCAAGTTTTCAGAACAACGCGAAATCGGGAAATATCAATGTAAGTTACGGCCTCGCCGTTTCTTATGACATTGGTGAAAAATGGCAACTGCGTTCCGGGATCCACAAAGTGGCTATGGGCTATGACACTAATAACGTTTCATTCTCCTCTTCCCTAAACGGGGCTACCAGTGCTATAATAGATAACATAGACTACACCCTAAGTTCTAAAACACTTGTAGTGCGCAGTAACACGATCAGCGGAAAAATTCCCGCCGAAAACGCGCTGGACGTAGCGGGTCCTGACCCTTCCTTAAATGGAAAAATGGTTCAGGAAATAGGCTATATAGAGGTCCCTATGGAAATTACCTACGCTGTGTTTGACAAAAAAGTAGGCGTGAACGTTATTGGTGGGTTTAGCAGCTTGTTCCTTATCGACAATTCCGTCATGCTGGAGTCCGGTGGTAATGCCACAGAGATGGGAGCGGCAAATAATGTTAATACCGTAAACCTCAGTACGAATGTTGGGCTCGGATTTTCCTATCAACTGAGCACTGCCATTCAGCTAAGCCTGGAGCCCATGTTCAAGTATCAGCTAAATACCTTTTCTAATTCAGCAGGTAATTTTCAGCCATTTACCATGGGGGTTTATTCCGGACTCAATTTCAAATTTTAATTAGCACGCACTAATGCTTGTTTTGCGACGCATCTTCTTAAAATATTTATACCTAATGGTATTTATTTGTTCCGATTGTTGTTTTCCGCCGCATCTAAAGTGATCGACCTTAGTATTTTTCCCCGAACAGCCTCCCTAAGCGACTCTTTATCTGATTCTTCCAAATGTTCGGTCCTGAAGAACGAATGCACCAGTACTCTCAGCAGACCGGGTCCTCCACTAAAAAAAGTAAATGAAAATCGCTTTTTTGCATCCAGAAAAGTCATAGGAACGATCGGTATTTTATGTGCGATCGCCATTTTAAACGCCCCGTCTTTAAAAGAATCGAGGACAACTTCTTCGGGGGGGACACCTCCTTCGGGGAAAATACAAATACTCAATCCCTGATTTAATCGTTTTTGCGCCCTTCGATAAACGCCCATCCTGCTTTTACTGTCTTCCCGGTCTACCATAATGCAGACCCGCTTATAAAAAAAGCCGAAAATGGGAATTTTAGCCAATTCCTTTTTACCTACAAAAACAAATGGATTGCGGCTCACCCGCAACATCAGCATAATATCGAGCATGCTGGTGTGGTTGGCTACCAACATATAACTCTGCCCCTTTTCCAAAAACTCCTCCCAACGCACTATTGGAAAACAGCCCATCCCATACAAAATGGTTGTTGCCCATATATTCCGTGCCATCCAAAAGAATTGAGGATATGTTTTTTCAGAAAAGGAGAGCGCTATAAGAAAAGGGGAAAACAGCAAAATAGGAAGCACTACCAATATATAAAACCAGGTACGGTAAAGCAATTGTGCCGTTCTTAGGAAAAGGGTGCGCATAAAATCAAAATTAACAATTTTAGCAGGGTTCTGGTATTTCTTTTACTTTTGTCTTTAGTTAAAAAGCTGCTATGGCAAGAATCTTAACGGGTATTCAAAGTACGGGGACGCCCCATCTCGGTAATATATTAGGGGCGATCATGCCCGCTATAAAAATGGCAGGCGAACCATCCAATGACTCCTTTCTCTTTATTGCAGATATGCATTCCTTAACCCAGATCAAAGATGGGGAATCCCTAAGAAAAAATACGTATGCCATCGCTGCAGCATGGCTCGCTTTTGGCCTCGACGTTACCAAAACAGTTTTCTACAGGCAGAGTGATGTTCCCCAGGTGACCGAACTGGCCTGGTATCTAAGTTGTTTTTATCCGTATCAGCGCCTTACCCTTGCTCATTCCTTTAAAGACAAAGCAGACCGACTGGAAGACGTCAATGCCGGACTTTTCACGTATCCTATGCTCATGGCGGCCGATATCTTACTTTATGATGCAGAAATTGTTCCCGTTGGAAAGGACCAACTACAGCATTTGGAAATGACTCGTGATGTTGCTGCCCGTTTTCATGCCCAATTAGGCGAGACTTTTGTGATTCCTGAGGCCCGGGTACAAGAAGCAACCATGTATGTCCCCGGAACCGATGGCGAAAAAATGAGCAAAAGCAGGGACAACCTTATCAATATTTTTCAAACAGATAAAGCACTTCGCAAACAGATCATGGGTATTCTTACGGACAGCACTCCGTTAGAAGCGCCAAAAAATCCGGATACAGATACCGTATTTGCTTTATTCAAAATACTGGCAGATGAAGCGCAAATCTCTGAAATGCGGGCCAATTATTTAAATGGAAATTACGGATACGGCCATGCCAAACAGGCACTTTTTGAATTGATCCTGGAAAAGTTCGGGGAAGCCCGGGAAAAGTATCAATACTATATTGAGAACACTTCCGAAATTGATGCGCTGCTCCATCTAGGAGCGCAAAAAGCGCATGAAGTTGCAGATAAAGTACTTGCCCGTGTAAGGACCAAGGTAGGTTACTGAAATAGTGTTAAAAAGACCCCCCGGTTTGTTTTTTGGAACGCTTTTTCATCCCTTTTCCATTCTATTTATGCCATGTTTCGTAGGATCATCGATGAAATGCAGGTTCTTGATACAGCTGCATGTCTTTGCACGCTCCTACCGACCAAACGGTTTGCAATTCTCTAAATGGCTTCGAAGCATTTCCCCGGTAAAGGCCTTACCAATCCCTTTAATTCCATGGCAAGCAGCGTGGAAGATGTTTTAAAAACAGGGAGTTGGCAATTCATGGCTATGTCATCCAATAATTGCTTTCCGCTTTTTTGTAATACCGCATAGATGCTATGTTCTGTATCATTTAACGCTACAAATAATTCTTTCTGAATGGGCTTCGCTTCCCTTTCGCGTAAATCCCAGTTCAGGTAATAGATAAGATCGGCTGCTGAAGTAAGCAAATGTGCCTTTTGCGTTTTGATAAGTGCATTTGTACCCTGACTATACCTGTCATTAGGCCTTCCTGGGACCGCAAAAACATCCCGATCATAGCTGTTGGCAATATCTGCCGTAACCAGACTGCCCCCCTTCTCTGCAGATTCTATCACGATCGTTGCTTCGCTCATTCCCGCAATGATCCGGTTTCTGCGAAGGAAATTCTCACGTTCCGGATTGCTGGTACTCCAAAATTCCGTTAAGAATCCCCCATTCCCTTCAACTGATCCACAATATTTCTTGTGCGATCTGGGATATATTTGATTTAACCCATGGGCAAGACAAGCTACTGTTTGCAATTGCAGGTCTACAGCGGTCTTGTGCACACAAATATCAACCCCGTAAGCAAACCCACTTACAATAACAGGATCCAACGGTACCAGTTCTTCCAAAAACTGTTCGCAAAAACGCTTGCCACTGGCAGTCATATTCCGGGTCCCGACTATACTGATGACTTTTTTGTCTCTAAGGTCTATATGGCCCCTCTGAAACAGGAGGAGTGGTCCATCGGCACAATAGCGCAGATACTTTGGATATGATTCCTCTTCAAAATAGGAATAGGCGATCTGATGTTCCTCAACAAAGGAATATTCGCGTTCTGCTGCTCTTAAGTGCGAAACGTCCTTCAAACCGGCCACAATCCTGGAACCAATACCTGCTATTTTCAGGAGGTATTCACTCTTTTCAGAGAACACTGCTGCCGGACTACCACAATGTGCAATCAGTTTCTTCGCCAGAATATCCCCAACACTTGGAACACACTGCAACCTCAATGCGGCAATGAACTCATCCTTAATCATTTAAAAGAGGTATTTGTTTATTCACAAAATACTGAAAAACTAATGTTAATAAAAAGTTATTCCCCATTTTGAATAGGGTCTATTTTTTTCCATCTTTGCCTTTATGAGGCTCGAGACACACATAGAAGAACTGCTTTACCGTTATAATTGCGTGGTAATACCCGAATTTGGGGCGTTTTTAACGCAGGTAAAGTCGGCCTTTATAGAAGCTTCCTCCCACACCTTTTATCCTCCTTCCAAGGTCCTCTCCTTTAATGAACAATTGACCTCCAATGACGGTTTACTGGTGTCCCATATAGCGGCCATGGAGAATACCTCATATGAGAAAGTACAGCATACGTTGGAAACCGTGGTAAAAGAATGGAAGAAAAAATTAAAAGAGGGTGATCGACTTGTTTTAAACAATGTAGGGAGTCTTAAATTGAATTCGGAGCATAAGATAGTCTTTCAGCCTTCCAGGCAGATCAATTACCTTACCTCTTCCTTTGGGCTTTCTTCATTTATCGTTACCCCCGTGATACGGGAGCAGCTTAAAAAAGAGGTGGCTTCACTGGAAGAAAAAGTACCTTTTATCATTTCGACAGAAGAACGGGAGCAAAATGCCTTCAGGCCGCTTCTGAAATATGCTGCCATTGCGCTATTGGCAATCGCCACCGGTCTTACGGGCTACAGGGCTTACAATGAGAATCTTTCCCGTCAACTCCTTACTCAGGAGAAAGCGCAGGAGATCATATCAAACAGTATTCAGCAAGCTACTTTTTTTGATGCCAAACCAGTAGAATTACCTGCATTACAGCTGGAGGTCACCAGAAAAAAGATAAACATCCGACACCACGTCATTGCCGGTGCTTTCAGGGAGAAGAACAATGCGGAACGAAAAGTACGCCGTCTTCGAAATAAAGGATATGACGCATTTGTGGTGGGTCAGAATAAATTTGGCCTTTACCAGGTAGCCTTCGATAGCTTTGAAAATGCCACATTAGCACTTGCATTTCTAAAGAACGTAAGACAAACCGAATCACGGGATGCCTGGCTACTAACCGTAAAATAATCCGGTTTCTCTTCTTACTCACTTTGGATACCTTGTATCTTTGCAAAAAGTTTTTTGTATGCAACCAAAAACGCCTAGTGAATCAAGGACTATTATGACAGATCTGGTACTCCCCAGTGAAACTAATCCTTTGAACAACTTATTTGGAGGGGAGCTGTTGGCCAGGATGGACCGTGCAGCGAGTATAGCAGCACGAAGGCACAGCAGGCGTATTACTGTTACCGCCTCCGTAAACCATGTCGCCTTTAACAGATCCGTTCCTCTGGGTAGCGTGGTTACCCTGGAAGCAGCTATATCAAGAACTTTCAAAACATCTATGGAAGTCTATATTGATGTTTGGATGGAAGACCGTTTTAGCGGTGAGCGCACCAAGGCCAATGAAGCAATCTACACCTTTGTCGCAGTCGATGAAACGGGAAAACCCACCGTGATTCCGCCCATTGTGCCAGAAACGGAGCTGGAAAAAACAAGGTTTGAAGGAGCCTTGAGGAGAAAACAATTGAGCCTGGTATTGGCCGGGAAAATGAAGCCCCATGACGCAACGGAATTAAAAGCCCTTTTCACTGAGTAGACCTGTGGTATACTTTTAAATGAATACGATATTCCTAAAAATCGAAGGTATCCGGGTCTGGACCAAAACGTTTCCCGCTGTCTAAGCCATCCAATATAGCCATATCTGCGTCCGATAGTTCGAAATCAAAAATGTTGGCATTGTCAATAATACGGTCCTTTTTAGACGACTTTGGGATCGTGACCACTCCTTTTTGCAAATCCCATCTCAATACTATTTGTGCAACCGTCTTATGATATTTGGCTGCCATACTTTTAAAAACTTCGATCCCAAAAACATGGCCCTGCATGAGTGGTGACCAGGCTTCATACTGTATCTTATGCGACTCACAGAAAGATACCAATGCTGGTTGGGCCAAATAAGGATGAAATTCCATTTGGTTCACCATTGGGACAACAGCCGCTTCTGTTAAGAGATCTTCCAAATGATGCTGTAGAAAATTACTGACTCCAATTGCTCTGACGCGATTCTGCTGATAAAGGTACTCAAGTGCTTTCCAGGTTTCTTTATATTTTCCTTTAACGGGCCAGTGAATCAGATACAGGTCTAAATAATCCGTTTTTAAACGGTGTAAACTTTCGTCAAAGGCTTTTAAGGAACTTTCGTACCCCTGATCCGAATTCCATACCTTACTTACCAAGAAAATGTCTTCCCTTGGGATACCACTCTCTCTGATTCCCTGCCCAACCCCATTTTCATTTCCATAGATCGCCGCCGTGTCGATGTGGCGATAGCCAGCCTTAAGTGCCCATTTAACCGAATTTATAACCTCTGTCCCGTCTTTCGATAAATAGACTCCTAATCCAAAATACGGCATATGGACTCCATTGTGAAGGGCATAGCCCCCCTTACTGTCGGTTATTTCTTTCATGATCTTGGGTAGTTATAATTGATAAATCCATTCCTCCGGATTGAGTCGGGTAGCATCCCTGTAGAGATAAAATTTCAGTTGTGTTAAACCATTTAAACGGTTGGTGTAGATCTCCCCCAGTTCTTCTTTGGCCAGTACCTTATCGCCTTTTTTTACATATAAATTAGAGAGATTATAATAGGTGCTGATATAATTACCATGCTTAACTTGCACGCCTTTACCCCCTCCGGGCACCGCAAGGATAGCGATGACTTCCCCTTCAAAAACGGCCCTAGCCTTAGCCCCCTCGTCCGTTGCAATGATGACCCCGTTGTTCTGGTGCTTTATTCCCGGATAAACAGCATCATTATAGATCCCAAATCCCTGCCGTTTGATGCCTTTTTCTACAGGCCAGATAAGGCGCCCTTTATTTGCCGAGAAATTATTTGCGACGATGGTGGCCTCGGGCGTTAAAACAAACTTACTGCTGTTCCCCGTGTTTCCTGCTTCTTTATTAGAGGCCGCAATAGCACTCCTGATTAATCGTTCTATTTGTTCGTCTATCTTCTTTGCCTCGGACTTCTTTTTGGAAATAGCCGCAGCGTAATTACTTTCATTTTGTCGAATAGTTCTTAAAAGCCCCTTCTGGTCGTTAATTTCCTTAAAAAGTGCTTCCCTTGCCGCCTTGTTCTCGGCAATGAGCTGTTCCTTTTCCTTTCGTTGGGTGGTCAGATCATTATTTAAGGTAATGAGGTCTTCGGTTTTGCTGGCGATCTGCACCCCTTGTTGCTTGCGGTATTGGGTATATTGTTTTAAATATTGCAGTCTTTTAAATGCCTGATAAAAATTCTGGGAAGACAACAGGAACATCAGCCTGCTCTGCTGCGATCTGTTCTGATACGATTTCCTGATCATGGTTGCGTATTCCTCTTTCAGGATCTCCAGGTCTTCCCGAAGCTTTGCAATATTCCGGATATTGGCATTGATCTGCCGGCTCAGCAAGTTGGATTGTTGATTGGTAACGCGGATCAATTGCTGCCTTACATTGATCTTTTGATCGAGCATTTCCATCTGATCCAAAACAGTCCCTTTCTGTTTCCTCTCGGCGAACAGCAGGCGGTTCATCTCTGAAATCTCCTTCTGAAGCTGCTCCCTTTTTACTTCGAGTGCCTTTTGCTCATCTGTCTGCCCCTGCAACATAAAACCGCAGAGCATAAGTGACATGCAAAGCAACCTTATCCCATAAGCACTTACTTTTTTCATACTAATTCAGGACAATCTCATTATATCCTTTTGGGATCTTATACGGAAAACTTATTTTTTGATTGAATTCAATATTTCGAAATTCGATATCGATAATGTTCCGCTGGTCATTATCAATGGCTAGAATCCCGACATTATTTGGCAATATCTTTTTATTCTTTTCCTGATAGTCCTTATACCGGATCTCCAACAGTCTTTTATGCTGTGGCTGTGAAATCTGCTGAGATGCCAATTTATAATTGGCGGGCTCTATTTGAAATAAGATCTTAAACAGTTCCAGAGAGTTCATAGGTTTTAATTCATACGATGAGCCGTTCAGGGAAACATCATAGCGTTCGTCCCTAAGATCAAAAATGGGTTCCCCCAGCAAGAGGTTCTGAACTTTTTTAAAATCCAGGTCGGTGCCCAGAAGCCTGCTCAGATATTCAAAGCTCCCGTCAAAATAATTGTTTTCCAACTTGTTGTAAAAAGAAACCCGATCTGGCGTTATATAGGCCTTTATTACACCCAGAGGGGCGCTTAGCCAAATGGCCTTGTCCTTCTCCATACGCAGACTTACCCCAAAGCTTTGATTGGATTCACCATCCGAAAACGCTATCCGAAGCTTACTCGTCAAGGTTTTAAAATTAACCGAGCTTCTGTAGTGATTCTTAATGATCGTCTTGGCCGTCAGGGTTGTGTCTAGCTTCTTATCCGTAATGATCTTGGCTGTCTTACACGAAAAGGAGAGCATAAGTAACAGAAACAGGCCCCCGATTCGCTTACCGAATATCTTCATTTTTTCCATTGCCTTATGAACCATTTTTTACCTTGCTAAGATACATATTTGCCTTTTTGGTATCACCGATAGCAGTATAGGCGAACGCCAGTTCATTGTAGAACTTTGTAGCAAGATCATCACCTTCTAACAGGTAATCCAGTCCCATTTCCAAATAGGAGATAGCTTCCCTGGGCTGACTCAACTTATTTAGTGCCATTCCCTTTACATAGTAAAAATAGGGTTGGGAAGGATAGTTTTCGATTGCTTGTTCGGACTTCAGATTTAATGCCTCAAAGTCTTTCCCCGCTAATGCATTGTTGAGTTCTTGCGTGAACTGCAAAAGCGGATTTTCTTCAATAGGTTCGGTCGTTTCGATCGGTTTTTCTTTTTGCTCGGATTTTTGTGCCAGTGAATCCTGAATGCGCAACCTGAGATTCTCCGAAAATGGACTTGAGCCCATTTCTTTTAACACACTTAAAGCATTTTCATACGCTTCTTCTTTAACATAAATGAGCGCAAGATTCTGCTTCAACAGCACATTCTTGTATGGGATACGGTCTTTGATTCCTTCTAAAGTGCTCCCTTGTCTTTGGCGTATCTTAACCAAGGTATTCAGGACCCAAAGGTTGTCTGATTCCCCTTGTATCGCTTCAATGGCATATTCCTCTGCCAAGACCAATTGATTATTTAATAAGTATGCCTTGGCTAATTCATGATCAATGACCGTATTATCTGGTTGTAGGCCTTTGCATTTTAAGAGCGCGTTGATCGCTTTGGTATAATTCTCTATCCCTTTTTGTTTAAGGGCCTCAAAAAACAATTCCTGAAAATCGTCCGTATATTCTTCCAGTGAAACCGCTGCACTTTCTTCTTCCTGGGCCTGCCCAAAATGGGACAGCAAGAGGAGTGCCAAAACAATACTCATGATGTAATAATTCGGTTTCATAGTCGATTCGGGGGTGCCCAATAATATTTATAATAGAAGTTAGCAGCTACTTTGTGCCGGTACTGCCAAACCCTCCTTCGCCTCTACTGGTTTCGGATAATGCTGTTACCTGGACCCATTCGGCCCGCTCGTGTTTAGCGATCACCAGCTGCGCGATACGTTCTCCGTCTTCTACCGTAAATTCTTCGTTAGAGAGGTTTACAAGAATCACGCCAATCTCTCCCCGGTAATCGGCATCAATGGTTCCAGGAGCATTTAAAACAGTAATTCCCTTCTTAGCTGCCAAACCACTCCGAGGACGCACCTGAGCTTCATACCCTTTTGGCAACTCAATAAAAAGGCCTGTTTTGATTATTGCCCTTTCCAATGGTTTCAAGGTCACCGGAAGGTCCAAATTGGCCCGTAAGTCCATGCCCGCAGAGGATGCCGTCTCGTAGTGCGGCAACGAATGTGCAGAGGTATTAATAATGCTAATGTTCATTCCTAGTAAAGATTCGTTTGAGGAGGGTATACTCCATTTTATAAACCAACAATAAAAATACTAAAAGGAGGAATGACCCTATCACAATTTGTCCTTTAAAAACATAAAAAGACAGTGCCGAGAAAAAAATGGATATGCCCATATAAAAGGAAATTTTTCTCAGGTTATATGGAATAGGGTAATACTTTTTTCCAAAATAATAGGATAAGAACATCATGGTGGCGTAGGCAGCCAGGGTGGCGTAGGCAGAAGCATAATATCCTATATAAGGGATAAATATATAATTTATGGCAATCGTTATTATGGCCCCTATGATGGAGATATAGGCCCCAAATCTGGTGCGGTCCGTAACTTTGTACCAAACAGAAAGGTTGTGGTAGATCCCCAGGCAAAAACTGGCAAGAATAATGACGGGCACCACCGGCATGGCTTCCCAGTAATCGGCATTTAGAACAAATAATTGTTTGAGCAGATCTGCATAAACTACCACAGCCAAGAGTATTACGCTGCCCAGCACAACGAAGTAATTCGTGATCTGCGCATAGGCTTTTTGCGGGTTTTCCGATTTCGAATGGCTGAAGAAAAAAGGTTCTATCCCCAACCGAAAGGCCGTGGCAAAAAGGGTCATAAAAAGGGCAAGTTTATAGCAAGCCGAATATTTGCCAATCTCACTTTTAGCAATAGCCGCCGGCAATAATTCCGAAAGCATGATCCGGTCAAAAACTTCATTGATAGTAAAGGCAATCCCCGCGATCATCACCGGAAGCCCATAGCGTATCATACGCCTCCATAAAACTTTATCAAAGCTATAGGAGGGCAAATTGTAACGTTTGCCCATTAACAAAAGGGTAAGGGCACTGGCAATTACCATGGAAATGAATATGTAGGATATTTGAAAATCGGCTACATAAAGGCCTCCCAAGAAGCTATCTGGCGCTTGCTGTGCCATATCCGGAAGCAGCAGCAGAAAAAAGACATTAAGTCCCAAATTTACGGCTACATTGATGATCTTGATGAACGCGTATCGCTGTGGTCGCTGGTTGGCCCTTAACCAGGCAAATGGAATAATAGTAAGGGCATCCAGGGCCAAAATGAAAATAACATAGCGTATATACGCTACATCAATATTCAGGAGAATGGCCAGTGATTTTTGGAAAAGGAGTGCTACCAGGGTAAATAGCAGGGTTGTGGCCCCAACAGAAATCAAGGAGGTAGCCACAACCTTATTTTTATTGGTTTCACTATTAAAAAACCTGAAAAAAGAAGTTTCCATCCCGTAGGCCAGTACCACGTTAAAGATGGCGAACCAGGCAAATATAAGCGTCACTTCCCCATAAGATCCGGGAGGCATTACCTTGGTATACAGCGGGACCAATATAAAGGACAGCATTCTGGGCAATACCGTAGCAAGCCCGTAAATGAAGGTCTGTTTAAAAAGCTTTTGAAAAAGGCTCAACCGCGTCATTGTTAGGTAAGGCTTAAAATTAGGTATTTAAAGCCGGCTTACAAAGTTAGTTTTTTGGTTGGGAGGGATATACAAGCGGAGGTTTCTCCTTAATACCCGTTATTTTGTAGAAATAGGTCTTTTTCTCATCAAATATCCTGTAACTGATTACCGCCTCGTCGGCCTTTAGCTCAAAAGGAAAGTCTTTTTTATTGAGGTTTAGCGGTGCAGGAGGCTGGTTCCCTACTTCCTCTTTGGGATCAGCATGCATGATCATATCGGGTTTTTTTTCAGTAGCATTGCTGCGGTATTCTCCGGTAACTACTTTCCCTTTTTCATTTTCATCTACCTGCGCCGTTAACACGTAGCCCCTAAAATAAAGGGAAATAAAGACAATATCATTGGGGTTGCCCTCAATGGTTTCCAATGGAAGGCTAAGGACAAAACCCGTACCTCCTTCTTCCCTTCCTTCAGCAAAAGGCTGACAGCTTGGGTTGGAAAAAACAAATAAGGATTGATCCGTTATCTTTTTTTGAGAGGAACAGCCGAAAAGGCCTAACAGGATCCCTGCTCCCAGTACGATGATCTTTTTCATGATGTAACGCTAAGTTATAG
This sequence comes from uncultured Flavobacteriaceae bacterium, assembly GCA_963752165.1. Lineage (GTDB taxonomy): Bacteria > Bacteroidota > Bacteroidia > Flavobacteriales > Flavobacteriaceae > Muriicola. The sequence goes on from CAVVXE010000002.1 coordinate 173,893, forward strand.
CCTTGCTGCTAAATTAATAACCAATTTTAATGCCAAAAGTAGGAATATCCCGTTAATATGCCGGACAGGGATATTAAAAAACCCTGACATGCGCCAGGGTTTTAGAAGATCTATCTAAAAATCGTTGCTTTCCTAATTGTTCAAAGCCTCGGCTCCTCCAACGATCTCCAGGATCTCATTGGTAATAGAAGCTTGCCTTGCCTTGTTATAGGTAAGCTTTAATTGATCCCTAAGTTCTGAAGCATTGTCTGTTGCTTTGTGCATGGCGGTCATCCTCGCCCCGTGCTCACTGGCAAACGAATCACGTACTGCCTTGTAGAGCTGTGTTTTAAGCGATTTTGGGATAAGTTCCATCACGATCTTCTCCTTTTCCGGCTCAAAAATATAATCTGTAGCACTCGCCGTACCCGTAGTTGCTGAAACAATAGGAAGGAACTGTTCCGTCATAAGAATTTGAGTGGCGGCATTCTTGAATTTGTTATATACCAACACGATATGGTCATATGATCCATTGGCAAAATACCCCATTAACTCTTCCGCTATATGGGCAATAGCTTCGAAGGTTAAATCATCGTAGACCTTGCTGTGATCGGCAACAACGGACCCCTTCTTTTTCAGGAGATCAAATCCCTTTTTCCCTATCGTCATAAAATGCACTTCCTGTGCCTTATAGGTATCTGTTTTCAGGGAAGCACACTGCTTTATCACATTGGAGTTGAAAGCACCACACAACCCTCTGTTAGAGGTGACACTAACGATTAACACTTTTTGTACAGGGCGTTCATCGGCATATACACTACCGGCATCTGCATCCAAACTACCGCTCAGGTTCTGAAGCAACTCGGTCAGCTTATTGGCATAGGGACGCATAGCGGTAATCGCATCCTGGGCTTTTTTCAACTTTGCAGCCGACACCATTTTCATGGCGCTGGTAATCTGCATCGTAGACGATACCGAGGCGATCCTATTCCGTATTTCCTTTAAATTGGCCATTTCTTCTTAAAAAGTTTCTTAGCTCTTGTATTTCTTCACCAATTCCTTGGCAACAGTTGTTAAGGTATCGGTTACCTCATCTGTAAGTTTGCCGGCCTTTAAATCATCGAGAACATCCCGGTGCTTAGCGTTCAACAATTCCAGGTAATCTCGCTCAAACTCCTTTACCTTTTCCACAGGAACATCCCGTAATAAATTCTTAGAACCTGCATAGATGATCGCCACCTGGTCTTCTACCGTAAATGGATCATTCTGAGCTTGTTTCAATATTTCCACATTTCGACGTCCTTTCTCAATAACATTGAGCGTTGCTGCATCCAGGTCTGAACCGAATTTAGCAAAGGCTTCCAGCTCCCTGAACTGCGCCTGGTCTAGTTTTAATGTACCAGCTACTTTCTTCATCGATTTGATCTGTGCAGATCCTCCAACCCTGGAAACGGAAATCCCCACGTTGATGGCAGGCCGAACCCCCTGGTTAAAAAGGTCTTGCTCCAGGAAGATCTGACCATCCGTAATAGAGATCACGTTGGTTGGGATATAGGCCGATACGTCTCCCGCCTGCGTCTCAATTATAGGAAGGGCGGTTAAAGAGCCTCCTCCTTTTACTAATGGTTTTAAAACGTCAGGTAAATCGTTCATATTCTTGGCAATGGAGTCATCATTAATGACCTTTGCAGCACGTTCCAATAACCTTGAATGCAGGTAGAATACATCGCCAGGATAGGCTTCCCGTCCCGGTGGACGTCTTAGAAGCAATGATACTTCACGGTAGGCTACCGCTTGTTTTGAAAGGTCATCATAAATGATCAACGCTGGGCGTCCTGTATCCCTGAAATACTCACCGATCGCGGCACCGGCAAATGGGGCATATACCTGCATAGGGGCAGGGTCTGATGCGTTTGCCGCTACTATAGTGGTATAGGCAAGTGCCCCTTTATCTTCCAATGTTTTGGCGATGTTAGCAACTGTAGAAGCCTTTTGCCCTATGGCCACATAGATACAGTATACCGGATTTCCGGCATCAAAGAACTCCTTTTGATTGATGATCGTATCGATACACACGGTTGTTTTCCCTGTCTGACGGTCACCAATCACCAACTCACGTTGCCCTCTCCCAATTGGGATCATAGCATCGATAGCTTTTACACCTGTCTGTAGTGGCTCATTTACGGGCTGACGAAAGATTACGCCGGGAGCTTTGCGCTCCAAAGGCATTTCATAGGTCTTTCCCACAATAGGTCCTTTTCCATCAATTGGGTTCCCCAGTGTATCAACTACACGGCCCACAATACCTTCTCCTACATTAATAGAGGCAATTCGCTGTGTCCTTTTTACAGTAGTGCCTTCTTTGATCTCCCTCGATGGGCCCAAAAGAACCACCCCTACATTATCTTCTTCCAGGTTCAATACAATTCCTTCCAGTCCGCCATCAAATTCAACAAGCTCCCCATATTGGACGTTTGCAAGGCCATATACCCGGGCAATACCATCGCCCACCTGTAAGACGGTCCCTATTTCATCCAGGGTTGCTTTGGCTTCAAATCCCGATAATTGTTTCTTTAAGATTGCCGATACTTCAGCGGCTTTAACTCCTGCCATATGATTTAATAGATAAGACGAAGTACATCTGGTTGCCCTTTTTGCCTTCGCAATTAAAATTTATAGTGACTTTGTAAATTCTCTTTTAATAGTATTCAATTTATTCGATATACTGGCATCATATTGCAGATCCCCTACCCTCAGAATAAATCCTCCAACTATGCTTTGATCTACTTTGTTCTCAATGGTGACCTTGTTACCCGTAAGTTTTGAAACTTGAGCAAGCACCTTCTTTTCCAATTCTGAGGACAAAGGAATGGCGGTGGTAACATATGCAATGCCCTTGCCTTTCAGCGCCTCATTCAGAATGATATATTTCAATGCCACTTCATTCAATAATGATAGTCGCCTGTTATCAATCAAAAGGTCCAACAGACCTTCGGTAATAGGATGGCTGCCTTTAAAGATTTCCATAAGCGCCTTCTTTTTAAGGGCATCCTTCAAGACCGGGCTCGAGAGCATTTCGCGTAATTCCTTACTGGCATAAATAGTCCCCGCAATAGACCTCATGTCCTCTTCCAGGGCATCGGTCTTCTTTTGTTCAACCGCATAATCTAAAATGGCCTTTGCATAACGCGCTGCCGCTCTGGATTCATTCATAGGGCTTACTTCAATTTAATGTCTCCCAACATATCATTGACCAATTTCAGTTGTTTGTCCTTATTGGTCAGTTGTTCCTGCAATACTTTCTCGGCTATTTGAACGGAAAGTTCTGCCACCTGATTCTTGATCTCGGCTACGGCTGCTTTCTTTTCACTTTCAATAGTGGCTTTGGCCTGTTTTATCATCTTATCGCCTTCTACCTTGGCCAGGTCCTTGGCATCTGCCAATATTTTATCTTTCAGTTCCCGCGCTTCCTTTAACATAGCCTCGCGTTCCCCACGTGCTTCTTTCAGGAGCTTCTCACTGTCTGCCGTGACATTTTGCATTTCTTTCTTGGCATCCTCAGCGGCGGCCAATGCATTTTTTATGCCTTCTTCACGATCATTTACTGCATTCAGGATGGGTTTCCATGCAAATTTATAAAGGAGTAGGAGCAATAAGACAAACAACAGTGTTTGCCATACAAACAACCCGAACGAAAAATCATTTAATAACTTATCCATAGACGAATACTTTAAGCTTCATTTTAAACAAGGGCGCGCCGCAACCAACCGTTGCGGCCTGCACCCTTAGCTCTTAGGTTTATACAGCAAATAAAGCCGCGAAACCAATTCCTTCAATAAGCGCCGCTACAATAAGCATCGCTGTTTGAATTTTTCCGTAAGCTTCTGGCTGGCGGGCAATTGCTTCCATCGCAGAACCACCGATTCTACCGATACCAATACCGACACCAATTACCACCAAACCTGCACCTACCATTACTGGAATTTCCATAATCTATCTAGTTTAAAATTAAAATTCAACATACAATCCTTTGCCAAATGTTGGCAAAGAAATTTTTTATAAATGCACTAATTCAGGATCTCCCTCATGATCATGCTCCTCGGAGGCAAAGCCAAAATAGAGCGATGACAACATGGTAAATATATAGGCCTGTAAAAGGGCAACTAAAATCTCTATCAATGTGATGGCAAATGCCAGGAAAAATGACAAAGGGCTTCCTATCCAGCTTTTGAAAATAAACATTAGCCCTATCAGGCTCATCAATACAATATGTCCCGGCCTGCATGTTCGCATACAAACGTATCAACAGCGCAAAAGGTTTTATGATAAGGCCCAGAAGCTCAATGGGTACCAGGATAATATAGATCGGTAATTTCCCATACCAGGGCATGGCATCACCCAACGGATCTACCAAATGCTTCCAGTAATCCTTGGTTCCTGTAAAGTTGGTGATCAAAAATGTCAACAGTGCGAGTCCAAAGGTAATGGCGATATTCCCGGTAACATTGATCCCCAGCGGCGTTAAGCCAAACATGTTCAGGAACCAGATGAAAAAGAAAATCGTTAACAGGTACGGCATGTATTTCTTATAGCGCTTCTCCCCAATGGTAGGGCGTGCTATGTCATCACGAATGTACAGCAGGATTGGTTCAAAAAACCTCCCAGCCCCTGTAGGAACACCATTGTTTTTGGCGTACGACCTGGCAAGGCTTGTAAAAAGCCAAAGCATTATAAGTCCGGTAATCAGCATCATCACCACATTCTTGGTGATGGAAAAATCAATCGGTTTAGCGTTGGTGATGTGCCCTTCTTCATCATGGGCCAGGCTCCCTTCGGCATCTGTCTTGTAGATCTTTCCATGCTCCAGAGCGTAGAAGTTCCCCCCTGATTCTGCCAGGGTTTCTCCATGATGAAATTGAGAAGAAGAGAAAAAATGCAGGCCATTATCCCAAAGGATTACGGGTAAAGGCACCCCAATGTAGACATGCTCCCCATTTTCCTCCGTATATGAAAAAATGGAGAAATCATGCGAATCCTGAAGGTGATGATCAATGTATTCTTTGATCTCGGTCTTAAGATCTTTCTTAGAACCGTCTGAGGACTCCTCCTTAGCGGATGCGAAAGCACCCTGAAAAGTGAGTAAGGAACATATCAATAGAACTTTTAAGGTCAGAAGGCTTCTCATATTGCTTTAAAATACGGGTCTCTAAAAATCGGTGCAAATGTAAGGCATTCTCCTAAAAAGAAAAAAGCATTTAGAAGTTTATTTTAAAGCCATTAGGCGTGGTGAGACAGGGGGTATTTTATTTTAAAGCGTTCAGCATTTTTGCCGTATAAGCAGTTTCAAAAATAAGGCAGATCAAATAGGGAATAAAAAAAGCCGCAAATTCTAATTTCGACACCACCCCATCTGCTCGGTAAGGGGGGTAAAAAACAAGGAAAAAAACAAGGAATTTGAGCAGGCTCCCCCCCATATACAAGAAACCTATCTGATTTTTAAACCTGTTTCTTAAAAGATATAATCCAACGAATATGGCAGCGGCGAGGATGAAATTAACAATATAAGAGCGCAAGAGCATGTCTCCCCATGGCGGATACCCTTTTAAAGACAGGATCTGTGAATGTGCCAAAAGAACAACCCCCAAAACCACGGTGAGAAGCATTACATATTGCCAAACAAGTTTTGAAAGCCCCATCAGTATTTGATGCGTTTGAGTTGAAGAAGTACCACGTAAATGGCTATGGCAACGCCAACTATGGTAGCCATGGCGGTAAAGATCCGTTTTTCAGTTTGGTAGTGTTCATCCAGCCAAATACCTCCTTTTGCAGCCAAAAAGATAATGGCGCCCATTTCAAATCCAATTCCGGATAAAATGGCGATGTTTTTAAGCGTATTATTTCCTTTACGAGGCTTTTGCTGGTTCATTCTTGCTACCTGCCACAGAAGATTTAAAGCCGGACGCCGAAGACGAGCTGCCCGTAGCGGACGTATTGCCTGAGGCACTGCCTGCTGCTCCATGTCCTTTCATTGTGCAGGAGGCATTGAAAGTAGCACCCGGTTCTACTGCGAGCTTGGCTACAGACACTGTGCCTTCTATTAATGCAGATGCTTTTAAGGACAAGAGCTCCGTTACCAGTAATTCGCCATTGAAGCTTCCTTCAATGTCTGCATTGACGCACTCCACTTTCCCGTGAATGTATCCATCTTTGCCTATGACTACTTTTCCCGAAGTTTTTAGGTTTCCGTTTAGTTTTCCATCTATTCTGAAATCGGCCTCAGAAATTATATCGCCTTTGATCTTGGTATTACTTTCTATTCTGTTCGGTTGTCCTCCTATTTCGTTCATTGCTCTAGGTTTTTTGTTATCTGAAAACATGGGTTAAGGTTTTGGGGTTAGGTTCTGACGTCTGTATGCTAAAATATTCTTATGTATCTGGACGGTTTTATAGTTGGAAGATAAAATTACGAAATTCTCTTGAGCGATCCGGTAGTCTTTGTTGTTTTTTAGCAATTCCACATACCCTAAAGCATAGTCTTTTGACCTGAAACCGTGCACCACTACAAATTCGTCTTCCAGGTTATAGATGTCCTTGGATACCTTATTTCGATACTTCAGATCTTTAATAGATGCCTCCAAGCGCTTCTTTAATTTTATCGCCGCCTCGTCATTGCTCCTTTTAAAAGGGAAAACCACCTTCCAGTTTTCTGTTCCTGTACTTTCTGTCTCCGGCGTAAACTCCGTGGAGGCAAGTTTGGGAAGTTGCTCCTCAATCATCTCCTGTGCTTTCTTCCCTTCTGGTTTGTTGGGGTAGTTTAGCGCCACATAATTCAGGGCTTCCTTGAATTCTTCATACCCCTGCAACCTGCCAATTGCAGTGGCCTTTAACATTTCGAACTTGGGCACAACAGGGTCGCCCGGATAACGGTTAATGCTTTCTTCGGCTCCTGTAATGACCTTAAGGAACTGTTGTTCTTCAAACAGTTGATACAGCCTGGCATATCTGGCCTCCGGGCTGTCCTCTGATACTTCCAGGATGGCCTGCGGATTTAATAAGATCTCGGCATAACGGGAATTGGGATGATTTCGGATAATGTTTTCCTTCATAGAGGCTGCCAGCGGACTCCCTGCTTCCTCATAAATTTTCAATAAATTGTATTTGGAGGGCAGCACCAGTCGTTCTTCAGGGGAAGATGCCAATACCCGTTCCAGTTTAGCGGCCGCCAACATGTTCTCGCCAAACTTTTCTTTGTAGATCAACCCTAATTGATAGTTCGCAAAAGTTCGTTCCCGATCCAGGCTGTCGATTATCGCAACGTCCGTAGGGACCCGATCCAGATAGAAATCCAGGGAATATTTTATCTCTTCGGGCAAGGAAGCCGGATCTGCTGCCTTATCCGTTACGAAAATATCAGCGATGTCATTTGCCTGCGCACTATTCTTATTGCTCCACCGCCAGTTATCCTCCAGGGTCCTGTTGCCCCATCTGTTCTTAAAATCTGTCTTTCCGTAACCAAGGCTGGTAATGTTGTAAAAATAAAATTTCCCTTTGTTCTCTTTGCCTCCCTTCGATTCACCAAATACCGCAAACCCGGCATTTAAGCGAGCTTCTTCTTTCTGAGCTTCGGCAGCTGCCTTCTTTTTTAATTGATCTATATAGGCCTGAAAATACGTTTCCCGTTCTGCAAGTGGCATTTGGAATACCTTGATAACACTATCTGCGTATTGCACCGTCTCTTCATAAGCGATCACATCTTCCAGGTTATCCAATTTCTTTTTTATGGCCCTGTATTTCTTGGTGTTTAGAGAAAGGTTGGGCAATACACTGTCATAATAGGCCCCGGCTGTTTTATAGTCATTCCTGTCAAAATAATAAGTCGCCAGGTCTTCATAGTTCAGGACAAATAGCTGCGGACTTCTGTCGGCCGCACGGAGCGACTTATTAAAATAAAGCAACGCGAGGCTGTCTTGTTCCAGGGTATTATGATAGACGGCCTTCTGCCGATATATCTTGTCCAGAAACGGCCTGTTCTCCCTGTTAACTTCCAACTCGGCAAGGTATTCCAGAAGAGCCTCCTCGTTTTGAGGGATTATTTCGGTATTCTGTATTTTGTGCAAGTGCGCGTTGATCCAATAGACCCGGGGTGTTTTTCGCTGTAGCGCAATGATCTTATCAAAGGCAAGGTTGGCACTATCCCTGTAACCCAACTGATTGTACAGTTGCCCTATAATAAAGTAGTAACGCCCTTTTTCTGCACTTTTCCTGGTATAGGCAGAGGCGATCTTAAGCTGTTGAATAGCCGTGTCAGGAGCTTTCAGGTTGATATAGGCCTGGGCCATCATGGCCCTGGCATCTGCGTATTCCTGATCCTTCAGTTTTTCAAATCGCAGTAGTCGCTTTAAATTTTTTAGGGCCAGTTCCTCATTTTCCAGCCGTATATTGGTCTTTTCCCTCCAAATGGTCGCTTCATTGAGCTTGTCACTTTCGGAATATTTCTGGAGTATGTAATTAAACGCTTCAATGGCCGGAACATACCGCTGATCAAAATAACGGGCCTTTCCCAACAATAAGAAGGCTTCATCGGTTTGTGGGTTTCGCTCCTCGTTGCCAATATCCATGCTGTGTTTTTGGATGGCCTTGGTGGCCTTGTCCTCTGCCCGGATAAAGTTGGGATTGTTGTCCTCAGAATCTAATTTGATCTCATCCTTAACCTGCAATCTTTCTACAGGCAATATTTCCCAGTAGTTGTCGCGATAAGAATCATTTAATTGTTCCCTGCCCTCTTCAAAGGCAAGGTTCCCATTATACAAGGTATTGTATTTGGTATTTAATGCGTGCCAATTCCGATTGACGAAAGCATCTTTTTTGGTTGAACAGGCATTAAAAATAAGGGCCCCGCAAAGTGCGGCATACATATATCTGGATCGAAGCTTCAAAATTAGGTGTATTCTTACGTACTGTAAACTTAAAAAGAGCCCGTTTAGTATATGGCTACTCGATAAAATGCACCGCAATGTACGAATCCGATTAAATCCCTGAAGTTTGCAGGTAAAAAAGGGGCCAGTTTATCCTCCGAAAAAGGCTTCCAGTTCCTTTAAGGTCTCGGCAGACGTATTAATATCTTTCACGATTTCTCCCTTGTTGAGGACCACGATACGCTCGCATACCTCCGTTACGTGGATCAGGTCATGGCTGGAAACCAAAACGGTAACATCCTTGTTCTGGGCCAGGTCCTTAATGATCTGCTTTAGCCTGATCTGGGTAGTTGGATCCAGATTGGCAAAAGGTTCATCCAGGATGATCACTTCTGGGCTTCCAATAAAAGAGGCAACGATCCCCACTTTCTTCTGGTTTCCCTTAGAAAGGTCCCTCAGGTATTTTTTCTGCCCCAGGATCTCCCCGTGAAAGAAATTCTCGAACGTACCGATGAGTGCATCCACATCGGCCTTATTTTGCCCCCGCAATTCGCCAATAAAGTAGAAATACTCTTCGGGGGTCAGGTAGCCAATTAAGAAGGTTTCATCAATAAAGGCCGAGGTGAACGGCTTCCATGCCTCACTGATATCAACCTGTACACCATTGTTGATGATCTTCCCGCTACTAGGCTGAATTAGGTCGAGCATAAGGCTGAAAAAGGTGGTCTTTCCAGCTCCGTTGTTCCCTACAAGGCCGAAACTCTGCCCTTTGGGTATTTCCAGTTCCGGGATATTCAGTACCGTTTGTGTTCCGTATGTTTTAGAAAGTGATTCAACTGCAATCATAGGTCTCTTTTAAAGTTTTAATCCTTTTGTTTATAGGCCAGGAGCGTTTTGTACTTCTCCTTTTTGTAGATCTTCTCAATTAATTTGAATACATGGTCCTTAAAGGCAAAGCCCAGCACTCCTGACAGTGCCACAGCAATATAGCCTGCCGTAGGGTTGATCAAATAATGCCCTGCCGCATAGACAAGCAGCGGCAACAGCAGTTTCGGGATGGTCAGGAGCAAGGTTTTAACATTAAAGGCCTGTTTGTCGCCAAAGGCTTTTTTGTTGGATGTTAAGTCGATCGGTGTTTTGATGTACGCGCCCCCCCATAAGACCAGGTAGGAGTTTACCCCTATATTATAAATGGCGCCTACGATGATCGCCAAATATACTTCCCATCCAAAATAAAGGTAAAAAGAAGCTAAAATGGTGCTCACGGCAGTGGCAATGACTATCAGGTACCATTTAGAGGTCAGGTATTCCCGGTACTGGATGTTCTGGCTCATCATCAGGGGATAGTACGAACTGTCCCAGCTGGGAACAAACTGGCCAAAACTGAAAAGGAAACCCCCGGAAATAAAGATCCCGGCAAATATCCTCCAGACGGGTCCATCATAGATTTCAATGCTCCCCGTGAAAAAGAAGAAGCCATAGAACAGGAAGAGCACACTCATAATAACTGTGGTCTTAGAGCGCTTGTTGCGCTTAATCAGCTTGATATCATTCTTCAAAAAGGTACCCAGGTTCCCAAAACGGTTCAGCCAGGTAAAATCCTCGGTCTTTGCCTCGGTTTGCTTGGTAGCAAGTCCCCCGTCCAGGTACATATGTTTTTTAAAATAACGGAAAGAGAGGATCACCAATGCAGCCAGGAGCAAACAGGGCACCAAAAAAAGGATTTGATTATAGGGGAGGTCAAAAAAGGAATCAAAAATGGGGGCGGTATATAAGGTAATATCGAACCAGCAATTGTACTGGCATAACGCAAGAATTATAAGGACCCCCACCATGGGATAGAAGACCCGGTCCTGGTTGTTCATCATGATATTGATGAAATTATTGCAAAAGAACAAAGCCATGATACTGATATGCCATGTAATAACGGCAACAGGATCATAATTCTCGATCAGGAGTACTATAGAAAAGGGAATAAAGAAAAAAGCGTGGGCCCAGTTGAAGAAGGAAAGGGTTGTTTTCCCCAGGGAATACTTCACCACCGCACTCTTCTTAAAAGGCATGTAAAGAAGTGGTTTGATGTTCATAATGGGCATTTTCTGGAACATATACCGCACATAAAGGTCCATGACCAGGTAGTAGATCATAAAGCGGTTCACCACTCTCAGGGGGTCGCCCAGTCCCGCCTTTTCGATCATAAAATAGGACCCAATCCCCAGTGCCAGGAATACTACTATGAAATACAGCGCCAAAAAGATCATCAGGATCTTAAAGCCCAGATTCGTTTTGAAGGAAGCAGCACGGAAAAAAGACTTCCACTGAAGCCTTATAAAATGTTTGAACATATGGGTTGGTTCATTTAGTTCTCCACGTTAGTAGCGTAAATATAGATTTTGTTACAAAAACAACCTATTTTTTAAATTTCATTTCCTAATACCTATTCATTCCTTAGTTTTGCAGCAAAATTCACAGAATGAGTACTTTTTACCCCCTTTCCGTTTCAAGCAAAAGGACTTTAACGCCTAATGCGGTGGCGATTTCCCTGGCAGTTCCCTCAGATATTAAGGATCTCTTTTCATTTAAAGCCGGGCAATATCTTACCCTAAAACAGACCATTAACGGGAAAGAGATACGGAGGGCATACTCCATCTCCTCTTCTCCGGGCACAAACGAGCTGACGGTGGGCATTAAAAAAGTAGAAAACGGGGTGTTTTCTGTATGGGCAAATGAGCAATTGAAAGCAGGCGATACCATAGAGGTAATGCCCCCAACGGGTACCTTTACCTTCACCCCAACAGCCGGGCCACAGCATATAGCCGCTTTTGCCTCCGGGAGTGGCATTACCCCTATCATGAGTATCGCCGGTGCGGTCCTGGAAAGTAACCCTGAAAACACCTTTGTCCTGGTTTACGGCAATCAAAACCTTCAGGAAACTATGTACCATGAGGAACTGCAGGCACTACTCCAAAAATATCCGGAACAGCTGTTCATACAATTTATTTACAGTCGGGCCCATGAAGCCGATGCCTTGTTTGGTCGGATTGAGGCTTCAACGGTAAATCTGATCCTGAAAAACAAATTCAAGGATCGTGATTTTGACGGATTTTACATTTGCGGGCCAGAGGCCATGATCAATTCGGTAAAGGAAGTGTTGCACGCCAATGATATTGCAGACGAAAAAGTGCATTTTGAACTCTTTACAACTACTAAAGAGGAAAATGTCTCCGGATTGGAAGGGCAAACTGCCGTAGAAGTAACCCTGGACGATGAGGTTTTTACCTTTGTGATGGACCAGAAGAAGCTGGTCCTGGACGCCGTACTTGACCATGATATTGACGCACCCTATTCCTGCCAGGGCGGTGTGTGCAGCACCTGCATAGCCCGGGTGACCGAGGGCAAGGCCGAAATGGTTAAAAATCAGATCCTAACCGATGGGGAGATCGCAGAAGGCCTGATCCTTACCTGCCAGGCACATCCGCTGACACCTACCCTGAAGATCGATTACGATGATGTCTAGGGGAAAATAAGGGCCTTACACATCGGAAAGGAACTCATCAAGTACCATTCTGGCATGGTCATAACCTATTTGATAGGCTTTTTCTATGCCCTTCTTTTCAAACACCCCAATAGATCTTAATTCCACCGGAAGAAACGACCAGAACTTACAAACCGCATGGTTTGTAGACACGGTCATTGGCACTGAGATCCAATTGGTTTTGCCTTTTAACGTCCTTTCTGAACCAATAGGCATGTGCCTTCGCGTCCTGGCAGCTAATATTCCTTTCTTACTTTAAACCCGGCAGTCGGTTTTCCGGAAGCATATCAAAAATAGTTCCATTCCATTTTGTAATGAAAAAAAACGAATGCGACCAAGCCTGATAAATGAATTCGTTGTAAGTTTAACGAGAAGTTTTCTGAAGTACGGACCTAAATGGAGCATCAAACGGCTATTCTGCTATTCGCCAATTCTTCTGCGGAAGAAATTCGAAAAAAGCCCCTGCTTAAAAGTGCGGGGTTGTTTGATGAACTAAACCGATTGACGCTCTCCACGGTAAAAAAAACAGGGATCCCCTATTACCACTATTCTGAAAAGGAACAACAAGGAGCCAGTTTCGGAGAACGATTCGCCAATGCCATTGCTGCTGTTTTTGAGTTGGGGTACGATCAGGTCATTGCCATAGGGAATGACAGCCCCCAACTAACAAGCATCTCTATTGGTAAGGCTGCCGAAGCTATTTCCCGTGATCGTTTTGTAATAGGCCCTTCTTTGGACGGTGGCTTCTATCTCCTGGGGCTTCACAAAGAGCACTTCAACAGGCAAGCCTTCCTGGCGCTGGCCTGGCAAACTAAAGAACTCAGAGCCGACTTACTGGAACTCCTTTCAAAAAAAGCATTTACCTCATATTCGTTACCCCCGTTAAGGGATCTTGACACCCGGCAGGACCTTTTCGCGTTCTCCAGACAGGGGCAACTGCTCCCTGCCAGTGTAAACAGGCTCATACAACTACTCTTGTCAGCCAGGAAACAGCTTATCCATTATTTGCAACCCAGGGCATTATCGATTTCCTTAGAAGCCCCCCTTAATAAAGGGTCGCCTTCTATCCTGCACTTTCCGTTTTAAGATCATCCCTTTTTAGAATTCCACAATGTCTTCCGGGCATTGAACCCTTTATTTAATGAAGTATCTTTTATTTTTCATAGCCGTTGGCTTGTCCGCTGTTTGCTTTGCACAAACCACCATCTCCGGAGTAGTGAGCAACCCCGCAGGGGAACCCTTGTCTAATGTCAATATCACATTGGAAAATGCCGGGAAGGGAACCAGTACCGATCTGGAAGGTCGCTTTTCACTGGATGTGCCTTTTAAGAATGGGATCCTTGTATTTTCTATCTTAGGCTATAATCCCAGGCGCATCCCCTTCACGGAAGGGTCGGTTTTGAATATCATGCTGGAGCCAACTTCCCAGGAGCTGGAAGAAGTTGTCCTCACTGCCCTTGGTTTTAAAAGGGAAACCAAAAAATTGGGGTATTCGGTTCAGAAGTTGGCAGCGCAAGAAGTAAATGAGGTAAAATCGGTGAATTTTTTGGATAACCTGGCAGGCAAACTGGCTGGGGTTACCGTTACCCAGGGAGCTACCGGGGTAGGTTCCTCCTCCAAGATCACCATTAGGGGAGAAGCCTCCTTCTCCAACAACAACCCGTTATTTGTGGTAGATGGGGTGCCGGTAAACAATACTTCGGTTTTTAATTTTACAAATGAAGCAGCAGCAGGCTTTCAGGAAGTCGATTTTGGGAATGGCTCCATGGACCTCAACCCTGATGATATTGCGGAGGTATCCATTTTAAAAGGCCCCAGTGCAGCCGCCCTTTATGGCGCCCGTGCCAGCAATGGGGTTGTGATCATTGAAACAAAGAGAGGCGCCGCCACAGAAGGATTGGGGATTAGTTACAATAGTAGTTTTTTTGTGGAAAACGCCTTCCGATTACCTGATTTTCAAAATGAATTCGGGCAGGGAAATTCGGGCCAGTTTGCATTTGTCGATGGCCTGGGTGGCGGCATTAATGATAATATTACCTATAGCTGGGGACCTCGATTAGACCAGGGACTATTGATCCCCCAATTTGACAGCCCCGTTACTTTACCCGACGGCCGTGTGGTACGGGGTGGGGATACCTCCCTTTACAACGGAATCCCCATTACACCTACCCCTTTTGTTTCTTATTCGGATAATCTGAAAGATTTTTACAGGACCGGCACCACATTAATAAACAATCTAGCCGTCTCTTCCTTAAATGAAAAAGGGAGTTATAGGCTTTCCTTTACCGACCTGAGGAGCGAATCGATCATCCCGGGGGTAAACCTCGACCGTCAAACAGTAAGCACCCGACTTCACTTTACCCCCAATGAGCAACTGCAACTTGGTGCCTCTGTAGCCTATATAAATACGCAAAGTGACAACCGCCCTTCCAATGGATACGGATCGGAAAATGTAAATTATTCCCTGGTGGCCTGGGGTCCGCGATCATTGAATATCAACAATCTACGGGACTACTGGCAGCCGGGCCTGGAAGGGACGCAACAGTATTCTTATAACTATACCTTTTTTGACAATCCCTATTTTATTTTGCTCGAGAATAGAAATTCCTTCCAAAGAGATCGGGTATTTGGAAATGTTTCGGCAACCTATCAGGTAAATGAGCATGTAAGCGCCGTGCTCAGGTCTGGGATGGATTATTCTTCGGAACGGAGGGAATTACGCAGGGCATTCAGTTCCAACCGCTTCAGGAATGGTGCTTATGCAGAGCACGATGTCCTTTTTAGAGAAGTGAATACAGATTTCCTAATCAATTATAAAAACAGCTTTGATAAAATATCGGTCGAAGTAGCTTTAGGTGGAAATAAAATGGATCAAAAAGCCCTGACAACCCAGGCACAAACAACCAGTTTAGCGCAGCCTGGTATTTTCCGATTGTCGAATGCCGCCTCTCCCCTTGAGGTTTTTGAATTTGAATCCAACAAACGGATCAACAGCCTTTATGGCATCGCCAAACTTGGTTATGAGAATTACCTGTTTCTGGATATCACCGGGAGGAATGACTGGTCTAGCGCCCTCGCAAACCCACAATCCGTTCGGAACACGTCCTTTTTCTACCCATCTTTTTCAGGGAGTTTGATCCTCTCCGAAATACTCTCATTGCCTGAGGTTATTTCCTTTGGAAAAGTTCGTGCCAGCTGGGCTGCTGTAGGAAACGACACCAACCCCTATCAAACAGCCGGGGTGTTTTTGGCGCAAACCCCTTTTAACGGACAGCCCACTTTTAGCGACCAAAATATCATTGCAAATCCAAATTTGAGGCCCGAAAGAACTGCTTCTTTTGAGATCGGTGCCGATATTCGCTTTTGGGCAGATCGGCTAAACCTGGATATTAGCTATTACAATGCGCTTACCGAAGACCAGATCATTTCGCTGCCCATAGGGATCTCCTCCGGGTATACACAACAAGTGGTGAATGGTGGAAAAGTAAGGTCTCAGGGCATTGAATTGATCCTCCAAGCAACCCCCGTTATAAACACTAATTTCAGCTGGAATACTACCCTGAATTTTAGCAGGTACACGGCAAAGGTCACGGAGCTGCCGCAGGAAGCAGGCAGGCTCACACTGGCTTATTCGCGCATCTATGACAGTCAAAACCAAACGGTATTTTTACAGGCAGAAGAAGGGGGTCGGCTTGGGGACCTTTACGGTACCGGGTATCTGAAAAATGAGAACGGCGATTTTATCCTCACCAGTGAAGGGCGGTATATTCCCAACAACAACCTAATTAAATTGGGTAATTACAATCCTGATTTTATGATAGGATTTAACAACCAGTTCCAGTTTAAAAATTGGGATATGAACTTTCTGTTCGACTGGCGGCAGGGGGGCATCCTGGTATCGAGGACAAGGGCGCTGGGCAATGTAGGCGGGCAGCTGGCCGAAACAGCCTCGAGGCCAGAAGGCGGCATTATAGCAAATGGCGTTGTAAATATAGGGACCGATGCGGCTCCCGTATACCAACCCAATACCGTGGCCGTAACCGCTGAGAGTTATTACCGGCAATTTTACGATCGAAATCACGAAGAGAATAACGTATATGATGCATCCTTCCTGAAACTAAGGCAATTTTCCCTGGGCTATACCTTTCAAAATGTTACGATAGCAGCTAAAGACGCCCAACTTCGGATCTCCCTGATTGGGCGCAATTTATTTGCCCTTACGGAAAACCCGCATTTTGATCCGGAACAATTGGCGGTGCAGGGCCAGGGATTCATTAGCGGTGTGGAAGACATGTCTTATGCCACCTCCAGAAGTTATGGAATCAAAGCAAGTTTTAATTTTTAATGTCATGAGGCACGTACACCATAAATTCTATAAAACAAGGCGCGGTCAAAGTGCATGGTTGTTACTTACTTCTCTTTTCTTTTTTAGCCTTGCTTCCTGCACCAAAGATTTTATTGAGATCAATACCAATCCAAATGCCCCGACCAGTGTGCAGCCGGGTTTGTTACTGCGACAGGTGATCTATGATTACGGAGAGCAAATGTCCTACGAAGGATTTACGGCAGGCAATCTATTGGGCCAGTACGCAACGGCGCTCGACTTTAATTTATTTGACCGGCATGATCTGAAATCGCCCCAATTAGGAGGCAACCCATGGCCCATTTTTTACCAAAACCTCCGGGATAATGAACTGCTGCTTACGCTCGCCACTGCCAATGAAACCTTTGCCGTCTACGAAGGCCCGGCACGAATCTTAAAAGCATATATGGCGGGTGCCCTTACCGATATTTATGGGGACGTCCCTTATGCAGAAGCCTTTAAGGGAACCACGGAAACCGTCACGCCAAAATATGACCGGCAGTCCGATATTTATTTAGGGCCTGAAGGTATTCTCGATAACCTGGACAAGGGCATCAGTGCCTTATCCAGTTACTCAGGAAGCATCCCCCTGGAGGGCGATATCCTCTTTGATGGGGAATTGGATGGGTGGATTCGCTTTGCCAACTCGCTTAAAATTAAATTTCTGATGCGTATCTCCGGTGTGGAGGCAGTAGGGCCGGAATTGCAGGTCCTGGCAGACAATCAGAATTATATACTAACCAATGCCCAGAATGCTGCCTTCGACTTTACCGCCGGAGAGCCGAATAATTTCAGGCTAGCCCGATTGCGGATCGGGGATTTCAACAATTTTGTGCTGTCTGAGACCATGGAGGAAATACTGACTAACCTGGATGATCCAAGGATAGCAGTGCTATACAGACCCTTTGCCAATAGCAGCAGTGGCGAATACAACGGCCTCTTAAATGGAATTGATGCATCGCAAACATCCATAGCCCTGGCAGATTATTCCCTCACAGGTACGATTTTCAGAGAAAATACCGCTGCCCTCGATGCGAATTTTATGACCGCCTGGGAAACATCATTTCTCCTGGCAGAAGCAGCCGAAAGGGGGCTTATTAACGGAAATGCCCGGCAGTTTTATGAGGAGGGGGTTACCATGGCATTTGAATATTGGCAAACCCCTTTACCAGCAACCTATCTTTCTGATAATGCGGCTTATGGTGCTTTTGAAAATGATCCGCTGGAACAGATCATTACCCAGAAATGGATCGCCAATATGATCAATGGGTACGAGGGATGGATCGAATACAGAAGGACCGGTTTCCCTGTACTTAAAACCCTATCTGCAAGCTTAAACAATGACCTTATCCCGGTAAGGATGCCTTATCCGGCAGAGGAAGAAGCCCTGAACAGTGTAAACTATGAGCTAGCAGCTACAAATACCGATGGCAATAGCATCAATGTGAACGTATGGTGGGATATAGACTAAGGAATTAATGGAAAACGCATCCTTTTGGCAATGGATTTTGGTACTGGTATCGAGCATACTACTGTACTTCCTTTCCCCATGGGCCAAAACACCAGAACAATTCTTTAAGGCGACCATAAAACTGAAAGCGCCAAACACAGCCCTACTCATGGGAAGCCTTGTTATTTCGTGGATCTTTGCCAAAAGCATCACCAATGCAGCAAATTTGGGCCTGGAATTCGGAATTGTTGGAGGGGTGGCCTATGCAGCCTATTATCTTTCTTTTGCAACAGCGGGCATAGTCATTTACCGGTTAAGGACCATCGGCAACTTCTCTTCAATACATCATTTTCTGACGACCCGTTTCGGGCAAAAAGCAGTTCTTCTCTTTTCCATTTTGATCGCCATAAGGCTTTTTAATGAAGTTTGGAGCAATACCATGGTCATCGGAACCTATTTTGGTGATGCGGGCAGTACGGGTTACTATACTTCCATAGTTGTTTTTACCGCCCTTACCCTTGCTTATGTAATGAAAGGGGGGATGAGCAGTTCTATTGTCACAGACGGTATTCAAATGATACTCTTTGCCATTTTGCTAATGGTTATATTGTGGAAGGTATTTGATGCAGAAACCGGTTTTACGTTGAAAGAAGCAATGGCATTCCGGTACCTGGACCATGGCAATGGGTGGTAATTTGTTGGTTGCTGCCCTGTTACAATCCTTTAGTTATCCCTTTCACGACCCGGTACTGACCGATCGTGGCTTTATAAGTAGTCCGAAAGGAACCCTCCGGAGTTTCCTTTGGGCAAGCTTGGTTGGAGCCGTATGTATCATCGCATTCAGCCTGATCGGGGTTTTTGCCAGGCACAGTGGCCTTAACGGCCAGGCGGCAGTTGAAGTTAGCAAGGCCTTTGGCATCATCATGTTGCTGATCGTCAATTTTATCATGATCACCTCAGCAGCCTCCACCCTGGATTCTACCTTCTCTTCCTTTTCCAAACTGATGGCACTGGATCTGGGATTTGGAAATTCGGTTTCCTTTGGGAGGATGGCCATGGTTGCCGTTGCCATCATTGGCACCATCCCTGTCTTTTTGGGGGCTGAAATACTGTCGGCCACCACCATTAGCGGTACTATGGTCATTGGTCTCACGCCTATTTTTGTTTTCTGGAAAGTGAAACCTCCTAAAATCAGTTTTTACCTGAGTATCTTTTGTGGTTTGTTCTTTGGGGTCCTGCTCCTGTTTAGTTGCTTTCCGCAAGCCTTAATTCTGACCTCAGGAAGCTATGCCGACCTGCTTTGGATCAATTTCTGGGGCATTATATGTTGTTTTCTCTTATACTTTATACCGCTATGGATAAAAAGATGACCGATTTAGGGGCCCTAAAAGGGAAAATACTGCTCTTTGGAGGTGTTTACAGCAACCTGCAATCATTACAAAAGCTGATTGAAATTGCCTATGAGCATAATATCCCCGCTGATCATTGCATTTGCACGGGAGATCTTATTGGCTATTGTGCCCAGCCCGAGGAAACGATAACGCTTTTCCGGGAATGGGGGGCACTGTCTATAAAAGGAAATGTAGAAGAACAACTGGTAGCAGGTGCCTCCAATTGTGGATGCGACTTTACCGAAGGAGGTCGTTGTGATAGCTTTTCACAAATATGGTACCCCTATGCGCAAAGGCACTTGTCTGATGCCTCATTGCAATGGTTAGAAAGCCTGCCGGATCATATTGCATTTCAAGTGGGCTCGCTTAAAACACTGCTGGTACATGGCTCGTTCGGGAATATTTCAGAATTTATTTTTGAATCGACCTCAACCGCCGTAAAACTGGAAAATTTCAAACAATCACAAAGCGATATGATCATTGCCGGGCATGCCGGCATGCCTTTTGCCCAGGAAATCGGGGAGCAAATTTGGATAAATCCGGGTGTTATTGGCATGCCTGCCAACGATGGTAGTGCTGCGGTGTGGTATTCCCTCCTTGAAGTAAAGGAGGGTTCTGCTTCCTGCACCTTTCACACCTTTGAATACAATGCTTTACGGGCGTCCCAACTAATGGAAGTTGCCCTGCTTCCCAAGGCATATGCTAAGACCCTGCTCTCCGGCATTTGGGATAATATGGAGATCTTGCCCCCCTTCGAGAGGGGGCGGCAGGGCTACCCGATCGATCTGAAAAAAGTAACCTTTAATATTTTAAAATAAAAAACTATGACAAATAACTATTACGATCCGGCCGATTTAAGAAAGTTCGGGAAGATCACGGAGTGGAGCGAAGAACTGGGAACCAAGTTTTTTGATTACTACAATTCCGTATTTCAGGAAGGGGCACTTTCGGCGCGCGAAAAATCTTTAATAGCGCTCGCTGTGGCCCATGTGGTGAAATGTCCATACTGTATTGATGCCTACACCAAGGATGGGCTCCAACGGGGTATCACCAAAGAAGAAATGATGGAAGCAGTACATGCAGGTGCGGCCATTGAAAGTGGAGCGACCCTGGTACACGGCGTGCAGATGATGAATAAATACAACAAGCTTAGCATGTAAGGAAAGGCCGTATACGTGCGACCAATTATAATCGAGAAAGAAAATTGACAGAATGGCAACAAAATCGCTTAAAGCCAGGCATATAGCACTGGCAGATACTAATAATCAATTGGAGATACTAAATGGGGGTATTTTTAAGGAAGGTGAACTCCCATATTTTAAGGATAAAATAGCAGAAATAGGCGCTTTCCCATTGCGTCCGCGAAAATTAGAGATCCTTCAGATCAATGTGGGCTATATGTGCAATCAGGTGTGTGAGCACTGCCATGTAGATGCAGGGCCAGACCGGAAAGAGATCATGACCAGGGAAACCATGGAACAATGCCTGGAAGTCATTCGCAATACGGAAGCCCATACACTGGATCTTACCGGTGGAGCCCCCGAGATGAATCCCAATTTCAGGTGGTTTGTAGAGGAAGCGGCCAAGGCAGGCATCAAGGATTTTATTGTGCGTTCGAACCTTACCATTATCCGGTCGAATAAGAAATACCATGACCTGCCGGAATTTTTTAGGAAACACAACGTACATGTGGTGTCTTCCATGCCCCATTACACCCGGGGTAAAACAGATAAGCAACGTGGTGATGGTGTTTTCGATAAATCTATCAAAGCCCTTCAGGAACTGAATGCGGTTGGTTATGGAATGCCCGAAAGCGATCTGCGTTTAGATCTGGTCTATAATCCTTCAGGGGCCTATTTACCCGGGGACCAGGCAGCCCTGGAACATGATTTCAAAAAAGCACTGCAAGAAGATTTTGGGATCCAGTTCCACAATTTGTTTGCCATTACCAATTTACCCATTGCCCGTTTTCTGGACTACCTCATCGCTTCTGAAAACTATGAGGACTATATGTACGCCCTGGTAGATGCCTATAATCCATCAGCCGTTAAAAATGTCATGTGCACCAATACCATTTCCGTAAGCTGGGATGGGTGGCTGTACGATTGTGATTTTAACCAAATGCTCGGTTTAAAAGTTGCCAGCAAGGTAAAGCATATCAGTGACTATAATGAGGAAGTGTTGAATGACAGGGACATCATCATATCCCAACATTGTTATGGGTGCACAGCTGGGGCCGGCAGCAGCTGCCAGGGGGTAGTGACCTAAGAAAGGGGCCATAGTATGCCCCCTTTTTCCCTTTTTGTTGAATGCAAAAGGGCCTGTTTTACCTTTTATCGAGAGAAAAAACCGACCAAGTGGTCGGTTTAATGTGGTGTTTTAAGTGCTATTCATCCGATATTCTGCTTTTTGTCGAATTTTTGTGGAGCTTCACCCTTAAATATTCAGCAACCATGGGGTTCGGGGGTTCTTTGTTATAGACCACAAGGTCTTTTTAACCATAAACCCAAATCTTATGGACAAGAACTTAAAACGCATGGCTACCATGCATCGGATGCAGTCAAAAGGACTCGAATTATTCTACAAACAGGGATACTACAACACTAGTATTGATGATATCCTTAAAGAGTTAGCCCTTTCTAAAGGAGCCTTCTATTATCACTTTCAATCAAAAGAAGATTTCTTTGTAAGCATTGTACAGAATCTAATGGTCAGGAAAGTATACAGCATGCTTATTGAACCCATTGAAGGGAAGGAAGACCCATTTAATGCTA
Source organism: uncultured Flavobacteriaceae bacterium (assembly GCA_963752165.1). Taxonomy (GTDB): domain Bacteria; phylum Bacteroidota; class Bacteroidia; order Flavobacteriales; family Flavobacteriaceae; genus Muriicola. The sequence goes on from CAVVXE010000002.1 coordinate 196,300, forward strand.
TTGAAAAGTGTTTTGAGGATGCTCTGGAAACCGCAGTACATAATGAAATGGACTATGGTTTTGTCCTAGGCAACTTTATGACGGAATTTAATGGCCGCAATGAGGTGATCTCTAAATACCTGGGAGATATCTACAGGGTTTGGAAGGTAAACCTGGTTACCACCTTGCAAAAAGGGAAGTCCGATGGTTATGTCGCCAGACATACCGATAGCGAAGCGGTGGCCAACTACCTTATTGCGTCTTACATAGGTATTCGTATGTTGATGGTGGAAGGTGCCAGTAAGCAATTGAGCTATCAGTTTATGCAACAACTGAGGTATTATCTGCGATCGCTGACACAGAAAGAACTGGCATAACCTATTCAGGCTTCAATACTGCTTCTATGCGAAGAAAAACGGCATTAGGGCTTATCGTATTCATGGCGTGTTCGTACCCTTCCGGAAACTTATTTCCGTAAACCGATGTTGGAATGAACGGAAATTGTTCCCGATCTGCCAGGAAGGCATTTGCGGGATGCTGTTGAAAAGGATAGAATCCGGCAAAGGGATGAGTTACACCCCACAAAGTTATAGTAGAAACACCAAACATGGCTGCAAGGTGGGCATTGCCACTGTCCATTGAAAGGACCAGGTCCAGGTTCGATATCAGCAAAAGCTCTTCCGAAAATGAGAGGAAGCCTGCCCCATTGATACAGTTGGCATAACGGCTGCCCAGTTCGTTCAACTCCCTGGCTTCTCTGGGCCCGCCTCCTAATAGAACAATAATATACTTATTGGTATTATCTAGTAATTGAAGCAATTCCTTTAGTAGCGAAAGGGGGTACATTTTCCCTTTAAACGCGGCATAAGGGGCTATGCCGATTACTTTTTTAGAACCATCTCCCAACAGCTCCTGTATTCTTCTTTGTGGGCGCAATCTTTGGAAGCGTATCGCTTTGCATAAGGGCAACCGGATACCCTAGCTTTTGAAAAACCGCCGCATACCGTTCGTGGGTAGTTATCAGTGGTTCGATGGTCTTGTGCTTCCAACGGGTAAGCGCCTTTTTTTCCTTCCTGCCTTTATCAATTTGCACAAAAGGGAGGCCTGACCCTAAGAACAATATTTTCAAGATGGAACTCCGCAATACGTTATGAAGGTCGGCAACTGCCGTAAACGCTTGTTTTCTGAGTTCTTTTGATAATTTAAATAACCCAAATAGACCCTTGTGGATCCCTTTTACATCTGCCTCGTAGACATCAGTGTTAGGGATATGCGAAAACATCGGGGCAAAGAGGCCTCTGGTAAGTACCGTGATCTTAAGATCAGGGTAGGTTCTGGATAGTGCGAGCAGCACCGGCACCGTCATGGCTACGTCACCCATAGCGGAGAGCCTGATGACCAGCAGGTGTTCTGTCTTATTTTTGACCACGCAGGATCGGGTTTAACTCCTCGTCATTATACATCTTCATCTGTTTGTAGACTTTCATGTATTTACGTCCCTCTTCTATATCCTGGAGTAATTGATCAATAGCCAGCGAAAGGTCTTTTTTCTGTTCCAGCAATACGGCTAATTTTTGACTGCAGTTTTGAATATGCTCCCTGGTGGCGTCGGTCCGTTCTGCCTCTTCCCGCATATGATAGACCTTAAGGGCCAGGATGGAAAGCCTGTCAATGGCCCAGGCCGGACTTTCCGTATTGATAGTCGCATCTTTCTGAATAGATACCGATGAGTATTTATTTAGGAAATAACTGTCGATATACTCTACCAGGTCGGTCCTTTCCTGGTTACTGGCATCAATTTTTCGTTTTAACTCAAGGGCTGCCTCCGGAGCGATCTGAGGGTCTCGAATAATGTCCTCATAATGCCATTGAACGGTATCTATCCAGTTTTTCTTATAGAGCAGATGGGCGATCTCATTAGGGGGATAAGGGTTATGGAACTCCTGATCTACGCTGTCCTCAATATGGTACTTCTTAATACTCTCCTCAAAAATCTCAAAAGCTTGTTTACTAAACATACTGATTACTGTTTTTACAAAGGTATCCATTATTTGATAAGCACATCGATCAACAAAATAATGATCGATAACAGTATGGACCCTATAAGGACCAATTCCTTTATTTTCTGTCGCTTAATAATTTCTACATACTTGCCCATAAATACAGCTCCGGGGAAGAAGCTGATCAGGACCGGGAAATCCTCATGAGAAGACTGTAGGAACCCAACCAACAAAGCGATCGCAAAAAAGATGGCAATGATCCTTAAATTAATGATGCGGCCCAGACCCAGTTTCCCCGATTTCAAAAAAACCGCCATTCCGGTAATGATGATCAGAACAATTAAAATCAGCAGTTTAAGCCAACTCTCCATGTCTGGTATGCTAAAAGAATTACTCCCGGTAGAAAATTCATAGTGACGCTCAAAGAAATCAGCATTATTGGCCAGGATCAATACAGCAAAACTTATCAGAGCAAACACAACGACCCCAACTAAGGGAACCAACCAGTTATTTATGTTCTTTGGCTCATAAATATAGATGGCGATAAAAACCAGCAGTAAAAAAAGGGCCGCCCAGTCATAAAAAAGGCTGGCCGTAAGCACCCAGAGCGTAGCATCCAGTATTTTTAATTTGATATTTTTAAGCGACTTCAGGCTGATGAGTCGTCGGCACGCGAGTAAAAGAAAAAAATTGCAAAGGATGGCATTATTATCCGTGATCGCTTTGGGAAAAATGATCAATAAGAGGGCAAAATAGAGGATGACAAAGGAATTGGCATTGGTGATCTGATTTCTGTTTACCACAAAATTGATGACCAAAATGCTCAATAATAGCATGAGCAGGATCAGGGATTGTAGGGCTGTTTGCTGAAGCTCATAGTCGTTTTTCTCAACAAAAAGTTGAACGAACCAATAGAAAATGAACGTAAATCCGAGGATCAGTAAATAATTAATAGGTTTTGTTTTGTCAAAAATGCCTGAAATCATCCCGGGATTTTATATTTTTGTCCTCGTAAATATAACCAAGATGAGCTCATTTTTTTACGGCATAGAAGATTTATTCGTGAACGGACTTTTTTGGCCCTATGACTTTTTTCGCTTTATGGAAAGTTGGTGGACCAGTAATATAGTGAATTGGCTTTTTATGCTCATTGGAGGAGTGGCCATGGTTTACTGGCTTCTTCAGCTTAAAAAGTTCGATGACAATCAGGAAGAAGATAAGTCCATCACTTCCCATTCTTTTTTATAGGTCGAATCCCAGGTCTTTTCGGTAATACATGCCCTCAAAATGTATTTTTGATACATTTTTATAGGACGTTGCCAGTGCTTCTTTAAAATCCTTTCCATAGGAGGTAACCGCTAAAACGCGTCCGCCATTGGTTACGACCTTCCCCTCTTTTATAGCTGTGCCAGCATGGAAAACGATCGAGTCCATTTCGGATTCGAGTCCCTTTATTTCATACCCCTTTTCATAGGCTTCAGGATATCCTTTTGACACGGTCATGACCGTAGTGGCTGCTCTTTCGTCGATCTCCAGCCTTATGTCATTTAAGGAGCCTTTGGCGACCGCTGTAAATACTTCTACCAGATCGTTCTTGATCCTGGGGATGACCACTTCCGTTTCGGGATCTCCTAACCGCACATTGTACTCAATGACATACGGCTCCTCGCCTACTTTTATCAGTCCTATAAAAACAAACCCCTGGTAAGGGATATTGTCCTTTTGGAACCCCTCCATGGTGGGGGCAATGATCCTGTCCTGTACCTTTTTCATAAAGGCATCGTTTGCGAACGGCACGGGCGAAATGGCACCCATCCCTCCTGTATTGAGTCCGGTATCGCCTTCCCCGATACGTTTGTAATCTTTCGCTGTAGGAAGTACCTTATAGTTTTTTCCGTCTGTTAGCACAAAGCAGCTGAGCTCAACACCTGATAAAAACTCTTCGATCACCACCGTGGTGCTTGCCTTTCCGAATTTGGAATCGACCAGCATCGTCCGTAATTCACTTTTGGCTTCGTCCAGGCCTTGCAGGATGACCACCCCTTTTCCTGCTGCCAACCCATCGGCCTTTAAAACATAGGGCGCATTGAGCGACTCTAAAAAGGCATATCCTTCGGCCAGATTTGCCGCTGTAAAACTTTTGTAGACGGCCGTAGGGATGCCATGGCGCATCATAAATTGCTTTGCGAAATCTTTGCTTCCTTCCAGGGTGGCTGCCTCTTTTTGCGGGCCAATCACAGGTATATGGGCTAATGCGGGATCATTCAGAAAGAAATCGTGAATGCCATTGACCAGTGGATCTTCCGGACCCACCACTACCATATCAATGCTCCTGGCGATGGCGATCGCCTTGATGGCCTCAAAATCATTGACGTTGACAGGGATGTTTTCTGCGATCTGCGAAGTGGCGGCATTGCCTGGCGCCACATATAGCTGTTGAAGGTGGGGGCTTTGGGTTAATTTCCATGCCAGGGTATGTTCACGGCCTCCGGAGCCAAGAAGTAAGATATTCATTTAGTCTATAATTTAGACAAAAATACAGTAAGTGACTTAAAAACGAGACGTCTCTATCCTGTATTTAGATTATGATAATTATTAAAAACAGCAATGACTAGCTCCTGTTATGACCAGTAAAGTCACGGTGCTCCGTTTTCTCTAATTCTTCCTTGGAAAGACTTTTGAAATATTGAAAGGTTTTGCGCATACCTTCTTCCCTACCAACTTTAGGTTCCCAACCAAGGATATTTTTAGCCTTAGTTATATCCGGTTGGCGTTGCATTGGATCATCTTTGGGCAATGGCTTGTAAACAATTTTCTGATCGGTGCCTGTTAACTTAATGATTTCTTCAGCAAAATCCTTGATCGTTATTTCATGAGGGTTTCCAATATTGACTGGTAATTTATAATCACTCATCAGGAGCCTATAGATACCCTCTATCTCGTCATCTACATAACAGAAAGAACGGGTTTGTGACCCGTCTCCAAAAACAGTAAGGTCCTCCCCTCTAAGCGCTTGTCCCATAAAAGCGGGAATAACCCGGCCATCGTTTAGGCGCATCCGTGGGCCATAGGTGTTGAAGATGCGTACGATACGGGTATCTACCCCATGAAACCGGTGATATGCCATAGTGATGGATTCCTGAAAACGCTTGGCCTCATCATAGACGCCCCTTGGCCCGATAGTATTTACATTGCCGTAATATTCTTCGGTCTGTGGATGTACCAATGGATCTCCATAAATCTCGGAGGTGGAGGCTATTAAGATACGTGCCCTCTTATCTTTAGCCAACCCTAAAAGGTTATGTGTGCCTAAGGCACCCACCTTTAGAGTCTGGATAGGAATTTTAAGATAATCGATAGGGCTGGCAGGGGAGGCGAAATGCAGAATATAATCTAAAGAGCCTGGCACATGTACAAACTTGGATACGTCGTGATGATGAAACTCAAATTCAGGTAATTTAAAGAGGTGTTCTATGTTCTTAAGATCGCCAGTAATTAGGTTGTCCATCCCAATAACATGAAATCCCTCATCGATGAATCGATCGCACAAGTGGGATCCCAGAAATCCCGCTGCACCGGTAATCAATACTCTTTTCATTCCAAGTTTTTAATGGATTTATTGTTATCTTAACCTAACGGCCTATTGATTCGTAATGAAACCCTTCTTCTTTGATCTCATGTGTATCGTAAAGGTTACGCCCATCGAAAATTACGTTATTTTTCAACAATTCCTTCATTAACTTGAAATTAGGGTTACGAAAAACTCCCCATTCCGTGCAAATCAAAAGGGCATCTGCCTCTTCCAAGGCTCCATACATGCCGGGTGAAAAAGTTATTTTATCTCCTAATTTTAGCTTCACGTTATCCATGGCCTCAGGATCGAAAGCTGTAATCTCTGCACCCAATTTTAGAAGTTCTTCTATCATATACAAAGCGGGGGCTTCTCGAATATCATCTGTTTCTGGCTTAAAGGCAAGGCCCCAGAGTCCGATCTTCTTTCCTTTCAGTTCGTTATTAAAATATTTCTTGATCTTGGGGATTAAGATGGTCTTCTGGGTTTGGTTTACCTTGATTACCGCATTAAGGATCTTAAAATCATAATTATGATCCTTCCCCGACTTGTGAAGTGCTTTTACGTCCTTTGGAAAGCATGAGCCACCATAACCAATCCCTGGGAATAAAAAGCGTTTTCCAATGCGGGAATCGGTACCCATACCTATACGGACCTTATCCACATCAGCTCCAACTTTTTCACAAAAATTCGCAATCTCGTTCATAAAGGTGATCTTAGCCGCCAGAAAAGAATTCGCAGCATACTTGGTCAGCTCAGCAGATTTCTCATCCATAATGATTACCGGGTTTCCGGATCGCACAAAAGGAGCGTAGAGCTTTTCCATAAGTTTAGTAGCCTTGTCAGAACTGGTGCCTACTACAATACGTTCAGGTTTTAAAAAATCATCTACCGCGTAGCCCTCTCTGAGAAATTCAGGATTTGAGACCACATCAAAATCGCATTTCGCATTTTTAGCGATGGTAGCACGCACCTTTTCAGAAGTCCCAACAGGAACCGTACTCTTGTCTACAATGACCTTATAGTTTTTGATTATCTTACCGATGTCCTCCGCCACTCCTAAAATATATTTAAGGTCCGCAGAGCCATCTTCGTCCTCTGGTGTTGGTAGGGCCAGGAAAATGATATCGCCATGATCAAGTCCTTCTTGCAGGGAAGTGGTGAATTTGAGCCTGTCTGCCTTGATGTTTCGTTCAAAAAGAACATCTAAGTGCGGCTCATAGATAGGAACCTCTCCTGATTGCATACGTAACACTTTATTTTCATCGATATCTACGCATATAACCTCATTGCCAGTTTCAGCAAGGCAAGTGCCCGTAACCAGTCCAACGTATCCAGTTCCAATAACAGATATTTTCATAGGGATATTATATAAATAATTTCATTCGGATGTAAAAATAAGCGGCACATCCCAACCCTACAACAAATTCGCCTTAAAAGGGCATGAGGAGGTTAGTATAACAACCTTTTATTTGATTTTACGGAGTAATTTTAAACGTATCGTTTCACAACTTAGTCTAATAAGCTTTTTCCTCACCTCGAAAAACATTCAAAATTGTTTGTAATATTATTTTCATATCCAAAAAGAAAGACCAGTTTTCGATATAAAAAACATCATATCTTATTCTGTTTTTTATATCTTCTTTTGTTTCAATCCCTCCCCTAAATCCCTTGCTTTGAGCTAATCCGGTTATACCAGGATTAACAAAATGGCGTAACATATATTTTTCTACTGTCGTACCATAATCCTCATTTTGCTTCCATAAATGTGGTCTTGGTCCAACGACCGACATATCGCCTAGCAACACATTAACAAATTGGGGAAGTTCATCAATACTAGTTCTTCTTAAGAAGGATCCTAACTTTGTTATCCTGGGGTCATTCCTTGAAGCCGACTGTTCTGTTGATTCATTTAGTTTCATAGTTCGGAACTTATAACATGGAAAACCCTGTTCCTTAAACCCTGGCCTATTCTGTCTAAAATAAATAGGTCCTCTAGAATCAAGTTTTATTAACAATCCAATGATTGGGAAAAGCCAAACCAACAAAAAAACACAAACAAATAAAGAAAAAACAATATCAAAAGATCTTTTATAGAATCTATTAAATGGATCATCCAAAGGAATTTCTCTCAATGAGAGTATTGGAAAATACTCATAAAAATCCAATTTTAAATTCTTTGTAAATATTTCCTTATTATCTGGAATAAATTTTAATTTGATAACGTTGTTTTCGGCATAATCTACAAATTCAGATATTTCTGAATTATTAAGCTCGTTTATAGAACAATATATTTCATCAATATTATATTGTTTTATGAACTCTAAGCAATCAGCAATAGTAAACTCCGGTTTATCAGGGTTAAATTGTTTTATTAAATTATAACCATACTCACTGTGATCCTTAAACATCTTAATGAGCTGGTCTGTTTTTCTATTTTTGCCTATTACGACTACATCCCTCAGGCTTCCTTTAACTTGTTTTCTATATTGTTTTAAAAGATAATAGTTGAGAATTTTGATAGCAAGAATAGCAGTAAAAACAGATATAAAATAAATAGCTAGGTTTAATCTACTAATATTCGGTTGTTTAAAAAACCCTATAAAGGCAAAAAGAACCAAAAAAAAGATAACGAATTGGGTAAATAATTTTTTTAAAATATGGACCTCTTTTGTATATCTATGTACTTCATAAAAGCGATTTTTTAGAGATATTATTAACCAAGCTATTGTAATATAGCTATGAAATAATATAGGATATTGAAAAAGTATAGGTAGTAAATATGCAAAGATGTTTATAACAAACAAATCTGCCATTAAGGAAATTGGATAAATAAAGCCCGAATATTTATCTTTTTTCAAACTCATAAATAGCTAAAATTGAATTAATCAATGGCTGTATTTTGAAAATTTACTTTGACTTTTACGGTGAATTATTTCTTTATTAGAAGCTTCAAAAGTAATAAACAAAACTTTGTGTTTGTGATAAGGTATCTACTGAAAAGCCTTTTAGGATTTTGGACAAGCCTAATAAGCCATTCCAATCCCATTTTTTGAATGAATTTTGGTGGTCTTTTTTCCTTTCCTATAGTAGTATTGATCGCATTTCCTATACCAAGCGAAACACCATTTATTTTATGTGAATGGTGCAACATCCATTTTTCTTGTTTTGGACACCCCAATGAAACAAACAATATGTCTGTTCCCGAAGTTGTTAATTGGTCAATATACTTATCTTGTTCGTGAACGGTAAGTTCTCTGAAAGGAGGTGATATAAAGCTTCCAATAATTATGTTTGGAAAATTAATGCTTATAAAGTTTTTAAATTGTTCTAATATAATTAAAGTATTTCCATAAACAGACACAGTTAATTGGTTACATTCCGCCAGATGTAACAATTGGGGAGTAATGTCCATTCCGGCAATTCTTTCTTGCCTTATTTTATGAAACCATGAAAATGCCCAAGCAACTGGTGTCCCGTCCGTGACAGCCCAAGTAGCGGCAGTAATTGATTCTAAAAGCTCAAGATCTGTTTGCGCTTCAACGGTCATATGAACATTTACTGCACACAAATATGCAGATTCCTTTTTTTTTGCCTTTTCAACTATTTCTTGCAATAGTTGCGCATTACTTATCCCGTTGATTTTTAAATTTAAAAACTCTAATTTCATTATTTAGCTAATTTGAGCTGCGCTTTCTTGGAAATACCCATGGCAATAAAATATAATACTTTCATACACTTAACCGAGGTTTACCATAATTTTCCAGATTCGAAAGTATCCCCAAAAAAAGAGCGTAAAACAATATTCCTTTTTCACGAATAAATAAAGATTCAGTAAGGCCATTTAACAGAAAGTAGGCCAAGAAAATTAGAAGTAAGTACTTTGATTTATTTATGGCAAAAATCAAATAATAAATAAATATTGCTCCTAAAACAACAACACCTAGCAAACCAGTTGTAACAAAAACTTCTAAAAAAAGACTATGTGAATTGAATTTTGTATTATCATTATTAATAAAATATATTAATGAGTCGTAAGAATTATCAACGTAACAAGCATTCATTTGTTCTTGTGCGCCACTAACCCCCGTTCCGAACCAGAAATTATTTGTGATTACCTCTACAGAACAACTCCAAGTCATAAATCTAAATGCCAACCCTTCATAAGACCAGGAACTATGGTAATCGAAATCTGTCGTAAACTCCAATAAATAATCAATTCTTGTTTTGAAGGTATTATTGTATGAATAGTTAGCCGCAAAGAGCAGTGCAAAGGAAAATACAAAAATTATAAGGGCCTTCTTGGACCTTTTAAATGCCATAAATACAATACAAATAAGTGTGCTGGCGATTGCAGTTCTGGCGCCTAATAAAAAAATGAAAAACAAAAGGAAGATGAACTCGCTAAGATATAACCATTTGGTTTTGTCTTTTTTTAATTCTAAAAAGGCCGAGAAACTTAAGATCCCGGCAAAACCTACAAACAATGAAAAATAGATGGGTTGATGATTCACTAATAAGTGAGACAAATTCTTATAGGTTAGAAATTGTTCTAAGGGAAGATTTTCAGAATTTGTATACCATTTGAACAAACCATAGATGATGGTTACAATGGCCAAAATAACAGTGGAGTGTACATATCTAATCAATATCACCTTATTGACAATACCACTATTCGTTGTTTTAAAATAATATATCCCCAATGGAATGGTAAATATTAGAGAAATACGTGCTAGGTAATGAATGCCGTCTCCCGGATTTTTAAGGTTAATTATAGATAGCGCGCAAACAAGAATAAATAAAAATATTAAGCTAAATCCGATCTTAACGTCTTTTTGTAAAACAATTCTTTTTTTGAAAAATGAAAAAGAAAAATAGGCCAAAAAAGCAACTATCAAAATATTGCACAATGCATTACTCCAGGGTAAAACTAGGACAATTAGCAAGATTAAATTATCGATTTTCAGGATTCGGGCTTTAAGAGAGAGCTTTAGATTTCTCAACATCTTGTATTATGTTTGTTTATTAGAATTGAACAAGAAAACCAAAGAGAAAATCATTGAGCATTAGAGTAGGTAGTTATGGTTTCTAAATATATTCTAATCAATGCTTGATAATTAACTTCGTGTGTATACTTTTCAATAAATGTATTTCTTGCGTTTATGGAGTATTTAGTAATGTCCATTTTATCAAATACTTTTATTTTTCCTATTATCTCATCTATATTATCAGGATCAAATGTCACTCCATTATATCCATCAATGACGATTTGATTTATATTATCCAGATTTGATGACAAAACTGGAGTTCCTGATGAATACGCTTCCAATATAGTATTGGGAAGGCCTTCATACCAGATAGAAGGAACTATCAATGCTTTTGTAGTGGAAAGTTTTCTATTTATAAAGCTCTTGTCTTGTTTCCCGTGAAAAACTATATTACTATTAGAATTAGATTTGAGTTTATCATAAAGATCTCCCGTCCCTATAACCTCTAATTTGCATTTTGGGAGACCATTAAAGGCATTAATAAGTCTGTCGACCCCTTTCTCTTCAGAAAGTCTTCCTATAAATAAAAAACCTTCTCTAGCTTTTTCACTGCCATGAAATTTCTCCAAGTCATCCGTACTATTGGGCTTAACCACAAGCTTATCTTCACTAAGCCCCAAACTTGATGAAAGTATAAGATCTTTAATGAATGGGGTCAATACAATAAACTTGTCTACGTATGTATCCCAGGTGTTTATAAGCTTATTATATCCAATAAACGCAGAAAGGACTAGGCTTTTGCTATATGAATTTTTGAAGCATTTGTGTATTACCCCTGGCAAAGGAAATATCTTGTTTTTACACTTTGTGCATAATTTGTTATCTCTTAGAAACAAAGCTCCTGTGCATAATAATCTAAAATTATGTAGGGTCATAATAACCGGTATTTTTGCCTCTTTGGCAGCTTTAAATACGCTCGGTGATGCATTATAAAAAATATTATGAATGTGGATGATGTCTGGCTTAAAATTATCTAATTCAGTTTTTACCTTATGATACGAATTTTTATTGTAGAATAATTTAAACGGATCAACCTCAACATTAGTAAATATTATTTGTTTAGTGTCGACTCCTCTTTCTCTTAATAATTGAAATTCATTTTCCAGGACCACATCTTCACCCCCATGTTTTTTATATTTATTATGAATTTGTAGAACTTTCATTATGAATTTTAAAATTTATGTTTTCAGAATATTCACAATGTACTCTTTGAATTGCTGTGATCCGTAATATTACTTTCTAATGATTTTATGATTATAATAATTAATATCATAAACTCGGGATACTCAAGATAGTTTTCAAACAAAATATTAAGAAACCCAAAAATGAAAATAAATCTTACAAAAAATTTCTTGTCTTTATTATTTGAGAGTGTTCTTTTGAATAAATTATACATTAATAAAAATAACATTATAAAAATCAAAAAACCGTACTCAATGAAAAGAGCCATTACGGAGCTAAATGGCTGATTTCTAGTCCCGTCATTAAATTGAAAAATAATATCATTATTCCACAAAGGATAAATATCTTTTTCGGCATATTCAGGTCTATTACTAATTTTTTTAAAAAGTGGGTTCCTTGTATATTCACCATTCAGCAAAAATGACGTTCTTGAATTATAAGTGCCCGGACCTGTGCCAATAAAAAATATTCTAGGCTCTTGAATTCTTTTAATAGCGCCTTTAAAAGATAATATTTTCCTTGGTGTTTTAACCGTTTCAAGGTTTCTCACATCGGTCATTTCATTTTCATAAGGAAGATCATTAACAAAGCTGCTTAATGCTCGGTCAATATTCTTATTCATGTATGAAAAAAGGTGCGGATTAATACTGTTTGTGAAAACAATAACTAAAAATATTAGAATTGGGGCTGAAATAACATATTTAATATATTCTACCTTGATACTCCTTAAAAGGACGAGTCCAAATGAAATTATAAATAACAATAACCCCAATCCATAAAAACACATGAAGCCACTTAAGACAAAGATTAAAAAATTTTTGTATGCTTTCTTTTCGAAATAATAAATACAATAAATAAAATTTACAAGGGATAGAGTATGCATACTTAATCCGCTTCTTCCATACAGTCCTGAAAAACTGTCATCTAACAACCAACTGCCTGTAATAAATACATAAATAAAATTGATCAACCCGCTAAAGTCAACCAAAATGAGCACAATAGACGAGTACTTCATCCATTGTTCAATGGTTATATACTGATTTTTTGTTTTAAGAATTAGTACAACAGTCGTAAAAAATAATAGTATGACAGATACTATATTGTTGAGGAAATATGACTGAAAATAACCAATGTTAATTACTAAACCGACAAGGAGAACTAAAATTGGGCCTAAAATTTTATAGGTCAATCTAAGTTTAAATACATAACATAGAAAAAGGAGTAAAAAAGGAGCTAGTAAAATTAGAAAACTCCTAAGAAACGTAAATAATAATAGCGAACAAATAACTATAACCACCTTTTTCAAAAGTGACTAATTTTGGTGCTTCAAGATAAAACTATTAATCTGTTCTGTATCGATTTCTAGAATATTGGAGTAGTTAGGGTCATTAAATGATTTAAATAATCCTCCTACCTTGCCAATTTCACCGGCGGTATAATCTATCCCATAAACTGGAATATCGAGGCTCTTAAGAAAAATACAGGCGTGGAACCGCATACATATAGCATAATCAAAATTATTTAAAAATAAGGTCATATCTCGCACGTTTAATTCTCTGTTAAATAAGAAGTAATTTTTTAAATTGTTATTTCTGCATTCATCATTAATTTCCATTGCCAAATCCATATCGGAAAACCCATAGTGATCCGTATTAAAAGGAACTGAAATGATTGCTGTACCCTCTGGGATGTTTTTAATGACCTTCATAATACTTTTCTTAAGTCTTGAATGTAATTCATCAATTGAAAACTCGGATTTATTGTACTTAGACCAAATAGGTCTAACATTTAATAACAGTAACTTGGAGTAACCCTTGTTTTTAATTTTATCAATGAATTCTTTAGCTTTATGACTGTTCCAATTCCATTCCGTTTCCTTGCTGACTTTTCTTAGAAGATAATCAAATGCCGGATCTTTTGCTAAATCATGTTCAAATGGCAAATCATAAGTATCTCGCATTTGAATAAAGCTTGCTTTTGCAAGTATTTTTTTTGCAAGAGTTTTGGAATAAATAGACTTAAATGGGCCCCAACCACAACCGATAATTTCAAATTTTATTTTATTCGACGTAAACCCATTTATAGTTATATAATGTTCAAACAAGTCAACGGGCATTTCCATTATGGGACCCCCGGCCCACGTTAGCAAATCATTCTTGGAAAGAGAAATTTCATTTAGACTTTTATAATCTTTTACTGCAATAGATATTTCAGGATCAAAATCTAAACCCTTTACCCAAAAAAGAGTTCTATCGGGCCGTTTACTGTAAACAATTATCTTATTTAAATTTTCGTGTCTATGCAATTGTCTAAGAATTACGCCTCCCAAAATAGCAGAGTCCCCTACATGCTCTCCGCCATAAGCACCGATAATATGCAATGATTTGGTATTATTTTCAGTAACATCAACTCTAATTTTCCTCCTGTACAATCCTAATAAATAGGCAATATTTTTCCTCCCAAAATCAAAATAATTTAAAACTGACTTCAAACTTTTGAATTTTGTAAATACGGTGTCCTTAATAATCAGAAACGGATTCCAGCTACCTGATTGATCATGAATACAATGTGGACAAATATTATTGAGAAGATTTGTTAGTTGTTTTCTTGCATTTTCACTAAAGTAAATCTCGTAAGGACTACTTACTCTGCAATTTCCAAGTGGATTTTCGTCTATGGAACAATGAAACATTTCTCCATGAGCTGAAATTAGTACGCCGTTATTCTGAAAATGACAAGGTGCATTTCTAAGTGTACCCGTCGTTAATCTTTGTGCTATTTCCTTATAAATAAGTCTCCTACCTGGATTTTTGGTTTCTTTTATTAAATTATCAGATCTTAAAAAATCTGAAAAAAATGAATCTTCTTGATTACTTGTGAAAAACTCATCGGTTATGTCGCTATTATAGAGCCGATTGATACTGGTTGCTTTACGAAAAATTAATTCAATATTATTTGTTTTTGCAAAATGCAATACTTCATTTACTCCAAAAACATTATGCTTAGATACCGTACATTGAATTTGCAATGGGCAATTATTTTGCTTAGCGATCTTTATCGTTTTTAGCACCTTCTTCCATCCGCCTGCAATCCGTCTTACCTCCTCATGCAATTCACCAATCCCGTCTACACTGATATTAAGCTTAAAAAACACGTTTCTTTCATTGCACAGGCTGATTATTTCAGGAAGTAATTTTTGCCACTTTGTCGGATGAAAACCATGTGAGGTTATAGAAAGGCTGTTTAACTCTGGAAGGGATTCTAAAATTACTTTGATACATTCTATTAAGTCCTTCCTTAGGGTGGGCTCTCCTCCGGAAATGCCAAAATGTTTGACCTTATTAAATAAAAGGTCTGAAAACAATTTTTGCATTTCCAATACAGAAAGTTCATTTTCCGATTTGTCCTTCCAAACATTGCACATTTGACATTTCGAATTACAATTGTCTGTAATAGGAAAGTTTACATGTGTGGGGAGCATATATTTTTTCCTTACATACCCAGGAGAAATATAATAATGATAAAAATATTTGATGGGTTTAATAATTGGCATAGGTTCTAATAATCTAGAAAGTATTTTTTATTTAAATAGAATTTACGTGCGAAGATACGGATATGAAAAAAAATTACCTGAATTTAATCTTCCCGAACACATTTCTTGCCAAATAAAACACCGAGGTAATCTGGGAAATCATAATTGGCCTTAACTCTTTAAAGAAAATATTTGAAAAATAGGCAGCTATAGAATAAGAAATTAATGTTGCCCATGCAGCACCTTTGATCCCCATCATTGGAATTAAAATAAAATTCAATAAGATGTTAGAAACTAATCCCAAAATACTACGTATCAGTATTATTTTGTTTTTATTAATTACAAGTAAATACTTGCTGCTACTTACTAAAAGTCCCATAAAAAATAAAGACCATGCATAAATAATTAAAACCTCTGTTGATTCTATAAACAATGGTCCAAAAAGCATGTCTATGATTATTGAAGAAAAGGTTGAAACAATTACTGATATAAGAAGTGTCGTGATTATAATGCTTCCGTATAACTTATTATATAAATTGAAGCTATTAGTTTTATTGTTTTTTTCTAAGACAATTCTTGGGAAAAACACATTCGCTATAACTACAGGTATTGAGTAAAGCATTTCTGTAATTCTGGAGGCAGCGGAATATATTCCAACACTTTGATTGTCCATTAAAAAAGCAATAATTAATTGATCAATTTTTAAATATAGTATTACTGTTATTGCCGATAATAATAGAGGTAGCCCTTCTTTTAATAGGTAAAACGAGATTTTTTTATTAAACTTTAAATTCAAAGAAATATATGGCCCTGTTCTAAGAAAGAAAAAATAAGACATCCCGATAAATATCAAATATTCAATAACATTTGTAAAAGCAAAAAATAGCAAACAATATTCCGATTTAATACCAAAATATCTAAGTCCAAAGGCAAGGGTTAGTGCAATATTCCTTGCAATTACTGTTTTGTCATTATTTAAATCTGCTTCATTTTTAAAGATGAAAATATTCGAATTAAGAACTATCTGAGAAATAAAAATTAAGATTACAATTCCAATATATTGTACCCCGGAATTAATACCTACCAATTGGTAGATCACAAATATGATAAGTGAAAATAAGACTCCAGCTATAAGTCTCAACAAAAAGGAGTTTGCCAGAATTAGCGAAGCTAACTTTGGCGTTTCATTTAACTTTCGGACTATGATAAAATTTATCCCCAAACTTGCAAATGCGGGAATAATGGCACTAAAAGCAAGAATATAGTTCCATACGCCGAATAGTTCCGTACCCAGGTATTTCGCCAGTAATGCATATATATACAGACTTAAGATGGCTCCATATCCCTTATCAAAAAAAAGCCATAGAATATTTGTAACTAAAGGTCTATTAGATAAATGTTTAGTTCCATTTTTCAAATTAATGAATTAGCTTTTAAATTATAAGTTAAGATCAGTTTTAATAATTTAAGTGAGATTTAGTATGTCTAAAAGGTGCCTTTGATTGAGTTGTTTATGAATTAGTTGTTTAAGTACCACTTATATAACTTATCTACACCGTCACTGAGCATTACATTATGTTTCCAGCCAAGTGCATGAATTTTTGTGACATCTGTTAGTTTTTTCATGGTTCCATCCGGTTTGTCAGAGTTAAAAACCAATTCGCCATGAAAACCAATAATTTCCTTTATTAATAACGCCAGATCTTTAATGGAGATATCTGTGCCCGTGCCAATATTAATATGTGTATTTCTGATTTCATTCTTGTTAGGGTCATAGGTGTCAGTAAAATCCCGGTGTTCCATTAAAAACACACAGGCATCTGCCATATCTTCAGACCAAAGAAATTCCCGCATTGGATTTCCCGAACCCCATATTTCAACAGAAACATTGTTTTCAGTTTCAAAACGGACCCCGTATTTGTCAAGTATCTTTAAAATACTATTTTCAGAGGCCGTCCCGTCTACCCCTTCTATAGGCAATTTATTCAGATCTTCCCTGATCAGACCCCAATTAGCATCTTCCAGGGCTTTTCCCAGGTGTATTTTCCTTAGTAACGCAGGCAATACATGTGATTTCTCTAGATCAAAATTGTCATTGGGACCGTAAAGATTGGTTGGCATTACGGAGATAAAATTTGTCCCATATTGCAAATTGTAGCTCTCGCACATTTTTATCCCTGCGATCTTTGCGATGGCATAGGGCTCATTAGTATACTCCAGGGTATCGGTAAGCAAATACTCCTCTTTCATGGGTTGCGGGCAGTTCTTGGGGTAGATACAGGTACTCCCTAAGAACATCATTTTTTTTACGCCTTGTATGTAACTTTGATGAATGACATTGTTTTGGATCATCAGGTTTTCATAAATGAAGTCGGCCCTGTAGGTATTATTCGCAACAATGCCTCCCACTTTGGCGGCCGCCAAAAAAACATATTCCGGTTTTTCTGCCTTAAAAAAATCAGCGACGGCTCGTTGGTTCGTCAGATCTAATTCTTGATGTGTTCGGGTAATAAAAGTGGTATAGCCTTTCTCCTTAAGATTTTTTAAAATCGCACTTCCAACCAAGCCCCGATGTCCGGCTAAATAGATTTTGGAATTTTTATCCATTAGCTTATTCGAAATAGTTCATGATAGTATACCCGCCATCTTTTAGATAGGCCTCCTTTTTCATTAACTTTATATCGCTTCTCATCATATCTTTTACCAGTTCGTCCAGGTTGTACTCAGGCACCCATCCCAGCTTATTCTTGGCCTTGGAAGCGTCGCCTATAAGTAAATCTACTTCGGTTGGCCTGAAGTACTTTGGATCTACATTCAATATTTCTTTGCCAACAGGAAGCTTATATTCAGGGTTATGACAGGCTTTAACGAATCCTTTTTCATTGACTCCCTCTCCTTTAAACTCCAGTTCTATCCCTACATGTGCAAAACTCATTCGTACAAATTCCCTGACGGGTGTAGTAGTTCCAGTAGCAATTACCCAGTCCTCTGCTTCATCTGCCTGCAGGATCATCCACATCATGCGAACATAATCCTTCGCATGGCCCCAATCGCGCTGTGCATCCAAATTCCCCAGATAAAATTTATCCTGCATACCGAGTGCAATTCTTGAGGCAGCCCTGGTTATCTTGCGGGTCACAAACGTTTCTCCCCGGATGGGCGATTCATGATTAAACAGGATGCCATTGCACGCAAAGATGCCATAGGCTTCCCGATAATTCACGGTAATCCAGTAGGCATACATTTTAGCGACGGCATAGGGGCTTCTGGGATAAAAGGGTGTGGTTTCCGTTTGCGGCACTTCCTGTACCTTACCGTATAATTCGGATGTTGAAGCCTGGTAGATCCTTGTCTTGTTTTCCAAGCCTAGTAAACGAACAGCGTCTAATACCCTAAGTGTTCCCAATCCATCCGCATTTCCAGTATACTCCGGCACTTCGAAAGAAACAGCTACGTGACTCATAGCCGCCAAATTATAGATCTCGTCCGGCTGAATCTCCTGAATCAATCGAATTAGATTCGTGCTGTCCGTCATGTCCCCGTAATGAAGAAAGAAATTGCGATGATCGACATGAGGGTCCTGATACAAATGATCTATCCTATCCGTATTAAAAAGAGATGAGCGTCGTTTTAAACCATGGACCTGATATCCTTTCTTGAGTAGAAATTCGCTTAAATAGGCGCCATCCTGCCCTGTAACACCTGTTATTAAGGCTACTTTCATGATTTTTCGTTTTCCCTATTAGTTCTAGTTAACAAAACACTATTTCTTGGTCTCTCTGCAAAACTACGATAATTCTTATCCCTAACAACCTTTACTTCCTTCTCCAAAGTATGCTCTTTAACAATCCTCTTGGCAAATTCGAACCAGGTCATGGCTTCCCCATCCGTAAAATGGCAAATCCCGGTTTTAAATTCGGGTGCCAATAGAATGTCCATAATAAAACCGGCCAAATGATTGGTATCCGTAGGACATCCCTTTTGGGCATCGGTCACGTAAATGGTTTCTTTTCTATTGGCCTTCGCGAGAATCGTTTTGTAAAAATTATGCCCGAACTCCGAATATAGCCAGGAAGTTCTTATGATCAAATAAGCATCTAATACTTCCTGGATATACTGTTCCCCTTTGAGCTTAGATCTTCCGTATTCGTTTATTGGGTTAGGAACATCCGAAGGCAAATACCCTCCTTCCTTTTCCCCATTAAACACATAATCGGTAGAGATATGAATTAGTTTTACCTTAAACTCCTTACACGCTTCCGCTACATTCTTTGCCCCTTCGGCATTTACCAAAAAAGCGATATCCGGATTTCTTTCGGCTTCCTCTACGTTCGTAAAGGCCGAACAGTTAATGCAAAAGTCGAATTTCCCCTTTTCAAAGACTTCCTTGACCTTTTCTTTATTGGTAATGTCAAGACTTCCTTTATCTTTAAATGTGAACCGTATGTTAGGATAATTTGCAGCGATCTTCTGCAGGCTCATGCCCAACTGCCCCTCTGATCCTGTTACCAATACCTGTATCATAACACTAAGTCTCTTAATCTCGGCAGTTTTTGGTCCTTTTCGGATAAAATGAAATCGGTCTCAGGAAATTCCCAGTCAATCCCAAGCTCGGGATCGTTGTAAATGATACCGGACTCTGCTTCTTTGGCATAGTAGGCGTCACATTTATAGGTAAATATCGTGCCCTCTTGTAAAGCAAGAAAGCCATGTGCCATTCCTTTGGGAATAAATAACAATTGTGTTTTTTGATCGGATAGCCTTGTCTTAAAGTGCTGTTTAAAAGTGGGACTGTCTTTTCGAAGATCGACCACTACATCCAGTACTTCGCCTTTTATTACCTGAACCAACTTAGCCTGCGCATCGGCCCCCTTTTGAAAATGGAGACCCCTTAATACGCCGTTTTTGGAAACAGATAGGTTATCCTGTACAAAATCAATTGAGTAATTTAGCTCCTCTTCAAGTGCGCGCTTATTGAAGACCTCCAGGAAATGACCCCTTTGATCCACATATACGGTTGGTTCTATAATAAAGCAATCGCGTAAATTAGTAGGTATTACTTTCACAAGTAAGGTTATTTCAATTGTAACAAATACTCCCCATAACCGCTTTTCAGCAAGGGTTTTGCAAGTACGTGCAATTGTTTTTTGGTAATATAGCCCATTTTATAGGCTACTTCTTCTATCGCTCCTATTTTCAATCCCTGACGATCCTCGATCACCTCCACAAACTGGGCAGCTTGCATTAAAGATGCAAAAGTTCCGGTATCAAGCCAGGCGGTACCACGGTCTAAAATACTAACTTTCAATTTTCCTCTTTTGAGGTATGCCAAGTTAATATCCGTTATTTCGAGTTCTCCCCGCTGACTTGGTTTTATTTCCCTGGCTATTTTCACAACTTCTGAATCATAAAAGTAGATCCCCGGAATGGCATAATTCGATTTTGGATGTTTCGGTTTTTCTTCTATAGAGATTGCATTTCCTTCATTGTTGAATGATACTACCCCATACCGTTGTGGGTCCTGAACATGATACCCAAATATAATGCCCCCATCCGGATCATTATTTTGCTGTAGCAGGTTGGCCAATCCGGCGCCATAAAATATGTTGTCTCCCAGGATAAGGGCCACTTTTTCTTTTGCTATAAAATCGGCCCCTATAATAAATGCCTCTGCGATTCCCCTGGGTTCCTCTTGAACCGCATATTCAAAATGACATCCCAGTTGGGTGCCGTCTCCCAATAGTGCCCTAAATAAATGGACATCTGAAGGATTCGTGATAATTAGGAATTCCCGAATCCCCGCCTCCATTAAAGTGGCTAAGGGGTAGTAGATCATGGGCTTATCATAGACCGGCATCAGTTGTTTGCTGGTTACCAGTGTGATAGGATACAATCGGGTTCCTGACCCTCCGGCCAATATTATTCCTTTCATTTTATACCTTTAGGTATTTATTTAAGTACCACTCTACAGTTTTTAGCAGACCGCTGGTAAAATCTTCCTCCGGCTGCCATTGAAGTGTATTTTTTATTTTGGAAGCATCAATAGCATAGCGGTAGTCATGACCTAAACGGTCTTTGACATAGGTAATCTGATCTTTATAACTTCCGTTACTTCTTGGTTTCAGCTCATCCAAAAGGATACAAACCTCATGAGCAAGATACAAATTAGCATGCTCATTGTTACCTCCAATGACATAGGATTCCCCTGAAATTCCTTTATGAAATACTATATCGATCGCCTTACAATGATCTAGCACATAGATCCAGTCCCGAACATTGCTTCCATCGCCATAGATAGGGATCGCTTCATTGCCCAAGGCTTTTCTGATTATGGTTGGGATCAATTTTTCGTCATGTTGTTTTGGGCCATAATTATTAGAGCTATTACTAATAACCAGGTCTAATCCATAGGTATGGTGGTAACTTCTCGCAAGAAAATCTGAAGAAGCTTTTGAAGCGCTATAAGGGCTGTTGGGGGCATAGGGACTCTGCTCCGTAAAAAAACCCGTTTTTCCCAAACTCCCATAGACCTCATCTGTTGAGATGAGATGGAATCTGTTCTTGCGGTCAGACACCTTTTTTTCAGACCAATAGTTCTTGGCCGCCTCTAACAAAACAAAAGTGCCTTCTATGTTGGTTTTTATAAAATTATTAGGGGATTGAATGGAATTATCCACATGGGATTCCGCAGCAAAATGGATGATCGCAGAAATATCATATTTTTTAAAGAGATCCTCTACCAATAATTCATCACAGATGTCTCCCAAAACAAATCTGTACCGGTCATGATTTTCAATTTCTGCCAAATTTGACAGATCACCCGCGTAGGTAAGCTTATCCAGATTAATGATATGGTAAGACGGATGGGCCTCTAAAAAATAGGGGATGAAATTACTGCCAATAAATCCTGCACCACCGGTTACCAATACAGTCATATATCCCTATTTATCACTGTAATTTTTTAAGAAATTATTCAAGCTTATAAAACTTAAGATGATAAACAACAGACTTACAAATAAAATCGGCATTAAATATTTATAATTATCCCAAACTTCTTTTGATTCAACTCCCAGTCTTGGAAATGCAGAAATTACATTGAGAATACTTGACTTATTAGCGCGTTCTTGATTAATAGACACGAGACCTTTCTTAACTTCATCCACTTTATTTATCAAAGCGAGTTCCTTATTTTCATTTGTCCCGTTCTCAGCCAAATTTATATTCGTTCCCTGCATTGGATTTTCAGCTTCCTTTAGCATTACCTTTTTATATAAAAGTTGCAAAGAATCTATTTCAATTAATTGCTTATTATATATGCTATCCTGCAGATTTAAATTTATATCACTGATGCTCTGTTGTAATTTAAAATAAGAATTATTTGAAATAGAGTTTATTATAGTTGGTTGTACCTTTTTAGCTATTGAATTATCACTCGACACAATTGTGATTGTATGAAAACGTGCATCAATGGAATTAAAATTTTTTAGATAGTTTTCCATGTCAATCGCTTTCTGAGTAGTTGAGTCAAGCGTCCGTATAAATCTATCAAATAGTTGTACTTTTTGATTCTCATCTGTATAGGACTCTACCTTGAATTCTTTTATGGTCGCTGCCTCTGAAATACTAATTTTTAGTGCTTCTGCAAGACCCACAGAATCCTTGGCATCAGCTAATTCGTTATAAAATTTTATGTTATTGTAAAGTTGTTGGGCGCTGTTGAAATTTGGCTCAACAACCATAGAAGACATATAATTTGGACCTTTAAGGTAATCTAAATATAATCCTAGGGCCAATCCTAATATTCCAGTTATTGCGAATTTTATAAAATGTCTTTTTATAAATAAAAGAAAAAGGATGAAAATATGGAAAAGGCCTTTAAAGATGTTCCCTATAAAATTAAACAGGTTTCTAAAACCATTCCCGATCATCTGAAACAGTTGTCCCAAATCGATCTCATCACTTGGTGGTGTATTTTTTGGTGTTGCTTCTTTGTCCATGGTTATATGTTAAATAGTTGTTTTAATATCTTATCGGTGATCAAATAGGTGGGTTTTACCCCAGTGGTTCCGAGTCCTCCGGAAGCCAGGGTACTTCCCGTCTCCAGGGGGTTGTCCGACGCATAATACGCATAGCGTACTTTTACGTCTTCCCGAATGCTTTTTCTGATCTTGGAGGCCGACTGTATCGCCTTCTGATAGTGCACGCCTTCCATTTCCAGTCCAATGACGCCCCAGGTCGATTCATGGAAAAAGGTTAAGATATCCTTATTCTGTAAGGAGGTGCCCAAAACCGTTACCATAGTGCCCTCCAGCACTTTCAACCCATTGCCCCTGAAATCTTCCGCACTGAATTCGTTATGAAAAGGATAGTTATCAGCCGTACCCTCAAAAATATGGGCGTTCGGGATCATCAGATCTCCTTTTCCCCCTTCCAGAATACCGGCTTTCCCCATAATAGAAATTGAAGTGACGTCTAAAAATACAGGCTTTTTACCCTTAGGTTTGTAAGGTTTCAACAGCTCATCGATAGATTCATAGGCCTGTTCCCCAAAGGCATAGTCCATCACAAAGATAACAGGTTTTTTATCGTCAGGAAGTGCTTCTGCCATCTCATAACAGCAGACATCCTCCCCAAGCTTGGCCATATCAAAGATCTGAACATCAATATTGGTCCCCGAGATATCCTTTATTTCGATCATGCCGTTTTTCCTTGCGACAGCCAGCACCTTTTCCCTCAGCTTTGTATTCTTCTCATAGCTAAGCTCCTGGAACATTTCCAGCGGGTCGTTCTGGGGAAATTCTTTGCTCAATGCCTTTTTTGCGTACATGGAATTCAGCACGCTGTGCATGTTGGCACTTATTATATGGATAGGCCTTTGCAGCAGGCCATGCTTATGCAGGGTCTCTTTGATATTATGTGCCCATTGGTCTCCATGGATATGGTGCCCTAAACGCTCCCGCAATAAGGTACTAAAGGTAATGGTCCTCTTTTCGCCCCCGGTTTCTTCTTCAATGGCCAACTTCCCCAGCCAGTAAATAATTTTCAGGAACCGCTCAGGTTCTTTTTTGGTAGCCAGCTTGGTATAGATGTCCATGGTTTCCACAAAGGACCTCCCCAAAATATTGGCCGTATGGATCAGTGCTACTTCCCTTTCGGCCTGCGTAAGTTTTGGCTTGTTTGCCGCATCGGCCAGCTTTTTCCAGTCCCTGATGGTCTTGTCCGTGTCTTCAATAAGGACCCGCTTGCATATTTTACCTGATTCAATAAACAGGAAGGTTAGGTGTGTAAGTATATCGTATATATCCGAGCGCCCCCGGGTGATCTCAATATTCATCTGCTCGTCATCTATCCGATAACAATTACGCCTTCTTTTTGGCGGGATTATCGGCGTGAAATGCGATTTGGAGTACCCTTCATCTGAGGTCAGGTTGATATACCGGCATTGCTCAATCCCTTCCGGCAATCGTTCCAGGACATAGATCAGACCATTCAGTTCCGTTTTTTCTTCCGCAATGGAACCATATATCTCCGGGCGAAGCAATAACAACGCATTCCGCAACGTATCCCCGGAAACGCCCATGGGCTTGTAAAACCCCCTATTGAACAAATGGCGCATGGTGATATATAAACGCTCAATGGCGTTTGTAGATTCCTGGGCCCGCGTGGTGTCTTTTACTTTACTCATAAATTGATACAAAAGTACATTTTATATTGATGTAATATGACCAGGAAGACTTTCAATCGCCTTGGAAGAATACCCCTATCACACTTTTTGTTTTACCAACTCATTGGCCAGCTTCCTGTCATTGGCAAGGCGTTGCACTTTATTTTGCCCTCCCAATTTGCCTACTGTTTTCATATACGCCTGAAAACCGCCTGGCTTAACCGACGTGATCTTAAGCGGCTGTAATATCTTCCCTTTGATCAAATCCAGGTAATAACTGTTTTGCTGCTGAAGTGATGCATCAAGGGTTGATGCGAACAAGTCCATATCTGACGGTACTTTGGCAAACTCAATAAACCATTCGTGGTAGGGAAGTTCTTTATTTTCCGGGGTAATTTGTGGGGCAACGGTAAACTCGTTTACCCTGGCATCGGTTTTATTGATCGCCTCCTGCATGGCATGCTCCACTTCCTTGGCGATCACATGTTCCCCAAAGGCAGAGATGAAATGCTTGATCCTTCCGGAAACGATGATACGATAGGGTTTTAAAGAAATAAACTGAACGGTATCTCCTAAATTGTAGGCCCATAATCCGGCATTGGTGGAAATGATCATCACATAGTTCACCCCTACTGCCACCTCTCCGATGGTGAGTCGTTTGGGATGTTCCTCAAAAAATGTATCCGCCGCTACAAATTCATAGAAGATCCCGGCATTGAGGAGCAATAACATCCCTTTGGTATCCTGCCTGTCCTGATAGGCAAAGAAACCTTCACTGGCAGGAAACAATTCAATACTCGCCACCTTTCTCCCAATAAGATTTTCAAAAGTAGCGCGGTAGGGTTCGTAATTGACCCCACCGTAAATGAAAAGCTCCAGATTTTTAAAAAGGGCACTAATTTTTTTTCCTGATGCAGTATTCAATTTTTCAAAATACATCTGCACCCATGAAGGGATGCCCGCAATGACGGTCATGTCTTCCTTCAGGGTCTCCTGCACGATCTTGTCTACCTTGGTTTCCCAGTCCTCAATGCAGTTGGTCTCCCAGCTGGGAAGCCTGTTTTTTTGCAAGTAATTGGGAACGTAGTGTGCCGATATCCCTGAGAGTCGGCCTACTTTGATCCCATTTTTTTCCTGAAGTTCGGGACTCCCCTGCAGGAAGATCATTTTTCCATCGACAAAGCCTGCCCTCCCGGTTTCATGGATATAGCTCAGGATGGCATTTCGGGAGGCTTCTACCTGGCATTTTATAGAACCTTTTGTGATCGGGATATATTTAGCACCGGAAGTGGTGCCACTGGTCTTTGCAAAATAAATGGGTTTTCCGGGCCATAAAATATCTGGTTCCCCGGAAACTACAAGGTTCACATAGTCCTTCATTTCCTCGTAATCACGAATCGGTACATTCGTAGCAAAATCTTCGTATGATGTTATGGAGTCAAAACCATGATCACTGCCAAATTTTGTGTTTTTTGCCGTTCGAATAAGGGATTGAAATACCTCCTTTTGGGTGGTAACGGGATCATTCACCCATTTTTGTGTCTTTTTATGGACAATTCCCGCAAAGATCCTGGCTGCAAGTGACTTTAAGGACATCTTATATTAGTTAAAATCAATGTAGTCTGCAGGGTTCACCGAGTTTCCATTGCTCCAAAGCTCGAAATGAAGGTGGGGGCCGGTGGTGAATTCACCCGTATTGCCTACGGAAGCAATTACCTCCCCGGCTTTTACAATATCGCCTTGTTCCTTATTCAGGGAGCCGTTGTGTTTGTACACAGACAAAAGCCCTTCTTCATGTTCCATGATAATGACATAGCCCGTAGCAGCCGTCCATTCAGAAAAAATAACCGTTCCGTCTGCGACCGCCTTCACGGGCGTATCCTTTTCGGCTACGATATCCATCGCAAAGTGCTTTTTTTGCGCATCATACCCCTGGGACACTACCCCGGATACCGGCGAAAAAAGCACTAAGCTTCCCCTATTGATCGCACGCTGAAAAAGATTGTATTTATCTTCCAGTGCCACCTGTGCTCGTAAAATAGAATCTTCTTTTATTGGGGAAAGATCTACCGTGGAAGGGTCGATCTTGAATTGTTCAAATAAGGAGTCCCTGTTAATCTCATTGTTTTCAACATCGCCCCGCAGTACCATTCGTATATTCTCTAAATACTTATTGGTATAATTTAGAACATTCACCAGGGAATCCGTTTTATAGGTTAAATCTGTGGCCTGTTTCTTAAGTCGGGTTGAGGAATATCCGGGGATATATTCCCGTAATGGGGTAAAGGCAATTAGCAGCGTCGTGAAGGCGATAAGGACTATGATAAATAAGGTGCCCGTGATAAAAACATTCAACCGGCTTAGTTTAAAAGAGATTTTTTCTTCGAAAGTGCTCTCATTCAGTATCACCAGCCGATACTTATGAAGGAGCTTTCGTTTTATTTCCTTTCTCTTTTTACCTTTTTTTTCCATTGCCTACAAAGATACATTTCGTATTTAATATCACCTTAAAACCATCATAAAAATGGGAATTTTACAAAAAACGAATTCATAAAAACGCCGGGGTTAGTAAAAGCAACCGGCCTGCCGCAATTTAATCTAAATCTTAACGTTTTAATTCAATATTACCTATTTAGATTTTTACTACCTTTGTTTACCTTTTAAATTTAAGAATATGACCTTATTAGTTCCTTTTTTGGTAATCGGCCCCTGGCAAATAGCCGTTATAGTAGTATTAGTGCTGTTATTGTTTGGCGGCAAAAAGATTCCTGAATTAATGAGGGGTTTGGGAAGCGGTATTAAAGAATTTAAAGACGCCTCAAAAGAAGATGATAAAATAGAGGAAAAGAAAGACTAAGTTCTTCTGTTTTCACATTTATACAAAGCATTCTTAAAACTAAGGATGCTTTTTTATTTCACACCCATCCTTCATTTACTGATCCGCTTTAAAAATCATCTTCCCTTGTTCGAATATTTTATACTGTTTGGTCTTTGGTGATAGTCTGACGTGGTTAAAAGGGTTGCTCCTTTCCGCTGTTTTTGGAATGCCTTTCCTTGTGCACGCTTTTGGTTCAATGCCTTATAAATAAACTCTTCCCGTGTTTTCCATTAGAAAGAACCACAATAATTCAGGATACACGACATAAAACATCCATTTCACAACAAAATAGTTTCGTTCAACATAAGAAGGCATACATTCGACGTTATTAGATAGAATTAATTAAGACCGGCCCGGGAATGTATACCATGAAATTGACCCGTATCAATAAACCCTTACGTCCTTTGGCCTTATTGAACTCATGACACTACGACTGCCAAGATTGTTTTTTTCAGTGCTTTTTATTTGCGCCCTGGTTGCTACTACCAGTGCTGCAAATAATGCCCGTAGTCTGCTTGCAGGATCAGAACTTTCTAACGGTGTGCCTTCAAAAGTTACGGGCAAAACCCTTACTGTTGAAGAAACTTTTAAAGCTGCGGCCAAAGAGCATAACATTGCCAGTAAGACCGTTTATGGATATTCAAATCTAACTAATGGGTATTACCTTATTGCCGGCGTTTTTGGTGAAAACCAAAATGCACATAAATTTGCCCGGGCCTTGCGCCAGAAAAACTTGTCTCCCAGCATCTTCGAAAGTCCTGAAAATAAGATGCATTACGTGTATTTGAAGCATTTTGCCGGTTGGGAAGAGGCCATCGCCTCTTGTTTAACAAGGGTAAATGGCAAGTACAACGATAAAGTCTGGATCCTGAATGTTGCTGAAAGCAGCAATGCCAGGGCAACCAGTAGTCCAAAAGTATCCGTTCCTGAAAAAGGGACTGTTCGTAAATCTTATGACCATTTTATTAAGGCCGCCAAGACAAGCAATATCGCCACCAGAATTGTTGACGGAATGCCCCGATTAAAGGACGGTTACTACGCCGTTGCCGGTGTATTTGGTGACGGGAATAATGCGACCAGGTTTGTCAAGCAACTGCAATCAAAGAAACTGAACGGCCATATAACTGTTCATCCGGAAACATCGCTTTCTTATGTCTACCTGGACTATTCCAATAACTGGGAAGATGTGCTGACTTCAGCTGTTTCTAAGATGGGTGGTGCGTATAAGGATAAGCTTTGGATCATGACCATCAAAAATGCTCCAACAGATAGTTCCGGTGGCACAATCGATACCGAGAATATTGATCAACAAGTATTGACCACCATTACCCAAAGCTCCTATCTGGCCAAAACAGCAAGGTGGGCACAAAAAGATCCTCCAAATAAGACACTTCTGCAAAAAGCCGATCAGTATTTTGATAAGATGTGGTATGCCGAAGCAGCCGAAATCTATGAACAGGTATTGGGAAGCAACAAAGAAAGCTATACCTATGAGATCCTCCAAAAAACAGGTGATTCTCATTATTTCAATACCAATATGGAAAGGGCCTTTTACTGGTATGACATTCTCTACAACAAATATGAAGATGAAATGTCTGCTGAGAATATTTTTAAATATGCCCACAGCTTAAAAGGAACCGGTAAATATGCCCGGGCCAAAAGACTCATGCGCATTTATGACAAAAAGAGCAAAACAGGAAAAGGACGTTATGATATCAATGACCCCAGAACATCACTAAAAGAAAAAACGCTGGACAACATCCTGAATACCGAACAGGAATACAAAATTAAGAACATAGGGACCAATTCTGAATATTCGGATTTCTCCCCAATGTTTTACGACAAAGACAAACTGGTATTTGCTTCCTCCATGGATTCTTCCTTTTTTAGTACCAGACGGTATAAATGGAACAACCAACCCTATTTGGATTTGTATGTTGCCAAAGTCAACGAGGAATCACAGGAAGTTAAAGATGCCATTAAGTTTTCAAAGAAGATCAATACAAAATACCATGAGGCCTCTGTCACTTTTTCTCCTGACAATACCACCATGTATTTTACGAGGAATAATTATGGAAAAAAGTTGAAGCGTGCTGAAAACGGCGATAACAACTTAAAAATATACCGATCCCAGAAGGTCAATGGGGAATGGAAGGAAGCGGAAGAGTTGTCTTTTAACAGCGATGATTATTCTACCGGACATCCTGCTTTAAGCCCGGACGGAAAAAAACTGTACTTTGTATCGGACAGGCCAGGCAGCCTGGGTGAGACCGACATATTTGTGGTAGATGTCCTTGAGAATGGAAACTTTTCAGAACCCCGCAACCTGGGGCCGGAGATCAATACGGACCGCAAAGAGATGTTTCCCTTTGTCAGCGATAAAAAATTATATTTTTCATCCAACGGCCACGTTGGTTTGGGAGGACTGGATATCTATGAGGTTGCTTATGATGATGAAAACGGCTTCCAGGAAGTAATAAACATGGGGAAACCTGTTAACAGCAACAAGGATGATTTTTCTTATATCGTACATGAAGAAACGCAGAAGGGATTTTTTGCTTCCAACAGGCGGGGCGGTAAAGGCGATGATGATATTTATTCGTTTGTGCGCCTTATTCCGGAAGAGATCATACAGACTGCCATAGCGGGTGTAATCACAGAATTGGTCTCAGGCGATGTGATGCCTGAAGCCCTGGTAACACTGTTGGATGAGAACAATATTAAACTAAAAGAGGTGGTGTCTGACAAAGACGGAGGTTTCGTTTTCGAAGACCTGGACAGCGATCGAAAATACGCGATTAAGGTAACCAAAGGATCCTATCTTGACGAGGAAACAGCTATTTCGACCATTGAGAACGAAACGGTCCGTGTAGCCCTCTCTATGAAAAAATTAGAAGAACTGATTGTGTTGGAGGAAGGAATTAAAAAAGTGAAATTAGACATGATCTTCTTTGACTTTGATAAGGCCTACATACGTGCCGACGCGGCCTTAGAACTGGATAAATTGGTTAGGGTTATGGAGGAAAATCCTGCCATGACGATTAAAATCGCGTCCCACACAGACTCCAGGGGTCCTGCCGTATACAATAAATACCTTTCTGACAGACGTGCAAAAGCTACCAGAACCTATATCATTTCCAAGGGAATAGACCCTAAAAGGATCATTAGTGCCATAGGGTATGGGGAAGAAAAATTGCTCAATGGTTGCGATGGAACTGTGCGTTGCAGCAGCGAGCAACACCAGCTAAACAGGCGTTCAGAATTTATAATTGTGGATATGTAACCCTATCATAAACTAACCTGCCATTAAAGCCATCTGGATGCTATTTCGGGTGGCTTTTTTAGTTGTAGAAAAGGTTGTTATTTCCCAGTTAACAGCCTTTTTGTTAGCCCAAAAAATCGAAGAAATGCTGTTACACAACAAGAAAATGACCCTAGACAACAATTACAGGAACACCCAATACACTAATGATTAATTTTCATGTTATAACCAATAAAAGTCCGCTTTTAAATACTAAATCGACCAACATGAAACATATTTTACTCATCAAAGCCATTTATTTGGAAGCCTTTAAAAACCTAGGCTCCTATTTCGTCACCAACTTTTTTAAATTTTTTACCTGGTTTTGTCTGGCGTGTCTGGTAATTGTGCTTTACGCCTTCATTTTCCGGGTTGCTACCGGATTTGCTTTCGATTAATCTTCCTGCTTAACCAATAGATCAATGCGGCTCCAAGGAGCCGCATTTGTTATTTCTTCATTTTTTCCCTGGTAATACAACGATAAAAAATACCGTTTACGGAAACCCCTGAACAGCTCCTTCTTTCTGACCTGATATTTAAGTAGTTCGTCTATTTAATATACTTTAAGGAAACCAGAAAATGATCTTTGCCTTTAGGAAAACTATAAAGGAAGGGATATGGAGAAAATTTTACTCGTTAAAAACATTTATTTGGAAGCATTCAGGAATTGGCGAAATATATTCCTGAAAAAGTATTTTAAAGCGTTCTCATGGTTTTGTTTCGCATTGTGGGTCATAACTGTATACGCTTTTATTTTCAGGCTCGCTACGGGCTTTGCTTTCGATTAAAAAAAGGCTCCCTTCTTTCTTAGAAGGGAGCCTTTTTTATTTTCTGTTATACTATCATTTGAATTTGATGGTGCGTAATATCGCTTCAAGTTCGAACATATAATCGCGTTTATTGGTAGCGGGAGCAAAGGTAAAACCTTCAACAACCAGCTTACGGTTATTCTTTTGGTCCTCAATAATGAAGGTTGCGAACGGACCGGCCATGGGATAATTTTCCATATCCCAAATACTCCTTATTTCTTTGGCCTTCTTTCCATCGATCTCGGTTTCAAATACATAGGGCGCAAAGGCATCTTCCGTCGTCATATACGTTTTCTTATCGATCATATCGGGTCCCGGAATATATTTCTCACCAATCGAATCGCGCATGCGTATAAAATCGGCTACAAAGGTAGAATCATTCGACAGGTAGTTCCATGGGATATCATACGCAATGATATTCATACTTCCCTTCTGAATTTCGCGGTCTATCCAGACAAAATTGTCCTCTTGTTTACCCAGCTTGTAAATGGAGGGAAGTCTCAGGGTAATGCCAAACTTTTCTTCCAGTACCTTATCCTTGTTCAGGGATCGTAAAAAACGTTTTTGAGTTTCCTTTAATTCCAATTCCTTAAAGGCTATGGCCATTTTATCTGCAGAGGCATCAATATTGGCTATAAGCTCGTCCTGTGTGCGACCTTTTATGACCCCGATCTCCTGGGGCGTAGCATAAAGGTCGGTTTTTAGGTGGGCAACATTCACCGTGTCTAATGATACGAACAATACGGCTCTTCGATACCTGGTTGTGCCGGTAAAAACCTTCTGAGGCATTTGTTCCAGGCTAAACATGGGTTCGTCCCAGATTAGCCCCACAATGGGAGCGGCAAATTTCTCCCTTAATTTATCCCCTACCGGACCTTCCCAAAGGTCGTTGCTTATAACAACACCAATGGTGTTTATGGCTCCAATAGAGCCCGGTTTGTAGGATTTTTTGTTCCCATCTTCACAGGAAAGTGCTGCAATTGCAAGCAGCACAATAATACTCAAGTGTCTCATTACTTTGCACAAATTTTTAACAACGGTGAACAGGTCTCAAAACGCGCCTCTTACACATGCACTAAGAAGAGCATGCGCACAGCTTTAATTTGGTTCCTGGCATTAAGTTGTTACCACTAATACCGTTCCATTCTCGTAAATTCTCTATAGTAATTCCAGGATATTTTTTTGAGATGGTCCACAAGGAGTCGCCTTCTTGCACCGTATGGTATTTCAACTCATTGTTATTCTGTGTGTTAGCCTTATTTTGAGGCGTCGTATTGGCTACCACAGGTTTTCTGGGAAAAATGGTAAGTCGTTGCCCAATGCGAAGATCGTTGCTTCTTAAACCATTCCATTCCTTGATCTGGCTTACACGCACGCCGTATCGTTCTGCGATCCTTCCTAAATAATCGCCGCTTTTAACGCGGTACCGAATACGCTCCTCGGCCTTAACCAATTCCGGAAGTGGCGTTTCCTGTGCTTTTAACTCCTGCTCAACATGCGCATAGATAGCCTCCTCATTCGAGACAAATTTACCAATCTCACTTTTTGGGAGACGCAGCACATATCCTTCTTCGGGTATATTTGGTATGATATTCAGTTTATACGAAGGGTTCAAAACAATAAGTTCCTCCACACTTACGTCTACTAATTTCGAAATCTGATCGAAGGTAATCAGCTGCTTCACCCGAATGGTGTCTGTTTCAAAATAGGTGCGTTCTGCCTTTTTTGGTTTCAGGCCGTGCTCCTCCGCGTATTCGAACAAGTACATGGTGGCAAGGAAGGCTGGCACATAACCGGCAGTCTCTCTGGGCAAATTGCGTCGTATATTCCAATAGTTTGTATATCCGCCAGAGCGCCTGATCGCCTTATTTACATTCCCCGGTCCTGAATTATATGCCGCCAGGGCGAGGTCCCAATCGCCAAAGATCTCATATAATTTGGATAAATATTTACAGGCAGCTTCGGTCGATTTGATAGGATCACTTCTTTCGTCTACATAACTGCTTACATCCAATCCGTACATTTTTCCGGTCCCATACATAAACTGCCATAGCCCTGTGGCGCCCACCCTTGATTTGGCCCTTGGGTTTAATGCCGATTCCACAATGGCGAGGTATTTAATTTCCAGAGGAATATTATGATTGTCCAGCTCTTGCTCAAAAAACGGAAAATAGAACTGACTGACCGTCAGCATACGTTCCATCAGGTCCCTTTTGCGAATCAAAAAAGACTTGATGACCGCCTCCAGGGAGGGATTATAGGCGATGTTAAACGGTGTTTTCTGATCCAGAAGCCGGAGTCGTTCTTTAAGTAGTTCCGTATCCAGCTGAAGCGTGTCCAGCGCCAGGCTATCTGCGCCTGTAACTTCCTCATACATACTGTCGAAATACTGGGCGCTTTCGTACAATTCCTTCAGCCATAGACTGTCATAACGGGCAGCCATGGCATTGTCCGACAACAGGAACTTGCCTTCGGCGTTTTTGGCCAAAAGCATTGGGTTGTCCTTTGCCTGGTTCAGGCTGTCGTTCGGGATTGCTGTAAGCTGTTTTCCGTCAGCTGCAGAAATTCCCGCCTGTTGCAAGGTTCCTTCTATCTGATTCTTCAGCATTGGTTTGGCGATGGAATCGCGGTGTTGCCCCAGCACTATTGTAGTGCAAAAAAAGAGCAACGAAAGAATAGACCAACTTTTAATAGCAGACATAACCCTAGTTTAAACAGTGGGGGGGTGAACGAAAATCCGACTTTTTTTTGAAAGAATAAAATATTCCTTCAAAATGGGCCCTAAGAAGCTTTTAAACCCTTAAATACTAACGATTTTATGAAGCCATTATTGCAGCTATTCCAGGCAGGGTCTTCCCTTCCAGGCTTTCCAGCATGGCGCCTCCACCGGTGGATACATAGCTGACCTTATCCTCAAAACCGAATTTTTTAACAGCGGCCACAGAATCGCCCCCGCCTACCAATGAAAAGGCGCCTTTCCGGGTGGCTTCATCAATATAGTGGCCAACGGCTATGGTTCCTTTGGCAAAGTTTTCCATCTCAAATACCCCTACCGGGCCATTCCAAAGTATGGTTTTGGAAGCCAGGATGACGTCTCCAAAGGCCTTTAATGTTTTAGGACCGGCATCCAGGCCTTGCCATCCCGCGGGGATTTTATTTACCGCTACTGTTTGCGTTTTTGCCTCATTTGAAAATGAATCTGCAGCAACCACGTCTACCGGCAGGTGAACAGTTACGCCTTTTTCGGCAGCCTTATCCAGTATCTCCAGGGCCAGGGCCATTTTATCATCTTCACAAATGGAATCGCCCACGGCTCCTCCCTGCGCTTTAACAAACGTATAGGTCATTCCGCCTCCAATAATAAGGTGGTCTACTTTGTCCAGGATGTTCTCTATGATAGTAATCTTCGAGGAAACCTTGGCGCCCCCTAAAATTGCGGTGATCGGTTTTTCACCTGTGCGCATAATTTTTTCGATCGCTTCAATTTCCTTTGCCATTAAGTACCCGAAACATTTTTTAGCCGGGAAGAACTGCGCCACAATGGTGGTAGAGGCGTGCGCTCGGTGCGCGGTACCAAAAGCATCATTCACATAAATATCGCCCATATGAGACAACTCCCTTGCAAAATCTACATTTCCTTCTTCCTCCTCTTTATGAAACCGGAGGTTTTCCAGTAGCAGCACTTCTCCGTCCTGTAGATCTGCGATAGCCGCAGCTGCAGCCGGCCCAACACAATCTTGTGCGAATTTCACCTGAACCCCTATGATTTCACTGACGATTTGACAAATATGCGCTAAAGACATATCCGGATTTGGTTGCCCGTTTGGTCTTCCCAAATGACTCATGAGCACAGCACTGCCTCCATCTTCCAATACCTTCATTATGGTTGGTTTTGCCGCTTCTATTCTATTAGTATCCGTTACCTGAAACTCGGCATCGAGCGGTACGTTAAAATCTACTCTGATAAGGGCTTTTTTATTTTTAAAATTGAAATCGTCTATGGTTTTCATGTGTTCTATTAGATTATGAGAACGACAAATGTAAAGAATAAATAAGCGTAGGTAAAGTTGGTGCACCATTTAATTTAAAAGGAAAGCAAACCAAAAACCGTATCTTTGAAACCATGCTATTCAGAGATATCATAGGGCTCGATCATATTAAAAGGCACCTCACCTACAGTGCTGATTCTGGTCGTATTCCGCATGCGCAACTCTTTGTGGGTCCGGAGGGTTCCGGGACGCTGCCGGCTGCGATCGCGTATGCCCAGTATCTCCTCTGTCAAAATACCTCAGGTGAAAATGAAAGTGGGCAGGGGGCCTGCAACGCTAAATGCAATACCTTGTCTCATCCTGATCTGCATTTTGCGTTCCCGGTGTCCAATTCTGATACGGTGAAAAGTCATGCTGTTAGTGACCATTACATGGCAGAATGGCGGCAGTTTGTAAAGGAGCAGCCTTACGGCAGTTTATTTGACTGGTACAGGCACATTGGGATAGAGAAAAAACAAGGTCTTATAGGGGTAGACGAATCCCAGGATATTGTAAAGAAACTCTCTCTGAAATCATATGAAGGGGGATACAAGGTAATGATCATATGGATGGCTGAGAAAATGAACCAGTCTGCCGCCAACAAACTGCTTAAGTTAATAGAAGAGCCCCCTGTTAAAACCGTATTTGTTCTGATCGCAGAAGACGAAGAATTGATCATCCAGACCATCCGATCGCGATGCCAGCTTTTACATTTTTCGCCTTTATCAGAAGAAGCCATAGCAAGTGCCTTAATTGCGCGCGGGGTCCTTCGCGAAGAGGCGCAGCGGCTCGCGCATGAGGCCAATGGGAATTTCAACAAGGCCCTGGAGCTGATGAATAAGGATTCTGAAGAACTTATTTTTGAAAAATGGTTCGTGCAATGGGTGCGCAGTGCCTTTAAGGCCAAAGGCAACAAGGCAGCCATCCATGAACTTATCTTATGGAGTGAGGAAGTGGCGAAAACGGGAAGGGAAACGCAAAAGAATTTTTTGAAATACTGCATGGCGGTCTTCAGACAAGCCATGTTGATCAATTATAACGTAGAAGAACTTGCTTATATGCGTGTTCATGTAGATGGATTTCAACTGCAAAAGTTTGCAGCCTTCGTTCATGAAAATAATATCATGGGAATAACCTCAGAATTAGAACAGGCCATCTATCATGTGGAACGAAACGGAAATTCAAAAATTATTTTAACCGACCTCTCCATAAAACTTACCCGTTTACTGCATAAAGCAGCCGCTTAACAAATGACAGGACTTTAGAAATAACGACTTATATGGATACACTTATAAACAATGCAACCGAGCTATTATTACTGCTGTTTTTAATCATTACTTTTCTTCAGAGTGGCGTTGACAAGGTGACCGACTGGAAGGGTAATTTGTCCTGGTTGACAGATCATTTTTCCAAGTCTCCCCTTAAAGGACTGGTCCCTTTATTATTGGCAACCATTCTTTTAGTAGAAATTGCTGCTGCTGTACTTTGTCTTATCGGTTTAATCCAAATTGGTTTATCAGGGGAGAAGACCATGGCATTTTATGGCGCTGCGCTTTCCTGTATCGCTTTATTGATGCTTCTTTTTGGACAACGAATGGCAAAGGACTATGTAGGCGCTAAAACGATTGTGGTGTATTTTATCCCTGCTATCTTCCTGGTATTCCTATTGCAATTCTAGGTACCCGGAATTAAAGCAATTGCTATTGAAGTTTAGTACAAGGACATTTAGTCCTTATTAAGCTCTTTGAGGATCTCATCGGTTATATCTTTTGCCTCTGCTCCAAAAAGTACACTTCCTCCTTCACCACCTCCTAAAATAAAGGTATAGCCATTTGCTTTCCCAAAGGTTTCGATCTCCCTTTTTACTTTTTGGATAACGCTATCCATTTCCGTTTGTCCTTGCGATAAAAGCTGCTGTTCTTCCTGTTGCAACTGCTGTCCTATCATCTGCCCTTTTTGCTGCAACATCCCATATGCTTCCTGCGCTTTTTGCTGAGACATTGCTTTGCTCTGCGCTTCCATGGCTTGTGCTTCCATTTGGAAAGCCCTTGATATACTATCCCTTTTTTTATTGAACGCTTCTTTTTGACTGGTATACCTTGCCTCTATGGCAATCTTTTCCTTGTACCCATCCATTAACCGTATATTATCTACATACGCGATCTTGTCTTGTTGGCATGCCATCAATAATATCATTCCGAATAAAAGTGCTAATTTCTTCATGTCTTTTTTTAGTTAGATTGGCAAAAGTAATAAAGCTGCTGAGCTTACCTACAAGATTCTGCTAAAAAGTATCTTGACCGTGAGCGTCCTTCATACACCATATTCCTGGTTATAATAGCTATTGTCTATTACAATTTATATTTTAAATTATTTTTATCTATAGTGGTTCTGCCTATAAAACCCTCACAGCCGCCAGATCTCCTGCTCGGCTTACTTACATATAGGCAATAGCTCTTTAGCTTGTCTGAGTGCTTTAATAGGCTTCTAGGGCTTTTTAAATACATAAAGTAGTGCCGAGTACTGGCCATTGCGCCTTGCCTGCAGATTAGAACGAAGTCCCAGCCATAATGCTTTCACAAAATTGGCTTTGCCTGTTTTATATTTTTCTGAAAGAAGGGCAATATAAAAGGCATCAAAAACCATGGGGTGCCTGTTCATGTACTTTAAACCTTCTCTTTCAAAAAGCATTTTGACCGAGTTTTCAGAAAAATGCCATAGATGCCTTGGAACATCATAGGCCGCCCAGTATTTACCATAGTGTTTAGCGTCATAGGAACGGTAATTAGGAACAGCAACGAAAACGATACCCTGCTTATCCAGGAGGCTGTTAATCTTCCTTATTTGTGCTTTCAGATCGGGCAGGTGTTCCAGGACATGCCACAAAGTGATACTGCCAAATGCCCTGTCCTGAAACTGGTCAGGCGAAGCATGAAGGGCCAGGCCTTTTTCCGCTGCAATGGACCGCGCGTTCGGGTTGGGCTCTACTCCTTCTGCGGCCCACCCTTTCTGTTGCAAATACTTTACAAAAGAGCCCGTTCCTGCCCCAATGTCCAAAACGGTGTTATTGACAGGGGCATAGTGCCTTAACAGCTGTTCTTTCCTTTTTAGGTTATACTTCTTTATCCACTGGTAGAGCCTGTCCTTAATTGAAGTACTGGCGTCCGTATGGGAAATATATCCTTCGCTCTCATAGTATTTTTCAATATCCGATGGCACCGGATGCGTACAAAGCATTTCCAATTCCTCATCATAAAGCAAGGTGAATTCCTGCTGAGAATAAGCGTAGTCTTTTGTTTTTAAATAGGTTTTCATGCTTCCTTTTACGCGCACTCATTACCATCCTGCCCATAGACAGCCGCGCGGTACAACTACTTTTTTTTAAAATGTATCGATGTTCCACGTGGAACTATTTCTTTAACGCCCCATAAACACCAACAAGACGCTTATATCGCTTGGTGATACGCCGCTAATGCGAGACGCCTGCGATATGGTTACGGGTCTGATAGCATTTAACTTTTCACGGGCCTCAAAAGAGAGCGACTTCAATTTAGAATAATCGAAACCTTCCGGTATTTTAATGTTCTCTAAACGTTGAAGCTTGTCTGCATTATTCTTTTCTTTTTCAATATACCCAGAGTACTTCACCTGAATTTCAGTTTGCTCCATTACTTCTTTTCCCAGTTCATTTACCGTTACAAATTCAGCTACTTCACGAAGCTGAAGCATGTGGTCCATGGTAACATTTGGCCTGGAAAATACCTTATACATTTTATCGGCTTGTTTTACCTGTGCTGATGAAACACTGTTAAGGATAGGGTTTATATCATCCGGATTAAAGCTTGTTGTTTTGAAGAAGTCTATAAAAGCCTCTGATTTTTGTTCTTTTTTCTCCATTCTTCGTAAACGGTCCTCTGTGGCCAGCCCTATAGCATACCCCTTTGGCGTAAGCCTCAGATCTGCGTTATCCTGCCTTAATAATGTGCGGTATTCTGCCCTTGATGTAAACATCCGGTATGGTTCTTCGGTTCCCTTTGTGATCAGATCATCAATAAGCACCCCTATATATGCCTCATCCCTTTTTAATGTAAAAGGAGGCAGGTCATTATTTTTTAGATGGGCATTGATGCCTGCCATCAAGCCCTGCGAAGCCGCTTCCTCATAGCCGGTAGTACCATTGATCTGCCCTGCAAAATAAAGGTTCTCTATTACTTTCGTTTCCAGGGTATGTTTTAATTGCGTAGGTGGAAAATAATCATACTCAATAGCATAACCAGGCCTGAAAAATTTAACCTTTTCAAAACCGACCACGGATCTGAGCGCCTTGAACTGCACATCTTCGGGTAATGATGTAGAAAACCCATTTACATAGACCTCTACCGTATCCCAGCCCTCCGGTTCTACAAAGATCTGGTGGCTTTCTTTATCTGCAAAACGATTGATCTTGTCTTCTATTGATGGACAATAGCGCGGGCCAATACTTTGAATACGGCCATTAAACATAGGGGAGCGATCAAAACCCTCCCTGAGGAGATCATGCACCAAAGACGAGGTGTGTGTCATATGACAATCACGTTGATTGGTCAATAACGGGGTATCCAAATAGGAGAACTTATCCGGATTGGCATCACCCGGTTGAACGATCATTCTGCTATAATCTAATGATCTGCCATCAACCCTAGGTGGGGTGCCTGTTTTCATTCTACCCGAATCGAAACCAAAACTACTCAGCTGTTCCGTTATTCCAGTAGCGGCTTTTTCCCCAGCCCTACCACCGCCAAATTGCTTTTCGCCTATGTGTATTAACCCGTTTAAGAAAGTGCCGTTTGTAAGTACTACCGCCTTTCCTTTTATGTCGATTCCAAGGGACGTTCGTACTCCAATTACCTTGTTCTTATCAATTAACAATCCTTTTACCATTTCCTGATAAAAATCCACATTTGGGGTGCGCTCCAATGCCAGCCGCCATTCCTCTGCAAATCGCATTCGATCATTTTGCGTCCTTGGGCTCCACATAGCCGGACCCTTGCTTTTATTCAACATTTTAAATTGAATAGCGGACTTATCTGATACTATACCACTATAGCCCCCCAACGCGTCTATCTCCCTTACGATCTGACCCTTTGCAATTCCGCCCATAGCAGGATTACACGACATTTGACCTATTGTCTGCAGATTCATTGTTACCAACAAGGTCTTTGAACCCATATTGGCAGAAGCAGCGGCTGCCTCTGCGCCCGCATGGCCTCCGCCAACCACTATTACATCATACTCCTTTTCAAACATTCTGTATACTTATTGTTCCACGTGGAACATTTGCAATTTTTCTTCCTCTAATCGTCTCATTGCAGCCTTCTCCAGCTCCGTAGCATCATTATATCCAAGCAAATGCAATACCCCGTGTATCATAACCCTTCTTAGTTCTTCTTCATAGGTTACCATATAGTGCTTAGCGTTGTCCACCACACTTTCGACTGATATAAAAATATCCCCGGATATAGTCTTCGCTGAGTTATAATTGAACGTGATTATATCGGTGTAGTAATCGTGATCTAAATATTCTTTATTGATCTCACGAACTTTTTCGTCTGAAGTAAAGATATAGCAGATCGCTCCAACTGTAGCTCCTTCCTCAGTGATCACTTTTTTCAACCATTTGGTATATTTTTTTGAGTCAACCAATTCGTTTCCAGCCTCATATGCATACTCAATCATCCTTCCTAAAATATATCCGTACCTTTTCCCTGTATTTTTTTTGCAAAGGTAGTGCTTGTCTTTGTAATAATTCAACATCACCCTTCTCAGTCTCGGTTTCTCCTGGCCGCTTCATCAACGGTCCCGAATATCGTTTCCTATTAGATTCGCTTTCCCGTTCTTCCTTCTTTCCCTGCTCCAGCGTTGCGTTCTCCAACTTAAGCAGTTGTTGTTCAATCCTGTTTGCCTTATTTAAGGTCCTTTCGGTTATCCCGTTTTGCAACAGATCATTTTCAAAATCCTCCATCTGTTTGGCGAGTTTCATTGCCAATTCCTTATCCTCGTTGTTAATCATATCCAGCAATTGTTGCTCCAAACGACTACGGATTTCCTGTTGTTGCTTATAAATCTCATATAGGTTTTCCATATCTTCTTCGTCCATCCCACTTCCCATTTGGCTCCTTCCAGACTGGCCATTCTTTGTTCCTTCTCCCGTTTCTTTACCTTGATCTTCCTGTCCTTTCTCCTTACCCCCTTCTCCCTTTTCGCCTTCCTTTCCCTTATTTCCTTCTCCGGACTCTTTCATACCCTCACCCATTTTCTCACCAATTCCCTGCTGTCCCTTGATGATATCCGGTAATTGAAACTCGTTATCTTTATCGCCTTCTCCTTTGCCTTGTGCCATACTTTGTTGCATGTTACTTAGCATATTGGCTAGAAAATCTGCCAGGTTATTCGCCGCCGTCAATACATATTGCTGGTATGATACTCCCTGGTATATCTGGCCTTCCGTCAGACTGTTTAATGACTCCTCTACGTTATAATACACTTCGGTTATTTGTTCATTAACGAATTCTGTGAGTTCTACCTGACGCAAGGATAGCGCAAATAAGCTGTCGTCTACGTGTTCAAACAAGCTTTTTAACGCCTGCTCTTCCCTTACTGCATTGGCATAATAATTACCATTGCCATTCTGCTGCTTTAACCTGTCGATGAGTGCTTCCTGTTTAAATGAAAAGATAATCAGGTTATCCAGAATTTGTCGTAGCATAGCGGCATCTTCCGCCATAGAAGCTTCCCCACCCCCGGAGGCCGATTGCTGCAAGTCCTCACCCATTTGTTTCATTTTGGCGGCTGCCGAGCGTTGCTTCTGTTTTGCCTTGTCCTGTGTGTCCGAATCACCCTCCTTTTCCGCAGCTTTATCGGT
This sequence comes from uncultured Flavobacteriaceae bacterium, assembly GCA_963752165.1. Lineage (GTDB taxonomy): Bacteria > Bacteroidota > Bacteroidia > Flavobacteriales > Flavobacteriaceae > Muriicola. The sequence continues at coordinate 239,193 of CAVVXE010000002.1, forward strand.
TCCTTTTTGTTTATTTATTTCTTCCCTGGCATCTTGTAAATCTTTGTTTATTTCTTCTTCTTTCGCCTTGTCAGTATTAATAGTCAGTGGTTTCCTTAATTGCTTATTATCGTTTCTTAACTCATTAAGCTGTTCTTTAATTTCGTTAAAGTTCTCATTGATCTTTCCTTGTTCTGTATCTTTAAAATCGTCCTCTATTTCTACTTCTGAAAGTACTTCTTGCTTTTCAGAAAGTCTCTCCAGATCCCTTCCAAGTTGGTTTGCTTTTTCCCTTACATAGTACCTCTTGGTCAATTCCAACAGTTGTTCCAGGTTTCGTTTACTATTTTGTTGTTTTTTACCTAACTCCTCTAATCGTTGTGTCAGTTCTTCCTTTTCTAACTTATCTGCCAATTTTTTTAATTCTTCCAAAAGCTGCTCGTTTTTCCTGGCTTCCATCTCCTGCCTTTCCAGTCGCTCTTTAAGCAATTGATTCATCTTGTCTTCCTTGTCACTGTCCTTGATGGCCTCCTTTAACTGCTTGCTAAATTGTTGCATTAACAGTTCCTGTTGTTGTTGTTTTTTCAGGAAATTCCTTACCTCATTCTGATCGTTGAAAGAAAGGGTATTCTTTTCTTTCTGTGCTTTATTCAATTCATTAAGGGATTCTTGCTGCTCTTTAAAGGTGTCCAGGGTCCTGTCTCCTTCCTTCAACAGATCCTGTTGGTATTCTAATAGTCTTTCTTTTTCCTGCTCTGCAGTAAGTATTGAGGTGCTAAACATCTGACTGTTAGTCGATTTTCCTCCCCTTAATCCGTCATTATCCGTTACTTTAAAATAATAGTGATACTCCTTTCCTTCCTCCAATACCACCCCTGATGGAAAGGAATAATAAAATTCATAGCTGTCTGTAACTGGTTGGTCCAGGATGATTTTCTTTTCCTTATCTTCCTCGTTTTCAACATAATACAATAATTCTACCTTCGTAATACGATAATCATCTTTTGCACTTCCCTCGTAAAACAATGCGCCACTTAAAGAATCCCTTACTTCTTTTACGACAATGGTGGGGCTTTCATCTTTTGTGACCTTTAAACGGTACTCCAGTGCCTCATAGTTTGCCACATTCTCATTAGATACCGCTAAGCCATATGTTAGATCAGTATCTAACTTTTTGCTTAGTGTGAAATACTGATCTCTTTTGTCCATAGGAACGATCGTATCGGCTGTCCTAAAATCTATTGTGCCGGCGTTCTTGCCTGTGACAGACCAGGTAACCACAGTGCCTTCCGGTATGATAGCGTTACCGGTTCCTAAAAGGGTGTCGGGTGCTCTTTCCGTATACGCAGGATAGGACAGGATGGTCTCCAGTTGTATGATAGCAGGTGCTTCTAACGCCTGGAAGTGATAATTGGGGGATGTAACGTCATTCGCCCTTAAAAAGAACGCTGCGGAGCGCAATGGTGTATTAAAGGTATATGAGAAGACCTCATTCTTTTGTTGGAGTAATCGTTCTTTCCCTTCTATAACTATGAAGACCTCCTCAGGTCTAATCTCGCCTACGGTTTGCACCAGCAATTCATAGGAATTTCCTTCAAGCGCCTCAAGGGATTCATTAAGGATGAAAAAACGGAAAGGAGCAGGTCTTTCGTAGGCAAGGTCGTAATTCATTACGCGCTCGTATGATCCAAAAAAAGGACCCAACTGACCTGCTAGTGCCATAAGAACGATTATGATCGCCGGTACCACCAAATATTTAGCAAAACGCCAACTCGTTCTGAGGTCTATCGCTTTTTGAAAAGGAACTTTTACCAATGCTTGAGAACGTTGTTCTATACTGGCCAGCAACAATTCGGATTGTTGCTCATCCTCTGCTAAGTCGATTAAATTAAGTAAACGATCTCCTACTTCCGGGAAATGATCCCCTATCATCCTGGAAGCCTGTTTTGGGTCCAGTCCTTTACGCAGTTGAAATAAATAAAAAAGTGGAACTATGAGGAATTTCACCAGCAAGAAGGTCGTCATAAGCAATCCGACCAGCAATAGGATAAAGCGACCGTTACTATTCAGCCACAGGAAGTATTCCAGGGACATCAATCCTATAAAAAATAGCATCCCGAGGGCGACAAATAAAAACACTCCCTTAATTAACTGCCCGGTGTAATATTTCTTTATAAAACCCGATAGTTTATGCAGAATGTTATTATAACTTTCCAAATTCTTCTATATTTAATACCAAGATACCGGATATGCGAGAATTGGACCTCAAAAATTTGTTAAAAAGCTAAAGATGAAGGATTTAAAATATTTGGCTGCCCTTACCATTCCTGCTACTGCGTTGCTAAGTATTTCTTTAAGAGGGTATTGGTGCTTTTTTACCCCTGTTTACACTTTTTTATTGATCCCGATCCTGGAGGTCCTATTGCCCCAGGATAGTAGCAATTTAGCTCCGGAAAAACGGGATCAAAAAAAGTTGAACGTGCTGTTCGACTGGATGTTGTATGCCAACATTCCCATCGTATTTGGACTACTCCTCTATTACCTGTGGGCCGTTTCCCATACCACCTATGCGCTTTATGAACTTATTGGTTTGATGATCTCATTGGGCATTGTGCTGGGCACCAATGGCATTAATGTAGCACATGAATTGGGCCATAGGCAACAATCCGCGGAGCGCTATCTGGGCAAGTTACTACTATTACCCGCCTTCTACATGCACTTTTATATTGAACACAATTTTGGGCATCACCTCCATGCTGCAACCAAAGAGGACCCTGCTACAGCGCGTTATAATCAGAGTGTATATTTCTTCTGGGTGACCTCTGTCAGCAGGCAAGTGCTAAAGGCGTGGAAGATTCAACTATCATTGCTCAAGGGGGCATCAACAAACTTTTTCTCGTATAAAAATGATATGTTTTGGTTTGCCATCATACAAGCGCTTTACGCCCTGGTGCTTTATCTTGTATTTGGCCTCCCAACCTTACTCTTTGCAATAGGGGCAGCAATAGTAGGTTTTCTCCTATTGGAAACCGTCAATTATATTGAACATTATGGCTTATTGCGGCAAAAGCTTCCTTCGGGCAGGTATGAACGTGTTCGCGAGGTCCATTCCTGGAACAGCAATCATGTCTTAGGGAGGATCATACTTTATGAATTAACCAGGCATAGCGATCACCATTATACCTCTTCCAAGAAATACCAGCTTCTAGATTACCATGACAGTTCTCCGCAAATGCCCTTTGGATATCCTACTTCCATGGTCCTTGCCCTCATTCCTCCTGTCTGGTTCCGCGTCATGAACAGGCGTATTCCTCAAAATATGCGCCCCGTTTAGCAGCTCTTTCTAATTTCGTCGACCGAAAGAATTTATAATTGGGTTGGCCTTCTTTTGGGGTTAAAAGACTTCCTCCTATCTTTGCCCTCTAAAGAATCCTCAGATGCTCCAAAAAGTTCGTGTTCGTTTTGCCCCGAGTCCTACGGGTCCATTGCATATTGGCGGGATCCGTACGGCATTATTCAATTATCTGTTTGCAAAAAAACACCAGGGCACTTTTGTTCTCCGGATTGAAGATACCGACCAAAATCGTTATGTAGAAGGAGCAGAACAATACATTATTGAATCCCTTAACTGGTGCGGGATCCCTTTTGACGAAGGACCTGGAAAAGAAGGAAACTATGGCCCCTATCGTCAAAGCGAACGCAAGCATCTGTATAAGATATATGCTGAACAGCTGGTTGGCAGCGGCCATGCCTATTATGCCTTTGATACCCCTGAAACATTGGATCGCCACAGACAGGACCACGAGTTAAAGGGTAAGACATTTATCTATAACTGGCATAACCGCGAGAAACTTTCCAATTCATTAACGCTTCCCAAAGAAGAAGTGGATAGGAAAATTAATGCTGGTGAGGATTTTGTGATCCGTTTTAAAACCCCGCATCAGGAAATGGTGTTGCTCCATGATGTTATCCGGGGTGATATGCGTATCGATGCTGCCCTGCTGGATGATAAGGTTTTGTTCAAAAGTGATGGAATGCCAACCTATCATCTTGCGAATATTGTGGATGATCATTTGATGGAGATCTCACATGTGATCCGGGGAGAAGAATGGCTTCCTTCCCTTGCCCTTCACGCACAACTCTATAAGGCCTTTGGTTGGGAACCGCCAGTTTTCGCCCATCTTCCATTGATCATGAAGCCAACTGGCAAAGGAAAGCTGAGTAAAAGGGATGGTGAGAAAATGGGATTTCCGGTTTTTCCGCTATCATGGGAATCGTCAATCGGTTACAGAGAAGCCGGTTATTTTCCCGAAGCGGTCATTAATTTCCTGGCCCTATTAGGATGGAATCCCGGAGATGAAAAAGAATTATATTCGATAGATGAGCTGATCAATTCTTTTACCTTAGAAAGGGTCCATAAATCCGGTGCGCGCTTTGACCCAGATAAAACCAAATGGTACAATCATCAGTATCTGCAAACAAAGAGCGATGCTGCGCTTGCAGAACTTTACTATCCCGTTCTTGAAAATAAACTGGCTGATACTATTCATAAATTTACTTTAGCATATGTTACCCGGGTGGTTTCTCTTGTAAAAGAACGAGCCGATTTTGTGAATGACCTATGGGCGTTAAGCGCTTATTTCTTTATGGCTCCGGAAACATATGATGAAAAAGCCGTTAAAAAACAGTGGAAGGAAAATACCTCCAAAATATTATCCAAACTTGTTGCGGCCCTGGAAAATATGCCTGTCTTTGAATCCGGGATCCTGGAAAATAAGGTCAAGGAATGGATCTCAGGGGAAGGACTTTCCTTTGGAATGGTCATGCCGCCCCTGCGGCTGGCTATTGTGGGCGATCTGAAAGGACCCCATTTATTCGACATCATAGCGTGCATTGGAAAAGATGAAAGTTTGGCGCGGATCCACAGGGCACTTGAAAAATTATAGTTGTGTTCTTTATGCTGGCGGTTATCAACAAAGGCTTTCTTTTTATACCTTGTAAGGCGCTGTAACAAAAGCAATAAAAACGCGACCTATAAAGTAGGCTTATGCCCACTATTCATTAACTAAATCTTTAAAAAATGGGAAATTTTATTTTAATACCGATCTTATTCCTTGGGTTCGTTGTTCTCCTGATGTCCTTTTTTGTTGTCAAACAACAAACGGCAGTTATCATTGAGCGTTTTGGGAGGTTTCTTAGCATTCGTAATTCCGGATTGCAAATGAAAATCCCCTTGGTTGATCGCATTGCCGGCAGGGTGAGTTTAAAAATTCAGCAATTGGATGTTATTGTAGAAACCAAAACACTGGATGATGTATTTGTAAAACTGAAGGTCTCTGTCCAATATGTGATCATCAGGGATAAGGTCTATGAGGCCTTTTATAAATTGGAATATCCGCACGAACAGATCACCTCCTATGTTTTTGACGTGGTCAGGGCAGAAGTGCCAAAGATGAAACTGGATGACGTATTCGTTAAGAAAGATGATATCGCCATTGCGGTAAAATCCGAACTTCAGGATGCCATGTTAGATTATGGCTATGATATTATCAAAACACTGGTTACAGATATTGACCCGGATGCCCAGGTAAAAGCTGCCATGAACCGTATCAATGCCTCAGAGCGCGAAAAGATCGCCGCACAATTTGAGGGTGATGCTGCACGAATCCTGATTGTCGAAAAAGCAAAGGCAGAAGCGGAGAGCAAGAGACTTCAGGGAATGGGGATCGCTGATCAAAGACGTGAAATTGCGAGAGGCCTTGAAGAATCTGTGGAGGTTCTGAATAAAGTGGGGATTAACTCGCAGGAAGCTTCGGCGCTTATCGTTGTTACACAACATTACGATACGCTTCAGGCCATAGGAGAGGAAACCAATACCAACCTGATCCTTCTTCCCAATTCGCCGCAGGCCGGGAGTGACATGCTGAACAATATGGTTGCTTCCTTTACTGCCAGCAACATGATAGGGGAGGCCATGAAAAAAGATAAGCCCAAAAATAAAGGTTAAGAGGAATAATTTTCTTCTTGTTAAAATAAAAGCCGGTAATCAGATAGATTACTGGCTTTTTTATGCTACTTCTGTACACGTTAAAGTGAAAATACGTTTTAAGGCCATTTAAAAGACGTTCTCCATTCCGGCGCACTAATGGCTTTGTGCGTTCATGAACACCTATCGTAGCCCTTGTAAAACCGCCTTGTACAATATAATATACTTATTGTTATGATAAAACATATAGGCGTTTTCTATATTAGTTTTTCTCCTGAATTTTTGCCCAACTATCCCTCAAAGGAACCGTTCTGTTAAAAACTAATTTTCCGGCTTTGGAATCCTTATCCACATTAAAGTATCCCAGCCGTTGAAACTGAAAATGATCTTCCACCTGGGCATCATTTAATCCGGGTTCTACAAAACCCGTGATTATCTGAAGGGAATCCGGATTTATAAAATCCATGAATTGTTTATCCTTATGCGTATCCGGCGACTCATCCGTAAAGAGTCGATCGTAAAGCCTTACCTCTACCGGAATCGCATGTGCTATAGATACCCAATGAAGGGTGCCTTTAACTTTTCGAAGGCTTTCTTCTGTACCGCTACCACTTTTACTCTTCGGGTCATAGCTGCATTGTATTTCAGTAACCCGGCCTTCGGCATCTTTGGTACAGCTGTCTGCCTTAATAATGTACCCGTTTTTTAACCTGACTTCACCTCCCAGCTTGAGACGGAAAAATTTGCGGTTTGCCTCCTCCATGAAATCGTCCTGCTCAATGTACAGCTCCCTGGAAAATGGGATTTCCCTAAACCCGGCTGCTTCATTTTCTGGATTATTTTCAGCTTTCAACCATTCGGTATTTTTTTCAGGATAATTGGTGATAACCACTTTTACAGGGTTCAAAACAGCCATTACCCTTGGTGCTGTTTTGTTAAGATGTTCCCGTACATGAAACTCTAAAAGCGATACATCTACAAGATTTTCTCTTTTGGCTATACCAATCGTATCTGCAAAATTACGTATCGATTCCGGTGTATATCCCCTTCTTCTCAGTCCGGAAATAGTAGGCATCCTGGGATCGTCCCATCCGCTTACCACTTTTTGTTCTACCAACTGAAGTAATTTCCGTTTACTGACCACCGTATGACTTAGGTTTCTCCTTGCAAATTCGCGTTGCTTGGGCCTTACCTTGTCTTCGTCTACCACCTGGTCCAGGAACCAATCATACAGCTCCCTGTGGGGCGCAAATTCAAGGGTGCACAACGAATGCGAGATTTGTTCTATATAATCACTCTCCCCATGTGTCCAGTCGTACATAGGGTAAATACACCAATCGGTATTTGTTCTGTGGTGTGGCCTGTGCAACACCCTGTACAGAATAGGGTCCCGCATCAGCATATTCGAGGCGGCCATGTCAATTTTCGCCCTTAAAACGTGACTTCCTTCAGGAAAATCGCCCTTTTTCATGCCTTCAAACAATGCCAAATTCTCCGATACGCTCCTATCCCTGAATGGGCTGGCGCTGCCTGGTTCTGTCGGGCTGCCTTTTTGTTTTGCCATTTCCTCAGAGGTCTGGCTATCTACATAGGCCTTGCCTGCTTTGATGAGCGCTATGGCCCAGTCGTACAGCTGTTGAAAATAGTCGGATGCATAACATTCCTTATCCCATTCATAACCAAGCCATTCTACATCGCGCTTTATCGCGTCCACATATTCCTTTTCCTCCTTGGCGGGATTGGTGTCATCGAACCTGAGATTTACCGGTGCATTGTAGCGCAATCCCAGTCCGAAATTAAGGCAAATGGAACTTGCATGTCCGATGTGCAAATACCCGTTTGGTTCCGGAGGAAACCGAAATCTCAGCCGGTCCTTGGGAAACCCATTGGAAAGGTCTTCCTCAATAATATGTTCAATAAAATTAAGGGGTTTTTTCTCTTCGCTCATTACTGGCATTTTGAAGCCGCAAAGGTACGAAAAATGGGAGTATAAGGGCCATAAAAAAGCCTATCCATACAAATAGTACCATTTCACAACATATTTAATTGTGCCTACAACATTAAATTCTTGTAGCGCCATATATATAACATATTTGTTACTGAATACTATGGGATCTAGAAAACATGGTGGTTTTGCAACAACGTTACCGCCTTTGTAGTTTCCCAAAACTACACCGCTTATGAAAACAAAATTATTCTTCAACATTCGGGCAATCCTACTGCCGTTGATGGTTTTTGTCATTAGCAGTTCGTATGGCCAGGTGCTCAATGCCCCTGTTGCTGCCCCAAATCAAACACCTCCTGCAGGATCTACCCCATGGAACAGGGCCTGTGCCTCTGCTTCTTTTAATGATTACTGGGTAAATTTTACCTGGAACCCGCCTATGGTGAACAGCGATAATGAATTTATCCTGGAGCTTTCCGATGCTTCCGGTAATTTTAGCAGTCCGGTTGAACTTGCCAGAGATGCTACTAAAAATGTGGTTTTCGACTTTTATTTTCAATTCTCAATTCCAACAGACACCCGGGGAGAAAACTACAGACTACGGGTACGCAGTACGAGTCCGGCCGTAACAGGACCGGCTTCTGTGCCTTACCCCATGTACTATATTGGGATGAACAGCGGGCTTACTATAAGGCCGCAAGGGCAAGCCGATTTCGGTGATGGTACCGCAGAAGTTTGTAATGGCAATTCCATTACCCTTGAAGTTTACGGATTGGCCAATGCCGATACCTTTCAGTATAATTGGTACAGATCGGGAACACTGCTAGCAGAAAAATCAGCATCCATTACAGTATCCAATGCCGGGATGTATAATGTAGAGATCGACTATGGTGCCTGTTCCGGATCCGGAAATACCTTATCGAATATTATAGATGTCACCTCAGGAACGAGCCTGGGCGTTGCTATTAATCCGCCGGCCAAGACCGCGCTTTGCAGTGGTGAAACAATCACCCTGGAGGCTAATATTAATAACCCAGGGCTTACCTATACCTGGTATAAGGATGGTGCGGTGATCCCTTCATCCAACAATTTCAGCTATACAGTAGATGCTAACAGCCCTGGATTTGAAGGCGACTACCAGGTAGAAATATTTGGTCCGGGGGCTTGCGTAGAAAGATCTGCCAGTGTTACCATGACCAATGCAGGCAATTTTTCCGTAACAAGGAATAATGATGCCAATATTGTGCTTCTCCCGGGGGAAACCACCACTTTAAATGTAAGCACCGATGCATCAACCCCTACCTATCAATGGTATAAAGACGGAAGCCCGGTAGCGGGAGCTACTGCTTCGAGCCTTATAGTAGACGAAAATGAAACAGGCGTTTATTTTGCCAGGATCACCTTAAGTGGTGGCACCTGTGCCTCTACCTCACTCGATTCTGAGGCTACCACCGTAGTTACCCCTAGTTCATTTGAGTTCGTCCTCAATTATACCTCCTCATATATGGCTTGCGAAAATACCAGCATCGCCCTGGAGGTATCCACGATCAATGCTATCGATTCCGGTGGGGCAAAAACAGATGTAACCACCGCCTTATTGGGAAGTTTCACCTACCAATGGAAAAAGGATGGTACCAATATAAGCGGGGCCACCTCAGCTAGCCTCAGCCTTGCGGATCCCTCTGAAAATGGTGTCTACAGCGTTGAAGGAGCGCTCAGCAGCTATACCCCGGTTTCTAACAGCCTTACGGTACAATTGCTCGTAAATGAAACCTTAACCATCAACAGTACGAGCCTTGTGAGTTGTGGACCCTCTGAGCCGATAACCATCAGCACCCCAACATCGCTGGTTGGCGAGACCTTTGATTGGTATCGAAATGGTACGAATATGGCGGTCAGCACAGCTGACTTAACAGTAACCGAAACAGGAGCATACCAATTGGTATTGCAGCGTAATGGTTGTCCGTTGCAATCCAACGAAATTATCATTAATCCCCTGGATGAAAACCTGATCACCCTGGATCCGTCTAACAATTTGGTTTTTCCGGAAGGTGGTTCCAAAACGGTAAATGCCACTGGGGGAGAGAGCTATCGCTGGCTAGACAGCAACAATGTTGAAATGAGCAGTTCGTCTTCCATGACCTTTACCCAGGAAGGATCCTATGTCCTAATAGCCACCGTTGGCAATTGCCAGGTGATCAGAAACCTCACCGTATCCTACCTGGACACCTTTAAGGTGCCTAATGTGATCACGGTAAACGGAGACGGGATCAATGACCAATGGATCATTCCTAATTCATATTCCTATAAGCCGGAAGTGAATGTCATTATATACAATGAAAAGGGAGAAGAACTATTTAATGAATTCAATTATCAAAATAACTGGCCGGAATCTTCTATGTCCTTTCCAAAACAAAACATGGTTTTCTTTTACAAGATAAGGAATGGGGGAGGGGTCCTGAAACAAGGTACCATAACCGTTATACGTTAACTAAACCAATGAAACCAAGAGTACTCTTCTTACTATTATTTGTAATGGCACTTGCGAAAGTAAGTGCACAGGATGAAAATCCGTTCATTACCTATGATGTACCTTCCCAAAACCTGTTGAAATTCAACAGGTTCCTGATCAATCCTACCTTTTCTACCGTGCGGGAAGACAAGTCCTATATAAACCTTTTGCATCGCAACCAGTCGGTTACCTTCGACGATAACAACCAGACCTATTTTCTAAGCTATAGTGGTCGTATGGGTGACAGAAGCGGACTGGGGTTGAGTTTGTATACACAAAGGGAGGGCATTGTAAGTAACTATGGAGTGCTTGCCAATTATGCCTATGGCATTAAACTTAGTGATAAAAGCAACTTTACTTTTGGGGCTAACTTTTCTTATTACAATAGCGGCTTTGATCAAAACAGGGCCAACCCTATACTAGATGATCCGCTGTTAAACGGCTTTCAGGATGTATCGCTTTTGTCCTTTCAGCCCGGATTCAATATTTCCTACGGTAAGTTCGATTTTGGACTTTTTGCAGAAAACCTTTTTGATTACAACCTGAAGACCCAGGAATCTGTTTCGGATTTCCGGGACAAGACATTCTCCGGTCATCTACAATATACCCATCAGTTTGAAAATGCCTCAGGGATATTGGAGAATGCCCGTTTAATGCCCCTGGCACGTGCCAGAAAAGTAGGGCAAGACGATTTTGTATTGGGTGGAAACCTGATCCTCGACCTACCAAGACTGGGATGGGTGCAGGGAGGCTATGACAGTTTTTACGGCGCCTCTGCCGGTGTTGGCTTTAACCTGAATAAACGGGTGTCCATAGGCTACACCATGGAAAAAGGACTGTCTAATAATTTCGACAATTTTGGCCTTACCCACGAGATCTCCTTTGCCTATTCATTTACCCCAAATCTGACGGAAGACCGTGTGCTCCTGGAAGATGATGAGGAAGTTTTGGCGAAAAACGATGAAGCGCCGGAAACCCTGACAGAAGAAAACCTGGGCTCCAAGGACGAAGAAATAGCCGAGCTTAAACGAAGGCTGGCAGAAAACGATGCTATTCTCTCAGAGCTTATGTACCGCCAGGACTCACTGGAGCTAAACCGTCAAAAAGACCTGGAAGACAGGTTCGAAAGGGTGATGCGTATGGTTCGAAATGAAACCAGGGAAAAACGACCCGATCTGGAAGAACGTGCCAAAGAGCTTTATTTCATCAATAATGATAAATCGGCCGTTGCACAAAAAATTGTCGAACCAACCGAAATCACCAAGAAGACCATTGAAGCCCACGACCCTAAGGCTGCCATTAAAAAGGAAGTTACGCGTGATGCAGTTGCTCAGGTTCAGACAAAACCAAATGGTATAAATAATGAACCTACAGAGGCTTCCGGTGTCAAGAGTAAAAAATTCCGGGATCTGAAGGGGGTTGATGATGGCTATTATGTGGTAGCGAATGTGTACAAAGACAGTCACTACCTGAACAAGTTCGTAGATGCCATGAACCAGGAAGGCTTCCCGGCCAATTATATTGATAATCCGGGAAATGGCCTTAAGTACGTTTACCTGAAACGATACAATACATGGAAAGAGGCCGAGAATGCCTACCGCTCCAAAATGGATGGTAATTACAATGGCGACCTATGGATCATGAATGTGGAAAATCGCTACAGGAATGATGCTTATGTGGCTAATACGGATAAGATCAAGGAAAAATCATCGCAGTTCGGGGCAGATGTCCTTCAAAAGAATGTGGTGGTCCAGGACAATGTTCCCGGGAATCTCCCTGAACAAAAAGAATTTGCAGGTGGAGAGGGCATTACTGATTATTACATCATTGCCAATGTGTTTGCCAATCCAAACAACGCCAACCGATTTGTTAAATTATTAAACTCCAGAGGATTAAGTGCCAGTTACTTTGTGAATCCAAAAAACAAATACCGATACGTATATTTAAAGAAACACAACTCCTGGAACAACGCCCTGATCTCTTACTACTCAAAACTAAATGACGCTTATAACGACAAGATGTGGATTATGCGCGTTACACCAAATCTTATAGCATAATGAGAAAGAACTTTACCCGAAATCTTCTTACGGTCTGTATAGTCCTTGTTTCCTTTTTGGGGTATTCTCAGGAATTCAACACGTTTGATATCCGTTATCAGGATAACATCAAGGGTGATCTGACATTTATCGCCAATAACATTGTTAACCGAGACGGGGGGACAGGCAATACGGAGCCGGAAGACCCGTATAATTCTACCGGGAACTCTTCAACTTATAATGACTGGCTCAACCAGCAATACATAGACATAGACAGCGACCCTACAACTTTTAGTTCCAGTTCGGCCACTTTTACCTTTCCCAATGCAACTTGTAACCTGATTCGCTATGCCGGTCTTTACTGGTCTGCCACCTATCCAAGTGAGCAGGCCGGGCAGCCCGTTGGCACGAACCGGCAAAATGATTTTAATCAGGTAAAATTAATGGTCCCCGGGGGCTCCTATGTAGATGTGACCGCAGATGAGATCCTCTTTGACGGATTTACAAGCAGCTGACCCTTCAGTCACTCAGAATAGTCCCTACGCCTGTTACGCCGATGTGACCTCCTTAATCACGCCATTAGCCGATCCTTCCGGGGATTATACCATTGCCAATGTGCGCTCTGTAGTAGGATCTTTATCTCCCGGGGGAGGAGCTTCTGCCGGCTGGACACTGGTCATTGTCTATGAAAACCCTACCCTTACCGGAAAACTTATTACCACTTTTGATGGTTTTGCAAGAGTGCGCAGCGCCAACCCAACAGTTGATATCAATTACAGCGGGTTTAACACCATCCCGGCAGGACCTGTGCGTGCCAATATTGGTGCCGCAGCATTAGAAGGCGACAACCGAATCACCGGAGACCAATGCGTATTCAGTGCAGCATGTATTCCTGGTTTTACTACCCTTTCAAATGGTGTAAATCCAGCTAATAACTTCTTTAACAGTAATATTACGCTAAACGGGGCGATCACTGACAAATCGGAACCCCAATAGTATAAATACCTTGGGCTATGATACGGATATTTTCCTGCTGAATAACCCCCTGAAACTCTGTTATCCCAAACTCAGAAACGGCGGCAACGTTCCGCTTTACCTCTAACGGAGACCAATACTATCCGTTTTTCAACTCCTTCAATATTGAGATCATTGAACCGAATATTGTCGTTGAAAAAAAGGTGGAGGATATCGCCGGAAACGACATTACGGGCATGGGCGTTAATCTCGGACAACTGCTGGATTATGTCTTGTCCTTTGAAAACATCGGGAATGACGATGCCACCAATTATGTCCTTCGGGATATTTTACCAATTAACGTGACTATAGACCTGGCCAACCTGGTGCTTCCTCCCGGGGTTACCTACAGCTTTGATGCGGCGACCAATGAAATTTCCTTTAATATCCCGGACAATCTGGTAGAAGAGGGCGATCCAGTCAGGGACATAAGGATGCGCGTTCGCGTGGCTGAAAATTGTTTTGATTTTGTGGACGCTTGTACCGATCAAATCCCTAACCTGGCCTATTCTACCTATCAGGGTGTGATCAACAATAATGTGATCACTGATGACCCCAGTGTTTCTGATTTTGATAATTGCGGATTTGTGACCCCCGGGGCCACGAACTTCCTGTTAGACGACCTTGAAAACTGCGATTACAGCAGGACTGTACAGCTTTGCGGGGATAATGTACTCTTAGATGCCGGCGACAATTTTGATAGTTATGTCTGGTATAAGGATGAGAATGGCGATGGACTTATTGACGCAGGAGACACCATGATAAATGACGGCGATCCGGACAATGATCCAAGTACACAATCTGGTTACCGACTTGGGATTTACATTGTAGATAAAATTATTGCCGATCCTTGTAAAGGATTTCAGGAAATCATTACGGTTGAATCCTTTGGGACTACTCAGACCAATCCCGATTATAGACCTTATCAATGACACCTCCAATACGGTGGAAGGGGAGATGGTGACCTGTCCTAATGATGGAGAATTATTGCCAAAAGTATTCCTCTGCGGGCTAAATGATACGGAACTGATTACAAATCAATATTCCGGATGCCGACAGTATTGAATGGGAGCAACTCGATCCGGCCAGCTGTACTTCTCCAGGAGCCGATTGTGCCAACAAAAATTCAGCGTTGTACCTGGAACAACGTAGGAACAGGAAGCAATTTCCTTGCATCTGATGCCGGGAGAATACCGATTGATTATCAACTATCAGAATGGTTGTTTCACACGATTTTATTTCAATATTTTCAAGAATCCGCTCAATCCGCAGTACAATGTAACCGATTTGATCTGTGCTTCTCCGGGTAATATTACGGTGACGAATATGCCGGCCGACTATGAGTACCAATTGCTGAATGCTGTTACCGGAGCCATTCTGGTTCCATATAGCGCCAACAACGGCCCTAGCTTTACCATAGCCAACAATGGTGCCTATACGGTTGAAATGCGCCAGGTGGGTGTAACAGACGGATGTATTTTCAGATTAGAAGATATTGGGGTGCTTACCAGGGATTTCCAGGTAGACATCACGACCAAGGATACGGATTGCAATGGATTGGGAGAAATAACCATTTCGGTGCTCGATGTAGAACCACAGTACTACTATGAAATATCTCAGGGAGGCACCATTATTGATACTTTTGGCCCTAGCACAGATAACAATTACACCTTTCAAAATCTAAGTGATGGTATTTATGATGTCCATGTAACTACCGATGATGGCTGTGATTATACAGAACAGGTAACCATTAATGATGTTACAGACCTCGCGGCAACCGCTATTACCACAAAACCTATTGATTGTACAGATGGAATCATCACCGTTACAGGGACCGGAGGATTTCCAAACCCTGATTATCTCTATGCGATTTGGAGTTATAATGGCGTAACATCATATGCCGACTTAACGGATGTGCCCCCTGGCGATTTCCAGGTGGAAAATGATTTTGCCTTCACAAATGGGCAGGAGGGTGACTATGTATTTATTACAGTAGATGCTAATAACTGCTGGGTCCTTTCAAATACGGCTACCATCACTGTTGCTCCTGCTGTGGAGTATACTACTTCCATTGTAGACGAATTGTGTTTTGGTGCCGCAGACGGGTCGTTTGCTGTAAATGTAACCAACAGTAACGGTTATACCGTTTCATATACCTTAACATATCCGGATGCCTCAACCGCAACCAATACCTCCGGCACCTTTACAGGTCTTGGTCAGGGCAACTATACAGTTACATTGACACAAACCAATGGAGCCGACACCTGTGATTTTATTGAGCCCTTTACCATAAGTGGTCCAGTAGATACAGTTACTGCAACTGCGGCCATTACACAAGATTATACCTGTCTCCAAACAGCCACTGTAGCCGCTCAGGGAGTAACGGGCGGTGCTGCTCCATATGAATTCAGTATAGACGGCGTAAACTTCATATCTGGTGCAGGAGCCGAAACCTTTGCGGGACTTACAGAGGGTACCTATTCCATCACCATCAGGGATGCGAATGGCTGTCTTTTTGTAACTAATACCGTCACCATTGACCCACTAAATGAGCCTTCTGATCTGAATTTTAGTGCCTCGGCCCCAAATTGCCCTGCACAAACATCTGATGTAACCGCGACAGTTGTTAATGGAAACTCCCCTTTTCTCTTTGAAATTATTGCCCCCGCTGCCATTCCGGCAACTGCCATAACAGGCAATTCTGCCAGTTTTAATGGCCTGGCTCCCGGAACCTATACCTTTAGGGTAACGGACAATAAGGGATGTACCTATGAAGAAGATTATACCATTGCTCCCGTAACACCGATTAACGCCGTTGGCCAATTGGTTAGCAATGTTTCCTGTTTTGGAGGTATGGACGGCGAAGCATTATTCACCGTTTCCGGATATAGCGTTTCTTACAACTACACTATAACAGGACCGGCTGCTTTCAACGGTATTGCTGAAACAAATGCCACCATTGCCCTTAGCGGCTTGGCGGCAGGAACCTATGATATTACGGTAACGGATACCGTTACCAATTGTACTGATACTGCCAGTGTAACTGTTAATGCGCCTGCGGCAGCCTTAACGCTCACTGCTACTGAAACGCAACCGACTTGTACCGCCGATGGAACCGTGCGCCTGGTCGCTTCAAATGGCTGGGGAGGGTATACCTACAGTGTTACCTATCCCGATATGGTTACCATTGTAACCAATACTTCCGGTGTTTTTACAGGGTTGGATCAGGTTGGAACGTATGCGGTTTCTGTAACAGATGCCAATGGTTGTATTGTAACTTCTACCTTCGATTTAAATGCCGCGGTAGCGCCCGTATTGGCGATTGTTCCCAATGACTTTTGCTATGACGATGCCACAGGCTTAACGTTGACTGCCAATGTTACTTCTGGTGGCAATGGTGTTTATCAATACCGCCTAAACGGAGGCGCTTACGGAGCAAGTAATGTTTTTGCCGGATTAAGTGCGGGTACCCATACGATTGACGTGATCGATGGAAATAATTGTACCGATACTGCCACTATATCTATTGATCCTGAGTTAAGTGTTTCTGCAACAGCAGGGAATATCACCTCTTGTGCTGCCACCACTGATGTAACGGTAACCGCTGCAGGCGGGGATGGCGCTTACGTCTATGCTATTGTTGCCGATGGGGTATCTCCCGTTGCGGGCGATTTTGGAGCAGCTAATCCCATAACCGTAACAGGGGCTGGTGATTATGATGTCTACGTGCGCGATAACAATGGCAATGCAGGATATTGCGAAGCTGCCTATGATATTACTATTGTACAGGACCCCCCTGTTACCATAACACCAACAAGTACCCCTGTTATTTGTTTTGGAGAATCGAACGGCTCTATCAGTATTGTGGCCGCGGGCGGAATGGGTCCCTATCAGTACAGTATAGACAATGGTGCAACCTATCAAACCTCGGGTAATTTTGTCAATATCGCTGCCGGAACATATGCCATCCGTGTAAGAGATACTAATAACTGTGAGGAGATTTCCTCTGTGATCGTAACAGAGCCTGTTGCGCTTACGGCCGAAGCCATCCAAACACAGGCCTATACGTGCCTGCAATTAGGCGAAATAACTGTTGGAAGCATTATACCCACCGCAGGTGGATCTGGTGATTACCAATACAGCCTTAATGGCAGTCCGTGGACCGCTGTCACTACCGGTGGCGCTGTCTTCACGAATTTGACAGACGGCACCTACTCCATACGAGTGCGGGATGCCAATGCAACGAGTTGTGCACTAACCTTGCCCGATGTCATTATTGCCCCCCTCCCTATGGAGCCGGTAGTAACTACAACCATCGCCTATAATTGTGACGGAACCGGCAACATCACTGTGTTGCCTAATGATCCTTCCTACCAATATATCCTGGATGCCGGAGCGCCACAAGCCTCCAATGTATTTACGAATGTAGCAGTAGGGAACCATACCATTACTGTAGATTACGGGAGCGACTGTACGGTAGCTATCCCCGTAATAGTAAATGACGGAAATGCTTTTGATGCTTCCATAACCAATTTTACCAATGTCCTTTGTAATGGTGGTGCTGATGGCAGCATTACCTTTTCCGTAATCAACTTTGATGTGGTAAACGGATTTGAGTATTCGGTCAATGGCGGTGCCTATTCTGCTCCGCAAACGTCATCACCCATAACAGTAAATGGCCTGTCTGCAGGTGTAAATACGATTGATGTTCGGGACATCTTAAACAACAGTTGTTTAATCACCCTTTCTGAAACCTTAACGGAGCCTACTGCGGTAGTTGCGTCTGCAAGTATCACAGCGCCGTTTACATGTGCTAATTTAGGGGCAACCATTACGGCTAGTGCCGTGGGCGGAACACCAACCTATGCGTACCAGTTAGAGGATACCGTGGGCGGTGTTATCAGCGCTTATCAGGCTTCCAGGACCTTCACAAATGTTCCTGCAGGAGACTACATTGTCCGCGCCAGGGATATTAACAATTGTGATGATCCTATTGATGCCCCCATAACGGTGCTGCCGCCGACTAACCCTACATTTACAACGACGCCAACGATCTGTTACTCAGGTGCTAATGATGCTTCCATACAGGTAGATGTGACTTCACTTCCAGGAAACGGCGGATTTCAGTTTCG
Source organism: uncultured Flavobacteriaceae bacterium (assembly GCA_963752165.1). Classification (GTDB taxonomy): domain Bacteria; phylum Bacteroidota; class Bacteroidia; order Flavobacteriales; family Flavobacteriaceae; genus Muriicola. The sequence continues at coordinate 257,797 of CAVVXE010000002.1, forward strand.
TCTGAATAGTGGTCCCTGGATCACGCCAAACCCTGCAACGGCAACGACGCACACTTTTTCAAGCCTGGCGACCGGAAACTACACTATAGATGTTAGAGACCAGTTTGGTTGTGTGGGAATTCAACAAAATATCACCATCAATCCGCAATTAACAGCCGTTATTGACGTGGTCGATCTAAGTACCTGCGCCGATGGCAGCATTACTGTTACCGCTTTGGGTGGTGATGGCAGCTATGAATATGCCTTCGTCCCAACAACTACCAGCCCTGCAGGCTTGTTTACCCCTGCCAACACTTTTGCGGTGACCCCCGGCAATGACGGAGACTATGACGTATATGTCAGGGACAATTCAGCTGTAGTTCCCTTTTGTGAATATGTTGAAACCGTTACGGTGAATCCTGCTGTTCCATTGGCGTTTACTACAACCGCCAACGATCCTGAATGTCATGATGGCACAGGGTCTATTGATATCGCCATCTCATCAGGTGTGGGTCCTTATACCATTCAGATCATCGATCTGGATAATGGAGGAGCTTCCGATGAAACGAACAACAATGTCGTAAACCCCGCTAAAACATATTATAATTTAATGCCGGGTAATTATACTATTACTGTTACCGATGCCAATGGATGTGTTGTTACCGACACCCCTATAACCATTTCCAATCCGGACGAGTTAACAGCTGATATTGTGCCTATTTTGCCTGCGGCTTGCGGCAGCCTGGATCCAAATGATTATGGTTTTCAGTTTACCAACTATCCTACAACCCTTGGTCTTATAGAATTTAGTGCGGACGGCGGGTTAACATGGACCGGTGATAACACCGTTCCGGGAACCACCGACATATTGACCGGTTATGTTTCAGGGACAAGTGTTTATCCTTCATTAAGAACAACAGACGGGTTGGGCAATACAGTATGCCAGGTAGATCTGCCTCGCTATATTATCCCTTTCCCTCTCGATGACCTTGATATCAGTATTACGACAGTTGTTGTTAACTGTAATGAGCTTCAGGTAACGGTACAGGGAACCGAAGGTGTGCCTAACTATGAATATGCCTATACAGATGACCCTGCTGCTTTTAATCCGGCCACGGCAGGATGGACAGCAGCAATCCCAGGATCCTATACATGGGTAGGTCTTATCCCCGGAAGAACCTATGTTTTTTATGTGAGGGATTCCACGGGCTGTATCAGGCAGAGTAATGTGAATGTGAATGATATTACTACAAACCCTATTGAGATTGACGCCGCCTATGAGCCTTCATGTTTTGGGGCAAATGACGCCGAGATCACCTATACGCTTACCGATACCGATGGCAATATTGAGCCCAATATGCGTTGGGAATTCTATGATGTTGTTTCCGGAGGTCTTGTACAATCAAGCGGGGGCAATATTCCCTACAGCCCTACGATTGTAGTTAATGGATTGGGGCCAGGTGAATACTATATTGTAGTAACTGAGGTTACTGCAGGAGGTGTAGATAACTGTATTTCCGGTAGCGAAAACATTTTGATAGAGGAATTAGACGCAGTTACTGCTACGGTATCGGCAATTCAGAACATCTCTTGTAATGCTCCCGGTTTGATCAGCATAACTAATATTACAGGAGGCAGTGGCCAGTTTACCTATGATGTGAGCCGGGCCTGTTCCGTTTGCTCCTATCATTGGTACTACGGATAACCCTATTGAAATAGCCCCAGGTTCGCCTGCTGGTAATTATACGGTCACTATTCAGGATCAATTCGGATGTTCCCAAAGTTATGTGGTTCCAGTTGTATTGGACCCAAGTCCGGAAATATCAATTAGTACCGTCCCAAACTGCGCTGTAGAAGGTGCGTTTGAAGTACTGGTCACTTTAGACCAGGCAGGCGTTGGTCCATATGCCTTAAGTGTTAACGGAGGTCCTTTCCAAAACGTGGTCTTCAACGCAAGCAATGAATACACCATATCCAATCTAAACTCTGGTGTCGGACAAACGGTGTCGATTCTGGATCTGAACGGTTGTGGGGAGACTGAAACAATCACTATTTATCCGCCATTGCAGTTTACCGCCATACAAACAGAATTGTTGGATTGTGACGGACCTCCCAATAACAATGCTGAGATAACCATTGATGTTATTTCCGGTTCAGGAAACTATGAATACGAAATAGTTGGGCCTATTAACCAGGCAAGAGCTCCATTACCTTCGGATCCTTACGTTTGGACCGGGGCCAGCACCAATGGGGTTTACAGTGTTATTGTTTATGATATAGGCACTCCTGTTCCTAATTGTCAGCGAACCATCGATGTGGATGCTCCGGCAGCAATCGTTCCCGTCTATACGGAAACCCATACTGACGTTACGTGTAACGGCGCCAATGACGGCACCATTGTACTTACTGCTGTAGATAATGGGGTTACCCCGCTTACCTATACCATATCTCCTGTTGCAGGAACGTTCAATGCCGCTACAAGCACCTTTGAAAATTTACCCCCGGACACCTACACTATTACGGCTACGGGAACGAATAATTGTATTACAATTTTACCAAATATTGTAATCGATGAGCCTGCTGTAGTAACGGTTCCGGCGCCTGCTGTAACTGAATTCAGCTGTACGGCCGGCAATACGCCAAACAATGCCAGGATCACCGTTAATAGTGCCGGTATTACAGGCGGTAGCGGCTCTTATGTGATCTACGAATTTGTAAATGACCAGGGAACCCCTGCTCCGGGCGATGATGTAGTGGTTCAATCAGGTTCTAATGTAACCTACATTGAAACAAATACTGCTGGCGGAAGCTATATTATCAACGTATACGACAGCAATGGATGTGTTGGAACAACCAGCGCCATTATATTGCCTTACGATCAATTACTATCAGCCACCACCGCGATTACCAATCCGTTAAGCTGTACGCCGGGAATGGATGGGGAAATTACGATCACCGTAACATCAACCCTGAACAATCCTGCTAATTTTGAATACAGCATCGATAACGGTGCCAACTACCAAGCTTCCAATGTGTTTAGTGGCCTGGATAGTGGGGTATACAATTTCCTGATCAGACATGTAGCTACGGGTTGTATCATAACAGCCACAGAAACGATCGCAGACCCGAATACCTTTACGATTGATGTTGTAAAAACAAGTGATGTCGTATGCTTTGGAACTGCTACCGGTGAAGTGACATTCGAACTCAACGACGTAACCTATCCCGGCGATTTTAACTGGGTAGTTTGGGACACCAATGGTACGCTGGCGAATTTGGCCGATGACATTTCCGTTGCTTCAGGATCTGAAGTTGGAAACGGACCAACGCCGGTAATCAATTTAGCCGCAGGAAATTATTATGTGTCGGTTTCGCAGGCCAATTATCCCTTCTGTGTCAATACTGAACCCTTCAATATTCTTGGGCCTAATGCCGCTATTTCAGGTACGGCCGCTGTAACGCCCATTAGTTGTTTGGGTAATGACGGTATAATTGAAATCACCAGTGTTGCCGGTGGTTGGGGTGGTTACTCGTACTATGTAGGTACCGTGGCACCAGCAGGGGCAGGAGATTATCTTCCAAGCCCTCGTTTTGAAAATCTCGTGGCAGGCACCTATGAAGCCTGGGTCATCGATGCCAACGGATGTCAGCAAATGATCCAAAACAACCTGGTGCTAGCAGACCCGTCTCCTATAACGGCCACCTTACAGGTTAACCAGGAAAACTGTGTGAATCTGCAAGGCGTAATTGAAGTTATCGGAACTACCGGGGGGCAAGGCGCCAATTATACCTACCAGTTGATAAAAGATGGCGCTGCCTTTGGGGCACCGCAATCTGGAACGGTATTTAGCGGTCTTGGAGCGGGTAGCTACGAAGTGCAGATAACTGACCAATGGTCTTGTTCCGCATTGGTTGGCCCTGAAGTGCTCTACGAGGAAATGAACCTGGTAAGCACTGTTGTAAAGCCTTTAGATTGTACAGCGACTCCGGATGGAGAAATTACGATTACCGTAAGCGGCGGTTCTGCCAACCTGGATTTTACTGTTACCTTCCCGGATTTGGTGACTACTGTATCGAATGCAACAGGTGTGTTCACAGGCCTAAATCAGGCTGGCACCTATACATTTGTCGTAACCGACCTGGACACTACCAATCCTGTGTGTGTTAAGAACATCACGGAAGTGTTGGTGGCGCCCACACCGGTGACCTTTGATCCTCATACCATAGAGGATGTTTCCTGTAATGGATTAAGCGATGGTAGTGTAACCATTAATCTGTCATCAAGTGCGCCGGGGGTTAATGACAATCCTGTGTATACATACAATTTATACAGTGGTGCAGCATTGTATGCGGGCCCTCAGACAGATCCTGTTTTTAGTGGTCTGCCTGCCGGAACCTATGAAGTAGAGGCTGTTTCCGCCAGAGGATGTTCTTTGCGGGAGACCATTACTATTGGAGAACCTGCTGTTTTAACCGTGTCGGCCGTCGCTACAGACTTTGCCTGTAATCCTGATAATACGGTCAACACAGCTACCATCACAGCCACCGTGCCGGTAGGTGCTGGTACAGCTCCATACTTGTACAGTATTGACGCTATTAACTATCAGACTGCCAACACCTTTGATATCATTGATAATGGCAGCACTCAGTCTGTAACCGTATATGTGTTAGACGCCAATGGTTGTGCCGCATTCACTACGTTAGCAATAGAGCCCTTGAATGTATTTACAGCGACTGTTTCGCAGGTTACCGCCATTTCATGTGCCAATCCCGAGCAAGTGCTTATCACTGTCTCAGACAATGGTAATCCGTTAAATGCCTATACTTTTGAGTTATTACCGCTTGGCAATCCAAATGGTTCAATAACAGGCACACCAACAAACACTAGTGCTGAGTTCGACCTTTCTGCCATGGGTACGTATACCTTCCGGGTAACCGATACGGCAACTGGTTGTTATGTAGATACCGCGCCTTATACCATTGCTCCATATGACCTCATTGATGTGGTGGCCACTGCCACTACACCGGTAGTATGTTTTGGGGATTCAAACGGGTCCGTCGAGATCGATGTAACAGGGTACTCAGGTACTTATAACTACGAAGTGTTCACAAGTGCAGGTGTTTCAACGGGCATTATAGGTTCCGGGGATACAGGCACCAACCCACTGACCATTAGCGGCCTTTCAGGAGGCAACTATTTCGTGCGTATTACCGAAACAGGTCTGCCGCTGTGTACAGAAGACTCCAATATCATTACGATCATGTCGCCAAGCACGGCCCTTACAGCCCTTGTAAATCCGTTGGCCAATGTTACCTGTACCAATGATCAGGGTGAACTGTTGGTAGATCCTGTGGGTGGGTATGCGCCGTACGATATTGTCTTAACCAATACGACTACCGGACAGGTATATAGTGTTGCGAATGTTCAAAGCTATACTTTTACAGGCTTGTCTGCCGGTAATTTCTCGATTGCCATCACCGATGCCGGTGGTTGTACGATAAATGATGTGGAAACGCTTATTCAGCCTGCTCCTATTACAGCAGATATTGTTGGGGCACCACTAATGCTTGTTTGTTACGGCGATACGAATGCATCGGTATCTGCCATCAATGTAGCAGGTGGCCAGGGAGTATATCAATATCAATTGAACTACTACGATCCTACAGGCGCTGTGATCACTTATACAAGTGGCGGGCAAACATCCCCTAACTTTAATAACCTGGGGGCTGGTATCTACAGCATTACCGTTTCTGATGGCTGGAATTGCGATGTGGAAACCATACAAGTTACCATTAGCGAGCCTACTGATGTGGCAAGTACTTTAATTCAGTTGAGTCCATTAACATGTACCAATGATGCCCAGATTCAATTAACAGCTTCTGGAGGCACGGGGCCTTATGAGTATAGCACTGACAATGTGGTATTCTCACCTATGTCTGGAGGAAATACCCATGTGTTTACCGTAACCGCGGGTGTTTACCAGTATTATGTTCGTGATTCTTTTGGCTGTGAGGCCACTATCTCGAACCAGGTATCAGTAGATGCTGTGCCGCCGCTCATGATAAATCTGGACCTTAGCGCTGCCGTTATCAATTGTACGGGCGAAAGTACCGCAATGATCATTGCGGAAGCTACCGGAGGTTTAGGTAATTATTCCTATGAATTGTTCTCCGATGTTGCCTTGACCAACTTGTTGGCCGGGCCACAAAGCAATGGTCAGTTCGGATCCCTATTAGCTGGCAGTTATTACATCAGGGTAACCAGTGGCGATTGTATTGAAGTTACCAATGAGATCCTGATCACGGAGCCAATACCACTTCAAATAGATCTTCAGGAATTTACCAATGTGACCTGTGCCGGAGAGGCAGACGGAACGATCAGTGTTGGGGTCTCAGGCGGTACCGGTACTATCCTGTACGCCATTAGCCCCAATCTGAACCAATTCGATACAGTGAATACTTTCGATAGGCTTGCGCCTGGTGTCTATGATGTGATCGCACAGGATGAAAACGGATGTTTTATTACCTTCCAGTTCACCATTACAGAACCAGCGCCTATCACTGCAACTTTTGTTGCGCAGCCTGAGATCTGTACAGGAGGTGAGGATGGGACTATTACAGTAAGCATCTCTGGAGGAACAGCCCCTTACAGAACTGCACTGAATACTACGGCAGACTCGGCATTTGTACAGGATCAGTTCTTCTATTCAGACCTGGCGCCTGGCACCTATGTGATCTTTATTCGCGATGCCCAGGATTGTGAGGCCAATGTAATTGTTGATATTGCTCCGGGTGTTAACCTTAATGGGTTGGTAGAGCCTGTATATGAATGTACAGGGGCGGTTCCGGATAATTATCTCAACATTACCATGGAGGACCCAGGTGTTCTTGGCTCCATTATGTACGCCCTGGATTCTACGGATCCGGCAGACATGCAGTTGAATCCCGATTTCACCAATATTGCTCCGGGTATGCATTATATCGCTATTTCACATGCGAATGGCTGTGTGCTGACGCTCGACTTTGAGATCCTGAATTTTGAACCACTGGTGTTGACGCTGGAACAGAATAATATCAATGAGATCACCGCGGTGGTTACTGGTGGCCTTGAGGACTATACTTTTATATTCGACGGAGAAAATACCGGTACTGATAATACGTACTACATTAACCGTACCGACACCTTTACGGTAAGGGTTATCGATGCCAATGGTTGTGAGGTAGAAGCACAGATTTTTATGGAATTCATTGACATTGAAATCCCTAATTTCTTTACACCTGACGGGGATGGGATGAATGACCTTTGGCTTCCACGAAACATGGAAGGGTTCCCTGAAATACTAATCAAAATATTTGACCGTTATGGTAGAGAGATTACTGTGATGGCAGTAGACCACACGGGATGGGACGGAATGTATAAAGGGTCCGAATTACCTTCTGGCGACTACTGGTATGTAGTAAAGCTCAACGGAGAAAGAGATGACAGAGAATTTATAGGGCATTTTACACTCTATAGATAGCGAAATTAACAAAAGAACTATGCGTAATTCGATCATATTAGTAACCTTACTGCTCAGCGCAGTGCTCTCCAGGGCCCAGGAGCTTACGCTGCCACAGTTGTCACAATACCTGGCAGACAATCCCTTTGTGATGTCGCCTACCTATGCGGGTGTGGGGGATCATATAAAAATCCGGATCAATGGCTTAACCCAATGGGTGGGTATTAAAGACGCTCCCGACACACAGTCATTGGCGGCAGACGCAAGGATTGGCAACAGGTCCGGGTTAGGAATGCTGCTTTATAATGACAGTAACGGGGAAACCAAACAGCGGGGGGCGCGGTTATCCTTTGCGCATCACTTAACGCTGGATCGCTACGACGACGAATTTGTTTCTTTTGGTATCTCGTATAACTTCAACCAGTTCCGTATAGATATCGAGAATTTTGATGGGCCCGACCCCAATGTTACGGATGACAGGGCCACCACCAACCATAACTTTGATGTGGGCGTGCTTTATCGCAAGGACAAGTTTTATTTCAGCGTCAACGCTTCAAACCTGCTGGATAAGGACCTGACAAAATTTAACCCGGTCTTTGAGCCTAACCGTCTGCGTAACTATTATATCTATACGGGATACCGCTACACTAAGAACAAAAACAGCCGCCTGGAAATTGAACCTTCCGTATTCTTTCAATGGTTCGAAAGTGATGGCCGGTCTGTAACCGATTTAAATGTGAAGTTCCGTTGGTACGATTTTGAAGATTACTACTATGCCGGAGTAACCTATCGTTTTCTGAACGACCAGATAGGAAACCCGCTCTATATTGCGCCCATCATGGGACTCAAAAAAAACAACTTTTACTTCGGGTATTCTTACCAGATCATCCTGAACGAGATCCTTGGTTTCAGTACCGGAACCCACGTGGTTACCCTTGGGGTCGATCTGTTTCAGGGCCTAAGTAATTGTAGGTGTACGTACTAGCTGTTCGTTTCTTTTCTATTACATTTGTCAAAATATATTGATTTGGGCACGGTAAAACTTACCAATATCAGAATCTATGCCTACCACGGCTGTCTGGAAGAAGAAAGCATTATTGGCAGTGATTACAGGGTAGACATATGCGTTCATGCTAATTTAGAAAAGGCCGCTTTCAGCGATGATCTTCATGATACGGCAGACTATGTTCTCATTCATCATATAGTGAAACAGGAAATGAGCGTGGCGTCTAAACTTCTGGAACATGTGGCGCGCAGAATAGGGGCGCGAATATTGAAAGAAATAACACTGGTAAGTAGTGGTGAGGTCATGGTGTCAAAGATAAATCCGCCTATTGGGGGAGACGTAGCTTCGGTCTCAGTGACCTACTCCTTTAATCGATAAAGGCTCTTTTATTTACTTTAGTTTTTTTCGAATAATCCGTACTTTTGTACTTACGGCATTGTGGTCGAATTGGATAGACAAAGCTGCGCAACAGCTTTTATGGTGGTTCGAGTCCACCCGATGCCTCATATTTTTTAAAAAACCTTCAGAGCCGGGAATTATAGGCAACATATTCTTGGTGAAGTTTCCAGCTTAATTTTGTAAATTTGCTGCTTTGTAAAGGCATCGTGGCCGAGTGGCTAGGCACAGCTCTGCAAAAGCTTGTACAGCGGTTCGAATCCGCTCGATGCCTCTAAAATCCCCTATGGTCTCATCGGGGATTTTTTTTGCCTTTAGTTACCGGCTATTGGTTTCCTTCGGCCTCACGTATAAGTTCTATTCCCTTTTCGATATTGAGTTTATCCTTTGGAAGAAATCCTTTTACGATCAATACCGCCCCGCAAATAACCAAAATAATCCCCAGGGCCTTTTTTACCAAATGGATCCTTTTTTGGGTGAGTTTTCGTTTCAATTGCTTTGCCAGCAAGATCTTAAAAAGGTCGGTAACAAAATACGCAGCGAGCATAGCGGTGAAGAAAACAACGATCCTGTCCGGGTCATTATCCAGGCTGGGGCCCACCACAATAATAACGCCCAGCCAAAAAACCAGTACGCCAATATTGATGAAATTAAGCAAAAAACCTTTTATAAATAGCCCTATGTATCCGGTTGTGCTGGTCTGTATATCTGTTTTTTCCTCAACCGGCGCCTTATTGAAAAGAATGGTGATGGCGTAGACCAATAAAATAACCCCGCCAAATACGTAAAGGCCGGGCTGGTTGCTGAGGTTCTCCAGTAATTGAAAACTACTGAAATAGGCAATGGTAAGGAATAAAATATCTGCGATAATGACCCCTGTATCAAATACAAGTCCGGCCCTGAAACCCTTGGTGGCGCTGGTTTCCAACAACACAAAAAACACGGGGCCAATCATAAAACTCAGGAAAAATCCAAGGGGAATCGCCGCTTGTATATCTTCGAACATGCTAGCTGTATTTACATTCGCTCTATTTTGCCGCCAAATACTGTCTTTTCTTCCATCTTTTCAGGGTCGCCATACACATAAACCGTACCCCCTGCCTTTACACTCACTTTTACATAGGAAGAAGCAAAGATCTCTGCAGAAGAACCTGCATTGACATTTACCGTTGTAAATTTTGTTTTGAAGTCCTTTCCTTTGTAAATGCCTCCCGTGTTTATTTGAACATCCTGATTATCTGAAAGGCCTGTAGTGGTTATAACCCCACCCGTTACAGCCTTTATAAGCATCTGTTCTACTTCTGCCTGAATATTTATCTCGCCCCCTTCCTGGGCCTTTAGTTCTATAACGTCTTGTTTAATGTTGTCCTTGGTTGTGATCCTGGCATCCTCATTCACATCAATAACCAACAACTCGTCCGTATAATAGAGATCTATGAACGTCCTGTAGCCACTGAAAAGTTTGGTGATTTCCATACGGATCTTCAGAACGCCATCTGTGTTTACAATGGCCACTTTAGAAGTGTTTGCTCCCGTAATAACAGCGCTGTTCTTATTGGAGCGGATCAGATTTACAGACAGTCCGTCATATACCTTTAATTCCTTAAAAGCAGACAACTGCTGGGAGATCTGACCTTCCTGGGACCGAAGGATCAATACACTTCCAAATATGCTTAAAAGTAAAAAAATCCTTTTCATGATCTGTTCTTTAGGATATCCTTTGAATAGTACCATTTACTTGAATTCACTACCTAATCTACCTTTCCTAACAGGCTAAAATCCAGGTGTCTTTTCACCAGGTCTGTATTTTTGACCATCACCTTTACTTCATCCCCTAATTGGTATGTTTTTTTCTTCCGTTCACCGATCAGGGCATACTGCCTTTCATCAAAGGTATAATAATCATCCTTGATATCCCGTATACGTACCATACCTTCGCATTTATTCTCGATGATCTCCACATAAATACCCCACTCGGTTACCCCGGAGATTACCCCTACAAATTCCTTGTCCTGATGGTCTTGCATGAATTTGATCTGCATATATTTTATAGAATCTCTTTCAGCGCTGGACGCCAGGTATTCCATGTCCGAAGAATGTTTACATTTTTCCTCATATGGTTCTGCCTTGGGCGATTTTCCTTTGTCGAGATAATGCTGCAGTAATCTATGGACCATTACATCAGGATACCTCCTGATAGGGGAAGTAAAATGGGTATAATAATCAAACGCCAGCCCATAATGACCAATATTGTCTGTTGTATAAATAGCTTTACTCATACTACGTATCGCCAGTGTATCTACCAGGTTTTGTTCTTTTTCCCCTTTTACATCTTCCAGCAACTTATTCAAAGACGCACTAATGGTCTTTTTATTATGGAAATTGAGCTTGTGTCCGAATTTAGAGATGATCCCGTTCAGGGCCATAAGCTTCTCCTCATTCGGTTCATCGTGTACCCTATATATAAATGTTTTTTCGGGACGTTGTTTACCAATAAAAGAGGCAACTTTTCTATTCGCCAACAACATAAACTCTTCAATGAGTTTATTAGCATCCTTTGCTTCCTTAAAATAAACACTTACCGGCTCATTATCTTTATTAAGGTTGAATTTTACTTCTATTTTATCAAAAGAAATAGCCCCGGCATTCATGCGTTTATCACGCATTGTTCTCGCTAAACCATTTAGTTTTAAAACAGCCGCTACGATTTCATCAGATACCGTAAAGGCTCCGTCTCTTATAGAAACTTCTTCCGATATCATTCCATGCCCGTTCTCAATAATAGACTGTGCTTCCTCGTAGGCAAATCGCTCATTGGAATGAATAACCGTCCTGCCAAACCATTCATTCTTTACCTGGGTATGCTCGTCTAATTCAAAAATGGCAGAAAAAGTATACTTATCCTCGTTAGGCCTTAAAGAGCAGGCGTTGTTCGAAAGAATTTCCGGTAACATGGGAACCACCCTATCCACCAGATAAACAGAGGTAGCCCTTTCATAAGCTTCTTCTTCCAGGACACTGTCCGGGGTAACATAGTAGGATACATCTGCAATATGAATCCCTATTTCGTAGTTTCCATTAGGCAATGGTTTAAAGGATAATGCATCATCAAAATCCTTTGCATCCTTAGGATCTATTGTAAACGTGAGCACATCTCTCAGATCGCGTCGTTTGGCAACTTCCTCTTCTTTTATAGATGTATCCAGCGTATTCGCATAATGCTCTACTTCTTTTGGAAAGGTATATGGTAATCCATATTCTGCTAAAATGGCATGTATCTCAGTATCATGTACGCCCGGAAGGCCTAATACCTGTATGACTTTTCCTGTGGGAGAATCTGCCTCTTTGTCCCAGGAAAGTACCTCTGCGATCACTTTCTCTCCATTTTTTGCAGCGCCTACCTGATCTTTAGGAATAAAAATATCCGTATACATCTTGTGGTCTGTTGGTTTTACAAAAGCAAAGGATTTACTTATTTCAATAATACCAACAAAGGTATTTTTTTTGCGCTCCAGGACCCCAACTACCTCTCCTTCTAATTTATTTGATGTACGCTTAGGGGTAATAAAAACTTCAACAATATCGCCATCGAACGCCCTGTTTAGTTTGTTGTAAGGAACAAAAATATCATCATCCAAGCCATCAACAACTACATAAGCATTTCCTCTTCCTGTAACTTCAATTTTACCGGTATGAACTGTTTTAGTTGAAAGTGATTTATATTTTCCTTTTTCAACCTCCTTTATTCTTTCCTTGGCCACTAACTGCCCCAACCTTTTGATTAATATATTCCTTCCTTCAGTATCAGTAATATTTAATTTTGCAGCAACCTGTTTATAATTAAATGATTTTGAAGGCTCTTTTTCGAGCACCTCGAAAATTCCCCTGGTTATTTCATTAGTACGGTGATTGCCAGACCGTTTCTTTTTCTTCGACATTCATTTTAAATTTAGCGGCAAATTACGAATTAAAATCCACTGCCTTTCCTGAGATGACCAGTTTAAGCCAATACTTATGGAATTGTTAACATTTAATACTATATCTATTTTTTTTCTAATTGATTTTAAAAAACATGTTTACTATGATAGCTTGTGAATTGCGGTATAAAAAATAGGTGTAATACTTGTTTTTAACAGCTGGCAAACTTTGTCAGTTTTTTATTAAATATGAATCTGTTTAAAATTCAATAAGTTAAAGGAATTATCAAGAGATGTTCATAAACCAAATGAACTGGTTTTAGTTTACAAGTATACAAGATACTATTGTTGATGATGCCCTGTAGAAAGGTCAATATCTTGCTATTAAATTTTCACATTGAATTTTGTTTTATTCAGTTAAAAACAGCAATAGACTTCTCTGCGTTATTTTTGAATATTTTAAATAATAAGTTATCTTCTATACATCAACAATCAATAATATTTTAAAGATACTGTTAATCAATATTTTAGAGATAGTTGTAATTTACCCCTGTTGATAAGTATGAAGGGTTTATTTAAGGATAGGATTTGTACCTTCGTAGTTATAAATTAAAAGGATCTGATTATGAAAATTGCCATAGGAAATGATCATGCGGGCACCGATTATAAGTTAGCGATTGTAGGTTTATTGAAATCAATGGATATTGAAGTTATTAACCACGGAACGGATAGTGCTGACAGTGTAGATTACCCTGATTTTGTGCATCCTGTGGCACAGGATATAGAAGAAGGAACAGTAACCTATGGTATTATTATTTGTGGAAGCGGAAATGGTGCTTCCATGACCGCTAATAAACATCAGCGGGTCAGAGCTGCCTTATGCTGGAATAAAGAGATCACAGAACTTGCCAGAGCCCATAATGACGCCAATATCTTAAGCCTGCCCGCCCGTTTTATTTCCTTACCTCAGGCCCTGGATATGGTCAGGACCTTTTTAAATACCCCTTTTGAAGGCGGAAGGCATGAAAGGCGAATAGAAAAAATAGCCTGTTCATAATAGTGTAGTCTCAGAAGGCCTCCTTAATAAGCTAGCTGTATGGCCCACCATCACCACCACCACCATCATGATCAAAAGGGGAAGAATCTTTTTATTTCCATTCTTTTAAATGTCCTGATTACGGTTGCCCAGGTGATTGGGGGACTCATTTCGGGAAGTCTGGCACTTCTTTCTGATGCGCTCCATAATTTCAGTGATGTCTTATCATTGATAGTAAGTTACGTAGCCACGAAAATAGCAGGAAAAAAGGCTTCGAAGAGGCGTACCTTTGGTTACAAAAGAGCCGAAATTGTGGCTGCTTTTGTCAATGCTGCTACGCTGATCATTGTTGCCTTCATTTTAATGAAAGAGGCGGTAGAACGTTTTTTGGAGCCAAAAATAATAGAAACTTCAATAGTTATTTGGCTATCCGTATTAGGAATTATTGCCAACGGTATCAGTGTGCTGCTGATCAAAAAGGATGCGGATCATAATATGAATATGCGCTCGGCATATTTGCATTTATTAACAGATATGCTTGCTTCGGTAGCGGTATTGGCCGGGGGTATTTTAATGAAGTTTTACGGGATCTTTTGGATCGATCCGGTCCTTACAATCGCAATTGGTCTCTATCTGATTTATATGGGGTATGATCTGTTAATAACCTCCACAAAGGTATTAATGCTGTTTACCCCGGAAACGATAGAAGTAGAAGAAATTGTTGAGGCCATTAGTGTTATTGAGCCCATAAAGAATGTACACCACGTGCACATCTGGCAATTAAATGAGCAGGAAATACATCTTGAAGCACATATAGACTTCCATGAGAACATCCGTTTACAGGAGTTTGAGCAGGTTCTGGACAGAATAGAAGAAGTGGTCTACCACAAATTTGGCATCAACCATATCAATATTCAGCCGGAATTTGGAAAATGCGACTCTAAAAAAGTAATCGTTCAGGATTAACAGCATGACAACAGAAATCAAAACATTTGAAGCCCTTACCACAACCGAATTGTATGATCTTTTACAGTTGCGAACAGCGGTGTTTGTGGTGGAACAAAATTGTGTTTATCAGGACCTGGATGGCCTGGACCAGAAAGCCTACCATGTTCTGGGAAAAAAGGACGGAGTTGTGGTCGCCTATACGCGTATTTTTAAAGCCGGGGATTATTTTGACGCTGCAAGCATTGGGAGGGTGGTGGTTCATAAAACGCAACGGAAATATGGGTACGGAAAGGATATCATGAACGCCTCCATACACTTCATAGCATCTGAATTAAAGGAGCGCCGCATTACGCTTTCCGCGCAATTGTACCTACAAAAATTCTATGAGGAATTGGGCTTTCAGGGACAGGGCGAAACCTATTTGGAGGATGGTATTCCCCACATCAAGATGAGCAGAGACCTGTTATAGTTTTATAGGTGTTTTATTAGTCAGGTTAATATCCTGCAACATGCTCTCGGTGAATTTATAATGCCCTTTCGTCGTAATGATCCTAAAACCATCCGACCGTAATTTGCTGTAGGCATCCAGGAACAACCATTTTGATTTCAACAATTGAGGCTTATCTGTTTTCAGGCTTATCTCAAAGAAATACTTTTTACCACTTTTGTCCGCAACAATATCCGGAGTAACAGTGTTGCCGCTTTTCTTACTGAGGAACGATTTCGGTTTTTCATATCCCTCTAAATCAACCCGAATTTTATCAAACCCCCTAGCTTCAAGGTGCCGGACTGATTTTTCAATAAACTGTGAGTTTGCTAGTTTTTCTGATTTTACCATTCTTGTAATATAACAGAATATTGATAAAATCCTAATTTTTTAAGCTGATTAACAGTATGTTATGATAAAACCCCATCCAATATCAACAGCTAACAGCTGCTTATTTTAGAGAAAAACAGTCTTCCCAGTCCTGAATGACTCGTCTGCGGCGAGAACAACCTTAAGACTGTTTACCGCATCCTGCATATGGCCCGAAAGATCCATATCGTCTTTTATGGCCTTCAGAAAGAACTCCTGCTCCAGCAAACACAGGCCATCATGGTCCGGTTCCTCATCGGTTGGGATCATTTGGTCCTGCTTTAGAAAGGCGCCATTTTTACCGAGTTCACTGTAGTGTACGTGCAAGCCACCGGTTTTGGTATGGCCCGCCACATGATGGGAAGCTCCTTTATTCGTATCCGAAATGGATACACTTCCCCCAGGCCCGATAACATCTTTTATAAAAAAGGCCGTTTCACTCATCATGGGCCCCCAACCGGCCTCGTACCAACCCACAGAGCCATCATCAAAGCGCACCTGCAATTGTCCATAGTTATACATATCCGGAGCAATTTCATCGCTTAGACGGGCTCCTATAGCCGACACACTTATCGGTTTGGCGCCGGTCATCAGGCACATCACATCTACATAATGCACTCCGCAGTCTACAATAGGCGACATGGAATTCATTAGTTGTTTATGGGTATGCCACTGCGCTCCGGAACTTTGTTGATTAAGGTTCATTCGCATAACCAGTGGCTTGCCCAAGGTCTTCGCAAGGGAGATGAAGGCAGCCCACGCAGGATGAACCCTGAGAATATAGCCTATCACTAATTTTTTCTGCTTGTATTTTGCGAGGCTTACCAGCGCTTCAGCTGCTTTCACCGTCAATGCCAGTGGCTTTTCTACAAAAACATGCGCACCTTCCTCCAACGCCGCCTTTGCGTATTCCGCATGTGTATCAGGATAGGTGTTGATGGACACGACATCCGGCTTTGTTGCTGACAGGGCCTCATAATAATCGGCAAAAGTGGGTATTGCCCCCAGTTTTTCAGAAAGGGCATTCCTGCTTGCAGGAGACCGGCTTACCAGTCCGACAATTTTAAATAAGCTTAGTTGCTGGTATGCCCTGGCGTGGCTGGCTCCCATATTTCCGCAACCCACCACCAACACTTTCAATTGTTCCATTTGTTGTGTGAACGATTTATGAACCTCCTATTAAAAATATAAAAAAGCAGGAGAAGCTCCTACTATTTGTAGAAATGAAACACCTTTCCATAGCAAGCTATTAAAAATAGGCAGCCAGGAGGCGTCTTACAGAAATGGCATAAGAACCCCCGAAAAGGTTAAGGTGTACCAGCAGATAGTAGAGTTGGTAAAGGTCTGTTTGGGCTTTATGCAACGGAACACCACCCGTTTCTTCCCTATACGCATCGTAAAATGAGCGGGAAAACCCACCAAAAAGCATGGTCATAGCCAGGTCCATTCCGGCATCGGCAAAACTAACAGAAGGATCTATAAGGAAGGGTTTTCCACTTGGCAGACACCAGATAATTGCCCTGCCACAGGTCACCATGTATCAGGGAAGCCCTGGGGACGTCCCAGCTGCTCTGCCAATGTTGTTATAAGCCCTTCTTTCTCAGGAATCTTCTTCCTTTCGAAGAAGCTTTTTGTCAAGAGCCATCTGTAAGTTGCGGCCATAAACGTTGTTCCCCATAGTATCGGTGCCAGTCATGGGATCGGGTATTTGACTGTGGCAGGCTTCCGATAAAATTAGGGCTATGCCAACCAAAAGTGTCTTCTGAAACAGCATGTAAGGAGGCCAGGCCACTTCCCAATTGCGCCATCTCGCTATCGGTAGCTTCTTTAGATTCTATATATTCCATGAGAAGGAAGGCCCCGTTTTCGCACGGACCTGCATGAATGACCGAGGGGGTGCCAATAGTACCAGTTGCCCGGATTGCGTTGAGCCCGTCTTTTTCGGCCAGGATCATGGGAAGGCCATTTTCCCCGCAATGGTACTTGCAAAACAATTGGTCGTCCGCAATTTTGATACGATAAGCCGTGGAACTGTCACCCCCCGAAATAGGGGTCACCCTCACTATTTTGGATCCAATGACAGAAGACAATTGTTCTTTTAATTCAGGACTCACTGCTCTTATAGTTCAAACACCTGCCCATAGGCCGCTACCTGATAGCCGTTCAACAGCAACTGCTTGTATTCCTCACTTTCTTTATTGAACAAAGGATTGGTGTGGTTCAGATGGATAAAGTGTATTTTCGCCCTTTCCTTTTCGGGCAGCGTATGGAATAAGGCCATACTTTCTATGACGAACGGATGTGGAATTTCGGAGATATCCCGGTTGTTGATCTCTTCGGCATTGAAAAAAGTAGCATCTATAAACGCGTAATCTACGGTTGCTATTAGGGCTGATATACTTCTTTCCCAGCGGTCCCATTTGTCAATATCCGGAATGAACAAGGCCTTTTTAGTAGGCCCATGTGATAATAAAGCCTGCAGTTTCCGAATATTCATCTCTGTGAGGCACCAGAAAAGGCGTAACTGAAACAGCTGATGATAAAGGGAGTGGCTTGTCTGCCGTCAACGGGATCAGGTCAATATTATGATCGGCGACCAGTTGTCCCCAGGGCCCATTATTGGTTAGGTAGGCAGCCATTTTTGGCATGGTAAGTACCGGGACATTTTTGGCATTCACAGACTCCTTTCCCAAATAAAGCAGGCCCGTATAGTGTCCCATATGGGCATGGGTAAGCAAAATAGCATCCGGCAAGGCTGGGGAACTATCCCTAGAAAATGAGTTCAGGAGGTGCAGTTGGCGCCCAATATCCGGGGTTGCTTCTATCAAAAACGTTTTATGCGCTGTCTGGTCTATCAATCCAAGCGATACAACATTCCTGGAAAGGTCTGGTTCCTTAAAAAGGGTTTTGCAACACTCCTTTTCACATCCAATTTGCGGCGATCCCGCATCCTGTGCTGTTCCCAGAACAACCAGCTGAACCCCCGTGTTTTTTGTACTACCTTCCTTGGGCAACTCCTTCGAATCAACCCCTTTGCAGGACACCAAAAAAAGCAACACGAGAAATACCCCAAACCTAAAACAGCTATTTTGGGGTAGTGACATCATTGATATAGTTCCTTATAATATTGTTTTGCCATCCGATCACTTGAAAAAGCAGGGATCACATCGTCCATGCCTTTAAACACGATCTTAGACCACTTGTCCGGGGATTCATAATATATCGGAAGCACCTCTTGCTCAAGAACCTCATAGAGATGCTGACTATCCAGCCAGTCCTGCTCTCCCACGGGAAGTTTGTAGTCTACTTCCGGAAGGATAAAACTATTTACCCCATTTTTGGCAAATTCAGGGATCCACCCGTCATTGATAGACAGGTTTACAGAACCATTCATGGCGGCACTCATCCCGCTGGTGCCCGAAGCCTCACGCGTGATCCTTGGCGTATTTAACCAAATATCTGAGCCCATTTTAAGTTGCTTGGAAAGCGCCATTTCATACCCCACCAGCACAGCCATATTGCTTCGGTATTTAGTAAAATGAACCAACCTGTCAAAGACCCCTATCCCTCCGAAATCAAAAGGATATGGTTTGCCAGCCCAAATGATCTGAACGGGATATTTCGTATTGTTCAGGATCTTTTCCAGGCGCTCCAGGTCGTGCAACAAAAGATCGGCCCTTTTATATTCAGCAAAACGACGCGCCCATACAATGGTTAGCACCTTAGGGTCGAACAGTTTTCCGGTTTGGTCTAACACCACATCAAACAACTCTTTCTTTAATGCCGCCTTTCTTTTTATAAAGGCACCCATATTAAATGCCTTCCGCGCCTTCTGCAGCCCGGCATCCTGCCAGAAATGCTGGTTTTGTGCATTAGTGATAGGGAATATGCCTGTGCTTCCGGCATTCCCTTTCCACATGTCGCGTGACACCTTTGCATGCAACTTGGATACGGCGTTGGTCTTTTTAGCCATTCGTAAGGCGGCAACGGTATAGCTCAGTCGGTCGCCCCCCTTTGTTTCTTCGTAAAGCGCTTCTTCTGACAATATTTTTCCAAAAAAGCCACTATCATTCAGGGCTTTGGCGTCCCGTTCCACGTTGCCGGCCATTTCAGGGGTGTGGGTTGTAAAGACCATTTTCTCTTTTCCAAATCCCTTGTTTTTGAGGTAATAGAAGGCAGGTAAGGCATGTCCTTCGTTCAAATGATAAATATCGGCGCCTCCTAAAGCCTCCACCAATTTGGCGCCTCCTATTCCCAGCACAATGCTTTGACAAATACGGGTGAGCTCATTATTATCATATAAATGATTCATAATGGATCTGGAAAGCTCATCATTACCGGCGATATCGGTGGTCAGCAAATAAATTGGTACCGATCCAAAGACAGATGGTTTTAGTACCATTGCCCGCACCTTGACGGATGCATTGCCAAATATTTGAACGGTTACCTCATGCCCGGAATCTTCCAGGAATGGATAGTTTTTTTCAATAAAGTGGGGGTGTAATGTTTGGTCTTTATTCCTGCCCTGATCATAATAACCGTACTTCCACAACATCCCGATCCCAATAACATTTTGTTTTAGCTCAAAAGCAGAGCGCATATGCGACCCTGCCAGGAAACCCAAACCACCGGAGTATATTTTAAGCGCCTGATGTATTCCAAATTCCATGCTGAAATAGGCAACCCTTTTCTTAAATGCTTCGTTTGGTTTGTAGGGATGAAACCATTGATGGTAGTTACTGGTCATAAATGTGTTTTTATTGAACGGGTGTAAAAATATAGAAATCTCCCATTCAAAAGGAAAAAAATAAAGGCCTCCAACCGGAACGGATCATTTCAATGCGCACGGGAGATAACTGGAAAAGGACGTAAGGGAAATCGCAAATACGATAGGTTTATTTTAAAATAGCCCTGTATTTGGGAAGATCCTTGAGCAACGCACTGCTGGTTAAAATGGCTTCATCATGACTGAGGTAATAATCATAGAGCCCTTCCCGGTAAAAATAACGTTTTATGATCTCGTCCTTCAGTTGTTTTTCGATCTCATTCTGAAAGCTGTTCAGCGCAGCATATTTGCTTTTTTCTATAGTGCCGAGAAGCACTTTTGCATTTTCAATTACGTCGGCTCCGAAGATCTCTTTGTCCTTTCCGGAAATTGTTTCGCGCAGCACCTGTTCGGTCTTTGTTTCAAAATCGAATCCACTTTTGAATACATGCGTTTTAAATTCCTCATAATCTGATGGAGCAAAAGAAAACGCCTCAATGGAAGAAAGCGGATGCGCATAGTAATACGCCGTGGCGTAATCAAAAATGACACTGTTATTCATTAAGGCGGTCATAAGGTCATTACTTTTTAAGGAAGCAATAGGGATATCGGGCATAACCCCGCCGCCATCCTGTACTTTCCTGCCATTTTTGGTAGTAAAGTCATTGTACTTCGCGGTCCTGACGGCGTTGCCGGCTTCGTCCCGGTTCCAGTAATCAAGGGCCTGTATGCATCTTCCGGAAGGTGTATAATAGCGGGAAATGGTCACCTTCAACTGGGTGCCATAGGTGAGCTTAAGCGGGCGCTGAACCAGCCCTTTCCCAAAACTTCTGGCCCCAATGATCACCGCCCTGTCAAGATCCTGGAGGCTGCCGGAGACGATCTCACTTGCAGAGGCACTGCGGCCATCAACCAATATGGCAAGTGGTATTTCCTCATCTACAGCCTGGTTTCTTGTTTCATATTCCTGGTTGAATTTCTTCACCTTTGATTTGGTAGTCACCACCAAGTGTTCCTTTTGGAACGAACAGATTCGTCACATTGATGGCTTCGGTCAACAAGCCCCCGGGATTTCCACGAAGGTCAAGAATTAATTTTTTAGCCCCCCTTGCCTTTAGCTCTAACAGGGCCGATTTGGTTTGTGAAGAGGCCTTTTTGTTAAAGCGGGAAAGGACAATGTACCCCGTTTCTTCATTGACCATATTATAATAGGGCACCGCATCTACTTCAATGGCTTCTCTTTCAATTTTTGCCGTATTCATTACGCCCTGCCGCAGATAGGTAACTTCCACACTGGTGTTATTGGCCCCTTTCAACAACTCGCTGGCATCATCCTTGAAATCCTTTATGGCGATATCCCCAATGGTGAGAAGCTCATCCCCGGCTTTCAGTCCGGCCTTATCTGCCGGATAGCCTTTATAAGGCTCAATGATCACCAATTTATCCTCATAGGACCTTACCAGGGCGCCAATACCCGAATATTCACCGGTGTTGTTGATGCGGTACGACTCTACATCCTGTTCGTTCAGGAATTTAGTGTACGGATCCAGATCTTCCAGCATATTCTTTATGGCCGTGTCCATAAGGGCGGCCGGGTTCGTCTCATCCACATAGTTCATATTCAACTCCTTAAACAGGGTGGTGAATATTTCGATCTGTTTGGCGATCTCAAAGAAATCGGTTTTAAAACTACTTGCTGAGACCAGTACTAGAAGAGCAATCACAGGAATGATCACCCTTTTATTTAGGAACTTCTTCATTGTTTATTTTTTTTAGAAACAACCCGATGATCTTGATCATATGCGCCTCGAGTTTAGCATATTCCGGTATTTCTTTCCCAAGATATAAAAACATCAAGGCATAAGGTCTTTCGGTTTTGTTAAATATGTGCTGTCGGTGCAAGCGGTAGCTTTCACGCAACAAGCGCTTTATCCTGTTTCGGTCTACCGCACGCTTAAAGTTCTTTTTTGGGACCGAAACCCCCATTTTAGTGACCACTTCCAGCCCGGAAGCATCCAGATAGAGGAGTTTTATGGGGAAAGCTACTATAAATGACCCTTCCTCAAACAGTTGCTGAATACGCTTTTTACTTTTTAACCTCTCTTCTGTAGGAAACCGTAAACTCATAGGACCATAAAAGTAGATATAATTAGGATATCCGCCCATAATGATATTTGTCATATATTGAAACTCATTTAGATTTTATCTTGTAGGCGCATAGCAGAAATTGGATCGATCATGGGAGAACAAATTGTCAACCGGATAAACAATAACGAAGACAAGAAAGAATATATCAGCCAGCTTTTGAAGGATATTGAAGCCCTGGATATCATGTTAAAAAATGGGCTTTTTGAGGAAACGCCTATACATATAGGGGCCGAACAGGAGTTCTGTCTGGTCGATGAATCCTGGGAACCTTCAGACCAGGGGGTAGAGATCCTCAAGGACCTGGATGACCCTCATTTCACCTCCGAATTGAACCGGTATAACCTGGAACTGAACCTGGAACCTGTAGCTTTGGGCGGAGGCTGTTTTTTGGAACTTCACGAACAATTGAACAGGTTGCTGGCACACGCAAAGGAAACGGCTGGCAAGCATAAGGCCAAAGTGATCTTAACGGGTATTCTGCCCACTATTAGTTACAAATACCTGGATTATAAGTACATGACGCCCAGCAAGCGCTATCGTGTCCTGAATGAAGCGATCAAAGCCATTAGAAAAGACGATATAGAGCTGCATATAAAAGGCGTAGATGAAGTTAACCTGCATCATGACACCATTCTTTACGAAGGCTGTAATACCAGCTTTCAGGCCCATCTTCAAATAGCCCCCGGAGATTTTGTGGAGTCGTATAACTGGGCGCAGGCCATTGCCGGACCGGTACTGTCCATTTGCACGAATTCGCCCCTCTTGTTGGGGAAGGAATTGTGGGAGGAGACCCGTATTGCGTTGTTCACACAAAGTGTGGATACACGATCCAGCACTTTTATTCTTAACGAAAAGGAATCGCGCGTAAGTTTTGGGAATGACTGGGTGAGCGGGTCCATTACAGATTTTTACAAAGACGCCGTTATAAATTTCAGGAGTCTTGTTACCACTACTTTTGAAACGGACAGCCTAACGGAGCTCGAAGCAGGCCGAATACCAAGATTACGGGCCTTGTCGCTTCACAATGGGACTACCTATCGCTGGAACCGTTTGTGTTACGGAGTTACCAACGGAAAACCACATGTGCGTATCGAGAACCGGTACATGCCTTCCGGCCCGACCACGGATGATGAGATCGCCAATATGATGTTTTGGGTTGGACTGATGCATGGAAGGCCCAAAGCGTACGATGCGATACACTCAAAGATGGATTTTAAGGACGTGATCAGTAATTTCTTCAATGCCGCACGCTACGGAATGGGCGCCCAGTTCTATTGGGACGGCAAACTGATCAGCAGTAAGGAACTCCTTTTAGACCATTTCCTGCCAATGGCGTTCAGGGGACTGTACAGCATGAATGTTGAACCCAGGGACGCGGAGCATTACCTTTCCATTATTGAAAAAAGGATACGCTCACACAGCGGATCCCGTTGGATGGTGAAGTCTTACCGAAAGTTGAGGAAGGATAAAAAGATCCCGGAAGCACTGAGAATTTTAGTGGCCACCATGTATGAGCGGCAGGAAAAGAAATATACTGTGGATGCCTGGCAACTATGTAGGGGGGATGAGTACCAAACACCTGAAGACAGGATCACCGTTGGGGACCGGATGAACACCAAGACCATAACGGCCCAGGATATTGACAGTGCCGAACTGGTGTTGAAAATGATGCTGTGGAAAAACATTCACCATACGCCCATTTTAGATGATGACCTCAACCTTGTCGGACTGCTCACCTGGACCGACGTAAAAAAATATGTGGACCACCCGGAATTACAGAATCAGAACATAAAAGAGATCATGCAGAAAGACCTGATTACAATAACAGACGACACTTTATTAAAGGATGCCGAAGCACTAATGGAGAAAAAGAATATCCATTGCCTCCCGGTGGTGAAGGAAAAGAAACTAGTAGGCATTATTACGTCTAATGACTTTTAGTTCATGACCTCTTCACTGGTATTTCCCTCCACGGCAAAAAAAAGAATAATTGGGCATATTAAAGGAAAGCAACCTGGCCCAACCCTTGTTTTTTTCGGAGGTATTCACGGGAATGAACCATCAGGAGTAGAAGCCTTGCAACTTGTTTTTAAGAGACTGGAGCAGACCTCCCTGCCGCTAAAAGGCGATATGTATGGCATTCAGGGAAACATACCGGCCCTCTTAAAAAAACAGCGGTATTTAACACAAGACCTTAACCGGCTTTGGTTCAAAAGCCATATCACCACCCTCTTAAACAATAAGGATACTGAAAAAACGTCAGAGCAACTGCAGCTCTTGGAGATCCTTGAAACCATTCAAAACATTTTAGCCGATCACGAAGGACCTTTTTATTTTATTGATTTTCACACGACCTCGAGTCAGACCCTGCCATTTATTACCATTAATGATGCTATGATCAACCGGAAGTTTTCAAGATGCTTCCCGGTGCCCATCATCCTGGGAATTGAAGAATACCTGGAAGGCCCCTTATTGAGCTATGTAAATGAAATGGGATATGTTTCTTTGGGGTTCGAATCGGGCCAACACGACAGTGAAATTGCCAGGGAAAACAGCATTGCCTTTATCTGGCTATCGATGGTCTTTTCCGGAATGACCACCAGGGAGGCCATTCCAGAATTCGATATGTACTACAAACAGTTATGGACCTCAGCCGGTGCGAACCGGAATTTTTATGAGGTTACAACGAGACATGCAATTGGCGCAGGAGATTCCTTTAAAATGGAACCCGGCTTCAAGAGTTTCCAGGCGGTAAGAAGGCATACGCTCTTAGCACACCACAATGATCAACCTGTATATATGAGGCAAAAAGGCTTACTGTTCATGCCTCTGTATCAACAACAAGGGGCAGAGGGGTTTTTTATCATCAGACGCATTCCAAAGATCCTGCTGCGTTTATCTGCCTTTTTAAGAAAGGTAAAGACAGATCATCTTCTAACCCTGTTGCCGGGTGTCTCGTGGGAAGACCACAAAAAAGAACGCCTCATGGTCAATATCCGGGTAGCCAGGTTCTACAGCAAGGCCGTTTTCCATTTATTGGGCTACAGAAACAGAACTTTAGACAAAAGCCACCTGCTTATAAACAATCGCGAAAAAGCGGCAAAGAACAGCATGTATAAAGAGGCTTCCTGGTTTTAACAGAGCCTTTTGCTAATTGACACCGGCCACCCATACGTTGTTTTCGCCATTGATATCTGCCATAAGCTGGGAAGGGTCAATCACGATTGCCTTAATATCCCCAAGGGGCTTTTCAACAACAAAGGAATAGGTAGGATATGCCCAGGCCCAGTCTGGTAAAACCGTACGTTTAATGCCGCCATAGGGATTTTCCTTTTCACCGCGCATCATTTGCAATGGCACATAGACCGTTTCCTGCGAACCGTCATTGTAAACGACCAGTATATCCAAAGGCATGGGCATTAAACCAATTCGTTCCAGCGTCACTTCCGTAACGTCCTCCTTATCAGCTACGGTACGTATCCCATAGTCGATGGTATTGGTGGTCGCCGTCCAGTCTGTCAAATACCAGTCGAGCTCCATCCCGGATATTTTTTCTGCGGTTCGTTTAATATCATTGGGAGTTGGGTGTTTAAACCTAAAATCGGCGTAGTATTTCTTTATAGTGGCCATCAGTTTATCCTGCCCGATGATATAGCCCAGCTGGGCCAGGAATACAGCCCCTTTGCTATAGGCCGAAGACCCATAGGCCGAGTTGTATTCATAGCGGTCTGCATGCGTGGACTGCGGCTGTTCTTTCCCTGACAATGCCAAATTGTAATAGCCGTTATAAGAATCTTCAAATGGATTTTGCTTTTTTTGGTCCATGATCGTATTCATGCATAAACTGGAGATAAAGGACGTAAACCCTTCGTCCATCCATTCGTGCTTGGCTTCATTGGTTGCCAGGATATGCTGAAACCAGGAATGCGCCATTTCGTGTACCATTACACCAACCAGGCTTTCAAATTTCCGTTCACCCGTGATCAGGGTGCTCATGGCGTATTCCATTCCCCCGTCGCCCCCTTGCACTACAGAATATTGCTTATAGGGGTACGGGCCTATATTTTCACTAAAGAAGCGCATGGCCTCCGCTGTTTTTGGCTGTAGCTTTTTCCAGTTTTCAAGGATCTCCGGCTTGTTCTTATAGAAGAAATGAAGTGTAGGGCCATTTTCCATAGGGAGGGTGTCATGGATGTAGTCCGGATCTGCCGCCCACATAAAATCGTGCACCATAGGGGCAATGAAATGCCAGGTGAGTGTCTTTCCCTTTGCTTTTTTTACCTTGGTGCCGGCAGTTTCATATCCATGTCCGATCTCATTCGGGTTCTGCAGGTAGCCGGTACCCCCTACGGTATAGTTTTTATCCAGGGTGAGCTTCACATCAAAATTTCCCCAAACACCATGAAATTCACGTGCAATGTATGGATCTGCATGCCATCCTTCAAAATCATATTCGGCCATTTTCGGATACCATTGGCTCATGGAAAGTGCCACCCCTTCTGCATTATTCCGTCCAGATCGTCTAATCTGCAGCGGTACCTGACCCTCGAAATTCATTTGTAAAGAAGTAGCGGCTCCCGGCGCAATGGGTGTAGCCAGCGTTACCACCAGGACCGTACCTTCCATGCTGTGAACTACTTCAATCCCATCCTGTTTCAGGGAGGATGCCCTCAGGTACCCGATCTCTTCAGGGGCCAACGCGGCAATGCGGCTTTTTCCATTTGCGATCATTCGCTTGTCAGGATCCGATACGCTCTGAAGCCTGCTATCCATTTCGCTCCCCGGCTGGAAAGCATTGAAGTACATATGGTAATAAACCCGCGTTAAGGTATCGGGCGAATTATTGGTGTATACCAGGGTTTGGGTGCCGGCATACTGGTATGTATCGACATCCATTGCCACCTCCATCGTATAGTCTGCGGCTTGTTGCCAATAGCCCGAATTTCCTTGGGCAAACAAGGGTCCTTGTACTAACAGGAAGAGGATGGAAAAGGCAAAAAACAGGGAGTATTTGCTCATCTTATTGCAATTTGTTTTTTTCATCGGATATTCTTTGGGCCATGATCAGGGCATTGTAGGCATTTACCATTTTCCCTGATTTTGATAAAAGGTCGAAAGGCTTCGCTTTGGATGGATCTCCGGCCACCACTACCGAAAGTTTGGTGCTTAACCCGGAATCCATCAGGATATGCTTCACCTCTTTCGCACTCAGTTCCGGATAGTAGGAGCGGATCAGTGCTGCTACCCCGCTAACCGCAGGCGCTGCCATGGAAGTACCCCCCTGAAATTCATAATCGCCTCCGGGCATGGTCGAATAGATCTCGCCCCCGGGGGCAAAGACATCTACATTGTTGTGCCCGTAATTAGAAAAGGAGGCGACCATTTCGGAGCCATAGTTTTCGTCCAGGGCCCCAACCGTTATGAGGTTGTCTGCGATCTCCGCATCGGTTCCCATATGGTCCCTGGGGAAATTGGTGATCGATGGATCATCCAGGTCGTTCCCGTCATTGCCGGCGGCATGTACGATAAGCACATCCTTCTCGGCAGCATATTTTATGGCTTCGTACACCCATTCCGGGTTAGGGGAAAACGACTTTCCAAAGCTGGCATTGATGATCCTGGCCCCGTTATCTACCGCATAACGAATTCCAAGGGCCACATCTTTGTCGTATTCATCCCCGTTGGGCACCGCCCTTATGCTCATAATGGCCACGTTGTTGGCCACCCCATTTACCCCAAGGCCATTATTGCGTTCGGCCGCAATGATCCCTGCAACATGGGTTCCATGGCTTTCTTCCTTATCCCTGTTCAGGGGATTGCCATCACCGTAAGGCACATCTGTAATGTCGTACGGATTATCGCCTACTACTTTTCTCCCATCAAATGAAACATTTAAATGGTAGTCCAGTTTTTCATTGAAATAGACCAATCCTTCATCAAGACGATCAATATCTTCCTGAATAAGGCCGATCACTTCGGGGATACTGTCCCCATACCCAAACATTTGGGCGATGATGCTTTTATTTCGTTCCAGCTGAGGGTCGTCGGTAGCGATGGCCATCACCTCGTCTTTGGAATACTGTTCCTTTTTAAGCGTTGCACTAATGGCTGCGTCTGCCTCTTTCACCAGGGATAGGATCTGTGCTGTTTGCCGCCTGTTCGCATCTACTTGTTTTTTGGTTTCTGAAGCTTCCTCATACTCCTTGTCAAGGCTTTCCTTAGCCTTTTCCCTTGTGGCCTCATCGCCTAGTTTCAAGCGCAGGATACGGGCAAATTCCTGCTGTTCGTAATAGGAATTTCCCAGGAAATTATACCCATGTACGTCGTCTACATACCCATTCCCATCATCATCCTTGCCATTGCCCGGCTTTTCGCCGGCATTGGTCCAGATCACGTCGTTCAGGTCTTCATGGGTAATGTCTATTCCTGAATCTAAAACGGCGACAATGACCCTTGCCCCCTTCTTTTTTCCAATAATTTCCTCATAGGCCTTGTCCACACTCATTCCGGGAATGGTATCGGTTAGCAGGTCTGCATGGCCCCAATGTTGTTTCTGGGGTTCTGTGAGCCCTGTCACCTTCAGGGGCACCGCATCTATATTTTCAATTGGGGTGGAAACAATGTTGACACTTCCGCAGCCAACGAACAACATGCCGGCAGCCAATATCCAGGCCGCCTGTTTTAATTTGAGTACTATCATAGTGTTTAATTCATAACTTTTGTAAAATAGCTTCCCGGGTAGGGTGCCCTAACCAATTCCACGCAGCCTCTGTCTGCCATGGTTACGTAACAATCCCGGCCATCTTTGCCACCAAAGGCAATGTTGGATGGTTTTTTTCCTTTGAGGAAGCGCTCGTCCAGTACAACCCCTTCGGGAGACACAATGACCACGGTGCCTTTATCATAACGCGCAATATACAAATTGCCGTTCGCATCGCATCGCATCCCGTCCAGCCCAAAATCCTCAAAAGAGATCAGTTTTTTCTTATTGGCTATTCGGCCATCCTCCAGTATATCGTATTTCCAGACCACTCGCTGCACAGACTCATTTACATAGAGCACGTTCCCATCGGGGCTAACTTCAATACCGTTGGTAGTGCCCATAGCCGACTCCAGCAGCACCACCTCCCCTTCCGAAGGCACCATCCAAAGGTTGCCGGTACCGGCAGCCCAGTTTGGATCGCTGAGGTAAATGACCCCGTTTTTTCCAATAGCCAGGTCGTTGGGCTGATTCATGGTAGCATCTCCTTCTGCCCAAACGTCCAGCTGTATGCTCCCTTTCCCGATGCGGTACACTTTATGGCCTGCGTAATCAGCGATGAACATATTGCCTTCCAGATCGAATTGTATGCCATTTCCGATACTGCCTTCCGGGAAGTTTACAAAGACCACCCCCTTACCCAGGCTATCTATTTTCCCAATGGTACCCTCTTCCCTGAAATTAACCGCGAAAAGCGCCCCTTCCTTATTGACGGCAGGCCCTTCTATTCCCGCGGTAAAACTGTGTTCAGGGGTAAAATCGATCGACTGAAAAGCATATCCTCTCTGGGGATAGCAAGAGAAAAGGATCAGCAAGGCTACCGCCAGACTACCCAAAAACCTCATCGAAGGTATATGTTTTATGGAGTCGTATACCCTTATCTGTTTGCTGAAGGGTGCATAGTTCATGATGTGCATCGTGTTCCAGGAATAAGTAATAATTATGTTCCACTGCCTGTTGAAGGAAGCGTTCTTTTTCCGCAAGCGTCAGTAAAGGACGGGTATCATAGCCCATCA
This sequence comes from uncultured Flavobacteriaceae bacterium, assembly GCA_963752165.1. Lineage (GTDB taxonomy): Bacteria > Bacteroidota > Bacteroidia > Flavobacteriales > Flavobacteriaceae > Muriicola. Next base: position 288,123 of record CAVVXE010000002.1, read on the forward strand.
CGTAGGGGAGGGGGATATGGCCAACTGTTGGCAACAGATCGGCCATAAAGACCACTGTAGCGCCTTTATACTGAATGTGCGGGAGCATTTGCTTGTCTGTATGCCCATCCACATAAAGGATACCGAACCCCAATTCTGAAGTTTCCTGAAATGGCAGGGCTGCCCGTGCTATAAAATTTAATTGCCCACTCGCTTCCATAGGAAGGAGGTTCTCCTTTAAAAATGAGGCTTTTTCCCGGGCATTTGGTTCGATGGCCCATTTCCAGTGGTCTTCGTTGGTCCAGAAGCGGGCATTTTTAAAGGCCGGTTCGTACCCCGTTCCGGAGGCATTCCATTGAATACTGCCCCCGCAATGGTCAAAGTGGAGGTGGGTCATAAAAACATCTGTAATGTCATCCCTGTGGAAGCCTAGCCGTGCCAATGAGGTGTCTAAAGAGTGGTCTCCCCATTGGTAATAGTAGCTGAAAAACTTCTCGGATTGTTTGTTTCCCATGCCGGTGTCTATCAGGATCAGCCTATTGCCCTTCTCAATGAGGAGGCACCTGGCAGCAATATCGATCATATTGTTCGCATCTGCAGGATTGGTCTTTTGCCATAGTGACTTGGGCACCACCCCGAACATGGCACCACCATCCAGCTTAAAATTCCCAGATTCAACGGGATATAATTTCATGAGGTGCAAATTACTAAAAGCAACTGAAAACATTTATGGCTTAACAAGATTATAACTTTTTAGGTCATTGTTTTAAAAAGCCTATTTTTAGCGCTTATTCAGACCCAATTTGAAAAAACTAGAGAGAAGCCTATCCTTAACATCGGTCATCGCCATCAGCATTGGGGGAATGTTGGGAAGCGGCATTTTCGTGCTGCCCGGACTGGCTGCTGCAAAAACGGGCTCTTCGGTCTGGTTGGCGTATTTGCTGGCAGCGGTCTGCATTTTGCCGGCAGCCCTTTCCAAATCGGAACTGGCAACCGCCATGCCTTCTTCCGGGGGCACCTATGTCTATATTGAAAGGGCCTTTGGGCCGTTTATGGGCACCGTTTCCGGAATAGGCCTTTGGTTATCGCTGTTGCTAAAGAGCTCTTTTGCCCTGGTTGGGTTTGGGGCCTACCTTTCGGTCATTGTCAATATAGAGGCCGGGTTCACGAAGTATGTGGCCCTGGTTTTTCTGATGCTTATTTTATTGCTCAATATTTTTGGTGTTAAAAAGGTGGGCAAGGTTCAAATTGTCATTGTCACCATTAGCCTGATAACACTTGGCTTGCTCCTGGTTTTTGGCCTGCCTCAGGTGACACCTGTGCTGCTCGATCCTTTTCTCCTGGACGGCAACCTGGGGTTGGCATCTACGGTGGCTTTTGTATATATTTCCTACGCAGGGGTTACCAAGGTGGCCGCCATTGCAGGAGAGATCAAGAACCCGGGTATAAACCTGCCCAGGGCGATGCTCCTTTCCCTGGTCATAATGACCACTATTTACGTGTTTGTTGCCTTTGTACTGGTGGGCAATCTCCCCCTGGATGCCCTCAGGACAGATCTGCGACCTATTTACACGGCAGCCCTTCTTTTTGGCGGAAAGCAAATAGGGTACCTGGCCGCAATAGTAGGGGTCATTACCCTCATCTCCATGGCCAATTCCGGGGTACTGGCTGCCTCCCGATTTCCGTTTGCCATGGCCATAGACGAACTGCTCCCCAAATTCATGGGAAAGATTCACGCTAAGTACTTAACACCGGTGGTCACTATCGTTCTTACCTGTCTGGTAATGGCCATGGTCATCCTTTTTCTGGATGTTGAAAAGATCGCCAAATTGGCGAGTGCCTTTATGGTGACGATGTTTATCCTGGTCAATACCTGTGTTATTGTACTGCGGGAAACGGCCGCCCAATGGTATAATCCGCCGTATCGATCCCCGCTTTATCCTTTTGTGCAGCTCTTTGGGATTATGAGTGGCATTGCATTGCTGGTCTTGTTAGGCTTTGGTCCGCTGTTGGCTGTAGGGAGTATTTTTGTTTTAGGGGCTATTATCTACTTTTTTTTCGGCAAGAAGGCTACCAGAACGGGTATATTGAGGAAATATGGCCACAGACCCGCCCTCTATTTGCTTTATAAACGAAAAGACCATAAGAAGATCACCTACCGAAACAACCAGCAGAGCGCGCTTCAGAATTTGGACGGAAAACTGGCCTCAAACGCGGGGGTCATTGTTCCCCTTTTAGGAAATGAACGCTCTCCGGAAATGCTCGTGGAAATAGGTGCTGCGATCAATAAAAAGAAAAGCATACAGGCGGTTAACATTACAGAAGTGCCCAACCAGACCTTTTTGGATGCCATTGTGGAAGAAAACCCAAAACTGATCTCCCTGGAGCGGCGCCTGACACGACTGGCCGAATCCAGGCATATCGCCATCGATTTTGAAGCCGCGGTCACCCATGAGATCTCAGACACCATCCACGAGCTTAGTGGGCAGGTTAACTGTGACTGGCTCGTTATGGGATGGAACGGACGCGAACACAACGGCATCCTGGTCAGCAATCCTATCGGGTGGTTGTTAACGCATATCAATTCAGATTTTGCCCTTTTTAAGGATAACGGGGTGCGTCACATCGGGAAGGTCCTCCTGGCCCTCAGGCCGGGTAGGAAAGACAAGAATTTCATTGCGGTTGCCGACAGGATCTGCCAGTTCTACAATGCTTCCCTGACGGTTTTTCAGGTGGTCGCCACAGCAACTTCTGCCGATCGCATTGAGGAGATGCGGGAAGCGTCTGAGAAACTGCTTCAAAAGGCCCAGAGCAAGAGCGAGGTGATCATTTTGAAAGATGACGATTCGATTTCGGCCATTGCAAAAACTTCTGCCAGCTACGACCTGCTTATCCTGGGCACGCCTCAAAAAGATAACTGGCTAAGCGTCCTGTTTGGCACGGGCAAAGATAAATTCACCGAAAATTCGGCCTGTTCTGTACTGCGACTTACCATGAAAGACTGATGATTTTTCTGCCGTGGCGAAGGAAGCTTCTACCTAATAATTAGTACTTTTAGACCAAAAAACAGGGATGCTCGAATTAGCAGGGATCATCATCTTAGGAATTATTGCCCAATGGGTGGCCTGGCGACTTAAATTGCCTGCCATCCTCCCTTTGATACTTATCGGCCTGTTGGTAGGCCCTGTTGCCACCCTCTTTACGGAGGATGGGGAAAAACTCATCCAACCCATATGGAACGGGCAGGCGGGACTCTTCCCCGGAGACGGACTGTATTATTTTGTTTCACTTGCCATCAGCATCATCCTGTTTGAAGGCGGACTAACCCTGAAGCGGTCTGAAGTGGCCAATGTGGGGCCGGTGATCACCAAATTGATCACCGTAGGTACTATTGTAACCTTTTTTGGTGCCGGGCTGGCTGCCCATTTTATATTTAACCTCAACTGGCAACTTTCTTTCTTGTTTTCATCCCTGATTATCGTAACCGGACCTACCGTCATTACACCCATCTTGCGGAATATCCCCTTAAAGAAGGACGTTTCGGCTATACTAAAGTGGGAAGGGATCCTCATAGACCCCATTGGCGCTCTGGTAGCGGTATTGGTATTCGAGTTTATCAGCGTTGGAGAGGGAGAGGCCTATACCAAGACCGCCCTGGTCGAATTTGGAAAGATACTGCTCTTTGGCAGCACTTTTGGCTTCACTTTCGCCCATGCACTGGCTTTTGCCATCAAGAAGAATTTTATCCCCCACTATTTATTGAATGTGGTCTCCCTTTCGGTGGTCCTGCTGGTATTTGTGGAGTCGGATGTTTTTGCACATGAATCCGGGCTATTGGCCGTAGTGGTCATGGGGATGGTCATGGGGAACATGAACCTGCCCAATTTGAAAGAACTGCTTTATTTTAAAGAATCGCTGAGCGTGCTGCTCATTTCCATACTGTTCATCCTCTTGGCGGCCAATATCAATATCAGTGATATGGAACTTGTCTATAACTGGAATACCGCCATTCTTTTTCTGGTGATCGTCTTTGTTATCAGGCCTCTGGGGGTCTTTCTCAGTACGCGCGGCTCCGGATTGAAATTAAATGAAAAGTTCTTTATTGGCTGGGTGGGCCCGCGGGGGATCGTTGCGGCCGGTATTGCCTCACTTTTCGGCTCCAAGCTCATGGCCAGGGGAGAGGCAGGGGCCGAATATATTACACCCCTGGTCTTTGTGATCGTACTGGGCACCGTATTGCTGAATGCCACTACAGCCCGTTTCGTGGCCAAATGGATAGGAGTGTTCCTGGAAAAATCGGATGGTATCCTGATCATTGGCGCCAGCAAGGTCTCCAGGCTGATCGCCAGTTACCTGAAGGCCAATAACCGCCATGTGGTAGTGATCGACAACAACCAAACCAATGTAGACAAGTGCAAGAGCATGGGGCTGGAAGCCTTTACGGCCAATATTTATTCAGACAGTTTAACAGATAACATTGAGCTTAATGATGTGGGCTACCTCATGGCACTGACGGGGAATTCAGAGATCAATAAATATGCCATCAGCAAGTTCAAAAAACAATTTGGAGAGAATGGCTCCTTTCGGATCGTAAATTCGGATGAGATGAACCACCCCGAGAACAGCCCGAAGGAAGGCCTTTTTTCTCATACGGACGATTTTATTAAGCTTACGGAAGCCGCGCGGAAATATCCCGCGATACAGGAAATTGACCTAAAGGACAAGGCACATTACGAACGCCTGATCGAGATAACCAAGGCCGATGATCATATCATCCCTATCTTTATCAAGGAACCCGATGGAGAACTCACTATCATCTCTTCAAACAGCAAATACGACAAGGATATTACCAAGAGGCATAAACTGGTGTACCTGGGTAAAAGTTTTAGTGACAAGAGCGTCACGTCTGCAAATAAGGACTAGTCGTTCAGTTTTAGCACCGCCATAAATGCCTGCTGTGGTATCTCCACATTTCCTACCTGTCGCATCCGCTTTTTCCCTTTCTTCTGTTTTTCCAGCAGCTTTCGTTTTCTGGAAATATCGCCTCCGTAACACTTGGCGGTCACGTCCTTACGCAGTGCCTTGATAGTTTCCCTGGAGATGATCTTGGCACCAATCGCGGCCTGGATGGGGATATCGAATTGCTGCCTCGGGATCAGTTCCTTCAGTTTCTCGCACATCTTTTTCCCGATATTAGCAGCATTGTCTGCATGTATCAAAGCAGAAAGTGCATCAACCGGTTGTGCATTCAGCAGGATATCTACCCGCACCAGTTTGGACACCCGCATCCCGATAGGGGAGTAATCGAAAGAGGCATAGCCTTTGGAAACGGTTTTGAGTCGGTCGTAAAAGTCAAAAACGATCTCAGCCAGGGGCATATCAAAATTGAGCTCTACCCGTTCCGTGGTCAGGTAGGTCTGATTGGTGATCTGGCCTCGCTTTTCAATACAGAGCGACATCACATTGCCCACAAAATCGGACTTGGTAATGATGGTGGCCTTGATATAGGGTTCTTCCACCCGGTCAACGGTAGAGGGGTCCGGAAGGTCAGAGGGGTTATTCACGATCAGCGGAACATCCGGGTTCTTGCGGGTAAAGGCATGGTAGCTTACGTTGGGCACCGTAGTGATCACCGTCATGTCAAATTCCCGTTCCAGCCGCTCCTGTATGATCTCCATATGCAGCATTCCGAGGAAGCCACAGCGGAAACCAAAGCCAAGGGCCGCACTGCTTTCGGGCGTAAAGACCAGGGAAGCATCATTGAGTTGCAGCTTTTCCATGGAAGAGCGCAGTTCCTCAAAGTCCTCGGTGTCTACCGGATAGATCCCGGCAAAGACCATGGGTTTTACATCCTCGAATCCGGCGATGGCGTTTTTGGTAGGGTTTACTGCATCGGTAATGGTATCGCCCACCTTCACTTCCCGGGCATCCTTGATCCCGGTAATAAGGTATCCTACATCGCCCGCTTTGATACTGCTTCTTGGGTACTGGGTTAACTTCAGCGTACCCACCTCATCTGCATAATAGCTTTTCCCGGTGGCTACAAATTTTATCTTTTGCCCTTTTTTTATCTCCCCGTTGATGACACGGAAATAGGTCTCTACCCCGCGGAAGGGGTTATAGACAGAATCGAATACCAACGCCTGCAAAGGCTCGTCCACAGTGCCGGAGGGCGCAGGGATCCGTTCAATGATGGCCTTTAATATTTCTTCGATCCCGATGCCGGTCTTGGCACTGGCAGGGATCACCTCTTCTGCCCTGCAACCCAGCAGGTCTACGATATCATCGGTCACCTCCTCGGGATTGGCACTTGGCAGGTCTACTTTGTTCAGGACCGGGATGATCTCCAGGTCGTTTTCCAGCGCCAGGTACAAGTTGGAAATGGTCTGTGCCTGTATGCTCTGTGCCGCATCGACCACTAATAGCGCCCCCTCACAGGCGGCGATGGAGCGTGAAACTTCATAGGAAAAATCAACATGCCCCGGGGTGTCTATCAGGTTCAGGATGTATGGCTGCCCCTCATAGGTGTACTCCATTTGTATGGCATGACTTTTTATGGTAATGCCCCGTTCCCGTTCCAGGTCCATATTGTCTAGCAACTGTTCCTTTTTTTCGCGTTCGGTCACGGAACCCGTAAAGTCCAGAAGGCGGTCGGCCAGGGTACTTTTCCCATGGTCAATATGGGCGATGATACAGAAGTTCCTGATGTGTTTCATTTTCCTTTTCTAGCTGAAAGATTTGGCGCGGCAAAGATACAGTTAAAATTGCTTACTCCTGCCATTCGGCGATAAACAAGTTGGTGTCTCGCGTACCTCCGTTATTGCGATTGCTGGAAAATGCCAGGTATTTTCCATCGTTCGAAAAGACAGGGAAGGCATCGAAGGTTTCCCCGTGTGTAACCCGCTCCAGGTTTTTCCCGTCAATATCGATGAAATAAAGATTGAAGGGGAAGCCTTTTTCGGCCTCAAAGTTGCTCGAAAACAGGATCTTCTTTCCGGAAGGGTGGAAGAACGGACTCCAGTTGGCATTGCCTAAAAACGTTAATTGGCGAAGATTGCCGCCATCAGAATCACAGATAAATAATTCCATATCCGTAGGTTCAACTAAACCCTGAGACAAGAGATCTTTGTATTTAGCAATGGCCTCCTCGGTTTTAGGTCGGCTTGCTCTAAATATTATTTTAGTCCCATCAGGCGAAAAGAAAGCGCCACCATCATAGCCTAATTCATCCGTAATTTGCCGTACATCGGTCCCATCCAAATTCATGGTATAGAGTTCCAGATCCCCACTTCGCATAGAAGTAAAGACGATCTTGTCGCCTTTTGGCGAAACGGTTGCTTCTGCATCGTAACCCGGTTCATCAGTAAGCTGCCCCACAATATTTCCTTGCAGGTCGGCAACGAAAATGTCGAAGGAGTCATATACCGGCCATACATAGTTTCCATTTTTTCGCAAGGGAACTTCTGGACATTTTTCGCCGGCCAGATGCGTGGACCCGTACACGATGTGCTCATTATCCGGCAGGAAATAGGCGCAGGTGGTACGCCCCATGCCGGTGCTGATCATAGGCGGGATGGTATCCTGGTAGGTTTCCCCTACCTGCATAAGAAACATCTGGTCGCACTCCATTCCCCATGCCTTGTTATTCGACTGAAAGACCATCATGCTGTCGTCAAAGCTCCAGTAGGCTTCGGCATTGTCGCCACCAAAAGTGATCTGTTTAATGGATTTAAAATATTTTTCTTCCGGATAGATCAGGGTATCTGAGCCAGCCATAAGTGAAGTGGCCTCTTTTTGGTTTGTTTCGGTCGTTTTTGGATCCGATTTGCAAGCCAGTGCAAAAGTAAGCAGCACTAAAAGAAGGGTATTTCTCATAAGTTGTCTAATTTTGTTCAAAATTAATGTCAAATATGATGAAACAAAGCATATTACTGGTTTTTCTTGTATTATTTCTTTCCTGTAAACAGGAAACCAAAAAGGACTATACCCTTCAGGATGACGTTGCCTTGCTGGCGAGCGATTCGCTCAGGGGTCGGGAAACGGGCACCGAAGACGAGCTCCGGGCCGCCGATTACCTGGCCGGGCGAATGGCCGGGATAGGCCTGGAACCCAAGGGAAATGCAGGCACCTACTTTCAGACCTTTACCTTCAAACCCAAGAAAGACCCCCATCAGCAGGTCCAATATACCAATGCGAGCGACAGCACTATTACCGGCACCAATGTTATTGGCTATATCGATAACAAGGCCGCACATACCGTGGTGCTGGGCGCGCATTATGACCATCTGGGGATGGGCGGCGAAGGGTCGCTCTACCGGGGCGATGCAGCCATCCATAACGGGGCCGATGACAATGCCAGTGGCGTGGCAGTGCTCCTGAAGGTTGCCAGGGAAGTAAAGAACAGCGACCTGAAAGGGAACAATTACCTCATTATGGCCTTTTCCGGGGAGGAGATAGGCCTGCTGGGATCTAACTATTTTGCAAAGAACCCGACCATTTCCCTGGACGATGTGGCGTACATGCTGAATATGGACATGGTGGGCAGGCTTCGTGCAGACAGCACCCTTTCTGTGAGTGGTACCGGCACGGCTGCGATATGGCCACAGGTCCTGAATGCCAACAATACCGATTTTAAGCTGGTGCTGAGTGAGTCCGGTGTAGGGCCGTCAGACCACACCTCTTTCTATTTACAGGACGTTCCTGTGCTCCATTTTTTTACAGGACAGCATGAGGATTACCACAAACCTTCGGACGATGCGGAGAAGCTCAATTACGAGGGGATGGAGAAGATCAGCAGCTATCTGATGGCGCTCATAGCCGAGATGGATGATGCGCCTAAACTTACCTTTAAAAAGACGAAGAACGAGAGCGAGGAAGTGCCCCGCTTCAAGGTGGCCATGGGGGTGATCCCGGACTACCTGTTTGACGGCAAAGGCATGCGGATCGATGGGGTGAGCGAGGACAAACCCGCCCAGCGAGCCGGATTGCAAAAAGGTGATATCGTTATCCAGATGGGCGACAGTACCATTACGGACATGATGAGCTATATGCGGGCGCTTTCCGTCTTTGAAGAGGGGAATTCCACTACCGTGGTAGTTGATCGGAACGGGAAACAAATAACAGTGCCCATTACGTTTTAACAGGTTTCCCCACAAATAGCGATTCCGGGCGGCCGCACTTTTTGAAGGAAACAGGTTTTTTCCTACAAGAAGTCTAAATAATTTTATAGCTTTACTCGGTAACCTACCAAATGTGAAACGCCCCATCTGCCTTTTATTGGGTCTTATCCCTTTGTTTTTGGCGAGCCAGACTTTTACTGTCTCCGGTTCCGTGCGGGATACCAATGGGCAGCCCCTTCCATTTTCGAATGTCATACTGCTGCAGGTGTCAGACAGCACCCAGGTAAGCGGTATTTCGGCCGATGATGAAGGGCGGTTTATCCTCAAGGGGATCCCCCCGGAGGTGTACTACCTGGTGGCTAAATATTTTGGTTACCGCTCCGTGTTGGTACCCCTGGAAGTAAAATCGGATATCCGGATTGGGGCCATTGTCCTGGAAGAAGACAGTGAAGCCCTTGAAGAAGTGGTACTCACCGCCAACAAACCCACCATTGAACGCAAAGCAGACCGCATTGTCTTTACGGTAGAAAATACCGTCTTCAGTGAAGGTAATACCCTGGACATCCTGAGGAATGCCCCGGGAGTGATCATGGTGCAGGACAACCTGGAGATCCGGGGAAAGGAAGCAACCATCTACCTCAATAACCGCAAGGTGCAATTATCACAGGAAGAGACCCGGGAGTTCCTGAAAGGCCTCTCCGGGAATATGGTGGCCGCGGTGGAGGTCATCCCCAATCCCCCCGCCAGTTACGAGGCCGAGGATGGCCCCATCATCAACATACAAACGACCGTAAATGTGGTGCCCGGCTACAAGGGCAGCCTTCGCGCACTGGCAGAACAGGCCATTTTCCCCAAATACAGCGTGGGTACCAGCCATTACTACAAAACAGACGACTTCAGTATTTTTGCCAACTACGTCATAAACCCCAGAAAGGAGTTCGACCGGTACGAGATCGGGATCCGTTTTATCGATCCGCAAAACACCCCCTTTGCCAACTGGAACACCAACCATGATGAAACAACCCGCTCCTGGGCACAACAGGCCAACCTGATGCTCGATTTCACCCCTTCCGAGCGCGATCTGTTCAATATTACCGCCAACCTCAGCATCTCCCCCAACCAGAAAATCCTGAACGAGGTGGCCACGGAAATGCGAAACGGGATCGGGCAGCTCGATTCTACCCTTCGCAATGAAAGTACCCTGGAGGAAGACAACCTCAACCTTTCACTAGACCTCAATTATGAACGCCGCCTCAGGAAGGAAGGGGCCACGTTAAAGGCGAACGCCCATTACACCTATTATGATCTGGCACGGATGCAGGCAGGCTCCAGTGATTATTTTGATGCGGCCGGCAACTTCCTGCGCAATTTCAGCTTTGCCACTGATGCGCTGCAGGACATCAACATCTATACCGGCCAGTTGGACTACTATACCCCTGTCGGCTCCGGGAGCTTTGAAGGTGGTGTAAAAGGGTCCCTCATCGAATCGGGTAGTGGTATTGACTACCTGGACGTGAATAATACTCAACCTCCGTTCGATATTGCCCTGGCGGATCGTTTCAACTATAATGAAAGGGTACTGGCCGCCTATAGCAGCCTCTCACAGGAGTGGGGCTCCTGGTCCCTGAAACTCGGCCTGCGGGCCGAACAGACCGATGTGGAAGCCCGGTCCGAAACCCTCAGGCAGATCAACAACCAGAACTACCTGGAACTGTTCCCCTCTGTATTCCTGACCAAAACCCTGGGGGAAAACCACAGCCTGACGTTCGATTACAGCCGGAAGCTCGACCGGCCCAAATATTCAGACCTCAACCCCTTTCGGTACTTCCTCAATGAGAACGATTTTGATGAGGGAAACCCCAACCTGGTGCCCAATTTCAGCCACAACTTCAACCTGAATCTGAATATAAAAGACACCTATTTTGTGGACGTCTATTACCGGGATAACGGCAATTTCATCAGCCGGCTAACGTTCCAGGACAATGAAAACCAGACCCTGAGGGAGGTCAAGCAAAATGTGCTCGAAAGCACCTCCTACGGGGTAGACCTTACCCTTTCCACCTCGGTTACCCCTAATTGGTATCTGTATTTTTACAATTCCATTTTTTATGAGGATGAGACCTTCCTTGCGATAGAAAGCAGCATTGAAAGCTATAAGAACAAGGTAAGCGGCTATTACGGCTATCTGAGCAATTCGTTTACCCTGTCCAAGGACGGGAGTTTTAAGGGAGATGCCTCCCTCACCTATCTGAGCAACTTCCTTTATGGTTCCTTCCAGGTGTCTGAGACCATTGCCCTGAACCTGGGGCTCCGAAAATCACTGTGGAACAAGCGCGCTGTGGTGTCCCTTGTGGCCCAGGACCTGCTGGGCCGCGCCAATGGCACCTTTACATCACGCTACGCCAACCAGGACAATACCTACTACGGGGTTCCGGAAACGCAGTTCGTACGGCTCGGTTTTACTTATAATTTCGGGAATTACCAGCTGAGCAACACCGACCGTAGCCAACAGAAAAGTGAGATACAACGACTTGAGAACGAGTAAATTGCTGCTAATTCGCACATTCTTGCTATTTTTGCCCCGCAAAAGCACAAACGATGTCCAAGATAGGCGATATAGTACTTCCTGAATTTCCCTTGTTGCTCGCACCCATGGAGGATGTGAGCGACCCGCCTTTTCGTGCGCTGTGCAAGGAACAGGGGGCCGATGTGGTCTTTACGGAATTCATCTCCTCCGAGGGCCTTATCCGCGATGCCGCCAAAAGCGTCATGAAGCTCGATATCTATGAAAAAGAACGCCCGGTAGGCATACAGATCTTCGGGGCCAACCTGGACTCTATGCTGCAGTCCGTGGAGATCGTGGAACGGTCTAACCCGGACATTATCGACATCAACTTTGGCTGCCCTGTAAAAAAGGTGGTCAGCAAAGGGGCCGGGGCCGGCATCCTGAAAGATATAGACCTGATGGTCTCCCTTACCGAGGCCATGGTAAAACACACCAGGCTGCCCATAACTGTGAAGACCCGGCTGGGCTGGGATCACGACTCCATCCGGATCGTGGAAGTGGCCGAACGCCTGCAGGACGTGGGCTGCAAGGCCATCTCCATCCACGGGCGCACCAGGGCACAGATGTACAAGGGGGAAGCAGACTGGGCTCCTATAGCCGCGGTGAAGAACAACCCCAGGATGCATATCCCGGTCTTTGGGAACGGCGATGTGGACAGCCCTGAAGCAGCCAAACGCATGCGGGACGACTATGGCCTGGACGGCGCCATGATTGGCCGCGCCAGTATTGGTTACCCATGGTTCTTCCGGGAAGTAAAGCACTTTTTTAAGACAGGGACCCATAAGGAACCGCCTACCATGGAAGAGCGGGTGGCCGCCGCCAGAAGGCATCTTCAGATGGCGATCGACTGGAAGGGGGAGCAGCTGGGCGTTTTTGAGACCCGCCGGCATTACACCAACTATTTTAAGGGGATCCCCAACTTTAAGGAATACCGCATGCGGATGGTGACCAGTGATGCCGCCGCCGATGTGTTTGCCGCCTTTGACGAAGCGTTGGAGGTTTTTGCCGACTACCAGTTTGCCTGACTCAGGCCAGCAATTTCTTATTCACCCGGCTACTGGCAATTTTAGAAGCCAGGAATCCCAGCACCAGGATGGTGGCCAGCACCAGCAGTACATTTTCCCCTTTATATTCTACCGGGTATGCCAGGGAAGGAGTGATCTTCAGCCAGCCGAAGGCCATTTGGGACCAGATGAGGACAGAGGCCAGAAAGACCCCCAGCAAGCCCCCGAAGCCCGTTACCAGCAGCCCCTGTAAAAAGTAGATCTGCCGGATCTCTTTAATAGTGGTGCCCAGGCTGTACAGGGTCCTGGAATTCTGTTGCTTGTCCAGGATCATCATAATGATGGCCCCTACCACGTTAAAGAGGGCAATGATGAGTACCAGCGTAAAGATGAGGTAGGTGGCCAGGTTTTCGGTATTGAGCATACGGTACAGGGTACTGTTAAGCTCCTGCCGGCTTTTCAGGAGCACGGAACTGCCCAGCACTCCCTGGAGTTGGGGACGGATGGCGGCCATATCCGTATCGGGGAGCAGCTTAAAATTGATGCCCGAGATTTCTTCCTCGCTCCGTTCCAGCAGGGCCTGCACCAGGGGGAGGTCTGTAAACACGTATTTCTTGTCCAGGTTCTCTTCTACTGCGTAGACGCCACTCATGACCAGTGGGAGTTCGTTATAGGGTTTGGCTTGGAGGGAGGGGCTGCCTTTTCCCGGTTTGGGGGCCAGAACGATGAGGGGGTAGCGGTAATCATTGATGGTAAGCCCAAGTAAATTCGCGATCCCCAGGCCTATGACCCCTTGCTGGTTGGCGATCTCCCAGGAGCCCCAGTAAAGGGCACTATCTATTTGGGTGGCTTGGGCATAGGTGGTATCTACCCCCTTGATCCAGGCCACATGGCTCTTTTGTTTGTGGGTAAGGTAGACCCGTTCTTCCAGCTCTTTGGAAAAAAAGGCCACGCCTTCTACTTCCTTCAATTGGGCCGCTTGCGCGGGCGTCAGCACAAAGTACTTGCCGCTGGCGGGGACCGCCTTGAGTTCGGGATCGAAGGTTTCGCTAAAGGAAAGGCTGAAGGTCTTGAGGCCGGCAAAGCCGGAAAGCACAATGAACAGGGCTGCGGCACCGATGACAATGACCAGGAAGGTGATAAAATTGATGATGTTTACCGCGTTCTGACTGCTTTTGGCGCGCACATACCTTTTCGCAATATAGAAGGGGAAATTCACCGCTATGACTTTTTTCTTCGGGGGAGGAGGTCCGGGTTTTCGATGGGGTTATCCCCTTTTTTAAGCGACTGTTCAATGCCGCTGATATATTCCAGGGAATCATCCAGGTAAAAGTGCAGTTCGGGCATACGGCGCAACTGGTTCTTGGTGCGCAGGGCAAGCTGGTGCCTGATGAGGGGTTGCTGGGACCGCATCCCTACTAGGAGCTCCGCACCTTTGGCGTTGGGGAACACGCTGATGTAGACCTTGGCAATAGACAGGTCGGTGGTGACGTTCACCTTGGAGACCGAGATGAGGGTGCCGTGCATGCCACCGTCTGTGGCGGCACGCTGCAGGATATCGGCCAGGTCTTTCTGGATGACCCCGCCTATTTTTTTCTGTCGTTGCGTTTCCATAGGGCAAAAATACGTAGAATAATATGTAAATTCGAAGTGCGGAGATATAAGTACGAACTTAGAAGAAAGAAATACGAAGAAATGAAGAAGATAGAACACCTGGGGATCGCTGTAAAGGACCTGGAACAAAGCAATGCGCTCTTTGCCAAATTGCTGGGTACGGCTCATTACAAGACCGAAGAGGTAGCCTCAGAAGGGGTCAACACCTCTTTTTTTAAGGCGGGCCCCAATAAGATAGAACTGCTGGAGGCCACAAGGGAAGACAGCCCTATTGCCAAATTCATTGAGAAGAAGGGGGAGGGTATCCACCATATTGCCTTTGAGGTAGACGATATCAAAGCGGAGATCGCCCGGCTGAAGGGCGAAGGGTTTATTGTACTGAATGAAGAACCCAAAATGGGGGCCGACAATAAGTGGGTGGCCTTTTTACACCCCAAAACCACGAATGGGGTGTTGATAGAATTGTGCCAGGAACGGGCATAATATCCTGGCACTAAATTCTAAAGGGGTCTCCTGTTTTTCGGGGAACTTCCAATGGGCATTTGACGGGGCTTATTATTTTGATAATGACACCCTTAACCCCATTAGCTCATCCTGCAAGGTCCTGGTAAATAGCAAATAAACCAGCGCGGAAATGGGCAACAAGATCATGCCCACCATTTTCAGGAGCGTCCGTTTCACCAGCTCAATACTCCCAATAGCAGGCTTATTCGCATCTACGATCACCAGGCTCGTCGCTTTTTTACCAACGGTAACGCCCTGGCCGAATAGATCGAATACCAAAAAATAGACCAGGTAAAAAATAACGTCATAAGACAACCTGCTGACCAGGGTATAGTGCTCCGTATCCAGCCGATACCCGGGCATGTCTGGTTGCACCAACAAGCTGAAGAGCTGGATGATGGCGTTTACGATGATCATGTCTATTAAAAATGCCAGTATTCGTTTATTCTTTAGCCCCATGTTACTTTACAATTACTTTATATACTAAGGTTTTGATTTCGCCGTTTGCATCCACCTCATAGTCTCCTTCAGCAATGCTGATGACATAGTTTTCGTATGTGATACTCGAAGAAGCGTCTACCGTTATTTGCTCTATTTTGCCCTTTTTCATGAGGTCAGCGCTGTTTTTACTGCTGAATCTCATAGGAACACACACGGCACAAACACAACAAACAGTAACTTTCGTTTCTATGGTGGTCTCACCAAAAAGGTACTTTACGGTTTGCTTAATGGTGAACGAACTGCATCCGTTTACCGGGAAGGCCTTTACATCTGTAAGGCCCAGAGGACAATCTCCTTTAGATGCGGTGCTGTTAGTTTCTTTTGAAAACAACACACTCAGGTCTTCCACATAAAGGATCTGTTGCGCTTCTCTTGTTGTTTCATCCTTTGAACACGAAAAGGACGACACAAGCATTACTAAAAATACGAATCTTACTGTAATATTTTTCATTTGTACTAATTTTTGATTTTCCTACTCTTTCGATTTTCGGTTTCCTCGGCCGACGCTTATTTAGGGTGATGGCGGCTTTCACAGGGGTAAAAACGGGATGGGAAATCCTCGCAGGCCCTTCCATAATTTTAAACAGTTACAAACGGGGTTTTCTAAAGCGGGGATACGCCCGGGCATCAGAACAAGTATATGGTTTTGCAGTGCAATGCCCTTGCAGGCAGCCGCTGTGTGTTATTTTTTATTGAAAGGACAGTGTGCACAGGCAGGATTTCCGGAGCTGATTTTTTGGTAATGGCCCCGGGGCGGTTTTCAAATAATTATTGGAATGGCGCTAAAGCCTTTTAAGCCTTAAAAGATATTGCAGCAAAACAAAATAAGTAGTAATATTGCACGCTCCAAGCCCAATTCGTATCTTGTTTATTGGAATTTGAGATTTGGAATATTTAATTTGTTCGCGTCAGCGAATTCGGTCCTATAGCTCAGCTGGTTAGAGCACCTGACTCATAATCAGGGGGTCCCTGGTTCGAGCCCAGGTGGGACCACATCAAGCAGAAAACCCCGCGCGAAAGCGTGGGGTTATTTTTTTGGAACATCCGTCAAAAACTCGTTTTTGCAAGGGTGTGACAAAAAAAGAACCACAGCCCGAATGGGCTGTAAGGGTTGCTATTTGCAGGAGCGGCCCTTCTCTGGTCCACGAGCGCAACGAGCTAACCCAGGTGCAATAAAAATCCGCGTATATTTTCGAAAGGATGCAAATCGTTTCTTGCTATTTGCAGGAGCGGGCCTTCTCTGGTCCATTCACGCAGGGAATGAACCCAGGTAGAATTTCCGGGCTAAATCATCTTAAAAACTTAATAAGTCAACGTACCAGCCGGCAGGTTTTTGGCAGTGGGTGTTCCAGCATAAAAATCACCCAGGAATATTATGGAAAAGTTATTCAGAAAAGGGTTAGTGAGAAGATGGAGAGGCTAAAGAAGGGAATTGAAAAGAAATGAACTATCAACCCCCTTTTTACATGTTTTCCTCACATGGCGTATGGCATTTATAAATTTGGTCTCGTAAGTATAAATTACTAGATTAGAGAATTAAAGTATGAAAACCAAATACCTTTTGAAGCATTTTGTGAGCAATGAGAAGTACTGAAAACACTACATCGGCGATACACAGGAAGACCAATGATCTTTTTGGAATTTTATTGATCATTGTTTTTATCATCTGCATCCTATTACTTTTGGCTATAGCGATTTTATACCTTATTGGAGTAGAAAGAGATCTTTTGGGAACAACGATGATTTCTTCAACTGGTGTGTCGGGTTCTGCTATTTTGTACATGAAATGGGATGTTATTAGAAGATCACAATTAACTTCTACAGACGCAAAAGGAATTGGAAGCTTATTGAATAAATCTAAATCGGAATCAAATGGCGAATAAGTACATAACTCAAATTCTTACTTTAATTTTCATTGTTTCATTAATTGGAGCACTTTATTATTCATGGGAGCAATCAAAACAATTAGAATCTAAAAACTCAGAATTGATAAACTTAAATAAAGATTTGAAAGAGAAAAGTAAATCTCTGGAAATTGCGATAACGAAATTAGAAAAAGAAAGAGATGGGTATGTAAAATTATTCAGTTCTTCTATGGACTATGAAGAGGCAAAGAAAAAAAATACTCCTGAAGCCTATTATAAATATGTCAAAAACGTAGGAGCGGAAAACTTTGGGGATACCAGAATTATAAAAGAAATAAGTGACAAATTAAATGCACTTATGAATAAAACAGGATACGTACAATTAATAGAGTCAGATGGCACAAACATCTTTGAAGAAAAAGAAAAGCTATTTAAAGATTATGATTTCTTTCAGGCTAAATCTGATCGCAGTGTGCGTCGAGGTGTTATTGGGGTACACGACAAAGTCTCAAGAAATGGCGATCATATTTCTATAGGCCAGATTGTAAATGTTCTGAATATTGTTAGGTCGGGGAATGCAGCCTGGGCAGAGATTTCATATCATTCTGATTAGATTACCACTCTTTATTAATCACCGGCTTTTTCATGTTTGCTTCTCTGGTCCATTCACGCAGGGAATGAACCCACAGGTGGCTCCGGCTTAATTCTTTTTATTGAAGCAACTTGCTTGGGAGATACGTAAATAATCCCAGCCGGCACGATTGCAGGACGAACCTTCTCTGGTCCATGAGCATTAAGAGCCATCAGAAGCGTTCTAAATCTTACCGCTCATCCTGATAATCATCAGGGTAATTCCTCGACTTATATATCTATAGCCAATTAAAAAACCACTCCAAAGTTTAACTATGAAGTGGCTTTTATTATTTAAATAAGCGCCCCAAACCGTATCGTTTGGAACGGATCCTTCAACGATCCTAACGAACCTTATTTTGCTTTATTTTGTAAATAGCGTTCTCACCGCCTCCTGTAATATAGATATCTCCTGAAGGTCCTACAGTTACTCCGTCAAAGAACCAATAGGGGGGAAATTCAGGTAAGGCCCCCTTGAACAATTTCAGGCCTTCAACAATGGTGATCACTTCCCCGGAAGACAGATCATCGATTCGGGATAATCGGGAAGCCCCTTCTTCCACTACCAGAAGATTGCCGTCCAGATCCAAAGCCAGGCCTTCGGGTCCCTGTAAATCAAAATCAAAGGTGTCGATTACGGGGGTCCCACCACCAAGGGCTACCTGCACGATATCCCCATTAAAATAGTCTGCCACCCAAAAGGTTTCCTCATTGGCGGCCATACCGCTATACAGCCCGGGCAATATCAGGGCATTATCGCTTAAGCGAACCACACCACCCAGGCCTATATCATTTACATAGAGTTCTCCCTGTACCCTTACAGCATCGATGGGGGCCGCTATTTGAGGAGCGGTATAATTTTCAATGACGCCTTCCTCAGGATTCCAGACCTGTAATCCCGGACTAAAGAAAGAACAAATGATGAGATTATCTCCATCAGCGGTTACATTCATAGGGAGGACTAAAGAAGCCAGTCCTACCTCTGGCGCTACAGGGATCAGATATCCTTTATAGGCATTTTCCTGTCGGCCGCTGGTTCCATTGAATTGCCGCAATTGGAAGAGATCGGCTTCGTAAAGGATATCCTGGTTATTAGGGCCGGCCATGGCTACGAGACCCTGAGGCATAATGATCCCCCCAGGTCTGAGGATACGCGCCTGACCACTTTTCAGGATCTCGGCTACCCATCCTTCGTCATTATTGGTCATATACAGTCGGCCATCGTCATCAAAGGTCATGTTGTCTAAGCCCGGTTGCAGGCTGGCCAGTAATGTTTTTTCATCGTTTCCATCCGGGTTTACCTCCCAGAGCTTCCCGGCCTGATCCAGGACATACAAGGTTCCCTCGGGG
The DNA here is from genome assembly GCA_963752165.1 of uncultured Flavobacteriaceae bacterium. Taxonomy (GTDB): domain Bacteria; phylum Bacteroidota; class Bacteroidia; order Flavobacteriales; family Flavobacteriaceae; genus Muriicola. Next base: position 307,255 of record CAVVXE010000002.1, read on the forward strand.
CTAAATTTGGCTGCAGCAGGGTTAAAGAGATCTGAATTTTCTAAACTGCCTGCTACTATCCGAATTGATCCGTCAGCCAAGGCAGCGAACAGCCCGCTTAAATCAGCAGGGAAAACGGTTTCATCGGCTATGGCATCAACATCTATGGCGATGACCAGATTTAAGGCGAACAATGGGCCATATAAAATCAGGCGGCCATCTTCCATCCGGGTGTCAAAAGAGTTGAAAAAGCCCAAACCGAATCCGTCAGGGCATGAGATGATCCGGCGTGGAGGCAGCTCAAGTTCGGGATCCAACTCGTACAGGCCGTCACCCAGAAAATCAAGCGCTGTAAAGAGTCGTCCATCCTCGGAGAAACGAATGGGATTTACCCCGGGGGCGACAAATTGTTTTTTGACCACTCCGTCTTTGAGTCTTCCTATAAATCCCGTCAGGATATCGGTCCAGTACAGGGCCGTTCCATCCGGGGAAAAAACGACATCGTCCGGACTATCAACACCCTCACTGATTCTCTCAAGGATCTTTCCGTTATGCTTGTTGATCACTGTTATGTTCTGTCCATTAACACTGCCTACGTAGAGATGTCCGTCCGGCCCGATGTCCAGACCGTTGGCAGCATTCAATGATGCCCCTTTGACCAGGGTCTTCAAAACAGCGTTAGCTGATTTTTTATCATTCTTAGACTTGGATTTGGCATTTGCTGCCTCCAGGTTTTCTCCGGATAGCGGCTCCTGGCTGCAGGAAAATGCCAGGAAAACGACCGCTAATAAGGCGAACGTAAAAGTGGTTTTTAAAAAGGGTTGCTTGGTTGTTTTCATATTATGTTGGTTTTAAAGGGTTACAGTTGAAACCTTGACAGTCTGGAGGTACATGTTCCAAGCGTCAAATAAGGCACTCATAGGTTTCAGGTTTTCCCAGGGGAAGGTCTCCTAAGATACTCTATATTTGTATATATGAACAATTTAGGCCGTTTTATTTTTCACCCAAGATCCTTAATCGAGATGAAAGAGTTCCTAATACGTCATTACAAGTGAACGTGCCAGGGGATTGATATCTTAGGTATTTTACATATATTTAGTAGTTAAAGCGTGCTAACCGATAAAATCTTAGAAAAAATGAAAAAACGTATTACCCTTGTAAGTGCCCTTGTCCTTATTCTCGCCTTTTCTGCCACTACCTTTGCTCAGGAAAATTATGGCGGCGTGTTGAATGCCTTTGTGAAATTTGGCGATAATTCGAGTGTCTCGGCTAACTATGAATTTCAGGTAGCCCCTAATCTTACCGTTTCCCCGGAAGCCCGGATTTGGTTTAGCGGTGACAACGAACTGGCTATAGGCGGTAGGGCAGACTATTACTTCGACAGTATTTTCGGCCTTAACGAACCCTGGGATATTTGGGCAGGCGTCGATGCGGCTTTTATCAGCGGAGACGGAGATGATTTCGGTTTAAATGCCCATTTAGGAGTAGAATACAAGATCTCGGATCTCATAGGAATTATTGCAGAATTTGGAGGAGGAACCACCACAGCCGGTGGTCTTGGTGTCGCTTTTCACTTCTAGGCTGTTTGCCAAAACAAAGCATAGCACCCGTCAAAAATTGACGGGGCTTTTTTTATTTCCCTTACGGCTAAATGCCATCCCCGAAAACTATTTAGGTATTACCTAGGAACGGGTTGTAGGGACGTTAGATCTTTTAAAACCCCTGTAGTGGTCCTGCATTTTTCAATGGGCCAATCCCTTATTTTACTAATTCCTGATCGATCAGTTCAAGGATTTCCAGGTTGTTGGTCTTTATAACATGAAGTTCAGTGGCATATTCACTTGCATAGGTAAAACTAATGGCGGCGTAATCTTCGAATAAAACATCTTTAAATAAGCCCGAATAATCAGATGGATGGCTACTAAATTTCAACCCGCGAACATCCGTTACCCAAAGATCCCCTATACGGATGTATTTCTGAAATAGGGGTATGGCATCTGCCTGACGGTCCCTTATTTTTGTAGCTTCTTCTTCTGAATCCTTTACGACATCTTCCCAACTAAATAATAATTCTATGAGCCGTTTATTTGTGATCAAATGAATTTCTCCTGATGAAATGCCCGAACGAAGGGCTCCGTTTATCGGGTTAAAAGACCAGGTATACCCTAAATTATTAACCAATTTGCTAATCACTTCTTTATCCAGGGTTTCAAAATTTGAATTGATAAGCCCCATTACCACAGGATAGCCATTTAGCACATGATCGTTATAAAAAAGGATCGTATCTAATTGCGACAAATTCGATTGAAATTCCGCCCGCAAGGCTTTTAAAACATTTTGTTTTTGCTTGTTGTTATAGTGGTCGTTTCTCCATTCGTTTAATTGGATCGCAATCAAAATCCCGAGAACCACCAGTGCTATTTCCCCAAAGGCATATCTCCAATACTTCATTGTGTTTTTATCGTTTGCCAGTTGTTTGCGGATTTTTCTAAAGAAGTTGCTCATAGGAAGTGGCTGGTTGAACTTCCTAAGGTACTAAATTAATAGAGCATTCACGTACTAAGATTACTTAGGAAACGCATAGGAAAGTGGTTCAGGAAAGGGTGGATGAGGAGATGGACAGGATTTGCTGAACTTCTTTTATCAGTTAGAAGGGTCCTTGTCGGATTTGCCGGAAGAAGGAGCGCATGTCAGAGATTTGTTATTTCTACCTCAATCAGAGCAACAAGGGCATCTATTTGGCTGATGCCATTAAGATAGACGGCTTCTTTTTCATTAATGACCCTGAGCGATAATGCAAAGTTGTTCTGAAACCTCGATCCGTAAAGCAAATCTTCATCGATAATTTCTTTGTAGGCAATTTTAATGGTTTTGGATATTTCCGGTATCATTTGCATAATAGCATTATAATGGATCGTTTCCATGCGGTTGATGTACAGGTAGGTTTCTTCAAGCATGCGGAGGCGTTTCTTGATTTCTTCATTCTTCAACAGCTTCACATCACCACTGTTGACTATGGTTTCATAAAGATTCCCCTGACGGTCAAAATCAGAATAATCCACAAGTTTTCCTGTTATTGCCCAAAGACTATCTTTATCGCTGCGGGTGTTCTCTTCTATCAGGTCTATGGCATACCTGAATTGCCTAATATCCTTGTTATTGTATGCAATTTGCCCTTCTAAGTTCCTACGGTCTTCCATCAGCTGTTGGATGGTGTTCTTATAAAACGTTTTTGCCGCTGTTTGCTGCAGTCGGCCATCATTCCAATTATTAATTTGCAGAGCGATTAAAATCCCAATCACCACCAATACAATCTCTCCAAAAGCATATAGCAGGTATTTACTGATCTTGTTCTCAGTGAGGAGTTTTTGGCGGAGTTGGCGGAAGAAGCGGAACATGGAATAATGATTGTTTCTGTTAATTTACGGAAATATAGGAACTCCATAAAAACCTTTCCCAACTACCGCAACACCCAATTCAATATTTGCTGATTTTAACGTTACTCTGTTCGTAAACTTTTCACAGGATTGGCCCTCGCCGCTTTGATGGCCTGAAAGCTCACTGTTAAAACGGTCACCAACATAGCGCCTGCAATGGCTAGCGCAAAGATCCACCACTTTAAAATAACCCGATAAGGATATTCCTGTAACCACCCGTTCATGATAAAATAGGCAATAGGTATGGCAATAAAACAAGAGATAATGACCAACTTCAGAAAGTCTTTGGAAAGCATGTTCCAAACATTGAAAACCGACGCTCCCAAGACCTTTCTTACACCTATTTCCTTTGTACGCTGTTCTGCCACAAAAGAGGTTAAGCCAAACAAGCCCAGACAACTTATTAAAATGGCCAGCGCGGTAAAAATCCCGGACAAGGATCCTATTCTTTCTTCGGCAGCGAATTTTTTTCCATATTCCTGATCAACAAAATCATATTGAAATGGAATATTAGGAAAGTGCTCCTTAAAGACCTTTTCTATAATTGCCATATTCTGACTGGCACTTTGATCAGGATTAAGTCTTAAATTGTAATAACTACTATTGCCCTCTTTATCATAAATATACCAGCCCTGCTTTACGGGTTCGTATGGTGATTGGGCAATCATATCCGCCACCACACCAATTATTTTCATGGGTGGGTCCGGGTTTTCTTCCGATGAATCCTTTACCAGCTTACCAATAGGGTCGGTCAATCCCATATATTTCATCGCTGTTTCATTGATCAAAATGGCATTGGAATCTGTGGCCATTTCCCGTGAAAAGTCACGCCCTTTTATAATCTTCAGACCAAGCGACCTGGCATATTCGGGGGTTACCTCCGTCCAGGCCAGATCTTCCTGAAATCCTTCGGGCTTTCCTTCCCATGTGTACCCATTTCGGTTAGACCATATTTGTGTGGTTGGACTACTGGAAGCAGACATCTCTATCACCGCTCCTGAATTTAAAAATTCAGTACGCATCAACTCATATTTTCCGGAAAAATCCTGGCTCATCGTAGGGATCTGTACCAATCCTTCCTTATCATAACCAATAGGCCTGCCTTTGGCATAATTGATCTGCTGCATTACGATGACCGTACCTATTATAAAGGCGACCGAGACCGTGAATTGAACTACTACCAAAATCTTACGCGGCAATCCCGCATATTTTCCTACTTTAAAAGTCCCTTTTAACACATCTACCGGCTTAAAAGAGGATAAATAAATGGCAGGATAGCTACCCGCCAATAAAGCCGTAAAAAGAACAAAAAGTATCGAAACCAACCAAAAATACCCATTGTACCATGGAAAGGAGATCTCTTTTCTGGACAACTCATTAAATCCATTCAGAAACAGCAAAACAATTAAAACGGCAAGCACAAAAGCAAACAAAACAACAAGAAAGGATTCACTTAAAAATTGATTTATCAATTGCGATTTTTGCGACCCAATAGATTTCCGAATACCCACCTCTTTGGCTCTTTTTTCTGAACGGGCCGTACTTAAATTCATAAAATTGATACAGGCCAAAAGCAGCACAAATGCACCAATAATACCAAATAACCAAACATATTTGATACGGCCACCTACTTGTTTTCCATTTTCAAAATTCGACCTTAAATACCAGTCTTTCATGGGCAACAGAAAAAGCTGTGGATTAAATTCCACACCATCTTTTTCAGCATTTTTTTTGACATCCTTAATGGTTGCACTTACCTGTTCCATGGTGGTATTGTCAGCAATTTGAATGAACATTTGAAAAGAGTTGTTCCCCCAATTATCAATAGCGTATTTCATCCATTCTTGAGTAGTCAAATATTTTTCCCAGGGTAAAAGAAACTGTGCCTCATGGAAAGAATTGTTGGTGGGGATATCTTCATAAACAGCGGATACAACCATGTTATACTGACTATTTACTTTGATTACCTTACCAACAGCTTCTTCATCACCAAACAAGGCATTGGCAACAGATTCAGCCAACATGATAGCATTTATTTCTCTTAAGCCGTCTTTTTCTCCCTCCAAAATAGTGAGGTCCAACATTTCAGGTGCTTTTTCCTGTATAAAATTCCCAGTACGGGAAATACTGGTTTCCTTATATTCCAAATATTGCTGCTGATTCCATGAAGACATTACCAAGTACTTGAAGTTATCTCCATAACCGTCTCTTAAAGCACGTTCCAAAGGTATTGGAATTGCCGGGCCGGTTCCTACCTGCCCGTTAAAGGTCTGTGATTGAAATACCTGCCCTATTTTATCCTTATTCGTAAAATAGTTGTTGTAGGAAAGCTCATCCTGTATCCAAAGGCCTATGATCAGGGTTACTGCCATGCCCAATGCCAGTCCTCCAATATTTATGATAGAATATCCTTTGTTTTTATAGAGATTTCTCCAGGCAATTTTTAAATAGTTTTTGAACATGATCTATGATTGATTGATGAATTTTTTTATTCGGACCGAAGGCTTTTAACCGGATTTACAATGGCCGCTTTGATACTCTGATAGCTAACCGTTAAGATGGCCACGCCTACCCCCAAAAGCGCAGCAAGAGCAAAGACCCACCAACCAATGGTTATTCTATAGGTGAAATCTTCCAGCCATTTGTTCATTACAAACCAACCCAGGGGCAAGGCTATGACAATAGCAATGCCCACAAGCTTTAGAAAATCTATGGTGAGCCTATACGAAATCTGACTCGACCGTGGCACCTAACACCTTTCGAATGCCAATCTCCTTGGTTCGTTTTTGGGCATTAAAGGCTGCCAGACCAAATAAACCTAAACAAGCAATACAAATGGAAAGTACCGTGAAAATGATAAAAATCTTGCTCAGGCGTTGTTCCGCTTCATAGGTGCTATTAAAGGAATCGTCCATAAAACGATAATCAAAAGGCTGCCCTGGGGCCATTTTGTTCCAGATTCGTTCTATTCCCGTAAGTGCTGTAGAAAAATTACCTGCTTTTAATTTAACTGCCAACAAACCAGAGGTGCTCCCTAAAAAAAGGCCCAAAGCACCAATACTCTCATGCAATGATTCATAATGAAAATCCTTGGCCACCCCTATGATTTTATGAAATTCTAATCTTTCCGCATCAATGCTGCTAGTTATCCTTACGTCCAAAGCCTCCTCCGCAGAAACACCCAAAATTTTCAGGGTGGCCTCATTGATTATCACCGCTGTGGAATCTGTACTGATATCCTTGCTAAAGTTTCTCCCGGCCACCAGTGCAATATTCAAAGTGGGAATATAGTCTTGGTCCACACGCCAGACCTGCATCTGTATAGCGTTCTCCTGGTTTCTGGCCCCTTCCTTAAAAAAAGAACTGTTTGATCTAGACGAGGGGGTAGGCATATAATAGCTCATGGAAGCACTTTCAACTTCGCCCAATTTTACTATCTCTTCCTTAAACGAAGTAGTCTGATTGCCCAGCGCGATAAGGTCATCTACCAATACTACCTGATCTTTTGAATACCCCAGCTCTTTATTTTGAATAAAGTGCAATTGCTGAAATACCACCAAGGTGCTTACGATCAAAAAGACCGAAATGGCAAATTGGAATACCACCAATCCGTTTCTTATGGAACCTCCACCTACACTACTCGCGCCACCGCCTTTTAATGTTTTTACCGGTTTAAAACGCGACATAAAAAAGGCCGGATAACTTCCGGAGAACAACCCCAGGGTTATTGTGGCAAGTATCAACACTGCCCAAAAAATGGGGCTGGCGAAAGGAACAGAAATGGTCTTCCCGGAAAGTTCATTGAAAAAGGGAAGTACGATTAGGGCAAGAAGTAAGGCCACGATGCAAAGAAATAAAGGAAATTAGTCCGGATTCCATTAAAAATTGAAGCATCAATTCCGTCTTATTGGAGCCTAAGGTTTTACGAACTCCTACTTCTTTGGCTCTTTTTAATGATTGTGCCGTAGAAAGGTTCATAAAATTGACACTTGCCAAAACAATAAGAAAAATGGCAATAAATGAAAGGATATACATATTCTGCATATTATTATTGGCACTCATCTCTACATCTCAATTGGAATTCAAATGAATATCCGTTAAAGGCATAGTCTAGTAGATCAGATAATTGCCGGCTGCCAGGAAAGCTCCTCAGTAATACCCGGCATATATTGTTGGGCCCAGGGCAACATATGCTTTCCAAAATCCCCTCTAAAGGCACTTGTAATCTTGCTTCATTTGCAGTGGGAATAAGTTTAAGGAAGGTGGGGAAATTATTGCTGCCCCAGTCCACTTCCTTGGAGTCATCATAACCCTCCATAGCCATAAAAACACCAGTGGTCTCTTAAAAATGAGTTTTTTGGTAAATCATCTATTACCCCTGTAACGGTATACGTCTCTTCATTGTTCAACAACAGATTTTGACCAACGGCATTTGCAATACCGAAATGCTTCTCGGCCGCGGTTTTAGTTAAGACCAGGGTATTTGGATTATTCAATGCCGATTCCGCATCTCCCGCCAGCAACGTTATTCCAAACATTTTAAAAAATGTTGGGTCTACATACGTGGTCTGCTCTTCTTTTACATTGGCCTCCGCACCTACTTTTTTTACCAATGCACTTCCCCTTGTCCTAAAACGGGTTACGCAATTCTACTTCCGAAAAATCACTTTTAAGGGTCCCGGCCAATGGCGCCGGACTTACGGCAAACTTGCGATGTCTCCTCCAAATTTTATATCGGCATTTATTCTGTAAATACGATCTGCATCAGCAAACATCTTATCATAACTTAATTCATCATAGATATAAAGCGAAATGAGAAGACCGCCGGCCATGCCAATGGCAAGTCCAAAAGTGTTTAGAAATGTAAAAAAAGGTTGCTTTTTAAGACTTCGCCAGGCGATTTTGATATAGTTGCTAAACATGGTGTTTGCTTTTTGATGATGTAGATTAATGTCCTTGATGAGAGGACCCTTTTGATTGATTGTTGTCCCGATCGCTATCGGGAGATGAATAAACCCCTTATTATATCATGGCACCAATGGCCCTGTTCTGACTTTCCGTTACTATTTGACCATCAAAGAGGTTTACGACCCTATGGGCAAAATGCGAATCATGATCCGAGTGGGTAACCATTACAATGGTGGTGCCTTCCTGGTTCAATTCTGTCAATAAATTCATGACCGCCAGGCCATTTTTAGAATCCAGGTTTCCCGTGGGCTCATCTGCCAGGATCAGTTTTGGGTTGGTCACTACCGCCCTTGAAATGGCCACACGTTGTTGTTGCCCACCAGATAATTGCTGTGGAAAATGCTTTTCCCTATGGGCAATCTTCATGCGCTCTAACACCTTCATCACTTTTTCCTTACGTGCTGCTTTCCCCATTTTCAGATAGATGAGGGGTAATTCCACATTTTCATATACGGTAAGCTCGTCTATAAGGTTAAAACTTTGAAAAACGAAACCTAAATTCCCTTTGCGTAATTCGGTACGCTGACTTTCCTTTAATCCGCCCACCTCATTTCCCGCAAAAATGTAACTCCCCTCAGTAGGGTTGTCCAACATTCCAATAATATTCAGGAGGGTAGATTTGCCGCATCCGGATGGCCCCATAATGGCTACAAACTCTCCATCTTCCACTTTAAGATTTACATTGTTCAGGGCCAGGGTTTCCACCTCCTCTGTTCTAAAGCTCTTTTTCAGATTCGTAATAGTTATCATTTTGATTGATTTAAATTGTTATTTTAAAGACATTCGGACATTGCTTGTTGTGACACTAAGTAGTTATTTTAATACGATGCGTTCTGCTTCCCCAAAAGTGTCATAATTACTTGTAATGACCTGCTCTCCGGATTGCAACCCTTCCAACACTTCATAATACCTGGAGTTCTGCTTGCCTATACGGATAGTTCGTTTGATCGCTTCGTCCCCGTTTGGCCCGACAACAAATATCCATTGACCTCCGGTACTTTGAAAGAAGCTTCCTTTTGGCAATAACAACGCATCGTTGGATTCTCCCAACTGTAATTTTATATTATAACTCTGTCCTGTTCGTATGGTTTCCGGCTTTTTATCGGTAAACACCAGATCTACCTTAAACCTTCCGTTCCGTACTTCCGGATATACTTTTCGTAAGCGTAACGGAAATTCAGCTCCATTACGTTCCAGGACCGCCGTTAAATCGCGTTTTACGCGATCAATATAATGTTCGTCAATATCGGCCTCTATCTTATAATCTGTTAGTACATTGATCTGACCAATACGTTGGCCCTGAGCAATATTCTGACCAATTTCGGCATCCAAGAACCCTAATTGACCATCAGCAGGAGCGCGTACATTTAAATGGTCTAGACCGTTGGTACACCATGCCTAAGGTCTTTTGCATACGGGTTCAAATCGGCATCAAGACCAGTAAGTGAGGTTTTACGTAGTTCATCATCGTTTTCGGTCTGCATTTTTACAATATCGTACTGCTTTTGGGAGAGTTCATAATTTTCTTTTGAGAGTTGGTAGGCTTCCTGTGGAAATCAATTCCTCCTCATAAAGCGCTTTGTTCTGCTCATAATTTCGCTTTAATCGTTGCAGGTCCGTACTCGCGGTTGCCAATGACCGCCTGCCTTCTACCTGGCGGGAATCAAAAGTAAGTTTCGTGGATCGCAGATCATTCTGCTTTAGAGCCAAATTACTCTCACTTGCCAAAATTTGTTCGTAGAGGTTCATATTCTCCAACTTTAGGATAATATCCCCTTTTTTTACCATGGCCCCTTCCTCAATCAATTTTTCGCTCACACGACCCCCTTCATAGGCATCCATATAAATAGTAGCGATAGGCGCCACATTGCCGTTAATGGTTATGTAATCATCAAATTTACCGGCCGTTACTTCGGCAATGGAAAGCTTATCCTTTTCCGTCCTAAACGTTGATACGGCACTCGAGAACAGGAGTTGATACCCCACAAACAGCACCAATATCCCTAAAGCGATGTACCCATAATGTTTGGGCTTCAATCCTTTTTTCTTTTCTAATTTTATGTCCATTTTACGTTTTAATCTTTCTAGTTTATATTAAAAACAGGTAACCCCCTGTAAAAATCCAGGGTGCTTTTATTTATTTCAGACCGCAGCCTCACCTGCAAATTTTCATTCTGTGCATTGGCGAACAAATTTTTGGCCGTAAACAGTTCCAAAGCATTGATCAACCCCTTTTCATATCTTTTTTGGGCGATGGTAAACGATAAATTTTGAGCTTCAACTTTTTGGTTGCTTTGCGCCAACTCTACCAGGAGCGAATTATAATCCTGTACCAATTGCTGTATGGCCTGGAATAGCTCCTGTTCCTGTGTTTTTAAATTATTCTCTGCCCTAAGTTGTTCTATTTTAGATTGTTTGATCCTGGACCTTGCAGACCATCCATTGCTAATGGGAACCCTTAGATTAACCCCTATGTATTGTGAGGTATTGTCCCTGAACTGTTCCCTAAAGGGCAATGTATTTCCCAAGGTATCACGGGTAGTTTCAAAATAGCCTGTCCCCATACCGGCAAAAAGGGAAAGGGATGGGTAGAGCCTTCCCCTTGAGATCGCCACCTGTTTTTTAGCGGCTTCTGTCCTGAGTTCTTGTGCCTTAAGCAAGGGCAAAAATTCCCGGGCCTCATTGTAAATGGAATCAGATTTCATTTCTTCATCTCGTATAGTATCAGATAGCCTATCCAAATCCTCCAGTATTGAAATATCTGAAGTATTCCCCAAATTCATCTCCTGAATAAGGGTCAGCTTGGCAGCGGCCAATTTGTTTTTACTTTGGGTAAGGTTCAACTTATCGGTCAGCAGAATAGATTCTGCTTCATATAGATCTGCACCAGCCTTTAAGCCCAATGAAATTTGTTTTTCCACCAAATCATAATTAGACTGTGAAACGGTCAGCTGTTCTTTAGATATTTCAACCAATCCATTGAAAAACCGAATATCATAAAATGCCTGCATGACCCTGAAGGCCAACAAAAACTTTTGCTGCAGCACTTCCTCCTGGGTTGCCCTGAATAAAAACTTAGATGCTTTAATGGCGTTTATTTTCTGAAACCCCTGGAACAGATCGACCGAAGATTCCAGGGAATAACTATTCGTAAAGAAATCTGTAGTTACAATATCATTGGTAAAAGGGTCTGTACTACGACCATTGTTAATAGTATAATTGGTGTTGGCAGTTACCGATGGCAATAAATTACGGACAGCTTGCCTATAGCTCTCCTTATTGGACAGGTTGTTGTATTCAAAGTCATTAAGCTGCAAATTATGCGCTAAGGCATAAGAGACGCATTCATCTAACGTCCATTTTTGCTGGGCACCTATGGAACCCCAAATGCAGAAGAGAATAATTGTTGTTATTTTGATTTTTTGATTCATTTCTATACTGGTATGCCATTCTATATACTATATATATGCCAAAATTTTAAACACCAGTATATCAGAGCGTTATAAATAATAGTTGATTTTAATTTAAGTCGTACTGTAAAAATGTTGTACAGATATTGTAAAATAGTTGGACACTTTATAAAATTTGTAATGTGCTATATGTAGCTTTATGAGCACGTAAATTCTATAGCACGCATGATCGATGCCAGCATCCTTGTTGTTGATGACACCAAAAGTGTACTTAGCGCTTTGGAAATACTGTTACAGTTTGAATACAAGCGCGTACAAACAATTTCCAACCCTAATCTCCTCTCCTCCTTTCCCAACCTTGCAGAAATTGATATCATTTTACTGGACATGAATTTTTCCGCAGGGGTCAATACCGGAAATGAAGGCCTGTACTGGTTGCGTGAAATAAAAAAGAAAGCACCGCATATCTCCGTGATAATGATGACTGCGTACGGCGCTATTGAACTTGCCGTGAAAGCGCTAAAAGAAGGGGCATCGGATTTTGTCTTGAAACCCTGGAACAATGAACGGTTACTGGCAACCGTAAAATCTGCGTATGAGCTGAGAAAATCACAGAAAGAAGTACTACAGCTTCGGCAAAAGGAACATAACCTCAAACAGGTCATCAACCAGAACAAAAATTATATCATAGGGAATTCAAAGGCCCTGAACAGCGTTCTTAGCCTTGTTCAGAAAGTTGCAAAAACAGATGTAAACATTCTGGTGACCGGAGAGAACGGCACCGGAAAGGAACTGATAGCGCGCGAGCTTCATAAATCATCGCTCCGGAATACCGAAGTTTTCATTTCGGTAGACATGGGCTCTATTTCAGAAAGTCTATTCGAAAGCGAACTTTTTGGGCATGTAAAAGGTGCCTTTACAGACGCCAGGGAAGATCGTGCCGGTAAATTTGAAGCAGCCAATGGCGGCACCTTATTTCTCGATGAAATAGGCAACCTGTCCTTGCAGATGCAGGCTAAATTATTATCGGTCATTCAGAACAGGGTGGTGGTCAGGGTAGGGTCTAACAACCCTATTCCCGTTGATATCCGGTTGATCTGCGCTACCAATTGTAATCTGGAGCAGATGGTTACAGACGGACTTTTCAGGGAGGACCTTTTATACCGGATCAATACCATTCAAATTGAGGTTCCGGCGCTCAGGGACAGGGATGGCGATATTTTGATCCTTTCCGATTTCTTCCTGAAAAAATTTGCCCATAAGTATGGCAAGCCTAGTCTCAAAATAAACCAATCTGCCCAGGAAAAATTACTGGGGTATCCCTGGCCCGGCAATGTCCGGGAGTTGTTGCACACGATGGAGCGTGCGGTGATCCTTTCTGAAGGGAACGTATTAAAACCGACCGATTTTCTCCTGGATACAAAACCGGCCATAGCCACAGAAAACGGGCCAAAAACGCTGGAGGAAATGGAATTGAAAATGATCACCAGGGCCCTGGATCAACATGAGGGTAATTACAGCGCAGCCGCAGAGCAATTAGGGATCTCAAGACAAACCCTTTATAACAAACTTAAAAAATCAGGTAAATAATGGTCAGCAGAAGTATTTACTACCAACTGATCTTTAGGATTGTCCTTATGGCCATTTCGGCATTGTTGGCTGCATACCTCTTCTTTCACCAGAACTATCTGCCCTGTGGTATCATCGTCTTACTATTCATTGGACAAGCCTATGGCCTTATTTATTATGTAAACCAGACCAATAGAAAGATCGCCTATTTTTTCGATGCTATAAAAAATGAGGATTTTACCCTGCGGTTTCCGGAAAAACTTAGTGTAAAGTCCCTGAAGGAACTCAACCATAGTCTCAATATGTTGAATTCTATGATACAGGATATTCATTTAAAAAAACAGGCACAGGAACAGTATTACCAGGAGATATTGCGACAGGCAGATATTGGTATTTTTACGATCAACCCCAAAGGACACATCTTATATGCCAACCCTACCGTTCAGGATCTCTTAAACTACAGGCCCCTTAACCACATAAAACAATTAAAACAGGTAGATCCAAACCTGTATGGGTTGTTCGAATCTTTAGGGCCTTTCGAAAACACCATATGTTCGTTGGGCAACGAGCGGGGAAAAAGAGAACTTTCCTTAAAATGTACCCCCATAACCATTGAGGGGAAAAAACTCCTGCTTGTTATTGTTCATGACATACAAAAGGAATTAGATGACAAGGAAACCGATTCCTGGGTAAAATTGATACGTGTGTTAACCCATGAGATCATGAATACCATTACCCCGATAACCTCTATATCAGAATCTATTTTAAAATATTACAAAACAGGGAATGAATTGGCCAGCCCGGAGGCGCTTGGAGAGATACAGATCAGGAATACGGCGAAAGGATTGGAGGTCATAAAGGAACAAGGCAATGACCTGATGAGTTTTGTACAGTCTTACCGGACCTTCTTAAGTGTTCCGGAACCCGACAGGGAGCTCATACCTGCACAAAAGATCTTAGAAAAGGTACGATTACTCCTGCAAGAGTATACCGGTGAACATGCCATTGCCCTGGACATAAATTGTGAACCCGAAGAGCTGGCGCTTTATATAGACGAAAAACAACTTACCCAAATTTTACTGAATTTAGGTAAAAATGCACAACAGGCAATTGAAGGCCAAAAAGACGGTCGCATTGTCATAAGGGCAGGCATTACTGAACAGGGTAAAAAGTATATTTCGGTAACGGACAATGGCCCCGGAATTCCCCCCCAACTTTTAGATGAAATTTTTGTTCCCTTTTTTACCACCAAAAAAACAGGAACGGGCATTGGATTAAGCCTGTCCAAGCAAATTATGCGCTTACATGGAGGTTCCATTCGGGCAGTCTCTAATGGCAGCACCACCTTTACGCTAACATTTGAATAATGCCAACGAGCTGTTGGTAGCCGGGGCGTACTTTAGAGGCGGGCAGCACGGCTTAAACGAAGAGCATGCAGTCATCGCAGCTCTTCACCTCACCGTAGTAGGTCTCACGGTATTTATGCAGGGTCCTGACAGGCACCCCCATCACGTATTTTTTAATATAGGTAACCCTCGTAGTGAGCTTCCCCATTTTGGGACTATAGCGTTTTTCTGTTTTCGTTTTTCTTTTGACGTGTACTAGTTTCATAAACAAATGATTATTAAAGTGAATAACTTAACAGAATGGGGCCCTTAAACAAGAATAAGGTGTTAAGATTTTGTTATTATACCCTGCAGTGCATATCTCGACGCCGCTCGATATGACAACCTGTGCGTTTAATTTTTTGTTTTGGGAGTAGAGGCATATTACCACGAGCTGAGTCCAGGAATGTCACCTCGAGCGGAGTCCAGGAATGTCAGGTCGAGCGGAGTCGAGACCGGGATAGGATAGATAACACCCGTCATATCTCGACGCCGCTCGATATGACAACCTGTGCGTTTAATTTTTTGTTTTGGGAGTAGAGGCATATTACCACGAGCTGAGTCGAGACCGGGATAGGATAGATAACACCCGTCATATCTCGACGCCGCTCGATATGACAACCCGTGCGCTCCATTTTTAACCACAGGAGTACAGGTATTTTACCTCGCGGGGAGAATAAGGATGTCACCTCGAGCGGCGTCGAGAGGCGACATCCCTACCAAGACAAAACCATAAATGGCAACAGCTGCGCATTCTTTTTTGAAAATAGTATCTTCGGTAGTATCAAAAAAACAGCAAATGCCCGAAAGCAACAGCTCCCGCTCCTGGATAGCCTTATTACAGGAACTTGTGGACCTCTTTTTTAAAAGCAGTCGCCAAAGCAAACAGGGAAGGTCCTGGCACCAACACGTGGTCCCCTATGAGAATGGGTGGGCCGTACGGCGGGAGGGGAATAAACGCATCACCTCCAAACACCGGCGCCAGGATACGGCCATTGACAAAGCAAAACGGCTGGCCCGGAAATACAAGGCCGATGTGATCATCCACAGGGCAGATGGCACCATACGCGACCGTATTAACTACGAATAATATAAAATGACGGCCCGGCCCTCCTGAATACCCTCAGAAGGCCTTGATCTCCTCCTCAATCAAGCCAAGGATCACCTCAATTTCCTGCTGCAATCTCATTCTGGTTTTAAGGACGTCCCTGGTAAGCAGGAGTTTCATGGCAAGCAGGTTGCGCACTTTGGGGCGTTTAAAGATCTCGGCGTACTCATTTTTGGGTTCCCGGCTGAGGTCTGCCACGAGAAAATATTCAGGGTCATTGGCAAAGCGCACCAGGTTGATGTCGTTCTCTGCGATATCATCAATCCGGATCTGCTGTACGGTAAGCCTGTCATTGACCAGGTTATCGAGCGCATTGATGCTGAGTTCCAGGTTGGTGAACTTTTGCCGTATCTCCCGGTTTCGGATCAGGGAGGTCTTGCCGGTATTCTTAATTTCTGCATAGGAATTTACGACCGGCACATTCGATTCAAATTCCCATATCAGCCCGATCATAAGGGAATCTGAATAAAATTCCGGAGGTATGGCCTGCCCATCGGGGTGTATGCCCAGGGCCATGATGATCTGGCTGAGCATCTCCTTTTCCCTGGCGATAAACGCCTCAGACTGTTCTTTGGCCGCCTGCAGGTCTTCGCGCAGGTTTTCGAGCAGGGCTTTTTCATCCTCCCGGGCGCGCTGGGTCTCTTTCCAGGTATTAAGCTGTAATGCCAGCAAGATCCCAATGACCACCAGGATGATCTCGCCTACGGCGTACAGGAGATACTTGCTAATTGGGTTACCGGTGATGAATTTCTGACGGAGTTGACGGAAGAAGCGAACCATAGCGTTATTTTTTTATCTCGTTATCGATCAGGCGGATAATACGGCCTGCATGACCGGTCAGGTCTTTAATCTCCCCATTGGTGATCCGCATATGGGTAGCCCTCATCCGCAGATGGTTCAGAAACTCCCGGTCCCGGAGCATGGCCTCATATCGATTTTCAAAGGGCAGGGTGCTCAGGGACGTTTCCCGGATCTCGGTGCCGAAGAATGAGGTAGAGAGTGCAAGCCCAATAATGTCATCTACCATGATGTATTTGGCCGTAGTCGGGTAATAATGGTCCATGAACATTTGGGTGGCGTAGCCCTCCTCCTCTACCATGTCGTCTATCAATCCGGGCCAGGCCAGAAGAAGCTCCCGGATGGAATCGTTTTGAATGAGGCTGATCTTGCCGGAGGTAAATAACAGGTCTATAGCTCCCTCTTTGTTATTAAAGGTAGGCCGGTAGAAGGTAAGCCCGATAAGGCTATCGAGTAACTCAGCGTTCAAATGGGGCTCGCTTATCTGTTCGAAGATCCCCTGGGTGCCCATAAGTACCTTATCCCGGATCTCATTGAGGAATTTGAATTCCTCCACCGTATTGGTCAGGTCCTTTTTCACACTCTTCAACACCTCTATTTCATCGTTCCGGGCCTTTCGTTCCTCATTCCAGTTGTTCACCTGCAGGGCGATGAGGATCCCAATGACCACCAGGATGATCTCACCGATGGCATAGAGCAGGTATTTGGAGAATTTATGTTCGGTCAACAGTTTTTGGCGAATACGCCTGAAGAATTTGAGCATTAGGGGTTGGTATTGGTTCGCTAAGGTAAACAAATTCCAAAACACATCCGGGCCCGATAATAAGCGGGCGGCGCGACCGGGAAAGGCGTCACATCATACCTCAACGCCGCTCGATATGACAAAATATCGGGCCGGTCATTAAGTGTAGGGGTAGAGCGGTATCACCACGAGCGAAATTGAGGAATGTCACCTCGAGCGGAGTCCAGGAATGTCAGGTCGAGCGGAGTCGAGACCGGGAAAGGGAGGCTGCGATCATATCTCGACGCCGCTCGATATGACAAAAAATTGGCACGAGTTTTATGCACGGCTTAAGAGGAATGTCACCTCAAGCAGAACAAAGGATCATCACCTCGAAAGGGGTTCAGCAATGTCACCTCGATCGGAGTTCAGGAATGTCAGGTCGAGCGTAGTGGAGACCGGGAAAGGGAGGCTGCGATCATATCTCGACGCCGCTCGATATGACAAAATATCGGGCCGGTCATTAAGTGTAGGGGTAGAGCGGTATCACCACGAGCGGAGTCCAGGAATGTCAGGTCGAGCGGAGTCGAGACCGGGAAAGGGAGGCTGCGATCATATCTCGACGCCGCTCGATATGACAAAAAATTGGCACGAGTTTTATGCACGGCTTAAGAGGAATGTCACCTCGAGCGATGTCCAGGAATGTCACCTCGAGCGGCGTCGAGAGGCGACATTCATCTAATGTCAAAACCTTTAAAAGGATCAAAACTAAAACTACATAGGCCCGCCATATCTCGTTTTGCTTCGCAAGGTACCTTCGTTCAACATATATGTTGAACTCGGTAATGCTCGATATGACAGAAGTGTAGTGCTAGGCGAAACGCACTTCCGCTCGCAACCCCATTATTCCTGAAAACCTTCGGGAGCTATCGGGAGGGATGAAATTTATTTCACTCGAAATACCTTCTTCCCCCCTTTATAAAGCACCAACACCACAGCACCGACGACCAGCCCCACCGCAAATTCGTAGAGCAGATCCGGCACCGGCGGAAAAGGATTGTGCAGGAAGGACAGGTTGTGCACAAAGATGCCCCCGGAGACCAGCAATAAGGCAATGGTCCCGATCACCGCAAGGGATTTAATGACCCATGGCAGGGCATTCACAAAGAACCGCCCTATCTTATCGGAAATGCTGTTCTCTTCCCCGTTCAGACGAATTAAACGGGCACCAAATTCGTCCATGCGCACAATAAGCGCCACCAGCCCATACACGCCTACGGTGGCGAGCAGCGCTATAAAGGACACCACCAGGATCTGGTTGGTGAGCGGTTCGTCCAGCACCGTGCCCAGGGCAATGATCACGATCTCGATGGACAGGATAAAATCGGTGAGGATGGCCGACTTGATCTTTGTTTTTTCCATGGCGAGGATGTCCTCTTTTTGAGGGATCGCAGCGTCCTCGGGAATAGTAAGGGGGGCATGGGGCACAAAGAACTCGTAGATCTTTTCGGCCCCTTCATAGGCCAGGTAGAGGCCCCCAAGCACCAGGATGGCGATTACCGCCCAGGGGGCAAAGGCACTGAGTAAAAAGGCAATGGGCAGGATAATGAGCTTGTTGAGGAGCGATCCCTTGGTAATGGCCCAAAGCACCGGGAGTTCCCGTTTGGACACAAAACCGGAGGCCTTTTCCGCATTCACCGCCAGGTCATCGCCCAGGATGCCCGCGGTCTTTTTGGTGGCGACCTTCCCCATGGTGGCCACATCGTCCAAAAGGGTGGCTACGTCATCGAGAATAGCAAAAAATCCGGAGGCCATGGTGTTGGTTTAGGGGGTAAAGATACAGCAGGAGGTTGAAATAGATAAATCCCAAACATCAAATAACAAATTCCAGGGCGTATAGTTGATAGTTGGTCCCGATAACTCCCGATAACTATCGGGAGGGATGGCCCTTGGGCCTTTTATCTTGTTTCATCTATGGGTATGCCGTTGGTACCAGTGCGGAATAACTTTTCCCCTCTATCCCGTCTACATACGACCATAAACCGGTATCCTCCGGTAATTGCATTCCGGGTGGTATGGAGGCCGCTTCGATCCATTTTGTTTTTTTAAGGATCAGGTCCCCATTTATTTTTAACAGGATACTATCCAGGCCATCATTTTCCAGGGTAGGATCATTTAGCCAAATGAATAACCCTAAATTATCCGTTTCTGCGGTTTTAAAACTGGAGGTCCAGGGTAAATTCACCTGGTACACATTCCCATACCCCCCGCCTTGTATTCTACTGGCTATTCCCTGTCCGTATGCCTCCCATGTAATGTTGGTGGTTGCTGCAGCATCGTCTTTGCTGCAACTAATGATCAAAAGAAAAAATAACCATGCAATCTTTTTCATATAGCTGCTATTTACAACAAGGATCTATAGGCAAAAACGAAATTCCTTCTAAAATATGATAAGGCGGATGCGCATTTTCTTGCAAAAAACAGGAACATACTGTAAAATAGCTTCGTAACTAGTCTGATATGTCAATATATAAAAGAGAACGCGACCGAAATTTCAGTATCGTTGAATTAGAGAAATCCCAAACACCAAATAACAAATTCCAATGGTACCCTTTGAATTTTGTGGTTTGTTATTTGTGATTTGGTGCTTGTAATTTGTTTCTTGGTGCTTATCCTCCCGTCTTTCGTCCTTCTTCCCTAGCACCTATACCGTAACCATAAAAACCCTACGGTTTTCCTGTTTTACTTTTCGATTTATTGCTGTATTTTTCAGAAAAACTCAAAATAAAAATAAATAAGGTGCACCATTCGAATATCTAATGGATTGATTGAATGATAAGACTTATTGGATTGTAAATTAGCTGCTGCTGATATTCCAATTGCCAAAGAAATGATTCAGGTTATCGGAAAGACAGAATAAGTTACTTTTCACAACGTTGAAACTAATGAGATCAAACATGAGTTCATTTTTCTTCATTGAAGCATTAAAGAAATGACCGAAATCCACGGCCAAATAGAATCCTTAAAAGCAATCAGAAAAACCCTAGACCAAAATGGGATTACCCACTTTAATTCCATTGGTGACCTCAACCAGTTTTTAAAGGCGTATGAAAAAGAAGAAGAAGCATTACTCTTCACCATTGAACGAGAATATGAGCTGGACTTGGAAATTCTCGAAGCCAAAAACAGGGTGCTCCAGCAAGAGTATGATGAATTAACTGAAAGCATAAAAGATTCCCTTTATGGCAGACTGCAGGACATTAAGGAAAAGTGTTCTATACTTACCACAAAACGTGCTAAAAATGCTGTCTTGGAACTGGCCTATTGGTATCAGCTGCAGTTTTTTCTGGCATACAGATTTGTCTTGGCAAAGACGATTCCTATCATGATACGGAGGCGTACCGATCCCTTGAAAAAACAGCTCACCGCCCTTCAAATGGAACGCGATGAATTTGTGAGAAATAGGCAAAAAATTATCACCAAACGTGCTGCCCCCAAATTCGAGGAATTAGCTCATACCAAAAAAGTGGTGTCCTCCCTGAACACTTTAGTGGCAGGAGCTATTGGGGAACATTTGGTGGAGAAAGAATTACAGAGATTGAACTGTCCTTTTGTGCTTATCAATGACTTTTCCCTTACCTTCAAGAAGCCAATTTTTTGGAGACAAAACAATGACCGCATTTACAGTGTTCAGATTGATCACTTATTAATTACTCGTGCGGGTATCTTTATCATCGAAACCAAAAACTGGAGCAAAGAATCCATCAAAAGTCTGGATCTGAGATCTCCCATAAATCAAATACGACGCACCCAACATGCGCTGTTTGTCCTTTTAAATAGCGAAGAGTCAGATGCGGATTTCGTTCTCAAACACCATCATTGGGGACAGAAAAAATTGCCCGTTCGCAATATCGTGGCTATGATCAATAACAAGCCGGAGGAGGACTTCAAATTTGTGGCTATCAAGAAACTCAATGAGCTAAACAGCTATATCGAATTCTTTGATCCTGTATTTGATGATGCTGAGGTTAGGAGTATAGCTGAGTATTTGATGAGGCTACAAAACTAAGTTGTCAAGCTGCCAACTAGTGGGTTAAGATACAGTTCCGCTCTTTGCTTCGTGCCCCCAAGGGTATTTCATTTATAAACCTACTCCACCACCCGCACTTCCAGGATCCGCACATCGTTTAACGGCCGGTCCAGGTCATTCGTAGGGGTTTTGGCAATGGAATCGATCACCGCAAGGCCTTCCACCACTTCCCCAAAAACGGTATAGTTCTGGTCTAAGAAGGGGGTGCCGCCCAGGGTCTTGTAGACCTGCCGGTGGGCCTCGGGGATGGTATAGCGCTCAAAATTCTGGTAGGTTTTGGCCAGCACGCGCACGCTGTCCCGGAGCATCCCGAAACGCTTCCAGTCTTCTCCGGCCTCGGCCTTTTGCAGGGAATCCAGCAGGGTTTGGTAGGCGGGGTCCTGCAGTACATAGTATTCGGCCAGCCATTCGTTAATGGTGCCCTCGGCCCTAACAAGCAGGCTGTCGGTAAGCACCCGCCCCTGCACCAGGTAGAACTGCATGGCGCTGGAGGCCCGCTCCGGGTTGCCCGTACGCGCCGCCGCCAGCACCCCTTTTTTGTGGAACAGGTCCGGGTGGAATTCGGCCGGGACCTTGTAAGGCAGTCCGCCATTGCCCAGCGTATCGCCGGGCAGGGCATGCTTGCTGTCCGGATCCCCGCCCTGTACCATAAAGTTTTCAATGACCCGGTGGAAGAGCAGGCTGTCATAGGCCCCTTCCCTCACGAGTTTCAGGAAATTATCCCGGTGCTGGGGGGTTTCGTTGTAGAGCGCAATGCGGAGGGTGCCGGCAGTGGTCACCATTTCTACGGTGTCCCGTTCCGCTGGCGCCGCTTCTTTTTTGGTTTCACAGGCCGTGAGGGCAAACAGGAACAGCGCAGCAAGGAAAAAAGCGTTTAACCGCATACCAGGTTTTTTAAAAGAGGTCATATTTTAAGGGGTTATCCACAGGCCACAAGGAAGGGTACACTGGGTGTTCATCCGCTAAAGATAGCATATTAGGGGCAGATTGGTAGCGTTCCAAATGCAATGTCATATCTCGTTTTGCTTCGCAAGGTACCTTCGTTCAACATATATGTTGCACTCGGTAATGCTCGATATGACAACCTGTGCGCTCCATTTTTGGTCACGGAATCCACGAATCGCAGCTCGAAGGGAGTCCAGGAATGTCACCTCTAGCGGTGTGTAGGAATGTCACCTCGAGCGGAGTCGAGAGGCGACATTCATCTAAAAATAGCAACACCTAAATTTCATTGGGGCCCGTCATATCTCGTTTTGCTTCGCAAGGTACCTTCGTTCAACATATATGTTGCACTCGGTAATGCTCGATATGACAAGGGGTGCGCTCTATAGGAGAAGTGGTCCGCTCGATATGACAGAAGTGTAGTGCTTGGTGAAACGCACTTCCGCTCGCATCCCCATTATTTCTTCAACCCTTCGAATATGCATTAGAATACCTTATTGCTGAATGTTGGTTCATTCGCCTTGCGGATAACCCGAGACATCTAAAAAACAGGATTTTTTTTAAAATAAATGCCATGTCAGGTCGAGCGCAGTCGAGACCGGTTTCGGCACCCTACGTTATATCTCGACGCCGCTCGATATGACAACCTGTGCGCTCCATTTTCGGTCACGGAATCCACGAATCGCAGCTCGAAGGGAGTCCAGGAATGTCACCTCTAGCGGTGTGTAGGAATGTCACCTCGAGCGGAGTCGAGAGGCGACATTCATCTAAAAATAGCAACACCTAAATTTCATTGGGGCATGTCATATCTCGACGCCGCTCGATATGACAGAAGTGTAGTGCTTGGTGAAACGCACTTCCGCTCGCATCCCCATTATTTCTTCAACCCTTCGAATATGCATTAGAATACCTTATTGCTGAATGTTGGTTCATTCGCCTTGCGGATAACCCGAGACATCTAAAAAACAGGATTTTTTTTAAAATAAATGCCATGTCAGGTCGAGCGGACTTAAGGAATGTCACCTCGAGCGGAGTCGAGAGGCGACATCATTCCAAAGTCAATTCCTTAGGAATATCAGCACCTAAATTTCAGAGGGGTATGTCATATCTCGTTTTGCTTCGCAAGGTACCTTCGTTCAACATATATGTTGCACTCGGTAACGCTCGATATGACAACTTGTGCGCTCGATATGACAACCTATTGGCGCGATATGAAAGGCTATTTTTGATAGGCGCTTTTAAGATACAACAGGGCGCTCACTAAAAATCCGACCCCTACACCTATTAGCGTGCAGGCC
Organism: uncultured Flavobacteriaceae bacterium; assembly: GCA_963752165.1. Classification (GTDB taxonomy): domain Bacteria; phylum Bacteroidota; class Bacteroidia; order Flavobacteriales; family Flavobacteriaceae; genus Muriicola. The sequence goes on from CAVVXE010000002.1 coordinate 330,960, forward strand.
CATATTTCACTGAGCAGCAGCCCAATGCCCACCCCAAGAACGGTACAGCCAACCAGGATCAGGACAAAGGTTATAAATAGGTTGGTTTGTTTTTTTATGTCAGTTGTTTCCATCATTTTCTATAGTAAAGTTTTAATTATTTTTTTGTTGAAATGTTACCTTCGGTTCATCCATTTTACTCATGTGATCTCTATTTTTTTTTAAAGGAATTCATGAATGCTACGGATTTTGCTTGATATTTGAAATTTGGTCTTGATAATCCCGATAGCTCCCGATAGCTATCGGAACAAAACCATGGATGTTGCCATTGCTCCATGCACTGTTTCGCTTAGCGAAACGCACTTACGCCAGTGCTGTTTCTATTTCTCAAAATCCTCCTAATCGCCCATTTTATTAGTTCTGTCATTCCATTCTTTTAAATTCTAATATTTAGTTTATCCCAACTGGCCCTTCCTACCTTTATTTAATTATTCCTGAAAAACCTGCTGACTTGACTTTTGGAATTTGGAACTTGGTGCTTGTGCCCTGGTCCCTTTTAATCCAAACAAAGGCCGCAGGAAACCGATCCTTCGAATGATAAATTCATAGATAAGGTAACAAAAAATGCCTGTAAACGCTACGATGCTTATAAATTTCAGGAAGACGGGAATAGGTAGTGGCAAGATGAGGTAGGCCCCGGCATACAGCACAAACATATGGATGATATAGACCGGGTAGGCGGCCTCACTCAAATAACGCAACAACGCACTGGGCCTGTTCAGGTACCTGTAGGCAAATCCGAAAAGGGCAAAGATCCAGCCATTCGATTCTATGGCCATCAGATAGCCCGGTGCCCTCAGGTCGAATACCAGGAATCGGACCCCGTAGAGCCCAATGGCCAGGGCCGCATAGAGCCACCGCCATTTCAAAAGTGTCTGCCAGAACGCCTTCCCGGAATACATGAACAGAAAGCCGAAAAAGAAGGCCAGCAGGCCAATAAAGAAGCCGTGCCAGGTCTCGGCATAGACTTCAAACAGTTGCGGCCGCAGCAACACCACCTCCAGGACAAAGAAGACCGACAGGGCCAGGGGGCCAAACGGATGGCTCATAAAGGCCGATAGGGCCTTTTTGAACCGCCCATGCTCCTTTTTCTTCAGGTAGAAAAACAGGGGCGAAAGCAGCAGCACATAGGCAAAGATGTTCCCAAGGAACCACAGGTGTCCCGCATGCGGATAATAGCTGAGCGGCAGCTTGTAGTACGCTTGAAAAATGAACATGTGCAGGGGCGTAATGGCCAGGACCCCGAACACGAACGGCAGCAGGATGCGCTTGGAGCGTTCGCCCAGGAGCTGTTTCCAGTTTCGCTTTCGCAGGGCAAAATAGACACCCATCCCGGAGACGTAGAACAGCAGCGGAATGCGCCACACGTTCAGGGCCGTCATGGGGACCCACAGGGATTCCAGCAGTTCCGGCCCCCGCATAAAGCCGACGAACATGGCCCAGGGCTGGAAGATAATGGCGATGTGGTAGATGAGCAATAGCCCAATGGCGATGACCCGCAACCAATCAATATCGTGTCTTCTTTCTGTTTTCATGAGGTGTTTTTTTACTGATTACTGTAACATCATGGCAACGACCGGACGGGCTTTTTCCACCTCGTCAATGTCGAGCTGAAAGCCCATGGGGGCCAGTTGCTGTTGCATCATTTCATAGATGGGCCTGAGGTCGTTAAAAGGGCCTAACACGGTTTGCCGTGGGGTGGCGCCAAAATTATTCAGGAGGGCCTTGTCGGCCTTAGCATCGATCAGCGACTGTACGATTTCTACCCGGCAGAAGAAGGCAGCGGCATGAAGGGCGGTAGACCCGTCGCTGTTTTTAAGGCTAAGGTCGGCCCCGGCATCGATCAGTGCTTTGGCGATCTCGGTTCTCCCGAAGGTGGCTGCGGTGATCAGGGGAGTGGAGCTGCTAAAGGCATCTTTTACGTTAAGATCGGAGCCGGCTTTAATGTGCTCTCTTACTGCCTCCAGGTTGTTGGTGACCACAGCGGTTTGAATGTCCATTGCAGGAGCTGCTACACTGGCCGTTTCTCTGGCCGCATTGGTGGTTTGGCCGCAGGCAGCGAACAGTAGCATGAACAGGATAAGGATCATCAATGATTTTAGCGAATACATGGTGAACGTTTTCATTTGTTTTGATTTTTAAGGTTATATTTTCTTTGTTACAAAGGTCCGCCAGACCGTGACGCAAGGCCAATAAGGCATGCTGCAACGTGCATCAACTTTGAGGAGGCCGCTGCAACTTATGGCGCTGCGATAGCATTTATGACGCAAATGCTTTTTCTGTCTGCTGCATTGGTGGTAGGGCAGGGGTATCGCATTACCATTATTTTTTTCTACTTTCGAAGTACCAAACCAGTGTATGACAGACCCAGTGCAAAACGAATCCGCTTTTATCGGGAAGGCCAGGGCGCTCGTGCTCGAAAACCTCTCCAACGAACACTTTGGCGTGTCCGAACTGGCAGCGGCCCTGCATATGAGCAGGTCTAACCTGCTGCGGAAGGTGAAGAAGGAGACCGGGCTTTCTGCCAGCCAGTTCATCAGGCAACTGCGGTTGGAGGAAGCGATGGTCCTGCTGCGTGAAGGCACGCTCACCGTTTCGGAGATCTCCTATCAGGTGGGCTTTGGGGGCACGTCTTACTTTATAAAATGCTTTCGGGAACAGTATGGGTACCCTCCGGGCGAGGCGGCAAAAAAGGACCACCAGGATCCTGAAACACAAGCAAAACATCCGCAAGGGTTTCGCTGGAAATGGGTGGCCGCAGCCGCTATGGTCCTGCTCCTGCTGGCGGTGGTGTTATACAAATGGGGAGCTCCTTCGGTGGAAGAGGTGCCCGAAAAGTCGATCGCCGTCCTGCCCTTCAAGAATGAGAGCAGCGATGCCACCAATGTTTATTTCATTAACGGGCTGATGGAAGCGACCCTGACCAATTTGCAAAAGATTGAGGACTTCAGGGTGGTGAGCCGCACTTCCGTGGAAAGATACCGAACCACGGCCAGGAGCATTCCGGAGATCTCAAAGGAGCTGAATGTAAACTATGTGGTAGAAGGGAGCGGCCAGCGGGTAGGCGACCGGGTATTGCTTACCATCCAATTGATCGATGCGGCCAGTGACCAGCCGATCTGGGCCGAGCAGTACAGCAGGGAGGTAACCGATATCTTTGCCTTGCAGAACGAAGTGGCCCGGAAGATCGCAGAGGCCGTGCAGGCCACAGTGACGCCCGAAGAACAGGAACAGCTAAACAAAAAACCAACGGAAAACCTGGAGGCCTATGATTACTACCTGCAGGGGATCGACAAGTATCGCTACCGGACCAAAGAAGAGCTGGAAAAGGCGATCCCGCTGTTTGAGAAGGCCATTGAGGCCGATCCGCAGTTCTCCCTGGCCTATGCCCAGGTGGCCATAGCGTATTATTTGTTAGACCAGTACCTGAAAGAAAAACAGTATACGGAACAGATCAACAACTATGCAGACAAGGCGCTGTTGTACGACCCTAAGTCGGCCGAAAGCCTTATCGCCAAGGCCTTGTATTACACCCAAACGGAACAGTACAGGCTGGCCTTGCCCCATCTCGAAAAGGCGCTGGAGTACAATCCCAACTCCCATTTTGCGGTGCAGATCCTGTCCGATTACTACGCCCGGGTGATCCCCAATACGGAAAAATACCTGGAATATGCCCTGAAAGGCATTCAGCTCGAAATTGCCGCCAATGACTCCACCGCCCAAAGCTATAACTACCTACACCTGAGCAATGCACTTGTCCAAAACGGATTTGTGGACGAAGCCCTCACCTATGTGAACAGGTCGCTCAGCTATGACCCCGGGAATTATTACGCCCCCTTGGTAAAGGCCTTTATCCTGTACGCCAAAGATCAGGACCTGGCCCGGACCGGGGATCTGCTGCGTACGGAGTGGGAGAAGGATACCACCCGTTTGGACCTGATGCAGGAGGTGGCCAAAATGTATTATTTTCAGGGGCAGTATAAAGAAGCCTTTACCTTTTATCAAAAATTCGTGACCGCCAGGGAAACCTATGGCCTGGAGATGTATCCGCAGGAAGACCTCAAGATCGGCATTGTCTATCAGAAAATGGGGATGGAAAAGGAGGCCGAAGCCTTTTTTAACTCCTATGCGGCCTATTGCGATAAGGACGAATCGATCTATAAACCGGCCAGCATGGCGGTGAAATATGCACACGAAGGGAAGCTGGAGCAGGCGATTGAACAGTTGCAGATCTTTGCGAAAACGGATAACATACAGTACTGGATCTTGTTGTTCCTGGAAAAGGACCCTGTGATGGACCCTTTAAAAAAGCATCCGGAGTTCGCGGGCGTCGTCAAAAAGATCAAAGACCGTTTTTGGGAAAATCATGAGAAGCTGCAAAAGACGCTGGAGGAAAAGGGACTGATGTGATCGGTATTTGCCGTCGTTCTCAAATGTTTTTTGAATTTGGTGTTTTGTCATATCTCGTTTTGCTTCGCAAGGTACCTTCGTTCAACATAGATGTTGAACTCGGTAATGCTAGATATGACAAAGGGTGCTACAGATATAGCATATTGGAGTGACTCGGTATGACGATCTGTACGCTCCATTTTTGGTCACGGATTTCACGAATCTTACCTCGAACGGAATCCGGGAATGTCACCTCGAGCGGAGTCGAGAGGCGACATTCATCTAAAAATAAATCCCTTAAAAATAGCAGCACCTTAATTTCCGAGGTGTCTGTCATATCTCGACTCCGCTCGATATGACAAGGGATGAGCTCGATCATACAACAGCTGTCCTAAAAAATGACAATGGCCAGGCCAGAACCGCTATTTAGGCTTCGACCATTTCCGATAAAGGGATATGTAGTATATTAGGACCAGGGATGAAGATAGTGATGGGGCTATCGACATCAGACCAAACAACACTTCATGATAAAGTTCTTCCGCCGTATACGCCAGCAATTGCTTACAGAACATAAAGTGAGTAAATACCTACTGTACGCCTTTGGCGAGATCTTATTGGTGGTGATAGGGATCCTCCTTGCCCTTCAAATAAGCAGTTGGAATGAGCAACGCCTGGAAAATAAGCAGGAAGTGGAATTGCTTCTGGGACTCAAGAAAGAATTTCAGGATAATTTAAGCCAATTGAACGCCTCCATAAAAATCAACGGAAAGGTAACCCGAACCTGTCTGGACCTTACCCGGATGATCAGGACAGATTCGGTGAGGAAAGCCCCCGAAAGGCTCCATGAATTATTGATGACGATGTTGGATTTTAACTCCTTTGATGCAAGGACAGGCGTTTCCGGGGAGATCGTTGCTTCGGGAAAGTTGAACATATTGAAGAATGATGCGCTTCGTCTGCAACTCGTGAACTGGCTTACCCTCCTTCAGGATTGCGAGGAGGATATACTTTTCAGGTCGGAGAATTACACCATCAACCTGATGCCCTTCCTGATGAAACGATTCCCCATGGCGAATGGGGAACTGACAAAAAAATTGGATTTTGACAAGAAGAACTACCTAACTACCTACACCGAAAAGTCGCCATTTGAAATGGATCTTTCCGCAAAGGATCTCATGGAATTTGAGAATCAGATCTGGCACCATAAACACAATCACGACTATGTGGTGATCAATGAACTGAACGTCAGGGATTTTATCAATAGTACCCTCGCAATGATAGATGAAGCGCTAAACGAAAAAAGAATTCAGTGATCTCTTTATCCCTATCCCTTTTTCAGTGGACCTTTTCTATAAGCGATCCTATGATTTCTACCGACTTTTTGAACAGCAGGTCCTCGCCCCTGTGCCTACCCCCTAAACCATGATAAAATTCTTTCGAAAAATAAGACAATCCCTGCTGATGGAAAATAAAGCTTCTAAGTACCTCTTGTACGCCTTAGGCGAAATCTTTTTGGTAGTGATCGGGATACTCCTTGCCCTGCAGATCAATAACTGGAATGAGGAGCGGAAGCAGCGCGAAGTGGAGATAAAATTCTTTTACAATCTAAAAAATGACCTGCGGGCAGACGAGGAACGCTTAAATGTTATGATCGATGTCTCTAAGGGGAAAGTGACAGCAGCGCAACACATAAAACGAAAGGCAGATCGGGATTCCATAGGCACACTTTATGATTTCTCTACGGATATGCAGGCACTGATTTTTGTGGATGAGTTTAGGCCCAATGAGAATACGTACAATGAGATGAAGAGTTCCGGGAATTTCAGCACCATTCAGAACGATGAACTCAAGCTGAAACTGATGACCTTGAAAAAGACCTATACGGAGATAGAAGCGTTTCAGGAACACGTGCGGTACGACTTTAATGTATTCCTCGAGGATTTTGAGAAATACATTGACTGGGGCAAGTATTACGATCTTAGCAGATCTAACGTTCCCCAATTAGCGTTTGAGTATGATTCTGTTTATATAGAAAGCAATACAGACCGAATGAAAGAGGAGGTCCGCGAACTCTTTAAGAATAAGGTCTTTCTAAACAATATCTTCCTGCTCGAAATTAACTACACCTATAACATTAATGCCTTACAAAAAACCAAATCCCAGATCAGTGAACTGATCGGGATACTGGATGAGGAACTACTGAAAGAGTAAAACTACCTGTAACGTGCAGGGCGCATCTGAAATTAATTTGGTGTCACCTTGAGTGCCTGCCTCAAACACGGAAATCCAGGAATGTCACCTCGAATGGCCTCCAGGAATGTCACCTCGAGCGGAGTCGAGAGGCGCCATTCCTCCAAGGTCAAAACCCTTAAAAATGAGCAGAGGCAATCTTTCAGAGGTACCTGTCATATCGAGCGGAGTCGAGATATGACAAGGGGTGCGCTCGACGATTAGGTATGACATGAACCTGGAAAGGAGGCAACAGGGTGCGAAAGCCAACCTCCGGGACGGCTCATTTGATCGCTGCGATTTGTCAGGGCGTGAACCGTCCTGAACACTAACAATGGTGCTGCCCGTTATTTTATTTTTTGGTGATGGACAGGTTGATGACAATAGCCATCAGCAGCCAGATAATAAAGGTTTCCCCATGGGTCATTTCATAGACAGACCCTGCTGCTTTGGCGGCCAGCAATACCAGGTACACTATAACAGGGGATAGCAACAGGCTGATGGCAAGATTCGTAAGTGATTTTTTATAATCCATATTGGTTAGGTTTTAAGAGTTAATAGTAGGTATTTTTCCGAACATTTGAAAATACAGGCAGGGATAAATTTATCCGGCCATGATTTAAAGCGTACTTATTGGGGGAGCGTCAGGCATTTTTTATTGCCGCTGTAGTCGGTGGCACAGATGGTAAAACGCGCTGTTTCACTGCTATTCGGGATCCTGGCAACCCATAGGTTTTCTCCATACCAGGTCATGGGAATAGCTGCTGGCCTGTCATCGGCCTTTATGCTTACGGAATGCCAGTCCTGTGGCATGTTGGGGCTTTTATTGTCGTGAATGCGTGCCTTGATGGTGGTGGTTCCGGTGGTGGTATCCGTTGATCGCTCGTAATGGGAAATAACAGGAGGGGCCGTATCCGGGGCCGTGTTCTTAGCGATAAAAATGCGCTCTTCAATACCCTCTTTTCCCTCGCCCTGCCCCATGATAATGTCTAGCTTCTTATCATTGTTGATGTCGCCCAGTACTATGGAAAGGGTGAGCGGTGTGGGCGTACCTTTTAGTACCGGTTGCCGTAATGTAAAATGACCCGCACCGTCATTCTCCAGCAACCGCTCTTCGCCCGTAAGCGAACTGATCAGAAAATCGGGATCACCGTCCGAATCATAGTCGAGAAAGACACTGTTATTATCATCTTTCCCTATATTTTCGGTATCCGGCCACAGCTCCCCGGTGGCATCTGCAAAGGTCTTTCCCTGTTGGTTTAAGAACAGGTGCTCCCTTCGGGAATCGGATTCCCCTGATACAATTTCGCCATCATTAATGGTGATCAGGTCCAGAAAACCATCGTTGTTCACATCCATCACCTCAAAATCATAGTTGTTGGTATAGGCCGGCAACAGCCTTTTGTCCCGGAAGGTTCCTTCCCCGTCATTTACAAAGATCCTGCTAGTGCCACAGCGCTTGCAGGAGATGGCAATATCCAGGTCAAAATCATTGTCGAAATCAAAGAACTCCAGATCCCAGGAGAACTGTATAAGCAGGTCTGGCATTTGCGTGGCCGTTGCGTCTGTAAAGACACCCTGCCCGTCATTGAGCCAAAGCATAGTCCTCCCTCCGGCATTGTTCATGTTAGAACCTGCCCCCCAATCGGAGAGCACCATATCCAGGTCCCCGTCATCGTCTACATCGCCCAACTCCAGGTCGCCCACACTTGCCATCGCTTTCGGGAAGTGGGTAGCGGTAACATTCGTAAATTTTCCCTCGCCAAGGCCAAGATAGAGCTGGCTTTGGGTCTGGTAGGTGGTGCCGACAATAATATCCGGGATGGCATCTTTGTTCACATCACCCACTTTGATGACCCTTGACAGGAATTTGGCATCAGAGAACACCTCGCCGGTGATCTCCCTGAATTTTTGTTCCGGCCCCTGGTTGATAAAGATGCGACTGAATTCCGGGTCGCCCGGTTCGGAATAATTGCCGCCATTGGCAAAGAGCAGATCTACCCTGTCATCGCCATTAATATCGGCCACCTCCACCCGGTTGGTCCATTCGGCGGTCACGGGCAGGTAGGTTTCGGTTTCATCTACCCAGAGGGCTTCCCCTGGGGTATTTTCCGGCAACACCGCTGTCGCACCTTTTTTATCGCAGGCCAACTGCAGCAGCACAATACAAAGCAGTAAAATGGGGTGTACACGTCTCATAGGGGTATGTTCTTATGGGTTGAAACAGGCCCTTCTCAGGCCCTTCAGCTTCTAAATATACTCTTTACTACGGGCTTTGCATAAGGAGGGCAAAGAATCTTCTGTGCGGGCTTCTTTTTGGCTGCCCCGGGCCCCTTTTAGCAGCGGATCCCGGGCGGGCTATGGGAAACCCATGGGGTTCCGATCGGCTGGTCTGGTAGTTGCGGCAAGCAGGGGTTTCATATTCTGTATTTTTTTTAAATTAAATATCCTATCTTTCCGTGAATTAGATACCGGCACTCCTTGAAAACCAGACTTTTTTTATCCAATAGCTTCCATTTTAGAGGGCAATATGCCAATGCCTTTATGGCCCTGTTGTTTTTGTGTGTCAGTTGCTCGGGACCCTTGCCCAAAGAAGTAACAGCGGTGTACGATACGCTGCCGCAATACGTTGACTATAACTTTCACATCAAACCGATCCTTTCTGACCGTTGTTATACCTGCCATGGCCCGGATCCGCAGACAAGGAAAGCCGGGTTACGACTCGACATTGAGGAGGAAGCCTTTAAAAAACTGGAATCGGGCAATTATGCTTTTGTAAAGGGAAGCGTTCATAAAAGCGAAGTGATTAATCGTTTGCTGAGTGATGATCCCGACAAGGTGATGCCTCCCCCGGATGCCGAGCTTCCCGTTTCGGCCCGGGAGATCGCCCTGATCGCAAAATGGCTGGAGCAGGGCTCCGAATGGAAAGAACATTGGTCCTTTCTTCCGGTAGAAGATCCTGAAGTGCCCGAAATCAATAATGACTGGAGGCGCATCAATGACATTGACAATTTTGTTCAGCAGCAGTTGCTGCAAGCAGGGTTGGCACCTGCTCCCGAAGCAGATAAAGAACGCCTTATCAAGCGGGTTACCATGGACCTCACAGGGTTGCCTCCTTCCCCGGAAGAAATAGATGCCTTTCTGAACGACCCCTCTGAAAAAGCGTATGAGGCGCTGGTCGACAGGCTTTTGGCAAGCGATGCCTACGCCGAAAGAATGACACAGGAGTGGATGGATGTAGCGCGCTATTCGGATTCCCATGGAGTGTCTTTCGATGGCTACCGCACTTCCTGGCCGTATCGCGACTGGCTCATACAAGCCTTTAAGCGCAATATGCCCTATGATGAATTCATTACCCATCAGGTGGCGGGCGACCTGATCGAAAATGCCAACGAAGAATCCAGGATGGCCACTGCTTTTTTGCGAATGAATCCTCTGGAGGCTTCCGCCGGATCCATCCCGGAGGAATTCAGAATCGAATATGTGAACGAACGGGCCGGCCTCACCGGAACAGCCCTGCTGGGGCTTACCCTGGAATGTGCCAAATGCCATGATCATAAATTTGACCCCATCACGCAGGCCGAATTCTACCAGGTATCGGCCTTTTTTAACAGCACGGAAGAATACGGGTTGGCGCCAACCGATGCAGACCGCCCGCCAACGCTGACCCTGCTAAGTGACACAGAAAAATCGCAATTGCAAACCTTTATAGCATCACTCGATAGCCAGGAAAAAGCCCTTGAGGCCGAAAAGAAGCAAAGGGCTGCCAGCTACAACAAGCCACTGCCAACAACACCGGTCACAGACCATATTGGCCATTACGCCTTCAATTCCATAAAACCGTACAAAAAGGAGGTCAAGAAGAAAAAGCCGGCAGAAGCAGAAAAGAAGAAAGAGGACGCCAAGAAGAAAGCAGAAGTCAAGAAGAAGGAATATGAGGAACTGCAGATGCTCGATAATGTAAAGGAAGCAGAAGCCAATTTAAAGATCACCCTCACGGATGGGAAATACGGGAAGGCCGCCTATTTCAATGAAGAATACGACATCATTAAACTGCGCAAGATCGGGGAGTTTGAACACGTTGATCCCTTCAGCATCAGCAGCTGGATCTTAACCGAAAAAGACGCGGCGGGCTCCTCCCAGACCATCATTGGGAATACGGGCCATGTCTTCCAGTTCCATCGTGGCTGGGATATGGCATTGGATTCCAACAACCATGTTCGGGTACGCCTTATTCACCGCTTACCCGATGAGATCATTTCGGTCAGTTCTACAGCCCCTGTACCCGCCAATCAATGGCAGCAGATAGGGTTTACGTACAATGGCAGCAAATCGGCCCGGGGCATTGCCATATTTGTCAACGGCAAAAAGGTCCCCACGCGCACGCATTTCGATCAATTGAAACGGTCTATTATTCCCATTAGCGATGAAAATATGAAACCGGATACCATTCCGCTGGTGGTTGGAAAAAGCAATCGGCTTTGGATGGATGACCTGGGTATGTTTCAGGGGGCCATCGATGAGGTCAAAATATATGACCGCCAATTATCCCAATGGGAAATGGCTGGTTTGGGAGAGGCGAAATTAGATCCTGCTGCGGCCGAAATTAAACAGGAACATTGGTTTTTGCATGATGAAGAACTGATCGCAAACCGGAAGAAACTCCGTGAAACCAGGGCTTCCATCAGCACCATGCTCGACAGTGCCAACCAACTCATGGTCATGCAGGAAATGGAGGTACCCCGAAAGACCTACATCCTGGAAAAAGGGCTTTATGATCAACACGGAGCGCAGGTAATGCCGGGAGGCATCAACAAGGTGCTGCCCTACGGGGACGACCTGCCCAAGAACCGATTGGGGTTGGCAAAATGGCTTTTCGATCCTGATAATCCCATCGTTCCAAGGGTGGCCATTAACCGGTATTGGCAGCTTATCTTTGGCAAAGGCCTGGTGAAGACAGCAGAAGATTTTGGCAGCCAGGGAGAACGGCCAAGCCATCCGGAACTGCTGGATTGGCTGGCAAGCGATTTTATGGACCACGGTTGGGACATTAAGCACGCTGTGAAACAAATGGTCATGTCTAATACCTATCGCCAGGCGTCTTTCTGCCCGGAGGAATTGCGCGAGCGGGATCCGGAGAACAACTACCTGGCCAGGAGCCCATCGTATCGCTGGCCTGCAGAAATGATCCGCGATAATGCCCTCAAGGCAAGTGGGTTGCTGGTGGAAGAAACAGGCGGCCCCAGTGTGAAGCCCTATCAGCCGGAAGGCTTGTGGAAGGAAGTACTCATGGCTTCCAGCAAACTGGCAAAATATACACCCGATACCGGGAAAGATCTATACCGCAGAAGCCTTTACACCTTTTCAAGACGCTTTGCGCCCAACCCGTTTATGATCAATTTTGATGCCACCTCAAGGGAGATCTGTACCATACGGCGAAATGTGACCAGTACGCCCTTACAGGCCCTTACCCTGCTGAACGATCCGCAGTTCGTGGAGGCTTCAAGGGTGTTGTCAGAAATGGTGCAAAAGGAATTTCCGGATAGCGTGGAAGATCAGATTGGGCTGGCGTTCAGGCGGTCTACCGGTTTAAAGCCGAATAAGGACCAATTAGACATCCTGAATGCGCATTATCAAAGATCGCTTGAACAGCTGAAGGCAGCACCAAAAGAGATCGATTCCCTGTTATCGGTGGGGGAGCGGCCTTTCGATAAGGGGCTTTCCAAAGAGAAAACGGCTGCCATGACACTGGTAGTCAGCACTATATTCAATTTTGACGAATCGTATACGAAAAGATAATATGCAGGACCACCACCATAACCACCACCCTAAATCATGGAGCCGCAGGGATTTCCTAGGCAAGTCGACCCTGGGCCTGGGGGCCATATCCTTAGCTTCTTTGATGAATCCTTTGCAGGCATTTGGTTCGTCCATGGGCTCCATGACCGGACCTCATTTTGCCCCGAAGGCCAAAAGGGTCATTTTCCTGAACATGATCGGGGCCCCTTCACAACTGGATATGTTCGACTACAAGCCCATCCTGACCAAAATGCATGGGGTAGAATTGCCCGATAGTGTCATGGGGGGCAGGGTAACCGCTACGGTTGCCGCGCAGGCAAGCAAACCTATCGTCAGGCCTTTGTACAATTTTGCGCAACGGGGTAACAGCGGGATGTGGATGAGCGACCTGATGCCGTATATGGGACAAATTACGGATGAGTTGTGCATGATCAATTCTATGTATACCGAGTCCGTACAGCACGAACCTGCACAGATGTTTACGCACACGGGTTCTGAGATTCCGGGCCGGCCCACCATGGGCTCCTGGATCAGTTATGGCCTGGGGTCCGGGAATGAGAACCTCCCAACCTATATTGCCCTTATGACCAAGGGAAATGAAGGGGGCTCTTCCAGATTGTTGTCCAGTGGCTTCCTGCCTGCGGAATATCAGGGGGTTCAGTTTAGAAGCGGCAAGGACCCGGTATTGTTCTTAAACAATCCTCCCGGCGTTACCGAAGCGATTCGGAGGGAGCAACTGGATTACCTTCAAAAACTGCAGGAAAAGAATTTCAACGATTGGGAAGACCCTGCCATCAAAGCAAAAATGTCGCAATATGAGATGGCGTTTCGTATGCAGACATCCGTGCCGGAAGTGATGAACACCGAAGGGGAACCAGCACATATTTATGAATTATACGGGGAGGACAGCAAGAAACCGGGCACCTTTGCCAGCAATTGCCTCTTGGCCCGAAGGCTTGCCGAACGGGGTGTACGCTTTATTCAGCTGTATCACGGCGACTGGGACCATCACAGCAATTTACCCAAGCAGATCCCAAAAAGGTGCAAAGAGGTAGATCAGGCATCGGCCGCTTTGATCATGGACCTGAAGCAGCGCGGACTGTTAGAAGATACCTTGGTGGTCTGGGGCGGCGAATTTGGCAGAACCAGTTTTTCGCAAGGACAGCTTACCAAAGATAATTTTGGGAGGGACCATCATCCGGATGCCTACACCATGCTCATGGCCGGGGCAGGGGTGAAGAAAGGATTGACCTATGGGGCCACGGATGATTTTGGCTACCATATCACGGAGAACAAGGTACATGTGCATGACCTCAATGCGACCATTTTGCATCTCTTGGGATTGGATCATGAAAAACTGACCTATAAGTATCAGGGGCGCAGGTTCCGCTTAACAGACGTGCACGGAGTGGTGGTCAAAGACATCCTTAGTTAATGGAGTGGGATCTTTTTTTTGGCCGCTTTCATTCCCTGATAGTTCATTTGCCTATTGGGATATTCCTGCTGGGGTATTTATTTGAGGTACTCCTGCAATGGGGGTTCCATAAGCTCATCCCATCGAGAAAAATTATTATCGTTACCTACAGTGTTGGTTTGCTGGCCGGCATTGTGGCAGCCCTTACCGGCTGGTTATTGTCGTTCAGTGACGATTACGGTTTAGAGGCCTTACAGGACCACAAACAATTGGGAATAGCCACTTTGGTGGTGATGGCCCTTGTGATCTTCTACCAGATAAAAGCCCCGGCCAGCAGTAATAAGGTAAAATTAGCAGCTTCGACCATCGCTATTCTTCTTATGGGCGCAACAGGTCATTTTGGGGGCAACCTGACACACGGACCTACCTACCTGGTGGAATACGGGCCGGCCATCTTTAAAAGCGACAAAAAAGCGGGGTATAGTGCGGTACGGGACATAAACCCTGATTCCCTGAATATTTATACGGATATCATTAATCCCCTTCTTCAGGATAAATGCCTGGCCTGCCATAACAAAGATGAGAACAAAGGGGGACTGATCCTGGAGGAGTACAGCGATCTCTTCAAGGAAGCAGATCATGGCGTATCGGTTATGGCCGGGAATCCTGATATGAGTGAATTGTTTATCAGGGCCAGTTTGCCACAGGAAAACGAAAAGGCCATGCCGCCCAGGGGGCCGGGATTTGGGTATACAGACCTTCAGGTGCTGCGGTATTGGATAAACGGGGGTGCCGATAGTGTGGCCACCTTCAATTCTAATGATATGACGGGAGAGCTGATCAGGCTGGTAAAACGGGATTATGGGTTGGACTACAGCCCCAAACCGTATTACGAGAAAGTCCGGGTGGATAGCCTGGACGAAGGATTGCTGGGGCAACTGCGCAGTGCCGGATTTAGGGTGAATTATTTAGGGGAAACCAATCTTTTACTCGATGTGGAGTACCGGGGAGATGCCATAAGCAAGGACGACATTCAGTTGCTCAACAAGGTTTCAAAGAACATCACCTTCCTGAAACTATCCGATTGTAAGCTATCGGATGCGGTAATGGAAGAAATAGCCGATATGCCACATCTGACGAAAGTTGATCTGAGCAAGAACAAGCTTAGCGGGAAAGTACTGCCATTTCTCATCAAACAGCAGCACCTGGAGTCCGCCAATTTGAATGAAACGGAACTGGATAGTGAATCACTGCGAACGCTGCTGTCACAATCGGGCTTATCGCGGGTGTATGTCAGGAATACCAACGTTGCTGCAGAAGCCATATCACCCCTGCAACAGACCTATACAGATAAAGAAATAATAGCCGGTTTTAAGTTTGAAAAAGTGGTGGAAGCCAAATCTGTTTTTGCGCCAAAAGAGGTGCAATAATTACTGTGCACTACCCCTTGCCGGAATTTAAAAAGACCGGAATCCTGGGGAAACCGGCCTTTTTGCTTTATACCTATTTGTATTAATGAACTTCCTGTTACAACAGGCTGTTTTTGTTTACCAGGCGCCCAGCAATAGCCGCATACCGGAACCTACTACGGTAACGCCGCCATTCGATGCCCTATATTCGTCCCAGGCTTTTTCACGAGCGGTGAGGGCTGCACCCGAAAGTAATTTACTGGCGCCGCCAAGGGCCGTTTTGATATCCTTAAACCCGATGATGACCCAGCGGTTAAAGCTACCGTTACTTCCTGAAATAGTGTTGCCCATATTTACCAACACTCCGGGTGGATTGTGCTTGGAATTAAATTTATTATAACCGGCATCAAAGGCTTCGGTATCTTTCACATCCAACAGGTAATAACGTTGGGCCGGATACCGGGTACTGGTATCCCCGTAGATGGCAAGATGCATGCCCATGGAAGCGCCTGACCCATCTTTAATATGCTGATTAAGGCGCGTTAAGAAAAGGTCAAACTTGTCATTAGGCCCTCCTGCGTACATGTTTCCTAACGCTTCCTGAGAGCCGGTAAAAACGAGGGAATGTGTGGCATTGTTCCCCGCGGCCTTAAAATGGTTTTCGAAAAGCCTGACGAAGACGCCCTCAGGCTTGTTCTTGGAGTAAAAATCGTCTACCAATTGGTAAACAGTAGACACATTCTGGGATTCCACCACAAAACTGTACATGGTATAATACGTGTCCTGTGCACTGCTGGCAAATGCCAGGCAGAAAGCGAATACAAAAAGAATTTTTTTCATAATGATTGGTTTTAGGGTTATTATTTATGCTTATTCTCAAATAGGTACATGCTAATAAATTGTTTACTGGTCCGCTTTTTTCTCCGGAGGCGGCGGAGGCATCTTAAAGACTGGTGGTTGCGGATCCCATGGGGTTAACTCCTTCCCTGTAAGGGCCGGGTGATCTGCCGGGATAAATGTTGAACGGAAGGTGCTGAAGGTCATGGGCATAGGGTCATCAGGATCCCCATTGGGTTTCCGGGCCTCTCCCCTGTACGGGTTGAGGTATTCCCAGACCGTTTCATTTTCCGGGGTCACTTCAAAAAAGCGTCCCATTGGGCCTGCATTGATAAACGTATTGCCATTTTCCATGCGGTGGGCACCCGATATAAAGCTGGCATAAAAAGAAATGGTGTCTGGTGCCACATAGTTCCATTCCAGTTCATCGGGCCCAAAAGAACCATCTGCCTCAAGCTCGTAGGTGCCATCGGCTTTTAATGGGGGTTTTATTTCATAAACAGAGGTGTAGTCCAGGGTATCCGGTCCGTTGGGAACATTGTTATTAAAAACGGTCAGGTTACCGGCGCCTGGTTTCCCGGGCTGTATCCATCGAACATCGTGCTGGTAAAAAAGGCGTCTGTTGGTAGAGTCCCCCTGCTGGTAATTTTCAGGATTTCCCCAGCGATACAGGAAGTCGCCCCCTTTACCACTTTTTCCGCCGGCATGGGAAGCCGCTTCCTCCGTAGTAGTGCTTTGGTCTATAATTAAGATTTCACTCAGCTCCGGAGAACTGATAGCGATCTGCTGAAGTTTTGGGTTATAGTTAATAGCATTAAAGTGATAGAGGTCAGACCGTGCATTAAAGCGCGTTATATTCCTGCCGCCTCTGTCCATGGCCTTCAGGGCATCCAGGCTATCCTGGCTGATGGGTTCCGGGATGGAGTCGCCAGTATTAAAACTGAGCAATTCCGGATGGTCTGCCGGGTTTCCAAAATTGGGTTTATTCTCGTCCAGATCCTGAATTAAATGGTCTCTCAGATTCCATTCCCAGACAATATTGGCGCCGTGTAAGCCCTGTGGCTCCAGTTCAATTATCTTTTCCATCCAGGGGCCTGAATGTGGAATTAAATGGGGTGCGCGCCCCATAGCAATCGCATCGTCATAGGAGATGGCCTCGTAGACAATGGCCAGGATATTGCCATTGGGTTTTATGGCAAAATCATGGTGCAGGATGTGTTGTTCATCGGCCAGTTCAAAGTCCCATAGGATCTTGCCATCCCAGCTGATTTTCTGGATTCGCCCATAAGGCCCTCCCCCTCCGAAAACGGGATAGTCTACATCGTTTAAACCAACGAAAATAGACCCGTCATCCATGATATAGGGATTAAAAGAAGTATAGGTCGCTTTCCATTCGTGGACAACCTCTCCACTGCGGTTAATAAGAAAGGTGGATCCGGAATTGGGTACAGGAAACATGACGTAGCCGGGGGTAAGTCCTTCGGTAGTGATAGTAAGTCCGCGGACTGCTTTATGGCCAAACATGTCACGGTCTGGCTTCCCCTCTTCCGGTTTTTTTTCACTACAGGTAATTGCCAGCCCCAGGAACAATACAGCGGCGGCATAATAAAACATTTTTTTCATAAAGTGGTTTTTAGGTTGGTTACTTGTTGTTTATCAATTATTCAAGGTGTTCATATTTATTGGTCCTTACTTCTGACCCTGACTGCCAGGGCACCCTATTATTTGTGAGCTATCCAGTCTTTCGCCGGTCCCAGCCATTCTTTTATGGGGCGGTATAAAAAGCCGTGTCCCAGCCCGGTATTGATTTCCAGTTGCTGAAATTCTTTCGCTGCTGTGGAGCGCTCTATCCAGTACGTATAATTTTTCCCGGCAACGGTATCGGACCGTTCATAGATCCCGAGGATACGACCATGGAGTTTCCAGTCAAAATTCTTCTCCGTGCGGTCACTATTGGCCCCCAGGAGCACATAATTTACAGCATGTTTGTTGAGGTCCGAGATGGCCATAGCCATCATAGCCCCTTTGGATGCACCAATGATGGTAATAGCTTCCGGAGCTACCCCATCGCGGATCAATTGGTCGATTTCCCCCGATATTTTTTCGCAAAAAGCAGTAAAATCTGTCTTCGTGGTCCGCACTTCACTATGCACTTGATAGCCGTTTGCCTTCAGGGAATCAATGATATCCAGGTATTGATAGGGGCCAAATACCTCACTTACTGCCTCTACTCCCTGAACTTCTATGATCATCCCATGCAAGTAGAAGACATGTTTCATGTTCTTTGTTTCCTGGCAAGTTAAAGAGGCATTCATATGCAAAAGGAATATAAAGAACAGTAACGCTCGCATAGCGAATCTTTAAGTAATGGTAGAAGGTACTAAATAAAATAGCACGAGGAGAAAACCACCCCCATATTTTATAGTTGCCAGTATATTACCTGGGTAGTTGCAGGCGTACGTCTTTGGAAAATTGATGCCATTCCCGTATCAGTTCCTGGTATTTCTCGGGAGCGCTATTTTTCAGATCATGATTTTCCCCGAGGTCTTTAGACAGGTCGAACAGCTCAAAATTTGCCTCACTAAAGGGGCGTATGCTGTTGGTGATCTTCCATTGCCCTTTCTGAAGCATGGTATAACCGGCATGTTCCAGGGCGAAAACATAGGAATTGGGGTGTATGGTGCTGGCTGTTCCCGATATAATAGGTAACAGGGAGCTACCCCGCAAGGGATAGAGCTGATTTCCCTGCCATTTTTTGGGATAGGTGACCCCGCTAAGTTCGTAGATGGTGGGGGCCAGATCCATGATGGAGACGAAGGCGTCATTGACCGTTTGCGTTTCTTTGACAAGGGAACCCGATACGATCATGGGTGTCATTATGCCGCCTTCGGTAGTATATTCCTTAAAGTACCGGAATGCAGTCGAGCTGGCCTCTGCCCAGGGAGGCCCATAGGAAATAAACGATTCGGGCGCCCCCATATTTTCGTATGCATCGTTGAAATAAGGATTGATATAGGGCCTTATCTGGGTATCTCCGTAATAATCCTCCCCTGCGGCACCATTGTCAGAGATAAAGAAGATAAGGGTGTTTTCATAGGCGCCTATCTTTTTTAAATGTTCGATAATTCGACCAACATTGGCGTCAAGATTGTCTACCATGCCCGAATAAAGCTCCATTTTCCGTGATTCTTTCTTCTTTTCTTCTTCCGTCAGTGTATCCCAGGGCCTTATGGAAGGGTGGAGCGGAGGCAAAACAGCTTCTTCAGGGATCAGCCCTGTTTTTTTGAGCTGCGCAAACCGGAACGCTCTCAAGTGCTCATAGCCGGCATCATACTGGCCTTCATATTTTTTCGCGTATTTTTCCTCCACCTGCAGGGGCCAGTGAGGCGCCGTATAGGCAGCATAGGCAAAAAAGGGCTGTTGATCTTCTTTGTTGGCATCTATGAACGCCA
The DNA here is from genome assembly GCA_963752165.1 of uncultured Flavobacteriaceae bacterium. Classification (GTDB taxonomy): domain Bacteria; phylum Bacteroidota; class Bacteroidia; order Flavobacteriales; family Flavobacteriaceae; genus Muriicola. The sequence continues at coordinate 350,528 of CAVVXE010000002.1, forward strand.
ATAATTTATCAGTATAGACATCGGTAGAAAACCTCCCATCGGGCCATTGGGCTATTTCCCCGTCTTCTGTGTAGTGAGATCGGGAGCCCTCGCCAAAAATACCTTGCGAGTTGAAATGATTTCCCACCCCTTCCAAAAGTGCAAAAGAGTGTTCAAAACCCAATTGTTGGGGATTGGCTTCCGGCGACATCCCCAGATGCCACTTCCCGGCCATATAGGTATGGTAGCCATAGTCGCGTAAAAGCGCCGGAATTGCAGCAACCCTGTTGGTGATTTGTCCTTCATAGCCAAAGACATTTACCTGCAACGCCTGCCTTCCGACACCGGCAATATGATTATCGTTGCCTGTTAGCAGCATGGCCCTGCTTGGAGCGCACATAGGGGCGGTGTGGAACCGACTAAAAAGGATGCCATTTGAAGCAAGGCTATCAATGTTGGGTGTCTTTATTTCGCCACCAAAACACCCAAGATCTGAATATCCCAGATCATCGGCCACCAACACAAGGATATTGGGACGTGGCGCATCCAGGGGCTTTTTTTGACTTCCAACGCAAGAGATCAAACCAAAAACAAAGAGCAGTGTTAACCGCAGCGGTGCTTTCCTGTAGAATCGCTGAATAGCGATCATGGAAGTAGCTTGAGAATTCAAAAGAGGCGACATTCGGATCATGTTCATAACTATTTCCTTCCCGGTTGCTGTAAGGTATTAAAATAAAAGCCTTTGATCAGGCGGAAGCTCTTAAAAAAGATGGCCGTAATGATTTAATACCATAATACAACCGGCCTTTAAGCCCCGCCTTCACAATATGATTATAGGTACTTATGGGTAGCTTCCTGATGATCTGATGTGCCAACGCCACTTTTTTGCCAGGCCCTCTGAGGCGAAATTGTGTTGCCTGTGTTGGCCCGTACATCAAATGCAGCCACATTTTCGGATTCTTGAAAAAATAGCCAACCAAGGGGGGGTCGCAACCTATGATTTTGGCAAGTCCATTCATATAACGATGGTAATCTACCAAACTTCGGATCCGCGCTGCATTCTCTTCAAACTGCTCCAAATACAGTGCCTCATCGTCCATGGCTTGCTTTACCATTTGTTCCCTGGCAGGCAAGCTGTAGTTCCCCGCTAAAGATCAAACCGCAATACCGGGCCTGCATCTCCATGATGGGGAACTGACTTCCAAAGCCAGGCCTGGCCCATCCTATCCATGCTAATCTGTTCCCAAATTCCGGATGGAAAATATGCTTGTACATTTGACGGGGATCGCATGTCTTAAGTCCTTCGGGCATAAAATCGGCCTTATTGAGATACCCGGTGCTAAAAACGATGGTATCTATTTCTTCCAGAAGTTTGCCATCTGCAGTCTCCAACGTTTTACCACCATTTTTTACACTGCTAATATCGCCAACCACCTCGCAACCAAAATGAGCAATAGCCTTTGGTAAAGCAAGGGTCTTGGTTCCAAAGATCCCCCAGATGCCATTACGCGAGCTTACTTTTTCATTCAGATCGGCCAGGGCATCAAAAACAGGATCTTGCCGTGCCCGCTCTAATTTTAAGACAAAAGGGCTTAATTTTCGCCCGTATTCACGAGGAAGATCCCAGATGCCCCGGTGTGTTGATACATCGGCAGCATGTTCGCCCCGCTTTCTGGGGACGATCCATCCGGTGGTCTCCCGCAGGCTTACCCAGCATTTATTGGCTACCTGGGAAATTTCATAGGCAACATCGGAGCCAGATTCGCCCCCACCCACTACCAGCACGTTTTTACCTTTGAAAGGCGCTGAGTTCTTATAGTCTTTGGAATGAGAATAGCTTACTTGCGACAGGTCATCCTTCCAGCCGGGGAATTTGGGGATATTATTGTTGCCTATGGCTACAACGAGATGGGTGCACTGCAGTATTTCTCCGGAAGAAAGGACAACATCCCAGGCCGCATCTTCATTTTGTTTCACTTTTTCAACACGACTCCCAAATCGAATGTGGTCTGTGACGCCAAAATGCTCGGCATAGGAGGTCCAATATTCGACCGCTTCCTTTTTGGTCCAAAAATGATGGTTTTTCCCTTCTCCAACCCAAAAGTCAGAGAACATACTAAAGGTCACTGAAGAGGTCAGTACCAGGTTATCGTAGCTTTTGGAAAAAACGCCTCCAAGTCCTGAGGACTGCTCCAGGCAAACGACGTCTTTAAATCCTTTTTCCAGCAGTTCTTTGGTGGCCACAATTCCTCCCGGTCCTGCACCGATCACAATACATTTCATCATAAATTAATATCGTTAAACACTCCGGTAATACCTGCAAATCCGAGTAAGGTAATTAATTCCTGCTCCAGCTTTTTTGCGTTTGGTTGCGGCATTGGTATTAAATGTAGGATATCCGGAGGTATTATTTCAAATAAATCGGCATATACAAAGGTCTCTTTGCTGCTGCTATCCTGAATGCTAATCTGAGAATAGATAGCCATGGTTTCGTTCTGGGTGGTATCAAAATCCCTGATGAGCCACGCAGGCAATGTAACGGCCTGCCCGAAAACAGTTGACTTTTGATAGGGGATATTCAGTGCTGCCAGCGTTTTTCCCAATAGTGCACCCCCCAAAATGCGGCTATGCGCTTCGTTAATTATTGGGTGGGTATCATTTTTAAACCTAACGACACCCAATGTTCTGGAAATGTGTTTACTGTCGTATAAATGAACGATTCGCAGCTCATTTTCCTGTTTTGAAATCTTCAGCTGAATAGGGCCAAATAATTTTTCTAACAGGGCAGTATGTAACTTAGTTCCATTTTTCAAGGGAGAGGGATTATATAAAGATGAGGACCAGTTGTAAATATATAAAAACAGCGGGGATATTCATGGAATAAGCAAACCTTTAGACAACAGTTAGTTAAGGACAGCGAAGGAATTTCTTTATACCCCTTATGCTTTAATAAACTCAGTCAGGAACCGCTAACTCTGCGATGCTCTCTTCTGCAAAGCGCACCAGTTGCCAGTAAGGGGGTACATACTTGTTTTCCTTTAAGAAGGCGTCTATTTTAGATTCCGTAAGGGTTTTAAGATGCTGGAAACGCGCTACAAAATTATTGTTCTTCAAGGCGGTCACGGCACTCATCCCTTCTGGTATAATGCCTTCTTTCCCCAGGGTGGTTTGCAAAAATGAATACCCCTTCAGTACTCGTGCTATGGGAAGCAACCACCCGTTGTAATCGAGTTTTTCACCGGCATTGGCCCGTTCAATCAAGGCATCCATCACGGCGTTGTCTAAATGATCCTGAAAAAGCGTCTCTTTATCGCGCCACTCGGCTACAACACTCAAGGTAGGGTCATATTCCAGATCGGAAGGCATTTGGGTCACAAAGTTTTCCACCCCAAAACTATGGAGCCAGTCCATGATCCCATTGGAAGAAATGGTGGAAGTAAACTCCCATAAATGCACCCCAAATTGTTTGTAGGCAAAGGAGCCTACTTCTGAACAGAACATGGCCGAGGCATCGTAATAGTCCATTTTAAAATCATAGGGAATATGCCTGTCCTGCGCTTCATTATACATAAAAAATGCTGCTTCATGCGGAAGCATTGGATTTGCTTTCAGTGCTTCCAGATCGGCTATGGGGCGCATCACCATGAACCGCAGTTTTTTATCCTTTAAATATGCCTCCAGCGTAGCTATGGCCACGCCTTTTTCTATATGTGCTTCCACCAGGAACGGTTCGTTTGTTTCCTCGCTTACAAATACAAGGGCCACATGCGAAAAGTTTCCCGGAAAATCATTCCCCCTTGAAATAAAGGCGGATACTTCGGCGCCACCGCGGCTAACCAACAGATCACCGCTATGGACTTTTATGCCCATAATAGTGGCAGCAGGGGTGGCAGACGCTTCGTCTGCAACAAACATGGTGGATACAAACTGCGCTTCGTTTGATTGTAATAGGATCTCTTCCACGGCGGCCCTCATCCCATACAAAATACGGTATGATAGATTACGCGCGGCCGGCTGGTTCATATCCCAATGAAGCGCATCTGTTTTTAACTTCTTTCGTACCCTGTTGTAAAAACGGACATGCCAGTCCGATCTGTTTTCCTGGGCTGCAATTAAGGGAGCAACCTGGAAAAATCTATTTTGTATGGACGTGTAATGACCATCTTCGGGCTGTAGCGTCGTATCTTCAAAAACACTCAGGACACTATCTGTTTCCGTGGTCAGTACCTCTATAATTGAATCCAATTCCTCAGGGGGCAATTCTTTCGCCTTTAGAAAGGCATCTTCCAATTGTATCCACAAAGCATCCTGATCCCATAAAAAAGGGGTTTTTGATGCTTTTTTAGGGTCGCTTTCATTTTGAGGGAAGGGAATAAGGAGCAGGCAATAGGCACCCGCAAGGATGAGTAAGATCTTACTAAATTTCTTCATGAATCTTCAGATCGGGCAGTTTCGTGCGTTTCCCGTACCCTAAATATAGTTCTTTTCGATGCCACCCTCTTACATCTTAGGAGATTTGAGGTGCCCCAGTGCCCCAGCCTGACTAAAAGGAACTAAAAAAACCTTTGTCATTCAAAGGCTTTTTTAGTTCGTTCAAAAGAAATGTTTTAACTCAAAATACCATAAAGCCCAATGATAAAACCTAGGGCAATTAAGGCCAATATGACCTCCAGGCCGATGTTCAAGGCGGTAAGGACCCTATTCAAAATGGGGTGTTTTTTAGTAGTTGTCTTCATAGCAGTAAGATTTTTGGGATTACTAGTTGTAATAAGATACGATTTTCAGTAGCGGGCCATCCCCCAATTGTTGTGAACCTGCTAAAAGCTGTGGTTTCAACTCATTTTGAGTGCTTTACAACGAGAAAATCGGATAAACGGCAACAAGGAATACGAAGGTCTTGTTCATTTTCCTTCGGGCATCACATTGCTTTCATCGCGGGCCTACTCATCTTTAGCTTCCCACAACAGTCCCTTAAATTTGTTGTAGAGGAAGGAAATGATCAGAAGCAAGATCCCTAGTGAAACAAACACTACCGTTTTGGAAAGGGTAGAAAGGTCGGCCAGGTCATAAAAGAAAAGTTTGAACAGCGTAATCCCAAACAAGGAAATAGCCCCAAGGCGCAGGTGTTTTTTGGCCTTCCAGATCCCCATAACAATAAGCAGGAGGGCGTAAATACCCCAGAAAATAGTGAGTCCCAGCTTGTAGGCATGCTGTGATCCGGAAAGATCCAGCCAGTGGATCAGTTCACTGCTGGCAACCCATAGGACAGCAGTCATCAGGATCAGATCGAATGCAATAGTGTACTGTTCCTTATGGTAGTTTTCTTTAAGGTGCCTGTAACCGGCCAGGAGCATTGCTGTTGCAAAAACATAGGCCACATACCGGATACCGATATGGAACATGCCAGGGTCATTTACATTGGTGATCGCTGCAGCCAAATAACTTTCCCGCAGTTCGCTTAGGCTATAAAGTCCCCCCGTTAAAAAGAAAAATAGCCCCATGGCACTTAAACAGAGGCCCAAAATGCCTAAAGCCCTGTTTTTTATCCATCGGTCATTTACCAGGATGAGCAGGGTGGTGTACAACAGGAAATAGTGGATTTCCCATAGTGTTTTAAAGGTCAGGAGATCGTAGTTATATACCTTGCCTGTACCTATACCGCTGGTGGTGGTCTGGGCAGAAACCTGGAAAAGTCCTTGCCAGTAATACCCTATTTCCAGTGCGAAGGCGGCATATAATCCGACTAGTAAGAGGCCGGAGAGGAGAACGGAGACCAGGTTGTTGGTATTGCTGTCGTCTGTAAAAGCCCCGGTGTGTTTTTTGTTATAATGCAGGAAATTCAAATAGCCAAGCGTACCGCAAAAGAACATGGAGGTTAAAAAGGTGCTGTTGATGATAGATGGGAACCGCTCTGCAGTAGCACCGTAACCCCAGTCATAATACGCCAGATTCCAGTCCTGTGCGATACTTACAAAGGAAAGTAATAGCAAGGGGTAGGCTATTTTTTCATATATCCGCACCTCTTTGGTCCTCCCTACCCAGAACAGGACTGCCGCTTCCCCAAGCCATAGCAGGGTTACCCAGTTTCCATCCAATTGTACCGGTATGGTTATGGTAACAAACACCAGTACGAGCCCTGAAATGAGATAGAAAATATTTTTATCCACACCCTTTTGTCTGTAGATCACGATACCCACGAGCAAATGCGCTGCGGCATTTAACAAGGTAAAAAGTCCGAGGTAGGCGGGCCCATCTGCCTGGCTTTGGAGCAGGCTATAGCCAAGCCCGTAGAAAACAAACGAATTAGCCAGTACCAAGACAATATCGAGCACTTCAAAGGGCTCTTTCTTCAGGAGCTTGTAAGCGAGGAATGTGCCGTAAAAGATGACAAAGAAAATGAAGCCGAAAATAAATACCAGCGAGAAATGTATAGTGGCATCGTAAGAAAATAAATACCAGCTAAGCGCCACTAACCATGTCACAAAAAAAGCAAGCAGATAGAGGGGCTTCCAGTATTTTTTAAAGGCGACCACCAGAATGCCGGCATTGATGATAGCCATATAACTTAAGAGTGGCAGTACGGCTATTTCATCCTCACTTATTAAATATGGGATGCAGTACGCGCCTACCAGGCCAATATGGGCAATCAGCTGTTTGTTGTAATTCAGGGCTGCTGCCACCGTGGCGATGGTGAAAAGGACCATAAGGAGAAACGCAAAAAGAGGTGTTAGCATCCCATAAAACGAGTAGGCAGCGAAGGTGATAAAATAGAAAATAGCCATCCCTCCGCTAACCAGCACTGCACTAAAATTTTCATAGGTATTCTTTAGCCTCATGCCTATGACCAGGAGTGTTGCGCCTACTAAATACCCTAATAGGATGCGCACCAACGGACTGATCAAATCATTGTCGATGGAATATTTAGCCCCAATTCCCACCCCGATGATAAGCACTGCGATCCCGATCTTGCTGATCAGGTTCTCCCCTATATATTTTTCGAGGTCTATTGGGCTTTTCTGTGCCGTGACTGGTGGCGGCCTGTGTTCCTTTGCCGGGGAGGCTGTTGGTGTTACAGGCGTTTGCCGGGAGCCGGGAAAAGTACTTTTTGGAATGGTCGCCCACATCACGATATAGACCAGGGCGCCCACACAAAAGAACAAGGTAAAGAGCACCCATAGCAAACGCATAACGATTAGATTCATCCCGGTTTTTTTCGCCAGGCCGGAGCATACGCCCCCTAATATCTTATTCTCCTGATCGCGGAATAATTTAGCGGATTCCCGGGGTGCGTGCTCAGTGATGACTTCTTTTGGTAATTCCTTTGGGGGTTCTTCAGGTATTTGCTGAACAGGGGGAGGGGTAGAAGCTGCATTCTTTAGCTGGAGGATCTCTTCGCGCAGCGCATCGATCTCTTTTGAAAAATGGGTATGTACATTTAAAAGGAGCTCTAGTTTTTCAAGAAGCTTGTCTATCTGTTCTTGTTTGTCCTCCATAATGCAGCAATAAGAAAGCTTGTTGGGCTTAAAAACCAACAGCTTTGATCTTAATCATTTTAAAGATACTCTTTTATACACAAACCAACTACTGTAACATGCGAGTGGGGAAAGCCGCACTTTAAAAAGAACTTCAATGGTACATGGAGCGCTGGAATACCAGCCGTAACGATGTACTTTTAAGGGGTGCCAAACTGACAAATGTCATACAATTCCAGGAACGTTCGTACTACTTTTAGGGTCAGAAATACGAAACAGATCGAATGAAATATGTTACTATACTGCCTTTGGTTTCCTGGGGGAATGGTATCCTGATCATTGGCGTCTTTGCCCTGGTGGTCATCTTGCTGATAGGTGCCGTCATGAGCATGATGAATAGCGGAAAGAAAAAGGAATAGGCTAGAACAGTTTTCCCGTTTCTACGGATGCTTTAAAGGTATCCAGTAGCAGGCGGAGTTTAGGCGCTATCCTGGTTTGGCAAAAAGGTTTGTCCGGGTTTTTGAAGTAATAGTCCTGATAAAGGGGCGTATTAGCATTAAAAGCACCGAACAAATAGGCCTTTGTGATCAGGGGTGCCTCAAAATCTTTTTGAAAGTCTTTAATAATGGTGGCTGCCGCCACTTTTTGTTCTTCTCCAAAGGCATATACAGCCGAGCGGTACTTCTCTCTCATAGCATGCTTGGAGGTACAGCTGTGCGTATGAAGGTGGATTTCTACCAGGGTCTTGAGCGGTATTCTATCCTCATCATAGTGGACGATCACTGCTTCTGAGAACGTTGGCTTTTCCAACGCGGAGATCCAACCCTGAGCCACTTTGGCTACACCCTTCAGGCTCTGAAATACGGCCTCCGTGCACCAATGACAACCACCCCCTAATCCAATCTTTTCCATTGGTTTTGATACTATATAAAGGATTTAAAGTCATGAACGTAAATCCCTGGGGGATTCAGTTCCTTTGGCAGGTGCTGTTGAAGGGCCTTCAAAATAAAATCCAGCTTTCCAAAAGCTGGATTTAGGTGTTCCAATAGGATGCATCCAAATGATTTATTCAAAGATCCAAAGGTTCATCTTACCAAAGAAGTTGCTTTTACTTCACAGCCAGGCTGGTATCAGCACGCTGTAAAGAGGAAGCTAAAATTAGTTCGGCATCCTTGGCTAATTCTGCAGAATACTCTTTGTAGATCAGGATCACCATGGTTGTGATAGCGATGCATAATAAGACGGTCAAAATCCTGGCTCCAAATAATTTTTCGGCTTTATCCATTGGTTCAATGTATTGGTATACAAATGTCAAGATACATAAAACTAAATTATTTAACAAATCCTTAACAAAAAAAATAATTGAAGAGGCTGCTAAAAAGGTCGCCGGGTAAAAAAGCCCGGAAGGAGATTAATTCCCTATATTTAGAATCATTAATAAAATAGCATGGCCAGGTATAACAGGGTTTTCATATTTATGATCGTATGGTTGTTTGCCGTCTGCGGTTATGCCCAGACCCCCGCGGCACTCGCGCCCGATAAGCCTCCATTGCCGCTGTTTCGATCGACCGTCCCCCTGACCTTACAACTAAAATATTCGAATCGCGACCTAAAAAAGCAGACCAACGACAGCACTTTCATGGCGTCTATGATCTGGTTTCGCGAGAACGAAGGCCCCTGGGATTCCTTACGGACAGACCTGAGGGCGCGGGGTAATTTCCGGCGCGAAAACTGCTATTTTGCCCCCTTGAAATTGAAACTAAAGAAGGCAGCGACAAAACAAACCATTTTTGAAGGGGTCCGTAAAATCAAGCTGGTACTCCCGTGCCTGCTCGAAAAAAATATGGGCGACTTTGTCCTCAAGGAATATTTGGCCTACAAACTCTACGAACAGCTGGCCCCCTATCATTTTAAAACCCGTCTTGCACGGATAGTTTTCCAGGAAGCACGTGGAAATCGGCTAACCGAACATCATTTATGGGGCTTTTTGGTAGAGGATATGGACGACCTGGCCGAACGTTGCGAGGGAAGGGAAATTGAACGGGTCATTCACCCATTGCAACATGATGCCATCGCTTCCATCCAGAACGCTTTTTTTGAATACATGATCGCCAATACGGATTTTTCGACCAAGCAGCAACATAACCAGAAGTTGTTGTTCGCAGATACACGGATCATTCCCATTCCCTACGATTTTGATATGTCGGGCCTGGTAAATGCCCCCTATGCAGACGTTACCAATGTTCAGAACCTTTCCGGCACTATTACCCATGTCACCGATCGGATTTACAAAGGATATGAGCGCGAAGAAGCACAACTTCAGGCGGTCAGAAAATCCTTTATTGAAAAGAAAACAAAGCTGATGGAGGAGGTAGCTTCGTTGGAGGAATTATTTGAAGACAAGAACAGCTTTAAGGAAGCCCAAAGATTTATAATTTCTTTCTTTGATATCTTTGAAGACGACAAGAAATTCAGCAAAAATATCCTCAACAGGCTCCGTGGCCGGTAAAGGTCAGTCTATAAATTTCTGGTAGTGCTCGTACCGCTTGAAGATCTGATCTACATATTCGTAAGGCTCCAATCCCCTGACGTAGCCGTATTTCACTACTTCGTGGTTATAGTTTTGGGGATAACTCAGGGCAATGATCATCTTTTCCACATGGTCATCCCAAACCGTGCTGTCTAACCCTTTGATCAGAGCCAGCTGCTGTGCATCCTGCACATGGCTGTAGCCACAGTTATAAGATGCCATGGTAAATTTTAAGCGTTGAATAGAATCGGTCACCCCTTCAAAACTCTTGTAAAGGCGTTTCAGATAATTAGTGCCGCCCCGGATGACTTCACCTGGATCTGCCTGTTCCACAATTCCCATTTCTTCTGCTGTTTTCGGCATTATTTGCATAAGGCCCCTGGCCCCTGACCATGACTCTGCCTGCGGGTCGAATTGCGATTCCTGATAGATCAGGGAAGCAAGTAACCGCCAGTCCCACCCGATACGCCTGGAATTTTCCTTGATAATGGGGTCGTACTTGCTAATTTGTTGCTGGTTGAGACTGTAAAAAGGACTATTCACCCGCCTCCTGAAACTTCGGGTATTTTTGAAGTACTTGTTGTATATCACATAATAATCAGGCTCTTTTTTTTCCTTTTGAATCCACTCATTGGTCGCTATTAATAGATGCTCGGCATTAGGGCGTACGGCCCAGGCGATTCGTTGGGAAAAACTCAGCGGCACAGCCACATCCAGGTTGGGAAAATAGGAAGCATTGATGGTGGCCAGGTTCTTATCGGCCAGGGTATATTTAATGGTGCCTTCTGCTACCATTTTAATGATCTCGTCGGTAGCCACATTTCCATTAAGGGTGTCAATTATGATCTCTCCCCCAATTTCCCTTGACAAGTTTTTTATACGTTTGAAATAGGACGAATTTTTGCGCACAGAGACCGTATCGCCAATTAGTTGTATAGGGTCTGTCACCAGGGATCGTTGGATGTCATCCAGGGTCATTTTCCGCCAGTTGTCCGGTTTACGCTGTACCAGTACCTGTTGGGTAATATAAAGATACTCCGCAAAAGCCACTTCCTTCTTTCGCTCAGCTGTAATGGCCAGGCCATGTGCCACAATGTCTACGCTGCCATTTTTTAATTCGTCCAGCAGGTCATCCAGGTTTCTGGAGACCTTTAATTCCAGCTCTACCCCGAGGTCTTTTGCCAGGCGCTTAAGTAATTCATATTCATAGCCCATGGGCTGGCCCCGGTATAAAAAGTAGCTGGTAGCACTGTAGGCGATCAATGCCCGCAGTTTCCCGGAGGCTTTAATATCGACCAGGTCCCTTTCCACAGATGGTTGAAAGGCATCCGATGCGTTTTTGGAGCGCTGTTCGTTGCAGGAAATGAAGACACAGAAAAGCACGATCAGGATCCGCAAGGAATGGTTCACAACAAGACGGTGATCAGGGTAACGCATTAACATACAGCTTTTAAGCGATGCTCAAAATAATAAATTTATTGGCAGCTTTAACGAAACAGCAGGATTAAAGCTCCAAAAGCAGTGAGTATCAGGATCATCCTTCGGTAGAACTGATCCTTAATGATCTTCACCAGGCGTACCCCTATAAACAGACCAAGGGCCACCCCGGGCAGCAATTGCAGGTTGATGAGCAGCGTCTCCGGGGTAATGGTCTTCCATACCAGGATGTGAAAGGGAAGTTTGAAGAGGTTGATAAGGAAGAACAACCAGGCAGCGGTACCAATAAATTGATTTTTTGGCAACCGCATGGCCAGGAAGAAGATATTGGCAAAAGCTCCGGCGAGGTTCCCGATCATAGTAGTGATCCCGGCCATAACCCCCATAAAGCCGGCAAAGGTCCAGTGGGTTGGTACGGTCTGCGATTTCCGAATGTCCCACCAGGCCATCATCAACACACTTCCGAGAATGACAAAGACCATGGCTATCTTAAAGGTCGTTTCAGGAAGGTGATTGCCCACCAGTACCCCGATGACCACCCCGCTCATCATCCAGGGCAAAAACCGGCGGATGTAGGACCATTGTGTGTGTTTCTGGTAATAGAGGACCGCAAAGATATCGCCCACAACAAAAAGGGGAACCAACAGGCCCGTGGAAGCCCTTGCCCCAAAAGCAAGGGCCATGAGGGTAACGATGATCACGGCAATTCCTTTGATCCCGGATTTCGAAATTCCCACTATCAGAGCGGCCATAAAGGCCAGGATCCACGAAGTGATTGTTATTTCCAAGGTTGTCCGAGAATGGTTCTAAAATCATGAAACCGATATAATCAAAGGTATCCTAAAAAATAATATCTTTAACCACCAACCAATGGTTTTACCTAATGGAACTTAGTACGCTCGATTACAGTTTTATCATCGTTTTCTTTTCAACAGTATTGGCCATAGGGGTGATCGTTTCCAAAAAATCCGGGAAGAACACCTCCGAATACTTTTTATCTGGCCGTACTATGCCCTGGTGGTTACTGGGCCTTTCCATGGTTGCGACCACCTTTTCTACGGATACGCCCAATTTGGTTACCGATATCGTTCGTACGAACGGCGTTTCGGGCAACTGGGTTTGGTGGGCCTTCCTTATTACAGGGCTGCTGACGGTTTTTGTATATGCAAAATTATGGCGGAAGTCTAATGTCAATACCGACCTGGAGTTCTATGAATTGCGTTATGGCGGGCCCCCAGCACGCTTCCTGCGAAAATTCCGCGCGGTGTACCTTGGCGTCATTTTTAACGTGATTACCATGAGTGCGGTTACCCTGGCAGCCATCAAAATAGGGGGTATAATGTTGGGGTTAGAGCCATGGCAAACCGTCATCAGTGCCGGACTCATCACGGTAACTTTTAGCGCTTTGGGCGGATTCAAAGGAGTCGTTTATACCGATTTTTTATTATTCTTTGTCGCTATGGCAGGCGCCATAGGCGCCGCCTATTACCTGGTGAATATCCCTGAAGTGGGGGGTATAGAAGCACTTTTGAGCCATGAAATAGTATCGGAGAAAATTTCTATCCTTCCCGATTTTAGTAACAAACAAGCCCTGATCACTCTTTTTGTGATTCCCCTGGCCGTACAATGGTGGAGTTCCTGGTATCCCGGAGCAGAGCCCGGTGGTGGCGGGTACATTGCACAGCGTATGCTGGCAGCCAAGAATGAGAATCACGCTATTGGGGCTACCTTCTTTTTTAACATTATGCACTATGCGTTGCGCCCCTGGCCGTGGATCCTGGTGGCCCTGGCTTCACTGGTCGTTTATCCGGACATCGCGAGTATTCAGGAGGCATTCCCTTTGATCGCCGATGATAAACTGGGGAATGACCTGGCCTATTCTGCCATGCTTACCAAATTGCCAAGTGGCCTTTTGGGTTTGGTGCTGGCTTCCCTGATCGCCGCTTATATGTCTACCATATCCACCCAGCTCAATTGGGGGTCATCCTATATCGTCTTCGATTTTTACAAGCAACAGATCAATCCGGAAGCCTCTGAAAAAAGACTGGTAGCAGTAGGGAGGCTATCGACCGTTGTTCTTATGGTATTTAGTGCGGCCCTGGCGTTGCTATTGCAAAATGCCTTGCAGCTTTTTGAGGTGTTATTGAGTTTTGGTGCAGGTACAGGACTCATATTTATCCTCCGTTGGTTCTGGTGGCGTATCAATGCATGGAGTGAGATCACAGCCATGTTTGCTTCGGGGATCATTTCCATTGTCCTTAAAGTAACTCCTGCAGGGGCTTTTTTCTTTGCTCCGGGAACAGGGGTATTCCCGGATTGGACCGAGTATATCTTCATAGTGGTCATCACCACGGTGATTTGGCTGGGGGCCACCTTTATAACACAACCGGAATCTAAAGAAGTGTTACGCAGCTTCTATTTAAAGATTCAGCCGGGAGGTCCCGGATGGTCCAAAGTGTTGAGGGAAGCAGAGGTCGATAAAGAAAAGATCATCAAATCTGATGAGAAATGGAGTGTACCATCGGGCATTACGGCCATGGTTTTGGGTTGTATCCTGATCTATACCTGCATGTTCGCAACAGGTTACTGGATCTATGGCAAACACACCCCGGCAATTATCCTTACAGGGGTCGCCATCCTATCAGGCTTTATGTTGGCCCGGGTATGGAACAAAATGAAAGGAACCATTTTATAAGTATATATGAAAGACAGGATAATTTCAGTAGATATTTTCAGGGGGCTTACAATAGCGCTCATGATACTGGTAAACACCCCAGGCACCTGGTCTAATGTCTATGCGCCATTTCTGCATGCCCAATGGCAAGGTTATACACCAACAGACCTCGTATTTCCTTTTTTCCTTTTTATTGTGGGTACCTCGATAGTGTTCGCCTACCAGCATAAAAAGCCCGTAGCAGTTACCTATAGGAAAATCAGTGTGCGTACTTTAAAACTAATAGGCCTTGGCCTGTTTTTAGGAGCGTTCACCATTTCTTTTCCGTTTTTTAAGGATTTTGCAGACATTCGCTTTCCCGGGGTCTTGCAGCGTATTGGGGTGGTGTTCTTTTTTGCAGCTATCCTCTTTCTCAATTGCAACTGGAAGGTGCTCCTGGGAATCTGCATTGCCATTTTGCTAGGTTACTGGCTTTGGATGGGTTTTGTACCCTTGCTGGGGGGGGCTCCAACTTTTGACAGGGCACCCAATAACTGGGCAAATTATGTGGATTTGAACGTTTTTGGGTCGCATATGTACAAAGACGATTATGACCCGGAAGGGTTGTTGAGCACCCTGCCATCTATTGCATCCTCGCTCCTGGGGATTTTTACCGGACTCATCCTGATATCCAAAAGGGCCAGGAAAGAACTCTTGTTGGCGGGTATTGGAGTCGGACTCCTTCTACTGGGACACCTCTGGGACTTGGCATTCCCTATCAACAAAGCTTTGTGGACCAGTAGTTTTGTATTGGTCACTGCCGGATGGGGAAACCTGCTCCTTGCACTGATCTATTACCTTACCGATGTAAAGGGCCTTCAATTTGGCAGTATCTTTCGATATACCGGAGCGAATGCCATTACGGTCTATTTTCTGTCGAGTTTTGTGAGCAAGCTGTTCTACTCTATCATGGTAAATGAGGATACTTCTCTGCATGAGTGGTTATTCCAGCAGGTGTATCTTCACGATTTCATGGCGGTAGAGCTGTCTTCCCTTTTGTACGGATTAACCGTGGTGGGCTTTTATATGCTGCTGGCCTATGTCATGTACAAACGCAAGATTTTCATTAAGGTATAGGGGTAACCTATGGTATTAATGGGGCCTTTTCCCGAAAGCCCATTGCAGGAATTGGGGGTATATAGCAGCCCAGGTTGGGAGGTCGTGCTTTCCGTTCTGCACTTCTAAGTAGGTAATATTCCCGGGAAAGGTATATCCTTTCTGCTGCAATTCCTTTATAAGATCCAGGGTATCGTCAATGGAGTCAATGATGCCATTATGGTTTCGATCGGCTTTTTCATCATGCGTGCCGCATTGGAACCAGAAGGACAGATGAGGGGCTGCCTTGCCATTCTTTACAATATCAAGGACAATGCGGCTTCGGTCTTCAAGGTCATTTTTAATATAAGCCTTTTTGCGCCACCAGAAAGAGCCACTGAAGACACCTGCCTTGCCAAAGAATTGGGGATGGTTATACACAATATCAAAAGCCGATAGGCCGCCCAGAGACATGCCACAAAACACCCAGTCTTCACCTTTAGAAGACACTTTGAATTCTTCTTTCAGGAATGGGATCAATTCTTCCAGGATGAACCGACTGTAAAGTGCTGCTTTTTCTCCCCTTCCTTTAAAATCGGCATAAGAGGCGGTTCCGTATTCATGCATCCTGTTCTCATTGGTTTCAATGCCTATATATACGAATGGCCGCAGCGTGTTTTTTAGATAAGAAGCGGCCAGGATCTTCTCCAGGCCCATGGGTACATAATCCTGCCCGTCATTCATCAGCAGTACCGGAAAAGGGGTATCGCTCGTTCTGTAGGAAGGGGGCGCTACCAGCCTGAATGTTACTTTCCGATTGAGGTGTTTGGAAGAATACGCACCCTTTAAACTGATAAGTTCAATATCAAAAACCATCAAATTCCTTTAAAGGGGGCAAGTATAATGATTCTTAGTTGTTTACGTAAGTACATTTCAAAAATAAATTACCTTTGTCCGCTATACTATTATTGGCAAACTAAGAATTTTAGGCTACATTATCCTATGGCATCCGTTCAATACATACAATATTATTCGCATACGCTGGAGCGCAATATTAACCTGGAGGTCACTGGGCATTGGGGTCATCCCATCCTGATGTTCCCCTCTTCCTACGGTAGCTTTACCCAAAACAATGATTTTGGCTTAAATGGGGCGGTCATGAACTTTGTGGATGAAGGTAAAATAAAGCTTTACAATGTTGAATCGCTGGATGGCCTTACGTTTTATGCCGATAATTTGTCGTCCGAAGCGAAAATCCATAATTATGAATTGTATATGCAGTTCCTTAAAAATGAACTGATCCCATTTATACAAACGGAGTGCAACACCCACCGTATAGGAGTGGCGGGGGTGAGCTTTGGGGGCTATCATGCTGCCAATACCGCTTTCAGGTTTCCGGACCTGGTTTCGCACCTTTTCGCAATGTCCGGGGTCTTTAATATTCGAAACTTTACACCGCTCTCCGATGATATGCGTATTTACTTTAATTGCCCGGACGAGTTTATGTCCAATGAAGAATCCTGGCGGTATCAGCATATGAATATTGTGCTCAGCACCTCCGATTGGGACAGTTGCAAACCAAAGAACGAGCAAATGGCGGCTATTCTGGGATCAAAAGGGATCCCACACTGGTATGATGAGAAAAAATGGATAGAACACGATTGGCCTTTATGGAAAATGGTTTTCCCGGAGTACGTAAATCGTTATTTTAACTAAAAAAATAAAAGAAAACATGATAAAAAAAGTAGGAATTTTATTCGGAATGGAAGACACCTTCCCATGGGCTTTCATTGATAAAGTAAACGAGCTGGGAGGGGGAAAAGTAATTGCTGAACCCGTTCTGATAGACAAAGTACAGCAAGGGATCGATTATGGTTACCATGTGATCATAGACCGGATTTCTCAGGAAGTACCATTTTACAGGGCCTACCTTAAAAATGCTGCCCTTATGGGCACGACGGTCATCAATAACCCCTTTTGGTGGAGTGCCGATGAAAAGTTCTTTAACAATTGCCTCGCCATGCAAATTGGTGTGCCTGTGCCAAAGACCGTTCTCTTGCCATCTAAGATACGGCCCGATGATACCACGGAGAAATCGTTCCGCAACCTGAAAGCCCCATTAGATTGGGAGTATATCTTTAATTATATTGGGTTTCCTGCATATATGAAACCACATTCGGGTGGCGGCTGGAAGAGCGTGTACAGGGTAAATGACCCGGACGACCTTTTTGCAAAACATGGCGAGACCGATCAACTTGTAATGATGCTACAGGAAGAGATCGTTTTTGATGATTACTACAGGGTGTATTGTCTTGGGCAAAAATATGTGCATATCATGCCTTACGAACCCAGGAATGAATTTCACTTGCGGTATGTTACAGAGCCTAAAACAACAGGGGCCGAACATCAAAAACTGATGAAGACAATTCACGATTATACCATTAAACTGAACCAGGCACTGGGCTATGATTTCAACACCGTCGAATTTGCCGTTAGAAACGGTATCCCCTATGCGATCGATTTTTGTAACCCTGCTCCCGATGCCGATATTCATTCGGTAGGGGAAGGAAATTTTAATTGGATCGTAACGCATGCAGCCAAACTGGCTATTGAAAAAGCAAATGCACACCGCGAAAATCAAGATAACGGTTCATGGGGAAGTTTTGTAAAGAGGGCAGTAGCACCTGAAAAGAAAACGGCCCCTAAAGTATCTTTGAAATCAGCGGCCCAGATAAAAAAGGCGGTCGTGAAGAAAGCCGGTGCCAAAACAACGGAGGCAAAAACGACAACGAAAAAGAAAACGGCGGCAAAACCCGCCAAAAAAGCGCCTTCAAAAAAACCGGCCGCAGCATCTAAACCGGCCCCAAAGAAGTCCAAATAAGGCAATACAAAACATGGAATTATGAAGAAGTTCACCCTGGGTATTGAAGAGGAGTTTCAGATTTTAGACAGTGACACCCTTACATTGCGGTCGCATATGTCGAAGATCCTGGAAGGAGGAAAGGTGTTTTTAAAAGAACGCATCAAGGAAGAAATGCACCAGGCGGTGGTGGAAATGGGCACCAATGTTTGTGAAAACATCAATCAGGCAAGGGATGAGGTCTCCTACCTCCGGCAACAGGTAATTGAACTTGCTGCCAAGGAAGGATTAAAAGTAGGGGCTGCAGGGACGCATCCGTTCTCCCATTGGAGTGAGCAGGCCATCACCCCCAATCCCCGCTATGATGAACTTATTGCCGAGATGAAGGATGTAGCACGGTCCAATCTCATTTTTGGGATGCACGTGCACGTGGGTATTCCAAGCAGGGAAGAAGGCTTGCAGATCATGAATGTAGCGCGCTATTTTCTACCGCATCTTTATGCTCTTTCTACCAATTCGCCCTTTTGGGAAGGCAGGGAAACCGGGTTTAAATCCTTTCGATCCAAGATCTTTGATAAATTCCCCAGAACAGGTATCCCGCCTTACTTTGCCAGTGTCGGGGAGTATGACAAATTTGTGGAATTACTGGTCAAGACCCGTTGTATCGATAATGGGAAAAAGATTTGGTGGGATATTCGCCTACACCCGTTCTATCCAACGGTCGAGTTCAGGGTATGCGATATGATGATGACCGTAGATGAGGTAACCTGTGTGGCAGCAATTATGCAATGTATTATTGCCAAATTGCACCGCCTGCATCAGAAAAATCAAAGTTTCAGATCGTACCGAAGGGTATTGATCAACGAGAATAAATGGCGGGCTGCCCGTTGGGGCATAGAGGCAAAACTGATCGATTTTGGAAAGGAAGAAGAAGTTCCCTTTGAAACACTTATTAATGAATTATTAGACTTCATTGAAGATGTGGTCGATGAACTGGGCTGTCGTCACGAAGTTAATTACGTGTACCAAATGCTCGAACAAGGCACTGGTGCCGACCGGCAGTTAAAGGTCTTTAACGATACCAACGATTTGAAAGAGGTAGTACAATACATTGTGGAGCAGACCGCTAAAGGGCTCTAGCGACCATCAAAAACGGCCTATCTTAATTCAGAAAAACAGTAAAGAGATTTTATGCACCCTACTTATAAAATAGCCATTCTGGACATGAATGCAGGGCAACCCAACGAAGGGATGCGCTGTATCAAAATGCTGGTGGAACAGTTTTTTGAAAAAGACAGCATCGAGGGCGATTATAAAATATTCGATGTCCGGGTAAATCATGAACTTCCCGAATTGGAGGATTTTGATATCTTCCTCTCTTCGGGAGGGCCAGACTCTCCTAAACCAATTGGGGAGAAATGGGAAAAGAAATACTTTCGTTTCCTGGATGCCATTTATGATCATAATTTGCTGGAAGAGAATAAAAAATACCTCTTCCTTATCTGCCATTCCTTTCAGTTGGCATGCCTGCATTGGAAATTGGCGAAGATAAAAAGGAGAAAATCGACCGCCTTTGGCATCATGCCCGTACACAAAACGAAAAAAGGAAAATCAGAGCCTCTTTTAGAAGGCCTTCATAATCCATTCTATGCCGTAGATTCCAGGGATTACCAGGTGTTAAAACCTAAGAAAAAGAAAATGAAAAACCTGGGATGTAAGGTGCTTTGCAAGGAAAAGAAACGCCCGCACGTCCCTTTGGAACGCGCGGTGATGGCCATCCGTTTTTCCAGGGAGATCTTTGGCGTACAATTTCATCCGGAAGCCGATTCCGAAGGAATGATGCGTTATTTCCAAAGAGCAGATAAGCGCGAGCATATCATCAAACATCATGGCAAAAAGAAATACAGGGATATGATGGAGCATCTCGATGACGATGATAAGATCCTGAAAACAAACCGGACAATTATTCCGCGCTTTTTACAAGAAGCAGCGGACGCTATAGACCATGTAACCACTGTATCTGTATGATAGCTAAAATCAGGGAGGAATTTAACGACAACTTCCAGCAGTCGTACTACGACGCCTTACAGGCAGAGGTTCTGAAAACATTTGGGGAACCCTGCGCCTTTCGCATTTCGGAGTCCCCTGTTTTCATTGATAAGGCCATGAAAAAAAAGGTCTATGACGCCTGCGAGGCAATTCTGGAACAATTAGACCACCTGGATTATGAAGCGATCAGACAGCGCTTCATGCCCAAGGCATTGCATTCGCCCACCCATGTTGGGAATCCTCATTTTTTGGGGATCGATTTTGGCTTATGTGTAGATGAAAAGGGGAACTTAAGTCCGCAGTTAATAGAACTACAGGCATTTCCCTCCCTGTTTTTTTACCAGCCATTTTTAGGGGAGGCCTATCTTAAGAACTACCCAATTATACCAAAGTCTGGCTATCACTACTACCTTGGAGGGCATGATAAGGAAAGTTATTTTCAGGAACTCAAAAGAGTGATACTGGCCGACACACCCCCGGAACATGTAATCCTGATGGAGATCTTTCCCGAAAAGCAAAAGACCCGTATCGATTTTTGGGCGACGAGACAGGCACTGGGGATTGAAGTGGTCTGCATGACCAGGGTCATCAGGGAAGGCAGGAAACTATTTTATGAAAAGGAGGGAAAAAAGATCGCCATACACCGTATCTATAACCGGGTAATTTTTGATGATCTGGCACAGATCCCAGACCTGAAGACCAATTTCAATTTATTCGATGAGGTAGATGTGACCTGGGTCACGAATCCGGACTGGTTTTTTATGATCTCCAAATGTATCATGCCTTTACTATCGCACGAAAGTATTCCTGATTCCTATTATCTTGATGAGATTCCTTCAGATCTGGATCTCAATGGCTACGTACTAAAACCACTATTTTCTTTTGCAGGCAAAGGGATCCACCTGGAACCCACATGGGAATTGATAGATGCCATTAGTGACCGGAAGAACTATATGCTTCAAAAGAAAGTAGAATACGCATCACTGATCAAAACCAATACCGAAAAAAATTCAAAAGTAGAACTGCGGATCCTCTATGTGTGGAACGATGAAGCAGGCCGACTTAAACCGGTTATCAATCTGACAAGGATGGGGAAAGGCGGCCTCATTAACGTATCGCACCTTACCGAAGACAGCTGGATAGGGTCGTCCATAAGCTTTTTTGAAGACTAGAATCACCTTGGGGAACCCAATGGGCATTGCTAGTCCCTCTCCAGTAGGCGGGCTACGTATTTTCCGATCACATCAAATTCTAAATTCACTTTGCTACCCAGCCGGTATTCTTTAAACCGGGTATGTTCATAGGTATAGGGTATAATGGCAACACTAAAGGCATTTTCCATGGAATTCACAACAGTCAGACTGACCCCGTCTACCGTAATGGACCCTTTTTCAATGGTAACCTGCTGTTTGGTGCCATCATAGGAAAAGGAGAAGAACCAACTGCCGTCCTTTTGATCAATGGCTGTGCATATCCCGGTAGTATCTACATGGCCCTGTACCAAATGGCCATCGAGGCGCGCCCCAAGGATCATGGCCCTTTCAAGATTTACGATATCGCCAGCGGTCAACTCTCCTAAGGTTGTTTTTTGAAGGGTTTCTTCTACCGCGGTAACAGTGTATTCCTGTCCATCAATCGCAACCACTGTAAGGCAAACCCCGTTGTGGGCAACACTTTGATCTATTTTCAGTTCAGGGGTAAGGGAAGAGGAAACTGTAAGATGCAGGTTCCCACCGTCTTTTTCCAAACGGGTTATTTTTCCAAGGGTTTCAATGATTCCTGTAAACATGAAAAGATAGATTTAAGAAAAGCGATAATTTACATACGATTGCGCCCATATTGGCTTATTTTTGAACTATAGAATCACAAGGAACGTAGTCCACTACAGGGAAGGGGTATTCAATAACAACAGAAGCGTCTTTCCTGCAGAAAAGCAAAGTTAGGATTTACATCAGAGATATGAAGAAGGAAAACACAAAAATAAAAGTTGGGATCTCTATAGGGGATATCAATGGGATAGGCGCTGAGGTAGTTTTAAAAACCTTTGAAGATCCCCGGATGCTCGAACTGTGCACACCGGTCATTTTTGCTTCGAACAAGACGATATCCCAGTTCAAATCGGATCTGGGCATGGAGGTTACCTTTCATGGCATAGACAGTGCCTCACATGCCATTGAGGGGAAAATTAACGTAGTGAATGTGTGGAAAGAACTGCCAACTATAGCGTATGGGAAGGCCACTGAAGAAGGAGGGCGGTATGCTATCAAGTCGTTAAAAGCTGCCGTAAAGGCATTGAAAAATGAAGAGGTAGACATTCTGGTGACAGCCCCTATCAACAAGAAGAACATACAGTCCGGGGATTTTGATTTTCCGGGCCATACGGATTATTTAGCCAGGGAACTAGAGGGAGAAAGCCTGATGTTTATGGTAACAGATACCCTTAAAATAGGTTTGTTGACAGATCATGTTGCGGTAAAGGATGTGGCAGGTAAGATCACCCCTAAACTCATTAAGAACAAGGTTGGTATCATAGAAAAAAGCCTGAAAATGGATTTTGGGATCCGTAAGCCAAAAATAGCCCTGCTGGGGATTAACCCACATAGTGGGGACGAGGGGGTTATTGGCACAGAGGATGACGAAGTCTTGAAACCCACTATAAAGGAGTTGGCCGAGAGCGGAAAGCTGGTATTTGGCCCTTATGCCGCAGATAGTTTCTTCGGGTCGGATGCGTATTTGAAGTTCGACGCTATCCTGGCGGCCTACCATGACCAGGGTCTAATTCCCTTTAAAACCATTTCATTTGGGGAAGGGGTCAATTTTACTGCCGGACTTTCTAAGGTGAGAACATCTCCCGATCATGGTACTGCCTACGAAATAGCAGGAAAAGGAGTGGCAGACCACAGTTCTTTTAAGGAAGCTGTTTTTATGGGAATGAAAATTTTCAGAAACAGGGAAGAATACCTCGACCTAACGAAGAATGCTCTAAAAAAGCAAAAAGCCAGACCTGCTGAAAGAGTATAGTAAGTCCTTCCATTTCCTTGAAAAACGGGCGAAATAATTTTAAATTTGGTTGGCAATTGAGAAAAAAAAAGTATCTTTGCACGCCTTAAACGATTGTAAGAAATGACGATGCATAAGGAATTTGATATTCCTTTTTTAGGATTAAAGCTGGGGCAGCACTCGTTTGAGTATCAAATAAATAATAAGTTCTTTGAATCTTTTGATTATCATGAGTTCAATGAAGCGTCTATTACGGTAGCCGTTGTATTAAACAAAATGAGTACGGTAATGGAGTTGGATATGAACGCTCATGGGACAGTAAACCTGGCCTGTGATCTTACCAATGAACCATTTGATCAGGATATAACGGCATCATTGGCGTTGGTTGTGAAGTTTGGCGATGAGTACAATGATGAGGACGACGAAATTCTGGTCATTCCTCATGGGGAACACCAGATAAACATAGCCCAGTACCTCTATGAGATGCTGGTATTGGCCGTACCCCCAAAACGAATCCACCCGGGCGTGATCAACGGCACACTGGAATCGGAAGCACTGAAAAAATTAGAGGAGCTTCAACCAAAAGAGACA
The DNA here is from genome assembly GCA_963752165.1 of uncultured Flavobacteriaceae bacterium. GTDB lineage: Bacteria > Bacteroidota > Bacteroidia > Flavobacteriales > Flavobacteriaceae > Muriicola. The sequence goes on from CAVVXE010000002.1 coordinate 374,194, forward strand.
AAAAAAGATAAGGATACAACGGATCCCCGGTGGGATGCATTAAAAGATTTACTAACGGATAAATAAGTTTCAAAATGGCACATCCTAAAAGGAAAATATCAAAAACCAGAAGAGACAAAAGAAGAACGCATTACAAGGCAGTGGCTCCTACCCTTGCCAAAGACCCAACTACAGGGGAAATGCATTTATTTCACAGGGCTCACTGGCACGAAGGAAAACTCTATTACAGGGGCCAGGTCCTCATAGATAAGGCCGAAGAAGTTTCTGCCTAATTCAAAGCACGAGAATAAGACTCCCATTTTAATAAGATGGGAGTTTTTTTATGGGATCGATTTATTGCCTTATAAACAGAAGTTTTGGCAAAAAGTCATAAAAAATCACTATTTTTCACCACTTTTGGACCATTTTTAAGGTTTCCGTATAAAAAATCGTTGTCAGCATGACCAAAATTACAGCAGCAATCACAGCTGTGGGGGCTTACGTACCAGACTTTAGGTTAACCAACAAACTATTGGAAACGATGGTCGACACTACTGATGAATGGATCACTACCCGAACCGGAATCACGGAGAGAAGAATATTAAAAGATAAAGACAAGGGAACTTCTTATTTGGCCATAAAAGCTGCCGAGGACCTTTTGAAAAAAAGGAATTTAGACCCTAAAGAGATAGACCTGGTACTTCTGGGCACTGCCACTCCCGATCTTCCGGTAGCGGCTACAGCTGTTTATGTAGCGACTAAAATTGGTGCGGTGAATGCCTTTGCATATGATATTCAGGCGGCCTGTTGTAATTTTCTTTACGGAATGTCTACAGCTGCCCGTTACATAGAATCCGGAAAATATAAAAAAGTATTACTCATCGGGGCAGATAAGATGTCGTCCATTTTGGATTATACAGACCGGACCACCTGTATAATTTTCGGCGATGGCGCCGGGGCAGTATTGTTCGAGCCCAATGAAGAAGGATTGGGGCTGCAAGATGAATTTCTACGGTCCGATGGCAGTGGCAGGGAGTTCCTAAAAATAGAGGCGGGCGGTTCGCTGTTACCACCTTCAGAAGAGACGGTGAAGAACAAGCAACATTATGTGTACCAGGATGGCAAATCTGTATTTAAATTTGCGGTATCCAACATGGCCGATGTTGCCGAAAAGATCATGGAAAGAAACGGGCTAACGCATGATGATGTGCAATGGCTGGTTCCGCATCAGGCGAACAAACGGATCATTGACGCAACGGCAAATCGGATGGAACTGGAACCTTCCAAGGTCATGATGAATATTCAAAAATACGGGAATACCACTTCTGCTACTTTACCACTTTTACTAAGTGATTATGAAAAGCAATTGAAAAAAGGAGACAACCTGGTGTTTGCAGCTTTTGGCGGCGGATTTACCTGGGGATCCATTTATTTAAAATGGGCATATAATACAGTATAGCATCAACTAATCAAAAGAGAATTCCATGGATATTAAAGAGATTCAAAGCTTAATTAAGTTTGTGGCAAGATCGGGAGCCAGTGAAGTAAAACTAGAGACCGATGACATTAAGATAACCATCAGAACAGGTGCACTTGGCTCTGGCGGTGAGACCACCTACATCCAGCAGCTACCCCCCGCAATGGCTCAGGTTCCTGTTGCTCAGGCCCCTGCTCCGGCAGCCGGAACTGAAGGAGCTGCTCCTGCCAAGAAAGAGGACGACAGCAAGTATATTACCATTAAGTCGCCTATTATCGGGACCTTTTACAGAAAACCTTCTCCAGATAAACCAGCATTTGTGGAGGTAGGCGACAATATTGCCGTTGGCGATGTATTATGTGTGATAGAGGCCATGAAGTTATTCAATGATATCGAATCTGAGGTATCCGGGAAAATCGTTAAAGTATTGGTAGAGGATTCGTCTCCTGTAGAGTTCGATCAGCCATTATTTTTGGTAGACCCATCCTAGAACAAAACGAAAGACGGTGTATCGTTCCATTGTCGGGAAACCGCCAGGAGGAACTACATGGAAACTGAAACGTACGTAATTATGTTTAAAAAAATATTAATAGCGAACCGCGGAGAAATTGCATTGCGAATCATTCGTACCTGTAAAGAAATGGGGATAAAAACGGTCGCAGTATATTCAAAAGCCGATGAGGAAAGCCTTCATGTGCGTTTTGCGGATGAGGCCGTATGTATTGGCCCTGCTCCCAGCAGCGAATCCTATCTTAAGATCCCGAACATCATTGCAGCTGCCGAGATCACCAATGCAGATGCCATTCACCCTGGCTATGGATTTTTATCGGAAAATTCTAAGTTTTCAAGGATCTGTGCCGAACATGATATTAAATTCATCGGGGCCACAGGGGAGCAAATAGATAAGATGGGCGATAAGGCCACGGCCAAGGAAACCATGAAAAAGGCTGGTGTTCCTATCGTTCCCGGATCAGAAGGCCTCCTGAAAGATGTAGTGGATGCAAAAAAAACCGCAAAGAAGGTAGGCTATCCGGTGATGATCAAGGCCACTGCCGGAGGCGGAGGTAAAGGAATGCGTGCCGTTTGGAAAGAGGAGGAAATGGAAGCGGCCTATAACAGCGCTGTAAAGGAGGCAAGTGCGGCCTTTGGCAACGGGGCCATGTACATGGAAAAACTGATAGAAGAACCTAGGCATATTGAGATACAAATAGTTGGGGATCAGTATGGGAAGGCATGTCACCTTTCCGAAAGGGACTGCTCTATTCAAAGGAGGCACCAGAAATTGACGGAAGAAACCCCGTCCCCTTTTATGACCGATAAGCTTCGTGATGACATGGGGAAAGCGGCTATCAAAGCAGCAGAGTTCATTAAGTACGAAGGGGCAGGGACCATTGAATTCCTCGTAGACAAACACCGGAATTTCTATTTTATGGAAATGAATACAAGGATACAGGTAGAACATCCTATCACGGAACAGGTGGTAGATTACGACCTTATCCGGGAACAGATCTTGGTGGCTGGCGGTGTTCCTATTTCAGGAAAAAACTATTTTCCCAAGCTGCATGCCATAGAATGCAGGATCAATGCGGAAGATCCCTATAACAATTTCAGGCCATCTCCGGGAAAAATTACGACACTGCATACTCCAGGAGGGCATGGGATACGATTAGATACCCACGTATACAGTGGCTACACTATCCCGCCAAATTACGATTCCATGATCGCCAAACTGATCACTACCGCCCAGACCAGGGAAGAAGCGATCAACAAAATGAAACGGGCCTTGGATGAATTTGTGATAGAAGGAATTAAAACAACCATTCCTTTTCATCGTCAGTTAATGGACCATCCGGATTATTTGGCCGGAAACTACACAACCAAGTTCATGGAAGGATTTATAATGGATCCCGAACCCGTGAATAACTAAAATCACTCCGACAGCTGTCGGAGTTTTTTATTTGCGTTATGGACCTTAGTTATTGGGAATACAAAACCTGGTTTAGCAATATCGACTTTACCGTTGTTGGGAGTGGTATTGTTGGATTATCCTGCGCATTAACCTTGCGAAAAAAGTACCCAAAGGCAAGGATTCTCATCCTTGAAAAAGGAATACTGCCTCAGGGAGCCAGTACCAAAAATGCTGGCTTTGCTTGTTTTGGGAGCATCTCCGAGATTTTGGAAGACATGAAACATCACACCGAAGAAGAGGTCCTTCAGTTGGTTCAAAAACGCTGGGACGGAATTGAATTGCTTCGGAAGACCCTGGGAGATAAGCCTATGGATTACCAGCGGCACGGGGGGGGCTACGAACTATTTTTTAAACAAGACCAACTGCTTTTTGAGGCCTGCCATGAACGCCTAAATGAAGTAAATGAACTCTTGCAGCCGGTATTTGGATCAGGGGCATTTTATGCCCACCCTAATGAGTTTGGGTTTAAGAAGATACAGGACACATACATCACCAATGTATACGAGGCTCAGATCAATACAGGGAGAATGATGGAGGCCCTTTTAAAAAAGGCACAGGCATCCGGCATCACTATTTTAAATGCTATGACAGTGGAAGCGTTTTCGGAAGATGCAGCAGGAGTTATGGTCAAAACACCCGTTGTTGAATTCCAAACGAGAGTCTTGTTGTTCGCTACCAATGGTTTTGCAACAAAATGGTTACAAGAGGAAGTGAAGCCTGCAAGGGCACAGGTATTGGTCACAAAACCAATAAAAGGCCTTAAAATAAAGGGAACCTTTCACCTGGACAAGGGCTACTATTATTTTAGGAATGTGGAAGACCGGATCCTTTTCGGGGGGGCACGCAACCTGGATTTTCATGCGGAAGAAACCACCTCTTTTGGCCTCACGGAGGTCATACAAAACAGGCTGGATCAGGTCTTGAGAGAGACCATACTTCCCAATATTCCCTACGAAGTGGAACGCCGCTGGAGCGGTATTATGGGTATTGGGACACAGAAGAAACCCATCGTACGGCACGTATCAGATCGTGTGGCTTTTGGGGTTCGGCTTGGCGGAATGGGGATCGCAATTGGCAGTCATGTAGGTAAGGAATTGGCGGAACTATTTTAACCCCTTCTTTTGCAGTCATTTCTTAAGCGGGCAGAATCTTAAGAAATGTGTAAATTGTACCTAATACCCACCGCTTAAATAGCAGCCCATGGAGATCGTTTATTTACTTTTTGCCATTCTTTTTATTGTGTTGCTCACCACCAGGCTAAAAGTGCACCCCTTTATCGCCTTGTTGGTTATTTCCATTGCCTATGGTATTTTTTCCGGGATGCCTTACCAGGATATTATCACAGCCATCAATGAAGGATTTGGGGGTACTTTGGGCAAAATAGGGCTTATCATTGTACTGGGCGTAATCATAGGGGCCTTTCTGGAGAATACGGGAGGAGCCTATACCATTGCACAAGGGGTCTTAAAGCTCATTGGCAAAAAACGTATTCCCCTGGCCATGGGGCTCATTGGCTATGTGGTCTCCATCCCGGTCTTCGCGGACAGCGGATTTATGTTACTGCACCCTTTAAACAAGGGCCTCAGCAAAAAAGCAGGGATCTCCTTGGCAGGTGCAGCCATCGCCCTGGGTTTGGGTCTTATGGCTTCTCATACCATGGTTCCTCCCACCCCTGGCCCTATTGCGGCCGCAGGCATATTGCAGGCTAATTTAGGACTGGTGATCGCTTTTGGGATCCCTGTTAGTTTACTGGCACTAAGTGTGGCTATTCTTTTTGCCATACACTACGCCGCCAAAACCTATATAGATCCGGAGCTTGGCGAATCAGTCGATAGCATAGCGGACAAAGACGAAACAGAAGCCCCTGGCATTGTTCGTTCTTCTATCCCCATTGTGGTGCCTATTATCCTTATCGTACTTAAATCGGTATTTTGGAATGCGACTGTGGGCCGGACACATTTCCTGTTGGAGCTGATAGGGTTTCTGGGAGAACCAATTATTGCACTGCTGATCGGGGTGTTTTTGTGTCTTTTGTTGCCTAAAAAGCTTCATTTTGAGATGCTTTCTTCTTCCGGGTGGGTCGGAAAGGCCATTAAAGATGCGGCTTCCATAATCATGATAACAGGTGCCGGGGGTATTTTTGGCACTGTTTTGCAAATGTCCGGCATCGCCGATCTGCTAGGGACAACCCTAAAGGACCTCAACATTGGTATTTTCCTTCCATTTTTATTGGCGGCCGCCTTAAAAACAGCCCAGGGATCTTCTACAGTTGCCCTGGTAACAACGGCCTCCATCATAGCCCCTATGATGGCGTCTCTGGGATTTGAATCCGAAACACAAAAAGCACTGGTAGTGGTTGCTATTGGTGCAGGATCGGCTATGATCTCGCATGCAAATGACAGTTTTTTCTGGGTGGTCACGCAAATGAGCGGGATGAAGGTCCATACGGGGTACCGACTCTTTGGATTGGGAACACTGGTATTAGGAACAGCAGCTATCGCAGCTGTTTATATGGCTTCCCTTATTTGGGCCTAATGTAATACCCGAAGCCTTTTATTGATCGTTTCTATAGAAACATTCAGGAAAATGGTGGCTCCTTCCTTCAAAGGTTTTTCTGAATGAAAGTAAACAGGGCCGCCGGAAGTTTCCCCATGCACCAGAAAATAATGACCCAAGGAATAGGAGCGAAGCACCTTGGTTGCCAGGCCGGAACTGTTTGCTACTTTAAACTCATGTGCATAAACGATAATGTTCTTTGTCGTATCCGCATAGGATTTTAATAGCGTAATGGGGAAGTAATTGGCCTCTCCAAAAAGGCTTGCCACATAAAGGCTGGGAGGCGATTCGTATATTCTTTTGGTTTCCCCCTCAGCAATCAGTTCCCGGTCTTTCAAAATAAGGATCCTGTCGGCAAAGGGCAATACGTCATGGTGATCGTGGGTGGCCGTCAAACAGGTAATCCCTTCTTCCTTCAGGTATTGAAAGAGGTTTCTCCGCAAACTGTTCTTTCTGAACGTGTCGATGTGGCTAAAGGGTTCATCCAGGAGTATTACATCCGGCTTTTGTGCCAGTACCCTGGCAAGTGCTACCCGTTGTTGCTGTCCTCCGCTCAGGTTCTTTACCTTCGTGTTGGCATCAGCCGTCATTTCAATCATGTCTAGCAGTTCCGCCGTTCTGGATTGAAGTTCTTCCGGATAAAAAACAGACAAATATTCACTGATATTTTCGGCGACGGTCGTAAATGGCATCAGGTCGAATTCCTGGGAGAGATATTTCATATAGGATTCGCCTGGCACCAGTTTATAAAGAGGACCTCTTACCTCCTCTTCTCTCCAGAGGATCTTCCCTTTACCCGGGCTCAGGAGGCCGTAAATGAGTTTAAGCAATGTGCTTTTTCCACAGCCACTTTCCCCCATTACGGCAATATGTTCTCCCTGCTCCACAACAAAGTTGACATCTTCCAAAACATTGGAATCGTTGTAGGCAAAGGAAAGCTCATGTATCTGTAGCATACGTATCTATGAAGCAGCTATTCAAAAAAAATCCGTCTCTAAAGAAACGGATTTCACGCTAAATAATGGATGTCTAGTCCTTAAATTCTTTTAACACTTTTTGGTTGGGGAGTTTTTCATACCCCATATTGTAAAAGGTAAACCCAAAAATATCGGCATATTGCTCAATGGTTTTGCTTACAGGGGTTCCTGCGCCATGTCCAGCATTCGTTTCTATACGGATAAGTGTAGGATTATCCCCTGCCTGATACTCCTGCAAGGTTGCCGCGAATTTAAAACTATGCGCCGGCACCACCCTGTCGTCATGATCTCCAGTGGTCACTAAAGTGGCAGGATAGGCCACCCCTTCTTTTATATTGTGCAAGGGGGAATAACCTTTCAGATATTCGAACATTTCCGCATTGTCTTCTGATGTGCCATAATCATATGCCCAACCAGCTCCTGCGGTAAACGTATGGTAGCGCAACATATCCATAACGCCCACGGCGGGCAAGGCTACTTTCATAAGGTCTGGACGCTGGGTTATGGTGGCCCCAACTAACAAACCTCCATTGGAGCCCCCGCGGATCGCCAGGTACTCCGGCGAGGTATATTTATTGGCGATGAGGTATTCAGCTGCTGCTATGAAATCATCAAAAACATTTTGTTTCTGAAACTTAGTACCGGCATCATGCCATTTTTTCCCATATTCGCCCCCTCCACGTAAATTTGGGACGGCGTAAACCCCTCCCTGTTCCATCCAAACGGCATTAAGGATGCTGAAGGAAGGCGTAAGACTAATATTGAACCCGCCATATCCGTACAAAATGGTCGGGTTTTTCCCGTTTAATTCGATTCCCTTTTTGTAGGTAATGATCATGGGGACTTTCGTGCCATCTTTTGAGGCGTAAAAAACCTGTTTGGATTCATAATCGTCCGGATTGAAATCAATTTCGGGCTTCCAGTACAATTCATAGGTGCCTGTATCCACATTGAATTTGTAAGAGGAGCCAGGGGTATTGTAGTTGGTGAATGTAAAATAAAAATCTTTATCCTCTTTTTTGCCTCCAAAACCACCGGCACTTCCCACACCGGGTAGTTGTACTTCTCTTACGAGCGTCCCATCGTAATTATACTGATATACTTTGGAAATCGCATCGACCATGTATTCGGCAAAGATATACCCACCCCCTGTGCTGGGGCTAAGGACATTTTCTGTTTCCGGAATCAGATCTTTCCAGTTTTCAGGTGCAGGACTGGCTGCATCCACGGTTACGATCTTTTGATTTGGGGCTCCCAGGTTGGTGACTATAAATAATTTGGACCCTTCGTTATCCATCACATAACTGTCCGAATCTTCATGGTCCAGGATAGTGACCAATTTACTGCCCGGCTCTGTAAGGTCTTTTAGGAACAGCTTATTGCCAGAGGTAGAATTTGAGGCTGAGATCAAAAGATAGCGTTGGTCTTCCGTAACGCTTCCGCCTATATAACGATGTTTTTCAGCAGGAGTACCCCCATATATCAATTGGTCTTCCTTTTGAGGGGTACCCAATTTATGGTAAAACAGTTTATGCTGATCCGTTTTGGCAGACAGTTCACTGCCTTCGGGTTTGTCATAACTAGAATAATAAAAACCATCATCGCCTTTCCAGGAGACCCCACTAAATTTTATATCTACCAGGGTGTCCTCTATGATCTTCCTGTTCTCTGTTTCCATAACGATCACCTTACGCCAGTCACTACCTCCTTCGGAGATGGAATACGCTGCCAGGGAGCCGTCCTTTGTGAAGCTTAAACCGGCCAGTGAAGTAGTGCCATCTTCAGAGAATTTATTGGGGTCCAGGAACACTTCCGGGGCCGAGTCGTCCTTTTGTCTGTAAACGACATATTGGTTTTGCAACCCATCGTTCTTGTAAAAATAGGTGTAGCTCCCTTCTTTAAAAGGAGACCCCACTTTTTCATAATTCCACAGTTTCTCCAGCCTTGTTTTGAGCTGATCGCGAAATGGGATATTCTCTAAATAGCCAAAGGTGACCTTATTCTGTTCCTCCACCCAGGCTTCGGTTTGGGGGCTGCGGTCATCTTCCAGCCAGCGATAGGGGTCTGGGACAGCGGTTCCAAAATAGGTGTCTACAGAGTCTACTTTATCAGTTACGGGATAATTAACAGTGGCCATTTCTTGGGTTGTTGTGTTTTTACAAGCAGCGAAAACTGCCAGTGAAGCAGCAAAGAAGATAATTTTTTTCATAAATGGTTTTTCAAGAATACCTCTAAAAATACCCTAAAAAAATAAGGTTTCAGAAACCGCTAAAAAAATTTAACAGAGATTTAAAAATAATTGCCTAGACCAACTGGTTTGCTGCCAGGTATTCTGCGATCTGTATGGCATTGGTGGCAGCTCCTTTCCTCAGGTTATCGGCTACGATCCACATGTTAAGGGAGTTGGGCTGCGTTTCATCCCTGCGGATTCTTCCCACAAAAACGTCGTCCTTATCATGGGCATAAATGGGCATGGGATAGGTATTCGTATCCGGATTGTCCTGCACGATAACCCCAGGGGTATTTTGAAGGAGTCGGCGTACCTCCTCTAAGGTAAACTCATGTTGGAAGGAAACATTGACCGATTCTGAATGGCCTCCGGAAGTGGGTATCCTGACGGCAGTGGCTGTAATGGAAAAACTGCGATCGTCGAGGATCTTTTGGGGTTCTCTTGCTAGTTTCATCTCTTCCTTGGTATAGCCGTTTTCCAGGAACACATCGCAATGTGGCAGGGCATTTCGGTGAATGGGATAGGGATACGCCATTTCCCCTTTTTTTCCTGCCATTTCATTTTCCATTTGAGCGACCGCCTTTACCCCGGTACCGCTAACGGACTGATAGGTGGAAACTACTACCCGCTTCATCTGATACACCTTGTGTAACGGCGCCAGCACCATGACCAGCTGTATGGTAGAGCAATTTGGATTGGCAATGATCTTGTCTTCCCTGGTCAGCAAATGTGCATTGATCTCCGGCACCACCAATTTGATGTTGGGATCCATCCTCCATGCAGAAGAATTATCAATGACAGTAGTGCCGGCATCGGCAAATTTTGGAGCCCATTGCAGGGAGGTGTCGCCCCCGGCTGAGAATATCGCCATGTCCGGTTTGGCTGCAACTGCTTCTTCCAAACCTATTACAGTGTATGCCTTTTGTTTAAAGTGCAACACTTTCCCTATTGATTTTTCCGATGCCACCAGCAGCAGTTCAGCGATAGGAAAATTTCGTTCGGCCAATACTTTGAGCATCACTTCACCAACCATACCGGTAGCGCCCACAACTGCTATTTTCATCTTGGATTCTGTTTGTGCGGCCAAAGGTACTAGAATGCCCGATATGCAACAAGTTTGGCGAATTGTTTTATAACAATATCACAATTTGTTATAAAAATAACAAAAAATACCCTTTGCTCAGGGTGCGATTCCGGGCAAAGGGGTTAAAATTATGCTAGTAGTATAGCGGTATACCTGAATGGCTACAGGCGATTATTTTTTCTTCAAAAGATCTCTGATCTCTGCCAACAATTCTTCCTGTGAAGGACCTTTAGGTGCAGGAGGTGGCGGTGGCGTCTTGATTTTGTTATACGATTTGATAATGATGAACATCACAAGCCCAACGATGACCAGGTTAACCAATGTATTGATCCATGCACCATAGCGTATGGCATTCTCGGCTACTGCGCCCGCTTCCCCTGCTACCCCGGAAGCTTCGGTCAGCACATACTTCAGGTTTCCAAAATCGACACCGCCTGTAAATTCGCCCACAATGGGCATCACGATGTCATTTACAAATCCGTTCACCACCAGGCCAACGGCCCCGGCCATAATAACGGCAACAGCAAATTCTATGACATTGCCTGTCATGATAAAGTTCTTGAATTCTTTTAGCATTGTTAGTGTTTTAAATTAGTTAAAGGTATTTGTCGTCCTGTGAAGATAGGAAATTTCAAAATATGATACGTAGGATCATGGCGTATTAAGATGTCTTATATATGCGCTTGACACGGGGTGCAATGCCTGTCAGGAGTTCATAGGAAATGGTATTTGCGCCAGCAGCGAAGTCGGCCGCCGTATGGGGTTTACCAAAAACGAGTACTTCATCTCCTTCTTTGCAATCGATCCCGGTAACGTCTATCATCAGCATATCCATGCATACATTACCAATGATGGGGGCCTTAATCCCGTTTACAAGGACAGATGCCCTGCCGTTCCCGTATTGTCTTCCAATGCCATCGGCATGACCAATGGGCAAGGTGGCGGTAGTCCTGCGTTCCGAGGAAAGAAAGGCCCTGTTATAGCCCACGCTTTCATTGGGTTCTATGTTGTGGAGTTGTGAAATGATCGTTTTTAAACTGGCAACAGGTTTCAGGAACGTATCGAACGCCTTATCATTCCCGTAGCCATACAGACCTATACCACTTCTGGCCATATCCCATTGATTTTCCGGATAGTTCAGGATACCCGAGGTATTCAAAAGATGCTTTATACAGGGGTACCCCAATTGCGCTTCTAGTTGGCCGACAATGGATTTAAAGCCGGCTATTTGTTTCCTGGTGAAAGCCACTTCTTTGTGATCTTCCGAGGCCGCCAGATGGGAGAAAATACCTTTTACCTTGATGCCCGGGACATCTTTTATCAGGGTTAAAATAGTAACAATCTCATTTTCACGGAACCCTAAGCGGTTGAGGCCTGTATTGAATTTAAGATGTACCGGGTAGTCTTTTTGTTTTGCCCGCTGTGAAGCGGCGATAAATTCTTTCAGGATACGGGAACTGTAGATACTGGGTTCAAGACAATTCTCAATGAGCATTTCAAAATTCACCGCCTGGGGGTGCAGTACCAGAATAGGGACCTTAACCCCGGCCTCACGCAACAGCACACCCTCCCTTACATAGGCCACCGCCAGGTAGTCTATCCCCAATGCCTCTAATTTTTTGGCAATGACAAGTGCGTCACTTCCGTAACCGGAGGCCTTTACAACACCCATAAATAAGGTGGAAGGCGTTAATTTTGACCGAAGATAATGATAATTATGTTCGAGGGAATCGAGGTCTATTTCGAGCACAGTCTCCCTCACTTCAGACATCGGCTATCCTTTTTTTCTTTCATTTCCGGTACTTTTTTTAGACGCTTTCGTCTGGGGTACTTCCTCTACCTGCACCTCCAGTTTTCGTATTTTTTCCTTTAACATTGCCTTGTAAAAGGCAGCCCTGCTCAATGGTTCGTATTCTTCTGTTTCACCCAATAAGACCAGATTATCATTATCCGATTTCCGGAAACTATAGTTGGCCAGATTCCCTGTACGCGTGCAAACAGCATGTACCTTGGTCACATATTCTGCAGTAGCCATTAACGCGGGCATTGGCCCAAAAGGATTTCCTTTAAAATCCATATCCAGACCGGCAATGACAACCCTAATTCCTTTGTTGGCCAAATCGTTGCATACGGTAACAATCTCATGATCAAAGAACTGTGCCTCATCAATGCCCACTACATCACAATTTTCTGCCAGGACCCTGATATGGGATGCCGACTCGACCGGGGTAGACCTGATCTCATTTTCATCATGGGAAACTACTTTTGCTTCATGGTAGCGCGTATCCACAATGGGTTTGAAGATTTCAACCTTTTGCTTTGCGAATTGCGCGCGTTTCAATCTTCGGATAAGCTCCTCTGTCTTCCCCGAAAACATGGACCCGCTGATTACTTCGATCCACCCAAATTGTTCTTTATGATTAACAGTGTTTTCGAGAAACATTTTGTAATTTTAAACGAAATATGACAATTCGTACGTTAGTTAAAGACAGCTATAAAAGTATTAAAAAAGAAAGACCTTTAAGTAGGGCTTAAAATAAAAAGAGATGAAGCGTAAATTGAAAGAGGAATTAGTAAAACTGTCTACCGACATCATTACCGCTCATGACATGAGTGATATTTCCGGGTTGTATGAGGCGGCGAAGAACCTTTATGAGAAACTGGCGGTATTAAAATTCATTGAAGAAAAATTACAGGACATCGAAATAGATGTTTCCAAAAATGTGATCGCTGCGAAATTTGAAAAAATGGCGAGTGCCGTGATGGATGGCAACAAAGCCATTCCGGAAAGCAATCCGCATGAGGAGGATATCATTACCCCCGGCATAGACACCATTAAACATATGGTATCTGAAATGCCCAAGGATGTGAACATAGAACAACTCTTTGCAGAATTCGTTGCCAAAACGGAAGTGCTCAAAAATGATGCGGATTTCCTTTCACCGCAGCAGAAAAAGGTGGCAGAAGAGAACAAAACAAAATCCTTAAATGATACGCTTTCCACAAAAGAATTGGCAGTGGGCCTAAATGACCGCCTGGCTTTTGTAAAGCACCTTTTTAACGATAGCACTGAAGATTTTAACAGGGTGATGTCACAACTGAATACGATCGAGTCCGAAGAGCGCTCCAAGGCGTTTATCGAAAATATGGTGAAACCCGAATACAATAACTGGAAAGGAAAAGAAGAATATGCGACACGCTTTATGGCACTGGTGACCCGGCGGTTTTCCTAATCATTAGCACAAGTCACAATTAAAGGCCGAAAGTAGCAAAAACTGCTTTCGGCTTCTTATTTTTATTATAAAGAAAGGTCAAATGGGAAAATTGTTTTTGGTACCCACCCCTATCGGGAATCTGGAAGATATCACCCTGCGAGCCATAAGGGTGCTTAAGGAAGCAGATCTGGTCCTGGCCGAGGATACACGAACGAGTGGGAAGCTGCTTAAGCACTACGAAATAAGCACTCCGATGCAAAGTCACCATATGCACAATGAGCACAAGACCATAGCCTCAATACTCGATAAGCTGCATGCTGGCCTTACAATCGCCCTGATCTCGGACGCCGGCACCCCTGGGATCTCAGACCCGGGATTTTTGCTCATAAGGGCCTGTGTTGAAGAAGGAATTGCGGTCGAATGCCTTCCGGGACCTACTGCTTTGATCCCGGCCTTGGTGAATAGCGGACTGCCCACAGACCGGTTCTTGTTCGAGGGATTTCTGCCGGTAAAAAAGGGGAGGCAAACCAGACTGCAGGCCCTCGCAGAAGAGACCCGCACCATGGTTTTTTATGAGTCGCCCCATAAACTTCTTAAGACCTTAGACCATTTTAAAACCTATTTTGGCGAAGACAGGGCTATTTCTGTTTCAAGGGAACTGACCAAACTTTATGAAGAGACGGTACGTGGCACCGTTGCCGAGGTCTTGAAATACTATGGCGAACATCCTGCCAAAGGCGAACTGGTGATCGTGGTAGCCGGGAAGAAATAGTTGCTGTTCCTTTTATAAAATATTGTATTTTTTCAGGCATGATCGCTCCCTGGGCCATTTCTTTTTTCACGGTCATCGCCGTTTTTCTGCTCGATCGGTGGGAAAACAAGTATATAAAATCACTGTTTGATTGGGTTCCTTCCATTCTGCTGGCCTATATCATTCCGGCCATTATATCCCATCTTGGCGGGGTCGATTTTTCCCAGGCCGCTATTCATAATTTTAGCAGGGATTATTTTATTCCACTCGCCATCGTAGCGGTCATGAGTAGTCTTTCCATGGGACAACTGAAGGCTGTAGGATGGAAACCGATCTTCCTTTTTGTGAGTGGATCTGTTTTTATTGCCATTTTTCCTTTTGTTTTGGGGATGACGCTGTTAGATACGGCGCTTGTAAAGCAAACACTTATTTTAGAGGGGTATTGGAAGGGAATTCCGCCTATTGTAGGGAGTTGGATAGGAGGGAGTACCAGTCAGCTGGTTTTAAAAGAGTTGGTCAACTGCCCGGAAAATATATTTTTGTCCGTATTGGTCATGGATAATATCCTGGTAAACATTTGGACCATCTTTATGTTCCAATGTATCAAAAGGAGTGACACACTCAATTCAAAACTTAAGATCACGGATCTTGGTATTCCTGAAATAGTAAGGCAGAAGCCTGTTAAAACAATTCCTTCATGGATGGTGTTCCTGATCCTCCTGGGAGCCGTGTTCCTTACAAACGGCCTACTGCAAAGCTTTGTGGGTAAAATAATACTGCTATCAGTGATCGGCCTTGCTATCAGTAATCTATGGCCTCGCTGGAACTTCACGGAGGCCTTAAAAATAGGGGGATTCCTTATATTGGTGGTAATGGCCATATTGGGTTTGAAACTCCAGTTTTCAACCTTAGGGTTTAATACCTCCTTTTTATATTTCCTGATCATATGGTTAGTAGGGCACTTTCTTTTTATGACCCTGATAGCAAAGGTCCTGAATATTAATATGGCGTGGGTCCCAATTGCCAGTATGGCCAATGTTGGGGGTATCGCCACGGCTCCTGCGGTCACTGCTGCGTATGAAAAGAAATGGATGCCCCATGCGGTGGTGCTCGCCATACTAAGTATGGCGACCGGGACTTTTTGGGGGATGCTTACGATCTATTTACTGGAGGCTTATTTAATCTGATTTCTTTCAAACTAGACGTGTTTACCCCTTTCCCATCCGTGTTTTCCCAAATACTGTTCCCCGCTTTCCACCGCTCCTTCTTCAATGGTCGTTCCCATGGAATCATTCCATCGATTGAGGTAGCCGAAAAGGGATATAACGCCGAGCATTTCAACGACCTCCCCCTCATTCCAATAGTGGTAGAGTCGGTCTTTGATCTGTGCATCGACAGCATTTGGCACTTGCGAGGCAGCAAGGGAAAAATCGAGGGCCGCCCGTTCTGCTTCTGAAAAAGCAGGGTGTGTACGGTATTCCCAAATATTATCCAATTGTTCTTCCGCTGCCCCGTACCGTTCTGCCGCCCTGATGGCGTGGGCCTGACAATAGCGGCACCCGGTGGCATTGCTGCTTACCCAGGCGATCATTCGCTTCAGGGCCGAGCTAACCCTGCCCTGATTCTCCATGACGGCCTTATTCAGGTTGATGAATGCCTTGGAGATCGCCGGCCGATGCTGCATGGTAAGGACTGAGTTGGGGCAAAAGCCAAGGGTTTCATTGAAAAATTCGGCTAATTTCCGCGTATCCGAATCGTGTTCAGGAGAGAGGGGATTGACAAGGGGCATAGGCTCTTTTTTGTAGTTATTGTTGTAATTTTGAATTCACAAGAAACAAAAAAATCACAGCATGACAAATCATATCACTACCAAATGGAAAGGTGGCATGGAATTCCAGAGTAACAATCCCTCGGGCCATGAATTATTAATAGATGCGGAACCCGAACACGGAGGGGAAGGAAAAGGATTAAGGCCCAAAGCACTCATGCTTTCTGCCCTTGCCGGTTGCTCCGGTTTGGACGTGGCAGCCCTTATAAAGAAGATGAAGCTGGAGGTAAAAGACTTTCAAATAGAAACCATTGCAGAACTAACAGAAGAGCACCCCAAGTTTTATAACAAAGTTCAGATTGAATATCACTTTTATGGCGCTTCGTTGGATGAAAAAAAATTACAGCGGGCGGTAGATCTGTCGGTTGAAAAGTACTGCGGAGTGATGGAAATGTTCCGGCATTTCGCAACCCTAACGATCGAAACATTTTTTCACAAGGCCTAATTAATTAGCCTCGATAGTCTCATTCTGGCTACTAAGATGAACCAACTGCTTCTTTCTTGCAGTCCGCTATGGTAACTTATGAAAATTAATGAAGTATCTGAAATGCGTTGGTCCATAAAACCCAAACCCAATGAAGTACAGGTGGAGGCATTGGCCAACAAGCTGAAGGTGTCTCCTTTGGTAGCACATTTATTGCTTCAAAGGGGAATAACAACCTATGAGGATGCACGCCGGTTTTTCAGGCCTCAATTAGAAGACCTGCATGATCCATTTTTAATGAAGGACATGGATAAGGCGGTAGCAAGGATTGAAAAAGCTATCGCCAGCAATGAAAACATTCTGGTTTACGGTGATTATGATGTGGATGGAACCACTGCCGTTGCCCTGGTCTCGTCTTATTTGCTGGAGGCCTACCCTAATGTGGCAACCTATATCCCGGATCGGTACGCCGAGGGGTATGGTATTTCTTTTATTGGGATCGACTTTGCAGCAGATAATGATGTGGAACTGATCATTGCCCTGGATTGCGGTATCAAGGCAATGGAACAAGTGGCCTATGCAAGGGAAAAAGGGATCGATTTCATCATTTGTGATCACCACAGGCCGGGGAATACCTGGCCGGACGCGGTAGCTGTTCTCGATCCAAAAAGACCGGATTGTACCTACCCTTTTGACGAATTGTGCGGTTGTGGCATTGGCTTTAAATTGGCGCAGGCGTTGGAAACCAACAATGGCGGCACCATTGATGGGTTGCTGAAGTACCTTGACCTTGTTGTTACGGCCATTGGGGCCGATATTGTCCCCATTACAGGCGAAAACAGGGTGTTGGCATATTACGGTCTTCAGATCATAAATACGTATCCCCGCCCGGGATTTAAGGCTATTTTGGAAACCGCCAATAAAAAATCCTTAACCATTACCGATGTTGTATTCATCATTGCCCCCCGCATAAATGCAGCCGGCCGAATGGAGCACGGACGCTACGCTGTTTCATTGTTAACGGAGACCGATGGTTTGCGGGCGAAAGAATTGGCAAGTGAAATTGAGGATTTTAACAGGGACAGGCGCGGTCTGGACAAAGAAATCACGCTGGAAGCACTCAGTCAGATACAGGAAAATAATGAACAGGAGCGGTTCACCTCGGTTGTCTATAAAGAGACCTGGCATAAGGGGGTCATTGGTATTGTGGCATCCAGGCTTACCGAAACATATTACAGGCCCACGCTGGTCTTCACAAAAAGCGGGGATAAACTGGCAGCCTCTGCCCGATCGGTAAAAGGGTTCGATGTGTACAATGCACTTGAAGCCTGTAGTGAAACGCTCGAGCAATTCGGGGGGCATAAATACGCAGCTGGACTAACCCTTCTGGAACCGCAGTACGAGGCATTTAAGGCGCAATTTGAAAAAGTGGTGGCAGAATCGATCGATCCGTTACTGCTAACACCGGAGCTATTGATCGATGCCGAAATTACGCTGGAGCAGATCACCCCAAAATTAATCAGGATCCTTTCACAATTTGCCCCTTTCGGCCCGGGGAACATGAAGCCTGTGTTTTTATCGCACCATCTGCAGGATACCGGCTATGCGAAGGGAGTAGGGGAAGGCAACAACCACCTAAAGCTTAGTGTGCAACAGTTTCATTCGGGTCCCATCGGAGCTATTGGTTTTGGCTTAGGGGACAAATTGCCCCTTGTTTCGGACAGGAAAATGTTCAGTGCGGTGTACACTCTGGATGAGAATGAATGGAACGGAGCTGTAAGCCTTCAATTGAAGATCAAGGATATTAGGGAAGCCTAGGGTTGATAGTGCTTAAGGGAAAGACGCGTGCCATCATAAACGCCATAGGTATAATGGCTTATCCAATCCCCGAGATTGATATACATGGCCGACCCCTCTAAAGGAATTTCCAGCGGCAAATGGCGATGCCCAAACACAAAATAATCATAGTGGTCTTCCTCCAATTTACGCTTGGCATATTGAACCAGCCACTCATTCTCTTCTCCCAGGAATTCCTTGTCTTCCTCACCGGAAATAAGCTTGTTCTTTACAGAAAAATATTGTGCTATCCGTACGCCCCAATCCGGATGGATCCATCGGAAAAACCATTTTGACACTGGATTGGTAAACACCTTTTTCATGCGTTTATACCCTTTATCAAAAGGCCCCAGGCCATCTCCATGACCGATAAGGAATTTTTTGTTGTTAATTTCAAATACTTCAGGTTGATGAAAGACGGGGATCCCTAGTTCCTCTTCAAAATAACCGTTCATCCATAGGTCGTGATTCCCGCAAAAAAAATATACGGGGATACCGCCATCACTGATTTCGGCCAATTTGCCCAGCGTTCTTACAAATCCTTTTGGGATCACTTTCTTGTATTCGAACCAGAAATCAAAAAGGTCTCCCAGCAGGAATATAGCTGCTGCATCCTCTTTTATGTTATTTAACCAGGAAACGAAAATACGCTCCCTGACGGCGCTAAGTTCCTTTGTAGGTGCCCCAAGGTGATTATCACTGGCGAAGTAAATCTTCTTCCCTTCTGGTACTTGTAAATGCTTCATCTGGATATAAAGATAGGAAAAACAGAAAGGGAATTACAGATTGTCTTCCCGGAACCATTCGGCATAGGCCGTTTCCGTTTCGCGCAGTTTTAAGGAGTGAAGCAGCAGGTGTGCCGGGAGTCTGGCCGTGATTTTTTCTGCAAAATCGATTACCATATTCTCACTGGTAGGCTGATAATTGGCAAGGATCACTTTATGACCCCTGTTCTGAAGCTCCTCTGCCAATTCTATATGGGGCGTATTTTTGTTAAATACGGTGGCATGATCGAAAGGATCCACAACTTCTTCCTTCACTATCTGCTTGAGGTCACCAAAATCGATCACCATGCCTAATTTAACATCATCTTTGTCGGTGCTGGGCGTCCCGATAACCGTAACGGATAGTTTGTAACTATGCCCGTGAACATTCTTACATTTCCCGTCATACCCGTATAGTGCATGCCCGGTTTCGAAAGTAAATTGCTTGGTAACGCGAATTTTAGTCATTATAAAAGTTATGAGAAAGCAAAGGTAGGAATTCTATAAATGGAAGCCTCACTTGTAATCAGGAAGCTTCTTTTGTTGTTTTAACCCGAAAAGAGGCCTGATCACTTTCCACCTTCTGATCCCAAATTCATACAGGATCCAGGATCCCGCAATAGTGGCCAAAATAAGAATCATGAATTTAGGAATAAATCCCCAGGACAGATCCATTAGGTAATAACCGGCAATAATGGTTACTGTTTGATGAAGGATATAGAAAGGGTACACCGCCTCGTTGGCGTAGCTCAGGGTTTTACTTTGTTTGTTCAAGTAGCGCGAAGCATATCCGAAAAGTACCAGTATCCAGGACCACAGATTGAAGACCTTTAAGAAGGCTTCCGTAAAATGCACCAGCACCGAATCTTCAAAACTCAATATTAATCCGAGGTATAAGGCGAAACCAATAATTCCGCAACCGAGATAAAACCGTCTATGATCCGTTACGCTTGCCCAGAAAATGTCTTTAACGGAAATGAGCAGGAAACCATAGAAAAACAGGGTTCCATAGTTCACAATCGCAAACCAATCGCCGATCAAAGCATGTGTAATATCAAAAAAGGGCTCAACCAGCGCCTCGATAAGGTATAGCGGGATAAGGAACCAAAACAGGCCCCACTTATGCTTAATGCTGTTTTTGATCCAGGAAATAAAGCGGTTATTGGGGTGCTTTCTGAGGCTTACAAATGAAGGCAACAAGACCAAGGAAAAAAGAAGCAGGTACGGCAAGAACCAGAGATGGTGCCAACTCAGATTCCCTTCGGGATATACACCGATAAACGCCTTAGAAGGCCAAAAGTCAAAATATGAGCCCCGGAACTGATTGTTCACAAGTCGTTCTATATATACCTGCGGAGGCACAATGAGCAGCATACCTGCTACAAGGGGCAGAAAAAGTCTTTTAATGCGCTCCATACTGAATTGAAAGGGAGTCCTTTTGTTGAGGGCATAGTAAGTTCCCATCCCTGATATGACGAACAGGATAGGGAGCCTCCACTGATTTAAAAATAACATGGGATAGCGCAACCACGAATACTCCACGTTATTTTTAATATGCCATCCCCAGGGCACAAAGAACATCCCCACATGATAAAAGATCAATAAGCCAAAAACAAGTACTCGTAACCAGTCCAGATCGTACCGTCGCATAATTCAGGTTTTTGATCAAAGATATTCCTTCTGTCCAATGCAATCTGTCCTTTGTTTTGAATGACAAGCATTTGGGACCAATGACAAAGGAGGCAGCTACTTCTTTAGTCTGGCTTCAAAGCTAGGGATCATATTCCTGGAAACAGGAATTTCAATAGCGCAATTTTCTAATTTTAGTTGATAGCCCTGGGCATTCCCTTTTACCTGTTCCAGGTAAGCGAGGTTAACAATGAAAGAACGATGTGTCCGCACGATCTGATCCAAAACACCAACCTGTTTTTCAAATTCTTTTATGGTGATCCTTTTCAGGACCTTGGTAAGCGAGTCGTCTTTGTGCATGTGTAATACCAAGTAGTTGCCTTCTGCTTTGGCAAAAAGGAACTTTTCAACCTCCAGGTTGAACCGATCCAATTTTACCTGGGTTTCGATTGGGATTATGCTTTTATAAGGGTTTGTTCCTATGCTTTTCCGGGACCGTTGCAAAAGATTGGCCTCTCGGATATGGTGTGCATTTAGCCGGTTGAAATTTACGGATATGATGATCCCTACCAGCAGTGTCCCGACCAGAAAAGTATTCGATATTTCCTCCTTTAGATACCCCCAGGACCAATTATTGGGATTGTTGTAAATCAGGTCCCTTATCAGGAATTGCCCCACACCAATAAGAAGCAGGAAGAGGCTTAAGAAGAGAACATCTTTTCCTATGGTCCAGTGCTCCTCCAGGGAAGGGAAAAAGTAAGTAAAAGGACACAGAAGGAGCAACACCACAACAGGCATAAAAGAATGGATGACACTTATCCAGAGGTAATCCATACGATGTTCTGCCGTATTTACATGGAACGGCGTAAATAAATAATTGAATAGGAAGGCCAACAGGAAAATGATCAGGCTAAAATACCAAAGCGATCTTCCCCGGAAATAGAAGGGATAAGGGGTACTCCAAATTTTTTTTAGTGAGAATTTCATCGCCAGACCTTTGAACCGTGTGGACGACACGGCGGGATATTACTTTTTGAAGGCTTGCATTGCTTTCCTTGTATGCGGGGAAAGGGCCAACGAACCTGTAATAGCAGCCCTTTCGAGCAAAAGGTGGTCCCAGTTATCGGTCCCTTCCCATAGTGCCTTCTTAAGTTCTTTAAGGGCCGAAGGGTTACAGGAAGAAAGATTGGCAACAAAAAATTCTAGTTCTTTATCCATTTCTTTAGCGGTATCGAATACCTTGGAGAACAGCCCTTTGTCTTTAGCCCAATAGGCGTTCTTCCATTCGGTTGGCGCCAAAGAAAGTTCGGCCAGGCCTGCTGCTCCCACCTTACGCTTAACTGCCGGGGCTATGACCAATGGGGCAATGCCTATAGCTGCTTCCGAAAGTTTAACAGCAGCAGCTTCCGTGGCAAAAACATAATCACAGGCAGCAATAAGGCCCACTCCTCCGCCAACAGCCTTGCCCTGAACCCTGCCGACAATGGGCTGCGAACAACGCCTCATCGCATTCAATACATAGGCAAATCCGCTAAAAAACGCCTTTCCCGCTTCAAGGGAGGAAACTGCTTGTAATTCATGGAAGGAGGCGCCTGCACAAAAGGCGTTGTCCCCTTCAGAACGCAATACGATCAGGGTTACCTCTTTATTTTCTGAGAGCGCATCAAGGGCTTTGGTAAGTCGCTCAAGCATTTCCGAAACAAAGGAATTGCCGGCCGGATGACCAAATTCTATAGTTGCCACGTTGTTTTCGATTGTAGTATAGAGGCTGCCGTTAGACCTTGTTGTTCCCATAGGAGATCGATTTATCCAAAATTACACCTTTTGCAATAGGGGGCGAAATTTTACACGGAACTTCCATACTAGTGCACCGCCCCGTATTACCATCCAGAGGGTAAGGGAATACCAGATTCCGTGTAAACCCCAACCAAGCGACTCTGTTAAGTACAAGGCAGGTATAAAACCCAAAAAGGTAGCGGAAAGCAAAACATTCCTCAGGTACCGCATTTCCCCCAGTCCTTTGAACAAACCATCGAAGACAAAGGCAACCGTATTAATGGGCAGGGCAAGGATGACAATATAGAAGATGGAGTAGAAGGTTTCTAGGACCGTCGGTTCATTGGAAAACAAATTCCCCAGAGGGCGGTATAAAATGAATCCGACAACCATTAAGCATATGCTAACAGCAGCACCATAAAGCAAGATCTTTTTGGCCAGCTTCCATAAATTGGGATAGTCCTTTGCCCCCAGAAGGCGGCCCCCCATAATATTTCCTGCGGCACCATAGCCATCTATAAAAAAGGCCGCGAACAACCAAAGGTTAATGGCAATGGTATGTGCTCCAATAAACCGATCGCCTAGGGCAGTAGCTTCCCTCACCGCTAAAACAAGGGTAATATTCAAAGCAACGGCCCGGACGAATAAATTCAGGCTCATCACTGCTAGTCGGCCTAACTCAGGGTGGATAGGTAATTTTGGGATCAGTACGACATCCGTTTTTTTCAACAGCAGGTAAAGGGCCATAATGGCCATTACGCCTTGTGCGAGCAGGCTGGCCCAGGCTGCACCTTCCAAATACATCGGTTCCAGAAGACCGGGAATTCCGTATACGAAGGCAAAATCGAGAACAATATTTAATACGGCACCCACGATTGCGATCATCATAGGCCAAAAGGTATTCTGAAGGCCTCTGAAAATGCCCATGATGGCAAATACAAACAGGGTTAGGGGGAAGCCCCAAACACGAATGGAATAATAGGAAATACAGTATTCCAGTATCTTGCCCTGAGCGTTTAACAACAAAAAGATCTCCTCCACAACAAAGATGGTAGAAAGCAACAGGAGAACACTAAGGAGAATATTAAGGCAGATCGCCTGAGCGGGTAAGTTAGCTACCTCCTGTACTTTTCCCGCACCGAGATATTGGGAAATAATGGCCGAGATAGCGCTTCTTGTTTGCCCTAAGATCCAAATGAGCATGGATAAAAAGGCACCAACAATCCCCACTGCCGCGAGCGATTCAAGGCCATTTTCAGGGATATTCCCTACGATGGCGGTATCGGTAATGGAAAGTATTGGTTCTGCAATACCTGCGATCGTCGCCGGGATGGCCAATTTATTGATGGTTTTAAAACTAACAGCAGTCTTCAAAACAGGAAATTAAAGTAGTAATTGATAGCAATAAAAGGGATGGCTACTTTGATTGGGGAAATGTACTTCCCCAACTTTTGAGTAGCCACGTTCTTCATAAAAGCGCTGATTTCGTTCATTTTTACTAAAAGTGTCCAGGCGAATGGCAACAAAGCTTGCTTCTCTGGCTTTTTGTTCGGCATGGTCCATCAACCGGGTGGCAATCCCTCTTTTTTGATATATCGGATGTACTGCCAGACGGTGGATATATACATTATTATGATTAGGAGTTCCCCATGGTACCGTTTCATATTCAACATCCATTAAAGTAGAAATGGCGATACAGCCAATGATCTCTTTTGGCGTTTCAAATACAAACAACTCCTCCCGTTTTATATCATTTTCAAAGGCCTCTCTTGAAGGGTAAGAGGCATTCCATTGGTAAATGCCGTTTCGGATCATATGATCCGTACAGGCGCTCGTGAGGGATAGAATTTCGGGGATATCAACTAACTTTGCATGTCTAATCATCCAACCATACCAATTAATCCGTAAATTTATGGTATAAATTCCTAACCATTATGAAGAACATCTTAGTACCTATCGGATCTTCCCCCAATGCCCATGAAACACTTCAATATGCGGTGGATTTTGCCACAGAATTTTCTTCCATTGTATATGTGATGGAAGTTTTTGATGTCTCAATTGGTGCAGGGAGCCTTAGGAATATTTCTGCGGAAGTAGAAAAAAGCAGTAAGGGAAGGCTTAAGGAAGTGATCGGCAAAGTGGACGCTAAGAATGTAGAAATTAAGATCGCTACCTATAATGGAGATCTAATTGATGGATTAAAAGAAATTGACAAAGAAATTGGTATAGATCTTCTTGTCATCGCTCCGAGAAGCAATGACATAAAGGAAGAGCTTTATTTAGGTCATACCTCCGGCAGGGTGATCAAGCGAACAGATATCCCTACTTTAATTGTACCAAAGGGATCTAACTTTAAGCCCTATAAAACTATCCTGACCGGTTTTAAATCGGGCGTTTTAAAACAAAAACGAATTCTGGATCCATTAATTGAAATAAAAAAGAAATTCAAGGCTAAGGTGCATTTGCTTTTAGTAAAAACCCCGGGATATACCGATAAGGACCTGCGGATAAATACAGCCCTGATGGATATCAGTACTCAATTGACCATAACAGAGAATGCGACTGCTTACCTGGGTATACTGGAACATATACAGGTAAACCATCCGGAATTGCTATGTGTTTTCAGGCGTAAAAGAGGCGTGTTTACCAATCTTTGGGAAAAGAACACCATACATAAAGCCGAATTTTCTGCCAGGGTCCCTGTACTTGTTTTAAGCGTAAAAAAGGAGTAAAAAAAAACCATCATGAAAATGATGGTTTTTGGTGGAGAATACCGGAGTCGAACCGGTGACCTCTTGCCTGCCAGGCAAGCGCTCTAGCCAGCTGAGCTAATCCCCCTTTTTTGGAAGTCCAAAGGAACTACTTTTTGGCAAAGTTTCAAAATACTACCTCCTTTTTATTTTAAGAAAAGAATAACGTCAGAAGTTTCAAAACCTAACCCAAGCACTGTACTTTAGAAAAAAATGGCAATATGGATACAATGGAAGGAAAAGTAGCTTATATCACCGGAGGAAGCAAAGGAATAGGGCTGGGTATTGCACAGTCGCTTACTAAAATGGGAATGAAGGTTGCGATCAGTGGCAGGAAATACGAGGATGTCATACAAGCAGCAAAAACTCTGGGAGCCGGTGAAAGGGTCATGGCGTTAAAATCGGATGTTTCCGAGCCTGGTGATGAAGAAAGGGCTGTGGCAGAGATCTTTAAAAAATGGGGACAAGTAGATGTCGTGATCGCCAATGCCGGGGTGGGCATCTTTAAGCCCGTAGATCAATTGGAGATCCAGGACTGGCAACAAATGATAAACACCAATTTAAGCGGTGTTTTTTATACGCTGAAGGCTTCCGTAGCGGCACTGAAAGCCTCTAAGGGGTATTACATAACAATGGCCAGCCTGGCCGGCACTAACTTTTTTGCCTCAGGCGCCGGGTATAACGCTTCTAAATTTGGCGTGGTAGGATTTACACAGGCGGCGATGCTCGATCTTCGCAGCTATGATATAAAGGTAACTACCATTATGCCCGGGTCAGTAGCCACGCATTTTAACGGTAATGAACCTTCTGAAAAGGATGCCTGGAAAATACAACCGGGTGATATTGGGGAATTGGTCGTGGACCTTCTCAAAATGAACCCCAGGACGTTGCCCAGTAAGATTGAAGTGAGGCCTGCCAGACCGGATAAGAAGTAGGTGTTATACTTCCTTGGCAATAAAAGGCGCTTCTGCAGAACAAATTTCACGCAGTACTATATAGAGTTGTTCTTTGAAGTTTTCGATGGTCTCCCGGCCTATTATTTGTTCCTTAGCCGATTTTCCCTTGTTTTCCTTGATGGTGAAGGGGAGGGTGCCAAGGTTCAGGTTTCTAAAAGGAATAACGGCAGCCATGAAGGAGGTTGCACCATGCTTTTCCTGGTACATAAGTGCGTAGCACAATAACTGAAAGGCCTTTCCCTTCTCAGGATCCAGGATGAGTTCTTCCCAATCGACTATGCTTAGCTGGGTGGCTTTGGCGTTACCAGTCTTATAATCCAATATCCGCACTTCCCCATCCTTTGTATCGATCCTGTCCAAGGTTCCTTTTAGCGTTACAGGAAAGGGAATACCCGGAATATCGAGGGTTATTTTCAATGGCTCTTCCAAACCAATAATGGTTATGAAAGATTTTGAGGCTTCGTTTATTTCAGCGCGAATAAAATTTTCAAGGTACCGCTGAATGACGTGATAGGCGATCAGATTCTTTCCACCGGTGAGGGACACATTGGGGTAGTGATGTGCAAATTGCTCTTTTACAATGGCAGGTATCATGGGAAGTAACTCTTTTAATTTTTCAGGAGACAGCTGAGACCCGATAAAGGGGGCATACATAGCCTCCATACTGCCATGAATGATATTTCCGAAGGTGTTGGCGGCAATGGTCTCCTCCACCTCTTCCACGTCCTTGATTCCCAGTACTACCCTTTTGTAAAAATCGATAGGATTGCGGATATAATTCGACAGGCTTGTAGGCGAAAAACCGCTGAGCGCCCTTTCTTTTAAAGCATCAAGAATAAGAGCATCCTTTTCAACCCTTTGTAATTCGCTTGCAGCTACTTTAATTTTTGGTGCCGCCACCATATGACGTATATCCTGATTTTCGGCTCCCGATGTCAGTAATTGGGAAATAAACCGACTTTTTTCGCCACCTTCCAATACATCCGGATGTGTATTATATAAAATGTAAACCTGCTTTGCCCGCTGCAATAGCCTGTAAAAATGGTAGGTATACACAGCGTCCTTTTCTTTGTAGGTAGGAAGGTTAAATTCATTTTTCAGATCGAAAGGAATAAATGAACTAGTTGTTTTGCCGGAGGGTAAAATGCCCTCATTAACAGATGTTAGGATGACGGTTTCAAAATCGAGGTTTCTGCTTTCCAACATGCCCATGATCTGCACCCCTTCCAGGGGTTCTCCGTAGAAGTCCAATGTTTCTGAAGTAATAAGTTCATTATAAAGGCTATGAAAAGATTTCAGGTCCTTGATAAAGGGATACCTGCCAAAGGCCTCTGCTATCTGATTAAAGACCTCGTTAATGCGTACAAGGTATTCAAGCCCCATGCTGTCTTCCTTTTCTTTAAAGGCCAGCTGTAAGGCTTTAATAAGTTGTTGACAGGCAACGAGCAGGTCATTTGGCGTGGTATAGTGTTCGGCAAACAGAAGTTTTATTATTGCCTGCTCTTGCTTAACGGTTTGCAGGAGTTGTCGGGTGCTTATATGCACCCAGTTTTTACTGCGGATAGCCGCTGTT
This sequence comes from uncultured Flavobacteriaceae bacterium, assembly GCA_963752165.1. Lineage (GTDB taxonomy): Bacteria > Bacteroidota > Bacteroidia > Flavobacteriales > Flavobacteriaceae > Muriicola. The sequence goes on from CAVVXE010000002.1 coordinate 401,968, forward strand.
ACTGTCGCCTGAACGTCGTAACGGGGATCGAATAGTGACTGTATGAAAGGGTTCGCAATAAAAGATAGGACGTCTTTATAGAACCACCCCTTAGATTCTTTATGCAAATAAAGGAATATGAATTCATTGATGAGGCTAGCCACCGGGGTTTTATCCAAAGGAAACCCCATAGTGATGTTAATCTTCGAAATACCAGTGGGGATGGCATTCAGGATAGGGTTAAGCAGCGCTTCATTCCCAAGGACAACAGCCGTATGCTTTAAAGACGCAGCACCACTTATATGTAGATCCCGCAATAATTTACCAACATACTTTGCCTGAGATACATTCTTCGGAATGCCAATGATCTTGATATTTTGCCTGGCAGCAGGGCTTCTATTAAGGCCTTTGGGCCTGTTAGTTTGAAAATAGGGCCAGGTTTTAAGGTACGATCGCATGAAATAGCCGGCATCATGGATAGGATCTTCCAACATTCGGGAATCAATATCCCAATAGAGGGTGGCTTTATTTTGTGCAAGTAAGGTTTGAATGATAAGTGATTCGGCTTCATTAAGGGCATTGAACCCGATAAAATAGTGCATTCCAACCGCTGCATTAGAGGCATATTCTGCGATACACTCACTAGCTTGCCTGTACGCCAGGCCCTGATAGCCACATCCCCTAGCAATTAAATGAGCCTTAAACCCTTCATAAAGGGGCTCCAGACTATTCCAGAAATGGATGTAGTTCTTAATCAGGGGTGTTTTTTCTGGTTGCAGATACCAGTGATTGGTCTCCTGTATGGCACTCAGGTATGAAAAGATTTTTTTTGGGGGAACAAGATAGCGATCTATTTCATTAAAGTCCTGCAGCAGGGTATTGGCCCATTTAGAAAAGGTGTAGAAATTTTCGGCCTTATCGGCCAGGGTTTCAGAATAGACGGTGTATAGTTCAAAAAGTAGTTCGGTTCTGGATGCAAAGCGAATGCCGGAGCGTTCTTCAACAAATTCCTCTATAGTGTAGATTTGTGGCGCAAAGGAGGCTATTGTTGAGGTCTTTGCAAGATGCTGAAGCAGGAAGAGGCCTGCCCGCTTGCTCGGAACCACCAATACCAGGCTATCGATCGGGACCTTTGTCTCCCTTATGTCTGCCACTACCTCTTCAAGAAAACTTCGCATCGTTAAAAATAAAAAAAGCTCCGCATTTGCGGAGCTTTTAGCACTTAATTTAAGTTGTTATTACTTAAGTAGCTTCTGCCGTAATTAGTTAGAAGGACTAACTAAGTTGATTTCAACTCTACGGTTTGTTCTTCTGCCTTGATTAGTATTGTTGTCAGCAATAGGTCGGTCTTCACCGTATCCTGTTGCAGAAAGTCTGCTGGAAGCAACTCCGTTCTCAATTAGATAATTCATAACAGAATAGGCTCTTTCCTCAGAAAGTCTTTGGTTGTTTTTGGCACTACCTGTGCTATCTGTATGACCATCGATGGTGAACTTAGAGTTTTTATATTCAGCAAGTATAGCAACGATGTTCTTAAGAACATCTTCTGATTCTTTTTTGATAGAAGCTTTACCAGTATCGAACAGGATGGTTTTGGCATAGTCTAACAATGTCTTTTGAACTGCCTCAGTAACTTCTGGACAACCATTGTTTGCAACTGTACCTGGAACATCTGGACAGATATCATCTTTGTCTAGTACACCATCACCATCTTTATCTGGCCATGGGCAACCTTTGTTTTCAGCAGGACCTGCTTCGCTAGGACATGCGTCGTCTTTATCGGCAATACCATCACCGTCTGCATCTGGACAACCAGCCAAAGCAGCTAAACCAGCTTCGTTAGGACAAGCATCATCTTTATCGGCAATACCATCACCGTCAGAATCAGGACATCCGTTCATTTCTTTAGAACCAGCCTCATTAGGACAGCTGTCTTTACCATCTTCGATACCATCTCCGTCAGAATCAGGACAACCGTTGAAAGCAGCTAAACCAGCCACTTCAGGACAGGCATCGTCTTTGTCATAGATACCATCTCCGTCTGTATCTGCTCCACCAAATTTGATAGAGATACCTGCTAAGTGCTGGAAGTGTTTTACACCGTAGTCTTCGAAAGCATGCTTGTATTGAGTTTGAAGACTGAAGCCAATATTGTCTGTGAACCAATAGCTGGCACCAATACCCCCGTTGACAGTACCAGAGCCAATTTCATCAACCCAGGTATAACCACCACCGATTTCAATGAATGGAATGATCCTTTTTTCTTTTAGGAGATTGTATTTAAGAGTACCATCCACAGCGTAATGAGATAAATCATCTACGCGGACATCACCCAATTTAGAAATGCGGTTTAATGAACCTCTAACTCCTAAAGAGAATCCGTCTCCTACATACTTGGAAACAGAAACGTAAGAAATAGAAGGAAGAATGTTCCAGTGGTCATTCACGTTAAAGTACTCATCGAATAAACCACCAGTTGGGTAAGCGGCATCTTGGTCATTAGTAGGATAAACATCTATTGCGTTTACACCAAAGCTAATTTGCCAAGGATTATTTTCATCCTGCGCTTGAATGTTGTTAAACCCTATTAGAAGTAGGCCAACAACTAATAATCTGCTAAGCTGTTTCATGTTCAAAATTTTAAGTTTAAGTGTTTATTAGCTGCAAATGTAAGTTGTTAATAATTATTAACAAAATCAATTTCTTTTTTTTTACCCAATGCTCCTATTAACAAGGGTTTTACAGGATTTCAAGCCGTTTTCCAACCACTGTAAATGCCTTAATTGCCGCATCCAAATGTTCCTTTTTGTGTGCTGCAGAGAGTTGTACACGGATCCGCGCTTTTCCTTTAGGGACAACGGGGTAAAAGAAGCCGATGACATAAATGCCCTCCTCCAATAGCATGTCTGCCATTCTTTGGGAGAGTTTGGCATCATACAACATAACCGGTACAATGGCCGAATCTCCATCGATTATGTCAAACCCAGCTTCCTTCATTCCTTTTTTGAAATAATTGGTATTGCTTTCCAGTTGGTCCCTTAGTTCCGTGCTCCCTTCGAGCATGTCAAATACCTTAATGGAGGCGCCTACTATGGCAGGCGCGAGTGAATTGGAAAAAAGATAGGGTCTGGAACGTTGCCTAAGCATGGCGATGATCTCTTTCTTACCGGTAGTATAGCCGCCCATGGCACCACCAAGTGCCTTTCCCAGCGTACCAGTAATAATGTCTACCCTTCCCATTACGCCTTTTTCTTCCGGGGTTCCGCGGCCGGTGGCCCCAATAAAACCAGCTGCATGACATTCATCTACCATAACAAGGGCATCATAGGCATCTGCCAGATCACAGATCTTATCGAGGGATGCTACTATCCCGTCCATGGAGAATACCCCATCGGTGACGATGATCTTAAACCGAGCGTTGTCTGCCTGTGCCTGTTTTAGTTGATTCTCCAGATCGGCCATGTCATTATTGGCATACCGGTATCTTTTTGCCTTGCACAGGCGCACGCCATCTATAATGGATGCATGGTTAAGGGCGTCCGAGATGATAGCATCTTCTTCAGAAAGCAAAGGTTCAAAAACGCCGCCATTGGCATCGAAGGCTGCAGCGTACAATATGGTATCCTCGGTCCCGTAAAATGAAGCGATTTTCGCTTCTAACGTTTTATGGATATCCTGAGTGCCGCAAATAAATCGTACGGACGACATTCCGAAACCGTGAGAATCCAGGGCATCCTTAGCAGCCTTTATCACCTCCGGATGCGAAGACAGGCCTAAATAATTATTGGAACAGAAATTTATGACTTCCTGTCCTGTTGAAATTTTAATGACCGCATCCTGCTTGGAAGTAATAATGCGCTCCTTTTTGTAAAGGCCAGCATCTTCAATGGCCTCAAGTTCCTTCTTCAAATAGTGCTGCATGCTCGTATACATAATATTTTAAATAAATTCTGTTGTTATTGAATCCTGAATATACACAAGGATCTGGTTCTCTAAAGTGTATCCCATATTTGTTAATACGCGGCCATAGGCCATAATTTGCTCTTTGTGGGAGGGATGCCGGTCACCTGTCTTATAATCTATTACAGTGGCCTTTTTGTTATTGAAGACCATCCTGTCCGGCCGCAAAATTACCCCATTTTCATCAATTATCGTCTGTTCATTCCTGCTATCTGTGCCTTTTTTAAAATGTTCACTTAAAGCAGGATGTTCTACAATGCTCTTCATCGTATGGTGATAAAGGGCATACTCCTGTTCCGAAATGGAGCCTGTCTGGACGAGAATTGCAAGCGTAGGAAGCAAGTCATCCGATGAATGTAGTAAGCTTAAGCCGTAGTGCAGCAGCATGCCTCTGGACAGGGCTATATCGCGCGTTGTTCCCCAAAGCTCACCGGCCTTTGTGCTTAGTCGCAGGTCGTCTTCGAATTTATGGGAGTATATATAAGGTATGACCCCCGTATCGGGTGGCAGCTTTTTGTCATCATGGGAATGGACCAGCTGACCCATGTCGTGGCGACTTAAGGCACTGTCCCATCGATGTGTTTCTTTCAGGAACTGGATGAACAGGCCCGAATAGTAATTTAATTTGGGATCGCCTGTGGCAGTAAGGTCTAGTTCCGTGATAATGAATAACCCCTGGATACTTCTTGTAAGCGCCACGTATAAGAGATTAAAGGCATCCAGTTCCATTTTTTCCTGTTCCTGTTCATAAAGTATTCTGGATTCCTCATTATAAAAGATCATTTCCTTTTTCTTACTTAGAAGGATGTTCTTAAAGCCTTGCAGGCTGTCTTCCGCGGCCGTAACCCATATCTTGCCGTCTTTTTCATCATAGATGGCCGTGTTGGCAAACGGAAAGATGACAATGGGAAATTCAAGCCCCTTGGCTTTGTGAATGGTCATCAGTTGTACGGCGTCCAGATTTTCCGGAGCAGGAATGCTTAGTGACTCCTGCTTCTTATCCCAATGGGCAAGGAAGGTAGCTAAACTGGCATCTTTTTGCAATTCCACATCCAACACTTCGTCCAGGAAATGACTTATATAAGCATCGGCCGTGGCCGTTAAATTAAACTTCCGAATGGCGTATTCAAGACTGTCGTAGACACTATGCTGGTTAAAAAAGGGGATGTGAAAATCGTACGTATGCTCAAAAAGGGCTTCCAGCTTGTTCAGATGTTGCTGAATGAAAGCATGTTTATTTTCTGAAGGGCTTAAGAAATACAGGATTTCGTACTGCAAATTCAGATCAGAACCATTTCTGCTAAATTGCAGTAGGTGCACAAGAAATGAAACGAACGTACTGTTTTTTAACAGGAGTGTTTCGGAAGAGAGGATAGGGATACCTTTTTGAATCAGGTACTCGGCTACCTGAACTCCCTGCTTCCTGGTTCTGAATAAGATGCATATGTCCTTATGGGTAAATTGATGTTCTAGCGATTCTTCGATGCATCGCAAAGCCTCCTCGCAGTATAATGACACCTTTTGATCGGCCTCATCCGCTATAAAACGAATACTCACCAAACCTCCTTTCTTAGCGGTATGCTGCTGCTGATTGCCTTTGAGGAATAATTCCTGATAGCTGTTGTTGTTAAGGAGGCGGCTGGTAAGGGTAAAAAATTCATTGTTAAACCTAACAATTTCCTCATGGCTCCTGTAGTTTGTCCCCAGGGACCTGGTTACCGGCGGAATATTAAACGTTTTTTGATCGTCTGCAAGCAGGCTCAGGAATTGTTCGGATCTGCCCCCCCGCCATCTGTAGATGGCTTGCTTTGCATCCCCCACTAAGAAAAGACTGCCTCGCTTCCCCTGAAGGTCCTCACTTTGAATGGCATTGGAGATAAGCGGCACCAGGTTATTCCATTGCAAAAGGGAAGTGTCCTGAAATTCATCGATAAAGTAATGGCGGTATTTTTCGCCTAGTCTTTCGTAAATAAAGGGGGCGGGTTGCTCTTTTATTTCTGCTGAAATGAGAGTGTTAAAGGAAGATATGGGTAGTTGGTCCCGCTCCTCTAACAGAAAGTCAATTTCTTTCTGTAAGGCGTTTAAGATGGTTAATGGTACAATATTTTGGTAAACATTTTGGAGAAAGCTAGTGTGCTCATACCTTTCTTTTATCTGCCGGAACAAGACCGTGAACCGGGGCATTAAGGCCTCTATCTGTTGTTTTTTCTCATCCGGGCAGCTTTTAATGTAGAGTGGTTCGCTTCCAAAATTTTGCTTCCACTTTGCATCGAAATTTATGGAAGGGCCATTATTAATGATCAAAACCATGAATTTCGGGAAATAAGACGATCTGAAATCGCCTGCCTCCAATTGATGTTGGTCCAGGAGGGAAAGAACTTCTGACGCGGCCGTTTTCAGCAGCTTTCTATCGTCCTGTATGGCTTGGTTTAACTTTTGTTGCAGGGCTTTAAATGAATGGAGGTCTTTGCCTTTCAGTTCTTCAATAAAGGCAGCATGATTTTCATTGAAAAGCATTTTACCCACCTTAAACAGGTCATAGGCGATATCCCAACTTTTGTTATCATCTATTTTTTCAAGAGCAAAATCGATTAAAACACCTGTCAATTGCTCATCTGGCAACGCATTACCGATAAGACGTTCTACAGCTTCATCCAACAAAAGGTCCACATCGAGTACTACTTCAAAATTCTGGGGGATCTTCAGATCTTTGGCGAAGGTCTTAATCAGGCGGTGCGTAAACTTGTCAATTGTGGAGATATCAAAAAAAGCGTAATTATGGAGAATTTCTTTCAGCACCCTCCGGGCCTTTATCCTTATTTGATCTGGCTCCATGCCAAGTTCTTGACTGAGTTGCAGGAGGAGCGCATCGCTCTTGGTTTTTTCTGGTTTGCCAAATGCGTACAAACTTTCTAAAATACGCTGCTTCATTTCGTTAACCGCCTTGTTAGTAAAGGTTATGGCCAGGATTTTACGAAAATTTTGAGAAGTTCCAGGCGCAAGGACAAGCTTCAAATACTCTTTTACCAGGGTAAATGTTTTGCCGGAGCCGGCAGAAGCATCATAAATTATATAAGGATCGGAGTGCACCTGTTTTTCCTTGCAAAATAAGGAATCTAAAAGAGTTCTTAACATATAATTAGCGGAATATAATTGTTAAAATCCGTACTTTTGGGGTTCACTGTATATTAACATCTAATACATTAAATATGGCTTTTGAACTACCTAAGTTACCTTATGCATACGATGCCCTGGCACCGAATATTGATGCAAGGACCATGGAAATACACCACACGAAACATCATGCGGGATATGTTGCAAAACTTAATGCTGCTATTGAAGGCACGCCTTTGGCTTCAAAAAGTATAGAAGACATCATGGCCTCCATGGACATGAAGAACAGTGCCGTCCGCAACAACGGGGGAGGTCACTACAATCATTCCTTGTTCTGGGAAATTATGTCACCTAATGGGGGAGGAACGCCAACCGGGGAATTAGGGGCCGCTATTGATAGTGCTTTTGGTTCGTTCGATGCCTTTAAAGAGCAGTTTAGCAATGCGGCCGGGACTCTTTTTGGGTCTGGCTGGGCATGGCTTTGTGTTCAAAAAGGAGGCAAATTGGAGATATGTGCGACGCCTAACCAGGATAACCCCCTGATGCCTTCTATAGGGTGTGGTGGCACTCCTATTTTAGGTCTTGATGTTTGGGAACACGCATATTATTTGAATTATCAAAACAGAAGGCCGGAGTACATCACTTCTTTTTTTAATGTGATCCACTGGGGAAAGGTGGCCGAATATTACAACAAGAATAAATAAGGCAACACTTGATTGTTAAAAAGCCGCGAAGGAGCTACTTCGCGGCTTTTTTTTGAAACAGGTACAATAGAAAAGGGTGAAGAAGCCTCCACCCTTTTCGTCCCAAATCTTACCATAAACTTAACCTACTTATGCTATGGCAATACTAAATTACTGGTATTGTGAGAAATAACAAAGAAAATTAAAGAAATTTTAGACAGACGGGGAGGAAGAAAGTGTTGAATTGCCCTTCGGAAATGATGTAATGCTTTGATATCCAGAAATAAAAAAGGCAGGATGAATCCTGCCTTTTTTCCCCAAATCTTACCATGAACTTAACCTACTTATGCTATGGTCCTCCAAAAATAGCGCAACACCGCTGGTAGAAAAAAGGTTTTGGACAAACGTCTGTTTAATTGGTTGAAATACCATTTACGGGCCTTCAGGGGAAATAAAAGCGGGAAACGGACTACAGATCGGATAGACCAAAATAAAAAAGGTGGAGAAGTCTCCACCTTTTTTGCCCCAAATCTTACCATGAACTTAACCTACTTATGCTATGGCAAGCCTAATGTAACTTCGTTTGGTTCGGAAAGACGATAAAGGCGATAAAATGCACATATTATCGATGAAATGCACAAAATGATGTAGTTCATCGATAAAGTGCCTAGTAGGCGCGTTCGTTCTTTCCTTCGTAAAAATTGATAAAGGCCTTGTTCACTACTTTATTTCCCCCTGGGGTTGGATAATCACCGGTAAAATACCAGTCCCCTAAATTCCTTGGACAGGCCTCATGCAAATTCGCTACGGTTTGATAGATGATCTGAACCTTTGCTTTAATGTCTTTAGGACTTAATAACGCTCCAATTTTATCGGAGATTTGGTCGGTGGTAAAGGGGGCGTAGAATTCCTTGACATAGTTAACAATTTCCAGATCTTTTTTATGTAGTTGCTGTTTGCATTTTTGGTAGATCTCCTCTACCAAATGCATGGTATTATGTTCCCTATGCAGATCAAGGGCTGCCTTAAAGGCAATAAAATCTTCCAGTTTGGCCATATCAATACCATAGCAATCCGGATAGCGTATTTGAGGTGCCGAAGAAACTACAATGATCTTTTTCGGGGATAAACGGTCAAGGATCCCGAGGATACTGTTCTTTAAAGTGGTTCCTCGTACGATGCTATCATCTATAATGACAAGGTTGTCATCTTTGCCGACTGACCCATAGGAAATATCATAAACGTGGGCCACGAGATCGTCCCTGCTACTATCCTGGGTAATGAAGGTACGCAGCTTGGCATCTTTGATGGCTACTTTCTCTATCCTGGGCCGTATTTCCAGGATCTCATGGAGTTCTTCCTGGGTAATCCCGGCACCTTTGGCAAGGATTTGCTCCTCTTTTTTCTTATTCAAATAATTCTGGGCTTCCCTTACCATGCCCAGATAAGAGGTCTCTGCTGTATTGGGGATATAAGAGAAAACGGTATTCTTAATATCGTGGTCTATGGCCGTAAGGATCTTTGGAAAGATAAGCTTGCCAAGTTGTTTCCGCTCCTGGTAAATCTCCTTATCACTCCCCCTTGAAAAATAGATGCGCTCAAAAGAGCAAGCTTTCCGTTCCACGGGTTTCAGGATCTGTTCTACTGTTACGGTCCCATTTTTCTTGATGATAATGGCATGCGCAGGATCCAGTTCCTTAACGCTTTCAAAGGCCACATTAAAGACCGTTTGTATGGCGGCCCGTTCCGAGGCCACTACCACCACTTCATCGTCCTGATAAAAATAGGCCGGGCGGATACCTGCAGGATCTCGTAACACAAAGGCATCCCCATGTCCAAGGAGTCCGGCCATGGCATAACCACCATCCCAGTTCTTGGATGCTTTCCTGAGTATTTTCCCTACTTTGAGTCGTTCTGCGATCAAGGGCGATGCCTGCATTTTGTTATACCCTTCTTTCTTGATTTGCTTGTAAAGCTTTGCCACTGCATCATCCAGAAAGTGCCCAATCTTTTCCATGACGGTGACGGTATCTGCCATTTCTTTTGGGTGTTGCCCCAGCTGAACCAAATTGTCGAATAACTCGGTTACATTGGTCATATTAAAATTTCCGGCCACGATCAGGTTTCGATGCATCCAGTTATTTTGCCTCAGAAAGGGATGCACATTTTCTATACTGTTTTTTCCAAATGTCCCATAACGCACATGCCCTAAAAGGACTTCGCCGATATAGGGAATATTCTTTTTCTGTGCCTGGGCATCTTCAATGTACTCCGGATGTTCTTTGAATGCGCGGTTAATGCGTTCATTGATCTGTGCAAAAATATCCTGAATGGGTTGAGACTGTACCGATCGCACCCTGCTCATATAACGTTCACCCGGTTGTACGTCTAATTTGATGCTGGCAAAACCCGCCCCATCCTGACCGCGGTTGTGTTGTTTCTCCATCATGAGGTACATCTTATTGACCCCATAAAAGGCAGAACCATATTTTTCTTTATAATATTCGAGGGGTTTAAGTAACCGGATCAGGGAAATACCACACTCGTGCTTAATAGCGTCGCTCATTGTTGTTATAATAAAAAAAGCCCCATAAGAACAGGGCGTTATTTTAACTCTATATCAAATTGTGTCAATTGTTTAAATTGCTCCAACCGCCTGTCCACCTCTTTCTTGGTCAGCTGTTGCATCCGTTCGGTCCCAAATTTTTCTACGCAAAACGAGGCCAGATTGGATCCGTGAATAACGGCATTCCTCAGATTGCTAAAGGAAATGTTCTCAGTTTCGGCCAGATAGCCAACGAATCCGCCAGCAAAACTATCCCCGGCGCCGGTTGGATCAAAAACATCTTCCAGTGGTAGTGCAGGCGCAAAAAAGACCTCGTCATCATGGAATAATAAGGCGCCGTGCTCCCCCTTTTTTATAACCACATACCTGGGTCCCATTTCATGGATTTTTGAAGCGGCCTTCACCAGGGAATACTCATGGGTCAGTTGCCTTGCTTCCTCGTCATTGATAGTGATCACGTCCGTAAGCCTAATGACCTCCTTTAGTTCGGCCATGGTATTGTTCATCCAAAAGTTCATGGTATCCAGGACAATGAGCTTGGGCTTTTCTTCCATTTGGTTTATAACGCTCAGCTGCACATTAGGATGCAGATTACCAAGCATCAGCACATCGGCGTCCCTGAAATGGGCAGGCACCACAGGGTTAAAATCGGCCAGCACATTAAGGTCGGTAATCAGCGTGTCCCGGCTGTTGAGGTCGTTGTGGTATTTGCCACTCCAAAAGAAGGTTTTTCCATTTGCCACGATTTCCAGGGCAGAGATATCAATATTCCTGTTTCTGAGCAAGTCGATATATTCCTGAGGAAAATCGGAACCAACCACCGAAACAATAGCCGATTCTATATCAAATTGGGAAGCTGCCAGGCCTATGAACGTAGCAGCGCCCCCCAAGATCTTATCTGTTTTGCCAAAAGGGGTTTCTATGGCATCAAACGCAACAGTTCCTACAATAAGAAGTTTACCCATGGAAACGTTTCAAATTTGATGCAAATATACGCTTTTGAAATTGCCTGAAAGCGCATTAAATCATATTATATACCTGCACTATTTGCGTCCAAAATCTGCCGGAATTTCTCCCCAGGCAGCAGTTTCCCATTTTACGATTGGCGTATTGTAAGCGTTGGATTTTAACCAATGAATAGCTCTGGCTATGAGTTTAAACAAATCTTCATTGGTTGTAGAAGGGGTTAATTTGGTGTTGCATTGTTTTTTGCGCACCCAGCTAATGGCTGTGCGCGAATCGGTATAAATAATCCGATCGCTTTTACGCTCCTTCAGGTATGCCAGGCCATGAACTATTGCCAGGAATTCCCCAATATTATTGGTTCCTTCCGGAAAAGGACCTTGCTTAAAAAGCAGTTTTTTGGTTTTTGTGTCAACCCCCTGGTACTCCATGATCCCCGGGTTGCCACTGGAGGCGGCGTCAACGGAGATCGAGTGAAAATTAGGCGCGCCTATTTTAAGGAGTTCAGCAGCGGATAATCCGGGTGACTTTTTGTTTTGCCCCTTATACGCATTATAGTTACTGTTAAAGGCCCGGGCCGCATCAGATTGATTGGGGAAGGACATGTACTGAGCACCTTTAATTCCGGCGATCTGCGCCTTGCATTCATCCCATGAGGCATAAACCCCGGGAATTTTGCCCTTCCAGACCACATAGTATTTTTTCTTTTTAGACATTAACGCGCAACCAATAGTTCTTCAATGACCTCAGGAAAATGATCATGTTCCAGGGCCTGTACCTTTTTCGCTATCGTTTCAACCGTATCCTGGGACCCTACTGCGGTTTTGAATTGTTTGATGATAGCCCCTTCATCATAGTATTCGTTTACATAGTGAATGGTGATCCCCGTTTCGGTTTCTTGCTGTTCTTTCACAGCAGCATGAACATGCCGCCCGTACATGCCTTTTCCTCCATATTTAGGCAGTAGCGCAGGGTGAATATTGATGATCTTCCCCGGAAAGGCATCTACCATTTCTTTGGGGATCTTCAGCAGGAACCCGGCCAGCACAACCAGATCAGGGGCAAGACAAGTCAGCATATCCAATAATCGGTGCGAATGATAAAAACTGTGGCTGTTGAAATAAAAAACAGGAATGCCCAGGGAATTGCACCTGTCAATCACATAGGCATCCCGTTTATTGGTGAAAACACAGGAAACGGCAATAGCCGGATTTCCGTCAAAATAACGTATAATATTTTCAACGTTAGACCCGGAGCCGCTTGCAAATAGGACAAGTTGTTTCATTTGTTTACTAAACTGAAAGGAGAACTGTGACACCCATGCGGAACAGCTAAAACGCTCTCAAAAGTCCTGGAAATAATAGAGGATCCGATAACAACAGAATTAAGTTCTCAACAAATTTTTGTGGTGCTAAAGTAATACACTTGCCATTAAATTTCTTAAATTACCTCACAATTTGGCTTCTTATGGTGTATTTCCACTAAAGTTTTTTATTTTTGCCAACAATTAAAAATTAAAACCAAAAAAATTATGTCAGACATTGCATCAAGAGTAAAGGCAATTATCGTTGATAAGTTAGGGGTAGATGAAAACGAAGTTGTTGCTGAAGCTAGCTTCACTAACGATTTAGGGGCAGATTCATTAGATACTGTTGAGTTGATAATGGAATTTGAAAAGGAATTTGATATCCAGATTCCTGATGATCAAGCAGAAAATATTGCAACCGTCGGCCAAGCGATCAGTTATATTGAAGAGGCCAAATAAGTAATGATATCAGGAACATATTGTAAATTATCCATGTGGTAACCGCGCTGCATGGATATTTTTTTTTAATTTTCACATGGTATACATACATATGAAACAAAATTTGGTTCCATGCAGTTAAAACGAGTTGTTGTAACAGGTCTGGGTGCTTTAACACCTATAGGCAATAACATTCAGGAATATTGGGAGGGGTTGAAATCCGGCAAAAGCGGTTCAGCACCCATTACCTATTTCGATACTGAAAAATTCAAGACAAAATTCGCCTGCGAACTAAAAAATTTTGATCCTCAGAATTTCTTTGACCGTAAAGAAGCCCGTAAACTGGACCGGTTTGCTCAATATGCGCTGGTTTCGTCTGATGAAGCTATCGCCGATTCCGGCTTAGACCTTGATAAGATCGATAAGTTTCGGGTAGGTGTCATATGGGGTGCCGGGATAGGCGGTCTGGAGACCTTCCAAAATGAAGTAATGGATTTTGCCAAAGGCGATGGGACCCCGCGTTTCAATCCGTTCTTCATTCCCAAGATGATTGCTGATATTGCTCCGGGCAATATTTCCATCAAATACGGTTTTATGGGCCCCAACTACACTACCGTATCGGCCTGTGCTTCTTCGGCCAATGCCATGATCGATGCCCTTAATTATATTCGTTTAGGGCATTGCGATATCATTGTTAGCGGGGGTAGTGAGGCAGCTGTTACCATGGCGGGGATGGGTGGCTTTAATGCCATGCATGCGCTATCAACAAGAAATGAGAGTCCGGAAACCGCTTCCCGGCCTTTCGATGCCACCAGGGATGGTTTTGTTTTAGGAGAAGGCGCAGGTGCTTTGATCCTCGAAGAATATGAACATGCCAAAGCAAGAGGCGCTAAGATCTATGCCGAGATCATCGGTGGTGGGATGTCTAGTGATGCCTATCATATGACCGCTCCTCACCCGGAAGGGATCGGTGTAGTGAGGGTAATGGAAAACTGCCTTCGCGATGCCGGATTAAAGCCTGAGGATATAGATGCTATCAATACCCACGGTACTTCTACACCCCTTGGCGATGTAGCAGAACTGAAAGCGATTTCACAGGTCTTTGGTAGTCATGCCCCACATATCAACATCAACTCGACGAAATCCATGACAGGGCATTTATTAGGTGCTGCTGGCGCCATTGAGGCAATTGCTTCCATTCTGGCGATACAGCATGGCCTGGTGCCGCCAACCATCAATCATTCAACAGTTGATGAAAATATAGATCCAAAGCTCAACCTGACCCTTAACAAAGCACAAAAAAGAGATGTGAAGGTAGCCATGAGCAATACCTTTGGCTTTGGTGGCCATAATGCATGTGTTGTCTTTAAAAAATTAGAAGAGTAACCAATGAATTTCCCCTCCAATTTATTCAATTCCCATTCCAAAAAGGATGGGGATTTTTTTTTGGGGATCAGCACTATTCTGGGATTTAAGCCAAAGAGTATCGACATCTACAAAAAAGCCTTTTTACACAGGTCTGCCAATCAAAGGGACAAACAGGGGAACCCCATGAACTATGAGCGGCTTGAATTTTTGGGAGATGCCATGTTGGGGACCATTATTTCCAAACACCTATACAAGGAAGTACCGGCAGGCGATGAAGGCTATCTCACCAAGATGCGCTCTAAAATTGTGAGTAGAAAACACTTGAATGAGCTGGGGAAGGATCTAAACCTGATCCAGTATGTCGAAAGCAGAATTCCGAAGTCTCATTTTGGGGATAACATTCACGGGAATGTTTTTGAAGCATTGGTGGGGGCAATATACCTGGATCGGGGCTATAAATACTGTGAAAAATTTATTCAGGATAGGGTCATAGAGCCTTATGTGGACATAGAACAACTGGAGGGGCAGGTGATCAGTTATAAAAGCCTCCTGATTGAATGGTGTCAAAAACAAAAAAAGGATTTCAAGTATATCATTTACGAAGACACAGGGAAGGATCCATTGAAGCATTTTGCCGTTAAATTCAGTATTAATGGGAAGGTAATGGCCAAAGCAAGAGCCACTTCAAAAAAGAAAGCAGAGGAGAAGGCTTCCAAAAGGGCGTTCTTTGCCCTGCAACACAAGATCGAAAAGTCTTGAGTATGAGTGTGTCACCGCAACTTTAAGAATAGGAGGCCTAAGATAAGACCCATAGGTGTTAGGGAAGTTTCTTTATTAATTATATATTTACATCTTAGGTTTTTTTATGGGAGTAACCTTAAGGATCGATGACGAGGTATGTGAAGAGGTTTTCACATTGGTAGGGATTCATACCAGCATGGAAGATCATGCATTGGTATATGCCCTGAACGACTGCCTGAGAATACGATTGCGAAGGGCCAAAAACGATTTGTCATTCACAAAAAAGACTTCTTATCCATATTTTGAATGGAAAGACGAACTTTATGACAGAACCTGGACCTTACTGTTCAATACCTGTGTAATTGAGGCCCCTAACAACCCTGACAACCTGTTCCCAAATGAACTTTCCTACACCACTCATTCGCTTTTACCCGAATATAAAGAGGTGGATTACCTGCTAAAGATAGATGATGAAGACCCGGACACAGAGGTTTTAAAGAAAATAAAATCCTTGCCAAGGGTTATCACCGCTTATATGATAGATGCCGAGAAGTTAAAATCAAAGCCCAACCTAATTTTTTGATAAAATGCCGAATAAAAAGAAGACAAAGATAGTAGCCACTTTAGGCCCTGCCAGCAGCGATAAGGAGACCTTGAGAAAAATGATAGAAGCCGGGGTAGATGTATTCCGCATTAATTTTTCGCATGCCGATTATACGGACGTAAAAAAGCGCATTAAGATTATCCGTGAACTGAACGAGGAATTAGGGATCTATACAGCCATTCTTGCAGACCTGCAGGGGCCAAAGCTGCGTGTAGGGGTTATGGCCGGGGAAGTGGTTGTGGCTCCGGGAGATGAGATCACCTTTATTACAGGGAAACCTTTTGAGGGCAATGCGGAGAAGGTCTATATGAACTATGCGGAATTTCCGAGGGATGTAAATCCCGGGGAGCGCATCCTATTGGACGATGGAAAGCTCATGTTTGAGGTGCTATCTACCAACAAGGTAGACGAAGTGCGTGCCAAAGTAATTCAAGGCGGACCATTAAAATCCAAAAAAGGCGTAAACCTTCCCAATACCAACATTTCGCTTCCTGCCCTTACCAAAAAAGACATAAAGGATGCTATTTTCGCCATCTCTCAGGATGTGGACTGGATAGCGCTTTCCTTCGTAAGGTTCAGTCAGGATTTAATAGACCTACAAAACCTGATAGCAGAACATTCAAAGCATAAGATTCCTATCATTGCCAAGATAGAGAAACCCGAAGCAGTAGAAAATATCGATAAAATCGTTTCTTATTGTGATGGGCTCATGGTGGCCCGGGGTGACCTTGGTGTGGAGGTACCCGCTCAGGAAGTGCCACTGATCCAAAAGACACTGGTATTAAGAGCTAAGAAGGCAAGGATCCCTGTTATTATTGCTACTCAAATGATGGAAACCATGATCACCAGCCTTACGCCTACCCGGGCAGAGGTCAATGATGTGGCAAATTCGGTTATGGATGGCGCCGATGCCGTTATGTTATCCGGGGAAACATCGGTGGGGAACTATCCGGTGCAGGTCATCGAAAAAATGGCCAGCATCCTGATAAGTGTTGAAGGATCTGAACTGATCAAAGTCCCGCAGGAACCACCACATATCAGGACAAAACGGTATATTACAAAAGCAGTTTGTTATCATGCTGCTTTGATGGCTAATGAGATCAAAGCAAAGGCTATTTCAACATTGACCAATAGTGGTTACACTGCCTTCCAGATCTCGGCCTGGCGGCCTAGTGCCCATATTTTGGTCTTTACTTCCAACAAACGGATACTGACCCAGCTGAATTTGCTATGGGGGGTAAAAGCCTTTTACTATGACCGTTTTGTTTCTACGGATGAGACCATTGAAGATGTAAATAAGATTGCCTGCCAGAAGGGATTTTTGGATACGGGCGATATGCTTATTAGTCTTGCAGCCATGCCCATTAAAAATAAGGGAATGGTAAATACACTAAGGGTTACTGAAATTGAAACCTGCAGCTTTTAAAGAGGAGCGCTATCGGAAAGCAACACCCTTATAACTCGAATTTTAACTGCACGGAAATCGATTCATTTTTTTTGGGTTCCTTGGCATCACTGGTATTCAGCTTAGAAAGCGAAATACCCAGGAGGCGGACGGAATTTTCCAGTGTTCCCTGATAGAGCAATTCAATGGCTGTTTCCAGGATCAGGTTGGTGTCAGAAATAAAGTAGGGGAGGGTTTTGCTCCTTGTTTGAAGTGTAAAATCGCTGTATCGAATCTTCAGAGTGACGGTTTTACCGGCCATTTTCGAGCTGCGGAGTCGTTTTTCCAGCTCTTCCGCAATGTGTTTTAGCCGTTCTTTCATGAATACCTCACTACTTAGATTTTCACTAAAAGTACGTTCTGCACCTACTGATTTTGGGATTCTATGGGGTTTCACCTCGCTATGATGAATACCTCTCACCACCTGATAATAGTGCTGCCCGCTCTTTCCAAAATGTACCTCTAAAAACTCCGGTGATTTGCTTTTGAGGTCCTTGCCGGTAAAAATCCCTAGCTGGTACATTTTATCTGCGGTGACCTTTCCGACGCCGTAGAACTTACGGATATCCAGGGCTTCCAGAAAGGGAATGACCTCCTCGGGATTAATGGTCTTTTGACCATTTGGCTTGTTGAGATCACTGGCCACTTTGGCCACGAATTTATTCACCGAGATGCCAGCGGAAGCTGTGAGTCCGGTTTCGCTATAGATCCGCTCCCGGATCTCCTTTGCGATCAGGCTGGCAGACGGGTTCCCAACTTTATTGGTGGTGACATCGAGGTACGCTTCATCCAATGAAAGCGGCTCCACCAGCGCGGTATAGTCAAAAAAGATATTCCGAATTTTCTGGGAAATCTCTTTATAACGGTCAAAACGCGGCTTTACAAAAATCAGATCAGGACACCTTTTTGCGGCCAAAGCCCCACTCATGGCACTTCTTACACCAAAGGTACGCGCTTCGTAACTGGCTGCCGCCACCACCCCTCTTGCGGCCCCTCCTCCAACCGCTAAGGGCTTTCCTTTTAGTTCGGGATGGTCTAGTTGTTCTACGGATGCATAAAAAGCATCCATATCCACATGTATTATTTTGCGCAATGGGAAATCGTACGGCATAAACAAATTTAAGTCATATCTTAGATTTGTGGATACAGCAAAGAAATCGGCTATTATTCTTGGGGCGACAGGATTAACCGGAGGCCTGCTCTTACAGCAGTTACTTTCGGATGAGCGTTATGGATCCATCAGGGTTTTTTCCAGAAGTTCAGTGGGGTTCACACATCCGAAACTAGAGGAATATACAGGCGATCTGCTGTCGTTAGGCAGCTTCAGGGATGCATTCATAGCCGATGAGGTCTATTGCTGTATAGGGACTACCAAGGCAAAAACGCCAGATAGGGAATTGTATAAGAAAATAGACTATGGTATCCCTGTATCAGCGGCTCAGTTATGTTCTGAAAATGGCATTGGTACTTTGCTGGTGATCTCGGCGCTTGGGGCAGATCCGGCAAGTGCCATATTCTACAACAAGATCAAGGGAGAAATGGAAAAGGCCGTTTTGAGGTATAAACTTCCCAAAACACATCTCTTGCAACCAGCACTCATTAGTGGTAAGCGAAAGGAAAAGCGCAGTGGTGAATGGATGGCAAAGCAGATTTTTAAAATAGCCGATCTTGTTCTGGTAGGGCCTTTAAAAAAATACCGGTCCATTCATCCCAACACCATAGCGAAGTCCATGGTTTGGCTCGCCAATAACCCCTTCGATAAAGCGAGGATCCCCTCAGAGGAAATAGTACGCATTGCAAATGATTGAAATAGAAAGAAAATTTCTGGTTACGTCACAGGACTACCGCAAAGAAGCCTTTTTACGGGAAGAAATCATACAGGGCTTCCTGAATACCGATCCGGAACGCACAGTACGCGTTAGGCTCAAAGGAAAGCAAGGATATCTTACGGTAAAAGGACTTACGGACACGGAAGGAACTACGCGTTTCGAATGGGAACGGGAGATCCCTTCCGAGGAAGCAAAACAATTGTTGAATATCTGTGAAAAAGGCGTTATCCATAAAATAAGGTATTCTGTAAAAAGTGGTGACCACGTGGTGGAAGTAGATGAATTCCTTGAGCAAAATGAAGGCCTGGTGATCGCCGAAATTGAGCTTCATGAAAAAAATGAGGTCTACAAAAAACCATCATGGATAGGGCTGGAGGTAACCGGAGATCCGAAATACTATAATTCCCAATTGAGTAAGAACCCCTATAAATCCTGGAAGTAATGAGATATATAACAAGCCTTGTATTAATAGCCATATGTTTTATGGCCTGTAAACCTGATCCGGAAAAGCTACCCATAAACCGGGAATTAGGTGCGGGAGCACAAAAACCTTCACAAGCTTCTATTAAGCTGGCACTTCAGGAAGCAGGCTATGAAACCTTTGATTACATCGATTCACAAACAGGAGATACCGTACTGATGCAGCAATATTTTATAGCCTTTCTCAAAAGCGGTCCTGTACGGTCACAAACAAAGGCCGAGGCAGACAGCTTGCAAACGCTTCACCTGGCCCATTTGGGCAGGATGTATGAGGAAGGATATGCCGATATCTCGGGTCCTTTCGGGGATGATGGGGAAATAAGGGGGATCACCATTTACAATACGCCAACACTGGAAATGGCCGACAGCCTTGCCCATTTAGACCCTATGGTGCGATCCGGTCGATTGGTCATCGAAATACATCCCTGGTGGGCAGCCAAAGGGTTTCCCTTGCGTTGACCATACAGGATCTCAACTTTTAATAGGCGCTTTTAAACTGTTCCAGAAACCGAACATCGTTCTCACTTAACAGGCGGATATCGCTTATTTGGTGTAATAATAAGGCAATTCTGTCTATTCCCATCCCAAAAGCAAACCCGGAATATTTTTTAGAGTCGATTCCGCAATTATCCAACACATTCGGATCTACCATGCCACACCCCATAATTTCCAACCATCCAGTACCCTTGGTCATCCTGTAATCGGTTTCGGTTTCGAGTCCCCAATACACATCTACTTCTGCGCTTGGCTCCGTAAAAGGAAAGTAGGAAGGCCGTAAGCGGATCTTTGATTTCCCGAATAATTCCTCGGTGAAGAATTGCAGGGTTTGTTTGAGATCTGCAAAAGAGACATCTTTATCGATATATAAACCTTCCACCTGGTGGAAAAAGCAGTGCGACCGCGCTGAAATAGCCTCGTTTCTGTACACCCGACCCGGTGAAATGGTCCTGATGGGAGGTTGGTGCTTCTCCATATAACGTACCTGTACCGAAGAGGTATGGGTGCGGAGCAAAAGGTCTGGGTTCGTCTGAATAAAAAAGGTATCCTGCATGTCGCGGGCAGGATGGTGTTCGGGTAAATTGAGGGCTGTGAAATTATGCCAGTCGTCCTCAATTTCCGGTCCTTCCGAAACATTGAACCCTATCCTGGAGAAAATATCTATAATCTGATTTTTTACAAGGGAAATGGGATGGCGCGCCCCCAGTTCCATTGGTTCTCCCGGCCTTGTCAAATCGTTGTAAGCACGCTTTGTACCTCCTTTGCTTTCAAGGGTCTCCTTAAGGGCTTTTACCTTTTCTGTGGCAAGCTCCTTAAGCTCATTGATCGTTTGACCAAATTCCTTTTTTTGTTCATTGGGGACCGACTTAAATTCTCCGAAGAAATGATTCAGCACCCCCTTTTTACCTAAGTACTTGATCCGAAAATTTTCAACGGCCTCGGGAGTGGAAGCAGAAAAATCATTGACCTCTTTAATATGTGCCTTTAACTGGTCTATCATGTGAAAAGTCCTTTACTTGCAGCGTTCAAAAATACTTGTTTTTTATGAATTGGACACATTGGTCAGCACTATTAAAAATATGCACTCCCGGGAAGTCCTTTTCCAAACTGCCGCCCAAAAGCCCTGACTACCCTAAAATGTAAAAGCCAATGGTTTTCATTGGCTTTTTATTACATCAAGATTTTTAAAAGACTTAATCCAGGTGGTAGATCTCCATGATATTTTTGAGGATATTCTCAAAGTCTATTTTCAGATCGATCAATTTTCCCGTGTGCACATCAAATACCCAACCATACACCTGGAGATTCCGATCGCGGTACGCCTTTTGTACAGCAGCGGTCTTAATGAGGTTTACGCACTGTTCCTGTACATTGAGCTCTACAAGGCGGTCGTATTTCTTTTCTTCATCTGTTATTGTATCTAATTCTTTCTTGTGGATTCTGTACACATCGCGAATGTTTCGAAGCCATGGATTAAGGATCCCAAGATCTGCGGATTGCATAGCTGCTTTTACGCCTCCGCAGGCGTAATGACCACAAACCACTACATGATTTACTTTTAAATGTTCAATGGCATAATTTACAACCGACATGACGTTGAGGTCTATGCTGATCACCATATTCGCAATATTACGATGTACAAACACCTCTCCGGGGCCCATACCCATGAGATCTTCTGCCGTTACCCGGCTATCGGAGCAGCCTATATAGAGCAATTCTGGATTTTGACCCTTCCCCAGGTCCTCAAAGAAATTGGCATCGGTCTTTAGCTTCGCTTCTATCCAGGCCTGGTTATTTTTAAATACGGTTTCAATTTTCATCACTGTCTTTTTATGTTGCTTAAACGGTTTTAGAGCGAAGGTTGAAAAATTCCAAAAAACTCGAAGGATTTTCCACGATGCCGTTTTGGGATATCAACGTAATGCTAATGTTCCTGTCTTTGGCTTTCCATGAAAAATCTTCGAGGATCTCAATAATATCACTGTCTAGATACCTCGTATTTGTAACATCGAGCTCAAGATAGGAATCTTTGGGGATACCATCTAATTCTTTCAGGATCGCCCCTTTATTAAAAAAGGTTACCTCCTCTGCCAGGGTCATTTTCAATTTGTGAATACCATTACTCTTATCCTGGATATGCAGGAAGTGTGAGTTCTGATAGCTCTTGATCAAAATTATTACTATTCCCACACCCAATCCCATGGAAATACCAACCAGGAGATCAGTAAAAATGATACCTGCCACCGTAACTGTAAAAGGAACAAACTGCTTCCACCCTGCGGCATACATTTGTTTAAAAAGGGATGGTTTGGCAAGTTTATAACCTACCATGAACAAGATAGCCGCAAGAACGGACAAAGGAATCATGTTTAGCAATCGCGGGATCAGGAGGACTGAAATAAGCAGGAGAAAACCATGAATGATAGCAGATAATTTGGATTTGCCACCGGATTGGATATTGGCAGAACTTCTTACGATAACCTGTGTAATAGGTAATCCGCCTATCATCCCGGAAATAATGTTCCCTGTTCCCTGGGCCAGTAATTCCCTGTTTGTTGGGGTAACGTGTTTTTCCGGATCCAGTTTATCTGTTGCCTCTACGCATAATAGGGTTTCCAGGCTGGCCACCAGGGCAATGGTGAATGCTGTGATCCAGATCTCAGGGCTCGTGATCACCCTAAAATTGGGAAAGCTGAACTGGCCCATAAAGGAAGTAAGATTCTCAGGGATAGGGACGCTCACAAGATGTTCTGAAGAGATCCCCCAAAAGGAATTTTCTTTAGTGGCAATAAAAAATACGATCCCCAATACAACTGCCACCAAAGGGCCTTGTACAAGTTGGAATAACCGCGCTTTTTTGGTGAGGACCTTATCCCATAAAAGCAAAATGCCCATGCCTATGACGGCAATAAGGGTAGCACCCGGACTAATGAAATTGATGGAGTTGATAATTTCAGAAAAGGTATTTTTCCCATCGACCTGGAAAAAGGAAAAATCGCCTTCAGGATCAGCGTCATACCCGAAAAAATGGGGGATCTGTTTAAGAATGATAATGATCCCGATACCTGTTAGCATTCCTTTGATAACAGAAGATGGGAAGTAATAGCCAATAACCCCGGCTTTAAGGAATCCGAATAGTATTTGGATGGCACCCCCCAAAACCACCGCCACCAGGAAATTCTCATACCCTCCGAGGGTTCCGATTGCCGTTAGGACAATGGCAGCAAGTCCGGCCGCCGGGCCACTGACACCAATTTTAGAGCCCGAAAGGGCACCCACCATGATACCGCCAATAATTCCGGAAATCAATCCTGAGAATAAAGGTGCTCCACTGGCCAGGGCGATTCCCAAACAAAGAGGCAGTGCAACAAAAAATACAACAATACTGGCTGGTAAATCGTTCTTTAGCGTTTTGAACATTATTATATAAATAGGGCCTTGAGCGTTGCTCAAGACGGATTAATAAGGAATTTACTTTAAGAGGGCCCTAAAAGGAACTTTCCGGAGGGGGGAGTTGAATTTCGTTGGTAAAGGAAGAAACCTTAGAAGGACTTTCGGAAAACAGACGCGTATTTCTATTTTGAAACTGTAATAGAATTAAATGATTTGGCTGAGAAAAGAGGTAGTCTTCCCCGATATCTAATTTATCTTGTTCCTGAGGTTCTTCTTCGTTCATATTGACTGTTAGATATGGGGTATCATCAGACATCACTTTAAGGAGCGGCGTTGCAAAAACACTATTGAGCCAAATAGCGGATAACAGTAGTAAAATAAAGGTTTTCATTTTTCTGGCGGTCTATCCCAAAAATAATAGGAATACTATTAACTTACTGTTAAAGATAGACTAAAAATCCTTAAGAAGTTTCAGATCTGAGGCCGGAATCCACCCATTCTTGCCGTCTGCCAGTCGCACTCTATTCCAATCATTCAGCTTTTCTTCCACCATAACCTTGGTTCCCTCATGAAGTTCAAACAGGGTATTACTTCTGTTATTGGGCTCTTCTTTAACCGTCGTTTCCTGGGCGAAAATGATAGCAGGATTGGTTTTAATAAAATCCTGATATTGAAAAACAGCCATCGCAATACATAGGCCCGAAAAGAGCAGGGAAACCAGGCCGCCAATAAAGGCTATGCGTTTCTGAGCAGCGAATTGCATAAAATAAAAAGAGAGATAGAGGGCTACGAATAACGCCATAAAACCAATGGCAATATAGGCCCACTGATCAAATGTAAAGATTCCCCTGGTATTGGAAAGGATTTTGGAAAGTGCTGTTTGAGGCAGTGGTTCAATGGCGTCGATGGTCATTTGCTGTGCAAAAGACAGGTTGTTCCGTATCTCAGGGTTATTCGGATCGAGTAAAAGCGCTTTCTCATAATAGTAAATGCTGGGACCTATCTGATTAGATTTGTAGTAGGAATTCCCGAGGTTAAAATAAACATTTGCCGAATGTTTTCCGTTTCTCAGGATCTGTTGATAATTGTCTATGGCCAATTCATAATTCCCTTCGTTGTATGCGGTGGTCGCTTTGTCGAATAATACTTCATCCTGCGCCATGGCAAGGACACCAACAAAAACCATATATATCAAGGTCCATTTTTTCATGCTAAAGTTGTTTGTCCATTGCTGAGATTACTTCACTTGCCTTATCGTAGTCTTCTTGCATCTGCACCTCTGAAAACGGACTGTAACGTGCCATTTCACAATTTTTTAATAGGCCGATAAAGCCCTCAGCGGTAGTGCTGTCTACTTTTTTCTGAGCCAATAGTGCTGCTATCTTCTCTTTGGAGAATTCGGAGGTTTCAATCTTTAACTTGGCCTTGAGATAATTGTGCAGGGCCTTTTCCATGGCAATATAGAAGGCATCCTTTTCTCCAAGCGCACGTTTGGCTTTGAACAGGAATTTTCGCGCCATCCTGTTGGCTTTCTTTATCTTATTGCCTGCCACATCACTGGCAATCGCTTCTCGTTTTTTTCCAAAGAGCACTGCAAGCGGGATGAGTAGCAAGGGACTCAGCAGGAGCAGATAAAATTTTAATGTACCAAAAAAGAAGCTGCGTTGCATCGAAACCAGCTTTGGCTCCAATTTGATAAAATGAAATTGACTGGCGATGCTCTGAACCGGCTTTTTATTGTTTTCGTTCAAAGAAATGGCCCCGGCCTGGGTCTCCATGGGCCCTTCCATAACATCGATCATAATTTCCTCGGAAGTGAGCGTTTTGTAGCTGGCCGACTCCGGATCGAAATAACTAAAACTGACGGGAGGGATGGGGTATTTTCCTTTAAAGGAAGGAACAACCGTATAATGGTTGCTCACGTTTCCCTGCATTCCGGAAAGGGTGGTCTTCACATTCTCATTAAATTCGGGCTCGTAGACTTCAAGAGCGCCGGGCATTACCAGTGTAGGAAGTTGAAAAAGTTTGAGATTGCCATTTCCCTTTACTTCTACAATAGCCTGAAGTGATTCGGAAGCTTTCAGGCTTTTTTTGCTACTGCTTACATTAAATTCGAAAGTTCCCACGGCACCACTAAAATCCGCCGGTTGTCCTTTGGCAGGGAGTGGTTTTACGTTTATGGTCCTTTTCCCGGCAGACACCGTTTTGTTGGTCTGGGCATAGATAGGGCTGCCGAAAAAATCGCGCCGGTTGGTGGGCACTTCCAGGGTGACGTCCAGTGAAAGGGGTTCTATTTCCAAAGGCCCGCTTTTTTGCGGATATAAGACCACCCTCTTCAGGATTACATACCGGTAGGACTTCCCTTCGTAGGTCCCGTTTTTTACATTATAGGAAGTAACAGGGATGTCCTGGCTCCAAAAATTATTATAGGTAGGATTGTCTAAAGGCCGGAAGTTAGACACGTTAATAGAGGGACTCACATACAGTTTGTACACCACACTGAGGGCTTCGTTCAGATACGGATTGCCTTTGGATACCTCTGCAACCAGGTGCAGGTTTTGGTCGGCAATGTCATCGGCGGTCATTTGATCGCTCGGTTTGTCTACGGCAGCCGTTACTGTTACTTTTTTGGGCAGGGATTTGTATGTCTTGCCATCGATGACAATCGTGGCCTGATCAATAGAAAAAATCCCCCGTTCCGTTGGTGCCAGGGTATAGGAATATGTCTTGGTATAACTTCGCACGCCATTGATCCAGGAAGAACTGATAGACTGAGATGGGCCCATGACAATTCGAAAGCCCTCAAAATTGGGGGGAACGAAGTTGTCCCCATCCTTATTCATTGTAAAATCGACTCGCAGACGTTCATTAATGCCCAGTTTTTCCTTACTGAGCGCTACTTCAAATTCAACCGTTTCCTGGTCCTGAGCAAATAGCTGTGGCCTGCCCATCAAGAGCAGGAACGCCATAAAAATAAATGCCAGTGATCTATTCATTACCAGTCTTTTGCATTTTTTGATTTAGGTCCCTTTACCTTTTTCTCGTTCATTTTTTCCTGGACCTTATTTTCTTCATTCTGCATAGCTTCCAGCAGATTCTTTATCTGCTGCGGAGAGAGTTGGTCTGGTTTGGGTTGTTTTTGTTCCTCTTTCTGGTCTCCTTGCTGAGGTTCTTCCTTTTTCTGCTCACCCTCTCCTTCTTTGTTATCTTCTTTTTCCTGATCTCCTTCTTCCTGGTTTTTTTTATTCTCTTGCTGCTGTTGGTCCTCTTTCTTCTCTTCTTCCTTTTCTTGCTGATCTTGCTGATCTTGCTGATCTTGCTGATCTTTTTTGTCTTCGTTCTCTTCGTTTTTTTCCTGGTCTTTCTCTTTTTTGGCCAATTCTTTCGCTAGCGCCAGGTTATATCGGGTTTCCTCATCCGAAGGATCATTTCTAAGGGCTTCTTTATAGGCTTCCACCGCTTTGTCGTACTCCTCATTCTTCATAAAGACATTTCCCATGTTATGAAATGCCTTGTGCTTTTCCGTTTTTTCCGAAGCCGATTCCCCTGCTTGCTTAAAACGACTAAAGGCTTCTTCGTAATGCTCTTTTTTGTAATAGGCGGTTCCCAAATTGTAAGGCGCCACGGTGTTCTCCCTGCTCTTGGAGATGGCCTTGCGGTAATCACCCTCGGCCTGTATGAACTGATCGTCTGTAAGCTCTTTATTTGCTTCCCAGGTAAGATCTACCGATGTCCTAAGTGCTTTTTCCTTTTCCTTGTCTGCTTCCTGTGCATTCCCGTAACAAGCTAAAAGAATAAGCACTGCTGCAAGATAATAAGCCTTATTCATGATGCTTCTCGTTAAATAAGTTCAACTTTTTTAACCATTTGGTCTTTCTGTCCAGAATAAAGATATCTAAAAATATAAAGAGCAGGCCTAATCCCAGGAACCATTGAAATTGATCCTTGTATTCCGCAAATTGCTTGGCTTCGAACTCCATTTTATCCATCTTATTCAATTCTTCCTTTATAAAGGTTACCGCCTCATCTGTGTTCGAACCGTCAATATACGCTCCATTGCCCTTCTCCGCAATATCTTTCAGCATTTCCTCATTCAATCTGGTGATCACCACCTCACCCTCGCCGTCTTTTTTTAATTCCTGTACCACTCCATTTCTCTTGATTGGGATAGGAGCTCCTTTCGTCTTCCCTATACCAATGGTATAGATGCGTATGCCATTTTCTACGGCCTGGTCTACTGCATCTACCGCAAGGCCTTCATGATCTTCTCCATCTGAAACGATGAAAAGGACCCGGTTGGTCTGGTCTTCATCATCGTAAAAGGTCGTGGCCAGATTAATGGCCTGGTCTATTGCGGTGCCCAGGGAGGACAACTGATCTGTATTCAGGTAAGACAGGAACATTTTTGCCACACTGTAATCTGTGGTAATAGGTAATTGAGGCACTGCCTGGCCTGCATAAGCAATGAGCCCGATCCGGTCACTGGCCAGCTGATTGATGATCTCGGACACTATGCGCTTGGCCTTTTCCAAACGATTGGGGGCGATGTCCTCTGCCAGCATACTTTTTGAAACGTCAATGGCAAAAACGATGTCTACCCCTTCCCGTTTAACGGTTTCCAGCTTTGTCCCTATCTTGGGGTTAACAAGACCAAGGATAAGGCCCGTAAGCCCCAATAGCAGAAATAACAATTTCAAGCCGCCTTTAAAACTGGATCTGCTTGGTGTAAGCCGTCTCAGCAGCGCTGCTTCGGCAAATTTTCGCTGCGTCCTTTTTTTCCAGAAAACGAGGACCATATACAAGAAGACCAAACCCGGAAAAAGGAGGAATAAATAAAAATATATCGATTCGTCTATCTGTATCATTTCTTAAATAAAACTTCTGAATAATATGTTTCGGAAAAGCCATTCCGAAATTAGCAGGATGCCTGCCATTAGCACCCATGAACGGAATTTCTCCTCAGAATTATAGTATTTAATTTCTTCCACGTCTGTCTTTTCCAACTTATTGATCTCATCGTAAATGGCTTCCAATTTTTGATTGTTTGTAGCCCTGAAATATTGACCTCCGGTAACGTCTGCGATCTCCTGCAGCAGGGGTTCATCTATCTCTACCTGGCGCATCCCATACCGAAAAGAGCCATCTGCATTATATGCGATGGGCGATAGGGCGTTGCCGTTGGTTCCCAGCCCTATGGTGTAGGTCTTGATGCCGTATTCTACTGCAAGGCTGGCGGCTGTTTTGGGCTCTATAAACCCTGAGTTATTGACCCCATCTGTTAAGAGGATGATAACTTTACTGGTGGCCTTACTGTCTTTAAGTCTGTTCACTGCCGTGGCCAGGCCCATTCCTATGGCTGTGCCGTCTGTCAGCTGCCCGTATGTAATTTCCTTAAGGGCGTTAAGAACGATCCCTTTATCACTGGTGATAGGGGTTTTGGTGTAACTTTCACCGGCATACGCTACCAGTCCAATACGGTCATTAGGGCGCTCTCTGATGAAATTCGAAGCCACATCTTTGAGGGCCGCCAACCGGTTAGGCCTCAAATCCCTGGCCAGCATGCTGGAAGAAACATCTATGGCCATTACAATATCGATACCTCTGGTGGTTTTCGTCCGGGTAGATACTTCGTTAATCTGTGGTCTTGCCATGGCCGTAATGATGGCCGCCAGGGCTAATAATCGCATCAGGAACAACACCGGTTTCAATTTAGGGAGCAACTCGTTCTTAGGGAAACCTTTGCTGCTTGAAATTTTCAAAGAAGCCACCAGTTCTTTCCGCTTGAAAACATACCAGAGGACGGCCAGCGGCAGTGCTAAAAGCAACCAGAAGAACTCGGGATTCGCAAATTGTACATTTTCAAACATCTACACTTGTGTTTTTACGTCAATAGAATTGATTATCCTATTGACAATTTCTTCTGCATAGGAGTCGCCCTCTTCCCATGACAGTACCACTTGTTGCAGAAAGCCTTTCCCGCCAAACAGGATGATGGCGTATTTTCCTTTAATTCGCTTCCCGCTGTCAGTTACGGGAAAAGTACCACTTCCATATACTTTTACGCCAGGGACCCCGGACAGTGAACTGAATTC
Source organism: uncultured Flavobacteriaceae bacterium (assembly GCA_963752165.1). Classification (GTDB taxonomy): domain Bacteria; phylum Bacteroidota; class Bacteroidia; order Flavobacteriales; family Flavobacteriaceae; genus Muriicola. The sequence goes on from CAVVXE010000002.1 coordinate 431,426, forward strand.
TTCCTGTTTCGTAATGATATTCCTGGCTCCCCTGTCTGAAAATTCCTTTAATACCTGATCGATGCTTTTTTGATAGTCGGGCTCCACAGCTTCGGTTAGCGTAATAGAGGCCGTCCCGATACCCAGCCCATTATGAGGATTGAAATAGGAAAATACCTGTGAATCCTTGATCTTGTCCTTTTCTTCAGGGGCTATCGAAATATCCTGCCTTAAAAGCACATCTGGTGCAGAGAGGTCAATGGGTGGATAGCCATACGAACTATTCACCCATTCTCCTTCCAGGAGCCTTTTGGAAGGATTCCGTAAAATTGTATCCTTTACGGGTTGGAAGCCATAATAGAATACTGTGGCACTAAGGGCAATTGCAATGACGCCTGCAAAGGAAAGACCTGCGAATATCCATTGCTTCCTTCTTTTTCTGACCAGCAATGCCTCCTGGTAGGCCGCCTGTTGCATTAGTTCTTCCTCTGTTGGTTCCGGAATGGCCTCTTTTGTCTTGGTAACGATTTGCTCCACTGCTTTTCGGTCCTGTTCAGCGATCGAAAGTGCGGGTTTGGACCTCGCAAATTTTACAAGATCGGCTGTTTCCAAAAGTTTTTTGAATTGGCCGATGGTCTCTCCTTCGATTTTTAATTTCCCGGCATCTTTCATCAGTTCCAGCTTCTCGATCAACTGTCCGGTTGTGCTTTCCAAGGCAGAAATATGCACGTCTTCCTCCAAATAAGAGCGAACAATGTCCGTTAATTCAGAATAGTATTTCTTATACTCGTCCTGTATGAGGTAACGCGAATTCTCCAGTCGTTTTAATTCCAGCATGGCCTTTTCATAAGGGGGCAGCAGCGCCTCTTTTTCTTCTTCACTCAACATTTTTTTACGTATGAAGAACCAATAGATAAGTCCGGATAACACCAGAATGCCAAGGATAATCAAGAGTATTTTGAAAAAGTCGCTGCCCGATTTATCTATGGGGATCAGGGGCTTAATATCATAGATCTCCTTAGAAACCGTATCGACCGCCACAGTGGCCACATGGACCCTTAAAGAATCTGTGAAATAACCCTTTCCGTTAATCTCAATACGTTGTACAGGCACCGTATAAGACCCTGAGTCGAATTGGGTAAGCGCATATATCTTTTGCAGCGTTATGCGGTCCAAATTCCTCGTCGTATCCGTTTTAAACGCTTCTACGGTTTCTAATGGCGAAAAGGTTTGTCCCTCCGGAAAGATGACCTGGTCCGTACTGTCGGTTTCAACCGTTACGGTAAACCGAATCTGTTCGCCTATCTTGATGGCTGTCGTATCAGCGGAGGTACTTATTTTAGGGATGCTTTGTGCAGCTGTTTCAGTAGCGAAGAGGATAAAAAAACACAACACGCCCATAAGCAAGCCCGGGCTTGGGGAATAAGTAGTTGCTATTTTTTTATGTACTTTCATTATTAGGCTCTTTGCTTGAAATACCCAAGTAATTTTTTAACGTAACTTTCATCTACCCTGCAATTAAGGGTGCCAGCACCAGATTTTGTGAACGTGTCTTTAAAGTAGGCCACATGATCCCTGTAATAGGCCTCATAGGCCCTGCGCACTTTTTTGGACTGAGTGTCGACCAGGCTAACAGTTCCTGTTTCAGCATCTTCCACTTGTATGACCCCCAGATTGCTCATCTGTTCTTCTTTGGGATCATACACCCTTATGCCCGTTACATCGTGTTTGTTTCCGACTATTTTTAGGGTGCGCTCATAGCCATCGGTCATAAAGTCTGATAAAAGAAATACGATGGCCTTTTTCTTCATCACGCTCGACATATATTTAAGCGCTTCTGTGATATTTGTTTTTCGGCTCTTTGGGCTAAATTCTAACAGCTCCCTGATAATCCTCAGGACATGGCTTTTCCCTTTTTTTGGCGGAATAAACAATTCTACTTCGTCCGAAAAGAGGATCAGCCCTACTTTGTCATTGTTCTGCAATGCAGAGAACGCAAGGGTGGCGGAGATTTCGGTGACAACTTCCTTTTTGAACTGATTGACGGTACCAAACATTTCTGAACCACTCACATCGACCATCAGCATCATGGTGAGCTCTCGTTCTTCCTCAAAAACTTTTACAAAAGGTTCGTTATACCTGGCCGTCACGTTCCAGTCAATAGACCGAACGTCATCCCCAAACTGATACTGCCTGACCTCACTAAAGGTCATACCCCGGCCTTTGAAGGTAGAATGGTATTCACCTCCAAAGATATGGTCGGAAAGCCGACGGGTTTTGATCTCTATCTTGCGAACTTTTTTGAGTAGTTCTTTGGTATCCATGGGTTCAAGTTTTAAAAGATGGGTTCAAACAAGCCATTTGAACATGCTAAACATTGAACGGTTATGGCACTTCTATTTCGTTTACGATGCGATTGATGATCTCTTCAGACGTTATACTTTCTGCCTCGGCCTCATAGGTAATGCCAACCCTGTGCCGCAGTACGTCATGAATAACGGCCCTCACATCTTCCGGTACCACATAGCCCCTTCGTTTAATGAAGGCATAGCATTTTGCTGCAATAGCCAGATTGATACTTCCCCTGGGTGACGCCCCAAAACTGATCAATGGTTTAAGGTTTTCAAGGTTGTATTTCTCCGGGTAGCGTGTTGCAAAAACCAGGTCCAGGATGTATTTCTCAATTTTTTCATCCATGTACACTTCCCGTACCGCTTTTTGTGCACTCAAGATCTGTTTTAAGGTGATCACCGGTTTAACAGCTTCGAAAGTACCCTTCAGATTCTGGCGGATGATCATTTGTTCCTCACTCATTTTAGGATAGTCGATGACCGTTTTCAGCATAAAACGGTCTATCTGTGCTTCCGGCAAGGGGTAGGTGCCTTCCTGTTCTATGGGGTTCTGGGTAGCCATTACCAAAAAAGGTGCATCGAGCGGAAAGGTCTCATCCCCAATGGTCACCTGGCGTTCCTGCATTGCTTCCAGCAAGGCAGACTGTACCTTGGCCGGTGCCCTGTTGATCTCATCGGCGAGCACGAAATTGGCAAAAATAGGCCCCTTCTTGATAGAAAAGTCGTTTTCCTTAATGTTGTAGATCAGGGTGCCCACCACATCGGCAGGGAGCAGGTCTGGCGTAAACTGTATGCGGCTAAAACTACCCTTAACCGCCTTAGCAAGGGTATTGATAGCCAATGTTTTAGCAAGTCCGGGCACCCCCTCCAGCAAAATATGGCCCTGGCCAAGAAGGCCTATTAGCAACCGCTCTGTCATATGCTTTTGACCCACAATCACTTTGTTCATCTCCATCATCAGCAGATCAATAAAGGCACTTTCCTGCGCTATTTTCTCATTCACGGCGCTTATGTCTACAGAAACATTTTCTTCCATAATTTTGTTTTAATAAAGCTGTTTTAGTCTATTGGTTATAAGGGACCTGCAAATTGAAAATTTATTCATTCAATGCTTGTTAATGATTGGTTAAAAAATGCGGGAGCCCTAAGTTTTATCAACTATTTAAGAGATTTTTAGTAATTTCACAAGCCTATGAAAAAAGGACTATCGTATTCCAGGATCATTGCGGGAACCATGACCTGGGGAAGTTGGGGAAAACAACTCTCCAAAACAGAAATGATCTCCCTGATGCACCATTGTTTAACAGGAGGGATCACTACTTTTGATCATGCCGATATCTATGGGGGTTATGGGAATGAAGAGGAATTTGGAGATGCCTTTGCAGAAAGCAAGATCGATCGTGAAAGGATCCAGCTGATCAGCAAGTGCGGCATTCAATATGTTTGTGAAGCCAGGGATAATGTCACCAAACATTATAACTACAGCGCGGATTATGTCATCTGGTCGGCAGAACGTTCCCTTAGTAAGTTAAAGACAGAATACCTGGATCTTTTCCTATTACACAGGCCCAGTCCGTTAATGCATCCGGAAGAAATTGCCAAAGCGATTGATCATTTGAAATCAAGTGGGAAAATAAAGGAGTTTGGGGTGTCTAATTTCTCCCCTTCACAGATCGCCATGCTAGAGACCAGCCAGCCGGTGGATGCCAACCAGGTGGAATGTTCCCTGACAGCCGATAAGGTAATGTACGACGGTACACTGGATGACTGTATTTCGCATAAAAGAACAGCCATGGCCTGGTCTCCTTTGGGATCTTTTTTTAGGGAGGAAACAACACAGACAAAGAGGATAAAGGAAGCCATGACACCCTTTTTGGAAAAGTATCGGGCTACCGAAGACCAATTGTTACTGGCATGGCTGATGAGACACCCGGCAAGGATTCACCCCGTGGTAGGGACAACGAACAAGGTTCGCCTTTCAGACGCTGTCAAAGCTACTGAAGTGGCCATGGAGCTCGAGGACTGGTTTACACTTTTAACGGCAGCACAGGGGCATAAGGTCCCGTAAACACGCGTAAGACAGGTTACCTATGAAAAAAACAGCATTTATTACAGGGGCTACCAGTGGTATTGGGGAGGCCATCGCCAGACTTTTTGCAACAAAAGGATTTACCCTGATCCTTTGCGGACGAAGGCAGGAAAAACTTGATGCATTAGCAAGTGAGTTAGGCGCCTTGACAAAGGTCCACACCTTACTTTTTGATGTTAGGGACAAGGAAGCAGTTGAAGCTGCTATAAGCTCAATTCCCGATGCATTTAAAAACATCGATGTGCTCATAAATAATGCCGGAAATGCCCATGGGTTAGATCCTGTTCAAAATGGCAACATGGAAGATTGGGATGCCATGATCGATATAAATGTGAAAGGGCTGCTCTATGTTTCCAGGGCTATCTTACCTCAAATGGTACAGAAAAAGGCGGGCCATATAATCAATATTGGTTCTACAGCGGGAAAAGAGGTCTATCCAAACGGCAATGTCTACTGTGCCAGTAAACATGCTGTAGATGCCATTAACCAGGGGATGCGCCTTGATTTGAATGCGTATGGGATTCGGGTAGGAGCAGTAAATCCCGGATTGGTGGAAACAGGCTTTAGTGAGGTCCGTTTTAAGGGTGACGAGGAACGTGCCAAAAAAGTGTACCAGGGCTATGCCCCCCTGCAACCGGAAGATATTGCAGATATTGTATATTTTGTGGTCAGCAGGCCGTATCACGTGAACATTGCCGATCTGGTGGTGATGCCTACCGCCCAGGCAAGCAGTACCATTGTGAACAAGAACCTATGATCAACAAACGCCTTCTGGTAAAGAACCTTTTGGCTCATAATGACGAGAATAGTTTTTATGATAAAAAACGATTCATTGATATTGGCCAAAGAGAAGGCAAGGCCAAATTTTTAAAGCACGTCTGTGCACTGGCAAACAGCAATCCAAAGAACAATTCATTTATTGTGATCGGGGTAGAGGATGAGGATAATAAGATCGTCGGGGTCGATTTTTTTGATGACAGTAAGATCCAAAACCTTGTTAATGCCTACCTGGACAACCCGCCTCTGATCTCATATGAGAATATTCCGTTCCCACACCTGCCGGAAGGGAAGGTTGTGGGCCTGGTAACCATCAAATCGAATGGTCGTGTGTGTTCCCTGCGCAAGAATATCTGGAAGTACTATGGGGGTGCTGTTTTCTTCAGGGAAGGGAGCATCAGTATGCCAAAGGCGTTCGACATCCAATTAAAGGATATCAATTCGACCACCGTAGCGACCATAGAACAACACGCCCGTAACAACATAGAGCTAACGTTAGACGGGGTAATCGACTTTATTAACTATCGACATAAAGACCTGACCAGCAGTTACAAGGTTTTCCAGGAACAGTTTGTGATCTGCTGGGCGGGAAATCAAAAGAAAGTGAAGGACAAGACCTACTATTCCCGGGTAGACATTGAACTCATCAATGAGCAGGTTAAATTATTTTATTCTGCCCTCGATGAGATCTCCATTGCCTATGATGAGCATTCCTTTAATATTACGGAATACGTTCAATTGGGGCTGGGAAAGGAACAACACTACTACCCATTGGAAGAAGTAGGTATTACTTTTCAGGATAATGGCACCTATCAAATCATCAGCAATCTTATTTTTGAGCCCCCCCAATATGACCGAAAAACCCTGTATCATATACTAAATGCCAATAATGCGTTAACGCAAAAGCTCGAAAAGAACCTGTCTTTAGGGAAAGCAGATCTTCTGGATCTGGAACAACTACCCGCCACCTATCTTATTTGCTATCTGAATGGGTTTGAAGAAGCAAAAGAGCAAATGGAGCACTTGCGGGGTCTTTTAAAAAACAAGTATGGCGCTGTTTACAACGGGCTTAAGGAATCGCTCAGGATCCTTAGAAAAGTGAAATACAACTAGCCTTTCGTCAGCCACAGGAGCTGATACGGTTGTATTTCTATCAAACCACTCTTCAGTGACCAATGCCGGCCCGAAACGAGATCGCGCATTTCTCCGTTGTCAAGGTATCCCAATTCATCCAGCAGCCTTCCATTGATTATTTGCGGGTGCTCATCAAAATTACAAAGCACAAGCACGCCATCCTTTTCCGGTCCGGTTCTTTCAAAGAGCAATATGTGCTGGTTCTGAGGGTCGTGGTAGGCAATATTGTTGGCATCGGAAAAGACAGCCAACTTTTTGCGAAGCCCTATAAGATGTTTTAAGGCGGTGAAGATACGAGACGAATGGTTGCGGTCCTGAAGTCCGGCAACCACTTCCCAATTATGACGGGGCCTGTTTACCCAACGACTATCTTCTTTTTTGTGTTCGTCTTTGAGGTACGAATAATCATTAAGGGTCCCGATTTCATCGCCGGCATAAATCAGTGGAATACCCCCAAATGAAAGGATGATTCCGTGGAGCATAACGATCTTGGCAATGGCTTTGTCAATGGCGTCTTCATCCTTGTTTCGCAGTGCTTTTTCGAGCCCTAACAGGGAAGCACAACTCCCGGTAATACGGCCATCACCGGTCTTTGGGTTATACATGAACGGATATCCCACAGCCGGGCTCCAGTCTAACCCCTGGCAGTAATAGTCCAGTAAAAAACGCCGGTGCATACCCGCGTCCCAACCTGCTTCATAAATATGTTGGTCTTCCAGTCCTAATCCTATATCATCATGGCAGCGCAGGTAATTGATCCAGGTGGCTTCTATGGGTTTGAAAGGGATACTGTTGAGGCTTTTGTACAGGAGAATCGTTTTTTTGGTGGCAATGGAATTCCAAAGAAGCGCCATTAATGAGGCATTATAGGCCACCTCACATTCATTGCCCGTTTTATCGCCTTCACCAAAATACTTCAGGATATCTCTGGGAGCCACAATGGCTTCGGCCAAAAAAATAACCCCCGGAGCAACGGTTTGCAAACACATGCGGAATAAGGTGATCAGCGTATGGGCCTCTGGCAGGTTTTGTGAAATGGTCCCTATTCGTTTCCATAGAAAGGCAAGGGCATCGAATCGCACTACATTTACCCCCGTGTTTGCCAGGGCAAGCAAATTGGAAAGCATTTCGAGGAATACCTGGGGATTCCTGTAATTCAGGTCCCACTGATAGCTATTGAAAACGGTCATGACCCAACGGTCTATTTCTTCTCTGTAGGTAAAGTTTCCGGGAGAACTGGTTGGGAAGACCTCGGGTAAAGATGCTTCAAAGGCATCCGGAACAGACCGGTTCGGAAACATATAATAATACCCCTGATATTTAGCACTTCCCTTTAGGGCTTTTTTGGCCCAGGGGTATTCATCCGAAGTGTGGTTGACTACAAAATCGAGCATCAGGTAGATATGGTTGTCCCGTAATTTTTTGGTCAGGTCCAGGAGGTCCTTTTGTGTGCCAAAACGCCTGTCGACCTGGGTATAGCTATTTACGGCATAACCGCCGTCGTTCTCTCCCTTGGGCCTCGTGGTAATGGGCATTAGATGCAGAAAATTAACACCCAATTCCTTAAAATACGGGATCTTTTCGGCTACCCCTTTCAGGTCTTTGTTAAAGAGGTCTACATAAAGCTGCATCCCCACTATTTTGTTAGACTGGTACCAATTTCCTTCCTTGAGAAGTGCCAGGTCTTGCAATTTCAACTCCTCCTTTCGTTCTTCAAACAAAGAAGGCAATAAGTGCATTAATTGATCAAATGCAACTGTATGTTCCGTTTCCTGATAGAGGGAGAAAAAGAGCTCTTTGATATACGCATGATTGGTGGTCATCCGTAGGTCAAATAATTTTTTTTGATTTGCTTTCTGCCCTTTTTTTAAATCATTCCAGGCAAGTTTCCTGTGGAGTGCTGCCTGATTCATTGAGGGTTATCTAATTGATTGCGGTCTGGCAAGGATTCAATAGCGCCATAGCCGGTAGTGGTCAATGCACCTGCTTTGTTGGCTTTTTGCACCATTTGCACCAATAAAGATGCGTCATCTAACACCTGTTCACTCCTCGCAAGGGTTCCGATCTGTTGCAACAAGCTGCCAATAAAAGCATCTCCTGCTCCGGTGGTATCTACCGGGGTAACTGATATGCTGGGAACCGTATAATGGGCGTCCCTGGTGCTTACATAGGTGCCCTCCGGACCCAGGGTGATGGTGATAACGGGGGTCCCAATATCGTGTAATACGGCACAGGCTTCTTTTAGGTTTGTTTTTTTTGACAATAGTTGTGCCTCTTCCAAACTGAATTTGCACAAGTGCGATTTTTCAATGTAAGGCATGCATTTTTTTACAAAGACGGACGCTGAATTTTTCCATAGATCCGTACGGAAATTAGGATCAAAACTTATAAAGGCATTTTCAGTTAGGGCATCAAAAAGATAGTGCCCGTATGCTTTTTCAAGTGGCCCTCCCAATAAGGCAGTAGCCGCTCCCAGATGTACCATATTGTTCTTAAAGACTGTTTTCACCGAAGGATCATAGGTTAGCTCCCGGTCTGCCCCTCTGGAAAAAACGAAGTCGCGCTCCCCGTTTTCGGCCAAAGAAACGAAGGCCAGTGTAGTAAAGACGTCAGACCGCTGTACAAGGGAAAGATCCACATCATAGGTATCCAGGGTGTTTAGCAAAAAAGTGCCAAAAGGGTCATTGCCAACACAACCGATAAAGGAGCTCTTTCCGCCGAATTTCGAAATGGCACAGGCCACATTGGCCGGTGCGCCTCCTGCCTTTTTGGAAAACTGGCTGGCTTTAGAAAGATCGGCACCCTGCCGCTCTGCAACAAAATCGATGAGCACTTCACCAATACAATAAATACGTTTAGAGGGCATAGGGTTGCTCTGAAAATTAAATACTAGTACAAAGTACTGTAAAAATAATTGGCAAGATAACGGATGTTTCAAAATAATCATAGTGGCTTTAAAGGAGATCTTTTCAAATATTTAGGATAGGAAGGGGTCTGTTTCATTCGTTTAATTACGATTTTTGCATCATGAGAACATTGGTAATTGGCGATATTCATGCCGGAGTTAAGGCCCTCCAGCAAGTAATGGAAAAGTCGGGCGCCGGAAAGAAAGACCTGCTTATTTTTTTGGGCGACTATGTGGATGGCTGGAGCGATGCCGTGGAAACGGTCGACTTCTTGATTCGATTGAACACTACACATCAGTGTATATTTCTCAGGGGTAATCATGACGATCTTTGTTTTCACTGGATTCAAACGGGCGAGGATAACCCGTTATGGTTAATGAATGGCGGTGAGGCCACCATTGATTCCTATACAAAGGCAGGGCACGCAGTAAAACAACAGCACCTTCCCTTCTATGAAGGGCTGCGAAATTATTATCTTGATAAGCAACTTCGGTTATTTCTGCATGCAGGTTTTACCAACCTGAAGGGCGTTGATTTTGAATACTTCTCAAAAACCTTTTATTGGGACAGGACCTTATGGGAATTGGCCCTATCCCTGGATCCAACGATAGGGAAGGATCATCCCTATTATCCAAAACGACTCACCCATTATAAGGAAATTTTTATTGGGCATACACCGCTCAGCAAAATAGGGAAGACCACACCTTATAATGCAGCCAATGTCTGGAACATAGACACTGCGGCTGCCTATAAAGGGCCTTTGACCATTATGGATGCGGATACCAAGACATTTTGGCAAAGCGACCCCGTATATACTTTTTACCCAGGGGAGAATGGCAGAAATTAAATTTTGGTATGCTTTTAATATAGTTTCCTTTTTTATGAACGTTCTTTGTAAAGTAACAGCAGACACATGAAGAATATCCGATTAGAAGTAATGGATGCCATTGAGCCAAAGGTGGCCGGTTTTATGGATGATTTCCTGATCCCGGCAGACCAGATCTGGCAACCATCAGATTTTTTGCCCGATTCACGATCCGAAGGTTTTTTTAATGACCTGGAACAGATTCGTGAGGAAGCGAAGGAACTTGGCTATGATTTTTGGGTTACCCTGGTAGCCGATACCATTACCGAAGAAGCATTGCCTACGTACGAATCCTGGTTGATGGATGTGGAAGGCATCAATCAGCATGCGAAGGAAAATAATGGATGGTCCAGGTGGGTCCGTGCATGGACAGCAGAAGAGAACAGGCACGGAGATGTGCTCAACAAATATCTTTACCTCTCTGGACGGGTAAATATGAGGGAAGTAGAAATTACCACCCAATATTTGATCAATGACGGCTTCGATATTGGCACGGATCGCGATCCGTACAAGAATTTTATCTACACTTCATTCCAGGAATTGGCTACCAATATATCACATAAAAGGGTGGGACAGATGGCCAGAAAAAAGGGAAATACGCTATTGGCCAAGATGTGTACCATCATAGCTGGAGATGAAATGCGCCATCATTTGGCTTACAGGGAATTTGTCAAAACTATTTTCGGACATGATCCCAGTGGCATGATGCTCGCTTTTGCAGAGATGATGAAACATAAAATTGTCATGCCTGCTCACTTTTTGAGGGAATCCGGAGGGGCTATAGGAACAGCTTTCGAGAATTTCTCCAATTGTGCACAACGTTTAGGGGTGTATACCGCCCAGGACTACGTAGAGATATTAGAGAAATTAAACACCTATTGGGATCTCGGCTCTATCAGGAGCCTGTCTTCTGAAGCGGAGAAGGCACGTGATTATCTGATGAAATTACCGGAACGGCTGGAACGCATTTCAGAAAGGATGAAATTTCCACAGGATCAATACCAGTTTAGCTGGGTTCAGGCAAACGGGACTTTGTAAAAAACAAAAACCGGCTCTGATGAGCCGGTTTTTTTTATAGTTTTCCATGTTTATGTTGCTCCTGCCATTTGGCCAGGTCTTTCCATTTTCCTTCGTAAGCCATTTTTGCCTGCATAGGCCAGGAAGCAGGATCGTGTATTTTGTAGCGATCGCCTCCTGAATCAAGGACTTCCTGACATTTGGTAACGGACGTATTGGCTAGTGCTTCCCAGGTCTTGATATCAAAATTATGAAAAAGACTTTGGATCTTTGGTCCAATGCCTTCCACTAAAGTAAGGTCATTGAGTTTCACTGACCTGCCAAATGCCGCTCTGGCAGCGGCCGCATCAAACCCATGTTCAGCAACACTCGCCAGGGCAGAACCTGCCGCTAATTTTTGCTGACACTTTCCTAAATCGGCTGCTAAACGATCCTTCTCCAGTTGAAGGGACTTAATCTCTCCTTTGAAGTCAGTAGATGGGTTAGCCCCTTTTCCGATCAGATAGCCGAAAAATCCACAAATAAGTCCGACTGCTATAGGGATGAGCCAGCACCAGATATCCATATATTCTAGATCCATAGGAATGCTATTTTAGTTATTGTATCAACTATTATTAGGGTGTAACCGCTCTGAATCCTATATAAAAAGATTGGAAAAACCCTACTCACCGCTTATACACATTGACTGCAATACATGACAAAAAAATAAGTGCCCGCCAAAATGGTAATGATCAGCCCAATGATGTTTGTGGTTCGTTTAGACATATTGTTAAATATAAGAAAAATCTTACAATGTATTTAAATTTTAAGCCCATTCGAAACAAATGTACCAACAACAACATGGAAATTACTTTTTCGAATCCTACCTGCCTGTAGATTCGTTTACAGGTCGAACTTGATGCCCTGTGCCAAAGGTAATTCCTTGGTGTAATTAATGGTATTTGTTTGCCTTCTCATATATATTTTCCAGGCGTCAGAACCCGATTCACGTCCGCCACCGGTTTCCTTTTCACCTCCAAAGGCACCTCCTATTTCGGCTCCCGATGTGCCAATATTCACATTGGCAATGCCGCAATCACTTCCGGAAGCAGCAAGGAATTGTTCGGCTTCCAGTAAGTTACTGGTCATTATAGCCGAGGATAATCCCTGAACCACGCCATTTTGTATGGCAATGGCATTTTCTACTTCTCCGGAATATTTCAGGAGATAAAGGATGGGGGCAAAGGTTTCGTGCTGAACGATAGGAAAGGAATTCTTTGCCTCTGCAATAGCGGGTTTTACATAGCAGCCGCTTTCATAACCAGCCCCTTGCAGCACACCTCCCTCAACCAATAGTTTGCCGCCCTGCGCCACTACTTCTTCAAGGGCTTTATTATAGGCCTTTACGGCATCCTGGTCAATAAGAGGGCCTACATGATTGGCTTCGTCCAGCGGATTTCCTATCCGTAATTGCCCGTAGGCAGCTACTAGTGCTGCTTTCACCTGCTCATAAATCGACTCATGGATAATAAGGCGCCTTGTAGAGGTACAACGCTGCCCGGCAGTTCCAACTGCACCAAAAACTGCCCCTATTACCGTCATTTTTATATCGGCATTTGGCGTTACAATAATGGCATTGTTACCACCTAATTCCAGTAGAGACTTTCCTAACCTGCCTGCCACTGCCTGAGCAACGATCTTACCCATGCGGATGGAACCGGTAGCCGAAAGCAAAGGGATCCTTTGGTCATGACTCATAAATTCGCCAACCCTGTAATCACCATTGATAAGGCAGGAAATGCCTTCCGGCAGGGTATTCTCCTTAAGAACCTCCGCAATGATATGCTGGCATGCAACGCCGCATAAGGGTGCCTTTTCCGAGGGTTTCCAAACACAAACATCCCCGCATACCCATGCCAGGGCGGTGTTCCAGGCCCATACGGCAACAGGGAAATTAAAAGCCGATATTATACCTACTGCCCCCAGGGGATGGTATTGCTCATACATACGGTGCCCGGGGCGTTCAGAATGCATGGTTAGCCCGTGTAACTGCCTGGAAAGGCCCACGGCAAAATCACAGATATCGATCATCTCCTGTACTTCACCAAGTCCTTCCTGGTAGGATTTGCCCATTTCATAGGATACGAGTTTCCCCAAGGGCTCTTTTAAAGTGCGTAAACGCAATCCAAATTGCCTCACGATCTCTCCTCTCTGAGGAGCAGGGACCAAGCGCCATTTTTTGAATGCCGCTGTGGCCGAATCCATTACTTTTTCATAGTCTTCGCGAGAGGTGGTTTTTACCTTGGCAATAAGAGCACCGTCTACGGGAGAATAAGAGGCGATCATTTCTCCGGAAGAAAAGTGGTCAACGCCAGTAGAAGTTCCGTCGTTTATATCCTTAATACCCAGTGCGTTCAGGGCTTTTTGAATTCCTGGATCAACCGTTGCTGTAATCATTATATAACTTATTTTTAAATTTTTGTTAGAGATGGCACAAAGTTACGAATATTTAGAACGTATTGCTGTAAAGGGGAGGGCTATCTGCCTTTTTACAAATGAAGCAATATAAGGGCGATCACGGCAGGAAGGCCCTGAATAAAAAATATTTTTTTGGAAACGGAAAGCCCACCATAGAGACCTGCTATAAACACACAACTTAAAAAAAAGATGGAGACATAGAACTTCCATTGGGGGGCATCGATAAAAAAGGTCCAGACCAACCCTGCGGCGAGGAAACCATTGTAAAGGCCCTGGTTGGCTGCCATTTTCCTGGTAGGTTCAAAAAGCTCTTCAGGAAAGTTACGAAACACCTTTTTTCCCCTGCTCGTCCATGCGAACATCTCCAGCCACAGGAAATACAGATGCAGCAATGCAATAAGGCCTATCAGGATTGAAATGATGACCGCCATAAATTAAGGATCAAGGGTTGTTTTTTTGCCAACAAATTTGGGATCTGCCTCCATAACCGTGCCGCAGACGTCACAGGTCCGCAACGCTTTGGAACCGTAAAAGTGTTCAAAGTGTTTGAGGAAGTCCTTTTCAATATCTTCCAGCGTAAAATAGGCTTCGTACAAGGTATGATTGCAATTGTCACAAAACCAGAGCAAACCATCCTTGGCCCCCAGATCAGCGCGCTTCCGTTCTATTACCAGGCCAATAGACCCGTCGTGCCTCACGGGAGAATGCGGTATTCTAGCCGGGTGCAGATACATATCGCCAGGTCCTAACCTCATCGTCTTCTTCTTTCCATTTTCCTGAATATGGACTTCAATGGTGCCTTCCAGTTGATAGAACAACTCTTCGGTCTCATTGTAATGGTAATCCTTGCGGGCATTTGGCCCGGCAACGATCATGACAATGTAGTCGCCCGATTCTTTATACAGGTTCTTGTTCCCCACAGGGGGTTTCAGGGTATCTCGGTTCTCCTTTATCCATTGGGGGAGGTTGAATGGGGGTTGTATAGCCATAACAAAAGAAGTATGATTTAAGAGATGAAGGTCAATTGCCTATCTTATCAAAAATAAGAAAAGTAAATGGGTTTAAGGGGACGAAAGCAACCAAAAGCTATCGTGAAAAGTCGCTTTTTTTGGGAGAAAAACAAAGGAAGAAGCGTACCCGCCCTATTTGAAGGGAAGCCAAATAGGAAGTGTGTTACATGCCGGTAAGTTTTAACTTATTAGCTTTTGAAGCGAACTAAAAAAGGGGGTCCTAATTTTTTACCGTTAGTTTCACCACCCGTCCTTTGGATGAAAGATCAGGGCTATTTTGATCGATTAAGATAACGAGGTCGCCACCTGGTAATTGGGCAACATCTCGTACCCGGCCTGCATTGGGTATAACAATCTCTGTTTCACCTGTATCCAGATTGTAGCGCACAAGGTGCTGGTACGTTAAGGCTCCCATAAGAAAAGAGCCATTCCAGGGTTCAAAATTGCTGTTTTTAAGTCGGATCAGGCAACTCGGTGCCAACCGAAATTCCGGGGTCCAGTGCTTTATGGGCAATATGGTGGTTTTTGCCGCCTCTTCCTCAGTCATGTCCGACACTTTGGTAAGGTCATAATTGAGTCCGTATGAAAACAGGGGCCAGCCATAATTGCCCCCTTTGGTAATTACATTAAATTCGTCACCACCCAGTGGCCCATGTTCATTGGAGTATAAAGTTGCATTATCCACATCATAAAAGAGTCCTTCCGGATCTCTATGCCCATAGGTCCAAATACCCGAAGGTTCACTCATTCCGGGAAATATAGGGTTGTCTTTCGGAATAGCCCCATCCTCCATGAGCCTAAAGATCTTTCCTCTTGGGTCGTTTAGGTCTTGTGGTCCCGGAGTTGGCCCTGGTGCTCCACCTGCCCCGGATGATAAAAAGAAATGGGTGCTATCTTGCCAGGCAATCCGGGAACCAACGGCAAACTGATCGGTCTTGAAAATGATCTCAGCATCCTGTGCCGAATTTTCCTTCAGTCTGAAACGTGCTACCGAAAGATGGTAGTCCTCGTTCACATAAGCTATGTAGGCTGTTTGATTGGATTCAAATTCCGGGTGAAGACTTATATCCATCATGCCTCCATAGTGCCTATCTGTCATATATGTCTTGGATTCTGGCAACCCGGTCACTTTATTTACCTCACCATTCTGGTAGTGATAAAGGGCACCCATTCTTTCGGTGATGAGATAATCATCTTCACTAATAACCTCAATGGCCCAGGGTATTTCAAAGCCATCTGCCAATACCTCCATATCTATGCTTAAGCCGGACGCTGTCGTTTTCGTCTTTACTTCATTGCAAGAAAAGAATAGTAAGGTGATTGGAATGAAGGCGATTATTTTCAGAATTTTAATCCCTTGTGGCAGTATTTTTGACTCCTTTTGTAAATTAAAAAAAGTTGTTCCTTTGCGGAATATTTTTGTCATGTGCTGATATTCAATTGTTTAGAAATATATACAAATAATTATCAAACGGCTTAACTACTAAAGTAGGTATTTCATTCCATTACGGGATCCGAATACCCTAAGAGGCTAAGGTCCTCTAAACACAGTAGAACTTAATAATCAACTATAACATAATAGGTCCTTTAATCTTCCCGGGATTGGTTCGGGATAAGAACAGGAGGGGGTTATTTAAAGAAGAGTTGGGTATAGAAGTAGCGCCCGTCACTATCTTTTTTTACACTGACAGCCGAATGGGTGAAATCGGCTTCCATGGTTCCCTTGTGATCCGAACTGGCAAGCCAGCCCTGAAAAACGGCTTCTGCTGTTGGGTAGTCTTTGGCCACATTTTCTGCAATTTGTTTTGCGTTGGTCTTGGCGGCTAAGCTGGAGGCTCGGGAGCTAAAATTATCATGGCTAATGCTGCCTTTGGCGATCATATAATCTGTATGCAGATTGGCATATTCATAGGCCTCGGCACTAAATTCAAGAGATGGTGCCCCTATCGCATTTCGGTGGGTATTTACCATCTCCATCAGTTCCTGTTCCACTGCTACCGCATTTACGGCAATAACAACATCCGTACCCGTTACAGTTTCCTTACTGCAGGATGCGAACAAGAGTACCAATACCATGGTGGTTGCTAAATACTGCCCAAACTTCATATAGTGTTGTCATTCCAAGTAGGCAGTGCGAGAAGATGTGGGGGAGTTCTCGTATTCCTGATCGATCAAAAAATGATCAGAAAAGTAATATTACTAAAAACTCTTTTAAATAAAGTTAAATGGACAGATTATTTCGATGAAATACCTGCTGAAGATAAAAAATCAACCAAAGTCACGACCCCATTAGAATGGTTACCTGAACTGAATTAATAAATAAACAGTAAAATGTTATTCTGCGTCGCCTTCTTTTTTGATCACGTTATAGAAGACAAAAGCACCGAGATTTCGGATAGGTTCATACAGTAAAGAGTTTAATTTTGTCTCCTCATTGATGACCCCAAAGTTCTTATTGACACTTTCGAAGAAGATAATAAAGGCTCCAAGGATAATGGCAACTTTTAGAATCCCAAAAATGCCGCCGGCTATCTTGTTTAGCAAGCGCAGCATGGCCAATTCTGCTATTTTTGTCAGTAGTTTGCCGGCTACGATCACTGCGATGACGATGATAAAGAAGGTTATAAGGAAGGAAATAAGGCTCATATACTGCTCATTCCAATTCCACTTATTCGCTATGAAATCGCCTATAATATATGAGAAATGAATGGCGCCATAAAGGCCTGCCACAAGCGCCAGAATAGACGCAATCTCTATTAAAAACCCGTTCTTTAAGCCCTTGAACAGGCCATAAAGCAATAACAATCCGAGAACTATATCTATAAAACTCACGGGCGGCTGTTTTATACAAATATAGAACTTTGATTTGTACCTTTGAACACCGCAATGGGCGCATCCCTATTTTTAAAAAGGAATACAATGGCACGAGATAATGAACTTAAGGAACGATGGGAGTTATTGGTAGAAAAATTATCCGGCCAATTCTCAGACGGCGACCCTCTTGAATTAGATGCCATCATCTATTTGGTTGGCGTGCAGGAGCTGGGGCAGTACCATAAGAGCTACAAGAAGGACGAAAAGATCAACCTGATGCATATTGCCATATGTCGCTTATTAGAACCATATGGGTATTACGAATTTGATTATTTCGATGAGGAAGGTTGGCCTCATTATAAGATCAGGGAATCGCTTCCTCCCTTGAAAGCTGGAGAACAGTCTGTCCTGATGAAGGAAGCCCTGGTAAGCTATTTTTTAGAAAAAGACTACATCCGGTGAAGAGCACAAAGCACTATTACGCCGTGATATTTACTGCCAAAAGGACTGATGGGGATCACGGTTATTCTGAAATGGCAGCTAAGATGGAAACATTGGCTTCTGAACAACCGGGCTTTCTTGGGTTCGAATCAGCACGAAGCGAACTAGGCATATCGGTCAGCTACTGGGAGCGCCTGGAAGATATAGCGCAATGGAAGAACAATGCGGAACATTTGGTGGCGCAGCAAATGGGCAAGGAGCAATGGTATCAATGGTACAAGCTGCGCATATGTAAGGTAGAACGCGAATACGTTTATAAGAAATCCTGATCTCACTTTAGCTATTCTTCATAGCCAGGTTCATAACAATAGCTTAATCCGGGGCATTTTGTATTGATTTTCCAATCCGTTACTTTTGAAGGTGAACTAGTAACAACAGCACTATTTTTATGACAAAAGCCATCGCATTTTCCAATGTTCACCGTGCATCTTCCGTGAAAGAAATTTCAGAACAAACCTATGATCTCATCGTTATAGGAGGTGGAATTACTGGTGCCGGTATTGCCCTGGATGCAGCTTCACGTGGCTTGAAAGTAGTGTTGTTGGAGAAGGGCGACTTTGCCTCTGGTACCAGCAGTAAATCTACCAAACTGATCCATGGCGGACTTCGGTATTTAAAACAATTCGATTTTTGGCTGGTGAAGGAAGTTGGCTCAGAACGGGCCATTGTCCACAAACTTGCCCCGCACCTCGTACTTCCCGAAAAAATGTTGCTCCCGCTCATAGATGGCGGTTCCTATGGAAAATGGCTTACCTCGGTAGGGCTTAAGGTATATGACATCCTTGCACAGGTATCAGGAGACGACAAACGTAAAATGCTGGAAAAGAAAGAAGCCATGGCCCTGGAGCCCTTATTGCCAAAAAAGAAGGTAAAAGGGGCCGGTTATTATGCAGAATACCGGACCGATGATGCCCGACTGACTTTAGAAAACATCAAAACCAGCCTGCAATTTGGGGCCAAAGCGTTGAATTACGCAGAAATCACGGATTTTATCTATGAAAAAGAAAAGGTTTGCGGGGTGCAGGTAACGGATCATCTTACGGGTACTGCCTTCCGGGTACACGGCAAGAATGTCATTAGTGCTGCAGGACCCTGGGTCGATGAATTAAGGAGTATCAACCATTCCAAAAAGGGAAAGCGGCTCCATTTAACAAAAGGAGTCCATTTGGTATTTCCCCATAGCAAGTTGCCGGTAAAGCAATCGGTTTACTTTGATGTACCTGACGGGCGCATGATCTTCGCCATCCCCAGAGGAAAGGTCACCTATGTAGGGACCACAGACACGAATTACAACCTCGATCTGGACAAGGTGGAAACGGATCTTGCCGATGCCATTTACCTGATCTCTGCAGTAAACAATATGTTCCCGAGTATCACCCTGGAAATGGACGATATTGAATCTTCCTGGGCGGGTCTGAGGCCCCTTATTCACGAAGAAGGGAAATCGGCCTCCGAACTATCCCGAAAAGACGAGATCTTTACCTCAGACAGTGGCTTGATCAGTATTGCCGGAGGGAAGCTCACTGGCTACCGAAAAATGGCCGAACGCGTGGTGAACCGTATCGCAACGAAAATGGAAGAGGAAGACGGCACAAAGGTGCCCGAATGTTCCACAGATAAGATCCCATTATGCGGTAGTAATTTCAGGAAATACAAGGAAGTTAAGAAGTATATATCCGATATTGAGGAGCGTCTGAAACCAGAAGGCCTGTCTACATACGACGCCTGGTATTTGGTCACCACCTATGGAGTGCAAACGGAGGCTATACTGGAACAATACGCAAAAAGACAAGAAAAAGAAGCATCCCTGCGGTTGATCCTCGCAGAGGTACAGTTTGGCATCGCCCATGAAATGGTGGCATCGCCTATGGATTTTTTTATCCGCAGAACGGGTCGTCTATATTTTGACATCAACAGCGTCCGGGAATTTATGGATCCTGTTCTAAAAGAAATGAGGAAGATCCTTAATGTAAGTGACACCAGGGTAAAAAAATGGAAGGAAGCCATGGAGGAAGCTCTATTGACGCATACGGATTTTTCGCTGGAAAAAGCCTGATTCGGAATTAGGCACCTATAGAGCTAACCGGGAGGCACGCCGGTCACTAGTCTAATTTATCTGCAAGTTTTTTAAACGTCTTTCGCGCATTTTCCTTGCCATAGAGAACGTCATATACAGCATCAATAATGGGAGTGCGCACCTTGTTTTTAAATGTATTTTTCAGTTCATAGGCACTTTTAGCCGCATAATACCCTTCGGCTACCATGTTCATTTCCATCATGGCGCTTTTAACCGTATACCCTTTCCCGATCATATTGCCAAACATGCGGTTTCTGCTGAAAGTAGAATATCCGGTCACCAGTAAATCGCCCAGATAGGCCGAATTATTGATGTTCCTTTTCATTTTATGGACCCTTCTGATATACCGTTTCATTTCCCGGATAGCATTGCTCATCAGCACACTCTGAAAATTATCACCATACCCTAACCCATGGGCAATTCCGGCTGCCAGGGCATAGATGTTCTTCAGCATGGCCGCATATTCCGTCCCGATGATATCATCTGAGATCTTGGTTTTGATATAGTCACTGCTGAGGCTTTGGGCAACCATTTTTGCTTTGTCCTTGTCTGCACAGGCTATGGTAAGGTAAGAGAGTCGTTCCAGGGCAACTTCTTCCGCGTGGCAGGGACCGGTGATAACACCTATATTTTCGAAGGGAAGGTCGTACTTGTCATGGAAATGCTCTCCCACGATCTTGCCGGTTTCCGGTACGATCCCTTTGATGGCCGAAAAAATGACCTTATCCTTAAGGGAAACGGTTAGTTTCTGTAATTCGCTTTCCAAAAAAGCGGAGGGTATGGCAAAGATGAGCACATCTGCCTTTTCAACGGCCTTGTCTATAGAGTCCGTTAAGGTGAGTTGCTCCATTTTAAACTCTACAGAGGTCAGGTAGTTCGGATTGTGCTTTTCCTTTTCAATAAAAGCAATGGCCTCTGCACTGCGCATATACCATATCACATTCGGCAGGTTCTCCGTTAACATTTTTACGATAGCGGTAGCCCAGCTGCCTCCTCCTAAAACCGCAAATTGCTTGTCTTTTTTCATCAGTTCTCCTTGTTCCCTCAAAAGTAATTAAAATCGATTAGCCCTTAAATAATTGATAATCAATTGAATATATAAATGGCACGATGCTTGTTTCAACGAAGATAAGAACCATTAAAACACAGGTCATGAAAAATGCTAAAATCCTTTTGATCGGATCCTTCCTGTCCCTACTTGCGAGCAGCTGTTATACCGAGGTGATACTGGAAGATGTATTTGTAAAAGACACCCCTGTAAACACAGGGCAATTACTGCAATCATATGACCTTTGGTATGTAAATATCAATGCAACCCGTGGTACCGGTGAAGTACCTTTTCTGCAACGGGCCTTTACACTCTCCTTTAATAACGGCCGGTTGTTTGCCAACAATAATATGGCGGGATTTGGAAAAACGGGAAATGGTCTTGGGATACCGGTGGGGTATTACGATGCCGGCGGGGGCATCCTAGAGATAGACCATGATATGGACGGACTTTGGGTCCTGGATGTTTATGTGTTGAACAACAGCACCTTGGAGTTGTATGACCGCCGTTCAGATACGTCCTACTATGTAGATGGGTATCAGCGGTCAGGGTTCGACTATGACCGATTATTTTACGAGAACATAGAATATTTATTGCAGGAATACGACGTCTGGGAAAAGACCTTTGTTAGCGAAACAGGGGTTATCAATGATTTTGATGAGGAAAATTTCCTCCAGTTTTACGAAGGAAACCCGGGGACGGTCTTCAGATCTTCAATCGATCTTTCAGGAACCCCTCTAAGTGCTATACGTTGGGATTATGAAGGGATATATGAGGTGTATGATGTGCAAAACGATGAAACGCTTAAAACTTTAACATTGGACTACTCCTTTATGGGCAATGATTATTTTGAATTATACGTTATTGATGACAGGACCATTGAGTTGTACCACCCTGATAGCGGAACGATCTATGAATTTCAAGGGAGGGGTTATATACAATTCATGAAGGAAGAGGTGACCACAGGGAACAGGAAACGTGTAAAGACAGCTAATCCGGTCATGAACGTGGTTCGAAAACGTAAATAGAAGTTCCTAGGGATTATAAAAAGGATCTGCAATAATTTTTTTGGTTGGTTATTTAGTTGGAAACCGCTCTGTTCCCCCAAGACAGGGCGGTTTTTTTAAACCATGTAAATGAACACTTTTGATTGTTTTTTCTTTTATCGGGGCTGTAAATTCAGTACTTTTTAGGGGTTATATTTCAAGGCAACAGATATGGCATCTAAGTATACAGCAGCAATGGGCAATGAAGGGCATAAAGATATTCCCGGCAATCCTTCCACGGCAACCAGCAGTAAAATAAAATTAAATGATCGCTCCAATGGGGAACCGTTGCGGGTGCTGAATGAGGAAGATTGGGCATTTTGGCTTCATAATGGCTATATCGTGGTAAAGAATGCGGTTTCCCGGGAGCAGGCGAAAGCAACAGCCGATTTTCTATGGGAGTTCGATGAAAAGGACCCGAAAGATCCTGAGACCTGGTATACGCCTCCCAGGGCAGAAATGCGGATGAAAGAACTGGCAGGAACGGGTATGGTGGAAGTCTATAATCATCAGCACTTGTGGAATAACAGACAGGAACAACGCATTTATGATGCCTTTGTAGATGTTTGGGGCACAGAAAAATTATGGGTAACCATAGACCGGGCCAACCTCAATTTTCCGCAGCGCCCGGGGTTTGAGCAAAAAGGATTTATCCATTGGGACTATGATCCGGAAACCCAACCTCAAAACGTACAGGGTGTCCTTGCCCTTGCAGACCAGACGGATGAGGAAATGGGCGGCTTTCAATGCATCCCATGGCTCTATCGCAATTATGAGACCTGGAAAAAAACACAACCTGAAACGAGAGACCGTTTTCAACCAGACACCAGCGGTTTGGAAGATAAACTGGTCAAAGTGAAATTGGAAGCGGGAGACCTGCTCATCTTTAACAGCCTGGAACCACATGGCATACGACCTAACAGGTCGGCCGACAAGGTGCGCATTGCCCAATACATCTCTATGATGCCGGCCGAACCGGAGAACAAGGCGCTTTTGGAATGGCGTATCAATTCATGGAAGAACAGGGTGGCACCAGAAGGCTATGCCTTCCCTGGCGATCCGCGGAAATGGGAACAGGAAAAATATGAAACTGCCAAATTATCGTCCTTGGGAGAACGATTATTGGGGATAACCCCGTGGTAAACTATTAAATCCTTAATTCTCAGAGGAGCGCTGGCCTCCTCTTAAATTAATGGTACTTTTGCGCCCGTAAAGACAAAAGGGTTTGAAAAAGTATCTCAATCTATTCGATTTTTCTCAGAAAGTAAACTATCGTACCGAAATCTTGTCGGGACTTACAGTGGCCCTGGCACTGGTCCCCGAGGCAATCGCATTTGCTTTAATTGCCGGACTATCGCCACTCACGGGATTGTACGCGGCCTTTGTAATGGGCCTGGTTACCTCTATCCTGGGGGGCCGACCCGGCATGATCTCAGGGGCTACCGGCGCAGTCGCCGTGGTGATCGTATCCCTAGCACAGCAACACGGCGTAGAATATGTTTTTGCAGCAGTCGTGCTGGCCGGAATCTTGCAGATATTGGCAGGCGTATTAAGGCTGGGGAAACTGATGCGACTGGTGCCCCATCCGGTGATTTTTGGATTTGTGAATGGGTTGGCCATCATTATTTTCCTGTCACAGTTAGATCAGTTCAAATCGGCCGATGGCAATTGGTTAACAGGGTCTACACTTCTTCTTTTTTCTGGTCTGGTGTTGCTTACCATGCTGGTCATTTGGGGGCTTCCTAAAATAAGTAAGGCAGTTCCTGCCTCGCTGGTAGCCATTTTACTCGTTTTTGGACTGGTTTTGGGGTTTGGACTCGATACCCGAACTATTGGTGATATTGCTTCCATAAAAGGGGGTTTTCCGCCCTTTCATATCCCTTCCGTGCCTATTAGCCTAAACACACTTCAGATCATTTTTCCCTATGCGGCCATTGTGGCCGGAGTGGGACTTATAGAGAGTTTGCTAACCCTCAATATTGTGGATGAGATCACGGAAACCCGTGGACGTGGGAATAAGGAAGCAGTGGCACAGGGGACGGCAAACATACTCTCAGGTGTTTTTTCCGGAATGGGAGGTTGCGCGATGATAGGGCAGAGCCTGATCAACACTTCCAATGGGGCGCGTGCGCGCCTGTCAGGGATCGTAGCCGCATTGATGTTGCTGGTTTTTATCATGTTTGGTGCCGATCTGATCGAAAAAATGCCCATGGCCGCCCTTACCGGGCTTATGATCATGGTGGCCCTGGGAACCTTTGAATGGGCCAGTTTGCGAACCTTTAGGCGGATGCCTAAATCGGATGTGCTGGTAATGGTACTGGTTACCCTGGTCACTGTGTTTCTGCACAACCTCGCACTGGCTGTTTTGGTAGGCGTTATTATTGCCGCCCTGGTCTTTGCCTGGGATAATGCCAAACGTATCCGTGCCCGAAAGTATACGGACGAATCTGGCGTAAAACACTATGAGATCTATGGCCCCTTATTTTTTGGGTCTGTGGCGCTTTTTAATGAAAAGTTCGATGTGCTTAATGACCCTGATGAGGTTATTATCGATTTTCGGGAGAGCAGGGTGGTAGATATGTCTGCCATCGAAGCCCTGAACAAGATCACGGAACGCTATCTTAAAGTTGGGAAAAAGCTGCACCTGAAACATTTGAGTGCCGACTGCAAACAATTATTAAAGAATGCAGATGCCATCATAGAAGTGAATGTCATGGAAGACCCGACCTATAAAGTGGTGGTCGATAAGCTTTGATAGTATTCTTAGACGTTTTGATTATTTCAATGAATAAATCACGGCCTGATAGGGCTCCATAGTCACTACCCCATCCTTGATAAAGACGCTTTCATAATTGTTGAGTAGCAGCTTTTCCAGTCCATTTTTTACGGGAACAGGGGTAGTTACCTTTTCTTGCGAAAAGTTTAACAGCACCAGCATTTTATTACCTTCCCACTCCCTGGTGAAGGCATAGAGCTGCTCATGGTCAGGAAGCAACAATTCGTACGCCCCGTAAACAAGCACAGGATTTGCTTTTCGCAATGCTACCATTTTTTTAAAATGGCTCAAGACCGAAATTGGGTTGTTCGCTTCCAAAGCAACATTCACCTCCTTATAATTTTCATTAACAGGCTGCCATGGGGTTCCTGTCGTAAATCCGGCCTGGGAGGTGGTATCCCACTGCATAGGGGTCCGACCGTTATCCCGGGAGCTGAATTTTAAATTTTGAAGGTAGGCTTCGGTATCACCCCCATTGGCTATCACCTTTTGGTAGCCATTGATGGCGGCAATATCCTGGTACTCCTCAATGGTCTCAAAATCACTGTTGGTCATGCCCAGTTCGTCGCCGTTATAACAATATGGGGTACCCCGCATGCTGAGTATGAAGGTATTCAGCATTTTGGAAGCCGCTGCCCTGTATTCGGGAGAATCATTCCCAAAACGACTAACCAAACGGGCCTGATCATGGTTTGCCAGGAAGATAGATAGCCACCCTTTTTCTGAAAACTCCTTATCCCATCGGGAGAACACTTCTTTAAAATGCACCAGTGAGTATCCATCTGGTTTTGCTATATCGACACCTTCAAATGCATAGGCCATATTCAGTTCATTGCGGTCTGCATCAACCAGTTCATGGGCTTCCTGAAAATTCCTTCCGGCCCCTTCGGCAACAGACATCACATCGTACTTGCTGAATACGGCTGCGTTCATTTCTTTCAGATAGTCATGCAACCCGGGCTGCATGGCGTAGTACTGGATAAAATTCTCCGCCAGGTCATCCGGAAACACCGGATAAGTAGTGTCTTTGGCGGCAAACTGAAAGGCATCGAGCCGGAAACCGTCCACCCCCTTTTCTGCCCAGAATGTCATAAGGCCGAAGACTTCCTGCCGCACTTTCGGATTCTCCCATTTAAGATCCGGTTGCTGCTGGGAAAAATAGTGAAGATAATAGGCATTCGTGATGGAATCGTATTTCCAGGCATCACCTCCGGCATCAAAGAGGCTGTAGCGATACGGTGGTTTTCCTTTTTCGGCCGGCCACCAGTGGTAATAATCCCGGTAGGGATTATCGCGCGAGCTGCTACTTTGTTTGAACCATTCGTGCTGGTCGCTGCTGTGGTTCACCACTACATCCATCACAAATTTGATGTCGCGTTCGTGCAGTCCTTTCAATAATGCGTCAAAATCGTCCATGGTCCCAAACTCTGTCATAATGCTCCTGTAGTCGCTTATGTCATAACCATTATCGGCATTAGGGGAACTGTAGATGGGGTTGAGCCACACCATGGTCACTCCCAGGCTCTTTATGTAATCCAGCTTTTCGATTATTCCCTTCAGGTCGCCTATCCCATCCCCATTGGTATCCTTAAAGCTACGGGGGTATATCTGGTACACCACCCCCTCTTTCCACCAGCTGGAATCTAATGGTTCTCCGGTTTTTTGCTGATCTGTCTTTTCGGCACAAGCATGTATGAAAATGATAAGGCCGAACAGGAGGATGATTTTCTTCATTTCACACTATTTTGATACTTTTTTACTTATAAAATAAATCTTATGTGGGTCTTTCATTTAATAGTAAGGGGAATAAAAGTACCTGAAACTATAACCCCCTCCTTCACTTCATAAAGTGTAAATCCTGAGCGGATTTCAAATCCGTGATACGATAAGGTATCCGGACCTGTTATCGCCGATGTCTGCGCAAATTGGGTGTCAGACCCTGTAATAGTGCTCGTTTGAGCAGCATGATAGTGTCCTGAAAGCGCCAGGGGATAAGGCCTTTTTCCAATATGATCTTGGACCTCTTTAAAATTATACACGATGTGCCTGTGTTCCAATTTATTGTTTTGTTCCAATAGTTGCGGGCCATAAAAAGGATCGTTCTCAAAATCCTGGAAGGAAAATCCGGGAGAAACAAAAGGGATGTGATTAAAGGTTACCACAGGGGTTTGTGCCGGCACATGCCCAAGATCTGCTGCCAGCCAGGATAATTGGGTTTCATCTACCCCACCAAAGTAATAAAGGTTTTGGTACGCCACCCCATCAATACTAATGAAATGGATGCCGCCATAATTAAAGGAATAATAATTAGGACCTAAATAATGACGATACATATTCTTTCCGTACAAGGGATGTTCCTTGCTAACAAGCGATTTGTCACGTTCAATTCCAAAAAGTTCGTGATTACCCACCCCCGTATAGACCGGTGCTTTGAATTGCGTAATTTCTTTCTGGAATAGCTCATAATAACCCCTTGCGGTCGCTTCATTTACTCTCAGGGCGTCTTTGATAAGGTCGCCGCTAATGATCACGAAAGCAACATTTAAAGAATCGGCTATTTCCCTGAACCGCTTCATTCGTGGAAGGCTGTTGGCATCTACGTGGGTGTCCGAAGCATGAATAAATGTAAAGGCAGTTTGATTGGAAGATTTTTGGAGGGCGAACGACATATTCGAAGCTTTCCTGGAATAATAAGGGCCGGTAAATCCTGAAGGCTGCGTAATAACCAGGTATGGAAATTCATTTTCTGAATGGAAAACAAAGGTTCCTGAATCATTGGTGACCGTTGTTTTTTCCTGATCAGAAATTACTACGTCAGGTATTCCCTTTTCATCTGCATCCTGCTGTAAATTCCCATTTTTATCATCAAAGACGATCCCTGTGATCTCCAAGGACTGTCCTAAGGCAAAGGAAGGCATCAGGAGGAATAGCGCCCATCCAAATAAAAGCAGAGGTATTTTTTGAAATCGTTTCATACGCCGCCGCGGTCTTCTAAAAAGAACAGTTACTTCACAATAGCCTTTAAATGCCCCTTTTGTCCGGTCATTTCCCAATGGCCAAGGGAGATGGGAATATTCCCAATGGCGTTCAGCCTGTCCATAAAGTCTTTGATATAGAAAGGTTCTTCTTTTGCCTCTTTCATTTTGGCAAAGTCGGCCAGGGCACTTTCCAACAGGTATTTACCGGTAATATAGCTGCTGCCATACCCGGGTTGCCGCATATAGAGGTGTTGTTCAAATAGCAGTAATTCCTTTTCTGTCTTCATCCAACCCCTGGGGGTATACTCAGAATGGATACCTCCTGCCTCTTCCATGGTCATCTCATTTGCATGGGCGTACAGGGATCCCAATCCCCTTGCTGCCCGCTGTGCGATCATGATATAAACGATCTCTTTGCTCCTGGGAGCGTCGTCATAAAGGCCGGCCTGCAGGAAGAGCTCTTCCACGGCCGTGGCCGTTCCCTCATTGCGGGAATCGAAGATGTTATAGAGTAATGGGCCCCACCGGATCTCACTTGGATTGGGTTCCTCCTTCATTCTTGCCAGTTCGAACCAGTGGTAAAAATGGGAATACAGCGGCCTGGGATCATAGTGCTCCCCTATGTCGAAGAAGTTGCGTTTTTCCTCAGGGACAAAAGTTCCCAGATGTTCCCTCAGGGCAGGTTCAAAATAGTCCTTAACGGTCACGATGTCTTGCTCTTCTAAAAACGTCAACAGGCTTCTGGCTCCTTCATCGGCCATGCGATCGTAGGCTTCCGGGCTATTGGCCGCCACGAGTGGTGGAAGGTTCCTGTTACGGTGTTCCTCTAGTTTCAGGGAGGTCCAGGCCCTGGCCAATTCCCTTTTTAACAGCAGCACCTCATCTTCCCAGGTGAGGGGTACCAGATGCACATTTTGCAAATACCAGGTGTAGTTTTCCTTCCCGATGCCCGAAGGTCCGGTTTTGGAAAGTGCTTCCTTCTTCAGCCATTCTGCAAAGGTGTTGGTGGAGGCAATTGCATCCTCAATGGCTGCTGCCAGGGCAGCATCTTCCGATATACCTTCCTTGTTGAACATCTCCTCCAGTGCCCTGCTTTGATCCTCAATGACCCGTATCCCGGCCTGCCAGAGTTCTTTTGCATTCCCGGTAAGGTTTTGCCGGGCTTGCTCATTCAAGGGAGGAATAACGCTTAGGTCAGAAAGCAGTCGCCCTCGCTCCCCTTCGCTCAGGGGGAAGGTGTAGGTCCATAGCTCAGTGGTTTTATGATGGGTGGGTCCCTCATGGGCCGGTACATCCGATTGGTATTCCCAAAGCGATAGGTAAAAGGCCGGATCGCGCTGCCAGGGCTTCAGGATACGGTGGTTAAAGTCGTACCCGTTCATCTCGGCCCAGACCAGCATCCAATCTACTTGTTGGGGAACAGACCAGTTGGTGGTGTCAATGGCGATAAGCGCTTGCTGTAGGTTCTTAAAAGCGGGCCATCGTGCTTCAAAGGTAGCGGCCGTATAGTCAGGCGCCCCTTCCCGCATCGGAGGTACTTCAAAGGCCCTCCATTCTTTAAACAACGCTGAGAGGTCTTCATAGGATGTTTTTGTTTGCTGGATAGGAACCTCTTGTTTCTCCCCATCTCCGCAAGCATTCAAAAAAAGTAGCATGATAAAGAGGAACAGGACCACTGATGGTTTCCCTTGTTGCCGATGATGTAATACGTTCATTATTTTCGTGTTGCTTTAAAGGTGCCGTTGGGTTGTATCAGCATCACCGCATCGATGGTGCCATTTTCTGCTTCAAGGAATTCTACCTTAAACCCTTCCAGGATCTTAAAGGAAAATTTGTGTTTGGCGGTGGCCAATAGTTCATACTCCGGTTGTCCGGCTACAAAGAGGTACAGGGTATCTTCGTTCTTGGTATACACTTTTATGATGGTTCCCGCCAGCTCATAATCGCCCACATAGGTTTCCAGGGTGGCCTTGTCTACTTCGATGGTAGAAGGGGTGTGTTTAAACACAATGGGATCTTCCAGAGCCCCTTCAACTTTCATTTTCACGTCCGAAATATCACCTCCGTCATTGGTGCTGAAATTCAATCGAAGGCCTCCCGAGCCGGTGGTATCAATACCGGTTTCCGTTATTTCGAAAGGTTCGAACACGTCGTAGTGCACATGGTTTAAATATAACGTCTTTAGTTTGAAGAATGCGATCAGGGAGTCGTTCCTGTTATTTATTTGAAACGATCCATAGCCCGGGTTTTCGTATTTCCCGGTATATTGCTGTAAAATATGGGAGGGCCTGGTCCCCTCTATTTTGCTCGAAGTTTCATTGGCTTTCGCCTCTTCCGCTGCTTTTTTATCTTTTTCCTGTTGCTCTTTGAATACGTTTGCCCAGTCCGTTTTGCCCTCTTTTAGAATACGATCTGCCAGGGTATTGCGGACCAGGCTCGGGATGGCCGAACCGTTTTGGTTGGTCAATACCACAATTCCCAGGCTATCGGTCGGAAAGAAGGCGACATTGGCCGAAAACCCGTCGATATTTCCTCCGTGTTCTACCCGGTAATGCCCCCTGTAAGAGGAAAGGAACCAACCATAGCCATAGCTGGCCATATGCATATCGGGAAATTCTTTGTCCGGCAAACCGTTGCCCACAACCATTTGGGCACTCATGGCTTCCTTCAGGTAGGCTTCCGGGATGATCTGCGTATCGCCATTCTTTCCGTTATTTAGCCAGACCCTTACCCATTTGGACATGTCGGTTACACTGCTGTTGATACTTCCTGCCGGACTCATGGCGGCAATGTCATAATAGTCCATTTTACTAATGATGCTATCGTTCTTCAATTCATAGCCAAAGGCCGCATTGGTACTTTCTTTCATTTCCTGGATGCGCGTATTGGAACGGTTCATCCCCAAAGGTTCAAAGAAACGCTCCTCAATATTCTCTTCCCAGGATTTCCCGGTGATCTTTTCTGCAATGACCCCTTGTGCCAGGAACATAAAGTTGTTGTAGTACCATTGTTTTCGCACCCCTGTAAAGGGTTCCTGATATGCAATACGCTGTATAAGGCTATCCCGGTCATTGGTAGGGAAGAGGTACCAGGAATAATCGTGCCGGGGTAAGCCGGTTCGGTGGCTCATCAGGTCTTTAAGGATGATGCCATTATTCATCTCATCATTGAAGAAGCGCAATTCGGGGAGGTGTTTAATAGGACTGTCCTCAAAAGACAGTTTGTCTTCCTGCCGTAATTGCCCAAGGATGGCAGATGTAAAAGCCTTGCTGCTGGAGCCAATGGCGTAGAGCGTATTGGCATCTGCCGGCACCTTGTTCTCATAGTCGCTGTAGCCAAAGCCTTTGGCGTAAAGGACTTTTTTGCCTTCCACCACCGCTACGGCAAAACCGGGGGCTTTGGTGACCTCTAAAATAGCATTGAGTTCTTTTTCTACCCCTTTCAGGCGTTTATCCGATTGAGCACTTAAAGAAATGAGGAAGCAAAGCGTAAGAAGGGGAAGCAGGAATTTTTTCATAGGTGGTTATTTAGAAATATGAGCAATACTTTAATATGGTTAGACTACCTGTTTTAAAGGAATTTACTAAAAATAGTAATTATTTATTGGTTTTCTGAGCTGTGTCAAAAATTGCTTCATATACCTGAATATTACAGGCACATGCAGCCAAAGAGGTCAATGTCTGCGGTCCATAAGGCATAGACCAGTTCATCCTTGCAGTAAAAGACGGCCCGTATGGGGGTATCCGTTTCGTCAAATGCTTTGTTTGGCTCCGCAGCATATACAAAATAGATGTCGTCAATGTTGTCCAAAGTGGCAAATGTTCTAAGATACCCATAGCTATCAGGGCAATCAACGCAAATGTTCGGATTGTTTTGTCGCAATAAGGAATCGATCCTGGCATTATTTACATAGGTTAGTTGCAGATCATAAGGACTCGCAAAGAGGAACTCTTTTTCCCGTTGCATATGGGGGGTCATTTTAATATCATAGTAATAATACTCCAGGCATTCATCTATGTATTTACCAAAACTTTGAACGGTAGACGCGTATTTGGAGGAAGTGCTATACAAGAACAATTTTTTAGGAGAGGGGTACAACGAGTCTAAAGGCTCTTTGTATAAAAAATTGCCATTCCCGGACCAGAAGGCAGGTCTTTGAGTGCTATTAAACGGTGTTTGTTCAAATAAGAGGGAATCTGCTTTACTGGATGACGCCATGTACGCCATATTGTAAATGCCTACCGAATCATTCTTTATTTTGAAAACAGGGGCTATGGCTTTTTCAATGGAAATTAGGGAGCTCTCTTTTCTTTGTGCTAACAAAGCCTTTAAAAATTCCATGTTTTCAGAGGTTTTTTTTGTATTTCCCCATAAGACGGTACTAATGCTGTCGAATTTAAATTCGTCAATGATCCCTTTCTTTTGTTTCAAAAGATCATATAGCGGGCATAATTTCCAGAATATAGGGCGTATGGTATCGCCTAATTCGGGATGGTCTAAATAGAGGGTGTTTGCTTTTTTATATTGTTCTTGGATTTTCAGCAGCTGGGACGCAAGATCATTTGCATTTAAATCTATTCTGAGGGCGTCTTCACTAAGGAGTTCTTCCAGGGTTGTTTTTTCCTTTGCAGTGAGGACAATAGCTTCTTTAATGGTGGCATTCAGCGGTTCAATTTGTTGTGTACTTTTTTCAGAACGGTGACAACTTAATTGGAGAAAACAAAAAATGAAAAATATCGGGATTTCTTTTTTCAAGGGACGTGCACAAGGTATAAAGGGAGCTAATAAAAAAGGGTTTTTTCATTTCCACGGCGGAAATTCCTTAAAAATAGGAAATTAGAATTTATCTGTAAAGAAACTGTCCACAGCTACTTACAGCATTTCTTATGAAAAATAAGGCTTTATAACCTATTTCGATTTTTTTAATCGTTTTTCAGCCTTTTTCTCCTTGGCTGTTTTGAGGGGTTCCTTTTTTACATTCTTTTTTGCATCCTGACCTTTTGCCATAACTGTACGCTTTAATTTTTAATTAAAGATACATAATTGCAAACTGAAATATATGATGCATTATTTTTAAATGGGTCCGGTCAAGAAAGAAATAGGAGTACAAATTTTAAGTAAAGGATGCAACTGTTGTGATCATGGTACTTTCTCGCAAGGTTATTTGTATCATTCTCCCAGCTAATGGCGGTATCATTACGGTAAAAGGCCCTCGCAAATTGCATTAGGTAACCTGAAGATTAAAAGTCAACCTATCCCATCCTAGTGCATTCCTCCCAGAAATTCTTTTGGGATTGGGTTTTCCTTTGATTCCTGTGTCCAATAGATATTAATGATCCACCATCTTTTTCCATCATTCAATAGTTGAATACTATTGATCCCTCTCATAAAAGGGGCTTCATCTGCCTGGCTGCGGAAGGATTCGTAGGTGCTGAATACCTGGGTAATAGCTCCAAAAGTTTGCGTAACCCTGTGAATTTCCTTTTCAAAGAAACCATTTTCGACAAGCCAGGTGCCGGATTGATTGATATATTCTTCTGGGGTCATAAACCGTGCTGTATATAAGGCATCATCCTTTTTCCCAGTGGGGATTAGCTTGGCATCAGGATGAAACAAGTATTTAAAAAGCTCCCAATCTCTCACCGCTCCTTTTTCTCCCGAAATTACCGTATAAAGGTTTAAAAGGGTGCTGTCTATGGATTGTACCTTATTTAGGTATATTTCATCGGCAGCTTGCGCATTTGTGTTTGTTGTGAAGAGGGTTAATAAAATAGTAAGGCAGATTAATTTTTTCATATGGAAGGTTTTTAAACAGTTAATAATTTTTTGGGGTATCTGCTATCTTTGGTTTTTTTGTCAAGATAAGAAATCGTTCGTCTGGACCAATAGTTTTACAGGCGAAGTCTATTTCGCAAAATTTTAAGTGCCCAACAGCCATTTTGTTTTACGACCTTCCCTTAAGCCATTTACCTTTTCTTTTTGCGGAACCCCTGATGATGTTCACCTGCCTTCTTGTTCCTATTGGCAAAAAACTCCTGTTTTTTCCGCTGCTTCTCTTTTTCTGCTTCTTTCTTTTCGGCCGCATTCATAGGCCTGTCTGTCTGCGGAAAAGGATGATCACGTACAATTTCTATCTTTTGCCGGGTGAGTTTTTCGATATCGGCAATAAAGGCATTTTCTTCCGGCTCACAAATGGAAATGGAAATGCCTTCTTCCCCGGCCCGACCGCAACGCCCGATCCGGTGCACATAGGTTTCGGGCTCATTGGGGATGTCGTAATTGATCACATGCCGGAGCTTGTCAATGTCAATGCCACGGGCGGCAATATCAGTGGCTACCAGTACCCTTTTTTTCCCATCTTTAAAATCCTTCAGTGCTTTTTGGCGCTGGTTTTGCGACTTGTTCCCATGGATGGCGGCCGCTTCAATTCTTTTCTTGTGCAGGTTCTTCACGATCTTATCTGCTCCGTGTTTGGTACGTGAAAAAAGCAATACCTGCTCTAGTTCAGGATCCTGCAGGATATGCAGGAGCAGATCGTTCTTGTTGTTCCTGTTCGTGGTGTATAAATACTGCTGAATGGTCTCTGCCGTAGAAGAAACCGGACTTACCGCCACCTTCTTAGGATCCCTTAATATCTGTTGGGAAAGGACAACAATGGTTTTAGGCATGGTGGCTGAGAAAAATAAGGACTGCCGTTCCCTGGGGAGTTTGGCTATGATCTTTTTAATGTCGTGTATAAAGCCCATATCGAGCATACGATCTGCTTCATCCAGAACAAAATACCTAATGTCCTGCAAGGAGATGAACCCCTGGTTCATTAAGTCTAATAACCGTCCCGGAG
This sequence comes from uncultured Flavobacteriaceae bacterium, assembly GCA_963752165.1. GTDB lineage: Bacteria > Bacteroidota > Bacteroidia > Flavobacteriales > Flavobacteriaceae > Muriicola. Next base: position 466,092 of record CAVVXE010000002.1, read on the forward strand.
TGGCTACCAAAATATCAACCCCACTCCGTAAGGCATTAGTTTGAGAACCTTGTGAAACGCCACCAAAAATGACGGTGTTCCTGATAGTAGTGTACTTACCATATTCTGTAAAACTCTCCCCGATCTGTATGGCCAGTTCCCGTGTGGGGGTCACCACCAGGGCCTGCACCTTTCGTTTGCCATTGAGATTTCGCGGATCATTGACTAAATGCTGTAGTATTGGGATGGCGAAAGCTGCAGTTTTCCCGGTGCCCGTCTGTGCACTACCAATGACATCTTCCCGGTTGAGAACAAGAGGAATGGCGCTGGACTGTATAGCAGTGGGGGTGGTATAGTTAATATCCTCTAATGCTTTAAGGATGGGGGGAATCAATTTAAGATCTTTAAAAGTCATGTGCTCTGGTTTGAGAGCTGCAAAAGTACTACTAAATAGGCCATGAACGAAGGGATTTATGGTGGTTCCAAAAAAGAATACACCCCACGCACATCTATTTACTTATTGGCATATGGTGTTTGTTGCCTAAAAATTGCCGGAATACAGGAGTTTAAGTACAGGAGCTGGCGGTGTTGGCACATTTCTAACAGTCGGATTAACTACCAGCAAAAGGAGTGCCAAAGATGCCCACGGCAAGTTCTGCCCAGCTAAGGAGGAAAAGGGCCAGCAACAGGGCGATAAGTAGTCTTCTGTAGGGGCGTTTTTTTACTTGCCTTATAATAATTTCAAGTAGGATGCCTGTGCAAAGTAACATAAACCCCGCGACCACAAAATCGGATAATGACCATCTTACTTCTGTGGTGAATTGCATAGCCACCAATGGAATAAGCAGTAGGACCGCTATGGTTAGCAAAATGATGAGATGTCTCTTTTGTATTATCATTACCCTTGTATGAATCCGATTCCTTATAAAAATCGATTGTTACAATCACATAACTACCTTGTTTACAAGTTTTAAGGTATAAAATTTTCACGGGGTATTAAAATATTCCATCATTTTATTAGCTGTTTTGGCGAAATAGCTTTTTCAAAACTTACGGTTAATGATGTATGTGCAAGATTGGAACAATTTTCTTTAAGGGTATTTCAAAATCATGGTGAGCGTTAAGTTCGCGCTTATTTCAAAGACATTAATAAGTCTGTCGGGTAAGTTGAAAGAGTTGGGTAATGGGAGTAAACCAACTGAGCCCCTGAACAAAATACTATCGCTTCAGTAGTTACACGACGATTCCGGCAATTACTTTAAGCAGCGTAATTGCAGCTCTTATTTTGTTGTAGTCCTATTGGGGAACAAAATGATAGGCGATAGTATCCTGATTTTGACACCTTCTGTTGCGCAAGAAAAACGTTTATAGGATTCGTTTAGGGTCAATATGTATGAAAGGATAACTTTTCACAGATTTTCAATCACTCTTTTCAGCTTATCTCGTACTTCAGTGGCAATTTCTCCTAACGATTCATTCGCAACGGAAACCATGGAGGCCATCGGATCTACAGCCGAAACTTCAATAGTGCCGGGTTCTCTTTCCTGAATGATAACGTTGCAGGGCAACATGGTGCCAATTTTATCCTCGGCTTGCAACGCTTTGTAGGCAAAGGGTGCATTACAGGCTCCTAAAATCACATAATTATAAAAATCAACATTTAATTTCTTCTTTAAAGTAGCTTTTAAATCGATTTCTGTGAGCACACCAAACCCTTCTTTTTGGAGTTCATTGGTCGTTTTTTCAATGGCTTCATCAAATGAAGTGCCTGTTAAGGTAGTTTTAAAGTAATAATCCATTTCCTGATAAATTTAATTGTTAAATACAATGTAGTTCCTGATCTCATTTCGGATCCGTAACCTGTAATAAAAAAAAGCGCCCCTATCCGGCTCAGACGTTCGGACAAAGGCGCTTTCTATTCATTAACGAAGCGACCTACAAGGTCCTTAAGTATTCTGCCACCGCCCGGGCCTCCTCCTGCGTCAGGTTCTGGTTTAGCATAGCAGCGCTGTTATACTCCTTGTACAATGCTTTTGCGATCGGGTCATCGCGAAGCATCCCGTCCGGGTTCAGGATCATGTTCATGACCCATTCCGGGCTGCGTCTTTCGTATACGCCTTTTAGGGCGGGGCCAATCATTCGCTGCTCGGCCATATGGCAGGATACACAGATGATATTGTATTTTACTTTTCCCTGGGCGGCCAGTTCTTCATCGATCTCTGCATCGAAGGTGACCGAAGTAATGGGGCCTATACCTTTGTTGTTCATATCAACAGGTATCTCTGCAGCGTTGGCCGTACCGGAAGTAGCTGTCTTGGCGCGGTTCATTTCAAAACCTTCTTTTTTTTCTTCTTTTTTCTCACCACAACTTAGGAGAAGACCACCTATGGCAGCCAGGATCAAAATTTTTCTCATGTAAATCTTATTTTAGCGGCACTAATATAAGAAAAGCTTTCCCTTTTTATTGCTCCTGCAGGAATTTTAGCGCTCGTTTTTCTGTATACGCCAGGTTTTGTGTGTCGTAGAAGCCTACATGCCCTCCATATTTGGGAACCTCTAAAAAGAGATGGTTGTTTTGCGCTACTTCCTTATAAGGATAACATTCGGGTCCCAGAAAGGAATCATTTTTAGCATTGATGATCAAACTGGGGATGGTAATGGATGGAAGGAACTGCAGCGAACTGCATTGTTCATAATAGTCCAGCGCATCCTTAAATCCATGGGCCTTGCTGGTATACACGTCATCAAAATCTTTCAATGTTTTAATACGGGCAATGTCACTATCTGGCAACAGCTTTGGAAAAAGGGGTTGTTTGGCTCGTAATTTGGCCACCAAATGCTTCCGGAAGCGACTGGCGTACAATACATTTTCCCAACTCAATAACGCCCGCAGGGAACTGTAGAGATCACAGGGAACCGAGACCGCCACTACGCCTTTTAATACTTTAGGTAACTCGTGTCCTTCCCCTAAGTATTTGAGCACCATATTGCCTCCCAGGCTTACGCCTTTGATGAAGACCTCCTGATACCGGTCTTTTCTTACCAGGTGATCTACCACCACTGCCAGGTCTTCGGTGGCCCCGGAATGGTAGGAACGGTAGAGTCGGTTGGTCTCGCCGCTACACCCCCTGAAATTCACGGCACAACAGTCAAAACCGTTGGCATTGAAATACTTAGCGCTCCCGGTAATATAGGGACGCTGTGCATGCCCTTCGAGGCCGTGCAACAAGATCACTACTTTATCGCTGGGGGCAGTGGCATAACTCCAGTCGAGATCCATAAAGTCCCCATCCGGCAGTTCCAACCGTTCGCGCTGCTGTTCCAGGCCATGCACCCTTCGAAACAGGCCGTAGTAAACCGTAGATACATGCCCGTTTTTAAACATCCAGGGGGGATCGTAGCTTGCGGTCAATAATCCCATTAGTAAAGAATATAGTCCTTTGGTTGCATGGGTTCCGGTAGTTCTTCCTCATCAAGCATATCCCGGAGGTCTATTTCAATAGTGCGGCAAAGGGCTGTCATTGGGACGTCATTGATGCGCCCGTCAAAAGGATCTTCACTGTTGTCGCCAATGCTTTCCATAGTGATGAATATCCATGAGATGAGCACCGAAAATGGGATCATCAAAAATTGGTACCAAGCTTTGGAACCACTCATCGCATCTGTCCCAAAGACATTCAGCAGGCCAAAAGGCAATAGCAACACAAATATCCAGGTAAAGATCTTGGAAAAGTAAGCATACTGCCTTGGGAATGGAGTGTTCTTAATCCGTTCGCACATACCCTGTAAGTTGTAGCATTCCTCCAGCACAGATTGCAACTGGTCTTCCTGAAACCCGTCAATAATTTCCTTTTCCTTTAATATCACCAGCTCCTTTGCCTGATTCTTGATCAGATGGGTGGCAGGGTTCACCCGTTTTTTCAAGTCCTCAAATTCGGGCATGCTAACATAGTTAAAGGCCTCATTGCAGGAGGCGTTGCGTTCGCCGTGCTTATCGTGTATTTTTTCAATGGCAGTGGTGCTTCTTATTGTCCAGGATTTTGGTTGGCGTAATTGTACCCGCAATGCATTGATCCAGGCCAGGTGACGGTAAATAAGCTGCTGCTGCATTTTCTTGTCGGTTTCGGCATCTCCCGTTTTCACAAAACTAATAACCTGCAAGGCCCAGGTTCTGCTGTAGTTCACAATGCCACCCCATATCTTACGGCCTTCCCAAAAACGGTCGTAACTCTGACTGTTCTTAAACCCAATATAAAACGCTACGGCAATCCCAATAACGCTCAATGGCTGAAAGGGGATATCCAGAAAATCGAACCAGAGATAATGATAGGCATAAAAAATCAGGGCGGCATAAAGCGTAAAAAAAATGAGGTTCTTCCAGGCAAATCGCAGGATAAGCCCCCAGCCAATATTTCGTTTAATGTACATGCCCTTCTTATTCTTTTGGGTATACTTTTAGCAAGGCCGTTTGTTCCTCAATGGCCTCCTTAAATTCCGTTTTGAGGTGGGCCACCAATTCGGCAACCGGTAACACATCCTCTATGGTGGCAACCCCCTGACCCGCAGACCAGATCGTTTTCCAGGCTTTGGCTTCGGTATCGAGTTCCTTTCCAAAATCGATCTTCCTGTCCTTTTTAAGGTCTTCTTCTGTAATGCCTGCCGCTTTCAGGCTGGCGCCCAGAAAATTGGCATGTACACCGGAGATGGCTGCTGTGTATACCACATCACTAGCCCCTGCATTGATGATCATTTCCCGATAAGCCTCCGGTGCCTTGCTTTCCTCTGTATTAATAAAACGGGTGCCCATATAGGCCAGGTCGGCCCCCATCTGCATGGCAGAGGCAATATCGCGCCCTGTGCTGATACAGCCCGAAAGGATAATGGTCTTGTGAAAGAATTTCTTAACCTCGGCCACAAGTGTCATAGGATTGATAGTTCCTGCATGTCCTCCGGCACCGGCCGCTACCAGGATGAGGCCATCTACTCCGGCTTCGGCTGCTTTCTGGGCATGCCGTTTTTTAATGACGTCATGGAAGACCAGGCCACCGTAACTATGGATGGCATTCACTACCTCGGAGACCGCACCCAGGGAAGTTATGATGATCGGCACTTTGTGCTTAATACACAATTTCAGATCGGCTTCCAGTCGCGGGTTGGTGGGGTGTACAATAAGATTGACCCCAAAAGGAGCCGGTTTTTTTCCGGTTTCTTTTTCAAAGGCAGCTAAGGCCTCTTTGACCTCCAACAGCCACCCTTCAAAGCCTTCACTGCTTCGCTGGTTTAGGGCAGGGAAGGTGCCAACGATCCCGTTTTTACAGCATTCGATCACCAGCTGTGGGCCTGAGATAAGGAACATGGGTGCAGCAATTACGGGGAGGGATAATTGCTTTATAAAAGAGGGTTTAGATTCCATGAAGTTAATTTAAGCCTTAAAAATAGGGATTAATTTTTTTGTAATGGTTAGGGAAGGTTTTAAAAGGGTGGTATTTTTGATAACCTAAATAAAATCTAGAGGGTATGGCCTATTTTAAGGATTTTGAAGTACGATGGAGTGACGTGGATGCCAACAGACATCTGGCTAACAGCGCCTACATAAATTTTATGAGTCATACGCGGATGGCCTATTTTGCAGAGGGAGGACTGGGGCATAAAACACTGGTGAAAAACCAGTTAGGCCCTGTTGTGTTCTATGAGCATATGTATTACTTTAAGGAAGTTTTCCCTGGCGAGCCTATCAGGGTCTCATTGGAATTCACCGGTATGAGCGATGATGGGATGTTCTTTGAATTCCGTCATGATTTCTATGACAGCAAAGGGAAGAATGTGGCCCATTGCGAGATGATGGGGGCCTGGATCAGTCTGGAGACCCGCCGACTCACCCGCTTAAATGCAGAATTGCTGGGGAACTTTAGCAGCTTTGAAAGGGCTGATAATTTCAGGATCCTGACCAAGGAGGATACCCGCCGTTTTAGGAAGACTCCGAAAGACCTGGACTAGGTCTTTTGCTTACCAGATACACCCCTAGCAATACCAACAAGGCTGCTCCTATTTTGATAGGGCTAAGCTGGTCTTTCCCGGTAAAAACAGCAAACAGTATCCCAACAAGAGGTTGTACATACACAAAGGCACTGACAGTGGAAGCCTTTAGCTGGGTAAGCGCATAGGCATTGAATAAGTAGGTGCAAAAGGTCGTGCCCAGCACAACGAAGGCGATCTTCCAGATGGCATCGAACGGGAGCGTACTCCAGGAAATTTCCAGAAATTCTGGAAGGGCAACAGGCGCATTCAGAAAGATCCCGATCAGGAAAAGCCATTTCATCAGGGTAAAAGGGTGGTATTTTGCCACCAGTTTCTTGGTAAGGATAAGGTATAAACCAAAAAAAAGGGAATTGATCAGAAAAAGGATGTTTCCCAATGCTATGTTGGGGGCATCTTGCCTTATTTCCTGCCCATATACGATCAAAACAATGGCCCCAATCAGGCCTGTCGCAATGCCCAGTCCCTTAATGAACCGGATGTGTTCTTTGATCAGGAATGCGGACAGGATCACGACAATGATAGGGGTGGTGGTCACCAAAACAGCACTGTTTATAGGGGTTGACAGGTCGAGCCCTTTAAAAAATGCCAGCATATTAATAGCCATTCCAAAAAGGGAACATAGCAATAGCCGACCCCAATCCTTTTTCTCGATACGCTCTTTGGGACCTAAAAAAGATATGCCCCAAAAAAGGGCGGTAGCCCCCAATACACGGATCATGATAAATCCAAATGGCTGTACGTAGGCAGGCATCACCCCTTTTGCAATGGTATGGTTAAGACCATAGATGGTCGTAGCTCCAAGGGCTGCCAAAAGGGCTAGTGTGCGCTTGGTCAAGGGTGCAGGGTTTCTTTGGCAGCGGATACTACCTTGGGACTGTTACCAATAAAAAGCTGGTCCCCAATCCGGATCACCGGGCGCTTAAGAAAGGTATAATGTTCCAGCAGCAATCTACGCAGTTCGTCTTCCGAGAGCACTTTTTCATTAAGTTTCCGCTCTTTATAGAGTCGGGCTCGTTTACTAAATAAGGCCTCATAGCTCCCCGCCAGCCTATGAAGGGCATCCAGTTGCGAAGCGGTTACAGGTTCAACTTTGATATCCTGCAGCCTGACCCCGTCCAGGGGAGCCAGTTCCTTTAAGATGCGTTTGCAGGTATCACAGCTGCTGAGATAGTATATTGTTTTTTCCATATGCCAGATTTTAGGAGGGAAAGGATATATGCTGCTGCAAAGAAACCGATTTATGATCAAATATGATACTTTTATGGAAAACTAGTCCATGGAGAAACTGTTCGACATTACCGAAAAACTGAATGCCATTTATTACGGGGTACTAACGGGCACCTCAAGGGAGGACCTGCTGTATGTTCCAAAGGGTTTCAATAACAACATTTTCTGGAATATCGGTCATGTATTAGTAACCCAGCAAGCGCTTGTTTACAGCCTGAGTAAATTACCACCGCGGATAGATGAAGCGCTTATCAGGAACTACAGCAAAGGGACCTTTCCGGAGGACAACGTTTCGGATGGGGAAATACAAACCGTGGCTGAGGGGCTTCTGGCAACGCCCGTATGGACAAGGGAAGACTACGATAAAGGAATCTTCACGGAATTCATTCCCTATTCAACCAGCGCTCATGTGAGCCTCAATACAGTTGAGGATGCCATTGCGTTCAACATCTTTCATATGGGGCTGCATCTGGGGGCTATCAAAGCTATTCAAAAGGTGGTGCCCTACAAATAGGTCTTTATAATTTAATGTTTGGGGCAACGAATTTTTTTGCATCCTGATAGGGGATGAGTACTTCAATTTGCCCGTCTGCATAAGACGCTACCTCATACTGGTTATAGAGCAGCAGGATTCCTTTAGGGGTAAGGCCAATATTCTCCGGCAGGTAAAAGGAGTCTTGTTCAAACATAAAACCGGTGCTGTTGATGGGTTCGGTTTCCGGGATTTTTTCCTGTTTCCGGAACCTAGCTTCGGCAAAGGACTTAAAGGCGGTAAGGTCTTCAAAAAAAGCTTGCGTATCTATTTCTTCCCCTTTCTCCTTGTCAAAATTCAGGAATTGGGTAGCCGTATATCCATGAGCTCCTCCGGTGAACAAATAGGAATCTATCTTGACAGACAGTACCTTGCTGTTTTCAAAGGAGATCGTTGCATCAATGGTCGCTTCCCAGGCAACGGTCTCATCGGGATATACTTCTTTTAATTCCCTGTAACCACTTGTAAAGGAGGCAACGGCTTCATCGAGGTTGGTGACATCCAGGCTATCTGCAAAAGTCAGCAAGCCTATGATCTCTTCTTTGATCCCGGTGTTGATAGCTCTGCCAAGCTTTGTGTCTTCCAGTGCTTTTGGGTAGCTAAGGCTAACAGAAGGGCAGTTGGCACAGCCGGCATTGTTGTATTGAACGGGTTCCAGGATCAGCTGGGCTTCCTCTTCACAACTCAATAATGGAATAACAAATAGCAGGAAACAAAGGTAGTAGTGACTTTTCATTGGAATGGTACTAATTGGCATTGCAAAGCTACAGTTTCTCTGCCTATTTCCTTTCTGATTTCCGTGACCAATTTTATGAAGGGGTATGCATTGGTTTCTCCAATGCAGAACAATACCTTTGTGCATCCATAAATAAGATCATGAGCAAACACGAATTGAAATTCAACAGCAGGACCATTCATGGAGGACAAGAACCGGATGCGGCATACGGATCGGTGATGCCACCAATTTATCAAACCTCTACGTATGCCCAAAGCACTCCCGGAGGGCATAAAGGTTATGAATATTCGCGCAGTGCCAACCCAACCAGGACTGCTTTGGAACGCTCCCTTGCCAGTATAGAGAATGGTGTCTACGGGCTGGCATTTGCCAGTGGCCTGTCGGCCATTGATGCGGTCATTAAATTATTAAAACCCGGGGATGAGGTCATCTCTACCAACGATCTTTATGGCGGGAGCTACCGTCTTTTTAGGCAGGTATTTGAAAAGTACGGCATCCGTTTTCATTTTACAGGCATGGGGCAATTGGATAAGATTGAGGAAAATATCAATGCGAATACCAGACTCATCTGGGTAGAAACGCCTACCAACCCTATGATGAATGTCATTGATATCAAAGCCGTGTCCAGACTGGCCAGGAATCATAATATCTTATTGGCCGTAGATAATACATTTGCGACCCCTTACCTCCAGCGTCCGCTGGAATTGGGAGCCGATATCGTCATGCATTCGGCTACGAAGTATCTGGGCGGGCACAGCGATGTGGTAGTAGGGGCTTTGGTAGTACGGGATAAGGTCCTGGCAGAGCAGTTGTACTTTATCCAAAATGCCAGTGGCGCCATCTGCGGGCCCATGGATAGTTTTTTGGTCTTAAGGGGCATCAAGACCTTGCACGTGCGCATGCAACGGCACTGCGAAAATGGGGAAGCCATAGCTCACTATCTGAAAAAACATCCGAAGATCGAAAAGGTCTATTGGCCCGGTTTTGAAGACCATCCCAACCATAAAGTAGCAAGGGAGCAAATGACGGGATTTGGCGGAATGATCTCCTTTATCCCTAAGGGGGCTACGTTCAGGGATGCGATTGCGATCGTTGAAAAATTAAGGGTCTTTACCCTGGCCGAATCGCTTGGCGGTGTAGAAAGCCTGGCCGGCCATCCGGCAAGTATGACCCATGCCAGTATCCCCAAAGAAGAACGTGAAAAAAGCGGGGTTTTGGACTCGCTTGTAAGGTTAAGTGTAGGGATCGAGGATGTGGATGATCTGATCGCCGATCTGGAACAGGCGATCGGCTAAACTATTTGCGAAATAGTTAAAAAAAAGACTTTTTAATTATTTAAATACCATAATTTTGCTGCTATATTATTAATATAACAAACAGCCTTTTAATAATCATTGACTTATGGATGCAAAGATCAAAGCCTTCATGGATGAGGTAACGGCACGTAATGGCCACGAACCAGAATTTATCCAAGCAGTACAGGAAGTAGCGGAAACTGTGATCCCCTACATTGCCGAAAATGAAATTTATAGTGGTAAGAACATCTTACTCCGAATGGTAGAACCAGAACGATTGATTTCGTTCAGGGTAGCCTGGGTAGATGACAAGGGGGAAATTCATGTAAACAGAGGGTATCGGATTCAGATGAATTCGGCTATTGGCCCATACAAGGGAGGATTGCGTTTTCACCCTACAGTGAATGCCAGCATCCTGAAATTCCTGGCTTTTGAGCAGGTATTCAAGAATAGCTTAACCACACTCCCTATGGGTGGTGGTAAGGGTGGCTCCGATTTTGACCCGAAAGGAAAATCGGATGATGAGGTGATGCGTTTTTGCCATGCCTTTATGACCGAATTATGCCGGCACATAGGACCCAACACAGATGTCCCTGCAGGCGACATAGGGGTAGGTGCTCGTGAGATCGGGTTCTTATTTGGTATGTACAAGAAGATTCGAAATGAATTTACCGGAGTACTTACAGGGAAAGGACTATCATGGGGAGGATCTAAAATACGCCCCGAAGCAACCGGGTACGGGACCGTTTATTTTGCAGAAAGTATGCTGAAAACCCGTAAGCAAAGCATAAAAGGAAAGACCGTGGTGGTCTCTGGATCCGGGAATGTGGCACAATTTGCCGTTGAAAAAGTGATTCAGTTAGGCGGAAAGGCGGTCACTATGTCCGATTCAGGTGGCTATATCTACGACAAGGACGGGATCAACGAAGAAAAACTGGCCTGGGTCATGGACCTGAAAAATAACAGAAGAGGGCGTATATCAGAATACATCAATAAATATAAGTCGGCTACCTACCATAAAGGTAAAACGCCCTGGGAGGTGAAGTGCGACATTGCCCTGCCATGTGCCACCCAGAACGAACTGGATGGGGACGGGGCCAAAACCCTGATCAAGAATGGCTGTATCTGTGTGGCTGAAGGGGCTAACATGCCTTCTACTCCAGAGGCCATCCATGCGTTCCATGAAGCACGTATACTGTTTGCTCCCGGAAAAGCTTCAAATGCCGGAGGGGTTGCAACTTCCGGATTGGAAATGTCTCAGAACTCGCTGCGAATCAGCTGGACACGTGAAGAGGTAGATGAGCGCCTGAAAGGCATTATGGAAGATATTCACGACTCCTGTATTCAATATGGCAAAGAGAAAGATGGGTACTGCAACTATGTAAAAGGGGCAAATATTGCCGGTTTTGTGAAGGTTGCCGATGCCATGTTGGCACAAGGTGTCATTTAATTTAGACTAATTGCTTTAAAGCCTCTCCGGTATTCCGAGGGAGGCTTTTTTAGTATCTTTGGTCGCCAATAGGTACCCCATGCGCGTTACTACAAGGGCCATAGTGCTTTCAGCTATCAAATATGGTGATACCAGCCTCATCGTAAAAGCGTTCACGGCTTCCGATGGGCTCAAGACCTATCATCTTAAAGGGATACTCGGGTCCAGAAAAGGAAAACTCAAACCAGGATATTTTCAACCGTTAATGCAACTCGAGATCGCAGCGGTACATAGGAACAAAGGGACTATGGAACGACTTGAAGAGGTCCGTATCGCATATCCGTATCAATCCCTTCAGACAGATATTGGCAAGAATGCCATCGCCATGTTCTTGTCCGAGGTCCTTACGAACAGTATTTATGAGGAAGAAAAAAATGAAGGCCTCTACCATTTTCTGGAAGCTTCTTTTCAATGGCTCGATACGCACGACCATATCGCCAATTTTCACCTCTGTTTTTTACTGGAGTTAAGTAAGTATTTCGGGTTCTACCCCGATGCCACAAATGCCGCTATGTCCTATTTTGACCTTCAGGATGGACAATTCATTCCTGGTCCCTCCCTAAACCCTATTTTGTCTGGCATACAATTAGATCATTTCAGGACCCTCTTAGGCACAAATTTTGATGCAATCCATACCATCAGGATAGGGAAATTAGAAAGGCAGGAGCTGCTTCAAATACTGGTTCTTTATTTTGAGCTACATTTGCACGGCTTTAGAAAACCTAGATCCCTTGCTGTGTTGAACGAAGTATTTAACTAAACATGCGCCAACTATTTTATTTAGTATGTTTTCTTTTGTTTCAGGGAATTTGGGCACAGGAAGTAACGCTATTAGATGCAGAAACCGGAAGGCCTGTCATTAATGCGGTCGTGTATAATACGGAAAAGTCCAAAACAACAATATCCGATTTTGAGGGCAAATGCGATCTTAGCACGTTTGATCCACATGAACGTATCGTTATAAGTCATATTGGTTATGAACCCAGGAAAACCACTAAAGATAAACTGCTAAAAGGAGGTGCCACTATTTATCTGACACTCCAAACCGAGCAATTAGACGAAGTGGTTATGTCCGTATCGAAATGGGAACAACAGAAAAAAGACATCCCCCAAAAGGTCGTTTCCTTTAGTGCGCAGTCTATCGCTTTTACCAATCCGCAAACAGCCGCCGATCTGTTGCAAAACACCGGTCAGGTTTTTGTGCAGAAGAGTCAGCTTGGCGGCGGGAGTCCTATGATCAGGGGGTTTGCCACAAACAGGCTGGTGCTGTCAGTAGACGGGGTGCGCATGAACAATGCCATTTTCAGGGGAGGCAATATCCAAAATGTGATTTCCATAGATCCGTTTACCATTAAAAATACAGAGGTTATTTTTGGTCCGGGATCGGTTATTTATGGAAGTGATGCCATTGGTGGGGTCATGAATTTCTTTACACTGCAGCCACAATTTACAAGGAAAGACAGTGTAGAGGTAACCGGGAAGGGAAACGCCCGTTTTGCCTCGGCAAACAGTGAAAAAACATTGCATGTGGATGTTAATGTTGCTTCCAGGAAATGGGCATTCTTATCGAGTGTTACGCATAATGATTTTGGAGATCTTCGCATGGGACGTCATGGCCCGGACCGCTATTTGAGGAATGCTTTTGTAAGGCGCGAAGGAGATACAGATGTGCTGGTCCCCAACGCCAACCCAAGGGAACAACTGCACACAGGCTATGACCAGATCAACCTGCTGCAAAAAATAGCCCACAGGCCCAATAGTAACTGGCAATATGACCTTGGACTTTACTATTCGGAAACATCGGATTACTCCAGATATGACAGGCTTATTCGCCCTACCAATGACGGATTGGGGCTGCGCTCTGCCGAATGGTATTACGGGCCACAAAAATGGTTTATGGGGAACCTTCAGGTGTTTAAAAAGGGGATAAGTAAGTTTTATGATGGCGTAAAACTTACTGCGGCCTATCAATTCTTTGAAGAAAGCAGGAACGACCGTGATTTTCAGGACCCTGTTTTGAACAGTACCCGGGAACAGGTAGATGCGATCTCTGCCAATATCGATTTTGAAAACAAAAGAATGGGCGACCTTCGCCTGTATTATGGCGGGGAGTATATTTTTAACAAAGTCGGCTCCAGAGGACAACAGCAAAATATTGAAAATGGGACATTGGTAGCTGCCGCCTCCCGTTATCCGGATGGGGCAACCTGGCAAACCGCAGCAGGATATATTAACGGGGAATACAAGGCGACCCCTAATTTCACATTGCTGTCAGGGCTCCGTTATAGTCATGTGTGGATCGATGCCATGTTCGATACTACCTTCTACCCTTTCCCCTTCAATTCGGCCAAGCTGAACAATGGTGCTTTGACAGGGAGTCTGGGATTTAGTTGGTTCCCGAGGCAATCCCTCCAAATAACACTCAATGGCGCTACCGGTTTCAGATCGCCTAATATTGATGATATTGGCAAGATATTTGACTCAGAACCCGGATCTGTGGTGGTTCCCAACCCGAACCTGCTTCCGGAATATGCCTACAATGTAGAGCTCGGCGTTCGAAAGAACATTAAGGATAAAGTGGTGCTCAGAGGGTCGGCTTTTTACACATATTTGGTAGATGCACTGGTCCGAAGGGATTTTACCTTTAACGGGGATCGGGAGATCCTTTACAACGGCGAACTCAGCAATGTGCAGGCCATTCAGAACGCCGCCAAGGCCTATGTGTATGGTTTTGAATTGGGAGCTGAAGTTGTTTTGACCAACCATTTATCACTGGCTTCAAACCTTACCCTGACCAATGGGATAGAGGAAGACGATTCGGGTGAGGATTCTGCCGCCCGGCATGCTGCCCCTACCTTTGGGGATTTCCATATTATCTGGAGCAAAACCAGCCTTAAGACAGACCTCTTCCTCAACTTTAACGGGGAGATAGCCTATGAAGACCTGGCACTTTCTGAACGCAGCAAAGAATATATTTACGACCTCGATACCAACGGCAATCCTTTTGCCCCTTCCTGGTACACCCTGAATCTTCGCTCACAATACCAGATCAATGAAAGGCTCAGCTCATCGCTCATCCTTGAAAACATGACAGATCAGCGTTACCGCACCTATTCTTCCGGAATTGCGGCGCCGGGGGCTAATTTGATCCTCAGTATCGGATATCGATTTTAAAACCCGAAGGCCGGTTTTCTGCTATTAGAAGCACGCTGCATTATCCATGTGTGTCCGCCCGCTCAACGACCTTTTTTTAAGGTTCACGGGCTGTCTTTTGGTATAAATTCATTAGTTTTGCAAACTTTAATAAGGGCAATAGAAACGGACCATATGAAGTTTCAGGAATACAAAGGATTGGATTTACCCAAAATAGGAGAAGATATCCTCCGTTTTTGGAACACCAACGCCATTTTTGAAAAGAGTGTATCCACCCGTGAGGGGCAGCCAAACTTTGTCTTTTATGAAGGACCGCCCTCCGCCAATGGAATGCCGGGTATTCATCATGTAATGGCCCGTACCATCAAGGATATTTTTCCCAGATATAAGACGATGAAGGGCTTTCAGGTTAAACGTAAAGCCGGTTGGGATACCCATGGACTCCCCATTGAGTTGGGTGTTGAAAAAGAACTGGGGATCACCAAGGAAGATATCGGTGTTAAGATCAGTATAGAAGAATACAACGCTGCCTGCAAAAAGGCGGTAATGCGTTATACGGATGTATGGAATTCCATGACCGAAAAAATCGGGTATTGGGTAGACATGGAAGATCCCTACATTACTTATAAATCCAAGTACATGGAGTCCGTATGGTGGCTGTTGAAACAGTTGTACGACAAAGGACTTCTCTACAAAGGCTATACGATTCAACCGTATTCCCCCAAGGCAGGAACGGGCTTGAGCTCGCATGAACTTAACCAGCCCGGGACCTATCAGGATATTACGGATACAACCGTTACAGCCCAGTTCAAGGCAAGGAAAGAAAGCCTGCCCGATTTTCTGAGAGCGTTCCAGGGAGACCTCTATCTGCTGGCATGGACCACCACCCCGTGGACCCTTCCGTCGAACACGGCGCTTACGGTCGGACCCAAAATAGAATATGCCCTGGTACAGACCTTTAACCAGTACACCTTCGAACCGGTAAATGTGATCCTGGCAAAATCGCTTATCACTGAACAATTTAAAGGGAAGTACGAAGAAGCCAACACGCAGGAGGCACTGGATGGCTTTACGCAAGACGATAAGAAAATACCATATCGTATACTGACCACCTGCAAAGGGAGCGATCTTTCCGGTATCCGGTATGAACAATTAATGCCCTATGCCCTTCCGTATGAACATCCTGAAAATGCGTTCAGGGTCATAACAGGCGATTTTGTGACGACCGAAGATGGAACGGGCATCGTTCACACGGCCCCGACCTTTGGAGCAGATGATGCCATGGTAGCCAAACAGGCCAAACCCGAAGTGCCGCCGATGCTGGTGCTGGATGAATTTCAAAATCCGGTACCCCTGGTAGATCTGCAAGGGAAGTTCAGGCCAGAAATGCAGGAATTGGCAGGGAAGTATGTGAAGAATGAATATTATGACGAAGGAACGGCCCCCGAACGGTCGGTTGATGTGGAGATCGCTATTACATTGAAAGAGGAGAACAAGGCCTTCAAAGTTGAAAAATACCTCCACAGCTACCCCAATTGCTGGAGGACCGACAAACCGATCTTGTATTATCCGCTAGACTCCTGGTTCATAAAGGTCACTGCCATCAAAGACCGTATGTTCCAACTTAATCAGGAAATTAACTGGAAGCCCAAGGCTACCGGAGATGGCCGTTTTGGGAACTGGCTTGCCAATGCCAATGACTGGAACCTTTCCCGCTCCCGTTTCTGGGGTATTCCCCTTCCTATCTGGCGCACCGCTGACGGTTCAGAAGAGGTGATCATTGGATCGGTGGCCCAGCTAAAAGAGGAAATAAAGAAAGCCATAACGGCTGGGGTTATGACCGAGGATGTTTTTTCCGATTTTAAGGTCGATGACATGAGCGAAGCCAATTACGAGTTAATTGACCTTCACAAGAATGTGGTAGATGGCATTGTTTTGGTAGCTCCTTCCGGAAAGCCTATGAAACGAGAGGCCGACCTGATTGATGTCTGGTTCGACAGTGGCGCTATGCCCTATGCGCAATGGCATTATCCTTTTGAGCACAAGGAATTTATTGATGAGCGAAAAACGTTTCCTGCCGACTTTATTGCGGAGGGGGTAGATCAAACCAGAGGCTGGTTCTACACATTGCACGCCATCGCCACCATGGTATTTGATTCGATAGCGTATAAAAATGTCGTATCGAATGGTCTGGTGCTGGACAAAGACGGAAAGAAAATGTCCAAACGATTGGGCAATGCGGTTGACCCCTTTGAGACCATCAAAGAGCATGGCCCGGATGCCACACGCTGGTACCTTATTTCGAATGCGAACCCCTGGGATAACCTGAAATTCGATATGGAAGGTATTTTGGAGGTGAAGCGTAAATTCTTTGGCACCCTTTATAATACCTATTCCTTTTTTGCGCTGTATGCCAATATTGATGGCTTTAAATACGAGGAGGAAGAGATCCCCTTGAACGAACGTCCGGAGATAGACCAATGGATCCTGTCCGAGCTTCACTCGCTGATCAAAACGGTAGATGAGGCCTATGCGGATTATGAACCGACAAAGGCAGCCAGGGCCATTTCGGACTATGTTCAGGAGAACTTAAGTAACTGGTATGTGCGCTTGTGCCGAAGGCGTTTTTGGAAAGGCGATTATCAGCAGGACAAGATTTCGGCCTACCAGACCCTGTACACCTGTTTACTTACCATTGCCCGATTGTCGGCTCCTGTAGCACCCTTTTTTATGGAACGGCTTTACCTGGATCTTACCAGGGCGACTGTCAAAGAGGCTTCGGAAAGTGTTCACCTGTCCGATTTCCCAAAATATGATACGGCCATGATCAACGCAGCACTGGAAAGCAAGATGGAAAAGGCACAGACCATCTCCTCGCTTGTGTTATCGATCAGACAAAAAGAAAAGATCAAAGTACGCCAACCCCTTCAAAAGGTTATGATCCCGGTATTGGACGCGAAGCAGCGGCATGAAATTGAAGCCGTGGCAGACCTGATCAAATCGGAGGTAAATGTTAAGGAAATTGAATTGCTGGATGATGCTTCCGGCATATTGGTTAAAAGCATTAAGCCTAACTTTAAGGTGTTGGGCCCTCGTTTTGGGAAAGACATGAAATTGATTGCACAGCAGGTGGCTGCTTTTACCCAGGACGATATCCAGAAAATAGAGCGGGAGGGCGAAATATCACTTGACATAGAAAATAAAAGTATTATATTACAGTTACAGGATGTAGAGATTTCCTCTGAGGACATTGAAGGATGGCTGGTAGCGAGTGCAGGTGGGTTAACCGTTGCCCTGGATATCACTATTAACGATGACCTTAGAAAGGAGGGCATAGCCCGGGAGTTGGTAAACAGGATCCAGAACATGCGAAAGGAGTCTGGGTTTGAAGTGACCGATAAGATAGATGTTAAAGTACTAAAAGACGGTTTCGTAGAAAAGGCAATTGAAAGTAATCTCCATTACATCAAAGCAGAGACCTTAACGGCAGAGCTCATGCTCGAAGAAAGGTTGGAAAAAGGTACGGAAATCGCATTTGATGAAATAAATACAAGATTGTTGATCCAAAAACACTGAGAAAATTATGGGACAGGATTTAAAAGTTAGATATTCAGATAAAGAATTGGAAGAATTCCGTGTCTTGATCGAGGATAAAATAGTAAAAGCGAAAAGCCATCTGGAATTGCTGCGCAGTTCTTATATGAACGACGGGAATAATGGGACCGATGATACCTCGCCTACCTTCAAGGCTTTTGAAGAGGGCTCTGAGACCATGAGCAAAGAAGCAAATACCCAATTGGCCATCCGGCAGGAAAAATTCATAAGGGATTTAAAAAATGCGCTTTTGCGTATTGAAAACAAAACATATGGTATTTGCCGTGTTACAGGAAAACTGATCAACAAGGAGCGCTTGAAGCTGGTGCCCCATGCTACCTTAAGCATCGAAGCCAAAAACATGCAAAAGTAATTAGGAACGCCCCGTACAGGGGCGTTTATATAAGGAACCTGTGAAGCAACTCTTATTTTTACTGCTACTTACCTTAAACCTCGTAAGTTGTTTTGGCCAGAAATTCGTAAAAAAATCTGTCGTCAGCCAACGAACGACGTCCATTCAATTAGACACCTCTTATTTTTTTGAAGTAAAGGTGGGTACTACCAGGGAAAATAAAATAATTCTGGAGG
Organism: uncultured Flavobacteriaceae bacterium; assembly: GCA_963752165.1. GTDB lineage: Bacteria > Bacteroidota > Bacteroidia > Flavobacteriales > Flavobacteriaceae > Muriicola. The sequence goes on from CAVVXE010000002.1 coordinate 484,724, forward strand.
CTACCATGGAAGGGGAATACGAAAAAGACCTGGGTCTGGAGATCTCAGAGACAGGAAATACCCTAATGGTGTCGGCAGGCTTTCAACCCCATTTTGTTGCTCCCAATGATAAGTTAAGTGCCCATAAGGTCATTTCCATATCGCTGACTGTCCTAATTCCCGAAAACATGGACGTCTCTGTATATGGAACCAGCGCTAACGTTGTTATTGAAGGACAGTATAAACATTTAAAAGTGGCCCTGAATGATGGGCGATGTACCATTAGGGAAGGAGGAGAGAGCGTGGAAGCCACGACCCAAAGCGGCCCCATTTCACTTGAGATCGCGAGTGGAACCATCCAGGCGGAGACCAAATATGGCTCCATAGATAAGCAGTACATTCCTGTTGGAAACGATCATTACAGCCTGCATTCAACCACAGGAAATATTACTATTAGACAATCGAAATAATTTTTAGTAGGCAAGGCTTCCTTTTGAGGCCGTCTTGATAGCGGATGGTTTGATAGAATTATCCCTATTTTTGCCGACGAATACAAATGAATATGACCTTGAAAAAATCACTGATCCTTATCCTTCTGATCCTTGTGGTAGATCAGCTAAGTAAGATCTATATTAAGACCAATTTTATTCTGGGAGAATCCGTAGAAGTTTTTAGCTGGTTCAAGATCTATTTTATTGAAAATGAAGGGGCGGCATGGGGAACCAAGCTAAGTGACCTGCTACCCATCTCCGATTCAGCAGGAAAACTGGTGCTTACTATTTTCAGGTTATTTGCGATCACAGGAATTGGCTATTGGCTATGGGATAGTATCAGGAAAGGGGCATCAAAGACATTAATTGTAGCGGTTTCCCTCATTTTTGCCGGAGCTATCGGTAATATTGTGGATTCCCTTTTTTATGGACTTATTTTCAATGACAGTTCCAGGGAAGTAGCCTCTCTTTTTTCGGCTGACCCTTACGGTGGGTTGTTTTATGGAAGGGTGGTAGACATGCTTTACTTTCCCCTGATCGACACAACCTGGCCGGAGTGGATACCCATAGTGGGAGGAAACGTCTTTCGTTTCTTTGAGCCCGTTTTTAATATTGCCGATACAGCCATTAGCACCGGGGTTGGTATCCTGGTGGTATTCAATAAAAAAGCGTTTGGAAAAAAAGAAAAGGACGCCTAGAACGCATAGACCTTTTCCGGGGTCACGCAGTAATCAAGCTTAATATCATGAGGTTCCCTGTCTGTTATGGCAGGTACTGCCTCAAACATACTTAGTCCTACTTTTAGTGTCGCCGCACGACATTGGCTTAAAAAGGTGTCATAATAACCCTTTCCATACCCAACCCGGTATCCTTGGAGGTCAAAAGCCAGCAAGGGAACAAACACCACATCAATTTTTTCAGGGGGCACCTGGAGCCCGTCTACAGGTTCGGGGATCTTCCAGCGGTTTACTTTCAGAACGGTACTATCGGTTAACAGATAATGCTCCAATGAACGTTCCCCGGCCATTTTAGGGATAACGATTTCCTTGTCTTTTCCCTGCAAAAGGGTAAGGATAAGACTGGTGTCAATTTCATTTTTATCGGAAATAGGAAGGAACAGATGGTAGTAGCGATGCTCCCAGAGGGGCATTTGAAGAAGACGATTTACGATGGCAAGGCTCGCATCAAAAACAAGGGAGCTGTTGGTTTGCTCTCTCTTTGCAAGAAAGGCAGCACGCAGGTCGTTTTTTAACATGGCTTCAGCCATTCCGGATTTGGGGGGAATTGTACTGTCGGTTTAGTCTTTGGCAGAAACCGCAAAATAGACCTTAAAGAACAACATTAAGATCAAATACATCCCTAAAGTAATCAGATAGTTATCCATCAGAATTATTTAATTGTCCTAAAATAAAAAAAAAATGGAGACAATTCTATAAAAGGTTCGATTTAGTCGATGAAATACACTTTTTTATAAATTATTTAACAAAATGATCATTTCCTGCTTAATTTATGGTGGCCATTAAAAGGTTAAAAGACTGATAATCAATAATATAAAATCAACCCGTTAGTAGGGTATTTTTAGGTAACCGAGACGCCTGCTTTTGCTTTTTGAACCGACCAGGAACGGAAATAAGGTTCTAATACCCCTGCCGTAAATTAAAATAAGGCGAACATGATTAAAAAGAAATTGCTAAATTATCTTTGTTATAAGCTGGCACCAAATCCGTTACATGTCCGAATTATCCATTGAATTGCAGTTAAACACCTTGCCACAGTCTCCCGGGGTGTATCAGTTCTTTGATGGGGACGGGAAGATCCTTTACGTAGGGAAGGCCAAGGACCTGAAAAAGAGGGTAACCTCTTATTTTACCAAAACCCATGATAACGGCAAGACCAGGGTAATGGTCCGAAAGATCCGCTCCCTGAAACACATCGTAGTCCCCACGGAGTCCGATGCACTGCTGTTGGAAAATAACCTTATCAAGAAATACCAGCCGCGCTATAACGTACTCCTGAAGGACGATAAATCCTACCCCTGGATCTGTATTAAAAAAGAACGCTTCCCCAGGATCTTCCCCACCCGTAAGGTCATCAGGGACGGATCGGAATATTTTGGGCCGTATACGAGTATGAAGACAGTCAAAACCCTTTTAGACCTCATAAAAGGGGTCTATCCTTTAAGGACCTGTAATTATGACCTTTCGGAAGAGAAGATAGCTGCGGGCAAATACAAGGTATGCCTTGAATACCACCTTGGAAATTGCAAAGGGCCCTGTGAAGCATTGCAATCTGAAAAGGAATACCAGCAGCAGGTCCACGATATACGCGAGATCATTAAGGGGAATTTCAAAACCTCTTTGCACTATTTTAAAAAACAGATGAAGGTGTTGGCTGCCCAGACCAATTTTGAGGAGGCCCAGCTAATCAAAAACAAGATTGAGGTACTGGAGAACTATCAGGTAAAATCGACCATCGTAAACCCAAAGATCAATAATGTAGATGTATTCAGTATTATCTCGGATGAAGCATATGCCTATGTAAACTTCCTGCAGCTCTCACATGGATCTATCATCCGGTCGCATACGATGGAAATTAAAAAGAAGCTGGAAGAATCCGACAAGGAATTATTGCAATTGGCCATAGTGGAAATAAGACAGCGGTTTAACTCACAGTCTAAAGAACTCTATTTACCTTTTTTACTGACCTTGCCTTCCGACCTCAAATTAACGGTTCCCAAATTAGGCGACAAGAAAAAGATACTGGAACTGTCTGAGCGCAACGCAAAATTCTTCCGTCAGGAACGGTTTAAGCAAATAAGGATCACAGATCCGGACCGGCACGTGAACAGGATCATGGCTCAAATGAAGAAGGATTTGCGACTTTCGGAAGAACCCAGGCATATAGAGTGTTTTGACAATTCCAATATACAGGGGAGCCATCCTGTGGCAGCCTGCGTTGTTTTTAAGGATGGGAAGCCGGCAAAGAAGGAATACCGGCATTTTAACATAAAAACGGTAGAGGGACCGGATGATTTTGCTTCCATGGAAGAAGTGGTTTTTCGCCGGTACAAAAGGCTGTTGGAGGAAAAGGGATCCCTTCCGCAGCTCATCGTGATAGATGGCGGGAAAGGACAGTTATCATCGGCGTTAAAGAGTCTTGAAATGCTGAACCTGAGGGGAAAAATTGCCATCATCGGGATTGCAAAAAGGCTGGAAGAGATCTATTTTCCGGACGACCCTATCCCGCTTTATCTGGATAAGAAATCAGAATCGCTAAAACTTATCCAGCAATTACGCAATGAGGCACACCGGTTTGGGATTACATTTCACAGGAAGAAACGCAGTAAGGATGCCATTAGTTCGGCTCTGGAGGATATTGAGGGTATTGGCGACAAAACAGCCGAACAAGTATTGAAACAGTTCAAATCGGTAAAGCGCATCAAGGAAGCTTCCCTGGAGGAGCTGAGCGAAGTAATAGGCTGGTCTAAAGCGAAGAAAATTTATGAAAGCTTTCATTAAACGTCTATATTCACTGTATGGTTAGCCGATTCTTATTTCTGGTATTCCTGTTCTCCATATTTTCGGCCTTCTCCCAGGCAGCTGAGGAACAAAAACCTTTAAAAGTAGGCCTGGTACTCAGTGGTGGAGGCGCCAAAGGCCTGGCACATATCGGTGCCCTCAAGGTAATTGAGGAGGCGGGTGTTTCAATAGACTACATAGGCGGCACCAGTATGGGTGCCATAGTGGGAGCGCTTTATGCTTCAGGGTATTCAGCTACCGAACTCGATTCCCTTTTCAGGAATACGGATTTTACGGATCTTATTCAGGATAACCTGCCCAGAAGTGCTAAGACTTTTTATGAAAAGGAAGCATCTGAACGCTATGCCTTAACGCTTCCTTTTAATAATTTTAAACTGAGCGTCCCTCAGGCCCTTAGCAGTGGGCAGAACATCTATAACGAATTGGTGCGGCTATTGTACCATGTGAAGGACGAACGCGATTTTAACAAGCTGCCCATCCCCTTTTTCTGCATTGCCACCAATGTTGAAACAGGTCATGCCATTTTATTGAATAAAGGCTACCTGCCACAGGCTATTTTGGCAAGTGGCACGTTTCCATCTCTTTTTCAACCAGAAGAAGTAGACGGAGAGATTTTAATAGATGGGGGCGTATTGAACAATTATCCGGTAGAGGAAGTAAGAGCCATGGGAGCCGATATTATTATAGGAGTAGATGTTCAACACGGATTGCGCGACAGGAACTCCCTTCTGTCTGCGACCGATATATTGCTTCAGATCAATAATTTCAGGACCATAAAAGATATGGAGCGCAAATCGGAACTCACCGACATCTATATCAAACCGGACATGGATAAGTTCTCCGTGATCGATTTTGACCTAAAGAATGCCATCGTAGAAAATGGAGAAGCTGCTGCCAGGGAACATATGGAAGGGTTAAAGGCGCTCGCAGCAAAACAAGGGAAGACATTTAAGCCGAGGTCTTTTATTCCGATAAGAGATTCCCTCGTTATTAACCGCATGTTTCTGACAGGGAATGACAACTTTACCAGGGCTTATGTGAAAGGGAAGTTGCGTATCAATCTGAATGAAAAGATGAGCTTTAAGAAATTACAGCAGGGAATCAGTAACCTGGCAGCCACCGGGAACTTCAAATCTATTCGCTATGAATTGAACTCCAATGGGTTAGATCAGGATCTTAGTATGACACTTACTGAAAACCCTGTTAAATCCTATCTTAGGATCGCTGCACACTTTGATGATCTCTACAAAAGTGCCGCCCTGATCAACCTTACCAAGAAAAATGTGCTGATGAGTGATGATGTGGCCAGCTTTGATTTTATTCTGGGGGATAATCTGCGGTATAATTTTCAGTATTATGTGGATAAAGGATTTTATTGGAGTTTTGGCATCAATTCCAGTTTAAATGAATTTGTTAAAGAGGTCAATTTTGCCGTGATCGAATCCAATTTCGAGGTACCCGGAAACCCGGCGGTTAACGAGATCAATTTAGACGTGTTGGATCTGACGAACCAGTTCTATGTCCAAACGGTATTACAGGAAGAGTTTGCATTTCTCCTTGGCGTGGAACATAAGCTGTTAAAGTACAGTACTACTACCTTAAATGAAGTTGTCGATGACCCCACTGCGCCTGTCTTGTCACCTCCCGGTCAGCGCACTTTTTTTGAGAAAAGCGACTACCTGGCAACCTATGGAAAACTGGTGCTGGATACCTATGACGATCGTTATTTTCCAACAAAAGGCCTTTATTTTGACGGGGATCTTCATTTATATCTATGGTCGTCTGACTTTAACGACAATTTCAAGGAATTCTCTATCGGAAAGGCCCGAATGGGGGCAGCGTTCACCCTGTTTCCAAATTTGTCTTTGAACCTGGAAACAGAGGGCGGATTTAAATTGGGGAATTCCAGGGTTACCTCGCTCGACTTTGTCCTGGGGGGGTACGGAAATGCCCCTTTAAACAATTTTGAACCCTTCCTTGGCTATGATTTTCTTAGTCTGGCCGGGAACAGTTATGTAAAGGCATACGCCCGTTTAGATTATGAATTGTCGCCAAAGAACCACCTTCTTTTTGCGGCCAACATTGCCAATGTAGAAGATGATCTTTTTAGAACGGGAGAGTGGTTTACGGCGCCGGATTATTCGGGTTATGGTGTTGGATATGGGTGGGAATCCTTCTTCGGGCCGGTCCAGATCATCTATTCATGGTCGCCCGAGATAAGCGAGGGGAATCTTTTCTTCAGCCTGGGTTTTTGGTTTTAAAAGAGGCTTCCTTATTCCTCCTTTTTTACGATCTTTGCATCAACACAAAGCATATGTTGACCAATAGAATAGATATCTCTGCCCACCTCAGGGCCATGTGGTAGGAAAGGTTTAGTGATTCGCACCCAACCTTCCTACATCAACGTATAATCAATTCAAAAATATCATGGCTACATTAGATAACACCTCATTGAAGCTTCCAAAAGAAAACCCGGAAGCAGAAGATTTTTTACCCCTACTAGGAACAGATCATGTTGAACTTTATGTAGGAAATGCCAAGCAGGCCGCCTATTACTACATGGCAGCCTGGGGTTTCCAGCCCCTGGCTTATGCCGGGCTCGAGACAGGCTTAAAAGACCGCGTTTCTTACGTGGTGCAGCAGGATAAGATTCGTTTGGTACTTACCTCTCCGCTGACCTCCGGTGGGGATATTAACAGACATATAGACAAGCATGGGGATGGCGTAAAGGCCATTGCGCTCTGGGTAGACGATGCCGAAAAAAGCTACCGGGAAACCGTAAAGCGAGGTGCAGAATCCTATTTTGAGCCCAAAACAGTAAAGGATACCCAAGGAGAAGTGGTTTTATCAGGAATCCATACCTATGGTGAGACCGTTCATGTCTTTGTGGAAAGGGCAAATTACAAGGGCGTATTTATGCCTGGTTACAGGGCCTGGAACCCTCATTATCAGCCAAAGGACGTTGGCCTTAAATACATAGACCATATGGTTGGAAATGTGGGCTGGAATGAAATGAATAAATGGTGCCATTTCTATGCGCATGTCATGGGATTTGCACAACTGGTCTCCTTTGACGACAAAGACATTTCAACAGAATATACCGCCTTGATGAGCAAGGTAATGAGCAATGGGAATGGACGCATCAAATTTCCGATTAACGAACCTGCGGAAGGAAGGAAGAAATCACAAATTGAAGAATATATTGAATTCTATAATGGTGCCGGGGTGCAGCATATGGCCTTGGCCACAGATAATATTATAGAAACAGTTTCCTCCCTTCGGGATCGTGGGGTAGAATTCCTAACGGTTCCTGTGGCCTATTATGAAGATGTGCTTGATCGTGTTGGGGAAATTGATGAAGACCTGGCGCCGCTTAGGGAGCTGGGGATCCTTATTGACAGGGACGATGAAGGATACCTGCTGCAGATCTTTACAAAACCTATCCTGGACAGACCTACCATGTTTATTGAGATCATACAGCGCAAGGGAGCCAAGTCTTTTGGAAAGGGAAACTTTAAAGCCTTGTTTGAAGCTATTGAGCGGGAACAGGAATCCAGGGGAACCTTGTAATGTGTTTATTTTATCCTCTTAAAAAAGAGGAAATTATAAAGTATTGTTAAGGGACAAGTTAAATTTCGTTAAAAGGAAAATACTTTTAATAAGTTGTCTTAAATTTGTCTCATAAGGGGTGGTTCCCTTATAACTTTAAGTATTGGTTTTTCATAATTTAAAGTTTGGTTGGTTATTTAGGAAAAGCCCCGACACTCGTCGGGGCTTTTTTTTATGGTACGATTTTGGAATAAAAAGTGGTTAATTAACGTTTACGAAATGGCTGTGACCTTCGTTTTATTAATTTTGGCCAAATAATGTACATGAAAATAAAATTACTGGTACTATTTATTTTGCTTCGGGGCGCCGTTTATGGTCAAAACATACAGCAGGCGTTTGAACCTGGCGAATGGCTTAAATTCAGGATTCACTATGGCATCCTGAATGCCAGCTATGCTACCCTTCATGTCAAAACAGATTCCGTGGGGCAAGTACCGGTATACCATGTAGTGGGCAAGGGAAGAACCACGGGTTTTGCGAGCATTTTTTTTAAGGTCGATGATACCTATGAAAGTTATTTCGGGATGGAGAAGGGGCAACCTTTTAAATTTGTCCGGAAAGTAGATGAGGGAGGCTATACCAAAGACATTGAAGTCAATTTTGATTACGCCAGAAAGGAAGCCATACTGGATGATAAGAAAAACAATAAGCGGTTTAATTTTAAACTCGAAGAAGACCTGCAGGACCTGGTTTCGGCCTTTTACTATTTGCGTAACAACCATCGGGCAGAAGACCTGGTGATTGGGGAATCCATTGTGCTCAATATGCTTTATGATGACGATGGGATCTTTAAATTCAAATTGAAATATCTTGGAAAAGAGATCCTCAGAACCAAGTTTGGTAAGGTAGAATGCCTTAAATTTAGGCCCTATGTACAATCCGGAAGGGTTTTCAAGGAACAGGAAAGCCTCACCTTATGGGTTTCTAATGACCTTAATAAAATACCAATACGAATTAAGGCAGACCTTGCCGTTGGTTCATTAAAAGCCGATCTGGATGGCTATAACGGTTTAAAACACCAGTTCAAGATCATTATGGACTAACAGCCTTATGGAAAACAAAGAGCAGATAGCATCCCAAATTGAAAAATTAGAAGAAAAATACAAGGATTCCGGGCAAGATCTCAGTTCTTATCTGGACGGCTTGCTTTACCAGCGTTACCTCACCTACTGGGATTATATCCATTTGGATACCCTTCTGAGCCTGCAGGTGCCGCGGACCTATTTTCCGGATGAGGAGATCTTCATTATGTACCATCAGATTACGGAGCTCTATTTCAAACTCATCCTTCATGAACAAAAGCAGATCGTAGACGACCAGTCTCAGAATGTAGCCGTATATATTGAAAAACTGAATAGGATCAACAATTATTACAAAGCCTTGATCTCTTCTTTCAGCATCATGATCAACGGTATGGAACGGGAACAATTCCTGCGATACAGAATGGCACTCTTGCCATCCAGCGGGTTTCAGTCTGCTCAATACCGCATGATCGAGATCTATGCCACCCCTTTGGAGAACCTGGTACACGCATCAGATCGAACCAATTTCAGCGCAAACAACAGCATTGAGGACCTGTACGAACATATTTACTGGAAGAAGGGTGCTACGGATGTGAAAACAGGAGAGAAGACCTTAACACTTAAACAATTTGAATACCGTTATACCCCTCGTTTTGTCCGTATCGCGAAGGAAATAGTGGGTAAGACCATTTATCATAAATACCTATCCCTCCCGAAAAGGAGCCGGGATAATAAAGACCTCATTGCGGCGTTAAGAAGAATGGATCTGAATGCCAACGTAAATTGGCCATTGATGCATATTGGTTCTGCCTACCGGTATTTAAGCAGGGGAAAAAAGGCAATTGAAGCGACAGGTGGAACCAATTGGAAGGAATATCTTCCGCCAAGTTTTCAGAAGGTGGTGTTTTTTCCGAAATTGCACACCGAAAAAGAATTAGATAATTGGGGAAAAGAATGGGTAGACCACCATTTTAATCCCGATAAAGTCAAGGAATAAAATGCGAAAATACTGGGGCCTCTTTTTAGCATGCATACTGCTGTCTTCCTGTGGAGAAGATAAACAACCCGCTGCTGAACAAGCACAATCGACTACACCGAAACAGAAATCTGTTTACAGAGACATCAAAAAATACGGATTCGACCTGAATGACTTTCACGTAGTAGAGGATACGATCAGAAAAGGAGATATTTTCGGGGAATTAATGACCCGTAATAAAGTAGACTACCCCAAAATTTACCAGCTTACGCAAAAATTCAAGGATACTTTTGATGTCCGGAGGATCCGGGTTGGCAATGCCTATACCATACTGGCTTCCAAGGATACCACCCAGGCAGCCCAGGTTTTTATTTACGAAAATGACCCTATCAATTATACCATAGTCGATTTCCGGGATACGGTCCTGGCCTACCGGGGTAAGAAAAAGGTAAAACTCAGACAACGGGAAGCCTCCGGGGTTATCCCACAGGGAGGATCGCTCTCCAATGTCATTGTAGATCAAAAGATCGATTATATGATGGTAAACGAGCTGTCTGGGATCTACGCCTGGACCATAGATTTCTTTAAGCTGGATGCCGGGGATAAATTTCGCATCATTTACGATGAGAAATACATTAACGATAGTATATATGCAGGAGCAGGAAATATTAAAGCGGCATACTTCGAACACCGGGGAGAACCGTTCTATGCCTTCGCCTATGAAAACGATTCCCTGAACGTTATGGAATACTATGACCAGGAAGCCAATAACCTGCGACGTACCTTTTTAAGGGCACCCCTGAAATTTGGCCGTTTGTCTTCCCGCTATAATCTGAAACGTAAAATACGCTACTACGGATATAAGGTAAGGCCCCATAAAGGGACCGATTATGCGGCCCCCATCGGGACGCCTATTCTAGCCACTGCAGACGGTGTAGTGACCGAATCGACCCGAAAGGGGGGGAATGGCAAGTATGTGAAGATCCGTCATAATGGAACGTACAGTACGCAATACCTGCACATGAAAGCCCAAAATGTTAAGCAAGGCCAATATGTGAAACAAGGAGATGTCATTGGGTGGATAGGAATGACCGGGAATACCGGGGGCCCTCACGTATGTTACCGTTTTTGGAGAAATGGTAGGCAGGTAGATCCCCTGAAAGAAGAACTTCCGGTAGCAGAACCATTGGAAGAAGTACTCCGACCCGAATATTACTCCTATATCAATCCGGTTAAAGAACAACTCGATTGTATAGAATTTCATGAGCCTGAAACGGAAGCACAACTAACCATGAATCCTTAAAATGCCTTTAGAGAACACCAACCCGACCACTACAAACGCCTGGAAAAAACTCGCTGAACATTATGAACAAACCAAAGCCCTTCATGTAAAGGAACTCTTCACAAAAGATCCTGAAAGGGCTAAAACCTTTAGCAGGGAATGGCGGGATTTTTTGGTCGATTTTTCTAAAAACAGGATCACGGAGAGTACCCTCGAGCTCCTGCTGGAGCTGGCAGAGGAAGTAAAGCTCAAAGATGCCATTGCCAAATATTTTGATGGCGATCTGATAAACGAAACCGAGGGAAGGGCAGTGCTTCATACCGCCCTCAGGGCTAGAATTGCCGATGATATCCGTGTGGATGGCGAGAATGTGATGCCAGAGGTCTTCGAGGTAAAAGAACATATAAAATCCTTTTCCAAAGCCGTTATATCAGGAGAAAAAAAAGGATATACAGGAAAACCTTTTACAGATATTGTCAATATAGGCATTGGGGGATCGGACCTGGGTCCTGTCATGGTCGTTGAAGCCCTTAAATATTACAAGAATCACCTCAAGACCCATTTTGTAAGCAATATAGACGGAGACCACGTACAGGAGATCCTCAAGGAACTGAATCCTGAAACGACCCTGTTCATCATCGTATCAAAGACCTTTACTACGCAGGAAACACTTACCAATGCCCTGACGATCAAGGACTGGTTTTTGCAATACGGCACACAAAAGGACATTGCCGCCCATTTTGCTGCGGTATCTACGAATACGGAAAAGATAGCCGACTTCGGGATTGCCAGTGAAAATGTATTCCCGATGTGGGACTGGGTTGGCGGACGCTTTTCTCTCTGGAGTGCTGTAGGCCTTTCCATTGCATTGGCATTGGGATATGAGCATTTTGATGCGCTATTGGGAGGTGCACGGGAGATGGATGTGCATTTTAGGGAAACCGAATTTGAGGATAATATTCCCGTACTTCTGGCCTTAATAAGCGTATGGTATAACAATTTTTACCATGCGGAAACGGAGGCCATTATTCCGTATACCCAATATTTAAGCAGGTTTTCTGCCTATTTTCAACAGGGGATCATGGAGAGTAACGGGAAGAGTACCGATAGGGATGGCAACGCCGTGACCTATCAAACCGGAACCATCATTTGGGGAGAACCGGGCACCAACGCCCAGCACGCCTTCTTCCAGTTGATACACCAGGGCACCAAGCTTATTCCTGCTGATTTTATCGGGTACAAACAATCGCTCTACGGAAACAAGGACCATCACCAAAAATTAATGGCCAACTTCTTTGCCCAAACCGAGGCCTTGATGAATGGGCAAACAGCCGAGGAGGTCAGGGGAGAGCTCCAGAGACAAGGACTTTCCGAAAAAGTGATCAGGAACCTCTTGCCTTTTAAACTTTTTGCAGGCAATAAACCAACCAATACACTTTTAATTGACAAACTGACCCCTGCAAGTTTAGGGGCCCTTATTGCCTTATACGAACATAAAATATTTGTTCAGGGAATCCTATGGAACATTTTCAGTTATGATCAATGGGGTGTAGAACTTGGGAAGCAACTCGCTTCCAAAACCCTTTCGGATATCACAGGCTCCGAAATCTCCAAACATGATGGGTCTACTTTGAATTTACTGCAAAATTTTAAGAAATAATCAGCGATAAAACAATTCCTGTTTTTTCGGCCTAATTCTTCTCATCTAGGATGGCAATTATTGCCAATTATGTGTTAAATTTGATCTCCTTAATTTAACACTGTCTTAATGTAAAAGTGATTGAAATATGACACTTTTGCGGACAGTTATAAAACTAACGTAACAAGAACACTATGAAAAAACTTTACTTCGCTTTTGCTGCAATTATGATGACGGCAATGGCATTCTCGCAGGGGATTACCACTGCGAACATGCAGGGATCTGTATTGGATGAACAGGGGGAGCCTTTGTTCGGTGCCAACATAGTTGCCGTTCACACACCTTCGGGAACGACCTATGGTGCCATTTCAAATGAAGAAGGGCTCTTTTATTTCCCCAACATCAGAGTTGGTGGGCCTTATACCGTAAGTGTCACATATGTAGGCTACCAGGATCGAAATTTTGATGGGATCAACTTAGGTCTTGGCCAAAGCTACAATCTGAAAGTGGTCATGATTGAAGGCTTGCAATTAGCAGAGGTGGTGGTCACTTCTGTTAGTGGGGGTATTATTGACCCGGATCGTACAGGTCCGTCTGTAAACCTGCGAAGGGAAACCATCGATGCCCTACCAACTATCAACAGGAGCATCAATGATTTTACCAGGCTTACGCCACAATCAAGTGGTACTTCATTTGCCGGTACCTCCAGCAGGTTTAACAACTACACCATTGATGGTAACATTTACAACAATAACTTCGGTTTAGGTAGCGGCCAGTTTGCCGGTGCCAACCCTATATCGTTAGACGCCATCGAGGAAGTACAGGTAAACCTGGCTCCTTATGATGTTCGTTTGGCAGGTTTTACTGGTGCAGCGGTTAATGCCATTACAAAATCAGGAACCAATGAATTCAAAGGATCGGCTTACTATTTCTTCAGGAACGATCAAATGGTCGGGAATAAACTGAGGGATATTGAATTGAATAGGGGAGATTCTCAGAATGACATCAAAGGGGTAAGCCTTGGAGGTCCGATCATCAAGAATAAACTCTTTTTCTTTGTAAGTTATGAAGAAGAAGAAGAAGCCGTTCCAGGATTTACCAGGCAGGCATCCAGACCTGGTCTGTCTCCGGACGGACTCACCATTTCCAGAGTACCGGGATCTCAGCTAGATTTCATTCGCGAGAGGATGCTTTCCCTTTATGGTTATGAAACAGGTCCTTACGAAAACTATCCTTTTGCTTCTTCGCAAACAAGATTTAATGCGCGTTTGGATTTCAACCTGAATCAGAACAACAGGTTCTCCTTACGCTACAATGTGTATGAAGCTGCCAATGATGTATCCATCAACGGAAACTCGAACAGGTACCTGGCTACTCGTTACCGAAACACCAACAGGTTTGGGATTGAGGCCATGACCTTTGCCAATGCCAACTACACCAATGACAGGAAAGTTGAATCATGGGTTGGGGAATGGAACGCACGTGTAAAAGATAACATGGTTAATCAGTTAACCGTTGGATATACTTCTATCCAGGATCCTAAAAGGGGTATACCCGGAGGGCAGGCCTTTCCTTTTATTGAGGTCTTGGAACCAGATGCAGGGGGTAACCTACTTTATTATACAGCCTTAGGGAACGAACTATTTACCGTTGGTAACCTCTTGGAAAACAACGTATTTAATATTACCAATAACTTTTCGATCTTCTCAGGGAAGCATACCTATACCATAGGGGCCAACTTTGAATTTATGACCTTCAAAAATGCGTTTAACCCCGTTTTTAATGGCTTCTACAGATTTACCAGCTATGATAGCTTTGTTGAAACCGTGATCAATCAAACGCCAGGTGCGTATCCCGATGCCTTTGCAAAAGGATATGCCTTAGATGGTTCCAGTACGCCTCCGGTCGATGAAACTAAATTTGGCCAGTTCGGGGTATATTTCCAGGATGAATTCCAGGTCAACAGTGACCTGAAAGTAACTGGAGGTCTTCGTATTGATTTCCCTTTCTACGCTACCGATATTCCTAGAAACGAATTACTGGATGCACTGGACAAGACCTTTACTGATGGGGATGGAAATTCCTTTACGCCAGACGTAAGTCAGTTCCCAAAAGTGAAACCATTGTTCTCACCAAGAGTTGGCGTGAACTGGGATGTGAAAGGAGAGGGCATAACCCAGGTTCGTGGAGGTACAGGTATATTTTCAGGACGTATTCCTTTCGTATGGTTAAGCAACCAGGTAAACGGTTCCGGTGTGGTTCGCGGTGGACTTGGATTTGAAGGAGCCGATGTACCTGCTGCTTTGGGACCTAACTACGTGTTTAACCCGGACGTTACCTTTGGTAATCCTGCAAATCCGTCTCAAACACTCTCTAATGAGTTGAACCTGACCGACAGGGACTTTAAATTGCCACAGGTATGGCGTACCAATATTGGGGTAGACCATAAGCTACCATGGGGAATTACAGGAACGTTAGATTTCATTTACTCTAAGGACCTTTCTACCCCTATTGTTTACAACCCTGTATTGAGGGCTCCTGACGGGAACCTTGCCGGACCGGATCAGCGCGCTTACTGGGATGGTGGATATTCCAATGATGCCGATTTCAGGAATGTCTTTTATCTGACCAATGCTGACAGAAAAGCAGACTATATTTCCCTGTCTGCTCAGTTGCAAAAGCAGTTCGATAACGGTTTCTATACTATGATCGCCTATACCGTTTCCAGAGCGAGGGATCTTGATGCCTCCGGAGGTTCGCAAGCAGGTTCTTTATGGACAGCAGTAGTACAGGAAAACAGGAATGATCCGGAATTGAGCTTTGCAGGTTTTGATCAGCCAAACCGTTTCATCGCCAACGTGGCCTACAAGACTGACAACAGTACCATTTCCTTATTCTGGGAAGGTGGCGAAAATGGTCGCTTTAGCTATACCTATTCAGGCAACTTTGGTGATAATGCCAACCGTTTGATCTATATCCCTAACGATGCTTCAGAACTTAATTTTGAAGAATTCACCTTAGATGGAAGAACAGTGACGGCCCAGGAGCAGATCGACCGATTCAATAATTATATCGACCTAGATGAGTATTTGGATGCCAACCGTGGCAGTGTTGCCCAAAGGAATGGCGCCAAAAACCCTTGGTTGAACAGATATGATTTAAGGATCACTCAGGATATTAAACTTACAAACGACGATAAGAACAAGATTCAGTTCTCACTTGACTTCTTAAACATCGGGAATATGTTGAACTCTGAGTGGGGTGTTCCTCAGTTCGCCTTCCAGCAAACGCCTCTTAACTACAGAGGTAGGGATGCCAATAATGAGCCCGTATATCGTTTAAACACGATTCCTGGTACCACAGAATTCCCAACATCTAGCTTCAGACCTTCTACCAGCATTGGAGATACCTGGAGATTGCAAGTAGGGGTACGGTACCTTTTTAACTAAGAATATCCTTATTATAACAAAAACCCCGCTCTAAGCGGGGTTTTTTAATGGACAAAAATCATTACTTTTAATTTTTAAACAGATACAAATGGAAATACTTCAAAACGTACATTCATACCTGGCCTATATTGTCCTGGCATTACTTTTTATAGCCGTGGCCAATGCCATTACAGGCCTTATGGCTAACCGCATGTTTACCCTGGAAAAGGACTACCGCCTTAGCCTTTTTACCCTCATTCTTAGCCATATTCAGCTGGTAGTAGGGCTTATTCTCTATTTTGTTTCCGCCAACGGCTTCAATGCGGTTAAAACCCTGGGGATGGGCGGTATGAACCCCGCTGCGCGCTTGCTGGCGGTAGAACACCCCTTTGTCAATATCCTGGCACTTGTGCTGATCACCATAGGATGGTCGCGCCATAAGAAGTTCATGGAAGGAAAAAAGAAATTCAAGAGTATTGCCTTGTTTTACGGACTCGGGTTGGTATTGATTTTAAGCCGGATCCCCTGGGCACAATGGTTTAATTAAAAAATAGGAACGATGAAATATAGTATCGCATTGATTAGTTGTTTATTCCCTGTAATGCTTATGGCACAGGAGATAACCCTGTTTAACGGGGAGGACCTCTCCGGTTGGACTATCTACGGAACAGAAAAATGGTATGTTGCCGATGGCCTCCTGGTCTCCGAAAGTGGGCCCGATGCGCAATACGGTTACCTGGCCACAGACAAGCATTACAAAGATTTTGAACTGACCCTCGAATTCTTGCAGGAAGCAGATGGGAACAGCGGGGTATTTATCAGGTCAACCATAGACGGCACCAAGATAAGGGGCTGGCAGGTAGAAGTGGCCCCCAAGGGAAAACACACCGGGGGGGTATACGAATCCTATGGCCGCGGTTGGCTGGTTAAGCCAGAGGTTGAAAAGGAGCTGGTCTTAAGGGAAGGGCAGTGGAATACCCTGAAGATCCGTATGATGGGTTCACAACTTACCTCCTGGCTCAATGGGGTACAGATGGTCAGTATCAATGATGAGGCCATTGGCGCCGGAGAAGGCTCCATAGCCCTTCAGATACATGACGGCGGGGGCATTAAGGTAAAATGGCGGAATATCAAATTAGTCCTCCCGGAGTAATTCGGTAACCCTTCTTATCAAATAGGCGTAGACGGGGAAATGGTCGCTGTACCCTCCGGTATAACGCCCACCGCTATAGGTTCTGTACGGATACCCTTTGAAGGGGCCAATAGTTATTTTGAGGTATTCCGGATTATAGATCGAAGTCCTCCATAACTGCCACGCTCCATGCCCGTTCACCAAATTACCACTCATAAAGAACTGGTCGAACAAGCTCCATTGGTCCCTGTAAGCCAGACTTCCCTCCCCTTTCCTGTAAAGGATGATCATGGGGTTAAATAGTTCTTTATCATTGATGTTTTTATTCCCTTTTGCCTCTAATACCTTCATCAGACTCGCATCCATGGGGTTATCATTGAAATCACCCATACCGATAATCATAGGGGTATGCTCAAACTTGTTTACCGAATCAATGATATACCTGTTTAATTCGGCTGCAGCCATTCGAAAACTGCGACTCCTTTCTTCGCCTCCACTTCGCGAAGGCCAGTGATTGACGATAAAATGAATGTCTTCTCCTTCTAATATACCCCGAACCACTAATTGATCTCTGGTGAAATCCCGTTCCCGGTTCTTATCAAAAAGCAGTAATCGATGTTTATTAAAGGAAACAGGAATAAAGGTTTTTCGTTTATACAAAAGTGCTACATCGATGCCCCGTTCATCGGGACTTTCATAATGAATGATCCCGTAATCCCAGGACCGGAGTAACGGATGTCCAATGAGGTCTTCCAGGACCAAAAGGTTTTCGGCCTCACAAATACCGATCACATCCGGGGGCTCCATTCTTTTATCACTACCGATTTTGGATAGTACTTCTGCCAGGTTGGAAATCTTTTTCTTATAACGCTGTGGCGTCCAATTGTTGGGGCCGGTGGGGGTATAATCATCATCATAGATAAGGGTGTCGTTGCTGGTATCAAAAAGGTTTTCCAGATTATAGAATGCGATGGTCCGTACCTGGTAATTGCCATTTGATTGCGATGTCATAAGGCATGTCCACAGAAGCAGTGCTAAGCTGCCTGGTAATGTATAGCGCATAATGATGAGGTTATACTATTCGTAAATAAGCCATGAAGGTAGCTGTTAGTGCTGCAAGGTGATTGCAGAACCGTGCCCTATTTTGCTTTCGGATTTCGAAGAGTATTACAATGTAGCTGATGTACATCATGGGAAAGCTGAAATTAAGACCAGGGCGCTGTCTTCATTACTACTTATGGGCCGTCTTGTTGGCAGTAAGTGTGCCCTGTATCAGTGGCAGGGCCCAGGATAGCAGGGTATCTGGAGTAATTATGGAGTACAGGTCCCATAGGATTTTGACAAAAGTGGTGGTATCAATAAATGGGGGTGCCGACACCACAATGTCGGATGAGCAAGGTGTTTTTGAATTGAGCACTAAGGTCAAAGGAGAACAAACCATCTCATTTATGGCTGAAGGCTTCCTGTTAAAACAGTATCCTTTGTTGTTTGAAAATGAAGCTATCGACCTGGGAATTATTTTTATGGAGCGCGATCTTACAGAAGACAAGGTCGACAATCTGATAACACTAACGGAAGCCGACCTCATTGACGAAAATGGGACGACCACCACTTCTGGATTGCTGCAAGCCACTAGGGATGTTTTTTTGAACCGCGCTGCCTTCGATTTTGGCCAGGCCTTCTTTCGTGTACGCGGATACGATTCCAACCAGGGGGTCATCATGCTTAACGCCATCCCCCTGAACAGGAATTGGGACGGACGACCCCAATGGAATAATTGGGGCGGACTTAATGACGTGACCCGAAATCAGGAGTTTGCTTTTGGACTGGAAGCCTCCGAAAATGCCTTTGGTGGCCTTCTGGGAAGTACGAATATTGATATGCGCCCTTCCCGGGCCCGACCGGGCACCCGATTTTCTGCTTCCGCCTCCAACAGAACGTATACAAACCGACTTATGGCTACCTATCATTCGGGGCAGCATCGGAATGGCTGGGCCTATTCTTTATCTGCTTCGCGAAGATGGGCACAGCAAGGATATGTTCAGGGAACGTATTATGATGCTTATTCCCTTTTTGCAGCCCTGGAATATGCTATTTCCAAGAAGCAACGGATAAGCCTTACAATGGTCAATGCGTATAACAGCAGAGGAAGATCCTCCGCACTTACTGAGGAAGTGGCTACCCTTGCCGGGAACCAATACAACCCCTATTGGGGCCTGCAAAGTGGAAAAATACGTTCTTCAAGGGTCCGTACTATACACGAACCTATTGGGATGTTCAACTATGAGCTGCTTTCAGGAAACCTTCGATTACGTGCAGGACTGGCGTATCAATGGGGCAACAACCGGAATAGCCGGGTGGGTTACTTTGATGCACCTAATCCGGATCCCACCTATTACCGCAACCTGCCAAGTTACGCCATCAACAGTCCGATAGGTGCCAATTTTATAAGCGCTGCTACCGCCCGACAGGCTTTTTTACAGGATCCGCAATGGCCCTGGCGCATGTTATACGACGCGAACAGGAATGAAGGGCGCAGCAGCAATGCGGCTTATATCCTCTATGATGATGTTAGCAGGGAACGATCCTGGACAGGCAATATCCTTTTCAATATTCGTTTGGGCAAACATATTCATATCGACACAGGGGTTACTATTTCTGATCATAAGAGCAAGCATTTTGCGTGCGCTAATGACTTGTTGGGGGCCAATGGCTTTCAGGACCGGGACCCGTTTTCAGACACCAAAAATGATCTTAAAGGACCATTGGTAAAAGAAGAAGGGCAGTTGTTCAATTATTATTATGAGCTTAATTCCACCAAACAGCAGGCCTTTTTGCAAACACGTATCTCGTGGAAGCAATGGGACACTTTTCTAGCAGGAACCTTTACAGGAAGGAAGGTCCAAAGGAATGGCCTTTTTTTAAATGAACGATACCCTGAGAATTCTTTGGGAAAGAGCAAAACAATGGACTTCGCTACAGGAATTATTAAAGGAGGGCTTACCTACCGTATCACGTCAAGGCACTGGGTGAAGGCGCATGCCCTTATCGGAACGGAGGCTCCGTTATTAAAAGCTGTTTTTATCAACCCTCGGGAAAACGACCAGGAAGTACCCGATACAAAAAAGGAAACCATTACGAGTGCCGATCTGAGCTATCTGATGCGCTTACCAAAACTTACGGCTCGATTTTCCGGATTTTATACCCGGTTTCTGAACACTACCGATATCAATTTCTTTTATGTCGATGCCGGAATAGGATCCGATTTTGTTCAGGAGGTAGTGACGGAACTGGACAGACTACACAAAGGGTTGGAGATGGGACTGGAATACCAGTTTCGTCCATCAGTGAAACTGTCGCTGGTCACTTTCTTAGGCAGTTATGAATTTGCAAGCGATCCGCGGGTAACCATTAATTACGATACGACCGGGGCTCCCGAAGGACTAAAGAATACCGAGGGAAACAGCTCCTTAGGAATAGCCATCATTAAAGATAGTCGGCTGGCCAGAGGGCCGCAAAAGGCCATGTCCTTTGGTATAGAATACCGCGACCCCTCTTATTGGTGGGTAGGCGCTACCGCTAACTATCTGGCAAATAATTATATAGATATTTCAATGATCAACAGGACGTCCAGTTTTAAGATAGATCCGGAAACAAACCAACCCTTTCCGGAGGCGAATGAAGAAAGGATCAGGGCATTGTTGGCACAAAGACCCTTGCCGGCGGTTTATCTTCTTAACCTGGTTGGTGGGAAGTCCTGGTTGCACAAAGGCACTTATATCAGTCTTTTTGCCAGTATCAGTAATGTGTTCGATGAAACATTCAGGTCCGGCGGATATGAGCAAAGTAGGAATGGAAACTATGGTCAGATGGTACAGGATAACCTTAGTGGCCAGCCCTCCTTCGGTCCTAAGTTCTGGTTTGGTTTTGGCCGCACCTATTTTCTAAACCTTGCCTATAGTTTTTGAAGTATGAGAAGAGACGTTGGAATTTATATGCGGAAACTTATCCCAATAGCGCTTCTAATAGGGGTCTTTCTTTCCGCTTGCCTTCGGGAAGCATCTTATGCGCTTCCGGAGAGCAACTGTATTGAAAAGCTGGAAGCCAATGTTTCTTATGAAACGGTAAAGGCCCTTGCGCAGGCAGAGGTGGTGCAAATTCAACAGGATTGGATACTGGAAGGATATATTATTTCATCGGATGATCAAGGAAATTTTTATAATAGCCTTCATTTTCAGGATCGTGAGATGCAGCCCGGCAGTGGATTTCAAATAGAAATAGATATGAGGGATTCCCATCTGTTTTTTGATATGGGGGATAAAATATTTATACGTTTGAAAGGTCTTTTTGTGGGAGCATCAAAAGGGATTTACAAAATAGGAAGCGCCTACACCGTTTTTGGCAACCTGGTTGTTGACCGAATTCCGGGGCTTGCTATAGCGCATCATATTGTCAATGCCTGCGAAGAAGCTACTGTTTTGCCAATGGAAGTCGGTATTGGCGCCCTGGATTCACTAGAACCCAATACCCTTATAAGAATACAGGGGGTAGAGATTATTGAGGAGGAAGTAGGCCTGCCTTTTGCAGTACCGGAGGAAGAAACCAAAAGAAGTCTTACAGACTGCCAGGGCAATGAACTTGTTTTGCTCAATAGCGGTTATGCTGAATTTCAGGAGGCCCCTTTGCCCGGGCAAAATGGTTCGATCACAGGTGTTTACTATCCGGATAATAAGAAAGCACAAATACGAATTCGCGCACTATCGGACATGGAATTGGACCGGGAAAGGTGTCCGGAGGTCATTACTGAATTTACCTCAGAACAGGTTTTCATTACCGAAATTGCAGATCCGGACAACAACAGCAATGCGCGATTTATAGAACTCTATTACGCAGGGGCCGATTCAATTTCTCTTAATGGATGGACGCTCAGAAGATACACCAATGAAAATACGACCATAGGGTCAACGGTCGACCTCTCTGCCTTTACCCTAAACACCGGGCAATCATTGGTCATTGCTTCCAATGCGATGGAATTCCAATCTGTTTATGGTTTTCTTCCTGATTTGGAAGCAGGTAGTAACAGTCCGGCCGATTCCAATGGAGATGACACCATCGTCTTGGCAGACCCTTTTGACACGGTGGTAGACATCTTTGGAGTGGTGGGGGAAGATGGCTCAGGAACCAATCATGAATTTGAAGATGGGCGTGCCGTACGTATATCCGCAATAGCTAATGGAAATCCTATTTACACATTTTCCGAATGGACTATTTATAACGATACCGGAGAAGCCGGTACCATCAACCAACCCCAAAATGCCCCCCAGGATTTTACTCCTGGTATAAGAGATTAATCCCTTCAAAAGTGCAGTAGTTAGGGAACCGAATTAAATGAACCTCAGGGGAGAAAATAAGGGGGGCTTTTTTTATCTTTGAGGCCATGGATCAGGAAGTTTTTTTTAATGCCATTCGCCAGGGAGATCTGGAGGTGGTGCGCACCCAACTGGAGAAAAATCCTGAATTGATCGGGAACAGGGATCAGCGGGGCTCAACGCCCCTGATCCTGGCCGCCTATTACAACCATGGGCCTGTGGTGGCTTATTTGCTTAGAAAAGGGGCCCCTGTAGATGAAAAGGATAGCTCCGGCAGCACCGCATTAATGGGAGCTTGTTTCAAGGGATATGTGGAAATTGCGCAGCAGTTGATAGCGGCCGGGGCCGATATCAATAGTTCGCATCCAATGGGTGGTAGCTGCCTTATTTTTGCGGTTAGTTTTAAGCAGGAAGCCATCGCCCGCTTGTTGATAGCCCAGGGAGCAGACCTGAATGGCAAAGATGCCAGGGGGCTCACAGCTCTGGATCATGCAAAAATGCAGGGACTCAAACAATTGGAGGCCTTATTGACCGGCACCAATTAACGCCTTTTTCAAGTGGAACAGCAACTCTCTTTAGCCCTTATACAAACAACACTAAGTTGGCAGGACCCTGCAAAGAACCGGGACCATTTTGCAAAAAAAATGGATGGCCTTGAAATAGCGGCAGACCTGATCATATTGCCGGAAATGTTTACTACGGGATTTACGATGACCCCTGAGACGGTTGATAAAAAAGAAGGCCCGAAGACACTGGAGTGGATGCAGCAGCAGGCACAGGAACGACATGCTGCTATAACAGGAAGCCTTCCCTTTTTTGAAAATGGCAGGTATTCCAACAGACTCTTCTTTGTAAAACCGGATAGTACATTTAAGTGGTACGACAAAAAACACACCTTCACCCTCGCCGGGGAACATTTGAAATATGCCGCCGGGAAAGAGCGCCTGTTAATAACCTACAAAGGATTTACCATTTGTCCGCTTATCTGTTATGATCTGCGGTTCCCGGTCTGGGCCCGGAATACGGACGACTATGATGTCTTACTCTATGTGGCTAACTGGCCTAAACCAAGGATAACGGCATGGGATACGCTGTTACAGGCAAGGGCCATTGAAAACATGGCGTACTGTGTTGGGGTTAACCGTGTAGGGAAAGATGCCAATGGGCACGACTATACGGGGCATTCTGCTGTTTATGACCCACTCGGGGAACGGCTTGTATATGCTGAATCGGATACAGAATTATATGTAAAGCTAAATAAAAAAGTCATAGACAATAGCCGAACAAAACTCCGTTTCCTGGAAGACAGAGATCCTTTTACTCTTCTATAGGAAATACTTGTTCTAATTCCCAATTGGCCCTTACCTCTATCTCTTGCGGGAAATAAACAATCTTTTCCGGTTGTCTTTTCTCATAGAAATTTCCGGTATCCCATTGTCCATTGGCATTAGTATCAAAAACAGCCCGCAGCAGATATTTCTTCGGCTCAAGCAGGTTAAATTCGAAGAGTTGTTCTTCTGTCGCATTTATTTCCCGGACCAGCGTACCCTTCGTATCGGTCAACTGTAAAAGCAGGGGAAAGGAATAAGTGCCCTCCAGACGAATGCGTAAATTGCCGTAATCTGCATAACTGCTTGTTATGAGCCTGTATTCCAAAGAATCATTTCCTGTTCCAAAAAAATCGGTAAGGAAATCCGGTAGAAGGGTCAGGTAATACGCATTGTTGGGCTCTTTCTTAAAGTCCAATAATACCCTGTTTTTAATACTGTCCAGACTGATCATCAGCGGTATGGGAAGAGAGTCCCTGTTTCTGAGAAAGGCTTTGGAAGTATCGATCGATACTATGGGGATCGTAGCACTAATGGCCATGGTATCCAGAAAGTCTATGGAACTTCTATTATTGGCTGTCAAAATAAGAGAATCTGCGGCTAATTTTCGTGTTTTTATAGTAAATGTATCTCTTTTCTGTTTCCGTTCATTAATGACTTCGAAGATGAGGGAATCGGCCTCAAAAGGCGTAAACCAATAGTTCAAGGTGTCTTTTCCGGGCTCTTTTGCTATGAGGGTTCGAACGGTATCCGGAATAGCCGTTAAAGGTTCTATTAACAAGGTTTCATCATGGCCATTATACCCAAAAATCAGCTTGTTGGCAGCCGCAAATTTTGGGGTAGCCATGGTGTAATCGGGGAGTTCCCTGAATAGTGAAAGAACGTATATGGAATCGGTAGGCAACGTAATGGTGTCTGCCACAAACCCTATTTTATCTGTTACGGCGTTGTAGAGGTTATTTTTTGCGTCATCCTTGATGGCCAACAGCCGGTATTTTCCTGCTTTGAGGTTTTGCAGCCTGAAAATGGTGGTGCTGTCCTGAGTATTGGCAATATAATTGGGTGGGGTTTTGGAAATAATAGAATCATTGTACAATGAATCTATTTCATACAGCATAACACTGATGTATTCGTCCGTGTTTTTGTTGAAGGCATCTTTTACAACGCCAACCAGGGAAAGGGAATCCAGGTAATCGCCTGTAGAAAATACATAAGTGAGGTAGGAGTTGGGATTGTTTTCATTGTTGTCGACGATGCTTTGGCCAAAATTGAGGGAATAGGTGGTATTCTCCCTCAAAGTATCTTTTATGATTAGTTCAATATACTTACTGGCGCCTCCCAATGGGCTGATCTCTGGCGGGTTCTTAAAAGGAGGGGATACAATAAGCTGATTTTGAACATCCTGTAATTTAATATACTCATCAAAATACAGCCTTATTTTGGTAGCTTTAAAATTAATGCTGAGGTTTTCCGGCTCTGCCTTTATCAAAACAGGTGGCTCCGTATCCTTTGGTCCACCCGAAGGAGCTCCCCATTTCCCACATTGGTACAGGGCCAATGAAAGAAAAAAAAGGAAAAAGTGCGCAAGCAGCCGCTTGAAGACAACCATTACGGAATTTGTTTGAGCAAAGAAACAACTAATTTGGAGAAATCTAAAATTAAGGAACCATTGCCATAGTGGCAATGTAAACAGCGGTGCCCGGCATCGTTTTAATAGCTTTGGCACTGTTTTCCAAAGTAGCACCGGTGGTGACCACATCATCTACAAGTAATACCTTCTTGTTTACCAAAGAGGATGGTTCAGGAACGTTAAATGTTGGTTGCTGTTGTTGCCAGCGATAGATCCTGGATTTCCGGGTCTGTGTTTGGGTATGGGTCTTTTTGATAAGGATATCGTCCCGGTAAGGGATCCCGAGCTGATAAGCGATCTGTTTTCCGAAGCCCTCTACCTGATTGTAGCCTCTTTTTTTTAGTTTCTTAGGATGCATGGGAACCGGAATGACCATATCCAGCTGCGGAAACTCAGGATCTTCCTTAAGGACACTTCCATACCAGTCGCCCAAAAATATTCCGATTTGAGGTTGGTTCTTATACTTCAGGTAATGGATCAGGTTTTTGACAATACCAACCTCATGGAAAAACAGGAAACTGCTGGCTTTCGCTATTTCAATTCGTCCGTAAAAGGTCCTATCCAGGCTGTTTTCCTCAGAAAAATTGTATTCGGTAAGTGGTAAATGGTCTCGACAAACCGTGCAGAGCACCTGCTCTCCCCGATATAATCGTGCATTACATCCAAAACACAGCCGGGGCAACAGAACCGTGTTGATATCATTTAGTATATTTGGTAGCTTAGATAGTATCAAATCTTAACCCGTTAAACCTACTAAGACAGTAGTCTTTATTGAATGGATATTCAAGATACAAAATTCAATCCTAAAATACTTCTGGCGGCTCTGGTGGCGGTGATCATTGGCATTCTCATAGCTTTCTACTACAGCTATGCCCAATCACAATCCGAAATTCAATATCTCGAAGATGAAAAAGGATTGCTCGTTAAGGATCTTACCCTGATGAAAACGGAGGTAGACCGACTTTCGGCCCTTAATGAAGTAAATGAAATTGAGTTACAGGACTCCAAATTCAGGGTACAGCAGTTATTAGACTCGGTGGGGAGACTCAATTTTAATATTGGAAAACTAAGGGAATACAGAAAGGAATTACGGATCCTGGAAGCGAAGTACGACAGTATAAAACTCAACAATAACCTCCTTCGATACAACAACGGATTACTGGCAGACAAATACGAGGAGACCCGTAAAATTATTGAAGACTTGCGGGGTAAGAGCAGTTCCCTTGCGGAGGCGGAAGCTTTGTTAAGGAAAAAGAACAGGGAGCTTAGCCAGGAATTGAAGATGAAAAGCTACCTGAAACTGGAAAATTCTGAGGGTAGCGGATTCCGCATGCGCAACGGAAAGCCCATAAAGACCAATAAAGCGTCTACTATCGAAAAATTGAGGGGTTGTATTACGCTTACCGCCGATCCGAACGTCATAGCCGAAGAAAAAGTGGTGTACTTCCAGTTCTTAGGGCCTAACATGGGTGTTATTGAGGACAACGCCAATGTTATTTCAGTGAATGGGAATATCTATAGTAAAAGGGTAACACTTATCTTTAAAGGGGAGGTCATGAGCGTATGTGATTTTATTACCATACCCGAAGGATCATTGACAGAAGGCACCTACACCTTAAATGTCTTTGAGGATGAAAAATTACTTGCCTCTGCTGAATTTCAATTGAAATAATCATCACAATCTTCCCCTAAAATTCTATTTTTGCCCAATGGCAAATCAAGAAGAAGTATTTAAAAAAGTAATTTCGCACGCCAAGGAATACGGCTACGTCGTGCAATCGAGTGAAATTTATGATGGCCTCAGTGCAGTATACGATTATATGCAAAATGGGGCCGAATTAAAAAAGAACATTCGGGAGTACTGGTGGCAGGCCATGGTGCAGCTGCATGAGAATATCGTTGGGATCGATGCGGCTATCTTTATGCATCCCACCACCTGGAAGGCTTCCGGCCATGTCGATGCATTTAATGACCCCCTCATTGATAACAAGGATTCCAAAAAAAGATACCGTGCAGACGTTCTCATTGAGGACTATGTGGCCAAGCTTGAAGCCAAAATTGAGAAGGAAGTAGAAAAGGCGGCGAAACGATTCGGAGAGGCATTTGATAAAGCACAGTTTTTGGCAACCAATGCACGTGTGCTGGAGTATCAGGAACGATCCCAGGCCATCCTTAAGCGAATGGCCAGGTCATTGGAAAATGAGGATCTGGAAGATGTAAAAAAACTTATAGAAGAATTAGAGATCGTTTGCCCCATTTCAGGATCGAAGAACTGGACAGATGTAAAACAGTTCAACCTGATGTTTGGCACCAAATTGGGGGCTACGGCAGAATCTGCTATGGACCTGTACTTGCGACCAGAAACAGCCCAGGGGATCTTCGTGAACTTTTTGAATGTTCAAAAATCAGGTCGCCTTAAGATCCCTTTTGGAATTGCCCAGACCGGCAAGGCCTTCAGGAACGAGATCGTGGCGCGGCAGTTTATTTTCAGGATGCGCGAATTTGAACAAATGGAAATGCAGTTCTTCATACGTCCGGGTAGCCAAAAGGAATGGTATGAAAAATGGAAGGAGACACGCATGCGCTGGCACCTTTCTTTGGGCATGGGGGAAGAGAATTACCGCTTCCATGATCATGAAAAACTAGCGCATTATGCAGATGCCGCAGCCGATATTGAATTTAAATTTCCTTTCGGCTTTAAGGAACTGGAAGGGATCCATTCCCGCACCGATTTTGACCTTGCCAATCACGAAAAGTTTTCAGGAAAAAAACTGCAGTATTTTGATCCGGAGTTAAACGAAAGTTATGTGCCTTATGTGGTGGAAACGTCTATTGGATTAGACAGGATGTTCCTTGCAGTGCTCTCCAATTCGCTGGTAGAGGAAGAACTGGAAAACGGAACGACACGTACGGTCTTAAAAATACCGGCAGTATTAGCCCCTACAAAAGCGGCAGTGTTGCCATTGGTAAAAAAAGACGGACTCCCGGAAATAGCCCACAAGATCATTGAACAACTGCGCTATGATTTTAATGTGGTATATGATGAGAAAGACGCTGTTGGCCGCCGATACAGAAGACAGGATGCCGCGGGCACTCCCTTCTGTATTACCGTAGACCATCAAACACTGGAAGACAATACCGTAACGCTTCGCCACCGGGATACCATGGAACAGACCAGGATCGCGATTGAGGAAGTAGCTGCTATCGTTGAAAAGGAAGTGGCCATGAAGTACTGGCTTCAAAAAATCACAGAAAGCTAGAGTGTATATCGTATTTTTAAACTACTGTAATAGTTCCTGTCATTCCCGGGATAATAATAGCGTGGCTCTGCTCCACCAAAGGCCTGCGTATTGATGAGCACAGATTGTGCATAGCGTACATTAAAGACGTTATTGATACCAAGGGCAATGCCGAGACTAAAGTGTTCCGAAAAATTCTTCTCAAAACCGAATTTAGTGGTGACCACATTAAAAGAATCACTCGAAAGGCTATTGGCATCTGTCAGTGGGATAGCACTGACATATTGGTGAGTAGAATGCCAATAGAAATGATCTAAGAACCGCACTTGCAATCCGGTATTTACACGATGCCTGGGTACACCGGTCAAAGGATTTCCGGAATAGTCGGCGTCCCCATCTATAAAATCTATAAAGGAATGATTGTTGTAGGTGTAATTCAGGAAAGGGGTAATGCTGAACCGAGGGGTGATCATCCCCCTGTAAAATGCAGCCATTTCAAACCCCTGATGCTTTGTTTTTCCTGCATTCTTTCCAACAAACTGGTCGTCACCTGTGCGCTGGGCCACCAGTAAATTGCTAATATCCATTTGGTAAAGGGCTAGTTGCAGGTTCAATTTCCTGTCAAAAAGGAATAACTGTGACCCAACCTCATAGTTGATCCCGGTTTCCTGGGCAATATCCGGATTAATGACCCCCTCTGGGGTAAGGGTCTCTTCTACAGTCGGGTTGGAAAAGCCCCGGCTTATGTTTGCATAAATGGTTTGGTTGCTGGAGAAATGGTAGTTCAAAGTGGCACTGGGCAGGGCGATCGTTTTAAATTCGCGTTCTGCACTCGTGTTGGCAGCTCCATCATTAAAAAGATCCCTGAAGTCGTATTGCGTCTTATTTACGTTAAGTCCCAATTGAAGCTGCAGGCGTTGCAGTAGCGCAAGGTTCAGGCTGCCAAAAACATTCAGTTGTGTTCGGAATTCCTTATTCTCTGCAAAAGGATCGCCTTGTAGGCTCCCTTGCCCGTTGTTTTGCTGATACAGGTTTTCATATTCACTCCAGTTGTATTCATCCTTGTATAATTCGGTTCCAAAAGAATAGGAAGTATGCATCCCCGCCAACTGGGCAGTGCCTGTAAAGCGCGAACGGAATCCGAAACCATTGGTAAATTCATCCAGGATGCCAAAAGGCCGTGGTTCATAATGGTCTAAATAGGTATAGAAAATACTGCTGGTATTTGTCAGGGAAGGAGAAAAGGTATGTATATAAGACAGGCCTAATAAGGTATATTTGTTGGCCTCGTACCCTTTGGCTGCATTCCAGGTAAATGCCGCTTGTCTCGGATCTTCATTGAAGGCTGTAATACCAAGGGAACTAGGTATTTGTGCAGTATAATCGATCTGGTTGAACAATAGGCCAATAGTATTTTTTCCGTCGATCTTGTAGCGTGTTTTTAATAGGACCCCATCCCTTTCAAATTCGCTGTTTTCCCGGTAACCATCTGTTTCAAGGTGGCCGTAATTCAAGGTCAAAGACCAACGGTCATCTGTATGCAGGAGGGAAAGGTTATTCTTGAATAAGTTGTAGGAACCGATGGTAGCATTGTTGCTGAGTTGGGTCGTATTCCCCAGGGCATCTTTAGAACGCAGGAGGATCGCTCCCCCCAGATTGGTGCCAAAGGTCGTGGCTTTAGGTCCCTTTACAACTTCTATTTGATTGAGGTCTTCCAGGTCATAGGCCTCAATGGTAGAAAAACCGCTGCCATTGGTAACGGGGATCTCGTCATAGTATAAGCGAAGCTTGTCCGTACCAAAAAGGGTCCGGGCACCAATACCCCGAATGGTGATCCGGTTGGTGTTCAGGGCTCCCTGCAATACATAGACCCCCGGAATTTGATTGATGGCTGAGACGGCATCTACCGGACTAAAGTTTTCAAAGATCTTCTCGCCAATGATCTGGGAAGGCACAATACCAACGGTCTGTTTTACCTTTTGTTCCTCTAACAGTAACACTTCCTGCAATACGGTAATACTATCTTGTTTGACTGGGGTCTGACAATTAATTGTCCAGCTGTAAACGAGCAGTGCTACAAAAAAACTAACCTGTTTCATCCTTTTCTGTAAGGAGGCAAAAGTAAGGATTAAAACCTGAATCCTAATGACACCCCACCTCTGCCGACAACTTCAGGAGAAAAATCAGTATTGAAAAAGTTCCGGCCAACTCCGGCATAAATTTCAGCAATAAAACCCCTTTTGGTAATAAACTTTCCCCCTACACTTACCCCTAATGCAAAATCCGTGTATCTCTCATCAGTATTTACAATAGTACCGATAGGTGGTTCATCA
Source organism: uncultured Flavobacteriaceae bacterium (assembly GCA_963752165.1). Lineage (GTDB taxonomy): Bacteria > Bacteroidota > Bacteroidia > Flavobacteriales > Flavobacteriaceae > Muriicola. The sequence continues at coordinate 515,720 of CAVVXE010000002.1, forward strand.
AATTCATAGACATCTTCGTCTCCGGAATTCAACATACCAAAACCCTCCACAAAAAATCCACTGGCATATCCTTTAGAGAAATACCGCCGGTAGAAGGGAGTCAGGGAGAACCGACGATAATAATCTAAGGCATCATCCACATTTCCTACATTCACTAGTACCCCTATTCCAAAAGAAGCTTCCTCATTTAACAGCCGTTCATAGGTTATATCCACATATTCAAAGACGATAAGGTTAAAGGCATTGATCTTTAATTCATCCCTGTCAGTATTGTCAGGCAGCTCATCCTGAGCCATAGCAATAAGGGGAAGTATAAGAGAGCACACAATTGCACAAAGTATTGTTTTCATTAAGGATAAATTTAGTGTGAGAAAGATAATAGCAAATAATTAAATACGGTGATAAGAGGAGATTAATTCATACTCTTCTTTCGGGAAAAGGGAACATTCTTTATTTTCGGCCAAAATTGTACCTATGAAGATCGTCTCCTATAATGTTAATGGAATACGGGCTGCACTCAGCAAAGGGTTTCTGGACTGGTTGCAAAGTGTTGATCCTGATATAATATGCCTTCAGGAGATCAAGGCGATGCGGGATCAGTTAGAACTTTCCTTGTTCGAAGCAGCAGGGTACAAATATCATTATTGGTTTAGTGCAGAAAAGAAGGGATACAGTGGGGTCGCCATACTGGCCAAAACAGCACCGGACCATGTGGAACTGGGTACGGGAATTGACTATATGGATGTGGAAGGGCGTAATATTAGGGCCGACTTTAACGGGGTCTCCGTAATGAGTTTATACCTGCCTTCAGGCACCAATCTTGCCAGGTTGGATCATAAACTGCAATACATGGCCGATTTTCAGGACTATGTCAACCACCTTAAAAAAGACTATCCCAACCTGATCATTCTCGGGGATTACAACATCTGTCATCGTGCGATCGATATTCACGATCCGGTCAGGAATAAAAATGTTTCAGGATTTTTACCGGTAGAGCGCGAATGGATGGGCAATTTTATTGACAGTGGTTTTATTGACAGCTTTCGCCATTTCAATAAGGAACCACATCAATATACCTGGTGGACTTACCGGGCCAACGCGCGAAACAACAATAAAGGATGGCGGTTAGATTACGGCATGGTAAGCAATCCTCTGGAGGAGCGGCTCAAACGTTCAGTGATCCTTTCAAAGGCTCGCCACAGTGATCATTGCCCCATTCTGGTTGAAATAGAAGACTAGGGCGCTGCAAAAGCCAATGGAAACGTATCTTTGCACCTTAAAAATTCCTGTAAATGATATATACTACTTTACCCCATACCGATCTTGAAGTAAGCAAACTGTGTCTTGGGACCATGACCTGGGGTAAACAAAATACGGAGGCGGAAGGCCATGAACAAATGGACTATGCTGTTGAGCAGGGGATCAATTTTTTTGATACGGCCGAATTATATCCTATTCCCGCACATCCGGACCGTTACGCAGACACCGAGAAGATCATAGGAAACTGGTTTAAAAAGACGGGAAAGAGAGATCAGATCGTCCTTGCTTCCAAAATTGCCGGGAAGGCTCCGTTTACCAGCTTTATCCGTACTACAGGATTTAAAAAAGAATCGATCATAGAGGCGGTCCATGGAAGCCTGCAGCGTCTCCAAACAGATTACCTGGACCTCTATCAGTTACATTGGCCGGAACGCAACACCAATTATTTTGGGAAAAGAGGGTATAAGCATGATATCTCAGATTTCTGGCAGGACAACATACATCAAGTATTAGAAACCTTGAGAGAGCTGATCAAAGAAGGGAAGATACGCCACGTTGGTTTATCTAATGAAACACCCTGGGGCACAATGCGGTTTCTTGAAGAAAGCAAAGTACACGAAAGCCTGCCCAGAATGATCACCATCCAGAACCCCTACAGTTTGTTGAACAGGCAATTTGAGGTGGGACTTTACGAAATTTCCATGAGGGAAAAAATAGGATTGCTGGCCTATTCTCCTTTGGGATTTGGTGTCCTGAGCGGAAAGTACCTTGGGGGCAACAAACCCGAAAATGCGCGTATAACCCTTTTTCCTGCCTATGGAAGGTATATGAATGAACAGGCAGTGAAGGCCACTCAAAAATATCAGGACCTGGCCTTGGCCCATCACCTGTCATTGCCACAAATGGCCCTTGTCTTTGTTACTTCCAGGCCTTTTCTTACCAGCAATATTATTGGGGCAACCTCTATGGAGCAGCTGAAGGAAAACATCGGGAGTATAGACCTTTCCCTAAGTGAGGAAGTACTTAAGGGCATTGAAGCGATCCACAACGAAATTCCGGATCCGGCTCCTTAGGTTAAAATATATCCTGATCTACATCATCTATAAACCTGATGACCCCTGAAAAATAGGTTTTCTGGTCGTCGTATTGGGAAAGATGACTGCCATTGGGGCAGAAAAGATACCTGCCATGCTGTACTTCCTTAGACATCCATTCCATATGGGAAGGATCCATGGTATCATATTTGGCACCAATAACCAGGGTGGGCACCTTAATGTCCTTCAGTCGGTCCTTAACATCCCATTCCTTTAAGGTGGCATTTCCCGTAACCCCAAACTCACTAAATCCCTGCATATGCACATAGACCTGATTATTGGCATGGGTTAAACTTCTCATCACTGCCTCCGGCCATTGATCCGGGGGCATGCGAAGTATATGTTCTGTATAATAATGACTAAAAAGGAGTTCGCCGTATCTGGGATTTGTAAAATCTTCTGCTGCTTCCAGGTCCTTGATCTCTTTATAGATAACAGGATCCATTTGTGGACCGAGAATTTCCTGGGCATATTGGTTGTATTCCGGGATGCTGCTCATCATATTGGAAATGATAAGTCCTTTTAGGTTTTCCTGATACTTCAGCGCATATTCCATGGCCAGGATCCCACCCCAGGATTGCCCTAGCAGGTAAAAATTTGAAGCATCGAGCCCCAAGGCAACCCGCACCTGTTCCACTTCCTCTACAAACCGTTCTGTGGTCCAAAGATCCAGGTCATCTGGTTGGTCACTGTAATAGGAACCCAGTTGGTCATAATAGTAATATTCTATTTCTTCCTGAGGAAAGTACCCGTCAAAACAGGCATACAATTCATGGGTCATACCGGGACCCCCGTGAAGCAGCAATACTTTCTTTGTAGGATTGTTCCCTACCCTTTTGGTCCATACGTTGAAGGTTCCTTTTTCGGTGGTGATTGGAATCATTTTAATGCCCCCTGTAAACTGATCGTCCCGGTTTTCAAAACTCAGGTAGGTTTCACAACTAGCGTTATCAGATTCCATAACAGTTTCTGACGCTTGTTTACACCCAAAAAAGAGTAGCAATGTAAAAAGGTAAAGAATAGTAATTTTCATTATAGTCGGATTTGCTGGTTTGGTTAAAAGTAAAAGAAATCGCGGATTTTAGCCAAATAATTTGCTGATGACATCCTCAATTTTGCCAACCTTTATTATCTCTATGCTATGTTTCTTAAGTCCAATTTTGTTGTTTTTGGAGACATAGATCTGACTGAAGCCCAATTTTTCTGCTTCCAAAATCCGCTGATCTACCCTTCTGACGGGCCTCACTTCTCCGGCGAGGCCAATTTCGGCAGCAAAGCATACCCCTTTGTCCAGAGGGATATCGGCATTGCTCGACAGCACGGCGGCCATAACCCCGAGGTCTATTGCCGGATCATCAACAGAGATGCCTCCCGTGATATTCAGGAACACGTCCTTGGCACCCAGTTTAAAGCCGGCTCTTTTTTCCAAAACAGCCAGGAGCATATTGAGTCTCTTGGCATTAAATCCGGTGGCGGTCCTTTGTGGCGTTCCATAGACGGCAGAACTCACCAGGGCCTGTATCTCGATCAGCAGCGGTCGCATCCCTTCCAGGGTGGCTACTATGGCCGTTCCGCTAAGGGCTTCATCATACTTGGAGAGCAAGATCTCCGATGGGTTGTTTACCTCCCTGAGTCCGTCGCCCTGCATTTCATAGATCCCCAATTCTGCTGTGGAACCAAAACGGTTTTTTAAAGCTCTCAGGATACGATACATATAATTGCGGTCTCCTTCAAATTGGAGGACGGTATCGACCATATGTTCCAGGATCTTAGGACCGGCCAGGGAGCCATCTTTTGTAATGTGCCCTACCAGGATCACGGGTGTGTTGGTTTCTTTGGCAAACCGGATAAGTTCTGCGGTGCATTCCCGAATCTGGGAAATACTTCCTGCAGAAGATTCAATATAATCTGAGTGCAGGGTCTGAATAGAGTCGATTACCACTATATCCGGGGCAACTTCGGCGATCTGTTGAAAGATCTGCTGGGTTTTGGTTTCGGTGAGGATGTAACAGGAGGTACTTTGAGGATGGATACGGTCTGCCCTCATTTTGATCTGTTTCAGGCTTTCTTCCCCGGAAACATAAAGGGTTTTATATGGCAGGCGTAAAGCGATTTGCAAGAGCAGGGTGCTTTTGCCTATTCCGGGTTCTCCCCCAAGCAATACTAAAGACCCCGGGACCAGGCCCCCTCCCAGGACCCTATTAAATTCATGGTCCAAAACATCAAGACGAACTTCTTTCTCGGTACTTATTTGGTTAACGCTGATGGGTTTGGCCGTTTTGGATGTGCCGTTCTTAATGGCGTTCCAACTGGTCTTCTCCTCTTTTTGGATAACCTCCTCAACAATGGTGTTCCATTCTTTACAGGCGGTGCATTGCCCTACCCATTTGGCATATTGGGTACCGCAATTCTGGCAAAAAAAGGCAGTTTTCGTTTTGGCCATGGTCAGTAATGGATAAGGGTTAAAGATATTATGGTTCTGGCGAAAAACAAAAGAAACGCCCCAGTATTAGATTTGGGGCGGAAAAGAATTTCTTGAAAGCTATAATAGGTGGTTAATAGCCAAAATCGGCTTTGAGGGCATCGATCTTTTCCAGGGCCAGGTCCTTGGTCAGAAAATCAATTTCCTGCATTCCAAAGGCCTTTTCAAAGGTCCTCAGGGCTTTTTTCCCTTCACCTAATTCTTCGTAATATTCTGCTTCAAAGAAAAAACCCATCATGGTCTCCGGGAATTCTTTTTTACAAAGATCAGAGAGCGGCTTCAAAGATTCAAAATCATCCTTTTTTCTGGAGGCAGCATAAATGGCCATGATATCGTTCAGGCTAACCTTCTTTTGAAAGCCAAACAGCGTCTCTATCATGCCATACTTGTCTTCCAGGTATTTAAAAACAGGGGCATCCGAGGTAAGGATCTTTTCTTTGTATTCCTTGGGACTAATAGGCTTAAAAATTTCGAACATCTGTTCCCACGCCTTTCCCAGTCCATAGGTGGCCACTGAAATTTCACCGGCTTCAGGGTATTCGTCAAAAGAATAATGAACACTGGGTTTATCTATACTTTTTAAGTTCTGGTTAAGTTGTAAGGCCCTGTTTTTAAGAGTTCCCTTCTCTCCCCCTATGATCAGATGATAAAAGAGCTGCTGGTCCAAAGCAAGCAGTCGTTCCGGCACCCTTGTTTCCATATCTGGGGCCAGTCTGGGGGCAATACTGATGAATGCGTTGAAGAAGGAGCGATCCTTAAAGAGGAAATAATTCCCAAAATTTGCCGTAATATCATATCCTATGAACATCCTGAAAGGGGCCGTGTTATAGGTGAGGTCAAGATAAGGGATGAGCTCCATCCCCAGAAATTCATAAAACTGTTTCCCCTTTTCTGTTGGCAGGCCCGAGTTTTCTTCAAAGGCACAATCTTCCCACCGCAAGTCATGTTCACTTTGATGGACACCAACAATAATAACTTCAGGCATTCCTTCGAACCGACTGTAGAATTTGGCATTGGCGACCACCTGGTCAAAAAGGTATTCTGCATCGAGGACCACTACTAGGGGATATTTTTTTTCAGGGGTATAGGCTTCCGGGAAATAGTAGGAAACATTTCTCCTTTCCTGAAGTTTAAAGGATTCAAATATTTCATTTGTTACCTGTCCAAACGAATTTACAGATACCAATACAAAAAGTAAGGCAGTAATTACAGCTCTCATGAAGTTGAATTTAAGAATGTAGGAATCTTATTTATTCCTGTTCAATAACGGTAAGAGCAGAAAAGATATTGCACCAAAGAATACTACCATTAGGGTTTGCGCTATCCACATGATCCATCCGAAGGCATCTCCGGAGACGGCACTGATTCCGAAAAGACCGAGTGATTTGCTCACGGCGATCGGATAGAGGCCTATTCCTCCATTGGTAGCAGACATGGCAAAAGCTCCGGCAATAAAGGCTACTAAGAGTTCTCCAAATGACAGGGAAAGGGTTTCTGCCACGGTATATTTGATGACCCAGAACATTGCCACATAGGCAGACCAAATAAAGAGCGTATGAAATAAAAATGCCCACTTATTTTTCATTTTAAAGATGCTCAAAAGGCCATCTAAAAGGCCTTTGACCAGATCTTTGATCCTGATGGCAAATTTGGAGGAGGATCTTCTGAGAAAAGCACGAAAAACGAACAATCCGAGTACCCCAAATACAACGAGTGCCAGGGTAGCCGTCAGGCCTATCCCATTGGTCTTTAGATATCCAAGGATGATGTCGGTCTGTGAAATGAGCGCAATTAGGATAATGCAGAACAACATCAGCAGATCGATGACCCTTTCCGTTACGATGGTGCCAAATCCTTTTTGAAAAGGGACATTTTCATAAGTGGCCAGGGCTGTTGCCCTTAGTACTTCTCCGGATCTTGGGATCCCCAGATTGGCAAAGTAGGCCATTAGGATAAGGAGTATGTTATTGCTTACTTTAGGACGGTATCCCAATGGTGCCAGGAGATAATTCCACCGGACGGCCCTTGAAATATGGCTGAGGATCCCTATCACAATGGAAATTCCTACCCAAAATAGATCGGCTTCCCTTATATACCGGATTATTTCTTGTCTGTTTTCCGGAGTGGTCGTTGCATACGAGTACCAAACTAAAAAAATGCCCAGGGCAATTGGGAGTGTGAGCTTCAGGAGTTTTTTTAAGGGCGTGCTCAAAAATTATTTTAATAGATTGGTCTCTTCATTCGGAAAAATCATAGCCGGTTGAAAGGTCCTGGCTTCTTCAATATCCATGGTAGCATAGGTGATGAGGATGAGGACATCTCCCACGGCCACTTTTCTTGCGGCGGCCCCATTGAGTGTGAGTTCCCCAGTATTTCGAGGCCCTGGAATGGCATAGGTTTCCAGCCGCTCACCATTGTTGTTATTAACGATTTGGACCTTTTCGCCCCGGATGATGTTGGCGGCATCCATCAGATCTTCATCTATGGTGATACTGCCAATATAATTCAGGTCGGCTCCTGTTACTTTAACTCTGTGAATTTTTGATTTGACAACTTCAATATTCATTTTGCAAAATTAATCAATTAAGGGAGATATTATCGATTAGGCGCACTCCGTCTGCATAAACGGCAATAAACGCCCTGTATTTTCCATTTTCTCTTTTTCTTCGGACAGGTTTCAATGTGGCGGCATCTGCGATCTGAAAATATTCCAGTTGAAGATCCGATTGTTTAGTAAAAACCTGTTCTACCATTGTTGTTACCTTGGTCGCACTTTTCGTGCCAAACATACGCTTGGCAGTTTGTAAGGTTTGGTAGATTTTTGCTGCCTGCTGTTTTAAGGAAGGGGACAACAATTCATTCCTTGAACTCATGGCCAGTCCATTTGCTTCCCTGACAATAGGGCAGCCAATGACCTCTACCGGAAGATGGCGTTGTTTCACCATTTTTTTTACAATAAGGAGCTGTTGATAATCCTTCTCCCCAAAATAGGCACTATCGGGTTTAATGAGGGTGAATAGTTCTTCCACTATGGTAGCTACCCCATTGAAGTGCCCTTCTCTGTATTTGCCTTCCATGACCTTATCAAGATCGGAAAAAGCGTACTCCCTGGATGACACCTTGGTGTGATACATTTCAGAAACCGAAGGAACAAATACGATGAGGTTATGCTTAATACCTCTTAGCAAATGGAGGTCTGCCTCCAGGGTTTTCGGGTATTTTTTTAAGTCCTCCTGATTATTGAATTGGGTGGGGTTTACAAAAATACTGACCACCACCAGGTCGTTTGTCACAATCGCTTTTTTTACCAGACTAAGATGCCCGGGATGCAAGGCGCCCATAGTAGGCACTAAGCCAAGTCGTGTGTTTTCTCTTTCATGAGAAGTCAAACTTGCATTAAGTTCTTTTTTGTTGAATACTACCTGCATCACTTAAGTTAAAAAGAGAGCAAACTTACTATAATTACTGCTAATCTGCATAATTTTTGTAATTTTGCACCTACGTTTCTTCGATAAATAAAAGACGACCTGTATGAATGGTAAAAAGATATTGTTTGTATCTTCAGAATTAGTGCCCTACTTACCAGAGAATGAAGTTTCCTTAATGTCTTACGAAGCACCAAGAATGGTGAATAGCAATGGAGGTCAGATCCGAATCTTTATGCCGCGTTATGGTAATATCAATGAGCGAAGGCATCAATTGCACGAAGTAATACGACTGTCGGGCATGAATTTGGTGATCAATGATATGGACATGCCTTTGATCATTAAGGTCGCCTCTATTCCAAAAGAACGCATACAAGTCTATTTTATCGATAATGAAGAGTATTTTAAAAGGAAAGCCACGTTTACAGATGAAAATGGGAAATTGTTTGCCGACAATGATGAGCGGGCCATTTTCTTTGCCAAGGGGGTAGTGGAAACGGTTAAAAAACTGAACTGGACGCCAGATATAATTCATGTTCACGGATGGATGGCATCGCTTCTACCGCTGTATTTAAGGAAATACTATGCAGATGAGCCCCTTTTTGCCGATAGCAAGATCGTAATGTCTGTTTATGGAAAAAGCTTTGAGGGCGAACTTGATCAGTCACTTATTAAAAAAATTGCCTTCGACGGCATCCCTGAAGAGGCCATTGCCAGTTTAAAAGAGCCTACCTATAATAATTTGTTAAAAGTAGGGGTAGATTTTTCGGATGCCATTATTTTAGCCGCAGAAGACATCCCGGAGGACTTAAAAACATATATTGAAAGCCTTCAAAAACCTGTGTTACCATATGTATCTCTTCAGGAATTCGAAGAGGCGTATGCTAATTTTTACAACACTGAAGTTTTAAACTAAACTCCATGCAATCTTTATCAAGAGTTATCTTTCCTTTCTTTATAGGTTTCCTTTTCATAGTGGCGGTCTCTTCTTGTGATGAAGAAATTACTACAATAGGAAATGGTGTGATAGATGGCGATCCTTTTATCAGCGATAAGGTCGTTTATGAGGTATTTGCTTATAATAAGAACGTCGAAGCTGTTCAAACCAATAAGCTTCCAATATATCAAATAGGGGTCTTCAATGATCCTGTTTTTGGGAAGAGTACTGCGAGTATTACCTCACAACTGTCCTTACCAGGGGGTGCAGGAAATCCTACTTTTGGCAATTTTGCTCAAAGCACGGAAGATGCCTCAGAATCAGATGATATCGAGTCTACAATTGAAGAAAACGAAACCGTCAAGGAGGTAATTCTTTATATTCCATATTTACAGAATAACAGTGGAGATCGTGATTTGGATGGTGTGGCCAACGAATTTGATATAGATCCCGATGATCCTAACAGTGATAGTGATAATGATGGATTGACCGATAACCAGGAACGACAATTAGGAACAGATCCCCTTAATGAGGATACAGATGGAGACGGCATTTTAGATGATGAAGACACCAGTACACTGCCTAATCGATTTCCAATTAAGCGAGACCTGGATAGTATTTATGGAAACCGGGACGCCCCGTTTAACTTTAAAGTGGAACGTTCTACTTTTTTCCTGAGGGATTTAGATCCGAACACTAATTTTCTGGAAGCCCAGGAATATTTTTCTTCCCAGGAGTTTGCCCCGGGCTTTGTTTCCGAGGTGCTGTTTGAGGGTTCTCTGACCATAAATGATTCGCAAACGCTGATTTTCGCCGAAGATGATCCGGATACAGAAGAGGACGAATCGCTGTCTGCACCTACTGTAATTGAGCCGGGAATAAGGGTACCCCTGGATAATGACTTCTTTCAAAACAATATCCTTGATAAGGAAGGGGCCCATGAATTGATCAGTAACTCCAATTTTAAAGATTTCCTCAGGGGGTTGCATATGTCTGTTTCAACGATAACCGATGACATTATGCTGCTGTTAGATTTGAGGAATGCCTCTATTACCATAACCTATGAATATGATCGTGTGATTGACGGCGTATTGGAAAAAGAGGAAAATAATTTTACCCTGAGTTTTATTACAGGACAAGGAAATGGCCCCATACAGGGGAATGCGGTTAATACGATACTTGCCGATACATATCCGACAGATGTTACTGATAAACTCGATAATGACGTTAACCAGGAACGCCTTTTGCTTAAAGGAGGCCCCGGGACGTATACTGAGATCAAGCTTTTTGATGAAAACAATGGAGAGACCCTTATCAATGATATAAAATCCAGGAACTGGATCATTAATGAGGCAAACCTTGTGTTCTATGTGGACCGGGAAACACTCGATGCAACAGGGGGTGTTCCGGAGCCTCCAAGACTTTATTTATACAATGCCGATAACAACAGGCCCTTATATAATCCGGCAAATGAGAATTCGGTTGCCGACTCACCATTCGGAGTCTATCTGGACTACGATGGTTTTCTGGAGGAAGAAAACGGACTGGGCGTCAAATATACGTTTCGCATCACCGATCACATCAATAACATGGTGGTGCGAGATTCGTCAAATGCTACGCTTGCGCTGATAATTTCTCCGGATATCCGTATATCCGGCGTATCATCAGCCGTGGTAAATGGGAATACAGAAAAAGAATTGCCCGCTGCGCTGAATATTACGCCGCTTAGCATGGTACTTTATGGAAGTGCCGCCAATGTGCCTGAAGAGCGGAAGTTGAAATTAGAAATCTTCTATACGGAGGCAAATTAATCCGTAGATTTTATACCACTTATGGAGGAATAGCGTTATATAACGCAAAAACCAGATTTTATCATTGACTTCTCGTATTTTTACGCAACTTTTTAATTTTCCAAATTTTAGATATTTATGTGTGGTATAGTAGGTTACATTGGTTACAGAGAGGCATACCCCATCATTATGAAAGGGCTACAGCGGCTGGAATACAGGGGCTATGACAGTGCCGGCATAGCACTATATGACGGGAATCAGATTAATCTTTCCAAAACCAAGGGAAAAGTAGCTGAACTAAAGGAGAAATCCCAGAAACAAATTCCTGTTAACGGAACCCTGGGAATGGGCCATACACGCTGGGCTACCCATGGTGTTCCCAATGATGTGAATTCTCACCCGCACTACTCCAATTCCGGAAACCTCGTTATAATCCACAATGGGATCATTGAGAATTATGAGGCTGTCAAAACCGAGTTACTGAAAAGAGGATATACGTTCGAATCGGATACGGATACAGAAGTATTGGTTAACCTGATCGAAGAAGTCAAGAAAAAGGAAAACGTAAAATTAGGAAAAGCAGTCCAGATCGCACTTAATCAGGTAGTAGGTGCATATGCCATTGCCGTATTCGATAAACAAAAGCCAGATGAAATTGTTGTGGCAAAGTTGGGAAGTCCGCTGGCCATTGGCATAGGTGACAAGGAATTTTTTATTGCATCCGATGCCTCTCCATTTATTGAATTCACCAATAATGCCGTGTATTTGGAGGATGAAGAAATGGCCATTATAAGACCAGGGAAAGAAATTAAACTGAGAAAGATCAAGGACGATGCTGTGGCATACCCAATGATTCAGGAATTGCAGATGAATCTGGAAGAAATAGAAAAAGGGGGCTATGACCACTTTATGCTGAAGGAGATCTATGAACAGCCAAGGGCCATAAAAGATACCTACAGAGGGCGACTCCTTGCTGATCAGGGTCTTATTAAAATGTCGGGCATTGATGACAACCTGGAAAAGTTCATGAATGCGAACCGCATTATAATTGTGGCTTGCGGTACCTCATGGCATGCCGGTTTGGTGGCAGAGTATATCTTTGAAGACCTTGCCAGGATCCCGGTGGAAGTTGAATATGCCTCAGAATTCCGATATCGGAACCCTGTCATTACCAATAAGGATGTGGTTATTGCTATTTCCCAATCGGGGGAAACAGCAGATACACTTGCGGCCATTAAACTGGCCAAAGAAAGAGGTGCTTTTGTTTTTGGCGTCTGTAACGTAGTGGGATCATCGATCGCCAGGGAAACGCATGCAGGGGCATACACCCATGCAGGACCCGAAATAGGAGTGGCTTCTACCAAAGCATTTACAACGCAGATTACCATTCTTACCTTAATGGCCCTGAAATTGGCCAAGGAAAAAGGAGAATTTTCAGAATCGAAGTATCATGAATTCCTTTCCGAATTGGAAAACATACCGGCAAAGGTAGAAAAGGCACTGCAAGCCAATCCGCTGGTAGAGATCATAGCAGATGTATATAAAGACTCAGAGAACTGCCTCTATCTGGGGCGGGGTTACAATTTCCCTGTAGCACTGGAAGGGGCATTGAAGCTGAAGGAGATCAGCTATATACATGCTGAAGGATACCCGGCGGCCGAAATGAAGCACGGCCCTATTGCACTCATTGACGAACATATGCCCGTAATCGTGATCGCGACCAAAAAAGGGCATTATGAAAAAGTGGTGAGCAATATCCAGGAGATTAAGACCCGTAAAGGAAAGATCATAGCAATTGTGACCGAAGGTGACAAGCAAGTCAGGGAATTGGCAGACCATGTTATTGAAGTTCCGGAGACTTTTGAGAGCCTTACGCCACTGCTTACTACCATTCCATTGCAACTTTTGTCGTACCATATCGCGGTAATGAGAGGATGTAATGTGGATCAGCCCCGGAATTTAGCCAAGTCAGTGACAGTCGAATAGGCTACCAATCATTTTATAGTTATCTAGTTTTCATACTGAAAACCAACCTGTTATTTTCAGGCATGGGTACTTTCTACATCTCGCAGAGAACCGGGCTTTATTGAGGATATCACAAAAAGGAAGGGGTTCAATTCAGTATCTCCTAATCTTTCCTTTACCTTTTTTATAAATTAGTATTACTTGGTTTAAAAAAATTGGTAAATTGCCTGTAATAATTAAGAACTACTACGAATGAGAACACTACTTTTTATTTCATGCCTGTTCTTCGGAATAGCTACCTATGCGCAAACTTCCATTAATGGAACTGTAAAAGATACAAATGGTGACCCGGTGCCCGGTGCCAACATTGTTGTTGTCGGCACCACGGTTGGAGCCGTAACTGATTTTGATGGTAATTTTGTACTTCAGACCTCAGAACAACCCCCTTTTACGTTGCGGATTACCAGTATCGGATATTCGGAGATGACGGCTCAGGTGACCAGGAACAATCAAACGCTGTCCATTATCTTGACAGAATCCCAAACCCTGCTCGATGAGATCGTAGTATCTGCATCAAGAACACCGGAACGCCTTTTTGAATCGCCTGTTTCTGTAGAACGATTTGGTTTGAAAGAGATCAAGAACACGGCTGCAGAGTCTTTTTACGGAGGGCTTCAAAACCTGAAAGGAGTAGATATCAACACCAATAGTTTAACCTTCCAATCCATCAACACAAGGGGTTTTGCCACTTTTGCCAATACCCGTTTCCTTCAATTGGTAGACGGGATGGACAACTCCGCACCCGGACTTAACTTTGTTCTGGGGAACCTGGTGGGGATGTCCGAACTGGAAGTACAAAGTGTGGAAATATTACCGGGAGCTTCCTCAGCCCTATATGGGGCCGGTGCTTTTAACGGGATCCTTTTTATGAGGAGTAAAAGCCCTTTCGATTTTCAGGGGATCAGCGCCTATTTTAAAACAGGGATCACTTCCCAGGAAGCGGCCGGCGATAACAACTATTATGATTTTGGGATCCGGGCGGCCCATGCCTTTAGCGATAAATTTGCTATTAAAGCCAATTTCTCTTTCTTAAAGGGAGAGGACTGGCATGCCAACAGAACAGACGACCTTAACAATCCCGGCTTCACCAGGGCCGATCCTTCGTATAATGGCCTCAATGTTTATGGGGATGATTTTACCATTCTCCTGCCCTTTGATCAATTAGCAGGATTGCCATCCGGGACTCTTGGATCTGCTAGAGTTTCTAGAACTGGGTATGATGAGATTGATCTGGCTAATTATGGCGCCCAAAGTGTCAAAACAGATTTCTCATTGCATTACCGACCTTTCGCGGATGATTTTGAAATCATATACAATGGAAGGATAGGACGCGGAAATACCATATATCAGGGCGCCAGCAGGTATGCCATCAAGAATTTTATTTTACAGCAGCACAAAATTGAGTTCAGAAATAATAACTTTTTCGTAAGAGGGTATATTACCTCAGAAAATTCAGGAGATTCCTATGACACTCGTTTTACGGCCTTAAATATTAACCGTAGTTGGAAAGGGGATCAACAATGGTTCCAGGAATATGCACAGACCTATATTGGAGCTCGTTTGGGAATAGGTTCCGGGGTACTTGCAGATGATGCCACAGCTCATGCCATTGCCCGGCAAGTAGCCGATACAGGACGGTTTTTGCCCGGAACACCACAATTTCAGAATGCCTTTAACCAGGTAACTTCAAATGGTGATTTGCTGACAGGTTCAAAATTTATTGATAACACAAAATTACGGCACATTGATGCCAACTATAACTTTACCCACCTCACAGGAGACTTTGCCGATATACAGATTGGCGGTTCTTTCCGGGAGTACGTGCTAAATTCTAACGGGACCATCTTTACAGATATCGATGGACCTATTAGCTATAACGAGTACGGCGCGTATATGCAATTGCAGAAAAAAATGCTGGATGAACGTTTAAAGTTCACCGGTTCCATCCGTTATGATAAGAACCAGTTCTTTGATGGGTTCTTCTCACCCCGCGTTTCTTTTGCCTACACGGCGGGGGAGAACAAGAACCAAAATTTTAGGATCTCTGCACAGCAGGGATTCCGGAACCCTACTACACAGGATCTCTTTATTGGATTAAATGCAGGCGTAGGGATACTGGTAGGCTCTGCTCCGGACAACCTTGACAGGGATATAAGAACATTTCCGTTGAGCGCTGCAGGACAGGCAATAACCGGTTCCAGCACGGCTACCGTGGTGGGTAGGGCAGCCTATGAAAATGCCTTCTCAGCGGCTTCCCTGGCTGCAGGAGCACCTGAAGCGGTAACTACACCAGTGGTAAAACCCGAGGAGATTACTGCGTTTGAGGCAGGTTACAGAGCTCAATTTGGAAAAGTTACCATAGATCTGAGTGGGTATTATAACCAATACAAAAATTTTATTTCTAATACTTCAGTGGCAGTTCCTTTGTACGGTACTGTAGGGGATAATTCCTTGTCATTACTGGCTTTACAAAATGGAGATGTTCAGGGGTATCAAACCTATACAAACTCACTGGCTGACATAAATTCATATGGAGCGACAATAGGAGTAGACGTGAAAGTCCTTGGGAATTTTGATCTCGGCGTAAATTATACCTATGCTGAAATCGATTTTGATCAGGCAGCGTTCCCGGACTTCAGGACCAATTTCAATACGCCCAACCACAAGGTGAAAGCCTCTTTTGGAAATACCGAATTATTCAAGAATTTTGGCTTTAATGTCAATTACCGCTGGAGCGATACCTATTTCTGGCAGGCTACTTTTGCGGACGGACAATTACCATCATTCACTGTTCTTGATGCTCAGATCAATTATGCAGTGCCGGATATCAAGTCGATTTTTAAAATTGGAGGATCCAATATCCTGGGGCAAGAGTATTTCTCTGCCGTAGGAACCGGAGCGGTAGGTTCTATCTTTTACGTATCCTGGACGGTCAATCCGTAATAAAGAAACATTTACTGTAGAAAAGCACCGGGGTATCCGGTGCTTTTTTTATGTGTAAAAAATCGGGTCAAAGCATTCCTATTTCAATTGTAAAAACATATCTTTGCAGCCGGAAAAAAGGTTCTAGAAGTGTAAACCTCAGAGGCTTAATTCGCAGGTAAAATAAAAAAATTAAAAGTTTCATAATGGCTAAAGTAACTGGCAAAGTATCGCAGATTATCGGACCGGTAATCGATGTTGAATTTGAATCGCTTTCAGATCTTCCAAACATCTATGACTCCCTGGAAATAACCAACGCCGATGGCTCCTTATTGGTTTTGGAAGTACAATCTCATATCGGAGAGAATAGTGTAAGGGCGATCTCCATGGATTCTACCGACGGACTTAGCAGAGGTGTAGAAGTGGTTGCCACAGGGAAAGCCATTCAAATGCCAATAGGGGAGGATATTTACGGCCGACTTTTTAATGTGATCGGTGATGCTATTGATGGATTGGGGAACTTGCCAAAAGAAGGTAAGAATGGACTACCTATTCACCGGGAAGCTCCCAAGTTTGAAGACCTATCTACCTCTACTGAGGTACTTTTTACAGGGATCAAGGTGATAGACCTAATTGAGCCTTATGCAAAAGGGGGAAAGATCGGTTTGTTCGGTGGTGCCGGGGTTGGAAAGACCGTTTTGATCCAGGAATTAATTAACAATATTGCGAAAGGCCATGGCGGTCTGTCCGTATTTGCAGGTGTTGGAGAACGCACCAGGGAAGGAAATGACCTGCTGAGAGAGATGCTGGAATCTGGAATTATCAAATACGGGGATGATTTTCTTCACTCTATGGAGCAAGGAGGCTGGGATCTTTCTAAGGTAGACAAGAAGGCCATGAAGGAGTCCAAAGCAACCTTTGTTTTCGGACAGATGAATGAACCTCCGGGAGCCCGTGCCCGTGTTGCCCTTTCCGGGTTGACCATTGCAGAATATTTCCGTGATGGCGCCGGAGAAGGACAAGGAAAAGACGTACTCTTCTTCGTAGATAACATCTTCCGTTTCACCCAGGCAGGATCTGAGGTTTCGGCTTTATTAGGGCGTATGCCTTCTGCCGTAGGGTATCAGCCAACCCTCGCAACTGAAATGGGGGCCATGCAGGAACGAATTACTTCTACCAAAAGAGGATCTATTACTTCTGTACAGGCGGTTTATGTGCCTGCGGATGACTTAACAGACCCTGCTCCAGCAACAACATTTGCCCACCTGGATGCAACAACCGTATTGTCTCGAAAGATCGCGGAATTAGGGATTTATCCCGCTGTAGATCCACTGGATTCTACTTCCAGGATATTAACGGCAGAGGTACTTGGAAAAGAACATTACGCCTGTGCACAGCGTGTAAAAGAGTTGTTACAACGATACAAAGAACTTCAGGATATCATCGCTATCCTTGGTATGGAAGAACTTTCTGAAGAAGATAAACTGGCCGTGGGTAGAGCGAGACGTGTACAGCGATTCCTGTCGCAACCGTTCCATGTAGCCGAGCAATTTACCGGTATACCCGGAGTGTTGGTAGATATCAAGGAAACCATAAAAGGGTTCAACATGATCATGGATGGGGAACTGGATCATTTACCGGAATCGGCCTTCAACCTGAAAGGAACCATTGAAGAGGCAATTGAAGCTGGTGAGAAAATGCTTGCTGAGGCCTAAAAAAAGAGACCAGCGAATCAGTAACAGGAATTAAGAAAGTAAACATATGCATTTAGAAATAGTATCTCCGGAAGCTACCTTATTTTCTGGTAACGTTACTTCGGTTACGGTTCCAGGTCTCAATGGAGAATTCCAGGTCCTGTCTAATCACGCCCCTATTGTATCTCTGTTGCAGGAGGGAATGGTTAAGATTGGAGGAGATATTTCCATAGACGAAGAGCATATTTCCAAATTCAGCAAGAATGCCGATGGAAAAATGGCACTGCCTATTTCAAGCGGTACCATGGAAATGAATGGGAATAAAGTAATAGTACTTGTCGATTAAGTTACAATAACTACTAGCTTTTAACTCAAAACTATAAGATACCAATCCCTCCCATCGGATTGGTATTTTTTTATGGTCTTAAACCCAATGGCAAGGTGCGCTTGTAAGGACCGACTGTTCCTGGCATCTACGTCAGTTACAATTAGTTTGAAATCTTTTGCCAGTACTTTTTTCATGTGGTTGTACAGCCCTCTGAAAAGACCTTTTCCCCTATAGGATTCTGCAATGCAAATCTGCCCCATTACTATAAAGGATTGTTTCAGGGGAAGGACTTCATCAATTACCCTGAACATTGGCTGAAGGAGCGCTATCTCACCGGAAAAATCCGCGTGCATGCAAAGGGCGTACCCCACTACTTTACCCTTGTCTTTGGCAATGATATGAGGACAAACCTGATTCATCCTGTCCAGAAGTTCTAGGGTGTGCGATACCGAAACGAACCCTTCTGTTTTCTGTGTACCTGCAGGTACATTTCCTAAAAGATTCTTTTGCTGAAGCGCCAGGATCTCCTGAAGTTCGTGGTGTTCCCGAACGCGACCATACGTTATAGACATAAGAACTATTTTAAACGTGCCGTATTTTGTTATTCAAGATACTATTTATTAAGCTAAATACTACATTTGCGTAATGGGGAACTTTCCTGAAAAATTAAAGCGGAAACTAGAAGAAAGAGTTCAAAAAGGGGCACTTAGGGAACTCTCCGGCCAAAGTGAAAGGATCGATTTTGTCTCCAATGACTACCTGGGACTTGCGCGCCATGAAGGGACCTTTACAGCGGCTTACGAGCTGCTCAAGAAAAAGGGTTTGCAACATAATGGCGCCACAGGCTCACGATTACTGTCCGGCAATAGCCTGCTTTATAGCGAAGCAGAAAAGTTGCTATCTACCTATTACGAAACAGAAGCCGCCCTGATATTTAATTCGGGTTACGATGCCAACCTGGGATTCTTTTCGGCAGTGCCACAACGATCCGATACTGTGGTTTACGATGAATTGATCCATGCCAGTATGCGCGATGGTATACGTATGGGGAACGCCAAAAGCTTCAGGTTTAAGCATAATGATCTACAGGATTTAGAGGCAACACTGCAACGCGTGTTAGAAAGTAAGGATGCCCTGGATGAATGCTATATTGCCACGGAAGCGGTCTTTTCTATGGATGGGGATAGCCCGGATCTTCAGGGATTAATTACCATATGCCAGAAATATGGCTGCAGATTGGTCCTGGATGAAGCCCATACTGTAAAAGGCACCAAGGATACTATTTCTCTTGCCCACCCAGGAAGAGATTTAGCGGCCCCTTTTGCCAGGATCGTTACCTTTGGGAAGAGCATGGGTGTACAAGGAGCAGCCATTCTGGGAAGTCCCACGTTAAAGGACTTTCTTATCAATTTTGCCCGTAGCTTTATTTATACAACTGCATTGCCCCCAATGACTTTAGCAGCAATCCTGATTGCACATGGACCTGAGATGGCATCTGAAATAAAAAGGCGAAGCCGTATCTTAGAGGACAACATCAACTTGTTCAATCATGAGGTTAAAGCACAGGGCTTGCAAAACCTTTTTATCCCTAGCACTTCGGCCATTCATTGTTGCGTCATAAAAGGTAATACCCAAGTGAAGGAAATAGCCAAAAAGCTTCAGGAAAATGGGTTTGATGTACGTCCTATTTTGGCACCTACTGTGCCTGAAGGGGAAGAACGGATTCGTTTTTGCCTTCATAGTTTTAATACACAGAAGGAAATAAAAGAAGTATTGAGTATCTTGCCAATCGCTATAAAAAACTTGTTCCATGCCCGATAAATTTTATACCCTTGGGGCTTTTGAGTTTCCTGCAGATGCGCAGGTGATTAAAGGCCGACTGGAATCTGAAGGCATATATGTGTTCCTGAGGGATGAAAATTTCCTGAATACGGATCCATTGGTGAGTCAGGCTATTGGCGGCGTAAAACTTCAGGTCTACACAAAAGACAAGGACCGGGCCATTGAGATCTATGATGCCATACGCAATTATGCCCTGGATGACCATGGTAACCCAGTCGTGTGCCCTAATTGCAAGGCAAAAAGGTCTGAGGTGTATTACGCCAGAAAAGGGTTTATGAACAAACTGTTTCCCTTTTTTGAAAAGAAAAAATACAGGTGCCTGGAGTGCCATATGATCACGCAACCCTCTTAATCCATGAAGCGAATATTTGTTACGGGTATTTCTACGGATGTTGGGAAGACCATTGCCTCGGCTATTCTGACCGAGTCCCTGGAAGCAGATTATTGGAAGCCTATTCAGGCAGGGGATCTGGAATTTTCAGATAGCCATAAGGTCGCCCAATTGATTAGCAATAAAAGGAGTGTTATCCATCAAAACAGTTATGCCCTGCAAACCCCTATGAGTCCTCATGCTGCTGCAGAAATAGAAGGTATTACCATTCAAGGAACAAAAATCACAGAGCCAAAAACAACGAACGATCTTATCATTGAAGGAGCTGGCGGCCTCTTGGTTCCCATCAACGATACAGAAACCATCCTCGACCTGATAAAGCCGCACTACAAGGTAGTTGTTGTATCCAGACATTATCTGGGGAGCATCAACCATTCCTTACTAACGATTGCATTGCTTAAGGAACGGGGTTATGAGGTTGCGGTACTCTTCAGTGGGGATGAGCATCCCACCACTGAGCAAATTATTTTATCAAAGACCGGTATTCCCTGCCTGGGCAGGATCTCGGAAGAAAAGGTCTTTACTCCCAAGATCGTAAAAGAGTATGCGGATCAGTTCAGGCAGGCGTTACTGGCCTGGTAAGCGCGTATAGATCTCGGCCTTTTCTATAGTTGTTTCCAGCCGAAAATTCCTTTCCAGGTACTCCTTTACATAGCGATCTTCCGCAACATACTCTTTGTCGAACACAGTTTTGTTAGCCCTGATAACCACGGTATTGGGCTGGAGGGTATCCATCATGTATTGCAGTTCTTCTAAGGAAGTTGTTCGGGGATTCTCATAGTACCGAAAAAGATCTGCCCTGCAAATATTGCTGGGATGTGTAGCGGCCTTGGTAGGCGGGAGCGCATTTAACAGCCAGTATCCAATATGATATTCGAAAAAAAGAATTTTTTCTTTATCCAATTGTTGGCCCTCAATATAAGCCGGAACCGTAAAACCTTCTCCATTGTAGAAGGTGCCATGTTTTGCTCTGTTCCTTAGGATGTTGTAATACTCTAAATAAGATTCTGCCGGGGCCAAAAATGCGAGGACGATCACTAAGGGGTAGTATTTTTTTCCGGGATTTGGGAGGTGGGTGAGGGCGATCGCCACCAGGATCAGTAAAAAAGGATACAACTGCATCAGGTAATGGCCGTTAACCTTTCCACTCTTTAGAAAAGAAAAGACCACTCCGGCAATAACAATGATAAGTAGCTGAATGCGATTGTCCTTAAAAGCCAGCCACTTTTTTTTCCAGCATAGTAGAAAAAATACCAGCAGTATTATTAATAACGGCAATACCTTAAAAAAAGAAGTTTGCATGGCTTTTGCATATTCCATGGGGGCAAGGATGACCGAGTTTACCCAGATTTTGAAAATTCCTTCAGTATAATAGGGAAGTGCGGTGATCCCTATAACAAGAATTGTCCCTAATCCCATAGCCCCCATCTTCATTACTCCTTTCAGGAACTGTTTTTTGAAAAAGGCATTGGTAATTAAGTACAATCCGATAAAAACCAGGGCGTAGGCAAGGTTTAACTTCATCATCAGCGAACAGCCAAAAAAGAGACCGGCCAGAAAATACCATCCGCCCCCTTTATATTTTATAAGCAGATAGACAGCTGGCATAAAGAAAAGCATGCTCAGATGTTCGGACATTACACCTTGAAGGCTCCCAAAAAGGCTTAGGAAGCAAATACAGCAAATAGCCGACCAAAATCCTACAGGTACTGACTTCACTTCTTTTCCTATTTTGTAGGTAAAAAAGGCGGTAATAGCAACGCCTATGGCCCCAATGAGTCGGATAGCAATAAAACTCTTTCCAAAAAGATAGAGGATCGATCCTATGAAGAAATAGACCAAAGGGGGTTTCAGATCCCACAATTGCGCATATGGTAAATGGCCATCTACCCAGGATTGGGCCATGAGGATAAACGTACTTTCGTCCCGGTCTATATAATCCCTGAAGAAAAACGGAAATCGGATAAGGACGGAAATAAGGGATAGCAGAAGAAATACCCGACGGTTGGTCAGTTTATCGTAAATAGGAGTTAGAGATGTTATAACTTTGCCCGACATGCATAAAGGGGCTTAATGCCCTTGACTGCAAGATAGAGAAATAGAAGTTTCCCTAAAATAGCTGTATTGAAGAATCTTTCGGAAAGAGATAAGAAGTTCCTCTGGCATCCCCTGACCCAGCATAAAAGGCATCCTGACATGATTGGGGTCGTAAAGGCGAAGGGGGCGGTATTGACCGATGAGGAAGGAAAGGAATATATAGACGGGATCGCTTCCTGGTACACGGCTATGTACGGTCACTGCCATCCTGCCATTACCCAAAAAGTGGCCTTACAGATGCAGCAGCTAGACCAGGTGGTCTTCAGTGGTTTTACACACGAACCTGCTGTGGCACTTTCAGAAGCCCTGATGAAGGTGTTACCCTATAATCAGGAAAAACTATTTTTTTCAGATAACGGCTCTACCGCCACTGAGATCGGCATAAAGATGGCCCTTCAGTACCATTTTAACAAAGGAGCGCAGCGCCCCGTAATAATGGCCTTCGAAGAAGGATTTCACGGGGATACATTTGGGGCCATGTCTGTCTCCGGCTTATCTGCCTACAACGGACCTTTCGAAGAACATTTTATACAGGTAGAGCGAATCCCGGTGCCAACGGCAGAAAACATAGAAACGATCCTGATCTCCTTGCAGGCAAGGCTTAAAAAAAATGACGTAGCGGGCTTTATCTATGAACCACTGGTGCAGGGAGCGGCTGCCATGAAAATGCATGACCCGGAGCATCTTTGTCGGATCCTGCGTCTTTTCAAAATGAATGAGGTCATTACAATTGCCGATGAGGTGATGACTGGTTTTGGTAAAACGGGAACTTATTTTGCCTCCGATCAAATAACTATAAAGCCCGATATTATTTGCATGTCTAAAGCACTTACTGCCGGACTTTTGCCTATGGCCATTACCAGTTGTACCCAGGGGATCTATGATGCTTTTTATAGCGATGAGTTGGCCAAGGGCTTTTTTCACGGGCATACCTATACAGCCAACCCTCTGGCGTGTTCAGCGGCCCTGGCGGCCCTTGAATTGCTGCAGACCAATGAAATGCAGGAACATATTTTAAGGATCAGTAAATGCCACCAGGAGTTCGACAAGACGATTGCAAACCATGAGAAAGTGGCCAGGACCCGCCAATGTGGAGTAATCTATGCTTTAGACCTCAATATAGAAACAGACCGCTACGGAGGGTTAAGAGACTTGCTGTTTGAACACTTTATGCAGCAAGGCGTTTTCCTGAGGCCTTTGGGAAATACAATTTATATTCTCCCTCCCTATATTATAGAAGAAACACAACTACAAAAAATTTACGATGCCGTCCATTCGGCTTTGGACCTTATCCCTTAATTAACCATTGCCAATGATAGTGCGCCAATAGAAGGATTTTCCCTAAAGAGACCTTCGAAGAGTACAGGAACCATTATTTTTGTCCGAAATAAGTAAAGTAGTGATAAAACCGATTTCGATAACGGCCATAAGTTCTATTTCCGCGCTTGGCAGGTCGAATCATGAAGTATGGCAAGCCTACTTGGGAAAGGATCATTTGTTTCAAAAAAGAAAATCGGGTGAAGGGCTGGTCCATGTCGCAGCATTGTCTGACGATTCGAGGGCGGCGCTGGCAGTATTGACTGCTGACAATTCTCATTACAAGAGGTTAGATGATACCGTATTACTGGCCCTATATGCAGCACGCAAGGCCATAGAACGAGCCGGGTGGGAACAAGAGAAAGCGCTTGGCATCAATATTGGATCTTCTCGTGGGGCTACCGGTATCTTTGAAAAATATTATGAGGAATTTTTGAATGAGGGTCATACGGTACCGTTGGCCTCTCCCACTTCCACCCTGGGAAATATTTCGTCCTGGGTAGCCCATGATCTGCAAACGACCGGCCCTGAAATTTCACATTCCATTACCTGTTCTACTGCCTTGCATGCATTGCTCAATGGTATTGCCTGGATCAATAGCGGGATGGCAAAAAAATTTCTTGTAGGTGGTAGCGAGGCTCCGCTCACCTCTTTCACAATCTCCCAGATGAAAGCTTTAAAGATCTATTCGAAGGAAGATCCCCCCTATCCTTGCAAGGCTTCGGACCTTTCCAAGAAAAGGAACAGTATGGTTTTGGGCGAAGGAGCAGCGTTGGCCTGTATAGAAGGGATTGTTTCCGAGAATAGTCTGGCGATCATAGAAGGGGTGGGCTATGCTACAGAACCGCTGGAACATTCTGTTTCCATGTCAACAGATGCCTTTAGTTTTCAGAGGTCGATGAAGATGGCACTTGGTCCTTTACCGCCTTCTGAGGTAAATGTTGTCGTTATGCATTCGCCCGGGACCATTTTGGGAGATCATTCAGAATACAATGCAATCCAAAAGATATTCGGTTCTCATCAACCCTTGCTAACCACTAATAAATGGAAACTGGGCCATACCTTAGGTGCTTCAGGGATGTTTAGCCTGGAAATGGGGGTACTGATGCTTCAAAACCAACTATTTATCCCGGTTCCATTTTTTGGGGCAGAAATAGTGTCAAAAAAAATAAACAGGGTGATGATAAATGCTGTAGGTTTTGGGGGAAATGCCGTAAGTATCCTGATAAAGCATCCAACATCCCATTTTTAAGTACCTATAATATTACTGAATTGTTATTTCAATTTCATGGGATTCTCTATTTTTGAATAAGCCATAAAAAATGTACATGAATCAGGAAAGACACAATTGGACCAAGGAGGAAATTCTATCGATATACAATCTCCCGATGATGGAGTTGCTTTATAAGGCTGCAACGGTACACCGGCAACATCATGATCCCAATACGGTACAGGTGTCAACATTACTGTCCATTAAGACAGGAGGTTGCCCGGAAGATTGTGGCTATTGCCCGCAGGCTGCCCGCTATCATACCGAAATCGAGGGCAATGATCTCATGAGTGTTGCACAGGTCAAAGCCCAGGCATTGAGGGCAAAGGCCTCAGGGAGCTCCAGGGTCTGCATGGGTGCGGCCTGGAGAAATGTAAAGGATGGTCCCGAGTTTGAGCAGGTCCTTGAAATGGTACGAACCATTAATAAGCTGGACATGGAGGTTTGCTGTACGCTGGGAATGCTTACAGAAAACCAGGCGAAGCGTCTCGCAGAAGCAGGGTTGTATGCTTATAACCACAATCTGGATACTTCAGAAGATTATTATAAGGATGTGATCTCTACCCGCGCCTTCCAGGACCGCTTAGATACGATAGCTAATGTCAGGAAAAGCAATGTGACCGTATGTAGCGGTGGAATTATCGGGATGGGAGAAGTATTGGAAGACCGTGCGGGGATGTTGGTGGCATTGGCTACACTCGATCCGCAACCTGAATCAGTTCCCATTAATGCCCTGGTTGCCGTAGAAGGCACACCAATGGAGGATATGGAACCAATTCCTATTTGGGATATGATCAGAATGGTTGCTACCACCCGGATTGTGATGCCTAAAACGCAGGTACGCCTGTCGGCCGGGCGCATGGAAATGAGTAGGGAAGGACAAGCCATGTGCTTTTTTGCAGGGGCCAATTCCATTTTTGCCGGCGATAAGTTGCTAACCACTCCCAATCCTGATGTAAATGAGGATATGGAGATGTTCCGGACGCTTGGTTTAAATCCGCAAAAAGCCTTTGTGAAAATGTCGCAACCAAAGACGGTAGAGGTTGAAGATTCGCAATATACCGCAATAGGGGAAAAGCCAAAATGGAGCCGCCCCGGACATACTATTGAAAGGAATGAAGCGGCCAAAGCCAAGTCGAAGATCTAAGAATCACTAAATGCTTTCCCTGGGGGAATGCTGAAAATTTTGTTGATTTTTACTTTGTTAATACTTAATCAAGCATATTCAACATTGGATTTAAGAGAGATACCTCGTGTACATAATATAACCAAAGACGAGTTTCTAAGGGATTATTTTAAGCCCCAGAAACCGGTGGTTATAGAAAATTTCATTGAAGATTGGCCGGCGTACTCCAAATGGAATTTAGAGTATATAAAAAAGGTGGCAGGGGAAAAGACGGTTCCTCTATATGACGATCGGCCGGTAGATCACAAAGAAGGCTTTAATGAACCCCATGCGAAAATGAAGATGAAGGACTATATAAGCCTACTTCAGCGCGAGCCTACTAAATACAGGATCTTCCTTTGGAATGTTATTAAAGAGGTTCCTGAACTACAGCAAGATTTTCGATTCCCCGATTTTGGTATTTCGCTCATGAAAGGGTTACCCATGCTCTTTTTTGGCGGGCAGGATTCGCATACTTTTATGCATTACGATATTGACCTTGCCAATATTTTTCATTTCCATTTCGCCGGGAAAAAAGAGTGTATCCTTTTCCCTCAAAGTGAAAATAAATATCTCTATAAGGTACCGCATTCCCTGATCACGCACGAGGCAATAGACTTCTCCAAGCCTGATTTGGAAAAGTGGCCGGCTTTGCGATATGCTGCGGGGTTTAAAACACAGTTGAATCATGGCGAAGTGCTGTATATGCCCGAAGGCTATTGGCACTATATGAGGTATCTCACCCCCGGATTTTCGATGAGCCTCCGTGCGGTGGCCCGTAACCCTGTCAACCTGAGTAAAGCGTTATACAATGTGTTCGTGATGCGCTATTTTGATAACGGCATGCGCCGTCTTCGAGGACAGAAATGGATCGATTGGAAAAATGAACAGGCAATCGTTAGAACAAAAAAAGCACTTAAGGCCACTACATAAGGCCGGTATTGTACAGGTAGCTCCCTAAAAGTTATGGGATCAAGCGGAAGACCAATTCATAAACCAGGTGGCTCTCCCAGCCCCTGTACAAAAGATAATCGGCAAGTTTCTTTTTTTTCTGTTCCTTATCCTTATCCTTTAATTGTCCAAGTCTTTTTATGGCCAGTGCTTCCAATGATTGGGTATAGTCGGTATCGTCCAGTTCTTTAAGGGCGGTTTTAATATTGATCGGAGAGATATTTCGCTGCTTTAGTTCACGGGTTATGCGAATACGCCCCCAGTTTTTAATGTTGAATTTTCCGCGGGCAAAACTCTTTGAAAAGCGTTCTTCATTGAGGAAATCGTGCGCAATCAAGTGAGCCATGATATGATCAATGGCCTCAGGGATCATGCGCATCTGATGTAATTTTTGCCTTACTTCCTGATGGCAGCGGTCCTGGTAGGAGCAAAAATATTCCAGTTTTCTAGTGGCTTCTTCAACTGTATAGGTGTTTTTTTCTGGCATTCTTAAAAGTAATAAAACAAAAAAAGCGACTTCCTGAGAAGTCGCTTTTTTTAGATTAGCTCTTTACCATCTTTATTTATAAAATGGTATTCAAGGTATGTATACGCATCCCTTGGTTGAATTTTGATCCATTTCTTATGTTCCAAAAACCATTTGGATCTAATAGATGGAAACCCTTTTGTAAGGTACGCAGCTATAAAAGGATGGGTATTCAAAATAATTCCATTATCCTTTTCACTTCCTTTTATAATATGTTCCAGATCGTCAATTATTTTTTCGATCAGGACTATAGGCGCTTCAACCTCCTGATTGCTGCCACTTGGATTTTCCTCTGTGGTTTTGATATTGACCTCTGGTCGTACCCTTTGTCTGGTAATTTGAACCAGACCGAATTTACTCGGGGGCAATATCTTATGCTTGGCCCGATCATCTTTCATTTCATTTCTAAGATGATCAAAGAGTTTTTTCCTATGGTCAGATTTTACCATATCGATAAAATCGATCACAATAATTCCACCCATATCACGCAGCCTTAATTGTCTTGCAATTTCTGCTGCGGCTAGCATATTTACCTCAAGAGCGGTGTCTTCCTGATTATTGGCTTTATTGGACCTGTTGCCGCTATTGACATCAATAACGTGCAAAGCTTCCGTATGTTCAATGATCAAATAGGCGCCTTTGCTCATGGACGCCGTGCGTCCAAAGGAGGTTTTGATTTGTCTGTCGATCCCGAATTTTTCAAATATTGGCACCGAAGAACTGTACAACTTCACAATGGATTCCTTTTCGGGTGCAATCTCATGCACATAATCCTTGAGTTGGTTATAAAGCGTTTCGTCATCCACATGGATCCCTGTAAAGGAATCATTGAAAACATCCCTTAAGATGGAGGAAGCTCTGTTTACTTCTACCAGTACTTTGGAAGGGGTGGGCGCTTTATACAATTTCTTACACATTGCTGTCCACTTGGCCAGCAAGTTTTGAAGATCTTTATCAAGTTCCGCGACTTTTTTGCCTTCTGCTACGGTTCGTATGATGACCCCAAATCCTTTGGGCTTAATACTCTTCACGAGTCTTTTAAGCCGGTCCTTTTCTTCATTGCTTTCTATCTTCTGTGAAACAGAAACACGATCTGAGAAAGGAACCATTACCAAATATCGGCCTGCGATAGAGAGCTCCGAACTTATGCGGGGCCCTTTGGTAGAAATGGGTTCTTTTACTATTTGAACCAGTAGTGATTGATTGGCTTTGACCACATTAGAAATGGTGCCATGCTTATCAATATCTTTTTCTAGTGGAAAATTTTTGAGGGAATAATCTCTTAGTTTCCCCGTACTTACACTTTTTACAAACTTCAACATGGACGATAATTGCGGCCCGAGGTCATGATAATGCAGAAATGCATCTTTTTCATAGCCTACGTTTACAAAGGCAGCATTAAGACCCGTTACTGGTTTTCTGATCTTGGCAATAAGAATATCGCCAACATTGAAATTGTGGTCATTTTCGTCTTTGTGAAGTTCAATGAGTTTTCCATCTTTTAATAAGGCAAAATCGACGGCAACGGAATTGGATCTTACGACTAATTCTCTATTCACCTGAATCAATTTATATTCGGAGCACAGACGGTGCCCGAATGGATTAAACATTAGTTGTTACAGGTTGTAGTAACCCGTCGAAATCCTATTAGAATTTCTATGTCAATGAACGTATAAAATGAAAAAGTAGTTAAAGTAACTACTTTTTCTTGTGGCGGTTGGCTCTTCTGCGTTTTTTTCGCTTGTGTGTGGCCACCTTATGTCTCTTTCTTTTCTTACCACTCGGCATACAAATCTGCTTTTAAATCGGTTATTATTTTACTTCTACGTTACTTTTTACTCCTTCAACAAAAACCTTCGCAGGTTTAAAAGCCGGAATATTATGTGCAGGAATTTTAATGGTTGTATTCTTAGAAATATTCCTACCTGTTTTTTCTGCACGGGTTTTTATAATGAAACTTCCAAATCCTCTCAGGTATACATTATCACCATTTTCCAGGGAGGTTTTGACCTCTTCCATAAAAGTTTCAACAGTGGCTTGTACATCCCCTTTTTCGATTCCCAATTTCTCTGAGATTTTAGATACGATATCCGCTTTCGTCATGTTTACGTTTAGTTAATCTGTTTATTTTTCAGGCTTGCAAATATATAAATATTATTCATTCTTTTAGCCTAATGAACTAATTTTAAGTCTTTAATATAGTACTTTTGCTCTCGTAATTGGTATGAGCACTTTCTCCAAAACAATCCTTCACTGGTATTCAAAAAATAAAAGGGCCTTACCCTGGCGAACTACCAGGGACCCTTACAAGATTTGGCTTTCGGAAATTTTGCTACAGCAAACACGCGTGGCACAAGGGCTTCCCTATTATGAACGATTTCTGAAGGAATACCCGCATATAGAGGCACTGGCGGCAGCCGAAGAATCCGAAATACTGAAACTTTGGCAGGGCCTTGGCTATTATTCACGGGCGAGAAACTTACATGCATCCGCCAAGATGATCACTGGGGAATTGAAAGGAATCTTCCCATCATCCCATAAAGAATTACTTGCTTTAAAGGGGGTAGGGGACTATACCGCCAGTGCCATTGCGTCTATCTGTTTTGATGAAGCAACGCCTGTGGTTGATGGCAATGTTTATAGGGTATTAGCCAGGTATTACGGAAGCAGCGTTCCAATTAATACACCTAAAGGGATATCTTATTTTAAGGAATTGGCCTTGGAAGTAATGGATCGTGACAATGCCGGAGAATACAATCAGGCCATCATGGAATTCGGGGCCATACAATGCACACCACAAAACCCCGTTTGTGATTCCTGCCCCTTAAATAACAGTTGCCATGCCCTGAAGATAGGTAGCGTAAAGGAGTTACCCGTTAAACTAAAAAAGAATAAAGTTAAAATACGCCACTTCAACTATTATGTTCCTTTGGACCATAATGGAAATACACTTTTGAAGAAGCGGGTAGGCAGAGGGATATGGGAAAACCTGTTTGAATTTCCTTTAATTGAATCCGATAGGTTACTGCAGGAAAAAGAAATGAAGGGGGCGATCGAAAATGATGATCGATTCGTGATAAGTGAATTGGTATTATGGAAAGAGGAAGCTATCATCCATAAATTATCACATCAGCATTTGGTTACCCGTTTCTGGATCGCGCAAATAGACGGGGTTCTCAAGGACGGACTTTCCTTCGAAAGATTAGAAACCTATCCCGTACCAGTATTGATAGCAGATTTTATAGATACGCTTAAAAATTCGTACTTTTGGCCCAAAGAGATATCATGAGCGGAACATTAAATAAGGTAATGCTGATAGGGCATTTGGGGGATGAGGTAAAATTGCATTATTTTGAAGGAGGTAACTGCATAGGAAGGTTCCCTATTGCTACCAATGAAACCTATACGAACAAGCAAACGGGTGAAAAAGTGACCACCACGGAATGGCATAACATTGTGGTTCGGAACAAGGCAGCAGAGATTTGCGAAAAATATTTGAACAAAGGAGACAAAATCTATGTGGAGGGCAGGTTAAAGACCAGGCAATGGCAGGGAGAAGATGGTACGACCCGCTATACAACAGAAATACATGTGCAGGATTTTACCTTTCTGACCACGAAACAGGAAAGTATGGGTACTGCTCCACAGGGAGCCACAGCCAATACTAACCAGGAAGCCAGAATGCCTGCTCCCAAAATGCAAGAACCACAGAATACCATAGCATCGTCTGAGGAAGATGATGATGACCTGCCTTTTTGATATTTATTAAGTAATAATGTCATACGTGGATCCAGATCCTCTTCAATTATTGGTTGGTTTCATAGAAGTGGATAGCACTTTTGTGATTAAAATTATTGTTCTCCTGGTCTTGCTATTCTGTTCCGCTTTAATTTCAGGAGCAGAGGTGGCATTTTTTAGTTTATCCATCACAGAGCTTAAGGAAATAGGAGAACGCAATAGCTCTCAGGGCAGTATTGTAGTGAGACTATTGGCGAGGCCAAAGAAACTGCTGGCTACTATTCTCATCGCTAACAATACCATAAATATTGGGATTGTACTTCTTTTTAGTGAAATTGGGAACACCTTATTTTCTTCTATAACCTATAAGATCATGGATGTTGTATCCATTCGCTTCCTGTTGGAAGTGGTGGTGGCTACTTTTCTGATATTAATGTTTGGAGAGATCTTACCAAAAATCTACGCAAACAGGAATAAATACCAATTCTCTCACTTTATGGCTTACCCCTTAAGGGTTTTGGACGTATTATTAACCCCCTTGAGTGCTCCAATGAGAACGGCCACCATCTTTCTTTACAACAAATTTGGAAAGCAAAAGACCAGTCTGAGTGTTGATCAGCTTTCTCAGGCGCTGGAACTTACCTCAGATGGGGATACGACCAAAGAAGAACAGAAGATCCTTGAAGGTATCGTATCTTTTGGCAATACGGATACCAAACAGGTAATGCGGCCGCGTATCGACATCTTTGCCCTTCAGGAGAACATGAAGTTCCTCGAGGTGCTGGAGGAGATAAAAAAGCAGGGGTATTCCCGAATCCCGGTATTCTCAGATCATATTGATAAGGTTATTGGAGTCCTGTATGTCAAGGACATATTGCCATATATAGACCGTAAGAATTTTAACTGGACCACACTTATCCGTGAGCCCTATTTTGTCCCTGAAAACAAAAAACTGGATGACTTGCTCCTGGAATTTCAGGAAAAAAAAATACACCTGGCGGTTGTGGTAGATGAATACGGCGGCACCTCCGGTGTTGTTACCCTCGAAGACATCATTGAGGAGATCGTGGGGGATATCAGCGATGAGTTCGATGACGAAGACCTGATCTATTCAAAATTAGACGATCATAATTACGTTTTCGATGGAAAGACAACATTAAAAGATTTTTACAGAGTCGTTAAGATCGATGATGAAACCGATTTCGAAGAGCAAAAAGGAGAGTCCGAAACCATTGCCGGCTTTGTCCTGGAGATTGCGGGAAGTTTTCCAAAAAGAGGAGAAAAGATCGTTTTTAAGAATTACCAATTTGTGGTGGAAAGCCTTGACAGGAAAAGATTAAAACAAATTAAAATTACCCTTCCTCATGAAAATTAGCAAGCTGCTTGCGGTATTTTGCATTTTGTTCTTTTTTGCATCTTGCAAGGAAGAGGTGCTGCCTAAACCCAAAGCCCAGTTGCGACTGGAGTATTCCCCGGGGAGTTCGCAGCTGGTGCAAACGCAGGCCTATGAATTTGAGTATAATGGCTTGGCTACTATCAAGGATCAAAAAAATGCCTCGCTCACCCTCGAATATCCGGCCCTTAAAGGAGCCGTATACCTTACCTACAAACCGGTGGAGGATAATCTGAAAAGCCTCCTGAATGACGCCCAGAAGTTGTCATATGAGCACGTGGTGAAAGCAGATAATATTCTTGAACAACAATTTGTAAATGCCGATGCAAAGGTCTATGGTATGTTCTACGAAGTAAAGGGAAATGCAGCTTCTCAGGCGCAATTCTACGTCACCGATAGCACCGAGCACTTTTTGACTGGATCCCTCTATTTCTATGCAAAACCCAACTACGATTCTATTTATCCGGCGGCGGTTTACATACAAAATGATATCAGGAGGATCCTGGAAACACTGCATTGGAAATAAGATATAGTGATCATCTATGGAAACTGATAAAATGAATATGAATGGGGATGCGTTGTGGGGATGTTATCAAAGGATTCAACCCTATATTCACCATACGCCTGTTCTCACCTCCCGACTCATTAATGAGCTAGCTGGAGCAGCATTGTATTTTAAATGCGAGAACTTTCAACGAATGGGCGCATACAAAATGCGGGGAGCTACCAATGCCATCCTTCAGTTAACCCCGGGAGAAAGGGCGAAAGGGGTCGTTACGCATTCCTCAGGTAATTTTGCACAGGCGCTTTCACTTGCCGCACAAAGCTTGGATGTAAAAGCCCATATTGTAATGCCTTCTACTGCACCTGAAGTAAAGAAAAGAGGGGTGCTCGAATATGGCGGAGTCATTTATGAATGTGTGCCAACATTGGAAGCAAGGAATGCAAAAGCAAAGGCCATACAGGAAGAAACGGGGGCCACTTTTATACATCCTTCCAATGACAAAAATGTGATACTCGGACAAGGAACTGCCTGCCTGGAACTTCTGCAGGAGCATCCTGACCTAAATGCGGTATTTGCCCCGGTGGGGGGCGGCGGACTTATTGCAGGAACCGCCATAGCAGCCAGGTATTTTGGGAAGGATTGCAAGGTTTTAGGGGCTGAACCATTTGAAGTGGACGATGCGTACCGTTCCTTCCATAGTGGAAAAATTGAATCCAATACCACTACGGATACAATCGCCGACGGGTTAAAAACAGAATTAGGAAACAATACGCTGCCTGTCATCCTGGAATATGTTACAGATATGGTTCGTGTTACTGAGGAAGAGATAGTATTGGCCATGCGACTGATCTGGGAACGAATGAAAATAGTAGTGGAACCCTCCAGCGCTGTTGCACTGGCCGGAGTGCTCAGGGATAAAGCGAAATACAAAGGTCAAAAAGTGGGGATTATCCTTTCAGGGGGAAATGTTGATCTTGGGAAACTACCTTTTTAATCCGAACCGAGTAATTGCTCTGCGTTGGCTATACTGGTATTGATCTCCTCCCGCAATGCTTTTACTTTTTCCTCTTCTTCCTTAAGCCACGCTTTTTTCTCCGTACTAAGGGCTTTTCCATTAAGGATTTCATCCGAATCGAACCGTTCTCCAAAACCGCGCATCCAATTCATCATGGACCTGTTCGCTGCCTGCAGATCGTGCATTGCCTTTTGATATTCAAGACCAGTTTCTGTGGAGTCGGCAAGTGGTTTTAATTGGGCCACCAGTTTGCTCAAAGTACCCATTTTAGGCATTACTTCGTCATGGATGGCCATCACCTGTTGCATTTGTGTTGGCTCTTCCTGGGTTTTACAAGATCCTAGCAGTACTAAAATGGCTAAAAGAAATAGATGAGTTCTGTAACGCATGATATAGGAATTTATTAAGACAAAATTACAAAAGAAGTACGCTTTAAATTCAGTAAAAAGCGTGAATTTTGCCCCTTATTAAAAAGATATGAGCGACGTAAACAGGAAATGGTTCTATCTTATAGTCCTTGCAATTATTTGGGGAACCTCCTACATCCTAATTAAAAAGGGACTTGAAGGTTTTACGCCAATTCAGCTTGGGGCCGTGAGGATCGTTATTGCTGCTTTTTTCCTGTTGCTGATAGGATTTAGGTCTCTCAGGGGAATTACAAAAAATGAATGGCGTTGGATTGCATTGTCTGCCCTGGTGGGCAGTTTTTTTCCGGTCTTCCTTTTTTCCTATGCCGAAACGCAAATAGACAGTAGTATTGCGGCGATCCTGAATTCATTGGTCCCATTATTTACTATCCTTGTTGGATTCCTGGCATTTAATATCAATTTTAGCCGGAATCAACTACTTGGGGTCCTGGTCGGATTTTTGGGTGCTATGCTGCTGATATTCCTTGGATCGGATATTAATCCTGGCCAGAACTACTGGTATGCCGGATTGGTTATTCTGGCTGCGCTCCTGTATGCCAGTAATGCTAATATCATAAAAAGCAAACTACAGGAGGTGTCTCCCATGGCAATAGCTGTCGGTAATTTTACCGTGATGTTGGTGCCTGCCGGCTTATTGCTGGTCTTTTCCGGTGCTCTAAGTGATAATGTTACGGAGGGAGAATTCTTCCTTAATTCCCTTGGGTATGTGTTTGTTTTGAGTCTTTTGGGAACGTGCGTTGCCAAGGTGATGTTCAATAAATTGATCCAGATCTCTTCCCCGGTATTTTCGGTTTCTGTCACGTATCTGATTCCTGTTGTTGGTATTATCTGGGGGTTGTTGGATGGAGAGCGATTTACCCTTTGGCAGGTGGCTGCTTCAGGGGTCATCCTATTGGGCGTTTACCTGGTCAATAAAAAAAGAAGCGTACCCCAGAGCTGAGGTACGCTTCCAAATAAGTACGATCTTCTAATCGAAATCTGCGTCCGTAACAGTAACGTTAATCACCGCTTCCAACAATTTAGTTTCTACCATTTGAGGTCCAAGACTACTAACTTTTATTGAAGGGAATTTAATGCCATCAATTTCCTCATAGTCTTTAAAAAATTCCTCCTGATTCTGGGTTTGACCGTTCATGGTAGTCACCGTCGCAACTTTTACCTTTAACCCACTTACCAGGTCGTAAAAATAGGTTGCCTGGATAATAGTGCCGGGCACTTCAATCTTAATGGCTTCTTTCCCGTCTACCATTTCGGTGCCTGCTACTTTTGCTGCGTTGTTGGCGGCAATGCTTTGCTCGGGGAAGATGCCCATTGAGTTCATCATATCCTTTTGAAGGTCCGGGGGTAAAGCCATCTTATTAGCTCCCTGCTTCATAAATAACTCATCCCCTTTCGCAATAACACCCATCATTGGGGCACCATTCATAAAAGTGGTCTGTGCCATTTTTTCGGCAGTTCTTTTCTCTTCTATCTTAATTTTACTTCCCATCGCTTCGCCTTCATAGACCAATTTAAGCGATTGGATCTTTTCTACGTTGGCCTTTCCGCCGATAGCTTCAAAGTATTTGTCAATAATAGACTGAACGGTTACCCCTTCTGGTATGGCTGCGTCATAATTCGGCTTTTCAGCACCCTTGGCGTATTTGTCGTAATATTTAACAGGCACCGTTTTGCCATTAAATGATACTTTTTCCAGATTTTCCAAAACCTCACTTCCTTTCCCCGCAACTACAACCCTCGCATTATTTGAAGAAAAATACTTTTGAGCGGCCGCCTGTACATCGTCAATTGAAATAGCATTGATCCTTTCAAGATAGGTCTTATAGAAATCCTTAGGGAGTCCTTCCGTTTCAATATTCAGGGCATACCGGGCAATAGTAGAAGGTCTTTCCAGTGCCAGCACAAAATTTCCTACATATTTGGCTTTCGTATTCTTAAGTTCTTTTTCTGACACAGGCTCTTTGGCAATTCTGTCTATTTCATTGAGAAGTTCTACTACGGAACTGTCGGTCACCACATTTCGGACACTGGCAGAAGCACTAAACCTGGAAGGGGCAAACTTATCATTCCCAATCCTCGAATAGGAGCCATAGGTATATCCTTTATCCTCCCTGAGATTTAGAAATAGGCGCGCTTCCCCGCCACCACCAAGAATTTGGTTGGCAACCAGGGCAGGCAGGTAGTCATCATCCTTCATCTTAAGATCTACCAGGTTCTGCACCGTAATTTCGGACTGTACGGCGTTGGGTACGTCTACAAAGTTGATCTGGGTATACTGCGCATCTGCAGGCTTCGAGAACGCAAATGAAGGAGGAGAGGCCTTGGTCCAGGGGGTAAAGGCAGTGGTCACCAATTTTTTTACTTCCTTGAAATCTACATCACCAATGACAACCAAATATGCATTTGCCGGCACGAAGTAATTCGCATAGAATTGTTTTACATCAGCGAGCGTGACATTGTTCACCGTTCCCTCTGTGGTATACTCTCCATAAGGATGGTTTGTGCCGTATGCCAAAGCAAGTTGTACCCGGTTTGCGATCGCGGAAACATCTTTTTCCTGGGATTTTAACCCTGTTATGAGTTTGTCCTTTTCTTTGTCGAACTCTTCCTGGGTAAAGTTAGGGTTGATGGCGGCATCGGCCATCAGTTCCAGTATTCTTGGAAAATACTTCGAAAGAGAACTGGCGAAGGCGCTTTGGGAACCAAAACTGATACTCGCCCCTAAGAAATCGACTTCTTCATTAAACTCATCCTTTGGAATAGACGTAGAGCCATTGCCCATAAGGCTTCCGGTCAACGAGGATACGCCTGCCTTGTCACCTTCCAAAATAGGTGGGTTATCAAGGGTCAGTTGTATGGAAACACTGGGTAATTTGTGGTTTTCAACCACTAAAACTTTGAGTCCGTTCTTTAGTTCAAAACGCTGCGGGTCTTTCAAGTTGATTTCAGGGGATGGTCCGGGCTCGGGCATTTTAGACCGGTCTACTTGCGCCTGAATAGAAAGGGTCGCAAATGCTACTAATAGTGTTATATATAGTTTTTTCATTTTCTTAATTAGCTGTTTTATCTTGTGGTAAATAATCGATCACGACGCGCTGATTTGGCTTCAGATACTTATCGGCCACTGCCTTGATCTCTTCCCTGGTGATCGACCTGAAAATATCGATCTCTTTATTGATCAGATCCGTGTCACCATACAACATATATGAGGTGGCTAAGGTCCCTGCAATTCCCTGAATACTGGAATTGGAATTCACAAAGCGGTTCTCAAATTTGTTCTGCAATTTTTGATAGTCATTCTCGGAAATAAGTTCGGTTCTTACCTTTTCAACCTCTTCCTCCATTTCTGTTACTAAAACATCCAACGCAGTCTCTCCGACGGGCAGTGCAAAAACCAGGTACATACCGTAATCTTCCTGCCCGATATTAAAGGCACCGACCTGTAAGGCCTGTTTTTGGTCATCTACTATTTTTTTGTAAAGTTTTGAGCTTTTTCCAT
Organism: uncultured Flavobacteriaceae bacterium; assembly: GCA_963752165.1. Classification (GTDB taxonomy): domain Bacteria; phylum Bacteroidota; class Bacteroidia; order Flavobacteriales; family Flavobacteriaceae; genus Muriicola. The sequence goes on from CAVVXE010000002.1 coordinate 553,814, forward strand.
CGCTGAGGTAGGTAGAGATCATATCTAACACATACGCATCCCTTTCCGCAAATCCCGGGGTCCTGTACGCTACCATTACAGCAGGTATTTGAATGTTGGGATCATAGGCGGTTGCCCTTATTTCTTCTGTGATGGGTTCTTCCTTGGGGTAACTCCTCACAATATCTGCACCCCTGGGAATGGTGCCAAAGTAATCTGAGATCATCTTCTTTGTAGAAGGGACATCAATATCACCTGCCACCACAAGGACGGCATTGTTAGGCACATAATATTTTTTATTGTAGGCAATGACATCTTCTAAAGTGGCCGCGTCCAGATCTTCCATGTAGCCTATATTGGGATCTTTATAGGGGTGTACCTTAAACAGGTTCTCACCTAATACAGGGAGCAGTTGACCGTAAGGTGAATTATCATAACGGAGGCGTTTTTCCTCTTTTACAACTTCCTGTTGGGTATCTATCCCGTCCTGATTGATGATGGGATGCAACATGCGCTCGGATTCCATCCACAATCCCAGTTCAAGGTTGTTGGAAGGAAACACTTCATAGTAATAAGTGCGGTCCTGAGAGGTGTTGGCATTGTTCTGACCCCCGTTAGAGGATACGATCTCGAACCATTTTCCTTTTTCAATATTTTCGGTACCTTCAAACAGTAAATGCTCAAACAGGTGGGCAAAACCGGTGCGCCCTTCTGTCCTGTCCTTTCCGCCTACGTGATACATCACGGAAGTGGTGACTACCGGAGCGGTGTTGTCCTGATGAAGAATAACGTGTAATCCATTGTCCAGGTCGTACTCTTCATAGACTACTTCCTGCGCCTGGGCTGTCATTAGGAGGAAAAATAAAGGCAAACCAAGCCAGCGTAATTTTCTTTTTCTCATGTGTTTTTAATGATTAATATTAGTGAACTCTACATTTTTAAGAATGGTGAAGATAACGATTCTTATCAATTATTTTCTACGTAAATATAAAAATTCCCATAGCTTTAACAAGAATTAACGGCGACATTAACGAAAATTTCATACATTTTAGGTGTACTTAATTTAAGTAATTGTCATATGATAAAAGTTTCACTTCCCATTCGCTTTGGCATTGCTGCCAGCGGCAGTCTCATTGCTTATTTTTTGTTATTATCCCTGGTAGGAATGCATACGAATGTCTTTTACAGCCTATTTAACGGGGTTATTACCGGTTTTGCCATTTATGAAGCGATCAAATATTTCAAGGTCGAACAGCAGGAAAAGTTTAATTACGGCATGGGGTTTAAAGCCGGATTGATCACCGGATTTGTGGCTACCCTTATCTTTACAGTTTTTTTTGCTGTTTATGCCACTGAAATTGCTCCTGATTTTTTGGAGGAATTATCATCCCAATGGTTCAGCAGTTTTGAAAGCTTTGAGGCAATTGTGTTCTTTACGGTAGCTATAATGGGTTTTGCCACTACCCTGGTTCTTACCCTTGCTTTTATGCAACTTTTCAAGTCGTCCGGAAATGCCCTGAGGAAATAGGGGAAATTCTGTTTTTTTCACTTGCGAATTCCCAATTTAGCAGTATATTTGCACCCTCCTAAGAAGTTCCTTGTCTTCTTTTTATAATCGATAAGGGCCTAAAGGGGGTTAACCAAATATAGAAACGCTATGTATGCAATTGTAGAAATAGCAGGGCAGCAATTTAAAGTTGCGAAAGACCAAAAGGTGTTTGTACACCGTCTAAAAGAAGAAGAAGGAAAGAAAGTTTCTTTTCATAATGTACTTCTTCTTGAGGATGGCAAAGACATCACCATTGGCGCCCCGGCTATAGACGGCGCTGCCGTAGAGGCAAAAGTCGTGAAGCACCTGAAAGGTGACAAAGTGATCGTCTTCAAAAAGAAAAGACGTAAGGGATACCAGAAGAAGAACGGCCACCGCCAGTACCTGACTGAAATCCAAATTGAAAACATTATTGCCAAAGGGGCTAAGAAAGTAGAACCCAAGAAAGAAGCAGCGCCTGTGAAGGAAGCTCCTAAAGCGAAGGTGGAAGCTAAAAAAGAAGCACCTAAAGCTGCAGTGGCCAAAAAGGAGGCCCCTGCTGCCAAGAAGGAGACTACAAAACCAGCTGCTGACCTGAGCAAAAATACGGTTGCAGAGCTTAAGGAAATGGCAAAAGCAAAAGGCATTGAAGGGATCTCTTCTATGAAGAAAGCAGATCTTATTGCCGCATTAAGTAAATAATTAAGGAGCGTGCTCCACTAAAAAAATAGAATTATGGCACATAAAAAAGGTGTAGGTAGTTCCAAGAACGGTAGAGAATCAGAGTCGAAAAGACTCGGAGTAAAGATCTTTGGTGGCCAGGCTGCCATAGCCGGTAACATTATTGTAAGACAAAGAGGTACTAAACATAATCCTGGTGATAATGTATACGCCGGGAAAGACCATACCCTACATGCGAAAGTAGACGGACTTGTAAAGTTCGAAAAGAAGGCTGGTGGAAAATCCTATGTTTCCATTGAACCTTTTCAGGCATAAAGTTCCCTTACAGGATTGAAATAAAAAAGCTCTTGAGAAATCAAGAGCTTTTTTATTGATCTATAATGAGTTATTTCTTAATACCTGTAATAATCTGGTTTAAAAGGTCCTTCCTGGGTCACCCCAATATAGGCTGCCTGGTCTTCTTTCAATTCGGTAAGTTCTGCGCCAAGTCGTTCCAAATGCAATTTGGCTACTTTTTCATCCAAGTGCTTGGGAAGCATGTATACCTTGTTTTCGTATTGATCGCTGTTCTTCCAAAGTTCGATCTGTGCCAGCGTCTGGTTGGTAAATGAGTTACTCATCACAAAACTTGGGTGTCCTGTCGCACAGCCTAAATTAACGAGTCGGCCTTCTGCCAATATGAGCAGATCTTTACCGTCTATAGTATATTTATCTACCTGTGGTTTAATCTCATCTTTGGTGTTCCCGTATTGGGCATTCAACCAGGCCATATCAATTTCATTGTCAAAATGACCAATATTACAAACGATGGCCTTGTCGCGCAACGCCCTGAAATGTTCTTCGCGTATAATATCTTTATTTCCCGTTGCGGTCACAATGATATCTGCCTGTGCAATAACGGATTCCAATTTCTTAACCTCGTATCCATCCATACAGGCCTGAAGGGCGCAAATGGGATCGATTTCTGTTACAGTAACAATAGAACCTGCCCCTCTAAAGGACGCTGCCGTTCCCTTACCAACATCCCCATAACCTGCAACGACCACTTTCTTCCCGGCAAGCATGGTATCGGTGGCCCTTCTGATGGCATCTACCGCACTTTCCTTGCAGCCGTATTTGTTGTCGAATTTCGATTTTGTCACGGAGTCGTTCACATTGATGGCCGGCATAGGAAGCGAACCATTCTTATAGCGCTCATATAACCTGTGCACACCTGTAGTGGTTTCTTCAGAAAGTCCCTTTATGCCGGTTGCCAACTCGGGAAACTGGTCCAGGACCATATTGGTAAGGTCGCCCCCGTCATCAAGGATCATGTTCAGTGGTTTTCTGTCTTCCCCGAAGAACAATGTCTGTTCAATACACCAATCAAATTCCTTTTCGTTCATCCCTTTCCATGCATAGACAGGAATTCCGGCAGCAGCAATAGCCGCTGCGGCATGGTCCTGGGTGCTAAAAATATTGCAGGAACTCCAGGTAACCTCGGCACCGAGGGCTGCCAGGGTTTCAATAAGGACAGCCGTTTGGATGGTCATATGCAAACATCCTGCAATACGTGCTCCCTTCAAAGGTTGCTCTTTCTTATATTCCTCTCTTAGCGCCATTAATCCGGGCATCTCTGCTTCTGCTAAAAGTATTTCCTTCCTACCCCAAGCTGCCAGCGACATATCTTTTACTTTATAGGGTACATACGGGATGGTTTTAGTGCTCATCTGTAATTTTATTTTTACTTTCGTTAGCCTGCGGGTTTCCGCTTTTTTTCAGACCGCTAAGATAGTGATAACTTAAAAAATCCCATGCCTCTTTACAAAACAATAACAGTAAATACTGGCATCCGAGTGCATATTTGGAAGATCACCGAATCCGAAAAAGAACTGGCATCTGGTGTCTTTCTTACCCCCCATTGTCAGCAACGGTTAGAAGGGATGAAATCTGAATTGCATCGCAGAGGCTTTTTGAGTATTCGCCATCTCCTGGCGCTTGAAGGGTATAGCGACAGCGACTTGTATTATGATACCATTGGAAAGCCGCATCTGCACGATGGAAAATTTATCTCCATTACGCATTCCTACCATTTCACGGGGATCATTGTAAGTACCGACCAGGAAGTTGGCATAGACATCGAAAAACAACGGGAAAAGATCCTCAGGATCGCCCATAAATTCACACCTATTGAAGCATATGGTTCCATAGATAAAGCCACCGAACTCGCCAGAAAACTCACAGTAGTCTGGGGCGCAAAAGAATCGCTTTATAAGATCTATGCCACCCCCGGGCTGAGTTTTTTAAAGCATATAGATATAGCCGACTTTTCTTTACAAGCCGGCAGCACTACCGGGGTGATCACCTATGAACATAAAAAATCGGCCTTTAAGATCTTCTTTCTTGAAATGGAAGGATTCACGTGTGCCTATGCCATAAGATCGTAATACAACGAATGAACACATTTCAATACTAACAAAACAAAACACGTTTGACCATGAAAATATCGGTAGAGCTGACATTATCACCCTTGCAGGATTCGTTTGAAGAGCCAATCATCGCCTTTATTAAAGCCTTGAGGGCCTCCGGACTTACCATACGTGAAAATCCACTGAGCACCCAGATCTATGGGGAGTACGGCCAGGTCATGGAAGTGATCAAAACCGAATTAGAACAGGTTTTTGAATGGATGGATAATGGGTTGTTGTACATGAAAATAGTCAAATCGGACCGAAGTGGTTATGAACCCCATTTTTGATTTTTTCTTAGATCCATACAAGGAGAGGGAGTTCTACCTAATCCTGCTGGAAGCCATAGCCTTTGTATTCGGGATTGCCAGCGTGGTATATGCCAAAAAGGAAAATATCCTGGTCTATCCATCCGGCCTGGTGGCGACGGTTATCACGGTCTACCTCTTCTATGTCGATGCACTTTTCGGGGACATGATGATGAATTTCTATTATTCTGTTATGAGTATCTACGGATGGTGGAATTGGGCCAGGGTTCGGGATAACGAGAAAGTTGTACATATTTCAAGAACGAATGCCAGGGAAAAAGGCATTGGATTCATTCTTTTTATAGCAACGATGATCGTAACCTATGCGGTATATAAAGTATTTGGAACAATTCTTTCTGCCTCCAATTATATTGACATTTTCACTTCCGGGGTCTTCTTCACAGCCATGTGGTACATGGCAAACAAGAAGTTGGAGAACTGGACGCTCTGGATCCTGGCAGACCTCATAACAGTGCCGCTTTATGCCTATAGGGGCTGGGGAATGCTTTCGCTCCAATATCTTATCTTTACCGTTTTAGCCATTCAAGGCTATATGGTATGGAAGAAAAATATAAACAACAACCTTCAAATATCCTGAAGGTGGTCCTTTATGGCCCTGAATCGACCGGAAAGACAACGCTGTCCCGGCAATTGGCGGCCCATTATAACACCCTGTGGGTCCCGGAATATGCCCGTGAATACCTGCAGCAAAAATGGGACATGGAGCAGAAGACCTGCGAACCTAAGGACCTCTTGCCTATCGCAGAAGGGCAGATTCGTTTGGAAAATAAAATGACCGAAGAGGTCACCTCCCTTTTAATATGCGATACGGATCTTTTGGAGACAAAAGTATATTCTGAAGCGTATTACCTGGGGTATTCAGACCCTGTCCTGGAGAATTATGCACTTCAGAATACCTATGACCTCTACTTCCTTACTTATATTGACACGCCCTGGGTAAAGGACGATTTAAGGGATAAACCGGATGAGCGGGAAGCGATGTACCAGTATTTCAAACAAACACTTGAAAAGTATGATCGTAATTTCGTTATCTTAAAAGGGGATGAAAAAAGCCGTTTAGCAAAAGCAATACAACATATTGATAAATTATTAGCAAATGATCGAATTCTCTGAAAAGGATTTCAAACAACTTATCCAAAAAGGCATCACCAAAGAAAAGATCGAGCATCAGATCAAGACCTTTATGGAAGGCATTCCTTTTGTTCAGTTAGAAGCACCAGCGGTAATTAAAAATGGCATTCGCAAGTTAACACCTAAACAAGAGAAGCATTTTATTGATGTCTATGAAGCTTCCATGAAGGATTTAACCATTATGAAATTTGTGCCTGCCTCAGGTGCTGCCTCCCGAATGTTCAAAAGCCTGTTTCATTTCCTGGAAACATTTGATCCGGGGAAACAAGACTTGCATGGGTATTTGAAGAAGTCGGGCAGCAAGGACCTAACCGTATTTTTTAACCGATTGGAGGACTTTCCATTCTATGATATGCTGCAAAAACGATTAGCGGTTGCTGAAGGTTCTGAAAGACCGATGGCATATGATCTTGTCAGGGAATTATTGAGCGAAGAGGGCCTGAATTATGGCTTTTATCCTAAAGGACTATTGCCGTTTCACAACTACGAAACGCATGTGGCAAGGCCTTTTGAAGAACATTTGCTGGAAGCAGCTCTATATGCCAGCACAGAAGGCAGGGCTTATTTGCACTTTACCATTTCAGCACAACATCAAACACTTTTTGATAAGGAATGGGAGCACATAAAGGACCAGATAACCAAGAGAACGGGAAATCAGTTTCAGGTCTCGTATTCCTATCAAAAATCGTCTACGGATACCCTGGCGGTAACCCCGGAAAATGAACCTTTCAGGACAAATGAGGGTAAACTGCTTTTCAGACCAGGGGGTCATGGAGCATTGATTGAAAACCTCAATGAACAGGATGCCGACATTATTTTTATTAAGAACATTGACAACACGGTGACCGCAGACAGGAGTAAGGAGGTTGCTGCTTATAAGAAAATGCTGGCAGGGATACTTCTGGAAACCCAAAAGAAGGTATTTCAATGGATCGAACGTATTGAGGAAGGCCAATTGAACTGGGAGGAATTAGAACAGATGAAGTCTTTTTTAGAGAAAGAGCTAAACGTGCGTTTTCCGGATCGATCTTCAGGATTTACACTGGGGCAACAAATAGAGATCCTAAAAGACAAGTTAGAACGTCCTTTGCGTGTCTGCGGGATGGTAAAGAATGAAGGAGAGCCCGGTGGGGGCCCCTTTTGGGTCAGGGATAGCAATGGAAACATATCCCTTCAAATTGTAGAAGCTGCACAAATAGATATGGACCATACGCTCCAGGCAGGGATTTTCAAAAGGTCCACCCATTTTAATCCGGTAGACCTGGTTTGCGGGATCAGGGATCACAAAGGAAAGAAATATGATTTGCTGAATTACAGAGACGAAAAACAAGGGTTCATTACCCAAAAGACACAAGAAGGAAAAGCGTTGAAGGCGCTTGAACTTCCGGGGCTTTGGAATGGGGCCATGGCCTACTGGAATACTATTTTTGTAGAAGTACCTTCTGCCACCTTCAATCCGGTGAAAACAGTGAATGACCTGCTTAAGCCGGCACATCAGCCGGGCACCTAGCGTAACAAAATTATGTATTCGTTAGTTCCTGAGATTTCTTCAGTGTATATTTGACCCAACTCAAAGGGGTGCTTTTTATTAGTAAGGTTGAATAACCAAACAATAAAAGGCTGAGAGTACACCCAAGGAACCTGGGCAGGTAATGCTGCCAAGGGACGCGCACTTCTTTTAATTATATGGAGTGTGTTTCAAGGATGATCCTGGCAGGATCTGTTCTCTTTTCTTAGGGAGCCTGCAAAAGGCACGATTATAGCAACAGTAAATAATGACCCCTTTTATTTCAAAAATATTTTGAAATGAAAAGTGTATGTATCTTTTTTGCAACCATCTTTTGCGTTTATGGCCTGAAAGGTCAGCAAGTATCACAAGATTCTACTAGTGCCAAGGAGATCTTATTAGATGAAGTGCTGGTCTCGGCAGTGCGGGTAACCAGGGAATCACCGGTTACCTTTTCTAACCTTACAAAGGCGGAATTAAATCCCCGCAACCTGGGACAGGATATCCCCATCTTGCTCAATTTCCTGCCTTCTGTTGTAACCACTTCCGATGCCGGTGCCGGGGTTGGCTATACCGGAATTCGGGTGCGGGGGAGCGACGCTACAAGGGTTAATGTTACCATTAATGGGATCCCTTATAATGACGCTGAGTCGCACGGTACTTTTTGGGTGAACCTGCCCGACTTTGCATCCTCTACCGAAGACCTCCAGCTACAGCGTGGTGTTGGCACCTCTACGAATGGGGCAGGAGCATTCGGAGCCAGTTTAAACCTGCTTACTGATGCAGTTTCGGAGGAAGCATTTGGGGAAATTTCTTCTTCTTTCGGTAGTTTTAACACGTTTAGGAATAACCTGAAGTTCAGTACCGGCCTCCTCAATGATGCAGTGGAACTATCCGGCCGGTTGTCTCGCATCACCTCAGACGGGTATATAGACCGCGCCTCGGCGGCCCTGGATTCTTACTTTCTCCAAGGGGCTTACAAGGGTAAAAAGAGTTTTATAAAAGCCTTGTTGTTTGGGGGGCATGAAATAACCTATCAGGCGTATTTTGGGATCGATGCTGCTACCCTCGCAACCAATAGAAGGTTTAACCCCGCCGGAATCTATACTGATGAGAATGGGGAAATACAGTTCTATGATAATGAAGTAGATAATTATAAACAGGACCATGCGCAATTGCATTGGAACCAAATCCTTGGCGGCGGATGGAATTCCAATATCGCACTCCATTACACCCGGGGACGCGGTTATTTTGAACAGTTCAGGGAAGACGATTCATTCGATACCTACGGGTTCAATCCGATCACGGTAAATGGAGTAGAGGTCAACACTACCGACCTTGTCCGAAGGAGATGGTTAGACAATGATTTTTACGGAACGGTTTTCTCCTTAAACAGGACTACTGAAAATGTCAATATCATTCTGGGAGGGGGGTACAACCTATATGAAGGCGATCATTTCGGGGAAGTGATCTGGGCCCGTTTTGCCCCGGATGCCGATATTCGGGAACGGTATTATGATGACACATCACGAAAGACAGACCTCAATCTGTTTGCCAAAGTAAACTACCAGTGGAACGACCATTGGCGATTATACGGGGATATGCAATACAGGACTGTCGCCTATAAGGCTAATGGAAATGAGACCGGACTCGTTGATGACACCTTCCATTTTTTTAACCCGAAGGCCGGGATCACCTATGATCCAAACCCCAACCATAATTTTTATCTTTCGTATGCCGTGGCTAATCGTGAACCCAACAGGAATGATTATGAAAACGGCAATCCAAAACCAGAACGCCTAAATGACTTTGAGTTGGGGTGGCGTTTCTTGTCAGCCGATATTCAGGTTAACACCAATCTTTTTTATATGCGGTATAAGGACCAGCTGGTCCTAACCGGAGAACTTAATGATGTTGGGGCGCCCCTAAGAGCCAATGTGGGGGATAGTTATCGTTTGGGCCTGGAGGTAGATGCAGCCTTCAAGTTTGGCAGATCTTTTTTGTGGCAACCGAATGTATCAGTAAGTGCCAACAAGAATATCGATTTTGTTTTTCAGCGCAATGGGATATTGGAATCGCTGGGCAATACAAATATTGCTTTTTCTCCCTGGCTGAACATTGGTAACCGGCTTGCCTATGAGCCCAATGAAAAGATAACACTGGCCCTTTTGACCAAGTATGTGGGCAAGCAGTATATGGGAAATATTGATGCTGCATCCTCGGTATTAAAGGGCTATTCCCAGACAGATTTTAATTTCTCCTATGAGATAAGGCCAAATGTCCTGTTTAAAAGCCTCGTTTTTTCGGGATTATTAAATAATATTTTTGACGCCAAATACGTGTCAAATGGGTATTTCTTTACCTTCGATGACACCTTTAGCAACCCGGGAACCACCACCACTATAGAAGGAGCTGGCTACTACCCGCAGGCAGGGATCAATTTCCTGTTGGGGGTGAAAGCCATCCTGTAAGCATATGAAAATGATGGGGGCCTACTATTAAATGGAAAAGGGTACGCTTAGTTGGTGATCAGTACGACACTTCCGCTTTGCGTTGCACGATACTCCAGCATATTGTAATAGCGGTTGCCGTCTTCTGGCATATCCAGAAGTTGTCCTGAAAATAAGCTGTACCTGAACCCTTCACAGGAACAAGTGACTACCTGGCTATTTAATTCCATAGTAGAGCAGGGATTGGGAACGTGATTTGGACAAGATGCTTCAAAAGCCCGGAAAACAAATCCAGTATTTATGACAAATACACCGCGTACTCCTGCACCCTGGCCTCCAATAAAGACGGCATTTCCGGGATTGGTTAACGGACTGTATAAGGGGAGGTTGAGGTTCAATTCAAAACGGAACCCTAATTCCTGTATATAGGGATTACGAACCCCTTCGTCTTTGCTACAAGCAAGAAAAACGCAGAACAATAAGAGTATACCGGTTCGTTTCATATAAGGCATACCGGGAAAGGTACACTGCAAATTTGATGAAAATTTCTGTATCTTTGCGTTAAATCCTCTCTAAAAGACATGTGAAATACATGGAAGCTGCAGGGGATTTTCTATTTATAAAGCGAGGACGATATGAGCAATGTATCTTATTACACGGCGGAAGGGTTAAAAAAACTGAAGGAAGAATTAAATCATCTGAGAGATGTGGAGCGCCCATTAGCGTCCCAGGCAATTGCCGATGCACGCGATAAGGGAGACCTCTCTGAAAATGCAGAATACGATGCAGCAAAGGAGGCACAGGGTCACCTCGAACTAAAAATTGCCAAACTGGAAGAGACCCTGGCCAATGCCCGATTAATAGATGAATCACAGCTGGATACTTCAAAAGTGTTAGTACTTTCTACCGTGAAGTTGAAGAACCAGCAGAACGGGATGGAAATGAAATACACCCTGGTGGCCGAAAGTGAAGCCGATCTTAAGGCGGGCAAAATATCGGTTACCTCACCTATTGGCAAAGGATTGCTGGGTAAAAAAGTAGGAGAAACCGCGGAGATCAAGGTACCCAATGGCACCTTAAAATTCGATATTCTCGAGATTACCAGAAACTAAACCGGATATTCTTTATATTTAATCCTATCAAAAAATGATAGGATTTTTTGTTTAAAACCCATCGTATGGCCACTATCTTCACGAAGATCATTTCAGGGGAAATCCCATGCTACAAAATTGCTGAAGACGATCAGTTCTTTGCCTTTCTGGATATTAACCCTAATGCTGCGGGACATACCTTATGTGTTCCCAAAAAAGAAGTTGATAAAATATTCGACCTTGACCAGGAGACCTATTTAGACCTTATGGCTTTTGCCAGGAAGATAGGAGTAGCCATTGGAGCTTCTATTCCCTGCAAGCGTGTGGGGATGACGGTAATCGGTTTGGAAGTGCCACATGTGCATATACATCTCATACCACTTCAGGAGATGGCAAATGCTACATTTCAAAAGAAGATTGCCTTAACAGACGAAGAATTCCGAGCCATTGCGAAAAAGATACGTGCTAAACTGCAATGATCCCGGCAGAAAAGAGATAGGTCAAAAGGCCGGCAATTGCAAGAATACCGACTAATACGATATAAAATAACCTGGATAGCTTAATGGAAGCCGGTTCCGGCGTAACCGTTTTTTGAAAGTATTCAAAGCTCCTTTCGATGTCATCGGTCCATTTCACCGGGAAGATCAACGAACCACAGGTAGTACACCGAATCTCCTGACTGATCTCCCCGGTGGTCCGGTTGTAGAATTTACCTACCAGGTGTTTTTGAAAAAACGTAAGTTTTAAATTCTGGTTAAAACACTCAGGGCAGTTATTCGTTAATGTAGCCTCTTTAATGATGATCTGTTCCTCTTTCGCCATGGTTAAGATGTCACTTTTAATGAGATTTGCATAATAGTCCCTTCCTTACTGGAGCTTAGTACCCTTATTTTTCCCTGGTGGTATTCCTCAACAATGCGCTTCACGAGTGATAGGCCCAGTCCCCAACCCCTTTTCTTTGAGGTTACTCCCGGATCAAAAATAGTGTTGAAATTACTTTTTGGGATCCCCTGGCCTGTGTCTGAAATTAGAATAGTTACATAATGGCCCTGAGGAATTATTTCAATTGCAATAGCGCCTTTTCCCTTCATAGCATCAATCCCATTCTTCACCAGGTTCTCAATGGTCCAGTTATAAAGGGCACTATTCAACATGATGGGTAGTTCTTCCACCTGGGTGCTAAAGGTATATTGAATGAGGCGCGAACTCCTTAGTTGTAAATAATTAAACGCATTCCTTGTTTCTTCCACAATGTCTAGCCGTTCCAGTTTGGGGAGGGACCCAATATTCGAGAATCGCTCTGTGATGGTTTGCAGGCGATCGATGTCCTTTTGAATCTCATCCGTAATGGCACTGTTGATGTGTTCATTTTTTAGCAGTTCATTCCACCCCAGTAAAGAGGTCAGTGGGGTGCTGATCTGATGCGCGGTTTCCTTGGCCATTCCGGCCCACAATTTGTTCTGTTCTGAGGCCTTGTTGGTCTTGAAAAAGAAAAATATAACGGTTCCGAATAATAGGATGATGAGCAGCAACGCTATGGGATAGTACTTTAATTTATTGAGTACCTCAGAATTGCCATAATATAAGGTAGCCAGCGATTCTCCGTCATAATTAATAGCGATGGGGGTGTTCTCACTTTCAAAGATCCTGATCTTTTTTTGAACCTTAACAGAGTCATCGGCTATTTCAGCAGCCATATTATTGGTCTTAATGGAGCCGTCCTTATTGACCAGTATCATGGGGGTAGAGGTATTGTTTTGAAAGATCTTGACATGCAGGTTGCCAAGGTCACGATCTTCGGATGACTGTAGAAGTTCTGATTGCGCGGTAGCCCAGATCTCCATTTTATAGCGCTCTTCTTCCTTGAATTTCTTAAAAAAACTGTTCGTATTCCACAAAATGAGACTCACGATAACAAAGGATGCTATCAGTAAGGTGAAATTGGAAATTTTGGTTTTTGGATTAAAATTCATTCCAAATCGAACTTGCGTTTAAAGATAACTTAAAATGCTATGAATTGTTGTATTTAGGTGGGTTGCCCGTATATTTAATTGGAGACAATTTATGTACCTTTGTACTCTATGTCGAATACCATTGCCATAACCCCTTCTGAGCTCTCTACAGCAGCGCTGCATGGTTATTTATTGGGAGCGGTGGGTCCAAGGCCCATTGCATTTGCCAGCACCATGGATACGGAGGGGAAGCCTAATCTGGCCCCGTTTAGTTTTTTTAATGTTTTTAGTGCCAATCCGCCTGTATTGATATTTTCACCCTCGCGAAGGGTTCGGGATAATACCACCAAACATACCTTGGAAAATGTCCTGGCAACAAAGGAAGTAGTGATCAATGTGGTAGATTTCAAGATGGTGCAACAAATGTCATTGGCCAGCACGGAATACGATAAAGGTGAAAATGAATTTATCAAAGCCGGCTTACGTATGGTGCCATCAGACCTGGTACGGCCATTCAGGGTGGGGGAGTCGCCGGTACAGTTTGAATGCAGGGTAACGAAGGTAGAGCCCCTGGGTGAGGGAGGTGGCGCTGGAAACCTCATTTTTTCTGAAGTGGTCAGGATGCATATCCAGAAGGAAATTTTAGATGAGAATGGAGGCATTGATCAGCATAAGATAGATCTGGTAGCACGTATGGGGGGCAATTGGTACAGCAGGGCAAATCAGGGAATGTTTGAAGTGCCAAAACCACTAAGTACTAAAGGGATTGGAGTAGATCATATCCCGGCTGCGATAAGATTGAGTACTGTATTGACAGGAAATGACCTGGGAATGCTGGGTAATGTGGAAAACCTCCCGGAGCCGGATGAGGTGGCTGCATTCCTTGAGGAACACAGCGATTTGGCAGCAATGGCCGAAGCGGAAGATCTTACCGCACTACATTTAAAAGCAAAGGAATTTTTAATAAACAATGATGTGCCTTCAGCCTGGAAGGCACTCATGATAAAGCAATAATTATGGAATTACAGGGAAAAATTAAGATGATAGACGAAACCAAGACCTTCGGATCTAACGGGTTTCGAAAAAGAGAAGTGGTGGTAACTACAGAGGAGCAGTACCCTCAGCACATCATGGTAGAATTTGTACAGGACAAAACGGACTTACTCAATTCTTATAAAGAAGGCGATGCTGTAAAAATCAGTATTAACCTTCGCGGACGGGAATGGACCAATCCTCAGGGAGAGACCAAATATTTCAATTCCATTCAGGGCTGGCGAATTGAAAAACTGGAAACAGTTGATACACAGGGGATGCCACCGGTGCCCCCGATGGAAGCTTTTGAACCGGCTAACGATTTGAATGAAGAGGATCATGACGATCTTCCTTTCTAAGATCGCTTAGCAGGAGTTTTCCTTTTTACGTTTTCAGCTAATATCGAAGCCGTGAAAAATAAGAATACGCCCATCACTTTCTTAGATGACCGCCTTCTTTTTCCACCTGCGTCTTATGCCAATTCGGAAGGATTATTGGCCGTAGGGGGCGACCTATCGCCCGAACGCCTGCTTTTGGCCTATAGAAACGGTATATTCCCCTGGTTCAATGAAGATTCGTTACCACTTTGGTGGAGTCCGGATCCCAGGATGGTCTTGTTTCCAAATAGAATTAAGGTGTCCAAAAGCATGCGGAACACTTTAAATAGGGGTCATTTTAGACTTAGCAAGGATCAGGCCTTTGAAGAGGTTATCCGTCATTGTTCTCAATCGTATCGGCCAGGGCAAAAGGGAACATGGATCACCGAAAAGATGATTGATGCATATACCTCCCTGTTTAATAAAGGGATCGTCCATTCCTATGAAGTTTGGGAGGAAAATGAGTTGGTGGGCGGACTTTATGGGGTAGATCTGGGACATGTTTTTTGCGGAGAAAGCATGTTCAGCAAGAAAAGAGATGCCTCAAAATTTGCTTTCATACACCTTGCTAAGGAACTAGAAAGCAAGCGTTATAAGGTGATCGATTGCCAATTGCATACCCCGCACCTGGAAAGCCTTGGCGCTGAATTGATTTCCAGGGAGCGCTACCTGGAACTACTACAGGGAAATGACCAGGGTAGTCATTAGAAAGCCAACATTTTGCGTTTTTTCCAAATAATCATTGAAGCGGTACTCAAACCCCGTAAGAAAACGTAACTGCTCCGTAAGTAAATAGCCTAAAGTGAGCATAAACCGTTGGTCATACTGTGGCCCCTGATCCTTAGCCACACTCAAAAGACTTTCTGTATTTAGAATAAGATACCATTCTCCTACATCGGCATTCTGGCCTTCTAACGGAAAATCCATCGTAAAGCGGTATCGAAACCGTTGCGTGGTACTGGAGGGTAAAATCCTTTGTTCGGAAAGGAATCGATGACCGAAACGTATAACAGAAGGCCGCACACTAATATTGAATTGCTGCATAAATCGAAGTTCATTGTCGTCATCAGGATCAAATGATTTGCGAAATCGATACAAGACGCCCAAGCCCAGATTTTGCTCTAAACCAATGGTCAGGGTAGAAAAATGCGAAAGATCAAGGTGGCGTCCTTTCAATTCAAGGTCATTGCCTTCATAAATAAAGTTACGGTTTACCAGTGCGAAGTTCTGTGAGTAACGGGGCGAAACGCTATAATTGATGCCTATCTGAGGTTGCCAGTAGGCGGTGTAGGAATCCTGAGCCTGTACGTGTGCCAAAGACCATACCCCTATAAAAAGGATTGAAACCCTAATAAAGAATGTGGTCATAATTCGGGGGCAATAATTTTCTTAAGGAGAGAAAGTTCCCCTCCTTATCAAAAAGGATCTCAAAATCTTCCCTACCTTCTTCGGTCTTGGCAGAGACAATTAGTTCATAGTTAATAGAAGGTAAGATCAAGTTTTGAAAGGCGTTCCTTAAGGTGCTTTTTATATCGGCAGTGTTGGTAAAGGGGTATTGTTGCTGAATCTTCTTTATTTTATACAGCGGGTATTTTCGATCCAGAAATGCCGTTATATTCGCAAATGTTTCATTCGGGATGTCTACTTCAGTGATCACTATTTCCACGTCTTCCAAAAGGCCCTCTTTGTCAAATTCGATACTATAAAATAAGTTGTCCTTTTTGAATTTGACCTCATAGCTAATTTTTGCACTATCTACTTCTTTGTAAAAACGGAGTCTTTTTACACCGGTAAGTTCTAGTGAAACAAAGGCATAGGCATTTTCCGGAAATTCCGATTTTTTTATACGGTACTCCCGTTCAAATTTATTTTGTGCATGGCACAACAGGCAACCAAACAAAAGGAAAAGAAAACTGATGTGATTATACTTCATGATATCTGAAACAACTTACTTCATGGTCATTTACCATCCCGGTCGCTTGCATATGGGCATAGACCACCGTGCTGCCGACAAATTTAAATCCTTTATTATTAAGATCCTTACTGATCTTATCAGAAAGCAGTGTGTTGGCCGGCATGGATTTATAATTTTCCACCTGGTTCTTAATAGGGTAGTGATCCGTAAAGCTCCAGATATAATCACTGAAGGACCCCACTTCTTTTTGAACACGCATGAATGCCTTCGCATTGCTTACTGTGGCATTTAATTTGAGTTTATTCCGAATAATTCCGGCATTCTGCATCAGCATATCAATTTTGTGCTGATCATACTTCGCTATAATTCGGTAGTCAAAGTTATCCAGGGCTTTTCTAAAATTTTCCCGCTTTTTTAGAATGGTGATCCAACTGAGGCCTGCCTGGAAGGTTTCCAGGATCAAAAATTCAAATAAAGTAGCATCGTCCTTTACCGGAACACCCCATTCATTATCGTGATATGCCATGTAGAGGTCACTTCCCAGGCACCAGCCACAGCGTTGTTTTTCCATTTCTCACAACATCCTTTCCTCAAATTTAGGAGAATATTTTAAAAGGATTGAATGATATAAAGATAAATAGGCATGCCAATGGTAATATTAAAGGGAAAGGTTATGGCCAGGGCCATGGGCACATATAGGCTGGGATTGGCTTTGGGGGCTGCAAGGCGCATAGCCGCGGGAACGGCAATATAAGAGGCACTGGCGGCCAGGATGGCAAATAAGAACTGATTGCCCGTGCTTTCCGTGATCCCTTGGCTGAGGTAAGCTACGGCACATCCATTGAAAAGGGGTACAAGGATCGCGAATACCAAAGCCGACCACCCGTTTTGCAGAAAAGAGGACAGCTTCTTACCACTGGTAATCCCCATATCCAGTAAAAAGACTGCCAGAAACCCTTTAAAGATATCCGTGGTAAAGGGGGTAATGCCTTCTGCTTGCTGGTCATTGGCCAGAAATCCTATAAGTAAACTCCCCAGTATCAGGAGGACACTCCCATTGGTAAGTGAATGGTGTAGCACCCCTTTAAGGCTGACCTTCTTCTCATCATCATTTTTACGGCACAGCGACATAAGGAGCACCCCAACAATGATCGATGGTGCTTCCATCAAGGCCATAACCGCTACCATGTGGCCTCCAAAGGAAATTTTTTCTATTTCCAAAAAAGTAACTGCAGTAACAAAGGTTACCGCACTTACAGAGCCATAGGCGGCCGCAATGGCCCCTGCATTGGCTACGCCAAATTTTTTCCGAAGCAGAACGAATGAATAGATGGGAACAATAACAGCTAAAAGTACACCGAATAATAGCGACCAAAGGATCTCCATGTCCAGGTTGCTGTGCGACAATTCCAAACCACCCTTGAATCCGATAGAGAACAGCAGGTATAGTGAAATGAATTTAGAGGAGCTGGGTGGTATTTCCAGGTCGCTCTTCAATTGAACGGCCAGGATGCCAAAAAAGAAAAATAATAAGGCAGGGTTGGTCAGGTTGTCAATTAATAAATGCAGATCCATGTGGTCTATTAGGTCGTTTAGAAAATGTTGTTAGGCAGGCTGTTTAGGGTTACCGGACAAATTTGATTTGAATCGCCCCATTTATCTCGATCTGGTATCCCTGGTCACGTGCTTCCAGAATGAGGTCTTTTGTTTCATTTTTGGCCGCTTTCAATTCCAGGATGCGCTGTTCAGAATGTGAGGTGTCCAATCCAAATCGCTCCTGTAGGCTCAGGATCTGTAAGTTGTGAAATTTGATCTTGTCTCCAATGAGTGAAAATAGAATATCTGCTGCTTCAGCCGGGGTGTAAGTGCCTTCAACAAGTTTAACGGTGGTTTGTTTTTCTGCTGTTTCTGTCATTTTTGTTTTCATAATAGTTGAATTTAGGTGAATACTACTGTGTTATTTTCTTGGGGCTGCTACCCTTATAAAGGCCAGGCAACCAAGAATAAAACCAATGATCATTAATTTGTCTATGAACATTTGGTTATGGTGGAATGAGAGTGTGAGCAATCCTAAGAAAACAGCAGTACCAAGTAAGAGCGTGAAAAGTGATTTTATTGAAAGCATAGTACTGTTTTTAGTTAGTTATTCCATGTATTGTCATTGCCTTACTGAAAAGCAGGCTTTCCCTTGATGGCATAGCCATGGTCAATTTAAATCCGGGGCAAAATTCTAAAGAATAATTTGTTTATTTTTATTTATATTTAATATGATATACATAAGCATAAATTATGAATTATACTTTTCAGCAATTGCGGATCTTCAAGAAGATATCAGAGACCAAAAGCATTACTAAGGCCTCCGAAGAATTACACCTCACCCAGCCCGCGGTTTCTATTCAGCTTAAAAAATTACAGGACCAATTCGATATTCCCCTGACAGAGGTAGTAGGGAGACAGTTGTATATTACTGAATTTGGGTACGAGATTGCAGCAGCCAGTGAGCGTATCTTAAATGAAGTGAATGCCATACGCTACAAATCAAAAGCCTACAAAGGGCAACTGGTAGGGAAATTGCGCATTTCCATTGTATCGACAGCCAAATACGTGATGCCTTATTTTTTATCAGGTTTTATGAGGGAACACGAAGGAGTTGATCTTCATATGGATGTGACGAACAAAGCCGGAGTCATCAAAAGCCTTGAAGAAAATGCGGTCGATTTTGCCTTAGTTTCTGTGTTGCCAGAGCATCTCAATGTGGCTAAAGTTACCCTGATGCAAAATAAATTATACTTGGTAGGCAGTCAATTTCCTTCAGAGGTGAAGGAAAAAATACGAAAATCCGATTTTGAGAAATTGCCCTTTATTTTCAGGGAGCGCGGTTCTGCTACCAGGAAAGCCATGGTCGATTTTCTGGAAGCGAATGGGATACGAACGGGAAAGATCATGGAGTTAACGTCCAATGAAGCTGTCAAACAAGCCGTTATCGCCGGACTGGGTTATTCCATCATGCCCATCATAGGCTTAAAGAATGAATTGAACAATGGTTCACTGCAAATATTGCCCGCAAAAGGCTTGCCCATCAGTACATCCTGGAATCTTATCTGGTTGAATTCCAAGAAATTTTCACCAACAGCCCAGGCGTATCTGGATTATATCAAAAAAGAAAAGGATGCCTTGATAAAAGAAAGGTTCAGCTGGTATGAAAATTATTGATGCACAAGTGCAAACCAGGGATATAGTAAGGTCAAGACAAAAAAACCGGCCTATTCCGATTCTTTTTCATAGGAATCGAAACGGCCGGTACCAGAGAACAAACACTTATTGGCGTAATTCACCCGATTGTAGGGCATCTTCAAGATGTGCCGTTACGGTGGGGAAATTTCTAAAGAATTTACCTCCATCTAATGGCTTTAGCGTAACTTTAGTACCGCCATCAGAACCATAGGTAAAGGCGACCACTTGCACTTTCTTGCCCCTGAGAGCCTTCATGTTGGCAATGCCGCCACGTTTTATAATGAAATTTTTCCTTGGAAAATCAATATGCTGATAGGAAGAGGAAGAAGGGTTGTTGATCGTTAAGACCGAACCTTCTCTGATGTCTTGTGATGGTTTTTCCTGGGCGGTTAAGGTCAACACAGCGCCTAGAAAGAAAATAATACTAAATATGGCAGCTTTCATGGAAGTAACATTTTTTGGTTAAAAACATGTCAAAAATAGTTAAAAGAAATTATTGGAACAAGTATTACTGTTGTTAAAAAACAGTTAAACTATTACAGATTGATAGTAAAACTATTATTTTTGATCTTCTAAAATCAAAGGCACTATGAAACATTTGATGCAGGCGATCAAGATAGAAGTCAACAAAAAGACCTATGTAAAGGATCCTGAATCGTCCGATTTGGGGAAAAGGATCGTGGAACACAGTATTCTCATGATGCATGAGATTGGATTCGATGCGTTTACCTTCAAGAAATTAGGAGATCGGATTGGGTCTAATGAGAGTTCTATTTACAGGTATTTTGAGAACAAGCATAAACTATTGCTTTACTTAACGTCCTGGTACTGGGGTTGGCTGGAATATCAGTTCGTGTTCGCAACCAACAGCATAGCCAATCCTACGGAAAAATTACAAAAAGCCATTGAGATTATTACCCAACCGGTCGTATTCGACGTGTCCTTTTCACATATCAATGAGGTCTTGTTAAATGATGTCATTATCAACGAGTACTCCAAGTCGTACCTCACAAAAGAGGTGGATGCCGAAAACAAAGAGGGCTATTTTGAAATATACAAGCGCATGGTCATGCGGATAAGTGAAATGATATCTGCACTGAACCCAAGTTATCCGTATCCTTCGAGTCTTTCCAGTACCCTATTGGAGGGATCTTTACATCAATATTTTTTAACGCAACATTTTCCTTCGTTAACGAATTGCAATGAAGAGATCTCCCCAACGGAATACTTCAACCATTTGATTTTTAATTCCATAAATGAAACCGTAGATGGCTAAGACCGTATTAACTGCCTGGCAACGCTTGCTGGGTCTATTGAAGTTAGACAAGAGAGATATATTACAAGTCTTTTATTATGCCATTTTTGCAGGCCTTGTGAACCTATCGCTCCCACTTGGAATCCAGGCGATCATTAATTTGATCCAAGGGGCACAGATCAGCACTTCCTGGATCGTTTTAGTGATCCTTGTAACCCTGGGTGTGGCATTTGTAGGAGTATTGCAATTGATGCAGATACGGATCATAGAGAACGTACAGCAAAAGATCTTCACCCGTGCTTCTTTTGAATTTGCGTACCGCTTTCCTAAAATAAAGATGAGTGAATTACGGAACCTATATCCACCAGAACTGGCAAACCGCTTTTTCGATACCCTTACGGTTCAAAAAGGCCTTGCGAAGATTTTGGTTGACTTTCCCGCGGCTTTGTTGCAGATCATTTTTGGGTTGATGCTGCTTTCGTTCTACCATCCCTTTTTTATTATCTATGGATTCCTGTTGCTGATGCTTATTTATTTTGTTTTCAAGTTTACAGCTCAAAAAGGTTTTGAAACCAGTCTTGATGAGTCGGCAAATAAATACAAGGTAGCTCACTGGATACAGGAAGTGGCCCGTTCCATCATTAGTTTTAAGCTGTCTGGCAAGACCAGCCTTGCCATGGATAAGAATGATGTCCTGGTGGAAAAGTACCTGGAAGCCCGTGAAAGCCATTTCAGGATTTTGGTTATCCAGTTCATCCAGATGATCGGATTTAAAGTACTGGTGACGGTAGGATTGCTGCTCATTGGAGGGATTTTGGTATTAAATCAGGAGATGAACATTGGCCAGTTTGTGGCGGCCGAGATCATTATCCTATTGGTTATCAACAGTGTGGAAAAACTGATCTTAGGGTTAGAGACTTTTTATGACCTGCTAACCTCCCTTGAAAAACTGGGGCAGGTGGTTGATAAGGACCTTGAATCGCTAGAGGGGGAACGGCCTTTTGGCGAAAATGATCCTTTCAATGTAGAGTTAAAGGACGTCGTATACAAGATACCTGGAACCGATAAGCACATTATCGATAAGGTGTCCATGATGATCACGCCGGGTTGTACTATCCTGATCAATGGCGACAGCAGTTCCGGGAAGTCTACGTTGCTCAGGCTTATTGCCGGAATTTTGGAACCGGATTCGGGCACCATATATATCAACAATGTTACCCTTAAAGCGATCGCCCTTAATTATTACAGATCCCATATTGGCCAGTCGCTTACGGAGGAAACCCCCTTCGAGGGAAGCATTTTGGAAAACATCACCTTTGGGGATACCTCTCTGAGTGAGGAGGCTATCTACTGGGCCATTGAAAAGGCCGGCCTGACGGAATTTGTAAAGGAGCAGTCGATGGGTCTGAAAACCATGCTGTATCCGGAAGGGCAGCAAATTCCTTACGTAGTTTCCAAGAAGATTGTTTTGGCGCGGAGTATCGTTCGAAAACCCAGGCTATTGATATTAAAAGATCCGTTGGACCATTTTAATCCGGTGGAAGCAGAGCGTATCATGGACTTTTTGTCGGACAGGAGAAATCCATGGGCCCTGGTGGTCGTGAGTCAAAACCCGAGGTGGATCAAAAGATGTACAAGAATCATTACGATGAAGGATGGTAAAATCATCAAAGAAAGTTAAGAGTTATGTTAAATATATCTCCCAATAAACTAAACAGGAAAATTGACCTTCTGCGCTTCAGATCGGCGAAAACAGTTTTCCATTCCAGGCATTATAAGCATTTCGATCGTTTCTTGCTGGCCTTTTCCGGGATTGGACTGATCGTACTTTTTTTGCCATGGACACAAACCATATCAGGGAAAGGGTATTTGACAACCCGAAACCCGGAGCACCGACCGCAAACCATTCAATCGCCTATCCCGGGAAGAATTGAGAAATGGTATGTGCAGGAAGGCGATTATGTAAAAAAGGGCGATACCATCCTTTTTATCTCGGAGGTGAAGAATGAGTATTTCGATCCAAATTTAATTGCCCGGACCGGAGAACAGATCAAAGCCAAATCCATGTCTGTAACCTCCTATGAGGGAAAGGTAAAAGCGCTCAATATGCAAGTAGGGGCCCTCAATAATGAAAGGGTATTGAAATTGGAGCAGGCCAGAAACAAATTGTTGCAGGCCAAGTTGAAGGTGCAGAGCGACAGTATTGACCTGGAGGCCGCAAAAACCAATATCGGCATTGCGCAGCGGCAATATGACCGGGTGGTGCAATTAGAAAAGGAGGGGCTTAAAGCAGTAACCGATGTAGAAGAGAAAAGACTGAAGTTACAGGAAACCCAGGCCAAGCTCATTTCTCAGGAAAATACCTTACTGGCTTCCAAGAACGAGATCATCAATGCCACGGTGGAGATCAACAGGGTGCAGGCAGAATATACCGATAAGATATCAAAGGCGCAAAGCGAAATGTTTACGGCGCAGTCTAATCAGTTCGATTCTGAAGCTCAGGTAACGAAACTTGAAAATGAATATACCAATTATGAGATTCGAAGCCAGATGTATTACATCCGGGCACCTCAAAGTGGGTTTATCAATAAAGCGCTGCAGGCCGGTATAGGTGAAACATTTAAGGAAGGGGATAAGTTAGTGGGCATTATGCCTTCTGAGTATCAAATGGCGGTTGAGACCTTTGTGGCGCCCATTGATCTGCCCCTGATTCACATAGGTGAAAAGGTACGCATCCAGTTCGACGGGTGGCCTGCTATTGTCTTTAGTGGTTGGCCCAATGTGTCCTATGGGACCTATGGCGGATCGGTCGTTGCCATTGAAACATTTATCAGCAGCAATGGGAAATACCGGGTACTGTTGGCGCCGGACCCCGAAGATCACCCCTGGCCAAAGGACATCAGGGTTGGTTCCGGGGCCAATACCATTGCGCTGCTTGAGGATGTTCCTATCTGGTATGAGCTTTGGAGGCAATTGAACGGTTTCCCACCTAACTACTATCAGCCTGAGGGTGCGATGGTTCCCTCCGATAAAAAATAGGAATGAAAAAATATTTCGCAGTAGTCATCGGTCTTTTGGTATCCTTTTCCGTGATGGGGCAGGAAAGTGATACCCTGACCCTCAATTTCAGGGAATACCTGGGGTATGTAAAAAAATACCATCCAATCGCCAAACAGGCAGAACTGGTGTTGGCTATGGGCGAAGCTAACCTGATGAAGGCAAGGGGTGGTTTTGATCCAAAGGTGGAGGTAGACTATAACCGAAAGAAATTTAAAGGGTCAGAGTACTATGATGAACTCAATGCTACTTTTAAGATCCCGACATGGTATGGCATTGAGTTAAAAGGAAATTTTGAGCAAACCGATGGCGATTTTTTAAATCCGGCCCAGTCTCTACCCGAAGATGGCCTTTATAGCGCCGGGGTTTCATTTTCCCTTGGGCAGGGCTTCCTGGCCAATGAACGCATGGCAACGCTAAGGAAAGCCAGGTTCTTTCGGGAACAGACGCTGGCAGACAGGGACCTTTTGGTGAACCAAATACTGTTTTCGGCTTCCGTAGCCTATTTTGATTGGTTGCGGGCCTACAATGATCGCGAGATCTATCGGAACTTTTTAGACAATGCGGCCATCCGATTTGAAGGAGTAAAGGAAAGGGCCCTTTCCGGAGATATTGCCGCCATTGACACGGTTGAGGCTAAAATTGCCTACCAAAACAGGGCGCTGGGCCTTACACAAGCCGAAGTTTCGTTGCGAAACGCTGCATTGGCACTTTCTAATTTTCTCTGGATGCCAAATGATGTTCCCGTAGAACTGGAAGCTAATGTAATACCCGATACGGCGTTGCAAAATGAAATTGACATAGCACTTGAAATACTAGGGAAACCCCTGGATAGTTTTACCATCGAGAACCACCCGAAGATAAAATCGTTGGGGTTGAAAATAGACCAGCTGGTGATTGACCGTCGACTTAAAACCAATAATTTATTGCCCAAAATAGACCTGGAATATAATTTTCTCACAGAAACACCTGAGCTAATCAATTCCCTTAATTCTGATGATTATAAAAGTGCCGTGAATATTCAGTTGCCCCTCTTTTTGAGAAAAGAAAGAGGCGAACTTAAATTGGCAAAATTTAAGCTGAGGGATGCGGAATTTGAATATAACAATGCCACGGTAGCCATAACCAATAAGATCCTGGCGATATACAATGAACTGGATTCCTTCGATGAACAAAATCAATTGGTATTAGATATTGTAAAGAATTATAGTGCCTTGCTAAATGGGGAAGAGCGCAAGTTTAGTTTTGGGGAAAGCTCCCTCTTCCTGATTAATTCAAGGGAGCGCAGTCTGATAGACGCCAAATTGAAACAGAATGAACTCCAAAACAAATTTTTTACCGCAAAAGCCAAACTGTTCCAAAGCCTGGCCATTAATCCGGAGAATTTATAGGGATTCAATTTTTTCGGGGGATAGCAGTAAGGAATCCCTGTTTTAAACAACTAAAAGAGCAGTTTAGGATAAATTCTTTTTCATAACCGATAAGATGCCCGTGTTAGCAAAGACAGATGTTAAAACCAGTATACGGAATGCCCTCTCTGCAGGGATGTCCTATGAGAAGTTCAGAAAGCTGGTTACAGACCTAACATCCCAAAAGGGGACTACTGGTCCGGAACAAACACCCGCCTATATTCAGTATACCCGCTTGAATGATCAGCGGATGCGCCGATGGGACAAGACGATAAAACTGTCAGAGGAGGAGAAACTGCAGATCCAAACCTTTAATAAAAAGGTATATTGGTTGGTGATCACCGAAAGCTGGTGTGGCGATGCGGCTCCTTCCCTTCCGGTGATGAACAAGGTGGCACAACTTACAGACAGTATTGACCTCAGGATCGTGCTTAGAAATGAGCAGCCTTCTTTGATGGATGCGTTCCTGACAAACGGAAAGATGTCTATCCCAAAGCTGATCATGGTAGATAAGACATCTTTGGATATGCTCGGCACCTGGGGCCCACTGCCTGCTAAGGCAACAGAAATGGCAACCGACTTCAGGGAGCAACACGGTGCCCTAACGCCTGCATTTAAAGAATCCCTGCAACAATGGTTCAATTTGGATAAAGGACGGAATATCCTTGAAGGACTGTTGCAATTACTTGCTCTGAAATAAATAGGTGATGGTACCTATTTGTGCTGGTTTTGAGGAAGGGCTAAAGCGTGCCTGTAGGGCATATTCAATAGCATTTTCGACCAGACATCCATTGGAAGTGTTCGAACTCGTTGCATTGAACGACGCATCTATTACATACCCCATTTGGTCTACTTTAATGTTGATCACCACTTTGCCTCCTTCAATACAGGTGTATATCGGTGGAGGGAGCTCATAGCTATTTCGGTCTACCAGCGAAAAGGAGATCCTGGTTCTTTTGTTGGCCAAATAGTTTGTAAACTCTTTTTTTTCGGCTTCTTTTTCCCCAACCTGCTTTTTTTGTTCTTCCCTGATCCTGGCCATTTCTTTAAGGGATGCTGCAAACCCATCAGCTGATTCCAATTCGGTGTCCAAATTTTGATCACTGGAATTCATTTTGTTTTCCTCCATGAGTTCTTCCAGTGTTTTCAGCGGCTCAGGATTACCAAAACTTGGCTTGGCTGTTTCATTGATCGCTGCACTGCTCTTTATGGGGTCTGCATTTGCCAGTTCTTCGGCTTTTTTCTCTTCTGCCGCCAATAATTCGAGTATATCTTCATCGGCCAGACTCATTTCAATGACGTATTCATCTTGTTTCTGTCCTCCTAAATGGAGGTTATAAAGTATCAAAACGATAATGGAAAGGGAGAAAAAAGTGATGATCAGCGAAAGCTGATTCCGATTAAGGTCCAATAATTTTTGAAAGATTTCGGCCACTTTTTTCATAAAAAGGTCATTGCAAACTACTAAAAAAACTAAAACACCTGTGTTAATCTGGCAATACGATTTCACGGAATTGAACAGGCGTCAGTGCATTATCTACGTTGAAATCACCTATTTTGGTTCTTCTCAGTGCCGAAAGGTGGCCACCAGAAGCCAGGTTTTTGCCAAAATCATGAGCTAAGGATCGGATATAGGTACCCTTACTGCAGACAACCCTAAAGTCTACATGGGGCATGCGGATGGCTTCAATTTCAAATTTCATAATTTCCACTCGTCGGGGAGGGATCTCGATCGCTTTTCCATCGCGCGCGTATTCATAGAGGCGTTTCCCATCTTTTTTCAAGGCAGAGAAAATAGGCGGTTTCTGCATGATAGGACCCAGAAACGATTCGGTGGCACTTTTGATTGCCGTGGGGGTCAGGTGCTCTGTGCTATAGGTTTGGTCTATGGCTGTTTCCAGGTCATATGAGGGAGTGGTAGCCCCAAGAATTATAGTTCCGGTATATTCTTTGATTTGCCCCTGGAGTTCCGGAATTTTTTTTGTGAATTTTCCAACACAGATTAGAAGTAAACCACTGGCCAGCGGATCTAAGGTTCCGGCGTGCCCCACTTTGATCTTCTTCAGACCAAATTTCTTGCGGATGGTCCATTTCACATGATTTACGGCCTGAAAGGAGGACCAGGTCAGCGGTTTGTCTATAAGGAGTATGTCTCCTTCAAGAAACCTTTCTTTGGTAAGCAATTCAGGAGACAGATCCATAGGAGCATATTTAATTCATCACGCCAAAACCTATGGCAATGACCCCTACAATAAAACAATAGATAGCAAAATACCGTAATTGGCTTTGTCTTACAAGTTGTATCATCCAGGTACAGGCCAGTAGTCCTGCTATAAATGCCGCTAAGAAACCTGCGCTCATACTTACTATTTGTTCACTTTGAAAATCAATTTCACCTCCCAAGATATCCTTGGCCATTTTCCCAAGGATGAGCGGTACAACCATCAAAAAAGAAAACCGGGCAGCTTTGGTTTTGTCTATTCCCAAAAGTACGGATGTGGAAATGGTTGCCCCACTCCTGGAAATACCTGGCAAAATGGCGATCGCTTGCGATATTCCGATAATAAAAGCATTGAGAAATGTCACTTTTTTCTGGGTATCCCTGGCTTTATCTGCCAGGTAAAGCAGCAGTGCTGTAATGATAAGCATAAACCCTACCAACAGCACGTTTCCGTCAAAAAGACCCTCAAATTTATCTTCAAAAAACAAACCTATAAAGGCCGCCGGGACCATGGAAAAAATGATCTTCAGGGAGAACTGTGTTTCTTCATTCCATTTAAACTGAAATAGCCCCTTAACAATTTCCATTACATCGGCTCTAAAAACCACCAGGGTACTTAGTGCTGTCGCAAAGTGTAATACTACGGTAAACAGAAGGCTGTCCTGCGGTAAGGAGGTGTCTCCCAGAATCGCTTTGCCAAGTTCCAAATGGCCACTGGAAGAAACCGGCAAGAACTCCGTTAACCCCTGTACAATGCCAAGAATGATGGCGTCAATAATTTCCAATTAATTATTCTTATGAGGATTTAAAAGAATGGCGTAAACTTCAATACCCAGGCCAATGAGCACTAAGGTGGGCGCAAGGCGTATTCTCCTGAAACTATAGATATCCGGATTAAACACCGCTGGGTCGTCACTGCCACCGCCACTCATAAGGATAAATCCCAGTGCCATACAAGCGATCCCGATAAACATAAAAAGATAGTTCTTATTTTGAAAAATGAACTCCTGTTTGGTGTTCTCAGTTTTGTTCTTCTGCTTTTTTCCCATGTTGGCAAAGTTAATAATATAAATCGTCTGTTCGCAGATTTAGGAATCGTTGCGTAGCGAAAAAGGTGCTTATAAAGGAGATTAAGACACCAAGCAGGAATACGCCTGTAAAAAGCCCTACCAGGAATAGCCCATCCTGAAAGAGATTGAGTTCCGGAAAATTAAGATCCATATAATAAAGTAAAGCACCCAAAACGAGAAGGGCCAACAAAGCACCCAACATGCCTAACTTAATATTGGTCCAGATAAAGGGCTTGCGAATAAATGTTTTGGTGGCGCCAACCATTTGCATCGTTTTGATGATAAATCGCTTGGAATATATGGATAGCCTAATGGAACTATTGATCAGCAGCACTGCAATGAATGTGAAAATAGCACACACCACCAGGATCCAAAATGAGATCTTTTTTACGTTATCTGTCAGCAGCGCAATAAGGGGTTTGTCATAGCTTACTTCTTCTACATAGCCCTTGGTTTCAATTTCTTTGGCGATAGCAGCGATCTGGTCTGTTGAAACAAAATCGGCCTTCAGCTGAACGTCTATTGAGTTTTTCAAAGGATTATAGCCCAAAAAATCTATGAAATTTTCGCCTATTTCTTCGCTGTGTTGTTCCGCTGCTTCCTCTTTGGAAACATAGAGAGCATTTTTAGTATACTCTGCCATGACAAGGCTTTTTTGGAGTTGATCTATCTCCACCTGTTTGGCATTGTCTTTCAAGAAAATAGAGAGGGTGATCTGTTCCTTGAAATGGTCGGCTAATTTCTTTGTGTTCAGGACCAGAAGTCCTAACACGCCCAATAGAAAAAGTACCAGCGCAATGCTCAGCACCACTGAAAAGTACGAAGAGATTAGCTTCCTTTTTTGATATCGTTCAAAGGATGTGCTCATAAGCAGATAATGGTTGTGTAAAAATACTAAAGTAAACCGTATTCTGCGGCAGGCACTGCATTATTATTATTTCTTTAAGAATCCTGAAACAGGACCTTCCGGCCTATCGTTTTAAGGTAAAATGCCCGGAGTAGGACCTGTCTCCCGCTTGAATGGTATACCAGTAATCCCCTGATGGGAGCAGGCGATTATTGAAGGTCCCATCCCAGCGCATAGGTTCATTGATCTGCTGTTTTAATAGCTGGCCAAATCGATTAAAAATATTGATTTCATAATTGCTAAAGCCTTCAATACCTCCTATTTCAAAAGTATCATTAATACTATCCCCATTGGGCGTGAAGAATTTGGGGACTACCAGATGCACGTATTCCGTAAGCACCGGATCACAGTAAGTACTATTTCTGACATAGGTTTCATAGCTTCCGGCAGGGACGTTTACAAAGACAGGGTCTTCCTGAAAGTTTATGCCATCAAGGGAGTATTCCAAACCAACCGGATTTTCGGCAGTGATGCGGATATCATAATCAATGGATATGATCTGCGCTATTACGGGCAGATCAATTTGAATGACCTCGATCGATTTACTGGCAGAACAGCCAAAGGCATCCGTTACATCAACAGTATAGGTGCCGGGAGTGTTCACCGTGATGCTAGAAGAGGTTTCCCCTGTATTCCAGGTATAGCTGACATTATCTACACCTGCTTCAAGTGTTGCCAGGCTGTTTTCACATAAGAAAACCGTTTCATCCGTTACGGCCGGGATCGGATAGATATCCAGGGTTACAGGGGTTCTGGTAGCTGACGGACAATTTCCCAGAACTGTGACTGCCTCTGCATAATAGGTCCCTGCACTTTCGGGCGTTAGAAAAACAGAATTGGCTTCGAGCAAAGTACCTCCTGTGGGGGCATCATACCAGTTAACTGTGACCCCATTGGGCACAGTTGCCCGAATTAATCGTTCTTCATTACTGCACAAACCTACGGTGCCCGTGCTTAACGGAGGTGCCGGGGAGTTTACAAAGACGATCTCGAAAACCTCAGAAAGGACATTGCACAGGTCGTTCGTAAGATTTATCGGATCCTCGGCAACTTTTACCCTGTAATAGTGATTATCCGTAAGAACCGGCGTTGTATATGAATCTGTGTTTTCCCCGGGAATATCGACCCAGGTACTATTGTCCAAACTTTCCTGCCATTGGTAATAATGTGAGGAGAATATCGTAAAATCGGGCGTTGCGGAAAGTGTTGTGCTAATAGCCCCGTCTTCCCTGCATGAAACGATTGAATTTTGAGTTTGAGGATCGGTAAGGGAAATGCGGTCGCCACAGGATCTGAAAACAATGTCATCTATGGCTAAATCGTTCCCACAACCTCCGCCTCCATTGTTGCCCATTTTTAAAATAACTGAAGACTGACCTGGCACTGTTGTAAATAACAAGGCATACTGCTCCCATTCCGCAGCGGTTTTACCCTGAATATCTCCCGTATCCCCTGAGGCAAGTAAGTTGGTGCCTGTACTATCGTAGATCTGAAACCTTACATTAATAGGGATCCCATCGCCTAAACAACCGGATCGTGGAAGCAAATTCATAAGCCAGGCAGAGAATTCATACGAAGTATTTTCACATAAACCATCTATCGTCCTGCTAAAAAACTCGCCCGGCGTAAAACCGGCATTTACGATAAACATTTTACCACTCACATCATCCGGTGTATGATCTGGTGTGTTAAACCATTCAAAGTAACCCGCTGTATTACTCGCAATGGTATAACTGCCATCATCCGGGGCCCCATTCACATAGGTATAGGTAGTGGCCCCCGGGGGTAATGCCGGGCCATTGGTGGTTCCGGTGCCGAAGTTTTCAGTGAATATCGGCGCTCCGGAATTCCCCTGACAAAAACCGAGTTGCGCCTGCAATGCCGGGAAATAACCTATGACGAGAAGGAAAAACAGCCCTTTTAGAAGACGATTATGCATATATAAATATAGGTCAATTAAAGTCACTGGAACCGTACCCCCCCATATACAACCAATATAGCCCCTTTAATGATATCATGAATCGTTTTTCCCTTTCGGGGATTACGCCTATTTTTGCCGCTATAGAAAGTGAAAGAAAAAGGCATGGGTTACGATTTCAGGAAGATCGAGGATAAATGGCAACGCTATTGGGCAACGAACCAAACGTTTAAAGCTAATAACGAATCTGAAAAGAAAAAATTTTATGTGTTAGACATGTTTCCTTATCCCTCCGGGGCAGGATTGCATGTGGGCCATCCATTAGGCTATATTGCCAGTGATATCTATGCCCGCTATAAAAGGCATAAAGGGTTTAATGTGCTACACCCGATGGGCTATGATTCTTTTGGCTTGCCCGCCGAGCAGTATGCCATTCAGACAGGCCAACATCCGGCCATAACGACCGAAACCAATATAAAGAGGTACCGCGAACAATTGGATACCCTTGGATTTTCATTTGACTGGAGTAGGGAAGTCCGTACGTCGGACCCTAAATACTACAAATGGACCCAGTGGATTTTTATTCAATTATTCAATTCATGGTATAATAAGGAAACGGATAAAGCAGAACCCATTGATGGGTTGATTACTGAGCTACAAAAGGAAGGGAATTTGAGGATACAAGCTGCTTGTGATGATGATACGCCTCAGATAACAGCGCAGCAATGGCATACATTCAGTTTTGAAGAACAACAAAATTTCTTGCTGAAATACAGGCTGACCTATCTGGCAGATACTGAAGTAAACTGGTGCCCGGAGCTTGGGACGGTCCTGGCGAACGATGAGATCGTGAATGGTGTTTCGGAACGGGGGGGACACCCGGTGATCCGTAAAAAAATGACCCAATGGAGCATGCGTATTACGGCCTATGCCCAACGGTTACTGGACGGGTTGGAAACCATTGATTGGCCACAACCGTTAAAGGATGCGCAGACCAATTGGATTGGAAGGTCCGTAGGGGCATCCCTCACGTTTATGACCGCGCCAACAGCAGAACAGGAAACCTCTTTCCCGATTGAGGTATTCACCACAAGACCGGATACTATTTTTGGGGTTAGCTTTATGACCCTGGCACCGGAACATGAATTAGTGGAGAAAATAACGACCGAAGCACAAAGAGAAGTAGTGCTGGCTTATGTGGAAGAAACTGCCAAACGATCTGAAAGGGAACGGATGGCCGATGTGAAATCAGTGAGTGGGGTGTTCACAGGTGCCTATGCGGTACATCCATTTACGAAGCAGCAAATCCCAATTTGGATCGGAGATTATGTACTGGCAGGCTATGGTACGGGAGCAGTAATGTCTGTTCCTTGCGGGGATCAGCGCGACTATGATTTTGCCAAACATTTCAACATCCCAATTCCCAATATTTTTGAGGGGATCGATATTTCGGAGGAAGCCTTCGCAGACAAGGAAAATACCATCATTGCCAATTCTGATTTCTTAAATGGCCTGTCGTACAAGGAAGCTTCTAAAAGGATCATCCGGGAACTGGAAACAAAAAACCTTGGGAAAGGAAAAGTGAATTACCGTTTGAGGGATGCTGTCTTTAGTCGCCAGCGGTATTGGGGAGAGCCATTCCCTGTTTATTATGTGAATGGAATACCGCAAATGATCCCGGTTGAAAGCCTGCCCTTAAAATTGCCGGAGGTAGAAAAATACTTACCTACGGAAACAGGCGAACCACCCTTGGGTAATGCCACCGATTGGGCCTGGTGTACCAAAACAAAACAGGTTGTTTCCAATGAAAAAATAGACCATAAGCAGGTGTTTCCTTTGGAATTAAATACCATGCCCGGCTGGGCGGGGAGTTCCCAGTATTTTAACCGCTATATGGATCCGCATAACGATGAGGCGATATTCGGAAATAAAGCCATTCAGTATTGGCAGGACGTTGACCTTTACATAGGAGGGATGGAACACGCTACAGGACATTTGCTGTATTCCCGGTTCTGGCAGAAATTTATGTTCGACATGGGGTGGGTGCCCAGGGAAGAATATGCAAGAAAACTTATCAACCAGGGAATGATCCTGGGGAGCAGTGCCTTTGTTTACAGGGAGGTTGGCACCAAGAACATTCTTTCTAAAGGGCTCATAGCAGGGAAAAAGGTAGATCCTATCCATACGGAAGTTTCCCTGGTAAATACCTCGGACGAACTGGATATTGAAGGATTTAAATCCTGGCGCCCCGAATTTGAAGACGCTCACTTTATCAGGGAAAATAGGTCGTTTTATGTAGGAAGGGAAGTAGAGAAAATGTCCAAATCCAAATACAATGTTGTAAATCCGGACGCTATTTGTGAAGAGTATGGAGCCGATGCGCTGCGCATGTACGAAATGTTCCTGGGGCCTTTGGAACAATCGAAACCCTGGAATACAGCAGGGATCTCAGGGGTGTATTCATTTCTAAAAAAAATGTGGCGCCTGTATCATCCTAAAAATGACGGTGCCTTTTATGTAAGTGATGCAGCGCCGGATGCCGCGTCATTGAAAACGCTCCATAAGACCATTAAAAAAGTAACGGAAGATATTGAGAACTTTTCTTTCAATACATCCGTAGCCACGTTTATGATCTGCGTTAATGAGCTGACTGCTCAGAAATGCAACGCCAAAAAGATCCTGGAACCTTTGGCCGTACTTATTGCGCCTTATGCACCCCATATTGCTGAGGAGCTATGGGAGCGACTGGGGCATGGGTCATCGATTACAAATGCCGCCTATCCGACATTTGAGGAAAAGTACCTGGTGGAACAAAGCAAAGCATACCCTATCTCTTTCAATGGCAAAATGCGATTTACGCTTGAAATGCCCTTAGATATTTCCAAAGATGAAATTGAGGAATTGGTCATGAAACACGAAAAAACGATAGCACAGCTAGACGGCCGTATCCCTAAAAAGGTCATCGTTGTCCCTGGAAAGATCGTCAATATTGTTGGCTAGTACATCTGCCCGCCCTTTATAGAAAGCAATACGTTTTGAGTTAAATGAGGGGTCATGCTTCAAAATATATCTTAAATATAAATACACCCCCTATATATTAGGGGGTATAAAATGGTAAATAGCAAATATTTACCACCTTACCCCTGTATTTTATCGATATTATTTCTATTTCATCATTTTTTGTTTCAACTTTGGAACGAACAAACTAAACTATAGTAAGATGATCATAGGAGTGCCTAAGGAAATTAAGAACAACGAAAGCAGGGTTGGAATGACCCCTGCGGGCGTTTTTGAATTGGCAAAAAACAACCACACAGTTTACGTACAAACCAGTGCGGGTGAGGGAAGCGGGTTTTTTGATAAGGATTATGAGGAAGCTGGTGCGACCATCCTGGATACCCTGGAAGAGGTGTATGCGCTAAGTGAGATGATCGTAAAAGTCAAGGAACCCATTGAGGTGGAATACAATTTGATCCGAAGAGGGCAGGTGGTATTTACCTATTTCCATTTTGCCTCCAGCGAAGCGCTTACGCGTGCCATGGTGGCAAGTGGCGCCATTTGTATCGCTTATGAAACCGTAGAGGATGAAGATGGATCGCTACCCTTATTGACACCCATGTCCGAAGTGGCCGGGAGAATGGCTATTCAGCAAGGGGCGAAGTATTTGGAAAAACCAGTAAAGGGAAGAGGTGTTTTATTAGGGGGTGTACCAGGTGTGGCACCGGGTAAAGTATTGGTTTTAGGGGCCGGAGTTGTAGGCACGCAAGCTGCAAAAATGGCGGCGGGATTAGGTGCACATGTTACCATACTCGATGTTAACATGAAACGATTACGCTACATAAATGATGTTATGCCACCCCATGTGGTTACAGAGTTTTCAAATGAATTTAATATCCGAAAACACATAAGAACCCACGATCTTATAATTGGGGGTGTCCTTTTAAAAGGGGCTAAAGCGCCCAACCTTATTACCAGGGATATGCTAAAATCCATGCGTCCGGGAACCGTCATTGTGGATGTGGCAGTAGATCAGGGTGGATGTGTGGAAACCACCAAACCTACGACCCATGAAGATCCGGTGTACATTATTGATGATGTGGTCCATTATTCAGTAGCCAATATGCCGGGAGCGGTTCCCTACACTTCTACCATGGCGTTGACCAATGTAACCTTACGGTATGTCCTTGCACTGGCTAATAAAGGCTGGTATAAGGCATGCGAAGAGGATCTTTCCCTGCATAAAGGATTAAATATTATTGAAGGGGAAGTGGCGTATAAGGAAATCATCGAAGCGTTTCAGTGGGATGTGGCACTGGCATAGAAAAACGTACATTTTGTCAGTTATTAAAACCCTGCTGTCCTTGGCGGGGTTTTTGCTGGGTATTTTGTAGTTTTAAATATTAATTAGAAAAATTATGATGATATATTATATTCTGCTGGGAGGCATTGCCTTGGTAAGCTGGCTGGTTAGCAGCAAATTAAAAAGTAAATTCAAATACTACTCCAAGGTACACCTGAGAAATGGAATGAGTGGTGCCGAGATCGCAGAAAAAATGCTGGCCGATCATGGCATCAGGGATGTGAAGGTGGTATCGGTTTCCGGTATGCTGACAGACCATTACAATCCACTAAAAAAAACCGTCAATTTAAGCGAGGCCGTCTATAGTCAGCGAAATGCGGCTTCGGCTGCCGTGGCAGCGCACGAATGCGGGCATGCGGTACAACATGCGCAGGCATATGAATGGCTGACCATGCGCTCTAAACTGGTTCCCGTAGTAAGTGTCACTTCCGGATTGTCTACCTGGGTGGTCTTTGGCGGTTTAGTGCTTGGAGCAGCTGCCGGCTCCGGACTCGGATTTTATGTGGCAGTGGCCGGACTTCTGATGATGGGCCTGGCCACGGTGTTCAGTTTTATTACACTTCCGGTGGAGTACGATGCCAGCAACCGGGCATTGGCATGGTTGAAACAAAAAAATATCGTTTCCCGGGAGGAATATAAAGGTTCCGAAGACGCCTTGAAATGGGCGGCCAGAACCTATTTGGTTGCCGCCATCGGTTCGCTTGCAACATTGGTTTACTGGGGCTTGCAGGTGCTAGGCGGCAGGGATTAAGAAAACACTATTTTTGTAAAGCCTGGAAGTCTTACTTTCAGGCTTTTTATATGGTTATCTGCCGGTCTATTTGCTGGTCTAATGAGATAAAGGTCTCTGTCCTGGAAACGCCTTCTATTTGCTGAATGTTTTTATTCAATACGTGCATCAGATGTTCGTTGTCCCTGCATAGCACTTTGATAAGAATTGACCAGTTTCCGGTCGTGTAATGACATTCCAGTACTTCCGGGATCTTTTCCAAGGCTTTCACCGCTGTTGGGTTACTCATCGCTTTGTCCAGGAAGATCCCTATATAGGCCATGGTAGTATACCCCAGTACCTTTGGGTTGATGATAAATTTGGATCCGGCGATCAACCCTGCTTTTTCCAATTTCCGCAAGCGTTGATGTATAGCAGCTCCGGAGATCCCTATATTTCGGGCAATTTCCAAAATGGGCTGGCGGGCATCCTGCATTAAATAACGCAGGATCTTTTTGTCAATCCCATCTATTTTTACTTTTTCGTTCGAAGATTTCATTAGTGCCTTTCAAAAAGTGCTTAAAGATAGCATTTCTTCTTACAATCTTTAACCTGCTACAGAATCCGGATTATATCCCAGGTATGGTACCTTGTATTCCTTAAAGATAATATCAAAGGTTTTTAATTCCTTTAAAATAGGTTCATAGACTTCTTTACTGATCGGAATCTGAACGCCAGGGGTTTTGATCTTTTTGTTTAAGATAAGGAGGGTGGCCATGGCAACGGGCAAGCCTACCGTCTTGGCCATGGCAGTATAACTCCTGTTTTCGCCCAGAACCACCATATTGGCGTCTATCTGTTCTTTCTTGCCATTTAGTTCATAGCCAAACTTGTGATACATGACGATCATGTCCTTATCGTTTTCGGCCAGGGTCCACTTCTCTTCCAGTAATTTTTGGAGCATTTGTGCAGGCGTAGCTTTCTTTAATGAAAAGGTCTTATTTGCATTGAACAGATCCAGTTCAAGGAGTTTGCTCCATATACTGTCATCCTGATCTATTTTCAGGTAATGGCGGAGCTTCAATTCTACTGAATCTGTTGGCGAATAAGGCAGAAAGAGGTTGGTGAATTCCCGGTAGGACATTCCTTCCGAGTTCTCAATAACATAACTGTCATCTGTCATCCCCAATTGAACGAACATGTTCCAGGCTTTGGAAAAACCAACTCTTCGCATCGTTCCTCTGTACAGAGTGAGTGCATTCTGTAAACCATAGGCTTCCCGGTAGTTTAGCGAATCTCTGTTGGCATATGCCTCAAAAGTCCCGTGCCCTTCTATCTCCATAAATTCCGTTCGCCTAAAAAGCTTGTGGTACGGGATATATTTGTAAGTGCCTTCCTGTATGAATTTTGCAGCACCTCCCTGACCCGCTAACACCACGTTACGAGGGTTCCAGGTAAATTTGTAGTTCCATTTATTGGTATCACTTTCCGGGGCTACCAGCCCTCCGGTAAAGGATTCGAATAACAACATTTTTCCTCCTTTTTCCCGTATGCGATCGATGATCTGCATGGCACTCATATGGTCGATTCCGGGATCCAGACCAATTTCATTCATAAAGATGAGGCCCGCAGCAGTTACATCAGGCTGCATGGCTTTCATTTCGTTGCTCACATAGGAGGCCGTAACCAGGTTTTTTCGCAAGCGAAGGCAATCTTCAGCGACTATTGTATGTAAACGGGCCGGCAGCATGGAAACGACTATGTCGGCATTGCCAATGGCCGCACTGCGCTCCTCCATATTGAGAACATCCAGGGGCATCAGCCTGCAGGATGGGTGTTTACGGATATGATCGGGGATACCATCCGTAACCATATCGGCTATGGTGATCTCTAACTGTTCTTCCTTCGCCTTATTCAAAAAATAATCCAACATATAAGAGGTAGATTTACCTGCCCCTACTACTAATATTTTTCGCATCATTGGTATTGACTACATTTGTATTTTAAGGATACTAAGGTATCAAATTGTTACATTTATAAAAAAACAGGAGGATTAAGTTATGAACAGAACAATATTGCTGTCGGCTGTAATTTTTGGGTTTTTGGCGGTCATTCTGGGTGCTTTTGGGGCGCATGGTCTTAAGGACATGATCGATGCTGCCTCCCTGGAAAGTTATAACACAGGAGTTCGATACCAAATGTATCATGCCCTCCTTTTATTATGGGTTGGGACTATGACGCAATTGTCTTCCGGACAAAAGAAATGGATTTATTATTGCCTTGGCACGGGGACAGTCTTGTTTTCATTTTCTATTTACCTTTTGGCTACGAACGGCCTTACTTCCTTCGATTTTTCTTCCATCGGGTTTATTACCCCAATTGGGGGTAGTTTTCTCATTTTCGGCTGGGGACTACTAGGATACCGTGTTTTTAGGAACCTTGTCTAAACGAGGTGTTATTTAGTAGGGTAGCGCTCAATTTTTTTCTAGTTTTGCGCTATCAAATGACAACGATATGACTTCTTCCAACGCATCAACGAAATCGATTTCGTTACAGGACTACGGTATCAAGAGTAAACACATTCATTATCAATTACCGCCAGAACAATTGCATAAAATAACGCTTGAAAAAGGTATGGGACGGGAAGCCTCATCGGGTGCCTTGGCGGTGAACACAGGTGAATTTACAGGACGTTCCCCACAAGATCGTTTTATTGTTAAGGATGCCATTACGGAGGAGAAGGTATGGTGGGGGCCTGTGAACAAACCATTTGACCCGGACAAGTTCGATGTTTTATACGACAAGGTTACCGCGTATCTGGCCAACAAGGAACTATACGTACGCGACTGCTATGCATGTGCTGATACGGAATATCGGATGAATATTAGGGTCATCACGGAATTTCCGTGGTCTAACCTTTTCGCTTATAATATGTTTATAAGGCCGACCGATGAGGAGCTGGAATGTTTTGAACCGGATTGGCTTGTTGTAAATGCACCTGAATTTATGGCAGATGCCGTGGCAGATGGTACGCGCCAGCATAACTTTGCGATCCTTAATTTTACACGAAAGATCGCCCTGATCGGGGGTACCGGATATACGGGAGAAATCAAAAAGGGCATTTTTTCGGCCTTGAATTTTTTACTTCCGGTAAACAAGGATACATTGCCCATGCATTGTTCGGCAAATATAGGCCCAGAAGGCGATACGGCTATCTTTTTCGGCCTTTCGGGCACCGGCAAAACCACCCTTTCTACAGATCCGCACCGAAGGCTTATCGGCGATGATGAACATGGCTGGACAAATGAGAACACTATTTTCAATTTTGAAGGGGGATGTTATGCCAAGGTCATCAACTTATCTGAGGAGAACGAACCGGAGATCTATAATGCCATAAAGAAGGGTGCCATATTGGAGAATGTGATCATGGATGAAAATGGAAAAGTGGCTTTTGAAGACACGTCCATTACACAAAACACACGCGTGAGCTATCCCATTCACCATATAGAGAACATCCAGTTACCTTCTGTTGGAAAGGACCCTAAGAATATTTTCTTCCTGACAGCCGATGCCTTTGGGGTACTTCCCCCC
The DNA here is from genome assembly GCA_963752165.1 of uncultured Flavobacteriaceae bacterium. Classification (GTDB taxonomy): domain Bacteria; phylum Bacteroidota; class Bacteroidia; order Flavobacteriales; family Flavobacteriaceae; genus Muriicola. The sequence continues at coordinate 593,964 of CAVVXE010000002.1, forward strand.
ATAAGTAAATTAACACCCAGTCAGGCAGCGTACCATTTTATTTCGGGCTACACGGCAAAAGTGGCTGGTACGGAAGCAGGCGTCGTAGAACCTATCCCTTCCTTTTCGGCCTGTTTTGGTGCCCCATTTATGCCATGGCATCCTACTAAATACGCCGAGATGCTAAGTAGGAAAATGAAGGAATCCGGCGTTAATGTTTGGTTGGTTAATACAGGTTGGACGGGAGGTCCCTACGGCATAGGGACCCGCATGAAGTTAAAATACACAAGGGCCATGATACATGCGGCATTGCGCGGCGATCTGGGGTTGTATTCCTATGACACCTATCACATACATTCGGTTTTTGGGGTGGCCCAACCCAGGTCCTGTCCCGGGGTGCCCACCTCAGTGTTAAGTCCGAGGGCTACCTGGAATAATGATGAGGCCTATTACAAAACGGCATTCAAGCTCTCCAATGCCTTTCGCGAGAATTTTAAGAAATTCGAGGCCTTTGCAAATGAAGAGATCAGAAGAGGCGGGCCCCAACGCTATGCATTCTAATAAAAAAGGCCTCCGTTCAGGAGGCCTTTTTTATAATGGGTAATAGTTGCCTATTTCTTATTCACGCTGGTGATGTATTTCTGTAAGGCCATGGTCATGGAAGGTGTTTCCGGGGTAGGGGCCTGAATATCGATCCTAAGTCCAGCCTCCGTAGCCGCTTCAACGGTCGAATTGCCGAATACAGCGATCCTGGTGTTGTTTTGTTCAAAATCAGGAAAATTCTTAAGTAATGATTCAATTCCCGAGGGACTAAAGAAAACCAGCACATCATAATAAACATCCCTTAGATCCGAAAGATCACTGATGACGGTTTTGTAGAAGATACCCCTCTTCCAATTGAGATTTAATTCGTTTAGTGTCTCGGGAACAGTTACTTTGAGTACGTCTGAGGAGGGAAGTAAAAACTTTTCTTCCTTGTATTTTTTAAATAATGGCTGAAGTTCACCAAAATTCCGTTTGCCTACATAGATCTTTCTTTTCCTGTAAACCACATATTTTTGAAGGTAAAAAGCCACTGCCTCTGACTGGCAGAAGTATTTCATGGTGTCCGGTACTTTAAACCGCATCTCTTCTGCTATCCTGAAGAAGTGATCCACAGAGTTTCTGCTAGTTAAGATAATGGCAGTAAAGTCTTTCAGATCTATTTTTTGCTGTCGTACGGATTTGGCATCAACCCCTTCCACATGTATAAACGGCCTAAAATCGACCCGGACATGTTCTTTCTCAATGAGGCGCAGGTAAGGTGAGTTTTCCATCTTAGGTTCTGGCTGTGAAACCAAAATCGTCTTTACTTTCATACATCTCAATCTTTAAGATAGTTCACTAAAATTATGACAGGGGCAATTTCAAGTGCGCAAAGGTACAAAATAAAATAGAAAAAGTAGGAAGTAAGGAACTTAAGATGCGTTTTAATAATGGTAACCCAGCCAATGGCAAGGATCAGGAAAACAACCGCCAAACTAAGGTATACGACCAGCTTGGAGTCAATGAATACATAGGTTAAGAGCACGTTAGCAAAAAACATTACCAAGCTACTGTAGTTTAAATATGAGATCTTTTTGAAAAGGATTTCGGACATAATAGCGCGGTTGTTAAATACCAGGCTATTGCCAACTTGTAAAAGGATCTTTACGAACAGGAAAAGAAAGACGAGGCCCACTATGAATGCAAAAAAGACAGGGGAAAGAATAATGTCGTCCGGAGCTAAAATGGTAAAAATAAGGTAGAGAAAAAGCGACGAGTTCAGTATTTGAAAGGCTGTCAGAAAGATATGAAACCAATTCATGAGCCGGTCCTTCTTATTGTAAAGAAAAATATATTTGTTGTTAAAGGGGAGGATGATAAAATTCATGAAGCGGCTGTAGAAAAGGATCTTGGCCAGCACCAGAAATAGCATACTAAAGAAGAGGATCAGTGTGATCCAATCTGCGGCCCCTAAGTCTCTCAGTATGGCTTCCATTATTTTATTTTTGCTTTTTCACCATTCAGGCCCCATCGTAATCCGTTTTCCGATATTGCTATTTTCACATAGGCAGCATTGGGCACTCCTGTTTCAGGCAAGGTACACATGAATTGTATATTTTCTTTAGGCAATAGGTATTCCGTGCTATTGCCTAAGGGTCTTGCGTTAACTGGGACAACCGTTATCACTTGTTTGTAAGCATCCAGGCTTACCAGTCCAAAAGACAGTTTCTCAAGTGGTACGGAGAAGGAATAGGGATTATAAACGGTAAAGGGAATGGCTGTTGCTTCCGGTGCTACAGCATCATCATCTATCCTGGCCCTTAATTTCCGAAACGATTCAAAAGGGTCTATGTAAACACCGTAAAACAAGGTGCTGTCTGGCATGGTAAAATTAATATCGCCTTCATTCATGTATTTGGATACATAAAGCACCTTTTGGTTTCGCACCAGTTCTTCTGATGCATCAATGGAATATTGATTTTCCCGGTACCACACATTGTTCAGGGAATAGGAAGTATTACCGGAATAAAACGCGAACATAGGGGCCATTCGATACGAATTTTCAAATACCACAGGGATATCGCCAACCTGCGACGTGATCTTTTTAACCCAGTTCTTATTTCCATGAGTCTCGTATACTATGGGAAAGAAAGGCTGGTAGATGAGCCCAATCCTCAGGAATAGCAAGATTAAGATGTTGACCAGCCCCATGCGAACGATCCAGTGTCTGGTCTGGTCATTTTGCAACATATAGCGATAGGCAAGGACCGCCATGGGAATACAAATAATGATGATCCACTGTGTCTGTACCCGGCGCTGGAAACTGGATATGAAAAAGAACAACAAAATTCCGTAACTGACAAACAGCAGTGCCCTGGTAAAGGGGTCTGAGGCTTTGGTCTTCCACAGGGATTTGTAAACCCAGGGAAAGGTTAGCCCAAAAACAGCCGCCAGGTTTATAAAAAAGCCCAGGGTAAAATCCATAAATTCATAGGGCCTGTTGGGCCTTTCAAAAAGGTGGTACTTTATGGAAACGAAATCATTTTCGTACAGCCAGAAGAAATGAGGGCTGTAAAATAGCAATGCAGTGAAAACAGCGAACCATGCAAACCGATTTTGAATCAGTTTTATATTCGACAGGAGGACAAAGAAGATCACCAGAAATGCGTGGTATTTACTGTACATCAAAGCAGCCATTACCAGGCCCAACAAGAAGGCGTTCAGATATCCCGGACCATTCAGGAATTTTTTATAAAGCGAGAAGAACAAGGCTGCAAAAAAGAGTAATGGGGTGTCAGGAAGTGTCAGGAATCCGTATGCATGCACCAGGGTCAACGAGAACAGCAGCACAAAAAAATGGGGGATATATCCTTTTTTTCTCGGATCGTCTATCAGCAGCCACAGCAATATAAAAGTACCGGCCCCCAGCAGGCAACTCATGAAACGGATACCGAGCTCTCCTGAAAAAAAAGTGCTACCAAATTTAATGAGGAAGGCCACCATGGGAGGATGGTCAAAATAGCCCCAGGCCAAATTTTGGGCATAATACCAGTAGTAAGCTTCGTCAAAGATCAGTTCGGTAAACCCTGCCTGAAGTAGGTTCAGCAGGAAAATGGCTGCCAGAAAATAAAAGAAGAGTGCCGGAAACTTTTGTTTCATACTGAATGGAATTCCCGTCAAAATTACAAATAATAGCACGTATCCCTTTCTAATTTGAACGAAGAAAATTATCTGGCGAGTTTACTTCAGACGTTATAAAGCACTATTTTTGCTCAAAGCATACCCTATTCATGACCGATAGCTTAGTAATCATCCCTTCCTTCAATGAAATTGAAAATATTGAGGCGATCATTGAAGCCGTATTCGACCTTAAGAAAGACTTTCATGTTTTAGTGGTTGATGATAATTCGCCCGATGGCACGGCAAAAGTAGTAGAGGCCTTGCAGCGTAAACATCCGGGGAGGCTTTTTTTAGAGGTAAGAAAAGAAAAGGCTGGTTTGGGAACTGCTTATATTCACGGTTTCAAATGGGCTTTGGATAGAAAATACGAATATATTTTTGAAATGGATGCCGATTTTTCTCACCGGCCTTCGGATCTGTTACGCTTATACAGAGCCTGTGCCAATGGGGCAGCGGTGTCTGTTGGTTCCAGGTATAAGAAAGGGGTGAACGTTGTCAATTGGCCCTTATATAGAATATTATTGTCGTATGGTGCGTCCTTTTATGTCAAGTTGATCACAGGGATGCGGGTCCATGACCCTACTGCCGGGTTTGTATGTTACAAAAGAGAGGTTTTACAGGCCATAGATCTGGATGCCGTTAAATTCATTGGGTATGCCTTTCAGATAGAAATGAAGTACCGGGCGTATTTGCGTAAGTTTAATATTGAAGAGGTGTCTATAATTTTTACCGATCGGGAGAAGGGCAAGTCCAAAATGAGCAGCTCCATCATATGGGAAGCGATCTTTGGGGTCATCAGTATGAGAATACAAAGTTTATTCAAAAGAAATGGTTTTTAGTATGGGAGCAACTTTAATAAAAAATGCACGGATCGTAAATGAGGGAATACAGTGGGAAGGAGATCTTCTCATCCAGGATGATCGAATTGCCAAAATTGCCAGTTCCATTTCTCATGAAAAAGCAAAGGTCATAGATATTCAGGGCCATTACCTGCTACCCGGAATGATAGATGATCAGGTTCATTTCAGAGAACCCGGACTCACGCATAAAGGCGATATCACCTCCGAAAGCAGGGCCGCACTGGCCGGGGGGATCACCACCTATATGGAACAGCCCAATACCAACCCCCAAACCACGACCATAGAAAAACTGGAGGAAAAATTTGCCATGGCTGCTACTAAATCGTACGCCAATTATTCTTTCCTTTTTGGAGGCACCAATGATAATCTGGAGGAATTAAAGCGATTGGATAAGAATGCCTGTTCCGGCGTAAAATTATTCCTGGGTTCTTCCACAGGGAATATGCTGGTTGATGATGAAGTTGTATTGGAAAAAATATTCAGGAATACAGAAATGGTTATTTCTGCCCATTGCGAAGACGAAGCTACCATACGGAAAAATCTAAGCATCTATAAAAAACAATTCGGGGAAGATATCCCCATGGCTTACCACCCTTTGATCAGAAGCGAAGAGGCCTGTTATTTATCTTCATCCAAAGCAGTAGCCCTGGCAAAAAAAACCGGTGCAAGGTTACATGTATTCCACCTTTCTACAGGAATAGAAACGGGACTGTTTCGTAATGATATTCCCTTGGAACAAAAGAAGATCACAGCTGAGGTTTGTGTACACCATCTTTGGTTTAGTGAGGAGGATTACAGCAGGCTGGGAACACTTATTAAATGGAATCCTGCCATTAAAAAAGCAGCAGACCGGGAACAACTTTGGGAAGCTGTGTTGAATGATCATATTGATGTTATTGCCACGGATCACGCGCCTCATACCATGGAGGAAAAAGAGCAGTGTTATACCAAGGCACCTTCCGGGGGGCCGCTGGTGCAACATGCCCTTCCTGCCCTTATGGAAAGCGTTTTGGAGGGTAAAATTCCTATGGAAACACTGGTGACCAAGATCAGCCATAACCCTGCCATCCTCTTTCAGATCAAGGATCGCGGATTTATAAGGGAGGGTTATTTTGCAGACCTCGTTGTTGTAGATCCCAATGCCTCCTGGACAGTAGAAAAAAGCAATATTTTATATAAATGTGGATGGTCGCCCTTTGAGGGAAACCGATTCCGGGCTGGTATTACCCACACGTTCATCAACGGTCATTTAGGGTATCATAAGGGGATGCTTTCTGATGAAAAACACGCCCAACGGCTAACATTTTCCAGATCATGAGAAAGACATGGACGCTGGTTTTAGGGATACTGTTACTCATTTCCTGTGTGGAAAAGATCATAGAGAAGCCGGAAAACCTCATTTCTCGTGCTGAAATGGAAGAAATGCTTTATGAATTAGCCATTATAAATGCGGCCAAGAGCACTGATCCAACAAAATTGGAAAGTCTTTTTGACTCCCCCACCAGTTTTATTTTTGAAAAGCATGGGGTGGATAGTATACAATTTGTAAATAGTGATCTTTACTACGCCTCCCAACCTTTGGTGTATGAGGCCATTTATAAAACGGTGGCAGAACGATTGGAAAGGGAGAAGTCGGCTATAGAAGAAGCAAAAAAGACGGTTACTGATAGTTTGGCTGCAAAAGCCAGAAAAATAAAGGACTCTATCAACTAATCAGTCGCGCGGGCCATCAGGCAGGATACCTTTGCCTGAGCAAACGGCAGCTTGTTTCTATGCACGCAGACAGCCCTTCAAATTGGAAATCCAGTGTTTCTTCTGCCTTTTTTGAACTGTAATATTTTCTGTTGCGAAGGGACTGAACCGTGTTTTTGGTTAGTTTTCGTTTGGTCCTGAAAAAGATACGCCTGCACCAGTCTAATCGCCAGCCTATTTCCAGCAACGCTAAAGGAATCTTTTTTTTCGGTGCCGGGAGTCCAAAGGATTCACTCATCATGGAAAATACTTCCCGAAAACTTAGGTTTTCTCCAACGGCAATGAAACGTTCATTCGCAATCGACTGCTGCATAAGGATCATTGCCATGGCAACCACATCATGTACGGAAACAAAGCCTGTGCCTCCCGGGAAGTAGGCCCGCAAACCCTTGGCCGCATTTTTAAAAAGGCGGGCGCTGCCATGGTCCCAATTCCCGGGGCCAAGAATGACACCGGGGTTTATGATCACTACCTTAAGTCCCTCTTGTGAGCCCCTCCATACTTCCATTTCCGCATGATATTTCGAAACGGCATAGACACTTACATCGGCATCTATCCAATCATTTTCTTCTGTGATAGGGGTATTGTCAAGGCTTTGCCCAATGGCAGCAATAGAACTGGCATAACAGAGTTTCTCCACCTTATTGGCAAGACACAGATTGACCACGTTGGCAGTGCCTTCCACATTGGTTTTTTTTAATTGATCCCATGCCGCCGGATTGAAGGAAATCAAGGCTGCCAGGTGATACACCTGTGTAACGCCCAGAAAGGCATTTTCCAGAGATGGCAGGTCTGTAATATCGCCTGCAACCCATTCTATTTTAGATGCCATTGTTTTGGGATCTTCTATATAATAGGAAAAAACAGCTTCAACCTCTTTTAAGGATTGTTCATTGCGATAAAGGGCCTTTACCTTTTCTCCGTTCTTGAGTAGTTGAAGTAAAAGATGCGACCCTAATAACCCGGTGCCTCCTGTGACTAAAATCATGGCCCTAAAGTACTCAAATCCGATGGATATATTTACCCATGAGGGGCCTTAGCTCCTCAGGATTTCTGTTATATTTGCAGCATTCGAAGAAAAATAACAGCTGATGAATTCAAATTTTGTAGCGGAATTACAATGGAGGGGGATGTTGCACGATGCCATGCCTGGTACGGAAGAGCATTTAATGAGTGGTATGCAGGCTGCCTATGTTGGTATCGATCCAACCGCAGATTCCCTTCACATAGGGCATTTGGTAGGGGTAATGATGCTGCGCCATTTTCAATTGGCAGGGCATAAGCCATATGCACTAATTGGAGGCGCCACTGGAATGATAGGGGATCCCTCCGGGAAATCTACTGAGCGTAATTTATTGGATGAAACCACCTTGCGATTTAATCAAGAGGCCATCAAAGAACAGTTGTCCCGGTTCCTGGATTTCGACAGTAAAGCGGAAAATGCTGCCGTCCTGGTGAATAATTATGACTGGATGAAAGACGTCACTTTCCTGGATTTTATCAGAGACATTGGCAAGCATATCACTGTCAATTATATGATGGCCAAGGATTCTGTAAAAAAACGTTTATCGGCCGATGCGAAAGAAGGGATGTCCTTTACAGAGTTCACCTATCAGTTGGTCCAGGGATATGATTTTCTCTATCTCTATCAACATCATAATTGTACCTTGCAAATGGGTGGGAGTGACCAGTGGGGGAATATCACCACAGGAACCGAATTGATTCGGAGAATCGGCGGCGGAAAAGGATTCGCCTTAACCTGTCCGCTCATCACCAAGGCAGACGGGACCAAGTTTGGGAAGACGGAGCAGGGAAATGTATGGCTCGATGCACACCGTACCTCCCCTTATAAATTCTATCAGTACTGGCTTAATACCTCAGATGAGGATGCCGAAAAATATATTAAGATCTTTACCTTTTTATCCGAGAATGACATAAAAGAGCTGGTACAACAGCATCGCGAAGCCCCTCATTTAAGGGCCTTACAGAAGCGATTGGCCGAGGAGATCACGGTAATGGTCCATTCTGCAGAAGATCTGGAGAATGCCAAAATGGCAAGCTCCATTCTTTTTGGAAATTCCACATCGACCGACCTTAAGAAATTAGATGGGACCACTTTCCTGGAGATCTTTGAAGGCGTTCCACAAGCTTCTGTAGCAAGGGCCGAATTAAAGGATGGTTTGGATATGATAGGGGCGCTAGCTGCCAAAACCGGCTTTCTGAGTTCCAATGGAGAGGCCAGGCGGGAACTCAAACAAAATTCCATTTCGGTCAATAAGGAAAAAGTAACAGAGGATTACCTTATCAGGGAATCAGACCTTGTCAATGATCGTTACGTGCTGTTGCAGCGAGGGAGAAAAAACTATTTTGTCTTAGTAGTAGATTAAAAGGCGATATCATTTATGGTTTATAGGACCATGAGGTTGCATCCTCTGATATCGGCATGGTCATAGCGTCCTAATACTTCAAATCCGCCTCCTTCATGAATTTTTCCGAGGTCCTGGGTGGCAATAAAGGAACAGGAATATAGGTTGGCAAGATCTATAATATTAATCCCTCCAGATTTTCCAGCGGGCTGCATGCTTAGTGGATCTTCGGTATCACTGACCAGGACCTTCATCCAGGGAGGCGTAAAAAAGATGCCATTTTCTTTAGAGTACGCTTGTGAGAGCAGTTCAGTCATCCCGTATTCAGAGTGGATATGCGACACTCCAAAGCCTTTTTTAAGGTGTTGATGCAGTTCGGTGCGGATCATTTCTTTTCTGCGGCCTTTCATTCCACCCGTTTCCATGATAATGGCATGTTGTAACTGCAGGGGAAATCTTTCTGCCATGTCCAAGAGCGCAAATGAGACGCCAATAAGGAGTGTTTTTTGGCCTGCGGCATCCAAACGGATCAATTTTTCGGCAAGGGCCTCCTGGTCCTTCAAATAGAAGCCGCTATCCGGGTGCCGACTGTCGCGGATAAGCTGTTGTACCATATATATGAGTGATGACCCTTCCCGTTCCAAATAAGAAGGAAGCAGGGCAAGGATGCAATAGTCTTCGATAGGGCCATAAAAGGTCTTGAATCCCTTGTGAAAGCTCTTTTCATACAGAGAGATATCCTGCACATGGTGGTGGCTTACCGAAGCATTCGTGGTGCCACTGCTTGAGAAGGTGATGGCTGGTTCCTGATGGCCTGTAATTACTTGTTTAGTCCGGAAAAAGTCAATTGGCAAAAATGGGATCTCCTCAAGCAGCAGGGAAGGTCCCGGTTTTTTGCCCAGGAGCGTACAGAATTGCCTGTAAACCTTGTTGTTTTGGTATTGGAACTGAAAAATATTCAGAGCGGTAGCAGAAAATTCTGAGGCATTGCTGATCTTGAATATATTCCTGGGGTTCATTGAATTTGGTCCTGCCGCAAAAATAATGAAAATAAAAAGCTCCTTCACAGGAGCACGGGTAATTAAAGTAGGTGACGGAAACTATTTGACCACCAGTTTTCGTGTAATTGATTTTTGCCGTTCCGTTACCTGAAGGACGTAAACTCCGGGGACTAATTGCGATATATTCAGTGTATTTGTTCTGATCCGGTCGGTTAGGACAATTTCACCCAAAACATCGTATACCGTGATCAGTTTGGTGTCATTGTATTCTGAGGTAATATAGACCACATCACTATAAGCAGGGTTAGGATAAAGTTTGAAACTGGGAATTTCCTGATTATCGGCAATCCGTATCTCGGGCTTTTCCTGACTATAGGCACATAGCGATAACAGCAATAATGAGGTTAAGTAAAAAAATTTCATCAATATTGATTTGGGATCAATACTTAAAAGTACTCTAATAGAACGCCTTACACTATATTTTGTTGTGAACCAGTCAAAAATATAGGTGAAAAAATAGCGGAGGTTATTTCATCGATAAATTGAAACACTTTATCGATTCCTATTTCAAAAGGGAAGACCTAAAGGAGGTATTGGAAGTGGTTATTTAATAATTAATTTTCGGGTGGCCACCTTGTCCTTTTCAAAAACGCGCAACACATAGACCCCGGTATCAAGATCACCAAGATTCAGTTCTTTTCCAAGGATGGTGGTCTGCATGACCTGCGTTCCAAGTACATCGAAAATAAGGACCTTTTTTGGGGCGTTGGCAGTAGTTTCAATATACACTTTGCCATTAGTAACCGGGTTAGGATACAGGTTGAACCCATCGATATCCCCCGAAGTATTTTTACGTTCCTGGGCGAAACCAACCATAAAAACAAAGAAAAAGGCAAGTAGGTAAAAGTGCTTCATACAGTATGGGTTACAAACAACTGTTAACAAATATACTTATTTTGGAATTCGATGATTCCCCTGTAGTTGTATCTAAAGCACATAATCGATGAAATGCACTTTTTTTTAAGAAAATTGCACAAATCATGCCATTTGTTATCAAAAGTACTGGTTTAGGAATCAAAAACGAATTCACGCCTTACCATAGAAGGAGATGGGTCTTTCTATGTTATAAAATTGTTATGTTCGTTAATTCCCGGCTATCAGATATTTGTATATAAGTTTTATTTATACTTTTGAAAGGACCACAAATATGGAACCAATGAAAAAGCAGGACATCCGAATACTTCTCGTAGATGATGAGCCAGATATCCTGGAAATCTTAAAGTATAATCTTTCTTCTGAGGGATATCAGGTATATACTGCAAAAAATGGTCTTGAAGGAGTGGAAAAGGCAAAGAAAAAACGGCCTCATTTGATCATTCTGGATGTCATGATGCCGGAAATGGATGGCATAGAAGCTTGCGAGACCATCCGAAACACCGAGGGTTTGGAAGAGACCATTATTGCCTTCCTAACGGCCAGAGGGGAAGATTATTCCCAGGTGGCAGGGTTTGATGCCGGGGCAGACGATTATATTACCAAACCCATAAAGCCAAAGGTGTTGGTGAGTAAGGTGAAAGCCCTTTTGCGACGTATAAAGGAGCAGGAGGAGGCGCCGGATGAAATTAAAAAAGTGGGGAACATCATTATTAATCGGGAAGAGTATAAGGTGGTAAATAAAGGAAAGGAAATTATCCTTCCCCGTAAGGAATTTGAACTGCTCGCGCTCCTTACCTCAAAACCGGATAAGGTTTTCAAAAGGGAAGTGATCCTGGATAAAGTATGGGGACAGGAAGTAGTTGTGGGTGGTCGTACCATTGATGTTCATATCCGGAAATTACGAGAAAAGATTGGGGATCATCACTTCAAAACCGTCAAGGGAGTAGGGTATAAGTTTGTTCTGTAATGGCCATAAAACTAAGGAAATCCTATAAGTTTGCCCTTCGTTCTTCCTTTTATATCTCAGTCGTATTATTTTTTTTATTCCTTGGGTTTGTGGGATTTTATGACCTATGGGGCCAATGGCCATTTCTGATCGCAGCCACCTTCCTGGTCTTCGCTATCTCATTTGTCATTATTCAAATTCGTGTGGAGAAATTTATCTACCGGAGGATCAAAAAAATCTATGACGACGTTTCCCTGCTCGAATCCACTACTTTTGCTTCCCGTCCTATTACTACCGATATGGCCACGCTTACGGAAGAAATAGAAAAATTTGCCAAAGATAAACGCATTGAGATCGATACTTTGAAAATCAGGGAAGAGTATCGAAAGGATTTTTTGGGGAATGTATCGCATGAATTAAAAACACCCTTGTTTACCGTGCAAGGGTATATTCTGACCTTGTTAGATGGTGCCATGGAGGACAGAAAGGTGCGCAAAAAATACCTGCAAAGGGCAAATAAAGGGGTAGAACGACTCATTTATATCGTAAAAGACCTGGATCTGATCACCAAATTGGAGGTGGGAGATCTGAGTCTGGAAATAGGAGATTTCGATATCATAGAACTCATCCAGAATGTATTCGATCTTTTAGAGATGAAAGCAGCCCGTAAGCAGATAAGCCTCACCTTTGATATGGATTACAAGAAACCCATCTATGTGAGGGGAGATCGGGAGAAGATACAACAGGTGATCACCAACCTGATCGTTAATTCCATAAAATATGGCCATCAGGATGGTACCACGGAAGTTAGTGTGGAAGACCTGATCAAGAACAAAGTAATTATCCGGGTTACGGATAATGGAGAAGGGATTCCGGAACAGCACATCCCCAGGATATTTGAACGTTTTTACCGGATCGATAAGAGTGGCAGCAGAAAGGAAGGTGGGTCGGGACTTGGATTATCCATCGTAAAACATATCATTGAAGCACATGGGGAAAAGATCTATGTGGAGAGTGTAGTGGATGTCGGATCCGAATTTTCGTTTACGCTCGAAAAAGCAAAGAAACAAGCGGCTTAATAGAACCACCAACTAATGAAATCATTAGTTTTGCAGCAAACCAAATCCTTAATTTAGTTGGGAAGTAAGAACAAACTACGTCGGTTTAGGGAGAACGAAACCTTTAAGAATGTTATTCAACCCTCCAGGGAAGAAGTCATATCCAATTCCTTTGCCTTAAGGGGTAACTGGGCAACTTTTTTTGGCAATTCGAACCCAATAGTACTCGAATTAGGTTGTGGCAAGGGAGAGTACACCATAGGTCTGGCCCAATTACATCCTGATAAGAACCACATTGGCATTGATATTAAGGGAGCCCGCTTTTGGAGGGGGGCTAAAACAGCACTGGAAAATTCCCTGGACAATGTTGCTTTTCTCAGGTCGCATCTTTCCCTGATCGATAAGCTCTTTGCCCCGGATGAGGTTTCGGAGATCTGGATCACCTTTCCGGATCCGCAGATCAAGTTCAAACGTACCAAGCATCGGCTTACGAATAGGGAATTCCTTAAAAAGTATGCCGCCGTTCTCAAAGAGGGAGGCTTTGTGCATTTAAAGACCGACAGTGAGTTTATGCATGGCTATACCCTGGGACTGTTGCAAGGGCTTGGTCATGAAATTCTGTATGCCAACCATGATGTGTACAGAAATGCGGGAAGTCCAAAAGAAGTACTGAACATACAGACCTTTTATGAAAATCAGTATCTTGACAAGGGGAAACCGATAACCTATATCAAATTTCGCATCGTGTAAGCATGACTCACCTTCTTATTCTTTTCTTTGTCACTTTTTCAGCTGCTTTTATGGCTACTGTACCACCAGGGCTCCTGAATATGAACGCAGCTAAAACCAGTGTTGAAAAAGGAAAGAATAACGGGATCATTTTCAGCCTTGGCGTTTCTACCATGATCATGATGCAGGCCTATATTGCCGTCCTCATTTCCAAATTTCTTAACAAAAACCCGGAGATCATAGAGCTGCTCATGAAAATAGCGCTGGGAATTTTTGCCTTCTTTGCCGTATACTTTTTTGTTCTCGCCAGGCGTATCAATCCCAATAAAATCAGGATTGTCAAGATGAGTAAGAAGAACAGTTTCTTTAAGGGGATGCTATTGGCAGCCCTTAATTTACTGACCATTCCTTATTACAGTGGCCTAAACGTTATGTGGAATACCTCCGGCTGGATCAAGTTTCAGGTATGGGACATCGCCACCTTTATACTGGCAGCCGGTAGTGGCACTTTTACAGTCCTTTATTTGTATACCTTCTATTTCAATAAATTGGACATAAACACCAATACCTTTTCTAAAAAATCGAATTATGTGCTTAGCGCCCTTATGGTCATCTTACTGGTTATCACTGTTATTCGATTAATGAACAGCAACCATGGCGAATAAAGAAACGCATTTTTTTCAAAAGGTTTACGAGGTGGTAAAACAAGTTCCGTTCGGAAGGGTCACTTCCTACGGGGCCATTGCAAAATACCTGGGGGCTGCCGGGAGTGCCCGGATGGTTGGATGGGCCATGAATGGGGTGGTAGACAGGGAAGAGGTCCCGGCGCACAGAGTGGTGAACAGAAATGGACTCCTAACCGGGAAACATCATTTTCAGGGCACCAAGCTAATGCAGCAACTTCTTGAAAATGAAGGGGTAACTGTTATTAATGATCAGGTTGTTCATTTGGAAAAACACTTTTGGGACCCGTTTAAAGAACTTGGCGAAGAAGCAGGCACGCGCAACTAAAAAACACTCCAACCTCAGCAGTGGAATAGGTTATTAGATTATAAGGCAATTCCATAAGGATTCTTCCTTTTCTCAGTGCGAAACTGTATCTTTGTTGTTTAGAATCATTTTATATTAAAGACATCTTCAGTGCTATGAAGCTAGATAAAAAAGATATTTGGAATGCTCTTCAAACTATCTCCGTGCCTGGTGAAGGACAGAATATGGTTGAAAGTGGTGCCGTTAAGAACATACAGGTTTTTGGGGATGAAGTAGTGGTAGATATCACTATCAATAATCCTAGCCTCCAGGCGCGAAAAAAAACGGAGGTGACCATTTTGCAGACCATTCATCAACAGGTCTATGAGAAGGCAAAGATAACAGTGAACCTGAAAGTAGATGCTCCAACAGCGCCAAAGACAAACGAGATAAAAGGGAAACCCATCCCGGGTATTCAGAATATCATAGCAGTTGCTTCTGGTAAGGGTGGGGTAGGAAAATCTACCGTAACAGCCAACCTGGCAGTGACACTGGCAAAAATGGGGTTTAAGGTCGGGATCCTGGATGCAGATATTTATGGCCCGTCCATTCCTATCATGTTCGATGTTGCGATGGAAAAACCACTCGCAGTAGACGTGGGAGGAACATCTAAAATGAAGCCCATTGAGAGTTATGGAGTAAAGATCCTGTCCATAGGGTTCTTTACCCAGCCTAACCAGGCAGTTATCTGGAGAGGTCCTATGGCCGCGAAAGCACTGAATCAAATGATCTTTGACGCACACTGGGGAACATTGGATTTTCTGTTGATCGACCTTCCACCGGGTACCGGAGATATTCATCTGAGCATCATGCAGGCACTGCCTGTGACAGGAGCTGTGGTGGTGAGTACGCCTCAGGAGATCGCCCTTGCCGATGCCCGTAAAGGTGTTGCCATGTTCCAGCAGGAGTCCATCAACGTGCCTGTATTGGGCATCATTGAGAATATGGCTTATTTCACGCCTGAGGAATTGCCGGATAATAAATACTATATCTTTGGGAAAGAAGGCGCTAAGCACCTTGCCGAAGATATGGAGGTCCCATTTTTAGGGGAGATACCCTTAGTGCAGTCTATCAGGGAAGCTGGTGACGTAGGAAGGCCTGCGGCCATGCAGCAGGCCACCCCCATGGAAGCTTCCTTCAATGAGATTACTAAAAATGTGGTGCAGGAACTGGTGCAAAGAAATACCAGTTTGCCCCCTACCGAAGCAATTAAAATTACCACCATGGCGGGTTGTGCTGCCGTTAAAAAGAAAGCATAATGACTTCAGAGGAAATACGAATGAAGGTTGAAATGGCGTTAGATGAAATTCGTCCTTTTTTACAAAGCGATGGAGGCGACATCTCACTGGTTTCAGTAGACGACGACAAATCTGTTGTAGTGCGTCTGGAAGGCAATTGTGTGGGGTGCAGTGTCAACCAAATGACACTTAAAAGTGGCGTAGAAATGACGATTAAGAAGTACGTACCCCAAATAGAACAAGTCATTAATATCGACTAAATTTCCAATTAGCAGGTAGTATTAAACAGACAAAACGGTAGCATTATTGGATCTTAGATCCTGGCCTGATAGGTGAACAGGTTGTAATAACGCCCTTTTTTGGCAATTAGGGTGTCGTGTTTTCCGTGCTCGGCAATCCGGCCATTTTCAATAACCAGTATTTGGTCTGCTTTCCGGATGGTACTTAGACGATGCGCAATCACAAAGGTGGTCCTTCCTTTGGTCAGGGCAGCCAAACTTTGCTGAATAAGGCCTTCACTCTCCGTATCCAGGTTAGAGGTGGCCTCGTCCAGGATCAGGATCCTGGGGTCTGCCAGGATGGCCCTTGCGATAGCGATCCGTTGCCGTTGTCCTCCCGAAAGTTTAATGCCCCGCTCCCCAATAAGCGTATCCAACCCATCCTCAAAACGGTCTGTAAATTCGTTGACATAGGCCGCTTTTACAGCATTCTCCAATGCTTCCTGGCTGGCATTGGGCCTGGGAAAGAGAATGTTCTCGCGGATGGTCCCTTCAAAAAGAAAATCGTCCTGTAAAACGACGCCCAGGCGTTGCCGGTAACTCTTGAGCGATACTTTTGACAGGTCCTGCCCGTCTACGGTAATCATCCCGCTTTGTGGGGTTAAAAAACTGGCTGCAAGACCGGCAATGGTACTTTTGCCCGAACCAGAACTTCCCACAAGGGCTACCACGGTTCCGGAAGGCACCTCAAAACTTATGTTGTGCAGTACTTCCTTTTCTTCCTCATAAGCGAATGATACATCGGAAAAAACAATATCCCCTTTAATACTTTTCAGGAAGGTGTTCCTTTCCTCAGGATTTTCCTCTTCGGTCATGTTCATCAGCTCCTCTGTTCGGTCCAGGCCTGCAAGGGCTTCAGTTAACTGACTGCCAATATTGCTCATTTGCAAAATCGGCGCTACCATTAGCCCCAATAAAAAAGTGAATTCTAAAAATGAACCTAATGTAAGCTGATCGGTCATGATCTTATAACCACCGATCCCCATGATCCCTGTAGTGGCCACACCAAGTAAGAAGGTGGCCGAGCTTGTCATCAAAGCGGTAGCCGTAAGGCTTTTTTTGACATTCTCATATAACCGATGCACACCTTCTTTAAAAGTATCGTGTTCCTGCGTCTCGGCATTAAACCCTTTGATCACCCGTATCCCGCCCAGTGTTTCTGTAAGTCGGCCCGTGACCTCAGCATTGATCTTTCCCCGATTCCTGAAAATAGGCCGAATGATCTTAAATGCCTTCATGGCAACCACAGCGAAGATGGCCAATGGGATCAGGGCAAATAAGGTCATGGAAACACTAATATTCAATAACAGTACCAGGGCTGCAATGGCCGTAATGGTGCCACCTACTAATTGAACAAGTCCGGTGCCAATAAGGTTCCGAACCCCTTCCACATCGCTCATGATCCTGGAGACCAGTTCCCCCGATTTTGTGTTGTCAAAAAAACGGATGGGGAGTGAGAGGATCTTATACTGAACCTGTGCCCGCAGTTCGGAGATCAAATACTGGGCTTGCACACTTAATATCTTGGTAAGCAGGAAAGAGGTTATTGCCTGGATAAGGATGGCCACAATAACGATACCAATGAGGAGCTTAAGGAACTCCAGATTTTTATTGGGTATGATATCGTCCATCAGGTATTTGAGCGACATGGGTGCCACAAAGCTCGCCGCCTTACTGATGACAATCAGGAGCAGGCCAATAAAGACGAGTTTCTTTCTTGGCCAGATAATGGTTTTAAAGGCCTTTAGAATACTTACTTTTTTATCGGACATAAAACGGTTAAAGGTTTAATTTGAAGCAACACAAGGTACGCATAAAATGAAGAAATGAAGCAGGTGACTTTTGCATGTTTTTTTAACTAAATTAGTATTTCCGCCCCAAGACCATTAAATTCACAGGAAAGGAAATCAGTTATGGAAACCAAGGATGCCAATGGGAATATTTTAAGTGATGGGGACAGTGTTCATGTCACCAAGGACCTTAAGATCAAAGGGATGTCCAATACCTTGAAAAGGGGTAACCTGATTAAAAATATCCGAACAACCGGCGATCCGCAGGAGGTAGAGTGCCGTGTTGGTAAAAGCACGGTGGTCTTGAAGACAACATTTCTTAAAAAGGCCTAAGAGCAACTTTAAAACAGACGATTTTCTTATGATGAATTACTATTTGTATCCTAAAACGAATGCACTATTTCAACAAATGAATAAACTATTCTCTTACTTTTTTTTAGTGCTGCTGCTCGTGGCCTGTGGCTCCAACGAAACGCCAACTGAGGTCGAAAGATGGGAAAAGCATGCCGCGAATACCACCATCATACGGGACGATTTTGGGGTGCCTCATATTTATGGCAAAACAGATGCCGATGCCGTTTTTGGACTGCTCTATGCGCAATGCGAAGATGATTTTAACAGGGTGGAACAAAATTATATCTGGGCCATAGGGCGACTTGCCGAAGTGGAGGGAGAAGAAGCCTTGTACAGCGATCTTAGGGCTCGTTTATTTATGAGCAAAGAGAAAGCAATTGCGAATTATGAAAAAAGTCCGCCGTGGCTTAAAAAATTATGTGACGCTTTTGCGGATGGGGTCAATTATTATTTGCATACACACCCGGAGGTTACCCCAAAACTGCTCACCAAATTTGAACCATGGATGCCTATGTATTTCAGCGAAGGTTCCATAGGGGGCGATATAGAACGAATCAGTACCCGCAAAATAGCTGCCATGTATGAAAAAGGCATTTCCTTCCCGAAATCGGCAGCCCTTGAAATGGAAAAACAAGCGGCCGAATTGGAGCCCCAGGGGTCTAATGGGATTGCTATTTCCGGTAAGCTGACGCAATCTGGCAATGCTATGTTGCTGATCAACCCCCATACGTCCTTTTATTTCAGAGGAGAAGTGCATGCTGTCAGCGAGGAGGGATTAAACGCCTACGGAGCTGTTACCTGGGGTCAGTTCTTTATCTACCAGGGCTTTAATGAAAAGACGGGATGGATGCATACGTCGACGTATACGGATGTAATGGATGAATTTGTAGAAACGGTTATTGAGGAAGATGGGGAACTCTTATATCAGTACGGGGAGGAACTGAGGCCCGTGGAGGTGTCCGAAGTGACCTTAAAATATAAGGACGGAGCTGAAATAAAGGAGCGAAACTTTCCTGCCTACCGGACCCACCATGGTCCCATAACCCATATGGAAGGCGATAGGGTGGTCGCTTCTGCGATGATGTGGGAACCTGTAAAAGCATTGGAGCAGTCTTATATCAGGACAAAGCAGTCTGGTTATGACGGATTCAGAAAAATGATGGACATCCGGACCAACTCTTCCAATAACACGGTTTATGCAGATGCAGATGGGAATATCGCCTATTTCCATGGAAATTTTATTCCGGTCAGAGACACGCTTTTTGATTATTCAGCCCCCGTAGAAGGAAAGGATCCAAGAACAGATTGGAAGGGACTGCACACTGTAGACGAGAATATCCTGGTACTGAATCCCCAAAATGGGTGGATACAAAACTGCAATTCCACACCCTTTACCTCCGCACTGGAATTTAGTCCGAAGCGTGGGGAATATCCCAATTATATGTCTGTAGACCAGGAAAATTTTAGGGGGGTCCATGCTATTGAATTGCTTCGAAATAGAAGTGGTTATACCATAGACAGCCTAATTAAACTTGCCTACGACCCCTATTTGCCTGCTTTTGAAGCACTTATTCCCGGTTTAGTGGAAGCATATGACCGATCTTCAAAGGAGGTCACGGGAATTTCCGAAGCTATAAATGTCTTACGCGCATGGGATTTCAGGACCTCCAAAGAATCAATTGCCATGACGCTCGCCCATTTTTATGGCACCGCTTATGGCCGTGAAGGCGTTCGCCCTTTTCCAATGAGTGATATGGAAGCCATGT
This sequence comes from uncultured Flavobacteriaceae bacterium, assembly GCA_963752165.1. Classification (GTDB taxonomy): domain Bacteria; phylum Bacteroidota; class Bacteroidia; order Flavobacteriales; family Flavobacteriaceae; genus Muriicola. The sequence goes on from CAVVXE010000002.1 coordinate 613,751, forward strand.
CTTACTTTGGTAACGAATCGGCCGATAAAGAGCGATTGGAAATATTTAAGAAGGTATTGGCACAATTGGAATCCGATTTTGGCACCTGGAAAATGGCATGGGGCGAGGTGAACCGCTACCAGCGAATAAATGGGGATATCTATCAGGCATTCGATGATGATAAACCAAGCATTCCTATTGGGTTTGCTTCAGGCCGATGGGGGGCTTTGGCGGCCTATGGGGCGCGGTATTTCAATAATACCAGGAAGATCTATGGAACCCGTGGGAATAGTTTTGTAGCAGTAGTTGAATTTGGCGAACGGGTAAAGGCCAAGAGCATGTTGGCTGGTGGTCAAAGTGGCGATCCTTCTTCCCCACATTTTGACGATCAGGCGCAACGGTATGCCGATGCACAGTTTAAAGAGGTGGCGTATTATAAGGAGGAGGTATTAAAGAGGGCCGAGGAAACCTATCATCCGGGTAAGCGCTAGGGATCTATTCCTTCACGATGATCAGTGATGCCTTGGAACCGGTAGAAAGGAGCCATTTATTTGAATAGATAAGCTGGCCCTTATCGTCATATACATCTACCTGAGCGGTATTGGGGCCTGATGAGCCCTGATTGAGTGCTTCAAAATCCAGTCGGTTAAATCCCTTGTCCAAACTAAGGTTTACGCCCTTGAAAGAACTGGTCAACAAGATGTTGGGCTCAATAACTTCATCATTGGCATAGATCTTAACCCTATCGCCATCTACATATTCGTGGTCGCGGCAAACAATACCTACAAAAAGCGAATTTGTCTTAATATCGCCGAGGTACATATCGCCATAATGATTTTTTGAATTAGCTTTTTCCCGTTCTCCAACCTTGGGGTCAATGTCCATGTCATATCCTGCTTGCCTTAATTCTTTGTCGGGCAGCATCTTCACACTCCTGTTTGTTTGGGAATCAAGTGGATTGGGCGTTTTGTTGACGTCAAGGACACTGGGCATACGAAGGCTGTTCCCGGCATTTGGCGTTGCCTTAATATCCAGCGTTGGTTTCGACCCTATTTTTAAAGGTTGTGTCATGGGAATATCTGTTTGTGAGACACCCAAAGCAACAACTCCAAGGAAGAATATAAGCGTAATAAAGCCTTTCATAGCAACACTTTTCACGATAAAGGTAGCAAATACCTTGCCATGAGGCTTAAAATTGCTGTTAAATTCGATTAAAGCCCTACAGTGTATTTATGTACATATGGATAATTCTAAGACTTTTTTTTAGCGCGTTCTTCCCAGTATTGGGGGTGTGTTTCCGGGGTTTCCTGGTTCCAATAGGCCGGTGTAACTTTTCGGCCGTCAAAGGTTCTCAGTCTTCGTTGATAGACCCATATGGTAGGGTTAAAGACCATATCCGTAACTGCTACAGTGTATAATTGGGGATCTTCCTCACCTTTCTTTTTCTCTTCTTCAATAAGTACCTCAAAACCGTTGTGCTCCAGAAGTTTTTTTAGGAAATCCCTCCGGTTTGCGTCTACGCCTTTTTCTACAAAGGTGACCCTGGTCTCTTCTATACTGCCAAACATATGTTTACCTGATAACCCCATACTATTTTAGTTAAACGTACCACTAAGTGAATAAATGTAATCGTAAATCGGGCTGTATAACCCAAGAAGTAGAATGCCCAGAACGGTAAGAATAAGCCCAAACCGCATATATATCTTATTTTTAAAATATGGAATAGGGTGTTCACTGGTTCTCAAAAACATGGCCCTAACCACCAGTAAATAATAATACAGGGAGATCGTAACGTTCACCACGGCCAGAAAGACCAGTAAATAATATCCCTTACTGGCGGCTGCCGTAAAGAGGAAGAATTTTCCGAAAAAACCGGCAATAGGTGGAATACCTGCAAGGGAAAACAGCCCTAACATCATGATCAGGCTCAATTTAGGATTGGATCGGTACAGGCCTTCATAATCGTTCAGGTGTTCTTTTCCTGTCTCCAGGGAAATGGATTGCACTACGCCAAAAGCTGCCAGGTTAGAGAAAATGTAGATCAGCACAAAATATACAACTGTAGCGGTTCCCAATTGGTTTCCCGTCATTAATCCAAGCAGGATAAATCCGGCTTGTGCAATCGATGAAAAGGCAAGGAACCGTTTCATATTCTGTTGTCGCAAGGCAAATAAATTACCAATGAACATGGTTAGGATGGCCAAAACGTACAACATGTTTTCCCATATATGCATCAGGGGTTTTAGTACCGTAAAAAGTACGATCATCAGGATAAAGACCGCTGCACCTTTCGAAATGACAGACAGGTAGGAGGCAATGCTGATCGGCGCACCTTCATAAACATCTGCCGTCCAGAAATGAAAGGGGACCAGTGAAATTTTAAATCCTAATCCGGCAAAGAACAAGATCATCCCCAGGATACTCAGGTCATTATCGGAGATCATGGTGGCCATTTCAGAAAAATAGATGGAACCGGCCGTTGCATACAGGAGCGAAATGCCGAACAGGGATATCCCCGAGGCCAGGGCAGAGGACAGGATCAGTTTTATACCGGCTTCACTCGATTTCATCTTGTAAACTTCATAGGCCGCGAGGGACGCCAGGGGAAGTGTAGACAATTCCAATCCCAGGTAGAACATTAAAAAATCGCCTGCCGATACCATAAAATACAGGCCCAGCAAGGAGGAAAACATCAGGATAAAGAATTCTGCACCTCTGTTTTGCGACACTATTTTTTCTGTAACCCAGTCGGCCGCCTGCAACAGCACAATAAAAACCCCAAGGTTCAAAATATTCTTGAACAAATGGATCAGGTCATTGGTCCGAAACATTCCGCCAAACAGGATTCCTTCGCCCATGGAGAAAAATCCCGCCAGCGTATGGAGGCCGAACAGCGAAATGGCCAATGGCACTACAGCAGATTTCCTATTCTCGGGGGCAAAAATTTCAAATACCAGGAGGATTAAGGCAATGGCCAGGAGTGAAATTTCTTGTCGCAACAGTAAAAAAGTATCGATTTCCATGAAACGTTTCTTTTATAATACTCCTTGTATAAAGGGCTGAATACTCTTTAAAATCATTTCGCTCAACCAAAGCGGTGCTACCCCAATTCCTATGATGGGCAAAAGCATAAGCAATATGCCTGTTTTTTCATACCAGGTTACCCTTTCCAGAGTTAAATAGGCGTCATTGGTCACGGGACCCATCAACATGATCCCCACCACCCTTAAAATATAAACAGCGGTCACCACAATGGCAGAAATAGCGACGATAGACGCGATTCTATAGGGAATTTCCGGGTGCTCGAAGGCGCCTACGAAAATATTCATTTCTGCTACAAAGCCACTAAACCCGGGTAAGCCAAGGGAAGCAAGTCCCGCGATGACATAAGTGGCCGAAATAAAGGGAATCACCTTTAATAAGCCCCCTAATTTAGTAACATCCCTGGTTTGGGTCCTACCGTAGATCATCCCAATCAATGCAAAGAATAAGGCGGTCATAAAACCATGTGACAAGGATTGCAATATGGCCCCGTTCCAGGCGGTTTTATTGAGCATCAATAAGGCAAATAAAACCAAACCCAGGTGACTAACGGAGGAATAGGCATTGATATACTTGAGGTCGGTTTGCCTGATCGCTGCAAATGCCCCATAGAGAACACCAAAAGCAGCCAAAACAATAAAGAACCAGGACCAGTGCAACGTACCTTCCGGCAATAGGTACATGGCCACTCTAAAGACGCCATACCCCCCTAATTTCATTAGTACCCCGGCGTGTAGCATGGAAACGGCTGTAGGGGCAGATGCATGCCCGTCCGGTGACCAGGTATGAAAGGGAAACAAGGCTCCTATAACGGCAAATCCGATAAATGTTAATGGAAAAAACAATTTTTGCGCTTCTATCGGGATATTCACTTTGGCAATTTCCAGAATATTAAAGGTCAACGCTCCCCCGTCTGCTCCGGAATTAAAATAGATACCCAGGATCCCCACCAGCAATATGGCGGAGGCACCCATAAGCATAAGTGTTAACTTCATTGCAGCATATTCCCGCGGACCGGAACCCCAAATGCCAATAAGAAGGAACATGGGGATGACGGCAATCTCAAAGAATACGAACATCGTAAAGAGATCGAGTGAAATGAAAAATCCATATACACCCGTAGAGAGGATAATCAGGGAAATAAAGAATTCTTTGGGTAACATCTCCATTTTCCAGGAAATAAAAACACCGGCAAGCACAACCAGGGAGGTTAGGAGCAGCAGTGCAACTGAAATTCCGTCAACCCCAATACTGTAATGGATATTGAAGTCCTTGAACCAAACCAGGTCCCGGGTGAAGACCATGATATCATTATTAACCGATCGTTCCTTAAAATAGGCAAAAAGCAAATTAACTGACATGGCTACCTGAAGGATACTTCCTGTCATCGCAATGATACGTGCTCGCTTAAGGTCATTGGCGAAAAGCAGCACCAGTACGGTAAGCAGGGGAAGAATGATAAAAAGCGATAAAATATCCATAGGTCTTTCCTTAATTGGTCCACAAATAAATAAACACAATGGCCAGCAGAACTACCCCGCTCACAAATGCCATTGCGTAATCCTGAATTCTTCCGGACTGTATGCCTTTTATTTTTTTGGAGACTCCTACCGTTGAGTTTCCAATGGCATTCATGGTGCCGTCTACCACGTTCTTGTCGAACCAGGCTGCCGATGCGGCAATGCCTTTGAATAAAATGTTTTTGGTCACAAACAGGTAGAGTTCATCCAAATAGAATTTATGGTAGGCCCAGGTATAAAAAATGCCAAATCGTTCGGCTATTTTGTCTGCCAGTTCATTCTCTTTTTTATACACTACCCAAGCAATTAATATTCCAATAAGTCCAACCAACACTGCGATCACGGCAAGTGGGACGTCTAAATGACCTTCAAACCCCATTCTGTCCGGACTAATAAAATCGCTAAAAGGAATAAAGCCCGCAGTGGCACTTAAAACAGCAAGTACTATTAAAGGAAATGTCATAGACGACGGAGATTCCTTAGGGGTGTGCTCATAGGTTTTATTTGGTCCCCAGAAGATACCGAAGTAAATACGGAAGATATACACAGCTGTAAGCGCTGCTACCAGCATGCCAACAACATAGAGGAAGGTATTGTGTTCATAGACCGCTACGAGGATCTCGTCTTTACTCCAAAACCCTGCAAATGGGGGGATACCGGCAATAGCCAGGGCAGCAACCAAAAAGCTTATATTGGTCACAGGCATATATTTCCGAAGGCCTCCCATGTCCTTTAGATAATTACTGTGTACCGCATGGATGACAGATCCGGCACATAGGAAAAGTAAGGCTTTGAACATGGCATGCGTAAATAAATGGTACATAGAAGCCATATAGCCTAGCCCCTCATTCCCATCGTAACCAGAAACGCCAAGGGCGAGCATCATATAACCTATTTGCGACATGGTAGAATATGCCAGTACCCGTTTGATATCGGTCTGGGTCAGTGCGATAATGGCTGCAAACAAGGACGAAAAAGCGCCTACGAAGGCCACAATTTGAAGTACAAATCCTTCTTCAACGAAATAATACATAGGGAAAAGTCGTGCCACCAGGAATACCCCAGCCACCACCATAGTAGCCGCATGAATAAGCGCCGATACAGGCGTAGGACCCTCCATGGCATCCGGAAGCCAGATATGCAGAGGGAACATAGCAGATTTCCCTGCACCGCCAATAAAAACGAGCAGCAGTCCCCATGTCAGCACAGATAGCCCCATAAACGAAGTGGAAGCCCAACTGAGTATAGCGTTTCCTTCCGGGTTATTGAGCGTTTCAAAATCATAGGTGCCGGTATAATAGCCAATAAGTAGAATACCGATCAAAAATCCCAGATCTGCAAAACGGGTAACGATGAATGCTTTTTTTGCAGCTGCCACAGCTTCGGCTTTCGTATAGTAATAACCGATTAGCAAATAAGAGGAAACCCCAACCAGTTCCCAGAAAATATAGATCTGAAAAAGATTCGTTGCTAAGACCAACCCATACATAGAGAAGGTAAACAGGGACAGGAAGGCAAAGAATTTTGTGTACCCTTCATCCCCTTTCATATAGCCTCTGCTGTAGATGTGAACCATCAGGGAGATCGTCGAAACCACTACCAGCATCATTACCGAAATAGGGTCTATCAATACCCCCATATCCACGTGGAGGGTATCCGTGAAATTCATCCATACCACTTTTTTGACAAGGCCCGGAAATACGCCGGAGTCCTTTCCGATCACAAAAAAAAACTGGAAGGCGGTAGTTAATGAAAAGACGGTAGTTACCAGCAATCCGAAGACACCTATAAGGCCGGAAACGGCCGGTTTAATTTTTTGATTAAATAACCCCAGCAGTAAGAATACCACTAAGGGAATCAAAGGAATTAACAGGATATAGGTGTAATTCATAATGAGAAACCTTTAATATTTCATTGTTTCGATATCCTTCACTTCAACAGAACTGATCTGCCTGTACAGATTAAAAATAATGGATACGGCCAGGGCTGTCTCTGCTGCTGCAACCGCAATAATAAAAATGGAAAACAGGACTCCTTGCAGCATATCAGGATACATATATTTATTGATCACCACAAAATTGATCGCAGAGGCGTTCAGGATCAGTTCTACCGAGATCAATACCGAAATGAGGTTCTTACGAGTAATAAAGCCGTAAATCCCGATAAAGAATAGGATGGAAGTAACCGTTAACAATTCGTATATAGTAATTCCTGCGATCATTTAGCTGGCGTATTTTTTTCAGTTAATTTACTTCCTTTGGCAATTACAATAGCCCCTATCATGGCAGCCAGCAATAAGACACTTATTACTTCGAAGGGCAGGATGAATCCTCCTGCATCATAGCTCAAAAGGATGGTTCCAATATCGGCTACATCTGTAGTTACAGCATTTTCAACCACCTCGAAATTATGTGCATATAAGGTAAATAGGAAAACCCCAAGACCTGCCAAACAGGCAATACCCGTTATGAATTGCTTGGATGCTTTCGCAATCTCCAGGCGCATCTCAATATGGTGAACCAACAGCACGGAAAAGATGATCAGTACAATGATACCCCCTGCATAAACGGTAAGTTGAATCGCAGCCAGAAAGTTGTAGTCAATTAAAAAATACACTCCGGCAATGCCACACAGCACAAACAGCAGATATATGACAGACCTGAGCATTTTTCTGCTTGAAACGGAAGCAATTGCAAAGGCAATCATGATAAAAGCGAGCATGTAAAATATAATTCTTTCCATAGGGTTAATCTTCTACTCCTGCCATTAATTTTGATCCCGGTTTGTTCAATACACGTGTAAGGGCCGATCTGTCATAGACCGAATTCTCAAAATTTTGGCCCCATTTAATAGCGTCGGTCGGACAAACATCGATGCAAAGCCCGCACATGGTGCACATGCTTAAATGATAGACAAACTGGTCTATCTTCTTTTTCTTTTTCCCCGTTTCTTCATCTATACCACGGTCCCAAATGATCTCTATGGTGCCGTTTGGACAGGCAATTTCACATTTTTGACAACCTGTACAGCGGTGCTCATTGTCTTCTGTATGGGGCATAATGACCTCTCCCCGGAAGCGCTCGAACATTTTTAACGTATCCCTGTTGTCCGGATACTGCTGCGTAATGGCTCCCTTCCGGGAAGTCGCAAAATATTTGCCCGTAACACTCATTCCCGTTAGCAATGTTTTAATACCGTTATAGATGTCCGAAAAATAACTCATAGTATTACAGTCTTATCGTTAGATTGAGCCATACCAAAACTGCCATAAGGACAATATTCACTAAATTAATAGGCAATAAATACTTCCATTCCAAAGTCAGCAGCTGGTCGACCCTTAACCTTGGGAAGGTCCATCGGAACCACATCATTAAAAATACCAGCACCATGGTTTTAACCAAGAACCAAAATACCCCTAGTTCCGGAATGGATTCTGTGATGCCGAAAGGGGATAGCCAACCCCCAAAAAAGATGGTTGCTGCGATTGCTGAAATAATGAACATGTTGATAAACTCCGCCAGGAAGAAGTAAGCGAATTTCATCCCGGAGTATTCCGTGTGGAAGCCGGCCCCTAATTCTGATTCGGCCTCAACCATATCAAAAGGCGCCCTGTTGGTTTCGGCAGTGCCTGAGATCATAAAGACCATAAAGGCAATAATGGCGGGAATATGTCCCTGAACAATGAGCCACCCATTTTTTTGAAATTCAATGATCTCGGAAAGCTGCAATGTTCCGGTAATGACGACCATGGTTAAAAGCGAGAGTCCTACGGAAAGTTCATAACTGATGGTTTGCACGCCACTCCGCATAGCACCGATCATGGCAAATTTGTTGTTGCTGCTCCAACCTCCCAGCAGGATACCAATTACCCCGATGGAGGAAATTGCGATCAGGAAGAAGATCCCGATATTGATATCGAAGGCGTGAAATTCCTTGGTGAATGGAATAACTGCCAAGGCCATCAGGGCCGAAATGATCACAAAATAAGGAGCCAGGTTATAGAGGAATTTATCCGCTTTTTCAGTCCCGGTCAGTTCCTTGGTCAACAGTTTAATAGCATCGGCCATGGTTTGCAGCAGCCCCTGAAATCCCACACGGTTGGGGCCAATCCTCAATTGAAACCAGGCCGCTACCCTTCTTTCCAGGAGCACCAGGAACAATCCGGCAATAGCGAACACAGTAAGGTACACGATCGCTATCAGTACCATCTCAACGATACTGACAGCACCCTCAGACATCATGCCCGAAAGCCAGTTGTGGATATGTTCTGTAATGCGTAATTGGATCATTTCATTTCTTTTAACGGTCAATATCAGGGATCACCAGATCCAGTGTTGCCATGGTGGCTACCAGATCCCCTATTTTTCCACCAACGGCAATATGGTTTAAGAGTGATAAATTTGAAAAGCCCGGGCTTCTGAATTTAAGGCGATACGGATTTTTGGTCCCTGTACTGATAATGTACACCCCAAGTTCTCCCCTGGCAGTTTCTACTTTTTGGTAAAACTCCCCCTTTGGAAGTTTTATAACGGCATTGGTGACCACCCTGTGTTCTCCTTCCGGGATGACGTCTATTAGTTGTTCTATGATGGAGAGGGATTCCCACATCTCCTGAATCCTTACCAGGTAGCGGGCATAGGTGTCTCCTTCTGTTCTCAGGGCTTCGTTAAAGGTCACTTTATCTATGGCACTGTAGGGATGGTGTATCCGCACGTCGCAGGAATAACCGGAGGCCCTGCCTACAGGCCCTGAGGCGCCAAAGGAGATGGCATCTTCCTTGCTCAAAATTCCGATGCCAATCATCCGTTTTTTAAAAATAATATTCTCTGTCAACAGGCGGTCATATTCCGGAAGTTTGGTTTTAAAATGGGCTACAAAATCTTTTACCCTTTTCACAAAATTGGGATGAATATCGTGCATTAGTCCTCCGGGAACATTGTAATTCATGGTTAAGCGGGCCCCGCAGGTTTCCTCCATTATATCGTTGATCATTTCGCGGTCCCTAAAACCATAGAAATAGGTTGTTAAAGCCCCAACATCCATACCCATGACACCCCACCACAAACAATGGGAGGCAATTCGTGTCAGTTCGCCAATGATGGTCCGAATCACTTGTACACGATCAGGGATTTCCAGTTGCAAGGCATTTTCAACGGCCAAACACACCGCTTCATTATTGATATTGGCCGACAGGTAATCCATGCGATCCGTAAGGTGCACGATTTGCTGATAACTGTCCCGTTCACACATCTTTTCAATAGAACGGTGAATGTAGCCCAGATCGGGTTCTACTTTTTTGATGATTTCCCCATCGATCGTTAGCAATAGTCGCAGTACCCCGTGTGTTGCAGGATGCTGAGGCCCCATGTTGATGAAGTATTCCTCTGATTTGAAATTGGTATGTATGACTTCGGTTTCCATAGGCGCCTATAGTAAAATCATATTGGTTTCATCCTCATAGTCTTTTCTGAGGGGATAGCCGATCCAGTCTTCCGTTAAAAAGAGCCGTTTCAAATTAGGGTGGTTGTTAAACCTGATCCCAAAGAAATCGAATACTTCCCGCTCATGGAACTCAGCGGTTGCCCAGATATCGTATACTGAATCAAAGACCGGCTCCTCCCTGTTTTCGGTAGCAACCTTAACCACAATGATATGTCGGTGGGTGGTTGATTCCAAGTGATAAACGACGCCTAATTTTTCGCCCCAGTCAACCCCGCTAAGACAGAACAAATAATCGAACTGTGTTTCGGGGTTGCTTTTAAGTTGGCTCATCAGTACATGCAAGTGCTGAGCGGGTACCTCGATATTCAGGAACTGTGATTCTGCTTCTGTGAATTCCAGTTCAGGTACCCAGGTTGCTATCAATTGCTGTAGTGCTTCGTTGGTCATCAATTTTCAATTTAAAGTCCCTCGTCAAAACCCTCTAGCGGATTCTTTTTGTCTTTCCTGCTCTCCTTTCGAATCTTATCCTGCAACATTAACATGCCTTCCAAAAGGGCCTCTGGCCTTGGCGGGCACCCAGGGACATAGACGTCAACTGGGATCACATGATCTGCCCCTTTCACAACTGAGTAAGTGTTATAAAAAAACGGGCCTCCTGAGATGGCACAAGCGCCCATGGCGATCACATATCTTGGTTCTGCCATCTGTTCGTAGAGTCGTCTCAAAACCGGGGCCATTTTATTCACAATGGTCCCTGCGATGATGATGAGATCGGCCTGGCGGGGGGAAGGCCTGGCCACTTCAAAGCCAAACCTCGAATAATCATGCCTTGCAGCCCCGGTCTGCATCATCTCAATGGCGCAGCAGCTGGTGCCGAAGTAAAGGGACCATAGCGAATTAGATCTTCCCCAATTGATGATCTTATCCAGATTGGTCACCACCACATTGGCGCCATTTCCTGCCGGAATTACCTTTCCGGGGAAATCTTCCGGTATGTTATTTGGTGTATCTATTCCCATTTCAAAGCTCCTTTCTTCCAGGCGTACAAGAGGCCTAATCCCAAGATGACTAAAAAGATTACTATCTCAATAAAAGCAACGGCCCCAATTCCTTTAAAAACCACCGCCCAGGGAACCAGAAAGGCCACTTCCACATCGAAAATCAAAAATAGTATGGCGAACAGGTAGTACCCTACTTTAAATTGGACCCAGGTGGGGCCAATGGTGGTCATCCCACTTTCATAGGGCGCCCTTTTTGCCTCACTGTCCGATTTTGGCGAAACCAGGTTCGAAAGGAAATTAGCGCCTGCTACCAGGACTACGCCTGCAATAAAAAATACAATAATGGCTTCAGAGCCCATAGGCAATTTTTTGGTTATCCTTTAATTTGATACGTATCCCCGGAGAAGAACAGGTCATCTGTCTTCTTGAAGGGAGAATTTGCTTTTACCTGCGCAGTTAATGCATCTTCCCGTTCTTCAAAAGTCACATCCTCAAAACTTCGGATGATACCTGTTACCATCGGATATTCCATGCGCACCAGCATTTGATGTAAGGTAGGATCCTCTTCTTTGGCATTGTGAACTAGGATGTCTGTTTCTTCCACGCCATTTTCCCCGATGGTTACTACTTCCAGTTTAAGGCCCTTCAGCACTAAACCTTTGTTGCGTTCTTTTCCAAAGATCATCGGTTTTCCATGTTCCACATAAAGCTGCCTGTCTTCCCGGACCGCTTTATCCGTGTATTTGACATAACACCCATCATTGAATATGGGGCAATTTTGCAATACCTCAACAAGGGCAGTGCCTTTATACTTTTCAGATGCAATAAAAATGTCGGTCATCTCCTTAGGCGTATTTCCGCCAACCCTTGCAAAGAACCGGGCCTGGGCACCGAGGGCCAGTTCCCCGGCCGAGAAAGGCGGCTGGGTATTGCCATAAGGCGATGATTTTGTTTTCTGCCCTACCAGTGAAGTAGGAGAGAATTGCCCTTTTGTGAGCCCGTAGATCTCATTATTGAAAAGGATGATGTTAAGGTTGAGGTTTCTTCTTAATACATGGATAAAATGATTGCCGCCAATCGCCATGGAATCGCCATCTCCCGTAATCACCCAAACACTTAGATCAGGATTGGCAAGCTTTACCCCTGAGGCAATGGCCGTTGCCCTCCCATGAATGCCATGCATGCCGTACGTATTCATATAATAAGGGAAACGGGAGGAACAACCGATACCGGAAATAAAGACGATATTTTCCTTTTTTACTCCAATTTCAGGGAGCGCCTTTTGTACCGAACGCAAAATAACATAATCATCGCACCCGGGACACCACCGAACTTCCTGATCACTGGCAAAATCCTTATACGTATATTCCTTTACAGCTGTTTCCATGATTATGATACAATTTGTTTAAACTTTTGCATGAGTTCATTGTTGGCAAAGGGCAACCCCTGAATTTTGTTGTATTGTAAAAATTCATGTCCCTGAAAATTAGTTCTCAATATTTTAACCAACTGCCCGGAATTTAATTCACAAACCACTATCTTCTTGAACCTTTTAAAAAGGGCTTCCGTGTTTTTTGGCAAGGGGTTCAGATAATGAAAATGGGCAAATCCGATGTTGGAATACCCTTCTTCGTTTAGATGTTTAACGGCAGAATGCAAACTGCCATAGGTGCCTCCCCATCCAACGACCAACAGGTCGCCACTATCTGCAAATTCTGTTCCCTGGTTCGGGATATAATCCTGTACCCTCTTGACCTTTTCTGCACGGATGTGGGTCATGTACTCATGGTTTTCGGGCACATAGGATACGTTTCCGGTTGTTTTGTCCTTTTCCAGACCCCCTACCCGATGTTCCAAACCAGGAGTTCCCGGAACGGCCCAGGAACGGGCGAGCGACTCTTTATCACGTTCATACGGGTGGTACTCTTTTTCAGACGCTTTGATCTTTTTGTTAGTAATGGCAGGCATTTCGTCCACTGACCGAATTTTCCATGGAGCAGAACCATTGGCAATGTATCCATCTGTCAGCAACAATACCGGAGTCATATGTTCCAGTGTTAGTTTCGCTGCCTCATAGGCATAATTAAAACAATTGGCCGGAGTACTGGCTGCTATCACAATTACCGGACTTTCCCCATTTCTCCCGTACATGGCCTGTAACAAATCGGATTGCTCGGTTTTTGTCGGCAACCCTGTAGAAGGCCCTCCCCGTTGGACGTCCACTACTACGAGCGGTAACTCTATCATCATGGCCAATCCGAGTGCCTCGCCTTTAAGTGCCAAACCAGGTCCGGACGTTGTGGTAATGGCGAGATCGCCTGCAAAGGATGCCCCTATTGCTGAGGTGATTCCGGCAATTTCGTCTTCGGCCTGCAGTGTTTTAACACCAAAATGTTTGTGCTTCACCAATTCATGTAAAATATCGGAAGCGGGCGTAATGGGGTAAGATCCCAAAAACAATTCCATTCCGGATTTTTCGGCTGCAGCCAGGAACCCCCAGGCTGTGGCGGTGTTCCCCATAATGATCCTATAGGTGCCCGGAGCCATTTTAGCCGGCGAAATAGTGTATGAATTCGGGATCAATTCCAGGGTTTCAGCAAAAAAATAGCCGGCATTGAGTACCTTGGTATTGGCCTCTATGAGCTCGGGTTTCGATTTGAATTTCTTTTTGAAGAATTCAATGGTATGCTCTGTATCGCGGTGGTACATCCAGTATACCATCCCCAGGGCAAACATGTTTTTACTCCTTGTAATGGCCTTATTGTCTAAGCCCTCCACATCCTTCAGGGCTTCCTTGGAAAGCGAAGTCATGGCTACTTCAATGACCCGGTAATTCTCAAGGCTGTTATCTTCAAGCGGATTCGATTCGTATAATGCTTTTTCGAGGTTCTTTTTGGTAAAGGAATCAGTATCTACTATAATGGTATGGCCGGGTTTTACCGCATGCAAATTGGTTTTCAGACCAGCCGGATTCATGGCCACCAGAAGATCTACCTCATCGCCGGGTGTACTGATCTCGACGCTCCCGATATGGACCTGATAGCCGGAAACGCCATAGAGGCTTCCCTGGGGAGCCCTTATTTCTGCCGGATAGTTGGGAAAAGTGGCCACATCGTTTCCAAACATGGCCGAAGTATCCGAAAATTGAGTTCCGGTAAGTTGCATTCCATCTCCTGAATCACCTACGAACCGTATAATGACCGCTTCAAGGATTTCTTGTGGATGATCTGTTTTTGTTTCCATTATGTTGGGGATTTAAGAACGAGCATTAACGAAAGAGCCCTTACTTAATAAAGATCAAATTTAATTTCTACATAATCAAGGAAACATGATTTTTATCATTAATTGCCTAATACATGAATACTACTTTTACCCTATTAATTATTCAAATTAGAAATTATGGCTATTAGAATCACCGACGAATGCATTAATTGCGATGCTTGTTTATCTGAGTGTCCTAACCATGCAATTTATGAGCCAGATCAGGAATGGTCGTATGCAGAAGAAACTGCCCTAAAGGGTACTGTAACAACTCCAGAAGGGATCGAGGTTGATGCAGATGCAGAAAACGAACCGATTTCAGATGAATTCTACTACATCGTTTCTGACAAATGTACAGAATGCAAGGGCTTTCATGACGAGCCACAGTGTGCTTCCGTATGTCCTGTTGATTGCTGTATTCCAGATGAAAATCATGTTGAAACGGAAGAACAGCTTCTTCATAAAAAGGAATGGCTTCATGCCGGTTGATTTAGAAACTGGGAAGCTGACTTGAGAACAGTTTTTGATATTGAAAAGCCTAACACAAGTATCTAATTTGAAATGACCACCCTTTATCAGTTACTGATAAAGGGTGGTTTTTTATGCGACAGGGATTCGTTCTGACGTAAAACGATAGCATTCAAAAGAAAATAAATGACGGGCTCTTTGATGGAAAATCAGAAAGTATTGCGGCACTCGTGTTCCTGATAAATGTCATAGTTTACCCTGCAGATGAATACTACTTTTAGCCCAATTCCCTTATCATAAGATATTCTGAAGCACCATCACGGATCTTTGATTATCAGTATTAGTGGTGGTGCATTCAAAATAAAGTTTGGGGTTATTAATGAAAATAATTCACGATGAAAAAAGAATTTCCAAAGCTAATATGTGATGCGAATGAGGCTGTTGCCAGGATAGCCCATAAAACAAATGAAGTATGTGCTATCTATCCGATTACGCCCGCTTCCCCAATGGGAGAACACGTTGATGTTTTTAGTTCGGAAGGACAAAAAAACATTTGGGGGAATGTCCCCAGGATCGTTGAGATGCAAAGTGAAGGGGGTGCCGCCGGTGCGGTTCACGGGTCCTTGCAGGCCGGAGCACTGACGACTACTTTTACGGCTTCCCAGGGATTGTTATTAATGATTCCCAACATGTATAAGATTGCAGGTGAATTATTGCCCGCCGTTATCCATGTGGCAGCCAGGACGGTAGCAACACATGCCCTATCCATTTTTGGCGATCATTCAGATGTGATGGCAACCAGGCAAACAGGATTTTCGATGCTGTTTGGTGGCTCCGTACAGGAAGCCATGGATTTTGCCTTGATTTCTCAGGTAGCCACTTTAAAAACAAGGGTCCCCTTCCTTAATATCTTTGATGGTTTCAGGACCTCACATGAGATTTCAAAAATTGACGCAATCCCGGACGATATCATTACAGCAATGATGCCCGAGGATAAAATTGATCAACATAAAAAGCGATCATTAGACCCGGACCATCCCGTGATAAGAGGAACCTCCCAGAACCCTGATGTTTTCTTCCAGGCCCGGGAAGCGGCCAATCTCCAGTATGCAGCAGTTCCCCAGGTCGTGCAGGAAGTAATGGAGGGATTTTACACCCATACGGGTCGCCGTTATCAGTTGTTCGATTATCTGGGACATCCTGAGGCAGAGCGGATCATCATTATAATGGGATCCGGAGAAGGTGCTGTTAGGGAGACCGTTGAAACATTGGTCGATCAAAATGAAAAAGTGGGCGCCTTGTTTGTGAGGCTCTATCGCCCGTTTTCAATAGCCCATTTTTTAGAGCAGCTACCAAAAACAGTCAATAAAATTGCTGTATTAGACCGCACAAAGGAACCCGGCAGCATCGGGGAACCACTCTATCTGGATGTTGTAACCGCCTTTGTGGAAAGCAACCGAAAGATGCCTCAAATCGTAGGGGGCAGGTACGGCCTGTCTTCCAAGGAATTTAATCCGGCTATGGTGAAAGGTATATTTGATGAATTACTTAAGGAGCAACCCAAGAACCATTTCACTATTGGGATAAATGACGATCTGGGGCATACGAGCCTTGAGTATAACCCGGTATTTAAAACCAGGAAAACCACCTTTAACTGTATGTTCTACGGTCTGGGATCGGATGGTACCGTGGGCGCCAATAAAAATTCAATCAAGATTATTGGAGATACTACAGACAATTATGTTCAAGGGTATTTTGTATACGACTCTAAGAAAGCAGGGGCGCAAACCATATCCCACCTGCGCTTTGGACCCAAACCTGTTTATTCGTCTTATTTGATAAATACAGCCGATTTTATTGCCTGCCACCAGTTTAATTTTATTGAAAAATACGATGTGTTGCAGCATATCAAAAAAGGAGGCACCTTCTTATTAAATTCACCGTTTTCCAAAGAGGAGATCTGGGATGAATTACCCAGTATCATGCAGGAGGAGATCATTGAAAATGAATTGAATTTTTATGTCATCGATGCAACGAAGGTAGCCCAGGAGGCGAAACTCGGCAAACGCACCAACACCGTATTGCAAACCTGCTTCTTTGCCATATCGGGCATCCTTCCCAAGGAGGAAGCTATTGAAAAAATCAAGAATGCCATTATAAAATCGTATTCCCATAAAGGGGATAAAGTGGTGAAGATGAATTTTAACGCGGTCGATACTGCACTGCAGCACCTGGAAAAGGTCACCTATCCTAAGAAAACCACTAATAGCAGAGGCTTGCGATCCATAATGTCTGGCGAACCCGATCCTTTTGTAAAAGAAGTACTGGGTAAAATTTTAGCCGGCAGGGGAGACGAACTTCCTGTGAGTTATTTTCCGATTGACGGAACCTTCCCTACAGGAACCACGCAATATGAAAAAAGGGGGATTGCCGATTTTATCCCGATCTGGGATGGAGAGGAATTGTGCACCCAGTGCAATAAATGTGTTGCTATTTGTCCACATGCTGCCATTAGGGCGAAGGTTGTTTCCAACGAAACACTTACGGATGCACCTCAATCGCTCAAAAGAACCCCGGCTAAGGGACGTCCTTTCACTTCTGAAAACGAGTCTTACATCTTACAGGTATCACCTGAAGACTGTACCGGTTGCGACCTTTGTGTAGCCGTGTGTCCGGCAGAAAGTAAGGAAATCCCGGATTTCAAGGCTATTAACATGCACAAAAAGCTGGAGGTAGAAACGGCAGAAAACACGAATTGGAATTATTTTAGTAAACTACCCGATTATGACCGTACCGCATTGCAAATTACGAATGTGAAGGGGTCACAATTCCTCGAACCGTTATTTGAGTTTTCCGGTGCTTGTTCTGGTTGCGGGGAAACACCTTATATTAAGATGTTGACCCAATTGTTTGGAGATAGCATCTTAATAGCCAATGCTACCGGTTGTTCTTCTATTTATGGAGGCAATTTGCCCACTACCCCTTACAAGACCAATAAGGAAGGCCGGGGACCAGCCTGGGCCAATTCTTTGTTTGAAGATAATGCCGAGTTTGGATTTGGCATGAAACTGGCGCTTTCCAAAAAACAAGAAATCGCAGTAAGCCTGTTGAAATCCCTTGAGAGTACGGTAGGGTCAGAGTTGGTGGAAGCTATCTTAAACAACCCCGAAGAAGATGAGACACAACGCAGTGAAAAATTTAAACAGCTGGATCTGCTGAAGGAAGAATTGTCTAAACATAAAGACCTTCCACAAGTGGTTAAATTATTAAACTTCACAGAATACCTCCGTAATAAAGCCGTTTGGATTCTTGGTGGCGATGGCTGGGCGTATGATATTGGCTACGGCGGTGTAGACCATGTCCTGGCGTCAGGCGAAAACATCAATATTATGGTGTTAGATACGGAAGTGTACTCCAATACCGGTGGTCAAACATCTAAAGCGACCCCTTTAGGCGCGAGTGCTAAATTTTCAGTCTCAGGAAAAAGAACCGGAAAGAAAAGCTTGGCACTACAAGCCATTTCCTATGGAAACGTTTATGTGGCCCAGGTGGCCCTTGGCGCTAAAGATCTCCAAACCCTCAGGGCGATGGAAGAGGCAGCAGCCTATCCTGGCCCTTCCCTGATTGTGGCGTATTCACATTGTGGGGAACATGGGTATGACCTGAAAGAGGGAGCACAGCATCAGGAAAGAGCTGTAGAAACAGGCTACTGGCCACTCTTTAGATTTGATCCCTCCAAACCAAAAGGTAAAAAGTTCAAACTGGATTCCAAAGAACCTAGCAGGCCACTGGAGGATTTTATGTATAAGGAAACCCGTTTCACGCGAGTCGTTAAGGAAGATCCTGCCCTGGGCGCAGCCCTCTTAAAACAGGCGCAGGAAGAAGTAGAAACGAAATGGGAACGACTGGAACTATTCAGGAGTATGTAGGTCCTGATCTTTTGGAAACGATAAGTAACTAAAAAAGGAAAACATGGAAACCTTAGCTAATAACTATTTTGAAGAAGCCATTCAAAAAATGAAGCAGGCTAATACGGAATTATACAGGCCGGAAGAAGATGTCGTTTCTTATTTGGTTTGTAAGAATGCACAAAGTGCCATTCATAATTTCTTAAAAGGATACCTCCTCAGAGAAGGTATTCATACGCAAGCACATGAAACTATTGAAGACCTTTACAATCGTTGTTTGGCGCTCAACGAACGGTTTGAAAGGGTGAATCTTGCAGGGTTTAATTGCCAATCACATGACACCTCATCGAGGTACTGCGATGGGGCTAAAAAAGTGAGCAGGTGTTTTGCTATTGCGGACAGTCTGGATACATTTTTGCGGGAAGAAAAAGTAATCAACTAATTACCTGACTAGAGCCTTTCTGGACGGGTAGTTAGATGGTTAATTGATGATCCCTGGCGGCTACTGGCCAGGAACCTGTAACCTTCCCCTTCAGGACCGTCAGGACTTTAGGGTACTTCGCTACCGTAGGGCAAATATGCATGGGGATGGCGTAACAAACGGTCCCTATGGCCATATGCGTGGTTTCCGGACATTGTAGTACAAGGTGTTCTTCACTTTGGCTTATCTGCTTGCAGGTGTCTAACCCAAAGATCCGGGCCCTGGGGAAATCCATTTCAGGCGCAATAGCCTTATGCCCCAGGTCCAGGCAATAGATAGCAGGAGCCGGATGGCTTATTACTCTCGTAAACAATACAGCAGCTGGTAAAAATGGCATTTCAGGAAAAGAAGAACCGTAGCGTTCATCCCATAGCAAGGTAGTGCCCGGACTGGTAATTACTTGTTCCCGTTGGGCATGGATGGGAAAAGTTGGAGAGCCCCCTGCAATGATCTCGGGCACCGGTATTCCTTTTTGTTCCAGTGCTTCCTTTAGCTGAAGCACCTTTTGGAAGGCCGCATCGCATTCTTTTTTACGGGCTGCCAGATCATGATTTCGGATGTGGCCGTCATAGACATGCAACCCCTTGGCGGTTAATCCTTGGTGTTGGTGGATATGTTCAAATAGCAAAGCCGCTTCTTCGGTAGGCGCAATACCTGTGCGGTTCATCCCTACATTGAGGTCAAGATAGATGGCAACCTCACACCTTTTTTCTGACGCACATTCCCCTATTTCCTGAATACTTTGCTGATTATCTGCAATGGTGGCAAAGGTTGTATTGGGAAAGCGCTCTATCAATTTAAAAAACCTGTTCACATTAGCCCCTACCGGCTGGATGGCAAGGAGTACATCCGGAGCACCCTGTAATCCCAGCAGTTCTCCTTCTGCGATAGTGGCACATTTGAACTGGCGGATCCCATGGTGCATCTGCAGGTCGATGATCTCTGCCATTTTATGGGTTTTGATATGCGGCCTCAGCCTTTTGACATCACCCACCATTTGGATCATGGTTTGGATGTTCTTCTCAATCCTATCCGGGTATACCAGTAGACTTGGGGATGGGATAGCTTCATCATTTTCAATACGATACCAGGCTTCTTGCTTCATAAAATAAGAATTAGTGTAATTGAAACATGGCTTCGATCTCAACAGCTACACGCCCCGGAAGGACCATGCCTACAGCGCTGCGTACCCCTACTCCCATATCCATACCAAAAATATCAGCCATCAATTCACTAAAACCATTAATGACCAGCGGTTGCTGGTGGAAGTCGGGAGAAGAATTTACCATGCCAAGGACCTTGACCACTCTTTTTATTTGATCAATATCCCCAAAATGGGTTTGAATCGTGGAAAGCATCGTCAGGCCTACCTGTTCTGCTGCCAATTTTGCCTCTCCAAGGGTCATGTCATCACCCACTCTTCCGGTGATGTAGCTTCCATCATTTTTCATAGGCCCCTGTCCTGAAACATACAGAAAGCCGTCTACCACTAATACCGGTTTATAGAGGCCTGCAGGCGGTGGGGCCGGGGGAAGGACCAAGCCAAGATCTTTGATGCGCTGTGATGGAAGTGTACTCATATCGTTTCTTATATAAATTGGTTTAAGATCAAAACACCGATAAGGCCTACAACCCCCACGGTCGTTTCCATGAGTGTCCAGCTTTTTAAGGTGTCTTTTACGGAGAGGTTGAAATATTCTTTGAACAACCAAAACCCGCTGTCATTTACGTGGGAAAGCATTAAACTCCCTGAGCCGATTGCCAATACCATCAGTTCCGGACTAACCCCGGTACTTTTAATCATCGGCAGGACAATCCCCGCAGCGGTGAGTCCGGCCACCGTGGCTGACCCTACACATACACGTATTACGGTGGCAATTAGCCATGCCAGCAATAACGGTGATATAGGGGACCCCTTCAGCAGGTCGGCAATAAATTGACTTACGCCACTGTCTATAAGCACTTGTTTCAACGCACCGGCACCTGCGATAATGAGCAACACCATGGTAATCCCTGAAATAGAACTTCCTACCGAGTCCATAACCTCTTTCATCTTTTTTCCACGTGCCAGCCCCAGGGAATAAATAGCTACAAGAACGGATAAAAGCATAGCGATGACCGGGTTCCCGAGGAATAGAATGATCCCTAATCCGGGAGTGTCCATGGCAAGAAATAATTCGGCCAACGTGGCCAGTGAAATAAGCAGTACGGGTAGTAAGGCTGTAAAGATACTGATGCCAATGCCCGGCATCTCTTCTTCTGTCAATAATTTGGGATTAATGAATTCCTTTAATGGGGCGGCATTGATGTTTTTAAGAGTTCTCGAAAAAAAAGGACCTGCAAGGATAATGGCCGGGACGGCTACGATGATCCCATACACCAGTGTTTTGCCCAGGTCTGCATTGAACATGGTTGAAATAGCGGTTGGGGCGGGATGGGGGGGCAAATATCCATGCGTTACAGACAGGGAAGCAAGCATGGGAAGTCCTACATACAATAGCGGCAGCCCTGTTGATGCCGCCACGGTGAAGACCAGTGGGACAAGAATTACAAAACCAACCGTATAGAACATGGGGATACCTACGATAAATCCTGTGAGGACCAATGCCCATTGAATATTTTTCCTGCCAAAACGAGCCACCAAATGAGAGGTTATCCGCTGGGCGGCCCCGCTGTCTGCAACCAGTTTTCCCAGCATGGCTCCTAAACCGAGGATCATGATCAAAAAGCCCAGCGTATTACCAATACCATTTTGGATGGAAGTCACAACCGCCTCCAGGTCCATTCCTTCTGCGATACCCACAAAGAGAGAGACCAGGATGAAGGTGATGAAAGGATTCAGTTTACACCATGCAATAAGTATAAACAGTATAAGGATCCCAATAATGACGATCAGTAACGGCATAAACAGGTTTTGGAAGGTTATGTCATTTGTTTACATCTTAAATATACCATTTTGGCAAGAATTAAAGGGATCTATTTTTTATATTGTAAGACAAATCGAGCTTTATGGACAAACGATCGTTTTTGAAGAGAATGGGGCAGGTTGCTGCCATTACCCCCTTCCTTCCCTATTCAATGCAAGCAGGAACTTTTAAAGATTCACTTCCTTATTCCTATGCCAATGGAGAAGAATTCTGGCAACGGATACGCGTAGATTACGCGTTGAAGCCCGATTATATAAATCTGGAAAACGGGTACTATAATATAGCTCCCATCCCAACTATTCAAAAATTTCACAAGCATATAGAGCAGGTGAATTACGAAGGGTCGTACTACATGCGAACCGTTCAATGGGACAATAAAGAGCGCATTGCAGCCAGGCTGGCCCGGCTTGTAGGCTGTGGAGCCAAAGAACTGATTATTACCCGAAACACCACCGAATCGCTCGATATGATTATCGGGGGGTATCCATGGAAAGAAGGGGATGAGGCTGTTTTTGCGGTACAGGATTACGGGGCGATGCAGGAACATTTTAAATTGATCGCAAGGCGCTATGGAATAATCAACAAGACCGTTTCCATACCAAATCATCCAGCGTCCGATGAGGAACTCGTGGCCCTGTATGAAGCGCAGATTACCCCAAAGACCAGGTTGCTTATGGTTTGCCATATGGTGAACATAACAGGGCAGATCCTTCCCATCCGGAAGATCTGTGATATGGCACACAAGTATGGGGTTGAAGTGATGGTAGACGGGGCACATTGCGTGGGACATATAGAGGTGAACGTTGCGGAACTTCGGTGCGATTATTACGGCTCCAGCCTTCATAAATGGCTGAGTACGCCCCTGGGGGCAGGCCTTTTGTTTGTTGCCAAAAAGAATATCTCCAAGATCTGGCCGCTGCTGGCGGAGCACCATCGGGAAGCGGACGATATTGGCAGACTGAACCATATAGGGACGCATCCGGTCCACACAGATCTCACTATCAACGACGCAATGGATTACCTGGAACTGATTGGCCTGGAACGAAAGGAAAACCGGTTGCGATACCTGCAACGGTATTGGTCCGATGCGTTGCGGGGAACTGAAAATGTCATTATCAATACCCCTGTGGATCCGCATCGGAGTTGTGGAATCGCCAACGTAGGTATACGGCAAATCAGGCCCGCAGAGCTGGCAAAAACCTTACTTTCTGAATTCAAGATATTCACAGTGGCCATTGATCAGGACAATGTACAGGGATGCAGGATTACACCCAATGTTTATACAACCACTGCAGAATTGGATCAGTTTATTGAGGCTATAAAGACCCTTGCCAAACGGGTATGATGCGTACCAGAGGCTTTTTGGTGAAGGGCCAATACCTCCTGAAGCTGACAAAAGTCATAGAATTTTAAAGGGGCGGATAGTAGTTTTAAGGATTGGTCAGGGTCCCTGCTGGCATGGACCTTAAGGCCTATTTTGATATTGTTTAATAAATCAATTCACCATAACATGACAGATGTATTGAATAAGGAGTCCCTCACGAAGAGCATGGTCTTTTTACGGGTACTCATTGGTTGGCATTTCCTCTATGAAGGGGTCATTAAATTATTTAATCCGGATTGGACAGCATTCGGGTATCTTGCTACTGCCCAGGGGCCTTTCCAATCAGTATTCCTGGCCCTGACCAATGAATCGGTTATGGGGTGGGTAGACGCCCTGAACTGGATTACCCTGATTTTTGTTGGGGTCACCCTTATCCTTGGGTATTATGAAAGATTGGGGGCACTGGCAGGGATGCTGTTACTTGTCCTGTATTATTTTGCACACCCTCCTTTTCCATGGTTGGAACAACATAATGTGGAAGGAAGTTATTGGTTTGTGAACAAGAACCTGATTGAACTGGCGGCCTGCTGGGTGCTTTATCAATTCCCTACAGGTCATTATTTCGGTCTGGGATACCTCTTTAATCATCGCAGTAAAACAGCTAAAACGCAACAATTATGAAATGGACAAGACGCGACGTTCTCAAAGGCTTAGGAGGCTTACCTATCCTGGGCAGCATATGGTGGGCAGGTACAGCTAATGCCCTTGTTAAAAGTAAGGATCGCTCGGAAATCCTGGAGCAATTAAATATACAACCCTCTTTACCAACGGCTTTAAAGACCATAGGAGGAGATCCTATACGTATTGGGATCATTGGTTTTGGGATCCGTGGGGAACAACTTTGCAGGGCACTTGGTTTTGCCACCCAGGAATGGATCGATGAAATGAAGCTGGAGGAGCAAACCATCGGAAATACCCAACTCAAGGAATTTTTGGAACAGGAAAAACTGAATCTCAAGATCAGTGCCGTATGTGATGCGTTTGATGTGCGTGCCGAAAATGCGATCAGGTCTTTTTCCACTCCTGAACATACGGTGAAACGCTTTAAGACGCACCAGGAAATGATCAGGAGCGGAGAGGTAGATGCCGTTATCATTGCCACACCAGATCATTGGCACGCGCCTATGGCAATAGATGCACTACAGAACAATGTGCATGCCTACGTAGAGAAACCTATGACCCACACCGTAGGGGAGACCTATCTGCTAAAGGAAGCCGCCGAAAATTCGAAAGCACTATTAATGGTTGGGCACCAGCACAGACAGACGCTTAGTTTTAAGACGGCCAGTGATATTGTGGATAAGGGCGTTTTGGGACATGTATCCATGGTTCAGACATTTACCAACAGGAATGATGACAACGGTGCCTGGAACTATGACATCCACGAAAAGGCAAATGAACAAACAATCGACTGGGACCTTTTCTTAGGAAGTGCCCCTAAAATACCGTTTAACAAGAACCATTTCTTCCGATGGCGCAAATGGTGGGCCTACGGTTCAGGTTTGTCGGGCGATTTGTTGACCCATGATTATGATCGTCTCAATTGCGTTTTAAATATGGGTATTCCCAATTCTATTACAGCGTCCGGAGGGATCTATACCCACAATGATGGCCGTAATGTGCCTGATGTACTTCAGGTGAATATGGAATTTCCCGATTTTAGTAAGGGGAGCAGTCAGGTAAAGGGAAAGGAAAAAGGAATGACCTTTACCTACAGCGCCACCCTGGGGAATGGATTTAACCGTCCAACCATCCTAATGGGGCATGATGCGACCATGGAGCTGGGGAATAACCTCACCATTTGGCCCGATGGAGGCTCTACAAAATACGCCTACATGTTGGAAGAGGGAAAAATGGCGCCGAATGTTCCAATATATCACTATAATCCCGGGGCCAACATCCCGGACGCAGTTTCATCGGCTACTTCCCAATACTTTGCAGATAAAGGGCTTATGTGGACCTATATTGATGGGGTCCGTGTAAACTCTACGTTCCTGCACCTAAGGGAATGGCTTAGCTGTATACGGAACGGGGGCACCCTTAGTTGTGGCATAAAAGAAGGGTTCGATGAAGCTATAACGGCCCATATGACAGGCCTTGCCTATAAACTGGGCAGAAGGATAGAGTGGGACCCAACCACACAGCGCATTGTTCCAATAGAAGGGATTGATTATGACGAAGTACTGCTTTCTGCTACTTAAAGCAAGATGAAAAGCATTGCCAATGATAAAAAAAACCTGCTGTTACAGCAGGTTTTTTGCTTGAATCAGTTAGAAAAGGGGAGCAGCAAAACCTGATAAATATCATAGTAATATTTTGGTATTGGACTTAATTTCAAGGTATTAAAAGTCAATATCATGCAAGTCAAGAAAAACCCAGAAGTCGATTTGAATAGAAATAGCGGCCTTTACTTTGTTATTGGGCTGACTATCGTTTTATTTTTAACATGGCGTGCGTTGGAATACAAGACCTATCCGTCCGATAACGTTACCATTGATATAGTGCAGGCCGTGGATGATTTGAAGGAAGATGTGCCTATTACAGAAGCGTTAAAAACGCCTCCACCACCCCCTCCTCCTGCAGCACCAGATGTCATTGAAGTTGTAGAAGACACTGAAGAAATCCAGGAAACGATCATTGAAAGTACAGAAACCAGTCAGGAAACGGTAATAGAAGAAGTAATTGCCGTAGACGATGTTGAGGTAGGGGAAGAAGAAGAAGAGATCACAGTTCCCTTTGCAATTATTGAGAACGTGCCGATCTTTCCAGGATGCGAAAGTGCGCAAAACAATGATGAGCGTAAAGCCTGCTTTCAACAAAAAATTCAGGAACATATCAATAAGGAATTTACGTATCCTGCCGGGGCTTTGGAACTTGGTATCACAGGAAGGGTATTTGTACAATTCGTAATCGATAGCAAAGGATATATAGGCGGAATCAGAATGCGAGGCCCGGACAGGTCACTGGAACGCGAAGCAGAAAGGATCGTGGCTACTTTGCCACAAATGATCCCGGGCAAACAAAGGGGAAAGTCTGTATCTGTGCCTTATAGCATTCCTATAAACTTTGTGATTCAATAAGAATAAATTTTCAGGGGGATTGATCTAAATCGAATTTAGGTGGGGCTAAATCCGGTTGGTTAATCCCTTTTTATATGGTAGGCCTTCAACTGTTGAGGTCCCTCAAGAAGTACGCGAACGATCTGAAGGGTGCCGTCTTCCCTGGTTGAAATTTGCCATTTTATAAGGGCTATTTCACCGTTCTGTATTTCAATTCCTGTAATACTTCTAGGGTGTACACAACTCCCGTCATTGAAAAAAGGAATGTCTCCTGGTTCTGCAAAACGAGGCCTGTGTGTATGCCCGGCAATAGTTAGCTGCAAGTTGTTCGCCAGGATCCATTTTTTTATGCGACGTTCTACCTTTATCAGTTCCTTATAGTTTTTTGCCGGACTTGTCGGATCTGCAATACCCCAAACTTGTAAAGGCTTCCACAGGACCCTCACTAAAAAGCGTCCCCAGCGCCAAAAGGTATAATTCCACCAATCGGCCTGATGTCCATGTACCAGGAAAAGCTCCTGTCCCGAATCCCGATGCTTTAAGATCAGCGCCTCATGATAGGTGATATCTGTAAAGAGTGCTTTGTTCGATTCATCTATGAGTTCAAAGTAACTGCTCAGGTGTTTTTTGACATACTTTGGGTCCTTATACACCATATCGTGATTGCCCCAGAGCATATGCAGCCTGTTTTCCAGGTGATACTTACGCAATAGCTGGTATACGTTTTTATGCGCATCGAATACATCCTGAAATTTCAGATTTTCCCATAGTTCATCTCCATCTCCCAGTTCACAGTATTGAAAACCTTCCCGGTAATAATGCGTCAGGGCATGGAAATAGATATTGCGGTTATTGGCAAATTCATCAGCAAAACTGTTATCACCCCTATGACAATCGCTGAATAAGATAAATTTAGAAGCATCGTCAAAAAGGAGGACCCTGGCATTTTTATACGCCCTGCTTAGTCTGGCATTCGAAGACATATGAAAGCTTTGTATAAATATCCTAAAAAAGCCATTAAAAAAGCAGCTTGGTCCTACTTAAAACAAAAATAGATTTGCAGCATAGGGGCCTGCTATTATTCTGCGAAGGGCATAAAGACCTCTGCTTTCCAGTTTTTCTCATCCGCCCCCATGTTCGGGTTGTTGTAAAAGATCTCTAAAGGTAGCCCTGTGACGGGGATCTCATTTTTTTCTGCATAATCTAGCAGCGCATACCAGGCGCGGTCCGAAGTGATGTAATTGCCATTATAGATAGCCATCAAGGCTTTTTTGGCCGGACGCATTCCATATTTAAGATCCGGGTGATAGGGTAAACTATCCGATTTTATAATAGGATAGCAAAAATTGAATTCGAGGCTGTCATGTTCCCTATCCCATCGGGTCACTTCAATAAAGGGTTTGCCATTTAATTTTACCCCATTATTCATTAAAAACGGATCCAGAAGCGGAAAATTACGCATCATGCCGGCTGCTTTTGCCAATTGACTTGTTTTAGCGCTCACATAGGCGTAATAGGTGCTGTCTATTTCAGCTTCGCCCACGACCTTCACTTTGATCATCTTTAAGTGATCGGCCAGTAATTCCGAGAAGTCTTTCAGATTCTTTTTGGTCCTTTTTTCAAAATCGGTATCCATAAATGGGATCTTGATCTTATTCGAAAGACTAGAAGCGCTGTCTTTTGTAAAGATCTTAATTTTTACTACGGAGTCGTTTTCCTGACGGATGTCCCATTGATAAATATGTGTAGAGTCGTTAAAATGGAATGTCTGAGTAAGTCTTTCCAGGTCTTTATTTGCTTCTAACGTTGTCTGCTCCAGATCGGTATTCCATAATTTTACTAATTGATTAATGGTCCCTACGTTGGCCTTTGCCTTCATGGTTACCAGATAGTCATAGGGATATACAAAAAGATACCATATAATGCCCCCTAAAATGACAAATAAGAGGCCAAATACTATTTTCTTCATGTAGTTAATGTGTTTGAGCGATGGCAGATTTGTTTTCCATAGAAAGATGATCTACTACAAAATCACCAAGGTCCCTTCCTTGTTTTACCCCAATTTCCACAGCTGCACGATAATGGATCCCGCCATACATTCTGCTAATGGCGGCCTCATCGGCGGCTTGTCTGAAAGAGGAGAAGCTCCTTGTGGGGAGGCCATAGGGAGTTTCGGTATCATCATCGAATGAAAACTCATCCCCAAAAATATCGGTTAGCGCGGTAGAAGCGGCACCCGACACCACACTGTGTCCACTGGTATATTCTGGGAAAGGGGGTGTTTGTAATACAGGCTTCCAGCTGTCGTCTATATGTTCATTGATAAGGGTTTCCGGCCTGATGAGGTTGCTTCGGTATTTTTCGTCCCAGCAACTAATAAAGGCATCGGCAATAGCCAAAGACGTTTTGGTATACGCATAGACGGTCTTGTTAAAATCACTTCCGTCCTTTTTGCAGGCAATTTTGGTGATGCCGATCCAATGAGCACCCGGGGTGATCTTTTTGGTGGCGAACATCAGATGGCCTCTTGTAACCGAAACATAAGGGTTGCAATCCCAAAATTGGGCAATGGCAATTTCTTCGGAGGTGTCTCCTTCCTCGGTAATTTTCATACTGATATCGTACACTTCCTTTACTTCCTTATAAAAATCAGATCCTTTCTCCATTGAAAAAGGCGGTGGGGGCGTTGGCTTAAATTGAGCGGCCGAATCAATTACAAAGGGCCTTATTTTATTCCAATGCGGTTCTATTCCGGCCATATATGACGGTGGGGTGGGCTGCCAGCGCGACGGGTCATCCGTGTTTACGGTGAATTTAGGCATGGTCCTGGTCTGTTTGTAATTGTCTGTGTCCATCCAGCTACTGATGTGGGCTGCAACCTGCAGGCCATACATCTTTGAAGCCTCAAATTCGGTTTTGTTGGTGTTCTCCCAGACCGTATACAGACTATCCCTGAAAGCTTCCATTTTATCCTCACTGAAAATAAGCTGCCTGCTTACATCCATGTGGGCGATGAGCGCAGCGAGTGTGGTGTTCACCGGAGCGTTGCTATCCGGGGTTGGAATAGGGGTTAATGCGTGCACCTGACCTACTAATGACCTGTACCGGTCATCATTGGCTGCCATGATCTCATAGGCTGCAATATTGGGATAGGCATAGATCCTGCTCGCTACCGGGGGGGAGAATATATCATGGATCATGATCTCCGTTACTTTATCAATGGACCTGTGAAGGAGGTCCGGAGCAATACTTATAGGTTCCTCCTTATGCTGACAACTGCTTATCAGCAGTACCATCAGGGCTACGAGTGATTTCTTCATTTTGTTTTTTTGTTGTTTATCAATTGATACAGGGCGGCTTCTTCACTATTAAAAGTAGCCAACAAATAAGGTTGTTTGTTATATGTCAGAATGTTGAGGTGCCGGATGGATTTCTGAGCAAAATCCAATCCCAAACGATCCCCCAAAATTACGTCATTTTTACTTTTTATCATAGCGCCTGCAAAAGCCCCGAGCCTTCCATGATAGGGCTTTACACCAAAATAGTTTCCGGCAGCCAGGACTTCTTCTTTTCCATCAGCGTCAAAATCGTAGCGAAGGAAGGCCATGATTGGGGCTACCTGAAGTTCGTTAGGGAAAGGGATAAAGCGGAATGTTCCCTTGTTGTTTTCCAAATACCCGGAACGCAATTCCTTTACTTCCATAACGATGGCCTTTTTCAGGTCTTTTTCGTCGAGTATGTTTTGAATGGGTTTCCCGGCAAAATCCTTGTAGGAAGTAAATTTCTTTCGTAAACTAACTAATTGATCTGCCAACCCTTTTAAGCCTTCTATCGGGTATTCCTCCCCGTTCTTTTCGGTGGTCACAATGGTCTCGGTGCTGCCGTTCTGGTCAAAATCGGCATAATACAATTTCATGGGTGCTTTTTCTGAGGCTTTGAATTTGGTGTTCAACCCCCAGTTGCCCAATAGGTAATCCGTATCCCCATCCTGATCGATATCGAAAGCCGTAATGGATTCCCACAGCCCCGGAATGTCTTTTTCCAGTACTTCTTCTTTGACCAAAGACCCCTTTACATTCTTAAAAAACACGGGCGACATCCATTCTCCTACTACGATCAGGTCTGGCATGCCATCGCCATTGTAATCGTCCCAAACGGCATCTGTGACCATCCCCACATTCTTAAGATCGTTGTTTTCAGTTTGTTTAAAATCGCCGTTGTTGTTCACCAGCAAATAAGATTCAGGGAGCTTTCCAAAATCATTTGTGATCATCTGATTGCCAACAAAAAGATCAAGATCACCGTCTGCATCATAATCGGAAGCGGTCAGAACAGCAGCATTCTGAAACATTTCCGGCAGGGGTTGTGCTACAAAGGTGGTATCGGATTGAAGGTAGTAGCTGTCTAATAGCGGCGGCATCTGATTGAAAAAATCGGCTCCGCCAGAGCCAACATAGAGATCGTTTTTCCCATCACCATTGAAATCTTCCATCAAAGCCACCACATCTTCCTTTATAGAGTCTTTGCTGATTTCAGCGATCTCAGTACGTTTAAATCCGTTACTCATTTGAACAAACACGGTAGCAGGGGTAAATTTAGACCCTCCAAAGAAAACATCTTCTGTTCCATCCCCATTCATATCTCCCACGGCTGTGGCAGGTCCCCGATCTGAGAATTCATATGGGATCAGTTTTTGCCGGTTGAAATCGAAATACGGATCTTCCCTATGCACAAAATCAATCCCGAGGTTTCCATCTACTTTCTTAAATAAAGGATTGCTGGGGTATTTCAGCCAGGGATACGTAAAGGGTACAGTATTTTCAGGGGTTATCGTAAGGCTTTGGTCAGCAGGAATACGTGTTAAAAGCTGGGTTGTTCTGTCTGGCCAAAGGATACGGAGGGAGTCGATTACAGTATGCTGTCCATATCCGAAATGAATCATGGGTTCAGAGGATGCCTGAAACCCCCTTACCGGGTAGAGTTCTTTTGACTGCAGCGTGCCTTTATGGTACGACAGTACTTTGGTTCCGATCCCATAGGGGTTTTTTCCGGGAACCCTAAACCTGACTTTAAGATAGTGGGCCTTGTCATTGGTTTGGTTGATGTAAAGAGTAGCAGTGCTGTTAATGTTGTTGGTGATCAGGTCGAGGTCTCCGTCATTATCCAGATCACCCATAGCTGTCGCCCCGGAAACCAACGTATCCTGTGCGATCCATGTTGCCGACCTGTCAATGAATTGCAAGCTGTCTGTACCCTGAAAGACATAATTATGCACCGTTCCCGTTGGCATCATATCCAATGCTTTCTGGTCTACCAGTTTGGTGTTGTCTATCTTCTTTTTGATCTGGTCACTGGAAACGAAATTGATAAAATCCAGGTCATTTGGACGCTTTGGGATCCCATTTGAAATAAAGATATCCTGTTCCCCATCCTGGTTATAGTCGGCAAACAAGGCACTCCAACTCCAGTCGGTAGCTGCAATTCCACTGAGGAGCGCGGTTTCCTCAAAGGCATATCCCGGCCTGTTGATCTGGAGCATATTACGTGTAAATTGGTAATGATAGCCGTATTGCTCTATTCGTAATTTCTGGATCTGTACGTCATCGTCCCCTTCGGACGATTTCAGCACGGTCTCATCTTCCGGGAGCATGTCCAGTGAAAGGATATCGGGCCAGCCGTCATGGTTTATGTCTGTCACATCATTCCCCATGGAAAAACGTGTGGTATGTGTGAAATAGGTTTTAAGGCTTTCGGCAAACGTGCCGTCACCCTGGTTCAAATAATAGTAATCGTCCTCATGAAAATCATTGCCAACATAAATATCCGGAAACCCATCCTGATTAAAATCGCTGATGGCAACGCCTAAGCCATACCCATTGATGCCTCCATAAATTCCGGCCTCTTCACTGACATCTGTAAAGGTGTCCCCATCATTTCGGAGCAGCCTGTCGCCGGTCTGGAAATCTCTCTGGAAACGCAGCTCGGCTTTGCCGAAAGATTCCTGGGTGTGTACCGCATGGTTGAGCAGGTACAGATCGAGGTCCCCATCCAGGTCATAATCCAGGAAAGCAGCATTGGAACTGTAGGTGTCAAAATCGAGGCCGTATTTAGCCGCACTCTCCGTGAATGTGCTGTCGCCGTTATTGATGAAAAGTTCATTAAATCCGGAGAAGCCATTGATTCCAACAACGGCACATACATAAATATCCAGGAGACCGTCTCCATTGACGTCTCCCATCACGGCCCCAGTATTCCAGGAGCTGTTGCCTGCCACACCTGCTTTTTCGGTAATATCCTCAAAAGTAAGGTTTCCCTTATTTAGGTAGAGCTTGTTCTTCACTTGATTTCCGGAAAGGTAGATATCGGGCAGTTCATCACCATTGATATCCCCTATAGCTACGCCACCGCCGTTGTAAAAATAGAGGTAGTCCAGAATGTTCAGATCATTGGTTTCTGTCAGCGTATTACTGAAGCTGATACCGGTAGCTGCGGGAGTTGGATTTATGAATACTTCCTCTTCCTTTTGTCCACAGGCATACAACAGCAGTATACATCCGATGATTGCTTTATTCATTCAGTTGATAGATCTTGGGTTGTGTATCATTCAAAGCGGCAATGATAAAGGTGTTGCCATTCCGATCTTTAAATTGTTTGAGATGTTTGATCTCATCCCTTATAAAAAAGCCACTTTTAGTATAATCCTGCCAGGTAAAATCGAGCTCTTTATTCCCTAATAGCACATTCCCATAGTTGCCATCGAGTCGGGAATATTGTGGTTTGAATTCAAAATTATTACCTCCCATGATCAGGTCCAGAAAACCATCATTGTTAATATCCGAACAGGAAATGCCGCAAACGCAGGACAATTGTACTCTTGGGGGCAGCACTTTAATAGAAAACTGCCCGCCGCCTTCATTGATAGCGATCACAGATTCTGCAATGGAAGAACGCTTCATGATAGAGTTCTTGAAAACAGTCTCCGGGAATAATTCTCCTATGGTCTTTTTGGCGTATTCCGAAGCTTTAAGGTTTTGTTTTTTTAAGGAGACCAATTGATTCGTCAGTTCCTTTTTTTGATGCAGGGGGTAATCCTTGCCATTCTCATCCAGGGTAATGATCTGCTCTATAGTGCCATTGCCATCGAAATCATTGATCCACATTTTCATCGGATTTTGACGACTGGGTTTATAATGCAAATTTAACCCCTGGTTACCCAAAATCAGATCATTGTCTCCGTCATTATCCAGGTCTGCTGCCTCCACCACATTCCATAAGCCATCCAGGCTGTCCAGTTCTGTAGGGAGCTTTGTTAAACGCCGCCCTGAATTCTTGTAGATATTAGGCGTGCCCCATTCTGATACAGTGACCAAATCCTTTTTGTTGTCCCCGTCCATATCTGCCCAAACAGCACTAGTAACCATCCCGGCATCTTTCAGGTCATAGGCAAGGCGTTCCGTGGCATCTTTGAAAGTACCATTGCCGGTGTTCTCCAGAAACAAATGGTCAGGACTTACACCATAGGTCCCCACCACACTCCTGGAACCCACAAAGACATCCATGTCCCCATCCCCGTCAAAATCATAAGGGGCGATGGTAGAAATGTTCTTAAAAGTGGAAGGCAGTGTTTCCGGCGATCTTGTAAAATTTCCTTTTCCGTCATTCAGGTAAAGCCTGCTGCGATAACTCATTTCCTCTCCAACCTGATTGCCGCCCGACCCTACAATGAGGTCCAGGTCCGAATCGCCATCGGCATCCAGGAATGCCGCTGCGGTATCTTCAAAAGCCTTGTCTTGTTCAAAGACGGTTTGTCTTTTGGGGCTTATCTTTCCGCCACCCTGATGCAGATAGATGACAGCTGCCTGTCCGTTGGCACCACCCATAAAGATGTCCTCATTGCCATCGCCATTTACGTCTCCCGTGGCAACGGCCGGACCTTCCTGCGAAAGTAGTTTGTTTATCAGCCCTTCATAGTCAAAATCGTTATAAGGGTTTTCCTTATGGGCAATCAGCGTGTTATTTTGTACTTCCTTTAAAAGTGGTTTGATGGTGGTATTCTGTACAGGCTTGTATTTTGATTTTGCATCCCCGTGTTTAAAAAGCAGGGTCTGATCTGCCGCAATAGCTGTTGTTTTCTGGGTGTAGTCGTCCGGCCATATGACCCTGATAGAGTCAATGGTGGTAGCCGCCCCCAGGCCAATGGTCATTTCATAATCCATGGAAGATTGAAAACCTCTTGACGGAATTAATTCCTGTAATACAGTTTGGGAATCGTAATACAGCATAACGGAGGTACCTATGGCAAATTTGTTTTTTTCAGGTCCTTCGAACTTTAATTTTATAAAATGGTTCCCTGTCAGGGAATCTGCCATGTTCTCATAGATAAAGGCCTGCATGTTCACATTGTTGATGACCAGGTCCAGATCCCCATCGTTGTCCAGATCCCCATAGGCAGCACCATTAGACATGGTGGGTGTTTCAAAGCCCCATTCTTTGTTGGCGTTTGAAAAAGTAAGGTCCCGGTTGTTCTTATAGGCGTAATTTGGTTGCGGTCTTATAGGCATCTTGTTAATGATAGAATCAATGGATTCTTTTTGCCCGGTAAGGGCCATTTTCTGAATGATCTCATTGGCAAAGAAATCTACAAAATCAAGATCGGTAAGATCGTGATTGATCCCGTTTGTGATGAAGATATCCCGGAAGCCGTCATTATCCATATCGAACAGGAGTCCTGCCCAACTCCAGTCAGTGGCATCGACCCCACTGAAGTAAGCGATCTCGGAAAAGGAACCATTGCCGTTATTAAGCTGAAGGGTGTTCTGTATGTACTGTTGGTAGAAGTCCTTGTCCTGTTTCAACCGGAAAACGTCATACCCATCGAATTCCATAACTGATTTGACACGTTCGTCTGCCTCAGGAAGCATATCCGTGATAAAGATCTCGGCATTTCCATCGTTATTGATGTCTGCCATATCGATCCCCATGGCAGAAAGGGAAAGATGCGAGGTCCAGCCCTTAATATCTTCCGTAAAGGTGCCATCCTGATTGTTGATATAAAGATAATCCCGTTCATAGAAATCATTGGAGACATAAATATCAGGATACAGGTCTTTATTGATATCGGTAATCATGATCCCCAAACCAAACCCTATAAGACTGCCGTAAATTCCTGCTTTCTCGCTGACGTCTACAAATTTTCCGTTATCGTTGCGAAGCAGCATATCGCCCACACCTCTGAAGATATCGGGAACACCCTCCCAGTCCTGAGCCCGTACATCGCGCTGTTCTGCGTATCCCAAGCTGCTAACAGGGATGTTGCTGTTATTCAGGATATAGGCATCCAGGTCCCCGTCCTTGTCATAATCAAAAAAGGAAGCATGGGTAGAGAAGCCGGTTTTGGCAAGATTATAGTCGGCTGCTTTCTCTGTAAAAGTAAGGTCGCCATTGTTGATGTAGAGGTCATTATCATGGTTGTTGCCTTCCATATTCCCGGCATTGCTCACATAGATATCTAGCAAGCCATCCTGGTTAATATCGACCATAATCACCCCTGTAGACCAGGGTTTGTTTCCTTCAACACCAGCCGCTCTTGTGATATCCTCGAATTTGAAATTCCCTTTGTTGAGGTATAGTTTGTTCTCAACCATATTCCCTGTTAAGTAGATATCCGAAAGGCCATCATTGTTAACATCACCGATAGCCACACCTCCACCATTGTAGAAATTACGGTATTTGAAAATGTTGAAATTCTTTTGATTTACTACTTCATTGATAAAATCAATGCCCGTTCGCTCTGAAGGAAGCAGGGAGAATAAGGTTGGTGCTGTTTCTTCCGGTATGGTGGCATCATCTTTTTTCTCGGAGCAGCTTATGAGCAGGCTTCCGATAAAGAGAAGCGTGATCCATTGCCATTTGTTTACTGATTTCATATGCCTTTCGCGTCTATTTTGATAAGGAACAGCGGCGTATCGTTATTCCTTCCAACTATGTAATATTCCTTTTTGTTTATAATGATCTTGTTGATACTCCTGGCAGGTCCTGAAATATCAAAATCCTGGTTTTGGGCCCAAGTAAAACCGCCTTTCTTGTCATTCAGTAAAATTAGGCCATGGAAGGCATCTAACCTACCCAATTGTGTGCTAATTTCATAGGTATTCCCTACTATTAAGACATCGTTATAACCATCCGAATTGAAGTCTTCCACCAATATGTCCTGGGTGGTAGAGGCCTGCATAATCGGGGGCAGATCGGTCGGAGTAAAATTTCCTTTACCATCATTCACCATATAGATGCTTTTTAATTGGTACAGTTGCTTTTTTTCTGCACTGGCCAGGGCTGTTTTTGAAAACAATTCCTCAAGTGTTGCCCTGGCATAGGTGGCATACGACAAGAATTCTTTGTTCAGGAAAGGCATTTGCTTAACTAGTTCATCTTTGGATGCAAAAGGTGTTTCCGTATCCTTTTCAAAATAGGTCACCAAAGGATCCGTAGTTCCATTGCCATCAAAATCGGCCCTGTAAAGGGTAATCGGATGTTCCCTGGAGGCTTTTAGCCTGCTGTTCAATCCCCAGTTCCCTGCAATGAGGTCCATATCACCATCTTTGTCAAAGTCATTTGCCACGATTACATTCCACCAGCCATTGGAATTTTCCATGCCATTATGTTCCATGGGCGTGAGGATTCCATTTTTATTTTTCAACACCGTTAAAGGCGACCAGTAGCCGGCCGTTATGAGCTCTTGCTCCCCGTCATTGTCAACATCTGTCCAAAGGAAGTCCTTTACACTGGGCAGTGTGGTGAAGGCTTTCACGGCATCATTTTCAACCTGGTTGAACGCACCTGCTCCGTTGTTTAGAAAGACCAGTTGTTTTGTAGAAGAACCAAACTGTAAAGGCGTCTGATCGGATGCGATCAGCACATCCAGATCCCCATCCAGGTCAATATCGTGTACCCCGACCTTGGAAGCATTTATTTCAACTTCCTGAAATTGGGAGTTGTCTTTAACAAAAACCCCTTGCTGGTTGCGATACAGGCGTGGCCGAAGTCTTGGCCCATTTTGAAACTCATTCCCCGCACTAACCACCAACAGGTCTGGCCAGCTATCCCCATTGGCATCAAAGAATACCTGCGACACATCTTCACTCAAGGCATCGGGAAGGAAGATGTCCTCTTGTGCCCTGTGAAAAGTGCCATCCTCATCTTGGATAAAAAGTGCAGAAGGCTGCGCTTTTGCCCCGGTTATGAACAGATCATCAAGACCGTCCTTGTTGATATCCGCAACAGCCATACCTGGTCCTTCATTGGTGTTGGCAAAGGGGACTAAAGGATCCCGGTCGAATTCCAGGGTAGGAGGGTCTTTGTGAAGGAAGTCCACTGGACTTTCCGTATTGGAGATAAAGGAGTGCCTTTTATTTGTGATCCAGGATTTGCCGTTCCTTTTTGCATCGGCCTGAAGAAGGGTGATTTTGGAATTGGCGGCGATATTTTTCAGTAACTGCGATTGCCCGTCGGGCCATAGGACTTTCAGGGAATCGACTACAGTATGTTTGCCCAGGCCCAGCTGCAGGCCATTGGGTACTGCCGAGAGAAACCCTTTGGTGACGTAGTGTTCCTGGTAAAACATGTCTGTGCCACAAAAGGCCAGGATTTTTGTGCCTATTCCAAAGGAATTTCCGGTGTTTCCTTTAAAAGCAATTTGCAGATAATGCGTACTGTCGGTCACCTTGGTCAGATTTTCCAGTACAAGTGCTTCTGAATCTACGTTATTCACCACAATATCAAGATCCCCGTCATTATCAAGATCTGCATAGACCGCACCATTGCTATAACTAGGTTCTTCTTCATACCAGGTGGCGGTTACATCTTCAAAGGATAAATGGCCCGAATTTTTCAGGAAATAGTTGGTTGTTTTCTTTTGTGGGATCTCCTGAATAAAAGCCATATCTTCTGCAGACATTCCTTGTTCCAGCCTTTTTTGAATGGATTCATTGGCAATAAAGCTTATAAAGTCCATATCATTGGTGGCTCTTTTAATGCCGTTGGAAATATAGAGATCCTTATAACTATCATTGTCAAAATCTGCAAGGAGGCCACTCCACGACCATTCGGTGGCGGCCATTCCGGAAAGCTGCCCTATTTCACTAAAAGCCCCATTTCCCAGGTTCAGATGAATGGTATTCTGCATAAATTGAGGGGCATATCCATTCTTCAGATAATACTGATAGGTGGGATAGGGGTATTCCAGGCCGGAGGTTTTGTAGGTATTCAGATCTTCCGGCAGCATGTCCAGCGAAACGATATCGGGCAGGCCATCGTTATTGATATCGGCGATATCATTTCCCATCGAATAATGGGTGGTATGTCCCAGTAGTCGATCGTCTGCAGAAATGACCTCTGCAAAAGTCCCATTTCCCTGATTCAGGTAGAGGTAATCATTTTCGAAAAAGTCGTTTCCCACATACAGATCCGGATAACCATCCTGGTTCAGATCGCCAACCGACAAGCCAAGGCCATAGCCGATCCGCCCCTGAAAAATACCTGCTTCCTCGGATACATCCTCAAAATAGCCATTTGTATTTTGAAAGAGGCGATCGCCGGATCCGGGATCGTATTGCATCCTTTGTGCCCCTTTGCCATAAGTGCTGTTGGGGTGTACAGAATGGTTTAACAAAAACATATCCAGGTCTCCATCAAGGTCATAATCCAAAAAAGCTGCCTGGGTGGAAAACCCTGAGAAATCCAGTCCAAAGGAGGCAGCATCCTCTTTGAAGATTGGAATACCATTAGCCCCAATCCCCTGGTTGACGAACAGGAGGTTTTTTCCTTTGATAG
Organism: uncultured Flavobacteriaceae bacterium; assembly: GCA_963752165.1. Classification (GTDB taxonomy): domain Bacteria; phylum Bacteroidota; class Bacteroidia; order Flavobacteriales; family Flavobacteriaceae; genus Muriicola. The sequence continues at coordinate 653,051 of CAVVXE010000002.1, forward strand.
TTCGGTAATTGCCTATTTTACAGACATAGATGTCAAGCAGGCCATCGTTGTTGATGTCCACATGTGTAACACCTGTCGTCCAGTTCCCCGAATTCCGGATATTCGCCTGTTCGGTAACATTGGTAAATTGCAGCCCTCCCTGGTTGATATAGAGTTGGTCATTCTCCTGGTTTGCAGTAAAGTAAAGATCTACCAGGCCGTCATTATTGAAATCGGCCGCAGCTACCCCTGCCCCGTTAAAGAAATACAGGTAATTAAGGATGTTGAGTTCAGGGGTTTCCGAAAGGGTATTGGCAAAGAGAATTCCTGTGTGCGAAGGCCGCAATTTTTTAAAACGTTTATCCTGGCTGTTTTGGCAACCGGATAATACGATGGAAAGCACTATTAAATACCCTAAGATCCTTCTCATCATGCTTCTGAAAGAGGGCTACAAGATACTTAATCTGGCACAGAGACGGAAACGAACCGATCGTTTGTTTCAGTTAAATAGTGTTGATTTTTTGGCTTGACCTTTTACAATTCCACGAGTGGAAGAGTAGTTTGCAAATAATCTTCTATATTTAGGGGGACAAACAAACTAACTAACCAGTACCATGATAGGGATCTTATCTTTTGTTGGCTTTACCGCCTTGGTAGCCATTATTTCATATTTTGCAACAAGGACAACCGATGAAACCTCTTCAGATGGCTATTTTCTGGGAGGAAGAAGTCTTACTGCCGGTGTTATAGCAGGCTCACTCCTTTTAACAAATCTTTCTACAGAACAAATAGTAGGTCTTAATGGAAGTGCTTATAAGGATGGATTGTCGGTCATGGCCTGGGAAACCTTAGCGGCCATTGCCATTGTTGTTACCGCTGTTTTTCTTTTACCTCGATATCTTAAGGGAGGGCTTACAACGGTTCCACAATTCTTAGCAAAACGGTTTGATGTTTCTACGAAGACCATTACTTCTGCACTTTTTCTGACCGGATATGTGGTAGTGCTACTCCCCGTCATTTTATATTCAGGTTCTGTTGCCATTAGCGGCATGTTCAATGTGCCTGAACTATTGGATGTTTCGGACAAAACTGCCTTGGTTCTCTGTATATGGGGAATTGGAATAGTCGGTTCTATCTACGCAGTTTTTGGAGGTCTAAAAGCAGTGGCTGTTTCTGATAGTATTAACGCCATCGGACTCATAGTAGGAGGCATTATGATTCCGGTATTTGGGTTAATGGCCATAGGAGATGGCAGTGTTTTTGGCGGTTTAGAAACATTAATGGCTACCAATCCTGAACGATTCGATTCTACCGGGGAGGCAGGGCAAGAAGTACCATTTGCCACCATATTTACAGGAATGATGTTAGTACAACTTTTTTACTGGGGGACGAACCAACAGATCATACAGCGGGCGTTGGCGGCCAAAAATCTGGCAGAAGGGCAGAAGGGACTTCTCCTGGCGTCATTTTTAAAGATTTTAGGGCCATTGATCCTGGTATTGCCGGGAATGATCGCCTATCATTATTTTGAAGGGGGCCTGGCATCCAGTGACCTGGCATATCCTGAACTTGTGCGTGCTGTGCTGCCCAAACCGTTAGTTGGTTTTTTCGCGGCGGTACTCTTCGGTGCTATTTTGAGCTCTTTTAACAGTGTGCTCAATAGTTCTGTTACCTTGTTCGGGATCGATATTTACAAGCAGCATATCAATAAGGAAGCTCCGGAAAAGACCGTGGTTAAATACGGGAAAATATTTGGCGTTTGCCTGGCCCTGGCTGCCATGTTTATCGCTCCAATGATCGCCAATGCAGGTAGTTTATTCAATTACCTGCAAGAAATAAACGGTATATACAGTATCCCCATCTTGACGATCATCGTAATTGGATATACGACCAAAAGAGTGCCTGCTATTGCTGCTAAAATAGGGATCATCTCTGGCTCATTGCTCTATATTATATCCCAGTTCTGGTTGCAGCCCAGGTTTGTGAACTCGGCCATGGAAGAAGCTCAGGCTTCCGGCATCACAGATGCGGCAGAGTTAGCACTGATAAAGGCCGATGCCTATCCCCATTATTTGCATGTCATGGCCATGTTGTTTCTTGCAAATATTGCCATTATGCTTTTGATAGGTAAATTTAAGCCAAGAGCAACCCCTTATGTACAGGAATACACCAAACAAGTAGAAATTACACCTTTCAAGTATGTAAGGCAGTTTGGAATGATCATCGTGATCATTGTGGTGGGTATCTATATTTACTTTGCTAAATAAGTCCAACAATAACCCCTCCTGGTATTGCGAAAGAGAGGTTTCCTGTTTGTGAAGTTTTAGCCTAGAGATACTGGTTGATAATATTTTCCAGGAATTCCTGTTTGCCGCTTTTAAGCGGGATGTCTCCTGTTTCTTTTGCGATATTATAAAGGTCTTCTAAACTTAGTTTGCCGGCTTCAAAATCGCTGCCTTTACCCCTGTCAAAAGTAGCATAGCGTTCCTTTAAAAGGGTTTTATAGGATGACTTTGTGAGGATCGCATCGGCTGCCAGCAAGGCCCTTGCAAAAGTATCGGCACCTCCGATATGCGCATGAAAGATATCATTTAGATCGGTTGAATTCCGTCGGATTTTAGCATCAAAATTAATACCCCCTCCTTGTAGTCCATCTGCTTTTAAGAATACGAGCATGGCTTCGGTTACTTCGTACAGGTTATTGGGAAATTGGTCCGTATCCCAGCCATTCTGGTAATCGCCCCTGTTGGCATCCAGACTTCCCAGCATATTATGGGAAGCGGCTACAGCCATTTCGTGCTGCATGGTATGACTGGCCAAGGTGGCGTGGTTAAATTCCAGATTCAGTTTAAAATCATCCTCCAAACCGTATTGATGTAAAAATCCGATGACGGTAGCAGCGTCAAAATCGTACTGGTGTTTCATGGGCTCCATTGGCTTTGGTTCAATAAAGAAATTCCCTTTGAAACCTTGCCCCCGGGCATAATCCCGGGCCATTGCCAGAAACTGACCCATATGTTCTGTTTCCCGCTTCATATCTGTATTAAGAAGGGACATATAGCCCTCTCTTCCTCCCCAAAAGACATAATTTTCCCCGCCCAATGCAATGGTAGTATCCAATGCCAGTTTAATTTGTGCGCCGGCCCTGGCTACCACCTTGAAATCAGGATTAGTGGCAGCACCATTCATGTATCGGGGATTGGAAAAGCAATTGGCAGTGCCCCATAATACCTTTACCCCGGATGCCTCTTTTTTATCTTTGATATAGTCAACGATGGCATGCAGCCTTTTCTCCGATTCGGCAAGTGTATTTCCTTCCTGGACCAGGTCAAAATCATGAAAGCAGAAATACTTGAATCCAAGTTTGGTAATAAATTCGAATGCAGCATCGGCCTTTGCTCTCGCGGCATCTAGGGGGTCTTTGGGCAGGTCCCAGGGGAAGGACTGGGTGCCCCAGCCAAAGGGATCTGCACCCTGGCCACAAAAGGAATGCCAGTAGGCCACTGCAAATTTGAAGTGATCTTCCATGGTTTTACCCGCTACTACTTGTGTAGGATTGTAATATTTGTACGACAGTGGATTGTCTGAGGTCTTTCCTTCGTAAAGGATATTGCGAATTCCTTTGTAATATTCTTTATTTCCTATGAGTGCCATGATCCTGATTATTTAATAATGTTTCCAGCTTGTTTTTCCATTGCAGATAGGCCTTGTAGTATGCCTTGTCGTTCTTTATAGGGCAGTAGCTTTTAATATAGTCATTCCTGAGATATGCTTCAAAAAGGTCCAAATTCCCCAGATGAAGGGCGCAGGCCCTGGCAGCACCTATGGCCCCTGTAGTATGATAGAGTCCAATTTCCAGGCCTGCAAGCGTTGCCAGGGTAGTCCCAAAGACCGCCGACTGGAACAAGTTATCATCGCCAGCCCTGATCGACTTTATTTGTGTCTTATTCCAGTTCATCAGTTCCATACCATAATAAAAAGAAAAAGCAATACCCTCTAGCGCTGCCCGGAAAAGATGGGCCCTGGTGTGGGTATTGAGATTCAGGTTACAGATCTGGGTTCCGAGTTCTTTATTGCCTAACATGCGTTCGGCCCCGTTTCCAAAGGGGAATAGAAGAAGTCCTTCGCAACCGACAGGGACGGAAGCGGCCAGGTCATTCATTTCTTCATAGGACGATACCTTCAGATTTTCTCGTAACCAGCGATACTGTATGCCGGCCCCATTGATACAGAGTAGTTGGCCAAGTATATGGTTTTCCATGGTATACGTAACATGGGCAAAATGATTGACAGTGTTGTTCTCTTGTATTGGCGTTGATTCTGTAACGAGGTATACCACCCCGGAAGTACCGCCCGTCATGGCAGCTTCGCCGGGTTGTAACACATTGAGCGAAAGCGCATTGTTAGGCTGATCCCCTGCCCGATAAAGGATGGGGGTGCCTTCTTGCAAACCGGCAGCTTTGGCTCCTTCTGAGGACACCGAGCCTTGCAGGCCAAAGGTGGGTACTATTTCCGGGATCAACTCCGGGGATATGCCATAATAGGCTAGTAGCCAGGAAGCAAGCTCCTTGTTTTTAAAATCCCAACAGATCCCCTCGGTCAATCCGGGAAGGGTGGTGGAAATACGATTGCTTAAACGATATGCTATGTAGTCTCCCGGCAGCATAGTTTTATGTGCGGCATCATATATATCCGGTTCATTTTCTTTTACCCAGGCCAATTTGGAAGCTGTAAAATTAGCAGGGGAGTTAAGGAGGTGTGTCGCGCATTTTTCGGAACCTAGCTCTGAATAGGCCTTTTCACCAATGGCCACTGCCCGGCTATCGCACCAGATAATTCCGGGGCGGAGTACCTGGCCCTTTTTATCCGTTAAAACAAGGCCATGCATTTGGTAGGAGATACCGATCCCTTTGACATCCTTTTTGTCAATAGCATATTCAGATAGCAGGGACTTTGTAGCTGTGCAGACGAGTTGCCACCATAGTTCAGGATCCTGCTCGGCCCAGCCTGGCTTTGGAGAACTAAAGACCATTTCCTTTGCGGGTTCTTTTCGGACGCCAATAGCTCTGCCAGTGGCTTCTTCTGTGATGGCTACTTTAACAGCGGAACTTCCAATATCGTATCCCAGGTAATACATGTGACTAAATAAACGGTCTCTTGAAGATACTCCTTTTAGATCGAAAGGACAATGGTCAAAAAAAAAGACCGCCTTTAGGGCGGTCTTTCTATTATATGGATATACTAAAGATTTAGTATCCAGGATTCTGAACCAGGTTAGGGTTCGCCAACAATTGTGCTGGAGGAATCGGGAATACGTGACGTTCAGTGTTTCCAACTTGACTAGCCTCTTTGAATAACCAGTCTCTGGTGTATTGTCCGAAACGGATCAAATCGTTTCGTCTCCAGGTTTCCTGGTATAGTTCACGGCCTCTTTCATCCAATAACTGTTGCTCACTAACCGATCCCAGTGGAGTAGCTCCCCTAAGAACCCGTAGCTCGTTTACCAAAGTAGTAGCGTCACCACCACTTCGCAATAAGGCTTCTGCCTTCATCAGGTGTGCATCAGCATAACGGAAGATGATCTCGTGACTTACTTGTCCGCCCCCATATCTGGGATTGTATTTCATTACACGAATACCGGTAGTCTCGTCATTATTTATAAAGCTGGAAGCGCCTGTCCCATCAACAAAATCTCTTTTGAAGGTTAAAGGAGCACCTGCTCTGTCGGTCAAGGCAGTACCATCCAGGGCGTATTGTTGCCCAACAAGGTAACCAAATCCAACGTTTGAACCGGCTTCCAGGCCACCTTCGTCAGCAGTGCCAGGCTCACCTGTAAAGGGTGTTCCGGCAGGAGGTACACCACCTCTGCGTTCTTCCTGTCCATCCAATGGATTTCCATTGATATCTACACGATTGCTGTTTGGATCACCTTGATACAGATCATAGTATTCTGCCAGGGTGGCAAAGCCATTCCATCCTCCACCCTGAAGTGGTGTTGAATTGTAATGTAATCCGTTATAAATCCTGTTTCCTGTTGCTAAAGCAGACAAAGACCAGATGGTTTCGTTATCTGCTTCTTGTCTGAACAAATCAAAGAAACCGGCCTGAAGGGCAAAGCCGTCTCCGGCAATTTGATCAACAAGGGCAACTACCTGGTTCATGTCCCCCGAATCCGGGCTGGTTCCAAGATAAACATGCTTGTTTAAAAGCACTTTGGCTTTTAAGTGGCGAGCTGCCGCCTTACTGGCACGACCAAGGGTAGCACCGGTTCCCGCAGCAACTGTAGGAAGGTTAGCTATAGCCTGATCAAGATCAGCAATAATAAAATCGACTGCTGCCTGTCCTGTTAATACTTCTGGCAACGTAGAAGATGGCAACGAAGTATCTCTGAACGGTATTTGGCCATAATTATCCAAAATGATCCACATACTGTACGCCCTGAGGAAACTTGCATCTCCTATATTTTGAGCTGAAGGATTACTTCTGGAATCCAATATCTGGGAAGCAACCAACTGATTAGCATTGAACTGGTTCCAAACAGCACCTACAAAGGCGTGTTCAGGGTTCCATGCGTGGCTGTGAAGGACCCTCCATAACCCGTTATCACCCCAGTCAGTTCCACGGGTAGGAACAAGCGAGGCATCGGTAGTTACTTCTTGTAAGGCAAAGAAATTAGCCTGATCTCCGTACTGTCCGCCTACACTGCTGTATAGACCATCAATCGCTGAGGACGGGTCTGCCAAGCCCTGAAAGCCTTCGCTGATAATAGAATCAGTCTCTTCGATCTCCAGGTTAGTGCAGGCAGAAAGGCCAATCACAGAGGCAATGGTTAGAAAATAAATTTTGAAATTTGTTCTTTTCATGATTTTCAATTTTTTTAATTAAAAGGATGCATTTAATCCAATTGTTATTGTTCTTGGGTTCGGGAACGCTGCCCAGTCAATACCTCTTGTTGGTACACCGGATCCAAGGTCACCAGTTGGTACGGTAACTTCAGGATCAAGACCAGAGTAATCGGTGATCAGAAATAAGTTCTGACCTGTTACAGATAACCTTAAGGTTTTGAAAAGGCCTTCACCTGTAAGAGGTACATTATACCCAAGGGTTGCGTTCTGCATTCTTACAAAATCACCTTTTTCAAGGAACCTTGTAGATACATCGGCAGAGGCTCCACCATTTTCACCGCTGGCAATTACATCCTGCGTAACATTCCTTGCATTGTTGATGGCCCCTCCTGTAAAGAAACCATTTCGTGTGTTGTTGTAAACAGAGAAGCCAAACTGACCAGAAAAATAGGCCGAGGCATCCCAGTTACCGGTACGGAAGTTCAATGAAAGACCAGAAGTGACATCTGGTAATGCATCTTCCCCTACAAACGTTTGGTCTCCGATAGGATCTCCAACACCATTACCATCTACATCCCTATAAACTGGGAAACCATTGGAATCGAATCCTTCAAAGATGGCCATGTAGTAAGAGAATAAAGACCTGCCGGCTTCAAAACGCTGAGCGAAGGCTCCGGATAACCCTTGTCCATTGATCTCCCCGGTGTTGATCGCACTGGCGAAATCCTGTACTTCGTTTTCGTTGTAAGCGATGTTAAAGGAAGCCGAGAAAGTCGTATTTTCTGTTTGAACAAAGTCATATCCTAAAGACAATTCAATACCCTGGTTCAGGATCTTGGCATCCACATTACCAAACTGGAATGGGTCTACTGCCGGAGCAGCCGGAGGCGTTCTTAATAAGAGATCGCTTGTTTCGTTACGATAAACATCGATACTACCTGTAAAGCGGTCGTTGCTAAATCCGAAATCCAAACCAACGTTCAGGTTCAAAGTCTCCTCCCATTTAAGGGTTGGTACGTCTGTGGCTACAATTGCCAAACCACTAGGGTTAATGTTGTAGTTACCGGGAACCCCAATGCCGCCAAAGCGTTGTCTGGCAACAAAATTACCATATCCCAGACCTTCCTGGTTTCCTACCAGACCACCACTTAAACGTAGCTTTAAAGTAGATACATTATCCCCTATAAAACTTTCTTCGTTCATTTTCCAGGCAAAAGCGCCGGATGGGAAATAGCCGTATTGATTTTCCGGACCAAATCTGGAAGATCCATCAGCCCTCATTGTAGCGGTAAATAAATACTTGTTGGCTAAGCTGTAATTAACCCTTGCAAAGAAGGATTGTAATTCATCAGTATTGTTAAAGAGGTCAGCGGTCATCCCTTGTACCAGCCTGTCAAAATTATATCCATTATTTTCACCGGCAACTACATTACCATCGGCATCCTTTAGCCTGTTAACTATAAGGCCGGTAGTATTAGCGCCGTAGTAATATTGCTGGTAGGTACCATTTTGTGCAATAGTCCTTCCTGCATTGTTTACGGTTGCCCTGAGATCGGCGCCCATGCCATTAAGATTGGTAGTTGAAAATCCTCGTCCCTGTGAATTTCTACCGCTTACATTGAAATCCTGGAAAGAATACCCTACAAGGGCATCGATGTTGGAATTCCCGAAGTCTTTCTTGTAGTTTAAGGTAGCTTCTAATAAGTGGTTTTCACGGAATAAGGTATTGTACACGCCAAATCCCTGACCTGAAACATCAGTAAAGCTTAGCAAATCTCCTGAAAGGACTGAAGTGTTTTCTCCTTCAGACTTGTCATAGCCGATATTTACTTTTCCGGTAAGCTCTGGAATAAACTTGTAATCAATAGAACCATTAAGTAAAATTCTATTCGTATTCGTTTCGTTCTGAGTATACGCTAAGTAGTTAGCCGGCTTAATCTGTGTTCCACCATCGTTGAAGTCTGGAGAAGAAGGCCAAGTTGGATTGGCAGAATAACTGGCACCCAAAATATCTCCCCGGAATCCGGCGCCACCACTCAAGGGGGCTGTTTCGTCATTCACACGCGATAAGGTAGTTTGTATACCCAAGGTCAGTTTGTCATCTAAAAAGCGATGCGTCCAGTTTAACCTACCTGTTATCCGTTCCATACTGGTTTTCTCTACTACCCCAAATTGCTTTTGATAACCGAATGTGGCCCGTACGTTTCCTTTTCCATAGTTGTTGGAGTAAGAGACGTTCTGATTCTGTGAGGCTACCGTCCTGGTAATAAAATCCTGCCAGTCTGTATTACCTCCAAAATTTACAGCGGAGGCATTACCGCCATATTGCGTAACCGCATCCAGGAATTGATCCTTACTCAACAGATCGTAGCTGTTGGCTGGAGTGGCAATACTCAAAGAGGAGGCAAATTCTACTTTCCCTCCTGAACTGCCTTTCCCGCTCTTGGTTGTAATGATCACAACACCGTTGGCACCCCTGGAACCATAAATGGCTGTTGCAGAGGCATCTTTCAGGATACTGATGCTTTCAATATCCGACGGGTTCAAGAAGTTTAAGGGGTTTCTTGCGGCACTTCCACCATTTCCGGTATCACCTCCCGGGGCTGTATTTCCACCGGCAAGCGGCACGCCATCTACTACAAATAACGGGTTATTGTCACCCCTTACGGAGTTAGAACCCCTGATATTAACCGAGATGCCTGCTCCTGGCTCACCACTGGTTTGCTGAATGTTAACCCCGGCAGTTTTTCCCTGAATCAATTGTTCAGCGGAAGAAATGACACCACCGTTAAAGTCTTCAGATGAAACCGCCGATACGGCGCCAGTTGCATCTTTGACGGTTGTAGAACCATACCCGATGATTACCACTTCATCCAATGCCTGTGCGTCTTCTTCCAGTACAATATTGATAGTAGCGCGGCCATTGACCGCAATTTCCTGAGATTTATAACCAATATAACTAACAACAAGCACCGCGTTGCTACCTATATTACTTAAGGAATAGTTTCCATCAAAGTCTGTCTGCGTACCATTGGTAGTACCTTGTACTACAATGCTGGCCCCGGGCAACGGGCCGTTAGCATCAGAAACGGTACCTGATACATCTTGCGCCTTAACCAATCCGAAGCTTAAGATCGCTCCAACCAGCATAAGACTCTTTAGTAGTGTAATCTTCATAAATAGTTAATTTTAAGTTTAGTTAATTTAATTCAAGTGTTAAACATATATAAAATAAATGTTAAAACGTTTAAACACGGTATTCTCACCATTACGAAAACGGTTTCGTGTTAATAACTTTTCAAAGATGGTAATTTAATAAATTTGACCTGCTTGATTCTGATATTCCTCAAATAAGCCGTTATTTTATTATTGAAATCGGAACAAATATAATAATTTTTCAACGCGACAGCCTATTTTTATGAAATTCTGCGATAATTAGGCTAAATGCTAATGTTAAAAGATACCGATGATTTAACATTTCTTTGTGTACCTTTAATTTATGTAATATTGCCAGCCGCAATGTCCTTGAAAAGAAAGATTACACTAAAACATATTGCCAGGGAATTAGACGTCTCTATTTCGACCGTTTCAAAAGCACTCAAAAATAGTGAGGAAATAGGGCGCGATACCAAGGATAAAATCCAGGCTTTTGCAAAACTTTATAATTACAAGCCCAACAACATTGCCATAAGTCTTAAGAATAAGAAGACAAAAAACATTGGGGTTATCATCCCGGATATAGTACACCATTTTTTCACCACTGTTTTCAGGGGGATTGAACAATATGCAAATGCGAAAGGATATAATGTGATCGTTTGCGTTTCGGATGAATCCTTTGATAAAGAAGTGATCAATATGGAAATGCTTGCCAATGGCAGTATAGACGGATTTATAATGGCTTTATCCGGGGAAACGCAGTTAAGAAATGACTACAACCATTTAAGGGAAGTAACAGAGCAGGGGATTCCACTGGTGCTATTTGACAGGGTCGCAGATGAAATTAAGTGCGATAAGGTGATCATTAATGATGAAGAAGCGGCGTACCAGGCGGTTTCAAAATTAATAGCGGCAGGGAGAACTAAAATAGCCCTGGTAACAACTGAAGGATTCTTGAATGTAAGTGCCAAGCGGGCCGAAGGCTATTTTAAGGCACTCAGGGATTACGGTATTCCTTTAGATGAACAGTTGATACTCCAACTACCGTATCAGCAGGAAGATGAAAACAAAAGTGAGCTGTTTTTTGCCAATACGGAGGTGGATGCAGTGCTTTGCGTGAATGAAATTTTTGCCGTAAAATGCATGGGGATCGTTCAGAAAAACGGAAAACGTGTTCCCGATGACATCGCCTTTATAGGGTTTACCGATGGAATATTGTCAAGGTATGCCACCCCTTCCCTTACTTCTGTTGACCAGCATGGGGAGAAAATGGGAGAAATAGCAGCCAAAATGCTCATAGATAAAGTAGAAAGGGAAGATGATATAGAGGAAGAAGAAGTATTTGAAACAAAAATCATAACCGGAACGCTCATCGAAAGAGGCTCTACCCCCAAGTTGTCTTGATACCATCCCTTTCTTTCGATATGTCAGAAGAGGCATGCCACTATTTCTTTGGACACGAAAAGACGGAGGCTTTTCCTAACTTCAAACAACTTCGTATATTGGCGGCTAGTTTAATTAATCAACACTTGTTTTTGCCGGGAGCCACTATATTATGGAAATTAAGGGTGCCCCGAAATTATTCGGGATCTTTAAGGACCTTTTTTTACTACGGAAGAGACCAACCAGCCTATGCGTAAAAAAGGATTTATTTTTGATTTGGACGGTGTTATTGTCGACACAGCAAAATACCATTACCTCGCCTGGAAACACCTTGCCGATGAATTGGGCATTCCTTTTACAGAGGAACAGAACGAACAATTTAAAGGGGTAAGCAGGAAACGTTGCCTTGAGATCTTGCTGGAAATAGGCGGACTCAGTGTTTCTGAGCAAAGGTTTGATGCCTGGCTTGAAGAAAAAAATAAGGACTATCTGGCCTACATTGAAAAGATGGATGCTTCAGAGATCCTTCCTGATGTGCCTAAGGTTCTCAACTTCCTGAAAGAACATCAAATACCAATGGCCCTTGGTTCGGCCAGTAAAAATGCCAGGCCGATTTTGAAAAAAGTGGGACTAATTTCCTATTTTAACACCATTGTAGATGGTACGCATGTCACCAAGGCCAAACCGGATCCGGAAGTTTTTTTGATCGCAGCAGCACAATTAGGAGTGACTCCTAATGAGTGTATTGTTTTTGAGGATGCGCTGGCAGGTATTGAAGCCGCCAACAAAGCCGGAATGACCAGCATTGGCATCGGAGACAGGGAAGTACTATCAGATGCACAGTACGTTTTCAAAGATTTTACAGCAATTAAAATAGATTTTATTAAAAAACTAGCAGCATTATAGCATATGAATCAGGATTACATAAAACCAGACGTTTGGTCTATCATAGAGGAAGGGTTCAATAAAGAGAATGTAAAATCTTCCGAAAGTCTTTTCAGTCTCGGCAATGGCGCCATGGGACAACGGGCTAATTTTGAAGAACAGTATTCAGGACCAACCTTTCAGGGAAGTTATATTGGTGGGGTGTACTATCCTGATAAGACCAGGGTAGGATGGTGGAAAAACGGGTATCCGGAATATTTCGCCAAGGTGATCAATGCCCCAAGTTGGATCGGCATCCATGTGGCGATCGATGGGGAGCCCCTCGATCTGAATACCTGCATCAAAGTGGAAAACTTCCGAAGGGAACTTCATATGAAGGAGGGATGGTACCGGCGAAGTTTTGTCGCGACGCTTCCCAATAAAAAAAGTATTGAAGTAGACGTGTTGCGTTTCTTAAGTCTTGAACTGGATGAAGTGGGCGCTATAAGGTATGAGGTTCGTCCCGTTAATGATGACATGACGGTTACTTTTATGCCCTTTTTGGATAGTGGTATTACCAATGAGGATAGTAATTGGGATGATAAATTCTGGAATACTACGGCCATTTTTGACGAAGGAAACCAGGCGTTTATTGAGGCACATACCATGAAAACCCATTTCGAGACCTGTACCTTCATGGAAAGCAGGCTCGTTTATGAAGCAAAAGAAGTGGGTAGTAACGGGAAGACGGAAGAGAAGGAATTATGGATCGGGCAGACCTTCGAACAGAAAGCAGCAAAAGGAACCACGGTCAGCTTTTATAAATATGGCGGTTATACCGTATCGCGAAATCACAAAGGGTCTGAGCTGGTGGCAGCTGCGAAAACCGTACTGCAGAAAGCGACCTCCATGGGCTTTGATGCTTTTCTGGACCAACAAAAAAAGGCATGGGGCAGGATTTGGGAAATGAGTGATATTACGATAGAAGGAGACATTAAGGCGCAGCAGGGGATTCGGTTCAATATCTTTCAATTGAATCAAACCTACCTGGGCAAAGATTCCCGCCTCAATATCGGCCCTAAAGGATTTACCGGAGAGAAATACGGAGGCAGTACTTACTGGGATACAGAGGCCTATTGTATTCCATTCTATATGGCCACCAAAAACCATCATGTGGCGAGAAACCTCTTAAAATACCGGTACAATCATTTGGATAAGGCTATTGCCAATGCCAAGAAACTGGGATTTTCCAACGGTGCGGCGCTCTACCCAATGGTAACCATGAATGGGGAAGAATGCCATAACGAGTGGGAGATCACCTTTGAAGAGATCCACAGGAATGGGGCTATTGCGTTTGCTATTTACAATTATTACAGGTTTACGGGCGATTACTCCTATATCCCGGAAATGGGGCTGGAAGTATTGATAGGGATTGCTCGTTTCTGGCACCAGAGGGCTACTTTCTCCGAGCAGAAAAATAAATATGTGATCCTTGGTGTAACAGGCCCTAACGAATATGAAAACAATGTCAACAATAATTTTTACACCAATTATATTGCAAGGTGGTGTATCCAATTCGCCCTGGAACAGTTGCAAAAAGTGAAAACGGGCTACAAGGAAGACTATGACAGGATAATTGGTTATACAAAACTGAAGCAGGCCGAAACTGATGAATGGAAGGACGTGGCAGACAACCTCTACCTGCCTTTTTCAGAGGCATACGGAATTTACCTGCAACAGGACGGATTCCTGGATAAGGAACTGGTCACCGTGGCCGATCTTGACAAATCGCAGCGCCCCATCAACCAAAAATGGAGCTGGGACAGGATTCTGCGTTCGCCTTACATTAAACAAGCCGACGTGTTGCAGGGATTCTATTTCTTTGAAGATCATTTTTCCATAGAAGACCTTGAAAAGCATTTTGATTTCTACGAGCCTTTTACCGTACATGAGTCTTCCTTGTCTCCATGCGTTCATAGCATACAGGCGGCTAAACTCGACAGAATGGACCAGGCATATCAGTTTTATCTCAGGACGTCGCGCCTTGACCTTGATGACTATAACAAGGAAGTGGAAGAAGGATTGCACATCACCTCCATGGCAGGAACCTGGATGAGCATTGTAGAAGGTTTTGGGGGGATGCGTATCCGAAATGACAAGTTGTCCTTCACCCCCCGTATCCCGAAAGAATGGAAATCGTATTCCTTCAAGATCAACTTCAGGAATCGTATCCTGAAGATCTATGTGGACAAGAATGGAAGTCAGTTTGAGTTAGAAGGCGACCATGAAATGTCTATCCGCTTAAACGGAGAACGATTGGTCATTCAACCCAAATCCGGCAAAAATTAGAAGAGAATGATCAGGGGTGAAAAAAAAGAAGTAACCCATTGCGGCTCTCTGCTTATGCCAGGACGTTTACTGGTTGCTTTAATAGTTTGTATGGTCATGACCTATTCACGAGCTCAGGTTGAAAGAATAGAACCTCCCCACTGGTGGGTCGGGTTCAAGGATACAGGTCTGCAGTTACTTTTAAAAGGAACTGCCATCGGGAACTTCAAAGCTTCAATTCAGGACAAAAAAGTGCAGTTGCTGAAGGTGCATACGGCCGATAGCCCTAACTATCTTTTTTTGGATCTTGATATCCCGAAGGGGCTGCCAGCCGGGAATTTTACGATTTTACTGGAGGGTCCGGAAGGTGCAGAAATTGCCATTCCCTATGAACTAAAAGACCGCCTAAAGGAGGCGGAACAGTACGTTGGGTTTTCAAGCAAGGATGTCATATACCTGATCACTCCGGATCGTTTTGCGAACGGCAACCCCAAAAATGATATCCACCCTTTTTTAAAGGAGAAAAGGATCGATAGAAAGGATGACTACGCCAGGCACGGGGGTGACATTCAAGGTATGATCGACCATCTGGATTATATAGAGGGAATGGGTTTTACCGCCCTCTGGCCAAGTCCGCTGCTCATCAATGATATGCCAAAGGAATCGTATCACGGGTATGCCATTACCGATTTTTATGAAGTAGACCCCAGGTTTGGCAGCCTGGAGAATTACAAGGAACTTGCATCGGAAGCCGGGAAAAGAAGTATTAAACTCATTATGGATCAGGTGAATAACCACTGTGGCCTGGGTCACTGGTGGATGGATGACCTTCCTTTTAAAGATTGGATCAATTACCAGCAACCTTTCGAGGAAGGAAAGAAGATAACCGTTACCAACCACCGGCGTACAGTTAATCAGGATGCCTATGCATCGGCTTCGGACAGGGAATTAATGGATAATGGCTGGTTTGTGCCTTCCATGCCCGACCTGAATCAGGAAAATCAATTTCTGGCGCACTACCTGATACAGAACAGTCTATGGTGGATAGAGACCCTGGGTTTGGGCGGCATCAGGCAGGATACGTATCCCTACCCGGATAAAGACTTTATGGCCGTCTGGGCCGGAAGAATTATGACGGAATATCCTAATTTCTCCATCGTAGGGGAAGAATGGAGCTATAATCCCCTGGTGGTGGGATATTGGCAAATGGGTGCCAATAATAAAGATGGTTACGTGTCGCATCTGAAATGTACCATGGACTTTCCGCTTCAGCGAACCCTCGTGGATGCCTTAAAAGAAACGGAAAGTTGGGATAAGGGCCTTATTAAATTATACGAAGGCTTGTCGAATGACTTCTATTATCCATCTCCTATGGATATGATGCTTTTTGGGGATAACCATGATATGGACCGCCTTTATACCCAATTGGACAAGAATACCGTACTGACTAAAATGGCACTGGCTTTTATTTTAACAGCGCCGCGCATTCCTCAGATCTACTATGGAACGGAAATATTAATGGATAATAGCAATAAACCGGGAGATCACGGGCACATAAGAACCGATTTTCCGGGAGGCTGGCAGGAAGACCGTATTGACGCCTTTACCGGAAAAGGATTGGGGAAGGAGGCTTTGGAGATGCAGCAGTACGTACGGACCCTTCTTCAGTTTAGAAAACAGGAACCCGCGTTGCATGAAGGTGCTACCAGACATTTTAGCCCTGAGAACGGTATTTACGTGCTCTTCCGGTATCTGGGAAATAAAAAGATAATGCTGCTGCTCAATAAAAATGAGGATCCTGTTACCCTTTCCATGGACCGCTTTAGGGAAATGGAGATCATGGGAAAAACTTTTAGGGAGGTTATTTCAGGAGGGTCAATCACCATCGGTCAGGAAATGGTGCTGAAAGAAAAGGGTGTTTTGTTATTAATAAATTAAGGAGTTATGACCAAATGGTATGTTTTGGCATGCGCCATTTTAGTTGGAGTGCTCGCTTGCCGTAACGGGAACGAAATTAAATCAGATATTAAGGAAGATAGTGTTATGAATGACAAAGGGAAAAAGGTGATCTATCAGGTGTTTACAAGGCTTTTTGGCAATACTACTACGACTAATAAACCATGGGGCACGCTTGCTGAAAATGGGGTAGGGAAATTCAGCGATTTCAGCCCTGAAGCCCTTAAGCAAATTAAGGACTTAGGCGTTACCCATATCTGGTATACCGGCGTGCCGCACCATGCACTGGTGACGGATTATACCGCCTATGGTATTTCTGCCGATGATCCTGACGTAGTGAAGGGAAGGGCCGGTTCTCCTTATGCGGTGAAGGATTATTACAATGTAAACCCGGACCTCGCGGAAGATCCTTCAAGGCGATTGGAAGAGTTTAAAGCATTAATTAAAAGGACGCACGATGCCGGTTTGAAGTTGCTGATCGATATTGTGCCCAACCATGTGGCGCGAAATTACGAAGGCCGGTCCACCCCCCCTGGAAAGGGAGCATTTGGCGCTTCGGATGATACCACGGTGACCTATAAAAAAGAGAATAATTTCTACTATATCCCGGGTGAACCCTTCCGGGTTCCTGAATGGGGAGACGGCTACCTTCCTTTGGGAGGAGAGGCGCATCCATTAGCAGATCATTACTTCAAAGAAGAACCTGCCAAGTGGACCGGCAATGGTTCCCGCATGGCACAACCAGATCGCAATGACTGGTATGAAACAGTCAAGATCAATTATGGGGTACGGCCCGATGGAGGAATCGATTTTGACATACTCCCATCAGACTATGGGGCAAAATCGCACGAGGAACACCTTGCTTTTTGGGAAGGAAAGCAGGTGCCCGACTCCTGGATCAAATTCCGGGACATCGCCGAGTATTGGTTAGCCATGGGGGTAGACGGATTCCGATACGATATGGCGGAAATGGTTCCGGTTGAGTTCTGGAGTTATTTGAATTCCCATATCAAACAAAAGAATCAGGAGGCGATGTTACTGGCAGAAGTCTACAATCCGTCCCTTTACAGGGAATATATTTTCAAAGGAAAAATGGATTATCTGTATGATAAGGTAGAACTGTACGACAGCCTGAAACATATTATGCAGGGGCATGGATGGACAGATCATATTCCGGTAGTGCAAAAGGGATTGATGGATATTGAACATCATATGCTCCACTTTCTGGAAAACCATGATGAACAACGTATTGCCAGTCCTGAATTTGCAGGAGATGCTATGAAGGGAAAGCCCGCCATGGTCGTTTCAGCAACCATTAGCACGTCGCCCACCATGCTTTATTTTGGACAAGAGGTTGGGGAAACAGGAGCAGAAAATGCCGGTTTTGGCGCCCCGTCGAGAACGTCTATTTTTGACTATATTGGTGTTCCGCACCATCAGCGATGGGTAAATAACAAGCAATTTGATGGTGGTCAACTTTCAGAGGAAGAAAAGGCGCTTCGTGATTTTTATAAACGCCTTCTGAATTTCACCATCGGCAGTAAAGCGCTTATGGGCGCTTATGAAGACATCCACTATTACAACAGGGAGCATACCCCGGGATACAACCACCGGGTCTTATCATTTGTGCGCTGGGAAGGTGCAGAGAAGGTATTGGTGCTTTCAAATTTTGATGCGTCCGAATCGTACCAGTTCACCATTAAAATTCCACCCGCCGTAATAACTGAATGGGGATTGCAAAATGAGAAGTTTTATGGAATGACCGATGCTCTTTACAACGAGAAATCCATTACCCTAACGATACAGGATGGTGTTGGAAGTTTTGATATATCCGTTGCACCCCTGCAATCATACATATTTCGATTGGAGTAAAAAAGGGCAAATCACTCCATTAAACTGCGGATTTGCCCCTCAAAAATCTTAGGCATTCGGTGTTTTGGGTTGTGTTGCTTTGTACATCAAGGCAATAACCATCCCAATAATACCATAATAAATGACTTCCAAAACAGCCTCTACTAATTGGCCGGTCAGGTCATTGAGGGTTGCCGTGGCATACCAAAGAAGGCCAATCCCCAGACCGGTAAAGATGCCAATCCATATGCCATACTGAAATCCACCGGCAGCGCTGTGGTAACCTCTGGCCCATTTTCCATAGATAGAGCTCAGAGCGAAGGAAGCAAGAAGATTGGAAAGGATTAATAGGGGAAAATCGGGGGGATCTTTCATTACATTTGTAATGGTGTGTTTTTCAAAAAAATCGACTGTAGCAACGCCCCAAATAAGGAAGCCCAGTACGAACATGGTAATGGCAGCAACCAGGGTAGCTGCTAAATTTTGCTTTGTGAACATTGTTTTGATTTTTAATTGGTTGTTGTATCGTTAAAGATAGTAAACAATAAATTGTATAATCATAAATAATTATGATAAAAAACAAGAATATAATATAATTAGTGCTAAAATAAACTAAAAACAATAATCTGTCTCTTACGGTACGGTTTAGTGACAAGTTGTATTTTTGACAATTCAAAATGATCAAGACCCATGAAAAAATATACTGTAATTTTACTTGTTCTGTTAGCAACAGGATGCATCAAAAAGAATGATAAAATGCTCATCATAGGACACAGAGGGGCTATGGGCCATGAAACCGAAAACACCCTGGCTTCCATTCAAAAAGCTATGGACCTGGGGGTAGACATGATCGAAATAGATGTGTTCAAGATTAAAAGCAACGAAATTGTGGTGTTTCATGATGAGCGGGTTGAACGCCTTACCAACGGAGGCGGCGCTATTGAGGAATACAATATTTATGATCTACGTCGGCTAATCCTCAATGGGAATCATGCGATTCCGATGCTTCAGGATGTACTAAAACTGATAGACCACAAAGTTCCTTTAAACATTGAATTAAAAGGGGCTGATACTTCAGACAGGGTAAATTTCATCATTGATTATTATATCAGGGAAAAGGGCTGGAAATTGGAAGATTTTTTAATCTCCAGTTTTAATTGGGAAGAGTTGCGAAGCATGCGCGCCCTTAATCCTAGCATCGCTATTGCAGTATTGACCGAGGGCAACCCTGTAGCCGCTATCCCCGTGGCTAAAGAATTAGGTGCAGTGGCCATCAACCCAAATTATAAGACCCTCAATGCAGGCAATGTAAAAGAGATCAAAGACAACGGCTTTAAGGTCTTCACCTGGACCGTTAATGAAGAGAAGGACATCGTTCACATGAAAGAATTAGGGGTCGATGGTATTTTTACAAACTACCCCGAAAGGGCGCACTGATGTATGATCTGATTGTTATTGGAGGAGGTGCTGCCGGATTTTATGGTGCCATTCACGCAGCTGAATTCGATCCAAACCTGAAGATCGCTATCCTGGAACAGGGGAAGCAGGTACTTGGCAAGGTAAGGGTTTCTGGGGGTGGCCGATGTAATGTCACCCACGCCCAGTTCAATCCTAAAATACTTGCCCAATACTATCCAAGAGGTGAAAAGGAGCTTATAGGCCCCTTCCATACCTATCATCCCGAACATACAGTCGAATTCTTTAGGTCGCGCGGAATTTCACTTAAAATAGAGGCAGACGGCCGTATGTTCCCGGAGAGCAATTCCTCTCAAACCATTATCGATTGTTTTATGAAAGCTGTCGATGACCTTGGGATCAGCCTTTTGCGAAATGCTATGGTGGCCGACATAAAACCTATTTACGGGATTTCCGGGGAAGGTTGGAATATTATCACGAAGACAACGACCTACCAGGCAAAAAAAATTCTGGTATGTACTGGCAGTAGCCAGAAAATGTGGAATCTGTTAAAACGATTGGGGCATAGCATTGTAGATCCGGTTCCTTCCTTATTCACCTTTAATATAAAAGATCCGCGAATTGAAGGAATTCCGGGCGTGAGTACCCAGGCAAGCGTGCAACTTTTGATAAAGGATATTTCCGGGAAGAAAATAACAGTGCCCCTTCGCAGCTCGGCGGAACGAAAGGAAACCTTACAAACCGAAGGACCCCTTTTGATCACCCATTGGGGTTTGAGCGGACCGGCCATACTTAAACTTTCTGCCTGGGGAGCGAGGATCCTGCACGACTATAATTATCGTTTCTATATCCGGGTTAATTGGTTGCCCGATTACCAACAGGAGGGCTTGTTTTTGTATTTGATGCAAGCCAAGGAAGTAGAGGCAAAAAAGACTGTTTTCAGGACACAGGCGGTAAACATACCGAAGCGCCTGTGGTATAAACTGGTGCAGGCGGCAGGGATCACTCCCGATCAGAAATGGGCCGATACCTCCAAGAAACAGTTGCAGCTCCTTGCAAAGGAACTAACGGCAAGCGATTTTCTGGTCGAAGGAAAAAGCACCTTCAAGGAAGAATTTGTCACCGCCGGAGGAGTATCACTAACGGAGGTCAACTTTAAGACCTATGAAAGCAAAATATGTCCGGGTCTCTATTTTGCGGGCGAGGTGCTCAATATTGATGCCATCACAGGCGGGTATAATTTTCAGAATGCCTGGACAGGCGCTTATATCGCTGCTTGTGCTATAGCAGGTTCCTGAGAAACACCATTATCTATGCGGATAAAAGAAGGAATAACCCTGCTGCCAAGGTGCCACCGAGGACAGGCCCTAAAACAGGCACCCAGGAATAGGCCCAGTCACTGCTTCCTTTTTCCTTTATGGGCATAAGGGCATGCATGATCCGCGGTCCAAGATCCCTTGCGGGATTGATAGCATATCCTGTAGTACCTCCAAGAGAGAGGCCAATACCCCATACGAGCAGGGCAACCGGTAGTGCCCCAAGAGAGCCGAGACCAATGACCTCTTTCGTGTTTGCAATGGATGCGTCTGTAAAGAATAATACGGTGAATACCAGTACAAAAGTTCCTATTACCTCACTGAACAGGTTGGAGGGGTAATTACGGATGGCAGGTATGGTAGCAAAAACACCCAATTTGGTGCTCTTATCCTTTGTCAGATCAAAGTGGCTCTTATAGGTTATCCAGACGATTGCTGCCCCTATCATGGCACCAAGGAGTTGTGCCAGCACATAATTAGGCACTGCAGACCATTCAAACTTTCCCACTAATGCGAGTCCTATGCTTACCGCCGGATTTAAATGCGCGCCACTATAGGGTGCGGCTACTACAACGCCTACATAGACGCCAAATGCCCAGGCAGTAGAGATCACTATCCAACCACTGTTTTGGCCTTTTGTTTTTTCCAGGATGACATTGGCAACTACTCCGCATCCGAGGGTCAGGAGCAGCGCAGTACCTATCAGTTCGGCTATAAATGGTGTCATATATATTCCTTTTTATGATTCTTTTGACCAATATTCCAGGGCATCAATCGCCTTATACCAACCCTTGATCCCTTCGTCAATAGTACTCCTTTCGCTGGTTGGGGTAAAACGCTTCTCACTTTTCCAGATGGCCTGTATTTCTTCCAGATCTTTCCAATAGCCCACTGCCAGTCCGGCCAGGAATGCGGCACCCATCACAGTGGTTTCCACCACTTTGGGTCGCACGGTGGTGGTGTTGAGAACATCAGCCTGAAATTGCATCAGCAGGTTGTTGATAGTTGCCCCGCCATCGACCCTTAATTCTTTAATGGAGATGCCGGAATCGGCCTCCATAGCCTTTAATACGTCCATGGTTTGGTAGGCGATCGATTCCAGGGCTGCACGGGCAATATGGGCATAGGTACTTCCTCTCGTAAGGCCAAAAATAGTTCCCTTCGCATGCTGATTCCAGTGCGGTGCACCTAGGCCTGCAAAGGCAGGAACAAAATAAACCCCATCTGTAGAATCGACCGAACAGGCTATTTTTTCCACTTCGGCCGATGAGGTGATTATTTTTAAACTATCCCGCAACCATTGTACCACGGCACCGGCTATAAAAATACTCCCCTCCAGCACGTATACTGTTTTACCATTTACCTGCCAGCCTATTGAGGTGAGCAGGTTATTTTTGGAAACAATGGGTTTTTCCCCAATATTCATCAACATAAAGCAACCGGTACCATAGGTATTCTTGACCATACCCGGTTTGGTACACATTTGGCCAAAAAGGGCCGCCTGTTGGTCTCCTGCAATACCTGCTATGGGAATGGCGTGGCCCAATAAGGATGTACTGGTTTGCCCATAGACCTCACTCGAAGGTTTTACCTGGGGCAATATCGATTTTGGAATATTGAAGAGCGCCAGGAGTTCGTCATCCCATGCAAGTGTATTAATGTCAAAAAAGAGGGTCCGGCATGCATTGGTGACATCCGTAATATGCAAGGCGCCATCTGTCATGTTCCAGATAAGCCAGCTGTCTATAGTACCCATAAGCAGGTCTCCGGCTGCTGCTTTCTCTCTTGCTCCTGCTACATGATCCAGGATCCATTTTACTTTCGTTCCCGAAAAATAGGCATCTATGACCAGGCCCGTCTTCTGCCTTATCATGGGAGCCCTGCCTTCTTTTTTCAATTGGTCACAATAGGCGGCTGTCCGCTTATCTTGCCAGACTATAGCATTATATATGGGTTTCCCGGTAGTTTTGTCCCACACCACAATTGTTTCCCGCTGGTTGGTGATCCCTATCGCAGCGATAGATTTGGCTTCTATATTTTTTTCTTTCAGAACCCCGGTGATCATTTCGTGCTGGGTATCCCAAATTTCCAACGCATCGTGCTCTACCCAACCCGATTTCGGAAAATATTGTGTAAATTCTTTTTGTGCTGTAGAGACAATGGATCCTTTTTGGTCAAAAACAAGGGCTCTGCAACTTGTAGTTCCCTGATCCAGGGCAAGGATGTATTTTTCCATTTTTTAAATGTTCATTTGCCTTAATTCGGATGATGCCGGTCCTTAAATGTAAAAGAATTATTTTGGTTTACATAATTACATAGGCAAGGGCTGTAATTTTAAATAGTATATAAAAAGTATCCATATGCCAACCCACATCGCGCTTATAAGAGGAATTAATGTTAGCGGTCAGAAACTCATAAGGATGAAAGAGTTGTCTGCCATGCTGAGCAATCTGGGATACCACCATGTGCAGACCTATATCCAGAGTGGTAATATTGTTTTTCAGTCAAAAACCTCCGATGAGGCTCAGTTAGCGCACCAAATTTCATCGCAAATAAGTAAAGTATTTGGATTTGAGGTAACAGTCTTTGTAAGATCTGTTAACTATTTGGAAACGATAAGTAGGAGATCTCCTTTTAAAAACAGGGATGATTTTGAATTAAAGAAATGCTACTATGTATTCCTAAGTAGAGAGCCGGAGGCACATCTTATTAGGGAACTTCAGGAAAAGAACTATGAAAATGAGCGCTTTATTATTGAAAACCAATGCCTTTTCCTCTATTGTATAAAAGGGGCCGGACAGGCCAAATTAACGAACAATGAAATTGAAAAAAGACTGGGCGTACAGGCCACATCGCGCAATTACAATACGGTGCAAAAACTCGTCGCCATTGGCAAAGCACATTTGGAAATGTGAGGGTGCTGTGTTGATGTTAATTCAATTCCCAGATCTTGTAATTGAGCAACATGGCAAAAGCTACCCACAGCAGGTAGGGAATGAGGAGGTAGGCAGCGGGCCTGCTCACTATTTTAAACCACTTAATGGTGTATAGTATCAGGACCAGGAGTATAAGGATCACTATAAGCGCCCAAAAGGGATTTTGAAACCCAAAGAAGACAATGCTCCAAAGGGCATTAAAAAGCAGTTGAAAACCAAAATAATACAGGGCAGTCTTCACCCAGATATGATAGGATCCTTTAGCCCAAACGATGCCGGCTGCAATCCCCATTAAAAGGTAAAGCAGGGTCCATACCGGAGCAAATAACCAGTTGGGCGGGTTGAAACTCGGCTTGTTCAGTGTGGCATACCAGGTATCTACCGAACTTTGGGTAGCAAACCCCGATAGAAATCCGATAAGCAGGCAAACACTGACCGCTATGATAATATAGAATGCTTTTTTCTTCAATATGCACCAGACTAAGTTCCCTAAAATAGGAAATTATTTCAATTGGCACTATGGTAAAAGCCCCTAAAAACTATCTTTGTTCAAAATTCGAACGGTATGCGTGAACAGGATTTCATTCCTTCTAAATACGATCATTACCCACCTCAAGGCAATGTGGTATGGAAAGCTCCCAGCAATATTGCGCTGATTAAGTACTGGGGCAAACTCCCAAACCAAATTCCTGCCAACCCCTCCATTAGTTTTACCTTGTCCACATCGGCCACTACAACTGAATTAACCTACACGAAGCTTGAGAAGGTGAATGATGCCTGCTCTTTTGAACTTCTTTTTGAGGGAAAACCCAAAGAGGCCTTCAAACCAAAGATCAATACCTTTTTCAACCGGATGGAGCCGTACCTACCTTTTTTAAATGCCTACCATCTGGAGATAGCATCGAGCAACTCCTTTCCGCATAGCAGCGGTATCGCATCTTCTGCCAGCAGCATGGCGGCCCTGGCCCTCTGCCTTATGGAAATGGAACGCCATATGTTACCAACAATGGAGGACGATTTCTTTTACAAAAAGGCATCCTTCCTTGCCCGGCTTGGTTCCGGAAGTGCCTGCCGCAGCATTCAGGGTCCAATCGTAGAATGGGGTAGGCATAAAAAGCTTGCCAATAGTTCCGATCTTATGGGAATTCCTTATACAGGTAAAGTCCATGAGGTATTTCAAAATTTTCAGGACACCATCCTGCTGGTTCATAAAGGGGAAAAGAAGGTAAGTAGTACCGCTGGTCATGACCTGATGCACGATCATCCTTTTGCCGTGCAGCGCTTTGCACAAGCCCATGAGAATCTTTCCCGCTTAATGGGCATATTTGAAGCAGGGGACGTTGAAGGTTTTATTGAAGTGGTAGAAAGTGAGGCGCTTACGTTGCATGCCATGATGATGACCAGTATCCCCTATTTTGTGTTGATGAAACCGGCTACCCTGGCAATTATTGAAAAAATATGGGCGTATCGTTCCGCTACTAAAATACCAGCCTGCTTCACCTTGGATGCCGGGGCCAATGTTCATTTACTTTACCCGGAAAAAAACAAAGAGGAAGTTTTGCAATTTATTAAGAATGAGCTTGTTGTGTATTGTGAAAATGGGCAGTATATTTGCGACCATGTTGGTTCCGGTTCGAAAAAAATCTGACCACGAAGGCAAACTTTAGCAATTATAGACTACTTTTAAATTGTCAGCCATTTAAATACAATGAAAGGACCCTTATTTTATTCCAAAATACTTCTCTTCGGTGAGTATGGGATCATTAAAGACTCAAAAGGTCTGTCTATTCCTTATAACTTTTTTAAAGGGGCTTTAAAAACAGACGCTACCCTAACCGAAATTGGGAGAAAGTCCAATGAAAGCCTAAGGCGTTTTGCCTCGCATTTAGCAACCATTGAGCAGGAAGAGGATGCTATTGTGACTTTTGATCTGGATGCCATGCAGCAGGATCTTGATAATGGTATGTATTTTGATAGTTCTATCCCACAGGGATACGGGATAGGAAGCAGCGGAGCACTTGTTGCAGCTATCTACGACAAATATGCACATAATAAAATTACCATACTGGAAAACCTGACCAGGGAAAAATTACTGCTTCTTAAAGCTATTTTTGGAAAAATGGAGTCGTTTTTCCATGGAAAATCATCTGGCTTGGACCCGCTGAATAGTTACCTCAGTTTACCCATCCTTATCAATTCACAAGACCATATAGAATCGACCAGTATCCCTTCCCAAAACAGAGAAGGGAAAGGAGCGGTATTCCTTTTGGATAGCGGTATTATCGGCGAAACGGCTCCCATGGTTCAGATCTTCATGGAAAAAATGAAGCACGAGGGATTCAGAAATGTCCTTAAGGATCAGTTCATAAAACATACGGATGCGTGTGTGGAGGACTTTGTCAATGGGAATGTAAAGTCGTTGTTTACAAATCTGAAACAACTGTCTCATGTGGTTTTGGACCATTTCAAGCCCATGATCCCGCAACAATTTCACCAACTTTGGAAACAGGGAATCGAATCAAATGATTATTACCTGAAATTATGTGGTTCTGGCGGCGGTGGCTATATTCTTGGTTTTACCCAGGATATTGTAAAAGCAAGAAAAGCCTTAAAAGGACACCGATTGGAAGTGGTATACAACTTCTAAAAACACCGAAATGCTTAGTAGAAAAAACAAACTCCTGCTTTTAAAGCTACTGAGTTTGTTTTCCATCATTAGGGGGTATAATGTCTTAATGATCGTGGTTGCGCAATACCTGGCAGCTATTTATATTTTGGCTCCCGATCTTCCTTTGCGAAAAGTGGTATTTGATCTGAGTCTCTTTATGCTGGTGCTCGCATCGGCCCTGGTCATAGCAGGAGGGTACATTATCAACAGCTTTTATGATTCCGAGAAAGACCTTATCAACAAGCCGGCAAAATCTATGTTAGACCGACTGGTAAGTCAGCAAACCAAACTCTCCACTTACTTTATTTTAAATTTTCTGTCGGTATTTTTTGCCAGTTATGTTTCCTTCAAAGCCGTCCTCTTTTTTGCAGCATATATTTTCGGTATCTGGCTCTATTCGCATAAACTCAAGAGAATTGCTTTCCTCGGAAACGTTGTTTCTGCTACCCTGGCTATTACGCCATTCTTTGCCGTATTTGTGTATTACCGGAATTTTGAAACGGTCATTTTTGTGCATGCTGTCTTCCTTTTCCTGCTTATCCTCTCCAGGGAGATGATCAAGGATATGGAAAACATGGCGGGAGACCTTACCCAGAATTACAAGACCATTCCCATCCTTTACGGAACTACTTTTTCTAAAGCATGTATCAGCGTATTGGTAGGCCTCACCCTCATCCCCGGATTGTTGTTGATCTACAGATTTGATGTCGGGTATATGTACCTTTACTTTATAGGCAGCATCATCCTTTTGGTCCTGCTGCTGCTTTTATTGTGGAAATCTTCTACGAAGAAACACTATGTATGGCTGCATAATATTCTGAAACTTATTATCATCGCAGGGGTTTTTAGTATCTTATTGATCAATGTAGACCTGGTATTGAATCGCATTTTGTAACCAATGGCTTCCTTTAGGGTATCCAGAGTGCCTAACATCTATTGAAACCCATAGCTATCTATTCAGATTACGAAGTAAGTTCTCAGGGATTGCGGTGTAAAAGTAATTGGGGAGGGCCATCGATCACTTCTCATCAAAATTAAATATCCCGTAAGGATAGTTTAAGCAGCAAGGCAATTTCCTACCTTTGCAACAAAACAGGGTTATGAGCAGAGCGGATAATACGAATGGTGGAAAATCTTCCGGCAGGGGTTCGGGTAATTTTAGAAATAAAAGTTACTCCCGTGGCAATGCGCCCATAAAAAAGGATCGGGAACACAAACCACCATCCAATCCTGATCTGATTCGATTGAACAGGTATGTGGCAAATGCCGGAGTATGTTCACGCAGGGAAGCAGATACCTACATCGCGGCAGGAAATGTAACTGTGAATGGGAAACCTATTACCGAAATGGGGTATAAGGTAAAACGGACAGATGAGGTTCGTTTTGACGGCAGGCTTTTAAATCCGGAAAAGAAAGAGTACATCCTTCTCAACAAACCTAAGAACTTTATTACCACTACCAGGGATGAAAAAGGGAGAAGAACCGTCATGGAGCTTATTTCCAACGCTTCCAAAGCCCGATTGGTGCCCGTAGGCCGTCTGGACCGAAACACCACCGGTCTGTTGCTGTTTACCAATGATGGGGACCTGGCCAAAAAACTGACACACCCCAAATACGGGGTCCGGAAACTGTACCATGTTGAGCTCAACAAGAATCTGAAGATAGATGATTTGCATAGAATTCAGGAAGGATTGATGCTCGAGGATGGGCTGGTAAAAGTAGACGAGGTAAGCTACCTTAACAATGCCCCGAAAAGGGAAGTGGGGATTGAAATTCACAGCGGGAAAAATAGGATCGTACGCCGAATATTTGAATTCCTGGGCTATGAGGTCGTGAAACTGGATCGTGTTGTCTTTGCCAATCTTACCAAAAAGGACCTGCCGAGAGGCCATTGGCGGGCATTAACACAACAGGAGGTCATTAATCTGGGAATGATACGCTAGCCTATAGTGCGCTTACTGTGAAATAATTTTCCAACTTCCTCCCAGAAAGCCACTTTGGCCGGATGGTATTGTATGTGTTGTCCTTTGTTTTTCAGGTAGGCCGTTACCATTAATTTTAAATGGGTGATTTGTTCATTTTCACCATAAAAGTTCTCATACGCCATATCCCAACTTTCAAATTCTCTTTTCTCGCGTTCGCCATGGGAAAGAAGCTCAACCTTATGATGACGGCTGTCTTCTTTAATTTGGTCATATAGGTTTAAAACCCTGATCTGATTTCCTTCCAGGTATTGGATAAAATGACCTTCGTGGTAGAGAAGACAGCCCGTGATATTATTTTTGTAATTATTGATTTGGGCATTTTCGAGCATTTGCTGGATCTGATCTAAACCAAAGCCCGGCTTTGCAACAGATCTATAGACGAGACTAAACATGGTAACTATTGGTTTGCAAAATGGTTGTTGCTTTAAAGATACTAGATTTAGCGATTTGACTTCAGGAATACCTCATGAAATTTCACCCATCTTGTTCCGGATCTCCTTCAAACAGAGATTGCCTAAACTTCCAATATGGGTGTGTTTGGCATCACGAGGAGGGGTAAAACTGCGATTTTCCAGTTGTGTGGCAATCTCTTTATAGGCATCCCGGAAAGGAACACCGGCCTGTACCAATTCATTTAAGGCATCAACGGTGAAGAGCTGATCGTAAATAGGATCCTTCAGTATATCGTTTCTCACGGCTACTTTCGCAAGGCTAAAGGTTACAATATCCAGGCAGGCCTTTAGTTCCTGCAAGGCAGGCAGTAAGTGATTTTTGGTCAGTTGCAGATCCCGGTGATAACCACTGGGCAAGTTGGTAAGCAAAAGCGATAATTCATTTGGCAGGGCCTGAATAGTATTGCACTTCCCTCTAACCAATTCGAAGACATCCGGATTTTTCTTATGCGGCATGATGCTGCTGCCTGTCGTCATATCATCAGGGAATGAGATAAAATTGAAGTTCTGACTCATATAAAGGCAAATGTCCATCGCCAATTTGGACAGGGTAGCGGCAACACTCGCCATCCCCATAGCGGCAGCCTTCTCAACTTTTCCACGTCCCATTTGGGCAGCCACCACATTGTATTTCAGGGTCTTAAAGCCCAATTCTTTCGTTGTCATCGCACGGTCTATCGGGAATGAACTGCCATATCCTGCAGCACTTCCGAGCGGATTTTGATCGGCTATCTGAAAGGCGGCATCCACAAAGAGGAGATCATCAATAAGGGTTTCGGCATAGGCAGCGAACCAAAGGCCAAAGGAAGAGGGCATAGCAACCTGTAAATGTGTATAGCCCGGCAGAATAGTGTTTTGGTGTTTTGCTGCCAGGGTCATCAGTGCCTCAAAAAGCTCCTTAACCATTTTTTTAATGGCAATGAGCTCATCCTTCAGATACAGTTGCATGGCTACCAGTACCTGGTCGTTGCGCGATCGGGCCGTATGGATCTTCTTTCCGGTATCACCCAGGGCTTCTATCAGGAGGAATTCGATCTTGGAATGCATATCTTCAAAAGACCCCTCTATGGTAAAAGTCCCATTCTCAATTGTATCACCAATACCATCAAGGGCCTTAACAAGGGCCTTGTTCTCTTCTTCGGTCAGCAGGCCTATAGCCCCCAGCATATTCGCATGTGCCCTGGAAGCAATGACATCGTACCGGGCCAGTACAAGATCCAGTTCCCTGTCATTCCCAACTGTGAAATGATCTATTTTTTCATCTGTCTTTTTTCCTTTTTCCCAGAGTTTCATAATCGTATTATTTTCTTTTTAAACACTGCCATCAGTACCTTTCTTCAACAAAAACCCATTCAATATTCGAATATAGAGATCTATCCCTTCCTCAATTTCCGCCAGGTAAATATATTCATCCGCACTGTGGGAGCGGGTACTGTCTCCCGGGCCCAATTTTAACGAAGGACAGCTCAGGGCTGCCTGGTCTGATAAGGTAGGCGATCCATATGTAGTCCGGCCCAGGGCCAATCCGGATTGCACCAACCTATGATCCATAGGAATGGAGGAGGAGTTAAGGCGAAGGCTGCGGGGCTTGAGCTCACAGGGGGCTTCGTTCGTCAGAATCTTGACCACTTCCTGATTTTGGTAGCAGTCATTGACACGCACATCGATGACCAGCGCTACACTGGCGGGTACCACATTATGCTGACTTCCTGCGTTTATCTGAGTGACCGTTATTTTTACTTCCCCCAATACTTCCGAGACCTTTGGAAAATGAAATTTTTGAAACCATTCCAGAACGGGGATGCTGTTGTAAATGGCATTATCCGGATTCGGGTGCGCCGCGTGCGAAGGGGTCCCATGTACCATGGCGTCAAAAACCACCAGTCCTTTTTCTGCAACGGCCAACTGCATCAGGGTTGGTTCCCCTACAATAGCTACCGAAATTTCAGGGAGGATACTGAGCATGGAGTTTAAGCCATTTGGTCCGGAACTTTCTTCTTCCGCAGAAGCGACCAGAATAAGATTATGATTAAGGTCCTTGGCATCATAGAAATAGGTAAATGTGGCTATTAAAGAAACAAGGGCACCTCCGGCGTCATTGCTTCCAAGACCATAGAGTTTTCCATTTTCTTCCTGTGGAAGGAAAGGGTCTTTAGTGTAGGCCGTATTCGGTTTTACCGTATCATGATGGGAATTCAACAATAAGGTAGGTTTGTTGTCATCAAAATAGTTGTTGAAAGCGTATACATTGTTTTTCACTCTTTTGGAAGGGATCCCGTGACGTGTAAACCAATTTTCTATAGCCGTAGCCGTTCCATTTTCTTCGGAAGAAAAGGAGGGAATGGCGATAAGTTCTTTTAATAAGGAGATCGCACTTTTAGTTAAGGAAGATTGATCTTGCTTCATAATGTCAGGGTTGTAAAATTCTGGTAACCAGGTTGCAACATCTGCAAATTCCCGATGCATACCTTATGGACAGAATGGTCTAATGCATAAAAACAATTCTCTAATTTAGGAAGCATTCCTGCTGCAATGACCTGTTCTTTTAATAAACTGAAATAACGCTTTTTATTGATATGAGAAATAACGGAGGTATCGTTTGTAATATCACTGAGTACACCTTGTTTTTCAAAGCAATAATAGAGTGTTGTGCGAAACACACTGCTCATGCCTATTGCCAATTCAGAAGCGATGGTATCAGCATTGGTATTCAGTAATTGCCCTGACCCGTCATGTGTCAAAGCACAAAAGACAGGGACCAGGCCTATACTCAGGAATTCTGAAAGCGTTTTTATTTGGACCCTGGAAACATCCCCTACATATCCAAAATCAATTTCTGAAACGGGTCGTTTTACTGATCGGATCGTTCCGGCATCGGCACCTGTAAGCCCTATGGCGTTGCAGTGGAGTGCCTGTAAGGAGGCTACTATTTTTTTGTTTACGAGGCCGGCGTAGACCATGATGGCTACCTCCAGGCTTTTCGCATCCGTAATCCTTCGCCCGGCAACCATGGTTGTTTTAATGCCGAGTTTTTCTCCTAAAGCCGTTGCCATTTTCCCGCCACCGTGAACAAGGATTTTTTCGCCTTCCAGCGCACTGAACAGCTTCAGAAAATGGGCCAGTTCTACCTCATTTTCAATAATGTTCCCCCCAATTTTAACGATAGAAAGTGTTGGTTTCATAGGCTTTCTAATAATTTCTTCAAGGCAGTCTGTGCTGCGTAGGTTCTGTTGTTCGCCTGGGCTAACACCAATGATTGCTCACTGTTCAGAACGGCATCTTTTACCACCACATTCCTGCGCACCGGAAGGCAATGCATAAAGTAGGCTGCTCCCAATTTCTCAGGGGTTATCATCCACTTTGGATCTGTAGTTAACACCTTTCCATAAGGAGTATAACTGCTCCAGTTCTTCACGTACACATAATCGGCTTCCTTTAGTGCTTTATCCTGATCATAATAAAAAGGAACATCCTTTGTAATTGCAGGATTAAGTTCGTAACCCGGAGGGTGTGTAATGCTAAAATCGACCTCTTTATAGCACTTCATTGCCTCAATAAAAGAGTTCGCTACGGCATGTGGGAGGGCTTTTGGATGCGGGGCCCATGAAAGCACTACTTTTGGTTTTTTTTTGGTGGAGGTCTCAGTAATCGTGATCATATCTGCCAATGCCTGAAGTGGATGGCCGGTAGCACTCTCCAGATTCAAAATGGGTATGGTAGCATGGTTCCGGAAACCGTTCAGCACTACTTCGGCCTCATCCTTTTCCTTGTCGGTTAAAGAAGCAAAAGCCCGTATCCCCAGTACATCGCAGTATTGGGAAACCACGCCGGCAGCCTCCCGTATATGTTCGGCCTTTCCCGTGTCCATGACGGTACCATCTTCAAATTCCAAAGACCAGCCTTCACTGCCGAAGTTCATGATCATGCAATGCAACCCCAGGTTGAAAGCTGCTTTTTGGGTGCTTAATCGGGTGCGCAAACTATTATTGAAGAAAAGTAACCCGAGGGTCTTTTCTTTACCAAGGTCACTAAAATTCCTTGGATTTGCTTTTAGTTCCCTTGCCATGCGGATCCAGGCCTTTGGGTCATCAATATCATTCACGGATAGAAAGTGTCTCATGGCAATTCCTTTTTTAGCGCGTTAAAAAAAAGATCGATATGTACTTTTGTGATATTCAGGGCGGGTAATATGCGCAGTACTTTTTTATCCTTCGCACTCCCCGTAAAGATATGTTGGTTGGTAATAAGCCTTTTCCTTAAAGCGGCTACCTCAAAATCGAATTCCAATCCCAGCATCAGCCCTTTTCCCTTAGTGCGTTTTACCTGGGGTAACAGGGTAGCGCATTCCTTAAAATAGGTTCCCAGGCTCGCGGCATTCGCCATAAGACCTTCTTCCTTGATCACCTCCAGTACGGCGAGGGTCGCTGCACAGGCCAGGTGGTTGCCACCAAAGGTAGTGCCCAGTAACCCATGAGAGGCTTTTATCTTGGGGTGTATCAAGATCCCCCCTACGGGAAAACCATTTCCCATTCCTTTGGCAATGCTGATGATATCCGGAACAATTCCATGGTGTTGAAAAGCAAAGAATTTACCGCTCCTTCCAAAGCCCGACTGAACCTCATCGGCGATTAAAATGACCTCATTTTCATGGCAGATTCGAGCGATGTTCTGGTAAAATTCGGAAGACGGCTCATCCAGGCCCCCAACCCCTTGTATGGCCTCCAGGATCACGGCACAAACATCTCCTTTTTTAATGGCTGTCTCCAACGAAGCACTATCCTCAAAAGGCAGAAAGGTTACTTGCTGTTGTTTGTTGATCGGTGCATTGATGGCTGCATTATCTGTAGTGGCTACGGCAGCAGAGGTCCTTCCGTGAAAACTGTTATGGAAGGCAATAACGCGCGATTTTCCTGTATGGAACGAAGCAAGTTTTAAGGCATTTTCATTGGCTTCGGCTCCGGAATTGCACAGAAATAGCCGGTACTCCTCGCAACCGGATAGGGTGCCGAGTTTATCAGCCAGTTCCACTTGCAGCGGATTCTGTAAGGCATTGCTATAAAACCCCAGTTGGTCTAGTTGTTCTTTAATGCGTTGTACATAATGCGGATGACCGTGTCCAATCGATATCACCGCATGGCCTCCATAAAAATCAAGGTATTCCTGCCCTTGGTTGTCTGTCAGGACCACTCCTTTGGCTGAGACCGGTGTTATGTCATATAATGGATATACATCAAATAATTCCATAGTTAGCCTTTTCTAATGGTATTGATCTTTTCAAATGAGGTTACGATCCCTTTGATAAGGGACGAGCTCAGGCCCTGATGCTCCATTTCATTCAGTCCTTCAATGGTGCAACCCATTGGCGTGGTAACCCGGTCAATTTCTTCTTCAGGATGATTTCCGGATGCTATCAGGAGCCCCGCTGCGCCGTTACAGGTATGCATGGCCAATTCCTGGGCCTCTTTTGCATCGAACCCCAATTGGATGGCCCCCTGGGTAGTAGCCCGGATCAGTCGCATCCAAAAGGCGATCCCGCTGGCACATATGACCGTGGCTGCCTGCATCTGACTTTCGGGGATCTCCATTGAATGCCCCATTCTGTTAAAAATAGCCTTCGCCAGGTCAATTCGTTTTGCGCCCATGGCATTACTGCAAATGCAGGTCATGGACTTTCCTACAGAAATAGCCGTGTTGGGCATGCTTCTTATGATATAGGTGTCTTTCCCAATGATCGATTCAATCTTGTCAATACTAAAACCGGTGATGGTAGAGATCACCACATGTTTATCGGTTAATAAGTCCCGGATTTCCTTTAATATATTTTCAAAGTGTCCGGGCTGAACAGAAAAGATCAATATATCCGCATTTTTTACCGCCAGGGCATT
The DNA here is from genome assembly GCA_963752165.1 of uncultured Flavobacteriaceae bacterium. Taxonomy (GTDB): domain Bacteria; phylum Bacteroidota; class Bacteroidia; order Flavobacteriales; family Flavobacteriaceae; genus Muriicola. The sequence goes on from CAVVXE010000002.1 coordinate 688,071, forward strand.
ATCTGAAGTGACCGTTACGTTCCCGTATTTTTCAAAATCCCTGATGTTCGCGGTATTTCTTTTAGTCAAATACATGCTGGTTGCCCCATTGCTATGAAGTACCCCTTTAGCGATAGACAATCCTAAATTTCCTGCTCCTATAATTGCTATTTTCATATTCTTTCTCCTCTGGTTACTATATCTCTATGTGTTGTTATGAGGTTCTAATAGACGCCTGCTTTAAGTTGTAGCCCCTGATCTTCCTGAAACCCAAACATGAGGTTCATATTTTGCACTGCCTGTCCGCTGGCTCCCTTCAGGAGGTTATCAATGGCCGTAGCGATCAATAATGTTTCTTCATGAACCCAAAGATGAAGGTGACACATATTGGTATTAATGACTTGTTTAAGTGTAATGGGTTCTTCGGATACATGTGTAAAAACGGCGTTCTTATAAAAGGAGGTATAAAGGCCATTGGCCTCCTCTTGTGTACCCTCAAAACGGGTATAGGCAGTGGCCCAGATACCCCTGGTAAAATTGCCTCTGTTGGGCAGAAAACGTACGTGCCCTTTGTCTTTTTGTAATCCGATCAGGCTTTCATTGATCTCCCCTAAATGCTGGTGTGTAAAAGCCTTATAATACGACATGTTGTCTGCTCTCCAACTAAAATGTGAAGTAGGCGAAAGCGCTACTCCGGCTCCTGTGCTGCCGGTAGTGGCATTCACATGGATCTCATGATAAAGGAGTTGTGCCTTGGCAAGCGGCAGTAGCGCCAATTGAATAGCAGTGGCAAAACAACCCGGATTGGCAATACTCCTGGCTTCCCGGATCTTTTCCTTATAGAGCTCCGGAAGGCCGTAGATAAAATGCCGTCCGTTAAAGGAAGCATTTTCCATTAATCTGAAATCGTTGCTAAGGTCTATGATGCGCGTGTTCTTTGAGAAGGCATGCTGCTCCAGGAACTTTTTCGAATTTCCATGACCGAGGCACAAGAAGACGAGGTCTGCTGATAGATTTACACGATCACTGAATTCCTGATCCGTCAGACCTAGCAGGTCATGGTGGGTGGCAGCTATTTTAGTGCCGGCCCTTGTGGTGCTGTAAACAAATTCGATAGTAGTTTCAGGATGATGGAGTAAGAGGCGTATCAATTCGCCACCCGTATATCCTGACCCTCCAATAATACCTACTTTAATCATGATCTTGGTTTACATGGGTTGCTATTTTTCCTGCATTGGAGAGGATTTTAATAAATCCCTTGGCTTCTTCTGCCGTCCATCCTTTATTTACTTCACCATAACTGCCAAAGGAGGTGGTCATTAAGTCATGTTTAGAGTGAATACCGTTTAATTCAAAACGATAGGGGTGCAATGTGACATAGACGTCTCCAGACACATTTTTTTGGGTGTCCATCAAAAAAGCTTCAATATTCCTCATAACTTCATCCAGGTAATTTCCTTCATGCAACAACATCCCATAAAAATTACCCAATTGTTCTTTTTGGAATTGTTGCCATTTGCTCAGCGTATGCTTCTCCAGAAGATGATGTGCTTTTAAGATGATCAAGGGTGCTGCCGCTTCAAAACCAACACGGCCTTTAATTCCAATGATCGTATCACCTACGTGGATATCGCGTCCTATAGCAAAAGCGCCGGCCAGCTCCTGTAATTTTTGAATATTTTGAACGGGTGAGGCTTTCTTCCCATTTAGTCCCGTTAGCTCCCCTTTGGTAAATGTAAGCACTATCTCCTGTGGGGCTTTTTCACGGAGCTGATTTGGATAGGCTTCTGAAGGAAGTGACCTAGCAGAGCCCAGGGTTTCTACTCCGCCAACCGAAGTACCCCAAAGTCCTTTGTTAATGGAGTATTTAGCCTTTTCCCATGAGTAGTCGACCCCATTTGCCTGAAGGTAATCGATCTCAGCCTCCCGTGTCAGTTGTTGGTCTCTGATGGGCGTGATAATGCTTATTTCCGGCGCGAGGATCTGGAAGATCATATCAAAACGAACCTGATCGTTGCCGGCGCCGGTGCTTCCATGGGCTATGGCCCTGGCGCCAATTTTTTTCGCGTACTGAACTATTTCAATTGCCTGTACAATTCGTTCCGCACTGACACTTAACGGATAGGTGTTGTTTCTGAGGACGTTGCCAAAGACAAGGTACTTCACTACCTTTTGGTAAAAAGATTCAATGGCATCAATAGAGGTATAGGTCTTGGCCCCCAGCAGGAGTGCCTTCTTGCCAATTTCGGCTATTTCACTTTTTGAAAACCCGCCGGTATTGACACTTACGGCATGCACTTCAAATCCTTTTTCCTTGGAAAGATATTTAGCACAATACGAAGTGTCTAGCCCTCCGCTGTAGGCTAGTACCAGTTTTTTCTTGGCTTGTTCATTTGCTTTCATCCTGTTGTTTTTTCTTTTTTAGGAAGAGTTGTTCTTTGATACTCTTCAATCGTTGAAAAGCCTTGCTGTTTATTTTTTTTGGTGAATTTTTCCCTTTGAGATCAGGATCAAAAAGCATTCCGGTACACAGACACATCTTGCGCTCTGTACGCGTCAGGATATCAAAATTCTTACAGGTCTGGCATCCTTTCCAAAAATCGGGGTCATCTGTCAGTTCTGAAAAAGTAACGGGTTTGTAGCCGAGTTCATAATTCATTTTCATCACAGCCAGCCCTGTGGTAATGCCAAATATCTTTGCTTCCGGAAATTTTTTCCGTGACAGTTCAAAAATGGCCTTTTTTATTTTTTTGGCAAGTCCCTGGTTTCGATAATCGGGATGTACGATGAGTCCGGAATTGGCCACATACTTCTGATGTCCCCATACTTCAATATAGCAAAAACCGGCAAAGGAACCCTCATCCAGGGCTATGATCGCATTCCCGTTGAGCAGTCGCTGAATTATATACTCCGGTGTTCGCTTAGCAATACCGGTTCCCCTTACCTTGGCAGATTCCGTAATGGTTTCGCTGATGATGGAGGCGTATTTTATATGTGATTCATTAGCAATAACAATTTCCATTGCTTGTGAGATTAATCGTAAAATGAATAAAACGGAAGGGTCGATGCGGAAATGGACTCACCTATTTCCATGATTGAAGAACACCCTTACGGGCGGCGACGATTGGGCACTAAAGAACAAGCCTTAGGGGCTATTCTTGTATCAGAAAAAAATGGTGCACGCGCTTTCATTGGTCTAAATGTACAAATTTAAATGAACTATGACCATGAACCACTTAATTTTTAGGAATTAAGGATTTAAAAGCACCTCGTTTAAATATTTCATAGGATAAAAAACCAAATACCGTTAAATATTCAATGGCAAGTAGTCCTAACGATTCATTGAAATCCGGGTTGGTATATGCACTATAACTTAAAACTACTGCTACAGCCCAAACCAAAGGGAAACGATAGTCCGTAAACAAACAAAGCAATACCAGCGAAATAAGATACCACGGATGTACGGTGCTCGCGAGGAAAAAATAGGCGGTCAGGACAAATAATAGGGAGTTGAGGAGTACCTTAGGTTGTTGATTTCTGCGGACCACTGTAAGGAGGAAGACCCAACAGATGATCATCAGGGCAGTTATCTTGCCATATACCTTAATAAGTTCCCATGGCTTTGCGTCGAACAGCAGCCCCAGCTGTTTTATCCCATTGTAAATACCTGCATTGAATTCGAAATTGGAGAACCATAATGACAACGTAGCTAAATAGTGATCTGCGAATTGGGGATCATAAAAGGGGATAAACGTCGACCAGGCGATCACTATAATGATGGCGTTAAATAACCCTCCTTTTACGATTCCCAGATGCTTAAAGAACAATGGGAGAAACATTAAAGGTACCAATTTAACAGAAACCGATACCGCGATAAGGATAGCTGCCAAGATCCACCTTTGCGTTATCAAAAGGTATAATGCCCAAAGTAAGAAGAAGAGCATAACACCTTCATAATGCACATTGCCGCTAATTTCAATGATGACCAGCGGATTTAAAAAATACCAGAAAATAAGATGAGGGGACCGATTCATCTTTTTTAGCAGCTTCCTCCCGAAATAGAATATTCCGATATCTGCAGCCAATAAAAACAAACGCATGGCAATAAGGGACCCCATGATGCTAGTGCCCCCTAACCAGACCGACAGTGCAAAGAGTGCCTGGTTAAACGGAGGGTAGTTACTGTAATGATTTGCACTCAACGAACCCATCCCGTCTACTAATTCCTGCGCATGGGGAATAAGGAACTCATTATTGGTCATTAATTGGGAAGGAAGGTATACATAAGGGTTTATGCCCATGATAACCAATTCCCCGTCCCAAATGAACCGGTAAAAGTCCTGTGATAGGTTTGGGGTTGCCAGTAAAAATACCAAGCGAAACAGGATGCCTATCAGGAGGAGAAATTTGAAATTCCATTTTTCAAACTGAATAAGTTTACTGCAAAGGAAGAACAGGGCTAAATAGAGGGCACATAATTTAATGAAATCTGTGCGCTCTACTTCATAGGCAAAGGTGTAATAAAAACCAATGGAGAGTAGTGTTAGGAGAATAGGTACCTTATGGAGTCTTACATAGGTGAAAGCTGCATTAGGCATATTGTAACAGGCATTAGGTTTTTACAAATAACCGAAAAAATGAGGAATATTGGCAATTAAAACAAAGCACCCCCGTAGGTGTTACGGGGGTGCCAGGCATTTATTAATTGGAGGCTAATTTTACTTTTATAGGATTCCTATACTTTGGCTGTCAATGATTTGAAAAATACAAATCCGAAACCCAGAAACAGCATAAAATGAAATGGGAACAATCCAAAATCATTCAACGGTATTGCACTGTACATGCCAAAAAGGAAGTAGATCATCAGCGCAAATTCCAGGATCATATTGGGCGATAACTTGGTCGCCAGGTACTTATTGCCTTTCCAGCTGTCGGTTAGATTATTGATATTGAATTTAGGAGTGCGCACAAATTCACTGCGCTTTCCCATATGTCCTTCCAATACCGCCACAGTGTTGTGCAAGGAGAAACCAAGGGCTACTGAAAAGAATGTAAAGAATAGTTTAATATAATCGACAAAATTATCAAAGCTGCTTCCCTGAATACTTTTATAGGTGAACCAGTAACAGATAAAGAGGATAATGGTAGACACGATAAAGAAGCTGGTAGCCTCAAAAATCCATCCCAAATGGCCATAGCTATTTTTAATGTATAGCATGGGGATACTCAATACTGCCACAAGAAATACAAAAAGGAACATAGAGCTGTTCAACAAATGCATCACTCCGTGAAATTTTGTCTTAAAGGGAATGTTACGGGCGGTGATCACATTCCAGACAGTCTTTCTGAAATTTTCTGCACCTCCTTTATTCCAACGAAATTGTTGTGACCTGGCGGCACTGATAACCACAGGCAGTTCTGCCGGTGTTTCCACATCTTCCAGGTATTTAAACTTCCAGTTTTTTAATTGGGCACGATAGCTAAGATCGAGGTCTTCAGTAAGGGTGTCCCCTTCCCAGTTCCCGGCATCCAGGATACATTCTTTCCGCCAGATCCCTGCCGTACCGTTAAAATTGATAAAGTGACCCTTGGCATTTCTGCCTACCTGCTCCAGTGTAAAATGGGCGTCCAGAGCAAAGGCCTGAATACGGGTCAGGATTGAATAATCACGGTTAATATGGCCCCAGCGGGTTTGAACAACACCGATCTCTTCATCTTTAAAATAAATTACCGTCTTTTTTAACCAATCAGAATCCGGAAGGAAGTCGGCATCGAAAATGGCAATAAAGTCGCCCTTCGCAATCTTTAACCCCTCTTTTAAGGCACCTGCCTTATAACCCTGGCGGTTTGTTCTGCGGATGTGTTTAATATCGAGGCCTGTTTCCTGTAGTTCGGCAATGCGCCTCGCTGTTTCATGGACAGAATCATCTGTGGAATCGTCCAACACCTGGATCTCCAGTTTACTTTTAGGGTAGGCAATTTTAGCAATGTTGTCCAGAAGTCGCTCCAGTACATACTCCTCATTGTATATTGGGAGCTGAATGGTTACTGAAGGGATCTCTTTCGGATCCAGCAAATTGAATTTAGGTGCTTCCGCATGGGTTCTTTTGAACCCCAGATAATTCAATAACAGGTTCAGCTGTGCGAGGCTATAAAAGAATATTAGCACCAGCGCAAGGCTGTAAATTCCGATTATGATGTAAGCAATTGTTAGGCTCATGTTATTTTACACTGTATTTAATTATCCAACTCAGGATTTTTACGCCGGCAAAGATAGTACCTTTTATGGTACCAGACACTTTAGAGACACCAATTCTTTTTTTGTAACGTACTGGTACTTCGGTATATGCTATTTTTTTCTTCAATACCTTTAACTGCATCTCCACCGTCCACCCGTAGGTCTTGTCTTCCATTTCCAGCGCCATGAGCTGTTCATAGGTAATAGCCCTAAAGGGCCCCAGGTCTGTGAATTTTGCCCCGAAAAAAAGGCGCATTAAAAAGGTTGCCAGCCAATTTCCAAATACTTGTTGGGGTGTCATCGATCCTTCTTCCCGCAATGCCTTGTCCCGTGCCCCGATCACAAACTCCACCTTTTCTTCCAAAATGGGCCGGATCACTTTATGCAGGTCTTCCGGGTAATCGGAGTAATCCCCGTCCATAAATACGACTATGGAAGGGTGTTTGGATCGTTTGCTCAGATAATTAATTCCTTTCAGACAGGCATATCCGTATCCCATGCGTTCTTCAGACAGCACTGTGGCCCCGGCATCCTGGGCCACCGCCCTTGTATTATCAGTAGACTTGTTATCTACCACGATGACCTCTGAGACCAATTCCGGGATATCGCCTATTACTTTTCCAATGGATTGGGATTCATTATGTGCGGGAATAATAACGCATATTTCCTTCATGTTCTTCAAGGCATCTGAGGTATTAGCAGCATGGCTGATTTTTTTAAAAGGGAAAAGTAAGGGTTATTTGTCATTTACCAAGTGCATCAGATCCACATCATTTCCCAGTAAGACCTCTGTTGGATTGATGCGTCCTTTCTCAGGACCGTTTTCCAATTTAAGAACTCCCCGCGGGCATACGGCCGAACAAATGCCACATCCCACACAGCTGGACCGAATGATATTCTCCCCTTTTTGGGCGTATGCCCTTACATCTATTCCCTGTTCGCAATAGGTAGAACAATTGCCACAGGAAATACATTGTCCGCCATTGGTGGTGATCCTGAACCTCGATTTAAAACGTTGTACAAAACCAAGATAGGCAGCCAGGGGACAACCAAAGCGGCACCACACCCTGTTCCCGAAAATGGGATAAAAGCCAGTGCCTATCACCCCTGCAAATACAGCTCCTATCAGGAGGCTGTACGCATTCTGAACACTTGCCGTTTTTATCCCCATAACGGTTCCTGTATCGGTAAAGAAACTGTAAAGGGTCATCATGGTCATCCCTACAGCAAATACCAAAACCCCATGAATGAGCCAGCGTTCTACTTTCCAGGAAAAAAGGGATTTGCTCGAATGCTGTCGATAGGGATCTCCAAGGGTCTCTGCCAATCCGCCACAACCACACACCCAGGAACAATACCATCGTTTCCCGAAAAAATAGACCATTACAGGTACGATCACCAGGGTGAGTACAATTCCCCAGACCAGGATGAAGAGGCCAATGCCGCCGCTATTGATAAGGGAGCGCAAATTCCATTGAAAAAAGAAATCATAGTCTAAGGGGAAGGCATTCTTAAAGTCATAGTAGGGCATCTGCAAACGCACCATGATTTCGGGAATCAGAAAGGCGAAGACGATCTGAAAGAAAAGAACCGAGGTGGTACGTACCAGTTGGTAGGTGTTATGCCGGTATTTGATATACATGCGTATGGCCATGACCGTCATGACAACGCAATACATAAAGCCATAGACAAACCAATGGCTTGCCGGGTTGCCACTTAGAGCCTCGCTGACAGGATCTACCAGATAGGTCCAGTTCACTGCGTATTGTGGCTTAAAATATAGTATCAGGTAAAAAGAGACCAGGAAAGCAAAGACCAGCCAGGCGATCCATCCCCGGTTCGTGGCATTTTCCAGGTAAATACCATTGTTCTTAATTCCTTTGGGGCCTAATAAAATCACATTAGGGAGGATAAAAAGCAGGGCGCCAAGAATGCCAAGGCCAAATGTCAGAAGCCACATGATCCCTTTATTGCCAGCAATAAAGCCGCTTCCGGATATTTTTCCGATCATGGCGGCCATGTCGTCTGACTTGATATAGATGACCCTGTTGTATTCTTTGGCCTTTCTGTGTTGGGTGTTCGCGTTTTCCACGGCCGAAGTAAGTACAGGAGAAAAGGCCGGCATTCCTTTAAATTCTTTTCCCACCAAATGTTCATTCACAACAGAAACGAACAATTCGCTTTTGATGCTATTGTCCAAAACGAATTGGTTAAAGGACTCCTGGCTCAGCTTGTAGGTTCCCAGCAAGGGGAGCGCCGTAAAAATTCCCAAACCGATTAGGAAAAGGAACAAACCGGATTTTTTTATGATCTTCATGAGTTCCATCGCTCTAGGCATTAAAAAAAATTCGGTTCCAACTCTTTTTCTTCGGCCGTATATTGGTTCCCTGCTCCGCATTGTATTGGGCAACGATGCTCCCTTCGTAATGGGTAAAAAGTTCCGGATCAAAGTTGGCATCTTTGAGGTGCTCCATAACATGGTCTATCGACCGTCCTTCAGTCAGCCAGCGGTCAAAAATCTCATGCCGCATCCGTATACCAAACGTATTGATGCCCAGGAATTTTTTGTTCTCCTGATGGTAAGCCATCGTAATGCATATCTTCTCCTTAGGATGCCGCCAGTGAAAGTGGGCTTCATGGGGTTGCTTGTTTGGGTCGCTGAAGACCCAGCCATAGGTTTGGTATTCAATATCCAGAAATTTAGCCGAATTGAACCAATGTCCGGGGTTATAGGGAATTCTATTGCCACAAATGGTCTGAGCTACTGTTTCACCCATCATTCGGCCTGTATACCACACGGCTTCTATAGTCCTTCTGTTTCCGATAGCTTCGAGCTGTTCGGCGCAATCACCTATGCTGTATATATCAGGTATATTGGTTTCCAGGTAGCGATTCACTTTTACCCCACGGGCTGTTTCAAGCCCTGAATCCCTTAAAAAATCAATGTTGGGCGTAACACCGGCCGTTAGGCCAACCAGATCGCAGTTTATGGTATCTCCGGTATCGGTCACCACAGCCTTCACTTTACCATTGGCGTCCGATACGATCTCTGCCAGATTAGTACTTAGCCTAAGGTCTATATGATGTTCCCGGATATGTTCATTGATCATCCGGGATTCCCCTTCGGGAAGCACCCCATTCCAGAAACTACTCTCCCTGACCAAAAAGGTGACCGGAATATCGCGGCTCCTGAGCATTTCGGCCAGTTCTATTCCTATGAGTCCGCCCCCTACAATCACTGCTCTTTTGCACTTTTCTTTGTTTGGTGCGTCTATTTCTAATTGTTCCAGTTCCTGCTTGGAATAGAGACCCTGAACCCCTTTCAGGTCCTGCCCCGGCCAGCCAAACCGGTTGGGTTTGGATCCTGTGGCGATTATCAGTTTGCTGTAGGGAATGGTATCATTATTCTTCAGTAGTACATGTTTGTTATCATGATCAACTGTTGTCACATATCCCTTTATTAATTCAATTCGGTTTTTCTTCCAAAACCAGTTTTCATAGGGCTGGGTATGTTCAAATTTCATATGACCCATATAAACGTACATCAGGGCCGTACGAGAGAAGAAGTAGTCGCTCTCCGCAGAAATTATAATAATGCGTTTGTCAGAAAGTTTTCTAATATGACGGGCCGCAGTAACTCCGGAAATGCCATTACCAATAATTACAATTGTTTCCATTGACGTTGATCGGGTTGTATACGCTCTGTCGGTTTAAAGATAAGAACTTAACACAGCCTTATGATTTCACATGTCGTAAATTATCGTAATTTTGGGACAAACGAACCATAATTATATGAATAAGAGCCTCTTACTGCTATCTTGCTTATTACAACTTTCCTGTAGCAGTCAGTTTACAGGTAAGATCAACGGGGTAAGTTTTGTGGCCTCCAGGGAGCAGGCTACTCAGGCTCATGTGAAACCGATCAAAGAGGTAAATGCGGATTACGCAGCCGTGATGCCGTTTGGTTTTCTGCGTGATATTAGCTCACCTACCATCATTTTCAACACGGACAGGCAGTGGTTCGGGGAAACCAAAATTGGGGCCAAACAGTACATAGAATTGTTGCATAAGAACAACATAAGGGTCATGTTGAAACCCCAGATATGGGTATGGCGGGGCGTTTTTACAGGAGAACTTAAAATGCAATCCGAGGCATCCTGGCAAGAACTTGAAAAGTCCTACGAAGACTTTATCCTTACCTATGCCGCTCTGGCAGAAGAGTCGAAGGTGGAGATCTTTTGTATTGGGACGGAGCTGGAGAAATTTGTGGTAAACCGGCCGGAATTCTGGAAGCAACTGATTCAAAAGATACGGACGCAATACCAGGGAAAACTTACCTATGCAGCTAATTGGGATGAATATGGCCGGACACCTTTTTGGGCTTCCCTGGATTATATAGGCATTGATGCTTATTTTCCTTTATCGGAAGAACGCACCCCTACGGTAGAACAGTTAAAGGAAGGTTGGCAACCCTGGAAAAATAAGATCGCAGTTTTATCGAAGGAGGTGAGCAGGCCCGTACTGTTTACAGAGTTTGGTTACAGGAGTATGGATTATACGGCAAAGAAGCCCTGGCTGGTCGATAGAAATGAAGAAAATGTAAACCTGGAAGGACAGGTGAATGCAAAAAAAGCAATTTTTGAATCCTTTTGGGATGAAGACTGGTTTGCAGGGGGCTTTGTATGGAAATGGTTTATTCATCATGATAAAGCAGGAGGCCCTGCAGACAACAGGTTTACACCCCAAAACAAACCTGCTCAGGAGATCATTAAAACTTTTTACAAGGTATATCGTTAAAAGTATAATGCTCCTTACAACCTCTTAGCGAGACCGAATATGTCTGGAGTAATAGGCATAAAGTGATTCCGGTGGGGCTCCCAGATAGTTCATAAGATGTATCCTGGCAAAGTGGTATTGGAGTCGGAACATTCCATTTTGCCTGTATTTTCGGGCAGAGGTGATCACGTTTTGAGGCAATACTTTAAATCCTGTTTTACGGTAAATCCTTCCTATGAATTCATTATCCTCGTAGACTTGGTATCGTTCGTTTAATCCTTCCAGTGAAAAGAACAACTCCCTGTCAATAAAGAGCGACTGATCACCTCCCCGGCAAAGGAGGTAATTAAATCGGCTAAACCAGGCAAAAAAAGAGAGGAACCAATGATTGGCATTGAATTTCATCCTAAAACAGCCTGCCTGGTGACCTTGTCCGGCGGCCTGCTTAATAGCCTCATCAAAATGGACTGGTGGCAGGGTATCGGCATGTAAAAAATAGAGGATCTTCCCTTTTGCCCTGCGGGCACCCATATTCATTTGCAGCGCCCGGCCTTTTCCGGAAGTTAACAAAGAGATAGTGTAATTCTTAAGGATGGCTGCAGTGGCATCAGTACTTCCGCCATCAACCACAATAATCTCGAAATCCGTTGGTTTTGAAGCCCTTAAGGGAAGCTGTTCTATTAAATGGCCAATATGCGCTTCCTCGTTCAGAACGGGAATGATAATGCTCAGATACGGGCTATTTGCTGATTTCGTTAAGACTCCAGTCATAGGGTTGGTAAAAGATCTTGGTATTGGAAGTTAGGGCTACCTTGGTATAGGGCCGCAGAAAGTCAATCAGCGAGCCCTTTTCGGTAAAGTCGCCTTTATACCATTTAAAGATGGGGGAGAGCGCTGCACGGCTGGGCGACAGTAAATTCTTAGCAGGATCGTTTATAAAGCCGATCGTCGCCTCCTGCAGCTGTTCTTCCAATCGGGCGGCGGTATAGGCCTCATTTCTGAGTTTGGGGCAGGAGTAGGAAGCGCAATTGATGGCAAAATGGATGCGGGGTTCATGCATCTTACGGAGGATCTTATTTTCGATTTTGCCCAAAGAAAGGCTGTCCTTGCCCACTTGAAGCCTGTTTTTGCCCCAGGGACGGGTAATGTCCTTGATGCTATTAACCGGGTAATTTTCCAGGATGAGGGCCACCGTTCCTGCGTTGTATAGATTGATATAGTACGCTAATTTGGCCTCATGCGGCCAGTGTTCCTTTGGCGGGTGCTTTCCCAGGTAGGACAGGTATGCCTGTAGGTCCTTTTCCTGCTGTTTGAAACGGGCGTAATTAACATTACCACTCTTATTTACATAGGCCTGCAAAAGCGTATGCCACACATCGTGTTTGGGAAGTTCTTGACTGCCAGGTACCGGTTCTAAAAGACTGCTGGCAACAACGAATAGAACGATGGCGTATTTCATGTTGCTTTAGTGGTGCGAAAGGCAAAAACCTTACAGGGTTCGTATTAGTTCTGTAAAGAGTTTGATCATTTTTGGCTCGGCCTTACCGGCAACTTCAATGATTTCCTGGATATTTACAGCCTGAAGGTGATCGGGATCACATTCGTCGGTCAGTACAGAAACGGCTACCACAGGCAAGCGAAGGTGGTTGGCTACGATCGCTTCGGGAACGGTACTCATACCCACGGCATCGGCTCCCAGCGTTTTCAACATCCGGTATTCTGCTTTGGTTTCAAGTTGCGGGCCCACAACGGCTGCGTAAACCCCTTTTTGTAATCTGATGTTTTGTTTTTCTGCAATGGCCTTTATCTTTTGGCGCATTGCCAGGTCATAGGGCTCACTCATGTCTACAAAACGATCGCCGAATTCGGCCACATTCTTAAAGGCAAGGGGCGATCCCCCCTGTAAGTTGATATGGTCTTCAATAAGCATGATATCGCCTTTTTTATAGGAAAGGTTGATGGCTCCGGCCGCATTCGAAATAAAGAGGTGATGGATGCCCAATTGGCGCATCACGCGTATAGGATAGGTAACATCGTAAAACTCGTACCCTTCATACAGGTGAAAACGGCCCTGCATGATCACTACCTTTTTTCCTTCCAGGTCTCCGTAGACCAGCTTACCCGTATGGAACTCAACGGTGGCCAATGGAAAGAAGGGAATATTGTGGTAATGTGCTATGATGGGGTCATGGATGATATCTGCCAGTTTCCCCAAACCGGTACCTAATACGATCCCGATTTCGGGCTTGTGAAATCCTTTGCTTTCTAAGTACGCCGTAGACTCGTCTAATTGTTTTTGTGTCATGGGATATGTTTTAAGAACTGCTGAAAAGCAGGATGGGTTTGGATATCCTCCAGGATATCCACATCATTTCTGGTTTCCAACAGCGCATAATTAGTATGTTGAAGATCGGCCAGGGTAGTTTCCAATACGGTGGATGTACCCCAGGCTTTGTTTTTGAAGAGCGCAGGAATAAAGGAGGTCATCCCCAAGAGGTAGTACCCCCCGTCTTTTGCCGGCCCCAGCACCACCTGATGCCTGGAAAGCATCTCAAATGCCATTTCAAGATCAGTGCTGTTCAGGTCGTACAGGTCGCTGCCAATAATGATGATACGTTCATATCCGGCATTAAATCCTGCCTTGATAGCATTGCCCATGCGTTCCCCCAGGTCTTTGCCCCACTGCATTTTTTTAAGGTACACTTCGGGGTCCCAAAGATCGTCTTCGCGTATTTCTTCAGTATAGTGTACTTCCTTGTCCACCTGAAGTTTTTGGGTAACGGATACCGTATGCTTTAAAAGAAAGATATAGATCGCCAGGGCGGCTTCATCTCCAACCGAAGCGGCCAGCCTTGTTTTACATTTACCAAGTTCTGGATTTCTGGTAAAGATAAGGAGCAAATTCTTATGGGATTCCTTCATGATCCTTTGTGATTTTCGGGGCCGTAAACCTTTTCACCCTTTTGCAAAAGCAGGCCCCAGAAACGATTATACGCGTGGATCTTGTTTGTTTCCTTACCAGTACTATCGATCAGAGGAAATCCCTCATTCAGCCATTTGAAAATACCGCCACTTAGATTTCGCACCCTGGTATAGCCCAATGCCATAAGTTTCTTGCCAATAGCATCCGATCGAATTCCAACAGAACAATACACCACCAAGGTGGTATCCTTGTCTGGAAACAATGTAAGTACTTTACGGGCATCAAATTCCTTATAGCCTATATAATAGGCGTTCGGCATATGGCTCACTTCAAATTCTTCTTTTTCCCTGGCATCTAATCGGATGTACGAGGGGTTAACGGCAAGCTCGGTGACACTCACTGAAGGAACTTTGCCCTTTACGCGGCGTTCTATCATTTTTTCCGGGCTTCGCTGTCCCGTAAGGGGGTACCCCAGTACCATCAACCCTAAAAGAATGCCATATTTGTACATGCGGTTAAAGATACTACTTTGGCAAAGATCCCAAAAAGAACACGCCGTTTTTCCCATATTAAAATAAAGGGTATTTTTAGATAAAATAACTACTATATGTCTCGTTTCCTATTGCCACTTTTCCTCTGCGCTTGCTTAATGGTTGTTTCCTGCAAAAAGGCTGCAAAACAAACAGAAGAAGTTAGTGAGGCCAGCCTTAAGGTTAGTACGTATGATGAGCCTTTCCGGCCGCAATACCATTTCTCTCCCCCTGAAAAATGGATGAACGACCCTAACGGCCTGGTCTATTCACAGGGTATTTACCATCTGTTCTATCAGTATTATCCTGATGATATTGTTTGGGGGCCAATGCATTGGGGCCATGCCACCAGTAAAGACATGCTACACTGGAAAAATAAGCCAATAGCCTTATATCCTGATGCGAATGGCCTAATTTTCTCGGGAAGTGCTGTGGTAGATTTTAAGAATACCTCCGGGCTCGGTACGGAAGAAAACCCGCCATTGGTGGCCATTTTTACCTACCACGACATGGAGAAGGAAAAAGCAGGGGGGGTCGATTTTCAAACCCAGGGCATCGCCTATAGCTTAGACAATGGGGAAAGCTTTACTATGTATGCAGGTAACCCTGTGTTGCTGAATACCGAATTCAGGGACTTTCGTGATCCCAAGGTGTTTTGGGATGACCGGTCCGGGCAATGGGTCATGGCTTTGGTTGCCGGAGACCACCTTAGATTATACCGTTCGGATAATTTATTGGAGTGGACGTTTATGAGCCGGTTTGGAGAAGACCAGGGAGCCCATGGGGGCGTATGGGAATGTCCGGATCTTTTTGAATTACCGATAGCAGGGACCAATGAATCCAAATGGGTATTACTGATCAGCATTAATCCGGGGGCACCCAATGGTGGAAGCGGGACCCAGTATTTTGTGGGCGACTTTGATGGCACCACCTTTACCACAGCGCAGGAGAAAATAAAATGGCTGGATTGGGGAACCGACAATTATGCCGGGGTTACCTATAACCACACGCCTGACGGAGACCGGATTTTCATTGGCTGGATGAGCAATTGGGACTACGCCCGGGATACACCTACTGAGGTTTGGCGCAGTGCCATGACCTTACCGCGCACGCTGGACCTGGCCATTATTGAAGGAGACTATTCCCTTCTTAATTACCCGATAGAAGCGGTAACTTCTTTGCTTTCTGAAAATTCCCTTGAGGACTTAGACATTGCGGCAGCGTCACAGGAGACCATTCCTTTGGGAGATGGCAATCAATGTGAAGTGCGCTTTACTACTGCTGCCACGGATTTCGAAATGACCTTTAATAATGACGCCGGGGAACAGTTGACGCTAAGAATGGAGGGCGATAAGAAACGATTGACATTGGACCGCTCCCAAAGTGGGATTGCAGATTTCAAGGCCACCTTTGGCAGTGCCCAGCTAATGCCCATGGACCATCTTCCGGAAGGGGAAGTGGAATTAAGAGTGCTCCTTGATGCCTCTTCAGTGGAAGTCTTTGTAAACAAAGGGCAGTATGTGATGACATCCCAACTTTTTCCCATTAATTCGTATACCGATCTTACAATCGCGAATAGTGGCTCAACACCTGTAAAGATCAAGGATCTAATGGTGAATAAGGTGGCAGGGATCTGGTGATGTCATAGGACCATATAGGCGCTATTGTAAAAGAGAGGTTGCCGGAGCCCCTTATCGCTGAGGTTTGAGTACCTAGAGAATCTGATCTATTGTGTAGATCGGTGATTCCTCCCAGCTCATCATGGCATTAATGCACTTGATGTGGGAGTAGTTTTGCAGGTCTTGAATGGTGATGGCAACTTCGCTAAGTATATTGGTTCTTATCAATTGTTGCCGCCTGGTGCCATGTAATAATGGATGTTTTGGCGTTACCCAGGACGTACCATTAAAGAAGGCGAGGTTGGCATAAGAGGCATCAGTTATATAATCTCCTTGACACATAATGATCTCACCGGTAGTAGCTCCTTTCAAAAGGTCATGTATCCAATCGCGGTTTTCATATTTATAAGTATATGTATGGCTGCCAATGTCTACTATTGAAAACGTATCAATGGTCTTAATGAAGTAGGGATGAAATTGAATGTCAAGGACCCCATTTTTATCGTAAATAACACGGCATTTGATGATTCCTTTACATGCCTCTTCATGAATGACAAGTACATCTTCTAATAAAAAAGGATGTTTTATTCCCAGATGGGCCAGGGTACGACCTATCCTTTGCTGATGTTCCGGCAGTAGCGGAATGGTTCCATCCTCTATGCGAATAGTTTCAATAAAACGGGACATATACTTTGTCTATCATTTCCTGGTATTCACTATTTAGTTCACTTTGCGCCGTGATGCCACCACCACTCCTAAAGTACCCCTTGTCGTCTATATAACGTATTAGCACGCAACTATCTAAGGAGTGCCCATCAAAATAAAAGGCCACCCCTGTGTAATAGCCCCTTGGCTGGGCTTCAATAGCGCTTATTAGTTCTACCGTTTTTTGCTTGGGAGCCCCTGAAATGGAGCCAGCCGGGAGCATGGAATACAGCAGGTCGCCCAGAGAATCATAAAATCCTTCGGGGAGTTTTCCACGTATTTCGGAACTTACCTGTCCTATCTTTTTTCCCCTGGCCTGTATCTCTTCATAGTAACGGTATCTGGTTACCGTTACTTCCCTGGCAACCTTGCTGAGGTCATTGCGCATCAGGTCTACGATAGTGGCATGTTCGGCTGCTTCTTTGCTGTCGTTAAGGATGGTTTGCTCCGCTTGGGGCAAATTGGCATCAATGGTTCCCTTCATAGGATAGGTATAGATGAAAGGGGGTTTGATCTTGACAAAGGTCTCCGGGCTAAAACTCACAAACTGGTCTTTCACGCAAATCGCATATTTGGATTGCGCATTTAAATAAATGGCGTGTAAGTCTAAATTTGTAGTTACTGGTGTTGGTACGGTAAGGTTAAGCAGAAAACTGTTTCCCAGGTTGAGTTGTTTTTGAACAGCATTGAATTTTATACTATAATCGTTTAATGAAACAGGATTTTTATTAAATACTAATTGTTCTATCCTGCCTGGTTTATGAGTTGGTGTATTGGTAGCGCCATTAAAATTATAAAATACATTATCGGGCACCGCGTCTAAAGGCCAGGCCAGCGGTTTTTGCATTTCAAAATCGATAAGGAACAAAAACGGTGTTTTTTCCTTCCCCCATTTATTTAATTTTTCCTGTATCATTTCCAAGGGCTGCGCATTGTCGTGCAAAGAAATAAAAAAGAATGGAATCCACTGGAACAGCTGCCACTGATTCCTGAGACTAAAAAGTTGAATAAATAGTCCATCATCACAACCTTACTCAATTTCCAAACCACTTTACTTTTTGTTAAAGAAGGGATTTTATTGGAGGTTATAAATGAAGGTAATTACGGTTGCGTAATTTCTTTTTTAAGCAGGTCGAGAATTTCAAGGATACGATTGCGCAGGGCTACAGATTGAATGTTGGCAGTGTGATTGAGTGAAATGGCAATAGTGAGGATTCCCTCTAAATCTTTAGCGTTTAAAAATTCAGCTGTTGCAGGAGGATGTATGGAAGACCCTACCTCAAGGTAATTATTCTGAGGCCCGTCCAAAAGCCAAATTTGGTCTTCCCCATTTTGCCACAATGCCTTTACTACATCCCTTGCAATTCCTGTTTTGATTATAAAGGGGGCTACTAGTTCTTTGGTGTGATCTTGCCAGATATCCTCTGTCTCCTGCAATACCACAATATCAGACGACCAGTTAGATAACAACCTGCTTAATCGCTGATCGGTAATGAGCCTGATATTCCCAGTACTAATTAGGTCATTGTAAATAGGATCGAAAGTTGGGTCTAGTAATACCCATCGTAAATGGTTTAATATACTGTCATAAATAGCATTGGGTTGAGGTTGGTCTATATATTTTAGTAACTTTTTTGAGGAGTTGATTATAGAGGTTCTCATCGCCATCTTTTCCTGAAGTTCTTGCAGGTTTGCCTCATACTCTTCCTGTAGTTGCTTTAAAATAAGCTGTTCTTTTTCAACATCCTTGCGTCCTTCATTCCATACATTAATCTGCAGGGCAATGAGTATCCCGATGACCACCAGGATAATTTCACCTATGGCATATTTGATGTATTTCCCAGTATTTCCATTTGAAAGGAAGGTTCGGCGTAGTCTTCGGAAAATTGTTATCATAGGGTGGTGCTTACTAATTTAATAAATAAAGGGGATAAGTGCCTTTGTCCTTTTACGATAGGAAGTGTAGGCCTCCCCAAAATGGGAGAGCAATACTTTTTCTTCTATCCGGATACGAATACCAAAGGCTATAAATGCCATCCCGCCAGCCAAAAGCACTGAGATCCAATGATTCAGAGACACTCCAAAGCCAATAAACGAAAGGAGGGAGGCTGTATAAGAAGGATGGCGCACATATTTATAATAACCATCCGTTTTCAGTTGATGGTCATTTTTGATGGCCACCTGAACCGTAAAAAAGGCCCCCAGACTGCGGATAGCCCCGATGCGGATCAAAATACCCACTATAATGAGTCCCAAGCCGGTATAGGCTGCAAGGGGGCTCGAAGTGATTGGCGCATTGAGGTAATGGGTTATAAAAACGGCCGAAACGTTGCCGATGATAATGAATACCCAGATCAGCAGCAGCGATCCTTTGTCGGCTTTCGCACCTTCTTCTTTTTTTACCCGGAGTAGACGGATAAAAAGGATCTCTGAGATAAACCAGCTTATATAAATGATTATAAAAGGAGTAGTCATTGCGATTGGCTATAATTTAGATTAGTAAGCCCATATTTTATTTCGGGGGGTGTAAAAACCAATGTACATATCCACAATTATCGCAAACAAAATTCTGCGCCTGTTTATTGGCCCAATCTAATTTCAGGAAGGTCATCCCTTTTGTGTTCATGAGGGTCTCCCGTGTCCAAAAAGTGTCATTTTCACAGACAGGGCAACTGAGCTTATGTCCTTTTATACTATGTTTTCTTGCTTCCGGTTTCTGTGCCATTTGTAAATTAGTGGGTTATATTTTCTGTTAAGTTGCTTTATCATAGGCTTCCCGCAGCCAGGATATCAATTCATCATCTACCTGATCTGCACTTTCCAGTCGAACTCTATGTGTACACATAGTGCCAAAAGGGCCTGAATTTTCCAATCTGGCTGTAAGTTCCTTTCCTGCCAGTTTCAGGCCCAGATCTACCCTTGATTTGGTTGCAGGGGTTATGAGGGCAAATTGTTTTTTCCGAATAAAGCTTACCGAGGTTTTTTTGGGTGTAACCAAGACATCTGGTCCTAAACTTTTTACAACTTTTTTGACGCTTTCGTATACGGGCAACAAATTTTCCTTACCGGCGTATTGTTTTTTTACCAAATCTTCAGGGCTGTCATTGGAATCTTTGGACAGTGCTACAATAGTATTGGCAAAACCATGGGTTACCCCGTGTTCTTTTTTTAAAAAGGCAACGGCATCGGAATGTTTAGTGAATGATTTTGTGTGAAGCAATTTTTTCCATTCCTCCAGTGATTTCCCCGTTTTCTCGGGCATATTGGCGATCATGGTTTGCAATACGGGATCCATAATGATAGCGTTTTGATGATTGAAGAGCGTTCCTTTTAAAAATACGTTATTTCAGGGAAAAACAACAATATAGGGCGTTATGTCTGCCAATTTTAATGCCCGGTTGCTGGAGAAAGGAAGCAATTTAAAGGTCTTTAAGCTATTTTTTTAGAAGCCCTGGTGCCAAAACAGGCTGCCATCTCTTTTCGAAAGAGTTCCTGATCAATCAGGATCTTTCCCTCTTTGGAATTGCCCTGCTCTTTCAGTAGATCCAGGTTCATTTCCATAAAGTGATAATAGAAATTGAAAATGATATCCTGAAGCTTGTCAGTGTTGCTAAGCGTTACCTTTCCGGGCAGTACCACGGCCACGTAATGACTCATAAACGATTGCAGGTGAATTTGAAATCCTTTAAAAGGGATAAGCTCTAAATGTTGGTCACCGGCGTTTGCTTTATTCGATACAAAGCCATGAATGGCCAACACCAGTTCCTTGAGCATCTCTGCATCGATGCGCTTACTCTCGGCATAACTTGCTTTTAAGGTTCCTGATTTCTTTTCGATAAGCAGCAGCTGCTCAATATGGGTCTGTTTTAACTGCCGTTCCAAAAGGGCTTCTTCCGAGACACCTACAAACCAGGATCCGACAGCAGTCAAGCCTTTGCCAATAGAACGGAAAGGTGTTCCAAGCCAAAAAAGGAAATGCTTTGTCCTGGCCAGCAGATACGTCCTGACAAGGCTTCCCATTACCGGGGCCAGGGCTTCCGTAACGGAAGTAGGGTTGTTTTTAATTTGTTCTTTTAGGGTTGTGGTGATCGTAGGCCCTAGGGTGCTAGGGATATTTTGCGTGTAGTCGATCAGTTTTTGATCAACCAGGGGGCCAATTTTACGGGCAAGCCCTTTTTGGTCTTCCAATAGCTTTTCCAACAGATCAATGCGCCGCGACAAATCCAGCAAGGTTTGCTGTTCCTCAGGGAATAGGATATCCTTGAGGAGTTCTAGTTTGTCTTGTTGGTCTGTCTTTGTTGGCATGAAGTCCGGCTAGGATTTTTTTACTTTATTGCCCAATTCAATGAGCAGGTCTCCCAACTCTTTCGCGTTCAGCTGGTTCTTTTCAATATCTTCAAAACGGTCTTCCATCTTATCCTCCAGTTCTGTAATCCGGATATTGACATCTGTTGCCACATCATTAATAGCCATGCGCAGGTCCGTCCTCACGGCTTCAATAAGGTCCTCGAGGGCTTTCTTTTTGGTGAGGATATCTTTTTTGAGTAGTTCAAATTCCGATTCGTACGCCTGTATATTCTCCCCGAAGATCAGGTTTTTGATCAACTCTAATTTTGAGGCGGTCTCCAGGTCTTTCTTTTTGCTCCCGTCTGTAATCGGGTACTCATCGTTCGTCATAAAAATGTGGTTCTAAAAGATGGTTTTTAGGTTCTGTCAGCCCTGCCGGGGGATTGAAAAAGAAGCCTTCGCGGGCATTCCTTATGGAAAATCAAATGGCAGGTATCCAAAGATATAAAAAATTACATGCCTGCCCTATTACTTTTGGCCCTAACATGCTTAACATCTTAAAAGCGGGTTTGTGTATTGATTCTATGGTTTTGCAAGTAGCAAAAAACAGCTATTTTTAGGGGTGATTGTAAAACAACGCAGATCATGGCCAAAGGACTGTTGATAATGCTGATCGTTTTTGGGATAGTAGGTGTATTAGGGTATTTTATGAACAAAATAGGAAACGCCACAGAAACAAAAAAACAAAATTATCGTAAAATCTTTTTGGTTCTATATGGACTTCTTCTTCTGGCCCAGGGTATTTTGAGTTCAATAGAGCATGCGCATCTGAGCTGGATAGCGGGAACACAGATTCTTTTAGGGATTGTTTTTATTGGGATTGTTATTTTTGGCAGATTAAAAAATCAAAAAAGCTCGCCTATTTGATAGGTGTCCAAGGCAATTATTTGTAAATAATCTTTATTGGGTAGATGGGCGTTTATAGCGTAACAGGGCTACCAAAGATGCAAGCGTCCAAACCCCTTCCAGAATAATAAACGGGATATAATTAAGCATAATGGAGGCAGCACAGGCCAGTCCGGCGCCTATTACATTGAGTAGAATAAAGCGGATATCCGTATGGTGCAGGCGGTCCGCAAGGTTTAGGAGATAGGCCATGAGGATCAAGAAAACCCCTGTAAATCCGATCCAGTCTGTAGTATTCATAAGAGGCTATTTTAGTATCCCGCTACTTCACGAAAAAGGACCAGTAAAAGCCCAATTAGGAAGATCGTGGTAAAGATGTGTTTGTTATATCTGGCCAACCAATTAGGCAAAAAAATATCGAAATTATCCCTGGTAGCATCCGAATATTTCCTGGCCAGTATGGTCAGGGGGCAAAACCGGTTAAAAATAAGCAATACCAGTCCTTCACCTATGACCAAAGCAATCGCCGCCCAGGTGTATTGGGTAATGTCATTGGCAACACCACTGTAGACGACATAGAATATTGCCATGACAAATCCCAGCCATATCAGGGTATGGGCCCATTTGATCATCAGAAGTTTCTGGTTGTCAGTCATATTGAAATGATCATCGCAAAAGGGTGCGATTACCTGATAAAGATACCATTAAAAACAAAATCAGCATAACGATATAACAAGCGAAAAACAGCTAGATGATAGCTGTCACCTGAGGATTTGCAGACCGTAGGAGGGCAGACCTTTAAAAAACAGGACTTTCATTTTCCGGAACTTGTTTTAGGATTGAATGTCATTCGAAATGACTATATTGAGACAGCTATTACTGCTAAAGGTTATAAACGGCTAAAGGACATTGGCACAGGCTTTTTTTAATGGATATCGTTGGTTTCGATCATCGCGTTATGAATGCTGTTTAGGAATCTTTACCTGGAATAAGTACTAATTTATTTACCTAAAACCCCCTTTCATATGGCGCATCAGTACGTTGACTTGGATACCCTGAAATTTTTACTTTATGACGTTCTGGAACTCCAGCAAGTACTGGATCAAGCTAAATTTGCCGACTATGATCAGGAATCAATAGCCCTTTTTTTAGATTCGGTCAAGGAGTTCTCAGATAGGGAAATGTATCCCTTCTTTCGCGAAATGGACGAGCAGCCAGCTTATTTTAAAGACGGGGAAATTATTGTTCATCCGCAGGTTAAAAAGTACATGAAAAAAGGCGGCGAGATGGGACTTGTTTCCAGCCTTTTTGATTACGATTTGGGGGGTATGCAATTGCCCAATATGGTAGTGACGGCTTCGGCCTATATCCAGGAGACGGCCAACAACCATTTACCCGGCTATCTGGGGCTCACCCTTGGGGCGGCAGAGCTGATTGTACATTTTGGCTCTCAGGAACTGAAAGACACCTATGTTCCTAAAATGCTGACGGGCGATTGGAATGGCACCATGTGCCTAACGGAACCACAGGCAGGAAGTTCGTTATCGGATATTGTTACAGCTGCAGAGCCTGCAGTAGATGGTTATAAAATATCGGGTCAGAAAATATTTATATCAGGGGGCGATTTTAAAGGGGTTGAAAATGTGGTGCACCTGGTTTTGGCGCGTATAAAAGGGGCGCCGGCCGGCACCAAGGGGATCTCTTTGTTCGTTGTCCCGAAAAAGAGGCTCGATGCCAATGGTTCGCTTATCTCCAATGATGTAACCACCTTCGGCGATTTTCAGAAAATGGGTCAAAGGGGCTACTGTACCACCCATCTTTTCTTTGGAGATAAAGATGATTGTAAAGGATGGCTTGTGGGCGAGCCTAATCAGGGATTAAAGTATATGTTTATGATGATGAACGGCGCAAGGATAGCCGTAGGGCGGGGAGCAGCGGCTATTGCCATGGCGGCCTACCAGGCCTCTTTGTCATACGCAAAGGAACGGCCCCAGGGGCGTAGTCTCACCACTACAGGCAAGAAAGATGCCAAACAGGAACAAACCCTGATAATCAACCATCCCGATGTCAAAAGGATGCTGTTGCTGCAAAAAGCAGTGGCCGAAGCTTCCCTGAGCCTGGTATTGCGCTCTTCCAAATACCAGGATCTGTCCCAGACCCATTCAGACCCAGCAGAACGGGAACGCTATGCCCAATTACTGGAACTGCTTACCCCCATTTCCAAGACCTACCCTGCTGAAATGGGATTGCAATCCGTCAGTAATGGCTTGCAAGTCCTGGGTGGATATGGTTTCTGTTCTGATTATATCCTGCAGCAATATTATCGGGATATCCGTATTTATTCGATCTATGAAGGGACCACAGGCATTCAGTCAATGGACTTGCTGGGAAGGAAGATCACGATGAACAACGGTAAGGCATTACAATTGCTGTCTGCCGAAATCATGCATAGCATAAAAGAAGCCGCTGCTTATGAAGAGTTGGCACCTTGTGCAGAAAAACTGGGTGCTACACTAAAACTGACCCAGGAAGTACTGCAGTTTTTACTGGAATTCGCAAAAAAAGGAGCCTATGAACGCTTCCTGTCAGATGCTACCGTTTTCATGGAATTTTTTGGAAATATAGTGGCAGGCTGGCTTTGGCTGGAAATGGGCACAAAGGCCCAAAAAGCGTTGGCAACCGGGGACACGGGCTATTCCTCCGAATTTTACCAAAGTAAGATCCATACAATGAAGTTTTATTTTAAATATGAAATTCCGAAAACCAGGGCATTGGCTGCCGTATTGATGGACAAACAGGCCCTGACCTTGTCGCAGGATGAAAAGGTATTTATGTAGAGGATTCTAACTATTTAACAGGCATTTAGCAAATGAAAGGGAATATAAGATCAAAATTTGACCTTAGTGGTAAAGTAGCCATCATTACCGGTTCAAGTAAGGGCATAGGCAAGGCCATCGCACAGGGGCTTGCGGAAAATGGCGCCAAGGTGGTGATCAGTAGCCGAAAGCAGGCAGCTGTAGATGAGGTTGCCGGCGAATTTAAAGCGGCCGGGCTCGAGGCAGTAGGGTTTGAATGCCATATTGGCGATTCAGAACAACGAAAATCCCTGATTGCACGGACCATGGAACATTTTGGCAGAATAGACATCTTGGTGAACAATGCAGCCATAAATCCTTATTACGGGCCATTGGAAGGCTCAGACGAAGCCGTTTTTGACAAGATCATGAACGTGAATGTTAAGGCCCCCTGGATTCTTTCCAATCTGGCCCTGCCATACATGAAAGAAAATGGGGGGAGTATTATCAATATTTCATCCGTGGAAGGCATAACCCCCGGTTTTGGCCTGGGCTTATACAGCGCCACCAAAGCCGCTCTGATCATGCTTACAAAGAATCAGGCAAAAGAATGGGGCCGTTATGGGATAAGGGCCAATGTACTGTGTCCGGGACTGATCAAAACTAAGTTTAGTGAAGGGCTGTGGACCAATGATAAATTGGTCGCCGGTTTTACCAAGGCAATCCCATTGGGTCGTATCGCCGCTCCTGAAGAAATGGCCGGCATGGTGATGTTGCTGGCATCAGATGCTGGTTCCTATATGACAGGGGGCGTATATGTAGCCGATGGGGGCTACTTAATTTCAGGTTGATGAACGATGATAAACGAAAAGCAATGCTATGAATTTTGAATACAGCAAAAGGTCTGTTGCCCTACAGGAAAAACTTACCCTTTTCATGACAAGTACAATACTGCCCGTTCAGGAGGAAGTAGAGTCGTTTCTGCAAAACCCTGCCAATCTTTGGAAGAAATGGCCCGGTCTTGAGGGTTTAAAGGAAAAAGCCAAGGCCGAAGGGCTATGGAATTTGTTCTTGCCGGTGGGTTATGGCGATATAAGCCCCGGACTTACCAATTTGGAATATGCACCACTGGCAGAGATCATGGGGCGCGTGCAATGGTCCTCGGAAGTGTTTAACTGCAGTCCGCCCGACACGGGAAACATGGAAGTGTTGGCAAAGTATGGCAGCCCTGAACAAAAAGAACGCTGGTTACAACCCTTGTTGGAGGGTGCCATCAGATCTTCGTTTCTTATGACAGAGCCCGATGTAGCCTCCTCAGATGCCACCAATATTGAAACATCTATTACTGCCGAAGGGGATGAATATGTGGTCTCAGGCAGGAAATGGTGGTCATCAGGGGCTATGGATCCCAACTGCAAGATCGCCATTGTAATGGGGAAGACCCTTTTTGATGCCCCTCGCCACCAGCAGCACAGTATGATCCTTGTTCCTATGGATACGCCCGGACTGAAGGTCATCAGGTCCTTAAGTGTTTTTGGATACGATGATTCTCCGGAAGGGCATGCGGAAATTGTATTGGACAAAGTGCGGGTACCTAAGGAGAATATGATCCTGGGTGAAGGAAGGGGATTTGAGATCGCACAGGGACGCCTGGGTCCCGGGAGAATACACCATTGCATGCGCTTAATAGGGATGGCGCAACGTTCCCTGGAATTAATGTCCCAAAGGGCCACAGAACGCAGTCCGTTTGGCCGGTCTTTGGATACCTACAGCAGTATCCGTCAGGAAATTGCCCTGTCGCGCTGTGAGATAGAACAAACCCGACTGCTGGTGCTTTCGGCCGCAGATAAAATGGATAAAGTGGGCAATAAGGAAGCAAAAGACCTGATCGCCATGATCAAGATCGTGGCTCCCAACATGGCCCTGAAGGTCATTGACCGGGCCATCCAGATCTTTGGAGGGAAGGGTGTGAGCGGGGATACACCATTAGCGCATTTCTACGCGGCAGCAAGAACGTTGCGCCTGGCCGACGGCCCGGACGAGGTACACCTGAGTCAGCTAGGTAAGAACACCATAAAAAAATACACCGTACGATAGAAATGCCGGAAAAGGAACTCACTACAACCGTTCGAAAGGGAGAAGAGCTACATGAGGAGCACTTAAAAAAGTTCCTGTTGCAGGAGGGTTTGATCAATGATGAAAAAAGCGATTTGATCGTACGTGCAATTTTACCATGGCTATTCGAATCTCACCTATCTTTTAAAAATTGAGGAAAAGGAATACGTGTTGCGAAGGCCACCATTTGCGGCTCCCAAAAGGGGCCATAACATGGGCAGGGAGTATAAAGTGCTTCATAACCTGCACAAGGTATTCGATAAAACGCCCAGGACCTATGCGTATTCAGAAGATACGGAAATTCTGGGGGCACCTTTCTATTTGATGAACAAGGTAGACGGTATTATCCTGACAGCCAGGGAGGCAAGGGATCGAAGCATTCCTCCTGCAGCATTTAAAACAATAGCAAACACCTGGTTAGATGCCTTTGTGGAACTGCACGCGGTGGACTATAAGGCGGCCGGACTTGATTCTTTGGGAAGGCCGGAAGGCTATGTGGAACGACAGGTGCTTAACTGGGGTAAGCAGTACCTTGCCGCAGCAACGGAAGAGGTGCCGGTGGCACGTAAGGTCATGGCATGGATGGAGGGTCATCAACCTAAAGAATACGGGTACAGCCTTATCCACAATGACTATAAGTATGATAATGTGGTGTTTGCAGATGATCAGTGGAAAAAGGTTGCCGCCATCCTGGATTGGGAAATGTGCACCCTTGGCGATCCGATGATGGACCTTGGGACTTCCCTTGGTTATTGGATCACCGTGGCAGATGCTGATTTTATGAAAAAGGGGCTTCCATCGCCCACTATCATGCCCGGGAATCCTACACGGACTGAACTAGTGCAGCAATATGCCCTTAAAAGCGGCAGGGACATCCGGCATCTTACGTTCTACTTCGTATTCGGGCTTTTTAAAATCGCCGTCATTGCACAACAGATCTATTACAGGTTTAAGCATGGCCATACAACGGACCCGCGCTTTGCTGACCTTAACAAGGTTTCGGCTCTCTGTTGCAATACGGCTTGGAAGGCCATACAAAAGAATAAAATTGACGAATTATATTGATCGGTATGCAATTGGAAAATAAAGTGGTTATCATCACAGGTGCTGGAAGCGGTATAGGGGCGGCCTCGGCTGTTTTACTTGCCCGGCACGGGGCATTGGTTATCGTTTCGGATATACATATGGAGCGCGCACAAAAGGTAGCAGAGGATATCTTATCGGCAGGGGGAAAGGCCTTAGCGCAGCAGACCAACGTTACGAAATACGATGAGGTAGAAATGCTTATAGCCAATACCATGAAACAGTACGGCAGGGTAGACATTATGGTCAATAATGCAGGAATTGGCGGTGAAAATCAAAGAAAGACTGCCGAGCACACCCTCGAGGACTGGGACAACGTTATTGCGGTGAACCAGACAGGGGTTTTCTATTGTATGAAGTTGGCGTTGAAGCAAATGATGAAGCAGGGGCACGGAAATATTATCAATATAGCTTCCCTTGCGGGTTTAAAGCCTTCAGGAAATAATCTTTCTTACAGTGCCAGCAAATTTGCGGTGGTTGGGATGACCAAGTCAGCCGCGCTGGAATATGGGCGGAAAAATATCAGGATCAATGCGGTATGTCCCGGCTATACCCATTCGGCACTTTTGGATAAATTACTGGGCAGCAGACCTGAAATGGGTGAGATCTTAAAAAAGATGATTCCCATGGACAGGTTTGGGGAACCTAATGAAATTGCCGAAGCAGTGGCCTGGCTGGCCTCCGAAAATTCAAAATACATGACCGGACAAACCCTGATTCTGGACGGGGGGACGTCCCTACATTAACAGTTAAGAACTATGAACAAACAATTGAAATTTGTAAAAAGGCCTTTAGGGGAAGCAGATGCCTCCACCTGGTCATTAGAGGTCAATCCTATCCCGGAATTGCAGGATGGGGACGTCCTTGTGAAACAGCACTATGTGTCGCTGGATCCGGCCATGCGTGGCTGGATGAACGACTCTAAATCCTATATAGCCCCAATGGCCATTGGGTCCGTAATGCGGGCAGGAGCTGTAGGGGAAGTGGTAGCTGTCAGGAACAACCCCCGCTTTAAGGCAGGGGATTATGTGGCCGGGTTTGGAGGGGTACAGCAATATGCCTTGTCAGATGGAAAGGATCTGCGTATCATCGATCCTAAACTGGCACCCCTTACAACCTATTTAAGTGCCCTGGGTATGACAGGTATGACGGCCTATTTTGGCATACTGGAAGTAGGAAAGATCAAGGAAGGAGATGTCGTGGTGATCTCAGGAGCCGCCGGGGCGGTTGGGAGTATCGCAGGGCAGATTGCAAAAATTAAAGGCTGCCGGGTTATTGGCATTGCAGGGGGGGCAGAAAAATGCAGCTACCTGGTGGAAGAACTTGGTTTTGATGGGGCTATAGATTACAAGAATGAGGATGTGCGCAAAAGGTTAAAAGAAGAATGTCCTGGTGGTATCGACGTCTATTTTGATAATGTAGGAGGCGAGATCCTTGATATTGCATTGAGCATGTTGAAGTTACACGCAAGGATCGTGATCTGCGGTGCCATATCGCAATACAACAACAAAATGGCAATTAAAGGGCCCAGCAATTACCTCTCGCTGTTGGTCAACCGTGCCACGATGCAGGGGATGGTCGTATTCGATTATGCCAAAAAATATGGCGAGGCTGCAATGGACATGGGTAAATGGATGGCAGAAGGAAAATTGAAAGAGTAAGGAGGCTGTCTACGAGGGGATTGAGAATTTTCATCAAACCTATCAACGGTTGTTCTCAGGGGATAAATTAGGCAAACTCGTATTAAAGGTGATAGAAGATGAAAGCAATACGGTGTAAAGAATTTGGACCACCTTCTTCGCTGGTATTGGAAGAATTGCCTGGATTAACACCCAAGGCAAATGAAGTGGTAGTGGCAGTAAAGGCATGTGGGATCAACTTTCCGGATACTCTTATTATCAGGGGTTTATACCAGTTTAAACCATCCCTGCCGTTTACGCCCGGCAGCGATATTGCCGGAATCGTAAAAGCAGTGGGTGCGGGAGTAAAACATCTTGCCATTGGAGATGAAGTATTTGGATTTGTACTCAGCGGGGGGTTTGCCGAGGAAGTGGTAGTGCCTGCCAATATGTGTTTCCTGAAATCGGCTAACATGAATTTTCCTGTTGCAGCCTCTTTTATGGTTGCTTATGGTACTTCGTATCATGCACTTAAGGACCGTGCAAAACTTCTGGAAGGGGAAACATTGCTGGTACTTGGGGCTTCCGGGGGTGTGGGATTGGCGGCTGTGGAATTGGGTAAATTGATGGGGGCAACAGTAATTGCAGCAGCCTCCTCAGATGAAAAACTGCAGCTTTGCAAAGAATATGGGGCAGATCATACGATCAACTACACTACCCAGGACCTGAAGTCTGAAATCAAAAATCTTACGGATAACAAAGGGGCAGATGTCATCTACGATCCGGTTGGAGGCGACTATTCAGAGGCAGCGTTCAGAGGAATCGCATGGGGGGGTCGCTTTCTGGTCGTTGGATTCGCCACCGGCGTCATTCCAAAAATGCCGTTGAACCTGCCATTGCTTAAATCGGCTGCCGTTGTTGGCGTGTTTTGGGGCGATTTTGCGATGCGGGATCCCGGCCAAAGTATGGAGAATACCCGCACATTGATGCAATGGTTCGAAAAAGGCATGTTAAGGCCACATATCCATAAGATTTACAAACTGGAAGAAGCTTCCAAAGCTTTGGAAGAAATAATGAGCAGGAAGGTGCAGGGTAAATTGGTTTTGGAAGTATAGGAGGGAGCGTATTCCTCTTCGATAATTATCGTTTTACGAAGTAATAAAAAAGATCACATGAGACTAAAAGACAAAATAGCGATCATTACAGGGGGTGCCCGAGGTATAGGACAGGCAGTATCTGAACTTTTTGCGAAAGAAGGGGCTACTGTCATAATTATGGACCTCTTGCCGCAAGGGCAGCAGGTTGCCGATGGCATAAATAATGCAGGGGGAAAAGCGGAATACCACCGGGTTTCGGTAACCGATAAACCTGCGGTAGAACAACTTTTTAAAAAGGTAAATGACCAATATGGCAAAATAGACATCCTGATCAACAATGCGGGCATTACCCGCGACAGAACGCTCGAAAAAATGAGTGAGGAAGAATGGGATGCGGTGGTAGATGTGAACCTGAAAGGGGTTTTCATCTGCACCCAGGCGGTAGTTCCCTATATGAAGGCCAATAAATGGGGCAGAATAGTGAGTGCAGCTTCCAATGTTGGTTTAAGGGGAAATTTTGGCCAGACCAATTATGCGGCAACCAAGGCAGGTGTCATTGCCATGGCGAAAACCTGGACGATGGAATTCGGGAAATACGGCATCACGGCCAATGCCATTGCCCCGGGTTTTACCATGACCGATATGGTAGACAAGATCCCTGAGGAACATTTTGCAAAGATCAGGGAAAGTATTCCCTTGCAAACAGTGGCGCAACCCATAGATATTGCCTATGGCTACCTGTACCTTGCTTCTGAGGAGGCACGTTTTGTTTCGGGTATTTGTCTTACCATAGATGGAGGAACTTCAAGATAATTAGGAAAAAATGGCGAAACTGGAAATCGAAAGTTTTGAGGCCTTCCGTGCAATGGAGGGGAGATCATTGCCGGTGGGCGACTGGTTAACAGTTACCCAGGAGATGATCAATGACTTTGCAAAGGCAACCATGGATTTTCAATGGATCCATGTTGATGTGGAAAAGGCAGCGAAACACTCGCCTTTTAAAAAACCGGTGGCACATGGGTTTATGTCCCTTGCCCTGCTGACCACGCTATTGCAGGATGTGTTTGTAGTGAAGTCGGCCAAAATGGGTATCAACTACGGTTTGAACAAAGTCCGTTTTCCCAGCCCTGTTTTAGTGGATAGCAAGCTGCGCCTCTACTGCACCATTCAAAAGATTGAAGAATATGGGGATAGTGGCCTGAAAATCACATGGATTTGTGAAGTGGAGATAGCAGGAGTTGATAAACCTGCCTGTGTTGCGGAGTTTATAAGTTTGATGTTTGAGTAAGGAACTACATGAGAACCAACCTTCCTTTTTTCTGGATAACAGGAGAGATAAGCTAGCCGTAAGGCCTATTTTTTAAATCTTTTTGCGATGGCTTTGGCATAACTATTTGCCGTAGTGGTCGCTCCACTGGGGTTTTCAATCTCAGAGGTAACCCATGCAACCAATTGTTTATCTTCCTGCTGCTCTAAATCATAGGCAACGGTTTCCAAAACATATAACTTGGAGGTTATGGTATCTTCAGATTCCGGCACATAAATATCTTCGGTCGAATAGGACAGTGGACTATAGTAATAGACATAGAACCCTCCACCGACATAGGTTGGAAAATCTGTATAGCCATAGTTGACAGAAGCTTCATAACCTCCTTCTCCTATAACCCTGGTTCTTTCCTGGTAGTCCTTTACTACACTAAGAACAACCCCATTAAAACCCTCTTTTTGTAAAAGGTTTTTGATCTCCTCTTTTCTTTCGTCGGTGAGTTTATCATTGGGTCTTAATTTGGGAAATTTGGTGTAGCTGGGGGTTGCCTTCATGCCCTTGGCTATGATTTCACGGGTAATTTCATTTTCAAAAGCGATACGGGCTTCCTCATTTGCCGTTCTGGCGATAACCAAAATAGTGTTATCTTGAAAATCTTCCACATCTGCAGCTTTCCAGGAATTCAACACGTTCACACTTGAACAACAAGTTAAGGATAGGGTTAACAGTATAAAAAAAGCTAGTTTTATATCTTTCATAAAATTTAATTGTGTCTGCATTATTTTAGATGGCTGCATTGCAGTAATCGTGCCTATTGGTCTGAAGTTCAAATTCAGTAATTGTCAAAAATAAGGTAAATCTCCCAATTTTATTGGTAAGACAAACGTATTAATCTTTAGGGTAGCTGAATTCTATAATTCTTGTACACTTTCAAAAGTTCAGAGAGCCTTGGGGGTAAGGAATTCTTCGCAGGGGAATAACGTCAGATGATACATCGAATGATCAATGTTATTACGGAGGTCACTCTAAACTTTCAGCTGCCCGGGGAAATGTGCGTTATTCTTTGGCAGGGTTAGCCTGTTTACTATTTGAATAGGCTACTTCGATATGCTGATTCAATCCTAATATTTTTTATATTTATAAAGTAACCATCCAATAAACTATCCATGACCAGACTTTTTGACCTTCTTTATAATCAATTAAACAACAACCCACTCGAGGCTTCTGTTAATGCAAGGGATGCAAGCGGGAAATGGCAAGCCTATAGCACAGAAGAGGTAAAAAAGTATTCAGAACAGGCCGCCTCCGGCTTATTGAAACTTGGATTAAGGCCCGGGGATAAAGTGGCACTGGTCATTTACAAGAACAGGCCGGAATGGGTCATCATGGATTTTGCCCTTCAGATGGCCGGACTGATAAGTATTCCGCTGTACCCGACCATCAGTATTAAGGAGTTTGAGTATATTTTAAATGAAGCGGAAGTAAAAGCAGTTTTCTGCGGGGGACTCGATCTTTATGAAAAACTAGCATCGACCCGAAAAAATGTTCCAGGTTTGGAATACCTGTACACGTTTGATCTCCAGGAAGGCAGGCCCTTCTGGAAAGAAATTTTGGATAAGGAAGGCGTGCAAAACCTTGCAGCAATAAAGGAGCAAATTACCGGGGAAGAACTGGCCACCATTATCTACACATCAGGAACAACCGGCAATCCTAAGGGGGTGATGTTGACGCATCGAAATATTATGCACGTTATAGAAGAGACCTCAAAATTCCTTAACATGGTCCCCGGGGAAAAGGTGATCAGTTTCTTGCCACTGTGCCATATTTTTGAAAGAGCGGTTTCTTTCGCATATTTTCACAAATGTGTGTCTATCTATTTTTGCGGTACGGATAACCTCAGCGGACCGGAAGGCGATTTAGCATCGGTACAACCGGTTGCTTTTACAACGGTTCCAAGACTGCTGGAAAAAATATATGAAGCCATCTACAATAAGGGGCTCGCTTTAAAAGGAATAAAAAAGGCGCTATTCTTTTGGGCGCTTCGTTTGACGGATGATTTTGAATTGGATCAGAAGTTATCGCTGTTGGATAAGCTCAAATGGCGAGTGGCAGACAAACTGATTTTCAGCAAATGGAGGGCAGCCCTGGGGGGGAATGTACGATTGATCGTTACCGGCTCTGCCCCCTGCCCCATTAAGATCATCCGTGTGTTTTGCGCAGCGGGCATTAACGTTCGGGAGGGCTATGGATTAACCGAAACCGCCCCAACACTTACCCTAAATAGCGTGGAACCGGGAGGAGCTGTCATAGGTTCGGTAGGATATGCGATCAATGGCGTTGAGATCCATATAGACCGTACCTCTGGCCATTAC
Organism: uncultured Flavobacteriaceae bacterium; assembly: GCA_963752165.1. GTDB lineage: Bacteria > Bacteroidota > Bacteroidia > Flavobacteriales > Flavobacteriaceae > Muriicola. Next base: position 722,382 of record CAVVXE010000002.1, read on the forward strand.
AATGAAAATGAAGGAGAAATACTGGTAATTGGGCCAAATATAATGTCGGGGTATTACAAAAAACCGGAGATCAATGCCCAGGTATTCAAGGAGATCGATGGCAGAAAGTGGTTTTGTACAGGGGATATCGGTACCCTGATCAAAGGGCCGGGCGGAAAGGAGTTCCTTAAAATAACCGACAGGAAGAAAGAATTGCTGAAGACCTCTGGTGGGAAATATGTGGCCCCGGCGCCTATTGAGAACAGGATCAAGGAAAATTTTATCATCGAACAGATCATGGTCATCGGGGATAAGCAAAAATTTGTCTCGGCGCTCATTGTTCCCTCAGAAGAAGGGCTGAAGAACTGGTGCAAGCACAAAAATATTAGCTGGAGCAGCCTGGAAGACATGGTAAAAGAGGAAAAGATCATCCGGAAATATCAAAAAGTAATTGATAAATACAATCCGGAATTCAGCCATATAGAACAAATTAAGAAGTTCCGATTGATACCTGTTGTTTGGTTGCCGGTCCATCCGGATAATTCCGAGGGAGAGCTTACGCCTACCCTGAAGTTAAAAAGACGGGTGATCCGGGAAAAATACAAGGTGGAAATAGGTGAATTGTATTCCTGAAAGTAATCCTGTGTGTTCTGCAGTAAGTGGGCTCGGTTGAAAAATGACCAACAAAAAAGCCCATTCTTGCGAATGAGCTTTTCGAATTTGATGTGGTACCTCCAGGAATCGAACCAGGGACACACGGATTTTCAGTCCGTTGCTCTACCAACTGAGCTAAGGTACCATGCCCTTTAGGCGGGGGCAAATATAAATTCAAATTTAGGAACTACCAATAAAAAAGGAAAAAAAGGGATTTCTTTTTTTTCAATTATCCATCTTTGCAGTATGAACCTTGTAATTGATGCGGGTAACACCTCCATAAAGCTTGCGGTATTCCGGAAAAAGGATCTTTTGAACCATACTACTACGGATAAGAAGGGCTTTCCAAAGGCTGTTCAGGAGTTATTTGCAGGGTATCCGGACATTTCCTATGCACTGGTGGCCTCCGTTGGATTCCTTTCCAAAAAGGAGCTCGATGTACTGGCGGTCTTCTGTAAAGTACAAGTCCTGACAACCGTAGCAAAGGTTCCCTTTAAAAATAACTATGCTACCCCTAAAACGTTGGGAGTAGACCGCATTGCACTGGCTGCGGCCGCCTTTTATAATTATCCCAAGTCCAATGTGCTGGTCATTGATGCCGGTACATGCATAACCTATGACATGATCAATGAATTTGGGGAATACCTGGGAGGGGCTATTTCACCGGGGCTGCGCATGCGCTACAAGGCCCTGCACGAACAAACCGCTAAATTACCACTCCTGGAACCAAGTCCGTTTGTTGAACTTATCGGGAACACCACTGAGAACAGCATTCACAGCGGCGTTGTGAATGGTATTTGTCAGGAGCTAGATGGTGTAGTAGCGCAGTACCGGTCTCGTTTTGAACATTTAACAGTTATTTTAACAGGGGGAGACGGGCAATTTTTGTCCAATCGGTTAAAAAATACCATATTTGCCCATTCAAATTTTCTGCTGGAGGGCTTGAATTATTTGCTGGAATACAACAAACACTAGATGATAAGAAAAATAGGATTTGCAATATTATGCCTTGCAGCCTGTAGTCTGTATGCTCAGAACGGAACCGTTTCTCCCTATTCATATTTTGGGATTGGAGACATCAAGTCTGGGAGCACCATAGAAAACCAAATGATGGGAGGCCTTAGTCTTTATACGGACAGCATCCATCTCTCCTTAAAGAACCCTGCCGCGTTCGGGAAGTTAAGACTTACAACCTACACTGTAGGCGCAAGCCATAAGGAGATCTCCCTCAACAGTTTTACCGATCAGGAAAAATCCTCTGTCACCAACCTTGAATACCTGGCTTTAGGCTTTCCTTTAACTCCTAAAATGGCTGTAGGTCTTGGTCTCAGGCCTTTTTCCTCTGTAGGCTATGACGTATTGCAGGAAACGACCAATAACAACGGGGCCGCAGTGAGTAATTTTTATTCAGGTTCCGGCGGACTCAATCAGGTTTTCCTTTCTCTGGGATATGAAGTAATCAGGAACCTCAATATAGGAGCCTCTGCCAATTTTAACTTCGGTACCCTGGAAAATGAGAAGTTACAACGGGTAGAAGGGGTGCAGTTTGGGTCGCGTCAAACACAGGAATCTAATATAAATGGATTCGACTTTGTCTATGGCCTTACCTATAGTCCAACCATAAAAGATAAATATACCCTGTTTACCTCTGTGGTAGTCAACACCCAGGTAAACCTCGTTTCCGGAAATAGCGAGCAAATAGAGTCTTTCTCACAAGAGAACGGAAACACCATAGAGGTCATAGAAGTTGACCTGGAGGCACAGGGGTTGAAAAACACGGAATTGAAGATTCCGACCATCACTACCATTGGACTTGGATTTGGCGAAGACAAGAAATGGTTTTTGGGTGCTGAATACAGTTTTCAGCAGTTAAGTTCGTTTGAGAATCGTTTTCTAAGTATAGAGAATCAGACCTACAAGGATGGCAGTTCCTATGCCCTCGGCGCATTCTTTATTCCGGATTATGCTTCTTTCAGCAATTATTTTAAAAGGGTTACCTATCGTGCCGGGATGCGCTATGATATGACCGGTATTGTGGTTAACGAGAAGGACATTGATAACTTTGGCATAACTTTTGGTTTGGGACTACCATTGGGCGGAAGTTTCTCTAATTTGAACCTGGGATTTGAATGGGGGAAAAGAGGAACCACCGCAGCAGATCTGATCGAGGAAAAATATTTTAAGGTCACTGTAGGCCTCTCCCTGAACGACAGATGGTTCCAAAAAAGGAAAATAAATTGACAAAAAATTAGTACATTAACCGCTTTAAATACATAACACGATGAAAAAGGAACTTTACTTAATGATGATAGCTGTGATGGGCTTCACAGGTGTAAGTATCGGCCAAGGTCAAAATCCTGAGTGTATGACCAACCTTTCCATTTATGCCGAACATGCCAAAGTAAAAAACTATGATGCCGCTTATGGCCCATGGAAAATGGTCTATGCCAATTGTCCGGACATAAACAAAGCGAACTTTTCCTATGGGGAGCGCATCCTGATGCACAAAATTGACAATAGCAGCGGGGCAGAGAAAGATGGCTTTATAAAAGAACTGTTGGCCCTTTATGATGCCAGTGGAAAATATTTTCCTGACTCTTTCAAATATTCTACGATTGAGATCGATAAAGTATTGTTGATGTATGATAACAAGATGGCTTCGGACGAACAGATCTTTAGCATGCTGGACAAAGCTTTTAAGGAAGACCGGGATAACTTTAAAAACCCCAAAGCCCTGTACTTGTATTTCTCCAGTTTGGTAGACCTGCATTCTGCAGGAAAGAAGGATTTACAGGATGTTTTTGATACCTATGATGATGTTACCGAAAAGATCGAGGAGGAGAATAGTCAACTAACAGACGTAATTACCAAATTGCTTCCAAAAGAAGATGCCGGCACACTCACCTCTAAAGAAAAAAGAAGTCTCCAGGTAGCTACAACCAACTCCGAGTCCTATGGTAAAATTGCAGGAAGTGTGGATTCTAAATTGGGAGCCCTGGCCGATTGCGAAAACCTGATACCCCTGTATGAAAGGAGTTATGATGCAAAAAAAGGCGACATCACTTGGGTGAAGAGAGCTGTGGGAAGGATGTTCAGCAAAGAATGTACAGACGACCCCATGTTTAAGAAATTGTTTGAAGCGCAGTTAGCGTTAGATCCATCTGCAGATGCCTATGTATACGGCGGAACACTCAAACAGAAAGCGGGAGATAACAGTGGTGCCATCTCCGATTTCAATAAGGCGTTGGATCTGGAAACAAATCCGAAAAAGAAATCGAATATCGCCTATAAGATCGCAACCAGCTACCGAAGGGGCAATAAGTCTACTTCCAGAAGCTATGCGTTAAAGGCAATAGATGCCAACCCTTCTAATGGGAATGCCTATTTGCTTATTGCCAGCCTGTATGCTGCCAGTGCCAATGAATGCGGGGATACGCCTTTTGAAAAGCGTGCCGTATACTGGAAAGCCGCAGAAATGGCCCGTAAGGCAGGAAGGGTAGACCCGGCCTTAAGTGGAAGAGCAAGCCAGTCTGCTGCCAGTTATGAAGCAAAAGCACCTTCAAAAACAGATATCTTTAACTCCGGTATGGCAGGAAAAAGTATCAGTTTTAAATGTTGGGTAGGAGGTAGCGTAACGGTGCCTAACTTATAAGAATGAAACCCTTGGGGAAACAAACGTATTACAGCATTGCCATGGTATTGACTATGGCAATGTTTTTTTTGGCATGCCAGGATACGTACCAGCGGGTAGGAGATGAAAAGCAGATAGCGGTATACCCTCAGGGGGTGGCCCAGAACTTTGAACTTACCTATACGGAAACCACGGAAGAACTAGAAAGCGAAGATGCCGGGAACTCCCGTGTCATAGCCATTTTGAAAAGCCCGATTAGTGAGGACTTTGACAATATGATCTTTAAGTACCGAACCTTCCCCAAAGGCCTGGAAGTAACCTATTTTGACAAGGACAATAACGTAAGTACCATCCGCGCCGACTATGGCATTATTTATTCGGAAACCGATATCGTAGACCTTAAAGGACATGTGGTCATTGAGACCCATGATGGAAAAAAGCTGGAAACGCCCCAACTCTATTGGGACAGGAAGGCAGAATGGATCTTTACAAAGGAAAAATTTAAATACACGAATCCCGAAGACGGTACGGTCATGGACGGAGAAGGAATGGATTTTAACCGCGATTTCAGCTTTTTCAATGCCAACAGGACCTATGGTTTAATGACAATTAAAGAGGAATAATTATGATCAAAATTTTACGCTATACAGAATACCTGTACCTTGCTGTAGCTTTTATCTCTTTGTATAAGATAACCGAGCTGTGGGAGACCAACAGAGAAGGTACCTATATTTTTATATTTTTTGCCGTAGTATCGGCGGGCATGTTCCTGTTTCGCCGGAATTACCGTAAACGGTTTGAAAAAAGACAACGGGAAAATCAATCCAAAGAGTGAATACGGCGATCCTTATTATTGTTCTTTGCCTGATCCTTTCGGCTTTTTTTTCCGGGATGGAAATTGCCTTCGTTTCGGCCAATAAGATCCATATTGAAATTGAAAAAAAGCAGGCCGGTTTCCTGGCAAAAGTGCTGGCCCGACTTACCAGAAAACCTTCCAAATTCATAGCGACCATGCTCATTGGCAATAATATTGCCCTGGTGGTCTATGGATTTTATATGGGTGATCTGCTAATGGGTTGGTTTCAGGGTATGTTGCCTTCCGATAATGCGTTGATTCAACTGTGGCTGATGGATTTCAGCCTGTTGTCGCAAACCATTATCTCCACCCTCATCATCTTGATTACGGCCGAGTTCCTGCCTAAAGTGTTCTTCCAGATCTATGCCAATACCCTGCTGAAGATATTGGCCATACCGGCCTATATCTTTTATGCTCTTTTTTCACTGGTTTCCGATTTTATAATAAAAGTCTCCGATCTTATCCTCCGCACCCTTTTCAAGACCGACGGGGACGAGGTGCAGCTGGCCTTTAGTAAGCTAGAGCTGGGCGATTACATCAATGAGCAAATGGAAGCGGTTGAAGAAGAAGACGACGTCGATTCCGAGATCCAGATCTTTCAGAACGCACTGGAGTTCTCTGCCGTAAAGGCCCGGGAAGTTATGGTGCCCCGCACGGAGATCACTGCTGTTGAATTGCACGATACGCCTAAAAGCCTTACCAAACTCTTTACGGAAACCGGGTACTCCAAGATATTGGTGTATAAAGACACCATTGATAACATCATTGGCTATGTACATTCGTACGAACTTTTCAAAAAGCCGAAGACCATTAAAAGTATCTTGTTGCCTGTGGAATTTGTCCCGGAAACCATGCTTATCCATGAAATTCTGAAGATCCTCACAAAGAAGCGAAAAAGTATGGCAGTGGTGCTGGACGAATACGGGGGCACCTCCGGGGTCATGACGGTTGAGGACATCGTGGAAGAGCTTTTTGGCGAGATAGAGGATGAACATGATACCACAGACCTACTTGAGGAACAACTCAATGACACTGCTTTTAAATTTTCAGCGCGGTTGGAAGTAGATTACATCAATGAAACCTACAAACTGGAACTTCCGGATACAGATGAATTTGAAACGCTCGGGGGTCTCATTGTCCATGAGACAGGGGAAATCCCTGCGCAAAATACAGAAATAAGGATCGGAAACTACCTCTTTACCATACTGGAAGTATCCAGCACCAAAATAGATTTGGTGAGCCTGGAGGTGATGGAAAAAGAATAACCCGGCACGGCTAAGCAGATAGCTGGTAATTCGTTTTTATTATTTAAGGGAAAATGGTAATTTCGCCCACTGATTTTAAACAATCTCAATAAATGGCAATTTTAGAAAATATAAGGAAACGTACTACCATATTGATCCTGATCATTGGTTTGGCGTTATTCGCATTTGTGATATCGGGTATATTTACCAGCAACGGGTTTTCCGGAGGGAAAGTAGGTTCTTCCGTAGGGGAGATCAATGGGCAAGAGATCCCGATCGATGCCTTTCGCAAAAAGGTAGAACGCGCCTCCAGGAATAGCGGCCCGACAGCTTCTTCCATGCAGTTGGTGAACGGCGTGTGGAATCAGATAGAACGAAATACCATCCTGGATCAGCAGATCGCCTCCCTGGGGATCGATATAGAGCAGGATCAGATCATTGAAGTGATCAAATCCAGCCCTGGTTTGTCCCAGAATCCGCAGTTCCTGAATGAGAATGGGTTTTTTGATGAAGGAAAATTCCGGGATTTTATCCTGGAATTGAAGTTAAATGCCCCTGCCCAGTATGAAGATTGGTTACAGGACGAAGAGTCGATTATAGAAAGTGCCAAACAACAGGCGTATTTTAACCTGGTTCGCGCCGGATTGGGTGCCACCTTAAAAGAAGGGGAGCTCGATTACAAGCTGGCGAATGACAAGGTAGATATCCGTTATGTGCGAGTCCCTTTCACTGCCATCCCTGACAGTACTATTGCAGTTAGCAAAAGTGAGATAGAAGCGTATATCAAGAACCACGAAAAAAAATATACGCAGGAAGAATCGCGCAGTATACAGTTTGTTTACTTTGAAGAAACCCCCTCCGATAGCGATGTGGCTGCCATTGAGGCGGCAATCAACGGGTTGCTCGATGATACCGTAGAATACATAGAGGATAAGGATGCTACGGACACCATTCCAGGATTCATGAATACGAAGGATGTCGCTGCTTTCTTGGACAGGCATTCCGATACGAAGTTCGATACTATTTTCAGGGCGAAAAACGAATTGCCTGCCCGTTTTGCAGATTCATTGATGATGTTGAGCGTCGGGGAACTTTTTGGCCCCTACCGTGACGGAGATACTTTTAAAGTATCCAGAATGATGGCCAAAAAACCTAATGGATCAGTAAAGGCAAGCCATATCCTCATTACCTATGAAGGTGCAGAACGAGCCAATGCAGCCGTTACGCGCAGCAAAGAAGAGGCAGAAAAAAAGGCAAAAGAAGTGTTGGCAGAAGCGAAAAAAGCAGATGCCGTTTTTGCCCAGTTGGCAAGGGATAATTCAGACGGACCTTCAGCCCCCAGAGGAGGCGATCTTGGGTATTTCCAGGAAGGGGTCATGACGCCAAAATTCAATGATTTTGCTTTCGGTAACCCTGTGGGCTTCATCGGCTTGGTAGAAACAGAGTTTGGATACCATATTGTAAAGGTAGACGATAAAAGAGATCTGGTGCAGCTGGCAACGCTTGCCCGCGACATAGAGCCATCTGAAGAAACTATCAATACCTTGTTTACAGACGCCACCAAATTTGAAATGGCGGTGACCGATACGGATAAGAGCTTCGACGAACTGGCCAGGGAGAACGACTATGCCGTAAGGCCCGTAAATAAGATTAAAGCAATGGATGAGAACCTTCCAGGATTGGGTATGCAGCGCAGGATCGTACAATGGGCCTTTAACGATGATACCAAATTGGGAGATATCAGAAGGTTCGATGTAAATGACGGGTACGCGGTAGTTCAACTGACTGCAACCTATAAAAAAGGCCTTATGGCAGCAGAAGACGCTTCCGTTACCGTATTGCCGTTGCTTCGCAAGGAAAAGAAAGCAGCTAAAATAAAAGCAGACAATTCAGGGAAATCTATGGAAGACCTTGCCTCGTCTAACAATACGGCTGTGTCTACCGCTACCGCTTTAACAGTAAAATCGCCTACCATACCCGGAGCCGGAAGAGAGCCCCTGGTTGTTGGTACGGCATTTTCAATGGAGAGTGGAAGTACATCAAAAATGATCGTAGGGGAGACCGGGGTATTTATGATCGAGGTCATTAAAAAGGAAGAAGCACCGGCCCTGGATAATTATTCGACCTATGCCAACGCCTTGCAAGCATCTAATGCCGCAAAAGTAGGCAGTAGTGTTTTTAATGCACTTAAGGAAAAAGCCGATATTGAAGATAACCGTGCTGTCTTTTATTAAGATAGTAGAAGAGTAGAATATAAGAGGCCTCGGGAAACCCGGGGCTTTTTTTATGCGATCAGGTCGCGGTACGGGATTACAGTTTCAAATCCTTTAGCGATAAAGTAATCGGGTGTGTTTTGGGGACCTGCCGCCAGGATAAAATCGCCTCCCCATGCCCCCAGGCTTTTAATTTGTCCCGGGTAATCCTGAAATTGCAGCTCCTGAATTCCCGGCAATTGCAGCACATCGGACAGCAGGTTTTCATGCTTTTGCAACAGGGATTGAAATTCTTCCAGCTGGGAACTTTGCAGTATGGCTTGTGTGATCTCCGAAATTTCACGTATGAGTCGGGGCTTGTCGAATGTCACACCGCGATATCGGGCAATGCCCTCCCTGCTGTTCTGTTTCCGGTTGAGGTAAACAAAGAAAAGGTGGGCTGCAAATGGCGGGTCATAGGCCACCGTGGTTACTTTTGGCAAGGAATCATGCAATTGGTAAAGCAACGGCTTATCGTGCTGGGCGCAGGCAATATCATAACCGCTGCCCGAAAAAGCATTCCAAAGCAGGGTATAGGCGTTGACTCCTGCCCATTGGGCAATATTATTAATGAGCGTAGAAGAGCTGCCAAGACCCCATTCCTTTGGGAATTCGAGTGAAGTAGTTACTTTTTTTTCCGATACCCTCCCAAGAAAATTGGGTTGTAAAGTTATTGCTTCCTGTAAAAGTCGTAGCAGGGTTTCCCTTATGTCGGTTGAGGGAATAGCAGGGCTGCCTTTTGTTAATTCTGCCAGTTCAAAAACGGTTTCGAACCAAATGTTTCCTTCATGATCCAGGCTTTTCCAGCATAATGCTGTGCCATTAAATTCGTTCACCAGTAAGCCTTGTCCGTATCGGGTGGGAAGCGCTAAAGCAAGGGCACCATCCAGGACCACATACTCGCCCGTTAGCAATAATTTTCCCCGGCTGTGGTAATAGTGCTCCATTTACGATTTGTTACGTAAATCCCGGAAGGCTTCCACCACGGCATTGTGGGTGGCACTGTGTTTCTTGAAGTAGGCTACCAGTTGTTTTTTTTCTGCTTCGGTTGCCCCCAATTGGTTTAGGATATTCAGCAAATGCATCTTCATGTGTCCTTGCTGGATCCCAGTGGTTACCAAGGATTTTACCGCTGCAAAGTTCTGGGCCAGACCAGCTACCGCAACCAATTGCATCAGTTCTTTGGCAGATGGTTGTTGTAAGATGTCAAGAGCCAGTCTTACCAATGGGTGGAGGCTGGTGAGTCCGCCAACGGTACCAAGGGCCAGGGGAACTTCTATCCAAAAACGGAAGATCCCGTCCTCTACGCTGGCGTGCGTCAGACTGGTGTAAGAACCGTCTTTTGCCGCATAGGCATGGATCCCAGCTTCTACCGCCCTGAAATCGTTTCCTGTGGCCAGTACCACGGCATCTATCCCATTCATGATCCCTTTGTTATGGGTCACTGCCCTGTAAGGTTCCACGGTCGCTATTTGAACCGCGCGGACCATCTTATCGGCAAATTCAGGGGCACTGATACCAGCCTCAGATCCCAGTTCTTCGACCTTGCAGGAGACCTCTGCCCGCACCAGGCAATGGGGCACATAATTCGAAAGAATACTCATTACCACTTCCAGGTTGCGCTCCTCTCCTTGTAATCGTTGGGAAGAAAGGGCTTGTTCCTTTAGGGTTTTGGCAAATTGTTCCAGGCAGGAGTTAATAAAATTGGCCCCCATGGCATCGAGGGTTTCAAAACTGCAATGCAGCTGGTAGTACCCGTCAATGGCCTCGGTCCTGTCACGGAGTTCTACATTTTTAATTCCGCCCCCTCTAGCGATCATATTTTTTGTGATCGGTTCGGAATCTGAAAAGAAAAGCGGGTGTATGTCATCGATAAAAGCCTTGAGCCGGTTAGGATCTCCATGATACATAAAGTGAACCTGGCCAATTTTCTCCGTACCCAGCACCCGGGCTTTAAAACCGCCCCGGGAGAGCCAGAATTTGGCGGCTTTGCTGGCAGCAGCAACAACAGAGCTCTCTTCAATGGCCATAGGGATGGCATAGAGGCGATCATTGATCAGGAAATTAGGGGCAATGCCCAGCGGCAGGTAAAAATTGGTTAGGGTATTCTCGATGAATTCATCGTGTAATTGCTGTAGCCGGCTATCTTCATTCCAGTAGCGTTGTATCACTGCAATGCTTTTTTCCGGGTCATGCGTATATTGCTCGGCTATCCACCGTATCTTTTCTTCTTTCGTAAGTTTTGAAAATCCTTCTATGGGTGAGGGCATGGAGACACTATTATTGCGGCCAAAGATAGTGATATTGATAATAACTCAATGCCATGAGTGGCCACACTTACTGCAAAATTGACAAGGCATCGATATAAGGCCTTAATATCCTTTCTTACGAACAATTGATGGCCTCAAAGTTATATATTTAAGGAAAATATTAGTAAACTTGAATATTTGAATCCAAACAGCCACTACGAATGAAGAAACGCCATTTTCTCCTGCTTTGTTTATCGGTTATCAGCTTCGTTTATTCCCAGGACAAAAAAATCACACAAGAAGAGATATGGAATGGCACTTTCGAAACAAAAGGGATGGACGCGCTGCGTTCTATGAATGATGGGAAACATTATACCATTCTTAGCATTGACAGGGAAAAGAACGAGAGCAGCATAGGAAAATATGCCTATGCATCCCTTCAAAAAACAGAAACACTACTGGTTTCTTCCCCTGCCAAAGGGATCCCTTTCTTTACTTCTTACAGCTTTAACGAGGACGAAACCAAACTCCTACTGGCAACAGAGGTAGTGCCCATTTATAGGCGTTCGCGCATAGCAATCTATTATATTTACGACCTGCTTTCAGGGAGCCTTACCAAAATTTCAGATGACAAGATCATGGCGCCTTTATTGTCGCCAAAGGGGGATAGGGTGGCCTATGTATTCGATAACAACCTATTCATAAAAGAACTTCCTTCCGGGACCATCCGGCAAGTGACCAAAGATGGTGTCAGGAATGCCATCATCAATGGGGTAACAGACTGGGTCTATGAAGAAGAATTTGGTTTTGTTAGGGCCTTTGCCTGGAATTCGGATGGGAGTTTCATTGCCTTCCTTCGTTTCGATGAGCGTAAAGTACCGGAATTCTCCATGGATGTGTATGGCAGTGACCTGTATCCCTCACCATATAAGTTCAAATACCCTAAGCCAGGAGAACCTAATTCGATTGTATCGCTGAATTTGTATGATGTAGCAGCGGGATCGGTAACAGAGGTGCCTCTTCAGGACGCCTACTATATCCCAAGGATCCAGTGGAAGAATAATCCTTCGCAACTGGCCGTTCAGACCCTCAACCGCCTGCAGAATCATTTGAAGATATACACGGTAAATGCGGATAGCAATGAAGTGACCCTTTTACTGGAAGAGCAGGATGCAGCCTATGTAGATATTACAGACAACCTTACGTTCCTGGCTAATGATGGTTTTATATGGACCAGCGAGCAGGACGGGTATAATCATATTTACCTCTATGATTCTGACGGAGCTTTAAAGAAACAGCTCACACAGGGACCATGGGAAGTAACCGCTTATTATGGATATGACCCCAAAAATAAAAAGATCTATTACCAGAGCACCGAAAATGGTTCCATAAACCGGGATGTTTATAGTATCGGGATCAATGGTAAATCCAAAAAACGACTCACGCTCAGGACTGGCACCAACAGTGCTGCTTTCAGTACCAATTTCACCTATTTCATCAATACCTTTTCTGACGCCTCTACCCCTTTCGAATTCTCCCTTCACCTTGCAGAAAATGGTGATAAAGTGAAAGCTATCCTGGATAATGCCCCACTAAAGGAAAAATTGGCTGGGTATGAGATGAGTCCGAAAGAATTTTCTACTATTGCTATCAACGGATACGAGCTGAATATGTGGATGGTAAAGCCATCCAACTTCGATCCGACAAAAAAATACCCACTTTTACTATTCCAATACAGTGGTCCCGGCTCACAGCAGGTGGCCAACAGCTGGGGAAGCAGTTATGATTACTGGCATCAGCTTTTGGCTTCAGAAGGGTATATCGTGGCCTGCGTTGATGGCAGGGGTACCGGATTGAAGGGGCGCGACTTTAAGAAAATAACCTATAAGGAACTTGGGAAATATGAAGTGGAAGACCAGATTGCCGTTGCCCAAAAATTAAGTGCCTTACCTTACATAGATGAAGCACGAACAGGAATTTGGGGCTGGAGTTATGGCGGTTTTATGGCATCGAATTGTATCCTGAAAGGGAATGATACTTTTGAAATGGCTATTGCGGTGGCGCCTGTAACCAGCTGGCGCTTCTATGATACGGTCTACACAGAACGCTATATGAGGACGCCAGATGAAAATGCCAGCGGTTATGATGACAATAGTCCGCTTACTTATGCCGATCAATTAAAGGGAAAGTTTTTGTTGGTACATGGGACAGGCGATGACAATGTACACGTGCAGAATTCCATGAGGATGATCGAGGCCCTGGTGCAAGCCAATAAGCAATTCGATTGGGCGATCTATCCTGACAAGAACCATGGGATCAGGGGAGGAAATACCCGCCTGCAGCTGTTTACCAAGATGACCAATTTTTTAAAAGAAAATCTATAACCAAACCAAATAGACAATGGCTACAACTGCAAAACCAATAAATCAAAGAGAACTTTTCGGACATCCTGTCGGACTTTATATTTTGTTTTTCACTGAAATGTGGGAACGATTTTCCTATTATGGTATGCGGGCTATCCTGGTGCTTTATTTGGTAGCCAAAACTACAGAAGATAACCCCGGGCTGGGATGGTCTAATGTTGAAGCACTCGCCTTGTATGGATGGTATACCATGTTGGTATATGTTGCGTCAATTCCGGGAGGCTGGATTGCTGATAAATTTCTCGGACAAAAAAAGTCTGTTTTAATAGGAGGGATTCTCCTGGTGATAGGACACAGCGTTTTGGCCATAGAACAAATGTGGGCTTTTTATTCGGGCTTAGGATTTATTGTAGCAGGTGTCGGGATGCTGAAACCGAATATCTCCACTATGGTAGGAGGACTCTATAAACAAGGTGATATAAGGCGGGATAAGGGGTTTACAATTTTTTACATAGGAATAAATCTTGGCGCTTTTTTAGCAAGTTTTATTGTAGGTACAGTGGGGGAAGTTTATGGCTGGCATTATGGTTTTGGCTTGGCCGGAATCGGAATGGCTTTAGGCCTTCTACAATACGTTTATGGTCAAAAATACCTAAAACATGTTGGGAACTTTTTGGGGACTTCTGAAAATAAAACTGAAAAGGAGTTCATGAATAAACCACTGACCAAAATTGAAAAAGACAGAATAGTGGTCCTCTTCATTTCATTTATTTTGGTGATCGTTTTCTGGGGGGCATTCGAACAGGCAGGCGGGCTCATGAATCTGTACGCATCAGATAAAACCGCAAGGGTGCTGTCTTTCTCCTTGCCGTTTATTGGGAATGAAATACCGGCTTCCTGGTTTCAGTCGCTCAATTCAATGTTCATTATATTCTTAGGAACTTCAGTGGCGGGTTATTGGGCCAAACGCAAGTTAAAAGGGAAATTATCAACCGGATTATTCAAGATGATCTTAGGTCTCATTATTATGGGAACAGGGTTTTTCTTTATGTCGGCAGCAGCTGTGGAATATCAGAATGAAGGCTCTTCAGCCATGTACTGGTTGGTGTTGGCCTATCTGTTCCACACAGTTGGGGAATTATGTATTTCCCCTGTTGCCCTGTCGTATATTACCAAACTAGCCCCACTTAAATACGCTTCTTTTATGATGGGGATCTATTTTGCCATGACCGGTTTTGGAAATTTGCTGGCCGGATTATTAGGCCAATCGGCTTCAGAATTTGGAGAATTGACCGTATTTACCGGAATAGCCATATTTTGTATCCTCTTTGGTTTTATGGTCATGTTGTTCAGAAAAAAATTGGAATCCCTCACCCATGGGGCTGAGGATGATGAGCACGTTATTACAGCTAATGAAGGCTGATAAGAAGAGCATACTTAGGAGTAATAAAGTTTCCTATTCTAATTTTCTAGGGAAGTAGTATCTAAACTTATTTAGTAAACAGAAAACTATGAACACCGATATAGAAAACCTCTTTAAAGACAAGGTATTAGGACATCCTGCCGGACTATTTGTATTGTTCTTTACGGAGATGTGGGAGCGCTTCTCTTTTTACGGGATGCGTATTTTACTGGTTCTGTTCTTGACAGCCCCTATTTTTAGTGATAACCCAGGATGGGAATGGCCCAGGGAACATGCCCTCGCCCTGATCGGCACCTATGCGTCCTTGTTATACCTGACACCTATTTTAGGAGGCTATATTGCAGACAAGATCACGGGCTATAAAGGGGCCGTTATCATTGGCTGTCTCATCATGACCTTGGGCCATGCTTCCATGGCACTGGAAATGACCTGGTCCTTTTACCTGGGCCTGGCCTTGTTAGTTATAGGAACAGGCTTTTTTAAGCCCAATATTACCTCCGTTATCTCTGAAATGTACAAGGGGAAAGAATCTAAAAAGGACGGTGCATATACCATTTTTTATATGGGTGTAAATGCGGGTGCTTTTTTTGGGATGATGTTATGTGGCTACCTGGCTGAGAATTACGGATGGTCATGGGGCTTTGGCCTGGCAGGGATCTTCATGTTCCTGGGGATGCTTCAGTTCTGGTTGGCCAGCAGCCTCTTTGGGAAGATAGGGGATAAACCCCTGACAGCTGCAGAAACGGCCGAACTTCAAAAAAAGGAACCGGCATCTGAGCCGGGAGAGAAATTAAATCCGTTTACAGGCTTAGATAAGGTCCTTATGGTCCTTTCCTCCCTCGGTGGCCTGTTTTACCTGTTCAATGACCCTATCTCTAAGATCCGGAATATAGAACTCCCTGTAGATTCCAATGTAGTGGTGCTAACGGCGCTTGGACTCTTCTTATTTCTTATTATTTCCAGAACTGCCAGGTACACCCGTATCGTGCGGGACCGGATAATCGCCGTAGCTATTTTTGGGATCTTTACCGTTTTCTTCTTTTCTGCTTTTGAGCAGTCCCTGGGATCAATGACCCTCTTCGCAAGAGATTATACCAATCGAACCCTTGTAGGTGCTGCTGCCATGGTTTTTAAAGTAGTAGATGCATTGCTCACAACGGTTCCCTTAATGATCATTACCTGGGTGTTGTACCTCCTTTTCAAAAAAACATATTCGCGCATCCCGTATTCCAACATTTTTCTGGGCCTTGCTTTCGTAGGTGTATGGGGCCTGGTCCTTTTCCGCCTGAACGATAAATTTGGTCAGGAAGGAAATGAGATAGATGCGAGCTGGTTTGCCATCCTGAATTCCTTTTTTATCATTACGCTTGCACCCTTATTTTCCAAATGGTGGGAAAGTAAATACAACCCAAGTGCAGCGATGAAATACGGCATCGGTCTTATTTTGCTGGGACTTAGTTTTGGCATCCTGGCTTTCGGAAGTATGGGCATACCACAAGGGGCTAAAACAGCCTCTGTCAGCATGATCTTTTTGGTGCTTACCTATTTGGTATACACCATGGGAGAACTCTGCGTTTCCCCGGTAGGTCTTTCGTATTTAAGTAAGTTGGTGCCACCGCGGATGATCGGGTTTATGTTTGGGATCTGGTATCTGGCTATTGCCATTGGGCAAAAAGCAGCAGGGACCATGGGGGGCTTAATAGACCAGGTAACCGAGGCCTACTCCCTTAGTTCCTTCTTTCTGATCTTTACACTTGTGCCAATTGGCGTGGGATTCGTATCCATCCTCCTGAATCCCTTGCTAAAAAGGCTGATGCACGATATTCGCTAAACTAAGGCTGCAATTGCCTAATAAAGGCGCCATCCTCTGAGGTACTATGGAAAGGTATCTGCCTGATTTTACACGATTCTTTCCAACGCGCTACAAAGCTTTTGTAATTACTCCCATCGGCGATGACAACTAAAGGCTGTAGCGAATCCAGGAGTCGCTCCATATTGATCCGGGGCGACTGTGATAGTAACAGGTGCGGAGGTGTTTCCATTTTTGGAGGATAAACGCCTGTACTGTCCAGGACAACCCAGGATTGTTGTCCTAATGTAAAGGCATGGGGTATTGGGAGATATTGTTCTTTTTCAATCCTATTCTTAAGGGAAATGTTGGCTGCCAGGGGTTTTATCCTTTCCCTGTCTGCTGCCATGATCGTTAGGGTCCTTCCCGTTTGATGCAGCAAAGCGGTATTGGCCGTTTGATGCAGGATCATAAAGGATTCCTTCGTGGTAGTGCTGTAAGCATCATAAAGAAACCATAGTTGCAGGGCGAGGACACAAAGACTCAATCTCAGTATGGGTTTGAACGTCTTTTCAACAAGCCCTCTAATAAGGAAGTAAAGGAGCAAATAGGCAATCAACACCATCAACAGATCGATGGAAATACGGTCAAAAATAAAATCGTCCTGCTGTGCTACCCAGTGCACCACCGTATTCATCGCTTTGATCAGTGTATTGTAGGAAGAGGCCAGTAAAAGGGGCAGGATCTGGAAGGCTGCGAGCACCGCCACTAAAAGGCCCAGCCCAAGGATAATCCCCATAAAGGGCACTACTACCAGGTTGGTAATAAAGAAAAGGCCGGGAAACTGGTGAAAATAATAAAGACTGATAGGAAGTACCCCCACCTGAGCCGCCAGGCTCACGGAAAGCAATTGCCAGCCTTTCTTTAACAGCCAGGAACGAGGACGCCAAAAACGCTGTAATAAAGGGTAGATCCAAACAATGGCAAAGACGGCCGCGTAACTCATTTGGAAGCCTGCCTGAAACAGGAATAGCGGATTGACCACGAGTATAAAGAACATGGAAAGTGCCATGATATTGAAGATACTCGTCGGGCGGTTCAGGTACAAGGCATAGGTCAGAAAGGAGAACATGGTTACAGCCCGCACCACGGAGGGAGATAGCCCAGTAAAAAAGGCATATCCCCAAAGAAGCAACAGTACTGCTACCATGGCCATACTTTTTCCTTTCGGAAGGGCTTCAAGGGGGCGTAAAAGAAATTGCAGGATCAGAAGTATGATGCCGATATGCAAGCCCGAAACGGCCAAAATATGGACCGCGCCGGCATTCTTGTAATCGTTGTAGAGTGCAGTGTCCAGATCATTCCGCTGTCCGAGTAATAAGGCCTGGACAACCCCTAATTCTGCCGGCGCTATGACTGGCCGTAATTGACTTAAAAGTTGGTTCCGCCAGTGAGATGCCCATCCATGCGGGGTTACTGGGCCATTTTTTACATGGATGAAGGTGTTTGGTTCCAACCGTATCTGGTCATAAACCCCCAGTTTCTCCATATACGCATCGTATCCGAATTGGGCAGGGTTAGATGGAGGTAAGATCGGATTTACCTGACCCCGGGATAACAGTATATCATCTACCTCCAACGGCCCGGGACTGTCCCGTGATATACTTCCCAAAACCTTTCCGCCAACCTTATTACCATCCACGCTAAGAACCTTTAGGATATAGCGGTTTGAATATTCCGAAGCCTTTAGCACCTCATGAACTTGAAACACCCATAAACTACTATCGGCAACAACACTTTTTGAATAATGAGCGGTCATGTTCCTGGGTTGTGAAAGGGAAAGACTCAGGATCCCCAGGCCAATGGCAGTCATGATGGCCATGAACCCATATACTGCGGAAGACCTTGTCTTGTTAAACCTTAAAAGGCCCAGCAGCACCAGGAGACAACTTCCGAAAATACCCATGGCCAAGAACGGGGCAATAGACAGGTAATAACTAATGAGAATACCCAAAATAAGGGCAATGGTGAGCTTAACCGATATAAATGCCGTAGGTTTCATATCATAGGATCCGGGTGGCTTTTACAAAAGCATAATTCCAAAATCCCTCCCGCAGGGAAGAGACAATTACCCCTCTGGAAGTGGTGGAATGGATGAATTTGATCTCTTCTCCCTCAACAGCAACAACCAACCCCACATGATTGATCTTTTTCCCCCTTTTACTGGTTGTGAAGAATAACAGGTCGCCCTTGTTCACTTCAGTTAAGGGAATAGGTTCCCCTTCATTGGCCATATGATAGGATACTCTTGGCAAGGAGATATCGTGTTGGAGGAACGTGACATAGAGCAGGCCGGAGCAGTCCATTCCTTTGCGGGTAGTGCCACCGTATTTATAGCGAACCCCGGCAAAGGCTAAGGCCGTGCTGACCACTTCTTCTGCTTTTTCAGGTACATCCGTTTTTTCTGCAAGTGCAGGTTCTCCTGCGGCAAGCGAATCTGTTTCTGTGGTTTTCAACGAATCTAACGTAGCCGCTACTGTTACGCTTGGTGTAGTTCTGTAGGTGGTCTTTTTCTTCACCACTCCGCAGGCGGTGATGAGAAACAAAAGGGCAACGGAAATGGTCTTTTTTATCATGGATCTTGAAGCGCGGCCTGTGCGTACTCCAAATTTAGCGAATATTTTTAAAGGTCCTTTTCCTGAAAAGGTCTCTGGGCATTAAGTAAGCTACTGCTGGCAAAAGGCTTATTCTAATGAGATGTCCTTATAGAGTCAATGATCCTGGTGGCTGCTTTCCGGCTGGCACCGGGTCCCCCCAGTTTTTGTTCGAGCAAGGCGTAGTCGGATATTATTTTTTCTCTTTTTGGTCCTGAGAGGATCTTCCGAAGTTCCGTTGTAAGGGCTTCCGTAGTCAATTCATGCTGGATGAGCTCCTTCACCACCTCCCTGTCCATGATCAGGTTCACCAGAGATATAAATTTTAGGGTTATGATACGTTTTGCGATCTGGTAGGAAAGCCAACTGCCTTTGTAGCAGACTACCTGCGGAATTTTCAACAGGGCCGTTTCCAGGGTAGCAGTGCCACTGGTCACCAGGGCTGCCTGGGCACAACTCAACAGGTCATAGGTCTCATTGGAAACATAATGAACCTGGGAATGCCTTACAAAGGGAGCATAAAAGGCAGCATCAAGACTCGGTGCCCCGGCAATCACAAATTGATGATCAGGAAAGGACGGGGTCACTGATAGCATCAGGGACAACATTTTTTCCACCTCCTGTTTCCGGCTCCCCGGAAGCAGGGCTATAATTTGTTTTTCCGGATCCAGACCATGTTTTTTTCGGAATGAGGAAGGATCCGAAGCCTTGCGCGAAGACAACGCATCCAGTAACGGATGCCCCACAAAATGTACGGGAAACTGGTGTTTTTTTTCGTAAAAGTCCTTTTCAAAAGGCAGGATCACGTACATCGCATCAATATACTTTTTGATCTTTTTGATACGGCCTTCCCTGGAGGCCCAAATTTGTGGTGAAATGTAGTAGGCCGTGCGAAATTCGTGTTCCTTGGCCCATGCTGCGATACGCAGATTGAAACCGGAGAAGTCAATAAAAATAACGATATCGGGTACAAAGGCAGCGATATCTTCCTTGCAATAAGCGATATTCCTGAAAATGGTCCTAAGGCTTCCGATCACTTCCGAAAATCCCATAAAAGCCATTTCCTTGTAGTGTTTTACAAGAGCTCCGCCGGCTGCCTGCATCAGGTCGCCTCCCCAACAGCGTACTTCCGCCTTAGGGTCCTCTTTTATGAGGGCTTTGATGAGGTTTGCCCCATGCAGATCTCCGGAAGCCTCCCCGGCAATGATATAGTACTTCATTTCAGAATAACTTGTAATACAGGATAACCATGGCAGTTAAAAGGGTGGCCACCAGGACACCTTTGGCTCGCTGGTCTCTTCGGATCCTGAGGAAGGCGAAAAAGGCCACCAGATTCAGGATGGCCCCAAGGGCCAGTAAACTCCCAATATGCCCGTTTTCTATCGCCGCAGCAAAGGTCTCCCTGACCCCAAAGTCGGAAAAAAGTAAAATATAAAGCAAGGTCCCCAGGGTGTTGGCAATAAGACCTACTAAAAATCCGATAATCACTTCTTTTTTACTATTCATTTAAATTCCAATTATTAACGTCCTGAATGACATGATGGGCAGTAAGGTCAAATTGTGTAGGAACCACGGAAACATAGCCCTGAGACAGGGCCCATTCATCAGTATCCTCTCCTTTGTCTAAAAGCTGAAATTCGCCCGTAAGCCAGTAATAGTCTTTGCCGGATGGGTTGGTGCGCTTATCAAATTTCTCCTTCCAATTGGCCCGTGCCTGCCTGCATACTTTAATTCCTTTAAGTGCCTTTCCTTTGGTCTTAGGAATGTTCACGTTTAAGACCACTCCTTTTGGCATCCCATTTTTCAGTGCTTCGCGTACAATTTTTTTTATGCTGTCCTCTGCCGCTTCAAAATTGGCTTCCCAGGAATAATCGCATAATGAAAAACCAATAGCGGGGATACCTTCAATACCCGCTTCAATGGCGGCACTCATAGTACCTGAATAAATGACATTAATGGAAGCGTTCGACCCATGATTGATGCCACTTACACAAATATCGGGTTTTCGGTCCAGTAATTCCTGCAAGGCAAGTTTTACACAATCGGCGGGGGTACCACTACAGCTATATTCGCTTGGAGCCCCTTTATCCGCATCGATGACCACCTTTTTGGAATAAAGTGTATTGTCTAGCGTTATGGCGTGCCCCATACCCGATTGCGGGCTATCGGGTGCCACAACGACCACCTCACCAATTTCCATCATGCAGCGTACCAAGGTGCGAAGACCGGGGGCCGTGATCCCATCGTCATTTGTAACCAAGATCAAAGGTTTGTCCATGCCGCATACTTTTGAGCGTAAAAATACGTTTTTACTCAGGATTAGCTCGGATAGCCTTTAACAAAAAATTAATGCCCCGGGCAATTAATGGCATGGTTTTTTCTATATCTTAGGGAATTCATTAGAATAGTAAGAGCGGTATGTGAAGGGGTCAGTAGCCCTTTTGACGATCCCAACGAAAAAAAGCAAATACATGAAAAAGAATTTAGTTCTTGGGTTTTTAGCCCTGCTTATAGCTGTCGCTTCTTGTAGCTTTACAAACAAGACCTTCCAAAACGACGATAAGGACAAGCTGTTATTAGATATCATCACGTACATCCTTGAAAAGGGACACTATGCCCCCAAGGATATCAATGATGATTTTTCAGTCAGCGTATTCGAAGATTTCATTGATGTGCTCGATCCTACCAAGCGGTACTTTTTAGCCGAGGATATACAGGATTTCGAGCAGTATAAGTTCCAGATCGATGATCAGATCAAAAATACGGACATCTCCTTCTTTAACCTGGTTCATGAGCGTTACCTGAAGCGGATGGATGAGGTAAAGAACATCATCGAGGATGTGCTTGCAGAACCTTTTGATTACACCATTGAGGAAACGCTTAACAGTGATTACAAGAAAAGGCCCTTTACGAATTCCAACAAAGAATTGAGAGAGCGTTGGAGAAAGCAATTAAAGCTATGGACCCTCAACACCTTCGATTCCAAATTGCAGGACGAGATCCAAAAGAAAAAGGACGATCCCCAATATCAATCGCTGACGATGGAAGAAGTAGAAAAGGAATCCAGGGAAGTAACCAGAAACACGCTGACAGAATTCTTTGAATTTGTGGACAACCTCGAAAGAAAAGACCGTTTTGTACAATATATCAATACGATCGTAGATAAATTTGACCCGCATACAGCCTATTTTGCTCCTGAGGATAAAGAGTATTTTGACAGGCAAATATCAGGAAGGTTCGAGGGGATTGGTGCTCGTTTGCAACCCGAGCCGGAAGGTGCCAAGATCGTTGAGATCATTTCTGGCGGACCTGTTTGGAGAGGACAACTGATGGAAGTGGGCGATGAGATCATCAAAGTTGGGCAGGCAGATGAAACCCCCGTGAATATTGTGGGGATGCCATTAGACGATGCAGTTAAACTGATCAAAGGACCAAAAGGTACAACGGTAACGCTGACAGTTCGCAAAGTAGACGGTACCATTGAAGAAGTATCTGTGGTGCGCGATGTGGTAGAAATAGAGGAATCCTACGCAAAATCGGCCAAGGTCATCAGAAAGGACGAAAAATACGGCCTGATCCATTTACCCGGATTCTATGCCGATTTCAATGATTATGCAGATCGTAACGCGGCCAGCGATGTGGCCAAAGAAATAGAACGCCTGAAGGAAGAAGGAATGGAAGGACTCATCCTGGACCTTCGGGACAATGGAGGTGGTTCCTTAAGAACCGCTATTGATATGGCCGGACTTTTCATTAAAGACGGGCCTGTTGTGCAGGTTCGCGCTTCTGACAATGATAAAATGGTTTATGAAGACAAGGATGAACGCATACAATGGGACGGGCCTTTGGTGATCCTTGTAAACGAATTTTCGGCTTCTGCTTCTGAGATCCTGGCGGCTGCCATGCAGGATTACAAAAGGGCTGTTATTCTGGGAAGCAACCAGACCTTTGGAAAAGGCACCGTACAGACCATGTATCCGTTAGAGAATGTCGTCCAGGTAAATGAATACGGAGATTTGGGTGCCATAAAAGTCACGATCCAGAAGTTTTACCGGGTAAATGGAGAATCGAACCAGCTGGAAGGGGTTAAAAGTGATGTCATAATGCCAGACCGTTACCGCTATATTGTACTAGGTGAAAAAGGTCAGGAAAATGCGCTTAATTGGGATAAGATCGCACCTGCGAAATATGACGTCTGGGATGGGTATATTGATTATGAGGCGACCATTAAAAGCAGCAACAAACGGATAGCGTCCAATCCTCAGTTCAAGTTAATTGAGGAGAATGCAAAATGGTTAAAAGATCAGCAAGACGAGATGACAGTTCCCCTGAATTATGATTTATATAAGGCAAGAGACAAGGAAAGCAGGGACAAATCAGATTACTTTAAGAAGTTGACAGAGTATGATTCTAAGTTAACCTTTGAATCCTTGCAATACGAACAACAACTTTTTACCAAAGACTCATTGCTCCGTGAGAAAAGAGATCGCTGGCATATCAATCTTGCCAAAGATGTGTATGTAGAGGAAGCGATCAATGTCTTGAGAGATTTAAAAGTCAACAACATCAAGAATGAAAAATTGGCTCATGTAAAAGGGTGATTTACATTATAACTAATAAAAAAGCCCTAAAATACTTTTAGGGCTTTTTTTATGGTGCAAGGGCATTACCCTTCTATTAGTTTGTCTGCATGAAGCTTCCTGAGCTTGCTTAGTTTAGGAGAGATCACAAAATTGCAATAGCCCTGGGTAGGATTGTTTCTGTAATAATTCTGATGGTATTCTTCAGCCTCATAAAAAGTTCGCAGTGCACTTACCTCGGTTACGATAGGGTCTTCAAAAGCACCTGCTACTTCGGCAATGACATTTAGGGCGATCTCTTTTTGGGTGTCATTGTGGTAGTATATGGCAGAACGATACTGTGTGCCCACATCGGCGCCCTGGCGGTTGAGTGTGGTGGGATCGTGTGTGGTCATAAAAATAACCAGCAGGTCGTGGTACGATAGGATATGAGGGTCGAAAGTGATCTGCACTACTTCCGCGTGTCCGGTAAGGCCGGAGCATACTTCTCTGTAAGTAGGTTTCCCGGGGGCATTTCCTCCGGTATACCCGGACACTACAGCATGGACCCCTTTCACTTTCTGGAAAAGGGCTTCGGTACACCAAAAACAACCGCCACCTAAAGTGGCCACTTCGTGTTGAAGATCACTCATTTATGGCACCTTCTTTTAGTAATTCCATGGATTCTGAATTGATACAATAACGCAAACCACTGGGTTCCGGGCCATCCGGAAAGACATGACCCAAATGCGCATCACAGGTGTTGCACATAACCTCTACCCTAACCATACCATAAGAAGTGTCCTTGCGATACTGGATCGCATTTTCCTTTATAGGCTGTGTAAAACTTGGCCATCCCGTACCTGAATCGAACTTTATGGTAGAATCGAATAAGGGAGTTCCACAGCATACACAGGCATATTTTCCAGCCTCATAGCTACTGCAAAGGGCTCCGCTGTGTGGGGCTTCCGTTCCTTTTTGACGGGTGATCCGGAATTGAGAAGGCGATAGCAGGGCCTTCCATTCATCGTCGGTCTTTTCTATACGCCTATCGGGTTCCGGGTTTCCCTGAACGGCATAATGAATCACATCTTTCCAGTTAAGCATGGTCTCGTTTTTTAGTATTTATGTTAAAAGGAGCACATTAATTTGTCGGTTGAAGGGACTGTTCCTTACAGGATAAAGGTACTGTATACTCCTAAATTTTATCCTACTTTTACCGGAACAATTTAATTCAGAACTGCCCCATGGCTTCCATTCGCAGGGATCGGATCCTCTACACTGGTTTACTCCTTTTATGTATGGTTCTTTTTTGGGCTATAGAGAACCATTGGTGGCCCGAAGATAAGATGGCAGCCGAAGATGTAGGGGTTACGATGGATTTACCGGATTTTCTGATCCCATCATATGCAAGGAAAAGCCTTGTGAAACACCGGCATTATATGCTATCCTATAACGAAGCCTATGAACAGGCCGCCTGGGTGGCTTATGGCTTAAAGGCATCGCAATTGTCTTCGGCAGAACGAAAACGTCCATATTTCATTGAAGACCCTCAAGTAAAAACGTTCTCGGCCGATTGGAAAAATTATAAGAACTCGGGCTATAACAGGGGGCATTTGTGCCCTGCAGGCGATCGCAAATTTTCAAAATATGCGTACGAAGAGACGTTTTTTACCAGCAACATAAGCCCTATGAAGCCTGAATTTAATGCCGGTGTTTGGAACCGTTTGGAGCTTCAGGTGCGTAATTGGGTGCGTCGCTATGATTCGCTTTATGTCATTACCGGAGGTGTTCTCAGAAAAGGGCTGCCTGCTATTGGATATGAGAAAGTGGCCGTACCCGATGCATTCTACAAGATAGTAGTTAGAGGGGCTCTGTCTGACCCTGAGGTTTTGGCATTTCTCATTCCGCATGAGGAAACGGCAGCACAATTGTCTTCGTTTAGTGTTTCTGTAGATCAGCTTGAAAGGCTTACGGGAATTGACTTTTTCCCCGGATTAGCAGATGTGCTGGAAGATCAGTTAGAAAGCGAGGTAGCGGTGTCTTCCTGGAAATTCTAATGCCACTCATTTAGCCTGTTGGCATCTAACTTCAGGAAAATGAATAAAAGCGCTGTAAATCCTAATAGTGCCGAGCCTCCATAACTAAAGAAGGGCAGGGGGATCCCGATCGTGGGAAGTACGCCTATCACCATGCCAATATTGATAAAATAATGGATCAGGAGTATAGAGATAACCCCATAGCCGTACATACGGCTAAAATCATTTTTCTGTCGTTCCGCGAGGTACACAAGTCGCAGCAGCAGTATGGTAAAAAGCAATACGACGGTGGAAGTTCCTAAAAACCCCCATTCCTCCCCTACAGTACTGAAAATATAATCAGTGTGTTGCTCCGGGACAAAGTCGCCCTTGGTCCTTGTTCCCTCCAGAAATCCCTTGCCGAAAAATCCGCCAGATTCAATGGCTTTCTCTGACTGATAGGTATTGTACCCTATGGTTTTGCGTATTTCTTCTAATTTATCAGGATCCTTTTCCAATCGAAGCCAAAGACTAAAACGGTCCCTGTGCCTTTGTTCAAAGACATTCTCAAAAACAAAATTGACCGATAAAGAGAAGACAACTGCTAAAATAAAGAAGATACTTAGAGGAAAAAGAGGGACTTTGAACTTCGCCTTTTTAAGCAGGAGGAAAAGGGCAATGATCAGGGCCATGATGATACTTACCCAGATGGTTCCGAACATAAGGGTAGCAATAAATATAATGACCGCCAGGAAAACCACTCCAAGATAATACAAGGGAAGGCCTTCTCTGAAAAGAACAAAGACCAATGCGAAGAATACCAGGGCACTTCCGGGGTCTGGTTGGGGGATGATCAGTATGGCCGGAATAAATATAATAAGCAGGGCAAAGAGTTGGTCTTTTGTCCTTTTTATGTCTGTTTGTATGTCGCTGAGATACTTTGCCAGGGCAAGGGCTGTTGCAAACTTGGCCAGCTCTGAAGGTTGCAGGTTAAAGAACCCCACATCATACCAGGAGGTAGCACCTGCAATGGTTTTGCCAAAAAGATAGAGACCCAATAAAAGGATCATGGTAATGATATAGAAAAGGCTGGAGAAACGCTCATAAAAATGGGCTTCCAGGGACAACAGGAGAAAAGCAGCTACCAGGCTGACGCCCATAAAAAAGAGCTGTTTTCCATAAAGTTGACTAAAATCGAAGATGGAGGGGCTGTTTTCGGAAAATGTGCTCGAATAGATGTTAAGCCATCCGATGGAAATGAGCAGTATGAAAATAAAAATGGTGAGCCAGTCTACTCTTTTCAGTACACTTTTACCAGACATACTCGTTTATCTTGAATTCCTCTCCGCTGTATGGCTTGGCATATTCTGCCTCCAGTGTTTTTTCAAGCATTCGCTTTTCAAGGTCGGTACGGGAGATCTCGCCTTTTAAATATTTTTCGATAAGCAAAGAAGCGATATGACCGGCATAGCGGGCACCATAATACCCATTTTCTATATAGACGGCGATTGCTATTTTTGGATTTTGCACAGGTGCAAAAGCGACAAAGACCGAATGGTCTGTCAGCTGTGTACGCACGCCATTTATTTTGGTAAAATTCTCAACGGTTCCTGTCTTTCCTGCCATCTCAATGCCAGGGATCTGCAACCATTTGGCAGTTCCTTTCTTGTAGACATCTGCCATCCCTTGAATAACCGGCTCAAAATGTCGTTTCTCAATAGTGGTGTAATGAGGTTTTGTGAAATACTCATTGTCGATATCTTCTCCGGCAATACGCTTTAATACATGAGGGGTGTAATAAAAACCACGGTTGGCAATGGCAGCCGTCATGTTGGCAAGTTGAATAGGGGTTGCAGCCACTTCGCCTTGTCCGATGGCGTTGGAGATGATATAGGATGAGGCCCACCGGTTATCACCATAGACCCTGTCATAATACGATTTGTCCGGGATCCGCCCTTTTCTTCCTGTGGGAAGGTCATATCCCAGAAAATCGCCCAGTCCAAAACTTTTCACATGCTTTTCCCAGACATCCATTCCCTCATCTGTCGTCGGATATTTATCATAGATCTTTCTAAAAGTGCCGGCAAAATAGGCATTACATGATTTATAGATCCCGGAATTCATATCGCGGAGGCCGCCTCCGCAATGACATCCTCTTTTCTTATTCCCAACATAAAAGCCATTATAGCACCGTATGGTGGTTTCCGGATTTATAACGCCTTCCTGAAGCGCTATAAGGGCATTCAGC
Source organism: uncultured Flavobacteriaceae bacterium (assembly GCA_963752165.1). Lineage (GTDB taxonomy): Bacteria > Bacteroidota > Bacteroidia > Flavobacteriales > Flavobacteriaceae > Muriicola. The sequence continues at coordinate 750,301 of CAVVXE010000002.1, forward strand.
GTTTTAAAAGGAGAACCGGGAGAAGGTTGGGCAAGCAAGGCCCGGTCCCAGGTTGGTTTGGAAATGGTGTCGTAATGTAATTTACTATAGTTTTTTGAACGCTCCCTGCCCACTAATAAGGCGGGGTCATAAGTAGGCCCGGAAATTAACGCAAGGATCTCTCCCGTGCCCGGTTCAATGGCTACCACACCTCCCCGTTTGCCATGCATTAATTTTTCACCATATTCCTGCAATTTCTTGTCGAGGGTAACATAGAGCTCCTTGCCCTGTTCCGGCAGTGTATCCAGGGTGCCATCTTTATAAGGGCCTATGGCACGATTGAAACGGTCTTTCTGTATGTACTTAACTCCTTTTATGCCACGCAGGACATCTTCGTATTGCTTTTCAATTCCGGTTCTGCCTGTCAATTCTCCCTGTTTGTAGTAGGGATTACTTTTGATGTCCGACTCGTTTACTTCCGAAATGTAACCCAGAACATTGGCGCCACTGTCAGTTGCGTAATACCGCAAAGACCTTTTCTGAATATAAAATCCTTCGTATTTCCGCATCTTTTCCTGAAGACGTGCGTAGTCTTCTTTGGAGAGTTGCGGGACAAGTACCGATGGCAAACGAGGAGAATACACTTTTGCTTTCCGTAGTTTTTCAAGAAATTCTGTTTTCTCAATGCCTAGAAGGGAACAAAATTCCAAGGTATCAAGGGGCTGCACCTCCCTTGGGATCACCATCACATCGTAAGCAGGCTGGTTGGCTACCAACAGCTCTCCGCTCCTGTCATAGATATAGCCTCTTTCCGGATAATCGTATATGGTCTTAATGGCTGAGTCTTCCAACAGCTGGTTAGGAGAAGAACTAAAGACCTGCAAATAGGAAAGCCTACCAATAAAGGTTATCCCTATGATTACTATAATGGAAGAAAGTAAAAACTTTTTCATTCTTTCTCAACACTGAACAGTGAGGTAATTAAGATGCAAAGAAGCAGTGTGCCCCCACTGGTAAATACTATCTTTTTCAAAAGTACTAGCAAATGAGCCAAACTAAAAATTTCAAGCAAAAAGAAAATAGTATGATGCCCTATTATTAGTAACGCTAAAAAGGTAAATTGTTGTGCTTTGGTAGTGTTGGATAATTTAAAACTTTGAAATTCAAAATTCACCCCGAAAACAAACCGCATAATGGTTGGTCTCAGAAAAGCCATAGTTATGCAGGCAACCGTATGAAAGGCGAGGGTATCCGAAAACAAATCGATGGTAAAACCCAGAAAAAAACTGATCAGAATAAAGACGGCCCTGCGTTGCTTGATTGGATACCAATACAGGAATAGCAAATAAACCATCGGATTGATAAAGCCCAGGAAATTCAGTTTATTGAAAACCAGTACCTGGGCAAGGACCAGGAAAATAAACCGTAGCGTATTGAGAATGTACTTATTACTGATCATCTGCTATCTTTTCTTCCAATAACCGGATCTCTTCACTATTCGTATTGTTTATGATATACACCTTCTTGATGTTGGTCATATCATTGAACAGGGCTACATCAATACTGTAAAAACTCTCGGAAGTATTCAGATCAAACTTTTTAATTGTTCCAATAGGGATATTTTCCGGAAAGATGCTGGACATGGCGCCGGTTACGATGGTATCGCCCACCATAAGGGGTACCATCCTGGGAATGTCTTCCAGTTGTACCACGTCAAAGCGCTTGGTATCCCATTTCAGTGATCCAAAATTATTGGTGTTCTTTATCTTCGCATTGATATTCGATTTGGTATTCAGCAGGCTTTGGACCGAGGCAAATTTGTTGGTGGTATGCTCAATGATCCCCAGGATGCCATCGGCCGTGATCACTCCCATATCCTGTTCCACCCCATTTCCTGTACCCTTGTTGATGGTAATATAATTGTTCCGAAGTGCATAACTGTTCTTGATAACTTCTGCCGGGATGATGGTATAACTGAGTGAACGTATGACGGAAGAATCGGCTTCTTCTATCCCGGCATTGAAGAGCAGGTTTCGCAAGCGGGTATTATCACGGACCAACTTCTCATTTTCTTCTTTCAGATGAAAGTAAGAAGAGATACCTGCTTCTGCATTGTAGATACTCCCCGCCAGCCTGTTGGCAGAATTAAAGAACCGGGAACTATGATACGAATGTGATTGAATGCTGAAGGCAAGACCAATGACCAACAAGAACAGATACAACAAGGTTGTTTTGTTGCGGAGGATGAAGTTGATGATCTGCTGCATTCACTTTATCTATTGGATGCTCCTATCGCCTTCAGAAAGAACCTAAACAGAGCAATTAACGGGCCGTAACCATTGATTATTTGATGAGGATACTCTTGTAGCGCTCTAAATTTTTAAGCGCGATCCCGGTACCTCTCACTACCGCCCTAAGCGGGTCTTCTGCAATGTACACAGGAAGATCTGTTTTTTGCGATAAACGCCTGTCCAGGCCTCTTAGCATGGAACCGCCTCCTGCAAGGTATATACCGGTATTGTAGATGTCTGCCGCCAGTTCCGGAGGCGTTTGGGACAGGGTTTCCATAACGGCATCTTCTACCCTTAGTATTGATTTATCCAAAGCCTTCGCTATTTCACGATAAGAGATGGATACCTGCTTGGGTTTACCGGTAAGTAAGTCCCTCCCCTGAACAGACATCTCGTCCGGAGGTGATTGCAGGTCTTCCGTGGCAGAGCCTATTTGGATCTTTATATTTTCTGCGGTCGTTTCGCCCACGTATAAATTGTGCTGCGTTCGCATGTAGTAAATAATGTCATTGGTAAAAACGTCGCCCGCGATCTTAACGGATTTATCACAAACGATCCCGCCTAAGGCGATCACTGCGATTTCCGTAGTTCCGCCACCAATATCAACGATCATATTCCCTTTGGGCTGCATGATGTCCAGGCCGATCCCAATGGCTGCGGCCATAGGTTCGTGGATGAGGTATACTTCTTTGCCATTGACCCGCTCTGCCGATTCTTTTACTGCGCGCATCTCCACTTCAGTGATCCCGGAAGGAATGCAGATAACCATTCGAAGGGCAGGGGGGAACCACTTTTTCTTTAATGCCGGGATATTCTTGATAAACATATTGATCATCTTTTCAGAGGCGTCAAAATCGGCAATTACCCCATCTTTCAATGGTCGTATGGTTTTAATATTTTCATGGGTCTTACCCTGCATTTGGTTGGCTTCCTTTCCAACCGCAATGATCTTACCCGTAATCCGATCCCTGGCAACAATAGACGGACTATCTACAACTACTTTATCATTGTGGATGATGAGTGTATTGGCGGTACCAAGATCGATCGCAATCTCCTCGGTCAAAAAGTCAAAAAATCCCATTAGTAATTTTTAGTTAGGTTTAGATAAACGGGTGCATTTCATCGACAAAAGTAGTAAAATTAATGTTTAAAATGACGTGTGCCAGTCATTACCATGGCAATTTCATTTTTGTCACAGTAATCGATGCTCAACTGATCCTTAATGGAACCTCCCGGTTGTATAACGCTGGTAATACCACTCTTATGCGCAATCTCCACGCAATCTGGAAACGGGAAAAATGCATCGCTTGCCATCACTGCCCCATTTAGATCAAAATGAAATGATTTTGCTTTGTGAATGGCCTGATTTAGGGCATCTACACGAGAGGTCTGCCCGGTGCCACTGGCACATAACTGCCTGTTCTTTGCCAGTACTATGGTGTTCGATTTCGTATGCTTACACAGCCTGGAAGCAAAGATAAGGTCATCCAGTTCGCGTGCAGAAGGTTTTTTCTTCGTGACATAGGTCAATCCCTCCTTGGAGTCGGTTACATGGTCCTTTTCCTGTACCAGGAAGCCATTTAGACATGTTCTCACCAGGGTATCGGGCAAGGCCACTTCTTTTTGGATCAAAATGATACGGTTTTTCTTCCCTTGCAAAATGGTGATAGCTTCCCGGGAATAACCCGGAGCGATCACAACCTCGCAAAATAACTGATGGATCTCCTCGGCGGTTTGGGCATCAATTTCCACATTGCTGATAAGGATGCCGCCAAAGGCCGAAACCGGGTCGCCTGCCAGGGCATCTACATAGGCCTGGTGGATGGTATCCCTGGTTGCCAGCCCACAGGCGTTGTTATGCTTAAGAATGGCGAAAGTAGGATCGTCATTCCGGAACTCATTCATAAGATTTACGGCCGCATCAACATCGAGCAAATTGTTATAGGAAAGTTCCTTGCCGTGGATTTTAGTGAACATGGCGTCAAAATCTCCGAAAAAGAATCCTTTTTGGTGCGGGTTCTCCCCATACCGCAATACATTTCCATTGGTCTCTGAGATCTTCAGGGATGACAGTTCGTGGTTTTTGTTGAAGTAGTTGAAAATAGCCGTGTCATAATGAGAAGAAATATTAAAGGCCTTGGCTGCATATTTTTTCCGTTGGTCTATAGTGGTACTGCCATTACCCTGAGTAATCACTTCCAGGAAGTCGTCGTAATCTTCCATGGAAGAAACACATAGAACATCTTTGTGGTTTTTGGCAGCGGCCCTGATGAGTGAAATACCACCAATGTCAATTTTTTCTATGATCTCCTGTTCAGTTGCCCCGGAAGCCACTGTTTTTTCAAAAGGGTAAAGATCTACAATCACAATATCCAATTGCGGGATATCGAACTCTTCCAGTTGCGCCACATCCCCTTCATTGTCCTGCCTGTTCAGGATTCCCCCAAATACTTTTGGATGCAGGGTCTTTACCCGTCCTCCTAAAATAGAAGGGTAACTGGTTACCTCTTCAACAGGAATGACTTCGATCCCCAGGGAACGAATGAAAGATTCGGTTCCCCCGGTAGAATATATGGAGATGCCTAGTTCCTGAAACTTGCGTACAATTGGCTCTAATCCGTCTTTATGAAAGACCGATATCAGTGCCGAGCCGGCTTTTTTAAGAGTGCCCATGGGTTGCGCTTTTTTATCCTTGAATTAAGAACTCAAAGGTACTTTTTTAAGCGCTATGAAAGGGGGTGATTATCAACAAAAAAGAGAAAGTTTTAAAGAATTTTGGCTACTTCGCGATTGATGAATTCTAAAAATCGCTCGTCCTCCTCCGTAAAGGGATCAGGGGTATTGGAATCGATATCGATCTGTCCGATGTTTTCGCCATTTACAAAAAGGGGCACCACGATCTCTGCTTTTACCGTAATGCTGCAGGCAATATAGTTGTCCTGTGCCGCAACATCGGGAACCACAAAATTGGCATTGCTAACGGCCACCTGTCCGCAAATACCTTTCCCAAAAGGGATGATCGTATGATCTGTGGGTGCGCCGGCATAGGGTCCCAGTTTCAGCTCTTCCTTCTTCCCATTTCGAAAATAAAAGCCCACCCAGTCATAATGGGGAACACTCACCTTTAAAAGCTCACAAAGTTCCTGAAGGCGAACATCTACAGGGGTCTCCTTCCGGAGAATGGCCAATACTATTGGTTGTAATGAAGGGAACATGGGTTTCTTTTTTTGTCAAAGATATATAAAAACTAATCCAGTTATTGTGAGGTCCCTTGCAGTTCTGAAGGATATACGTCATTTCCATGCACATACAATAAAAAACCGCCTTTAATGAGGCGGTTTTTTGTTATAGGGATCTTATGCAACAAGCATTACATCATGCCCGGCATGCCGCCACCTCCCATTGGAGGTCCAGCAGGGGCTTCTTCCTTGATATCGGTCAACGCACATTCGGTTGTCAGGATCATTCCGGCAACAGAAGCGGCATTTTCCAGTGCGATCCTCGTTACCTTCTTAGGATCGATAATACCCGCCTTCATCATGTCTACATAGGTCTCAGATTTGGCATCGAATCCAAAATCGCCTTTTCCGTCAAATACCTTGGCAACCACCACGGAACCTTCGCCACCGGCGTTTTCCACAATGGTACGTAAAGGTGCTTCTATGGCCCTGGCCACGATCTGTAAACCAGTTTCTTCATCAGGATTTTCAACCTTCACTTTTGAAAGGACCGATTTTGCACGGATAAAGGCCACGCCTCCACCGGCTACGATTCCTTCCTCAACAGCCGCTCTTGTAGCATGTAAGGCGTCATCCACACGGTCTTTCTTCTCTTTCATTTCTACTTCAGAAGCAGCGCCTACATATAATACGGCAACCCCGCCGGCCAATTTGGCCAAACGCTCCTGCAGTTTTTCCTTGTCATAATCAGACGTAGTGGTCTCGATCTGAGATTTGATCTGATTTACACGTGTTTTGATGTCTTTGGCAGCTCCGGAACCATTTACAATAGTAGTATTGTCTTTGTCAATAGTTACTTTTTCACAACTACCCAACATATCCAAAGTGGTGTTTTCCAGTGAGAAGCCTCTTTCTTCTGAGATCACGGTTCCTTTGGTAAGGATCGCAATATCTTCCAACATGGCTTTTCTGCGGTCACCAAATCCGGGTGCTTTTACGGCAGCGATCCTTAAGGAGCCACGTAATTTGTTAACTACCAGGGTAGCCAACGCTTCTCCGTCCACATCTTCGGCAATGATCAATAATGGTTTGCCAGACTGTGCCACCGGCTCCAATACCGGGAGCAGGTCTTTCATGGTAGAAATCTTCTTGTCGAATAACAGAATATAAGGATTGTCCAGATCGGCGATCATTTTTTCAGAATCGGTAACAAAGTAAGGAGAAAGATACCCCCTGTCGAACTGCATTCCTTCCACTACGTCTACGTAGGTATCGGTACCTTTGGCTTCTTCTACGGTGATGACGCCTTCTTTTCCTACTTTGCCAAAGGCTTGTGCGATCAGGTCTCCGATAGTTTCATCATTATTAGCCGAAATGGCTGCTACCTGCTTGATCTTTTCAGAAGAATCGCCTACTTTTTTAGCTTGCTTGGTGAGGTTTTCCACGATTGCTTCAACCGCTTTGTCAATACCCCTTTTCAGGTCCATTGGATTGGCGCCTGCAGCTACGTTCTTAAGCCCTTCCTTCACAATGGCCTGGGCCAATACGGTTGCTGTTGTGGTTCCGTCGCCGGCCAGGTCATTGGTTTTGGACGCGACCTCTTTCACCATTTGGGCGCCCATGTTCTCAAGGGCATCTGCCAATTCTATTTCTTTTGCAACGGTAACCCCATCTTTTGTTACTACAGGAGCACCAAAAGATTTGCTGATGATCACATTCCTTCCTTTAGGTCCTAAAGTTACCTTAACGGCATTGGCTAGGGCATCTACGCCTCTTTTTAAGCCGTCCCTTGCTTCAATATCAAACTTTATGTCTTTTGCCATAATCGAATAAATTTTTAATTTTTTGTGTCCAGAACCTCACTTTTCCCGAATAATAACTACCCGCTTATTAAGTGATGATCTCTGATAAACAGTTAGTTATATGATTGCTAAAATGTCACTTTCACGCATCATTAGATAGTCGGTGCCATCCAATTTTAATTCTGTGCCGGCATATTTTCCATAAAGGACTGTATCGCCTACTTTTACAGTGATCTTGTCGTCCTTTGTTCCCGGACCTACTGCCACTACTTTTCCTTTTTGGGGTTTTTCTTTGGCGGTGTCAGGAATATAAAGACCGGAAGCAGTTTTGGTCTCTGCTGCCATAGGTTCAATAAGAACCCTATCTGCTAATGGTTTAATGTTAAGTTTAGCCATATTTCTTTTGTTTTTAGAATTTTAAAAATCGGATTATGGATGGCAGAAATTATGCCAAGCATTAAAAACTGACACTTTGTAAACTAAAAATGCCAGCTTGTCATTTGGGCTGGCATTCCTGTGTTTGTTTGAGTCAATTTAACTATTGAATCGTATCTAAAGGGCTTGAAGTGTCTGTTGGAAGTACTTCTTCCGGAACCGTTTCTGGAACGACCTCCTCAATATCATCACCCTGCAGTAGTTTTGAATCGGCTTCACCAAAATTTCCTTTCAGTGCTACGTTAGACAAAAGGATAAGGATGATCAATAAACCGGCCAATGTCCAGGTACTCCTGTCCAGGAAGTCCCCCGTCTTCTTTACACCGCCCACTACCTGGGTGCCACCTCCGCCAAAAGAAGAGGACAATCCTCCTCCCTTCGGGTTTTGGACCATAATGACCAATACCAGGAGAAAACATACTACGATTATAAGAACCAAGAAAATTGTGAATGTGCTCATCTCTTACGAGTTTTCCTTTTGTAATTGCTTTACCGCTTTAATTCGGCTTGCAAAGAAACTACTTTTTTCCGGATATTTCAAACTTAAAATTTTATAGGCCTGCAAGGCTTTTTTGTATTTCTTCTGTTCTAAATAGACCTTGGCAAGTGTTTCGGTCATTAGCTCTTCAGAATCTATTTTCGCAGACTGGGTGATAGCCACTTTAAAGGTATCCTCGGACTGCGGCACTATCTTAGGGTTCTCCTCTAAAAACTTGTCTATCAGTTCAAACTTTTTTGCCTTCTCTGAAGTTTCTTCTAATGGAAATTCAATATCTGAGGTAAATTCCGTGACCTCTTTTTCCTGGGGAGCGGCTTGTTTGATGGGTTTTATGGAAGTGAGTTGCAGCCATTCCATAAAAGAATGTTTTTCCCTCCTGGTGAAAGGCAGGGGTTTTCCTAGTTCGAGGGCTTCCCTGGCCCGCTCTTTTTCCCGGGCAATTTCTTTGTCTATTTCCGGATCTTTGGAGCGAAATAAGGATGGGTCTAGGATCGTATCGGCATCCTGAGTTGTTCTCGGTAATGGACCATCTTCAACCGCTTCAATTAGCGTAGTGTCCGTTTTGGCAACGGGGATCACCGCTTCTTTTTCCTGTGGTTCTGATTCTATGGCAGCCACCTTTTTCCCGGCGATGCTATCGGCAATGGCATTTTGCATAAACGCCTTAGAGGTAATAAAATCAAAAAGCACATCCCGGTCTGCGGTATACGCTGCCGCTACTTTTAAGGCGTTGTTGTATTTGAAGCTGTTGAGGTTTTTGAGGCCTTTTAAATGCAGGGCCCTGGCTGCCTGAAAATAAGGATACTCCTGTATAACTTCCTCCAATTGCCTTGTTTGGAGCGGATCGACCACTTTTTCCGGATGCTGCAGCAGGTATGTGAAATCTGTTACGTTCATACCTACCAGTCTGCCAGCGATTCGTTAAATATATCCTGGTTAATCCGCTCGAAGATCACCTGGTGTGCCTCGTCCCGTACCGAAGCCAATTGGGAACTGGCGGGATAATCATAAAAAAAGGAAAAGCGTTTCTCAAATTCGGCGCCTTCTTTTGTTTTGTTAAAGAAGCGAACGTTCACTCCAATAGTAAGTCTGTTCTGAGCGGCCCTTTGTTCGGCTGTAGCAGACATTGGGGAGACCCGGTATTCTACGATCTCCCCTTCGTAGAGGAGGTCGCCATTAGAAGAAACAAGGTCCAGGCTTGTCTGATTCAGGATAAGGTCCTGGAGTGATAGGGTATATTCGCGGTCCAGACCGGGGTCAAAGGTAGAACCCGGACTTTGGGATGCGTAGTTCTGAAAATAATTTACTGAAAAGGTCTTTGCCGTGCCCACATCCCCTCCTGTAAAATTATATATGCCACAGCTCATGGAGAGCGACAGAAAGGTCAGGAACAAGATCGGTGTTATGGCTTTTGTCTTCACTACAGGTCGTATTGCTTTATTTTTCTGTAAAGGGTGCGTTCCGAGATGCCTAATTCGGCTGCAGCGGCTTTTCGCTTTCCCCGGTTGCGTTCCAGTGATTTTTTGATCAGTTCTATTTCCTTTTCCTGTAAAGATAAGGTTTCTTCCTCTTGAATTTCTTCCGCAAAATGGTACTTGTCCTCCGGGGCAACTTCCTTTGTTTTCTCTACTTTGGCCTCATGGGGCGGGAGGAGTTCTACCGGTACCGCTTCTTCCTCGGCCTCTTCTCCGTTGGCACCATAAATTTTACGGATCAGGGTCTCCTGTTCCTCCTGGACTTTTTCGGAATCGCCCGAGTGCAATAGTTCCAGGGTCAGTTTTTTAAGGTCATTAAGGTCGCTTTTCATATCGAACAAGACCTTATATAGTATCTCCCTTTCATTGCTGAAATCGCCCTTTTTGGAATCGCGCTCTATCACCGCAGGCAAGTTGGTATCGTTGGCATGGGGCAAATAGCTATTCAGGGTGGCCAGGGAAATAGTCCGACTTTCTTCCAAAACGGAGATCTGCTCGGCCACATTCCGCAGTTGGCGGATATTGCCGGGCCAGCGGTATTTCAATAATAGTTGCACGGCATCGTCCTCTAACCGAATGGTGGGCATTTTATATTTTTGACTAAAATCGGACGCAAATTTTCTGAATAGCAAATGGATGTCTTCTTTTCGATCGCGCAAAGGCGGAATATGGATATCTACCGTGCTTAACCTGTAATACAGGTCTTCCCGGAATTTTCCTTTTTTTATGGCCTCTACCATATTCAGATTGGTAGCTGCCACGATGCGCACATTTGTCTTTTGTACCTGGGAGGATCCCACTTTCAGGAATTCACCATTTTCCAGGATCCGCAGTAAGCGCACCTGGGTGGTGAGCGGCAATTCGCCTACTTCATCCAGGAAGATGGTGCCACCGTCGGCCACTTCAAAATAGCCGCTCCTGGTCTGGGTAGCCCCTGTAAAAGACCCTTTTTCATGGCCAAATAGTTCACTATCTATGGTCCCTTCGGGGATGGCACCACAGTTTACGGCAATATACTTCGCGTGTTTTCTGTGAGAAAGGGAGTGAATGATCTTTGGAACCGATTCTTTCCCAACGCCGCTCTCCCCGGTAACCAATACAGAAATATCGGTAGGTGCCACCTGAATGGCTTTTTCGAGGGCCCGGTTCAGTTTAGGATCGTTTCCAATGATCCCAAAGCGTTGTTTTATTGCCTGAACACTTTCCATTATCCGTTATTTTCAGAATAGCCAACGGCCTCCCCTAACAGGGTTGCCGATGTGCAATCATTGATCTTTACATTTACAAACTCCCCTACGTGGTAGCTTTCCTTTGGGAAAACGACTACTGTGTTATGGGTGGTTCTTCCCATCCAGTGTTCCTCCGATTTTTTCGAAGGGCCTTCAATGAGCACCTCCTCGGTCTTTCCAACATGTTGCCTTGTTCTGTAGAGGCTATGTTCCTGCTGCAGTTTTATGATCTCCTGAAGCCTTCTTTTCTTCACCGAATCGGGAATATCGTCTTCCATCTTCCTGGCAGCCAGTGTGCCCGGGCGTTCCGAGTAGGCAAACATGAAACCAAAATCGTATTTCACATATTCCATGAGTGATAAGGTGTCCTGATGATCTTCTTCGGTTTCTGTAGGGAACCCCGCGATCATATCCTGACTAATGCCACAATCGGGTAGAATGCGACGGATATCATCTATTAATTTCATGTACTCTTCCCGCGTATGCAAACGGTTCATGGCCTTTAGGATCTTATTGCTGCCACTTTGTACAGGCAGGTGGATGTAATTACATATGTTGCGGTATTTCGCCATAGTGGTCACTACGTCCAGGGTCATGTCCTGAGGGTTGGATGTGGAGAATCGGATCCGCATCCTGGGTTGTGCTTCGGCCACCAGCTCCAGTAAACCAGCGAACGTAACTGCCGTTGCCTTTTGGATCTCCGTCGCTTTTTCAAAATCTTTTTTCAATCCGCCGCCATACCAGAGGTAACTATCGACGTTTTGTCCTAAAAGGGTCACCTCGCGGTAACCTTGTTCCCAGAGTTCGTTCACTTCAGCCACCACAGACTGCGGATCACGGCTTCGTTCCCGTCCGCGGGTAAACGGCACTACGCAGAACGTACACATATTATCACATCCCCTGGTTATGGATACAAAAGCGGTTACCCCGTTCGAATTAAGTCGAACCGGCGCCACATCACCATAGGTCTCATCCTTTGATAGGATCACGTTTACGGCATTTCTCCCTTCGTCGATCTCCTGGATAAGGTTTGGCAGGTCCTTGTAGGCATCCGGGCCAACCACCATATCCACGATTTTTTCCTCTTCGAGCAGCTGGCTTTTTAAACGCTCTGCCATGCATCCCAAAACACCAACTTTCATGTGGGGCCTTGTTTTCTTGACGGAGTTGAATTTTTCGAGCCGTTTACGGACCGTGGTTTCCGCTTTTTCCCGAATGGAGCAGGTGTTAACCAGCACCAGATCGGCTTCCGCCAGATCATCGGTGGTGTTAAATCCCTCTTTGGCAAGAATGGAAGCAACGATCTCACTATCAGAAAAATTCATCTGACAGCCATAACTCTCTATGTAGAGTTTCCGGGTGTTCTTTTTATCTGTGCCTATCAGTAGCGCGGCACCTTGCACAGTTTCGTCTATAATTTTCTCCATAGGGAAATACAACAAAAATCATCTCAAAAGAGGAGTGCAAAGATAATACTTAATACGCTTTTATGACAAATTGACAGTTAAATATTTCCTTAAAAAAAACGCAACGCGGTCATTCTATACGTATCTATTTAACATACCCTAACCCATTAGTTTACTGATTATGAGATCCCTGAAAATACTGCTGTTCCTTCCCTTGCTCCTGGCATTCTTATCCTGCAATGAAGAGGAGGACGGGAAGTATGCCGACTACCTGGTAGCGCGGCCCCTTACCATGACCACTGAAGATTTTAAGAATAGTGTTGCCGTAGTGGCCCCGCTTCCCATTGGCGAATCGGGAAAGATCTATGCGTATGGGGATTATATTTTCGTGAATGACAAATTCAAGGGGGTCCATGTAATAGACAACAGCAACCCCGCTTCCCCACGCAAGGTATCCTTTATTAAGATTGCCGGGAATGTGGATATTTCTATCAAGGATAATTACCTTTATGCAGACAGCCTCACAGACCTTATAGTACTCGATATATCGGATATCAATGCCATTGAAATAGTGACCCGCCTTGATAATGTGTTACGCGATAATGTGGTTTGGCCGGCAGAAGCCGATTTCTTTGAATACGAAGGATGGGATTATGAGAATGAGATCCTGATCGGTTGGGAAGTGGTCACCGAGAGAAGGCTGATAGAAGAAGTAGAACAACGTTTTGTAGATGTGCTCTTCGCGGAGGCGGCCGATGCCGGCATAGGACAGGGAGGGTCTCTGGCAAGGTTCAAGATCGTGGCCGACTACCTGTATGCCGTAGATAACCATTCCATCAACGTTTTTGATATTTCTGACCTGGCCAGTCCGCGAGATCTGGAAGACGTGTTTGCCGGTTTTGACATTGAGACCATTTTTAACCAGGATGACCACCTCTTCCTCGGAAGCAGGAGCGGCATGTATATTTATGATATTAGCACACCGGAAGCACCAACCTATGTTTCGGAATTTCAGCATGGTACCGCCTGCGACCCTGTAGTGGTAGATGGCAATTTTGCCTTTGTTACCCTTAGGGGCGGTAACGCCTGTGGTGCTACTGAAAGTGGCCTGTTTATTGTCGATATTTCAGATATTACCAATCCATTGCTGGCAATCAGCTATCCTATGGACGATCCTTACGGATTGGGCGTTAAGGATGAAAAACTTTTTATCTGCGACGGTTCATCAGGACTTAAGGTATATGACAAATCCAATATAGAACAGCTGCAATTGCTGAACCATTTTACGGAAGTGGTCACCTTCGATGTTATTCCATTGCAAGACACCTTATTAATGGTGGGGGACGGAAATTTGTATCAGTACGAATACCTGGATAATGAGATACGACTGATCAGCACGCTTTCGCTCTAATACCCATCCAAGGAGATCATTTTGATCTTCAAATCTGTTACCTGGTCATTTATCTGATTGACATTGGAGTTGATGAGCTGGTTCAAAGCGTTTAGTTCATGGTCTAATACTGCCTTTATCTCCTTGAAAAATTCCAGGGACTGCTCCGTGGGGGGATAATCGCCCCTTTGAGAATCTGCCATAAGGAATGCCAGTCTGTTGTTGATCCGTATGCCATAATTCAACGGGTCCTGAACACTCTGGTTCCTGGTCATGTGGATGTTGTTCTCAATGACCGACAAGTCGGATTCGAAGGTATTGACCAGTGTATCAAGATCGGGGTTATCACCGGTTTTCTCCTTTAAATAGGCAAGGTCTTTCTTAATGGCCCTGATGGTAGAAATAGCGGTATTGGCCCTGCTAACCTCGTCCCGAACCTCAATTAGAAATTGGAACTGATTTTTAAAGTCAGCATCTGTATTGGGCAGACGGGGATCCTTCTCAATCGTAAACGGCTGTTCGGTTTCGGTCCCGTTATAGGTAAGGCGAACGCGGTAGTTCCCGGGAACCGCTTTTGGCCCTACATTCGGGGAAGCGTAGAAGACCATCCCTTCGAATGCCTTAAATCCCGGATAGCGCATATCCCAGGTAAACATATTGCCACCCGAGCTCACTTTCAGTGGCCTGGCAGCTGCAGGATCGAGCTTATTTACCTTCGCCTTGTTGGAATAGCTAACAATGGGACTGCCATCTGCTTCCAGGATCTGCAATGAGATGGTGTCCGTTTCTTTTGCTTCCTTGATGTAATAATTGATGATGGCCCCATCAGGGTGGTTGTCTCCCTCTAATTTCTTATTGGCCGGTTCCCAGCCCGACTGTTGCATACGGTACGATATGTCTGGCTGATAGAGATAGAAATTACTTTGTGCCACCTTTTCGGATAGTTGATGCAGGGGCGTCAGGTCATCGATCATCCAAAAACTCCGGCCGTGGGTGGCCGCTATCAGGTCATTATCCCGGACGAGCAGGTCGCGGATAGAAGTTATGGGAAGATTTAATTGAAAAGGGTTCCAGCTTTTACCGTCATCAAAGGAGATATACATGCCCCATTCCGTACCGGCATACAAAAGTCCTTCCCGCACTTTATCCGAGCGTATGGCCCGTGTATAATGGGTAGCTTTTATACCCCTTGTGATAAGCGTCCAGGATTTGCCGTAATCCGTTGTTTTGTAAAGGTAGGGGGTGTAATCTCCAAATTTATAGGAGGTGGCGGCTACATAGGCCGTTCCTTTTTTAAAGGGGCTTGGGTCTATGCAATTGATCATATTAAGGGTTGGTGAAAGACCGGATGCCGGGGTAATATCCTCCCAGTTTTTCCCATTATCCCTGCTTATATGGATCAATCCATCATCACTTCCCACCCAAATGACCCCTTCTTCCTGAGGCGATTCGGCTATTGCGAAAATATTGGAATAGAATTCTGCCCCGGTATTATCCTGAGTAATGGGGCCACCGGAAGATCTGATCGTCTCCGGAAGGCCTCGCGTGAGATCCGGAGATAACAGTTTCCAGGATTGCCCTTCATTTTCGGTGACATGCAGATAGTTAGAGCCGGCATAGAGGCGGTTGGGATTGTGGATGCTGAACATCACAGGGAAATTCCAGTTAAAACGGTATTTCATCACCTCTGCACCAGATCCTGCCGGGTTGTCTGGCCATACGTTTACAGACCGGGTTTGGTCTATGGAATGATCCTGCCGCATCATATAGCCTTTATAAGTACCACCATAGACAATATCATTATTTTTAGGATCGGGCGCTAAATGGGCACTCTCCCCTCCGGCTGTGGGTTCCCAATCGCGCTCGCTGATCGCATTCCCGGAGGAACGATGTAAAATACGAATGGTCGTATTGTCTTGCTGGGCGCCATAGATACGGTATGGAAAATGGTTGTCTGTGGTAACCCTGTAGAATTGGGCTGTTGGCTGGTTATGGTAGGTGGTCCAGTTTTCGCCTCCGTCATTGGAGATCTGCGCCCCGCCGTCATCGGCTATGACCATTCGGGCATTGTTATGGGGGTCTATCCATAGATCATGATGATCACCGTGTGGTGCATCTTTAAGCGTGAAGGTCTTCCCGCCATCCGTAGATACCCCATAGCTAACATTCATTACATACACCTTGTCTGCATTTTGGGGGTCGGCATAGATGCGGCTATAATACCACGCCCTTTGACGCAGGGCCCTGTCTTCATTTATTTTGGCCCATGTTTTTCCGGCGTCTTCGGATCTGAAGATACCGCCATCTGAGGCCTCGATGATGGCCCAGATCCTGTTTGAATTTACCGGGGAGATCGTTAGGCCTACGATTCCCCAGGGCGAAACAGGGAGGCCGGCATTGGTCGAGATATCCTTCCAGGTATCCCCGCCATCGGTACTCTTAAATATCTTACTGTCAGGGCCGCCACTATCCATGCGGTACCCGTTTCTTTTCATTTGCCAGGTGGAGGCATAGAGAATCCTCGGATTATTAGGGTCCAGGATAAGATCGCCGGCGCCCGCTTTATCGCTTACGTACAGGATCTTTTCCCAATGTTGTCCGCCATCGGTAGAACGAAATACTCCCCGGGTTTCATTGGGGATCCACAAATTGCCCAGCGCTGCTACGTAGACGGTGTTCGGATCTTTTGGATGTACGCGGATACGTGCAATATGTTCCGAGCCCTCCAGGCCAATAAAATTCCAGGTTTCACCTGCATCCATACTTTTCCACAGCCCGTGTCCGGAGGAGACGTTGCCCCGGAGTGTTTGCTCTCCTTCGCCAACGTAAAGGATATTCGGATCAGATTCTGATACCGCTACAGCACCAATAGACCCGCCAAAATAACCGTCTGAAAGGCACTCCCAGGTGCTTCCCGCATCGGTGGTTTTCCAAACACCTCCTCCTGCAGTTCCCATATAATAGAGGTTTGGATTGTGAAGCACACCGGTGACCGTACCGGCCCGTCCACCCCTGAAAGGTCCTACCAGTCGCCAGGTCAGGCTACTGTAGAGTGCTTCATCGTAGGAGTTGTTCTGATCATTTTTTTTGCGTTGTGCGCTTATTTCCTGGTAAGGCAGCAAAAATAAGGAGAGAACTAAAAGGATAGTTTTTGGCTTCATAGGATAGTGTTCTAGACCAGTCTAAAATACGGATAATTTTTCCCTTTTTATCGCCGATCCTATTTTTGTCTTCAATGCTTTATATTGACAGAATAATGCCCAAAAAAAAAGGTACAGGAGAGCAAATCAAAAAATTGCTATACTTTTGTCACTTCAAAAAGCAATGAATGGCTAAAAATTTAGTAATTGTAGAGTCGCCCGCAAAGGCAAAGACGATAGAGAAATTTTTAGGAAAGGATTTTAAGGTAGAGTCCAGCTTTGGCCATATTGCAGATCTTCCTTCCAGGGAATTGGGGGTAGATGTGGAAAATGATTTTCTGCCGAAATACATCGTAGATAAGGATAAAAAGGCGCTGGTTAAAAAGCTGAAAGACCTGGCACAGAAAGCCGAAATGATCTGGCTGGCCAGTGATGAAGACCGGGAAGGAGAGGCCATATCCTGGCATCTGGCAGAAACACTGGGACTGGATAAGGACAAAACCAAAAGGATCGTCTTCAATTCCATTACGAAAGCCGCCATTCAAAAAGCTATCGAGAATCCGAGAGGGATCAACTATGACCTGGTGAATGCGCAGCAGGCTCGCAGGGTATTGGATCGTCTGGTAGGCTATGAATTGTCTCCGGTACTGTGGAAAAAGATCAAACCAGGTCTTTCTGCAGGAAGGGTGCAATCCGTTGCCGTCAGGCTTATCGTGGAAAGAGAACGCGCTATTGAGGCCTTTACCCCGGAGGCTTCCTTTAAGATTCAGGCTGCTTTTAAAACGGCCAATGGCGACATTGTCCATGCCAAATTAGGAAAGGCCTTTCAAACCAAGAAGGAGGCAGAAAAGTTTCTGGAACAGAATCTGAAAGCCCATTTTTCGGTAGCTTCCCTTGATAAAAAACCAGCTAAGAAATCACCTGCGGCACCCTTTACTACTTCTACCTTGCAACAGGAAGCATCGCGGAAACTGTACTTCTCTGTGGCCAGGACCATGCAGGTGGCTCAGCGTTTATATGAAGCCGGACTCATAACCTATATGAGGACCGATAGTGTAAACTTGTCGCCCGAGGCCCTGAATGAGGCCAAGGCAGCGATCATTTCCAGCTATGGGGCATCCTATAGCAAAGTGCGGAATTATACGGGTAAGTCAAAAGGGGCTCAGGAAGCTCATGAGGCCATACGGCCTACGGATATGACCCTGCAGTCGCCCAAAGTAGAGCGGGACCAGGCCAAATTATATGAAT
This sequence comes from uncultured Flavobacteriaceae bacterium, assembly GCA_963752165.1. Classification (GTDB taxonomy): domain Bacteria; phylum Bacteroidota; class Bacteroidia; order Flavobacteriales; family Flavobacteriaceae; genus Muriicola. The sequence continues at coordinate 768,374 of CAVVXE010000002.1, forward strand.
TGATCTGGATGCGAACCCTGGCTTCCCAAATGGCAGATGCCCAATTGGAGCGCACCAATGTAAAGATCAAAGCCGATACCCATGGCGAGGAATTTACGGCAAACGGTGAGGTCATTACCTTCGATGGGTTTTTAAAAGTATACTTGGAAGGGAAGGATGAGGAGGACCTGTCAGAAGAGCAGGAAGGCATGCTGCCCGCCATGAAAGTAAATGAGGCTCTCTATAACAACTACATAACAGCAACAGAACGCTTTACCAGACCACCTTACCGCTATACGGAGGCTACCCTGGTTAAGAAATTGGAGGAGCTGGGAATAGGAAGACCCTCTACCTATGCACCTACTATTTCAACCATTCAGAACAGGGGATATATTGAAAAGGGGAGTGTAGATGGAACAGAGCGGTCCTATAGTCAGCTCTTGCTGGAAGGCGGTAACATTGCCGAAAAAAAATTAACCGAAACCATTGGTTCGGATAAGGGCAAACTGGTTCCTACTGATATAGGCCTTATTGTAAATGACTTTTTAGTAGCCCATTTTGCCACTATTCTCGATTACAATTTTACAGCTAAGGTTGAAAAAGATTTTGACGAGATCGCTTCCGGGGAGGAGGACTGGCAAAAGGTTATGAAAGACTTTTATCAGGATTTTCATCCCAATGTCCTGGATGTGGAGGAGAACGCGGACCGCGCCAGCGGGGAACGTGTTTTGGGGACCGATCCTAAAACCGGCCGTCAGGTATCGGTTCGTCTGGGCCGCTTTGGCCCTATGGTCCAGATCGGTACGGTAGAAGAAGAAGAAAAACCATTGTTTGCCAGTTTACAGCCAGACCAGTCCATTGCAACGGTGACGTTTGAGGATGCCATGGACCTCTTTAAACTCCCTAGAAAGCTAGGCGTTTATGAAGGTGAGGAAATAGAGGCCAATGTAGGCAGGTTTGGGCCATATATCCGGTTTGGCAAGAAATTCGTTTCGCTGGAGGGCGGAGAGAATGCCCTGGATGTTACCTTTGACAGAGCGATTGAATTGATCAAGGCAAAGAAAAAGGCAGATGCACCCATCGCTTCTTATGAAGGGAAGGAGGTCACGAAAGGAACAGGCAGGTTTGGGCCCTTTATTAAATGGGACGGGATGTTCATCAATGTGAACAAAAAATACGATTTTGATAGCCTGTCTGAGGATGATATCAGTGAATTGATTGAGGCCAAGAAGCAAAAAGAAGCCGAAAGGGTCGTAAAAGAGTGGCCGGAAGAGGGCATCAGAATTGAAAAGGCTCGCTGGGGAAGGCACCAGATCATCAAAGGGCGCACGAAGGCAGAATTATCCAAGGATGTGGATGTGACTACTTTTAGTCTGGAAGACGCGCAAAGTCTCCTTGAAAAGAAAAAGCCTAAGAAAAAGAGTAAGTAACCGTTCTTTTTAGTGCATGTATGGCATTCGATTTTTTAGTACCGGTTGAAGATAAGGCCCTGGCTCATTGTGAGCTCCTGCCACCCCAGTGCCTGGGAAAAAACATCTTTAAACATACCAACAGAGACGGCCTTCCGGTCCTGGCGAATGCTTCTTTTGCCATTATGGGCGTCAATGAATCCAGAAATGCTTTTGAGAAAAAACCCGAAAAGCTTGCCATTGTAGAGATCAGGATCCAACTCTATAAATTAATGATGGGCAACTGGAACGTGAACATCGTAGACCTTGGGAATATAGAGGAAGGGGAGGCGGTAGAAGATACCTATTTTGTGGTAAAGGAGATCGTTGCCGAGTTACTGGAAGAGAATGTGATTCCTATTATCATTGGGGCCACTCAGGACATAACCTATCCTACCTACCGGGCTTTTGACAAGCTGAAGAACATGATCAACCTGGTATCTATAGACAGCCGGTTCGATTTTGGGGCAGATGAGGAGCTTATTTCCTCAACCTCCTATATGAGCAAGATCATTACCGATAAACCCAACAACCTTTTTAATTTCTCTAACATAGGCTATCAGAGTTACTTCAATGCCCAGGAGGAAATAGACCTGATGGAACGCCTCTTTTTTGATGCCTACCGTCTGGGGGAAATTGCTTCGGATGTGTCACTGGCAGAACCGGTATTGCGAAATGCCCATATCGTGAGTCTCGATGCCCGCGCTATTAAGGCAAGTGAAATAGGGATGTCTCCCAATTTTTCTCCCAATGGTTTCAGCGGTCGCGAAATATGCGCTATAGCCCGTTATGCGGGTATTAGCGAGAACGTAGCCGTTTTCGGCATCTACGAGAGTGAGAATACGCCACAATCCTTTCAGCTCATTGCCCAGATCATCTGGTACTTTATGGAAGGGTATAACTTCAGAATTAAAGAAAGGCCTAGCGCCAGTAGTAAGGACTTTACCAAGTTCATCGTCCCAACGGACACAGAAGAACTGGTATTCTACAAAAGTCATCTTACACAACGTTGGTGGGTAGAAGTCCCGCCATTTATTACTTCACATACTAAAACAAATTCAGCCGCGTTATTACCATGCACCGAGCAGGACTATTTAGATGCATGTGATCAGATTATTCCTGAGCGGTGGTTTAAAGCCTACAAGAAGGGTTTTAACTAAACGTGAATTTTTTTATAAGGAAGACGGGCGATGTACAATAAATTATTCAAAAAGTAGTTTTAGAGAATAATAATTGGCATTACTGTTTAAAGTCTAAATCGAAATTTAACCTAAAGTATGAAGAAGCTATTGTTGTTATCTATAGCGTTTGTTTTTTTACTATCGAGTTGTGGTTCTAAAACAAAAGGAGAACTAGTGGGCGTCCAAGGTAAGAAGTGGTATCCCGAAAAACCCTATGGGATGGAACTCATACCGAGAGGCGCGTTCATTATGGGTAAGAGTGAAGAAGATGTTGCCCAGGTTCTCAACGCCCCTACTAAAACAGTAACCGTCCGGTCCTTTTATATGGATGATACTGAAATTACCAATAGTGAATACCGCCAGTTTGTGGAATGGGTGCGCGACTCCATTGTGAGGACCAAACTTGCCATTCTTGCCGATGAGTTGGGAATGGGTCCCGATGATGGAGGTATTGGTGAATTTGCCTTCCGGGATGCAGATACCACCAGGATGTCTGTTTATGACAAATACATGCTGGACAATTATTCAGGAATGGGAGCGACCGGTTATGAAGGCCGTGGCTTAAATCATGACGAAGACCTTGTTTGGGACACGTCAGATTATCCTGATGAGTATTATGCGGAAGTAATGGACTCTATGTACATTTCTGAGGAAGAGTCGTATAACGGACAGCGCATCATTGATGTTACCAAGTTAAAATACAACTATACCTGGATGGATATTGAGGCGGCAGCCCGGTCCAGGGATACCAGAAGGAAAGACTTCATCAGAACAGATGAACTGGAGATCTACCCCGATACAACCGTTTGGATCCGTGATTTTGAATATTCGTATAACGAACCAATGCACAATGATTACTTCTGGCACGATGCCTATAGTGATTACCCGGTGGTTGGTGTTTCCTGGAAACAAGCCAAAGCATTTTGCCATTGGAGAACAAAATTCAAAAATGACGATCAGAAAGAGCGCGGTAAGCAATTTGTAAATCAGTTCCGGTTACCTACGGAAGCCGAATGGGAATATGCAGCACGCGGAGGTATTGAAGGAGGTACCTATCCCTGGGGTGGTCCTTATGTGATCAGTGATACCGGCTGTTTTATGGCCAACTTCAAACCACAACGAGGCGATTACGCAGCAGATGCGGCCCTGTATACCGTGGAGGCAAAGTCTTATGAACCAAACGATTTTAACCTGTACAATATGGCAGGGAACGTATCAGAATGGACCAACAGCAGTTATTTCCCCGGTTCTTATGAATACGCCTCTACCATGAACCCCAATGCAGATTCTGGCGATAACGCACGAAAAGTGATCAGGGGAGGTTCCTGGAAAGATGTTGCATACTTCTTACAGGTGAGCACCAGGGATTACGAGTACAAAGACTCTGCAAGAAGCTATATCGGTTTCAGGACAGTACAGGATTATATGGGAGAAGAAGATTCAACCCAGTAATAATAGGATTAAGAAGATCAAACGAAAACCAAATACTTATTTATTAAACTTAAATCAAATTAAATCTTAGAATTATGGCACAGTCAAAATCAACAAAAAAACTATTTAACATGGCCTACGGGCTTGGTGCGTCAGTGGTTATCATTGGTGCGTTATTTAAAATCCTTCACTGGGAATTTGGTCCGCTAACAGGTGGATTATTATTGGCAGTAGGTCTTATCACAGAGGCCCTTATTTTCGCCATCAGTGCATTTGAACCGGTAGACGATGAATACGATTGGTCTCTGGTATATCCTGAATTATCAGGAGCACAATCCAGCGGTAAAAATGCCGTAAAAGAAGCTAAAGAAGCTGAAGGATTATTGTCAAGAAAATTAGACGAATTATTGAAAGAGGCCAATATTGACGCTGAATTGATGTCTAGCTTGGGCGAGAGTATCCGCAATTTTGAAGGCGCGGCTAAAGGAATTGCCCCTTCAGTGGATGCGATGGAATCTACCAAGAAGTATTCTGAGGAAATGTCTCAGGCAGCCACTCAGATGGAGTCTTTGAATAGTCTATATAAAGTACAATTAGAAAGTGCCAGCAGACAAGCTTCTATTAACGAAGAAGTAGTTCAGAATGCTGGTGCCCTTAAAGATCAAATGGAATCGTTAGCCTCTAACCTTTCTTCATTGAATGGTGTATATGGTGGCATGTTATCTGCAATGAGTAATAAAAACTAATTAGTAGTTAATTATAAACCCAAATCAAGTTATTAATAAAAACTAATTAGAAAAAACATGGCATCAGGAAAAGCAACACCGCGTCAGAAGATGATCAACTTAATGTATTTGATCTTCATCGCAATGCTGGCGCTCAATATGAGTAAGGAAGTGTTGGCTGCCTTCGGACTAATGAATGAAAAGTTTGAAGCGTCTAACGCAAAAACCACGGAAAGCAATTTGGCCTTTCTCAGTGGATTAGAAACCAAAGCATCGGAAAATAAGGAGAAATTCGGACCCTTATACGAGGATGCAGTAAAGATCAAAGAGTTGTCACAGGAGTATTTCAACTATATTGAAAACCTGAAGACCTCTATGACCAAAGAACTGGAAGATCCTAAGGATTATGTAGTGATGGATAAGTCCGATTATCTGGACCAGAAATTCTTTCAGGGCGATAACCTCGCTCCGGAAGGAAAGGAATTCCTGAAAAGGATACATGATTACAGGGATCAGGTAACAGCCCTTTTACCTGAAAACTTCACTGAAGTACGCAGTGCTGTAGCAGCCCGCTTTCAAACGGGTGATGCCAATGGCCAGGTGGAAAGACGTGATGGCGTGAAGGTAGACTGGATCGATTACCACTATGAAGGGTATCCTTTAGTGGCTTCCCTGGCGAACCTTAGTAAGTTACAGGCCGACATCAAAGCAACTGAAGAAGATGCGTTAAAGGCAATGCTTCAGGGACAATTGACCTCAGAGGTTTCCATGACCAATTACACCACGTTGCTGGAGCAGGAAAAATCTGCCTTCTACACCGGGGAGAAATTTTCAGGAGCTATTGTTTTAGGTCGTAAAGATGCTACAACAAGGCCAAATGAGGTAAATCTGAAGTTAGATGGCCGTCCGTTACAGGAAGGGAAGGATTATGAGATCAATGAAGGTCAGGTAAAGCTGTTGGTTAGTGCCGGAGCTGCAGGAGACCACAAGATAGAAGGAAACCTGGTATTCATTCAGGACGGAGAGCGTACGGAAGTACCGGTATCTTCAACCTTCGCCACTATTACCATGCCAAACGCAGCGGTTATATCGGCCGATAAGATGAACGTGGTTTACCGTGGGGTAGCCAACCCAATGACGATCTCTATACCGGGTATCCCGGATAATAAAGTGAGCGCCAGTGCACCAGGCCTTAAAGGCATAGGTGGCAGCCGTTATGTCATGAATCCTGGTACAGGAAGGGAAGTTACGATCAATGCTTCTGGTGTATTGCCAGATGGTAAGAGGATCAGTACCCCTGCTACCTTCAGGATCAAGGATATCCCAAGACCAGCAGGTTCTGTACGTGGCGAATCCGGTAGTGCCGCGATGCCAAAAAGAAACCTGGAAATTGCCACAATTGGTGCCTTATTGGAAGACTTTGACTTCGATTTGAATTTAGCTGTAAGCGGATTTAAATTCAAAGTTCCCGGTCAGCCTACGGTTGTCGTAAATGGAAACAAAATGGATTCCAGAGCGAAGTCTGCCCTTAGCAGAGCCAAAAGAGGTGATGCTGTTCAGATCTTCGACATCGAAGCCTATATCACGAATAACAAGACCTATAAGCTTAAGAAAGTATCTCCGGTTGTTGTGGAGATCACACAATAAGAATTGATAGTAAAATTGAATTTTATGAATTGGAAGAATGTTTTAATAGTTGGTGCCGTTTCTCTGCTCCCCATGTCTATCCTGGCTCAGGCAAATATCCTGAATGCCAAGAAACCTGAGGAGATCGGGAAGAAAACGGAGAATCAATTGGCTCAGGACGATGATGTTCCGCTAGAGTATGGATATGTGGATGACAGGGATATTCTCTGGTCTAAAACTATCTGGGAAGTCGTTGACCTTGATGAGCGTGTGAATTTCCCGCTCTATTACCCTACCGATACCATCGATATCGGGGCCGATAGAAGATCCTTGTACGATGTTTTTATAAAGAACATCAAGAACGGCAAGCTGACAGATGTCTACACAGACTCCTATTTTACTGAAAAAAGGAAGTTTGAAGACCTCGCAGCAACCTTAAGCAAGACAGATACCACAGATCTTGGATACGATCAGATCAATGCAGGCGAAGCGCTTTCTCCGGAATATGTAAACAAGAGGACGCTTACTGCTGCAGATATCGAAGAGTATCGTATTAAAGGGATCTGGTATTTTGACAAGCGACAAGGTGAACTGAAATATCGCCTGCTGGGAATAGCTCCCGTGGCGCCAGACGTTAACTTTATTGATGACGAATCAGTAGATCCGGCAGATAATAAAGTAGAATTGTTCTGGGTTTGGTTTCCTAGTGCCAGGAAGATTCTGCACGACGCCAAAGTCTTTAACCAGCGAAACTCTGCGCAACCTATCTCTTACGATATGTTGCTGAATGCCCGCCGTTTTAATGCCGTCATTTATCGTGAAGATAATGTTCACGGAGACCGTGCCATAGATGATTACATTGCAGACAATGCATTGTTCCAGTTGCTCGAATCGAATCGTATCAAAGAAGCGATCCGCGACAGGGAACAGGACATGTGGGCCTATTAAACCACAATTGTTATTCCAATTCAATTATAATATGGAAACGCCGCTCTTTTTGGAGCGGCGTTTTTTATTTTTGCCTCTATGGTAGATTACCTCGTAGTTGGGTTAGGGCTTGCAGGGATTTCCTTTTGTGAAACGCTGGAAAAACACGGAAAGACCTTTGTCGTGGTCAGCGATGGCTCACAGCAGGCGTCTGTTGTGGCCGGTGGACTTTATAACCCCGTGATTCTTAAGCGCTTTACGCTGGCATGGAAAGCCCATGAACAATTGGCCGCGGCCTTGCCGTTTTATAATGCACTCGAAAAAAAACTGGGTGTCACCCTCGATTACAAACTACGGGTCCTGAGGCGTTTTGCCAGTGTGGAGGAACAGAACAACTGGTTTGAGGCGTCGGACCAACCCAATTTGCAGTCGCTCTTATCAACCAAATTGATTCCCAATAGCAATCCCTCTTTGGATGCCCCCTACGGATACGGAGAGGTCCTCGGTACCGGGCGCATAGACACCGCCTTGCTTATTGCACACTATAAGCAGTACCTGCTGGAAAAGAAGGCACTACTGAACGTCTCCTTTGATTTTGATGCCCTTGAGATAGGGGAAGAAAACATCCGGTACGGTAAGGTACAGGCAAAGTACCTGGTCTTTGCCACGGGATATGGACTTACCCAAAACCCCTATTTTGGTTACCTGCCGCTAAACGGTACCAAAGGCGAATTGCTGACTATTAAGGCGCCTGCCTTACAGGAGGAAAAGGTCATTAAATCTTCAGTATTCATTATCCCTTTGGGAGGCAATACCTATAGGATAGGTGCCACCTATAAATGGCAGGATAAGACCAATGAACCAACCCCTGAAGCAAGGGCAGAATTGGAAACAAAACTCAGGTCGTTCCTGCAATGCGATTATGAAGTGATCCGTCATGTGGCCGGTATACGCCCTACAGTGGCAGACAGGAGGCCGTTGCTGGGCAGGCATCCGGAGCATAAGAATCTGTTCCTGTTAAATGGCTTTGGTTCCAGGGGGGTCATGATCGCTCCTTTTGCATCGGATATCCTTTTTAAATACATTGAAAAGGGAGCTCTCATTCCTGCCGATATGGATATTCAGCGTTACAAAAAACGTTACCAAAGACCCTAGCGCTTTGCGGCATTTCCATCATACGCAACAAAGATATTGATCCAGATATTCCTCGAAAGACGTACAATGACCGGCAGGAAAACTACTAATGTTCCCACAATGGCAATGAAAGTGGTTAGCAGCGATGTTTTAAACAGTAAAAAACTGATGACGAACGCAGCAACGGCAAAAGCGATCCCCACGGCATAACTCACATACATGGCACCATAAAAGAAGGAAGGTTCTATCTTGTATTTTGTCTGGCAATGGGAACAACGTTCATGCATTTTAAAAAGGGATCCCAAATGATAGGGATTTGGATCCAAATACATACTCTCTTTATGGCACTTAGGACAACTTCCTGTTAAAATACTGTAGAGTTTGTTTCCTTTTTTTAACATTTGCATGAAATTTTGGGCAAAGGTACTTTTTTGCCATCATCAACAATGTAACAGGGGTCACAATAATGCTGAATGTACATAACCTATCGGTTTCTTTCTCAGGAGAATATTTGTTCGAAGAGATTGCCTTCCGGCTAAATCCGGGCGATCGCGTGGGCCTTATTGGAAAAAATGGCGCTGGCAAATCGACCCTGTTAAAATTACTGGCCAAAGATGTAGCACCAGATACCGGAACCATTGCATCAGACAAGGAAATACGGCTCGGTTTCCTGCGGCAGGATATTGATTTTGAGGAAGGAAATACCGTATTGGAAGAGGCTTATAAAGCCTTTGACGCATTACAGCAGATAGAAGAGGAACTGGCCCATATCAATGAACAGCTGGCAACCAGGACCGATTATGAGAGTGATGGGTATCACCAGCTCATGGTAGACCTCAATGACCACACCCATCATTATGAGATCCTCGGCGGGTATAACTATCAGGGTGAAACGGAAAAAATACTCCTGGGCCTGGGATTCAGGAGGGAAGATTTTGACAAAAAAACAGATACGTTTTCCGGTGGATGGCGGATGCGTATTGAATTAGCAAAGTTATTGCTTCAGAAGAACGATGTGTTGCTTTTAGATGAACCTACCAACCACCTGGATATAGAATCGATCATCTGGCTCGAACAGTTCCTCAGCGGTTTTACGGGAGCAATAGTCATCGTATCGCACGATAAGATGTTTTTGGATAATGTGACCAACCGGACGATTGAGATCTCCCTGGGACGCATTTATGATTATAACAAACCCTATTCGCAATTCCTTATTTTGCGTCAGGAGATCAAGGAACAACAACTCAACGCCCTGAAAAACCAGGAACGGGAAATCCAGCAGGCCGAGCGCCTTATCGAGAAGTTCAGGGCAAAGGCCTCCAAGGCTTCCATGGCACAGTCGCTCATCAAAAAACTGGATCGTATGGAACGGATCGAAGTAGACCAGCAGGACCAAGGGGTCCTGAAGATGCGTTTTCCGGTGTCGGTTACCCCCGGTAAGGTGGTAGCTGAGATAGAAGGCGTTTCCAAATCATATGGTTCAAAGGAAGTGTTGAAAGGCATTAACCTGTTGCTCGAACGCGATAGCAAAACGGCTTTTGTAGGACAAAATGGCCAGGGGAAGACCACCCTGGCAAAGATCCTGGTGGGGGAATTGCCGTATGAAGGGCATCTGAAATTGGGCCATAATGTGCAAATAGGCTACTTTGCCCAGAATCAGGCCGAATACCTGGATGGCAATAAAACCGTCCTGGACACCATGGTCGATGCTGCAAATGAGCAAAACAGGAGTAAGGTCCGCGATATTCTGGGGTCTTTTTTATTTAGTGGGGACGATGTGGAAAAGTACGTGAAGGTACTTTCCGGAGGGGAACGAAACAGACTGGCCCTCGCTAAAATGCTGCTGCAGCCATTAAATGTGCTGGTGATGGACGAACCCACCAACCATTTGGACATCGCCTCCAAGAATGTGCTGAAACAAGCATTGATCAATTTTCAGGGAACCCTGATCGTTGTATCGCACGACAGGGATTTCCTGCAGGGACTGACCAACAAGGTATACGAATTCAAGGATAAGAAGATCAGGGAATACCTGGGAGACATCAATTATTTTCTGGAAGAAAGGCGTGCGGCCGACTTCAGGTCCATTGAAAAGAAATCTGTAATCAAAAAGGAAGAGCAGGCACAAAAAACGGAGAGGCCTTACCATGACCAGAAAAAGGTAAAGGGCTTAAAGAATAAACTCAGCAATACGGAATCTGAGATAAATGCCCTTGAGAAGGAGCTCGCGGAAATAGATCATGAACTCCTGATGAACTACGATGCCACCATTGCAAAACCCCATTTTTTTGATCACTACCAAAAGAAGAAAAAGCGGTTGGAAATCCTTATGAAACAGTGGGAAGAACTTACACTAAAACTAGATATGTAGGATTTTTCAACAAATATGTAGGTATGCTGTTCTACACACCACAAGAAAAGAGAGTTTCACAACAAAATACCGCTGTTCATCGGGAAAACAGGAAGCTTATCCTTATTTTAGACTATATTTGTAGGGCAATTCCTAATTTACTTATAGGATTTGATTTAAAAAGTGCGATGTTTTCTAAAAAATGTTTCTATATGAAAAATGTACTGTTTTTCGTTGTCCTCTTCAGCACTTGCTTTTTGGTATCGGCAAAAATAAGTAAGACGGAGAGAAAGGCCCTTATAGCGTTTTATGAAAGCACCAATGGTCCTGAGTGGGTCCATACCTGGAACCTGGAAGAACCTGAGGCGCAGTGGTATGGGGTTAAGGTGGTAGATAACCATGTTGTGGAGATCAACCTGTTCCGCAATAATCTAAAAGGGGTCATACCGGCGAGTATTGGGAATTTGGAACATTTAAAAGTATTTAATGTAGCCTTTAACACGCTGACGGGCGAATTACCTGCAAGCATTGCCAGGCTTGAGGACCTCGAGATTTTAAAAATAGAGATGAACCGCTTCAAGGGAGCATTACCGGAATCCTTTGGCAGCCTGACCAAGTTAAAGGAACTTACAGCGTTCAACAATTTTTTCTCGGGAAACATCCCGGCCAGTTTGGGACAATTAACGAAGTTAAAAGTACTGAACCTTTCCAGCAACAATTTAAAGGGTGCCATTCCGGAAGCATTGGGTAACCTCAGTAATTTGGAAAGCCTTGGACTTTTTGAAAATACATTGGAAGGCGCTATTCCGAGGGAATTTGGACAATTGGTACAACTAAAGGAACTTATATTGGCCAACAATCAGCTAGACGGTGAGATCCCGCGTGAATTCAGCCAGCTCGCAAGCCTGGAGATACTTCAAATACAAAATAACAAATTCAATTCCCTGAAAAACCTGGAGAATATGAATACCAGGCAGTTCCTGGTCTTTGATTACGACAAAGGCGACATGAAACTGAACTTTAAGGAAATCGACTTTAAGAAAACACGTGTGGCCGAGACAAAATTTGATGATGACAATGATAATGAGTAGTTAATTTCAATTTGGTTAGTTGGTAAAAGGGATGCTCAGCATCCCTTTTTGTCTTTGGTATTCCCTTTAAACGTTAAACACTTTATGTTTTATTTAACTCACATCAACTAAACAAATCTTTAGTTTTGCGGTCTAAAAAGTACGTAGCAACCAGAACTTGATGAGAAAAATTATACTCTACACCTTTGGTGTTCTTATTTTAATTGCAGCCACCGTAATAGCTTATTTATTGGTAACTGCCGAAGAAGAGAAAAAACCTGTTGCCCGGAAGGAAATCAAGACGGTTTTTGTAGATACGGTCTTTAACAAAACCATTCCTATAATCATTCCGGCCAATGGCAACCTGGTGGCAAAAGAACGTGTTGAGTTGTTTGCTGAGGTGCAGGGCGTCTTCAGGAGCAGCAGCCATCCCTTTAAACCCGGACAGGCATTTAGGAAAGGAGAAACGTTAATGCGTATTGATGCGCAGGAATATGCCGCATCGGTTCAAAGCGCGAAGAGCAACTTGTATAACCTGATTACCGCTGCCATGCCCGACCTTCGTCTGGATTATCCGGAGTCATTTCCCAAATGGCAAGCCTATCTATCCAATTTTGACCTCACTAAAAGCACGCCCGACCTGCCCGAAATTACGTCCGAAAAAGAGCGTTATTTCATCAACGGCCGAAATATTGTCACCACGTTTTACAATGTTAGGAATTTGGAGCAGCGCTTATCCAAATACACCATACGAGCACCTTTCTATGGGGTATTAACAGAGGCATTGGTAACCGAAGGAAGCTTGGTCAGACCCGGGCAGAAATTGGGGGAGTTTATTAACCCTGCCATATATGAACTGGAAGTAGCGGTTTCCAAATCGTACAGCGATTTTCTAAAAGTTGGTGAAACAGTCCGACTTGAAAATTTGGAGGGCACACAACAATTTACGGGAAGTGTTGCAAGGGTCAATGCGTCGGTAAATCAGGAATCTCAGACAGTATCTGTTTTTATTGATATTAAGGATGAACGCGTTAAGGAGGGAATGTACCTGGAAGCGCAAATTGAAGGGAATAGTGAAGAAAATGCTTTTGAGATCTCCCGGAAACTTCTTAGTGATCAGAAGGAATTGTTTATTGTCCGCGATAGTATTCTCGATGTTATAACGGTAAGGCCCGTATATTTTTCTGAAAAGACGGCAGTGATCAAGGGAATTGCGGATGGTACCGTAATATTGGCACGATCGGTTCCAGGGGCCTATGCAGGAATGATCGTAAAACCATATCGCGATAGTACCAATATCGTAGAAGCATTACCTAAAACACTAAATTAACGCCCGTAGCATGCGCAAGATCATAGGTTATTTTATCCGGTTCGATGTAGCAGTAAATGTTATTATCCTTGCCTTTGTAGTTTTCGGAATTTTGGGCGCCATGCGTATGCGGTCTTCCTTTTTTCCATTAATGGATTCTCAGATCATCACCATCAGTATCAACTATCCGGGCGCCGCTCCCCTGGAGATCGAAGAAGGAGTAGTGCTGAAAATTGAGGACAACCTCAAAGGGTTGGTAGGTATAGACAGGGTTACGTCTACTTCGCGTGAGAATGGTGGAAGCATTACCGTGGAAATAGACTCGGATGAGGATGTTGACGTGATGATCACGGAGGTGAAAAACGCCGTAGACCGGGTGCCAAACTTTCCCGGAGGTATGGAGCCTCTTGTCGTGGCCAAGCAAGAATCCACAAGGCCAACCATCAGTTTTGCGGTAAGTGGAGAAGGAATTTCCTTGTCTAATCTTAAACAGATCACAAGAAAAATAGAATATGATTTGCGTGCCATGGATGGGATCTCACAGATCGAGATTTCCGGATATCCTGAAGAAGAAATTGAAATTGCCATTCGCGAGCGGGACCTGCTGGCCTTCAACCTGAGTTTTCAGGAAGTGGCACAGGCCATAGGCCAGACGAATATCCTTACCACAGGAGGTGAAATCAAAACGGAGCAGGAAGATTATCTGATAAGGGCCAAGAACCGTTCGTATTATGGAGACGAACTGAATAACCTGGTGGTACGTTCCGATGCAAGCGGAAACATCGTCAGGCTAAGTGATGTGGCTGAGGTGCGCGACCGATTTTCTGAAACGCCCAATGTTTCCTATTTCAATGGGAACTTGTCTGTCAATGTTCAGGTAAGTAACACTAATAGTGAAGATCTTATCCCATCAGCAGAAAAAATCAATACGTATATTGAAGAGTTTAATGAAACGCATAATAATGTGCGGCTCGATGTCGTCTCAGATGCTTCCATTTCCTTAGAACAACGTACCCTGTTATTGGTTGAGAATGGTGCCATTGGGATATTACTGGTACTTTTATTCCTTTCTTTCTTTTTAAACACCCGTTTGGCCTTCTGGGTGGCTTTTGGCTTACCGATTTCCTTTTTGGGAATGTTCATTTTTGCAGGCATGTTGGGTGTTACCATCAATGTTCTTTCTTTATTCGGGATGATCATCGTGATTGGTATTTTGGTGGATGACGGTATCGTGATCTCTGAAAATATATACCAGCATTATGAAATGGGTAAATCGCCCGTTCAGGCTGCGATTGATGGTACAGTTGAGGTAATCCCCCCTATTTTATCGGCCATAATTACTACTGTGCTGGCTTTCTCTACCTTTCTTTTCCTGGATAGCAGGATAGGAGAGTTTTTTGGGGAAGTATCTACGGTGGTGATCCTTACTTTAGCAGTTTCCCTGTTCGAAGCACTTATAATATTGCCTGCACATATTGCGCATTCCAAAGCTTTAATCCGCCAGAATCCTGAGGAAGTGTCAAAACAAAAAGGATTCGACAAGTTGTTCAGTAAACTAAGGGTCTTCAACAAAATAGGAGATCGGGTTATGAGTTATCTCAGGGATAGGTTGTACAGTCCTGCGCTTCACTTTGTCCTCAATCACAGATTCATAAGTTTTTCGATATTTACCGGACTTTTGGTCATCACCATCGCTTCCATCATGTCAGGGGTGGTCCGGGTAACGATATTTCCCAGTATTGCCAGTGACCAGGTTAGCATTGAACTCCTAATGCCAGAGGGTACCAACCCGGAGATTACAGACGACATCATTTCCCGTGTGGAAGCAGCTGCCTGGCGTGTAAATGAGGATTTTACGTCGCGTCAAACCGGAAATTTACAGGTAGTACAGAATATTATAAAAAGGGTGGGTCCGGGAAATAACAAGGCATCCCTTCGTGTTAACCTCCTGCCCGGCGAAGAGCGTGATTTTCCTTCACCTGAGATCACAAATGCCATACGCGAGGAAGTGGGTGAAGTGTATGGTGTAGAACGACTTACGTTTGGGTCCGGGGGTAACTTTGGAGGTAGTCCGGTATCCATAGCACTCTTAGGCAATGATAATGACCAATTGGAAAGTGCAAAGGATGAACTCAGAAGCTATCTGGAGAACAATCCAAAACTGCGCGACGTGACCGATACGGATCCCGAAGGGATCAAGGAACTCGATATTGAATTAAAAGAAAATGCCTATGCCCTTGGGCTTAACCTGCAACAGGTGATGACACAGGTAAGGGCAGGATTTTTTGGTGCGCAGGCGCAACGCTTTCAAAGGGGACAAGATGAGATCAGGGTTTGGGTGCGTTATGACCGATCTAACAGGTCCTCCATTTCAGATCTTGATGATATGCGGATTCTGACCCCTGCCGGGCAGCGCGTACCTTTTTCTGAAATAGCTACCTATTCCATTGCACGTGGGGACGAGTCTATTAGCCACCTGGATGGGCAGCGTGAAATTAGGGTAGAAGCAGACCTGGAAGACCCAAATGAAAGTGCCACCGATGTACTCCTGGATGTGCAGCAGAATATCGTACCGGACCTTTTGGCTAAATATCCTACACTGTCTGTATCTTATGAAGGTCAGAACAGGGAAGCCCAGAAGCTTTCCAGCTCCGCAAACAAGGTTTTTCCGGTGATCTTATTTCTCATCTTTGCGGTTATTGCCTTTACCTTCCGTTCGTACAGTCAGCCGGTTATTTTAATTTCAATGATCCCCTTTAGTGTTATCGGGGTTGCGTGGGGTCATTATATTCATGGATTTCCAATAAATGTTCTGTCGGCCTTAGGGATCATAGCACTCATTGGGATCATGGTAAATGACGGCTTAGTTTTAATAGGGAAATTCAATGCTTACCTGAGGGAAGGAATGAAATTTGATGACGCCCTGTACGAAGCGGGAAAATCGCGTTTCAGGGCCATCTTCTTAACCTCCCTGACAACCATTGCCGGTCTGGCACCCTTGCTTTTGGAAAAAAGTCGTCAGGCACAGTTTCTGAAACCAATGGCGATTTCTATTTCTTATGGGATCGGGATTGCAACTATTTTAACGCTATTAATGCTTCCCTTATTACTATCTGCCATAAATACAGCCAAAGGAAATATAAAATGGTTAAAGACCGGTGAAAGAGTAGACAGGGAGTCCGTTGAACGTGTCATAAAGGAACAACTGCAGGATGCGAAGCTTCAGGAAAAATTGCACCAGGCAACAAAAGGCCACCTTCAAAACGGTATAAAAACGCCAAAATCCAGGAAGAAGGAGTCAGTAAAACTAGAAGATATAGATTAATGAAAAGAAGGAACCTTATATATGTGCTCCCCATATTTTTTGCGGGAGCGTTCCAACTAGTTTCACAGGAACCATCACTAACCAAGCAAGAAGCAGTATCCCTGGCATTGGAAAATAACTTTGGCATCAAGGTGGCCAGGAATCAGGTGCGTATTGCTGAGAACAATAGCACCATCCTCAATTCCGGATTCTTACCTGCCTTATCGGCAAATGCCGGTGCCACCTATAACCGGGATGACTCTACCATTGAATTCCCGGGGCAATTTCTGGAGAACGGTGATCCGAGACCTGATCTGGAGCTCATCCAGGCAGAGGCACAACGATATAACGGGGGCCTCGCCCTGGATTATACCCTTTTCGATGGGTTAGGAAGGTTCTACAATTACAAGAGCCTGAAGGAACAATATGCCCTTACGGAATTACAGGCCCGGGAGACCATTGAAAATACCATGCTCCAATTATTTAGTGTCTATTTTGAAGTGGCCCGGCTTACGGAAAACGTGCACGTATTCAAGCAGGCGCTGGAGATCTCCAAGGATCGGATAACGCGTGCGGAATATGCATTTGAATATGGGCAGAACACCAAATTGGATATCTTAAATGCCCAGGTAGATGTAACGAACGACAGTATTAACCTGCTAAATGCCCAACAGCAGTTGGCCAACACCAAGCGCGATCTTAACGTTGTTTTGAACCAAAATCTGAACGAGACGTTTTCAGTAGATACCGTGGTTACGTTTATACCAAAACTGGAATTGGAAGACTATATTGGTCAGGCAAAAGTGAATAATGTGGCCTTATTACAGACTGAGAAAAACCTTAGCATCAATGCATACGACATAAAGGTTAGTCGATCCGGATACCTTCCTAACATCGGATTGCGGGGCACCTATGGGTGGAATTTGAATCAGAGTGCGGCATCTGCCTTTTTTCCGGGTGTAAATAACACAACGTATAACCTTTCATTGGGTGCCAACCTGACCTGGAACCTTTTTGACGGGGGCGGAACGGCTGTGCGCGTTAAAAACGCCAAGATCGCCTTTCAAAATCAGGAACTTCTCAGAAAACAAATTGAACTGGAGGTAGATCGCGATATCTTTAATGCGCTCGCCATTTATGAGAATAGATTGAACATTTATGCCATTCAGGAGCAGAATGTGGTAACCAATGAAAATAATTTTGCCCGTTCCAGAGAGCAATTCCTCCTGGGAAGGATAACCTCCATAGAATTCAGACAGGCACAGATTAACCTGCTCAATGCCCTGACCAATAAGAATCTTGCCAAATACGACGCAAAATTAGCCGAATTGCAATTGCTGCAATTAACTGGGCAACTTCTAAACGTAGAACTCTAACAGGGTTCTGCATATTCACAGATAGGAACTTCTTGGTCATATGATGGAACACTTTTTTCAATGTCCCTACTGCTGGGAAGAGATCTCCATGCTCCTGGATGCCTCGGTATCCAGACAGACCTATGTGGA
This sequence comes from uncultured Flavobacteriaceae bacterium, assembly GCA_963752165.1. Lineage (GTDB taxonomy): Bacteria > Bacteroidota > Bacteroidia > Flavobacteriales > Flavobacteriaceae > Muriicola. Next base: position 786,363 of record CAVVXE010000002.1, read on the forward strand.
AGATTGCGAGGTGTGTTGCAATCCCATAGAAATAAGCCCGGAATTTCAGGATCAGGAATTGGTAGGTTTCCAGGCAATCAGTCTTGAACAATAGTCTTCACTGCTTTAGCGCCACGTATTACAAGAAGAACTCTTGGGAGCCTCCCCGAATATATTCCATTATTATTTAGTATTTTGCCTAAGGCAACCAATAAGGCCTTTGGATGAAAAACGAACGAGAAAAAGCAAAAGCATACTGGCGTGAGAATCTGCTGTACCTGATTCTGCTGCTTAGCATTTGGTTCCTGGTTTCTTTTGGTGCCGGAATCCTTTTCAAGGATTTTTTAAATACCATAAGGATCGGAGGTTTTGGTCTGGGGTTCTGGTTCGCACAACAGGGCGCTATCTATGTTTTTGTGATCTTAATTTTCGTCTATGTAAGGCTAATGAACAAGCTGGATAAAAAATACGGGTATGACGACTAACAACTCAGATTCCTAATTCTGATCATTTATGGACGTACAAGGCTGGACACTCCTTCTGGTTATCATCTCCTTTTCGCTGTATATTGGCATCGCCATCTGGGCCAGGGCTTCTTCTACAAGTGATTTTTATATTGCCGGAGGTCATGTTCCTGCCCTTGCCAATGGGTTGGCAACGGCTGCTGACTGGATGTCTGCCGCTTCTTTTCTGGGAATGGCCGGACTTATCTCTTTCACAGGATACGATGGTTCTGTTTACTTAATGGGATGGACCGGCGGATACGTTTTGCTGGCCTTATTATTGGCACCTTATTTGCGGAAATTCGGAAAATTCACGGTACCCGATTTTATAGGAGACCGCTATTATTCCAATATTACGAGGACAGTAGCGGTCATTTGTGCGCTCCTTGTCTCCTTTACCTATGTGGCAGGCCAGATGAGAGGCGTTGGTCTCGTTTTTTCGCGGTTTTTGGAAGTTCCTATCAATACCGGTGTTATGATAGGCATGATCATTGTGCTATTTTATGCTGTCCTAGGAGGGATGAAGGGAATTACCTATACGCAGGTGGCACAATACTGTGTCCTTATTTTTGCTTTTATGGTGCCGGCGATCTTCATCTCAATACAAATGACCGGGAACCCTGTGCCGCAGTTAGGGATGGGAAGTCAGGTATTGGGGCAAGAGATCGCTTTGCTTGATAAGCTGGATGGCCTGTCTCGGGAACTCGGCTTTAATGCCTATACTGATGGCACTAAATCCATGACCGATATTTTTTGCATCACGGCAGCTTTGATGGTTGGCACTGCAGGATTGCCACATGTCATCGTCCGGTTCTTTACGGTTCCCAATGTGCGGGATGCAAGAAAATCGGCCGGATATGCCTTGCTGTTTATTGCCATTCTTTACACGACGGCCCCTGCCGTGGCTGTTTTTGCAAGAACTAATTTACTGGAGACGGTCAGTGATCGGCCGTATGCCGAAATGCCTCCCTGGTTCCAGAAATGGGAAACAACAGGGCTCATTGTCTTTAATGATAAAAACCAGGATGGCCTTATACAATATGTGGGAAATGCAAAACAAAATGAACTTACGGTAGATCCTGATATCACCGTTTTGGCTAATCCTGAAATTGCCAACCTTCCCAATTGGGTGATCGCCCTGGTAGCTGCCGGCGGACTTGCTGCAGCCCTTTCCACTGCTGCCGGGTTATTACTCGTTATTTCAACGGCCATATCGCACGACCTGGTTAAGAAGCAATGGAGGCCCAATATCTCCGATAAGGCAGAACTGGTAATTGCCAGATTGGCGGCTATTGTAGCCGTATGTATTGCCGGTTATTTTGGTATTAATCCGCCAGACTTTGTGGCAGCCACGGTAGCCCTTGCTTTTGGATTGGCTGCAGCCTCTTTTTTTCCCGCCATCATTCTGGGGATTTTCTATAAAAAGATGAATAAAGAAGGCGCTACAGCCGGGATGATAGTGGGCATTCTGTCCATGTTGTGTTATATGCTCAAATTTAAGTTCGATATGTTTGGAGGTGGGAGTGCGGAGGATTGGTGGTTTGGAATTTCACCTGAAGGTTTTGGAACTGTGGCTATGATGCTTAACTTTATAGTGGCCCTCGTCATTTCCACATTTACCAAGGATCCTCCTGAAGAGGTGCAACAGATCGTGGAAACGATCCGACTTCCAAAAGGGGCAGGCAGGGCTCAATCACATTAAAAACAGCATTCATGAGTAATTACCATATCAAGCATTTGGAAGAATATTTTCAGGTATACCGCAAATCGGTCAGGGAACCTGAAAATTTCTGGGAAGAGATCGCAGAAGAGCACTTTGTTTGGCGCAAGCGCTGGGATAAGGTGTTTCGCTGGGATTTTTCCAAACCGGAGGTCGTTTGGTATGAAAATGCAAAACTGAATATCACCGAGAATTGTCTGGACAGGCATTTGCCGGTAAGGGGAAGCAAAACAGCCATTCTGTTTGAGCCCAATGACCCCTCTGAAAGCGCCCAATATATAAGTTACAATGAGCTTCATGAGCGCGTATGCCGCATGGCCAATGTGCTCAAAGCGCAGGGGATTGTTAAAGGTGACAGGGTGTGCATCTATTTGCCAATGATCCCGGAATTAGCAGTTTCAGTATTGGCTTGTGCCCGCATAGGGGCCATCCATTCGGTAGTATTTGCAGGCTTTTCTTCCCAGGCATTAGCCACCAGGATCAATGACTGCGACTGCAAAATGGTTATTACTTCAGACGGTTCGTATCGGGGCGAAAAGACCCTTGATCTGAAAGGGATCGTAGACCAGGGGCTGGAGCAGTGTCCGGGAGTTAAAACGGTCCTGGTGGTCAACAGAACAGACAATGAGGTAGCTATGCTGGATGGGCGCGACCTCTGGCTGCAACCTTTGCTGGATAAGGCCGGGAATGAATGTGTTGCCGAGGTGATGGATGCCGAAGACCCTCTCTTTATCCTCTACACTTCGGGTTCTACCGGAAAACCCAAGGGCATGGTTCATAGTTGCGCCGGATATATGGTCTATACAGCCTACACCTTTAAGAATATTTTCCAGTATCAGGAGAAGGATATCTACTGGTGCACTGCCGATATCGGATGGATAACAGGACATTCCTATATCGTCTACGGTCCTTTGGCAAACGGCGCTACTACGGTTATGTTCGAAGGCGTTCCTACCTATCCTGACTACAGCCGGTTTTGGGAGGTGGTACAAAAGCATAAAGTAACACAGTTCTACACTGCCCCAACAGCCATCAGGGCACTTGCAAAAGAGAGCCTTGACTTTGTGGATAAATACGACCTTTCTTCCCTTAAAGTGTTGGGAACCGTGGGAGAACCTATTAACGAGGAAGCCTGGCATTGGTATAACAACAATATTGGGAAGACCAAAAGCCCTATTGTAGATACCTGGTGGCAGACAGAGACCGGTGGGATCATGATCTCTCCCATTCCTTATGTAACGCCAACAACCCCTACCTATGCTACCTTGCCCTTCATAGGGATACAACCGGCCCTGATGGATGAGAACGGGGCAGAATTGAAGGGGAACCAGGTGGAGGGCCGTTTGTGTATCAAATTTCCCTGGCCTTCTATGGCCCGAACGATATGGGGCGATCATATGCGGTATTACGAGACGTACTTCTCGGCATTCAAGGATATGTATTTCACAGGAGATGGCGCGTTACGAGATGCTGTGGGCTATTACAGGATCACAGGCAGGGTAGATGATGTCATCATCGTCTCTGGTCATAACCTGGGCACAGCACCCATTGAAGATGCCATCAATGAACATCCTGCGGTAGCAGAATCGGCTATCGTTGGTTTTCCGCACGAAATTAAAGGGAACGCCTTATATGGTTTTGTGATCCTCAAGGAAGTAGGGGAGTCCAGGATGCCGGAAAACCTTCGCAAGGAGATCAATCAGCAGATAACAGAGCATATAGGCCCCATCGCTAAATTAGATAAGATTCAGTTCGTACCCGGATTGCCAAAAACCCGCAGTGGAAAGATCATGCGGCGTATCTTACGGAAGATTGCCGCGAAAGACACTTCCAATCTTGGCGATATCAGCACCTTACTAAACCCGGAGGTAGTAGAGGCCATTATCAAGGATGCCCTGTAAATAAGAAGCAGTGTAAAGAAGATATATGGTATTAGTTAAGAAGCCTGCCAGATCCAAAAAAAAGCCCAATGCCTGCCATTAGCATGCATGGAGTCGCTATCTGGAGGTGACTAATTTTTAGACCGATAATATTTTTGAAGTGTGTAAAAAGCTTTCTTTTTAACCCCCTCTCCTGAGATCAATCCTTTCCTGTTCCAGCCATCCTGAATTTTGGGGAGCACCCTTCGGGGAGATCTGAAATCGACCAGGATCCAGGGCGACATGCCCCGCAGTTGTTCAATGGTGTTTAACATATTGCAGGGTTTCTTTATAGAGGTATTCCTGGTATTCTTCCGTCCAGCGGGTTTGTTTATCCCCATGGAACCCTTCCTTGGCACCCGCGCCAAATTCGGAGATAAGTACGGGTTTATCCTGTTCTATTACCCACCGGATATCCCTGGCCTTATCCGGAAGCCCGTCATACCAGCCAATATATTGGTTAAAGCTCAGGACATCTACTACAGCAGCAAATGCGTCATGAATGGTCCGGGTCTTCGGATCGCCCTTGTAATTGCTCTGTTCCAGGGCGGCACTGATCAGGCGCGTGCTGTCAAGGGAACGGGCCAGGGACGCCAAATTGGTAAGGAACTGAGTTCTGGCTTCACTGGTTGGGGTCTCATTGGCCATAGACCAGATAATGACCGAAGCCCTGTTCTTATCGCGTGAGATAACTTCTGTCAATTGATTGGCGGCATTCGTATACGTATCCGGATTTTCCCAGCTAATGGTCCAATACACTGGGTTCTCTTCCCAAACCAATAGCCCCATTTTATCGGCCACTCGTACCATGTGTTCATTGTGCGGATAGTGCGCCAGGCGCACAAAATTACAGCCCAGTTCTTTGGCCCACTCCAATAGTGTTACCGCATCTTCCAGGCTATGGCCACGGCCACCCCGCAAAGGACTTTCCTCATGGATGGAGATTCCTTTTAAAAATATGGGTTTACCATTTAACAGTATCTCGTGCCCTTTTGTTCTTATTGACCGAAAACCGATCAGATCATCAAGGGTATCTGTTGGTGTCATCAGAAATACCTGATAAAGTCCCGGATCTTCCGGCGACCACATTTTCATTGTTTTGGACCTGATATCGATGGCAGCTTTCCCTGATGGATCGGGTATTAACAGGGTATCGACATTTAGTAATGGGATTCGCAGGTTTATGCCTTGTGTTGCCTTATCATTTCCGTTTAAATGCACATAACCTTTGATGCCATTTGGATCTTCCGGGTCTGCCTGAATGAAATAATCATCTACAAAGGTTGCACCGGTCTCAATAAGGCTTACATTTCGGGTAAGCCCACCGTAGTTCCACCAATCGGTATTGAGGGTGGGGACCCCTTCTTTGATCCGCTTATTGTCGACCTTTACGATCAGGTAATTGCCCTGCTCTTTTAACAGTGAAGTGATCTCATAGGCAAAGGGCGTAAACCCGCCTGTATGCCTCCCCAGTTTGGTGCCGTTGAGGTATACATCGGCCTGATAATTTGCCGCTTCAAAGGAAACAAATACCCGGTTAGCCGTCTCTTTTTTAGAGTAATTGAAAAGTTTTCGGTACCAAATAGTGCCTTCGTAGTAAAGGAGTTTTTCTTTCTGAGTGTTCCAGTCGCCCGGAACATACAGGCTGTCGCTGAGGTCGAAATCGTATTCAATCAGGTCCGATGTATCTGCGGGTTTGCTATTGGTAAAGAAGGCGTTTTTGGAAGGGGTTTCCTCATTTTCAAAAGGATCGAGACGATAATTATAATAGCCATTCTCATAGGGATCCACGATATATTTCCAATAGCCTTCCAGTGAGGTTGAAGCCCGGTTATAGGTATTGATCAAACGGTATTCCTGGGCGAATGCCCAGAATGAAAGAAAAAAGGCGAAACCCAGGAAGCTTTTTTTCAGAATGGATTTTGTGCGAGAAAAGAACATCTCAATCCTCTTTCTTTAAAAAGGAATAGGTAAACCCGTTCTGTAAGGTAAAGGCAACTGCCATGATCCCAATTATCATTTGTGAATTATGATGGTCACCTAAAAGATAAGAAGTGATCAGGATAACGGCCGCCCAAATAAGGGCATTTAGGATAAGCATCTTTTTCATGCAAACAGGATTTTGGTAGTTCAGTATGTTGGCTTTTAATAGGAAGTTACTCCCTTGCCATTTAAAGGTACTGAAAAAGTCACAAATGTACGAAGGAGAAATCAGGGCTTCTTCCTTATAGCCAAAACCCCTTTGAATTGGCATGGGGTTCGAAAAAATGGGAGGCGTATGCGATAGTTAGAATACTGAAGCGCACGGGCCCACTTGTGAACGCCGGGAAGGCCTCAAAAATGGCGTTATTGATATGGTTATTCAGGACAACCCAACGTTTATGATTTACCGCCAAGCTTACCTCCTAACCATCCCATGGGAATGTAGGCTGCAATGAGGTCCAGGGCAGAGAACCAGGCTGGGGCAGGAAGGTTGACCACGTTGATGATGCCTCCTGCCAGAAAGGCAAAGCCAATGACCATGGCGAACATTTTTTTGCGGGTAGCAGCAATACGGGCTGCATAATAAGCACCTATAAGCGTACCAACAGCATGTGCAATAAAGGGGAAAATAAAGTGCCTGGGTTCAAATAACTGCATGCTTTCTTTAAGCCCCTCCATAGTGCTTACATCGGCCCCTTCAGGAAGGGCAATGACACTTCCATTGAGAGAAATGAAGAACATGTTTACGGCACTACCCAGGACAAGGCCGGCAATCACAGCCAATATATTTCTAAGGATCGGATTCATTTGGTGATGGTTTATGGTTGGTAACTTAAATGTAGTCAATTTTTGGGAAATTACGCAAAAGAGTCATTTAGAACACTGGAAACCAAGGGTTTCTACTCCTTCTTAAAAAGTTCCTTCCTTTTTCCCAGGGAATAAGGTATTTGAAAATAAGACCCTGATCTACAGAATACGTGTATGCTTTAGCAAAGTAAATGTTTACACGAGGCACCTTGTTACTTGAAAATGAATAGCGTCCCTGTTTAGTTATCTTGGTCTAAAAGCATTTTCTTAATGATCACGATCTGTCCTAAATGGTAATGACTATGTTCTATGATTCCGTGCAGGTTGCGGTAATAGGACCCATATTTTTCATCCCCAATATACTTCCAAAGTGTATTTTCCGGCAGTTTTTCGATCAGGTCTGAAAATAATGCGGCATCTTCCCAGGTTTTCTGCAGTAGTTGTTCCCAATCTTTTTGGGAGCTGATGGGCGGGTGGTCAAAACTGACCTTGTCATTTCCTACCAGCGGTCCTCCTTCCAGTACCTTGTTCACAACAGCTACAAAATAATGGATATGGTACACCAGTTGAGCGATGGTGTTAAACGATCGGACCTTTGCAGTGGCCATTTTCCAGTCCACATCGGAGACTACTTTCTTTAGGTTCACATCCGTCCAGTTGCCACCAAAAAAGAAGCATCTGGCATGAGAAGCTATTTGGGAGGAGAGCGATTCTGTCATGGGTATTCGAATGGTATTGATTAGCTATGTTAGTTGGCACTGTTCACTTCAATCCAGTACCCATCCGGGTCCTGGACATACACTTGTTTGATCCCATCAGCCCTGATCGTGATTTTTTGGGATTCGCCCATCCAATCTTCGTAAGGCACCTTATTGGCGCGTAATCCTTCTACAAAGGCATCGAATTGAGCGGTCATCATGGCAAAATGAACCGCCTTATTAAGTGTAACAGGCTCCTTAACTACTGAAATCAAATGTAATTCCTTTCCTTCACCCAACGCAAACCACCGGATGCCCTCCATTTTGGTCCGATTGGTGATCTCCTTTAATTGTAATACTTCACCGTAGAAAGTGGCTGCCCTGTCCACATCCTTAACCGAAAGGGCCACATGATTAAAGGTCATCCCAAGAGGATTGTTGTCCTGTCCTTTTACCTGGAGGACGAAGAAAAGCACAAAGAATAAGAGGCAACACATGAGCGGAAAGGCTCCGAAAAAAGTTTTATTATGGGAGTTCGATGTGTTTATCTCTGCGACAGGTCTGTGTAAATAGTGGTTTATCATTCTGTAATGTTTTTATAAATGGTGCGGGAAAAGGTGTCGAATAAACGGGTTGTTTGTGGGTGATTAAATGGAATATGCTGGGTATAGATGCTGGCGGCAATCCCGGATTTTTGATCGATATAAAAGTAGGTATTGAAAAGGCCACCCCACATAAGCGTGCCCTCCCTCCTGCCATAGTCTTCGGGGCTGTTATCTATCATATACGCCAGGCCCCATTTCGATTTTTCATCCATCAATCCGTTGAAATTACAGCAGTCGGCAGAGTCATATACCCTCCCTTCGGGGCTGAGGTTGATGGTCCCGACCTGATTCTGGTTCATGGCCTCTATAGTCTCCTCCTTCAGGAGTCGGCCACCTTCATACGTACCATTATTCAGCAGGCATTGCAAAAGCCTGGTGTAATCAGCAGGCGAAGAAAAGAGACCGCCCCCACCACTATAGTAGGTTGTTTTCACTTTCGGGACCCTGTTTGGAAATTCTATCAGTTCCTGATTGCCATCTTCACCCCTCGACCCATAGGAGACGATAAGCGCTTGTAGGGAATCCGGTACATTGAAATAGGTATTGTTCATCTGAAGTGGCCCGGTGATGTGCTTTCTGAAATAGGATTCCAGGTCCATGCCACTTACTTTTTCAACCAGTTTGCCTGCCCAGTCCGTACTGCTGCCATAAAGAAAGGCCGTGCCGCTTTCGAAGTGTCGCGGGGCATCATCATATTCCCAACCCTCGCTGGTAAACCCTTCGGCAGTCACTGTATTTCCCATATACCCAAATCCAGATGTGTGGGTTAATAAATGACGAAGGGTAATCGCCCTGGTAGGAGCGATGAATGCTCCATTGGACAAGATGGGGATACGTGTCATTTCAGGCATAAGGGCAGACAGGTCCTCATCGAGCGTTATCAGTCCCTTTTCCACACATTGCAGGGCGGCGATGCTAGTGATGAGTTTGGTCATGGAATAGATCCTGAAGATATGTTCGGGGGTTATGGCACCCTCTTCTGACCAAATGGCGCGGCCATGTTGATAGGTAACTTTTTCACCCTTCTTGTTTATAGCCATGGCCACCACTGCCGGAAGATCACTTTTGTTAACGGCCTTATCCATTATCACCAATAGTTCTTCCTGAGTAGGAAACGTACGGGGCTTTTCTTCGTTACAGGCGCCCAAACTTAAAAGAAGGAACAGGAAGGGGAAGAGATTGGATATTGCTTTCATATACCGGAGTATCTAATAGGATAGGCATCGTTCTGCCCTGCCTAACACTGTGAGATGGACTAAATATAGGGATTTTTCCTGTATGGGTAATGGGGCTTATTTTGCCGCTACATCGTATCCAATATCTTTTAAATGCCAATTTCTCAGGCAGTTGAAAAAATGTCAATGGAACGCCCTCTTTCGGGGTTGAAGTTTTCCTTTGGATTATTTTTTTATGGCCCTTTGCAGCCTGTCGTTAATGGTTTTTCCAAGTCCCTCCTCAGGAAATTGCTCTGCTATGATCACATCCAGGCCCAGTTGGTCCAAACGGTGCATGGCAGCGTATAAATTTTTGGCTGCTTCATTGATATTTCCCGACCGTGATAGAATTTCCTGATGCTGAACACCGGTATCTATGAGAGGGTCTTTAAAAAGCAGCAGGCCAACCTTTTTATCTTGATAACGTTGGATGAGACTTTTTACGTCATTGGTCAGATAGGTGGCTGTAGATGGGGCATAATGACGGGAAAGCATTCCCGGCGCCATTGGTTGGTGATCACTTTTTGTTTTAGTGGGCAACTTGCCCGATACCCTTTCTATATCTTCAACGGAAATAGAACCCAATCGATATAGGATGGGTTGGTTATTTTCAAAACCAATGATGGTCGATTCCAAGCCTTTTTCACAGGGACCCCCATCTAAAATGATTTCCAGATCATCTTTAAAATAATTGGCAACATGCGCAGCACTGGTCGGACTGATAGACCCAAAAGGGTTGGCACTTGGAGCTGCCAATGGAAATTCTAGCTGCTCCAGAAGCCTTAACGTTAATGGGTGATTCGGTACCCGGATCGCCACGGTTTCTTTTCCAGCAGTAACCAGGTCCGGAATGATCGGTTGCTTTTTTAGGACCATTGTTAAGGGCCCCGGCCAAAATTCCTTTGCCAGCTGCATGGCGATCTCAGGGATATCCCTGGCGACCAGAGGAAGGAATTCAGGTCCCTTTATATGAACGATCAAGGGATTGTAAAAAGGTCTGTTTTTTAAGGCGAATATTTTTTTTACAGCCTCTTCGCTAAAGGCATTGCCGCCCAGGCCATATACGGTCTCCGTGGGTATGGCAATAATGTCACCCCTGTTTAAGGCTTTTATGGCGATTTCTAGATCTGTCGTTATCACATTGTTTTTATTAAGATGCGGGAAAGAATGATAGTTATTTCAATAATCCAAAAATTGATCAACCTCCAGTTTTCTCATAGCTTCTCCCTCTCCCAATTTATATGAAACCTGACGCCAGCCACCTGTGGGGTTAGCGTTTGTGTCGCCTTCCTTATAGATGGGAAAACGCTGCACCAAAGAGGTTTCCACAACTGAAAATTCATCGTGCCCCATGTAGCCTTTATTTATTTTTTCGTTATCGGCCACCGGTGGAACATAAACCTGACTCATGGATTTTTTATTGTTTACCGAAAAAGCAATGACATTGCCATAACTGCCACTACCGTCAGATTGGGTATAGATCAACAGTTCTGGTGAGCCGTCTGAATTGAGGTCTTCTACTTCGGCATCCGTTATCTGATATCCGGTAATGTCAAACGTTTCCCTATAGTCTCTTTCTTCCAGACCATAGGTAAAAACGGTAAGGGTATGGGTTCCATTTTGTTCTATGGAAGAAACATTGAATCCGACCCCCTGTAAATTTAATACTTTGGAAAACGCCGTTTTATCTACTTGTTCAGGATCTAAGGGCCCATCGATTTTCGAGTACGTTCCGGCAAGAGTAACACCACCAGAGCAAAAGAAGTATAGCACATTTTCATTTTCTTCAGTTTCAGTAGAAATGGTAATGGATCCCTCGGAGAAGGTATAGGTTATTTCCGTTCCATTATAAATAGAACCAAAAGTTACATTGTCTTTTTTGTAAGCTTTCGTATCAAACGTACAGGTAGGGCTTTTTTTGTCGGCTCTGGAGCGTACTGAAATTGAAATGGCATTGTCCGCTCCTTCCTTTACCGAAACAGCAACCCAATCGTATCCTTCTTTTCTCCTTGGATAATTGTCATCTGCATAATTTCCAAAAATAGCCGAAGCTGCTGCTGTTCCTTGGTCCGCCGCTGTAGTGTTTTCAGAAGGGGCTTCCTTGCCTTTTTTTTGGTTTGGATTGCATGCGATGACAAATAGGCCGGCTGTAAAAATTAAAAGTACTTTCTTCATTTTTTGTAACTGTATGCGTTTTTCAAATTGCCGCTGCCCAATACGTGCTGCTAATAGGGCGCTGAGCACTAAGCTAGTAAAAAGCTAGAAACCTTTGTGCTTTAGAAAAGATTTTGGACAGTAAAATCAGCAGTGATTAACCAGGTCGTTTTATTTTGTTTTATGCTAGGTGTTCACGCTTATGGCAATTGCGGCATCGGATTGTTATTTTCCAATGGGGTATTTAATCCTTTAAAAAACAACCAAATGGGGAGAACCAATTGAATGAGACCCATTGGCAGAAGCATATTCATGCTAATACTAGTTCCAAAGAGCGAAAACATTATTTCTATGAACATCAGCATTACCGCTACCATTCCAAAAACCGAAATAACTCTCGGAACTAACCTGGAATAGTAAAAGCTGTAATACAGAACAAAAACAGGAAGACAGGAAATCAGAAGTGTCAAATAATGAGTCCACCAATGTTTCCCGTAATAAATAGTTCCGATGGTCTTTAAAATATCGGCATTGTTGGTACCGTTTTTTCCGTATTCCGTACTTACTTCCAACATGGAGAGCACACTGACATTATCAATCGCTATCGCCACGAAATGCATTATGCAAAATGCCAGGTATAAAAAGGCTAATGTAAGACTATGTCTTTTAAAAATGGGTAAGAGGATGGTTGCGATGACAATAGAGGTTAGACCACTTAAAATTCCAAGCAATGTAGAAATAATGAGCTGATTGGCGCTGCCAGAGGCAGTAGTCAGAAAATTATCCGCATAAAGATTTGGGCCCTGTAAGAACTGATAGATTACAATACCCGAAATAAAAATAAGCAGCAATAATACGCCTGTAATTCTCCCTGTTTTTTTGTTTGAATTCATGCCAGTGTCTTAGTAATGGATACTTGGTAAGACGGATTAAAAGTCTACATGTTACACAATCGTGCGATTTATCTTGTTTTCAATCGTGGAGTACCATCCTAATAATGATCCAGATTTCGATGCTATAGTGTGCTGGGCTACAATTTCGGGGGCCATTGAAAGGGAAAATCTGATTAAGTTGTCAACTTTTTAGTGTTGATAAGATCGTAAGGCACACACAAATAGATGGTTGATATTGGGATCTGCCAGGTAGTATGACAAAAGTCATAAAATAGCTTTTTTGTTCATCGGAATTTAGTGGCTTCATTCTCTGCTAATAAAACCTCCATGTCTGTAAAAACATCACCTTCCAAAAGGAAAACATTTTCTCATGCCGAAGCCTATGCCTCTAGTTTGGCCTATTTTGACGGGGACGACCTCGCTGCAAGTGTCTGGTTGAACAAGTATGCCCTTAAGGATTCTGCGGGAAATCTCTATGAACAGAATCCGGACCACATGCATCGAAGGATCGCAAATGAACTGGCCCGCATCGAACTAAAATATCCCAACCCCCTTAGCGAAGATGCGATTTTTGACCTGATTAAAAACTTCAGATATATCGTCCCCCAGGGAAGTCCCATGGCGGGTATTGGGAACCCTTTTCAAATAGCATCTTTATCTAACTGCTTTGTGATTGGCAACGAGGGTACTTCTGATTCCTATGGGGGCATTATGAAAATAGACCAGGAACAGGTACAACTAATGAAGCGCCGCGGCGGCGTAGGCCATGATCTTTCACACATACGACCCAGGGGGTCTGCCGTAAAAAATTCGGCCTTAACTTCTACCGGCCTTATACCATTCATGGAACGTTATTCTAATTCTACGCGCGAAGTGGCACAAGATGGTCGCAGAGGTGCCTTAATGTTATCCGTATCTGTAAACCACCCGGACAGTGAAGATTTTATCGATGCTAAAATGGAACAGGGAAAAGTAACCGGGGCCAATGTCTCTGTCAGGATCGATGATGCTTTTATGAATGCCGTGGAACAGAACACCGGCTATACCCAAAAGTTCCCGATACAGAGCAGTACGCCACAGGTAAAAAAAGTGATTGATGCCAGGAAATTATGGAATAAAATTGTCCATAATGCGTGGCAATCTGCGGAGCCGGGCATCTTGTTCTGGGACACTATTATCAAAGAATCGGTTCCCGATTGTTATGCCGACCTGGGTTACAAAACCGTTTCTACCAATCCGTGTGGCGAAATTCCCTTATGCCCCTATGATTCCTGCAGGTTGTTAGCCATCAATCTCTTCTCCTACGTGGAAGAACCGTTTAAGAATACCGCCTATTTTAACTTCCCCCTGTTCAGAAAACATATCGCAGCAGCCCAACGGATCATGGACGATATCATTGACCTGGAGCTTGAAAAAATAGCAGGGATACTCGCTAAAATACATGCCGATCCGGAATTAGAAGAGATTAAAGCGGTAGAGATCCGATTGTGGGAAAAGATCAAAAAGAAAGCCATACAAGGAAGGCGTACCGGTATCGGTATTACCGCGGAAGGTGATATGCTGGCCGCATTGGGATTGCGCTATGGAAGTGATGAAGCAACGGCATTTTCAATTGAAGTGCATAAAACAATTGCATTAGAGGCATACAGGGCCTCCGTTCATATGGCAAAGGACCGGGGTGCCTTTGAACTATTTGATCCGGAGCGAGAAAAAGAAAATCCGTTTATTCTTCGCCTAAAAGGAGCCGATGAGCAATTATATTATGAAATGCTGGAATATGGACGAAGAAACATTGCCCTCTTAACCATTGCCCCAACCGGCACAACCAGTCTGATGACGCAGACGTCGTCCGGTATAGAGCCGGTATTTCTCCCGGTATACAAACGCCGCAGAAAAGTAAATCCCAACGAACAACATGTGAAGATAGATTTCGTGGATGAGGTGGGCGATTCATGGGAAGAATATGTAGTGTTTCACCATAGGTTCAAACAATGGATGCGGGCCGAAGGGTTAGATACTGAAAAGAAATACTCGCAGGAAGAGCTCGATAAAATTGTGGCTGCCTCTCCTTACTACAAAGCTACTTCCAATGATGTCGATTGGTTGCGTAAAGTTCGATTGCAGGGGGCTGTTCAAAAATGGGTAGATCATTCTATTAGCGTTACCATAAACCTTCCCAACAATGCTTCGGAAGAATTGGTGGGTAAATTGTACCTGGAAGCTTGGAAGGTGGGCTGTAAAGGCGTAACTGTCTACCGGGATGGATCAAGGTCAGGTGTGCTGCTGTCCAATGAACCGGAAGGTACCCTTACTGCCTTTCCGACAAAACGCCCGACAGTACTGGAGGCGCACGTGGTACGTTTTCAAAACAACAAGGAAAAATGGATCGCTTTTATTGGGTTAATAGATGATAAGCCTTATGAGATATTTACAGGATTGGCAGACGATGAGGATGGACTCTTGATCCCGCGTTGGGTAGATGATGGCCTGATCATCAAAAACAGGGGAGAAGATGGCCTTTCCCGTTATGATTTCCAGTACAAGAACCAACGGGGTTACAAAACAACCATTGAAGGTCTTTCACATAAGTTCAATCCGGAGTATTGGAACTACGCCAAACTTATTTCCAGCACGCTACGCCATGGAATGCCTATAGAAAAAGTAGTAGATCTCATCAATAGTCTGCAGCTGGAAGGAGAATCAATAAACACCTGGAAAAATGGGGTGGCCAGGGCCTTAAAGCGATTTGTTGCGGACGGTACCGAGGCAAAGGGACAAAAATGCGATAATTGTGCTTCCACCAATTTAATTTATCAGGAAGGATGCTTAACGTGCAAGGATTGCGGTTCTTCTAAATGCGGATAAGGGTTCATGAAGACCGGGAGCCCTTTCTGAAGACTGATGAACAGCTTAGGGGTCAGGTAGTTAAGCGTTGGTTGTTTTTCAATTTTCCGCGGAGACGTCCGAAAGCGGTTATCTCAGGCAAAGGTCGGGCAGCCCTTTTATTTTGCTTCGCAAAATATAACTTAGTTAATATCATTGGTTAATTGTTGTTCTTTCTATGATAAAATTCATTGCTTCCAACACCTTTGCATTCTCACTAAACACCCTTTCAATATCTTCAGAAGTCGTTCCAAATAAAATACCTTCCAGCTTGCGCTTTTTTGTTGCGATCAGGTTGAGGTATTCATCCAATAATTGTGGGTTAAAATTCAATACTTGATCAAATCGTTCGGCTTTTCTATACAATTTAAAATGTTTTATTGTGAAAGGTATGTAAAGGTCTTTGGTGAATTCGCGCATTTCCTGCTCCTCCTCCAGGTAGTCGCTTACCAAATCTTTCCATCGGATCAATGCTTTTCGAGTGATGCATCTTGTATAAGATCAATGGAGCCATTATTGATCAGTGATTCAATACTGCTTTGGGAGGGGTCAAAAGTATAAGCAATTCTTGATTGCTTGGAATGATAGCGAAGTGAATCTAGAGGAACACTGGTAAAAGGTTGGTTTTGAATCATCCAATTACACCCCTTGAGGGACGAAAGGTGGTGATTGTTAATGACTTCAAATTGAGATTTGTTTTCAAGAAACTCAATGTGGATCTGTTCCAGGAAAACCTGTTCTTTTTCAGCATCTTTTCGTTGCTCATTCAAATTATTAATCTGAAGGGCAATTAAGATACCTATAACAACAAGTATTATTTCGCCGATGGCGTATCTGAGGTAGGTACCAATCTTTCCTTTTTCCATAAGGTTGTAGCGAATTTTTCTTAAGAATTTTATCATTACCTGTTCGGTTAGTCAGGAGGAGGGTTAATGGTTTGGAATAATAGCAGTTTTATTATGTTCCCGGTAGTTTTATTCTAATACTATTTTATGAGTATTTACATCGGCTATAAATGTCATTTCAAAAGTTTGTCCTTTGTCCAAATCATTTGGATCAAAACTATAAAGGGTGAATTGATATTTTTCATTGGTAAGTTTTTTTAATTCCGTATAGTTTTGCCGTTTCTTTTCCCTCAATGTTCCAAGTAGGTCGGCTACCATTGGCTCCGAATCAGCCATTTCCACCGCTTTTTTGATTCGTGTTATTTCTGCGCGCATATCCGATTCAAATTTTTCCCTTGAGCCGGAATAACCGTTGGAATCCAGGTACTTCCAAATTTTGTTGTTATGAATTTCAACAGAGTCAATTAAATCTTCTGTGAATACGTTTCCCGCAATTCCTTTTATTTTAAAGGGCCAGTTTTTTGCCACAATTCGTTCGGCATTTTCATTCACAAAATTACCGGTACTAAAAAGTGTCCAGACCTCCAATGTATCCGTTTTTTTCTCCATTTGAGGAACACCCAAATTGGAGATCAAAAAAGTTACTATGACCACTATTTTTTTCATCAGGACAAGAGTTCCGGGTTTTTGTTTATGATACCTCCTGCAAAACAAAGCCTCTCATTTCTACAAAGCAATTCAATTCTTAAAATTCCGTCCGATACGCTGGTTATTCTTGAATGACGGAGGTCATTTTAGCCCCGTTTTGCGTACCATATATTTGATCCGATAATAAATATAATATAGTATTAATCAAAAACGTAAGTACATGAAAAAATTTATTTTATTCTGCATGATAGCTGGTCATCAGTGTCCTGTTTACGGCATGTCAGGAAAGCGATGCGCCTGTGGATGCTTCATCGGGAGCTACGATGAAAAGCCTTTCAAATATGAAAGCTACCAGTAATAGCGATTGGTGGCCTAATCAGTTAAACCTGAGCATGCTTCGTCAAAATTCTTCGTTGTCGGATCCTATGGGGGCAGACTTTAATTATATCGAAGAATTTAAAAGTCTTGATTACGAGGCACTGAAAAATGACATTCGTAAAGTATTGACAGAATCACAGGATTGGTGGCCTGCAGATTATGGCAACTACGGTGGTTTGTTTATTAGAATGGCATGGCATAGTGCAGGTACTTATCGCACTGGTGATGGACGTGGAGGTTCACGTTCCGGGCAGCAACGTTTTGCTCCCCTCAACAGCTGGCCCGATAATGTTAATTTGGATAAAGCAAGACGACTTATTTGGCCAATTAAGCAAAAATATGGCGATAAAATTTCATGGGCTGACTTAATCGTACTTACAGGTAATGTTGCGCTTGAATCGATGGGATTTAAAACTATCGGTTTTGCAGGTGGCAGAGAGGATGTTTATGAGCCCAATATGGATGTATACTGGGGTAAAGAAACCAAATGGTTGGATGATAAGCGCTATAAAGGCGATCGTGAACTTGAAAATCCTTTGGCTGCCGTGCAAATGGGACTTATTTATGTAAATCCCGAAGGACCAAATGGTAATCCTGATCCGGTTCTTGCTGCAATAGATATTCGCGAAACTTTTGGTCAAGAATGGGAATGAATGATGAAGAAACAGTAGCCTTAATAGCTGGAGGACACACGCTGGGAAAAACCCACGGTGCAGGACCTGCTTCCTTTGTTGGACCTGAACCTGAAGCTGCTAGATATTGAAGAGCAAGGATTTGGATGGAAGAGCACCTACAAATCAGGCAAAGGAGCCGATGCTATTAGTTCTGGCCTGGAAGTAATTTGGACCTCTACACCAACAAAATGGAGTCATTTATTCTTTTTTAATTTATTTGAAAATGAATGGGAATTGACAAAAAGTCCGGCCGGAGCTCATCAGTGGGAGGCTAAAAATCCCAAAATGATGGTTCCAGATGCTTTTGATTCAGAAAAAATGCATAATCCTACCATGCTCACAACGGATCTATCGTTACGATTTGATCCTGTTTATGAAAAAATCTCAAGAGATTTTTACGAAAATCCGGATAAATTTGATGAGGCTTTTGCACGTGCCTGGTTTAAGTTAACACACCGGGATATGGGGCCAAAGACGACTTATTTAGGACCTGAGGCACCAACAGAAGATATGATCTGGCAAGACCCTATCCCTGCTGTAAATCATGAATTGATCAATAGTCAGCGATATCGCTGCGTTGAAAACATCGGTTTTAAATTCAGGCTTGTCAATCAGTGAAATGGTTTCTACGGCCTGGGCTTCGGCTTCCACTTACCGAGGATCTGACAGAAGAGGTGGTGCCAATGGGGCAAGGATACGCCTGGCTCCTCAAAAAGATTGGGAAGTAAATAACCCGGAGCAATTGGCAAAAGTATTAGCTGATGCTTGAAAAAATTCAAAGCGACTTCAATGCTACAATCAGGAGATAAGAAAGTATCACTGGCTGACTTGATTGTTTTGGCGGGTAATGCAGGGGTTGAAAAAGCAGCTGCAAATGCAGGTTATACTATTGAAGTGCCATTTACTCCAGGACGTATGGATGCTACTCAGGAGCAAACAGATATAGCTTCTTTTGAATTGCTGGAACCTATGGCAGATGGTTTCCGAAATTATTTAAAAACCCAATATACGTATCTCTACAGAAGAATTGTTGCTTGATAAAGCTCAATTACTCACATTAACTCCTCCTGAAATGACTGTTTTAGTGGGCGGTATGCGCGCGTTAAACGCTAATTACAATGGATCCAGACACGGAATATTTACTACAAGTAAAGATGTATTAAGTAACGATTTTTTTGTTAATCTTTTAGATATGAGTACTGAGTGGAAAGCTACTTCAGATACAAAAGAAGAATTTGAAGGCATAGGACAGAAAAACCGGAGAAGTGAAGTACACGGCTACTCGTGCAGATTTGATCTTTGGTTCAAATTCTGAATTGAGAGCCTTGGCTGAAGTTTATGGCAGCAACAATGCAAACGAAAAATTTATAAAAGACTTTGTTAATGCATGGGAGAAGGTTATGAAACTAGATAGGTTCGACTTAATCTATCAATAAGTTTTTATTTAATAGTTGGTACAGCGGCCTGGGCTATGATTACAGCCCAATTAGGGGCAAAGCAAGCCCTGGCCGTTGAACTATTAAAGCCGGTCCTGGCTTTATTTAAAAATAGGAAATTTTGGGTTAGCACAGAAAGCGTGGGGCAAGATCGTTGTTCTTATCCAAGGCAACGTCTGGGTTTCCATACAACTACCTTTCGTAAGGCTACTATAAATTAACTTTTTTCACGGCCGCTTTTTAAGAGAAGCCATATGGCAAATGACATCTCTCCAATGATGCTGGGAATTGCAACCAGTGCTAAAAATAGTGAACCATAAGCTTCATAATCTGGTAACATAAAATGTGCCCCTGTATCGATCATATACATGATGCCTGCGATTATGAGAAAAATTGCAATTATTCTGGGCTTTCTTAGTAGTATTCCCAGGAGGATAAGGTGAATTCCAAAAAAGAAAAGTCCGATAAGCCATATGATGTTGAAGGT
The DNA here is from genome assembly GCA_963752165.1 of uncultured Flavobacteriaceae bacterium. Classification (GTDB taxonomy): domain Bacteria; phylum Bacteroidota; class Bacteroidia; order Flavobacteriales; family Flavobacteriaceae; genus Muriicola. The sequence continues at coordinate 806,189 of CAVVXE010000002.1, forward strand.
ATCTGCAAGTGCAAGAATTTCTTGGCTGGTAGTGGAATGTAATGCTGCAGGTAGCGCAAATATGGCAACCCCCATAATGGCTGCGTGCATCATTCTAAAGTACGTGCTTAGCATTGACAAAGGATGTTCTTTATACAGTTCATAAAGTGCCCATGCTACAACAACATCAAAAACAACAGTTACCAGAAAGGCCAGTATGCCAAACCTTACCATCACAGGATGCTGTTGGATGGTTTCTAAGGGGGCATTGAGTATTGCTTCAAGAGCAAAAAAATTGGCAAATATGGCTGCAAAGAAAATAATGAGGTAGCTGCTACCGGCAACTATGGAGAGCGTTCTTGGGTTCATGGTAAAGCTTCGTTTATTATTTGGTCTTTAGTACATATGTGCTTATATCGCTTTAGTATTTGGTTGCATCTTCCAAAGGATCGCAATTCTCTTATCTGAGTAACGATCATTTTTAATAGCTGTGTTATGTAACGTTCTAAGGCTGCTTCCTGATAATTAATTACAGGTCCTTTAGTCGAATCCCAAACGCTGTCACCCTGTCCCAATCGGTATATTCAATTTCTGCATGGCGGTCAGTGGGTCCTTTGGTCATCCACATTATAAATTGAATCATGATTCTATCAAAAAACGGGTATTTCTTATAGTCCAGCTTACCAGCAAATACCTCAACAATGGTAGGTGTCCAGTCAATGGTTTTAAAAAACTTGATCACATACGGGTTGGTGTCCGGGGTTCTTTTTTCGGCTTTCCTCGCAACCAGATTTACAGAGAAGAAGGCTGTTCTTATGGAATCAAGTTGGTTTTTATGCGTGTTTATAAAATCAATTATTTTTTTATTATGAACGCCGTATCTAATACTGGCGCCTATAATAAGCCTATCATAATTGGTTATGTCTTCATTAAAATCAGCAATAGAGAAAAGTGTAACGTCCTGGTTGTATTGGTTCATTACCTCTTTTAGTTTTTTGCAGATTTTTAAGGTTTGTCCGTCTACCGAAGAATATAGTATTGCAGTTTTTTTGTTCATCTGGTTATCAAAAAATAGTTTTTAAAGATCAATAGTCAGGTTTTATTTAAAAATAGGGAATTTTGAGTTAGCGCAGCACAAATGCTTAGGACTGGCGTTGTCATGCACTGGTTTTGTTTTTCTTTTTAAGTAGACCGTAGAGCATGTTGAGAGGGAAAAATAGTTGCCCAAAAACTATAAGAGTTGACAATAGGAGTATGAAGTTGGATAAACGATCATTCCACTCGTAATGTATACTTTCCTCTCTAACTAAAAATGACACAAGCAATATGAGCAACAAACCACCAAACGTCAGTCCTAGGTGCGCCCAGGACAGCCATTTTGATAACGTTCTGTTCGCGGCGCTCATTATCCAATAGCCAAATCCCATTATGCCAAGGGGAATAGAAATAAGAATAGCGATATGAGGGCTGGAAATAACAATATAAGTGTCATAGAAATTATAATCCAGGAGTTCCTTTCCACTAGTATATCCGATTAGCAATATGATGGGAATTGCGATAAAAAATAGCTGATGTGGTTTTTCAATCAGTTTTTTCATTGAGCTTGTGGCTAATGGTCCAGGGGATTCAATCATTGAATCCGGTTATGGGTTTATTTAAAAATAGTAAATTTTGTATTAAAGCTGAAGTAAGGCTTACTGATAACCGATGCTGTAGGTAGGGGTATCACATACAATTTAATCGCCGTGTACTGAGTTACTCTTTTATCCTGAACCTTTATAATGGAAAACCTGTACTGCAGCTGCCCCCTTTTAGTTTATAAATAATTATATTTCGAACATCTTCCTAAAGCCTGGCATTAGAACGAATAAGCATGAAAAAACTAGTTTATTATTTCTTGATCCTCCCCATCTTTCTTTCGGCCCAGATCAACGAAAGTGATACCCTAAACCTAAAAGCAAGTCTTTCTGTAACCGGGTTTTATCAGGGAGGGAATGTAGAAACCCTGATTTTCAGGACAAAAACTGATTTGAGTTTTATACCCTGGAAGCATTGGGTTTTCAAAAACCAAAATTCCTATGTTTATCAGGCTTTTAACAAGGAAAAGGCAGATGAGGATATCTTAAGTCTCAACTTTTTATACCTCAATCCGGAGCGAAAAATATATCCGTTTGTATTGGGTTTTGTGAGCACTAATTTTAGGAGAGAAATTAATTTGCGCACGCTGTTTGGCGCAGGGACCTCTTTTCAACTTCTGAACAAAAAAAATAATTGGCTCAAATTGTCGATTTCAAGTGAGTACGAACAAACCGATTTTTCGGAAACTAACTTTAACTATTCCGAGTATAACGGAAATGGCTCTATCAACACCTTCCGCGGCACCATTTGGGTAAATGGCAAATATCATGTGTTAAAGGAGAAAGTGATTCTAAACCATGAACTCTATTTTCAGCCTTCTCTTGAGCACAGTAATAATTTTCGTTGGCAAGGCGATTTTGGTTTAGAACTACCCATCTGGAAGTATTTAAACTTTAAAATAAACTACCGGCATACCTTTGAAAGCATTGTGATAGAAAATCAAAAACAAGAAGACAGGATCTTAACTTTTGGTTTTACGCTAAAAAGCTATTAACTGGTTTTGCCCAATTTCTTTAAAGGCATCCCTGAAAAATAAAAATGGCATTGGTGAGATTACCCATAATCAGTTAATCAGGCGCATAGCAGGTGCTCTAATTCTTATTTTTTTGTTTAAATAGCGCTATTCCGATTGGGTGCTATTCCCCTTTGTTGCCATCAATACGCCAAGGCGGATTTATTCTATTCTCTCCGCCATAATACAGAATCAATTGATTTCCGTCAACATCTTTCAATCGCGCTTCTCGCCATAACCATGTTTGGTCGGTCGGTTTTTGGTCAAATACGATGCCTTTATCCATAAGTTCGTTGACATATTCATCAAGATTCTCACATTCAAAATACACATAGACCCCATCTCCTTTTGGCAATTTTTCAGTTTGATGTATGGAAAATGTAGCGTTTCCATCCGGACATTCAAATCTTGCGTAATGAGGCAATGATCTCACGATTAATTTCAATCCCAATTTTTCATAGAAAGGAACCGATTTTGTCAGATCCAATGACGGAACAGTTATTTGATTCAAGTTCATATGTTGATTTCAGAACGATTTTTTACGTTTTGCGATCCTGGCCCTGGCTGCGATGCGGCTGTTATCCTGTCTTTTCTATCCTGATTGGTGTAGCTCAGTGCCTAATTTTTAATACATGACTGTAAAAAACGTCAAAGGCCCATTTTAATTCCTTCAATTAAATATAAGGATCCTTCTGAACGGTTATCCGGATTCTTAAGTAGAATAGGAAGTTTAAGATACTAAAAACTGGGTAACCCCTTATTATGGGGGTAATAATAAATGTTGTTGTGTCTGTACAAGAAACAAAAATCTGGACAACGACTTAAACAAAATCCGAATGGCTTAAATCGAGCTAACCAAAAAGTTGTAACGTTTAAATTTAAAGAGGATTCGAGATTGCTTTAAGCAAACATACATACTACCACTCCCAACCAATACCTGTTCTAATAATATAATCGGTATCGCTTGCGTTTTGGGCAGGCCGATTATCATAATTAAAGGAGATGCCCAACCGAATAAATAGGTCTAAAGGAAGGTCATATTTTAAATCCAAATTCATGTCTGTTCGATATCGTCGTGTATCGGTCAATCCTGAGTATCCCATAAATACAAAAAGCAGGTCTACGTCCCCAACATTATATAAATTCAATTCAGTTCCCAGATACCCTTCCCAACTGTTTCGATTATCGGTTTCATTTGAGAATTTTTCAAGGTTATTGTTAAGCCCTGTTTTCACGCCCCAATAGGCTTTATTGGAACTATATAAAAAATTACCTAATCCCAGTTGGGAGTTGGCGCGCAGATCGAGCAGCTGCTCTGTATTGGAAAGCGTGGACATGGTGGCAATTCCATACCATTTACGGAATAATAAATGCCTGTAGTTTAATAAGCCATCGGTACGTTTAATGGGTTCAGCATCATCCTGGGAGGAACGTATGATGTTATAGGAGGCTTCAAGCGTCCATTTATTCCCTTTGTATGCGGCAGAACTACGGATCGAAAACTGACGTAAATTCTGCGCTTTGGACAGGTTAAATCCTAACTCCGCTGCAGCACTGAAGCGGTTGGAAAACCCATTTTTTACTTGAGTAAGGTACACTATTTCGTCGAGTGCACATATTGTATAAATGGAATCCTGGTCAAAGACTTTTACCTTTTGTTCTGATACTGAGGCGATTCTTCCCTCATATATTTTATCGCGAACATTTATAAGGAATTTTGATTCCGTATAGATTTCCGAAACGCTCAACCACTTAATTTTAAAGTTCTCATCCCCGAAAGAAGCATCGATCTCAAGAATTCCTTTTTCCATTTTCTTGATTTCCCCAACTATGACGTTGCCTCCTTTGAATACAAGTGTATCCGATATCCCAAACATGCTTTCGAAGCAGAACAGTAGAATAATTACCGATACATATTTTCCATTCATAAAGGCCACCTAGGTTACTTTAATAATTGAAAACCATATTTGCGAATCCACCCGTCCAGGTTGCCGTATTTTCAACAATAATCACAATACCAGCTCCCGCAAACGACATGCTAAAACCCCGTTCCCATTACGCTGAAACAGCAATGGCATTGCTCCCCCGTTCTATAATTCATCATTGTTCTGATCGCTTTTATATGTTGTCTTAGAATCTTCCATGCCCGAGTCTGCTTTTAGGCCCATGCCAATAATTTCTCAGTGTCAGGGAAACGGTTATTCCGCTCTCTTATATTTTTTGGACAACTATTTAATAAGAAAGATTCGGGGTATTAACATAGCTTCCCCAGTTCATTTCTTATTGGTCTGTGTGAATCGGTTTATAATACTTGGCTTATTGAAAAAGTTAAGGATCCCCAAAACCAGCACTAAAAAAGACAAACCTAAAATAGTTGGTCCGTCCAGGTGCTCAAAGTCGAGGGTGAACAGATGTCTCACTACGGCGATCATCGCAATCTCATATAGAACCACAAGGTATTTGGCATGCTCCTGAGATCTTAGATAAACATATAACGATTGGATTAATTCCAAAATGATAGTGAGCAACAATATTCCTGCTATAAAACCCTGTACATGCTGCAGGAATAAATTTTTTGTGTCGATGGTAGGATCAGAGAAATCAAATATGGATACTTTATTTGCCATACTTCTGCCAATAAGAACAATGAGTTCCACGGAGGAATAAATCAAAATGGCAAAGAGCACTAGTATAATAAGCCAATAAAAGGTCCTGATCGATTTCTCCATTAAATTCATAACAGTTATATTTTAGTTATTCTTCAAATACCTTGCAACAGCATGATAGGCGGGTAAGGATGTAGGGTCTATTTTCGAGTTTTTTGCTTCCGGATGAGACGAAAACCGAACTAAGACCATTTGTGCCTCAGGATCTATATATATGGTCTGACCATGTACGCCCCTTGCCGCAAAAGCGCCGTGCTCATTATGCGTAATCCACCACATATCCCGATAGCTCCAGTTTTTAAGAGAACTATAAGCAGATCTCTTAAAAGCCTCTTTGTCACCACCATTCATAATATCGTCGATCAATGTCTTTGGAAGAATTTGTTTTTTGTTGAAAAAGCCCTTCTTGCGAATCATTTCTCCAAACATGGCCATATCTCTCATATTAGCACTAAAGCCGCCTCCGGCAAATGCAATCCCAGCTCCATCTATTTGAAAATAACCATCGAAATGGGTGCCTAAAGGTTTCCAAATTCTTTCAGATAGCAATTCAGGAATGCCCTTCCCGGTGACCCTTGAAATGATCCATCCCATAACATCTGTATTCACTGTCTTGTAACCAAATACCTCACCGTGTTGCCCCTCTTTTTGAACGGTTTTCAAATAATCATAGTAATTGGTAGGGCCATTATACGATGCCGGTTTTGGGAAAGGATTTCCAGCGGCAGAAAATGCCCAAATTTCAGCAGTAGGATCGGAATAGTCTTCACTGTATTTTAAGCCTGTGGTCATATCTAAAATTTGCCGTATAGTGGCATCACCAAAGGCAGAACCCTGTAATTCAGGGACATAATAGGCTCCTGTTTTATTCTCATCCAATAACCCTTCCTCTACAAGTAAACCTCCAAGAGTGCCCGTAAAGGTTTTACTGACGGACATGGCCGCGTGAAGGCCATCAGAGGATAATTCTCCAAAATATTTTTCATATACAATTTTGCCTCTATGAAGGATAAGTATTCCGTCAGTATAATTCCTTGCCAAGGACTCGCTCCAGGTCATCAATTCTTTGCTGTTAGCAGGCATAAAGGTGATACCGTCAATAGCATCATCAAGTTTTACTTTAAATTTATACCCTTTGGTGAGTGAGGATTTTACCACTTTGGTAGGCATAAACTGTCTCATGTGACACACGCTGTATCGTAAAGCAGGGAATTTAAAGAAACTTCCATCTATAGCGGAAACGATCTTTTCCTGTGGGGGAGGGAAGCCCTGCATCCATTCCATTATTTTAGGGTCCGACTCGCTAAAGTTTAATGGGGTTTGCCCTAAAACAGATGCATATAGGGAAGTGGCTAGTACCAGTAAAAAGAAAGGTAATTTTCTCATCCATAAAGGTTTTCAGTCATGCCAATAAGTATTAATTTCCACCCCCGGAATTGCTGGTTTCCTTATGAGGCAGACCATTTATATCAGCATTGTTTAGAAAATCTAACTTAAAGATTTTTCATTAATTAGAAAAATTCTTACCCCTAAGCTGTTCCTATATAAAATTTATGAAATCTTATTTGAACAGCCCCATAGTCGTTTATTGGATAAACCTCCACACTTCCTTTTATAAATTCTATTGTGACCTTACTACAGATATTTCATTTTGTTCGCACTATAATTTCTCCTTTCGAGGTCATCAGACCTCTATAAACGTAATAAGATTTAATGCTGCCTGCGTATATTGAAACCTGTTTTTCCAAATCACCATTATAATAGGCATCAAAGAATTCATTTTCCCTTGACATTTTTATCAAACAACACCTTCATTGATTTCCTTTTGCGTTATTTTAATCGTTGGCTTTTCTAAAATATCTTTTCCGTAACCAAAAGGAAACCTTAACCAAAAATATGAGCGCAGGCACTTCTACCAAAGGCCCGATAACCCCTGCAAATGCCTGACCCGAATTGAGTCCGAAAACGGCAATGGAAACTGCAATTGCCAATTCAAAGTTGTTTCCTGCTGCCGTAAAAGCAACGGAAGCTGTTTTGTCATAGGTTGCTCCTGTCGCTTTGGTAACAAAAAAACCAATGATGAACATGATGGTAAAATAAACAAGTAACGGAATGGCAATGATTAGAACGTCCATTGGAATTTCAACGATCAGTTCTCCTTTTAGCGAGAACATAACCACGATCGTAAATAACAGTGCAATTAACGTTATGGGCGAAATAAATGGAATAAATTTCCCGGCATACCATTCCGCTCCTTTCCAATGAACCAATAGTAAACGACTCAATATGCCCATTACAAAAGGAATTCCCAAATAGATCGCGACACTTTCAGCAATAGTGGCTATTGAGATAGTAACGATCGCACCTTCAAATCCAAAATAGGGCGGAAGAACGGTAATAAAGATCCATGCATAAAAACTGTACGCAAAAACCTGAAAAATACTGTTCAAAGCAACCAATCCTGCACCATATTCGCTACTTCCTTCCGCAAGGTCGTTCCATACCAAAACCATTGCGATACAGCGTGCCAAACCAATCAAAATGAGTCCGACCATATATTCCGGATAATCCCTTAAAAAAGTGATGGCCAGTACAAACATCAAAACGGGACCAATTATCCAATTGAGAACAAGTGAAATAGACAGGATTTTTATGTTTCTGAACACTTTTGGCAACAAGGAATAATTGACCTTTGCCAAAGGTGGATACATCATCAGAATTAGTCCGATGGCAATGGGGATATTGGTTGTTCCGCTACTGAGTGAATTTATAAGGCTGGGAAACGTTGGAATAAAATACCCTATCCCAACACCCACCAGTATTGCGATAAAGATCCACAAGGTCAGGTTTCTGTCAAGAAAGCTTAGTTTTTTAGGGGATGCCATTTTTTATGAATTGGTTTAAGGGAAAACGCAAAATAAGCTAGTTGTAAGTTGTAGCCTTCTTTCATTGCATTTTTCTGCTAGTGGGTATTGGTTTTCCGCATGATTAGTTGGCGAACGTAGGTGATTCATTTTTCGCTGTAATCGAAAGATAATTAATAAGATTGAATTTCTGATGTGTAAATTCAGTCGCACTTGCTTATACATCTTGTTGTGCTTACGTTTTTATGGTCTTTTCCAGTAGGTTGTTAAGTGTTATTGTTTTGTCCTTTATTTGTTTAAGTTGTAAAATACAATCTTTATTCATCCAATAATGAAGCGCGGCATTTCTTAGATATATATCCTTATTCCTTTTTATCTCCTTCGCCAGGTTTTCCATAGATGTATTTGGGAAAAGAAATGAAGTGTTATAAGTGTCAAATTTTAAAGCATCTGTATCTGTAAAAAGTGGTGCGTCAATTGGCGTGGCCCAATTATAATCTTGCTGAAAGTTTAATTCGACGAATTGATAATCCTCATAGTGCCCTACAATTCGCTCTCTTATTTCTGTATTCGTAATGACGCTGATATTTCCGGTACTTGACAGGTCCTCAAACGTAGATGTAGAAGGATTGAACACAGGATAAATAGTGCCATATATCATATACTCGTTTGTTACCCTGACCAAAAGCGAATCACTGTTGCTTTCTACTTTAAATACGTTGCTTAAATTGACTATTTTCTCATTGTTCTTTTCGAGACGCTGGATCTCATTTGTAAATGTGAGAATATCTTTTTTTGTCTCATCAACTAGCCTATTCAAGTATGTTTTTTCCAGTTGATTGAGTTTTCTGTCTTCATTCCAATTATTGATCTGTAAGGCAATCAAAATCCCAATAACTACTAGAACAATTTCTCCGATAGCATATTTCAAATACTGACTCGTTTTATGCTCCATAAGAAGCGATCTGCGTAAATGACGAAAAAATTTAATCATTTGTTTTTGGTTTAGAGAGATCAATGATCCTATCTATTGTCTTTATGATATCTTCTAACTCTCCTGAATTATTCTCAAGGATATTAGCCAAATCAAAATACCTGTCTAAAATATAATTGTCAAACTCAATACTTTCAAGAATAGTTAAGTCTAAACGCGGGTCCGTGAGCCAATTATTATAGGAATCCCAATAAAAATGTTTCTTTTCAAAAGGTTTTAAGTGATCGACATAATTATTGTAGGCATTAATTTCTTCTTCCTGATAATCGGAAAGCACATCATCCCAGCGTATTAATTGCTGCCGCAGTTCTTCATTGGAAATTAGATTAAATGTTGCGCTATTCATCAGGGCATTGGTTACCCCTTTTGATGGATTAAAGGTATACGTATAGCCTATAGTGTATAAATGATAGGCCAGCGAATCTAAATTAGTCGATTCAATGGCAATCGGTAATTTTGATCGCACATACTTCACAGATTGAAATGATCTTCTATTAATAAATAGCACCGTATCTAATTGTATTTTGTTGGATATAAACTCTTTATGAAGTTCCTTTAAAATGAGCTTTTCTTTTTGTTGGTTAATACGGTTTTCATTCCAATTATTGATCTGAAGCGCTAAGAGAATGCCAATAACGACAAGAATAATTTCACCTAAAGCGTATTTCAAATACATTCCAGTTTTGTTTTTTTCCATAAGGTCGTGCCGAATTTTTCGAAAGAATTTTATCATTGGTTTATTGATCGGGAATGAAGTACAACGGTCCTGGCCATGATTTCGTTTTGTCTAAAGCGAGCCCCTGCCCTTTAACCATTAAAGCTGGTTCTGGTTTTAAATAAATATAGGAATTTTTGAATTAGTGTTGAAGGAGCAATGAATGAAAGCCGATGTTGTGGGTCGTTTTTATTTTCTTTTTTCAAAGTAAACGATCCTTTCATCCAGGTGGTAAATAATATTAAAATCAAGTAATAACCTTTGACCGATCAAACCGTCTGCTAAGCTGTTTTCACGTTTATTAATTGGGTCGACCTCAAACATAACGGGAATATTTTTCCATTTTTCACCGCCAAATGAAACAGCGTTAACCTTACTTCTGATATTGGTTGTAATGGTAGCATCGGCACCAAAGCCTTCTCTGAATGTTGGTTTTTTGTTAGTATCGAGAAGCTGATGTTCCTCAATTGTTTTAGTGTGAAAGGTTAAATAATTGTCGGCACCCGTATCAATCTGAAAATTCAGTTCGATTGGATCCCGCCTATTTTTTGGCACTGCATTTATGAAGATACCAAATAAGTTCGATTCGAGCGTGGTCAATTCCAGTGGCACACCATCTCCTTTGTACAGGAACGTTTTAGGGTCATAAAACCTAACTTCTTCCCTGTCAATATTTGTTTCGGTAATGAATGTATTGAGTAAATCAAAGCCAATGACACCATCAACAGTAGTGTTTAAATACGAGCTTAAATGATTTAAGTCCATCAGGATTAAATCGATGCTATCCAGAATGATATTTTTACTGATTGTCAGGCTATTTGATGACGATTCTTTTGACAACAACGACTTTCCGGAAGTATTGATTTTAGCGTTCCCCGTAATAGGTAACGAAAGTTCCTCAGAAATTTTACTATCAATAACGGTAACACCAGCGCCAGTATCAAATAAAAAATTCAGCGGTTTTTCAGCGTCATTAATCCGTACCTCTATAAAAATTAAATTATGCACTAATTCGAATGGAATGGTCTCGATAGGTTCCTGACTATGTACAGGAATACTACAAAAAAGAATTAGTAAAAAAACCCAAGATCTAAGCATAGCTGTTAGTGATTGTTATTTATATAGACGCAGATTTCTCCTAATTGGTTGCCCGAAGTCTGAGTATTCTAAATTCTGTTGGCACGCACAACGCTCCTGGTTGTTATTGTGGTGAGCCCTGTCCGTTCGGCTATTAAAGCCGGTTCTGGTGTTAAATAAATATAGGATTTTTTGAATTAGCGCTGAATTATAGGCCTTGTTGCAGGCAGTTCTTACTTTTCAATAGTATAGAGCAGTAATTCCTGATCATTATCCGGAAGTTTGATGGTTCCCGTTACTTTAAGTCCAAGCTTTACTATTAACCTTTGCGAGGCAACATTGTCTTTAGTTGTTATGGCAGAAATACGTTCAATTCCAAATTCATTAAAAGCGGCCTCTTTTAATTTATTGGAAGCTTCAAAAGCAAATCCTTTTTTTTCAAATTCAGGAAGTAATGCAAATCCTATGTCAATTCCTTCTAAACCATCTCTGTCATATAAGCCACATGTTCCTATTTTCTTCCTGTCTTGTTTCCAGATCAGCGTGTAATTGGAATAACCAAGTCTTTCTAGCTGAGGGATCATTTTTTCAGCAATGTAGGCTTTTGCTTTTTCTACGGATCTCACATCTCTGTCGCCGATATATTTGATCCAGTTAGGGGTATTTAGCAGCTCAAAAATAAATTCTGCATCATCTTCAGAAGTTGGTCGAATTAGAAGTCTTTCGGTCGCAAAGGTTTTATAGTTCATCAGTGGTTTCCAAAATTGGTTACAACAGTTTGTGTGTGTTTTCACAAGGGATCCCGGACTTCAAACCTCTCAAGTTACTACCCAAAGTTGATGCGGGTGATACTGCTGGAAAATCGCTGAAACCCTTATGAATTATGGCTGTTATTTAGCTTTTGTTATTTTGTCTTCGTATTTAATTCGTCATCAATAGAAGTAATGAGTGCGTTTACATCTTTTAGCAAGCGACCTTGATAGTGAAAATTTAATAATAGATTAAGTCTGTTTTTGAAGGATTTTAAAAAATACTTAAACTCCTGATCGGTTTTTAATGCTTCATAATTTAAGGGTGTTAAACGCGGTTTATAGTTAGGTTCATTAAAATCATAAACATAGGATTCCTCAAATCGGGTAGAAAACAGTTCTATAAGAGCACGTTCCGCTTCGTCTAAAACAATGTTAGATTCATTTTTTAGAAAAAAACTATATCCGGAATCATAGACACTTATTATCTCATCTCTTAACGCATCATTTTTGATCAGATTTATTCCCTTAGATTTAAGCGTCTCAAAAGCGCTGGTAGAATTGACAAACATTACAGGAAACATCATATTTCCAATATAATCTGGTATTGAATCGGTATAAGAAAGATCATTCTCCAGGTGATGGATAACTTTTTTCGCTGAAGCAATGCTGGATTGGATACTTTTTGCGTTAAATGTTAAATCTGCAAGATCTGCTTCCAGGCCAATTTTTAATGCTTTAAGCATGTGTATCTCTTCATTAGATGCGATACGGTTCTCATTCCAATTATTGATCTGTAATGCAATGAGAATGCCAATAACGACAAGAATAATTTCTCCAAACGCATATTTTAGATACGTTCCGGTTTTGTTTTTTTCCATAAGGTCAAATCGTATTCGCCTAATAAACTTTATCATAGTTCCAAGTGATCATTGTGTATTTCCGCAAGCGGCTATCTTCACCAAATGGCTACTGGGCATTTGACGTTGCTTTCCAAAATTTTGTTCAGATCGTCTAAAGAATTTTATCATTTGTTATCGGGAATGAAGTACTGCCGCTGGTGTATGAGGATTAGCTGACGATAGGAGGCTATTACCTATACACGATGTAATACTCAGTTGTTATTTTTCAAAATGTTCAGCTCTCCGAAATCAACATCAAGTAAATTTTCCTGGTCAATGGAGAAGCCTACTATTTCTCTTTTTGAATTAAAGTTGAATGTTAAAAAACCATTAGGAACCCGAATGTCATTCCAGTCTATTTTAAAGGTATCAAAATGCCAATGTTCCAATGTTCCTTTGAATACTTGTGAATGAGAAAATGCAATGGCTAATCCACCACCCTTGGTGTAATTTATTAAAATGTCTCCATACATTTCGTCGTTGTATATCCCTGCGTATTTTTTAAGTTCTAATGAAGGTTTTGTATTGGGGGTTTTTGAAATTTGACTTGGGGATTCTTTTCTTTTTTTCAAATTCTTATTCCTGTAATCCAATACCTGTGCATAAATGTCATATGATTCATCATTAAACAGCTGCTCTAATAGCTTAGCAGTCAATAAAAAGGTTGCAGGCTCTTCAGCTTCATTGGTAAGTATTACGAACCCTAAATTCATGTCTTTTACCATGACCAGATTAGCAGACATTCCATCAATCCCTCCACTATGCTCAATGATTTTATGGCCATTTTTTGGTGTAAGCCACCAGCCAAATCCATAAGAGGTGAATTCATTGTAAAAAGGGGCACCGCCTATAGGATATACAATTTGAGGTTTAAAAATTTCATTAATTATGTTAGGACTAACAATGGTGTCGTTACCAATGATGCCATTATTCAGCAAGAGCCTCATATAATTTGACATTTCGCTTGACGAAGAATAAATAAAACCTCCTGGCGCAAGATTATCGCCTATTTCCTGTTTTATGGCAACCTTTTCGTAATCCTCATTATAAATATGTGGTTGTGCCAGGTTGTTATTGGATTCTCTTTCGGTTGATAGTGATGTGGTGTTATTCATTTTAAGTTTATCAAACACCCTGGTTTTAACGAAAGCATCCCACGACATTCCAGAAACTTCTTTCACTATTTCTGAAGCCACGACGTACATCACATTTTGATATGCCGGCTTTTCTCGAAAGCCCGATACCGGTTCCAAATATTTAAGTCGCCTTATAATTTCTTCTCTCGAATAATCCGAGTGGTACCAAAGTGTTCCTCCACTAACATCTTTAAGACCACTTCTATGGGTAAGTAAATCTCTAATTGTAAAATTAGCGGTTACATAAGGGGCGTACAATTCAAAATAAGGCAGATACGCAGTAACCTTATCATCCCAATCAATTTTCCCTTCATCAACTAATATTCCTAATGTTAAAGCGGTAAATGACTTAGATATGGAGCCTATTCCAAAAAGGGTATTTTCATCAGCTTTCCTTTCTTTCTGCACTTCCAGGGTTCCATAACCTTTGGAAAATAGTATAGAATCATTTCGAACAACACCAATAGAAAGGCCTGGTATATCAAAGTCCTTTATTAGTTGATGAATTTGCGAATCGAGTGAATCTAATTGTATTTGCTGGGCGATTGAATTGGAGAATAAAAGCAACCCGATAACGGTAGAGAAGAATAGTTTCATATTTTTAATTGAGTATAATGTGTACGTGTTATGATTAGTTGCGTTGGCTAGGTTTAATTTAGTTAAAGAATACGAGCCACGGGAAAATCCGCATGCTTTTACCAGTACCCTAAGAACCAGCAATTACTTATCCTCTGGCGTTCAACCCGAAATCTTGTTCAACGGACTTGTACCAATCTTCATCATTTGCTGCGTTCCAATCCACCCATTGTTCATCGCTCATAGACGCTCGCCATGCAATAAATGGTTCTGCATCTGGTCCAACAGGATGTCTTAATTTCCAGTTATTATTTTCAGCAACTTCGAAGATCTTGTCTGCCACGAAAGTTGGTGGGGTTGGTGTTTTTAACGCAGCTGCGAAAAGACCGGCCTGACGTTTTGAGTGTGGATAGATAGAGGCATCATTTACGGCAATATCAGCTGCCATATCGGTATTGATGATACCCGGTTCTATAATGGCTACCTTAACATTAAAAGGTTTTACCTCTTGTGCCAACGCTTCACTAATAGCTTCAAGGGCAAATTTGCTTGCTGCATAAGCGCCCAAAGGGCTATTAGAAATATGACCGGCAACAGAGGCCACATTAATGATGCATCCCTTTTTATTTTGTCGCATTTGAGGCAATAATGCTTTTGTACAACGCAGAACGCCCAAATAATTGGTATTCATGGTTGCCTCAAAATCATCCATGGACATTTCTTCAACAGAGCCATGGCGTTCAATCCCGGCATTATTGACAAGGACATCTACTAAACCATATTTTTGAATTATATCATCCATACATTGCTTTACTGAGGCATCAGAATCGACGTCCATTTTAAGAATGATGATGTCTAAAGATTCGTTTTTAATTAGTTGCTTAAAAGCGGAAGCTTTTTCGGGATTACGCATGGTAGCAAAAACTTTGTAGCCTGCACGACCAAATTTTAATGCTGTTTCCAGACCAATGCCTTTACTTGTCCCTGTAATAAGTACTAATTTCATATTGCTTAATTTTTTAAAGATGGTTGAATTATTTTCTTAATCGTGGCCAACGGTCTTGTATAGCCGTCCATAGGCCGTAATTTCGGTTATACATTGTTGTGCTTTCGTTACTTATCAGTTTTTTTCAGTTGTTGTTAATTCAATAATTCGGTGAATGGATTGCCTGACTAATTTTAATTCATTTTCATGTGCCGGATCAATGATATCCTTTATTAACTCTCTTCTAAAAGCAATTGCATTTTCGAACTCCAAATCATTTAAAAAAGCAACATCGATATTCGGATTGTAAAAAATGTTATCGCTATTCACAACATTTTTGAACGAAATATGCTTTCTCAAATACGGAAAGTAATCATTAAAACTATAAGCTTTGGAAATGATTTCTTCTTCGTTATAATCTTTGACCAATTCATCCCAGTTTTGCAAAAGTTCTCTTAATTCAAGGTTCGATATAATATCAAACGAGGAAGTGTTGGTTAAAGAATTGATTGTGGATTGCTGCGGGTTGAATGTCCAATTATGAAATGTCTCTGTAATATAAAAAGAAAGGGAATCTTTATTGATAGCGTTTGGGTCTATCGGCAGTAAATCCAAAATTTTGTTAGCATTAGTATAAACTCTGGAATGGTAGGAGTTAGCGGAATCTAATTGCGCCTTGTTCATCAGAAATTCTTTGTGAATATGTTCAATATAATCGGCTTCTTTTTTCTTTTGAATGCGGTCGTTGTTCCAATTATTTACTTGTAAAGCAAGGAGAATACCAATCATTACGAGCACAATTTCTCCTATTGCATACTTTAAGTACTTTCCGGTTTTGTTTTTCTCCATAAGGTCTTTTCTGATGTGTCTAAAGAACTTGATCATACCTTTTGCTTTTTAGGCCAGCGCGGCTCGCAGGCTCGTTCGCTATCATCCCGATAGCTATAGGCAGGCTGCCAGACATTTTTTTATTGCTCCGTCCGTTAAAGAGTTTTGTCATTGGTTATTGGTTGGTCCCGATCATAGCGAACAGCAAAGCAACTTCTAGCATACCCTTTTGTACGCTGTTTATTACTATTTTTCTGGTTTAAAGACATCGCGGAAAATCCGCCACGTATCGTTTTCTTTTTTCCATATCAATAAGCATTCACCCTTACTTACAGAAGTGCCATCGCTATGGAAGAATGTAACGTGCGCATCTTCGACAATGATATTGTCATTACCCCATAAATTAATGATTGAGAATTTAATTCCAGTGATGCTATCTCGTGTCATCTCGTATACCTCTTTCACAATATTTTCTCTTCCGGAATAAGCACCAATTATTTTTGTGTCTAACGTGTAAATGTCTCCAACTGCTAATGAATCTCCCATTTTTAATGCATCTTCAAATTCTTTGCTTCTTTGTTCAACAATTTTTGTTGCCGCTTCTAAATCAAAATTTCCCTTGTTATTATTTTGATTTGAAATATCTTTTGCGCTTTCAGGGTTATTCAGGCATGAAATAGTAGCTACTAGAAATGCGGAAATAAGAATTATTTTACTTTTCATATTAGTTTATTCGGAGTCTCTTAAATTTTTTGCAACGGTCCTGGTTAGGGTTGCAGCGCTGACAAAGTGAGCCCTCGCCGTTCAACTATTGAAGCCGTGTTTAGTTTTATTTAAATGTAGGAAATTTTGAATTAGTGCTGAAGAAGCACTTAATTTTAGGAGTTGCTTACAGCTGGTTTATGCGTGTGATTTCTATTGACACTCTATTACCTCCAACCAGGTTACAGGATATTCCAGAATGGAATTATTTTTTGTCTTTTCGTAAACAAAAATCTGTTTAAAAACGTCTTGATTGGATAGTATCAATACAACTTCTTTATTTTTCGATTTCTTTATTTCTTTTTCAATTAATGCATTCCTGTGCTCAATTAAATAGCTAACACTTTTAAAACTTTTATTTTCGAATTCATTTTGCAAAACTTTTTTGACGCCCGGGCTTTCGTTTTTACGAAAATAAGTGCCGTCAATATAAAAAGTTACTCCCTGCGTATCCACTATCTTCTTGTTACTTTCAGTAATATTTTCACCATTTAGATTGAAAGACAAATTCACAACCGGCTCGGTTTGGCAGTAGTTATTTACCGAATATATTAAACAAACACAGAATATAATTTTCATTTTATTTATAAAATTCTCGTTCATTCACTTTAATTGTGGTTAATTCAACTGTATGTCCATCAGGGTCTTTTGTGTATATTGAATCAAAGTAATAGTGGTCTTGGATTTTAAATTCCAAATTCAATTCGACGTATCTTTTTTTAGCCTTTTCAAAATTTTCATTTGTTACATTAAAAGCGAAATGGTCAATTTTTACATTTTTTGAAGTTGGTTCAAGTTTAGTGTCTGTTGTATTCGCTGGAAATAATGCGATTCCTGACTTTCCAGAAAGCAAAAAGATTGGGAAAGCTCCCCATTCAGGTAATTGATATCGTTTTAGTCCCAAGACATTTTCATACCATTGAGCTGAAGCTTCCAAGTCCATAACTCGGATTGCCACATGGTCTAAAAATTCAATATCTATTTTATGCTCTTTATCTGTCATTTGTCAAATTACACAGCACCTATGATTTTGGCGGGCCTGCCTGCCTTTGGCAGGCCATGGCCGTTCAACCTTTGAAGCCAGGTTTAGTTTTATTTAAATGTAGGAAATTTCAAGGAAGTTCTAAAGTAGTGCTGAATGATAGCCCTTTTTGTGCTTTCGTTATCTTTAATTTAGGAATGCAATAAACAAGTTAACTTCTTGTTATTTAATCTTTTGTAGCTTATTACTTTTATCCCCGGATATTATAATTCCGTCTACCTCATTGTTGTCATCATAGGTTAATTGTCCAAAAACTTTTTCCATAGTGAAATAGGTTTTTGAATCGGGATATAAGTTAAACCTCGCTAAAAGAGTTGAATCATGTTTACTTTTCACCTCCATTACTAAGCTGGTTTTGTCCCTCTTTATTGAATAGATGTTTTCGCCATCTGTATAATCTCCTATATAATGATTGTAATATGTTGCTTTTTCAAGAATCAAAGAATCTTTTTTCAAATCTAAATTAGCAGATAGCTCTTCGTAAAGCGTTATGGATTTATTCCGAAAATGCCAGATGTATGGGAAGTGATTATTAAGACCTATGACGCTATAGGAGGTTACTCTATTTAAGTAAAAAGGATCTGTTAGAAAATAGGCAATTGCTTCATCAGCTGATTTTCCATGTACTTGAGAGTACCATTCCTTCTCATTCTCAAGTTTTTCTAAAAATTTAAATACCGCTTGCTCCATTTGTTCATCCAGATCAGCAACAGATTTTTTGTCCGTCCCATAAAGGTCTTTCAATTTTAACAGGATAGAATCTTGCTCTGCTGTTAATACGGCATCATATTCAATCAGGTTTTTAAAAGCATCTTCTGATAATTCCATGTCAGGACTACTAAAAACCAAGTTAAAAAGCTCAGGATTTGATGTATAATCTTCATAAGTGACCTTACCGTTAAGGACTTTAAAGATCAGAGAATCTTTACCTCTGTAATAATCGATTACGCTATTTGAGTTTTTAATGTTGTACAACAATTCTTTTTGCACCTGTTCTAATAAGAGTACTGTTTTCTGTCTAGATTTTCTTTCTTCATTCCAATTGTTGACACTTAGTGCTATTAAGATACCTATAACAACTAATATTATTTCTCCAATCGCATATTTTAAATACTTTCCAGTTTTGTTTTTCTCCATAAGGTGGTAGCGAATTTTTCGAAAGAATTTTATCATAGGTTAGTGGTTGGTCTCGAACCCGATAGCTATCGGGATCGGGAATGAAGCACAACGGTCTGGGCTATGACTTCGTGGCAAGCGCCAGACGTTTTTTGTTTCTTTAAAGTTAGGAAAAAACGGCCAAGCGAAAAGCCATGAATTATAGCCGTTGTTAGCGTTAGCTAGTTGTAATTATTAATTGAGCAGTTCATTATTATATTAAAAAAAGGGTTCTTTAATTATTCGTTAAAAGTCTCGAAATCCGCCAGGTTATGGGATGCTTCTTCCAAATCCATAATTAGAAAACCAAAACCGACACCAGGTTCTGTATTATCTTTTCCTATCTGAAAACATAAATATTTCCCATCGTCTGAAATTACTCCTTGATTGGCCTTGTATCCTTTATAGTCAGTGAAATAAGTTAATCTTTGCATTTCCCCTGACCCATCCAATTTCAATTTATATAGATCAAGCAATGGCCAGGCATTTTTCTCGGAGGGGCCGTGTTCTACCAGTGTGTGTAAATTTCCGTCAGGGAATACTCCTTCAGGCTCATCGTAGCAGCAGGGAGAATTAGTGATAGTGCTATATTCTCCGGTTTCGCTATCTACCATATATACATCAGTATTATTTCCATTGTTAATGGTATAAACAGCAAATGTTACTTTTACATCTTGTGGTGGAACAAGACTTTGTGTTTCAAGACTTGCATGACCCAGTGAAAATGGTAACTGCTTTGAATCAAAAATTTCTCTTTCTCCGCTTAGGCTGGGCACCCCATCATTGTAAACTATCTCTGCCATCAATAACTTAGCCCTGTTTTTTCCCAATTCGGGTAATTGACGGTCACGGTGCGTCCAGGCTATTCTCATCCTATTTCTGGAAACAGCTGGTCCTTCAGCACAGAGGGTATTCAAAGGAACCGGGGGTGTTTCACCACTTTCATCCATGACGTACAACCAGGTAAGGTCCCGTGCTTTATCTCTTTCCTCATTATCAGTAGGGTCAAAGAGCGCCTTTGGACCGGAAAGTAGAATATCTCCATTTGCTAAATACATTGCCCTGGTAAAACCGTAATGATTAAAATGTCTTGTTTTCGGGCGAATAATTCCTGTTGATAGTTCCACTTCATATACTTCACCCATCGGTTTATCTACGAAAAGAATGAACTTACCATCATGCGACCAATCCGGACGTTCTCCAAAGCCAGACACAAGTTTGATGTAAGGTGGTAAATGATCGGCAGGATGAGCATTGATAAAACCAGTTGGAGATTTAATCTGTACTTGTGCAAAAACACCTGGTACCTGAAATAGCAAGCAATAAAACAAGAATAATTTTTTGCCCCATGATCGTAATTTTTATAACGAAAAAGTACTAAAGAATTTAATAGGCCTGGTCCTTTACTTAGCATAAAGATCAAAAAAATCTTCTATGTCTTTGATATTCTCAATTCCTAAGATCCAGCAAACTTCAGACAAGTCTGAGAAGTCCAATCCCCCAGCCGCAATCGCCTCATTATTGTACCGTCCCTCTTTTCCATTGTATCTGTTTGATAAATCAATAGCAAGCTCCCATATTTTAATCAATGCAGGATTGGTGATTTTATCATCCCAATTAGTGAATTCAGGGGAACGAAATCCAGGAGTTCCATTTCCAACACCATTCCCATCCGGGATTTTTGTATAGTCCGTATTTTGTTTAACGAAGAGTAGCTTTTCTGGCGTTGTTACTTCTTCATTCCAATCGGCATGTTGAACCACATGTATTCTTTTTGACGTTTTTATTTCAGGCATATCTTCTTGAACGGCTTTAACAAGTTCAGCCGAAAAATCAGATTGTCCTGCATCGGCAATCCATACGTGCCCATTCTTTGAAAGTGTTTTCATAACCAATGTTTTTACATTTTCAACCGCACCTTTCATGTTATCGTGAGCATCTGTCCAATGGTCTCCAAAAGCCAGTTGAAACAAATCATTTGGAGGAACATACAGGCCTTCTTGCATACCATACGTACCCGCAACCGCATGATAGTTTATTTTAATGAAATTCGAATCTGATAATAAAGTGGCCAATGCAGCGGCAGTTTGAAGGTCATCTACATCAGTCTTGCAATCAAATTGCACAATTAAGAGGTCTTTCTCTTTATTGAAGGTTCTGTCTTTTGAAAGCGTATCAACGCTTGTGCAAAACGCGGAAACAGACACTATCACAAATAAGAAGAGATTTTTCAGTATCATATTTTTATAATTAAAATTATTTTTAGCGTTCTTCGATGATCTCCTGAGTAGAAAAGCGATAGCGCATGTTTCTGTAGACAGCTATATCTGTGATGTCTACAGGAGTCCCAACTGGGATAGCTCTGGCATTTGCAGAGACGCGGTATTCCCCTTTGACGGGAAGCACCCGATGCCAGCAGTGCCCATGTAAGATGACAAGCGTTCCCTTTTTTGGAGAAAGAACTATTTGATTTTCCAAATCCTCATGCGGTTTGCCTGCCGGTAACTCGCCCATTTTGTGAGAGCCAGGGTACACAATTGTTTGGCCGCCCGTTTTCTTATTGATGTCATGTGTATAAAAAAGGCGATTTAGATTAAATCTGCTTGAATTTTCCGGCGGACTGTCCTGGTGCCATGCCTGACCTTGGGTGCCTTGTTTTGAAAACATAACCATCAGATAAAGCGATTCCCACCCTTTCCCCAAAATTCTTTGGGTGAGGTTTTTAAGCAGTTCGTCCTCTTCAATAGGTTGGAAGTTTGCATCGCCTTCCTGTAGAGGAAACCAGGGAATCACTTCTGTTGCTGATTTTTGAATGAAGACATCCGAATGTTCCCACTCAGGATTTCTTCCAAAATGTGCCAGAATCACCTGATTCAAATGATCCATCAACCCATCCATGAAAAAGTTTTCTATCACAAGATATCCTTGCTCCCAGAAGTCTTGGGCGTATTGTTGATAATTCATGGTTTGTCTTTTTTAGGTTCTATGGAAGATTTGTATTACAATTTACAAGTTTGAAAAAAGTCAACTATGTGGGTGGTCTGTACCCTAATTAACGCTAACGGTCTCGGGTATGATTTCGTTGTGGAATCATCTGTAGGATTATTCTGCCGAAATCCAGCCGATTGATTTATACTTTTACTTGGTGTGGCACTAAACCAAAATGAATTATAGCCAGTGTTGTGTTTTCGTTATTTTTTTATTTCGTCTTCTATTAATTCTAGAATCTCCAAGATTCTTTGGCGTAAAGCCTCAGATTGCAGATTTGCACCTCTATTAAAAACAATAGACGCAGAAATCATGGATTCCAATTTTTTACTTATTAATATTTCATTTAGGGTTGGACTTAGTTTTGAAATTCCAATTTCTGATTTAAAAGAATTTGAGTTCTTATCTAATAGCCAATTATGTTCAGAAGCGTTCATAAAACTATTATAGATATTTCTGCCCAAACCTAATTCTGAGATAATCGGATGATATTGCTCATTCACTAATTGAGTCCAAGTCGTTTCGATTTCTGTTACTCCAACTACATCAGATGACCAGTTTGATAGTAAACGTCTCAATTCGTTGTTGCGAATCAATCTTAAATTCTCCGAACTTGTTAAGTTATTTTTTATAGGATCGAATGTCGGATCATGCCTAATGTTAGCGAGATCTTTAATTACTGAATCTCTTACAACTCCAACAGGTTCATCAATAGCACTCAACAGGTGTGCTGCCGAATTAAGCAAGATTTCCCTAGTCACCATTTTTTCTTCTAATTGTAAAAGATTAGATTGATAATCTTCTTGCAGTTGTATAAGTAACCCTTGTTCCTTTATTTTATCTTTTCTTTGCTCGTTCCAATTATTAATCTGTAGAGCAATTAAAATTCCGATAACTACCAAAACTATTTCCCCTATAGCATATTTCATATACTTTCCTGTTTTGTTTTCACTCATAAGATTGTAGCGTATTTTTCGGAAGAATTTAATCATTGGTTATTCTTTGGTCATAATGAAGCAAAACGGTCTCGGCTATGATTGCGGCGCGGCGTAAGGGCGAAGCTAAGCGTTGGGTTTCCTGCTTTGCAGAAAAAATTAACGGTGGCAAGGCGAAGCTGCTGTTCTTAGCTTTTAACCTGGTTCTTTGTTTTAAAAATAGGATAAATTTTGAAATTGGCCCTAGCCAAGATGAATTATAGCCGTTGTTTTATTTAGTATTTTCTTTACTGTGTATTTTTAAAAGTATCTTCAAAAATTTTTGTCCATTCCCCATTAATCAATTGTTCCCCATATTCTTGAAAGCCCCCCTCTTGGGTTCTTCTGAAAAAAAATCTAGTCTTTTCATCTCTCCACACGATGAGCTGTCCATCCTTGTATTCCGCAGGATATCTGGCTGCACCTCCTTTAGAAAAACGGTAATAGTAATATTTTTGGTCATTTTCATCGTAATTGATTATCGTATGGAGTTGCAAAAATTCGGTATTTAACTCAATTACCAAAATGGTCTGGTCTAGGTCATAGGAAATGTTTTCGTATGCAGAACCTTGTCTGGTAATAACCCCATTTTCATAAACTTTTGTTGTGCCAACCCATTCTCCAATCATGAAGTTCAGTTGTTCCATCTTTTCTTGTATTAGGTTTTGGGCGATAACTGAATTATACAGAAAAATTAGAACGATGAAATGAAAGTATTTAGAAGCTTTTCGATAACTCATACTTGTTCATTTAATAGTAAATACACGGGTTTTGGGTGTAATTCCAGACAGGGGCGGACAAGGCAGCGAGCCTGCCTGCCTTTTGCAAGCGCGGGCTATTTTGCATTAAGACCAGTTCCTTGGTTAATTAAAAATAGGAAATTTTGTTTAAGCGGAAAGGAAGCGCTGAATTATAGGCGTTGTTGAGGCAAGTGCTATGTCCATACAAAGTATTCGATTTTGGTCGTCAAATTGGTATTTTGGTCAAATTCTATAATGATGGAACAGCAATCACCGGCTTGAAATATTATAGATTTTGATTTGTCAACTTTCGTATTAAAAATTATTTCGGTACCCAAACCAGTGATAGATTCACCAATTGCAATTCTTTTCCCATTAACAGAAATATTTTTTGCTTTGAAATAACCGATGAATGGCTTGTAATCTTCAAGATCTACATTATAAAAAGATAGAATTATTTCGTTAAATTCAATTCTTCTCCAATTTTCCTCTGCACCACCCTCTCGTTCTTCAATAGTTTTTGCCTTGCCAAAATACGTTTCTAAATCAGAAATATTTCCTTTTGTATTTTCCAGGTTCTCAAATGATACGCCATTTATTTCAATCGCCATGAATTCCAAAAGTGGAAGTTCATTTATTTGACCACTAACTGAACTAATTAAAAATAGACCTAACAATAAACTAAACTTCAGTTTCATCTTTAAGCTGTAATTTCTACTTTTTCCACAACGGTTAATATATGAGCCGTTTTAATGGTCTATATACGTTGTTGTGTGCTTTAATTTCTATTTACTATTTCAGTTGCAATATCCATTGCAATTTTATCTGCGATTAAAAACCTTCTATCGTTACAAAGAACTATAATGTTCAGGTTAGAACTTGGAACTGAAAAAATTGTAGTTGAGAAGCCTCTACCTGCGCCAGGGGTCCAAATAATTTTTTGTCCGTCCAGTTCACTAATAAACCATCCCATTCCATAGGATGCATTTTCATCGTAATAAATTATTGAGGAAGCATCTATTAAGTTTCCATTGTTATACTTCGAGAAATTCCAAGCCTTTTCAAGCAATTTCAATCCTATTATCTCACCAGAGAACAATGCTTTTGTCCAAATACTTAAATCTTCAATATTTGATATTAATTCGGCATCACCATCTGCTAAATGGTTCTCGTCTAAATATCTAGTAGAATTTTTCATCACACCTTTCACATTTCTGTATCCATTTACTCTGTTTTTAATGATGTTGAAATAATCCATTTTTTGTGTATTATTCATCTTAAGTGGGGTGAAGTACTCGTTTTGAAGATAATCCTGATATTTTAGACCGCTAACAGATTCTACAATTTTGGTTAAAACCCAATACCCTGTATTGGTATAGCTCCAGTCATTACCAGATGAGAATTTTAAAACCGTGGTGGAATCTTTTACAATTTCAAAGAAAGTGCTATGTAATTTTTGGCCTTCCTTAAAATCATTTAGGTAGTCCTTTATTCCTCCTGTATGATTTAATAATTGTTCAATTGTTATGTCTTTCCAGGTCGATGGCAGTGAATCGAGATACTTACTTATGGGATCACTCAGTTCTAGCTTATCCGTTGCCTCCAATTTTAGGATGGAAACAGCACAGAATTGCTTTGAAACTGACCAAATTCGATAAACTGATGAATTGGTCATTGGTACATCTAGCTCTAAGTTTGCATATCCAAACGATTTCTTGAATTTGATGTCATCATTGTGGATAACAGATACAGACATTCCAACAATTCCAAGGCTATCCATATATTTTTTTGCAATTTCCTCAACTCTATAATTTAAGTCTTTAGAAACCTGTGCAAATATTGAATTAGAGCAAAAGCTAATTGTTAAGATTAATATCAAATAAAGTCTATACATTTCTTTTCCTATTTATTGCACACAAAGGTCTCGGCTATGAGTAGTTGCATGGGTCAGCACTAAACTTTGCAAGCCTGCCGCAGGCAGGTACACACCAAGTTGTAAATTCCTGTGGAATTTGCAAAGTAGGCGAGAACAAGCAACGTGTCCGCCTCGGGCGGATTGCTTATAGCCATTGTTGTGCTTTCGTTAGTTTTCATCTTTTTCAAATTCTATTGAATTTCTATCAATAAATTGAAGCAAAACCTTGTTTGCGGAATTATCAGCACTGCTAAAATCTAACATTAGATTCCAGTCTATAATGTAGAAAAGAGAATTATTGAATTGTACGAGTTCCCATTTTCTACCACTAGGAATTTGCATATGCAGAGATTCATTAGTATAACTAATTGTTATATTATTCCATCTTATATTATTAGGTTCTATAGTTTTACTAGTGTAACTTCCAGCATATCTTCTGATTAATTCTTTTTCAGGTGTGAGTTCATTAAAATTAAATTGATATAAGACCTTATTCAGAGATTTGAGTAGGTTCTTTTGGTATATAACTCTTATGGTTTCCCATCTCGTTTTTTGAAGCAAATAAGCTAAAAAAGATTCATTTTCATAAAGATTTTTAACTGCTATTTCTTTTTCTTTTAAAGTGTATTGCTTTTTGAGAGCAATAGTACTTCTCACTCCATTATCACTTAAAGCGGAAAAAAAATCTTTCGATTCTGTCATCATTAAATTTAAAAGATTATCAGATTTAGACTCATCTTCAAAACCAGCTTTATATTGCGAAGAGAAGTTTGCTAAAACATTAAGTAATTCCTTATTTTTAATGATTGAAGTTTTTCCTGAACCTATAATCGCGTCATAACTTCCCATAATTGCTTCCTCTCGCTGGTGTGCAAAGGCTCCCCTGCGAATATATTCTTTAATCGTATCTGGATGAATTGAATAATCTTGAGCCTCTATAGCATCTATTAAATCTCTGGAACGCAATATCATTTTTTCTTGATTCTTAATAGTTTCAAGAAAATTTAAACGTGTTGCTATAAAATCCTCTTTAATGTCTGAAAGGATTATAGCTTCCTGGTCTTTCTCTTTTCTTAATTCATTACTGTTGTTAATCTGTAAAGCGATCAATATTCCAATAACAACAAGGATTATTTCACCAATGGCATATTTAAAATACTTTGCAGTTTTGTTTTCCATTAGTAAGTTTTGTCTGATTCTTCTGAAAAACTTGATCATATCTTATGTTTTTTAGGCCAGCACACCACCTGGCTCCTCACTATCAAAGGTCTACCAGACCTTTGATACCCGTTCGGTCCTCTAAAGAATTTTATCATTAATCAATGGTTGGTCCCGATCCCGATAGCTATCGGGATCGGGAATGAAACACAACGTGTATGTGTATGGCTCGTTGCGGAAAATCAGCTATGATTTTCTGCCGTAACCGAAAGATAGCAAATGCAATGAATTTCGATTAGGAATTCAGCCGCAATGAGCTATACACGGTGTTGTGCTTTCGTTATTTTATCTAGTTTCATGAACTTATATCTGCATCAATGTTATCTATTAGCTTTTTGATGGATTTCATGATAGATCTATAATTAATTAAACCAGATTCTCGGTTAGAAATGATCATTTCTAAAATATTAAGAAACTCATTGTTTTCCTTCAAACTTTCAAAATCATTTGGCTTGGCACGTCGTTTTGAATTTTCATTGAATATTCTTACATGTTTAGATACAAAAGGATACACGACAGCTTGCATTATTTCCCATTCTGATTTGTCATAATCCATACTAAGCACATTGTATTCGTATTCATACAGGTCGCTGATGTCAGTTCTTAAGTTTTCGTTTGAAATAATATCTAAGCCCTTTAATTGAAGCGTTTTATATGCAGTTAATATAGGATATGGACTCGCCCAGTTTTGTAAATATCCGAAAGCGCTATCTAGCTCTTTGTTATAAGGTAAATCTTCAATTATGTAACGTTTTATTTTATTGAATTGTTGAATTGTTTTTAGATTGAATAATGTATCGCTTTCGAAAATTTCTAGTGTCGTTTCTAAATTCGACCTTATTTCAGTCAATATTTTGAATTCTTGATTTCTTAATTTCCGGCCTTCATTCCAATTGTTAATTGATAATGCAATTAAAATTCCAATAACTACAAGTACAATCTCACCAATAGCATATTTCAAATACTTTCCAGTTTTATTTTTTTCCATAAGGTCGTAGCGTATTTTTCTAAAGAATTTTATCATTGGTCTCTAGGTTGTGTTAATCGAATAATTTCATTGATGTGATTTTCTATTGGTTCTTCCTCTATGGCTCTGATAACACCTCTTAGATTATCTCTTCGGGTTATAATCATATTTTGAAATTTTATCGAATTTCTAGCGGCCAGGTTCATTTCTGTGTCTTTTAATGTATAATCGAATACATCTCTGTAATAAGGCCAAAGGAAGTCATTCAAATAATCATAGTATGTGTTTTCATCTTCTTTATAGTCGCGAAAAACATCTTTCCAGGAGACTAAATATTTCTGTAAATTTTCATCTTGAATTAATTGAATAGCATTTGAATTGACTACAGTTTCTATAGAGCTAGAATATGGATCATAGGTCATGCCTTTTATTTGTAAGTTGTATTTCTTATAAGCTGCATACTTTAGAGAATCATTATTTAAAGGAAACAAAGCAACCAATTTTTCCAAGCCGTTAAGCGCTCGATAGTGAATGGCTTTCAGAGAATCAAAACCCACTTTATTATGGACAAAATCTCTATGGATATTGTCTAAAAGTTTGCGCTCGCTAATGCGGTCTTTGCGTTCTTGATTCCAGTTGCTTACTTGTAATGCTAGAAGTATTCCAATCATGACAAGCACAATTTCTCCAATGGCATATTTCAAATACTTGCCAGTTTTTCCTTCTGAAAGCAAATTTTGCCTGATTTTTCTAAAGAATTTTATCATTGTTTAGCGGTTTCTGATAATGAAGCACAACGGTCTTGGCTATGATTACGGCGCGGCATTGGGGGCGAAGCTGAGCGTAGGGTTTTCTGCTTTGCAGAAAAAATTAACGCCGGCAAAAGCGAGCCCTGGCCGTAAACCATTTAAGCCAGTTTTAGTTTTATTTAAATGTAGGAAATTTCAAGGAAGTTCTAAAGCAGCGCTGAATTATAGCCGTTG
>CAVVXE010000003.1:0-77500 GCA_963752165.1 uncultured Flavobacteriaceae bacterium
GTGGTAAATGAATTACTACCCCATTGATTTAAATAAGTCAAGCAAATTAGAATGATAACGGTAATGAAGATTCCAATTATAATCCAACCAATTTGGGATTTCCGATAAATCATTGTTATAAGGTATTAAGCCTAACGGCTTTGGCTATGATTACGGCGCGTCGTTAGGGGCGAAGCTAGAGGGAGGGATCTAACGGCTTTGTCGTTAGAAATTCGCGCTGGCAAAGCAAGCCCTGGCCATTTAGCATTTAAGCCAGTTTTAGTTTTATTTAAATGTAGGAAATTTCAGGGAAAGTTCTAAAGCAGCGATGAATTATAGCCGTTGTTGTAATACGTTCTTTTAATGCTATTTACAAGTTTAACTAATTTATCCCAAGTGCAGTTTCTCTGCTTTGTCCAATTCTCTAATTACTTCGTGTTTGCACTCAGTTAATATCTCCAACCATTTCACAAAATTTTCCAATTTATAATGAAGCTTTCTGTCACTAAGACTATAATAAACTAAAGGCCATTCTCCACTATCATTATTTTCGGATGTAATCCAACACCATGCACCGCCATTGGAATCTTCTGTCATAAGACAAAGTAGAGAAGCGACTTCTATTTGTCGTCCTTCTTCTTCCAATTCAATTGTTTTTCTTGGATTTTTAGGATATTCATTTAAGAAAGATAGAGTCTCTAATTCATTTACATTTTGGTGGTATATCCAATAGGCGCTATTTCCAAAATTTTTTAAAAAAAGGCGATACGACGCTGGCAAACGAAGACCAAGGCGTTCTTCGGATTCCTTTATTTCAATTTCTGTAAGTTTCGGACCAATATCAGTATGCAAGTGTGAATCTGCTATTAGTATATCAACAAGTCTTTGCATCTGGATTGTGGTTTCTCCTTCCTGTTCTATCCTTGATGGTTCGCTAGTTTTTTTCCTTGCACATCCAAAAATTAATAAGAGTAATAGAGATCTGAGTAGTATAATTTTCATGCTCTGAGAGCTTTTTTTGAATGTATTACAACGGTTGGTATATGGCGCGTTTTAATGCGCTATATACATTGTTAGCAAAAGTTCTTATTTCGTTTGTGTTTTATTGACTTTGTAATTTCTTCTAATACAATTGGTGAAAAGGTTTGTTCAATTGTTTTGTATTCACTTGGTGAACCCGTTTTACACTCTTGAAATAAATGATTCAGATTTGGAAATTCCTTTGTTGTTACATTTTTATTTCCCCCTTTTGTCAAAGCATTTTTTATGGCTATTAAATTTTCTTTTGGTGGAACTTGTAAGTCTTTTTCTCCATTAACTGCTAGAACCCTGGACACTTTACTTTTTCTAATGTTGTTGCTGGATTAAATTTCATAAAGTATACCATCCAAGGACTTGAAATTTGATTTACTTGCTCTGAAATAAATTCTTCTTTGGTTATTCCATTTGGAATTTCAGTATTTGGTTCATTTTCAAGTAATTCTTTTATTAGTTTTGTCAGGTCAGTTTTTAATTTTTGATTGTCATTAGACTTTACAACTATTTCAAACGCTTTTGCATTGTTCTGTATTGTTTTCTCGATTTCTGCTTCTGAAACACCATTGGCTTTGGCAATTAGTTCTTGTTGAAGTAATAACAGTTTATCTCCTTGAATTCCTGTGCCTGCTAATAATACTATGAAATTTACATCTTTTGATTTTGAAGCAACTATAGGTGCAATTAAGCCACCTTCGCTATGTCCAATTAGACCAATTTTATTTTTCTTAATTTCTTTTCTTGTTTTTAAGTATGGCAATAGCACTTTCAACATCAGTTGCAAAGTCTGCAGAAGTGGCAGTTTTAAAATCTCCTGTTGATTGTCCAACTCCTCGGTCATCATATCGTAAAACTGCAATTTCATTTTTGGTTAGATAGTCTAAAATTATTAAAAATGGTTTGTGTCCTAATAGTTCTTCATCTCTATTTTGTGGTCCACTTCCTGTAATTAAAATTACGACTGGAAAAATTCCGTCCTTCTTTGGTAAAGTTAATGTTCCAGATAATGAAACATTAGCTTTTTTATTTTCAAATACTACATTTTGGGAATAATATGGGTAAGGTTCTATCGGTTCTTGAGGTCGCTTTACAATTTCTTTCTTGATTGCTTCTCTTGATAGATTCATAGGAAATTCTTGTCCTCCTTGTTTAAAAGTTCCAATAATTTCATCCCCATTAATTCCCCATCATATTCAATTCTAGCGTTAGTCACTTCAAATTTAATTTTCGGGTTTTTAAACGTTGTATTTGTAACAGGAATACCTTTTGCACCTTGGTCTGGACTGTCCATTGTTGAGCTATAACCATTTTCAGTTTGCGTAACATTAAATACAACTCTTAATTGTGTTCCTTGGACTTTTAGAATACCATTCCATTGACCTGTAATGTCTTGAGCAGTTGATGTAAGTGTAGTTATTAACGTAATCAATAAGTTATAAGCTTTTCATATTATTTATCTGTTGTTTTTTTTAATTTTTGCTAACGGCCCTGGCTATGCCCCGTTGCTTTAAAAGCCCAGACCAAACCAGGAATGATTTATAAGAACCTAAGATAGGAAATTAGGACAAGCCACGGGAAGCAATGGGGTATAGGCGTTGTTGTACGACCGTACGTGCCCCAGTATTTAACTATCAAGATAAGAGTCCGGTATTGGCAGGTTCTGAGCCTTAAAAAAGGATAGTTGATCAAAGTACCCTCTTTGGAAGACAATTCTTCCTTCCTTTATTTGGAAGAATCCGCAACCTCGCAATCCAATTGGGTCACTCCATTCGAGTCTAGCGCCAATCTCCATCTTGAAATATGTTTTCGATAGTACAGATCATCAAGCCATTCATACTTCATAAGCAGGCTCCCGTCGCGAATTCGATTTGGAACATTCGTGGCTGTTTTTTCCGACAAGAGGTTTCTATAACAACTTGATGGTTCACTGTAGAATCTATTTTCCGTATACAATTCTGAAAGACCGATGTTATCCGATCATCGTTAAATCTTCTTAATTCTTCAGATGAGGGTATTAATTCACGAGGTTGCATTTTGAAAATCAGCACAAGTCATATCTTGAGCACTGATGGTAAATGAGAATAAAAAAAGAACTAAAATTAAAGGAGTATTATTTAATTAAGAGTATGGCGTACAACGGTTTTGGCTATGATTGCGGCGCGGTGTTAGGGGCGAAGCTAGCGGCGGATCTAACGGTTAGTCGTTAGAAATTCGCGCTGGCAAAGCGAGCCCTGGCCGTTTAACATTGAAGCCAAGTTTTAGTTTTATTTAAATGTAGGAAATTTCAAGGAAGTTCTAAAGCAGCGCTGAATTATAGCCGTTGTTAGCGCTAGGTTTTTTTTAAATGGAATGATAGTAAGTAATCAATAACTTCTCCTTTCCTTTTTTTACCCAAAACATTCTTGCAATTCTGGATTCCATCCTCATTTTTCCGTTGTTGAATTCTCGGCTTTCGTAAATGATATTCACTAATTCAACTTCAGGAATTGGGGTCCATTTTTTTTCATGCCAACCATGATTCCCTCTTTTAATTTTTAGTTTATTCTTGTCTTTTTTTACATCAGTAAAAGCCCCGTTGTCACCACGAGTAATTGGTTGTTCCGAAGTTTTGAGCTTATAGAATGCATCATAAAATGATAGTACAATACGATGATCTAAGCTTGAAATAATTGATTCGATTTCTTGCTTAGTAGTAAATTGATTTAGATCAAGATCCTTTTTGATTTTAGGGCCATATTTTATTCCCCTAATTTGATCCCAAAATTGTAAAATAGAATTCTTGATCATGAAGATATTACGACTTCCTTTTAACTTAGCGCTAACGGCCCTGGCTATTATTCTGTTTTGTTTGCAGCGAGCCCGGGTGGCTGGTTTCTTGCGGTTAGCAAGAAAAATTAACGTAGGCAAGGCGAAGCTGCTGTTGTAGCGTTTAACCTTGGTCTTTGTTTAAAAATAGGATAAATTTTGAAGTTACGTTTAGCCAAAATGAATTATAGCCGTTGTTATGCACAGTCAAATTATTAGGTATTATTTTGAGAAAAATGCATTTTTTCGACAATATCATTTGAATCAAATTGTATAATTAGAACGGAATTTCCCCAGATCCAGACTTCTTCTTTGCCTCTGGTGTCTATGTCAAACATCTTTTCAACCTTCTTACGCTTATCTCCAATTTCAAGTCCATTGATATCAATACCCTTTTCTTCAATGAAGGCATCGGAAAGATAACAATGTCCTGCCCAAATTTGGTTTTTAGAAAATGTGAGCATGAAATCATCACACCCAAATTCCGCAATTATTTCAGGCCCTCCTCTCCATAATTTGTCTGGTTTTCCTAATTTTTCAACAAATTTGTTGTAATCAAATTTGTCATTTGTTGGCATGCCTTTTAAGGTAAACTCAGTTTTTAATATGAAAGATATGGAGTCAAGGATGTTCGATGAGAACATTCATCTGACTTTTGTTGAGCGATCCTCCAATTGAAAAAATAACTAGGAGTAGAAAAAATATTTTACTTGTCAAAGAAATCTAATTAATTGTGCATAACGGCTTCGGCTATGATTGCGGCGCGGCACTGGGGCGAAGCTCAGCGTTGGGTTTCCTGCGTTGCAGGAAAAATTAACGTTGGCAAAAGCGAGCCCTGGCCTTTCAACAATTCAAGCCAGTTTTAGTTTTATTTAAATGTAGGAAATTTCAGGGGAGTTCTAAAATAGCGATGAATTATAGCCGTTGTTAGCAACTGTTTTAATTTTAAAATAATTCGGTTTGATGTATTTGAAGTGATTCTATGTTTTGTGTCTACTTTATTCATAGTAATTCCTTATTTATCATAATACCACAAAAAATGTTTGTAAAAAAAGAACTCTTGGCTAGATGTAATAGATAAAATATGCAATTTATCAGAATTCAAATTCACGTAATCCAAGAGTTTTTGCTTCCTTTCAAATTCCATAACCTTTAATTTTTTTTCCATCCCGTATTAGTTTATAGTTCACG
Organism: uncultured Flavobacteriaceae bacterium; assembly: GCA_963752165.1. GTDB lineage: Bacteria > Bacteroidota > Bacteroidia > Flavobacteriales > Flavobacteriaceae > Muriicola. The sequence continues at coordinate 5,011 of CAVVXE010000003.1, forward strand.
TGTTTTTTAAATAGTTGCTAACGGCTTTGGCTATGATTGCGGCGCGGCATTGGGGCGAAGCTCAGCGTTGGGTTTTCTGCTTTGCAGAAAAAATTAACGTCGGCAAAAGCGAGCCCTGGCCGTTCAACCATTGAAGCCAGTTTTAGTTTTATTTAAATGTAGGAAATTTCAGGGAAGTTCTAAAGCAGCGATGAATTATAGCCGTTGTTGTAAGTAGTTTTTTATTCAAATTACATGGCTCCAATTACAAACGGAACTTTAGAGTTCTTTGAATAATCTCTTAAAAAACCAGAATTTTTGACTTTTAAAATCACTCCTGAACTTTTTGCGACTCCTTTAAATCCGTCGTTACAATCTACTTCTAAATTCAGATTTTTAATAGTTCCATTTTCATTAAATTCAGTTTTTGAAAAGTCAACGATTATATTCTTTTCAGTCTTAAATTCCGATGCAATATTCGTTAATTCAGTTTCGGTAGTGTTTTCCGTAATAATTAAGAACACGTTATCAGAATCAGTTGAATATTTTGTTTCGGATTCCTTTGAACAACTTATTATCGAAATTCCGATTAATACTAAAATTATTTTTTTCATTATTTATTGTTTTTTGCTTTACGATCCAGTTTTTGTCAAATTACTTACAACGGTTTTGGCTATGATTTCGGCGCGGCATGGGGGCGAAGCTCAGCGGCGGATCTTCTGCGGTTAGCAGGAGAAATTCGCGCGGGCAAAGCGAGCCCAGGCCATTCAACCATTTAAGCCATTTCTAGTTTTATTTAAATGTAGGAAATTTCAGGGAAGTTCTAAAGTAGCGCTGAATTATAGCCGTTGTTGTAAGCAGTTCTTCAAAAACTCCACATTATGATTGAAGTGGAGTACAAAACCAATATTAGTCCTCCTGTGCATAAATAATGCAAAAGGCCAAAATTTTGGTGTTCTTTCCTCAGTTTATTTACTCCTATGATAATCAAAATGGGTATAACTATCCAGACAACGAGCTTAAATATTGAATCTACTATGGAAGACGTATTTATTTCCTGTTCAAAAGACAAGGTTAACAAAGTTATTTCTAAATTAACAATAGCTATTACAAATGAAATGGGAATGGTATATCCACAAATTATCCCAATTGATTTTCTTTTTTTAAGTCCAATAATTGCCATTAAGGAAATAATGAAAAAAAGAAGAGGACTTTTATTAATCCATGCCAATTCCCAATTTGTCATATCTCCTCCTGACCATCCTACTGCAAATGCAGTCATGAAAAACATATAACCGAATGACCCTAAACTTATAATTGAAATTAGAGCAAAAATCAAAATGAGAAATCGCCTTAAGGAATCATTGGAGGTTTTTATCATTCGGAATTGCTTACAACGGTCTGGGCTATGACTTCGTGGCAAGCGTCAGACGTTTTTTTGTTTCTTTAAAAATAGGAAAAAACGGCCAAGCGATAAGCCATGAGTTATAGCCGTTGTTATCTTTAGTGCTTTTTACGCTACCTTGAATTCTGCGTCATTCATTTGTATGCTGAACTTTATATTCGCCTTTAATGCGTTGAACACTTTTAAAATCGTTTCAATGGTAACGTTTTTTGCGCTGCGTTCCAGTTTAGAAATCTGCGACTTTTGAACTCCGATTAATTCGCCTAGTTGTTCTTGTGTCAGTTTTCGTTCTTTTCTGACTGATTTTATCATTTCTCCAAGAACCTCCATTCGCAAATCGAACTCGTACTTGTCCCTGTCGGCAGTTCCGATTTTACCGATGTCCTTGTCCTTCATTTGGGCAAGGGTCATCATTTTCATTTTTTTCTTTTTTGTTTCCATAACCTTTGTTTTTATTGCTCGAAATATTCCGTCCGAATCTGTTTTGCTTTTTCGATTTCAGCTTTTGGAACTTTGTCCGTTTTCTTGACCATCCCGTGTGTGGAAATCACAAGCGTTTCGGTTTTTCCCGTCCTGTCCCAGAATGCAAAGAGTCGGTATTGAAGTCCTGCGTATTTAGTTCTGAATTCCCAAATGTCGTCCGTTAGTTTTTTGAACAGTTTTGGGTCAAGTCCAAACGTGGCCTTGTCCAGATTATAATAAATTTTCGCTTTTGCTTTCTTGTCGACCTTTGCCATAAAATCAATAGCCTGCTCAAGAAATATGACTTCAAATCTTTTCTCCATTCGGTTTAGGTCTCCTTTTAAAAGACAAATATAAACAAAAAAGTTGAATTATATGGAAACATTTGAAATGTAGTCAGCATTAAAGATAACGGCTTTGGCTATGATTGCGGCGCGGCACAGGGGCGAAGCTGAGCGGAGGATCTATCTGCGGTTAGCAGATAGAAATTCGCGCTGGCAAAGCGAGCCCTGGCCGTTAAACCATTTAAGCCAAGTTTTAGTTTTATTTAAATGTAGGAAATTTCAAGGAAGTTCTAAAGTAGCGCTGAATTATAGCCGTTGTTGTGGTTAGTTTTTCACTTGATATTTATACAGATCACTTGTCATATAAAAACTCCAGTTCCAGAATTTCAGAGGATTTCTTTTGAAAGTCCTATAAATTATGGTGTCTTTTGATTGTGGATTTTCCTTCAGGAATTTCTGAAATTGTCTTTCCATCATTTCTGTATCACGACCTTTTTCAGGAATAACCGTGAATACGAATTCTGAATTTCGCGTTTCGTACGGATAGGAGTTTATAATAGGTTCGATCAAGATCCTAATTGGAATGATATTACTTATCAGGATAACCGTCGCAACAACTGTGAGTACCTTGATTATTTTTCGCAACATTATTCAAAATTAACCACAACGGTCCTGGCTATGATGCGGCGCGTTGCTTTGCACATACGTCGCAAAGCGAGCCCAGGCCGTAGGAATGATTAGTATAAGAACCTAAGATAGGAAATTAAGACAAGCGAAGTTGAGAAGCAATGGGGTATAGGCGTTGTTGTACGTAGTTTAGTATGCTTATCTCAAAGCTACAGTGGGTCTATTACACGGACTTCAGAGGTGCTCTGCATAATCTCTTATAGCAAAACCAGAGTATAGCGCTAATAATAATCGAGTCTCCTAAGAACTATTTGCGATCCTATCCGTCGTTCATCTCTGCTAAATTCAGATTTTAATGAGTTCCACATAGATCAGGTTGATCGCAAATAACGATTAGTACATCTTTTCAGTTAAATTCCGTCAATACTGCGTTAATTCTGTTTCGGGAGCGGTTTCCGTAATGATAAGAACACGTTACGAGGCTAGTTGAACATTTTGTTTCGGATTCCTTTGCAACTTAATATCGAAATAGCAGGAATACGAAACTATTTTTTTATTATTTTGTTTTGCGACTCTACGATCCGTTTTTGTCAAATTACGTACAACGTCCACGGGTATGGCACGGCGCTCTCGATAGCCGAGCCAGTCCCGAGAAAAGCTTCAAGAAGCTGTAATGTAGGAAAAATTACCCATCCTTGGCCGGCGATGGGCTATAGCCGATGTTGTAACACGTTGTTATTTTATTTCACAGTTCCGCAAATAATTTCCTAGTAATTCAGTCAAGTGGTCTTTGTCTTCAAGTTTGTAATAGTCAACGTCTAATCGGTGGAGTTTCTTGTTCTATTTCTTCATTGTCCCAATATTTATTCTCGGTGATGAAGTCGAACAAGTCCGTTTGCGGTTCTTTATATTTTTTTAATATTTGGACCGAACTTGTTAACAGTCTAAGGGTACAATTCAGCTCCGATTATTTTCACTCGATCTTAGCGTTTCCTCAGCAAAAATTCCAGCAATGCATAGTCAAAATCCAGGGCCAACCCGCCATTCATTACTTGCGTATTAAAAATACTAGCAATTCCAAAAGTGTATCGAACAGGTTCTGATAAGTTCAGAAACGGTGTAGTACCGGCTTTTCGTTTGACTCAAATCGATAGATTTCTGGGCATTCAGATATTTACCCTGGAATGTTATAGGTAGACAAAGTCAAGCAATTCTTCGATATGAGAAGAAGTCTCAGTTTCAGAAAATGACAACGGCTTTGGCTATGATTTGTGGCGGCGTTGGAAATCGGTGGATTTCCAGCCGTGGCAAATCCAGTCGTTGATGGTTTCTAAGTTTCAAGTTAAGGAATTGTAGCTATAAATTATAGCCCTTGTTGTATGCAGTGTTTTATTTTTTACAGATTTAAATATCTCGCAACTACAATTCCCAAGATTATTATTACGAACCAAAATAGAAAACCGAGCATTTTAACTTCTGCAGCTTGCTTTGCTTTTTTGTCAAATCCATATTTTTCGAATCGTTGAAATTCTGAATCGGAAAAGTGGTCTTTTCTCCAACTGGGCTTTGGTGTTAGAAATGGAATAAAGAATAAAGAAATCCATTCGGCTCGGGAAAGAGGTTCGTCCTTCCGTTTTTCTTTAAATTCCAGATATTTTAAATATTCAGATTCCGCATTTTTAAGTTCATCCTCCGTCAAATTCCGGTTTTCCAATTCCGATTTTGCCGTTTCCACGAAGGTTTTACTTTGTCCATTTTTTATTACATCCAACAGCTCAACATTTGTATATCGGTAAATTTTTTTATCCGTCATTAAGAGTTGGGTTAACATTGCATGACAACTTGTTATATGTGCCTAAAAATAGGTATTTATCCCTAAAATTTTCCGGATAAAGACACTTTTGATGGATATTTATCGGGATCTAGTAAATGAAGCACGGCGTCGTCTAAAGGACTCCGGATCTGCAACAGGTCCTTCTTGGCAATATGCGTATAGATCATGGTGGTTTCGGGTTTAGAATGACCCAATAACTCCTGTACATAGCGCAAACCAACCCCGTTTTCGATCAGGTGGGTTGCATACGAATGCCTCAGTGTATGGGGGGTGATGCGTTTTTTTAACCCTGCCTTCTGGCAGGACCTTTGTAAAAACTTCCGTACACTTCCCGCACTGTACCGGGAGCCATCGGCCCCCTCTATCATAAAATCAGTGGGGTTAAAGGTCAACAGATAGTTTTGAAGCAAAGGCACAATACTTTCGGCAAGGATCACATAACGGTCCTTCCTCCCCTTGGCCTGGTGTATCCTGATCTGCCGCCGCTCCAGGTCAATATCGGCCGTCCGCAGGTGCAGCAGTTCGCTGATGCGCAACCCGGCCGAATAGATCAGGGCCAGTGCCATACGGTGTTTCAGGTTGGCCGTGCAACGCAACAGTGCAATGACCTCCTGCTGGCTGAGAACCACCGGTAATTGCTTTTGCCGCCCCGGCCGTCGCAGGAGGGTCACTTCAATTCCGCTAAGGGTGAAACGATCTGCAAAATGCTTGATGGCACTTATGAGCTGCCGGTGGCTGTTAATGCTGTATCCTTTGCTGGAAACCAGCCGCTCTACAAAGCGTTGTACAACCATATTGTCTACGTTTTGCAAAGGTTTGTTCTCCAAAAAGAGTAGAAAATCTACAATGAAGTTAGTATAGGTGGCAATGGTGCTGGTACTGAACCGAAGTCCCTCCAGGTAGGCCTTGTACTCCCTGTATTTGGTAAGGGAACTGCCTTTGAGCAATTCAGGTTTTGCCATCCTGCTAACGGGGGGTCGCAAACGTGGCAATGCCTTCTCCGGGCCCAGCGCTTCGTAGTCTACAAAATAATGCTGCTTCCTGAGGTAGGTATAGAATTTTAGGAAAAGCGCCCTGGAATAGGGGAGGTAAAAACAGCCATGCGTACGGCTCCACCGCATGCCCGGAAAATCTTTTATATGGGCTTTTGCGGCAGCCGTATAAGGGAAACGAACCTTCATCTGCCGCTTTCCCCTGTGTACAAAAAGGGATAGTGTTACCCTGATCATCCGTAGTGTCTCTGAAAGCGAATGTAGCTGTGCAGCCTGCAATAAAATTGCAGTAGGCAGCCTACAAATGCGGGATGCCTCTATAGGGGCCTAAAGCAACCCTGCAGAACTAAAAATGGGGGGTCCTTACATAAAGGTATAGCAGCCTGGATCATTACACCCCAACATCTGCTTTAAAAGAATCTGTATATTTAGCACCCAATAAAGAACTTAATGGCAGCCCATCTATGGAAAATGACTATCAGCTCAGACGGCATACCGAATTATACGAAAGCCAGAACAGGCAGGTAAAGCGTATCATCCTGTTCGGAATGGTGTTTGCCTATATCGTGCTGGTCAATATCTTAAAGCCGTATGCGGAGCGCGTGGCCACCCTCCGGAAGGATCTTAAGGATGGAAACGCAGAACTTGTTCAGGTAACGCAAGACAAAAAAGCACTGGATGCCTTGCAAAAGACCTTCGTTTCGGTTCAAAAGGTGATCGCTGCAGCGCCCTGGGATTCAGATAAAATGAACCTGATTCGGGAATACCGTGAGATGAACACTTCCGGCAGGGCCCTTTCCCTGGATGACTACCAGGTAAAAGCAGATGAAACGGTCGAAAAAATTGGGAAGATGGTGCTCGATTCCGTCAGCAAGCCCTTTCAGCAATTCCTCGAAGATGGTTCTGAAGGCGTTCTTCTCCCCTCACTGTACAGCAAATTGCAGGAGTTACCTGCGGTAGTGGCCGGGTGGACAAACGAAAACATGGGGAAGGTCTGGTACAGAACCGTAGACGAGAAAAACGAAGCGGTAGGGGGGTTAACGGCAGCGCTCGATTATAAGTTAATTGAGATCTCAGGAGAAATAAGCTATGCAGATCAAATGGTAAGAGAACAACAAAGACAGCTGGCCATTAAAATTGAAACGCTGCAACAGAAGATAGATCAGGAAGCAAAAAACCTGCCTGAGAAATTGGATGCGGAAATGATGAAGATCCTCCCTAATTGGATAGGGGGTATCATCACTTTTGAGCAAATTATGCTGTATCCCTTCATTATCATAGGGGTCGTCCTATATGTTATGGTCCTGGCTTTTTCCCTGTCCAGGCACTATCACTTCATGATCCGTGGCTTGAAAATTCCGGTCGATATTAAGGGAGATATGGCTTTATCGTCCTTATGGACACTAACCAACCGCGGCCGGCTGGGCACCGTTGTTACCCTTTGCTGCTACATGGGCTTTATTGTATTCATGTGGTATTTCTACGAACAGGGATATGCCCTCTTCAGGGAAACAGGCCCGGCCGATACCGGTCAGTTCTTTGGGGACTCTATGGTCACCATTGGCCTTTGGGCAGGAAGAGTGCTCTTTTTTATGCTACTGCTACTTTTTATGTGGCGCCCGTTTTTTAAACAGCGGTACCGCGCCTTGTTTTGGGAGCAGGAATAGGAACACTATACCCGGCTAATCGGCCTTAGGAAGGGGTAAAGAATGACACTTTTTGGGGACTATTGGTATACCCTGACATAGTCGATCTCCATGGTAGCTTCTTCAAAAGTAGCCGGGATATCACCACCCAGGTTACCGCCCATGGCTATATTGAGTAAGAGGTAATGTGGGTTGTCATAGGGCTTATCCTGGGTATTTGCCAATTCATACACCAGGGTGTTATCTACGAACACTTTCAGGCTGGTCATGTCCCATTCCAAAATATACAAGTGGAATTCATCGGAGGCATTCGAAACGGCGGTTTCACCTCCTGTACTTCTGTATGCACCCGTATTGGTATCGCCCCAATGGAAATAGGCAATGGTATTGTTTTTATCCCAGCCTTTTTGTTCCATGATATCGATCTCTCCACAAGCGGGCCAACCGACACTGCCATATTGGTCGCCAAAATAATTGCCGGGTTCATTTACATTGGCTCCGAGTGTCCAAATAGCAGGCCAGGTACCGGCCTGGGCAGGAAGTTTAGCGCGCACTTCCACTCGGCCGTAGGTAAAGGCATATTTTGAATTCAATCGGGAAGAGGTATAGGATTTGGTTGTTTCCCCGGAAGTATAGGCTTCCTTTATGGCCTTGATTTTAAGCGTGCCGTTGCTTACATAGGAGTTTTCGGTCCTCGCCGTATAGTGTTGCTGTTCTCCGTTGTACCAGCTGCCGTTGTTCGGGGCTTCTACCTGGAAGTGCCATTTTGAAGGATCGGGGGTGCCGTTGTAATCAAATTCATCTGCAAATACAAGGGTCGATCCTTCTTCTTCCACTATTTCTTCTTCCGGAGGTCCTTTATATACAGTGACTGAACGGGTCTCAGAAATGGTTTCTCCAGTGGCTGAATAGGCGAATACCTCAATGGTGTAGGTGCGGGTCCCACTTAGATCAAAAACATGGCTCATGGTCCTGGAGGTGCTTTGCTGCAGCTCCTCATTGCCGAACTTGAAGCCATAACTGACAGCATCCTCAGCATAGGCACTTACCCGTACTGTTCCGGAACCATCTCCTGCCGGGCTGGTATCTGAAGCCCCTACAATAGTGATAACAACGGTTAATTCCGCAGGTTCAATGGCAGCATCTGTATCAGAAGAACTACATGAAAATATGAGGGTGAGAACCAGTAGTGTCAGATACGGGAAATTTAAATGCTGTCTGGGGGAATCGGATCGCTTTAATGCTGCTTTCATAGGGAACGGGTCTGTTGGTAACCTCAATGATACTGATTTTTTTCCGAATTTTCCTTCCGGAGGAGCAATAGCGTCTTTTTAAGATTACTTCACTAAGCAGGTTTTTGGTCACGGCAGCTATCGGGAGAGTGGGCACTTTACAAAGTTATGTACTCCTTTTGATGCTCCCTATGGAATTTGAATCTTTTCCGCACAGAAAAACCTACCACAAAAATAATCCAGGAAGCGGGTTTTCATTTGCAACCTCCCAACAGCTGGCGCCGGTACTATTTCAACTGCATTTATTTGAATACTAGCACCAAAGGGAAGTCGGTAAATAGGCAACAGGCAAACTCAACCCAATGGTGAAAGCGTGCCTGTGATGCCAGGAATTTTGATGACGTTTCAGACCTGCAAACCTGTAGGTCCTTCTAATGAATAACGCCTTACCAAATGGTTATTTGGTAAGGGTCAGCATGATATCTATTGAAACTATAACATCCGGAGTTTCAGGATCTCCATCCAGGTCTTCTGGGCTGCTCTCCGAGATAGTTGCTTTCCAGGTAGTTGCTGATATGGAATTGATGGTAATAACAATGGTTTCAGTACCTTCGATGAGCGTTAATGTCTTTTCGTCCGGACTGAGGCTCCAGGTGCCGCTTGTAGACCCCTCACCAAAATTGGATACATAGGTTTTATCAGATTTTAGGGTAAGTGTTCCTGTAACTTCCGATACTAAAAAAGCTTCAAAAGTTGCATTTAGACCTGCCGCTTCAGAAAGAGAAAGTCCTTCTACTTGCACCAGGTAATCAATCAGGGATTGCGACCCTATCATAATTGTTAAGTCATAGTCCGTAACAGACCAGGTGCCAATGAGCAATTCGCTTGTAGTTAAATTGCTGTCATCATTATCATCATCCTTGTTGCATCCAATAAGGCCTATTAGCAAAATGAGGATAAAAAGCCGGGAAAAAATAGTGCTGAATTTTTTCATGGTAGATTGATTTTAATACACAATGGGACGTTGATTAAAATTAAATGGAAATATCATAGTAAGGTATATCAAAAGGAAGGTCGGGTAAATGATTTCCGTCAGTTGGATACTAAAATGATACAGCAGCGATAATCCCTTACTTTAGAAAATGTTAGACGGTTTTCATTTGACTTCCGCAGCTGCCCAATGGCGTTTTCTTTTTCCTGTTAAAGGGAACATATTCGTGCCCTCCCTATTGCCCCAAGGGGCGTGCCTGCAGAATTGAATTTAGCAGCAGGGACTGGATTGCTTCCTTACTTTGTACGGAAGCGGTCCCGATAGTTATCGGGAAGAGGTTTTTACAAGCTTTTCATTTGTGGTTTTTTTTGTCAAGAGCATCAAACAATATCTTAAAAACATAACGCGAAATTATCAGCCCTGCGAAGGAAAGCAAACTAAATAGTATGATAATAGAAAGGGGTATGGTTAACTCGGGATACATTCCCCAATTCCTGTTGATCATGATTAACAGAATGACAATTAAACTCGACAGCCCAATTACTTTGAAAATAGTGCCAACATCCCTGATACCGATGTGCCGATACACCTCCTTGTAAGAACCTGTTAGGAGGAACCCCATAAAAACAATCAGTACCACCACTGGCATCTGTATCATCAATTTAGACATATCAAAACTGAGGTTAAGGTTAAAACGTATCAGGTAGGCCAGGAAGAAAGAAACGGCCAGAGTAACTAAATCAATACCAAGAATGAGCCATTTGCTCGCAAAATGTTTTGTCATATAGGTCATGTATTTTTGTAGAAGTATAGCGATTTTTAATTATTTCAATTTCCACCTGCAACGCAATCAATATTCCAATCAGTACCAACAGAATCTCCCCAATGGCTTATCTGGAATACTGAAAGAACCTATTTTCTTTGGCAAGCTGTTTTTGGATTCGATTAAAGAAGCGTGGCATGGGTTGGTTGTTGCTCCAACAAAGTACAAAAAAAGAGCTAAAGCTTTGATGTCTTTTTATAAAGTGGTTCAGTAATGCAGGACTGCAATTAGGTATTTCGAAGTTCTTTGTCCGCCACACTGCTGTCATTACCCCGAGCTGAAGTAAGCTTTTTTTTTCTAACAAGTGAAATGTAATGGAGTATCAGACTGGATTGCTTCCTCGCTTATGGCTCGGAAGCGGTCCCGATAGCTATCGGGAGGGGTGACTTTACAAAGAAAGCCATCTACCTCGCCAGGGCGAGGTATTGTCTTTTTTCTCTGTTCACAAGCGCAAACAAGTTTGGCTTGCTCCAAAAGAAAAAAGCCAACAACTTGCGTTGATGGCTTTCTTTGTAGCGGGGACTGGACTCGAACCAGCGACCTTCGGGTTATGAGCCCGACGAGCTACCTACTGCTCTACCCCGCGATATGGACGGCAAAGATACAACGGTTTTTTAGGAATATCAAGATTTCATCTTAGAATTATTTTGGACCTTCGGAGGGCTCTAAAAAAGGTAAAATTCCATACCTTCGGCCTGTCAGGAGTTCTATGGAAGCAATTAATGATTTTCTATCCGGAGTTATTCCGTATACCGAATGGCCCATGTTTATCTTATTGATAGGCGGTGGGTTGTTTTTGGTATTTTATTCGCGCTTTCTCCCGTATCGCTATTTTGGACACGCTATTGCCATTACCTCAGGGAAGTACGATGATAAGAATGCCAAGGGGGATGTGAGTTCCTTTCAGGCGCTCTCCGCCGCGGTGGCAGCAACCGTAGGCCTGGGAAATATTTCGGGGGTGGCTATTGCCATCCATGATGGCGGCCCGGGCGTTGTTTTTTGGATATGGGTGACTGCCCTCATTGGTATGTGTATTAAATTTTATTCCTGTAGCCTTGCTATTATGTTCCGTGGCACAGATTCTGAAGGCAAACTTCAGGGAGGCCCCATGTTTTATATTACCCAGGGAATGGGTCCAAAGGCCCGTCCTCTGGCAGTTTTCTTTTGTATTTGTGGGTTATTCGGCTTTTTAGGGGTCTTTACTGCCAACCAGTTTACCGAGACCTTTATGAGTGTGGTAAACCCATCTGAAACCCTCTGGCAGACCAGTGAATTCAATTGGAAACTGATCATTGGCGTAGTGTTGGCTGTCATAACTTCCTTTGTGATCTTTGGGGGCTTGTCTAAAATAGCAAAAGTGGCTTCTGCCATTGTGCCCTTTATGGTACTGGTTTATCTGATAGCCGTGATCGTTGTGATGATCATGAATTCGGACCAGGTATGGCCGGCCTTAAAAATGATTCTTACCGAAGCCTGGAATTTTAAAACCATTGTTACCGGAGGCTTTTGGGGCCTGGTGATCATTGGTATCCGAAGGGCCATGTTTTCAAATGAAGCAGGGCTGGGTAGTGCGCCTATGTACCACGGGCAGTCTAAAAATGATGAACCTATCAAAGAAGGTTTGGTGGCCATGCTGGGGCCCTTTATAGATACCATCATGGTATGTACTTTTACCGCAGTGGTCATCATCTTAAGCGGGGCTTACCTGGAAGATGGCAGTGGTATTGTAATGACACTTACCGCCTTCAGGCGTGAACTGTTTGGCTATGGTGATGTATTATTGATGATCATTGTATCGGCTTTTGCCCTCTCAACACTATTCACATATTCCTACTATGGGGTAAAGAGTTTATCTTTTTTGTCAAATGTCCGCATAGGGAAGTGGTATAATGTGTACTTTGTGATCATGATCGTCTTTGCTGCAGTAGCGTCGCTGGATCTGGTTAAAAACCTGATCGATTTGTCCTATGCGCTCATGGTGATCCCCAACATGATCGCTGTGCTGTATCTGGCCCCAAAGGTAAACCAGGCAATGAAAAGCTATTTTATAAAAGTTAAGAATGAACAAGCATAAAGCCGGTTTTGTGAACATCATAGGCAACCCCAATGTGGGGAAGTCTACCCTTATGAACGCATTTGTAGGGGAGAAGCTCTCCATTATTACCTCCAAGGCCCAAACAACACGGCACCGCATCCTGGGCATTGTGAACGGGGAAGATTTTCAGGTGATCTTGTCAGATACCCCGGGCATCATTAAGCCTGCCTATGAATTACAGAGTGCCATGATGGATTTCGTGAAGTCGGCTTTCGAAGACGCAGACATCCTGCTCTATATGGTCGAGATAGGGGAGAAGGCACTGAAGGACGAGTCTTTTTTTGAGAAGATCAGGAATAGCAAGATCCCGGTGCTGCTCTTGTTGAACAAGATCGATACGGCAGACCAGGCGCTTTTGGAAGAACAGGTGCAGTACTGGCAGGAACAATTGCCGGGTGCCGAATTACACCCAATTTCGGCCCTGAACAATTTCAACATCAAAAATGTCTTTGAGCGTATCGTGGCCCTTTTGCCCGAAGCACCGCCCTATTATCCGAAGGACCAGTTAACAGACAGGCCGGAGCGTTTTTTTGTCAACGAGACCATTCGGGAAAAGATCCTTAAACACTACAAAAAGGAGATTCCCTATGCCGTGGAGATCGAAACGGAAGAATTCCTGGAAGATGACAAGATCATCAGAATAAGCGCCGTGATCATGGTAGAGCGCAATTCCCAAAAAGGCATCCTCATTGGCCATAAGGGCAGTGCCCTAAAAAGGGTAGGTGTGGAGGCCAGGCAGGACCTGGAGAAGTTTTTTGACAAGCAGGTGCACCTGGAACTCTATGTGAAGGTAAACAAGAACTGGCGCAGCAACAGCAATCAGCTCCGCCGATTCGGGTACCAGTCCTGAGGGTCAGACCGTTTGGAGGATGTCATTCATAAAGGCATGTAGTGCCTGCATCTGAGGCTTACCCTTTTTTCTTCCACCCCTTCCAAAAGCGTATAAAACAAACCACAGCACCACCATGAGGCCCATGGCCCCCAGCAGCCATCCATAGGGCTTTTTCAGGGCCGCGCTGCTATAGGCCCAGATCCCGAAAATAACGAAGAAGGTACCTACTCCAAAATGCAGGAACATAAAGAAGGTCCACAGGGTAGGGTTGGGCCCGAAAAGGCCATAAATAGTACTGCCCTTGTCCTCATTATCGATGATCTCCAGCTGCAGCTGGGGCGACCAGAAATGCGTCTCCTCCCTGTTGAATTTGATAAAGACATGGTCGTCTAAGCGTTTTATGATAAAAGGGGGCTGGCTGCGGCCTTCAAAAGCAGCCAGGAGCGTTTCTTTTGGCTCACTGCGTGGTAGCTGGAACCGGGGCCGCAGGACAATTTCGTTAGGTAGTGGCTTCATGGACGTATGTTACTACGGGAAAAGATACAATTTTTATGATTCCGGTGGCCGGTACTGCCCGGCAGATTTTAAGGCAGGTAGCATTGCTTGTATGTTGGGTGATTAATACTACCTTTGTGCCCAAGTTTTGAAGTATGAGCGCAATTGTTGCTATTGTGGGTAGGCCCAATGTGGGAAAATCGACCTTTTTTAACCGTTTGATACAGCGGCGTGAGGCCATTGTAGATGCTGTGAGCGGGGTCACCAGGGATCGCCATTACGGCAAGAGCGATTGGAACGGCCGTGACTTTACCGTGATCGATACGGGCGGCTATGTACTTGGGAGCGATGATGTTTTTGAAAAAGAGATAGACAAGCAGGTAGAACTTGCCATAGGAGAAGCAGATGCCATCATTTTTATGGTCGATGTGGAAACCGGGATCACCGGGATGGATGAAGATGTGGCCAAGTTATTGCGCCGGGTTAACAAACCCGTTTTTTTAGCCGTGAATAAAGTAGATAATGCCCAGCGCGCCAAAGATGCGGTGGAATTCTATTCCCTGGGGCTGGGCGAGTATTTTTGCCTTTCCAGCATGAACGGGAGTGGTACGGGAGAACTATTGGATGCCCTGGTGGAACTGCTGCCGGAAAAAGAAGAAGAAGCAAGTGAGCTGCCGCGTTTTGCCGTGGTGGGAAGGCCCAATGCAGGAAAATCTTCCTTTATCAATGCCCTCATAGGACAGGAGCGGTATATTGTGACCGATATTGCCGGTACCACCCGCGATAGTATTGATACCAAATACAATCGGTTTGGATTTGAGTTCAACCTGGTAGATACAGCCGGGATACGCCGTAAGGCCAAGGTAAGGGAAGACCTGGAATTCTATTCCGTGATGCGCTCTGTGCGCGCCATTGAGCATTGTGATGTATGCTTGTTGTTGTTAGATGCCACCCGTGGTTTTGACGGGCAGGTAGAGAATATCTTCTGGCTGGCACAACGGAACAACAAGGGCATCGTGATCCTGGTGAACAAATGGGACCTGGTAGAAAAGGATACGCATGCGGTAAAGGAGTACACCCAAAAGATAAAACAGGCCACGGAACCGTTTACGGATGTGCCTATCCTCTTTATTTCGGCCCTTACCAAACAGCGCATCTACAAAGCCATTGAGACCGCTGTGGAAGTGTACCAGAACCGGAGCAAACGCATCCCTACCCGTAAACTGAACGATGTAATGCTCCCTATCATTGAGCATACCCCGCCACCTGCATATAAAGGAAAATATGTAAAGATCAAGTTCATTACACAGTTGCCAACGCCCTATCCGCAATTTGCTTTTTTCTGCAACCTGCCGCAGTATGTGCGCGATCCCTACAAGCGTTTCCTGGAAAACAAGCTACGGGAACATTTTGATTTCACAGGGGTACCCGTCACCATCTTTATGCGGAAGAAGTAAACCTCCTATTCTTCAAGGGCCCGGAACTCATAGGTGTTCGTTGTTAAGTTCAGAATGATCCGATAGGTCCCCGCCTTGGGAATTTCTATGTTGAGGCCATCTGAAACAGCGGTTCCACTCGGAAAACCCTGTCCACCCCAATTTTGTGACCAACTGTTACGGCAACGAAATTTTACCATGCCTTTTTTTAAATATAGTTCTGTTTCCCAAATGGATCGTTCAAAGTCGGTTTCAATCATCGGGTAAGACTCACCGCCAACATTGTCAAAGCCATCCAGCGAAGTGCCTATAATGCCAACATCCTGATAGAGTAATTTTACGCCGGGATAATAATTCTTGATCATTTTCATCAGCGATTCAGCATCCGATTTCCACTTGAAGTAGGTCATATACAGGTAGACATAGCCGCTTTTTAAGGTTTTCAGGGAGGGTAAAAAAGGATCGGAGGCGAGCAGCCGGTCTAATTTTTTATAGTCTTCGGATGTATAGTAGGTAGAATCGGACTGATAGCCGCCAATTACATTATTTAGGTCTATTTTAGGAAAGGCCAGCCCATATTCTTTTAGCATTTTAAACGGGGTATCATCTACCAGAGGATGGCTAAAATCCAGTTTTTCGGCATAATAGGAGATCTGTTTGGACAATTCTTGCTGTGTCTTATTTTCCGGGTCGTAGGCCATATTAGAAGCTAAATACGTAGACCTCATAGGTGGTATTTATCGGAGGGGTCGTAACAGAAAATAACCCGGCAATTAATTGCTGTTTCTCGGTATTTGGAATGTTATCGAGCTTAATGGAATCTTGTACGGCAAAGATAAAATCAATAGTATTGATATTGCCCACAAGTATCTCCATGGCCCCATCGAACAACTCAATTTCATTCTTAAGGCTGTTGTAGATCTGTTCCAGGTTGGAGGTAAACAGCGCTTCCTGCTTGCGTTTTTCATTCCAATTCTGAAGTTGCAGGGCTATGATGATACCAATAACGATGAGCAGGATCTCTCCAAAGGCATACCGGAAGTAACGTCCTGTTTTCCCATGATCGGCCGCCTTTCCACGGATTTTTCTAAATAGGTGTAGCATATGAAATGAAATGGGTTACCAACCTCCGGAGGCGCCACCGCCACCGAAGCTGCCACCACCAAAGCCCCCGCCGAAACCGCCGCCGCCAAAGCCACCTCCGCCAAAACTGCCGGAGCCCCCTTTGTAACCACCGCGGCCCATATTGCTGAGGATGATAACATCCCAGATATCAAGGCCTTTGCTGCGGCCACCTCCTTTACCTCCGCCCTTATTATTGCGGTTCGCAATAATGATGATGATAATGATGAAAATGACAAACAAGACCACAAAGAATAGTATGCCTGCGATCACTTTAAAAGGAACCGCATCCTTTTTTACATCCGATTTGTCTTCTTGGAAGGCGCCATTGAGTATGTGAAAAATGGCATCGACCCCTTTATTGAGTCCGGTGCTGTAATTTCCCTCCTTGAATTCCGGAGCAATGATCAGTTGAATGATGCGCTTGGAAAGGGCGTCCGTAAGCAGCCCTTCTGCCCCTTTACCGGTGCTGATGGCAATTTTCCGATCGTCATTCGCTACCAGCAATAAGACGCCGTTATCTTCATCGGCCCGGCCAATACCCCATTTCTCACCCCATTTGGCAGCTACATAGTTGATATCCTCCCCTTCTGTAGAAGCAAAGATGGCCACTACAATCTGAGTGGAGGTGCTATCCGAGTAGTTGATCAGCTTTTGTTCCAGCGCTCTCTGGTCACTCTTGGACAAGAGGGAAACATAGTCGTAGACGCTGGTTTGCAGGCTTGGTTTTTCCGGGATTGTAAATTGGCCCAGGGCCATGCTGCTGCTGCAAAGGATAAAAAGAAGAATACTAGCCTTTAGATACTTCATTGCTCAGTTCGTTGGTGTCATTGCTTTTGTAAGGAAAGTGTGCCTTTAGTTCCTGCCCTGCTTTCAGGATCCCATCTATGATACCCTGCTTAAAATTCCCTTTCTTAAAATGATCCTGGATTACTTCCTTGGTGTCATCCCAAAAAGTGTCGGGGACTACGTTGTTAATGCCCTTATCCCCGCAGATCGCAAACTTACGGTCTTCTACGGCGATATATAACAATACGCCATTGGCATCCTTTGTGTTATCCATTTTTAGTTCATGGAAAACCTCCTGGGCACGCTCGTAGGGCGGACGTTTGGCAGTAGGTTCCAGGTGTACCCTGATTTCTCCTGAGGTATTTTTCTCGGCGGTCAGGATGGCATTGACCACTTCCTGTTCCTCCATGGGAGTTAAAAACGCTTCAACTTTGGAATCGGGCATGGATCAATCAAATTCAAAGTTCACATCAGGGGCATTCTCAGAACCGGGATTGGCCTGGTAACGGGTCATTTCTTTAAAGCCAAACCAACCGGCCAACAGCTTGTTGGGGAATTTGGTGGTATGGATATCATAGAAATTCACGGCTTCGTTAAAGCGGTCCCTGGCTATATTGATCCTGTTCTCAGTACCTTCCAGTTGGGATTGTAATTCCAGGAAATTCTGGTTGGCCTTAAGGTCCGGATAGCGTTCCACGGTGACCAGCAAACGAGAGAGGGCCGAAGATAATCCGGCTTGTGCCTCCTGGAAAGCAGCCATTTTCTCCGGGGTAAGGTCGTTGACATCAATAGATGTTGAAGTGGCTTTGGCGCGTGCCTCGATCACGTCGGTAAGCGTGCCACGTTCAAAATCGGCTGCACCCTGCACAGTCTTTACCAGGTTACCAATAAGGTCGTTTCTGCGCTGGTACTGGCTTTCTACATTAGACCAGGCCGTTTTGGCATTGGCCTCGTATTCGACAGCGGTGTTGTTAAATTTGATTGCCCAAGGAATTGTGATTAGTGCTCCAAGTACTAAAATTCCGAGTATAAGTAAAGGAATTGACCATTTTTTCATAAGTGTATTGAATTAAAGTTAGGTGACTATATGTAGCAAAATCCTTCTGATCGTTACATCAGAGTTGCTTTTTGATCTTGATCAGTTCTGCCTTTATCCGTTCCAGTTTTTGGATGATCTCAAAATTGGTAAGCGTTTTTTGCCGCTCTTCTTTTAAGTGTGTTTTAGCCCCTTCCAGGGTAAAGCCGCGTTCTTTTACCAGGTGGTAGATCAGTTGCAGGTTCCTGATGTCCTCCGGGGTAAATTTGCGGTTCCCCTTGGCATTTTTCTTGGGTTGCAATACGTCGAACTCCTTTTCCCAAAAGCGGATGAGGGAGGTATTTACCTCAAAGGCACGGGCTACTTCACCAATGCCGTAATACCTTTTTTCTGGGAGCTCTACGTGCATTAATCCAGGGATTGGTTTTCTTGGTTCGCGTATTTCAACATGTTCTCAAATTCTTCGGCGGTTAAACTGCCATAATAGAAATTGATGGGGTTGATGCGGTTATCGTCTTTCCACACTTCATAATGGACGTGCGGTGCTTCGGACCTTCCGGTACTTCCAACGAAACCGATCAGATCGCCTCGTTTTACTTTTTGTCCTCGTTTTACATTGTACTGGCTCAGGTGGGCATACAGGGACATGTAGCCATACCCGTGCTCTATTCGGACGTGTTTTCCATAGCCGGAAGCATTGTTGTCTGCCCGGGAAACCGTACCGTCTCCCGTGGCGTAGATCGGGGTGCCTTTCGGGGCTGTAAAGTCCATGCCCCAGTGCATTTTCCTTGCCTTGGTAAAAGGATCAGAACGCCAGCCATATCCGGATGCCATCCGGGTGAGGTCTTCATTATTGACCGGTTGAATGGCAGGAATGGCGGCCAACAGTTTTTCTTTGTCTTCGGCAAGTTTGGTGATCTCATCCAGGGAGCGGGACTGTATGACCATTTGCTTTTGAATGATATCGAGCCGTTTGGTCGTGGCAATGATCATATCGGAATTGTTGAACCCCTCCAGTGATTTATAGCGGTTGATACCACCAAACCCTGCACGCCGCTGTTCTTCCGGGATAGGGTTGGCTTCAAAATACAGGCGGTAAATATTATTGTCGCGGTCCTCGATATTGGCCAGGACCTGCTCTATCTGCGCCATCTTTCTGTTCAGCAGCTCAAAACGTAATTCGTAATTCTTGACCTCGCGCTGAAGCGACAGTTCTTTTGGGGTATTCAGGATGTTGGTGTTGAGCAGGAAGATAAGCCCAAGGAACCCAAAGAGTGCAGAACCAAGAAAGAAAAGGAAGAGGTTTCTATAGCGACGCGATTTCTTCAGCTCTATTTTTCGGTAGGAGAGCGTGTCCGGATCGTAATAGTACTTAACTTTAGACATGTATGTAAATTATCCTATTTTTGTGCTTCCAATGTAACAAAACAAACAAATATAAAAATTGTTTTGTAGAAAGCGTTAAAATTAGTAAAACCTTACCTTTTTATATGACTTCCAGCGAAATACGGGCCCAGTTTCTGGCCTTTTTTAAGGATAAAGAGCACGCCATTGTCCCCTCGGCTCCAATGGTTATAAAGGACGATCCTACCCTGATGTTCACCAATGCAGGGATGAATCAGTTCAAGGAGTATTTCCTGGGCAACAGCCAGTCCAAAAACCCAAGGATCGCAGATACCCAGAAATGCCTTCGCGTTAGCGGGAAGCACAATGACCTGGAAGAGGTAGGAAAGGATACCTACCACCACACCATGTTCGAGATGCTGGGGAACTGGAGTTTTGGCGATTACTTTAAAAAGGAAGCTATCCAATGGGCCTGGGAATTGTTGACCAAGGTCTATAAGATAGATAAGCACAGCCTCTATGTCTCTGTATTTGAAGGCAGTAACGATGCCGATGCACTGGCCATGGACCAGGAAGCCTTCGACCTTTGGAAGGCTATAATTCCCGAAGACCGTATCATCCTGGGGAATAAAAAGGATAATTTTTGGGAAATGGGCGATCAGGGTCCCTGTGGTCCCTGTTCCGAAATTCATGTCGACATAAGGTCTGCAGAAGAGAAAGCACAGGTACCCGGGGCAAGCCTGGTGAACCAGGACCACCCTTTGGTTATCGAGATATGGAACCTCGTCTTTATGCAATACAACCGCAAGGCTAACGGGGTGCTGGAGCCCCTTCCTGAAAGACACGTGGATACCGGTATGGGCTTCGAACGGCTTTGTATGGTATTGCAGGGCGTGCAGTCCAATTACGATACGGATGTTTTTACACCCCTGATCAAAGAAATTGAGACCGTTACGGGGAAGGTCTATGGGAAGGATAAAGAGACCGATATCGCCATTCGTGTGCTGGCAGATCATATCAGGGCAGTATCCTTTTCCATTGCTGACGGACAGTTGCCCAGCAATAATGGGGCAGGCTATGTCATCAGGCGCATCCTGAGAAGAGCCGTGCGCTACGGTTTTACCTTCCTGGACACAAAAGATCCGTTCCTGTATCGGCTTGTAAAAGTACTGGCGGCTACCATGGGTGCTGCTTTTCCGGAATTAAGGAAGCAACAAGTACTGATCGAGAATGTTGTCAGGGAAGAAGAGCATTCCTTCCTGAAAACACTGGATCAGGGTCTGCTGCTTTTGGATGAGATCATCGCCCAGGCAAAAGGAAAGGAAATTGATGGTAAAAAGGCATTTGAACTTTATGACACCTTTGGATTTCCCATAGATCTCACCAGCCTGATTTTGGAGGAGAAGGGATATACATTAGATGAAAAGGGCTTCCTCGAAGCTATGGAAGTACAAAAGAACCGCTCCAGGAGCGCTTCTGAGGTTGCAAAAGATGATTGGGTAGTGCTTAGGGAAAATGTAGTTCCGGAATTTGTGGGATACGATGTGTTGCAGGCCGATGTGCATATGGTAAAGTACAGAAAGGTGACCACCAAAAAAGAAGGTACCCAGTACCAGCTGGTTTTTGACAGGACCCCCTTCTATCCCGAAGGCGGCGGACAGGTAGGGGACAAGGGGTATCTGGAAGTTCCGAACGGCGATGTGGTCTATATCCTCGATACCAGGAAAGAAAACAATGAAATTGTCCACTATGCCAAGAACCTTCCCAAGCATCTGCAGGATACGTTGAAGGCGGTAGTGGATGGCCAACAGCGGCAGTACACCACACGAAATCACAGTGCTACCCATTTGCTGCACCAGGCCTTAAGGGAACTACTGGGAACCCACGTAGAGCAAAAGGGGTCGGCCGTGCATGCAGGGCATCTTCGGTTCGACTTTTCCCATTTTGCCAGGGTAACCGAAGAAGAACTGCGGCAGGTGGAAGCGTACGTCAATGCCCGTATAGCGGAGCAACTCCCCTTGCAGGAAGAACGGAACATCCCGATGAAAAAAGCGTTAGCGGAAGGTGCCATGGCACTTTTCGGGGAAAAATACGGCGACAAGGTTCGGACCATCCGCTTTGGGCAGTCCATTGAACTCTGTGGAGGAACCCATGTGCCGAATACCGCAGACATCTGGCATTTCAAGATACTGTCTGAAGGCGCCATTGCGGCCGGTGTACGGCGTATAGAAGCCATTACCTCAGACGCGGTAAAAGCGTATTATGAAGAAAAAGATCAGCAATTAGATCAGATAAAGGCCTTGTTAAAGGGCAGTGGGGAGCCTGTAAAAGCCATAGCGGGCTTACAGGAAGAGAATGCCCAGATGAAAAAGACGATTGAGGCCTTGTTGAAAGATAAGGCACGCTCCCTGAAAGCGAGTTTCATGGAAGACCTGGAACAGGTTAATGGGGTAGCTTTCCTGGCAAGGGAAGTGGACCTGGAGGCAGGGTCCATGAAAGACCTCGCTTTTGAACTGGGTCATGAGAAGGAAAACCTGTTCTTACTGCTTGCTTCCCGACAAGGGGGGAAAGCCTTGCTGAGCTGTTATATCTCCAAGGAGCTGGTGGCCGAAAAAGGATTAAATGCAGGCGTGGTAGTGCGCGAATTGGGAAAATTCATCCAGGGGGGTGGTGGCGGACAGCCATTTTTTGCCACGGCCGGGGGGAAAGATCCTTCCGGGATCCCTGAGGCCTTGCAGAAAGCCCGCTCCTATATAGCATGATCTGATGAAACTACAAACGCAGCTCGGACTTCAACCCGGAAAACCACCCCTTCATTATCAGCATCCGGTGGTGCTTTTGGGATCCTGTTTTGCGGCCCATATAGGGGAGAAATTAGACTACTATAAATTCCAGGCAACAGTAAATCCTTTTGGGATCCTCTTTCACCCAGAGGCGATTAAAACCCTCGTGGAACGAGCTGCAGCCGACCGCTTCTATGGGCCGGATGAGGTGTTTTTTCATAATGAACGCTGGCATTGCTTCGATGCCCATTCTGAGCTAAGCAATCCGTCGAAAGAGGAATTATTGCTTTTGTTGAATGCAAGGCTTTCCACAATGAAGGCAGCAATGAACGAGGCTTCCCATATCATCATCACCCTGGGTACGGCTTATGGGTATAAGCAGAAAACGAGCGGAGCCTGGGTGGCAAACTGCCATAAAGTGCCCCAAAAAGAGTTCGATAAAGAGCTGTCTGCAGTTCCTGAACTTACGGCAACCCTGGAGAAGATCGTGGGGTTGCTAAAACAATGCAATCCCGGGGTTACAGTTATTTTTTCGGTATCGCCCGTCAGGCATTTGAAGGACGGATTTGTGGAGAACCAGCGTAGCAAGGCCCATCTTATCGCTGCTGTACATCAGTGTCTGGAGACAGACAAAAGGGTCTCCTCCTTATTTCCCTGCCTATGAGCTCATGATGGATGAACTGAGGGACTACCGCTTCTATGCGGCAGATATGATCCACCCGAACGACCTGGCCATTGCCTATATCTGGGAAAAATTCAAAAAGACCTGGATATCCAAAGCGGCATATGGCCTGATGGAGGCGGTAGGGTCTATCCAAAAATCCTTATCCCATAAGCCATTCCATGCAGGCTCTGCACAGCACCAGGCGTTTGAGACTTCCCTGCAAGAGCGCATCCGGGAGTTAGAGCAGGCACATCCCTACCTTAAATTTTAAGTGGCGGCCCCTACGCTGTCAACCAAATTAATGCCATCGTCAATAAGGTGTCCCAGCGTGGGATGCTCATTTTTAATGGCATTGAGGTGTTCGAGTATTTCCTGGGCAAAGGCGGTATCTTCATTATTCCGTGCCAGTTCATACAATTCAACGGACAGTAACCAGTCGTTCGGATAATGCTCTTTCACCTCCTTAAACACTTTGTTCCTGGAGATGGTCGTATTGGTGCCTTCCCTGAATTCGCGTATCTGTCGGTATAATTGCTCCAGTTTTTTACGGGCGGCCGATTTCACCGGTTTTATGGTAGTAGAGCTTACCGAATGGGTGATCAGGTCAAAGCTGGAGAGGTCGGCCGGGCCATTGAAGGCCGAGACAATGCTGTCTCCCACGGCCATGTGGTATAGTCCCCATCCCGGCTCAAAGAGCACCTTTTTCCCATGGGTTACCGTACAATCCTTAAAGGTGATCAGGATGATCTCGCCCCGTAAATTACGGGTGCCTGTGATGATCTCACCGGAGACTTTGATGTCGCCTTCAAATTCCAGGGTGATGGTTTCCCCTTCATAGATATTATACGCTTTAAGGTCGCGCGGGCTCATATCTTCTATGGCGAGGTTGATGCCTTTTAGTTTGCCAACGGGCGATCCGAATCCTTCGGGGTGATGCAGCGTGCCATGGCCCACCAGTTCTTTTTCGCGGTACGCCAGTGCCGTCGGGCCTGTGGTTTGAATATAGACCGGCTTGTCCTGGTGTTCTATAACGTTCGTAAAAGCACCCGATATTTGCAGTCCGGTACTTAATTCTATGGTGCACAATTCTTTGGAAGCGATGACCTTTTTCACACCGCTAAGCCCGCCTTTTCGCAGCGCCATGGTGTTGGCAAATTCTTCCAGCACCTGACTTAAGTAGGCAAAATCCGGGGTTACGAAAGAGTTGTGGTTGCGGTTTGGTAATATCAAAAGAGGTGTGGGCCGCCTCAATGGAATAGGGGATCTTTTTAACTTCATCGGTCATGCACCAGGCGCTCTCGCCAATGGAGGAAAGCAATCCGGCACCGTATATTTTAGGATGTTCCACCGAGCCGATCAAGCCGTATTCGACTGTCCACCAATGCAGGTTCCGGATCAGGGCAATTTCACTGGGTTCGCCCATATTGTTCTGCAGGGTTTCTATTTTGGCCTCTGCCTGCTCAATGTCGGCCAGGGGGGTACCGGGTGCTTCCTTGATGATAGAGAGGTACCGGACCGCTTCATAAAGCTCAAAATCTTTGGCATTGGAAATGGCCTTGCAGCCTATTTCACCAAAACGCCTGAGGTATTCCGCATATTCGGGGTTGGCGATAATGGGGGCATGGCCTGCCCCTTCATGGATGATATCCGGCGCCGGCGTATATTCTATATGTTCCAGCTGCCTGATGTCTGCAGCGATCACCAAAACATTGTAGGCCTGAAATTCCATAAAGGCCGATGGCGGAATAAAACCGTCTACGGCAACGGCTGCCCACCCAATTTCTTTCAGGATGCGGTTCATCCCGTACATATTGGGAATATGATCTACCGAGATCCCTGTTTTCTTCAGTCCTTCCAGGTACGAATCATGGGCTACCCTGCTTAGGTAATCAATATTTTTGCGCATCACATAGCGCCAGACCGCCTGGTCGATGGCGGTATACGCTTCATACTCCTGCGGCTTGATATACTGTTGCAGATGCCTTGGTAATTTGTCTAAAATAGGATTGCTTTCGAAGGACATTTGAAATCTCTTTTAGTTAGGCTAAGGTACAAAATATGTCTCGTTTGCCACCCTGGGTGTCGGCTAAAAACGGAGGTGCGCTCATTAAAAAAACCGCTAAATGCGGTTTTATATTTTAATTTGAAGCCAGCGCATTTGGCGGATAATTCCGAAGGATTTCCGCAACAAATTCCCGGATACGGGCTTCTTTCTTATCAATATTGGTCATGTTGTTCAGGGTGCCTACGCCCCGGCCCTGCCACACCAGTTCCCTGCTTTTGACGTCTATGAGGTCTATATACAAAGAGCCTTCTGTGCGGGTACTGACGTTGGGTCCTCCCCATCCGGGACCGCCCCACATCCATGGACTCCAGTAGCCCCATCCGGGACCCCAGCCCCAACCCCAACCCCAGCCAAAGTTGTTGTAGACATCTACCTGTTCTCTTTCTTTGGTAAAAATACTGACCAAAAGGTCCGGGCTTTCAGATTTCACGAATCCCCTGGCAGCCATTTCATTTTCTATGGCACGCAGTATCCTTTTCTTGTCCAGATCTGATATTTGTGCTTTATCAATACCAGTTTTATAAAATGCGTAACTCTTGTAGGTATTGAAATCTACCGTGCGGTCATAATCTGCCACCACACGAACCGATACGCAGGAACTTAGCATCATTAGCACCAATACCGGCAGCAGTAATAAGGTCTTTTTTTTCATAACAGGATTTTTTAACGTTCTTATAGCTACTTTTTTAGGCTCAAATATCATGCCGAAGCCATCCTTTTTTCAGCCACTTTTTTTGCGTTTGTTATAACCATAGGGGCAATGCCTGCAGTTGCTCTCGCAACAATACCCACGCTTCAGATGATATTGTTCGGTAAACACTTTGTACCCTTCTTCCGAAAGATAAAAATCGCCTTCCTCCAGAGGAATATTCGCTTTCATGCGGTTCATGATCATTGTTCCCTGTAAAATTAAGCGTTTTCGTGTTAATAACCATTCCTGAAGTGCGATCGAACCTTTTGTCTGTGGCAACTCAAAGGATAGTTTACACGAATCGAATTTGTGGGTATTAAATCGAAACTATAGCGCGACAAAAGCACAAAGTCTTTATTTTTAGTGTACGATATACAGAAAGTATGATCCTTATCAATCGCTTTATCTTTTACAAAAATTATGTCGGACTCTGTTTGTGGCCTTTTATCATTCTAAAAGAAAGGGAACTTACCAAAGACAGTGTCCTGATCAATCATGAACGAATACATCTGAGACAACAGCAGGAGTTACTTATTTTACCCTTTTACTTCTTTTACATGCTGGAATGGCTTTTCCGGACACTTTGGTATTTTGATGCCTATAAGGCCTACAGGAATATTAGTTTTGAAAGGGAAGCCTACACCCATGAGGGAGAACTTCACTACCTGTCTGATAGAAGCCGTTTCCGATTTATTAAATATCTTTGAGTCACAAAGGGCGGATTCCGGTGACCATACCAATTGAAGAAATAAGACTTCCCATACTTCAGGAAAAGGAGGTAACGTTGTTTCTGAAGAGAGAAGATGTGCTGCATCCGTTGCTTTCAGGGAACAAATTTCGTAAGCTTAAGTACAATATCCTGGAGGCCGGAAAGCAAAAAGCCAAAACACTTATAACGTTTGGAGGGGCCTATTCCAATCATATCCCGGCCACTGCCTTCGCTGCCAGGGAACACGGTTTTAAAGCGGTAGGCATCATCCGCGGGGAGGAGTTGCACCATTCATGGTCATCGAATCCGACGCTTGTGAGCGCCAGGGAATTGGGGATGACTTTTTCCTTCGTCTCCCGTGACGCATACCGCCGCAAGGCAGAACCTGCATTCATTGAGGAACTTTCAGCGGCCTATGAAGCAGCCTATATCATTCCTGAGGGCGGCACCAATGCCCTTGCCGTAAAAGGGTGTGAGGAGATCCTGACCGATACTGATACGGCTATATACGATACTATTTGTTGCGCCGTTGGTACCGGTGGTAGCCTGGCTGGCATCATCAATGCAACAAAAGACCACCAGCATGTTTTGGGTTTTCCTGCCCTTAAAGGTGATTTTTTAGTGAAAGATATTTTTAAATTTGTGACCAAAAGAAATTGGGAATTGTGTACGGCCTACCATTTTGGAGGCTATGCAAAAATCACCGCCCCGCTGGTTATGTTTATCAATGATTTTAAGGTTGCCACGGGGATACCCTTAGATCCTGTCTACACCGGGAAAATGATGTTCGGAATACTGGATCTTGTAGGGAAGGACCATTTTAAACCGGGAACCAGCATATTGGCGATCCACACGGGAGGCCTGCAAGGTGTTGCCGGCATGAATGAATTTTTGAAAAAAAAGAAGTTACCTTTGCTTTCTGTATGAGGAAATTAATCTGCACACTTATTATAGGGATCCTGGTTGTTGGTTGCGGAACAAAGAAGCGCACTACCTATGGTTCCAAGGGAACCCCTGAAAACCAGGGGAAAGAGGCGTTGGAAACAGCAAACCTGCCAGAAGATGGGGGCCGGTTTATGGAATTTCCCATTGCCTCCATTGATGATTATATTGAAACCTTTGCCGATATTGCCCAATCGGAGATGAAGGTATACGGCATTCCTGCCAGTATTACCCTGGCACAGGGTATTCTGGAGAGTGGTTTTGGAAGGGGGGCGCTTACGCTTAAGACCAATAACCATTTTGGGATCAAATGCCACACGGGTTGGGATGGGCCCTACGCCCTTCATGATGACGATGAGAAGGGGGAGTGCTTTCGAAAATATAATCACCCCATGTATTCCTTCCGGGATCACAGCCTTTTTTTAACCACCAGATCACGGTACGCCTCCTTATTTAGGCTAAAGCCCGATGATTACAAAGGTTGGGCGCATGGCTTAAAGGAGGCAGGTTATGCCACGGATCGTAAATATCCCCACAAATTGATCTCCTTCATTGAGCGCTATAAATTATACGAGTATGACAAGGCTGTGCTGCAGGACAACTATGTGGTACAAAAAAACCCAAAACCGGCAGGTACCGAGGTGTACGTGGTAAAAGAAGGGGATACCCTTTATTCTATCTCAAGGCGTTACCTTATCTCCGTTGAGGAGCTCATGGAACTGAATCGACTTAACGACAATGTTATTTCAATAGGCCAGGAATTGAGAATCCGGACTAACAATATCAGATAAGAAATGAACTATCAAAGAAGTAGTGCTTTGTTTGCAGAGGCACAACAATATATTCCGGGTGGTGTTAACTCACCCGTACGGGCTTTCAAAGCTGTTGGAGGTACCCCCATCTTTGTAAAGGAAGCCAAAGGGGCCTATTTGTATGATGAGGATGGGAATACCCTGATCGACTACATAGCCTCCTGGGGACCGCTGATCCTTGGACACGCCTACGAGCCGGTCATAGATGCCGTTATAGCGAAAGCAAAGAAAGGGACTTCCTTTGGGATGCCCACTGAGATTGAGACGGAACTGGCCAAACTGGCCATCTCCATGGTACCCCATATAGATAAGATCCGTTTTGTAAACAGCGGTACGGAGGCCTGTATGAGTGCTATCAGGCTGGCACGGGGATTCACAGGCAAAGACAAGATCATAAAATTCGCGGGATGTTATCACGGGCATGCCGATGCCTTCCTGATTCAGGCGGGAAGCGGGGCAATAACATTCGGGACCCCCAACAGTCCCGGGGTAACCCAGGGTACGGCAAAGGACACCCTGTTGGCTGCTTATAATGACCTGGATAGCGTAGCTGCCCTGATGGCTGCCAACAAGGGCGAAATAGCCGCTGTCATCATAGAGCCGATAGCGGGGAACATGGGATGCATTATCCCGGAAGATTCATTTATACATGGCTTGCGGAAACTGTGCAGTGAGGAAAATATCCTGCTGATTTTTGATGAGGTCATGACCGGCTTCCGGCTGGCGCCCGGGGGTGCCCAGGAGGCCCTTGGCATCAAGGCCGATATTGTCACGTTTGGAAAGGTGATCGGCGGGGGCTTGCCCGTTGGTGCTTTTGCCGCCCGGAAAGAGATCATGGATCATTTAGCCCCGGATGGACCTGTATACCAGGCCGGAACGCTTAGCGGCAACCCTCTTGCTATGAGTGCCGGATTGGCCATGCTCCGATCCCTTAAGGAAAGGCCAGAAGTGTTCAAGAGCCTCGCAGAGAAGACAACATACCTGCATAAAGGGCTAACAACGGTCCTAAGAGTGCATGGCGTGCCGCATCAGATCAATCGGTTTGGCTCTATGATCTCGGTACATTTTACGGAAATGCCGGTAACCGACTTTGCCACTGCTGCCCATGGAAACAATGAGCGGTTTAAGAAATATTTTCACGGCATGTTAGCGCAGGGGATCTACTTGCCGCCGAGTGCTTTTGAGAGTTACTTTTTAAACGATGCCCTTTCCTATGCTGATATCGACAGGACGATTGAAGCACTGGAATCGGTCGCACCTGCATTGAAATAAAAAATGGGCCATTTTGGCCCATTTTTATTCGTATTAACGGTTATCCTCTTCTATTGGGTTTACCTTCTTTACGGGCGCCTTTGTGCTTTCTTTGGTGGTGCATGGTTTTTTCCCACTTCTCATACTGCTCGGGAGAAAGAATTTTTTTCATTTTTTCTTTTTGAGCGATCTGGTGGTCCAGGCGTTCATTTTGTCTGGCAAACCGCTCTTCCTGAGTACGTTTTGCCGGCTTTTCCCCTTCCTGAAGTTTCCTGCCTTCTTCCCTTTTGGCCCTCATTAAGGTGGCATTTTCTAGCTGTATTTTGTGAACCGCTTCCTGTTGTGCTTTGGACAGGTCCAGGGCCAGGGTCATTTTTTTGGTCTGAAGGGTTGCCACCTGTTCGGGTGTCAGGTCTTCCATGTTGTTTTGTCTTCCACGTTGCGGCCCTTCCTGGGCCATAGCAGAAATACTGGCTATGGCGAACATAGCGATAAAGATTTTTTTCATGTGTTTTTTGATTTAATATTCAACCTTAAGACAAACATCCGGGCAGATGGTTTAAGGGGGAATACGTGTTTAGGATATATTTAACCTTTTGCAGAAATAAAAAGGCCCGAAATGCTTCGGGCCTTAATAGGTTATAATTGGGGAAAAAAGGGATATGTGCTCTTTAAAAAGCGTTGTCTGCTTCTTGCTGTGGCAATTCGTTGGTTGTTTGGACCAATTGCACTTCTTCATTCGTAGCATCCTGATCAGTTTCTTCCATTTGAGAATACATGATAATAGATATCATAAAACAAATTAGGTAGGCGAGACTTTTAGCTTTGTACGACATGATTTGGGGCTTTTAATTAATACTTCTAAGATACTACGTAAAAGCAGGCACATTTCATGATTGTTGTTACCGAAGGGGTTCTTGTTGTGAAATGCCCTTCAGTTGTTGTGAAATGACCTTTTAGAAAATACCCTAAAAAAGAAAAGGTGCCGATCATGGGATAATCGGCACCTTTTATCGAACGCTCTGAAATCCCTAGCTGGGCTCCAGTATCAATTCTATACGCTTCGCGATGTCTTGCAAGTGGTATTTGCTCATCCTGTCAGATGTTCTTCCTGCCGCATTTAAGGCAGCACTGCGGATAGTGTTGAGTTCTGCCCGGGCAATGGATCGAAGGTCGGACTGGCTTGTGTTAACCGCGGTCGACTTACGGTAACCGCCCGATTCGGGTAACTTACGCTGATCTTCGGCATTCATGATATACTCCAAACGGTCTACATAGGCTTTCTGAAGGTTCCTTCTATAGGTGTCAATGGTCGCCCCTGTTCGCAATTCGGACCAGATCCCTTTGCGCAGGTCGGTCATCAGGTCAACAAGCGAGTACGCATCCTTGCCATACATTGCCTCGTATTCTACTAGTCGTGCCATTTTACCAAGGCTGAGGATATTGTTCAGGGTACGTGCCTGCAGTGCCCTTACCCGTTCTACAGAACCGGAATACTCTATTTTGGCAAAAAGGTCCGGATTGATGAGCCATTCCGGGGTTTCAAACAACTGATCGTGCAAAAAGGCCACACAATTCTTTTGGTGCTCCTTGGGAACATGGGTATAGACCGCTCCTTCCTGATCATAGGTCTTGTAATTTTCATATACGCCCCCAATGTTATTCGATACATGGCCCATATAGCGATTGAACTGGCCTAAAACCTGTCCGTACATCGTTTCCAGGTCGTCATAATTCTTTCCGTCTTCTTTTGTCCATTCGATCAGGTTAGGGACAATCCGCTTTAAGTTTTTTATCCCGTAATCACTGGCAAGGATAGCATTGTCTCCCAGATCTTCCGTTTGCGAACTTGGATCTACCACATCGCCTGCCTGCTGATGCCCAAAACGGTATAAGGGGTCCCCTGCATGCTCCAGGATCCATTGGTCCAGGATCGGTTTTTCATCCTTTGCGTTTGCCTCCGGTATAGGACGATACCCCCAGCTGATAGCGTACTTGTCATAGATGCCAATATTAGGCATCAGGGCAACATCACCATCCCCTGGTTGCGCTACATAATTAAAGCGCGCATAATCCATAATGGAAGGAGCCGTCCCATATTTTTTGGTAAATGAAGCCGAACGCAATGAATCTACCGGGTAGGCGACACTGCTTCCCATATTATGCGGAAGCCCTAAGGTGTGGCCCACCTCATGGGAAGAGACAAAACGGATCAGTCTTCCCATTACTTCTTCCTTAAAAGCGACACCCCTGGCATCCGGGTTAATAGCGGCCGTCTGCACGAAATACCAGTTCCGTAACAAGGTCATCACATTGTGGTACCAGTTAATATCCGACTCCAGGATCTCCCCGCTTCGCGGATCACTGACGTGGGGTCCGTTGGCATTGGGGATGGGCGAAGCCAGGTAGCGCACCACAGAATAGCGCACATCTTCCGGTGACCATTCCGGGTCTTCTTCCGGCGATGGGGGATCCATGGCAATAATGGCATTTTTAAATCCGGCAGCCTCGAAAGCTACCTGCCAGTCTTCTATTCCCTGTTTAATGAAAGGAACCCACTGTTTGGGGGTAGCCCTGTCCACATAATATATAATAGGCTTTTTAGGTTCTACAAGTTCCCCGTTCTTAAACTTCTCCATATCCTCATCTTTCACTTCCAGCCTCCAGCGGTCCAGGAAGGTAATGGTCTTGCTTTCCTGTGCATCCAGGCCATAATCTACCTGCCCACGGGCAAACCATCCTACACGTTCATCAAAATAGCGCCTTTTCATAGGCTCTTTGGGGAGCAGGATCATGGAGTTGTTGATCTCTATGGAAATAGACCCCAAACTTTCGTTGGAGGGAGGTTCACCGGCACTGTAGGTTTTTACATGCCTGGCCTCTATGTTCAATGGGTAACTCTTCAATGATTCCAAATAACTTCTGTCTGTGTCCAAACGAGTGGCTTTGTATCGTTTCTTCAATCTGTCTGGCATACCCAGCGCCTGTACATCCTTGGTGAAGAGCTCATCGACCTCAATTACGGTGGCCGGATTGAGCGAATCCTTTTTGAAGGCCTTGATGTCAAAGGCATACAAAACAGGTTCGAAGTTAGAATTGACCACTGCTTCGTGTACCGGCAGGGAATCGGCTGCCACTACATCGTAACTTACTACCCTTAGCAATACTTTCTTGGGTTTTTTCTCCCAGCGCAATACCTGGGTATTGATCTTTCCCCCTCCAAAGCCAATGCCTGCAGCAGTTTTGGAGATCCTGCTCACCATTAACATTTCCCTGTTAAAGAGCGAATCCGGGATCTCATAAAAGTGCTTGTCATCTACTATATGCACATCGAACAGGCCCTCATCTGTAATAGCTTCTTTCGTTATTACTTTATCATAAGGCTCTATATCGCCTTTTTTACTTTTTGAGGCCGGTTTGGCCGCTTCTGTCTTTTTACTTTTTTTCTTGAAGATCTGGGCGTGACTAACTTGAGCGGCCCCGGTCAACATTAAAAAAAGCAAGAGGTTAGGGAGGAGTTTTCTAATCATTACAAATTGTTTTTTTGGATTGAAGTTCCCAAAGAACTGAAAAATAAACCAAAAGTTCTGTTAATAATATCTTAAGAGCTATTCACTGTTTCTGATCCTCAATAAATGATCTAAAATATTGATATACAGTAATATAAATATATGTCGTATAACGATATTTTGCAGAAAAAAGAATCATTAATTGTGTTAAACCCATGTAAATGATGTAACAATCGGGTCTTTCGATAGTCATATAAGTGTAAAGAATAATCCATCAATCAATCAAAAAATGAACAAATTATTAATCTTTTGTGGAATGGTTTTCCTGGGGACTACCTCCACGCCGCAGACCGACGATTCCAAAGTGGAATTAGACCATGATATTATTATATCCGTGCCTTTAAAAGCATCTATAGAGGGGCTTCAAGCGGAAACAACTCTTCCCTTTATAATGGAAGAAGAACCGACAGATCTTGATATCGCTTCTATAGCATATGCCGAGGAGGAAGAAATAGAATTAGGTTTCGATACCGCAGCATACCTGCCTGAAAATTTCGATCCTGCCAGGGAGTATGTCAACTTAAACACTA
Source organism: uncultured Flavobacteriaceae bacterium (assembly GCA_963752165.1). Lineage (GTDB taxonomy): Bacteria > Bacteroidota > Bacteroidia > Flavobacteriales > Flavobacteriaceae > Muriicola. The sequence continues at coordinate 38,451 of CAVVXE010000003.1, forward strand.
TTGCCTACCTGGAGGATACAGAGGAAGAAAGCGTGGGAATTAATACCGAAGCGTACCTGCCTGCTTCTTTTGACCCATATGCAGCGCCCGCGAATTTCATGGATATTTCCTATATGGAAGAAGAAGAGATACGCCTTGGTTTTGATACGAATGCACTGCTTCCAGAAGGTTTCGATGCCTACGAACGCGAATTGGATCTGGATACCATTGTGTATATAGAAGACGAAGACGTTGATCTGGGATTTGATCCTCGTGCGTATTTACCAGTTTCCTTCTAATCGCATAGTCGTTAAAATCACAATCTCTTTATATCATTTATTAGTTGAATTAGTTAGTTGAAAAGCCCCTGTTGCCGCAGGGGCTTTCTAATTGAAGGCCGATTGTCGCGTTAAAAAAGGTTAGAAGTACCCCTATAACTGGGTATTAACACAAATTTAACAGTCAAAAATGAACCTCAGAAGTGCTAATAAAAAGCACCTTTTCTAATCAAAAATGAAGGGAACGGTCATTTAAATTGCGAACTTGATAGGGAAAATCTATAGAAATTACAGAAGTCATTATTTGAGATTATGCAGCCATGTGTTAATAATTTCAAAAGGGCAATAAATATGGGACTTGACGGTTATATCTTTGCATTAAATATTAACCTATTAAACGTTATGAAATCAACAATTTTTAAAATAAACGCTTTACTGATAGTAGCATTTTACAGTCCGGTTTTTGCCGGTAATGCCAAAAGCGACTCCCTAATAGTAATAGATTCCATTACTTATATAGAGGAAGAGCAGCATGCAGCGCTGGATTTTAGTACAGAGGCCTATTTGCCGGCCGATTTTGATGCCTATGCCGCGCCGCAAAATGTTCAGCATATCTCCTATATAGAGCAGGATAGCCATGTAGAGCTTGGATTCGATACGGCAACTTACCTGCCGGAAACATTTAATCCGTATCCATTCTATTTTGATATAGATACTATTGAGTATTTGGAGGACAATGATTTGTTGGAGTTGGATTTTAATACAGCAAAATACTTGCCTGCCAACTTCTCACCTGTGCTAAGCAAGTAAGCTGCTTTGTAAACTGATACAAGCCCCGGAAGGTTTCCTTCCGGGGCTTTTTTATTAGAAAAGTAATGGGAGCACAAACTGGAACATGATGATCAGTAAGACTACGGAGATCAGGTTTAGGATAAACCCTACCCGGGCCATTTGCTGCACTTCTATGTAGCCGCTGGCAAATACGATGGCGTTTGGCGGGGTGGCCATTGGCAACATAAAGGCACAACTGCTGGCAATGGTAACGGGGATCAGTAAATAGAGCATTGGGATGTCTAGTCCAATGGCGATACCGGCCACCACTGGTGCGAGGACCGCAACAAGGGCCACATTGCTCATCAGTTCGGTCATGAACAGCATCAGCAGGATCAGCAAGGAGGCGGTAAATAAGATACTCAGCTCACTGCTGGCGATGGCATTGGAAACTACATCAACAATGCCGCTGCTAGACATGCCATTGGCAAGGGCTAGTCCACCCCCGAATAGGATCAGGATTCCCCATGCCAGTTTGCTGGTATCGGCCCATTCTATGATAAAATCTCCTTTTTTGAGGTTGTAGGGGATCGTAAAAAGGGATACAGCACCGATCATGGAGATGATCGTATCCGATAAACCCAGGTCCGGGAAGATCTTGTTGATGACCGTCCTGAAGATCCACAGGAAAACGGTTACCCCAAAGATGGCCAGTACCATTTTTTCCTTCCCTGAAGTAGGCCCTAACTTGGCCAGTTCGGCCTGTATCACTTCCCGGGACGCATTGAATTGTAAATGCCGGTTGGGAAACATCCATTTTACCAGGACCAGGTAACATATGAACAGGAGGATGATGGAAAAAGGCAGGCCAAAGGTCATCCATTTTAGAAAGGAGATCTCAATGTTGTACTGATTCTCCAGTAACCCTATGAGGACTGAGTTGGGAGGGGTACCAATAACGGTGGCAATACCTCCTGCATTGGCAGAGAATGCGATGCCCAGCATTACGCTCAAGGCAAAATTCTGGTCATTTTTAGTAAACCCATCGGCATCGTTCACCAAGAGTCCAATGACCGACATGGCAATGGGCAGCATGACCACCGTACTGGCCGTGTTGCTGATCCACATGCTCAGGGACGCCGTAGCGATCATAAAGCCCAGTACCACCTTATTGGGCGTGGTGCCGGTAATACGGATGATATTCAGGGCTATCCGTTTGTGTAAGTTCACCTTTTCGAGTGCCAGGGCCAGTACAAAGCCACCAAAAAAGAGAAAAATAATGGGACTCCCGTAATTGGCACCTACTTCTCCAATAGGCATCACATCCAGACTTGGAAACAGGATAAGCGGGAGCAGGGCAGTTACGGAAATAGATACTGCTTCTGTGATCCACCACACCACCATCCAAAGGGCCACTGCAATGACCGCATTGGCATATTCTTTCCCGGGTATCAGGTCTGGAAGGTTAATGAGGACTAAAAAAAGGATGGGCCCTAGGATCAATCCAATTTTTTTACTCAGCTTCATAAGATGAATTTGAGGTCTAATCTATACTTTATATTTCAGTTTAGAAAATAAAAAAGGGAGCCTAAGACTCCCTTTTCCGAACATGGCAATCAACCCTTTACGGGCTAAGGTCTATGAGCGTCAGATCATAGTCGCAGGCACCGTAGAAGATCTTTATGTCTGTTTCTTTATCATATCCGGCGATAAAGAATAGCGTATTGTCCTTATTGATGAGCTCTGGGAGGTAATTTCCATTATACTTCAATTGGGCGGTTTCTACCCCTGTGCTGTTAAATTTTCGAAGGTAGCGGTCTGAAGAGATCACAAAGGATTCTCCTAAAGAAACCAGGGCCTGGTTGTTGCTTGTATCGCTAAAGAACGTTCGGCTTAGCAGGGCACCATTGGCATCGGTGACCATCAGCTCTGCATTGCTGTACAGCACCAGGTTCCCATTGCTCAATGCCTCCAGATGGTAACTGCCGTTCATATCATCGAACGAACTGATGTTGGCTGTAAGGTCCGTTTCCTCATAAATGATATGCTCTGTAACATTGAGATCGGCGTCCATAAAGACCAGCATGGGTTTATAGCCGGATACATAGGGAAGTGTGGCGTTCTTTGCAAAGACAGCGCCATAGGCCACATATCCTCCGGAAACTTCGATTATATCACCGATCATGGCACTTCCAGTGCCAAAACTATGTAAGACCACATCATAGGCATCGCCACTGCTATTGCGTTTTTCTATGGCTGCCTTGTAGAGCTCCCCGTCTTCCTGGGCACCAAAATAGAGGTAATCGGTCCCTTTGGAGAGAAAGCCATAGCTGTGTTTGGTAGACGAATTGATGGTATTCAGGAACGTCCACACACTGTTGTAATTTACTTCCTGGGAGCCGTAAAGACTACCAAGGGTACGGGAGAAGACAAAATTCATTTTTCCCCCGGGGTAAAAGTTTACAAAGGCACTTGCCCCTTCATAGGGCTTGTCTGCTATGTAATTAGAGGCAAACATGAAATCTTCATCAAACTCACGGTAAAAATATTTGGAACCTAATGGGCCTTTATTGTCCTGGTACAATTCAATGGAATAAAGGTTCCCGGTTTCGGGATTGATGCCTGTCTCCATGGGGAATCCTGTAAATCCGTCCGGTATTTCAGGAAAAAGGTAGTTGGCCTCTACGACCAGCACCATCACTGATTTGGTTTTTACATCTGTTTGCTGGTCTTCGTTAGTAACCGTGAGGGAGATCGTGTAGGACCCGCCTTCGTTATAACTGATGACCGGATTTTCCTGTTCACTGGTTTGGCCGTTGCCAAAATCAAAGAAATAGGAAATGGCTCCCTCAGAACAGTTGTTTACCTGCAGGGTTTCACCCACTTGCAGGGAGAGGGTGTTAAGTTCGAAACAGGCTGTAAGGGTTTCGCCTTCCCCGGGATTTTCCTCGGGAAGGGTGGCTGCATCTTCAGAACAGGCTGTGAGCAGCAGTAGTAGGCATACGCCAAGCGTGTAACGTTTTTTCATAAACATAGATTTGGGGTTCCATGTTTATAAACGAATTTCACCGGCCGATATTTGAAAAAGTAACCGCTTTTCGATGAGTTGCACGGTATCTAAACTACTGATAATAAAGTTTTTAGATTTCCTTAACAAGCATTTTATCGATCAGGTCCCTATGGCAGGGTACAAAGCAGCGAATCGCCTTCTTTTATCACCTTCGCCAGGCCATGGGCCGTCAGGCCTTTTATGCCTTTATCCCATGCTTTATTGCTTAACCCAGCTTGCTCCTTTAATTCGGCCAGGGGTATCGGATGTTGCTTTTTTAGCAGGTCCAGGATCGTTTTTTCATGTTCGCTGAGCTCCGGGGGTTTCTTTTCCGGGCGCATCTGAGGAAAGAACAACACTTCTTGAATGGATGCATTGTTGGTCAGCAGCATTACCAGTCGGTCTATCCCGATACCGATCCCGGAAGTAGGGGGCATGCCATACTCCAGGGCACGCAAGAAATCCTGGTCGATGAACATGGCTTCGTCATCCCCTTTTTCAGAGAGTTTTAGCTGTTCCTCAAAGCGTTCCCGCTGTTCTATAGGGTCATTCAGTTCCGAATAGGCATTTGCGATCTCCTTCCCGTTGACCATCAGTTCAAAGCGTTCCGTAAGGTTTTTATTGGTCCGGTGTTCTTTGGTAAGCGGACTCATTTCTTTTGGGTAGTCGATGATGAACGTTGGCTGTATGTAGTGTTTCTCACAGGTTTCCCCAAAGATCTCATCGATCAGTTTGCCAACCCCCATACTATCATCTACTTCTATACCCAGTTTTTTTGCAATTTCACGGACCTCCTCTTCCTTTAAGCCGGCAAGGTCATACCCCGTATGATCCTTAATGGCACTGAGCAGAGGGATCCTTGGGTAAGGGGCCTTGAAGTTGATCTCGTTCTTCCCTACCTGCACTGTGGCACTTCCGTTGGCATCCATGGCCACTTTTTCAAGCAGTTGTTCGGTGGTATCCATCATCCAGTTGTAGTCCTTGTAGGCCACATAGAGTTCCATGACGGTAAACTCCGGGTTATGGGTGCGGTCCATCCCTTCGTTCCGAAAGTCCTTTGAGAATTCGTATACCCCTTCAAACCCTCCTACGATAAGCCTTTTCAGGTACAATTCATTGGCAATACGCAGGTAAAGTGGAATATTCAGCGCATTATGATGGGTCACGAATGGGCGGGCGGCAGCGCCACCGGGGATGGGCTGCAGAATAGGCGTTTCCACTTCCAGATAGCCCTTGTCATTGAAAAAATCGCGTATGCTGTTGGTGATCTTTGTCCTTTTTACAAAGGTCTCTTTTACCTTGGGATTCACCACCAGGTCTACATAACGCTGACGGTACCGCTGCTCGGGGTCATTGAATTCATCAAACACATGGCCTTCTGCGTCTTTCTTGGGCAGTGGCAAAGGCCTGAGGGACTTGCTCAGGATGACAAATTCTTTAACCATTACGGTCTTTTCCCCCACCTGGGTAGTAAAGAGGGTGCCTTCTATCCCTATAATATCGCCTATATCGAGCAATTTCTTGTAGACCTCATTGTACTGGGTCTTTTCTTCCCCGGGGCATAGTTCATCCCGGTTGAAATAGACCTGAATGCGGCCCTCGCTATCCTGTAATTCGGCAAAAGAAGCTTTTCCCTGGATCCGGCGCGACATGAGCCGGCCTGCGATCACCACCTTTTTCCCTTCTGCATAGTCAGTCTTAATATCAGTAGAGGTGGTGTCTACAGGATAGAGGGCTGCCGGATAGGGATCGATCCCCATTTCCCGAAGTCTGGCCAGTTTTTCCCTTCGTATAATTTCTTGCTCGGATAGTTGCATATAATACCTATTTCAGCCGCAAAATTACATTATTTAAAAAAAGAGAAAAGCTACTTTGCAATTATTACACTTCATTAAGGGCAACTATTCCGCTGTTATGATAAAAATCATAGAATACCAGCCCATTTATCGCTTCTTTTACCGGGTAATTTCACGACTATAGGACGCCTGGTCATATAGGCTATTATTGATACCCTTTGCCCTTTTTCGGAAAAGGCATCAACCATTGTTAAGTAAGTATAAAATCATGTACAAAATGAAACGTTTTTTTCTTGTTATTTTCCTTGTTTTAGGAAGCAGTATTAGTGCCATTGGGCAAGAGCTGACACCTTATATTAAAATCGCGGAGTCCGACGAATCCATTGAACAGCTATCTGAAAGGATAGTAAAAGCCCTGGAGCAACAATCATTTCAGATTTTGGGATCGTACCATCCGGCGAACAGAAGTTCTTTAAAGGTGATCGCATTTACCCGAAATGATCTAAAGAATACCGTGGTTAAGGTGGCCAACAGGGGCGCGCTTGGTGCCGTATTTAAAGTCGGTTTGGTAGAGAAAGACGGCAAGGTTACCATGTCGTATACAAATCCTGATTACATCTTAAGGGCCTATTTAGGCGATAATTACCCAACATATAAAACGACGTTCGACACCTTCGCTGCAGGATTAAAGCAGGCGTTGTCTACTGTTGGCAATGATTTTACCCCTTTTGGCGGAACAGTGCAGGCAGACAAGCTTAAGAATTATCACTACAAAATAATGATGCCCTATTTTACTGATCCGGTAACCATTGGGGAATATGCCTCCTTTGAAGAAGGCGTCAGGATCATTGAAGAGAATTTGAAAGCTAAAAAAGGAAATACCGTTCAGGTGTACAAACTGGTCTATCCTGATAAGAAGGTTGCTGTGTTTGGTGTAGGGTTGCGTAGTACGGAAGACGGCGAATCTCATTTTCTGCCCAAAATAGGAGTGGAGCATGCAGCAGCCATGCCCTATGAAATTATACTTCAGAATAACGAGGCCACCATGCTACATGGCAAGTACCGAATTGCGTTGCACTGGCCCGACTTAAGCATGGGGACCTTTATGAAAATAATGAGTACTCCCGGCGATATTGAAGATACACTGGAAGAAGTGTGCACCCCATCCGAAGGAAGTTCCGGATCGGCTCAATAGAACTGGAACGTGTTTACTTTCAAATCGAAAGGATACCTATACACGAAAGACCCTGAAGTTTTCAGGGTCTTTTCGGTTTTCATGTAACAATTGGATTTTTTCTGCGTCCAATAGGTACATCAATCAAAATCTAGACGTAGAATGAGTTTTCTTCGCGTGTTGCTGGCCATTATTTTTCCGCCACTATCAGTGATAGGGAAGGGATGCGGGTCTTTTATCATCGTTTTCCTACTCACACTTTGTGGCTGGGTACCCGGGGTCATTGCAGCGCTCATCATTTTGAATAATCCCAACTGATACCCGTATCTTTGCGTTCTATGAACAAAAAGATCACGATACAGGATCTGGGCCTGAAGGACTATAAAGAGACCTGGGATTACCAGGAACGCCTTTTTAAGGAGCTCCTGGATATAAAGATCCGCAACCGGCGGGAGGGTACTTCCTTGCCTACGCCCAACCATTTTTTGTTTGTGGAACACCCGCATGTCTATACCCTTGGCAAAAGCGGGGACATGGGTAATTTACTGGTAGGTGAGGCCCAACTTAAGGCCAAAGGGGCCACTTTTTACAAGATCAACCGGGGGGGCGATATTACGTATCACGGTCCCGGGCAGATCGTAGGCTATCCCATCCTGGACCTGGAGAATTTTTTTACGGACATCCATAAATATTTGAGGTTGCTGGAAGAAATGGTGATCCTGACCCTGGCCGACTATGGCCTGAAAGGAGCACGTTCCAAAGGGGAAACAGGGGTCTGGCTGGATGTAGGAACACCTTTTGCCCGTAAGATCTGCGCCATGGGGGTCCGGGCCAGCCGTTGGGTAACCATGCATGGTTTTGCGCTCAACGTAAATACGGACCTTTCTTATTTCGATATGATGATCCCCTGCGGGATCAAAGGCAAAGGGGTAACGGCACTCAATGAGGAACTGGGAAGGAAGGAAGTACCTATGGATGAGGTACGTAAAAAACTGCTGCTGCACTTCGGAGCACTCTTTGAGGCAGAAATGCCTTAGGACCGTTTCCAGAACGATTTCAGGCGACTTACACTGGCAGTATCGGCCAATTTAAGGTGCTTTTCCTGTAACAAATAGGCTTACTATTCGTCTTTAGTATACAACACCCCAATTAATAACATTAAAAACTAAAAAGATGTCAAGCATTAGAACTCAATTTTCGCATAAAGGTATTATGTTGGGTGTATGCCTCTTCGGAGTGCTCCTGAGCACTTTCTTTCACGGGAATGACGCAGAAAATACAAAGGAGACACTGCTGGTAGGACATCGCATCGAACAACAAACAAGTGAAGAAGCTTTCCAAAGGAAGCCGTCATCCGTGACATCAGATTCTTTGTTCACGGTTAATTATCCTAAAACTGCATCAGCGTCAGACTAATTCAGAATGACCGCGGCATTGGTTTGGATCTCTCTTTTTATTTTGTGGACTTGATGGTAACATTTTCTATGGTATACCCATAGAGTGTATGGTCTGCTGTAATGATATTACCAATGGAAATCTTCCTCGTACCCGATGCAATGGCGGTAAACGGGATAAGGATCTCGTTATTTGCCGCATCAATAGGATATTTGGCATAACTGTTGTTCATGGCTGCGGCCAAAATACTTTTCCCGGCATACCAATTAGTTGTGGTGGGCTTTAGTTTTACGATAACCAGATAGCGCACTCCACTGGATACCCTAAAATCCAGGGTCAATGCCGATAACGAGAAATCACGAAAATCAGGACCTTCAAATAAGGGTTTTGGCAGCAGCTGCCAGCCATTCAGGGAGTATTCCCCATAGTAAGAATCTACCGAAAGGGTACTGTATTTTGGCTGTAGTGGTGTAATTTTCCAGGTAGTAAGGGGCTTGGCATTTTTCTGGGCATCTGTGATTGAGACCGTGGGAAGTTTTAGCTTCTTTATTTCAGCACTCGTAACGCGTTCCAGGTTGGGTAATGGAATCCCTTGTACATCGGTTTGATGGGTTGTCCCTTGTTGGGGTTGATTTATTACCGGTTTTTTTATTTGTGCATTTGTAATCGTTATGCTTATCAATATAAATACCAAAAATCCGAGTTGTTTCTTCATGATTTCTAGTCTTTGGGTAATCTGTCAATTTGAATTTCTGTAAATCTTAATGAACCCCAATTGACCCTGTTTCGCATGATCTGACTGCTAATTAGGATTGTAATTTCCTCTGAAGTAGCTTGCTTGAAAGGAAAATAATAATAATCCTTTTGTTCAGATACGGCAGAACGGAATATAAAGGTTTGATTCTTAACTATAAAGATGTCGGAATGGTTATCATAATCCCAAGATTTTTCAGTTTTTATTTTAAGAAGGTAATCAACACCACCGGAAGCTCTAAATTTTATTGCAACGGGAAAATTATAGCGATAAATTTCTGCTTGATCGTAACCACGTTCACCACTTCGGTCCATTCTATCAACATCTTCGGGATTATGAAGAATCCCTTGGCATGTGAATTTATTGTTTTCTAGTACACCTTCAAAGTAGTGTAATTTTAATTGCCCATCGTATAATTTGGTAGCCTTAATCTTCCAAGTCTGCGTGGGTTTCTTATTTAATAACTCTTTGGTCATTTGCTGAACAGGGATGTTTAATTTTTCAAAATCTTCTATAGTTTTTAACCTGCTAAGATCGTTTACCTTTACTCCTTGCAGATTTGTTTTGGTTTCTATTGGAGTAGTATTCACCTTTACCGTAGGTTTCTTTAATCTGAGCATTTGTTACGGAGCCATAATTATAGGCTAGTGCGACTGTTGTGATTACTTTTTTCATAATTTCTAGTTTGATTTTATTTTAGGGAATACATTTTTCAACGACAGGTTCTTAAACTGGAACTTGCCAGGCTCACACTGCGAACATTAGTAACATTTTTAGCTCGAAGTAGTGGTTTTAAAGCATCATTAAAAAGACGCTGCGTTTGCCCGTTTTGAAATACTTTTTGTAATTCACTCTTTAGTTGAATTAAGGATTTTCCTATTAATTCATTCTTAAGTACTCCAAATAGACCGTTCGCCTCAAAATCACCTATATACTTTATATCATCTACTTCTAATGAAATGGAATTGTCGTAAACGATGGGTTTTAAATACAAACGAAGTATTTGTACAGACGTCCAGTTAATATCCGGTGCTCTTAAATCTTTAGATTTAGGACAACCTGGACAACGCCCTTTTAGTTCAGAATCATCGCTTTCAAACTTTACATCTAAAGCAATTAAATTTTTATTGGAATCATAAAAGAAGTTATTATCAACTCTACGAATATTATAAAATGAATATTTCCATGTATGTTTAAATTTACCCCTATCATAACTCACTTCTGGTAACTGCAGATTCTGCCTTTGACCTTTAATCGCCAAAAACCCATCATCCTTATCTAGTTTCAAATCCAGACTCGGTTTAATCTCTCGATTTAAATAATTTACAACATCTTGAGTGCTGATATCAATACACTGGGCGTTAATGGATATCGAGGTAATTACCATCAATATCATAGCTGTTATTAGGTTTTTCATAATTTCTGGTTTTAAATGAATGATTGTTTGCTATTTATGTCAGTATTTAATAAAGGTTAACATCTTTCCCTTAAAAAGGCATCACCAGGATCTCTACCCTCCGGTTTTTGGCCCTGTTTTCATCTGTGGTATTTTCTACCAGTGGTCTGGATTCCCCATAACCCACTTCTTTCCATTTAAAAGCGGGTTTATCAATGGCCTTTTTTAAGGCGGCCGCCACACTTGTGGCACGCTTTTGAGACAGCGTTTTATTGGTGGCTTCGTTGCCCACATCATCCGTATGGCCTTCAACGGTAATGGTGCCCTTTTGCAGGTTTTGCATTTGTTCTGCCAAAGCTTGTATGGCCAGTAACCCCTCTTCCTTCAACTCATGTTTTCCGGTTTCAAAGAGCACCGCACTGTCCAGGTTCATTCGCAGGGCACCTCCTATGGCTGCCACAGCATCAATGTCGGCCCCCGGCATACCGCTGTAGGTATCCAGATCGGTTAAGCGGATATAATTAAAGGTGTCGCCCGGTTGTACAAAGTCGTGTATGTCGAGGCCGGCTGTACCGCCTTCAATTTTCCCAACATTGATCCAGTCAACCCCGTTTTTGGAAATCTCGATATTCGTAGGCTCTATCTGCCCTATTTCAAAGACATAGATATCCGGCCCGTTAACATCTGTAATGGCATTGTCTTCAAAGTACAGGGTAAGGATACCTTTTATGCCCAGGGTGGCACAGTCCTGTAAGGTTAGCAACCTGCCCTGGGCTGGCCCCAATGATCCTTTTGGAGCCCTACCCTTAGGTTTGCCGGGAACAAAGGCCACTACCGAATCGGCAAAGGAAGCGTCTCCCAGGGGTAAATAGACCATGTTTTCGCGATAATCAATATAGGTGTCTTCTGCTGCTTCATCTAACGCAAACCAGGAGGGGTTTTCCTTGTAGAATGCTTCCTTTCCCTTGAGGGCCTGCTGTTTAAAGCGACTGGTGCGTTCCTTGGCGGTGGTCCGGCTTTCGGCAATGAGTTCTTGGAAATTCCCGGATGCCTTGCCGCTTTTTTCATAAGCCACTACTTCCGGGTTGTACAGGTCCTTTTCTATTTGTTCTGCATGCTTTACACTCACAATATCATTATCGGGCATCAGGGTCAGGGAAAGGTCTACCTCTTCCTCCGTGACTTCTGCGATCTCCGCAAAAACTTTGCGCATGGGTTTGCCTTCCTCACTTTTTAAAAATTCCACATTGAGTTGCCCTTCCGGGGTAAAGAGGCCCTGCCCGGCAGAATCGGTGACCATATTGCCAGTCATGAGGCCGCCCATGACATTCATGAGTCCGCCCAGGTCTATTTCAGGAGTTTCTTCCTCATCACTTGCTATCGCTTCTGCCTGGGTTTCCGTTTCCAAAGAAGGATCCGAATCTTTCGGGGAACGGCTTTCGGTCCAGCAACCCACAACCAAGGCAAGCAACATCACGTATAGGAATGTATATGAAGATTTCATGGTCATTTGTTTAGAGTAATAATAATTACTTGTTTAGATGGCATGGGTTGCTGTTTGCGTTAACCCGGGTCCACTTTGTTAAACATCGCTTTTCGAATGGTCATTGTAACTGGTTGTTACATTAGCCAGAACGTTTATAGTACATGGCATTGAATTCATAAAGCAGGTGGCCAAAACGGTCATACCAATCCTGGAGTCCGTGTTCATTCTCACAGTCATTAAGGTCCATTAACAGCTGTTGCTGGCTTTGCATCAATTCCTGATATTTACTATCATAGGCCACCTTCAATTTATTGATGGATTTCTCCAGTTTGATACGTTCAAATCCCCATGCCATACCCCCGCCTCCGGGGAGGGAGGAAAAACTGTTGCCGAAGGCTATGGCCACATCCGTATAATTTTTTGTGCATTCATAGATGGTCTTGAGCTTTTCCAATGCATACCTGTTATTATTCAACGCCCTCCGGGCATCAACAAAACACTGTTCACATTCATTCGATTCGCAAAAACTTGGGATACTGGGCATTCCCGGTGGGGGTGTACTTCTCATACAGGAGCCTAAATTTTTGTGGGCCTCATAAAGGGACTTAGCCACACTGTAAAGTCCTACAGCCTGATCAACTTTTTGACCTAAACCTCCAAGAAACTTGTCTGCTCGCCTAAATCCATTCCTGACATCTCCAGCCCTTCTCCAGGGACCGCCGGCGTTGGCAGATTGCGTTTCCAGCCATTCCCTATAACGATCCGGATTATGCCAGGTGGTGCCACCCCCTCTCTGTGCACTTAACATGGTAAATGATCCCAGTAGTATGATCAATAGTGTGGCCGACTTCCTTCGTCCTAATAGTATTCCCAGCAGCAGGGCTATCACCAAAGCTGCTATGCCAATAATAATGTAAAGGAGCATTTGGGAAGAATCATCAGAAGGTGGTCCGGCAAGGACTTGATTCTCACTTTCTGCTTCTTCCCCCAATTCTGCCTTTGTGGCCTTTCTGAAAGGCGAGTCTAAATAGGTCATTGAAGGTTCGGTTGCAGTAACGGCAATGGTAATATTCGTTTCCTGGTCTGCCGGATAGATGTGGAGACCGAAGGCATCATAGGCCCTTAACTTAAAATTTATTATGCCGTCTTCGGCTTCTGAAGTAGTTTCTGTGAACTGTATATCGTTCCAGTTGTTGTGAGCCAATTCTACCTTGAAATTGGGATTTCCTATGTTGCTGAATATGGAGACGTCCACGAATTCGAACATGTCATGTCCTTTTACATGATAGTAGAGTTCCTCAGTGTTCAGGTAGGCATTGGCGATCACCAATTTTCCTTTGCCATTTTCATTTTGTTTGAGTTCCAGCAGTAATGGCTTAAGCTCCTTGTCTAATGTATAGGGCTGTCCCGATACGGTTAGGGAACATAATCCAAACAGCAGGAGTACCCAAAAGAATGTATCATTTTTCATTTGTACCATTTTTTTATCTGATTTTGAATAAGCTACCCTGCTACTGTTTATGTTTCTTCAACAAATAATTGGCCAGTGCAATGGTTTTCTTTGTCAATGCTGCGTGCTGTTCTTCGGTACGCTTATAAATTCCTCTTTGTGAATAACTAAAATAGAAGGCATGGTCGTAGTTCTCGTTGTATATGACAACGCGACCAACATGTGGCAGGATCCTTATATAGCAATCCCCTGTTTCACTGAGCTCGATGTCCATGCCGAACATACTTTCGTTGTTCTCTTTGTCTTTTAAAGCACTTTGAATCTCTTTTTTGCTATCTGCTTTGCTAAATGGCGTAGCACCCCATGTCAGGATCGTTCCACCCAGGGCATTTTCACCAAACCCTTTAATTTCGAAACTACAATTCCCCGCCTGGGTAAATTCTGGAATACTAACATCTGTTTCAGGGATATTTAAAACCCTGGCCAATTGGGCAGCATCCATGTCGCATTCATAATTTAACAGGAGCGAGCTGTAATCTGCACTAGCTGTTGCTTTCGCGGGTTCCGAAGATTTAGGTTTAGCGTTGCTGTCAGTATTGTTGTCATTCTTCTTTTCCGGGGCTTCCCCGCAGGCGATCAGGAAGGAACCAATAACGAGTAATAATGCTATTTTTTTCATGGTTTTTATTTTAAAAGGTTTTGGCGTATTCATTGGTGTCAATGATGTATTCTACGGCATCAAGGGCAATACAGGTCATGGTGATGGTTGAAGGTTTCTTCCGGGAAGTGTCCGTGATCGTCGTTTCCATGGTGAGTCCGTCTAAAGTGGCCATCCAGGACTGATCCATGCTTTTAAGGGCTTTAAACTTTTTATTCTTCATCTGGTAAAAGGAGCTGCCAAAGGAGACATCGGCCTCATCCGTCACCCATACACTGCCGTGGAAGTTGTTCCCTTCTACCTGGTATTCATAGCAGTTGTACCCCAGGATCATCTTGGTGTTTTCTGTGGCGGTAATGGAAACTTCTGAACCTTCTGCAGCATTTTCGGTGACTTTCTCAAAGTTTAACCCAAAGGACATGGTCGATTTCTGTTCGCCCATATTCATGAACATATGGGCCGTTTCGCTGGGAATATCGATCACCGTTATGATTTCCTCATTCTCTTCCAGGTCCATGCCACTACCTATATAGGCGCCTTCCTCCGTTAAGAAATAGTTGATATTGGTAGGGTTCTTACCATCATCAATTTTCATCACATACTTATAGGAAAACGTATAGAAGTCGGCAGGTTTTGCCACTTCTTTCTTAAAGAGTTTTCCCTGGTTGTTAAAGGTAGAATCGAAGGCTTTTTCCGTTTCTTTTGCTGCTTTTTCCTCTACTTTACGCTCTATGGTGCTTTCGGCGGCCTCTTCGGCTCTTTTTTTTATTTTTTTCAGGAACTGGGCATGGGTGTTGGCACTGAAGCAAATAGCCAGGACCAGGGTGAGTGTTTTTAGTGTTTTCATGATCATTGTAGTTATGGTGTTTCGGTTTGTAATGGTTTACTTGATGGCTGTTATTTCTTATTGGATGCGGCCTTTGCCATGGCTTCGCTCAGTTTTTCATTAAAAAGTAGTTTCAGGGAATCCTTTTTTTTAGGATCCAGGCTTAGTTCATAGAGCTTATACTGATCCAGCAGGTTTTTTTTGACATCGGGCGGGAAGTTTGCCTGCTCTACCAGATCTAAATAATTGTTGACTTTACTAAATGCCCTTCCTTCTTCCGTATCCACATTTCCAAATACTTTATTCAATAGTTTGGCTTGCTCATCCAGTATGTTCATTTGTTTCGTGCTGTCTTCCTTTACAGGTACTTTTTCTTCCCGGGTAACAATTCCTTTTTCGGGCATAAGTGCTTCATTGTTTTTTTTCTCATGGGTGTCCCCACAACCTGAAAGGAAAATGCCCATGGAAAATGCTGCTATGGTGAATTTTAAGGTGTTCATACTATCTGGTTTTTAGTGTTGTTTATCTATTAATGCTGATCTTCTAAAAAGGTTAACATCATGCTGGTTTTTGAAAAGTGATTTCTTTGATCACTTTGTTTTTGTACATTATTTTCAGCAGATAACTGCCATCTTTTAAATGGTTGATGTTCAGGTAAATCTGGTTTTCGGGGATATGATCTAGTGTGCCCTCCAGAAGGCTCTTTTCTTTCTTCATTGCAATGGTACTTTGGAGACTAGGTTCATAGACCAACACCCTGAAACGAAAGTAAGGCCCTTGTTAACTCAGGGCTATGACTATCGTAACAAGAACTATGACATATGTAACATGCCCTCAAAGAGGCCTGTTTAGGGGAAGAAAAACGAGTTTATTATTGATTTACAAACTGGGAAGGGGTGCAGTTATAGGCTTCTTTAAAGCATTTGGCAAAATAGGCCGGATCATTGAAACCAACCCGGTAACCAACCTCGGAGATATTGATATCGGACTTCTTAAGGATGCTGGCGGCAAGTTTCAATCGTTGTGAACGTACAAATTCTGAGGCCGATAGCCCTGTAAGTGCCTTTAGTTTTCTATGGAGCTGCATGCGGCTCATATGTACGGCCTCGCTGAAGGCATCGATAGTGAAGGAAGATTCCACCAAATTCTGGTCCAGGACCTTCTGTACTTTTTCTAAAAATTGTTCGTCTACCGAGCTAATGGCAATGTCCTTGGGTTTCAGAATAACCTCCTGGCTGTACCTGGATCTTAATTTTTTCCGCAGGGCGATCAGGTTCTCTACCTTGGAGACGAGTATTTTCTGGTTAAAAGGCTTGGTCATATAATCATCTGCACCCACATCAATGCCAATAAGCTTATTTTCATCGCCGGCCTTGGCCGTTAAAAGCACAATAGGGATATGACATGTACGCTCATCTTTTTTTAACGTTTTGGTGAGTTCAACACCATCCTTTATGGGCATCATTACATCGGATACTATGATATCAGGGATCTGTTCCAGGGCTAGGAGAACGCCTTCTTCCCCGTTGTTGGCAGTAAGGACCTTATACTCGTTTTTAAATGTATCCTTCAATAGTGTGATGAGGTCCGTATTATCCTCCACCAGGAGAAGGATGGGCAAACTGTCATCAAGTACTTCTTCGGTATCCGGGTAACCAGATTCCTCTATGGTAATCGTATCCATCAAATGATCAGGCACGCCAAGAGAAGTGGGGTTTGATTTTAAAGTGAAATTCTTTAATTTTTCGTTATCGGTGCATAGGATCACCTTAAAAGTAATTCCCTGCTTGTCGCTTTGAGCACCAATGGTTCCCTGGTGCAGCGTTACCAATTCTTTTACAAGGGAAAGACCTATCCCCGCCCCTTCATGTTGGCCATTTACCTGATAAAATCGATTGAAAATAGTATCGATCTGATTTTTGGAAAGAGGCTGACCGGTATTGGCCACTTCAAAAGTTAGGTGCTTTCCGCTGCAGGATGCGCTAACATTGATATGACCGTTCTCGGGCGTGTATTTAATGGCATTCGCCAACAAGTTCACCACTATTTTTTGCAACGCATCTGCATCGAACCATGCTATTGCTCCTCTGTCCTTACAATTAAATTCAAAGGAGATGTTTTTCTGCTCAGCAAGGTAGGAGAACGATTCGCACCAGGCTGCAATAAAGGTCATCACCGGTCCTTGTTCCAATTGGAGTTTCAGGGTGCCACTGTCTATTTTTGATAAAAGAAGTAATTGATCTACCAATGAAAGTAAGCGCTTTGTATTTCTCGAGGCAATTTGAAAATGGCTGCGCTGTTCTTGTGGAAGATCTTTTTTTGAAAGTGCTTCCTGAATGGGGGTCGATATTAATGTAAGTGGTGTCCTGAATTCGTGCGAAATATTCGTGAAGAAGTTAGATTTCAGGGTGTCTAGTTCCCTTAGTTTATTGTTTGTTTTTTGACGGTTCCGAAAGAGCATAAAAAGAAATAGTCCGGCTAATGATGTAAAGCCCAACCCTCCGAGAAGCAGATTGCGCTGACTGGTTTTTTGTTCCTCTGCCAGTTGGTTCTTGGTCTTAAGCAATGTAATTTCTCTATCCCGCTGAGAAGTTTGATATTTCCCTTCTATTTCGCGTAAGGTCTCTAAGCTTTGTACCTGTGAGATGGAATCTTTTATTCGAACACCAATATTGTTATACGTCAAAGCCTGTTTATAGTCCTTCAATTCATAATAAATTTCGGATAGCAAGAAAGCCATGTCTTTTTTAACCTGACTGCTCTTAATCTCCATGTTTAGTTCCTTTGCTTTATTTGCCCAACCTAAAGCAACACGGACGTTTTTTTTGTTTAATTCGATTTTTGCAATGTCGATGGCACTAGTGGCAGCCTCTAATTTGAAATTGAATTCCTGGTTGAGCTGGAATGACTCTTCCAAAAGTACTTCTGCTTGCTGGAATTCCATTTTCTCCACTTTCACCTTAGCCAGGAATCTGTTTACTTCCAATAGGGTTTGATTGTCTCTAATTTTCTTAAAAAAAGTATAGGAGTTTGTCAGGAGGCTGTCCGCTCTGGCGAGTTCACCTTTTTTATAGGCAAGTTTTCCAATTTCAATATTATTGGTATTCAGATAGAATTCGGCCGCACCAGGGGGTAATTTGCTAAACTCATCATTCGCTTTTTGGTAGTATGCATCCGCCAAGTTTACATCATCAAAATCTAAATAAACCCCGCCAAGATTTTGATATACAGCAGCAATTATGTCTGGCCTAATAGGTTTAATCTGATGCAAGGAATCAACAATAAGAAAATTCTTTTGCGCAAAGGGAATATTGTTCTTGCGCATGTACACGGTGCCCAGCGCCAGGTAGGTATCAGCCAGTATTAGCTGCTCAATATCAGTGGAATTATTTAACTCTGCGAGGGCCTTATTGCAGGCTTTTTCTGCTTCATCAAACTTGCCAATCAGATAATAATTTCTGCACAAACCATTATTTCCACGGGAGATGCCGTTACTGTACTTTATTTTTTCCGAAAGTGCTACCGATTTTGCAAAATAAAAGATGGCAGAATCTATTTTTTGTGTCCTGCGAAAATATTGTGCATACAAATAATCAGCATCCGCCTGCCCAATCCCATAATTAGCGTTTTTTGCAACTTCATCTGCCTTTTTAATATAATAAAGCGCGCTATCTGGTTGTGGGTTTATAAATTGAATTATTTTTTCCTTGTATGCTACAATTTTAAGGGAATCTGAGGTGTGCTGATTTTGTCCAAGTACACTGTAAAATCCAATCAGGAAAAAAAAACATACGCATACGTGGATTTTCATAAAGAATGGTATTGGTCAGTTAAATATACTGATTTATTTAACTCACCTACATCCAGCAAGTTATAGGGAAATAACAGAATTACCAGGTTTATTGACTAAAAGCGGTCAGTTCGGTCCTGCTCATCAGATCTCCGTCCTTTTGGTAGCTCTCCTGTTTTACCATGCCTACTCCTTCGGCCAGCCAGAGACGGGAGGGGAAGGTCTTGTTCATCCCCATGGTTTCCATTTGGCTTTCGCTGTAGACCACATAACAGTCATAAGCACCAGCGGGGGTAGTGACGGTTTCTTTTTTCTCTACCTTTCTGTTGATCATGTTCACCGCCGTCTTCATTTTCATTCCTGCCATGCTCATGGTCATGGTAACATTGGCATCGGGTAAAGTTTCACCTACCGTAAGGTCGTTAGGTAGTTCTATATCATTTCCTGTGATCTCCATTTCCATATCACCCATTTGCGCTATCATATCGCCCGGCATTAAGGATTCGTAGTCTATGACCACCTTGTTGTCCGAACAGCTGAAGGTATAGCTGGTAGTAAAAAGTTCTTTGCCTTTTTCATCCCGGAGGTCTATGGTCATGGTTGCCTGGGTGGTTTCCCCGGTCACGGACACATCCGTAACCTTATAATTGGCGACACCCTCTGTCTTTCCTTTTTTGTTGAAGTTGGTGTACTGAAATGTTGTCCCTTCTGCCATTGGGTAGAATTTGCTGCACGATTGGGCAAATGAGGGTTCATATAGAAACACAATTAAACCAATGATCAATAGTACTTTTTTCATGTTCTTTTATTCTTAAGACGTTAACAGTTCCAGCCTTTCTGACGCGAGGTTATTAGTCGTAAGTCAGACTTATAAATATAATGAAAATCGGGATGAAAAAACAGGGGCCGGGCTTACTAGTTATGAACAGGCGCCTTCAAGGGAATTTGCTAGTTTATTTGATATACGATGATCGAATTCTCCTCGAACTTGCCAACGATCTCAATGCTGCGGTCATTGTCCATATCA
Organism: uncultured Flavobacteriaceae bacterium; assembly: GCA_963752165.1. GTDB lineage: Bacteria > Bacteroidota > Bacteroidia > Flavobacteriales > Flavobacteriaceae > Muriicola. Next base: position 58,280 of record CAVVXE010000003.1, read on the forward strand.
GTCAGGTCGATGGCAGAGCTCGAAAAGACAGGGAAGTTAGGGAAGGGGATAGCGTTGCTGTCGAACAAATAGGCCCGTTGGGTCTGTATGTCCGTTACACTTACGTAGATCTTGTCATAGATGTAAAAGATCCTTGGGCGGGTATACACCCCCAGGTCCAGGGTGGCCTTGTTGCTCTTAATGGTGAGCTCATTGTCATTCATCAGGCTCAGGGTTTTGGTCGTGGCATCCATTCCATGATCCTGGATGAGGTTGAACCGGGTTTTGGCGATCTTGCCTTTCGTGTCTATGGTAAACAAGGTGCCGGTCTTGTCTGTTACAATGAATTTATCATTGAAAAGGAAGACCTCATTGTCTGAAAAGTCGATCTTTTCATTCACAGCCACCCGGGTCTGCCCCACGCGGTTCAGAATTTTCAGGCTGCCGTCCTCCAGTTTAAAGACCAGGTAATCCCTGGAGCCGATCCTGAAATGCTTGGGGGTTCCCAATACGGGGCTGCCGGCCTTTGTATACCTAAATCCGTTCACTTCCTGTCCTTTGCCGTTATACATTTTTACGGTAGTACCCTGGACGACCACAAAGCGGTAATTCTTGTTCCCTTCATAGTCGAATACCGCCAGCGGATTCAGGATGGCCCCGGGAAAGGTTTTATTGAATGGCAGCACTTCTTTGCCATTACGGTCGAGCACCAGGACCTGATTGTCTGTGGTAAATGCCAGCTGCAGCCTGCCATTCTTATACAGGTCTATCTGCTGAATGGCCCCCTGGATGCGCCCTTTCAGTTGTTTTTTCCAAAGGATCTTGCCATCGGCACCAATCAGATAAAGATTGTTGTCTGTATCCTGCACGACTATTTCCTTCTTATCGGTGCGGTGGTCCGTTACAAATTGGGGGTTAAAGGCGATTGGGCCATCCAATTGTACCGTAAACAAAGGAGTTACGCCGTTACGCCTGGGACCCGTTCCTTTCTTTTTGATCGCGCCATTGAGGTGATAGAACGATCTGTCTGCCACCACCTGGAAGGCTATTACATGGTCCGGAAATTTGGTGGCCTGGAATGGTGCGTACAGGGTTTTGCCGAGGCTGCCTTTGGATGCGGTATCGAAATACTGATCTTTGGCCACGAACAATACGGTCGATTCTTCTGCGAGGTCGCTTTTAACCGTGAGATACGTAGCGGAGGTATCAAAGGTGCTGCCGCTATTGATCTGCCGCACCATGCTTTCTAGAAAAGCCTTGTCTTCACTAAAAAGGAAGGCATTATCCATTATGGTATAGTGGGTGCATTTAAAATTGCTGATCAGCGCAGGAAAGGCTTCCTCCAGGAAAGGATGGGCAGCCAGGGTTCCTATTTCTTTCCCCTGGTATTCATATACGGTTTGCCTGTTCGTATTTAGAAATTCAGAAAGACCCGAAGCCCCATAGGTATTTAACAGGACCCCTATGTTAGCTCCCTGATAAATCAGCCCTACTTCTTCTGTGGTGTTCAGGATGTTTTCCATCCCTGTAGCAGCAGGGTACCCTCTAAACTGATTTTCTGCAAAAACGGTTTCATCTGCAAAGGAATAGGAGAGTATGGCATCTGCGGTTTCCGGTGCCAGGGAGGGCAGGCTGCTTACTAGCGGCTGTGTATTCGCAAAGAGCGATAAGAATTGATCCGTAGAGTCGCGCGCCAGCCCAATACCACTGAACAGGATATGGTCCGACGGTAAACCAAGGTCAATGGATAGCCAGTCGGCAAAGGGCGAAAGAGAGAGGCTGTCCTGCCGGTTGAAAAAGAAATGGCTCAGCGCTGCTGCTTTTTCCGCATGGATAAAAAGCGTAGCTGATTTTTCATTGGAAGCCGAAGCGTAAAGGGCAGACAAGGCTTCGTTGGGTTCGTTCTCAGGCATGTTGCTGAGCACCTTATGGATGAGTTTGTAGTCGTCACCAATAAAAAGATAGGCATTGGATACAGTGCTGTAGAATGAGCTGTTGTCCCTGGTGTGGAGGCTGAATTCCGTTCCATCTAAGGTCATTTGCTGCGTGGTGCCTGCAGCTGTGCTGTCTGTCCGGAATCGGAACCCGTCCGAAGGGGTAATATACACATAGCCCAGGCTATCTTCCTGGTTCCTCATCAATAGCACAACGCCCTGCCCCTCCGATTCGATCGTCTGTAATGCCATTAACTTTTTTCTGAAGGGAATTGTGGTGTTTTGTTTGGACCACCGATCTGTAAATTCATTGTTCCTCAGTTCCCTTTTGAACGAGGCCAGATTATTGATCTTAAGGATGATGGCAGCATCTTCCGGGATAACCTCTAAAAGGGTGCGGTCTTCATCCCTGCCGGGGGAACAACTGGTTAGGAACGTACATGCGAGACAGGCTGCCCAGAAAAATTTCATGCAAAGACTTTGGCACAAATTTAAAATATTAAATAGCACCTGCTCCCTGTATGCTTTTAATTTTAAAACTTTTTCTGTGGTATTTGGTGAGGCCATACTGCGCAATGGCCTTTCGGTGTTCCAGGGAAGGGTAGCCTTTGTTTTGTTTCCAGTTATACATCGGGTATTCTTCATGGAGTGCTTCCATAAGGGCATCGCGATAGGTCTTGGCCAATATGGAGGCGGCGGCTATAGACATGAAGCGGCCGTCACCTTTGATAAGGCATTCGTGAGAAATATCCTTGTAGGCGCTAAAGCGGTTGCCGTCTACCAGGATGTGCCTGGGTGTTACCGTTAACAGGTCAAGGGCCTTATGCATTCCCAGAATGGAAGCATTTAGGATGTTCATTTGATCGATAGTGTCTGGTGCTATATGGGCAACCCCATAGCTCATTGCTTCTTGTTCAATGATGGTTCTCAACAAGAATCTTTTTTGTGCCGATAGCTGTTTGGAATCATGAAGGATGTTGTTGGTAAATTCGGTAGGAAGGATCACCGCTGCCGCTGTAACGGGGCCTGCGAGGCATCCCCGGCCCGCTTCGTCCGTACCTGCCTCAAACAAAAAACGATGAAATTTCTTCAGCATATGGAAATTCTTATTCTTTAGTAAATATGATAAATAGTAAAATTTGTGACCAGTACAATTGTTAAAACGATAAATTATATTCAATAAATAGTTAAAAATAGTACATTATACGCAAATAAATTACATTTTTTAACAGGTATTAAGAGCACCTTCACATCTTATTTGGATAATTAAAAGTTAATTATCATTTTTGCAGCTGGCTAATTCAAAAATCTAATTAAATGAAATCAAAATTAACATGGATGTTGACACCGTTATTGGTGCTCTGCATGAGCTTTTCCTTCGCACAGGAGAAGACGATTTCAGGTAATGTGACAGACCAGAACGGTTTGCCTTTACCTGGTGTGGCGGTTTTAGTTGAAGGAACTAGAAACGGGACACAAACCGATTTTGACGGGAACTATACTATATCTGCCCGTGTTGGACAGATCTTGCGTTATAGCTACCTGGGGCAAAAGACGGTAACCAGAACAGTAGGTGCTTCCAGTACCATTGATGTACAGATGGAAGACGATGCCGAGGCACTACAGGAAGTAGTGGTTCAGGGATATCGAAACTCCACCAAAGAGAAGTCCAGTATTGCATCGGTAACGATCAGTGCAGAGACCATTGAGAACAGGCCCAATGCGAGTTTCGTACAGACGCTTTCAGGACAGGTGGCCGGTTTGAACATTACCACAGCCTCCGGACAGCCGGGTGCTGCTTCCAACGTTAACCTTCGTGGGGTTACTTCTATTAACGGTAATACCCAGCCATTGTACATCATTGATGGCACACCGGTAGATGAGGATAACTTCAGGAGTTTGAACCCACAGGATATTGCATCGGTTTCGGTTTTGAAAGATGCCGGGGCAACCGCCATTTATGGTAACAGGGGTGCAAACGGGGTAATCGTGATCAAAACCCGTCAGGGAGGTTACAATACAGGACTTAAGATCAATTACACGGGGATCATGAGTTTCAGTACCCTGCAGAAGAACGATTACAACTTAATGGATTCCCAGGAGCAATTGACCCTTGAGCAACTTAGAGGTCTAGGCCGTGGGGCTACCCTTAGCGACCAGGAGATTGCTGCAGCACCAACCTTTAACTGGGTTGACTATTTCTTTGATACAGGTCTTACCCAGAATCATACGGTAAATTTATCTTCCGGTGGAGAGAACTCTTCTCAGTTCACTTCCTTAGGGTATTTTGATCAGGAAGGTATTCTTCAGGATTCTAACCTGAAGCGTTTCAGTATCAGGAATAACACCACTGGAAAATCAGAAAACGATAGGTTCAATTATAGCACGAACTTGACCATCAACTATTCCGAGTCTAACGAGCCAAACAATATTGGTGCAGGGGCTATCAACAGGAACTATATCCTTGGGGCTTATCAGTCCGTACCTTACATTACTCCGGATGACTATACCAATGGACAGGATCTGACCTCTCCTTTGTTATTCTCCAATACGCCTTTATTCTTATTGGACAGGTTGCTTACCTACACCCGTAAGGAAGAAGAAGTGAAGATCCTGGGTAGTTTCCAGGCCGGGTACAAGATTATAGACAACCTTTCGGCGAATGTTACAATGAGTGCGGATTACCAGAGCGAATTCCTTACGGAAGCAGAAGGTCCAACCTCTTTTAACGCCTTCTTGTTTGGTGGCGCAGAGAATCCTACTTCAGGGTATCAGCAGCAGCAATCTACCAGGCAGTTTACCTACAACCAGGTAACCTCCCTGAATTATAACAACACCTGGGGGAAACACACCCTGGATATGGGGGTATTCACAGAATACTTTAAAGCGCATTTAAGACAATTCGGGTATTTTGCAAACGGTTTGAACCCTAAGACATTTTATCCCGGAGATGGTTCCGGCCTCATTCCCGTATTTGTAAATAATGGCGCTTTATTATTTGCGGATAATCCGAATGCACAGATCTTAAATGCAGGGTTGTTCTCTGTATTTAGCCAGGCCGATTATGATTTTGATGGACGTTACGGTATTACCGGAACGATCAGACGTGATGCTTCTTACCGTTTTGCAGGAAGTAACCGGTATGCGAACTTCTATTCTGTGGCAGGTCGCTGGAACATCGATAACGAGGCCTTTATGGAAAACTCAGTATTCGACGTGTTGAAGTTACGTGCTTCTTACGGTACTTCAGGGAACCAGCGAATTTCAGGAAATACCTATTTCTCTGCACCAGACCTTACGCAAAACTTCTTTGCTACAGGAGCTGGATACGGAAACAATACGTCAACCTTCCTTTCGCAGATCGCTAATACTACGCTTCGTTGGGAAACGGTTACCCAGGGGAACGTTGGTTTGGATTTCGAATTGTTCAATAGTCGCTTAAGAGGTAGTGTTGACGGATATGTAAAGGAGACTTCGGACTTGTTCCAGAGCACACCGGTATCTGCCATCAATGCAGTTACCCAGTTAGATGCAAACACCGGAACCTTGAAGAACACCGGGGTAGATCTTTCATTGAACTATAACATCCTGAACGGTGGTGATGATGGTGTAAACCTGGTACTGAACTTTGTAGGGAACTATAACAAGCAGGAACTGGGCGACCTTCCTTCTGAAGACGGTGAATTGATCGGTACCGGTAGAAATGGCGGGAAGCTATTCGAATACTATACCATCCGATATGCAGGTGTGAATCCTGCCAATGGTAACTTGTTGTTCTTTGATGCCAATGGCGCTGTTACAGAAAATCCGAATGCCGATACAGACAGGGTTTGGTTAGACAAGAATATCTTTCCTGATTTCAATGGTAGCTTCGGGTTTAACCTGGATTACAAGGGCTTCTTTGTACAAACCCAGTTTAACTATACTGTTGGTGTAGATCGCTTTGACTTTGACCTTTCCGGATTCCAGAACCCGGACAACATTGGGCAGTTCCGATCTTCAAGAGACCTTCTCAGAGCCTGGACACCTGATAACAGGATCACAGACATCCCTTCCTATGATGCCTTCAACAGAGCTGCATTTGCGTCTGACAGGTACCTTACCGATGCGGATTATATCAGGTTGCGATTTGCTTCTATAGGTTACAGCTTCCCAGCGAGGTTGCTGGAAGGAACCGGCTTCTCAAGGCTTAGGATCTTTGGAAACGCAGAGAACTTATTCACCATCACCAAATGGAGAGGGTTCGATGCGGAAGCGCTGGATAATACAAGCCGTATCTATCCAACCCCTAAGACACTTTCAGTTGGATTCGAATTAGGATTTTAAATAAAATGAGCAATGAAAAACTATAAAAAAATATTTTACTTTTTGGGATTGGCAGCAATGCTGACAGCATGTAATGATGCTATTGACATTACCCAGCCCGGACGACTAGATGCCGATGCCGCATTCGAAAATGTGGCCGATTTGCAGGCAGGACTCTACGGAGTTTATGATAATTATGATATATCGACCGAGATAGCGTTCAGCTCTATCTTTACGGATGAGCTGTCGATCGGATTCGATAATGGTGGACAAGGATTGGCAGATTACGGGTTCATCCTGAATCCCGGAAGTGTTGCTCCTGCATCCTTCTGGACAGGCGCCTACGCGGCCATTAACTCGGCTAACAGGCTGATCGAAGCTGCTGCTTCGATAACACCTGAGGCAGGAGAAGAGGCCCAGTATGACCAGATCCTTGGTGAAGCTTATTTCTTAAGGGCTTTGGCACACTTTTTCCTGCAGTCTTATTACACCACAGATTATGAAGATGACAATGCGTTAGGTGTAATTGCAGTAGATTTTGTTCCTACTATCGACCAGCTGCTATTGAGGAATACCAATGCCGAGGTTTTCGGTTTGATTGAGGCCGATTTGGATCGTGCCAACAGTTTAATGGGTAATGATACCAGCGATCCTACGTTCGCCAACAAGGATGCAGTACTAGCCTTGAGGGCCAGGATGGCAGCCTACAGGGGTAACTATACACTTGCGGCCTCTGCCAGCCAGACGTTGCTTGATAAGTATGGGCTAGCCAACAGGGCACAGTACGAAGGAGTATTCCTGGATACAGATAATACCGAAGTGATCTTTAAGCTGGAGCGTACCAACAATGATACCTATGACCGTCAGGGGTCTACCGGTAGCGCTGCTACAGGTGGATGGGCCGGTGCTCGATTTGCCTTCGTGGATGCTACGTTAGCTGGTTCACCTTATTTTGAAATGGGTCGTTCTTTATTTAACTTGTTAGATCCTACAGATATCCGTTATGATGTGAATGTAGCTCCTACAAGTCTGATCGATCCGGATTACGCAACAAATAATAACCCGGCCACTGATATCCTTGTTATCCAAAAATATCCGGGTTCTGAAGGGCAACCGTTAATGAACGACCTTAAGGTGTTCCGGGGTTCTGAAATGCTGTTGATCCGTGCTGAGGCTTATGCCGATGCCGGGGCCATCAATGGAGCAACCAACTCTGCTGCAGCTTTATTGAAGCAGTTGAACGATGCCCGTTTTGGAACAGATACTGCGTTGCCTGTGTTTGCGAACGAAACAGAAGCCTTTGCTGCTATCCTGGATGCCAGACGAATTGAATTGGCATTTGAAGGACATCGTTACAAGGACTTAAAAAGGTTGGGCGCTCGTGCCAATAAAGGTGTAGAGAAAGATGCAATCGACTGTGCCTTTAACGGAGCTTGTACTTTATCAGCAACAGATTTCAGGTTTACATTCCCACTTCCAATCGTGGAGTTCAATGCGAATCCTGGTCTGCGGGCACAACAAAACCCTGGTTATTAATACGTAAATAAGACACATTATGAGAAAATATATTGCACTTATCGTCCTTGCTCTTTTAGGGCTCACAGCATGTGAAAAGGACTTACTAGTATATGATACCCCAGATGGTTTTGTTCAATTGTCGGCTGAAACTGGTACAGTTACGGAAGACAGTCCGGATCCGATTACGACACAGGTATTGCTTGGTGTTGGATCCAATGAATCAGGAGTAACTGTTAATTTCACGGTGACTTCTTCAGATCCTTCGAGGTTTACAGTAACACCTGCAACCGGATCGGTTGAGATCCCTGCGGGAGAATTTTCTGCAGACATCGTTGTTACGCCTATAGATAACGTTACCGCTGATGGTGATGTTGATGTGGTCATTGAATTATCATCCGGTAATTCGTTGCCAATAGGTATTGGAGGAGAAGGTAACTTTAACGTTACCAGGACCATTACCATTGTAGATAATGACTGCCCTGTGGATATCAACGCTTTTGTTGGAACGTTCACAGTGTTTGAAAACTTTACCGGTGGTGTGAATGCCCCATTTGGTTTGGTAGATTTCTTTGGCGAGTCTTATCAGGTAGAGATGGCTTTGGCGCCCGGAGATGCTTCTGGTACTAAAGTAGTAGTGACCAATAGCGCCGGCTTCAATACTTATTTGACCAATGGAACGGTAATTCAGTTCCTGGCATGTTCCGGGACACTATTGTTCGAAGCTGGAAACCCTACCTGTGCAGAATTTGCTGTACTGGCGATTGATGGTTCTTCTTACGATGAGAGTATCGGAGAATTACAGGTCACGGGAGCTTTAGGAGGTTTTGGACCTTACCAGTTCACATTTACCAGACAATAAGAAGTCTAGACTATACTATATAAAACCTGCGATGTACATCGCAGGTTTTTTTTGCATTTATTTCTTAGCAGCCTTAGGGTTAGCTCAAGCTAATGTATAAGAATGATCACAGCATTAGAAGTAACGCCCAAGTGCAACTATTTTTGCAAGGCCTAAATGTGCAGGGGGCTTTAAAAATTCATTATAATTAATTATAACAGCCCGGCAAGGGCAGCATAATAAATGTATCGCAACTGCCGCATAACCTTACTACAATTATAGAATAGGTGCTGAATTGTTTATAGCTGAAAGCTTTTCCGGTCTGTATGAAGAGCTGGCAAAGGTATGGGTACTATATTATTGTCTAGCTTCAGCAATAAAATAACCATGCAAAGGAGGGGTTGGCACATAGGGGTAAAAAAAGGCCTTCAGATCTTCTGAAGGCCTTTTTTAATTAGATGAATAATTGTCTTATAAAGAATTGTAATAGGTTAAAAGCTCAATGACCTCGCCTTCTTCTTTTAATTTTAGTTTATTCTTCTTGACATAAGCTGTCAATTCCTTTTGATGGTCTGGTAAGGCAGCTAGCACATCTTTGGCTCTTAAGCGCGTTTCGATAGCCGCATTCCCTTCCGTAATAATGTAATAGGAAATCTCATCTTCAAACTTGGCCGGTTTGTCCTGGGAATAAGAAGAGGAGGCAGCGCGCGCCGCAACGAACTTTTTGGCTTGTTTTAAAAGCAGTCGGGCTTTCCCTTTGTTCATTTCTACGAAATAGGTCTTACGGATGGCACCATCCTTTTTATAGTTTTCAATAAGGTATAACTTCCCGTCTATTGAGGCTTTTAAATAGTCCCTTTTTAGGAGGGTTATAACACCTTCCGCTGTTTTCATTTCTATACCATCGCTGTAGGCGTTATACCTGAGGACACCGCTATAGGGGGCGTCGTCCCTCACAAAAACCTTCCCAATCACAAATTCTTCATTCACATAAGGGGACCCCTGTACATTTGCAGGGATATTACTATTAAGGCCGCCATAAGTAGTGGTGTTCATGTACTCTGTGGGCAATGTGATGTTTTGGGCATAACTAAGAGTTACTCCCAGGGCAAAAACAAGTGTCAAACTTTTCTTAATCATATGTTATTAATTTAATTTTAAGGAACTGGTAGCAAATACCATTCCAGCATTAGTATACATTAGGGGGCAACTGTCATTATTGCACCCTGAACTCAAATATTTCCGATTCTGAGGTGTTACCCTGACTATCGCGCGATACAATGCGCCAATAGTAGACGGTATTCGCCGATATGGCAGTTTCCAGTGATGTCTCACTTACGGTTGCGATCAGGGTTAAAGGCGATTCATTTGTGTCGAAATAAACATCAAACGAACTGAGGTCATTGTCTACATCACTTCCTGTCCATTCCAGTATCACCGTTCCGGTGGCGGCTACACTGACACCTCGTGCCGGACGCACAGCCTCTGCCGGGAAGGGGGCGTAGTTTTCTACCCCTGGACCCTGGTTGTAAAATTTCCAGGCAGGACTGGTTGCGGTTTCATTAGTGCCGTTAGCTCTGGAAATGACAAACCATTCGTAAGGGGTGCCCCTAAGCAAGGTGATCGTTGCTTCATTGGTATTGGCATTGGTCCGCGCCGTATTGTTGTTGTTCAGATTCCTGAGATTTAGTTCATAGGTATCCGTATTTTGGGAGGCATTCCACTGAAAACGCACCGAACTTTGATTGTCATTCAGGACCTCACCTTCATTACATTCCGTATTATTTTCAGGAAAGATAAGGGTAGCTGCAGACGGTGGTGTCACTACAACCACCGGTGGTGGTTCCGGGCTGGGATCATCACCGCCTCCGCCACAGGCAACCAGCAAGAACAAAACTCCGATCAATAAGTAATAGCTATTTTTCATTTTCTGATGATTTTGTAATTCGTTAAGCTTGCAGGTGTTTTTACATTCAACAGATAGATCCCTTTGGAAAGTGCATCGACATTAAAACGCACCTCATTATTTACAGGTACGTACTCTTTCCTGAAGAGGGTACGTCCATTGAGATCAAATAGGGACACCTCTACTTTTGCGGCACTGGTGTTTCCCAGATAAATGGTGAGATCACCCGAAGAAATTGGGTTAGGATAGATAAAGAGTTTATCGCTCAACACGATCGTTTCCTCATAGACGCCCTGGCAATCGATATCGGTGCGCACGGAAAGGGTGTTCTCTACTTTCGAAAGCGCCAAAGTGATCTCACTTTCAGTGGTGCGATATAGTTCTCCGTTAAGGTTAATGGTGTACGACTTGCCCCCTGAAAGGTTGAGGGTCACCTTGCTATCCAGAGAACTGACCTTTGAAGAAACGGATAGATCTTCCGGTTCTGAGATCCCAATGGTATAGCACTGCTGATACCCTGTCTGTCCTTCTACGGTAATACAGACCTCATAGGTGCCGGCAGTGAGGTCACTGAAAGCAACCGTGTCTGTGAAGCTCAGCGTTTCGGTTATGCCTGGGCCCGTTAGCGTAGCGGTATAATTTAATGCAGTGACTGCATCGATCTCCACGCGTCCGTTATTGCTGGAGGTACAGGATTCGCCTATGGTAAGTACCCTGAAGTTGGAAGACGGCAGGGTAAATACTTCACATCCTGTTACGTCTACCACGGAACCTTCCGGAGTGCCGGGACACAGATCATCGGCATTAGGTACTCCGTCATTATCGGAATCCTGGTCGCACACATCCCCTATGCCATCATTGTCCGCATCTGCCTGGTCGGGATTGGCGGTCAGCGGACAGTTATCATCGCCATCGGCGATACCATCGTTGTCGTCATCGTTGTCGCAGGCATCACCAAGGCCGTCCCCATCCGTATCCAGTTGGCTGGCATTTCCTACCAAAGGACAGTTATCGTTAACGTCCAATATACCGTCGTTGTCATCGTCATCATCGTCCTGAAATCCTTCCACGACCAGATCATCAATAATAGCGCCCTCCTGGTTAACAGAAGGATCCGAATGTAACACGATCCTGAAGATCACATTTTGCTCGTTGGTCAGATCGGTTTCTCCTAACGCAGCGTTGGCCGTGAAATCGTAGGCATATTCCGTTAGAGTAGCATTGGTACCGGTCCATTGTGCGCCCGGACAATTCTGGCAATCATCATCGGCACCGGAACTCGCATTCGTCCGGTCACTGGTATACCAGTTAGGCTGACTGTTTACGGTGCCTAATACGTTCCAGGTGCCACCGTCATCAGTGGAATATTCCACATAGACCACATCAAAATTGATCTCAAGGTCGTAGGCCATCTTAAATTTGAGAACGGGTGCCAATATGGAGGCCAATTCATAACAACCGCTTACCAGGTAGGCACTGGTCCCATCCGGATGGTTCCCGTCTAAATTGGTGCCGTATACTTGCGTGCCCGATCCCGCCTCATTTAATAAGGTGCCCTGGGGAATGCCCCTTTCCCAGACGGGTGCACCTCCGATGTCATTGTATGTAATAAGGTTTTCATTAGCCGTTTCAAACGTATTGATGGCGTCTCCGACAGCAAAAGCATTAACGAAAAAATTGTGCGTAATGCTATTGTTGTCTGCGAATGCATCATCGGGTATGCGTACGCTAACCTCAAGGGAATAGGCACCAACCGTACTCAGGTTTAAGGAGGGTAGTACAATAGTCGTATTTGCTTCGCTATTCAGGGAGACAGTGGCGTCAAATTCTTGCGCGGTACCCCCGTTGACCGAATAGGATACGGTGACGGAACTGATAGGGTTAAGTCCGTTGTTTTCCACCACGATTTCTGGAATGATCTCCCCGCAAATGACGTTGCCGTTTGCCGGGGACAAGGATACCAACCTTACATCGGTATCGGGTACCTGGATAGGTATAGGGGATTGCCAAACGCCCCGGCCATAGGTAGAGGCGGTGATCACTTCATCATCGAGGTTAATATCCAGGTCACTGATGGCCACACTGGGCAGCCCGGTAAAATAATCCTCCCATTCGGTTAAGGTATCATCCAAACGATAGACCCCCAGGCTGGTTCCCACATAAATAGGGTTGTCTGTGTGCCTGCCCTGGTGGACAATGGAGAAAAATGCCTGATCACCAGGAATATTGAAGGTGATATCCACATCTGGGCCCGCATCGCCATTACTGTTAACCGGTACTTTATATATTTTTCGTGTTACACTCTGTTGTTGCGTTTGCGATATGCCCACCCTTCTGGAAGTTACCACGTAAATGGCCGAGCCGTCATTGGTGTTTATGGCAATGTCTGAGATTTCGGCCCCGGCATTGAAGAACGCGCTAAAGGTTTGTCCGCCATCATCACTTCGTTGCACAAATGTGCCTTCGGCGGCATATAACACAGAAGGATTAGTAGGATCGACCTCAAGATCATCAATGCCACCTTCGGTACTAGGGATGGTGTAGAGTTTTTGCCAGCTGTTGCCTTCCAGTTTGTAGACCGCATCAAAACCGGCATACACATCGCCAGTACTGCTGATAGCTAATGGCGTGATCCAATTTCCCTGAATCGTATTATTCTGGTCATCCCTCGGGGGACCTACAAACCCTATAGATTGTCCTGAATTGCTGGAGATATTGAGGGAGCCGCCAAACTGCGTAAAGCCGTAGACCAGGTTATCGTCGCTGGGATCAATGACATTGTCCATCCCATCGCCCCCATGGTAATTATTCCATTGGTTGTTCTGCAGGATCTGTCCGCCATTATCCTGCAAGCCACCGATCATTTTAGTGGCATCCTTGGGAGAAACAGATAATCTGTAGAATTGCCCAATGGCCATATTGCCTGTATAATCCGTAAAAGACCCCCCGCCATTGGCAGACATATAGATCCCTCCGTCACTACCTACATATACCTTGTTATTGAATATCTTAATGGTATGGATGTCGGCATGTGTATAGGCTGCATCGTTTATAAACCATTGATTAAGGCGGGTAAATGAATTCCCTCCGTTTAAACTTTTCCAAACATTTAAACACCCCATATAGACCTCATTGGCATTCGTTGGAGATACTTCCAGAGCCAGATCGAACCAGGCCTGGCTAGATTCCATTATGTTGGTGGTATTAGGGCTTTCGGTAAAAGTAGCGCCGCTGTCTGTGGATTTGTAAAGCCCCTGGTAGGTAAAATTACTGGATCCGGTATTCGCCGTAAGAATATAGAGTGCCTCAGGGTTGGCAGGGGAAACCCCGAGTACGGCCCTCCCTGAATTGGTAGGCAGCACAGGGCTATCCAAGGCTGCAAAATCCTGGCCATTGGTTGTTTTAGTGAAGGATATCTGGTTGCCAGACCCCCCAACGTAACGCCCTACAATGGCATAAACGGTATTGGGATCACCCGGTTTTAATTTGAAATCGGCTACAAACCCGGATTGGGTTACCTGCCAGGTAGTTCCGGCATTTATACTCTTATAAAGCCCTGCATTCGTCGCTACCCAAATGATGTTGGAATTGGTCGGGTCTATGACAATTTCATTCATCAGGGAATTGAAATTTGTGTTGGATGGGTTAAGCCCGGTCTGCTGCCAGCTGGCTCCCCCGTCTGTAGATTTAAACACGCCAACACTGTAGGAATCTGCTGCATCATCATCCCCGGTAGCGATATAGATGATATTGGAATCGTTCGGATCGACGGCAATTCCTGAAACCCCGATCTGGGGAAAGTCATCGAACAAATTGGTCCAGTTGCTTCCTGCATCTGTGGATTTCCAGATGCCCCCTGCGGGTGCACCTACATACCATATGTTCTCATTATTGGGATCTACGGCAACTGCATTTACCCTTCCCTGCCCGGGTAATCTTCCGGAATACACCCCAACCGTCTGCGGCCCGACACTATTCCAGGCACTGGTGGGATTGACGGCCATCCCAACACGCTCCTGCTTGTTTTCCCAGGTTTGCCACAATTGTTTGGAAGTAGGAAGGTATCCGTTGCTATCAATAAAATGCTTCCAGTAGTTTTCCCAGCGCATATAGGGTTTATAACCACTTCCCTTGGCCTTGTAGTCTTTTCCTTCCCAATAGGCGTGGAAGGCTTCTGAGATCTCGAATAAGGAGAGCGGTTTAACGGTAGGGTCCTGCAAATATTGGCTGCCATCGGGTCCGGAAAGCCAGGGGGCATTCTGGTTAAACTGGCCGTATGAAAAACTACCCGCCAGAAGGCAGACAAAGAGTAATTTTCTGATCATGTAATTTTTTTTGCTAAATATCCTTAAAAAAAAAGGAATTTTCAATTTTATTAGTTCATTGGCATGTTAAAAGCCGCACACTTTTAAAAAGCCCTCAAGATAGTGCTTCCTCTACTTTTCTTCCTAAACTTTCACACTTCTTTAGCAACAAAAAAAGTACCTTTGCCCGAGCACAGTAAAAAATGAAACACTTCTTTCTGCTTTTATTATTGTTGGTATGTGGCAACTTCCTGCACTCACAAGAGAAATCCCTGCCTACTGTAAAGGAAAAAGACACCGCACTCTTACGGAAGAAAAAACCGATCACTAAGCCGGTGACAAAGGATACAGAGCCGCCCTTAAGCATTGCGGATTACAAGATCATCTCTTATGCACGGGACACTACTTTTTTAGACACGACCCTTACCATCCAAAAAGAATACCGCTACAATTACCTGAGGAAGGACGATTTTGAATTGATGCCTTTTGCGAATGTAGGACAGCCTTACAATAAGCTGGGGGTAGACCTTACCAGTACGGGAATGTACCCTATGATGGGGGCCATGGCACGGCATTTCAACTACCTGGAAGTAGCAGACATCCCTTATTATAATGTCCCCACACCCATGACGGATCTCTTCTTTAAAACGACCTTTGAGCAGGGCCAACTATTGGATGCGACCCTCACGTTCAATACGTCTCCAAGACTTAACTTTTCTATTGCTTATAAAGGCTTTCGTTCTCTTGGAAAATACCAGTACTCTGAGGTCGAATCCGGAAACTTTCGAACAACGATCAATTACCAGACCAGAAATACAAGGTATGCGCTGCGGGCACATATTGCTGCCCAGGACATTGAAGGGGAGGAGAATGGGGGGCTAAGTGCCAAAGAATTACAGTTCGAGTCGGAGGATCCTGAATTCCAGGACCGTTCAAGGATCGATGTGGTCTTCACCGATGCACAAAACAAATTATTGGGTAAGCGGTATTTCCTGGATCATCGTTATGCCCTTTTTCAAAGAAAGGACTCTATCAGGAATTCTTCGCTTGGGATCGGGCATGAGTTTACCTATGAAACCAAGTACTATCAGTTTCAGCAGGAGGCCCAAAACGATTATTTCGGAGCTGTGCTCACAACCCCCATTGATGACAAGGCCACGTTGAAGACCTTTTACAACAAGCTGGGGATCGACTATTCGAATAAGTTCTTAGGAACGCTCGAAGGTTTTGTCAATTGGTATCAGTACGATTATTTCTTTAATAGTATCCTCATTACAGAGGAGGGTGTTATTCCAAATCAACTGAGGGGAAATGAGATCGCTCTTGGGGGAAGATATAGAAAGGACCTGGGTACTTTTTCGCTCAATGCGGGGTTAAGCTATGGGATTGCCGGAGATCTTACCAAATATGTCTTCGATGCTTCCGCGAGATTGAGGCTTAACGAAAAGAACACCATTGAGGTAAGCGCCCATTCATCTTCCCGAATGCCTAATTTCAACTTCCTGCTCTATCAGTCGGAGTACGCAAATTACAACTGGCAAAATACGGATACGTTCAAGGACCAGAATGTGCAGAGTCTGAAGTTTGACCTGAGTTCGCAGGTGTGGGGCGCGCTTATGGCGCAATACACCATAACAGATAATTACACCTTTTTTTCCTCCAATGCCACCCCTGAGGAAATTGAGGAAGGGAATGAGAATGCCTTTGTAACCCCAAAACAGGAAGGCAACTCGGTGACGTATCTGAAGGTTAAGTACAATAAGGAGTTCCGGGTAGGGAAATGGGCACTGAACAACTCTGTAATGTATCAGGATGTTTCCCAGACCAACCAGGTACTCAATGTACCCCAACTGGTTACCAGGAACACCCTTTATTATAGTAGCGAGGTCTTTAAAAAGGCGATGTTTTTACAGACCGGGGTTACTTTTAAGTATTTTACCAAATATAGTATGGATGCCTACAACCCTTTGCTGGGGGAGTTTTATATCCAAAACAGGGAGGAATTGGGCGGTTTTCCCATGCTCGACTTCTTTATTAATGCGAAAGTCCGCCAAACGAGGATCTATTTAAAGGCAGAGCACTTCAATTCATCGTTTACCGGGAATACTTTTTATGCAGCACCCAACTATCCTTACAGAGACTTTGTGATCCGTTTTGGTCTTGTCTGGAATTTCTTTTCATAGGCAACAGGGGAGGTCTCATTCTTTTTGATCAGCAACATCAGCTCATATTCAAGGTGTTACGGACGAAAAAAAAATATTAAAAAAAATTTAGCATTTGAAGTTGTGCAAGCAAAAAAATGGCTCTATATTTGCACCCGCTTAGCGTGACAGCTAGGAGGGTAATAAGTAAGTTCATTGATATATTGGTAGACAGCGAGACTGTTTTTTTGGTTTTCTTTCGGGGGGATTAGGGGAATAGTTTTTAAGATCATTTAAAGAAACATGAGAACCGTTTTGGGTTGGGAAGACTGGATTTGTTACGGCATTAAATTATTTAAGTTATAACGATGAAGAGTTTGATCCTGGCTCAGGATGAACGCTAGCGGCAGGCCTAACACATGCAAGTCGAACGGTAACAGGGAAAAGCTTGCTTTTCCGCTGACGAGTGGCGCACGGGTGCGCAACGCGTATAGAACCTACCCTGTACAGGGGGATAGCCCGGAGAAATCCGGATTAATACCCCGTAGTAATTAGATTTGGCATCGGATTTAATTTAAAGCTTCGGCGGTACAGGATGGCTATGCGTCCTATTAGCCAGATGGTGAGGTAACGGCTCACCATAGCTATGATAGGTAGGGGCCCTGAGAGGGGGATCCCCCACACTGGTACTGAGACACGGACCAGACTCCTACGGGAGGCAGCAGTGAGGAATATTGGACAATGGGCACACGCCTGATCCAGCCATGCCGCGTGCAGGAAGACGGCCCTATGGGTTGTAAACTGCTTTTATACGGGAAGAATAAGGGGTACGTGTACCCTGGTGACGGTACCGTAAGAATAAGGACCGGCTAACTCCGTGCCAGCAGCCGCGGTAATACGGAGGGTCCGAGCGTTATCCGGAATTATTGGGTTTAAAGGGTCCGCAGGCGGGCGATTAAGTCAGGGGTGAAATGGTACGGCTCAACCGTAGCACTGCCCTTGATACTGGTTGCCTTGAGTCATAGTGGAGTGGCCGGAATATGTAGTGTAGCGGTGAAATGCATAGATATTACATAGAACACCGATCGCGAAGGCAGGTCACTAACTATCGACTGACGCTGATGGACGAAAGCGTGGGGAGCGAACGGGATTAGATACCCCGGTAGTCCACGCCGTAAACGATGGATACTAGCTGTCGGGCTTTAGGGTTCGGCGGCCAAGCGAAAGTGATAAGTATCCCACCTGGGGAGTACGTTCGCAAGAATGAAACTCAAAGGAATTGACGGGGGCCCGCACAAGCGGTGGAGCATGTGGTTTAATTCGATGATACGCGAGGAACCTTACCAGGGCTTAAATGCAGAATGACAGGTTTAGAGATAGACTTTTCTTCGGACATTTTGCAAGGTGCTGCATGGTTGTCGTCAGCTCGTGCCGTGAGGTGTCAGGTTAAGTCCTATAACGAGCGCAACCCCTGTCGTCAGTTGCCAACAGATAATGCTGGGGACTCTGGCGAGACTGCCGGTGCAAACCGCGAGGAAGGTGGGGATGACGTCAAATCATCACGGCCCTTACGTCCTGGGCTACACACGTGCTACAATGGCCGGTACAGAGAGCAGCCATCCGGCAACGGAGAGCGAATCTATAAAACCGGTCACAGTTCGGATCGGGGTCTGCAACTCGACCCCGTGAAGCTGGAATCGCTAGTAATCGGATATCAGCCATGATCCGGTGAATACGTTCCCGGGCCTTGTACACACCGCCCGTCAAGCCATGGAAGCCGGGAGTGCCTGAAGTCCGTCACCGCAAGGAGCGGCCTAGGGCAAAATCGGTAACTAGGGCTAAGTCGTAACAAGGTAGCCGTACCGGAAGGTGCGGCTGGAACACCTCCTTTCTAGAGAAAGATGCAAAACAAGTTCTGGACTTATAAAACGAAGATCTGGAGCGGTTCTGTAGTTTCTTAGGATGTTTTTAAAAAGCTGTCTACCATTATTTTTAAAATAAAATGCAGTCTCATAGCTCAGCTGGTTAGAGCGCTACACTGATAATGTAGAGGTCGGCAGTTCGAGTCTGCCTGAGACTACTTGAAAGCAAGTAGGTCTGAGGGCATAAGGGATTAGGTCTTTAAATAAGGGCTACGCATACGTTCATTAATAGTATTAGGAATAGGAAATTTTAGAGGCTGAATAGAAGTCCTCATGTTTGGAATTTGGAATTTGAAATTTCCATTTCGAAGAAAATGGGGGATTAGCTCAGCTGGCTAGAGCGCCTGCCTTGCACGCAGGAGGTCATCGGTTCG
>CAVVXE010000003.1:82500-737500 GCA_963752165.1 uncultured Flavobacteriaceae bacterium
GGCGTTCTGTGCCAGGTTTACTCAGGATCTCAAAGTTGGTTACCGATAGGGCCCCCTGCCGGAAAGAAGTGCCTATGCAATCCGATCCGGTGTCACCTCCACCAATGACAATGACGTTTTTGCCGGTGGCTTTCAGTTCTTTTTCAAAGTGCTTTACCCCGGCTACCCGCCTGTTGTTTTGTGCTAAAAAATCCATGGCCTGTACAACCCCTTCCAGTTCCGCCCCTTTTAAAGGTAAACTTCTTCGTATTGCGGCCCCTCCGCAGAGCACAACGGCATCATAGCTCTTTTTTAGGTCCTGTGCCAGTATGTCTTTTCCCACTGCTACCCCGCAATTAAAGGTAATACCCTCTTTGGTCAATACATCCAGTCTCCTGTCTATAATATGCTTCTCCATTTTAAAATCAGGAATTCCATATCGAAGTAAACCGCCGGGTTTTTCATCGCGTTCATACACATTAACCAAATGACCTGCCCTGTTTAATTGTTGGGCGGCAGCAAGGCCTGCCGGTCCGGAACCGATCACAGCAACTTTTTTTCCTGTCCTTTCTGAAGGCGGGACGGGCACAACCCATCCTTTCTTAAAGGCAGTTTCCACAATATTTTTTTCAATATTTTCGATAGCTACAGGGTCTTCATTGATTCCCAGCACACAGGCTTCTTCGCAAGGGGCAGGGCATAGCCGCCCTGTGAATTCCGGGAAATTATTGGTAGCGTGCAGAATCTGAGCAGCTTTTTCCCATTTCCCGCGGTAAACGGCATCGTTAAAGTCGGGGATCAAATTCCCTAACGGGCAACCACTATGGCAAAACGGAATGCCGCAATCCATGCAGCGTGCCCCCTGTTCCTTTACATCCTTTTCCTTAAGGGGCTGTGTAAACTCCTTGAAATTTTTAAGTCGGTCTTCCACCGGAGCATAGGGCTCTGTTTTTCGTTCAAATTCTAAAAATCCTGTTATCTTTCCCATGGTTCTTCTCCTCTAACGTATTTGTAATTTTTCTTTCTCCAGCCGGATTAACGCCTGCTTGTATTCTTCCGGAAATACCTTAATGAATTTCGGAAGGTATTTCTCCCAGTTTTCAAGGATCCTTTGTGCAAGAGGGCTAAAGGTGGCATTGTAATGATTCTCAATTAACCCCTTCAGCAGCTCTATGTCCTGGGCATCTTCTACCGGCAGCAAGTTGAGCGCTTCTTTGTTGCATTGCCTCTCAAAGCTATTTTGCAGATCAAGTGCAAATGCGATTCCTCCGCTCATGCCTGCGCCAAAATTCCGCCCCACTTCTCCGAGAATTACAGCGACACCACCTGTCATATATTCACATCCATGGTCGCCAATGCCTTCCACAACCGCTGTGGCTCCGGAGTTACGCACACAAAACCGCTCCCCAGCCTTGCCGTTAATATAGGCTTCCCCGGAAGTAGCTCCGTATAGCGTCACATTGCCGGTAATGATATTCTCCTCAGGTTTTAAGGTCGATTTTGCCGGAATTTTAATAACCAACTTCGCACCGGAAAGCCCTTTACCCAAATAGTCATTGGTGTTTCCATTGATCACCATGGTAAGGCCACGGGTGGCAAAGGCTCCGAAACTCTGTCCGGCACTGCCGGTGAAGATGAGTTTCAATGTGTTGTCTGGCAACCCTTCAGAACCATAGATCTTCGATATCTCATTACTGATGATAGCGCCCACTGCCCTGTCTGTGTTATGGATAGGAAAGTGCAGGGTGGTGCGTTCCTTTCGGAACAAGGCCGGGTGTGCTTTGGCAATAATGTCGAATTCAATGGACTTGTCTACAAGGTGTTGCTGTTTCTGGGTGTTGTAAAGCCTGGTTCCCTTAGACACTTTTATGCTATGTAGGATGGGGCTTAGGTCAATACCCTTTGCTTTATAATGATCAATGGCCTTGTTGCGGTCTAATTTGTGAACCTGTCCGACCATCTCGTTGATGGTCCGGAAACCTAATTGCGCCATGATAGCCCTTAATTCCTGAGCCACGAAGTACATGTAATTGACTACGTGTTCCGGTTTTCCCTCAAATTTTTTTCGCAGCTCCGGGTTCTGGGTGGCAATCCCTACGGGGCAGGTATTCAAATGGCAGACACGCATCATGATGCAACCGGAGGCTACCAAAGGTGCGGTTGCAAAGCCAAATTCCTCAGCGCCCAGTAAACAGGCAATGGCCACATCCCTTCCGGTTTTTAATTGTCCGTCACATTCCAGGACAATGCGGTTTCGGAGATCGTTCATGACCAGCGTCTGCTGTGCTTCTGCGATCCCCAATTCCCACGGGAGTCCGGCATGTTTTAAAGAAGTCAGGGGAGAAGCCCCGGTGCCGCCATCGCTTCCGGATATGAGTACCACGTCGGCTTTGGCCTTGGCGACTCCGGCTGCTACCGTGCCTACACCTACTTCGGACACCAATTTCACATTGATACGGGCTTCCCGGTTGGCCGATTTCAGATCATAAATAAGTTGTGACAGATCTTCTATGGAGTAAATGTCATGATGGGGCGGGGGCGAAATAAGTCCGACATAGGGGGTAGAATTCCTTGTTTTTGCGATGGATGGATTTACTTTTGGCCCCGGAAGTTGGCCTCCTTCCCCAGGTTTGGCACCCTGTGCCATTTTGATCTGGATCTCCTGGGCATTGGACAAATAATTGGAAGTAACACCAAACCGGCCCGAAGCCACTTGTTTTATGGCACTGTTACGCCAATCGCCCGTTTGATTTTTATAAAAACGCTCGGCATCTTCCCCGCCTTCCCCGGAATTGCTTTTACCGCCAATCCGGTTCATGGCAATAGCCAGGTTCTCATGGGCTTCCTTGCTGATAGACCCATATGACATGGCCCCTGTCTTGAAGCGTTTGACAATATCGGTCCAGGGTTCTACTTCCTCAATCGGAATCGGATCGTAATTGGTGAATTCAAACAGGCCCCTGATGGTCATCAGATGCGCCGATTGCTCGTTCACCAATTCTGAAAATTCCCTGTAGGTCTCAGGTTCGTTATTCCGGACCGATTTTTGGAGTTTCGCGATCGTTAACGGGTTGAACATATGTTTCTCCCCGTCTCTGCGCCATCGGTACTCCCCGCCAATTTCCAGCTCCAGGTTGGCAGCAACATGCTGTTTGGCAAAGGCCCTTTTGTGCCTTTTAGAGATCTCCTTTTCAATCTCGTACAAACCAATACCCTGTATACGGGTAGGGGTATTAGGAAAATATTTTTCAACCACCTGGGTATTGATGCCAATACATTCGAACAGTTGGGATCCGCGATAGGAATTAAGGGTCGAGATGCCAATTTTGTTCATCACTTTTAAAATACCCTTTCCAATGGCCTTGTTGTAATTTTTAACGGCCTCCTCAAAGGAAAAGTCGGTGATGTCTTGTTCTTCAATCTGTTCAGCGATGATCTCGTTCACCAGATAGGGGTTGATGGCACTTGCTCCAAAGCCAAAAAGCAGGGCAAAGTGGTGCACTTCCCTCGGCTCTGCAGATTCAATGATAATACTTAACTGAGAACGCTTGGACAAACGCTGCAAACCACTGTTGACATAGGAACAGGCAAGTAGTGCCGGAATGGGGGCATAGTGCTCGTCCATGTCCCTGTCTGACAGAATGATGATATTAGCACCTTCATTTATAGCGTGTACTGCCTGTTTCAGAACCTGGTCCAGTCCTTCTTCCAACCCATTGAGCCCTCTGTTGGCTTCATATAGGATGGGGATGGAGATCACCTTGAAGTTTGGGCTTACATCGTAGTTTTTAATTTTGTCCAGATCTTCTTTGGAGATCACCGGATTTTGGATCTTTAGCTTCCTGCAATGTTTTTCAGAGATCTCAAATATGTTCTGGTCACTGCCAAGGGTGAGGCTAATATCGGTGATCAATTCTTCCCGTATTCCGTCTAGTGGTGGATTGGTGACCTGGGCAAAGAGTTGCTTGAAATAATTGTACAATAACTGGGGGCGTTCCGAAAGTACGGCAATGGGCGTGTCCGAGCCCATAGAACCTATGGGTTCTTTGGCGTTTTTACCCATGGGAAGGATAATCGTGTCAATATCTTCGAGGGTGTACCCGAAAGCCGCTTTTCGCTTTTCCAGGGATGTCTCCCCGATAAAAAGTGGACAGTCGTTATATGGGATATCTCTCAGATGTACTAAGTTGTCTTTGAGCCATTTCTCATAGGGGTATCTTTGCGCAATTTCTTCTTTGATCTCCTCATCATTGACGATCCTTCCGGCTTCCATATTTACCAGGAACATTTTTCCTGGTTCGAGTCTGCCGTGAAATTCAATATTTTCAGGAGCGATCTCCAGTACGCCAGTTTCTGAGGACATGATCACATAGCCGTCTTTGGTAACCGAATACCTGGATGGTCTCAACCCGTTGCGATCCAGTACCGCCCCAATGTAATTGCCATCTGTGAAGGGAATGGACGCTGGTCCGTCCCAGGGCTCCATAAGGCAGGAGTTGTATTCATAGAAGGCCTTTTTTGCTGCAGCCATTTCGGAATTTTTTTCCCAGGCCTCTGGAACCAGCATCATCATGACTTCGGGCAAGGAACGCCCCGTCATAAGGAGTAGTTCAACCACCATATCCATGGTAGCGGAATCGGATTTACCCGGAAGGATAACAGGGATGATCTTTTTGATTTCAGGCCCAAATAGCGGACTATCCATTAATTCTTCCCGCGATTTCATCCTGGAAACATTGCCCCGCAATGTGTTGATCTCGCCATTGTGGCACATATACCGAAAGGGTTGTGCAAGGTCCCAGGTGGGGAAGGTGTTGGTGGAAAAACGCTGGTGTACCAGGGCTAATCTGGTTACCACCCTGGGATCCATCAAATCTGTATAAAAGCGCTTGATATCCTGGGGCATCAGCAAGCCTTTGAAAATGATGATCTTGGTAGAAAGACTGGGGAGATAAAAGAATTTCCGCTCCGATAACTTCGAATTCAATATGGTGTGCTCCGTTATTTTACGGGCACTAAATAATTTTAAGTTGAAGGTGAAGAAGTCCTGATCTTTATTCTCTTTGGCAATAAATACCTGCTTGACAAAAGGTGCAGTTTCGGATGCGATGCGGCCCGGAACGGCATTGTTGACAGGTACATCCCGCCAGCCGAGTAGTTGTAAGCCTTGTTTTTTGATCTCCGCTTCAAAGATGGAAATGCAGTACTGCCGTTGGTTTTCCTTTTTTGGAAGAAAAACATTGCCTGTTGCATAGTCTCCGGGCTTTGGTAATGCAAAGGAACAGGTCTCCTGAAAAAAAGCATGGGGTATGTCTATCAGGATCCCGGCCCCATCGCCGGTTTTACCATCGGCACTCACCGCACCCCTGTGTTCCAGCTTATCCAGTATCTCCAGGGCCTTGTGAATGATATCGTTCGATTTTTTCCCTTTCAGACTACAAATGAACCCGGCACCACAATTGTCGTGCTCAAATTCGGGTAAATACAATCCTTGCTTCTTCAACGTCATAACTAAAGTATTTCTTCAAAAATACCCAAATGACTACGAATTGATCATGAAAATGAATCTATTGTCGAAAAAAATGCAACGTTTTAAATTATTCGTTAAAAAATATGCAAATATTGATTAATTACCCCTGTAAAATGGCATTTTCATAATGGTTAAAAGGAATAAAGAGCAGCACTCACACCCAAAGTATAAATTCGATACGGAAGGGGTGCGGGAATGCTGGCAGGCATAAGAAGAGTAGCCATACAGTGATGGAGGAATCACATGGGCTTCGATCGCTGTAGAGGGTTTACAATTACTGTTTCAGGATACTCCTGGAAATAACGATCTTCTGAATTTCAGAAGTACCTTCATAGATCTGCGTAATTTTAGCATCGCGCATGAGGCGTTCCACATGGTACTCCTTTACAAAACCGTTGCCGCCGTGGATCTGAACTGCTTCAATGGTTGTGTCCATAGCGACCTGGGAGGCGTATAGTTTGGCCATAGCACCGGAAAGGTCGTAGTTGGCATTGGCATCTTTGTCGCAGGCAGCTCTGTAAACCAGCATACGTGCCGCTTCAATCTGGGTATGCATATCGGCAAGTTTAAAGGCAATGGCCTGGTGGTTGGCGATCTCAGTTCCAAAGGCTTTTCGTTCGGTGGCGTATTTTTTGGCGAGTTCGTAGGCACCTGCAGCGATCCCCAGGGCCTGGGCAGCGATCCCGATCCTTCCTCCGGCCAGGGTTTTCATGGCGAATTTAAAGCCAAAACCATCTTCCCCTATCCTGTTTTCCTTAGGGACTTTTACATCATTAAAATTGAGCGAATGGGTGTCACTGCCGCGAATCCCCAACTTATTTTCCTTGGGCCCGATCTCGAACCCGGGCATTCCTTTTTCAACGATGAGGGCATTGATTCCTTTGTAGGCTTTATGGACATCTGTCTGTGCGATAACCAGGTACACATCTGCAGAGCTACCATTGGTGATCCAGTTCTTGGTTCCATTCAGGATATAATGATCCCCTTTGTCTATGGCCGTTGTTTTCTGCGAAGTAGCATCACTCCCTGCTTCAGGTTCAGAAAGGCAGAAAGCCCCAATGATCTCACCCGTGGCAAGCCTGCTCAGATATTTTTCCTTTTGGGCCTCATTGCCAAAGGCCTCAAGGCCCCAGCAAACCAATGAATTATTCACGGAAACGATTACAGAGGCGGAAGCGTCCACTTTGGAGAGTTCTTCCATGACCAATACATAGGAGAGCGTGTCCAGACCGCTTCCTCCGTATTTTGGGTCAACCATCATTCCCATAAACCCAAGATCTCCCATTTTCTTTACTTGTTCCTGAGGGAATTTTTGGGCCTCGTCCCTCTCAATGACTCCCGGCAATAATTCCTGCTGTGCAAAATCGCGCGCAGCTTGTTGAATCATTAACTGTTCTTCTGTAAGTGTAAAATCCATTCTACTGTTATATTGTTAAAAAAGGCCTACAAATATACACCTCGATTGGAATATATTCAATGATAAGGGAATCAATTTGAGAATACCATAACATATTTAACAGTAATATTCCTCCTTTGAACCTGACAAAATACTTTTAAACCCCGTCAATATTTTTATATTTGTTCTGATTCGGTTTTAAATGTTAAATACATCCCTTTGATTATGAGGCAGCATTAGCTTGTGCGGTTCTTAAACCGACTTTTTTTGTCAGAAAAATAGCACTGAATAGCTCATAATTTAATGATTCTTTACATGAAAAAATTACTCAAACAGTACGAAAATAAACCACCTGAGATTGTATTTAACTGGAAAGACCCTGAAACCGAGGCAGAGGGATGGACGGTCATTAATTCCCTGCGCGGCGGTGCCGCTGGCGGGGGTACCAGAATGCGGGAAGGGCTCGATATGAATGAAGTATTATCCCTGGCAAAAACCATGGAAGTTAAATTTACCGTTTCAGGACCACCGATCGGAGGTGCCAAATCTGGCATCAATTTCAACCCTAATGATCCCAGGAAAAAAGGGGTGCTTACCAGATGGTACAATGCAGTGGCCCCATTGTTGAAGAGTTATTACGGCACCGGGGGCGATTTGAATGTTGATGAAATCCATGAGGTTATTCCGATCACCGAAGATGCCGGGGTCTGGCATCCTCAGGAGGGCGTTTTTAACGGGCATTTTAGGCCTACGGAAGCCGATAAGATTAATCGTATCGGGCAATTGCGTTTAGGGGTCATCAAGGTGTTGGAGAGTTCGGTTTATTCTCCTGATACGACTAAGAAATACACAGTAGCCGATATGATCACCGGGTTTGGTGTAGCCGAGGCGGTAAGGCACTATTACAGCATTTTTGGAGGTTCTGTGATCGGAAAAAAGGCCGTCGTACAGGGTTTTGGAAATGTTGGGGCCGCAGCTGCCTTTTACCTGTCACAAATGGGGGCAAAGATCGTCGGGATCATAGACCGCGAAGGAGGCGTCATTAATGAGGAGGGATTTTCTTTTGATGAGATCAAAACCTTTTTCCTGCATAAAAAAGGCAACACCCTGATTGCCGATCCCGATAAAATGATCCCCTTTGCCGAGATGAATGAACGGATCTGGAATTTACCCACAGAGATCTTTGCGCCTTGTGCAGCCTCTCGATTGGTTACCGAGGATCAGATCTCAAAAATGATAGATGCCGGATTGGAAGTAATCTCCTGTGGAGCCAATGTACCCTTTGCAGACAAGGAGATCTTTTTTGGCCCTATAATGGAATATACGGACGAAAAAGTAAGCCTTATACCGGATTTTATTTCCAATTGCGGAATGGCCAGGGTTTTTGCTTATTTTATGGAAGGAAGGGTAGCCATGGAGGACGAATTGATATTTAATGACACTTCCGATGTCATTAGAAAAGCAATTTTGAATATCTTTAAGCAAAATCCTTCCAGAAGAAATTTGAGTAAGACTGCATTTGAAATAGCATTGAAACAACTACTATAAAAACCGAACCGATATGGAAACCATTATTATTATTGTATTCTTAGCCGGCTATTTGGCAATAACCTTAGAACACAACTTAAAAATAGATAAGCTCATTCCCGCCCTGGCCATGATGGCTATTTTATGGGCGCTGATAGCGTTGACCCATATGCCCGTTTTTGATGTGAATACCACACTGAAGGAGCTGGAACCAACGCATATAGATGAGATATTACTCCATCATTTGGGAAAGACGGCAGAGATACTGGTATTCCTTTTGGGTGCCATGACTATTGTGGAGATCATAGACTATTTTGACGGGTTTGCGACTATAAAAGGGTATATCCGAACCAAAAAGAAGGCAAAACTTCTGTGGCTCTTTTCCATTCTGGCCTTTGTACTATCGGCTATTATTGATAACCTTACCGCTACGATCGTATTGGTGACCATCCTGCAAAAAGTAATCAGGGACCGGGAGCTGCGTTTATGGTTTGCGGGGATGATCATTATTGCAGCAAATGCCGGAGGGGCCTGGTCGCCTATCGGAGATGTAACTACAACCATGCTTTGGATCGCAAATAAAGTGTCTGCCTGGCAGCTCATAGAACACGTCTTTATTCCTTCTGTTGTGTGTATGATAGTGCCTGTGCTCTTTGCCTTGCGTTACAAGGTATTTAAAGGGGAAATTGAAGGGGACCTGGAAGATGAGGAAAAACCAAAATCTCCTTACGGGGCCACCATGTTGTATTTAGGGTTGGGCTCCATAGTGTTCGTGCCCTTTTTTAAGACCATAACACACTTGCCTCCTTATGTTGGCATGATGCTTTCCCTGGCCATTGTTGCCACCTTTGCGGAGATCTACAGCAATGCCAAATTCAGTATTTCCACGGTTAATTTTGATGAAGAAGATGGCTCACATCATAGTCCGGTACATTCTTCATTATCCAAAATAGAGTTGCCTAGTATCCTGTTCTTTTTGGGAATTTTATTGGCGGTGGCAGCCTTGGAATCCCTGGGGATGCTTTTCCACTTCGCTGAGGCATTGGACAAGACCATGCCCATGCTGGGAACAGAGTCCATGAACGAAACCGTTTCGGACCTGGTGGTACTGATCCTTGGCGTAGGTTCTGCAGTCATTGACAACGTGCCCCTGGTTGCTGCCAGTATGGGGATGTTCTCAGTTCCTGTAGATGATCCTGTATGGCATTTCATTGCATATTCGGCCGGGACGGGAGGTAGTATGCTGATCATTGGCTCTGCTGCCGGGGTCGTTGCCATGGGAATGGAGAAAATAGATTTCTTCTGGTACTTCAAGAAAATAGCCTGGCTGGCACTGCTTGGATTCCTTGGGGGTTCAGTCTGTTTTATCCTTATCAGAAATTTCGTATTGAACGCATAATTAAATGCTGATAATACCGTTATAGGGGCAAATTAATAAGAGAACATATATGATAATGATTCAAGATCTTGTGAATGAGTCTCAGGTCGGGGAGGTAGTATCCGAGGAAAAGACACTTTCTGTAATCGATTTAATATTAAGCGGAGGTACCGGTAGTATCGTGATCATCACGGTGCTGTTTGCGATGCTGGCAGTGGCCCTGTACATCTACTTCGAGCGAATTTTGGCGATCAAGGCGGCATCTGCCATCGACAAGAATTTTATGAACCAGATCCGGGACCATGTAATGAATGGAAAACTCGAAGCTGCTAAAATTCTGTGCGCTCAAACAGATTCGCCCGTGGCAAGGCTTACGGAAAAAGGCGTCTCCCGAATAGGGAAACCCCTGGATGACATCAATACCGCCATCGAAAATGCAGGTACGCTGGAAGTATACAAACTGGAAAAAAATGTCAACGTGCTGGCAACCATCGCCGGTGCTGCACCTATGATAGGGTTCCTGGGAACGGTCATAGGCATGATCCTTGCTTTTCATCAAATGGCTAGCAGTGGCGGACAAGCAGAAATGGGTGCGCTGGCATCGGGTATTTATACAGCCATGACTACCACGGTAGCGGGATTGGTGGTAGGTATTATCGCCTATATGGGGTATAACCACCTTGTAAACCGAACGGACAAGGTAATCCATAAAATGGAAGCCAATGCCGTAGAATTCCTCGATCTTTTGAACGAACCCGTTTAAACAGCCCCATGAAATTAAAAAGTAGAAATAAGATCAGTCCGGAATTCAGTATGTCCTCCATGACAGACATTGTATTCCTCTTGCTCATCTTCTTCATGCTCACCGCAAATTCACCCAATGCACTCGATCTATTATTGCCAAAAGCAAAGGGAAAATCGACGAATACCCAAAATGTTTCCGTTTCCATTAACCGGAACCTGGAATATTTTGTGAACAACCAGCAGATCAACGGAGACTATATTGAAATTGAACTTAAAAAAGCACTTGAAGGAAAGGAAAACCCAACGATTATTCTTAGGGCAGAGGAAAGCGTGGCTATTAAGGAGGCCGTGAATGTCATGGACATTGCCAATAAGAATAACTATAAGGTGATCCTTGCCGTGCGACCTAATTGATGTCATTCTTAGATACGAGACACAAGAAAAAATCATTCTCACTTACCATATTTTTGTTAAGTGCTCTTTTACTATTGCTTTTTTATATAGGCATGAGCTATATGGAACCGCCTATTGAAAAGGGAATTACTGTCGACTTCGGCAGTATGGAGTTTGGTTCGGGACGTATCCAACCAAAGGAAAAGTTAGTTCCCAAAGCCAGTGAAACCCCCGATGTTACTGAAGAGGAAAAAGCAGAGGAGGTCGTAGAGAAAGTAGAAGTACCGGTACAGGAATCATCCCCTTCAGAGAAGGTGTCCGAGGAGGTGCTTACTCAGGAAAATGAGGAAGCTGTGCTGATAAAACAACAGGCCGAAGCAAAACGCAAGGCAGAAGAAGCAGCAGAAAAGATCAGGAAAGAGGCAGAACGCGCAGAGCGTGAGAAGCAGGCAGCAGCCGAAAAGGCCCGACTGGAACAGGAAGCGAAAAAGAAAAAACTCGACGCCCTCATGGGAGGCCTTAACAATTCCGAAGGCACCGCTCAGGGCAATGAAGGCAATGACGATACCCCCGGTGATAAAGGACAGCCCGATGGCGATCCTTATGCAACCAGCTACTATGGCAGCCCCGGTTCCGGTAGCGGGGCAGGAGGGTATGGCCTTAATGGCCGGTCCCTTGTAAGCCAGGGGAAGGTACAGCAGCAATGTAATGAGGAAGGAAGAGTTGTTGTTCGCATCGTGGTAGACCGCAATGGAAAGGTCATCGATGCCACACCTGGCGTTAAAGGCACAACCAACAATGACCCCTGTTTACTGGAACCTGCCAGAAAAACGGCCTTTCTTCACAAATGGAATCTGGATTCCAAGGCACCTGATCAGCAAATTGGATTTGTGGTGGTGAATTTTAAACTGGGCGAATAGTACATGACCTATCGGGAGACCTTGCATTGGATGTTCGCACAACTTCCAATGTACCAGCAAAAAGGCGTAGCCGCTTATAATGGGAAATTACAGGGGATACAGGCATTTGCAAGCCAGCTGGGGGATCCGCATCTCCATTTTAAAAGCATACACATAGCCGGTACTAACGGCAAAGGTTCCAGCAGCCATATGCTGGCCTCCATTTTACAGGAAGCAGGGTATAAGGTTGGATTGTACACCTCTCCCCACCTAAAGGATTTCAGGGAACGGATCAGGATCAATGGGCAAATGATCCCCGAGGAAGTGGTTACAGCCTTCATAGGAACCCATAAAGCCTATTTGGAGCGCAGTAAACTCTCCTTTTTTGAGATGACCGTTGGCTTGGCTTTTCACTATTTTTCAGAGGAAAAAGTAGACATTGCGGTTATTGAAGTGGGACTTGGGGGTCGGCTCGATTCTACCAATATCATCAGTCCCGAGGTATGTTTGATCACCAATATTGGCCTTGATCACACAGATTTGTTAGGCGATTCCCTTGATAAAATTGCCTATGAGAAAGCAGGCATCATAAAGCCTTATACCCCGGTAGTGATCAGTGAACGGCAGGAGGAGACCACGGCCGTGTTTCTGGAGGTAGCACAACGCCAGCGGGCGAAGACCATTTTCGCAGAAGAGCTGATAAGGGATCCCTACCAGACATCCTTATTAGGAGCCTATCAATCCAGAAATGTGAAAGGGGTAGTAGCCGTGATCCGGGCATTGAAAGGTTTTAGCATTACAGAAGAAAATATTGTGGTGGGTTTAAGGAAGGTTCAGGAGAACACAGGCTTGTTGGGAAGATGGCAGCTCTTGGGGCATCAACCAAAAATCATTGCAGATACCGCACATAACCGTGAAGGCTTGGTCCTTGTATTGGAGCAGCTTCTTATGGAACACTATGAGCAGCTGCATCTGGTCCTGGGTTTTGTAAAGGAAAAGAACCTGGACCAGATACTGCCCTTTTTTCCAAAAGGAGCATATTACTATTTCTGCAGGCCCGATATTCCCAGGGGGCTGGATGCGGAGATCCTGCGGAATAAGGCGGCCTCATTTGGATTAAAAGGCGAGGTGTATGCCTCGGTTACAAAGGCGCTGGAAGGAGCTAAACAAAAGGCATTGAAGACCGATCTCATTTTTATCGGAGGGAGCACCTTTACAGTTGCCGAAGTACTGTGATTTTTTCTCTTTTTTTGTTTTAGGTAACAAAAAACTATTCTATATTTGCACTCCTTTAAGGGCTCTTAGCTCAGCTGGTTCAGAGCACCTGCCTTACAAGCAGGGGGTCACTGGTTCGAATCCAGTAGGGCCCACATCAAGTAAAAAATCCACACGGAAACGTGTGGATTTTTACATTTCAGGGCCAAGCCGAGCTTGCTCGAGCTAGGCGCGAAATGTAAAAATAGCTGCGCCATGGGCGCAGGATTTTCTATTTGCAGTCGTGGTTTGCCGATGGATCAGCGATTGCAGATCGCTAATCCGATTTAAGATTTAAATGCCTAGCCAAGTTCGGGTATTTTATGGGAATAAAGAGTAAACCAGGCATTGACCTTGTTTGGACTTTCTACTTGCAGCAGTGGTTTCCCGATTGATGAGGCTAAGCAAAGAGTAAATCTGTCATTTTTTATCTCTGAGGGATAGGGGCATCGTAAAATATTTCCGATATTGCACCCCCATTCGGAAGCGTTGTCCGCAGGGAATCGGAGTGTTAGCTCAGTTGGTTTAGAGCATCGCCTTGACAGGGCGGGGGTCGTTGGTTCGAATCCAATACACTCCACAAATAAAAACCACATGTTTCATGTGGTTTTTTGATTTTCTTTTTGATTTATATTTCGAATCATTAAAAGGAGATATGTTGGTGTCTCTTTGCATATAGTGGAAACATGAAAAATAAATTAAAACAACTGATCGAGGACAATTCTACTAAAAAAGGAAAGATCTTCGATTATTTTATCCAGTTCCTGGTCATTTCTTCCCTGCTGGCATTTGCGGTGGAGACACTCCCGGACAATGACCCTTCAACACTAAGCTTTCTATCAGCCTTCGAGGTATTCTGTATTGTGATCTTTACCATTGAATACCTGCTGCGGATCTATGTGGCCGATAAGCCGTTCAGATACATGACCAGTTTCTATGGAATCATCGATCTCCTGGCCATACTTCCTTTTTATCTGACCAAGGCGTCCGATTTAAGGGCCTTACGTGCTTTCCGGATCTTCAGGATCTTCAGGGCTCTCAAATTAATTCGCTATAACCGGGCCTTACGGCGGATCCATATCGCTTCCAAATTGGTGAAGGAGGAGATCGTCCTGTTCCTGATAGTAACGGCTATTTTTATTTACCTCACCTCCTGCGGGATCTATTTCTTCGAAAATGAGGCACAACCACAGATCTTCTCTTCTATTTTCCATAGCTTTTGGTGGGCTGTAGTTACCCTAACCACGGTTGGGTATGGAGACGCCTATCCCATTACCATTGGGGGTAAAATATTTACTTTTTTTGTCCTGATTATTGGGGTGGGTATTGTGACTGTTCCGGCCGGCCTGGTCTCTTCGGCATTTTCCAAGGCCAGGGAAATACAGGATTCAGAAGAGGAGGTACGTGCATAAATTATATAAGCAGCGCCCTTTGAGTAGGAAGTATGCACCCCCGGAGATCATAAAAGGCCCAGCACTCTTTCCAGCGCCATCCCCCTGGAGCCTTTGATTAGAAGAGTAGCGTTTTGCAGGTGATCGGTTTTGAGTCTGGTCGCCAGGGCGTCAAATGTTTCAAACTTCATGCAGTTGGTTCGGGTATTGTTAAAATTACTGCCCACAAGATAACAGGTAGTAAAGGCCAGTTGTTCGGCCAATTCTGCAATGCGTTGGTGTTCTTCGGCGGCACTTTCTCCCAGTTCAAACATATCGCCTAAGACCACCACTTTTTGGGAGGCCGGCAATTCGGCAAATGATTCCAATGCTGCTATCATGCTTGTCGGGTTGGCATTATAAGCGTCGAGTACAATTTTTACGCCATTGAGTTCCAAAAGTTGCGACCTGTTGTTGGCCGGCAAATAAGCAGCGATACCTTTGCTTATAAGGGACATTGGCAGGTTGAAATACTGACCCATGAGGATCGCTACAGCACAATTCGGGAAATTGTACTTTCCAGTAAGCTGAGTCTTTATAAGGGTGTTCCCTACACTGATCTGAAGGAAGGGAGTGCTATCTGTCAAACGGATCTGCAGGTACGGCCCCTCTTTTGAACTAAACCCGGTCTTCTTGCTGTAATGCGCCAGTTTTTCGACTTGAATAGGGTCGTCCGCATTAAAAAAAACATGTTTGTTATGTGAGATCAGGTAGTCGTACAACTCACTTTTTCCCTTGATGACACCTTCTACTCCCCCAAAGCCTTCCAGGTGTGCTTTTCCAAAATTGGTGATATACCCATGATCCGGTTGCGCAAGCGAGCAGAGAAAGGCTATTTCTTTCTGATGATTGGCGCCCATTTCCACAATGGCCATTTCCGTGTCTTTCTTGATGGAAAGTAAGGTGAGGGGCACCCCAATATGATTGTTGAGGTTGCCTTGGGTAGCTATGGTTTTGAATTTTTGTGACAAGACGTGGCAGATCAGTTCCTTGGTAGTCGTCTTCCCGTTGCTTCCGGTTAGCGAAATGATCGTTGCTTTATTTTGAAAGCGGTGATAGGTACCCAGTTCCTGCAAGGTTTTCAGAACATCATCGACCAGAATGCACTTGTCTCCCTGTTCGTAATCCGATTCATCTATGACTGCATAAGCAGCCCCTTTTTCGAGCGCTTGTTGGACGAATGCATTGCCATTGAAATTAGGTCCTTTCAAGGCAAAAAAGAGGCAGTCCTTCGTGATTTTCCTTGTGTCCGTACACACTTCCGGAAATTCCAGGAACAGCTTGTGGAGTTGTTCTGTTGTCATGCCCTAAAGATAAAAAAAGCCCTGACTTTTTGGTCAGGGCTTTTTACTGTTTTTATAAGGGGTATCCTATTTGGCTTTCTTGCCTCGTGGGGTTTTGTTCTTTGATTTCGCTTTCGATCCAACTCTGGACATGGCACATCGGAATCCGATATAATCAGTGGCCATATATTGGGGCAGGAATCTTCGTTGCGCAGGATCTAACCAGTAGGCTCTGTCTCTCCAGGAACCACCTTTGTACACGCGCACTTCATCATTGATCAGTGTGGTTCGTTCGTTACTGGTGTCGTATCCATCGATAATTTTTCCAAGGGAATCCCTTTCTACTGGTTTTTGGATAGGAGCATCGTACATTTTACGCTGATTTTCCGGATCTTCCTCATCACTGAATCTGTCGAAGAATCTGGATGAGCCAGGGTCTCCGTCCCTGTATGCCCTGTTATCACTATCGGAGAAGTTGGTTCTTAAATAAGTTTCCTGCTCATCGACCGGAACCATTAAGATCTCTCCTGGTAAGTTTACAGCCACCATTTTACCGTTTGGCATGGTATCAAAAACGATGCTATCGCGCAGTATTTTCACTTTCCCATCGTCGCCAATAGCGGCTTTGGTATAGATGTTTCCTCGGTAATAGTTGAAATCGCTTATTTCATCATCTACGATAGGACGGTATACATCTGCTACCCATTCTGCAACATTTCCTGCCATGTCATAAAGACCAAGATCGTTGGGTTTGTATGATTTTACTTCTGCAGTAATATCGGCTCCGTCATCAGACCATCCGGCAATTCCGCCGTAATCTCCTTTTCCTTGTTTGAAGTTGGCAAGCTGATCGCCCCTTCCCACACGTTGTCCGTTTCGGGTATATTCCCCTTCCCACGGATATTTCTTTCTTCCTCTGTAATTGTTGTACTCCCTGCTTCCCTGTAAAGCGGCAGCGGCATATTCCCATTCTGTTTCAGTTGGCAAGCGGTATTCAGGGGTTATGATACCACTGCCGCGATTAGCGAAAACAGATACAGAGTCTTTTTTCTTATTCCCCTGTAGGGAGTCTATTTGTCCATTATACACAGACTCAGGTCTGTTCAGGTAGGCTTCAGTGCTGAAGGTGCCACTTATTTCACCGGTAACCGCCTGATATTTGGCATCTTTTGCCAGGTATCCTTCCCGCTCCAACATCACTTCATTTACCCTGTCCGTACGCCATTTGGCAAACTGTGTGGCTTGTATCCAATTAACACCCACTACCGGGTACTCGGCATAGGCAGGGTGTCTCAGGTAGTTGTTGGTCATGGTTTCATTAAAACCCAGACGATTTCTCCAAACGAGGGTATCGGGTAACGCCCCCTTGTAAATATTGGCATATTTCGGGTTCTCGGGCGGATAAACACTTTTCAGGTAATCCAGGTATTCCATATACATCTTATTGGTCACCTCTGTTTCGTCCATATAGAATGACTGCACGTGCTGTTGTGTTGGGGTATTATTCCAGTCGTGCATTACATCATCCTGCACTTTTCCTTTGGTAAAGGTACCTCCCTCAATAAAGACCAGACCAGGAGAAGTTTCCTGTTCTTTAAAGTCTGAATTGTATTGAAAACCACCTTCTTTGGCATTAATATTCCAACCTGTGGCCCGGGAAACGTCTT
Source organism: uncultured Flavobacteriaceae bacterium (assembly GCA_963752165.1). Classification (GTDB taxonomy): domain Bacteria; phylum Bacteroidota; class Bacteroidia; order Flavobacteriales; family Flavobacteriaceae; genus Muriicola. Next base: position 99,981 of record CAVVXE010000003.1, read on the forward strand.
TGGAACCAGACGATTTTTTACAGCTGGTAGCCGTAAAACCCGCTACTAGCACTGTGCAAGAGAGTACAACTTTGATAAATTGTTTTTTCATCTGTTGATCTTTGATTTAAAATTTGGCAGAAACGAAATGAATGACCACTCTAAATAGAGTCCGATTCAAATGCGCTTCAATTCATTATGGACTAACTTCTTTTGATCAATCCTAAGCAACCTTAAGATTCATCGGGTGTTTACTGATTTTAATACTACTTTCGGCTACTTAAACGATGATTTGCACATAATATTTTATAGCCGATAAAATAATTAGGACTTGAAACATTTTCACAATGCGGGCCCCTTTATAAAGTCATAACGGTGCAAAATTCATTATAGTATGAGTACGGGGATTCTTTATTAGGGCACTTCAGTATTTTAGTCCTAATGAATGGCTATGGCTTACAGCTATGTTCGCTATCGGTAAAATACAGTACGCATAACCGTTAAAAAGAAGAAATATATGGGTAGGTTATACAAGATATTCTCAAAAAGCTCGTTTACCACATGTACTAATAAGTAATCCCGGTAGAAGCCATTGTTAAAAAATGGAGCAGGTATCGGTATTAGCTATGTTCTATATCGATCAGGATTAAATGAAAATTATTTACGTGTGAAAAAAATGAGAAAATTAGCAGCATTCCTTTTACTGATACTCGTTTGTAAACTTACAGCCCAGGATGACAGGGTCATTACCACTGCAGTTCCCTTTCTAACCATTGCCGCTGATGCAAGAGCTGCAGGAATGGGAGATATGGGCGTGGCCACTTCGGTCGACGCTTTTTCACAGCAATGGAACCCGGCCAAATTTGCATTTGCCGAACAAAAAATGGGAATTGGGGTAAGTTACACACCTTATCTGGAAAGTATCATTACAGACATATCTTTATTGAATGGCAGCTTTTATAATAAAATAAACGACCGAAGTGCTTTTGCCTTCAGCCTCCGTTACTTCACTTTAGGGGAGATAGAGCTGAGGCAATTCGCCAATGATCCGGGTACGCTGGCCAAGCCTAATGAATTGGCCCTGGATGGTTCGTATTCGCTTAAATTAAGCGAGCAATTCTCCATGGCGGTGGGTGGAAGGTTCATTCGCTCCAATTTACGTTTGCCGGAGATCAGCAACGTAGACTCACAGGCAGCAAGCTCGTTTGCAGTAGACATCGCTGGCTATTACCGTTCTAATGAGATCGCCCTGGCCAGTTTTAACGGTCGGTGGAGGGCCGGTTTTAATCTTTCTAACCTGGGTGGAAAGATGCAATATGATGAGGGCGGACAGGAGAATTTTTTACCGACCAACCTTAAATTTGGTGTCGGTTTCGATTTTATCCTCGATGAGGATAACGTATTGGCCGTCACGACCGAATTTAATAAGTTGTTAGTGCCTACTCCGCGCGACTTTGACGGGGATGGCGATATCGATTCGGATGATAATGTGGAATACCAGTCCATAGGTTTCCTGAAGGGGGTTTTTGAATCCTTTGGGGATGCGCCCGATGGGTTTAGTGAGGAATTAAAGGAATTTACCTGGGCACTGGGTGCAGAATACTCCTACCAGCAATCCTTTATGATACGAACAGGATACTTTAATGAAAGTGAATTAAAAGGATCTCGCAAGTTCTTTTCCCTGGGTGCCGGATTTAAGTTTAAAGCTGCCCAAATAGACCTTTCCTATTTGTTTTCTAGTTCTCAGGTGCGGAATCCACTGGAAAATACCTTGCGTTTTTCCCTTACCTTTAATTTAGGAGCGGGGTTTATCAATAATTAGAACACAAAAATCTTCAATACTAAACCTGCCATTTGGCAGGTTTTTTTATTTGGCACTTTCAGGAATTGTATATTTACGTATGGAAAAGAAAACCCTTTCATTTGAACTGGCAGTGTTTGAATCCGTTGAAGCCCTTTCGCCCGAGGACAGGCAGTTGCTGCACCTGGCTAAGGGCGCGCAGGCAGGTGCCTATGCCCCTTATTCTCACTTTAAGGTTGGGGCCGCAGTACTGCTGTCTAACGGGGAGGTCGTTATTGGGAGTAACCAGGAAAACGCCTCCTATCCCTCCGGTCTCTGTGCAGAGCGGGTGGCGGTCTTTCAGGCCGGGGCCCAATACCCGGGGGTAAGTATCGATAAAATCGCGATCACGGCAAGTGCAGCAAATGCCCCCACCTCAAAACCAGCTGCTCCGTGCGGAAATTGCCGGCAGGCTATCTTTGAATATGAGCATAAACAGGGGAAACCTATTGAATTATTGCTGATGGGTGGTATAGGGGAGATATATAAATGTCCTTCTGTAAAGGACCTACTTCCCCTTGCTTTTAGCGACGATTATTTATCCTGAATAAGTGCTGATTAGCGCCACCAAGAAGAACCTGAAGGTGATATGCTGAAAGAGTCGGAAGCTTTTTTCTCAATTATTTTTCACTATTGATATTATGTGTATTTTTGTTTTCCTTTCTTTTCAGCTGAATTGACGAGGATAAGGCAGACAGTTTAAATCGAAAAAAATAAAATCTGAATGAAAAAAATTACCAAAGAGGTATATTTAAAATGGTATGAAGACATGCTGTTTTGGCGGAAGTTTGAGGACAAGCTGGCAGCGGTATATATTCAGCAAAAAGTTAGAGGATTTCTTCATTTATATAATGGACAGGAAGCGGTTTTAGCGGGTGCTTTGCATGCGATGGACCTTACCAAGGACCGCATGATAACAGCGTACCGAAATCATGTACAGCCAATTGGGATGGGCGTGGACCCGCGAAAGGTTATGGCCGAGTTATACGGTAAAGTTACCGGAACATCAAAAGGGATGGGAGGATCCATGCATATCTTTTCTAAGGAACATCGTTTTTACGGTGGTCATGGTATCGTCGGTGGTCAGATCCCTTTGGGGGCAGGCCTGGCATTTGCAGATAAATATTTTAAGCGGGACGCCGTGACCCTCTGTTATATGGGAGATGGGGCGGTCAGACAGGGATCTTTGCATGAATCCTTTAATTTAGCCATGTTATGGCAATTACCCGTAGTGTTCATATGTGAGAACAATGGTTATGCCATGGGGACTTCGGTTGCCAGGACCTCCCATTCTACAGAGATATGGAAATTAGGCTTGGGGTATGAGATGCCCTGTGGCCCTGTAGATGGGATGGATCCCGTAACGGTTGCCGAAGAAATGAGCAAGGCCATTGAAAGGGCCCGAAGTGGAGGCGGACCTACCTTCCTTGAAATGAAGACCTATCGTTACAGGGGGCATTCCATGTCCGACGCCCAGCATTACAGGACAAAAGAAGAGGTGGAAGAGTATAAAAAAATAGATCCTATTACCCAGGTATTGGATGTTATCAGGGATAAGAAATATGCGACGGAGGGGGAGATAGAAGCGATCGATAAGAGGGTGAAAGACCTGGTAAAGGAATGCGAAAAATTTGCCGAAGAATCTGCCTACCCTCCGGTAGAACAACTATATGACATGGTCTATGAGCAGAAAGACTATCCATTTTTACAACACAAACTATAGGTAAATGGCAGAAATAATAAACATGCCAAGGCTAAGCGATACCATGGAGGAAGGTACGGTTGCCAAATGGCTTAAGAAGGTGGGAGATAAAGTAGCTGAAGGTGATATTTTAGCCGAAATTGAGACAGATAAGGCCACCATGGAGTTTGAATCTTTCCATGAAGGTACCCTTTTGCATATTGGTATTCCTGAAGGAGAAGGGGCTCCCGTAGATTCGCTTTTGGCTATCATTGGCAAGGAAGGAGAAGACATCTCAGGGTTGCTCAATGGAGGCGGCAGTATTTCGCAAGAGCCTGCGCCGGAACCAGTACCATCTACAGAGCCGGAAACAAAAGCTCCGGAACAGGAAAGCACCCCAACAGCAGTGCCAAAAGGGGTCGAAATTATAAAAATGCCACGCCTGAGCGATACGATGGAGGAAGGGACAGTCGCCACCTGGTTAAAAAAGGTGGGAGACGATGTGGAAGAAGGCGATATCCTTGCGGAAATTGAAACCGATAAGGCGACGATGGAATTCGAATCATTCTATTCCGGGACACTCCTTTACATTGGGATCAAAGAAGGAGAATCGGCTCCCGTAGATGAGGTACTGGCCATCATTGGTCCGCAAGGTACAGATGTGGCTGCTGTGTTGAATCAAAAGCCTTCATCTGCCTCGGAACCGCAGGAGACACCCATTGCGCAACCTGAAAAGAAGACAGAAGAAAAAACCCAGACCACTCCTGCCGCTAAGGACGGCCAACGCATTTTTGTTTCACCTTTGGCTAAAAAAATGGCCGAAGAAAAGGGCATCAATTTACAGACGTTACAAGGGTCAGGAGAGCACGGCAGGATCGTGAAACGCGATATTGAGAATTATCAACCCTCAGCGGCACCTGCACCTGTACAGGCAGGCGAAAAGACCCCGGTTGCAGAGCTTAAGGATGCCACCCCTGTTATGTTGCCAGTAGGGGAAGAAGGTTCAGAAGAGGTCAAAAATTCTCAGATGCGCAAGGTCATTGCCAGGCGATTGAGTGAATCTAAGTTCAGTGCACCCCACTACTACCTCACTATTGAGGTGGCCATGGAAAATGCAGCCCAGTCCAGGGCACATATCAACGAGTTGCCAGATACCAAAGTGTCATTTAATGACCTGGTAGTGAAGGCCTGTGCCATGGCTTTGAAGAAACATCCTCAGGTAAATACCAGTTGGAACGGGGATACCACCAGGTACAACCAGCACATCCATATTGGTGTAGCTGTTGCAGTGGAAGACGGATTGGTAGTTCCTGTACTTAAGTTTTCGGATCAGCTGAGTCTCACACAGATCGGGGCATCAGTGAAGGATCTGGCAGGCAGGGCCCGCAATAAGAAACTAACACCAGCGGAGATGGAAGGAAGTACCTTTACAGTTTCCAATTTGGGCATGTTTGGGATCCTGGAGTTTACCTCCATCATCAACCAGCCTAACTCGGCCATTTTATCGGTAGGTGCCATAGTTGAAAAACCGGTTGTCAGGAACGGAGCGATTGTCGTTGGCAGTACCATGAAATTAACGCTTGCCTGCGATCACCGGACAGTAGACGGTGCTACCGGAGCACAATTCTTACAGACGTTGCGTGCCTATTTGGAGAATCCGGTTACCATGCTGGCTTAATAAAATGATCGATCAATAAAATTAATAGCCATAAAACATCCATTTCCAAATGGATGTTTTTGTTTGTAAATAAAAATAATCAGTATGAAAAAAAGGATCTTCTTAGGACTGCTCGTTCTTTTAGGAGCGTGCAAAACGACCAGCCCCGTAATAGACAAAGCTCAATTTTCGGATAATGAACGCATAGGGGGACTCATGAACTATCTTGCTTCTGATGATCGCAAAGGAAGGGACACTGGAAGTGAAGGGATCGAAGAAGCCGCTTCATTTATTATGGAAGTACTCAGGGATAACAAGATTGCGCCTTTGTATCAATTTTATCAGGACAGCCTCACAAATTATCAGGCTCCTGCCTATAACATCGTGGGTGTTATAAAAGGTTCTGATCCTTCTCTGAAAGACGAGGTGGTCTTGCTTGGGGCGCATTATGATCATATAGGCATGATCGGATCACAGAATGGCGATTCTATAGCGAATGGGGCCAATGATAATGCTTCCGGTACTTCAACCGTGCTGGAACTGGCACGTTATTTTGGCAAGGTCCGTAATAACAAACGAACATTGGTTTTTGGCTTTTTTACTGCCGAAGAAAAAGGGCTGTTGGGGTCTAAACACCTGGCAGTGAAAATGAAGGAAGATGGTATACAATTGTATTCCGTCCTTAACTTTGAGATGACCGGTATTCCTATGGCAGACAAGGATTATTTGGTCTATGTAACCGGATTTAACAAATCAAATATTGCGGAGGTCAGCAATGTCCATGGAGGTGAAAAAACCGTAGGATTTTTGCCTACTGCCGAAGGCTACAACTTGTTTATGCGGTCGGATAACTATCCTTTCTATGAGGAATTCAAGATCCCGGCACACACCTTTTCAACGTTCGATTTTACGAACTTCGATCATTACCACAAAGTGGGCGATGAAGCTGCCGCTATGGATTTTGATCATATGGCCCGGGTAGTCAATAAGATGATTCCTGTGGTAGAAGGAATAATAAATGCCCCTTCAAGAGAAATAATTTTAAAATAATGGCAAACGTAATCATAACAGGCTGCAGCAGGGGCATAGGATATGAAATGGCACAATTATTTGCCAATGGCGGCCACCATGTATTGGCATTGTCCAGGAATGAAAAACCTATTCTGGCACTCGGGAATAAAAGCCTCGCCGCTTTTTCATTCGACATTACAACCACAGCTTCCATGAAGCAGGTGGAGACCTATATAAAGGCCCATTGGGAAAAGGTAGATATACTGATCCACAATGCAGGTATGTTGGTAAACGAACCTTTCCTCAGTACTACCACTGCTATGTTTGAGGAGGTCTACAAGGTGAACGTATTTGGTGTCGCCGCCCTTACCAGAACCGTACTGCCCTTTATGCCAAAAGAGGGACACGTAGTGACCATCAGTTCTATGGGAGGGGTACAGGGAAGTGCAAAATTCCCCGGGCTAGCTGCCTATAGTTCCAGTAAAGGTGCTGTCATTACACTATCGGAGTTATTGGCCGAGGAATTTAAGGCATCGGGCCCATCATTCAATGTACTTGCCCTGGGTGCTGTACAGACCGAAATGCTGGAAGAAGCCTTTCCGGGCTACCAGGCCCCGGTCACTGCCCCGGAAATGGCCCGTTACATTATGGAGTTTGCGTTAACCGGACAAAAACTTTACAACGGGAAACTGCTTCAGGTAGCGAATTCCACGCCGTAAGCATAGCTGCTTTCCCGAGTTTACCAGAAATTTTAATAGCCCCAAAAAAGGGTGATTCCTTGCCTTCAATCTGATTTGTGCAGAAAAAATGGAGCTGTGCGACTAAATGGAAACGCATCTATGGCTGTTCGTTCAGGCATGATAAGCGTATCTCAATTTAATTAAATACTGCATTGGGGAAATGTCAGAAATCTTATTTTTGTCTCTATGGACAGAGTGCTTCAGAATTACCTGCCGGAACGTGCTGTTATCCCTTGTTTTGATCTCATTACTAGTTATGGGGTACACTTAAAGGTGGTCAACAATCGGGTTACCCGCCATGGAGATTACAGAAGACTTGCTGACGGCTCGCACCAGATCACGGTAAACGCGAGTCTGAATCCATACAGATTCCTGATTACCCTGATACACGAAATTGCGCATCTGGTTGCTTTTGAGAGGTATGGGAGACAGATCAAACCTCATGGCCTGGAATGGAAGCATACCTTTCAAAGCCTGATGCTCCCTTTTTTGCGACCTGAAATATTTCCGTCGAAACTTTTGCCCCTGCTGGCCAACCATTTCAGGAATCCGAAGGCAAGTAGTGGTACCGATGCAAAATTATCAATAGCTTTGAAGGCTTTTGATCACCCAACGGATCATGCCTACGTTTTTGAACTCCCGTTGGGGAGCATATTCAGGCTACATAATGGCCGTCGATTCAAGAAAGGGAACAGGAAAGTAAAACGATTTGAATGCGTGGAGCTGGCCACCGGAAGAATCTATTTATTTCAACCGAATGCCGAAGTTGAGTTAATTAAAGAATAACACTATGAATAAGAATTATTATGCGGTTTTGATGGCCGGAGGAGTAGGATCCAGGTTTTGGCCCGTAAGTACCACCCAAAACCCAAAGCAGTTTCATGATATGCTTGGAACGGGAGATACCCTTATTCAAAAAACATTTAAGCGCCTTAACAACTTTATCCCCACTGAGAATATTCTTATCCTGACCAATGAACGTTACAATGACCTTGTGTTGGAGCAACTTCCATTGATTGGTCATGACCAGGTCGTATTGGAGCCGGCGATGCGGAATACGGCACCTTGCATTTTATATGCCGCCATGAAGATACAAAAAATGAATCCGGATGGCATAATGATCGTAGCGCCCAGTGATCACTGGATAGAAGATGAAGCTTCCTTTGCCAGGGATGTGACCGCCTGTTTTCAGAAGTGTGAAAAGGAAGACGTGCTTTGCACTTTAGGGATACAACCCACTTTTCCAAATACCGGGTTTGGCTATATCGAATATGAACAGGAAGGGAATCAGCCTATTAAGAAAGTACGGCAATTCAGGGAAAAACCAGATTATGAGACCGCCAGGGATTTTCTGAAACAAGGTAATTTCCTGTGGAATGCCGGAATCTTCATGTGGAGCGTAAAAACCATTCTAAAGGCCTTTAAACAATACCAGCCAGGGCAGTATCAATTATTTGAAACAGGAATGGAATCCTACAATACTGAAAAAGAACGTACTTTTATCAAAGAGAACTATGCAACGGCCGAGAATATCTCCATAGATTATGCCATCCTGGAGCATTCCAAGGCCATTTTTGTGCTGCCGGCCAGTTTTGACTGGAACGACCTTGGAACCTGGGGGTCCTTGTATGATAAACTGGAGAAAGATGAGAATAGGAACGCAGTAGTGAATGGCAAATTAATAGATCTGGATGCGGGAGGGAATATGGTGCGACTTCCAAAGGGAAAGTTGGCGGTCATAGACGGCCTTCAGGATTACATTATTGTAGATCGGGAAGAGGTATTGCTTATCGTTCCTAAGGCCAAAGAACAGGACATAAAGGCCATCGTGGCTAAAACAAAGGAAAAATTTGGAGATCAATACGTGTAGCATATGGCAGAAAATATAGAGGGAAGAAAAGGACAAAATAGAGGGGTAGATGATGAATTTACACATGCCGAGGAGGTAAAGAAGGAAGTAAAAGGACTCTTTGGTTCGGTAAAAACATTTTTATCCGAGTTACTCGATATTCGGAAGAATACGGATCCGCAGGGGACCAAGGAAGCTATTATTGCCGATATTCCTTTTAAAGGCCACACTTCATGGATCCTGATCTGTTCTATTTTTATTGCATCTGTGGGCCTCAACGCCAATTCTACAGCCGTTGTTATCGGTGCCATGTTAATTAGTCCGTTGATGGGCCCTATCCTGGGGATTGGTATGTCTCTGGCAGTGAACGATATAGATACCTTGCGAAGGTCCCTTCGTAATTTTACCGTGATGGTCGGTCTTAGTGTGCTGACCGCCTATTTGTTTTTTGAGTTTTTCCCGCTGAGGGATGAATCATCTGAGTTACTGGCTAGAACCAAACCCGATATTCGCGATGTGCTGATCGCATTCTTTGGAGGCCTGGCATTGGTTATTGCAAGAGCCAAAAAAGGAACTGTCGCCAGTGTTATTTTTGGTGTGGCCATAGCAACGGCCCTGATGCCTCCCTTATGTACGGTAGGTTTTGGACTGGCCATATCGAATTGGGAGTTTGCCTTTGGTGCTTTATACCTCTTCACTATCAATACTATATTCATTGCTCTGGCTACCTTTCTGGTTTTAAAATTATTGCGTTTCCCAATGGTCAAGTATGCCGATTCGAAGAAAAGACGGCGCACGGCCAGGATCGCTTCCCTGGTGGGGCTTATGGTAATGATACCTGCCGGTTTTACCTTTTACAAAGTATTTGAGGAATCCCGATTCATGAACCAGGCCAATGCACTGATACACGAGACGATAGGCCTCTATGAATTTAAGGACCGGGGCAGGTTTATGGAAAATTTGACAGAGATCAGCTATAAACCGGATGGGGAATCTACGATTGAATTGGTGACCATGGGGGATGAACTCATTCCAGACAATGTCATCGCTTCCTGGAACAATAAGAAAAATCAGTATTCAAAGCTTCAGAACACCGATCTTAAAGTGTTACAGGGGGGGCGTGATGATTCTGAAGAAAAATTAAATTATGTGAATGCCTTGTACGAAGCTAAAAAGGCTGAATTACTTTCCAAGGATCAACGGATACAATTACTGGAAGGGGAGCTGGCAGAGCTAAGTAAATTTGCCAGGAAGCAGATCCCCTTCCAGGATATCAGTGCGGAAGCAAGGGCGAATTATGACAACCTGGCGTCCATAGCTTTTTCCTATGTTATTACCACGGATTTTAATTCCATGGATACCATCCCGGTTTTTCAAGTAAAATGGAAAGATCCCGAAGATAGCAAGAAGATCATGGAAGAATCCAAGAAGTTAAATGATTGGTTAAAGCTTCGGATCAAGGATGATAAGGTGCAATTGAAGCCATTGGAAAATTAATTCCGTTCCTCGATATACATTTGCCGTACCTTTTTGAAAAGCTCTGAGGAATAGACAAAGTTGGTAACGGCTGCATTGTCTGTTTTAAAGATCTCTTTATTGGAGCCTTCCCATTCTTTGATGCCATCTTTCAGGAAGATGATCTTTTCCCCAATTTCCATTACCGAATTCATATCGTGACTGTTGATAACAGTGGTAATATTATATTCCTGGGTAATTTCCTGGATAAGGTTATCTATGAGAATGGCTGTTTTAGGATCGAGGCCCGAATTGGGCTCATCACAGAACAAGTATTTCGGATTCATTACAATAGCCCTGGCTATGGCCACGCGTTTCTGCATGCCTCCGGAGATCTCAGAGGGAAAACGGTTGTTGGCGTCTGTAAGGTTAACCCGTTTGAGTACAAAATTGACCCTGTCCAGCATCTCGGATTTTGATTGCTTCGTAAACATATCCAGCGGAAACATAACATTGCCTTCTACGGTCATGGAATCAAACAGTGCACTGCCCTGAAAGACCATTCCCATTTCTTGTCTCAGGTCTCTTTTTTCGGCAGACGTTAGTTCTGAATAAATACGACCATCATAGCTTATGGTGCCTTCATCAGGAGAGAAGAGACCTAACAAACATTTAATAAATACGGTTTTCCCGGAACCACTCGAGCCAATGATCAAATTGGTCTTTCCTTCTTCAAAGGTGGTGCTGATCCCTTTCAGTACGTGGTGGTCACCAAACGATTTATGTATGTTATTCACTTCTATCATTAGCCGAGTAATAATTGGGTAAGGATATAATTTAAGATAATGATCACTACACTGGTCCATACAAAGGCGGTAGTACTGGCCTTGCCCACTTCTAGCGCCCCCCCTTTCATATAATAACCATGGTAGGAGGGAACTGTGGCAATGATAAAGGCAAAGACCACCGATTTGATGAAGGAATAGGTAACATGAAAAGGAATAAAATCTAACTGTAATCCTTCCACAAAGTCGGCACTGGAGCTGAATCCGCCGAAAACACCAGCGATCCATCCGCCAAAAATTCCTACATACATGGCAATAGCAACGGCAAAGGGATACATAAACATGGCAATGATCTTGGGAAAAACGAGGTAATTAAGGGAGTTGACCCCCATTACTTCCAGGGCGTCTATTTGCTCTGTTACGCGCATCGTACCAATACTGGAAGTGATATACGATCCTACCTTCCCCGCCATGATTATGGAGGTGAATGTAGGGGCAAATTCCAGGATGACCGATTGACGGGTGGCAAATCCTATTAAATTACGGGGTATAAGCGGATTGCTGATGTTCAATGCTGTCTGGATCGCCACCACACCACCAATAAAGAAGGAAATAAAGATGATGATCCCCATGGAGCCATATATAAGCTCATCTATTTCCTTGAGGATCAGTGATTTCATTATTGGCCACTTGGTGGGCTTTTTAAAGACCTCACGAATCATTATGGAATAGCTGCCGATAGAAGAAAAATAATTCATGAGTAATAGGGTACGCTTATTGCCGTAAAAATAACAATATTAACCTTCATATAATCTGTAATCATCATTTAAAGGTTTTATTTAATTATTTTTGACTAATATGTATTTATTATGAAAAACAGTACTGTACTTCTGATATTCCTGGCACTTGGCCTTGGTTTGAACCCATTTACAACAAATGCCCAGGGTAAGTTAAACAACGACAACCCGAAACTTGTGGTGGGTATTGTGGTAGATCAAATGCGCTATGACTATTTAACCCGTTTTTGGGATCATTACGGAGAAGGAGGGTTTAAACGTTTGGTTGGCGAAGGCTTTAATTGCATGAACAACCACTTTAACTATGCCCCAACCAGCACCGGTCCGGGACATGCTTCTGTTTATACGGGGACGACGCCTTCCGTACACGGCATCATTGGCAACAACTGGTATGATAAGGAATCAGGGAAGGTTGTTTATTGTGCTTCAGATGATGCCTACAATTCAGTGGGGACTGCGGCGGCCACCGGGAAAATGTCGCCTCATTGGATGACATCCTCTACCATTACAGACGAATTACGATTGCATACGCAATTGCGAGGTAAAGTAATTGCAGTGGCCTTGAAGGACAGGGGGTCTGTATTGCCAGGAGGGCACCTGGCCAATGCAGCCTATTGGTTTCACGGGGCGTCGGAAGGAAATTGGATCACCAGCACCTATTATATGAACGAACTTCCCAAATGGGTTTCACAATTCAACAAGGCGCGCAGTGTTGATCAGTACAAAAAGACCTGGAATACCCTTAAGGACATTAAATCCTATGTGGAAAGCGGTACGGATGACAATACCTATGAAGGGATGTTTGGGGGCGAAGCTGCTCCGGTCTTTCCTCATGATCTTCCGGCTATTTGGGACAGCAACGGCCAGTTCGAAATTTTAAAAGGGACTCCTTATGGCAATAGTATGACCCTGGATTTTGCCCTTGCTGCTTTGGATGGGGAGGATCTGGGTGCCGATGCAGTAACAGATTTTTTAGCTGTCAGTTTTTCTAGCACAGACTATGTCGGACATCAATTTGGCGTAAATTCAAAGGAAATTCAGGACACCTATATAAGACTGGATCTGGACCTGGAACGTATGCTGAAAACCCTTGATAAAAAAGTAGGTGCAGGGGAGTATGTTGTTTTTCTGACGGCAGATCACGGGGCGGTGGATGTGCCTGCTTATTTACGTGATCAAAAGCTGCCTGCGGGCTACATGGATTCTCAGGGTATGTCTGCTAAATTCAAGGAATTCATGTCATTTACCTACGGGGAAACAAATTTCATCAGGAATTACAGCAATGCCCAATTCTTTTTGGACCATGATGTTATTCGGAGTTTAGACCTTGATTTAAATGAGGTGCAGGAGGCTATCGCGCAGGAGTTATTGGGCTATAAAGGGATAAGCCGGGTCTTTACGGGCTATCAGATGGCTCAGAATGAATACACCAGGGGCATCCCTTACATCATACAGAATGGGTATAACCAAAAACGCTCCGGGGATGTCATTTTGGTCCTGGACCCCTCGGTGGTCTATTATCCGGAAACGGGTTCTACTCATGGTTCTCCTTATGTATATGACACCCACGTTCCATTGTTGTTTTATGGAAAGGGCATCCGAAAGGGAAGTATGACGGTACGAACCGAGATTCCTGACATTGCCCCTACCATTGCATCTTTGTTGGGGATTGCCTATCCCAGTGGCACCTCCGGGGAACCGATCTCCGAAGTATTAGATTAATTTCTTTCGGATATTCTGCCAGCGAAGTTGGCGTATAAAGCGGCCTTCATCTTCCGAAACAATAAAGGGGGTCTTATTGGTCTTTGCTTGCAGATAGCCTGCAAGATTATCCCGAATGATCTTTATTTTTCGATTTTTCCAGGCCATTTTGAAAGAGGCGATCAGGGAGATGAGAAAGCCATAACGCATCAGGTACATTGCCTGGCCCTGATACCGCCGGGCCTTTTTATTATAGGCGGCCCCTATAGGACGTCTATGCTTTACTTTAAGAGAGGTGTCGGTCACTACCTGGTATCCATGATACTTCGCTAAGAGTTCGTCTACCGTATCCCATCCCATAGCCGTTCTGAGTCCGCCCATTGCCTTGAAACAAGCCTTGGAATACGATTTGAATGCCCCGCGCACATGATCCTTATCCATAGGATGATTTAATTCCCATTGTCCCTTTTCATTTTGTTCATAGGCAAAGCCACCGGCGATCCCAATGTCCTTTGAAGTGCTGAAAATAGCAGCAATACGCCTAAAATAGTCCTGTGGAAGGACGATATCTGCATCCATTTTCACAATAAAATCGCAGGCATCATCCAATTTGGACAGGCCTTTATTAAAGGCAGCAACCACCTTGCTGCCCGGCATGTGTTCGTCAGAGGAGTTGTTGTGAATGCCTTCTACAAATGAGTATTGGGCACTAAAACTGTCAATGATGTTGGCAGTTCCATCGTTAGAATGGTCGTTGACCACCACTACTTTTTTAGGGAGCAATTCCTGTGAAACAATGCTCTTGAGCGCTTCCTCAAGAAAAGCCTCTTCATTATGAGCAGGTATGATGATATAATATTCCAAGATGGGTGTACCGGTATACCGGGCAAATAAAAACAGGTTATGAATCGGGCCTTTTATAGTGTTGGTTTCGCTCAGCGTATACAATGTAGTAACGAGGGGTAAACCTTCTTAGAGGGGTCGCAAGCCTATTTTTTTTACAGGATGCGTCCATTTGGCCCAGTCTTTTATTTCCCATCCGGACTTTTCGAGCAGCCAATCAAATTGCCAATCTTCAAACTCGTGATAATGCCGGTCCCATTCATCATTTTTGTTTCGGTAGGCAGGGGAAAACCATAATTTTAAGGGTACACTGGCCACCAATTTGGTAGCATTCATTTTCCTCAAGACATTGAAGGGGGCTACCATATGTTCAAATATTTCAAAAGCTGTAACTACATCGGCCGACGACCCTTTTACTTGCCTGAAATCAATATCAAGATCTTCGCCCCAGGTATTTTCAACAGTATACCCATGATCGCGCATGATATGGGTAAAGGGATTTTCTATTCCAAGATCCAGAATAGGTTGGGACGTGGGAATGTGTTTTTGAAGAAAAGAAAGCGTGTGCTCGTATCGTTTTTTTGGAAAGCTCTTTTCGTACATCAATTAACATCTATAAACAATGGCGTTGATGTTCATACCAGCGCCTACACTGGCAAAGATAATGACATCTCCCTTGTTTACCTGCTGATTTATTATTTTTCCTTTTCGGACCATGTCGAATAGCGTTGGGATCGTCGCAACTGAACTATTTCCCAATTCGTGAATGTTCATTGGCATTACGCCTTCCGGCATCTCTCTGTTATACAGCTGGTAGAAACGGCTTACTATGGCCTCATCCATCTTTTCATTGGCCTGATGGATAAAGACCTTCTTTACCGCATCAATACCAATGCCGCTTTTTTCAAGGCATTCCTTCATGGCACCGGGGACATAGGTTATAGCGAATTCATAGATTTTCCTTCCATACATTTTTATATATCGATGGTCGTCCGGTAACTCCTGATGGTACGAAGTGCCATGAAAGAGGTAATAGGCCTCTTCATTTGCGTAGGTGGCAGAATGATGTGCCAGAATTTCGCCATTACCTTCTTTGGCCTCTACGACACAGGCGCCGGCTCCATCCGAATAGATCATCGAATCCCGGTCATGAGGATCGACTACCCTGGACAGTGTTTCGGCCCCTATTACGAGGCATTTTTTGGCCATGCCGCTTTTGATGAAGGCATAGGCCTGTATGACGCCTTCAATCCACCCAGGACAGCCAAATAGCATATCATATGCTACGCATCTTGGATTTTTGATTTTCAGGTGATTCTTGACCCGGGTAGCTAAACTGGGCAATGTATTGCCCTGGTGAGAACCAAAGGAAACGTCACCGAAATTGTGGGCAAAGATGATGTAGTCCAGTTCTTCCGCATTGATATTTGCATCCTTTATAGCATTTTGTGAAGCGTGAAAGGCAAGATCTGACGTATTTAATTCCTTTTCCGCATACCGTCTTTCAGAGATGCCGGTTATGGCCTTAAATTTTTCAATAATTACGGTATTCGACTGAACCAATGAACTGCCGTCACTATTCAAAAATTCATGATTTTCAAAAGCTTTGTTGGGGACCAGAATCTCAGGGATGTAACTACCTGTCCCAGTAATTGCAATATTCATAAGGTACTACTTGGAGTTAGTAGGGAAATATACTTAAATACACTGTATTTTGGAAACAAGCCTATGAACAAATACGATGCCCAGCCTGCTGTCTTTTTACACGAAATAAGCTTCCCTTTATGCTTTATGCTTCAATGAATTGATAAAGAGTAAATTACTAAGCTTCTGCATAGGCCTCAATGGGCGCGCAGGTACAAATTAAATTACGATCTCCATAGGCTTCATCAACGCGTCTGATACTCGGCCAAAATTTATTCTCGCCTACATAGGGCAATGGAAAAGCTGCCTTTTCCCTGGAATATGGATAGGTCCAATGGTCACTGGTCACCATCTGCAGGGTATGAGGGGCGTTCTTCAGGACATTATTTGGATCCGCTGCTTGTACCTCGTCTATTTCATGACGAATAGATATCATGGCATCACAAAAGCGGTCCAATTCTGCTAATCCTTCACTTTCGGTGGGCTCAATCATCATGGTGCCTGCCACCGGGAAAGATACTGTAGGCGCGTGGAAGCCATAGTCCATGAGTCTTTTGGCGATATCGGTAACCTCTATATCCTTCTGCTTAAATGGTCGGCAATCAATAATCATTTCATGTGCCGCACGCCCTTTCTCACCTGTGTAGAGAACGTCAAATTTACCTTGCAGGCGCTGCTTTATATAATTGGCATTTAAGATAGCTATCTCTGTAGCCCTTTTCAACCCCTGGGCACCAAGCATTTTAATATAGCCATACGAAATAAGGCACGCAAGGGCACTGCCCCATGGAGCCGCAGAAATGGCGGTTATGGCGTTGTCACCACCTGTTTTTACTACGGGGTTCCCGGGTAAGAACGGCGCCAGTTGTTTAGCTACACAAATAGGCCCTACGCCGGGGCCGCCACCTCCGTGAGGGATGGCAAAGGTCTTATGTAAATTGAGATGGCATACATCTGCACCAATAATGGCCGGGTTCGTTAACCCAACCTGGGCGTTCATGTTAGCGCCGTCCATATATACTTGGCCTCCATGGTCATGGATCATTTGTGTGATCTTGCGTATGGACGATTCAAATACCCCATGGGTAGAAGGGTAAGTGACCATCAATGCCGCCAGGTTCTCTGAGTATTGGAGGACTTTCTCTTCAAGATCCCCAAGGTCTATATTTCCTTTTTCATCCGTTTTGGTAACCACTACACGCATGCCCGCCATCACTGCCGACGCAGGATTAGTGCCATGGGCCGAGGCAGGGATAATACATACATCCCGGTGGGTGTTTCCCATTGATTCATGATAGGCCCTTATGGTCATCAGGCCAGCGTATTCGCCCTGTGCTCCTGAGTTAGGTTGCAGGGAGGTTGCGGCAAATCCGGTAATGATCGTTAAATCCCTTGCCAGGTCTTCCAGGATCTGTTGGTATCCTGCTGCCTGATCCAGTGGAACAAATGGGTGAATGTTGCCCCATTCCGGCATACTTAAAGGAAGCATTTCGGTAGCGGCATTGAGTTTCATTGTACAAGAACCCAAAGAGATCATGGAATGGTTTAAAGCCAGGTCCTTGCGCTCTAATTTCTTTAAATAGCGCATTAATTGGGTCTCCGAATGAAAGGAATTGAACACTGTATGCGTTAGGAACGCTGATTTTCGTTGTAGGGTTGCCGGAATGGCAGAAGCCATTTGTTGGGTAGCTACAGCTATTGTTTTTTTCGCCAGTGCCCTGGAAAATATATCCAGAATGTCCTGAACATCCTTTGATGAAGTGGCCTCATTCAGGGAAATGGCAATGGTATCTTCATTTACATAATAGAAATTAACGGCTTTCTTTTCCGCTTCTTCCCTAATGGCCCGGGCATTGGCCTTTACAAGGATAGTGTCAAAATAGGCAGTGTTCGTTTGAGAGATGCCCATTTTTTCTAGTCCCTCTGCAAGGGTACAGGCATGATTATGTACTTTGCTGGCAATGTAACTAAGCCCTTTCGGACCGTGGTAAACGGCATAAGCGCCTGCCATAACAGCCAGCAATACCTGAGCTGTACAGATGTTTGAGGTGGCCTTATCGCGCTTTATATGCTGCTCTCTGGTTTGAAGTGCCATTCTAAGGGCATGTCCCCCATCAGTATCCTTGGTAACGCCTATGATCCTGCCGGGAATGTTCCTTTTGTACTCTTCCTTTGTTGCAAAGAATGCTGCATGAGGACCTCCGTAGCCCAAGGGAATGCCAAAACGTTGGGTAGTGCCAACAACCACATCAACCCCAAATTCACCCGGGGGTGTCAGCAGTACCAGGCTCAGAATGTCTGCAGCTACTGCCACTTTTATTGCGTTCTCCTTTGCCTTGGAGACAAAAGAAGCATAGTCATATACCTGTCCGTACTTTCCTGGATATTGCAATAAAGCGCCAAAATAGTCTCCACTAAAGCTAAATTCCTGGTGATTGCCAATGACCAGTTCTATACCCAATGGTTTAGACCGGGTATGAAGTAATGAGATGGTTTGTGGAAGCACCTCTTCTGAAACGAAAAACTTTAATACATCATTCTTTTTTTGATCTCGGGTTCTAAGATCGAATAACATGGTCATCGCCTCGGCAGCAGCCGTGCTCTCATCGAGAAGGGAGGCGTTGGCCAACTCCATCCCTGTCAGGTCGCAAACCATGGTTTGAAAATTCAACAAGGCTTCAAGTCGACCCTGCGCGATCTCCGCCTGATAAGGGGTATAGGCTGTATACCAGCCCGGATTTTCCAAAATATTCCTTTTGATCACCGACGGGGTAATGCTTTCGTGATATCCCAGGCCTATGTACGATTTAAATACAGTATTTTTTCGTGAAAGGGCGTGAATATGATTCAGGAATTCATTTTCACTCATAGGAGCATCCAACGAAAGGTCCTCCTTGAGGCGAATATCCTTCGGGATGGTCTCTTCAATGAGCTCATCGAGACCGGAGACCCCTATAGTTTTTAACATCCCTGGGAGTTCTTCATCCCGGATACCAATATGACGCAATGCAAAAGAATCTGTATTCATAACCCTGGCCTTGTTTTAAAAAGCATTAATGGAGCACAAAATTAGGTATTTATTCCTTTATTACATATACCAAACCGTGGACTGGAAACAAAGTTTTTAACGAAAAGGAAGCCTTATGAACAGTTTGTATACTTTTGTTTAATGCGGTGGCTCCGACAATTTTTCAACTTTTACATCAAGGCAAGTATTCATGTGGCTTTTGCCGTGGTGGCATTTGCGTTCATCACCTCCCAATTCTTAAACATTAACCTTGAAAGTCACCTGGTTTTATTCCTCCTTTTTGGGACGATCCCGGCATATAATTTCATTAAGTACGGGGCAGCGGCTAAGAAGTATCTCTATCTGAAAAATACCTACCAAAAACGAATACAGCTTTTTAGTTTCTTGTGTGCTGCTCTTGGGCTCTACTTTTCTGCAAAATTAAGTTGGGAAACCTGGAAAGGAATATGCTTCCTGGGTATACTCGTTATGTTGTATGCCATACCCCTCATCCCTGAAAAGCGGAACCTCCGAAATCTGGGCATTTTAAAGATCATTATGGTCAGTTTGGTTTGGACCGGTACCACAGTCCTTTTGCCTGTTCTAGAAGGCGGACTTACTTTTTCCCGGGATTTGTTCGTGCTATTTATGCAGCGGTTTATCCTGATTCTGGTGTTGATGATCCCCTTTGAGATCAGGGATCTGCAAACAGATCCAGGAGCCCTTCATACGATCCCGCAAAGAATAGGGGTCAGGAAGACGCGCCTGTTGGGAGCCCTGCTATCGCTTGTTTTTTTCCTATTATGTTTTCTGAAAGACTCCCTGAATTCGTTGGAGATCACCATGAATACCCTGATCACGGTATCGCTGGTCGTGTTGATGATTCTAACCCCCAAGCGCCAAACGACCTATTTTGCTTCCTTTTGGGTGGAGTCATTTCCCATATTTTGGGCAGGTATACTGGTATTTTTGCGGTAATACTATAACAGCGCTTCTATCTTCTCACGAAGCACTTTTTTGTCCTGATCGCTTAGTTGTGACAGTTTCACCCGATCAAATAAAACGGTAAGCAACTTGTTCTTTCTTGAAAAAACCTTGCATGAATGACAAAAGAACAAGTGAAACTTCAATTTTATTTTTTCATAAAAAGTAGCCTCCTTGTATTGTGATTTATTGCAGATCAATACAGCTTTGTCACAAGAGATCATAGCTTGAACCAATTTTGATTTAGGCATCCCATGAGCGCCGTACGCGCCCTGTGGATCATCACCCAAAGATTAGACGGATTAATATTCAATTCATTACAAATATCCTCTGTTGAAAGTCCTTTTATGGTTTTCAATGTGAATACGCGTCTTTGATTTTCGGGGAGTTGCCCCAGGCATTGCTGAATAGCCAGTCCCAATTCCTCATTTTCGAGGGCGTCGTTCTCAGTGGTGCTGCTGGGATCTGCTATTTGTTCTTCCAGCCAATCACCTTCAGTATCGGCTTGCGAAGTATACTGCATCCGAACCTCGGCCTTTCCTTTTTTTGAGTTGTTTTTACGGTAGTGATCAATGATCTTTCTTTTAAGGATGGCAATGAGCCAGGTGCGCTCGGAGGCATCCCCTTTAAAATTTTTGGCCGCATTTAAGGCTGCAACAAATGTCTCCTGAATAAGGTCTTTTGCTATTTCCTCATCATTTACTCGGGTAATGGCATAACTAAACAGGTAGTCTGCATATTGCTCTACCCAGCTTTCCGGTCGAAGTGCTCTCAAGGTCATAAGCGGTATAAACGTTTCCAAAAATAAGGGAATTTTAATGAAATAGGTTAACTTTGAGATACAACACCAAGCATATGAAAAAAGCATTCTTTTTACCTGTATTATTATTTCTTTTTATTGGATGTGGGCAGGACAAGGCTATGCCTATTACGGAGTTTTCCCAGGATGGCCTCACGGAGTATACCCTAGTAGATGTAAGAACGCCCGAAGAATATGCTGAGGGTCATCTGCCAAATGCCATCAACATCAATTGGTACGATGCTGACTTCCTGCAACAGATCGGTGCTGTTCCTGAAGCAAAGGCAACTACTCTTTATTTGTATTGCAAAAGAGGAGGCAGAAGCTCCGAAGCTGCCCAGGTATTGGATTCATTGGGTTACCGAGTAGTAGATCTTGAGGGGGGGTATGATGCCTTTCTGGCACACCAAAAAGATTAAGCAGTTTTCCTCAAGAGTCCAGCCCGTTTCAATAAGGCCTCCATATTGGGTTCGCTTCCCCTGAAACGTTTGTACAGTACCATTGGTTTTTCCGTGCCCCCTTTGGACAATATGTATTGCCTGAATTTATGTGCTATCTCCGGGTTAAAAATTCCGTTTTCCTTGAAATAAGCAAAAGCATCGGCATCCAGCACTTCGGCCCATTTGTAGCTGTAGTATCCTGCAGAATAGCCCCCCTGGAAGATATGGGAGAAGGAAGTGCTCATACACGTTTCCGGACTGTCGGGAAACAATTGAGTCCCTTCAAAGGCTTTTTTCTCAAATTCTTTTACGCTGTCAATGTTCGAGGGGTCATTTGCGTGCCATTGCATATCCAGAAACCCAAAACTGAGCTGGCGTAAGGTGGCCATTCCTTCCTGAAAATTAGAAGATTCTTTTATCTTATCTATGTATTCCATCGGGATGAGTTCGCCGGTTTTATAGTGCTTGGCGAATAGTTCAAGCGCCTCTTTCTCGTAGCACCAGTTCTCCATCACCTGGCTTGGTAATTCAACAAAATCCCAATAGACCGAAGTTCCGGACAGGCTGGGATAGGAAGTATTTGCCAGCATACCATGCAGGGCATGGCCAAATTCATGGAATAAGGTAGTCACTTCATTGAAGGTTAACAGGGAAGGCTTGGTATTCGTCGGTTTCGTAAAGTTGCAAACGATCGATATATGGGGCCTTTCTGCCAGCTGTCCCCTTTTATACTGTGGCTTGTAGGAAGTCATCCATGCCCCGCCTCTTTTGCCGGCTCTTGGATGGAAATCGGCATAGAAAAGGGCAATGAAATTCCCCTCAGCATCCTTTACATGATACGTTTTTACCTCCTTATGGTAGGTTTCTACATCGAATACTTCCACAAAGCGTAGGCCAAATAGCTTTTGTGCAACGTTAAAGACGCCCTCAATAACATTTTCCAACTTAAAATAGGGCTTCAGCTTTTCATCATCCAGGTTAAAACGCTGCTGCTTCAATTTTTCTGAGTAATAACTTTGGTCCCATTTTTGAAGGTCGTTTATGCCATCTGTTTTTTTTGCAAAGGCCTTTAATTCTTCTAATTCCAGCATGGAAGCTGGTTTTGCTTTTTCCAGCAACTCGTCAAGAAAAGAGGTTACTTTACCCGGGGTTTCTGCCATGCGTTCCTCCAGTACAAAATGCGCATGCGAAGCATATCCCAGTAACCTGGCCCTCTCATGGCGCAACCTGGCAATTTGCAATACATTTTCCTGGTTGTCTAAGGTGTCTTTATGGAACCCCTTGCTCCCGAACGCAAGCGCCAATTTTTTTCGCAACGCCCTGTTTTTGGCGTAGGTCATAAAGGGGATGTAACTTGGGTAATCGAGCGTAATGAGCCATCCTGTTTTACCTTTGGATTCTGCCAGTTGTGCAGCAGCTTCCCTTGCGCCTTCCGGTAAGCCCTCAATTTCCGTTTCAGTAAGCAGGTGCATCTCAAAACGGTTGGTTTCGGCAAGGACATTCTCACCGAAGGTCAGTTTTAATTTGGCCAACTGTGTATCCAAAGCCCTGAGCCTTGTTTTATCCTGGCCTTTAAGATTTGCGCCATTACGGCAAAAATGTTTGTATTTCTTCTCCAGCAACATCTCCTGTTCCCGATTCAGATTATAAGCCTTTTGGTTGTCAAAGACCAACTTTACTTTTTTGAAAAGGGCTTCGTTCAGAACGATGTCATTGCCGAACTCGGTCAGCATTGGCGTTATTTCCTGGGCTATTTGCTGAATTTCCTTATTGGTTTCGGCACTGTTCAGGTTAAAAAATAAGCTGGATATCCGATCCAGGTGCATCCCGGCAAATTCAAGCGCCTCTATGGTGTTTTCGAATGTGGCTTCTTCCGGGGCATTTGCAATGGTAGCTATTTCTTCTCTGGCCGTTTCCAGCGCTTTCAGGAAAGCCGGTTTGAAATGGCTGTTTTTAAGGTGTTCAAACGGCGCAACGTCAAAAGGTACTAGTAATCGGTTTTTCATATCTGAGGATGTCTGAATAGTAAATAGGTACGAAGTGTGCTGGACTTATAGTTAAAACAGGGGTATTACAATTATGGGTTACGCTATGAGTGGTGGTTTGGGATGCTACTGTTTACGGTTCACTTCTTTAGCTCCTTTAAGAACTTTTTCCTTAAGCCCTTCTTTGTAGAAGATCACTTTATCCAAAACACAGGTGTCATGGCTGCCTATGATTTGCGCTGCCAGAATGCCTGCATTCTTTGCACCATTAAGGGCAACAGTTGCCACGGGCACACCACCAGGCATCTGTAAAATGGATAATACAGAATCCCAGCCATCAATGGAATTGCTGCTTTTTACCGGGACGCCAATGACAGGCAATGGAGAGAGCGAGGCGAGCATACCCGGTAAATGGGCCGCACCGCCAGCCCCTGCAATAATAACTGAAAATCCATTCTTATGGGCTGTTTTGCCAAATTCAAATAGTTTTTCAGGGGTTCTGTGTGCCGAAATTATATCGACCATCACCTCTATATCAAATCCTTTTAACACATCAATTGCTTCCTGCATCACAAGAAGATCGCTGGTACTACCCATTACAATGGCTACTTTACTCATCCTTACTTTTTACTGATTACATTAATGGTCTCTTTTACCTGTTGGGCGATGGTCCTGGCTATCGCCATATCCTCATTTACGATCGTTACATGCCCCATTTTCCGAAAAGGTCTTGTTTTTTTCTTGCCGTAGAGGTGCGGGGTTACCCCTTTAAGTTTCAGGATATCTTCAATATGGTCGTATTTCACGTCGCCCTCGAACCCTTCAGCGCCTACCAGATTCACCATGACCCCTGCCACTTTGCTTTCGGTGTTCCCGAGGGGAAGCCCAAGGATACAGCGCAGGTGTTGCTCAAACTGATTGGTGTAGCTGGCCTCAATGCTATAATGGCCGCTATTGTGGGGTCGCGGGGCAACCTCATTGACCAGTACGCCATTTTCGTTCGTAAGGAACATCTCAACCGCCAGTAGTCCCACATGCTGGAGCCCTTCCGATACTCTTAAGGCAATTTGCTTTGCTTTTTCGGCTACTGCAGGATCGATCCGTGCCGGGCATAGGACGTATTCCACCTGGTTTGCCTCAGGGTGGAATTCCATTTCTACCACAGGGTAGGTCGTTACTTCGCCTTTGGTACTTCTTGCTACAATGACGGCCAGTTCCGTTTTAAACGGAATAAGCGATTCTGCAAGGCATTCCACATTGGGTAAACCTTCCAGGTCTTCGGCATTGCGGACGATCTTTACGCCTTGTCCGTCATAGCCAAACTGGGCACTTTTCCAAACAAAAGGAAGGTGTAGCCCCCCGTGGGCAATGCTTTCTCTGATCTCACTCGTGTATGCAAAACGGGAAAACGGTGCCGTAGGTATGTTATGGTCTACGTAAAATAACTTCTGTGTTATTTTGTTCTGGATAATACGCAATTCCTTGGGGGTAGGGAATACCTTCACACCTTCTTCCTGCAACTTCTCCAGCGCATCAATGTTGACATTTTCAATTTCTATGGTAAGGACATCCACATCTTTTCCAAAGGCATACACCGTGTCAAAGTTCAGAAGATCGCCTTTTACAAAAACATCGCAGGCTATTCTGCAAGGCGCGTCTTCCGAAGGATCCATGACCTTAGTACGAATATCCCATTTACGGGTCTCGTACAGCATCATTTTCCCTAATTGGCCGCCTCCCAGAATGCCTAAAGTAAAATGGGATGAAAAATAATTCATGCAGTTTACATTGAGGATACCGTAGCACCCAGTGAACTTTCCACAAAAATACATCTTAATCTTATAAAGCAAGGATGCTGCCCGTAAAAAGCGAAATCAAAATGTTATCTTTGCCCCCTAAAGGTATACAGGCTTGATTAGGTTACACGACAAGACTTTTGAATTATTTCTGTCTGAAGAACAGATCCTTGCAGCGGTAAAGAAAATTGCCGATAAGATTGCGGAGGATTATAAAGACGAGGTCCCTGTTTTTGTAGGGGTTCTCAACGGTGCTTTTATGTTTGTGTCAGACTTTTTAAAGTATTACCCATACCCCTGTGAAGTATCTTTTGTGAAACTCAGCTCCTACCAGGGCCTAACCTCTACCGGGATCGTGGAAACGCTTTTGGATGTGCCGGAAAATATAGAGGGAAGAAGTGTCATTATCCTGGAAGATATTATTGATACAGGTAGAACGTTACAGGAATTGGTTCATCTATTTTCCAATACCAACGTCAAGAATTTTAAGATCGCAAGCCTCTTTTTTAAATCTGAGGTCTATAATGGAGAATACGCTATCGATTATTTCGGGATAGAGATCCCGGATAAGTTTATCGTAGGTTACGGGCTCGATTACAGGGAATTGGGAAGAAATTTAAGAGGGGTCTATCAAATTAACCAAACAAATATGATCAACATTGTTTTATTCGGGAAACCCGGTGCAGGTAAAGGCACACAGGCCGGATTTTTAAAGGAGAAATACAACCTGAAACATATTTCTACCGGCGATGTATTTCGCTTTAATATTCAAAACAACACAAAACTGGGTGCCCTTGCTAAATCCTATATGGATAAGGGCGATCTGGTTCCTGACGAGGTTACCATAAATATGTTGAAGGACGAAGTGGAAAAGAATCCTGAGGCCAGTGGATTTATCTTCGATGGTTTCCCAAGGACTACAGCGCAGGCAGAGGCATTGGATAATTTCCTTGAAACAAAGGATATGAAGATACATGCGACCATTGCCCTTGAAGCAAATGACGAAGTGCTTATCCAAAGGCTCTTGGAGCGAGGAAAGAGCAGTGGAAGGACCGATGACCAGGATGAGGAAAAGATTCGGAATCGTTTTGACGAATACAATCAAAAGACCGCACCACTGAAGGACTTTTATACTTCCCAGGATAAATTTCACAGCGTAAACGGTATAGGGAGCATTGAAGAGATCACCAGCCGCCTGTCTGAGGTGATTAATCAGTTAAGTAAATAACGCCTAAGCATTTCTTAGGCGATGGCAGTGACCCTGCTCTAAAGCGTATAAAACCCAGAAAATGACCGAAGGTAACTTTGTAGATTACGTTAAGATATATGTTGCTTCCGGGAATGGGGGAAAAGGTTCTGCGCACTTACATCGCGAAAAATATGTGCCAAAGGGTGGTCCTGACGGAGGAGATGGCGGAAGAGGAGGACATATTATCCTCAGAGGCAATGAAAGTCTGTGGACACTCCTTAACTACAAATTTAAAAGGCATTTTAAGGCCGGTCATGGAGAACATGGCAGTAAAAATCGAAGTACCGGTGCCGATGGATCCGATATCTATTTGGATGTTCCTTTAGGGACAGTGGTAAAAGATGTTGTTACCGGGGAAGTGCTTTTTGAGATCACCGAAGAAGGACAAGAGAGAATCGTTGCAGAAGGGGGTATGGGAGGCCGCGGAAACTGGCACTTTAAAACAGCCACCAACCAAACGCCCCGTTATGCCCAACCCGGAATAAAGGGTGCCGAACTGGAACTAACGCTCGAGCTTAAGGTATTGGCAGATGTGGGCCTTGTTGGTTTTCCCAATGCCGGAAAATCGACCCTCCTTTCCGTGCTTACTTCTGCGAAACCTAAAATAGCCGACTATCCCTTCACCACTTTAAAACCCAACCTCGGTATCGTTCAATATCGTGATTTTAAGAGTTTTGTAATGGCCGATATTCCGGGCATCATTGAGGGAGCTGCTGAAGGAAAAGGACTTGGCCACTATTTCCTCAGGCATATCGAACGCAATGCCACCCTGCTTTTCCTCATCCCGGCAGACAGCCCAGATATTTCCAAAGAATACGAGATCCTACTCAACGAACTTCGTAAATACAATCCCGAATTGCTCGATAAGCAGCGGTTAATAGCCATATCCAAGGCAGATATGCTCGATAAGGAGCTGATGGATGAAATGCGAAAAGAGGTTAAGAAGGACCTGGGTGATAATTCCTTTTTGTTTATTTCGTCAGTTTCCCAATTCGGTTTGCAGGAACTGAAAGATACCCTGTGGTCTCTTTTGAACGAATAAAGGACAAAGTGCTTTTCTAAAATGCCTTTTTATCATTAATTTAGGGAAATCCGTGTTGCCATAGAATCGTTATTGGCAGAAGGGATCAACGTATCCCTGTACGGCGTAAAGTACCTGCACCATGAAAAAGACCATTCTTATCCTTTCCTTTGTCTGTGTAGCGTGTGGTAGTATTCGGGTGCAGTATGATTACGATAAGAATACCGATTTTTCGAATTACAATACCTACAATTACTATCCTGATCTGCAAACCGGTCTTAGTGAGCTAGATACCAAGCGGTTGCTGAGGATTCTCGATTCAGTGTTACAAACAAAAGGGATCCGATATGTTGAGGAAGCCGATTTCCTGATCAATATCGAAAGCAGGGAATTTCGATATCCCTCCGGGAGCACCGTTGGTGTAGGAGTAGGAGGCGGGGGTCGCAACGTTGGAGGGGGTGTTTCCATCGGACTGCCAATTGGATCATCCAAAAGGGAGCGGGAGATCGTCTTTGATTTTGTGGATAGCCAAAGGGATGCTTTGTTTTGGCAGGCACTCAGTGAAAGTAGTTTTCGTGAGAATGCTTCCCCGAATACGAAAGAAAAGGTCCTGCAGCAGATCGTGGCCAAGGTGCTGTCCAAATATCCTCCAAAAACCAACAGGTAAACAGCTAGCCTAGAGTGATTTTAACAGCCCTCCGTCTATGGGGATATTCGTTCCCGTGATATAGGAAGCCTGTTCCGATGACAGGAATGTGGCCAGATAACCATATTCGGAGGGTTTTCCAAGACGTTTCATGGGTACCTGCCCAATCATATGCTCCTTCACCTCACTTATTGGAATACCCAATTGTTCGGCCTTTTTTTCATTGAGTTCAGACAGCCGTTCTGTATCAAAATAACCGGTAAGAATAGTATTTACAGTAATATGGTTGGCCGCCACTGCTGTGGCCAGGCTTTTTGCCCAGGTAGCCACCGCAGCCCGTATGGTATTCGATAAAACGAGGTACGACAACGGTTCTTTAACTGAGACGGAAGCGACATTTATAATGCGACCCCAACCCTGACGCTGCATATGCGGAAGAGCGAGTTGGGTAGTCAGCACCACCGATTTGAAAAGGACATCAAAAGCTTCCTGATAATCCTTGATTTCTTTTTCAAGGCTGCTTCCAGCTTTTGGTCCCTGGGTATTGTTAATGAGAATATCTACTGAATTTTTTTTAAAAAAGGCTGAGATCTGTTTCTCGTAGTCACTAAAATTGGTAAAATCTACGGCCAGGTATTGGTGTCGCTGTTCAGGGGTATCCGAAGGGAGTGCTGCTATGATGGCTGCAAGTTTCTCTTCACTGCGGGCCATAAGGGTTACACTGGCACCACTGGCCGCCAGTTGGCGGGCAATAGCAAGGCCAATACCGCGACTACTGCCGCCTACCAGAGCTCTTTTTCCTTTTAAATTGATTTGCATAAGTGCTCCTATTTATAGCCTTCCCTAACGGGGCTGAAAACGTCCATTAGCTTGCAAGGGGTCAGTGCCTTACCACTATGGGGTATATGCGGAGGGATAATCACCAGTTCGCCCGGTCGATAGACGTTGGTAACTCCCGCCACTGTAAACTCAAAAGCTCCTTCCAGGACCTGCATGATCTGCTCATTGATATGGGAATGCTCCGGAACCGCAGCTCCTTCCGTTACTTCCCAGAAAGCAATGGTCATGGACGCTCCATGGATTAGTTTGCCAACATAACCGGGCATGATTTCTTTTGGCTCAATAGCCGATAACAGTATATCCATAGGTAACAAATTAATGTATTTTCTTTAATTAATAATGATGTTCATGGAGAACTTTCTATTTAGGTCAAACCGCCTGCGGGCAAAACGTATCTTACGAAGATAGCATGTTTCTGAGGGGTACAATGATTTGAGATGCCCTTTTCTATCGCTATATTTACACCTTATAAGTGATAAGAATGAATATCCATTTTATAGCCATAGGGGGTAGTGCCATGCATAATCTGGCACTCGCCCTCCACCATAAGGGTGATCGTATAACAGGTAGTGATGACATTATTTTTGAGCCTTCAAAAAGCAGGCTGCAGGCCAAGGGATTGCTACCCGGGGAAATAGGGTGGTTTCCGGAGAAATTGACCCATGAGGTAGATGCCGTCATTTTAGGGATGCATGCCAAAAAGGACAATCCCGAATTGTTGAAGGCCCAGGAATTGGGGTTAAAGATTTACTCCTACCCGGAGTTCCTTTATGAACAATCCCGGAATAAAACACGGGTGGTTATTGGGGGAAGCCATGGGAAGACCACCATTACCTCAATGATCCTGCACGTCCTTCAATATTGCGGCAAAAAAGTAGATTATATGGTAGGCGCACAGTTAGAGGGTTTTGAGCGGATGGTACATCTCACCGACGAGAATGATTTTATGGTATTGGAGGGCGATGAATACCTTTCATCTCCTATAGACCGAAGGCCAAAATTCCATTTATACAAACCAAACATAGCCTTGCTAAGTGGTATTGCATGGGACCATATCAATGTTTTCCCAACTTTTGAGAACTATGTGGATCAGTTCCAGATCTTTGTAGATAGTATTGTAAGCGGTGGAAGTATCACCTATAATGCGGAAGATAAAGAGGTGGTAGGCGTCGTGGATCGAACACAGAATTCTATACGGAAGTTTCCCTATAAAACACCGGAGTATCAGATCATAGCGGGTCAGACCTTTCTGGAAACCCCGGAAGGACCTATGCCTATTGAGGTTTTCGGAAAACACAATCTCTGCAATATTGCAGGGGCGAAGTGGATTTGCCAGCAAATGGGCGTAGATGAAGCCGACTTTTATGAAGCCATCTCCTCCTTCAAGGGCGCGTCCAAACGCCTTGAAAAATTGGCGCAAACCAACGCTACTATTGTTTATAAAGATTTTGCGCATTCTCCCAGTAAGGTGGCCGCAACCACCGCAGCGGTGAAGGAACAATTTCCGGATAAAAAACTCATTGCATGCCTGGAGCTGCACACCTATAGCAGCCTTAACGCCGAATTTCTGACACATTATCAGCAAGCATTGGATGCGGCCGATGTGGCCAGTGTTTTTTATTCCCCGAAAGCAGTGGAAATAAAAAAATTGGATGAGATCTCGGAGCAGCAAATACGACAAGCATTTGAACGTGAAGACCTGCACGTTTACACCAACCCTGAGGCCTTTGAAAAATTTCTCTATGAAGAGGAGTTTAAGGATGCCGTATTGTTGCTGATGAGCTCGGGGAATTATGGCGGATTAGACCTTGCAGCGCTTATAGCACATATTACTTCTTAGGACGGGGATACCTTCCTAAACTCCGAATTGCGTTAAATGATGATCCAGGTGTTTGTAAGCCGACTTTCCCCATTGCTCCTTGCTTAAGGATCCAAATAAGGGATGCGGATGCCATTCTTCCCGATCTTTCAATTGTTGGAATTCCCTCACTAATGTTGTTAGCTGTTCCCTTTCCATCTCAAAATCCTTTTCCTCTTTTGCCTTCGCGAAAGGGGATGTTGGCAGGTTCTTTCGCCAGGGCGTATCATTATAGAGCGATTTTTTAAAAAACAACCGGATAAGGAGATTCCCCTTTTTGGTTGTGGGCTTGTTTTAATGGCCACTTTTAAGGGTATCTGACAATGCCATACCATTTGTCCGACAGACATTTTACCCCATTTCCTGTGCGCGTCTTTCTGTAAGCTGCTGATCCTGTCCAGGACCTCCTGGCAAGCGAGCTCATCAAACAATGTTTTCATTTGTTCTGAAGTTGATTTTAAGGGAGAAATGTACATTAAAAATATTTGTTGTTTATCTTTAGACATGCAAAAAAAACCTTCTTCATTTACCATTAAATCGTGGTCCGATGATGATAAACCCCGTGAGAAACTACTCAACAAAGGCAGGGGTGTTCTGTCGGATGCTGAATTACTGGCTATTTTAATTGGTTCGGGAAGTAAAGATGAAAGTGCCGTTTCCCTGGCTAAGAGAATACTGAAGAGTGCTAATAACAACCTCAACGATCTGGGTAAAGTGTCTGTAAGGCAACTAATGCAATTTAAGGGAATTGGGGCAGCGAAAGCGGTATCCATAGCAGCTGCCCTGGAAGTAGGCAGAAGAAGAAGGTCTGAAGAAGGGGAGAAGATCACCAGGATTACTGCCAGTATTGATGTTTATTCCTTACTGCAACCGGTTTTAGGCGAACTGGAACACGAAGAATTCTGGATCATTTATCTAAACAATTCCAATACGGTACTTCACAAAGAACAATTGAGTAAAGGCGGTATTACAGGCACCCTTGTAGACGTACGCCTGGTGCTTAAAAAAGCATTGGAATTGGGGGCAGTCGGACTCATATTAGCGCATAACCATCCTTCTGGCACTCTGAAGCCGAGTGAAGCCGATAAGAGGATCACAGAAAAACTGAAAGTGGCTGCCCACGCATTAGACATAAAAATATTAGACCATCTGATCATTACGCAGCATGCCTACTTAAGTTTTGCAGACGACCAAATACTCTGAACATGCTCCTGATCTATACCCATAAAATTACCCCTCGTTTCATTTATATTATGAAACAACTCTTCACAAGAATATTGGGAATAGAAGTGGGTTTTACGACAAAGGTCGAAGATTTTATCAAACACTCAGGTCCAAAGATCACCTATACAAGACAACCGCTACAGAACGAATTTTTTATTCGCAGCCATTCATTGCTTTTTGAACAGGGGATCAATGACACTCAAATTAGTATGGGCGACTGGGATGGTGTTCCCTGCTTTTTTCCTGCAGGAGAAAGGAGTAATATCCCCTATGATATCTTTGCGGCCAGCTTTTACCTCCTTTCCAGGTATGAAGAATACACCCCTCATGTGAAAGATCTTTTCGGTCGCTTTCCCTTCAAGGAAAGTTTCGCCCATCAACACCAGTTCCTGAACAGGCCGGTGGTTGATCTTTGGGCCAGGCAGTTATTGCAGCAACTCAATGAACGCTTTCCCAAACTGCTGATAAAACCGAAATCGATTCGGTTTACCTCTGTCATAGATGTCACCATTTCACATAGCTTTTCTCATAGAGGATTTTTTAGAAGTACCATGGGGATCCTGATAGACCTTGCAGGCTTTCATTTCCGAAGGGTTGGTCAACGAATACTTGTGCTATTGGGCATAAAAAAGGATCCTTATGACAATTTTTCGGATCTGATCGATATTCACAAGAAAAACAGGGTTAACAGTATTTTTTTCTTCCAGTATGCACGCTATTCTAGGTATGATAAAAATATATCTACCGAGAACAACCGGTTTAAACACCTTATCAAATCAGTGGCCGATTATAGTACGGTTTCCCTGGCGGCCTCTTATTCTTCTCTATCCAACCTGGATCTGTTGAAAATGGAAAAAGAAAACCTTTCCGGAGTTATTAATAGGCCCGTTAATTACTCCCGCCTGCGGTATAACCGTGTCGATATTCCTGAAACGTACCGGAATTTGGTGGCAGCCGAATTTACCGATGATTATACGATGGGGTATACCCATGAAATGGGATTTAAGGCAGGAACCTGTACGTCATTCTACTTTTATGATTTGATGCTGGAGGTGCAACAACCCATTAAAGTGCACCCTTTTACCGTCCATGATTACGCCTTGTTGAAATATGAATCCGAAGAAGCCGTTTTTGAGGCTATTGATGCCCTGTATGAGCAGGTAAAAATGGTCAATGGGCACTTTATAACCGTTTTTTCCAATGAACTGCTGGGGACAGATCAGAAAATGAATTGGCTGCGGTTGTACTCCAAAATAGTTGAGCGTTACCATGTATAGAGATCTTGTAACCGACATATTTTTTGACCTGGACCACACCCTCTGGGATTTTGAAAAAAATTCGGCACTAACGTTCGAAAAGATCTTTGCGCACTATGAAGTAAGGGTACATTTACCCGATTTTCTTACCTTGTATGTACCTGTTAATCTGGAATTCTGGAAACTATACAGGGAAGACAAAATAAAAAAGGAAGCCTTGCGCTACCTTCGCCTCAGGAGGGTTTTTGATGCCCTTGGCTATACCATCGATGATGAACTTATATACCTCCTTTCAGAGGCGTATATTGAGCATTTGTCTTCCTTTAGCCATCTTATCCCTAATTCAGTTGCAGTATTGGAATATCTGCAACCACGCTACAATATTCATATTATAACGAATGGTTTCCAGGAAATTCAGGAGAAAAAACTTCGCAATGCCAATATAAATGGCTTTTTCAGGGAAATAATCAATTCGGAAATGGCCGGCGTAAAGAAACCGAACCCAATCATTTTTAAGCTGGCCCTGGAACGTGCCAGGGTCGCTCCGGAAATGGCGGTAATGGTGGGCGACAATATAGAAGCCGATATTCTTGGGGCACAGGCAGTTGGTATGCATACCCTTCATTTTAATGTGCATGGCGAATCCCTGCACGCTCATGGCCCAATCATTCATGATCTCAGTGAAATAAAATTGTATTTATAAAGTTATAAAGGTGAAGACACCTTATAAAAAGGACCATTATTGGTGGTTATGACCACTA
This sequence comes from uncultured Flavobacteriaceae bacterium, assembly GCA_963752165.1. Taxonomy (GTDB): domain Bacteria; phylum Bacteroidota; class Bacteroidia; order Flavobacteriales; family Flavobacteriaceae; genus Muriicola. The sequence continues at coordinate 133,829 of CAVVXE010000003.1, forward strand.
AATGGTCCGGTAATAACGAAATGAAGAAGTACTTTTTTATATCACTTTTGCTTATCATCGGCCTGAATTCTTGTGTGAAAGAGCAAAATTTTGATCAGTTCGATGACCTGACTATTACCCCCACCATTGAAGCCAGTATGCTGTATATGGAGAGTACTGAGGATGTTATCAATGACGCTGGCAGTGCCGTATGGTACATCCAGACCATTAATTTTGATGCGTTTAACGAAGATTTCTTCGCGGAGAATGTGTTGGATGGGGTCATCATTTATGAGCTGGAAAACACAACAAGCAAGGACTTAGAGATCATCATAGAGTACCTGGATGATGCCGGCAATGTACTCGATACTGAATTGTTTAGAATAGCTCCTGCTCCCACGGCAACTTTAAGAAGGGAAATCGCCTATGGCAATGTTACCGGAAGAAGCCTCGATATTATTCGTAATACGTCACAAATTCGGGTAAGCGCCAGTAACCTGGGCGATACTACCAGCATTTCCAATCTTCCTGATCCGAAGGTCATCTTCAGGTCCAGCGGTAAATTCAGGGTCCGACTAAAATGAGGTGTTTTCGTGTAATGTTCCTGGGAATTCTTTTTGGATATGTGCCCCTTTTGGCGCAAAACAAGGAATTACTCTACGATTTCACAGAAATACCACAGGCGCTTTTAATAAACCCGGGCATGGCAACATCATTTTCATGGTACGCCGGTATCCCTTTTGCGTCCGGCATCTATGGACAGGCGGCAACAAGTGGCATTACCGTGAATGATCTGTTCGCAAACGATGGCCTGGATTTTAATGTTAAGGTACGAACGCGTGCGCTTAACAGTTTGACAAAGCGCGATGAGTTTGGAGAAACGGTCATGATTGACTTGCTTAATGGAGGCTATCGAAGCAAAAAAGACCCGGGGATATTTTATTCTTTTGGAGCCTATTTTGAATCGAATGCTATCCTTTATTGGCCTCAGGACCTTGCCTATTTGGCCTTTGACGGAAATGCAGACCAATTGGGCAGAAGATTCGATCTCAGCCATCTGAAAACCAGGGGTGAAGGGCTTACCGTCTTCCATTTTGGCATCAATAAGGAAATAGACCGAAATTGGACAGTTGGGGCCAGGGCCAAACTGTATTCGGGAATCTATGACTTTCATTCCTCACGAAATACAGGGTATTTTGTTACCAATGTGGGGCAAGACAATCTGCTGTCTAATACCATGGTGGCCGATATGCAACTAAGAACCTCCGGATTGGAGGAAATCAGGCGCATTTTAGATGACGAGACCGGTGGAACGGTAGCCAAAGTCCTTAGCAAGCGTGCCTTACTGGGGGGTGATCTGGGGATTGGTGTCGATCTTGGATTTACCTACCATTTAAATGACAGAACGGTCCTTACCGGCAGTCTGTTAGATCTGGGGATTGTTTATCATGCCGGGGATGTGAAGGGGTATTCCTTGCAAGGGAGTGCCACCACGGAAGGGGTCGCGGTCATTTTGCCCGATGCGTTCGCAGATCCGGATGCCGATCTCTGGCAGGAGCTGGTTGATGAGATCGAAGCCCTGCTCCCCTTTGAAGAAACGGCGAATAATTATATCACCTTCAGGCCTACACAGTTGTATGGCTCTATACGTTACAACTTTGGAGAGCCGGTTGACGGAGGTGCGCTGGATTGTGATTGTACTAGTGGGGTATCAGGCGCTGCAAACCGGTTTCAATACCGTAATGGCGTTGGGGCGCAGTTGCATATGATCAATAGGCCAAGGGGGCCACAGGCCGCCTTGACCGCTTTTTATTTGAGGCGGGTAGGCAATTTCCTTTCGTTAAAAACTACTTACACTGCAGATAAGTTTTCCATGTCTAACCTGGGAATAGGGATCAGTATTCAGGCAGGTCCGGTTAATTTTTACGCCTTAGCTAACAACCTGCTTGGGTACAGCAATCTGGCCGATAGTCACTACGCATCTTTTCAATTCGGATTTAATATCCTATCTTGGGGGGCAAATCCCTAGTGGCCAGCCCATGAAATATAGCATTCTTTTTTTTCTCCTTTTATGCGGATGGAGTACGTATTCACAATCCTCGTTGAACGCCTATAAATACGTTATTGTACCAAAACAATTTGATGGGTTCCGAAGTGAAAATCAATATGATACCAGTACGTTGGTGAAATATTATTTGGGGCAAGCGGGGTTGGATCCTGTATATGAAGATGCCCTGCCGCAGGACCTGAATGTGGATCGTTGCCTGGGGTTGAAAGCCGAATTGATGGACAGCTCTTCCATGTTTGCAACCACCGTGCATATCGTTTTTATGGATTGTAAGGGGCAGGAAGTATACAGGACCAGGGAAGGGACCAGTAAGATTAAGGAATACAGGGAAGCATTTAGGGAGGCCATAGCAGAGGCCTTTCAGTCATTGAATGGTTACAACTATGCGTATCGACCCAAAAGTATAGAAGAGAAACCGCTTACACCGGATTTTAAGGATGATGTTAAAAACCTCGATCCGGACGTAATAGTGACAGCGGTCCCTGAGGTTAATGAAATAAAAGTGCCAAAAACCGTTTCCGATAAGGAAGAAGAAAAAATATCTGGCGAAAAGCCTCTTTTAATTACAATGGGTGAAGTCAAAGGTGTTATTCTTTATGCACAACGTACCGGAAATGGGTATCAACTGGTAGATACCACACCCAGTATTCAATACGTTCTTAAAGACGCTTCCATACCGGGGGTCTACTTTACAGAAGGGAAAGGGCAGGTAGGCCTGATATTTCAAAAAGGCGACCAATGGATCTTTGAATATTACAAGGGAGAAGAGCGCTTTCAGGAATTCCTTCAAATAAAATTCTAAAACGAATATTTGTCTTTCCAGCGGTTCAGAAGAAATTCTTTGATCGCATTTTCCCGGGCATTGGTCCCAGGGGAGTAAAAAGTACTGCCCGAAAGGGCCTCCGGGAGGAACTCGTCTTCAACAAAATTGTTCTGATAGTCATGGGCATAGCGGTAATCGGCACCATAGCCCAGGTCCTTCATCAGTTCGGTGGGGGCGTTCCTCAGGGCCAGGGGTACCGAAAGATCGCCCGTGGCTTTCACCACCTCCTGAGCTTTTTTAATGGCCATATAACTTGCGTTGCTTTTTGGGCTGGTCGCAAGGTAGATGGCACACTGGCTGAGGAGAATACGTGCTTCCGGGTACCCTATGGTGGTCACTGCCTGAAAAGTGGTGTTTGCCATAACAAGGGCCGTAGGATTGGCAAGCCCAATGTCTTCGGAGGCAGCAATCAGTAGCCTTCTGGCAATGAATTTGACATCCTCCCCACCTTCTATCATCCTGGCAAGCCAATACACCGCTCCCTGTGGGTCACTTCCACGGATCGATTTAATAAACGCCGAGATGATGTCATAGTGTTGTTCCCCGGTTTTGTCATATAGCACGGTATTCTTCTGAACCTTTGCCATGACAAGCGCGTCGGTAACAGTTACCTTGTTTGTATCTTCGGAGGTGATCACCAATTCAAAAATATTCAGGAGTTTCCGGGCATCACCCCCTGAGAATCGAAGCAGCGCTTCCGTTTCTTTCAGTTCGATGTCTTTGGTCTTCAGGAATTCATCTTCCTTTAGTGCCCTGTTTAAAAGGGCTTCAAGGTCTTTTTTTCCGAAGGGATTGAGGATGTATACCTGGCACCTGGAAAGCAGGGCCGGGATTACCTCAAAGCTCGGATTTTCAGTGGTGGCACCAATTAAAGTGATCCACCCTTTTTCAACCGCTCCCAATAAGGAATCCTGTTGGGATTTACTGAAGCGGTGAATTTCGTCAATAAACAGAATCGGATTTGCCGTGCTGAACAGATTTCCTCTCTCCTTGGCCTTATCAATTACCTCACGTATGTCCTTTACACCACTGTTGATGGCACTGAGTGAATAAAAAGGCCGTTTGCTTTCATGTGCGATTATATTGGCCAGGGTTGTTTTACCCGTACCGGGTGGCCCCCATAGAATGAGGGAAGGGATCAACCCTTTCTTAATTTGTTGCGTCAGCGAACCCTTGTCGCCCACCAGGTGGTGCTGACTAATATAGTGCTCCAGTGTTTTGGGGCGTACCCGTTCCGCAAGCGGTTCATTCATGCCTATAAAAATACATCTTTTCTGCGGATGACATTCTTGCAGGTTTTAAGAATCTGGCGGGAAAATTGCATAAATTCTATGTAAATTTCAACCATGTCTGAAGAGACCTACTTCAAGTTTTCCAATAGGGTACTGTTAGTGCCCATGGTGGCGGTGCTGATTGTCTGGACGGTTTTTCTGTTGGAAGTACGGCTGCATGTGAATTGGAATGAGTACGGTATTTACCCCAGGACCATAACAGGCTTGAGGGGTATTTTTTTGGGTCCTTTCCTGCACGGATCCATAGAACACCTGTATAACAATACCATTCCCCTTGCTATCCTAACGGCATCATTGGTCTATTTTTACAGGAGCATTTCTATGAAGGTGCTCTTCTGGGGCCTTATTTTATCGGGGATCATTACGTGGCTTATCGGAAGGCCTGCCTATCATATTGGGGCAAGCGGGGTCATTTATCTTTTGGCCAGTTTTATCTTTTTTAAAGGGATCTTCACAAAGCACTATCGCCTGGTGGCCGTATCCCTTATCGTAGCCTTTATCTACGGGAGCATGCTGTGGTATATATTTCCCATCGAAGAGGAGATCTCCTGGGAAGGGCACTTAGGAGGCTTCCTGATAGGATTTCTGATGGCCGTATTTTTTAAGGCAAAAATTCCTTCGGTAAAAAAATATTCCTGGGAAAAGGACGATTATAACGAAGAGGAGGATCCTTTCCTCCGTCATTTCGACAAGGACGGAAACTTTATTGAAACGAAACCTGAAGGCGTTAGAGGAACCGACGGTACGCATTCAATACCACTATAAAAAGGAGCAGGACAAGAAGGAATGACCAGTGCTCTACAGGCTTCTTTGCCGCACTACCTCATACAGAAATACCCCACAGGCTACGGAGACGTTAAGGGATTCTATAGTGCCTAATAAAGGCAATTTGGCGGTGTGATCCACAGTCTTTAATACAGAAGGGGAGATCCCGGTATCTTCTGCACCCATTACAATGGCCACCGCTCCTTTCATGGGAATATCGTATAGCAGGTTTTCTGTTTTTTCGGTAGCGGCAATAACACTAACCCCGGAGGCCTGCAAATAGAACACGGCATCCTTTATGTGGTCTACTTTGGCAATGGGTATCTTGAAAACGGCACCTGCGGAGGTCTTTATGGTATCGCCTGTAACCGGGGCCGCCCCTTTTTTTGGAATGATAATACCATCTACACCGGTACATTCTGCTGTTCTGATGATGGCCCCAAAATTGCGGACATCGGAGAGTTGGTCCAATAACAAAAATAAAGCGGGCGCTTCTTTTTTGGTCGTTTTTTCTACCAATGCTTCTAAGGTATGAAAGGTAACAGGGGAGATATCGGCTACCACTCCCTGATGGTTGTTTTTCGTAAGCCGGTTCAGTTTTTCAACAGGAACATACGAAGCACTAAGCTGGTTTTTTCGTATCGCAGCCTCCAGTTCTTTGAATAACTCCCCTTTAAGGCCTTTCTGAAGGAATATTTTATTGATGGCGCGTCCGGAAGCTATTGCTTCCAATACTGCCCTTATGCCGTAGATTTGATCATTCATAGTGAGTATCTTCTTAATGTAACTGGTGTGCTGATATATGTTAAGCAGGTATTTTAAATCAACCTACAGGATACTTCGGTGATATAATTGAATAAAATAGCGTTGCATTCGTATCCATATAATATTCTATTGCTCATATCTTCCGTCACGGGGATGTAATGGCATTCTATTCGTTCCTTGTCATAGAAGAAAACAGTACGCGGACCTCCCGTTGAAGCCTCATGGACTATTCACTAAAATTGTCTGCCATTGGTAATTCTTCAAAAATAGCACATCTGCCCTAATTAACGTCGATAATAATATTGATTGCAGGAACTTGTTCCTTATCTGTTACTTCAGGGAAGCAAACCCGCATTGGGAGTATAAAATTTTCAAACGGGTTACAGGATCTTTTTGTTGGCTTTGTAGGGTTATTTTTTGGAAAGATCGTCCAGTACTTTGTCAGGTGTTTTAAGGTGGGGTCTGGATTTTCTTTTTTCCATCTCGGAGAGGTGTTCTTCTCCAAAGGTTTTGGGATCTCCGTTAAAGGTAACACGCCAAATTTTGCCTTGCTTGGATTCTGAGATATACAGCGAACCGTCACTGCCTTCCGAAAGCCCCATAGGCCTGTATTTGGCATCGGGCATACTTACAATGGTATCTGTTCCTGCAAACCCATCGGCGAACACTTCCCATTCACCCGTAGGTTTTCCATTTTCAAAAGGAATAAAAGCCACAATGTAGCCGGCCTGTGGGTAAGGCGAGCGGTTCATGGACCCATGAAAGGCAATGAACGCCCCCTTTTTATAGCGTGAAGGGAACAGGTCTCCTTTGTAAAACAATAGATCATTAGGCGCCCAATGGGCAGGCAGGCCCATAAGCGGGGCCTTAAAACCCTGTGCTTCTTTAATGCCATCGCCACCATATTCAGGGGCAACCATTTTTTTCCCTTTAAAATGGTCATAATAACTGTATGGCCAGCCAAAGTTATCGCCTTCTTCTATTTTCATAAACTCCTCTGCAGGAAGTACAGCCTGATCCCATTTGCTGTAAAATTGCGGGGCATGGTTATGCAGGTAGTCCCGGCCGTGTTGAACGGCATAGAGGCTATTGTCTTCATCGTTCCACGTAATGGCCACAATACTGCGAATCCCTGTAGCGAACAGCTGTCCATCCTGTTGTGATTGTCCCAACCTGTTTTCGTCAAATTTCCAGATACTGCCCAAAACATCTAATCCGGGACAGGGGTACATTCCCTTGATCTGACCAGTTGAATTAGGATCTTCACAGGCATTGGTAGGGGCACTGAATGTTACGTACATGCCTCCTTTGTTGTCAAAGGCCAATGATTTTGCATTATGCCATCTTTGGGGGAAATAATCGGTCAGAACAATTTCCGGTTTTCCTTCCGGCACTAATTTGGAAGGCGTTAGTTTTTGCCTGTAGATGATCTGTTCCGAACTAAAATACAGGTAGCCGTTATGGATCCTCATTTCGGTGCCGAAGGTACCATCATTGGGATAGTCGCCAAACCGCTGCAGTACATCTGCTTTTCCGTCATTGGTGGTGTCCCTGAGGGCCATATTGCCATGGGTTCCGTTTGGCTCGCGCAACTTTACATAAATATCTCCATTTACGTTGACCGCCATATGGCGGGCTGGGCCAATACTGTCGACCACCACAACGGCAACAAAATCTTTTGGCAGGAAAAGTCCACCGTTCGTTGTCGTATCTTTTTCTGAAATAGATACGGCTTCCTTCTCTATCGGGTGGTTTTCCTCGATGTTGTGTTCAGCAGTATTCTTACAGGAGGCGAGTAAGATTGCGGTAAGAAATAATACTACTTTCCAGTTATGCATGCGGCATTTTTTAACCTTTAGATAGGGGTAAATATAAAAAATATGCCAGTATATAATGATAAAGAATAATTTTAACTGCACGGCTGTAAATCAAATGATCTTTGTCAGCATTAAGCCGTCTAATATCATGCAGTACTTCAAGGCATGTAAAATTAATCAGAAGCGAGGGAATAAAAAAGGGCGTAAACATTGTTTACGCCCTTTAAATTAAAATTATTAGTTATTTAATCTACACAGAAATCGATAGCAATAGGCCCGGCAGGCGGATTTAATCCTATATCTGCAGCAACATTTCCATTGGGAGTGATGATCTGGAAGGATATTTCACCATAAAAATCACCAGGGAAGAACCAATCGGCGGTTGTAGTGCCTACAGGGATATCAATAGTAGCGGTACCGGCTGCATCACCTGGGGTACAAGCATAATCGGAGGCAGCATAAGGTGAACAAAGTCCAACCTCAAATACGGTTCCATCATTCAAGGTAATCGTAATACCTTCTCCGGCATCAGCATCAGTTGTCTGCCATCCATCCCCAAAATCGTCAAACATATTAATAGTCCAGGTTCCGGGAGTTGGTGGAATTGGAGGGCATACCAGAGGCACGGTATAAATAAAAGGTGATCTAAAGAAAGAGCCACCAGACACCGTACTGTTCAGGTTATTGCTGGAAAAAGATCTGCCATCAGTAAGGTTCAGAACGAACCTGATGGTAAAGGAGTCCCCACCGGTATAATCGCCAGGTGCAAGACCGGCAGCTGTAGCCAATTCCCCTAAGGTCAAATTAACAGTAATTCCAGGCAAGCCACTCGCATTTGTTGAAAATGCAGAAGCGGGCAGAGTAGTTACAAGGACCTCAGGAACAGACGAACCGGGATCTGCGGAGCTCGTATAGGCAGTATACACCTCAACATCCTGCAAAAGGTCACCGTTCTTGTTGTCTTCCACCTCAAAGGTCACGACCCAGGAGGAACTGGGATCTGAGAAGCTGAAGGTCTGTGCATTGATCTCAAGGGTCGGTGTTATCGATCTAAAGACAGCGCCTCTGGTAACTTCTGCAAAGACATCATCAATTGTCTTGTTGCTGGAATCACAGGCAATAAAGCCTGTGGTTACCAACGAAAGTATCATTATGTTTTTTAAATATCTTTTCATCTTTCTAATTTTTAGTTTGATAGTGGAAATCCAGAATCAGGATTGTTATCCCAGAAAACTTTTGTCGTTACACTTGTTTTTTGGGTGACATTGCTATTGTTGTTAGCATACACTGCAGGTAATAGGAATGACCGTATGAATGCACCCGGATCTGGTTCCAGATTAGGCTGCAGGTCACTTGGGTATCCTGTTCTTCTGTAGAAGTTGTAGGCATCTATTCCGTTTCCAAATTGTGCTACCCAAAATTCCTTGGCGATAAGGTTTAGCTTATCAGTCCCTACCGCTGCATCGAATAACAAGCCAACCTCCGTGATATAATCTTCTATATCTGTTGCGGTTGGAGCTAGCGACAAGTCGGCACCACCATCTAAAATTCCGAAAGCAGCAGCCTTTTCGATAGACTTATCTATTCCGGCAAGTAGAAACGCTCTGGCACCTGTAAGATCACTATTAAAATAGGCCAGTTCTGCTCTAAGGAAATCAATGGTTTGTGCAAGGAAAATAGGCGTGATCCCCGCACCGGCACCACCGGATCCTAAGTCGATTGATTCAAAGGTACTGTCATCAAATTCTCCACCGGCAGGATATACGCCATACGTGGTCCTTAAGATACCATCCGGAGGTGTACCATCGTCATCACCATGATCTCTGCCCCAATACCCGTTAGGGAGGTTACAGAAGGTGAATCCGCCGGCAACATAATGTGCAGGAGCAGGTTCAACACTACAGGATAAGGTTTGCTGGTTAGGATCTACACCTGGTGCACCAGGAGTGGTTGGCGACTGCCTGTAGAAGTAATAGCGTATCCTTGGATCGCTACCTTCAAAAGTGGTCTCACCGTTATCCCTTTTGGAATTATCCATGTAGTTCATTAACCAGTTAGAGGTATAATCCGCAGCACCTGTTGGAGTATAATTGGCTGCATATCTCGGATGTCTGGAATCAGGGTTAACAATATTAGTACCCCAGGTAAACTGGAAGTCCTCATCAATACTGGTAATATAGTTACCACCAGTAATAATCGCATTAAAGGCGGCTACTGCCCCGGCATCAACCAATCTGGTTTGGGCGTAGATCTTCAGTTTCAATGAATTGGCCAGCTTCACCCAGTTATCCCAGTCGCCAGCATAATAATAATCATTTTCTGGATCGGCTGCGTTATCACTAGTCGTAAAATTAGCGATGGCATCATCCAATAGAGCGAGTGCCGCTGCATAAATGGAAGCCCCACTATCTGCTCCAGGGTTTAAATTGTCTATTCCGCCAATAGCTTCAGAATAAGGGACGTCCCCATAAAAATCTACTAAAGTAACGGCGGAAAAGGCCTGCATTACCTGCCCCATACCAATATGACGTTTAAAATTGGCTTCTGTTGCCAGAACATTCATGGCAGCAATATCCGTAAACATGGAGGAATAGGCAAATCGCCATTCACCATCCTGCGAAGCAGGAGAGTACGCTTGTTGGTACAAACGGGTTCCCATATATTCGATTCTGGTTACCTCGGCGCCATTGGTGCCAAAAGCTTCATTAAATCGGGCAAATTCCTCCTGAACACGATTAAGATAAAAATCGGGTGTCGCTTGATCAGGACTTACCGCGTTGGGGTCCGTAATTAGATCAAGTTCTGTACTCTCGCACGAAAGTATAAGTCCGGCAGAGAAAAGTGTTAGAACTAAATTTTTAACAAATATTTTCATTTTTCTATTTTTTTAAAATGTTGCTTTTAAAGACATACCATACCTTCTGGAACCGGGGCTGTTGATAAAGTCAAAGCCTAAGGCGTTTCCTACTCCAACCCCAAGGTTCTCAGGGTCAAAATTGGTGCCTTTCGGAACATTGATTCCTTTAAAATATAGGTTCTGGCCACTCAAGGTAATACTTAATGATCCAAATGGTGTTTTCTCCAGTATTTTCTTTGGAATAGAGTACCCTAAGCTTACTTCTCTTAAACGGAAAGTACTACCATCGTACACCTGCAATTCGCTGGGACCAAAGGCTACGTTGCTGAAATAATAATCAGAGTTGTTGATCTGAATATCATTCACATCGCCATTGGCTTTTACTCCTGGCAGTATAAATGTTGAAATACGATCTTGTGTATCTGTAGTTAAACCTCTACCAACAAGAGCGGAAATGGTATTTGCATATACATCGCCACCATGCCTGTAGGATATGTCAACATTTAAATTAAAGTTCTTGAAAGTGAAACCATTACTTACGTTAAGTCTCCAGTCTGCGTTTGGATCTCCAATTTCGAACAATCCGTTTTCCTCTACATAACTACCGGTACTGGCCACAACCTTGTTTCCATTGTCATCTCTCAACACCCTGCTTCCCAGTATGACACCAAATGGTCTTCCGGCAACAGCAAAGTTAGAAAGGTCTGAGAATAACCCACCAATGTTGATGTTATCTGTGTCCTGACCCAGGTCAATTACCTGAGATTCGTCTGCAGTAAAGTTGGCATTCACATTCCAGTTAAATCCGCCTGGATTGTCATTTCTGAATAAGGAAAGACCGAAATCTACTTCAATACCTTTCACCTGTACCTCACCAATATTGGTTACTGTTGCAGTATACCCAGTGGAAGGATCCAAAGGTCTGTTAGAAATAAGGTCTGTGGTTGTCTTCTTATAAATAGAGATGTCCAAGGAAACCCTGTTATTAATAAAGCGCGATTCAACACCAAATTCGATTTCCTTCAAAAGTTCCGGCTTCAGGCCTGGGTTGGCCAAATTATCATCAACCGTAATGGAAGATACTAATGTACCGTCTTTCAGGAATTCCCTTGTATTAAGTGTAGCCGTGTTAGCTACTGGATATCCGCCAAAGAAACCTGCGGAGGTACCGTAACCTGCTCTCAACTTTAAGAAATTAAGGCCATTTTGTGTCTGTAAGCCATCAAAAACGGCTGTTGGCAAAAAGGATAAACTCGCAGAAGGATAGAAGATAGAGTTCTCAATGAAGTTGGAAACCCAGTCATTCCTTGCTGCCAAGGTTAAATAAAGATAGTTGTCGTATCCAAATTCTGCTTGTCCATAGATCCCCACAATATTTTGTGTCTCATCGTACTGAACGGGAGCCGCTGTTGCAAAATTGTAGTGTCTGAAAACATTGAAGATCGATTGCTGATCACTGGTAACCCCTTGTCTGGAGAACTCTCTCCTTCTGGAAGTGGCACCTAAGTTAACATTCAAATCTAAATTATCGGTCAGCAAGTAAGAACCGTTGAATTGTAAGGTATGATCCCAGATAGTGTTTCTGTTGTCATAGGTCTGATACCTACCTTGTACAAATCCTTCTGCACCTCCTTTATTTTGACCAATTTCGTTACGCTCTGTGTAGAAATCGATACCTGTTCTCCAGAATACGTTCAGATTGTCATTGATCTGGAAGGTTGCCTGTGAGCTACCAAAAACACGATTGGTCAACTGGTTTGCAAAAGCATTGGTAGCTGTCCACCTTGGGTTTTGGATATCATTACCACCTCTGTAGTAAACACTTCTTCCATCGATGGGGCTCTGAAAAGGAAGGCCCATTAAATCCACACTTCTTGGTGTGAAGAATAAATGCCCAAATACAGACGCTCCTGCGCCAAAGGCACCGTTACCGGTACTGGCGGCAATAGGAGGCGACTTAACATCGTTCTTGGAGAAATTCAAGGTACCGTTAACGGTGAACCTGTTGCTCAATTCCGCTTTTCCACCAATGCTCAAATTAGTTCGCTGCAGTTTGTTTCCTGGTGTAAAGCCCTCATCCCTTAAATTACTAGCGCTTGCGTTGTATGAAATTTTTCCATCCTGAGAAGATCCTGCAGCATTAATGGAATTGTTAGTTACAACACCTGTGCGGAAGAAGTCTTCAACACTGTCGTAAGGCTTGTATTCATAGTTAGCACCAACAAATTCCGGAAAGGCTGCACTAACCGCAGCGTTCACAGAATAAGGGTGTCTTATTAAGATGGTCCCGTTAGCGTCTCTTCCTCTAAATGATGCACCAAAATTGCCGTCATTGGGATCATCAAAGGCTGGTCCCCAGTTACTGAAGAAGGCACCATACGCCTGATCGAAACCGTTACCGTACAAATCCTGGTAATCTGGTAAGGTAGAGACCTCATTGAAGAAAAGGGAAGTACTAACGGTTATTTCAGATTTTTTTCTGCTAGCTCCGGATGCACCGGCTTTGGTGGTAATTAAAATTACCCCGTTTCTACCAGCCGTACCGTAAAGGTTGGCAGCAGCCAGACCTTTAAGAACGCTTACGTTGGCAATGCTGTTTGGGTCCAGGTCTAAGAACCTACTGGAACCTACGTTACCGTCAATGGCATCACCCTGTGCGTTGGTATCAGAACTGAAAGGAACCCCATCAACAATAAATAATGGTTGGTTAGATCCCGAGATGGAGGTAAAACCACGAATAATAATGTTGGTGGCCGAACCTGAAACACCACTGGCGGCGTTAATCAAAACCCCGGAAGCCTTTCCGTCAAGTACACGAGCAATATCACCTTCCGCTTTTTGCTCTAATTTTTCAGAGCCTACGGAGGAAACTGCATATCCTAAGGATTTCTTCTCCCTTTTAATACCCTGCGCCGTTACAACCACTTCTTCAAGTGCTTGCGCATCTTCTTCCATTTGGACATTTATGGTGTTGCTTGCACCAATAGTGACCATAACATCTTTTTGACCAATGTAGGTAAAGAGTAGTGTTTGACCCACACTTCCGCGAATGGAGTAGTTTCCGTCGAAATCGGATTGGGTACCGGTTGTAGTACCTTGAACTACGATATTCACTCCTGGAAGCGGAAGTCCGCCCTGGTCCGTTACGGTACCGGAGACCGTCTTCTCCTGCGCAAAAGTCAAATGCACAACAAACGCCAATAATAGCGTTAAGATTCCATTTAAATTTGTTCTCATTTTATTATTATTTGAATTAGCTAAGTGCGAAAATCATAATTCTATGTTAATAATCCAAACATATTTTAATAAAATTTTAAGAACCTTTGCGCATTTCAGGACATTATATTTCGCCGCTCACAGCTATTTGGACAAACTTTCATCAACATAAGGAGAAAGCAGCACCGTGGCAAACTGCAGCTGGCGTTTCGGGAAACGATCGCCCGGGGTTTTCTAACTGCCTTGCTATGAGGAGATACGAACGGTTAACTGTTTTTTTATACTTGACAAAAACAGTTTTTTTAGGTTCAATTAAAGGGGTAACAGAAATTTTTTGAAGATCAGATTCAAATGTTAAAATGGAAAAAATAAGACCGCATATAATAAGGTATAATTTAAAGGCTTGAGCCCACCATTTTTTAAAGAAGCCTTTCGGATTTTAATTTTCTGATAAAATTAATTGGGAACCATTTGAATTATGTTGAATAATTACTACATTTGCCGACCCTTAAAAGAGGGTACCATTTATTACATATTATATTATATGCCAACAATTTCACAATTAGTACGAAAAGGAAGGGCCACAATTACCAAGAAGAGTAAATCGGCTGCTTTGGATTCGTGCCCCCAGCGAAGAGGGGTTTGTACACGTGTTTACACTACAACACCAAAGAAACCAAACTCTGCTATGCGTAAGGTAGCAAGGGTTAGGTTAACTAATGGAAAGGAAGTAAACGCTTACATCCCTGGCGAAGGACACAATTTACAAGAGCACTCGATAGTATTGGTTAGAGGCGGAAGGGTGAAAGATTTGCCAGGAGTTAGGTATCACATCGTAAGAGGTGCTTTGGATACTGCAGGTGTAGCCGGCAGGACGCAAAGAAGATCTAAATACGGAGCAAAAAGACCCAAAAAGTAAGCAACACTTTTAAGAAGAAGCAATGAGAAAAAGACAGGCGAAGAAAAGACCACTGTTACCAGATCCACGATTCAACGATCAGCTGGTAACCCGTTTTGTAAACATGATGATGTGGGACGGGAAAAAGTCGGTAGCCTTTAAAGTATTTTACGATGCCATCGATATCGTAGGTGAGAAAAAGACAGATGAGGAGAAATCAGCATTGGAATTGTGGAAAGACGCACTTTCAAATGTAATGCCTCACGTAGAAGTCCGCAGTCGCAGGGTGGGAGGGGCCACTTTCCAGATCCCTATGCAGATACGGCCAGATCGCAAGATCTCTACCGCCATGAAGTGGTTGATCAACTACTCTCGTAAGAGAAATGAAAAATCAATGGCACAAAAACTGGCTGGGGAGATACTTGCAGCAGCCAAGGAAGAAGGTGCCGCAGTTAAGAAACGAGTGGATACCCACAAAATGGCAGAAGCAAATAAAGCATTTTCCCACTTCAGATTTTAATAATCAAGCATGTCAAGAGATTTAAAATATACAAGGAATATAGGTATTGCAGCGCATATTGATGCCGGTAAAACCACCACTACAGAACGGATCTTATTCTATACGGGCGTTAGCCACAAGATGGGAGAAGTGCATGATGGTGCGGCAACAATGGACTGGATGGAACAAGAGCAGGAGAGGGGTATTACCATTACCTCTGCTGCCACCACTTGTAGCTGGAATTTTCCAATGAAGAACGGACAAGTGACCCCGGATACAAAACCGTATCACTTCAACATTATTGATACTCCCGGTCACGTAGATTTTACCGTGGAAGTAAACAGGTCGTTGCGTGTACTGGACGGATTAGTATTCCTTTTCAGTGCCGTGGATGGCGTAGAGCCGCAATCTGAGACCAACTGGCGTTTAGCAGATAATTACAAGGTGCCACGAATGGGCTTTGTGAACAAAATGGACAGACAGGGAGCTAACTTCCTGAATGTGTGCAAGCAGGTTAAAGAAATGCTGAAGTCGAATGCCGTACCGATTGTTTTGCCAATTGGTGATGAAGCAGACTTTAAAGGAGTTGTAGACCTGGTAAAGAACCGTGCTATCGTTTGGCATGAAGAGGATATGGGCTCTACCTTTGATGTGATCGATATCCCTGCCGATATGGAAGCTGAGGTGCGGGAGTATCGCGCCGCACTTATTGAAGCAGTGGCAGAATACGATGAGACCTTAATGGAAAAATTCTTCGAAGACGAAGATTCCATTACGGAAGAAGAAGTACATGCGGCGTTGAGAGAGGCTGTTATGGATATGAGTATCATTCCTATGATCTGTGGTTCTTCCTTTAAGAATAAAGGAGTACAGTTCCTTTTAGATGCTGTATGCCGTTACCTTCCTTCTCCAATGGATAAAGAAGGTATTGTTGGGGTAAATCCAGATACAGGAAAAGAAGAAAAAAGAAGACCAGATATAAAGGAGCCGTTTGCGGCATTGGCGTTTAAAATTGCTACAGATCCATTTGTTGGACGTTTGGCATTTTTTAGAGCTTACTCCGGTAAATTGGACGCAGGTTCCTATGTTTTGAATAACCGTTCCGGGAACAAGGAACGTATCTCCAGGATATACCAGATGCATTCTAATAAACAGAATGCCGTAGATTCAATCGCGGCAGGTGATATTGGAGCTGCTGTTGGGTTTAAGGATATCAAGACGGGAGATACACTCTCTGATGAAAAACACCCGATTGTTCTTGAAAGTATGAACTTCCCTGATCCTGTGATCGGGATCGCGGTGGAACCAAAAACCAAGGCCGATGTGGATAAGTTGGGGATGGCACTGTCTAAATTGGCAGAAGAGGATCCTACTTTCCAGGTAAAAACAGACGAAGCATCCGGACAAACCATTATTTCTGGTATGGGAGAGCTTCACCTGGATATTATTGTAGACCGTCTTAGACGTGAGTTCAAGGTTGAAGTGAACCAGGGGCAGCCTCAGGTAGAGTACAAGGAAGCAATTACGCGAAGTGCCGATCACCGTGAAGTATATAAGAAACAAACAGGTGGTCGTGGTAAGTTTGCCGATATTGTCTTCACCATGGCTCCTTCTGATCAGGAGAAAGCCGGATTGGAGTTTGTCAATGAGATCAAGGGAGGTAATATCCCTAGAGAATATATTCCTGCTATTGAAAAAGGTTTCAGGGAAGCCATGAAGAATGGTCCCCTTGCAGGATTTGAAATGGACAGCATGAAGATTGTCTTAAAGGATGGTTCTTTCCACCCTGTGGATTCGGATTCCCTGTCTTTCGAATTGGCTGCAAAGATTGGCTACAAATCTGCAGCAAAAGCTGCGAAAGCCGTTCTTATGGAGCCTATCATGAAGCTGGAGGCGCTCACTCCGGAAGAGAACATGGGGGATATTGTTGGGGATCTAAACCGACGCAGAGGCCATGTGTATAATATGGATGACAGAGCCGGGGCGAAGGTGATCAAGGCAGAGGTGCCGCTTTCGGAAATGTTCGGATATGTAACCTCCTTAAGGACCTTGTCCTCAGGAAGGGCTACCAGTACCATGGAATTTTCACATTACGCAGAGACACCGACCAATATCGCCGAGGAGGTAATTAAAGCAACAAAAGGGGTAACCGCTTAATTCGTAAGAAGATGAGTCAGAAAATCAGAATAAAATTAAAATCATACGATTACAGCTTGGTAGACAAGTCTGCCGAGAAGATCGTAAAGACGGTAAAGTCTACCGGCGCTGTGGTGACCGGGCCAATTCCGTTGCCAACGCATAAAAAGATCTTTACGGTATTGCGTTCACCCCACGTGAACAAGAAATCTAGAGAGCAATTTCAATTGAGTTCTTACAAGAGGTTACTGGATATTTACAGTTCTTCTTCAAAGACCATTGACGCCCTTATGAAATTGGAGCTTCCCAGTGGTGTGGAGGTAGAGATTAAGGTGTGATAGCATAACAGGAAAGAATGTTTTCTTTCCATGACATGTCCGGCGCGGTTCGCAATGGAAAAACGGTAACAAAAATACATTCGGGGTCGAATTATTTTTGACCCTGTTTTTTTGTCAGAAAAAAGTGAATTAAGTAAAACAATTAATAATAATACGTATGTCTGGGTTAATAGGAAAAAAAGTAGGCATGACCAGCATCTTCGACGAGAATGGAAAGAACATTCCATGTACCGTAATTGAAGCTGGCCCATGTATCGTTACCCAAGTCAGAACCGAAGAGGTAGACGGGTATAAGGCCCTTCAACTCGGTTTCGATGACAAGGCAGAAAAACGTGCGAATAAGTCCGAAACGGGCCATTTCAAAAAAGCAGGTGCTTCTCCCAAGAAAAAGGTCGTCGAATTCCGTTATTTTGAAGGAGAACACAAATTAGGAGACACGCTTGGCGTAGATCTATTTGTAGAAGGTGAATTTGTAGATGTTTCTGCAACTTCAAAGGGAAAAGGATTCCAGGGGGTAGTTAAAAGACACGGCTTTGGCGGTGTCGGACAAGCGACCCACGGACAGCACAACAGATTAAGAGCTCCTGGTTCTATTGGGGCCGCATCGTATCCTGCACGGGTTTTCAAAGGAATGAAAATGGCCGGCAGAATGGGTGGTGAACGCGTTACGGTGCAAAACCTGCGTGTATTGAAAGTAGTTCCGGAAAAGAACCTGATTGTCTTGAAAGGGTGTGTTCCCGGTCACAAAAATGCGTACTTAACGATTGAGAAATAATGAAGGTAGCAGTTTTAGATATCAAAGGAAAAGAAACAGGGAGGAAGGCAGAGCTTTCAGACGCTGTTTTTAAGATAGAGCCCAACAACCACGCCATTTACCTGGATGTGAAGCAGTACATGGCCCACCAACGCCAGGGTACGCACAAGGCAAAGGAACGGGCAGAGATCGCGGGGAGTACCCGTAAGATCAAGAAGCAAAAAGGAACAGGTACGGCAAGGGCGGGTAGCATTAAGTCGCCGATCTTCCGTGGAGGGGGTAGGATTTTTGGTCCAAGACCTAAAGATTACACCCTGAAACTGAATAAGAACCTGAAGCGTTTGGCCAGGAAATCTGCTTTGAGCTTAAAATCTCAGGAGAACGCCATTATGGTAGTGGAAGACTTCAATTTTGAGACCCCAAAGACCAAGGACTTTATCCAGGTTTTAAAAGGGTTGGGTCTGGAAAATAAAAAGTCTTTGTTTGTGTTGGGCGATTCAAATAATAACGTATATTTGTCGTCGCGCAATTTAGGAGGTTCCGAAGTCATAACTAACTCAGAATTAAGCACTTACAAGATATTAAACGCGAATAATATTGTGCTTTTGGAAGGTTCTTTGGAAGGCATAGAAACCAACTTAAATAAATAGGGAAATCATGAGTGTGTTAATAAAGCCAATCATTACGGAGAAAATGACAGCCGACAGCGAGTTGTACAACCGCTATGGGTTTGTTGTTCATCCTAAGGCAAACAAGTTGCAGATCAAAGATGCGGTTGAGGCTACTTATGGCGTTTCCGTTAAAAAAGTGCGCACAATGAATTATGGCCCTACGCGCAAGACCAAGTACACGAAAACAGGTGTACAGGAAGGAAAGACAAATGCCATTAAAAAGGCAATTGTTGATGTGGCAGAAGGGGACATCATTGATTTTTACAGTAATCTATAAAGACACCAAATGTCAGTTAGAAAATTAAAACCAATCACTCCTGGACAGCGTTTTAAAGTAGTAAACGGATTTGACGCGATTACTACTGATAAGCCGGAGAAAAGCTTGCTTGCTCCGTTAAAAAAGTCGGGAGGTAGAAACAGTCATGGAAAGATGACCATGCGCCAACGTGGTGGAGGTCATAAAAGAAGGTATCGTATGATCGATTTCAAACGAAGCATTCACAATGTGGAGGCCGAAGTGAAGTCTATTCAGTACGATCCAAACAGAACCGCCTTTATTGCCTTATTGGAATATAAGAGCGGTGAAAAGAGCTATATCATTGCTCAGAACGGGTTGCAGGTAGGTCAGACAGTCGTAACCGGTAACGGTGTGGCGCCTGAAATAGGAAATGCACTTCCCATGATAGAAATTCCATTAGGGACCATTATATCCTGTATAGAATTGCGTCCCGGACAGGGAGCGATCATGGCCAGAAGCGCCGGAACTTTTGCGCAGTTAATGGCAAAAGAAGGTAAATATGTGACCATAAAACTTCCTTCAGGAGAAACCCGCATGGTGCTGGCAAATTGTTTAGCCACCATAGGGGCTGTTTCCAACTCGGATCATCAGTTGATCGTTTCCGGTAAAGCAGGAAGAAGCCGTTGGTTGGGTAGAAGGCCAAGAACAAGGCCGGTAGCCATGAACCCTGTAGATCACCCAATGGGTGGTGGTGAAGGTAGGGCTTCCGGAGGACATCCAAGATCCAGAAATGGTATTCCTGCTAAAGGGTTCAGGACACGTTCCAAAACCAAGGATACCAACAGATATATTATAGAACGTAGAAAGAAATAAAAAGTTAGAAAGAAATGGCACGTTCATTAAAAAAAGGACCATACGTTCATAATAGCCTGGAAAAGAAAGTCCAGCAGAATGTAGACTCAGGAAAAAAGGCCGTCATTAAGACTTGGTCTAGAGCTTCAATGATCACCCCGGATTTCGTAGGTCAGACGATCGCTGTGCACAACGGAAAACAATTTGTCCCTGTGTATGTAACAGAGAACATGGTGGGTCATAAATTGGGCGAATTCTCTCCAACACGATCTTTCAGAGGGCACGCTGGAGCAAAAAATAAAGGTAAAAAGTAAGTAAGCTATGGGAGTTCGAAAAAAACAAATGGCCGAAAGAATCAAGGCAGAAAAGAAGCAGCTGGCCTTCGCCAAGCTGAATAACTGCCCTACGTCGCCTCGAAAAATGAGATTGGTTGCAGACCTGGTGCGTGGTGCAGAAGTAGAAAAGGCACTTGCGATCCTTCGCTTCAGTCAGAAAGAGGCTTCCCGTAGAGTAGAAAAGTTGTTGCTATCTGCAATTGCCAACTGGCAAGCCAAGAATGAGGAAGGAAATGTAGAAGAGGCAGCGCTTTTCGTTAAGGAAATAAAGGTAGACAGCGGACGCATGTTGAAAAGGTTAAGACCTGCACCTCAGGGAAGGGCACACAGAATTAGAAAACGTTCTAACCATGTAACCTTGGTTTTAGGATCTAATAATAATACAGAAGCTTAGTATGGGACAAAAAACGAATCCGATAGGAAATCGCTTAGGGATCATCAGAGGATGGGAGTCTAACTGGTATGGAGGTAATGACTATGGTGATAAGCTGGCAGAGGATGATAAAATCCGAAAGTACGTGCATGCACGATTGGCCAAGGCAAGTGTTTCCAGGGTTATCATAGAGCGTACCTTAAAACTAATCACCGTAACGATCACCACCGCAAGGCCAGGTATCATCATCGGTAAGGGTGGCCAGGAAGTAGACAAGTTAAAGGAAGAGCTAAAGAAAATTACAGATAAAGAGGTTCAGATCAATATTTTTGAGATCAAAAGGCCTGAAGTAGATGCTAATTTGGTGGCGGCCAGTATCGCACGTCAGATTGAGAACAGGATCTCCTACAGACGCGCCATTAAAATGGCAATAGCCGCTGCAATGAGAATGAATGCAGAGGGTATAAAAGTAATGATCTCCGGAAGGTTGAATGGTGCTGAAATGGCCCGTTCAGAATCGTATAAGGAAGGAAGAATCCCGTTATCTACTTTCAGGGCCGATATTGATTATGCCATGGATGAAGCCCATACCACTTATGGAAGACTGGGTCTTAAGGTATGGATCATGAAAGGGGAAGTGTATGGAAAAAGAGATCTTTCTCCTCTAGTGGGAATGTCCAAGGGTACTGCTGGTAAAGACAACAAGCCAGAGGCCGGTAAAAAACGCAGAAGAAAGTAATATATAAAGTAGAAGGAAGAAATGTTACAGCCAAAAAGAACCAAATTTCGTAAAGCACAGACAGGCCGCATGAAAGGCAATTCCGGGAGGGGTCATCAGCTCTCAAACGGTATGTTTGGTATAAAGTCTATGGACTCCAGCTTTATTACCTCCCGTCAGATTGAGGCAGCGCGTATTGCAGCTACCCGATATATGAAAAGACAAGGACAGCTTTGGATCAAGATCTTTCCGGACAAGCCCATTACAAAGAAACCATTGGAAGTACGTATGGGAAAAGGAAAAGGAGCGCCGGAGTATTTTGTGGCCGTTGTGAAACCGGGAAGGATCATGTTCGAAGTGGCTGGTGTACCATTGGATATCGCACAGGAAGCATTGCGTTTGGCTGCGCAGAAGCTGCCCGTTAAAACAAAGTTTATAGTGGCTAGAGATTACGATGCCGCCTAATTTTTATTGATAAGGATTATGAAACAATCAGAGATAAAAGAATTATCGGTAGAAGAATTGAAGGATAAAATAGCCGATTTCAAAAAGCAGCATGCCGACTTGAAAATGGCTCATACCGTAACGCCACTAGAAAATCCGCTTCAAATCAGAAGAGCGAGAAAAACAGTAGCGAAATTGGCAACTGAATTAACAAAAAGGGAAAACCAATAATTGGTTCTGCTTTATGGAAAAAAGAAATTTAAGAAAAGAGAGGGTAGGCGTTGTAACCAGCAACAGAATGGAGAAATCGATAGTGGTTTCCGAAGTGAAGCGGGTAAAGCATCCTATGTACGGGAAGTTCGTACTAAGAACAAAGAAATATGTTGCACACGATGAAACCAACGATTGCAATATTGGGGATACTGTAAAGATCATGGAGACACGACCTTTAAGTAAAACCAAGTGCTGGAGATTGGTAGAAATCCTTGAAAGAGCTAAATAATTATGTTACAGCAAGAATCTAGACTTAAAGTTGCAGATAATACCGGAGCTAAGGAGGTATTAACCATCCGAGTTCTTGGAGGTACTAAAAGGCGCTACGCTTCAGTAGGGGACAAGATCGTTGTTTCCGTTAAAGAAGCCACTCCTAACGGAGCTATTAAAAAAGGAGCTGTTTCAACGGCTGTAGTGGTGAGGACCAAAAAAGAGGTACGCAGACCAGACGGCTCTTATATCCGTTTTGATGACAATGCATGTGTGCTTTTGAATCCGACCGGAGAAATGAGAGGCACCAGGGTTTTCGGCCCGGTAGCAAGAGAGTTAAGGGACAAGCAGTTCATGAAAATCGTTTCATTAGCTCCTGAGGTGCTATAATATAAAAGACCATGAAATTAAAAATTAAAACAGGGGATACCGTACGCGTGATGGCCGGCGACCATAAAGGTAGCGAAGGTAAGGTGGTTACGGTAGACCGTGAGAAGAACAAGGCAATCGTAGAAGGTGTTAACATGGTTTCCAAACATGAGAAGCCAAGTGCAAAGAATCCTCAGGGCGGGATTGTAAAGAAAGAAGCACCGATCCATATTTCTAATCTTTCTCTGATCGACTCAAAATCTGGGGAGAATACCAGAGTGGGGTTTGAAGTACGAGATGGTAAGAAAGTACGATTTTCTAAAAAATCTAACGAAGTAATATAGTTATGGGATACGTTCCAAGATTAAAGAAAGAGTACCAGGAGCGCGTTATCGCAGCGCTTAAGGAAGAATTTGGGTACGATAACATCATGCAGGTCCCTAAATTGAAAAAAATAGTGGTGAGCCGTGGGGTTGGCGCTGCAGTGGCCGATAAAAAACTTATCGATCACGCTGTAGAAGAAATGACCATGATCACCGGGCAGAAAGCTGTTTCTACCATTTCTAAAAAGGACGTTGCTTCCTTTAAACTGAGAAAAGGAATGCCGATTGGTGCCAAAGTTACCCTTAGAGGCGAACGCATGTATGAGTTTCTGGACAGGTTGGTAACTACTGCATTGCCAAGGGTGCGGGATTTTCAGGGAATTCGTGCCACCGGATTTGACGGTCGTGGTAATTACAACCTTGGGATCACTGAGCAGATCATTTTCCCTGAGGTCAATATTGATAAGATCAACAGGATCAACGGAATGGATATCACGTTTGTGACCAGCGCCGAAACAGATAAAGAAGCAAAATCATTGTTAACGGAACTGGGACTACCCTTTAAAAAGAATTAGTATGGCTAAAGAATCAATGAAAGCCCGTGAACGAAAAAGGGCAAAAACCGTAGCAAAATACGCCGAGAAAAGAAAGGCTTTGAAAGAGGCTGGAGACTATGATGCGTTACAAAATTTGCCAAGGAATGCTTCCCCTGTCCGTATGCACAATCGTTGCAAATTAACCGGCAGGCCAAAAGGGTACATGAGGACCTTTGGTTTATCAAGGGTTATGTTCAGGGAAATGGCAAACAAAGGTTTGATCCCAGGGGTTAAAAAAGCAAGTTGGTAATACTATAAAAAAGGCAAGAAGATGTTTACAGATCCTATAGCAGATTATTTAACCCGCATACGAAACGCCAGCAGAGCGGGTCACAGGGTAGTAGAAGTGCCAGCTTCCAATTTAAAGAAGGAAATCACCAAGATCTTATTCGATCAGGGGTATATCCTAAGCTACAAATTTGAAGAGGACAAAGTTCAGGGTACCATTAAGATAGCGCTGAAATACGACAAGATGACCAAAGAACCGGTCATTAAGAAGATTCAGCGAATAAGCAAACCAGGCTTGCGTAAATATGCCAGCAATGAACAGCTGCCGCGCATACTGAATGGTTTGGGCATAGCCATCGTTTCTACCTCTCATGGGGTAATGACGAGCAAACAGGCTCAAAAGGAGAATGTAGGCGGTGAAGTTTTATGTTACGTCTATTAATACGATTTAAAAGAGAAGAAAATGTCTAGAATAGGAAACAATCCGATAGCGATTCCAGAGGGAACTTCCGTTGAGATCAATGAGAATATCATTTCGGTAAAAGGCAAATTGGGTGAATTGACCCAGGAGTTTTCTGAAGTGGCCATTAAGGTGGAAGACAATCAGGTTTGGGTTACAAGACCCTCTGATTCCAAGGAACACAAAGCAAAACACGGACTGTACAGGTCGCTGATCTACAATATGATCGAAGGTGTTTCTAAAGGATGGACAAAGGAATTGGAATTAGTGGGTGTAGGATACAGAGCCAGCAACCAGGGTCAAAAACTCGATTTGGCATTGGGATTCTCGCATAACATCGTATTCGACCTTGCACCTGAGGTAAAAGTTGAAACAACTGCCGAGAAGGGAAAGAACCCAACTATCAAGTTAACGTCTCATGACAAACAACTAATTGGGCATATTGCGGCAAAAATACGTTCGTTCCGTAAACCAGAACCTTACAAAGGAAAAGGCATCAAATTCGTAGGCGAACAATTAAGAAGAAAAGCAGGTAAATCAGCATAAGAAGGCTATTATGGGATTATCAAAAACACAAAGAAGAGAACGTATTCAGAGGAGGATCAGAAAGATCTCTTTTGGAACATCAGAAAGACCACGCTTATCTGTATACAGAAGCAATAAGGAAATCTATGCCCAGGTCATCGATGACAACAAGGGCGTTACCCTTGTCGCTGCGTCTTCTCGCGACAAAGAGATCAGTAAGGTTAAAGGCACTAAAATGGAAATAGCAACACAAGTGGGTAAAGCTATTGCCGAGAAAGCCAAAAAAGCCGGTATAGAAGCCGTTGCTTTTGACCGGGGTGGTAATTTGTATCACGGAAGAGTTAAGTCATTGGCTGAAGGCGCCAGAGAAGGTGGATTAAATTTTTAAACAATACTATGTACGGCAAATACAAGAATGTTGAGTTAGTAAAGCCCGGAGGCCTTGAATTGAAGGATCGGCTGGTAGGTGTGCAAAGGGTAACCAAGGTAACAAAAGGTGGTAGAGCCTTTGGTTTCTCTGCTATCGTGGTAGTAGGGGACGAGAATGGCGTGGTAGGTCATGGCCTTGGAAAATCTAAGGAAGTGGCAACCGCTATCGCCAAGGCAATAGAAGATGCCAAAAAGAACCTGATCCGCATCCCGTTAAGCAAGGGAACAGTGCCTCACGAACAAAAAGGCAAGTACGGTGGTGCACGGGTGTATATTCAGCCTGCGTCACATGGTACCGGGGTAATCGCCGGTGGTGCTGTTAGGGCAGTACTGGAATCAGTAGGGGTACAGGATGTATTGTCCAAATCCCAGGGTTCGTCTAACCCGCACAATGTGGTAAAAGCTACTTTCGATGCGCTGTTGCAACTGCGAGATGCGAAGACCATTGCTACACAACGCGGCATCGCTTTAGAAAAAGTATTTAAAGGATAAGGAACCATGGCAAAGATCAAAGTAAAACAGGTAAAAAGCAGCATCAAAAGACCTCAGAACCAAAAGAGGACTTTAGAAGCATTGGGACTCCGAAAGATTGGCCAGGAAGTGGTTCATGAGGATACGGCCAACATTCTAGGAATGATCAATAAAGTTAAACATTTGGTTTCTACAGAAGAAGCTTAAGAAATAAGGGTTGAGATGAATTTAAGCAATTTAAAGCCAGCAGCGGGATCCGTTCACAAAGAAGGAAAGACCATTGGTAGAGGGCAGGGATCCGGAAAAGGGGGAACAGCCACCAGAGGACATAAGGGTGCCAAGTCTCGTTCAGGATACTCCAAGAAAATTGGATTTGAAGGAGGTCAGATGCCGTTACAAAGACGTGTTCCCAAGTTTGGTTTTACCAATATCAACAGAAAGGAATACCGTGGGATCAATCTGGATGCACTTCAGTTACTGGTAGACAATGGGGCCGTTAAGGGTACTGTTACCATGGAAGATCTGATGGCAAACAACTTAGCCGGAAAAAACGATTTAGTAAAAATATTAGGAGGTGGCGAATTGAAAGCTGCTTTGAAAGTATCGGTTCATAAATTTACGGCAACTGCTAAGAAGGCCATCGAGGCTGCCGGCGGAGAAGCTATAAATTTATAAGAGAGCAGGCATTATGAAGAAATTTTTTGAGATCATATCCAATATCTGGAAAATTGAAGAACTGAGGAACAGGATCTTACTGACCCTCAGCTTACTTGTGGTATATCGTTTTGGTGCCCAGGTAGTACTTCCCGGTATTGATACCTCACAACTGGCAGAATTGTCTTCAAACACAGAGCAAGGGATTCTGGGGATATTAAATGCCTTTACAGGGGGCGCTTTTGCGAATGCCTCTGTATTTGCCCTGGGGATCATGCCCTATATTTCTGCCTCTATTGTCGTGCAGTTAATGGGAATCGCAGTACCCTACCTTCAAAAGCTCGACAAGGAAGGCGAAAGCGGCCGAAAAACAAAGAATCAGATTACCCGTTGGTTAACCATTGGGATCTGTATCGTTCAGGCTCCTGCCTATTTGTATAGCCTTGGTGCTTTAGGGGTGCCGGATAGTGCATTCTTATTAGGGAAAGGATTGAATTTTATCGCTCCTTCCGTCATCATCCTGGTGACCGGTTGTGTCTTTGCCATGTGGTTGGGGGAGAAAATAACAGACAAAGGAATCGGAAATGGTATTTCATTACTGATCATGATAGGGATCATTGCCAACATGCCGCAGGCATTTGTGCAGGAAGCGGTAACACGCTGGGATGGAAATGGAGGTCCTATGTTGATCCTCGTAGAGGTTATCCTCTGGTTTGTGGTAATTCTGCTTAGTATTTTGTTGGTAATGGCTACCAGGAGGATCCCTGTTCAATACGCCAGGCGCACCGCTTCCGGAGGCTATGAGAAGAACGTTATGGGGTCAAGGCAATATATCCCTTTAAAGTTGAATGCTTCAGGGGTAATGCCAATCATTTTTGCACAGGCTATTATGTTCGCCCCCGGACTTTTAGGAAGGACTTTTAATGATACAGCTATAGGACAATGGATGGAAGTCCAGTTCCAGGATATTTTCGGTTTGGCGTACAACATATTGTTTGCCTTATTGATCATCATATTCACCTTTTTCTATACGGCGATAACGGTACCGACAAACAAAATGGCCGATGACCTGAAAAGGAGTGGCGGATTTATCCCTGGTATCAGACCAGGAAAAGAAACAGGTAGTTTTTTGGACAAGATCATGTCCCTGATCACCTTCCCTGGTTCAGTCTTTCTGGCACTATTGGCAGTATTGCCGGCGGTGGTGGTGAAACTAATGGATATTCAGGCCGGTTGGGCCCTGTTTTACGGAGGTACTTCCCTGCTGATCATGGTTGGGGTTGCCATAGATACGGTACAG
This sequence comes from uncultured Flavobacteriaceae bacterium, assembly GCA_963752165.1. Classification (GTDB taxonomy): domain Bacteria; phylum Bacteroidota; class Bacteroidia; order Flavobacteriales; family Flavobacteriaceae; genus Muriicola. The sequence continues at coordinate 161,505 of CAVVXE010000003.1, forward strand.
CAAGTGAATGCCTATTTATTGAACAGGCATTACGACGGTTTGATGAAAACTGGTAAAAATAGAAAAGTAGCATAGTTTATGGCCAAGCAAGCAGCTATAGAGCAGGATGGTAGTATCATTGAAGCATTATCCAATGCCATGTTCAGGGTTGAATTGGAGAATGGACATGTGGTAACCGCACATATTTCAGGAAAGATGCGGATGCATTATATCAAATTATTGCCGGGCGATAAAGTAAAGTTGGAAATGAGCCCTTATGATTTATCCAAGGCTAGAATTACATATAGATATTAAGAAACTCGAAACATGAAAGTAAGAGCATCCATAAAGAAGAGAAGTGCCGACTGCAAAATTGTTCGCAGAAAGGGTACGTTGTACGTAATTAATAAGAAGAATCCTAGATTTAAACAAAGACAAGGGTAATTATGGCAAGAATTGCAGGGGTAGATATTCCCAAACAAAAAAGAGGCGTAATAGCACTTACCTATATCTTCGGAATTGGTAAAAGCCGTGCCTTGGAGATTTTAGAAAAGGCAAAGGTAAATCCGGATACCAAGGTATCTGACTGGTCGGATGATGAAATAGGAAGCATCCGTGATGTGGTCTCTTTTTACAAGATCGAGGGAGAATTACGTTCAGAGAATCAGCTGAATATCAAGCGACTTATGGATATTGGTTGTTACCGTGGAATCCGTCACAGATCAGGACTTCCATTACGCGGTCAACGCACCAAGAACAATTCCAGAACAAGAAAAGGAAAAAGAAAAACAGTTGCCAACAAGAAGAAGGCAACTAAGTAATAAGGCGTAGTATGGCAAAGACAGGTACAAAAACAACAAAGAAACGCAAGGTAATAGTAGAGTCTACCGGGGAAGCACATATTACCGCTTCTTTCAACAATATTATTATTTCCTTGACCAACAAAAAAGGAGATGTCATTTCTTGGGCATCTGCTGGTAAAATGGGTTTCAGGGGTTCTAAAAAGAATACTCCTTACGCAGCCCAGATAGCCTCAGAAGAATGTGCCAAGACCGCACATGACGCTGGTTTACGAAAAGTAAAGGTATACGTAAAAGGTCCGGGGAACGGTCGTGAATCGGCCATACGATCCTTGCATAACGCCGGAATTGAAGTTACAGAGATCATCGATGTAACGCCAATGCCCCACAACGGTTGCAGGCCTCCAAAAAGAAGAAGAGTTTAATCAGAATTATTCCTAAAATAAGTTTTCACAAAAAGTGTAGTTACGATTATCGAAGGATAAGCCTTAATTCATAATCACACTTTTAATTTAAAAAGAAGATGGCAAGATACACAGGACCAAAAACAAAGATCGCCCGGAAATTCGGAGAGGCGATTTTCGGAGACGACAAGTCTTTTGAAAAGAAGAATTACCCTCCGGGGCAACACGGGAACAACAGACGTCGTGGAAAAAAATCGGAGTATTCAATCCAGTTAATGGAAAAGCAGAAAGCAAAATATACCTACGGTATCCTGGAAAGACAGTTCAGGAATATTTTTGCCAAAGCCAACAGAAGCAAAGGGGTCACTGGTGAGGTGTTACTGCAACTTTGTGAATCGCGTTTAGACAACGTAGTATACAGAATGGGCATCGCCAATTCTAGAAGTGGCGCCAGACAATTGGTGTCGCACAGACATATAACCGTAAACGGGGAATTAGTGAATATTCCTTCCTACTGCCTTAACGCAGGAGACGTTGTTGGCGTAAGGGAAAAATCCAAGTCCCTGCAAGCCATACAGGATTCTTTGGCTGCCAATAGCAGTGTGTATGAGTGGATCACCTGGAACAACGAAAAGAAAGAAGGTACTTTTGTTTCCGTGCCTGAAAGAATTCAGATTCCTGAGAACATCAAAGAACAATTAATCGTTGAGTTATACTCTAAATAAAACAACACATATCCGACTATGGCATTATTTAATTTTCAGAAACCCGATAAAGTTATAATGATCGATTCCTCAGATTTCGAAGGGAAATTTGAATTTCGTCCTTTGGAACCTGGTTACGGATTGACTGTTGGGAACGCATTAAGAAGAGTATTGCTTTCGTCTTTGGAGGGATTCGCGATTACTTCTGTCAGAATTGACAAGGTAGAACACGAATTCTCAGTGATTGAAGGAGTGGTAGAAGATGTTACCGAGATAATCCTCAACTTAAAACAGGTTCGTTTTAAAAGACAGATCGAAGATGTTAATGAGGAGACCGTATCTATTTCCGTTAGCGGAAAAGAACAATTAACAGCAGGTGATTTCCAAAAGTTCATTTCTGGTTTTCAGGTATTGAACCCGGACCTAGTACTCTGCAATATGGATCCTAAGGTGAGTATCAATATGGAATTGATCATCGAAAAAGGACGTGGGTATGTGCCGGCAGAAGAAAATAAGAAGTCTAATGCACCCATAGGGAGCATTGCTGTAGATTCTATCTTTACTCCGATAAAGAATGTGAAGTACAGTATTGAAAACTTCAGGGTAGAACAAAAGACCGATTATGAAAAGTTGGTTTTTGAGATCGTTTCAGACGGCTCTATTCACCCTAAAGATGCATTGACCGAGGCAGCGAAAGTGCTAATCCACCACTTTATGTTGTTCTCTGATGAGCGGATCACGCTGGAGGCAGATGAGATTGCTCAGACAGAGACCTACGATGAGGAGTCCCTGCACATGAGGCAGTTGCTGAAAACTAAATTGGTAGATATGGACTTGTCCGTAAGAGCCCTGAATTGCCTGAAAGCAGCAGAGGTAGATACCTTAGGTGATTTGGTTTCTTTCAACAAGAACGACCTGATGAAATTCAGGAACTTCGGTAAGAAATCCCTGACAGAATTAGAGGAACTTGTAATTAACAAAGGCCTTAATTTTGGGATGGACCTCTCCAAATACAAATTAGATAAAGATTAATTATAGGGATTATTCGGGAAGTAAAAGCCCGGAATAAGACGAACAGATAGCACAGAACGATGAGACACGGTAAGAAAGTCAATCACTTAGGAAGAAAAACGGCGCACAGGACGGCTATGTTGGCAAATATGGCCTGCTCGCTTATTGAGCACAAGCGGATCAATACCACAGTTGCCAAGGCCAAGGCGCTAAAACAGTTTATAGAACCCCTGATCACCAAATCAAAGGCAGAGAACAACCAATCCCTGGAAAAAGGAACCCATAACAGGCGTATTGTCTTTAAGAACCTTAGAGATAAAACAGCCGTTACAGAATTGTTCGCTACAGTAGCCGAGAAGGTGGGAGACCGACCAGGAGGGTACACCAGGATCATAAAACTGGGGAACCGTCTGGGCGATAACGCAGACATGGCTATGATAGAACTGGTAGATTTCAATGAGATCTATAATGCAGGGAAAGCCAAGAAAAAGAAAACTACCAGAAGGAGCCGATCTGCCAAGAAAACGGAAACCACTGCTGCAGCGCCTGCAGAAACAGCGGTAGCAGAGGAAGCACCTAAGGCAGCGACCAAGGCAGAGGAGGTAAAAACTCCCAAGGAAGCAGCACCTAAGGCAGAAGCCAAGGCAGAAGAGACTGAAACTCCCAAGGAGTCGCCAGCAAATGAAGCTTCGGAAGAAACCAAAACAGATGATTCCAAAGAATAGGATGTTTATAACGTTTGAAAATTTGAAAAGGATAGGCCTAAAAGTCTATCCTTTTTTTGTGTTTATTTGTGAAATCTTAAAACAGTAGCGACCCTATGAAGTATCAATCCAGAAAGAAAGCCCTTATTTTATTGGCAGACGGCACCATTTTTTATGGAAAATCCGTAGCAAATACTGAAGGAACCGCATTTGGAGAAGTATGTTTTAATACCGGGATGACCGGTTACCAGGAAATTTTCACTGACCCTTCCTATTTCGGACAACTGATGGTAATGACCAATGCCCATATCGGTAATTACGGTACCAACCAGGATGAAGTAGAGAGTGACGGGGTAAAAATAGCCGGTCTTGTCTGCAAGAATTTCAGTTATGACTATTCAAGGCCAGATGCGGATATGAGCCTGCAGGAGTTCCTCAAGAAGAATAAGCTGCTCGCTATCTCTGATGTGGATACGCGCGCCCTGGTAAGTTATATCAGGGATCATGGTGCCATGAATGCCGTTATTACCACTCGGGTTGATGAAATTGCGGCACTGAAAGCCGAATTGGCTGAGGTTCCCAGTATGGTGGGTCTGGAATTGTCATCAAAGGTATCTACAGCAGCACCCTTTTATTATGGGAAGGAAGACGCTACCTATAAGATCGCTGCCCTCGATATAGGGATCAAAAAGAATATTTTGCGTAACCTGGCAGCCAGAGATGCCTATATTAAAGTGTTTCCTTACAATACCAGTTTTGAGGAATTACGTTCATTTAATCCGGATGGCTATTTTATTTCGAATGGCCCCGGGGATCCGGAACCGTTGAAAGATGCTATACAAACAGCCAAAGCGATCATAGCACAAGACAAGCCATTATTTGGGATTTGTTTAGGGCATCAGGTAATTGCCCTCGCCAATGGCGTTTCTACCTACAAGATGTACAACGGCCATCGCGGAATTAACCACCCTGTGATCAATCTCGAAACAGGAAAAGGGGAGATTACCTCCCAAAACCACGGGTTTGCCGTTAACCGCGAGGAAACAGAAGCACATCCGGACTTGAAAATCACGCATGTGCATCTTAATGATCAAACCGTTGCAGGGATACGTATGAAGAACAAAAATGTGTTTTCCGTACAATACCATCCTGAAGCAAGTCCGGGGCCACATGATGCTTCGTATCTTTTCGACCAGTTTTTCGAAATGATCAGCGAACATGCCAATAAGGACATGCTTGTCTAAAGCGGTATGAAAAGTAGAAGGATATCCATGGAAACATCAGGTATTCCAAACGTCCTTTTGTATCTTTATCAAACAGAAATCAACCTTTAAAAAACACGAATCAATATGAGTTTTATCCTAGACGTGCATGCCCGACAAATCTTCGACTCCAGAGGAAATCCAACTGTCGAGGTAGATGTAATAACCGATAATGGCGTAATGGGCAGGGCTGCTGTCCCATCGGGTGCCTCAACAGGCGAACATGAAGCGGTAGAATTAAGGGACGGAGGCGCCGCCTTTATGGGAAAAGGGGTCATGAATGCAGTAAAGAATGTAAACTCGGTCATTGCAGACAAAATACGAGGCATGGAGGTCTTTGATCAGAACCTGATAGACCAAACTATGATCGACTTAGATGGTACGCCCAATAAATCAAAACTGGGGGCAAATGCTATACTTGGCGTTTCCTTGGCTGTTGCCAAGGCCGCTGCCAATGAGCTTGGTTTATCCTTGTACCGCTATATTGGAGGGGTAAGTGCTAATACCCTGCCTGTCCCTATGATGAATATTATCAATGGTGGTTCGCACTCAGATGCCCCTATCGCCTTTCAGGAATTTATGGTCATGCCCGTTAAAGCAAAGAGTTTTTCGCATGCCATCCAGATGGGGACCGAAATATTCCACAACCTTAAAAAGGTGTTGCACGACAGGGGTCTGAGCACTGCTGTAGGCGATGAAGGTGGTTTTGCCCCTACGCTCGACGGTACAGAAGATGCATTGGATACGATTGCAAAGGCAGTTAAAAAGGCCGGATACACCCTGGGAGACGATGTCATGGTAGCCCTGGATTGTGCTTCGGCAGAGTTCTATGTGGATGGTAAGTACGATTACACCAAGTTCGAGGGGGAAAAAGGAGCGGTTCGCACTTCCGAAGAACAGGCAAAATACCTGGCTTCCCTCTGTGAGAAATACCCGATCATTTCTATAGAGGACGGGATGGACGAGAATGACTGGAAAGGATGGAAGATCTTATCAGAACTGGTAGGAGATAAAGTCCAATTAGTGGGCGATGACCTTTTCGTGACCAATGTAACCCGCTTGTCCAAAGGGATAGGAGAAGGTATTGCCAACTCAATCCTCATCAAGGTTAACCAGATCGGAACGTTAACGGAGACGATTGCCGCCGTAAATATGGCCAAGAATGCAGGGTATACCTGTGTCATGTCGCACCGATCAGGAGAAACCGAAGACAATACCATTGCCGATCTAGCAGTAGCGCTGAATACCGGACAAATTAAGACAGGTTCTGCTTCCCGTTCGGACAGGATGGCAAAGTACAATCAATTATTGCGTATTGAAGAGGAACTGGGTAGCGTTGCGTATTACCCCGGTGAAAAAGCTTTTAACGTAAAACAATAAGTACATAATACGTCATGAAAGCCTTTCATCTGTATGAAAGGCTTTTTTTTGACGCCTATTCTATGACTCCGGTTCTTCCCGGATCGAACGCTAAAAATGCCTGTTAGGGAAAATATGATCAATTTTTTGTTTGTCGCAGCCGAAAATGATGCCATTGCCAATTGCAAGGCAGGTGGTATGGGTGATGTTGTCAGGGATGTACCCCGGCATATTGCGGAGAGAGGCGATTTTGTCCATGTTGTGGTGCCCAGTTATTCCAGGTTGCATCAACAGGCGACGTTCCTGTCAGCACTCCACTTTAGCCTTAACGGGAGGGCCTATACGGCAGAATTGTACGAAGTAGCGCCAAAAAAGGCTTTGGGAAATATTCGGCATTACGTTATCCATCATCCGGAGATCCAGTCGGGAAAAATTGGCAGTATTTACCACAATGATCCTGAAAAACCCTTTTTTACGGATGCGAATAAGTTCGCTATTTTTTGTTCGGCGGTCGCTAAAGCTATTGATCAGGATGCATTTGGCGTCTTGGATATCGTTCATTTACATGACTGGCACACCAGCCTCCTGCTTTTTTTAAAGACCTTTCACCCCGATTACACATCGCTCAAAAAAATACGATTTGTCTATAGTATCCATAACCTGGCTATTCAGGGTATCCGTCCCTTTGAAGGAAATGAGGCCTCTGTAAACAGATGGTTTCCGGAAATTGATTATGACAAACGCCTGCTATTAGATCATCGCTACCAGGATTGTATTAACCTGATGGCTGTTGGGATTCGTCTGGCAGATGCAGTACATACCGTTTCTCCCTCTTACAAAGAGGACATTCTTTTACCTAGCAGCCCACCCGAATTCATTGGGGGTGAATCCCTGGAAAATGACCTCCGGGAGGCAGATGATCAGGGCCGGCTCTTTGGTATTTTAAATGGATGTAATTACAACAATATCCGGGTTGCCGAAGACAACCAACTTTTCAATAATGCCATTCGGGCCATATTCCGCTGGCTTCAGGAAGAATCCAAAAAATACAAAGCCGACTTTTTAGCCCATACAGGCGAAAAGTTGCTTCCACTTCTCAGTAAACCTCCAGGGTTTATTTGTTCCAGTGTTGCCAGGCTTACCGAACAAAAGTTCTTCTTTTTCAAACGTTCGCCTGAAGCGCTGCAGGAGATCCTGAAGAAATTGGAAAAGGTAAATGGGATCTATATGGTGCTCGGAACGGGCGCTCCGGAATATGAAGAACTCTTCAGGAAGATCAGCAGGGAACACGGCAATTTTATATTTTTTAACGGACAGTCGGAAGATGTGATCGATTCTATCTACCTGGAAACGGATCTTTATTTTATGCCGAGTCAGTTCGAACCCTGCGGCATTAGCCAGATGCTGGCCATGCGCAGTGGCAATCCTTGTTTGGTGCACAATACAGGAGGATTGAAAGATACGGTACACCATATGAAAACAGGCTTCTGTTTTGATGGGGATACCTATGACGAAAAAATAGCAGCTATGCTCAGTTGCTTTGATCTGGCACTAGATACTTTTCAGAACAACAAAGCTGCCTGGAAACAACTGCAGGATAATGCCAGTAAGGAACGATTTACCTGGAAGGATTCCGTGGATGTGTATTACAAAAAACTGTACAGCATCAGCAAATAATCTGGTTTCTCATGCAGCACTTTTCTTTTCATAATGAGCCTTTTTTTCTTAGGATAAAGCAAGGTCAGGAATTGTTAAGAAGCCACCTTTTTCTTAACTTTATACACGCATATAAAATAAATTAAAAAGAACCCTATGAAGGACAAGGCTATACTCGAATACGATGGAAAAAAATATGAATTCCCTGTGGTAGAAGGTACCGAAAAGGAATTGGCCATTGATATAAAGAAACTTCGATCTTCAACGGGTATGATTACCCTGGATCCCGGCTATAAGAACACAGGTTCTTGCGAGAGTTCCATAACTTATCTGGATGGCGAAAAAGGTATCCTGCGATACAGGGGCTACGATATTGAGGAATTAGCAGAAAAAGCAGATTTTCTGGAAGTGGCGTATCTGTTGATCTTCGGGGAATTACCGAATAAGGCGCAATTAGAGCAGTTTCATGATGATCTCAAACATGAATCGCATGTAGATGAGGAAATGAAGAAGATCCTGGATGGTTTTCCAAAGTCGGCCCACCCAATGGGTGTCCTGTCTTCCCTTACCAGTGCATTGATCGCCTTTAATCCTTCCTCAGTTAATGTTGCCTCGGAAAAGGATATGTATTATGCCATCGTTCGCATCATGGCTAAATTCCCTGTTTTAGTGGCCTGGACCATGCGAAAGCAAAAAGGATTGCCGCTTGATTATGGAGATGATACGCTGGGTTATGTGGAGAACCTCCACAAAATGATGTTTAAAAGACCGAACAAGGAATATATTAAGAATAAGATCGTCATAGAAGCCCTGGATCAGTTATTGATTCTCCATGCCGATCATGAACAGAATTGTTCTACCTCTACGGTACGGATCACCGGTTCTTCGCATGCGGGATTGTTTGTTTCGTTGTCTGCAGGGATTTCTGCTCTCTGGGGCCCACTGCACGGTGGTGCCAATCAGGCAGTATTGGAAATGTTAGAGGCTATTGCAGCAGATGGAGGCGACTATAAGAAATACATGGAGAAAGCCAAGGACAAGAACGACCCTTTCCGTTTGATGGGCTTTGGTCACCGAGTGTATAAGAATTTTGATCCACGTGCCAAGATCATAAAGAAGGCAGCAGATAATGTTTTAGGCGATTTGGGTATTGAAGATCCTATTCTGGACATAGCCAAGGGGCTTGAAAAAGTGGCATTGGAAGATCCTTATTTTGTTGATCGAAAACTATACCCGAACGTAGATTTCTATTCCGGGATCATTTACCGGGCCTTAGGAATCCCTACAGAAATGTTCACGGTTATGTTTGCGATGGGACGCTTACCCGGCTGGATCGCTCAATGGCGCGAAATGCGTATGAGGGGGGAACCAATAGGCAGACCAAGACAAATCTATATCGGAGAGAACCAACGTCCTTTTGTCCCATTATCCAAACGATAGACCTGCCATTTTATGCTGCGACTCAATGTCAAGGATGAAACCGCACCCCTAAAGGCGGTGGTGCTGGGAACTGCACGCAGTTGCGGTCCAGAGCCTAAGCCGGAGGAGGCTTACGACCCTAAATCCCTGGAGAATATCCTTGCAGGAACCTATCCGAAAGAGGAAGATATGATACGGGAGATGGAAGCCTTCCATGCTGTGCTCAAAAAATATGGGGTACAAGTATTCCGCCCGGAAGTAATAGAAGATTGTAATCAGATATTTTCCCGCGATATAGCTTTTGTTATCGAAAACAAACTGATCAAAGCAAATATTTTACCGGAGCGGGAACAGGAATTCGATGCGATTCTCCATGTGTTGGATGTGATCGCTTCCGAGGACATTTTGACCCCACCTGAGCACGTACATGTGGAAGGGGGCGATGTGATGCCCTGGAAGGAGTATATTTTTGTTGGCACCTACTCCGGTGCGGATTATGCCGATTTTATCACGGCCAGGACAAATACGGCGGCAGTGACTTATTTGCAGGATTTGTTCCCGGATAAAAAGGTTAAATCATTTGAATTGCGAAAGTCCAACACCAATGCAAGGGAGAATGCACTGCATCTCGACTGCTGTTTTCAACCCATTGGAAAAAACAAGGCCATACTGCATAGGAACGGCTTTTTGGTAGCGGAAGAATACGAATGGTTGGTCAGTTATTTTGGAAAGGATAATATCTTCGAAATAACCAAGGACGAAATGTATCAAATGTGCAGTAATGTATTTTCTATTTCCCCGGAAGTGATCGTTTCTGAACGTTCTTTTACCCGACTGAATACCTGGCTGAGAGAGCAGGGATTCACCGTAGAAGAGATCCCATATGCGGAGATCGGCAAACAAGAGGGATTGTTGCGTTGCAGCACGCTTCCGTTGATCAGGGCGTAAAAAGTTACGGTACAATCACACTACATTATTAAAAAATATTCCTCTCTTTAGAACCGTAAATGATATAACTTTACGGTACTTTTTACACAGGCCTTATGCAGATCACGAATACAATACTCATGGTGCGTCCGGTGCGCTTCCGCATGAACGAGGAGACCGCTGTCAATAATTATTTTCAGGAAGACCTGGATATAAAGAATCAGACCATAAACCTAAGGGCCCAGGAAGAATTCGATGCGTTTGTGTTGGAATTGAGAAGTAAGGGAGTGGAAGTGATCGTTGTGGAGGATATTTATGAACGGGATACCCCGGATTCTATTTTTCCCAATAACTGGATATCTTTTCATGAAAACGGCACAGTCGGACTCTATCCTATGTTTGCCGAGAACAGGCGCCGGGAAAGGCGGGAGGACATCCTGGATATTCTGGAAGAAAAAGGGTTTGAGATCATTACGGTAGTCGACTATACGTCTGCAGAAGAAGAAGGACTTTTCCTAGAAGGAACGGGGAGTATCATCATGGACCGTGAACACCAGAAAGCATATTGTGCCCTTTCACCGCGTGCAGATGAGGACCTATTCATCGAATTTTGTGAAGATATGGAGTGCACACCGGTGATCTTTACCGCCAACCAATCAGTAGACGGGGAAAGGATGCCTATTTACCATACCAATGTTATGATGTGTGTCGCCGAAACATTTGCGGTGATCTGCCTCGACGCTATTGATGATAAGAAGGAACGAAAAAATGTTATTGATCACCTAACGAAAGACGGAAAAGAGATCATCGCTATCACAGAGCAACAGGAACAGCACTTCGCGGGCAATATGCTTCAGGTCATTGGGGCCAATGACAAGCGATATATTGTAATGAGTTCCGCTGCCTACGACAGCCTAAGCAAAGAGCAATTGCAAAAGATCCGTAATCATTGTGAGATCATTCATAGTCCGCTAGAAACCATCGAAACCTGCGGTGGAGGGAGTGCCCGTTGTATGATGGCGGAAGTATTTCTCCCAAGAACCCAGGTGGCGAGCAACGCCTAACCGTATTATTTTGTTCTTTTAAAGGTCCTGGTGGGCGTTTTCGCAATATTTCGTATCATTCCTCCAAAGATAAAGTAGTGGAAGGGGACAATAGAATACCAGTATAGCCTTCCTCTGAATCCTTTAGGCCGGAATGTCGCCGTCTGATGCAATACCGACTCCTTATCTATCCTGAATTCGAGCCACGCTTCACCTGGCAGCCGCATTTCTGCAAACAAAAGCAGTCTTTTTCCCGGCTTGTCTGCCAACAGTACCCTCCAGAAATCTAGTGAATCTCCTGGATAGATCCGGTCAGGGTGGGTGCGCCCTCTTCGGAGCCCAACACCCCCATTTAGCTTATCCAAAAAACCTCGTATCTTCCACAGCCAATTCCCGTAGTACCATCCCTGCTCGCCTCCGATCTTCCAGATATTTTCCAGTACGGCATCCGGGTCTTTAACTTTTATCTTTTTTTCATCTTTCAGTACCCCATATTTGGGGACCTGAATGTATTTCTCCAGGTTCTTTTGAAAACGCCCACTAACCATGCTGTCTTTCCAGCTGCTTACGACCAGGTTTTGTTCTATCTTCTTAAAGGCCATATCTATAGCTTCCCGATAGGTGTGTGTTTTTATGCCCAATATCGTTTCAAGACGATTGTCCCTGGCCACCACTTCCATCTTCATGCTGTCTACCAGATTTATAGCAAGCTTGTAGGAAGTGGAGGTGACGAAGTACAACCAATAGGAAGATAGTTTTGGGGTCATTATGGGGACTGTTAAGATCCAATTCTTAAAGCCCCGCGCCCTCGCATACTGCTGCAACATCTCTTTATAGGTCAGGATATCCTTTCCGCCAATATCGAAGGAATCATTATACGTTTCTTTCCGTCCCAGAACACCGATCAGAAAATTGATGATATCCCTGATGGCGATCGGTTGCGTTTTGGTGAGCACCCATTTTGGGGTGATCATAAAGGGTAGTTTTTCGCACAGGTCGCGGATGATTTCGAAGGAGGAACTCCCGGAGCCAACAATGATCCCTGCCCTTATTACGGTTAGATTATAGCCACCTGTGTAAAGGATATCCTCAACATTTTTTCGTGACTTGAGGTGCTTGGACAGTTTTTCTTCATTGACAATGCCGCTTAAATAAATAACCTGCTTTACCGAGGTGTCGGCCATATAGGCATTGAAATTTTGGGCAGAAAGCGCTTCCTTTTCATCAAAATCCTGAGTAGAAGAACTCATGGAATGAATAAGGTAATAGGCAATATCGATATCCGGAGGGAGTTTCCCCGGTATTGCTTGTTGCAGAAAATCGACCTCTATCACTTCAATTTTGGAACGGATTTCCTCGTCAACCGAAAGGCGTTTCTCATCGCGTACTGCGCAGATAACCTCATGTCCCAGTTCCAGTAATCCGGGCAAGAGTCTCATGCCTATATACCCGTTGGCTCCTGTCAGTAGTATTTTCATGCGCTATAGATCTTCTATGGATGTTGGTGAAGTGTCGGCTTTGTAATCGAGCATCTTCTTAAAAAACTTTTGGATGGCCTTGGTGTCGGACCGGACTTTTATGAAATGATGGTCACGGTAGATGGAATATATGGCAAAATCTCCCTTGTAAACGGATAGCTTGTAATAGGGGATGACCAGCGCAAAGGTTTCTAACAAGGACCGGAAGCGAACAATGATGCCCTTGGGCCTGAGTTCAATATTGCAACAATCCAGGTTGTTATCCAGGAGGAGTAGGTTCCGGATCTCGATACTGCTCTCTGTGATGAATAATTTAGGGGAGCCTATCCCTCCCATAGCCCAGCGGTTTTTTAAGAGAAAGGGTTTGCCGACTTCGTCATCAATTTTTCGCGTCAGCTCTTTGTTGTTATAGGACACATTTACCAGCATACACATTCTTTTTCAATAGCGGTATAAAGTTACCCAAAACATGGGGGAATCCGTTGTGAAGTCGATACAAAAGCATAAAAAATACGTAGTTTTGCAACTTCAAAGGCGGACATCCATGAATATTGAACAGGAGCTTACGGAAAAGGTAAAAGAGGCGGTACAGGCATTGTACAACGTAACCCTTCCGGGTATAGAATTTCAGCCAACGCGCAAGGATTTTGAGGGCGATATTACGCTGGTTATATTCCCCATGCTTCGGTATGTAAAAGGGAACCCTGTAACTATTGGGACAGCCATAGGGGATTATCTGAAAACACATGTAAAGGAGGTTTCGGGTGTAAATGTGATCAAGGGTTTTTTAAATATAGTGATCAGTGATGCCTATTACTTAAAGGCGTTTTCCGGAATTCAAAAGCAATCCGATTTTGGACTGCAGAAAGTAACGGAAGAGGAGGCAGTACTGGTAGAATACTCTTCGCCCAATACCAATAAGCCTTTGCACCTGGGTCATATCAGGAATAATCTTCTGGGGTATTCGGTGGCCGAGATCCTGAAGGCATCGGGCAAAAAAGTGTATAAGACGCAGATCATCAATGACAGGGGTATCCATATCTGTAAAAGCATGTTGGCCTGGAAACGATTTGGCAATGGGGAGACCCCGGCTTCTACGGGCCTTAAGGGAGACAAACTGGTTGGGAACTACTACGTTGCTTTTGACAAGGCCTATAAAAAGGAAATTGAGGAGCTGGTGGCTGAGGGAAGGTCCAGGGAACAGGCAGAGAAAGAGGCCCCTATCCTTAAGGAAGCACAGGAAATGCTTCGCCAGTGGGAAGCCGGGAATCCGGAAGTTGTTGCCCTTTGGAAGACAATGAACGGCTGGGTCTATGAAGGATTCCGGGAAACCTACCAAAATCTGGGAGTCGATTTTGATACGCTTTATTATGAAAGTGATACCTATTTATTAGGAAAGGATGTGGTAGAGGAAGGTCTTAAAAAAGGCGTGTTTTTTAAAAAAGAGGATGGTAGTGTTTGGATAGACCTTACGGAGGATGGCCTCGATGAGAAAATTGTGCTTCGTTCCGATGGGACGGCTGTTTATATGACCCAGGATATTGGCACTGCCATTCAGCGTGTTCATGACCATCCGGATATTGGCGGAATGGTCTATACAGTGGGCAATGAACAGGACTATCATTTTAAGGTGTTGTTCCTGATCCTGAAAAAACTGGGCTTTCCCTGGGCAGAACACTTGTATCATCTGAGTTACGGGATGGTAGACCTGCCCTCTGGCAAGATGAAGAGCAGGGAAGGAACCGTGGTAGATGCGGACGACCTCATTGAAGATATGGCCAAAACTGCAGAAGCGATCTCCCGTGAACTGGGAAAACTGGATGCGTACTCCGATGAAGAAAAACAACAGCTTTACAGGATCATTGGCCTTGGCGCTTTAAAATATTATATTTTAAAAGTAGATCCAAAGAAAAGGATCCTCTTTGATCCGGAAGAATCGGTCGATTTTCAGGGAAATACCGGGCCCTTTATACAGTATACCTATGCCCGGATACAGTCAATTCTCCGGAAAGCCAATTTTGATGTTGAAGGTGTAGCCTTGGGAGACATGAAGGCACAAGTTTTGTTTAGTAAGGAAAAAGAATTAATTAAACAATTATTGATCTTTCCGGATACCATTTCTATGGCAGCCGAACAATTCAGTCCGGCCCTGATTGCCAACTATACGTATGACCTGGTAAAAGAGTTTAATTCTTTTTACCAGCAGGTGTCTATTTTGGGTGAGGAGGATGAGCATTTACGAACCTTCAGGGTGCTGCTTTCCCATAAGGTGGCCGAAGTTATTAAAACGGCTTTTGGTTTGCTGGGGATCGATGTGCCGGAACGGATGTAGGAAATTAAAAAGACCGCCTTTTGGGCGGTCTTTTCATGTATACCAATAAGAAAAATTATTTCTCGGAACTTTGAGCGACAGCCAAGCCGTAGATCACTAGTCCAAAACCGATCTTGTTTACAGCATCACCGATGTTGTAGATCACGTCCATGTTCAGGCCCAGGGATGCTATGCCATCGTACCAACCCGGTGTTCCGGCCATGTACCCAAGCGGATAGATTGCCCATCCAACCAATACGAACCAGCACAGCGTTTTGTGCGCACTTAAGACCGCACCGCCTGCTGCCTCCGCCAATTTTTTGGCTTCACCAAACCAGATAGCATATACGATCCAGAAATAGGCAAGGCCAGAGATAAGACCCCATAGCCAGGCGTTGTCCCTGTCTACTGCTTCACCGAAGTATCCTGTTACCAGCATCACTACAGAAGCGAAGATCAATTTCCACATGAGTGACTTCTTAGCTCCTGCAACCTTCAGGATCAAAAAGAATTCCACACACATTAAGGGTACTGTCAATACCCAGTCCACATACCTGAAGAAGGTGGGAGATTCGGCGAATCCTGCCCAGTAATCCCTCATGTACCAATAATGCACGGCAGCGATAAAGGTAATTAATCCTGAAACCAGGATAGAAGTTCTCCACTTTTTATCAAAGCTGTTCATTGATAAAAAGAAAAATGCAGAGGCAGCCATCATGGCCATACAGCCAACAAAGAAGGTAAACCCTACATAGTCATTGGTCGCCATCTTGGAGACCAATGAAATTGATGCAAATAAATTTTCCATAACAATTGAATTAGTTTTTTTGTTTAAATAAAAGTAGTAAAAGTTAAACATAAATTCATAAATTTGAGCTAGTTATTTTATCGATTTGGAAAAAAAACAACAAAATATTAACACTATTAACGGTTTTACGATCGTAAGCACCTTTTTTTTCCTTTGGATAGCGGTCTTGTTTGATGCAAAAGCAGAGGCTGTTCTGGGCTACTTCTTTATTTTCACCTTTGGTATCTTTCATGGATCCAATGACCTGAAGCTCCTTGAACGGACCACCAGCTTAACCAAGCATTCCTTTTTTGCCAGGGCGCTCTTTAGTTATGTGGCGGTTGTGCTGTTTACGGCCTTTTTCTTTTCATGGTTTCCAACCTTAGCGCTTTTGTTCTTTGTTGTAGCGAGCAGTTATCATTTTGGGGAACAGCATTGGGCAGCACACAGGATACAATCGTCTTTAACCACGCTTTTCTATACCTTCTATGGATTGGTCATTTTCTTCTTGCTTTTCTACACCAATGAGCAGGAAGTAACGCCAATTATTGAACAGGTGGGAGGGATCGCCATGAAGAAGGAGTACTACCTGTACACGCTGGCAGTTTCCTTTATTGGTTTTATAGGGATCTACTTATGGTGGTATTTTACCGGGAAGGTGGTGGTCAATATTTTTAAGGAATTATTTTTCCTGATTGTTTTTTACATCGTTTTTAAAACCGCATCCCTGCTATGGGCTTTTAGTATCTACTTTGTAGTATGGCATAGCATACCGTCACTCATAGATCAAACGAAATACCTGTATGGGAGCTTTACAAAAATGTCATTGCTTACATATGTAAAGACTTCCTTTGTTTACTGGGTGGTAACAATGGCTGGACTCGCTATACTTTATTATTTTTTTAAGGACACGGAAGGCCTGTTCTTGTCTGTGATGATCTATTTTCTGGCCGCCATCACCTTTCCCCATGTCATTGTCATGACACGCTTAAACAGGCCTTAAAAACGGATCCTGAAACTAACATTGGGGGTAAGCCCCAGGGAAATACTTTCTACGGTCTCTATTTCATTCGCCTCATTTAAACGATAGTAGGTGTTCAGTACGTTTCGTTTGCCCAATAAATTAAGGATAGAGGCCCCGGCAGTGGCTTTTACTTTCTCGCCTATAAGGAATGAATAGAGCAAGGAAGCATCTGCCCTCAGGTAGTCTGGTAGCCTGCTGCTATTAGGACTTTGATAGTTGATCCTGTTCGGGAATACGGTGGTGTCAATGGCACCGGGTCCCTCCTGGGGTTTGGTAAATGGTATCCCTGTCCGGTAATTGAGCCCAACTCCCAGCTTCAGATTTTTGTAGTTATAGGTACTGGCAAGTGTCATGGTATGCCGGATATCCAAATTATTTGGAAATTCCTGCGGCACAATATCCTCAAAATAATAGGTATTGGTATTATAGGTATAACTCAACCAACTACTGAAGCGGGCATTTTTGTAGTTGATCAGGAATTCGGCTCCCCTGATGGTATAATTCCCAATTTCTCCATTAAACTGATCTTGATTTTGGAACCCCTGTGTGGCGGTACTCACCCCATCAACCTCTTTGTAAAAACCTTCCAGTCCCACAAACCATTTATGCTTGTCATAGCTAAGACCCAGTGAGGCCTGTTTGCTTCTTGTTATAGGCAGGGTAGTATCATCCGACAAGATCCAGCGACGCTTTTCTATGCCTAAAAAATTTTGTTCCAGGTCAACGATCTGGTTGGTGGTCTGATTCTTGAATTCACCTAGAAATTCCAGGCGAAGATCGGGTAGCAGAGCATAACTGATATTGAGTCGGGGTTCCAGGATTAGCACCTGAAAGGTTGCCAGATTTTCAATATAGTTGAGTCGGGCACCGCCCAGGACCATAAATTCCTTTTCCGGTGAAACGAATCCAACTTCCGAAAACAATGCATGTGTGCGTATAACCCCTTTTATATTGCTGCTAAAGGGCGGCTGCGTTACAAAGGCTGCATTGGTAATCCCAACTTCGGTAAACTGATACCCATTGACGGCATGCAAGGCCTCTGAAATACGCCAGTTGGTGAGGGCTTTAAAAGAGGATTCCTTTACCTCATTATTCTGGAAGAGTGTTTGCTGGCCGGTACCCTCAGTGTTTTGAGCATCCAGATTATATCGGGTGTAATAGGCATTGATATTGGTAGAAAAGCGGTCACTCCACTGGCTTTGTAGCTGCCCGCCAAGGGAGTAATTGGTCTGGTCCAGAAGACTCCGGGAACTCCTGCCTGTATCCTCTGCTGTTTCCAGGTAATCGAGGTTATTGTTAATGGTGATAAAACTGATACGCAGCTGGTGATCCCGGTTAAGATCATAAAGGACCTTTCCCGTAAAGTCATAAAAATAAAAGGTCTCATCCCTGCTTATTGGGTCATTGCTTCCATTGGTTTCTTTTACTTCCGTGTCCTGGAACGCCCTTTCAAAGAATTGATTGTAGGTGGGTGTGTTTAGGAAGTCGGTTACCGATCTTCTGGCAGAAAACTGAAAGGCCAACTGATCATTTAAGGGGATATGGCCGTATACATCGCCACTTATGAGGTTAAAGCCTCCACCTCCGTAGATCCTGTCTTGAATCTCATTTTTGGTTTGCATACTGATAATGCCGCTAACCCCATCACCGTATTGTGCACTTGTACCATTCTTGATGATGGATACCTTATCGGTGAGGTATGGATTGAAGGCCGAAATGAGCCCGAAAAAATGACCCGACTGGTACATTTTTATGCCATCCCACAAGATGAGGTTTTGATCGTTGGTTCCGCCCCTGATATTGATATTGGAGACGGTTTCATCAACACTTTTAATGCCCGGCAACGCTTGAACGGTTTGCAGTACATCCGGCTCTAAAAGGCCCGGTAAGACCCCGAAATCTTCTGTGCTTAGCTGAATGCTTCCATCGTTTTCCCGGTTTAAACCGGTAGTTAAGAACTGGTAGACCACCACTTCTTCCAGCTGCTGATAACTAACGCCAAGCAGTATCGGTTTGCAGGGCTTCCCGGAGGCCAGCTCTTCAGCGGAAATGTATCGTATCTTATAGCCCAGATACCGGAGGCGAATAGTAGCACTGCGTGGGATAGCTGCCAACGAAAATTTTCCGTCCATATCCGTAATAACAGCCGTTCCATTTTCCAATACTTCCACGGAAGCCCCGGGAATGGTATTCTGGCCAAAATTATCGTAGACGAAGCCGCAAATATCGATAGTGCTCTTTTTGACAATAGTATAATACCGGTCTGAAAGTTTCGTGATCAGTAATTTACTTTCATCCTGAATGGCTTGAAGAATAGCGGGAAGGTCAGATGGGGCCGGGACCGGAATGCTAATGGATGCCAGGTCTTCATCAAGATATGAAAATGTTACTCCAAAACGATCCTCTAATTGTTGGATAAAAGAGATAAGGGGTACCCGTTCACCTTCCTGAGCCTGTGCTAAAGAAAGGGCCCAAAAGACCATCAGAAAGCAAAAGAAGATTCTTTTAAGGTGCGTTTTCTGCATAGAAGAGCACTTTATTCTCCTCAAACTCATATTTAATTTGAGAAGGGGCACTTATACTCTGTAACGCTATTTTTATGTCTGTGTTGCTAAAAGTACCGGTAAATAATTGCTCAAGGTCTACATTTTGAACCACTACCTCCACATCGTATTGCCGCTGAAATTCGTCCAATACATATTTTAAGGGAATACTCTTAAAGCTACTCTCATTGCGTACCCAGGAGGGCTCAGCAGCAGCAGGAGCATCTGACGGCATTATGGTATTATTTATGACGAGAAAAGAAGTGCCCGCCGGTAATTTTTCTTCCTGTCCTTTGTATTGGACGCTCACCAGCCCTTCAAAACAAGTGACTTCAAAAAAACCGTTCCTGCTTTCCACATTGAACTGGGTTCCTAGTACGCTCACCTTCCCCATATCCGTATGTACGGTAAATTTTTTGCCTTTGGCTACCTTAAAAAAAGCTTCCCCTTTTAAGGATAATTTTCGTTCCGTATCCCAGTTCCGATCACTGTAGCTCAGTTCAGAATCTGCATTCAAAAGGACTTCAGAGGCATCCGGAAGGACTATTTCCGTATGTTCTGCATAAGCGGTACTAAAGGTTTCGTCAAGAGAAGCAATGTAAAAATAGGAGGCTGCAACTAACACGGTAACCGCTGCCGCAATGCGCATTAAATACTGGGAAGGACGCAGTTTGATAACCTTTCCGGTACCGGCAGCCTGTCTGGATTTAATATCCTCAAGGGCCCGTGTAGTATCAAAGGCAGGCGCTTCCAGACCATTGGAAACCTTCACTATCCTTTCGTACGTGGCGAATTCCTCAGAGCGCTGGAATTCGGCCAACTCCTCATCGCTGAGTTCGTTATTGAGCCATTTCGCCAGGTAATTTTCTTGCATGAGTTCTATTCTTTACTTCTATATAACATTCCAGTTTTAGAAAACCCTACCTTTTGTCGATAAATATTTTTCAATATATTGATTATCAATATATTGAAATTAAAATATTTTCAATTAGAGGCCGTCTATTTGCGCCCTAAGTGTTTGCAGTGCCAGGTGCATCCTTTTTTCAATGGCTTTTACACTTACTCCTTCCATTTCTGCTATCTCTGCATATTTTTTTCCATCGATCCGGTTTAAAAGGAAGGTGGTGCGCTGGTTCTCGGGAAGGCTGTTCAGGGCCTTGTCCAGTTTATCTTTAAATTCTTTTTCTTCAAGGATGTAATCGGGCGATTCATGGGAAACAGATCGGGAACTGTTTTCGGCATATTTCAATCGGACTTTTTCTGCCTTCAGTACATTGAGGTATAAATTATTGGCCACTTTATACACGAATGATTTGGCTTTATCCGGTGTAACCTTTGCACAATGCTCCCAAAGTTTTACAAAGGCCTCCTGAACAGCATCATAGGCCTTTTCTTCATTCCCATACTTATAATATATATAGTTGAAGATCGTTTTAGAATTGGATTTGAAGATAGAATTGAAAACTTCCTCTTCACAGACATTATCCATAGTTGTACCCTTCTGAATTGCTCGATGTATCTCAAAGATATTTTAAAAAAAACAAAAATGGGGGTAGGGTTTTCAAAAAGATGGCTGTTATAACCACATACGAATAACAAAAAATCCAAATCGTTATGAAAAATGTTTTTAAGTATTCAGTGTTTTCCCTGCTGTTTATAGCAGTGCTGATGGTAACCTCTTGTCAGGATGAATTTGAAGAGCTTCCGCAACCAGACGAACAACAGACCATCATCGCCAGCTCTTCTACCGCCAAACTTATTGAAAGGACCTCTTCCAATGATGGTTCCTTTGACAATATTGTGGATGGGGCTAGTTGCTTTGCTTTAAATTTTCCATACACAGTAGAAGTAAATGGCATTCAGATTACGATTGATTCCCGTGAAGATCTTCAACTGATCGAGGAGATCTTCGACGCCCTTGATGATGACATCGATATTCTGGATATTATTTTTCCTATCACCATTACGTTGAGTGATTTTGAACAGATTGTCATCAATAACAAAGAAGAACTGCGCGCCTATGCTGCAGAATGTAAAGAAGGAGGTAATGATGATGATATTGAATGTATTGATTTCGATTATCCTATTACACTGTTCACCTTCGATATTAACGAACAACAAACAGGTACTGTCACCGTGAACAGCGACCTGGAGTTAAGGCGATTCTTTAAGGAATTGGGCGATGATGATCTTATCAGTATCGATTTTCCTGTTACTTTGAAATTATATGACGGAACATCGGTAACGGTGAATAATAATGCCGAATTAGCTGCTGCCATTGAAAGCGCCAAGGATGCTTGTGATGAGGATGATGACAACGATTACAATGACGATGATTTTACCCTGGAACGCTTTAACAACCTTATTGTAGAATGTCCCTGGTTGGTACGTGAAGTGAATCGTGATAACATTAGTCAAACCGATCAGTACTTTGAATACGCAATGAATTTTGCCCAAGACGGCAGTGTCACAGTGAAAGACAGGATGGGGAATGTTTTGAATGGCGCATGGAGTACTCGTTTTACCGATCGAGGGGTACTCATAAATCTTGAATTTGATGTGCTGGTCGACTTTACATTGGAATGGTTCGTGTACGAAATTGAGCCAGGAAAGATCAAATTATACGCCGAAGGAGGGAACAGGATCATCCTAAAAAGCGTTTGTGATATATATAACGAAGATCCCACCACCTTAAGAACGATATTGAATGAATGTGCCTGGGTGATCAAGAAAGTAAAGTTAAATGGTGATGAAATAGACCGCCTGCTGGGATACGAATTTAAGTTCATGGCCGAAGGCATAGTAACGCTAAGCAACGGTGTGAACGTTTCTGAAGGCTCATGGGAGATCACTTCCAATAACCAGGGAAGACTGGTAATGGCCCTTGCCTTTGGAGATGAACCCGAAGTAAGCTTCGAATGGCTGCTTAGTGACCTTCGCAACGACCGATTGAAATTCGAGATTGAAGGCAGCGCTTATGAGCTAATCGTACAAAGGGTATGTGAAGATAATCCGAATACCCCGGACGGTGATGTCCTGGAGATCAGGAACGTTATGATGGGCGGTGAATGGATGGTCGCTCAGTATAAAGATGGAGACGTAGATGAAACCCAGAACTTTATGCCCTATACCTTTGTTTTTGGTATGGAGCACGTGATGAGCATCACCACCGGTCAGACCGGAGCTACACAGGCCGGTATCTGGAGAGTACTCCGCAATAGCGATGGTAAACTCAAGGTGTATCTGAATGCCGGTATCGAAGGCGTATTAATTGATCTCACAGATGACTGGGATTTTGTTTCCATGACCAATAATCGTATCGAACTGAAAAGTTATAACGATACGAACGCAAACTACGAAGTGTTGGTTTTTGAAAAACCATAACGATACCTTTTTTACCCCTATTCTTTAAGAAAAGGGCGACTTCCCCGAGAAGTTGCCCTTTTTGTTTTTATATTTCTCGGGAGGAACTTCCATGATCCCATTCCAATTGTTAAATTTGCATTCCTCCTAAATGCAAGGAAGTTATGTTCGATAATTTAAGTGAAAAGCTGGATAAAGCCTTACATGTCCTTAAAGGACATGGGCAGATTACGGAGATCAACGTTGCCGAGACCACCAAAGAGGTCAGAAGGGCGCTGTTGGATGCCGATGTGAATTTTAAAATTGCTAAAGAGTTTACCAATAGAGTAAGGGAAAAAGCCCTGGGTCAAAATGTACTGACCACCCTCCAACCGGGGCAGCTCATGGTGAAGATCGTGAAAGACGAGCTTACCGAACTCATGGGGGGCGATGCCGAAGGGATCGATTTGTCCGGCAGTCCGGCAGTGATCCTCATGTCCGGATTGCAAGGATCCGGTAAGACCACGTTCTCCGGAAAATTAGCGCATTACCTAAAAACCAAAAAATCCAAGAACCCATTACTGGTAGCATGTGATGTGTATCGACCTGCTGCCATCGATCAGTTGCATGTGGTGGGCGATCAGATCGGGGTACCCGTGTATTCCGATAAAGAAAATAATGATCCGGTCGCATTGGCAAAGGCCGGTATCGCGTATGCAAGGGCAAATGGCCAAAATGTAGTGATCATTGATACTGCCGGGCGCCTGGCCGTAGATGAAACGATGATGACCGAAATATCGGATATAAAGAAGGCCATCAATCCGCAGGAGATCCTCTTTGTTGTGGACGCCATGACCGGGCAGGATGCCGTGAATACGGCCAAGGCCTTCAATGAGGTGCTTAATTTTGACGGTGTCATCCTCACAAAATTAGACGGGGACACCCGTGGTGGGGCTGCAATTTCCATTAAATCGGTCGTCAATAAGCCCATCAAATTTATTGGTACAGGGGAAAAGATGGAGGCAATAGATGTCTTCTATCCGGACCGTATGGCCGACAGGATCCTTGGGATGGGCGATGTTATCTCGCTTGTGGAACGCGCCCAGGAGCAGTTCGATGAAGAGGAGGCAAGGAAGATCCAGAAGAAGATCGCCAAGAATAAATTCGGTTTTGACGACTTCCTGAATCAGATCCAGCAGATCAAGAAAATGGGCAGTATGAAGGACCTTATGGGGATGATACCCGGTGCAGGAAAAGCACTGAAAGGTATGGATATTGATGATGATGCCTTCAAACACGTAGAGGCCATCATTCATTCCATGACCCCTGATGAGCGCTCCAACCCCTCTCTTTTGGATGCAAGCAGGAAAAAAAGGATTGCCAAAGGAAGTGGCAGAAGCATACAAGAAGTGAACCAGCTGCTAAAACAATTCGATCAAATGGGCAAAATGATGAAAATGATGCAGGGAGGCGGAGGCAAAAAAATGATGCAGATGATGGGTGGCCTCAGGGGCTGAAAAATACCAAATTTAAATAGAAACATAATTAACAAGGCACATGACCCTACTAGACGGTAAAAAAATCTCCAATCAGATCAAGGAAGAAATAGCTGCTGAAGTGGCCAAAATGAGAGAAAAAGGAGAAAAAGTACCGCATCTGGCAGCTGTTCTTGTGGGGAATGACGGGGCCAGCCTTACCTATGTGGGGAGTAAGGTCCGATCCTGCAAAAGGGTAGGATTCGATTCAACCTTAAAACAACTGCCGGCCGAAACCACAGAAGAACAGTTACTTCGTCTGGTGCAGCAGCTCAATGATGATCCGGATATTGACGGCTATATCGTGCAACTTCCATTGCCCAAACATATCGATGAGCAAAAGATATTAATGGCCGTGCATCCGGATAAGGATGTAGACGGTTTTCATCCTACCAATTTTGGGAAGATGGCACTCGATATGGAAACCTTTATCTCTGCCACTCCTTACGGGATCATGGAATTACTGCGCCGATATGAGGTAGAAACTGAAGGGAAACATGCCGTCGTTATTGGCAGGAGCCATATTGTGGGAAGACCTATCAGCATCCTGATGAGCCAAAAAGGTAAAGCCGCCAACGCCACAGTGACCCTGGCACATAGCAGAACAAAAAATATAAAAGAACTTACCTTGCAGGCAGATATTATCGTTTCTGCCCTGGGCGTCCCACATTTCCTGAAAGCCGATATGGTGAAACCGGGTGCTGTCATCATTGATGTGGGCATTACCCGGGTAGCAGATGATTCCAAAGAAAAAGGGTATTACATTACCGGGGATGTCGACTTCGAAAATGTAAAGGAAAAAGCTTCCTATATTACCCCGGTACCCGGTGGTGTTGGTCCTATGACCATTGCCATGCTTCTGAAAAACACCTTGCTGGCCAGAGATCGGCACAGAAAGCATCAGTAGGTCATTAGGAATAATGGAATGCGCCTAGTTTTAACCCTTGTGTTGTAACAAACAGCGGCTTTGCAAGTCTAATAGTAACAAATTAAATAAACAGATGATATGATTAAAAAAGCAGTAAAGCTTTCTGCCTTTATGGCATTGCTTGCAATTGCAGCCTGCAAGACGGAAAGCAAGGAAGAAAAGGAACTTACTTCAGGTATTCTGACCCAATACATGGATACCCTGGTAAAACCGGGAGATGATTTCACGGCCTATGTGAACGGTACCTGGGTTAAAAATACTCCTATCCCGGATGATAAGGCCAGTTACGGTGTCGGCTATATCGTATATGAAGAATCTGAAGAGAATGTAAAGAAGATCATTGAAGAATCGTCCGAAGGCGATTTTGCCGATGGATCCGATGAACAAAAGGTAGGTGATCTCTTCAAGTCCTACATGGATCTGGAAAAACGAAATGAGATTGGGGTAGCACCTTTAAAAGCAGAATTTGATAAGATAGCAGGTATCAATTCCTATGATGACCTGGCCACCTATTTTGCCTATGCCAATAAAATGGGAATCAATGTGCCGCTGGGGCTCTTTGTATACCAGGATTTTAAGGATCCCACTATATATACGGTATATGCCTGGCAGTCGGGCCTGGGATTGCCGGACCGGGAATATTATTTGCAGGAAGATGACCGATCCAAAGAGATACGATCCAAGTATGTAATGCATATCGAAAAAATGTTCGACCTCGCAGGTTTACCCGATGCAGCAGCCTCCGCCACTGCGGTGATGGCTCTGGAGAGTAAACTGGCAGCAAAACATCTCGAAAAGGAAAAAACAAGGGACCTGGTTTCCCTGTACAATATGTTTCCGGTAGATACCCTTTCGAACATAATGCCGAAATTTAACTGGACCGCCTTTTTAAGTGAAGCCGGCCTTGCCGATCAGCAAAAATTAGGCATTTTGATGTTAGACTATACCAAGGCACTGGATGGGATCATAACGTCCACGGACCTGGATACCTGGAAGACCTACCTAAAATGGGGTGTGGTCGATGCCAACGCTTCCAGGCTCAATGAAGCTCTGGATCAGCAGAACTGGGAATTTTACAGCAAGGAATTAAGAGGAACCAAAGAACAACGTCCTTTATGGAGACGAGGGGTCTCTGTGGTAAATGGCACTATGGGTGAAATGGTAGGAAAAGTGTATGTGAAAAAACACTTTCCCCCGGAAGCCAAGGAGCGGATGGAGATCCTTGTGGATAACCTCCTGAAAGCCTATGAAGCGAGTATCAAAGAGCTCGATTGGATGAGTGAAGAAACCAAAGTGGAAGCATTGGATAAGCTAAGTAAGTTTACGCCAAAAATTGGTTACCCGGATAAATGGAAATCATATGATTTTGAGATCAAGGAAGATGATCTTTTCGGGAATATGATGCGTTCCCGAATATATGAATACAATAGGGAACTGGCTAAATTAGGACAGCCTATAGACAAGGATGAGTGGGGGATGACCCCACAGACGGTTAACGCCTATTATAACCCAACCTTGAATGAGATCGTCTTTCCTGCTGCTATTTTGCAACCTCCCTTTTTCGACCTGAATGCAGATGATGCCGTTAATTATGGGGCTATCGGTGCTGTTATAGGGCACGAGATCGGGCATGGTTTTGATGACTCAGGAAGTACTTTCGATGGAGATGGTGCCATGCGTAACTGGTGGACCGATGCCGACAAGGAAGAATTTAAGAAGCGAACCGGGGCCCTGGTAGAGCAATATAACCAATTTGAGGTTTTACCTGGCGTCAATGTCAATGGCGAGTTTACGCTTGGGGAGAATATTGGAGACCTTGGGGGATTAAGCATTGCGCTTAAAGCCTATAAAATGGCCCTCAGCGGGGAAGAAGCACCCGTTATGGATGGTTTTACAGGGGAACAACGTGTCTTTATCGGGTATGCTCAGGCCTGGCGCTCGAAAGCCCGCGATGAGTCATTGAGGATGCAGATTAGCACCGATCCGCACTCACCAGCAGATTTAAGGGTGAACGGAATTGTTCGCAACGTGCCGGAATTTTATACGGCCTTCAATGTGCAGGAAGGCGATAGTTTGTATTTAGCCCCTGAAAAACGGGTGAAGATCTGGTAACCTATTCAAATGAAATAAAGAAAGAACCCTCTTAACAGAGGGTTTTTTTATTGGGGTATTTCAGTTGCCGGGGCAACCGCCTGAACCGAATCTGCGGGTGTTAGGATATCAATATCATTACTGCCCTCCTCATTGGTACAACTCCAGGTACAAATAATGGCGATGATAACCAGTAAAAAATAAGCAATGTAGGGACGACGCATAGCTCACTAATTTAGTAGGTATAATTACCGAGTTCACTAATACGTATAACGTTTAAAAATGGGGTTTGGTATTGGTGGCATAGCTCAAAATATGTACCTTTTGTCGAAAATAGATACCTCCCATGAAATACGCACTATTATTGTCAGTCGGTCTTTTATCTCTCTTTACCGCTTGTCAGCCGACAGATACCAGCAGCATAGGTGAAATACAAATTTCGTTTCCGGAATCGGTAGGGGAAGAAGCCCTGGATGGGCGACTTTTATTGCTATTCTCGAAGAATGATGCAAATGAACCCAGGTTCCAGATCAATGATGGGCCTGGCACCCAGCTGATCTTCGGTATGAATGTAGACCAGATGACCCCCGGAAAGGCCCTTTCATTTGACCAGGATGCCTTTGGGTATCCGGTCGAGGGCTTAGGCGAAGTGCCACCGGGAGATTATTGGGTGCAGGCGTTACTGCACGTGTATGAGATCTTCAACCTGTCTACTGGTCAAACCGTTAAACTGCCCATGGATAATGGAGAAGGACAGCAGTGGAACCGTTCTCCAGGGAATCTGTACAGCAAGCCCTTTAAGGTCACCATTTCCGAAAAAGGGATTCAGGCTTTTTCTATTGTCATGGATCAAAAGATACCACCCATCCCGGAACCGGAGGATACGGAGTGGATCAAACACATAAAAATAAAATCGGAAAAACTTAGTGAATTTTGGGGTCGGGATATGTATTTAGGCGCCCATGTCCTGCTGCCTAAAGGCTTTAATGAGCATCCCGAAGCAAAGTACCCGCTTATGATCTTCCATGGGCATTTTCCGTCAGACTTCGGAGGCTTCCGAACCGAAGCCCCGGATCCCAATCTGGAACCCAACTATTCTGCCAGGTTCAATCTTGAGGGGTATAACATTATCGAACAGCAGGAAGCCTATGATTTTTACAAACGCTGGAACGAACCCGATTTCCCCCGCTTCCTTATTATTGAAATACAGCATCCGACACCTTATTATGACGATTCCTATGCCGTGAATTCGGCCAGTCAGGGCCCCTATGGGGATGCTATTACATATGAACTCATTCCGCATATAGAGAAAGAGTTTCGTGGCCTGGGAGAGGGCTGGGCACGCTTTCTGTACGGTGGTTCTACGGGAGGTTGGGAAGCCTTGGCTGTTCAGGTCATGTATCCGCAGGAATACAACGGTTGTTTTGCCGCCTGTCCCGACCCGATCGATTTCAGGGCGTATTGTCTGACCAACATTTACGAAGACGAGAATGCCTATTTCTATAAAAGTGACTTTAGGGAACTGGAGGTGCCCGCTCATCGTGATTATCTGGGGCAAATACAGGGAACCGTCCGTGGCAATAACCATCTGGAACTGGTCTTAGGAGATAAGTCGCGCTCAGGGCAGCAATGGGATATCTGGGAGGCAACCTATTCTCCTCAGGCAGCCGATGGCTACCCGCAGCGGATATGGGATAAAATGACGGGAGATATAGACCATGAGGTAGCCCAATACTGGAAAGAGAACTATGATCTGCGCTATATCATGGAGCGCGACTGGGATAAGCTGGGCGAGCAATTAAAAGGAAAGATCCATATTTACTGTGGGGATATGGATAATTATTACCTGAACAACGCTGTATACCTGATGGAAGATTTCCTGGAGAGTACCACAGATCCATATTATGAAGGGGAGGTTGCTTACGGAGATCGGGCAGAGCATTGCTGGAACGGGGATCCGGAGCAGCCCAATGCGATCAGTCGCTTGCGTTACAACAGCATGTACGTGCCTAAGATCATGGACAGGATCGCGAAAAGCGCCCCCAGGGGAGCCGATTTGACCAGCTGGAGGTATCGGTAGCACTATGATGAATTAGGGCGGATCAATGTGTACACCCAATCAAGGATTATTCTTATCTTTATGGGGATAGCGACCTATATAAGAGAACTTGGAATTCTGCCTTTTTAATTGAACCAATAATAACTATACTCATGACAATTTTTTTGGTGTTACTTGGCTTACTGTTACTGATCGTGGTATTTCTGATAGGAATATTTAATCGATTCGTGAAAAACAAAAATGTGGTGAACGATGCCTGGAGCAATATAGACGTTGCCCTGAAAAGGCGGTATGACCTGATACCGAACCTGGTGGAAACGGTGAAGGGCTATGCCAAACACGAAAAATCAACATTTGAAGCGGTGATCAATGCCCGAAATGCCGCTATGCAGGTTCCAAAGGGAGACATCAATGCCCAAATTAAGGCAGAAACCCAGCTTCAACAGGGTCTGAGAAGTATCTTTGCCTTGGGAGAGGCATATCCGGATTTAAAGGCCAATGCAAATTTTCTCGATCTACAGGAAAAATTGAATACCATTGAAGAAAATCTCGAAAGGAGCCGTCGCTACTACAACGGAACCGTAAGAGAAAATAATACGTATGGTGAAAGTTTCCCAGGGGTCTTGTTTGCAGGAATGTTCAAATACCAACACTTCGACTTTTTTGAAACTGATGAGGCCAGTAAAGCCAATGTAAAGGTAGATTTTTCCTAAAAAAGACAGATTGCAATTATGGGCATGATGGCAGGGTGCGTACTCTATGTCCATTGCTCTTTGCTTTGGGATCCTTAAATCTGCCATTTCGCTTTAAGGGTCCGTAAAAATTCGGATTTGAAGTAAACGTTACAATATGAAGAAAGCCTTTCTGTATCCTTTAACAATGCTTTGGTTTTTGGCGGTAGGCGCCCAGGATTTTACTGTAAAAAAGTATACGGTAGAAATCCGCATCAATGAAAATGGATACTTCGATGTTGTAGAAAATTATGACCTCAATTTTGAGACCTACAAGCACGGAATATATCGCATCATTCAAACCAACTATGACCTGATAGATTCAGCTGGAAATCCCACAAAGCGAAGAATAAGGATAGATAACATTAAAGTGCCCAATTATAAATTTGAAGCCCCTTTCGACTTTGTCCAAAAGATGAGCGATCAAATCGAAATCAAAATAGGGGATAAAGACATCACCTTAATCGGGCCGCAACAGTACGAAATTAAGTACAGGGTCTACAACGCCTTTCTTTTTGAAAAGAACCAAATCCGATTTTATTGGAACCTCAAGCCTGATGGCTGGCAAACCGATTTTCATCAAATCGACTTTAAGATAGTTGCCCCGGAGCACGTTCAGCTTGGGGCAGAAAATTGCTATGTGTATAGTGGTGTTAGTGGTAATACCTCTTTGACAAATGAATTTGATCTCGACTTTAGAAATGGAGAAATGGAAGGAAAAAGTCGGGAAGGTTTTATATCACACCTTGGGGAGAGCGTTACGGTTTTGATCAATTTACCTCCCCAATCCGTCAGGGAATTTAAACCTTTCTGGCCATTTTGGGACCGTTACGGGTGGTTGTTCCTGGTGGGAGGGTTGTTCATCGGGTTTTACATGGTTTGGGAGAAATATGGCAAAGATGATAGGGTTGTGCGCACTACGAGTTATTACCCTCCCGAAAACCTTGATCCCGCTATGTCAGGTTTCCTGATCGATGACAGGGCAGATCATTCCGACCTCATATCCTTGTTGCCGCATTGGGGAAGCCAGGGCTATCTCAGGATTGAAGAAGTAGCCAAAAAAGGCCTGTTTGGAAAGAAGGATACCAAACTGATTCGTTTGCGTCCGTTACCCGATACGGCTCCCGAATATGCAAAAGAAATTTTCGATGGGTTATTTGGGAGTGGAACTGAAACATCGAATGCCGAAGTTATGGTGAGTAGTCTAAAAGATACCTTTTATACCACCATGGCCAGTGCCCGAAGTATTTTAAAGAAAAAAGCCCAGCCCTTTTACGAGGCCGAATCGAAAAAGGTACAAACAATTACTTTGATTATATTACTTGTTTCGGCTATACTTCTCTCAATGGCAGGACTTTTCTTTTGGGGAATTTTGGCCTGTATTGCCATCTTGTTGAGCTGTCTTATATTACTTGGTCTTAATGTCTATATGGTCAAGAAGAATAGTGCGGGGAACCGAATACTGTCAGAGTTGAAAGGCTTTAAACAATTCATCAAAGTTGCGGAGGAAAATAAATTGAAAATGTTGTTGAAGGATGATCCCGGTTATTTTGAAACTACCTTGGGGTATGCCCTTGCTTTTGGAATGTTCGAGAAATGGGCCAAAAAATTTGACGCCCTGAACGTGCCGCCACCTCAATGGTATTCCTCAACTGCGGGCAATATGCTTGGCATGCAACAGTTCTCAAAATCGTTCTCAGGAGCCATGGCATCGACCAAAGCCAATATGGTGAGCACCCCTTCTAGCAGCGGCGGCTCATCTGGGGGAGGTTCCTCCGGAGGTGGCTTCGGAGGGGGTGGTGGAGGAAGCTGGTAGCCCCTGTTTCGGAGCCGAAAATCCATGGAAGCCCTGCTTGATGCAAAACGAAGGGCTGAATTGATTAAATACCTGGAGATCCAGGCTTGATTTTAATGAAACTTAAAAAAACTAATATGATTTATAGAACATTCGGAAGAACAACCTGGCAGGTAAGTGAAATAGGCTATGGTATGTGGGGAATGGGAGGCTGGAAAGAGTCTGATGATCTGCTGTCTGCCCGCGCACTAGATCTTGCGGTGGAACACGGCGTGACATTTTTTGACACGGCCTGGGGCTATGGGGAAGGGCATAGTGAGCGATTATTGGGAGCGCTGTTAAAAAGACACCCACAACAAAAATTGTACACGGCAAGTAAGATCCCCCCAATGAATTTTAAATGGCCGGCAAAACCGGAATATTCGCTAAATGACTCCTATCCTGTTTCCCATATCATGGATTTCACGGAAAGGACCTTAAGAAATCTGGGTGTAGAACAAATAGACCTGATGCAGTTCCATACCTGGGATGACGGCTGGGCTGCTCAGGAAGAATGGCAGCGCGCCGTTGAAGATCTTAGGAAGTCAGGTAAAATAGGGGCAATGGGTATCAGTATGAACCGCTGGGAACCCGAAAATGGAATAGCAGCCTTGAAAACAGGGATGATCGATGCTGTTCAGGTCATCTACAATATTTTTGATCAGGCACCGGAAGACGCGCTTTTTCCGCTGTGTAAGGAGCTCAATATAGGGGTCATCGCAAGGGTGCCTTTTGATGAAGGGACCCTAACCGGAAATATTACGAAAGAGACTACCTTTCCCAAGGGCGATTGGCGGGGTACTTATTTTGTTCCGGAAAATCTGATCCCTAGTGCAGAACGGGCCGACCTGTTGCGACCCCTTGTTCCGGAGGGGATGACCATGGCCGAAATGGCCCTTCGCTTTATCCTGATGAACAATACCGTCAGTACCATTATCCCGGGGATGCGCAAGCAAAGGAATGTATTGAGCAATGTTGCTACCAGTGACGGAAGAGGATTGAATGACGTCCTCTTTAACAAATTGAAGGCTCATCGCTGGGATCGGAAACCTACGGCCTGGTCACAATAAGATACTATGGAAAAGAAAAAAATGATCACGACCATAGTGGTCGCTATAGTGCTGTATACCATAATTTCACTCATCCTTGAGAAGACCTTTTCAAAGGAGGTTATCCTGGGGGAATTATTTGAGGGCCTAATTTTTGGTTTGGTCTACGCCCTCTTCCTCGTACTATGGAATCGGCTT
Source organism: uncultured Flavobacteriaceae bacterium (assembly GCA_963752165.1). Classification (GTDB taxonomy): domain Bacteria; phylum Bacteroidota; class Bacteroidia; order Flavobacteriales; family Flavobacteriaceae; genus Muriicola. Next base: position 194,683 of record CAVVXE010000003.1, read on the forward strand.
AAGAGGAACCAGGATCGTTAGGATTTAAGAGGCAAACAATTGCCCCATATCCTTGAAAGCCTTAAACTCGAGTGCATTTCCCGCAGGATCCAAAAAGAACATGGTCGCTTGTTCTCCGACCTGTCCTTCAAAACGGATATAGGGTTCAATAATGAATTCAACCCCTTTTTCCCGAAGTTCCTTAGAAAAACTTTGGAATACATCCCAGGGGAGTACCACTCCGTAATGCGGTACAGGAACATTCTTCCCATCAACCGGGTTGGTGTGCAAGTCTTCTGCCGACTTTGGTTTGTAATGGATGACCAGTTGGTGCCCAAAAAGGTTGAAATCTACCCAGTGATCGCTGCTTCGTCCTTCAGAACAATTCAGCACATCCCGGTAAAAGGTTCTGCAAGTTTCCAGATTATGAACAGGAATGGCAACATGAAAAGGGGTGATAGCAGACATATTCGTTTAGATGAGGTTTATAATAATACAATTTTAAGCAGAAACGGTCCGGTTGGGAACGCTCCTGTCAGCCGTTAAATGTAGTATTTTTCTAGGATTTTAGAAAACGGATGATCGCCTCGTTCACTTCCTCCTGGTGCATGGAATGACCTAGTCCGCTCGTTCTTAAAAAGCGGCTATTTTCCCAGGCTGCGTGGACCTTTTCTGAGGCTTTTACCGGAGCAATGGTATCCAGTTCATCGTGGATGATGAATCCTGGAATGCGTATATCTTTGGCATATTGTGCTGTTGAAAAATCTTGGATACCAAAACCAAAGTGCATTTTGTAGTAATCATCGAGTGCCTGAAGAACCCTGTTGTTGAATCGCAGTATTTTCTGATACTGCATCATAATATCATACAGATCTGAAGGAGACCCAATAGTGACGATTTTTTTGAGGGAGGTGTCAGGATAGAGGTATTGATGGTATACCGCGGCCATCCCACCCATGGAATGCCCGATAATGTAATCTGGTTTATACTGTTCAACGGCATGGTGGGCGCATTCTGCATAAAGCATTACGTTCAGGATACTGCCGGATGAATGGCCATGTGCGGGGGCATCAAAAGCAAGGATGCCATAGCCCTCTTCCTTCAAATACCGGATGAGGTTCCTCCAGCGAAAGGCATTGCTCTCCCATCCATGCACAAGCAGTACCGTTTCCTTAAAACCTGTCCATTGATAGGTTTTTATGCGCTTGCCCGCAACTTTCATCCAATCATGTTTGGCTTCCTCTAAATACGATGCCTGGAAGGGGAGTATCTTTCCTTTGCGCGGGGTAACAAAAAGGGTAAAGGCCAGCTTTCCCACGTGTTCCCTGGAGAAATAGGATAACAGATTAAAATAGCCCCCTATAAGCACGGGTAAGAATAATTGATAAACCCTTTTCACAACGAAAATAAAGAAGTTACGGTATCAGAATCGCCCTGTTTTGAACCACAGATCAATTCCATCCTACCATCATATATTTAATTTTTGCCTGATCAGGAATTTGTACCGCATCGATCTCATTGCTGCCAAAGCGAAGTTCGGCGGGTAGTTCTTCCTTGCTGATAGTGAAATACAGATCATGGTCCTTAATGAGCACCACCACATTTTTCATGGAGGTCAGTACTTTTTTAATGGTAAAACGATCCTTTATATCCTTAAAGGTGCTTTGAATGGTAATACCTTCCGTGGTCTTATATCGCGGGTCGTGTATTCGTATGTTCTCTATCAGCGGAATACTGTCTTTCGTGGGCGTAATACTCAATAAGTGCTTCCCGCCTTTTTCAAATACCTCTATTTTGCCTGGGGCAATGCCCAGGGCGTCTGCAGCGGCACCCTTCACGATCGAATCCTGGCTAAAAGCCTGGTCAAGTTCGGCAATGGTGGTCTTTTTTGTTACCCTTCCAACCTGGTCGCGGGTAATGGTAAACGTGGTGTCCGATTCATTTTCACAAGCAAAAATAAGGAGCAACAGAAGGCAAAGGCCCGAAATTCTTTTCATTTATGGAATGGATTTATACAGCGGTCAGCTGTTGATTGTTATTATTTTAACGCATGGCTTTGTTCAGGATCCCCAAGACCCCCCTGATAAAGGTGGCACTGGTCAGGACCTTTAATACCGGATTCTGACGGGTACTGGCCCGCTGTCGGGTAGTCCTGGTCTTTGGAGCAGGGGTGTCTTTTTCTTTTCTGGCTTGTGCTTCGGCCCTTTCAATCTTATCGTTAAGTATCTCATAAGCACTCTCACGATCGACTATCTCATTGTATTTTCGGATCAGTTTGGAATTGTCGATCAGCTCCTTTAATTCGCTGTTCGAAAGGATATCCATACGGCTCATGGGAGCCCTCAGCATGGTGGCTGCCAGGGGTGTCGGCCTTCCTTTTTCATCCAAGGCCGTAATAAGCGCTTCCCCTATCCCCAGAGAGGTCAGGACTTGCTTAGTATCATAAAAATCGGAGATCGGATAATTCTCCGCGGTTAGTTTTATCGCCTTTCGGTCCCGGGCCGTAAAGGCCCTCAGGGCATGTTGTACTTTTAAGCCCAATTGCGCCAATACAGCATCGGGGACATCGGTTGGGTTCTGTGTTACAAAATACAGGCCAATACCCTTGGAACGGATGAGTTTTACGATGCTCTCAATTTGATCCAGCAGTGCCTTGGATGCCTCTTTAAAAATGAGATGTGCTTCATCGATGAAGATGATCAATTCCGGCTGGTCACTATCGCCCTGTTCCGGGAATGTGGCATACACTTCGGCCAGCAAACTCAGCATAAAGGTTGAAAAAAGCTTGGGTCTGTCCTGAATATCGGTCAGTCTCAGAATGCTTATGATGCCCCGGCCGTTGTCATCAATTCGGGTCAGGTCGTTCACATCGAACGATTTCTCCCCGAAGAACAGATCGGCACCCTGTTGTTCCAGTTCAATGACCTTTCTGAGGATGGTTCCCGTAGAACTGGTGGCGATCCTGCCATAACTCTCTTCAAATTCCTTCTTCCCTTCTCCTGTGGCATATTGCAATACCTTCTTAAAATCCTTTAAATCGAGCAAAGGCAATTTGTGGTCGTCACAATATTTGAATACAACGGCTACGATGCCTTCCTGGGTCTCGGAAAGATCGAGGATACGGGATAGCAATACAGGGCCGAATTCTGATACAGTTGCCCTGAGTTTCACACCTTCTTGCTCTGATAAGGATAAGATCTCAACCGGAAACTTTTGAGGTGTGAACGGAATACCGATCTTCTCATGCCGCTCATCAATTTTAGCATGCCCCGGGCTGGCTTGTGCCAATCCGCTCAAATCACCTTTAAGGTCCATTAAGAGCACCGGAATGCCCTTTTCGGATAAATTCTCGGCCAGCACCTGCAGTGTTTTGGTCTTTCCTGTACCGGTGGCTCCTGCAATTAAGCCATGCCTGTTCAATGTTTTCAGGGGAATTTTTACAAGAGCGTTGGTGATCGTTTCCCCTTCGAGCATGGCAGCTCCCATGGTAATAAAATCGCCTTTGGTCGTATATCCCTTTTCGATGTGATCATAAAATTCTTCCCTGGCACCCATTAATTGAAATTTTTGATAAAAATAGGGTAATTTTAAGCAAGTATAAAACCACAATTATATGAAAGCTTCTTTTCTGATCCCAATTCTTATCCTCGGTATAACCATGCAAAAAGGGTTTACTCAAGACAACCCTGCCATTATTTTTCATGAATCGCATGAAGTGAAGAAACAGACCGCACCTTTTAGCGATGCCGTAGAAGTGGGCAACCTTTTTTTTCTTGCTGGACAGATCGGGATGGATCACAATACCCGGACCATGGTTACAGGGGGTATACAGGCAGAAACGGAACAGGCCATCAGTAATATTAGGGAAGTGTTAGCGCAACATGGTCTCACCTTGGACCAGGTCGTAAAATGTACTGTTATTTTAAGTACCATGGATAATTTTGCATTGTTCAATGAGGTCTATGCAAAGCACTTTATTAAAAAGCCAGCCAGGACCACCTTTGCTGCAAGTGGTTTAGCCAGGAATGCCCTGGTTGAAATAGAGGTCGTTGCCGCTAAGAAATAGGTTGTACAGAATAGGGAATTGCCCTTTTTACTCCATAAGGAAATAGTATCTTTGCGGCATGAGGAAAGAAGACATCATGTCGTTGGTAGCGAAGGGGGAAATGCTGCCCCTTATGGAGGAATTCTACACCATACAGGGAGAAGGATACCACAAAGGAACGGCTGCCTATTTTATACGCATTGGCGGTTGTGATGTGGGATGCCATTGGTGCGATGTAAAGGAAAGTTGGAATGCTGAAACGCATCCGCCAACCGATATAAAAAAGATTGTGGCCAATGCTGCAACGTATTCCGATACCATTGTTGTTACCGGTGGGGAGCCGCTGACCTGGGATATGGGGCCTTTGACACAGGCCTTGAAGGATAAGGGTTTAAATACCCATATAGAAACTTCAGGGGCCTATCCTTTAAGCGGTCATTGGGATTGGATCTGCTTATCCCCCAAAAAAAACAAGCTTCCGGTAGGCGATATTCACGCAAAGGCCAATGAATTAAAGGTTATTGTTTACAATAGGGACGACTTACGATTTGCAGAGGAACATGCGGCCAAAGTGAAGGATACCTGCTTATTATACCTGCAGCCGGAATGGAGTGTTCGTGAAAAGGTAACGCCAATGATCGTTGATTATGTCATGAAACACCCCAAATGGAAAGTATCCTTACAAACCCATAAATATTTGAATATTCCTTAACGCCCTCCATTTTGCTGGAGGTCCAGGATGCATTCGGGATCGAGTCCGGGAACGGCGCCAATTTCCTTCGAGATACGGCTGTTTAATATTCCCATCATACCGCTGCCAAAATCCAATTCGGCACGCATAAGGCATCCCATAACATCGCAGTGATGTTGTGCAGTGGGGTCTTCATGATCGTTAACGGGGGTCGTTCCCAGGTCCACCAGTCCAAGCAAATGTCCAAATTCATGGGTAAGTGCAGCCGTTTCTACATCGGCAAGAGTTACCTGGCTGCTTTGCGAATACAACTTACGAACCGTGCTTTCATGGATGACCATAGAGGTATTCCTGTACACCGCTCCTACAGTAACGGTCCCTGCCTGTGGGTCATCATCTTCGGAAGGTGCGTCTGCAAAGTAAATATAAATAGCCAGGGTACTCCCTTCATTATAGGCGGTTCTGTTTTCGCTTTCGAGGTCGGCAATTTCCTGTAAGCTTAAGTCAACTTCATTAGGGGAAGGCAGTTCACGGTAGATGATCTGTATATCTTGTTTAAACGTTCTTTCCCGGATTAACCCTTCCAGGTTATTCATGGCTTCGGCAGTTGGCCGAAATCCGGTCACATAAGCTATTTCAATCAGTAATTTTGTAAAGGTGTCGTTAGCGAGCATGTCATTCGCAGAATCGCCCGTAGCCAGCAGGTTACCGGATTTATCAATTCCAATAGGATCGGGATCCGGGTTGTTGTCCTTTGAACAATTGACAACGAGTGCGAGACTCGCGAGGAATAAAAAGATTCGTACTTTTTTCAAGTCAATCATAGTACTAAAATAGTTTGTTAAAGTTACGAAGTAAAACAAATGAAAACTAAAATACCCTACCTATAAACGGCCTTTTGGCAACCGTATTATGCCAGTAAGGTTAATTTAGCCAAATAGTCGTAGTGTGGTCCCTTCCTTATGAGTTCACACTGAAAACCGTGATTATGAGCGGCTCTCTTAATAGTATTGAAATCGACATACAACCAGTCGAAGGGGGCGCTTTCAAGCGTTTTGTATTTCATCACAAATGTTACTTCTCCATAGTAATCGGCCTCATCCGGCACCAAATAACCACCATCCGCTGTTTCTTCGAACATGTACAAAATGTCACTGGAATCGAACAGCACCTGCCCACCAGGATTCAGCAGCAGCGGTAATCGTTCAAAAAAGGAATGCAGATGAGCCAGTTTGCCAACCAGGCCAATGCCATTCATCAGGAATAATAGCGTGTCATAGGTTTTCCCGGAATAGGTCCAGAAATCGGAATGCACCACATTTTTCAGTCCCCTTTCCCTGCACACGGTGACGGCACCTTCGGAGGTATCGAGTGCGGTTACCTCATACCCTGATGCCTGCAGCTGCAGGCTATGACAACCGGCCCCACAACCGACATCCAGGACAGTGCCTTTACATGCTGCAAGCGCTGCTTTTTCCAAAGGCGGCATGTCCTTATGATCCCGGAACAAATAAGAGACAGGCAGCACATCTTCCTCATCCAGGGAAGAATACGTCTTTATGTCCTCCGGTTGGCGGCCGAGGTGGTGATCCAGCAATGCAGCACCAAAAACATCTGTGGGCATAGGGTTTCTATTTCAGGCAAAAATGGGATATTTGTGTAACCCATGAAAATTTAAATGGGAAAAGGACGTCAGGATACGTTATCAGAAACGGATGAAAGAGGACTTGCAGCAGCTCCCGCAAAGGGCCAGGGAAAAACAAGCGGAAAACAAAAAGTTTTTTGGCAAACTAAGGAAAAAACCGCCAAAGGATCTGGACTATACCATGCAGGAACTGCACGCGGCAGCATTTCGCGAGATCAACTGCCTGGAATGTGCTAATTGTTGCAAGACGACCGGTCCCTTATTTACCAGTGCCGATATTGAACGAATAGCAAAGCACCTGAAAATGAAACCTGCTGCCTTTGTAGCGCATTATTTAAGGATAGATGAAGACAATGATCATGTCTTAAAAGAGGTGCCATGTGCATTTCTGGGAGCAGACAACTATTGCAGTATTTATGAAGTACGTCCTAAAGCCTGCAGGGAATACCCGCATACGGACCGTAAAAAGATCCATCAGATAGGGGCGCTAACAATTAAGAATACCTTTGTTTGCCCTGCTGCCTTTCATGTTGTGGAAGCAATGAAACGGCGTATAAAGCTATAGCGGGCCCGATTTGTATGTTAATAAAAAGCATTATTTTTGAAGCTATGGAAACAGTGATCCACTATTTTGAGACCATTCCCTCCAGTCATAGAAGTTTGCTCCTGGTACTGGGGATCAGTTTTTTCTGGCTGCTCGAAGGGGCAGTTCCATTAGTTCGTTTTGGATACAAGAAATGGCGTCATGCCGTACCAAATTTCTTTTTTACGGCAACGACCATCATCATCAACTTTGCGCTCGCTTTTTTATTGTTACAAACGAGCGACTGGGTTTCAGCCAACAACTTTGGCATCATCAACTGGTTACCTGAAATGCCGTTGTGGGCCTATGTGTTGCTGGGCGTATTATTGCTCGATTTTTTTGGGGCGTATTTGGCTCACTATGTGGAGCATAAGGTGAAACCGCTTTGGATGATCCACCTGGTGCACCACACAGACCATGAAGTAGATACGACCACGGCCAACCGCCACCACCCATTGGAGAGTTTTGTCCGCTTTGCTTTTACCTTGTTTGGCGTCTTTTTGACAGGAGCGCCTATAGGGATCGTGATGCTATATCAATCGCTGTCCCTGGTGGCTACGCAGTTTAGCCATGCCAACATACGGTTGCCGCGACAGTTAGATCGTGCGATCAGTTGGGTGCTGGTTTCTCCCGATATGCATAAGGTACACCATCATTACGTCTTACCTTATACCGATTCTAATTATGGGAATATCTTTTCTGTCTGGGACCGACTCTTTGGTACCTATATGGAATTGGATCGGGAGCAAATTATTTATGGGGTAGATACCTTTCCGGACAAGAAAGAGAATGGAAGTGTCGCAGGTCTTCTGAAACAGCCTTTCCATAAATATCGCAAACCTACCGGAGGAACTGCCTAGGCTTCACGGATATATCAGGTATTTTTCCCTGATCTTTTTAAACGCATTCAGCCCTTCTTCCCAGCTATTTTTGATCTCCTGTTCAGTAAGGCCGTTTGCGATCTGCCGCTGTAATTCTTCAGTCCCGGCATGTTTGGTAAATCCGGAAGTGTTAAAAAACAAGCTTTTATCGGCTGTATGCGCATAGGCTTCCAGCAGCCATCGAACGGATACTTCAGCCATTCTGGGGGCTTGGCTGAGGTCTTCACCAAAACACAATTTCCCCAGCTCCTTAGGGGTTTTAGACCCAAAATTAGGTTCGGGAGTATAACTAAAGGTGTAATAGGTGGCATCCAGAAAAGAGGCTCCATAGCGTTGGAACTGAAATTCCGTACCCCTCCCTGCATTAATATTGGTTCCTTCAAATAGCCCCAGGCTTGGATATAAAGTAATGGCCTGGTCATTTGGTAAATTGGGAGAAGGCCTTATGGGAAGGCTGTAAGAAGATTGATGGGTATATTCCTGGAGTGGAATCACTGTTAAATCGGCTCGTATGCCATTTTCCAACCATCCTTCTTCATTGATCATTTGCGCATATTCTCCTATCGTCATGCCATAGACCAGGGGAATGGGCGTCATTCCAAGGAAGCTGGTGTGGGGTATTTCCATTACAGGGCCGTCCACATAATGGCCGTTGGGATTAGGTCTGTCCAATACCATTACAGGGATCTGATTTTCTGCACAGGCTTCCATAACGAGTTGCAAGGTGGCGATATAGGTATAAAAACGAACGCCCACGTCCTGTATATCAAAAACAACCAGGTCAATGCCTTCCAATTGTGCCGCACTGGGTTTTCGGTTGGTCCCATACAAAGAAAGGATGGGCAGTCCGCTGCGCTTATCAAAACCGTCATTTAGTTCCTCCCCTGCATCTGCTATCCCCCGGAACCCGTGTTCAGGCGCAAAAACCTTCCTTACCTGAACACCTGATGCAAGGAGTGAATCTACCAAATGGGTGGTAACCGGCGTGCCGTCTTCCCCGGTGCCTTTGAAGATGACACTGGTCTGATTGGCCACCACAGCCACGGTCTTGCCTTTAAGCAGGGGGAGGTAGCGGTCCGTTCTGTTAGCGCCCACAACAACGGGGGCCATGCTGTCTTGTGTAGTCAGGGTCTTCAATGTGCCCACCGTCTGAGAGCCTTTGGCCGGACTCCCGCAGGAAAGGAACAGGGCAAGGCAGACGTGAAGGACTATAATAATATGATTGCTGTTTCGCCCTTGTTTTTTATGAAGAGCGAACCCCTTCCAAGAAACCTGGGTAACTATGCGATGAAAGCTGTATTTTTGATCTTGTAAAAGAAACATCGATTGAATTTAGAACTGTTTATCGCCAAACGCCTTGTCAAAGGTAAGCAGCATAAAAGTAGCATTTCGGCCCCGATAATAAAAATTGCTATTGCGGCCATAGCGCTTGGCATCCTTATGATGTTGATCGCCATCGCTACGGGGGTAGGCCTGAAAATGAAGATCAGGGAAAAGATTGCTGCTTTCAATGGTCATATACAGATCTATAATTATGACAATAATGCCTCCGATGTTTCCGTCATCCCTGTTTCCATACAACAGGAATTCTATCCCAATTTCGATCTGGTGGAAGGGGTGAGCCATATACAGGCGGTAGCCACGAAGGCTGGAATTATACGTACTACGGATACCTTTGAAGGTATTATAGCCAAGGGTGTTGGAAAAGATTATGACTGGACCGCCTTTGCAGATTTTCTGGTTGAAGGACAATTGCCAGACTACACAGGAGAACTGAATACGGAGGTGCTGATGTCCAGCCTTATGGCGAGACGGTTAGAACTGAGCGTAGGTGATACTTTTTATACGTTCTTCCTGAAAGGAGAGGATCCATCCAAGATCCCGAATCAGCGTAAATTCATGATCACAGGTATTTACGACAGTGGATTTGAAGAATTCGACGGCACCTATATCCTTGTCGATATGCGCCATATACAGCGAATGAACCAGTGGTCTGAAGATGAGGTGGGCAATTTTGAGATCTTCCTGAACGATTTTGATGCCATCGACGAGAAAAGCGAGGAGATCTACGGAAAAACCCTCTCTAACCTCGATACCCAAACCATTAAGAACAAATATTACAAGATCTTTGAATGGATAGGCCTGTTCGATTTCAATATTGCCATCATTATCGGGATCATGATCATCGTGGGAGGGATCAACATGATCACCGCCCTCCTGGTCCTTATTTTGGAGCGAACCCCCATGATCGGGATCTTAAAGGCGTTGGGAGCAGCGAACTGGAGCATCCGGAAGGTATTTTTATACAATGCCGCCTATCTGATAGTCATCGGATTGTTCTGGGGCAATCTTCTTGGCCTTGGCCTTATTTGGGTACAGGACCGCTTCCGGGTTTTTAAGTTCCCTAATCCACAGGAATACTACATAGACTATATCCCTGTATATATAGATCTCCCTACTATTCTGCTTTTGAACGCAGGGGTCCTCTTCCTCTGCATGCTGATGCTATTGGTGCCCTCCCATATCATTACCAAGATCACGCCCGTCAGGGCCATTAAATTTGATTAGGAAGGCCTGGTCGCTGTATCCTTATTTCCTTTGCACAGAATAGCTGCAATTTTAGTAGTGCACTAGGCCTTCATAGCCGGAACTACTATCTTTGTGCCTCTATGGAATACGCAGAAAACATATTGGGCACTATAGGACATACTCCTATGGTAAAATTGAACAAGCTCACAGCGGAGCTTCCCTGCATGGTGCTGGCAAAATATGAAACTTTTAACCCCGGAAACTCTACCAAGGACCGAATGGCCCTCCAGATGGTCGAAGATGCCGAAGCCTCAGGCAAATTGAAGCCCGGGGGTACCATTATTGAGGGCACTTCGGGCAATACGGGTATGGGTCTGGCCCTGGTGGCGATCATTAAAGGCTATAAAATGATCTGTGTCATTAACGATAAGCAATCCAAGGAAAAGATCGATATTTTAAGGGCTATGGGGAGTGAAGTGTATGTCTGTCCCACAGATGTGGCTCCGGAAGACCCAAGAAGTTATTATTCCACCGCCAAACGATTATCAGAAGAGATCCCTAATTCCTGGTATGTAAATCAGTACGATAACCTGTCCAATTCCAAGGCACACTTTCTGACAACCGGACCCGAAATATGGGAGCAGACCGAAGGAAAAGTGACGCATTTTGTCGTAGGGGTAGGCACTGGAGGGACCATTTCCGGTGTAGGGGCCTTTTTAAAATCGATGAACCCCGACATAAAAATATGGGGTGTGGATACTTATGGTTCGGTCTTTAAGAAATACCATGAAACCGGAATTTTTGATAAGAATGAGATCTATCCTTATATCACTGAGGGTATTGGCGAAGATATTCTTCCCAAGAATGTCAATTTTGACATCATTGATGGTTTCACCAAAGTGACCGACAAGGATGCGGCCATTTATACAAGGCGACTGGCCCTGGAGGAAGGAATGTTCCTGGGAAATTCTGCCGGGGCAGCCATCAAAGGGGTATTGCAATTAAAAGAGCACTTTAAAAAGGATGACGTTGTAGTGGTGCTATTTCATGACCACGGTAGCCGGTACGTAGGGAAGATCTATAATGATGAATGGATGAAAAAACAAGGCTTTTTAGAATAGTTTTCCTATCTTTTGAATCAAATTTCACCTATGAAAATGAGGTTATTCCTGGCTATGATCGTCCTGATTGCGATTCCTTTTTTGTCGTCTGCTCAAAAACTATCCCGAACAGAGAATAAGATTATCGCATCTGTAGAAAAGAACAATGAAGAGGCGATTAGATTCCTCGAAAAGGTTGTCAACATCAATAGCGGTACCCTAAACGCCAAAGGCGTAAAAGAAGTAGGCATGGTTTTTAAAGAGGCCTTCGATGGGTTGGATTTTACCACCCGTTGGATGGCGATGCCACCGGAACTAAACCGGGCAGGCCATCTTTTTGCAGAGAAAAGTGGAAAAAAAGGAAAAAAACTGCTGATCATTGGGCATCTGGATACGGTTTTTGAAGAGAACAGCCCTTTTCAGCGTTTCGAGAGGATCAATGACAGTACCGCCCATGCCCCGGGAGGGAATGACATGAAAGGCGGCGACGTTATTGTGCTTTACGCCCTTAAGGCATTGCATGAGCAGGGGTTATTGAACGATGCGCAGATCATTGTGGCTTTTACAGGAGATGAGGAAAGTACCGGAAAGCCTCTGGAGATAAGCAGAAAGGACCTTATCGAAGCGGCTAAGCGGAGCGATATTGCCTTGGGGTATGAAACTTCCACCGGGTTCAATTATGCCACAGTTGCGAGGAGAGGAGCTTCCGGCTGGGATGTAGAAGTAACGGGAAAACGTGCGCATTCTTCTGGAATTTTCAGTGAACGTACCGGAGCCGGGGCCATTTTTGAGATGGGCCGTATCCTGAATGCCTTCTATGAAGAAGTAAAAGGGGAGGAGTTTCTCACGTTTAATCCGGGTATCCTAATGGGGGGTACTTTTTTGGAATACGATGAAAGTACCAGTTCCGCCGAGGTGTTTGGTAAATCGAACGTAGTTGCTCAAACAGCACTGGTTAAAGGGGGGCTTCGCTTTATTTCTGAAGAGCAAAAAGAGCGTGCCAGGGATAAGATGCGGGCCATAGTGGCCAATAATTTACCCAATACTTCTGCCACTATCAGTTTTACGGATAGTTACCCGGCAATGAAACCTACGGAAGGGAATCTGAAATTATTGGACCAGTTAAATAGGGTAAGCCTGGATTTGGGGCAGGGTGAGGTTCTTGGGTACGACCCCGGAAGGAGGGGTGCCGCAGATACTTCCTTTGTAGCAGATTATGTAGATTGCCTTGATGGCCTGGGCACCATGGGCTCCGGGGCGCATACCCCCGACGAGACGGTTAATTTAAACACTATTGAAGCCTTAACAAAGCGCTCTGCGATCCTCATTTACAGACTGATTAATCAATAATGACGGTAACATTGAAATACCAGGACCAAACGGTCAGCATTCATGATGGCGAGCTCTGCAGTTATCAGGTAGCCGGTTATGAGCTGATACATCAGAAAGGCAGTCCGGGCTGGGGTCATTCAGATACCGAAATGTTCCCGATTATCGGTCCCACCAAAGAAGCGAATTACAGGGTGCAGGTACCCAAAGGGAACGCCATTCAGGATCAGCATGGATTATTGCGTGAACTATCCTATGAGCACCTTCATTCAAAGGATACTGAAGCAGCTTTTAGCAAAAGTTATAAAGCCGGCACGCTTGTGCCAAATTCGAAGTACCCCGAAAAATCGACTGCCAGATTGCTTATCTGGCCCTATGATTTTCAATTTAAAAAGTCGTTCCGCCTCACCGATTCCGGATTGGAAATAAGTTTTGCCGTTACGGGCGACAAGGACATGCCCTATATGATCGGCTACCATCCTGCCTTTAAGCTACGCACCAAAGAAGCAGAAGTGCAAACAGAAAGTACCAGCTATACCTTACATGAGATCATGGCAGCGGGAGACAGGGCTGTTGAAGTTGCCAATACCTCAGATTTGATTTTAAAGGATGAAAAGCAAATACGATTGACCGCAAAAGGGTTTGGCCATTTTATGCTATGGTCGCCCGTTGCGAATATGATATGTATGGAACCTGTTTCATTTTATCCCTATAGTGTAGAACAGCCTTTTTTGCACGAAGGGTTTACCTATTTAAACCAAACGGAAGTACAATTTGTGATTCACATCGGAATCATGTAGCTTCACCTATAGATAATAGTCCATACCGGAAGATAATGAGAAGACAGTTAGAACAACATTACGGATACCTTTTTGAAAAGGAATTGCTCGACGAGATCGAAGCCGTTGGGGTATGTAAAAAAGTAAAACAGGGGGAGTTTCTTATGGACATTGGCGATCCTATCGTTTCTATGCCCCTGATTTTCAGTGGGGCCATAAAAGTAATGAGGGAGGATGCAGACGGAGATGAACTGCTCTTGTATTTTATCGAAAAAGGAGACACCTGTGCCATGACCTTTTCCTGTTGTTTGAAGAAAGGGAAAAGTGAGATCAGGGCCGTGGCAGAATCGGACTCGGAATTGCTCATGATACCCATAGAAAAAATGGAAGAGTGGATGAGTCGTTATAAAAGCTGGCAGCAATTTATTTTGGATAGTTATCAGTCACGCATGCAGGAACTTTTGGAAACCGTAGATACGCTGGCTTTTATGAATATGGATGAGCGTTTGTTCAAATACCTTCAGGATAAGGCGATGGTAAACCACAATGATTATATCCATACAACACACCAGGAAATTGCATCGGATCTGCACACCTCCAGAGTGGTGGTCTCACGACTTCTGAAAAAAATGGAAAAGGAAGGCAAGATAAACCTGCACAGGAACCAGATCCAGGTGGTGGAATTATAAACATACCCTTTTTGGAAGGTTAGTTCCCGAAAGGAAGATCTAGATATATGCGACAGTATTTGCCTTTTCTGGAATGGCTTTCAACCTATAAATGGCGGTTTTTGCCAAACGACCTGATGGCCGGACTTACGGTGGCGATCGTCCTGATCCCGCAGGGACTGGCCTATGCGCTTATTGCTGGGTTGCCGGCGATCTATGGGCTATACGCTTCCCTGGTTCCTTTAATTATATATGCCTTACTGGGTACTTCCAGGTCTTTGGGTGTAGGGCCTGTAGCTATGGATTCACTTCTGGTAGCAGCAGGACTGGGGGCCATAGCTTCCATTGGGCCGGAAAATTATATTGTTATGGCCCTGTTACTGGCTTTTTTCGTAGGCTGCTTCCAATTAGTGCTGGGCATTTTAAGAATGGGATTCCTGGTTAATTTCTTGTCCAAACCGCTTATTAGCGGGTTTACCTCCGGGGCAGCGCTCATCATTATTTTCAGTCAGTTACAATACTTTTTGGGTACGGAGATCGAAAGAAGCAATCAGTTTCATAAGATCCTTGCGAATGCCTTTGAAAAATTGGGAAATACCAACCCCTATGATCTGGGAATTGGAGTGGTAGGAATACTGCTGCTGATTTTTTTTAAAAAAATAAATAAGAAAAGTCCCTATATATTGATCGTTGTAATCCTGGGGATCCTGTCGGTTTATTTTTTTCAGCTGACCTCCCAAGGTGTCCAGATAGTGGGTGAGATCCCAAAGGGATTACCGGAAGTAGCGCTCCCGGAGTTAAGCCTGACATCCTTTTTGGAGTTATGGCCCATTGCGCTGACACTCGCCCTAATCGGCTATATGGAAACGATCAGTATAGGGAAAGGCATTGAAGACAAAATGAATGGCGATTATCTGGATGCCAATAAGGAATTGGTAGCGCTGGGTCTTTCCAACATGGTAGGATCCTTTTTTCAGTCCTATCCCATAACCGCAAGTTTTTCAAGATCGTCTATTTATGCTGGAAGCCAGGCCCAAAACCAATATGGCCACGGTGGTAACGGCACTGATCGTCCTTTGTACCCTTTTGTTCCTAACCCCGTTATTTTATTACCTGCCGAAAGCGGCGCTCGCAAGTATCATAATGGTATCGGTCTATGGCCTGATCGATCTTTCCTATGCAGAAGAATTATGGAAGCATCGCAAGGATGAGTTTGCAGTCCTGCTCCTCACGTTTTTGGTTACCTTGTTCGTTGGCATTATGCAGGGGATCCTGACCGGGGTCTTTGTCTCTCTTTTCCTCATGGTTTACCGCACCTCAAATCCCCACATTGCGGTCCTTGCGAATATTAAAAATACCCATTATTACAGGAATGTGAACCGCTTTACTACCGATGTGGTAATTCGTGATGACCTGCTCATTGTTCGTTTCGATGCCCAATTGTATTTTGGGAATGCCAATTATTTTAAATCGCATCTCTATGAATTGGTAGCAGAAAAAGGAGATCGGCTTCGCGGCGTCATCCTTAACGCAGAAACCATTAACTATCTAGATGCCACGGCTGCCAATACCTTGAAAAAGGTCATCGAAAAATTATATGAGAAAGGGATCCACTTTTTTATTGCGGGTGCTATTGGCCCTACCCGGGATCTCTTGTATTCCAGTGGTATCATGGAATTATTGCCCAAAGAATGCCTTTTTGCGGAAACACGGGAAGCGGTTGCTTTTTTTGACGATCCCACTAAGAAGTCTCAGACACAATACATGGTAGCGCATCAGAGCAATATCAAAGGTAACTGATGTTACGAATACAAAAGGATTAAGCCGTATTTTTGCGGTGAAAATTGTTACATATGACTATAGAACAAATTTATACCGGGTGCCTGGCACAGGGCGCCTATTACATAGAAAGCAATGGAGAGGCGGCTATTATTGATCCGCTCAGGGAAGTGGCCCCTTATATTAAGAGGGCAGCCCGGGATAAGGCTACCATCAACTATATTTTTGAAACGCACTTCCATGCCGATTTTGTCAGTGGGCACGTTACCCTGGCGAAGGAAACCGGGGCGCAGATCATTTATGGTCCAAATGCAGACCCTTCCTTTGATGCCCATATTGCGAAAGACGGAGAGGAATTTAAGATCGGGGAGCTTACTATAAAAGTGCTTCATACGCCCGGACATACCATGGAAAGCACCACCTATTTGTTGCGAGATAAGAACGGAAAGGATCATGCGATATTTTCGGGAGATACCCTTTTCCTCGGAGATGTTGGCAGGCCCGACCTGGCACAGAAAGCCGCTCATATGACGCAGGAACAACTCGCCGGACTCCTGTTCGACAGCCTTCGGAATAAGATCATGCCACTGGCAGATGATGTGATCGTTTATCCGGCACATGGCGCCGGCTCGGCTTGCGGCAAGAATATGATGAAGGAAACCGTAGATACCCTTGGCAATCAGAAAAAAATGAATTATGCCCTTAGGGCTAATATGACCAAGGAAGAGTTTATTGCGGAGGTAACAGAAGGGCTTCTCCCTCCTCCAAAGTATTTCCCACTCAATGTTCAAATGAATAAAGAAGGCTATGAAGATATAAAGGAGGTACTGAAAAGAGGTACCAAAGCCTTGTCTCCTGACGAATTTGAAACCCTGGCGAATGAGACCGATGCGATCGTATTGGACGTACGTAATCAGGAAGATTTTGTAAAAGGCCATATCCCGCGTTCTGTTTTTATTGGTCTGAATGGGGATTTTGCCCCGTGGGTCGGTGCGCTGATCGCGGATGTGAAACAGACCTTGTTGCTTGTGACCCCTGCAGGACAGGAGAAAGAGGCCGTAACCCGTTTATCAAGGGTGGGGTTCGATCATACTATCGGGTATTTGAAGGGTGGTTTTGATGGTTGGAAAAATGCAGGCAAGGAAGTAGATGCCATTAGAGCTATAGATGTCAAGGAATTTAAAAAAGAAGGAACAAAGGATACGGCGGTGGTCTTTGATGTTCGTAAGGAAACAGAATACCTTTCGGAACATCTTGTTAATGCTGAAAACATCCCTTTGGATACCCTTAATGAACATTGGGCTTCCTTTCCGGACAATACCCCATTTTACATTCATTGTGCAGGAGGATATCGCTCTGTGATTGCGGCATCTATCCTGAAAAGCAGGGGTATTCATAACCTCATTGACATAACAGGAGGCATTACAGCAATGAAGGAAGCGGGAATCCCGACAACAGATTACGTATGCCCGACAACTTTATGACCTGGGTGATAAGGGATTGATTTTATTGTAGTAACTTTAAGTGGTGAAACGAACAAAAGGGTTAAAATTACTTTTGGTCTGTATGCTTTGTATAGCCATTATTTCCCTCTTGGTGGTCACCATCGCGTCTATAACCTAATTCAAGAAATTATGAAAGCAAACATGGGAACCCTGGACAAAGTGATCCGAGTCATCTTAGCCGTTATTGCAGGTTTACTGGTGTATTATGATGTGATAGAAGGGGTATGGTCATATATATTGCTGACTATTACCGCTGTATTTCTATTGACCAGTCTGGTAGGTTTTTGCCCATTATATGGCCTTTTCGGCCTCAATACCTGTCCGACTAAAACCAAGTAAAATGCTACTGCAGCTACCTAAGGCTGCATAATAAGATGCGAATCAGCACGAAGTTCAGGCATTCTGCAACAGAATTGGCCTGTAAGCTATTATTAGGCCTGTTCCTTTGTACCATCATTTTTTTATGCCTTTATTCTAAAATAAATTAGGTTTTACGCTGCTCTGGCTCCTAAATTTGTTTATTTTTAAATTGATTTAGAGAATAGGGATGCTTAAGAATTTTATTAAAAGTGTAGGCGTAATCAATGTTTTGATGCTCCTTGTTGTACTTTCCATTATTGTCATTTCAGAATACCTATACCTTACGGGTAACGAGATGGATGCTATCTTTTTAGCATTCTGGGCACCAACCATTTTGGGATTTATGAATTATTTTAAGTACAGGAAGTAATGGATTTCATTCTGGCCTATTCCATATTCGTCGCTATTATTTTCCTGATCTGGATGCTCTTCGTCATCAGGATGTACAAGGAACTGAATAAAAAACAGTGATCCCGAAGGTCCCTGTTAACTACCTTCTCATATATCCCGGAACCTTAATTGCTTATTGGTATTATCTTATCCTGGTTCTTTAAAATATAGGAGGATACAAGGCGTTTAGTTTCAATCGTTTCTTTCTGCGGTGTAACAAATGCCATGATGTCTTCCATTGAACGAACGTCAATAGCTTTAGGTATAAATCCGTATCCACAGTAACGGCCTTCCTGGATGACCACCAAAGCATCTTCCCTGGCATTTCGACCTGCTTCCCTGATGATGAAATTATGGTTGTTTTCCGTGATATAGGAGATAGCGCGACTGACTTTGCTATTATAGGACACTATGGTTTCTTCGCCTCTGCAGATGCCATCGCAGCTCTTTATGCGAAAATGGGAGCACTGACTTACCTGTTCCTGCAAATGGCAATACTTGGCACATAAACTAAATTCGGAACAAATGCTTTCCAGAAAAGCCCTGCTGTCGGCCATGGAATAAAAGGTAGTGATCGGGTTGGGGACTGCCTTGGCCTTATTATAGGCCAGATGCAGTATCCCGTGGCGATCTTCATAGCTGAAAATGGCGTATGCAGGCGGCTGTCTTTTTTGAGCCCTGTTGTAGAACGGGAAGTGCTTCTTGATGGCCGATGATTCCATTAAAAAGGCGACCAGTTCGTTGCCGGCAAGTTCAAAATCGATTTGTGCAGTTTCCCGGCACATTTGCACCTCCTTTTCACTTTTATCATAGAAATGACCTAAAACCCTTTTTTTAATGTTTTTGGCTTTACCTGTATAGATAATTATGCCTTTTGAATCCTTAAAAAAATAAATACCAGTTTTGGATGGCAGTTGGTCGTATTGCGATCTGGATAAAAAAGGGGGTAAGGTAGCTTCCTGAGAACGGGCATTCAAAAATCTTTTGAGGATCTCCTCTGAAGCATTGGAAGACAGGATCTTCTTGAAAAGCAATACGGTTGCATGGGCATCACCACGAGCCCTGTGCCGGTCTATAAGTGGTATGGAGAGGCTGGAGCATAATTTCCCCAGACTGTAAGAGCTGAACCCCGGGAATACCGTTCTTGCCAATCGAACCGTACACAGTTTTTTTCGTACAAAGGGGAGGCCCAGTGACTGAAATTCATTTTTCAGTACGGAGTAGTCAAAGTTCACGCTATGAGCCACAAAAATACAACCCTCGGTCATAGCAAGGATCTCAGGGGCAATTTCCCTGAGGGTTGGTGCATCGCGCACTAAATCATTGTCTATTCCGGTAAGTCCGGTAATAAAAGACGGGATCTCACATTGCGGGTTTACCAGGGAGGTAAATTCATCAATGATGTCATTTCCATCATATTTAAAGATGGCAATTTCGGTAATTTTATTCCCTTTAATGCCATTCCCCGTTGTTTCTATATCTACGATGCAATACACTGCCAGCCTTTTAGAATTTTAAAGTTAGCTGATTTAAAAAAAGCATACAAATGGTTTAAGGGCCTTCATTCTATTATTGTCGGATGAGGGCTTATTCAAAAAGAACCATGCTGACCTTGTAAACGGGATGGGATAAAAATAAAAGGAAGGGCACACAGGGTTGCCCTTCCTTTTGGATATGAATGATATTCGGTTCTTACCCGATCAGTATTAGGAGTTGTCCACTACTGCCGCATCGGCTGCATTCTTTTTGACCGAGGCGATTCCATTTTCCATTGAAGAAGCGGAGGCATACATTTGACTGGCGCCTATTTCTTGTCCATTCGATGCTTTAAGACCAAAATAAGGTTTGCCGTTTTTGGCGGTCTTACGCTCGAACATGGCATCAGTCTTAGAATTTTTTCGTACCGATTCTATACCGTTTTCGCAAGCTGCTTTCGTTTTATAAGCCTCACTGCTTAAAATGACCTGTCCATTTCCTGCTTTTAGATTGAACCTGAACTGACCGGATTTGTCTTTTTTAATTTCGAATTTGCCCATAGTGAGAGTTTTAATTTTATCAAATTTAACATTTTTAAACCGTACTTTTAGGCTGCGTGAAAAAAAATAATCCACATTTTTAAGTGGATTATCTTCAACGTTTTTTATCTGAATACCTGATCGATACAGCGTATACCTTTATAGAGGAGACTAGATGGTAGGGTTTCCTTTCAGGCGCTTTTCGATTTTCTGCTTTTTCTCGGTTAGGCGCTTCATCAAACTCATCAGTTCCACGTCCTTGGTTTTTTTATACACTTCGTTGATTGCCAAAATTAATGCTTTGGCATCTCTGGATGCCTGCACCCTGTCACTGGTAGACATATGACTCATCTTCAGGTTTTCAAATGCATCTGCCTTTTTTAGTAAGTCCATTTTTATTTAAAGATAAAATTATAGGCAAAAGATAGGAAACAATTTAGATTGGGAAAACTGATCTACTCATAATATTTTCCTATAAAATACTTAATAGAATGCTAAAGGCAACTTTTTTGGAGAAAAATCGATTAAAAAACTCAAGGAATGTCACTAAATGCGGTTCCTCCTTATTTGTGATAAAATTGTTTCTAGTGGTCATTCCTTGGGTGCAGCGTGCTTGGAAGTGTATAGCATTCATTTCAATAAAGTAGTACAAATCCGAAAAATTCCTGATCGTTTTCCTTTAATTTGAATTTATTTTTCACCGTGGTGAACTAACTTAAAATTGCGTGCGTAGGAGAGGGTAACATAGCAATGCCCTTCAGTTGAAGGGGCTGCATCCGAAAGAAGCCGATAGCCAAATCGATACTCGTTTTGTCCAAACCTATGATCCACATCAAATCCAGCAAAGTAAAGGTTTTCATTTGGAGCCAGAAGGAGCGCGGAAGAATCTCCAAGGAGATTTCCTTCAATAAGTGCGTCATAGGCCACATAACGGTATCCTGCTCTAAAGGAAAAGAAGAGCTCCCATTGTTGGGACCCGATTCGTTGATAGGCCATGCTGGTAGCCATGGTGTCTTTCCTCCCAAAATAGGCGATCAGCTCACCTTGGGCATAGACATCCCTGGTCCCAAAGGCAAGGGAAGGCTGTACAGCCAGGGTTACACTAAAAGGATTAGGCATTAGGCACCATTCACGGCGATAGTTGACATAGCTGTTAACATGTAAGCTATTATGCATTTCCCCAACCCAAACGGGAGGGTCAGATACGACAAAGACTTTATGATACCATCGCTGAAAACCACCGGCACCTGAATTGTTTTCAGCAAGGCCAATCAGGATACTGGCTTCCAGGCCATAGGTATTTTTTACATACGACCAACCTCCTTTGAGTCCCAGAAAACCCACATAGGGCCTGTCTTGTTCGGAAATATTCCTGGTGACAATATCGGAAGGCGTGTATACTTCCTGTCCTGAGGTAAGGGTGATCTGTTCTCTAAGGGGAGCAAAAAAACCCTAGTTGAGACATTTGGTATATTTCAAAAATAAACCTGAAGAATAATAGCGATCCGTAAGGGTGAAGAAATCATTATCATGGAGGAGTGAAAGTTGGTGTAACAGACCCGGACCGGGAAGCTTTTGACCTTCTGTCTGGCTATACAGGGGTTTAGAGAAGACATGCAACACAAATAGTAAAACGAGGTATGCGATGCTTCGAATCAAAGATGTTTGCCTGTAATTTTTTATTTGCTAAACCAGTGGGTCCAATATATGAAATTTTTAAAGTATCTTTTTGGCTGTACGAAAACCAACCAACCATGAAACCCTCGCAATTAATTGCAGTACTGTTCTTTATTTTTTTTTTCATGAGTGTTTCTGCACAGCAGGGCAGTTTGATAAAAACTATTGACAGCCTGTTAATGGATCTTTCAACCAATAAACCTGCCTTGGATTTGAACCTGAACTTTCGTGAAAACCTAACGGGCTTGCGAAAAAACATGGAGGAGGAGGAAGACCAATTTACAGGAAACATCTCATTTGGTTTAAATGGACAGGAAGTTCAACGCGATAATTTCTTTGTGATTAGCACGGGTGTTTCACTTTCCAGTGGCACTTATCCTTTTAAGTTTGAACTTAATTCCGGCATATTAGTGCAAATTCAGAATGGTAATTTCAATGAGTCTGTTTCCAACCTTTCCATTTCGTTTGATTATAATTATTCTGAAAAAAACCTGTCAAAACAGAGCTATGTATTCCTCACCGGAACCAATAACAGCTATCTTGGGATTGATCAGCGCTATGAAATAGGAGGCGGGTTTATTCTTAATTACTATTCTGGCAACAGGGCAAAAAAAAAGGAGTTTTTGCGTAACGGGTCATTGGACAAAAAAGGAACTTCGGGGCTCACCAGGGAAGGAGAACAACAGCTGAAGATATTGAATGGCAATACCCGCTCTTATAATGAAAACACCCTTTCTTTTGACCAGGGGATCACTGCTGTTCTGAAGTCATCGGTTCTTGCCGATGAGGAGAAGTTAGAGGATCTTCGCAGGAATAGAAGGCGCTTTATAAATACGATTATTAAGAAATTCAGCACCACCCGGCTATCAATTCTTGGCGGAGTCAATTATGAATTGGAGAAAACAGGAGATTCTTTGGAATTATTCAATGGCGATCTTCAAAGAAAAGGCTCTTTTCAGTCTACCAATCGCCCCAGGATGGTCATACGGCCGGGAGTTGATTGGAAGGGAGAGAATTTCTCATTCTCGTCAAAGTTCTATATGAAGATGGGGCTCTTTGATGAATTCTATAATGAAATAGATGACGGACAAAACGCAGATAAAAGACTGGATTATTGGTCCGAGTGGATTTCCAGCCTGCGCTTCAATTTTACTCAAAAAATAAGCGTATCAATTTTATATACCTTATTCTACGACAATGCTCCCAACAGGCAATTTTTTGATGTTTCGACCACCGCAGAGCCGGATATTCGTTTATTCAAGGCCGAAAACAAATTTAAATCCATACTCCTTCAATTTAATTATAGTCTGTAACGGTTTTACGTATGGTTAGGTACGTGTTTCAGCAACTAATTAAGTAAACAAAAAAGAAAATATTATTTACTTTAGAGAACTGGACTAGGACTTTTCATAGGACACGTTGTTGGCAATAGTTTTTGCTAATTTTTAATTAACTCAGTTAACTTGACTTGTGAATCATTATAACCTAATTCAACTGCTTTTTTATAGCTCCTTATAGCTTCTGCTTTTTGATTGTTTGCTTTATATCCATCGCCTAAAGAATCCCAAAGGTTTCCATCATTAGGATAGAACTGTATGTTTTTTTTAAATATTTCTATCGCCCATTCTTTACTTTCATTTATCATTAATAGTATATTTCCGATGGAATTTAAAGGTCTTGAATTTGTAAAATCGTCAGCATAATTTTCTTTAAGTAACGCAATCAATTCTGTAGATTTATCAGTTGAATGTTCTCTCATAAAAGTAACTGCATAGGCGTAAAAATTATTCTTAATAGGTTCAGGACTATAACTTTTATCTAGTATTATTTTGGCTACTTCATAAGCAATAAATTCTACTTTCGAGCTGTTTGCATTGGTTGCGTATGATATAAAGATTTCTTTTTCAGGAAACCAAATTAGTGAATGTGAATATGCTCCATTAGAACCATTATGAGTTAGTCTTTTTATGTTATTTTCTAACATCCTAACTGTCCAACCATAGGCATATCCATACTCATATTTTCCGCTTGTAAAATGAATATGAGAAGTAGTTAACTTTTTTAATGATTCTTCAGATAAAATTTTATTTGATTTTAAAGCTTTATACCAAAGAACCATATCATTTTGAGAAGCATTAATTCCTCCATTTGCTTTTAAGTGCCAAGTGATATCATTGTCTTTTTGATATTTAAAAATAGGTGATTCACTTTCTAGAATCCCACGGTTATAACTCCAAGCTATCTTTTTTGAATCCCAGTTTGGTAACAAATAGCCGGTTTGCTTCATACCTGCAGGCGCGAAAAGGTATTCGTTTATGAAGGCTTCATAAGATTGGTTTGAAACTAACTCTATAATTCTTCCTAGAATACTGTATCCTGTATTAGAGTACGAATATTTTTCACCAGGTTTGGATAATAATTTGGTCGCAAAAAGTTGTTGAAAAAAGTCTGCTTGTGAAATTTCTGTAAAGTCTTTTCCAATAGCATCCACAAAACCTGCAGAATGAGATAATAATTGATGTATTGTGATTGATTGCTTATCTTCCGGAATATTTTTAAAAAACGTATTTAAAGAATCTGTTAATTTTAGCTTTCCTAATTCTACAAGTTTTAAAATTGCTGTTGCTGTAAATTGTTTTGTATTTGATCCAATGTCAAAAATGGTATTTGGGTCATTAAGTGTTTCAGTATTTCTATTGGCCTCTCCGTAACCCTTATTAATGATAGTATTTCCTTTTTTAATAACAGCGATTGCTCCAGAAAATCCATTTTTAGAACCAGCGTTTAAATAATTGTCAATTCTAGAATTCAGCTTTTTTGACTGAGGTATATTTTGACCTACTAAAGAATAATTAGCAACAATTAATAATAGAATAGTGTATAGATGTGCTTTGTTCATACTTTTTGATTTTGTATAATTTATTTGCAAAAATCAAAAAAGTTGATGGTACAAGTATAAATTTTAGCGCGACAATAAGCTGTCAATGCCATGACAAAAAGCCGTAAATACTAGTGGTAGTTAAACAATACTGAAATTAAGCTTAAAAAAGAGCTTTTTGTTTTTATCCAGACTAGCAGCGTTTCTGAGTATTATAACCATGTTAATTATTATAAATACAAGTATTACCCAAAGTGGAAAACGATGCGAAAGGTTAAGTGAGTTTTTAAGAAATGAAGCTAGAAAGAAAATCAATAAAGAAACAATAGTCCAGAAAATTTGGATTGATAAGATTTGTTTTGTTATGCTATTAAACTGTTTTCCAAAGTACATAATGGTAAGTGGTAAAATAACATTTAATAATGGTATAGAAAGCACAAATGCTGAAGAAAGGTTTATGATTTTAATTAAAGAATAATTTCTGGCCTCTGTTGCTTTTTTGTTTATTGTGGTTAAGTCTAATTCGAGAGCTTTTGCTAATACTTTTAAGGTATGTCCTTTAGGCTCTTGTCCGGCTTCTATCCGTTGGATTGTTCTTATGGAAATTCCAGATTCACGAGCAAGTTCCTCTTGAGTAAGATGTTTTTGTTCTCTTACGGTTTTAATATTCATCTGTACTTAATTTGCTCTTAATTCAGTTTAATTATTGCCAACGTTCAGTATATGAAGCTTTGCCTGCCTATAGGCGGCTATGATTTCATATACAGTGCTAGCCACTGGCTGCATTGTTTATAATTCATCCGTCATTTTACCAAGATTGATTTTTTCAGCTTTCGTAAAATTTATTTCTCGAACAAACTCCATTTTTTTCCACAAATAAGTATTGCCTTTCAGTCCGTTTGTTACTTTCATTCTCCTATTCAATCGTTTAATTTCCTTTTCAGTCGCTTTTCTCCTTTCACCAAGTTCTCCATAAAGTTTCATTGCTGGATCGACAGTAAATTTTTCTCGGAATAATGCTTTTAGCCAAAATATTCGTCCGCTATTTACCCCAAGCAAACACACTTTAGGATTGTTCTTAGCGTGTTCAGGTAATTTTGACGGGAATTTTTCAAAGTAAAATCCGGTTTGATTGTCATTCAGAAATAAAGAACCGATTGGTGTTACTGTTGGATTGTTTTCCAAGTCCACAGAAGCAATTGAAACATAAAAGTTGGAGGCAAAACTTTTATTAAAGTGCTTTCTTATTTTATCCCAATCAGTTTTAATGTTCATTTCGGTTTGTTTTGCTTGTGGCTAACATCGAATATAGTGTATGATGCACCATATATCACTTTTATAAATATCTCAAAAAAATGAATTACAAGGAAATAGACACCACTTTTTAATTTTAAACCAGGTGTCGATTTGGTGACTTTTAGAATGGTTTAAAATCGATTCTTTTGAGTAGTAATAAAATAAAAACCCCTGATAATCATACGATTAAGGGTTTTTGGAATTGTTTTGGCACTAATCTAGTGGAGCCGGGGGGATTCACCGAAGGTGTTCCCCAAGCTTCAGCCCTGTAAATGCAACTTTTTGTCTTTACATACAAACGTATTAAAATGCAAAAATCCGATAAAGTAAACTTTTCGGATTTTTTTCTTTTAATCCGCAACAAGGTTGCGCTTAATCGTGGAGCCGGAGGGATTCGAACCCTCGTCCAAACAAGCAATACCACTGCTTTCTACATGCTTAGTTTTTGTTTGATTTTCGATGTGTACCTGACCAAAAACCGCCTAATACACACTTAGCTTCTTTGATTTTAAACCCCTAGCGAAGCGATAAGGGCTCTATGTTGACTTTTATGGTGCCCCAGAACGGATCGCCATCAACAAGGGCTATCCCGGGACATCTCGCTTCTCTGCCTTGCAGAGACGAGGCTAAATCCTACTGTGATTCGGATTAAGCGGCAAGAGCGTAATTAGATTCGCCATTTAAAAAGTGTGAAATATGAGATTAACGAGCTGTATCCCAGCGCTCGACATGCTTACAATGCCATTGGTCTCGCTGTCAAAACCAGTCGGCCCCAATATGTTTAAGAACGTGCTTTATTTAAAAGGATTGCGAAGATACCAAAAAGTTTGCGCACCGCCTCAAATCCACGTACTTTTGAGCAAAATCCATACCAAAAAAAATGATACACTTCGGAATCATCAGAGAACGTAAAAATCCGCCTGATAAGCGGGTGGTATTGTCGCCGGGAGCCTGCCAAAAAGTCCTGGCATCATTTCCCGAGGCTAAAATTACAATAGAACCGTCTCCCGTCCGTGTGTTTACCGATGCGGAATACGCTGCTACCGGTATTGAAGTGGCCAGCTCCATGGAAGACTGTGATGTGCTTATTGGCGTAAAGGAAGTGCCACTGGAGGCCCTGATCCCAAATAAGAAATACTTTTTCTTTTCACATACTATCAAAAAACAACCCTACAACCGGAAACTGTTGCAGGCCGTATTGAAAAATAAGATTGAGCTCTATGACCACGAGGTGATTACCAACAGTATGGGCGTCAGGTTAGTGGCTTTTGGACGCTATGCAGGGATCGTAGGTGCCTACAATGGGCTGCGGGCCTTCGGACTCAAGAGCGAAAACTTCGCTATTCCCAAAGCGGAAACGCTTAAAGATAAACAGGCGCTGATCAGTGAATTATTAAAAGTGAAACTACCCCCGGTCAAAGTATTGTTAACCGGTAAAGGAAGGGTAGGGAATGGTGCCAAAGAGATCCTGGATGGGATGAAATTAAAAGAAGTGAATGTTCAAGACTATCTTACCAGGACCTTTGATGAGGCTGTATATTGCCAGATAGATGTATTGGATTATAACCGAAGAGTAGATCGGCAGGAGTTGCCTATGCAGGATTTCTTTGAACACCCCGAGGTATATGAATCTACCTTTATGCGGTTTGCCAGACACACAGACCTCTACATTGCCGGTCATTTTTACGGAGATGGTGCCCCCTATTTATTTACCAGGGAAGACGCCAAAAAAGCGGATTTTAAGATCAAGGTCGTAGCCGATATAAGCTGTGATATCGATGGTCCTGTGGCCTCTACCTTACGTGCTTCTACCATAGCGGAACCCATATACGGATACAATGCTCTAAAAGAGGCTGAAACAGACTTTATGGATCCGGCTGCCATTGCTGTTATGGCAGTTGACAACCTTCCTGCCGAACTCCCCCGTGATGCCAGCGAAGGTTTTGGTCAAACCTTTGTGGAAAGCGTCATCCCTGCTTTTTTTAACGGCGATAAGGACGGCATTTTGGACAGGGCACGCATGACCCAAAATGGAAAACTTACGCTGCGATATGCCTATTTACAGGGCTATGCTGACGGAAAGGACTGAGCAAATCAGTTTACCTTGATGGACCAGCTGATTTCCGGATGCGTTTTTGGTGCGATATAGGCGCCCAGGGCCTTTAATTTTAAGGTTATTTCATCCTTTTTTTCCAGCGTTTTGATCTTTAGAGAAAAGGTCTGGCCGGCAGCAATTTCAAAAACCGGAGAACTGCTGTAAAAGGTATACTCCATTTGGTTTTCGAATAGCAGGTCGCTACTTGAGGTATTTTCCAGTACCACCTCCAGGATATCCGTATTGTCCCAGTAAGCTGCTTTTTTGATCTCCACACTTGCCTTGATAAGGGGGTTTAGGAATTGTTCTTTGCCAACCAATAAGGCGTTATAGACCGCTACCGTGTTTCCCTCAAAAAGGGCTTTTTTCATGCTATCCAGTGTCCGTTCCTTCGCAAATACCAGGGTAAGTGGCCTGTGAAATCCTTTTTCCAGGTACTGCCAGTCGATCAGTCCATGGATATCACTGGTCCCCATAATGGTAAGGTTATATTCCAGTGCCAGTGCCAGCGATTCTTCGGCATAATCGTGTTCGTTAATGACCTCAATACCATGCAGTTCTCCATTCTTGATCCGTTCTTTTTGAAAGTCGCTCAAAACGGGGTTCCCGGTCGGACTTTGTCGGTACCATGCCGGATGGTTCCAGAAAACAAAAGCCCCCTGTTTTTTAGCTTCCTTGAAGGGAACCTCGGGTGCTTCTGCCAGTAATGTATTGGCATCTGTGATAAAGATGGCATTGCTATGTCCCACAGGTGCATTTCGGGTGATCTCCGAACCGGGGATAATGAGCAGTCCGTGGTCTTTAGCCTCTTCAACTGCCAATTGATAGGACCGATTACGGTCAGGGTGGGGGATGTCCTGTTTATGAGGCTGGTACTCCAGATGTTCTGTGAGCGAGATGGCATCGAGATTTTCCCGTAGTGCCTCCATGACCCTGATAGTGGGCCAAACCTCCCCATCCGAGAAGACGGTATGCTGGTGCAGATCTGTTTTTAAGGTTAGAAACCCGGGGATATCGGGATAACTCAGCACATGGCCGCCGGCATGGCTATGGCTCTGAGCAAATAATAACCCTGAATTTACGAGTAGCAGTGCAATTAGAAAAGA
This sequence comes from uncultured Flavobacteriaceae bacterium, assembly GCA_963752165.1. Taxonomy (GTDB): domain Bacteria; phylum Bacteroidota; class Bacteroidia; order Flavobacteriales; family Flavobacteriaceae; genus Muriicola. The sequence goes on from CAVVXE010000003.1 coordinate 224,013, forward strand.
AGAAGTCTTCATCTGTTTTTTTTCAAAAATAACGGAATTATGCATATCTAAAATGGCAGGAGGGAAACTTCTTGTAGTAATTTTTTATATATTACCTGTCTTAATCAATCAAAAAAACCAGTGAATTTCAATTGGATCGTTCCTAATGATATGGACGAAGGGGTAAAACGCTACTGTATCGATCTGGAATACCAGTTACGACCAAAGATCACCCGATTTTTAATGGCTCGTCTGGAACGGGAATGTGCTGGTGATTTTTCCTGTTTTCACTTCGATGTGGACCTTATTGCTAAAAGTATTCGAATTGCAGCACAGACCCCTTCTGGCTACGCCCAACGTATCAAACGCGATTTTGATCGGGAAATAAATAGTATATGTTGCACCTAAGGCTACCTTAAATGGACCCTGCCTCCTTGTATATCCTGGAAAAACCAGAACCTTTCCGAAGTATTTTACTGCATTTACAGCTGGTCATAGAAAGGACCATCCCGGAAGTCGGCTTACAATATAAATACAAGATCCCTTTTTATTACCTGGAAGGAAGGCCCTTCTGTTATCTCAATCAGGTTAAGGATTATGTGGACCTCGGTTTCTGGCATGCTGCACACCTCACGGTGTATCTGGAACACATGGAGACCGCCGGCAGAAAAGTAATGAGGTCGTTACGCTATAAGGAACTCACGGAAATTGATGAGGATATCCTGCGGGCAGTACTGGTTGATGCCTTTAAAGTAAGACACAAGAAATTTTCCGGGTAAAGACACGTTAGTCCAGACTGTTTATGGTCTTTCGCAATGCGGTTAACTGGGTCAATAACTTTTTCAGATTGTCTAATGGCAACATATTGGCACCATCACTTTTAGCATTAGCAGGATCGAAATGGGTTTCCATGAAAAGTCCGTCTACCCCTGCAGCAATACCTGCACGTGCCATTGTACTGATCAGGGCAGGCCTACCTCCGGTCACTCCCGATGCCTGGTTTGGCTGTTGGAGGGAATGCGTGACATCCAAGACGACGGGTGCGTATTGCTTCATGGTAGGAACGCCCCTGAAATCTACGATCATATCCTGATAGCCAAACATGGTGCCCCGGTCAGTAATAATTACCTGCTCATTTCCGGAATCGGTCACCTTGGCCACGGCGTGCTTCATGCTTTCCGGGCTCATGAATTGCCCTTTTTTAAGGTTGATGGTTTTGCCGGTTTCAGCGGCCGCAATGACCAGGTCCGTTTGACGCACCAAAAAAGCAGGGATTTGAAGTACATCTACAAACTCGGCTGCTAACCCGGCATCACTGATCTCGTGGATGTCGGTGACGGTTGGGACCTTGAAAGTTTCTGATACCTTTCGGAGGATCTTCAAAGCTTTTTCATCTCCAATACCGGTAAAGGAATCGACCCGACTCCTATTCGCTTTCTTAAAACTTCCCTTAAAAATATAGGGGATCTTCAAGTCATCGGCCACCTTCACTATATGCTCTGCGATTCGCATGGCCATTTCTTCTCCTTCTATGGCACAAGGCCCCGATAACAGGAAGAAGTTACCACTATCAGTATGTTTTATTTGGGGTATTTTTTCCAGGTTCATCGAATACATTTTAAGCAAAGGTAGGGATTTGCGCGTATATAATTCTGTGTGGAATATTTCAGGGAAGTCGCTCTAAACCAGTCTCATAAAAATTATACAACTTTGTTTAACAGTGCGAAAAATAGCAGTATCTTTGCCGGCTCAAAACATAGAGATGTCTAATACAAAGAACATTGCCATCATTGCCCACGTAGACCACGGAAAAACAACCCTGGTAGACAAAATTCTTCACTACTGTCAGTTGTTTCGTGATAACGAAAAAACCGGCGACCTGATTCTCGACAACAATGACCTGGAAAGGGAGAGAGGCATCACCATCGTGTCAAAAAATGTATCGGTCATGTACAAGGATACCAAGATCAACATTATCGATACGCCCGGCCACGCCGATTTTGGAGGGGAAGTAGAAAGGGTATTGAATATGGCCGACGGGGTATTGTTGTTGGTAGATGCCTTTGAAGGACCTATGCCACAAACACGTTTTGTCTTGCAAAAGGCATTGGATCTGGGATTAAAGCCTTGCGTGGTGATCAACAAGGTAGACAAAGAGAATTGCACCCCGGAAGAAGTTCATGAAAAGGTCTTTGACCTGATGTTCGAACTGGGTGCAGAAGAATGGCAGTTAGATTTCCCGGTCGTGTATGGTTCTGCCAAACACAACTGGATGAGTGAGGATTGGAACAAGCCAACGGAGTCTATAGAACCCTTACTGGAGATGGTCCTGGACCATATTCCCAGTTTTAAATCGGAGCAGGGAAATACACAGATGCTGATCACTTCCCTGGATTACTCTTCCTTTACCGGTCGGATTGCCATTGGTCGCCTGCAGCGTGGTACCTTAAAGGAAGGACAGTCTATTGTTCTGGTAAAAAGGGATGGCAGCAGCGTGAAATCGAAAATAAAAGAACTTTACACCTTCGCGGGCCTCGGAAAGATCAAAGTTCAGGAAGTTGTTACAGGTGATATTTGTGCCATTGTAGGCTTGGAAGGATTTGATATTGGCGATACGGTGGCCGATAGTGAAAACCCACAAGGGCTTAAGACGATCGCAATAGATGAACCTACCATGAGCATGTTGTTTACCATTAACGACAGCCCGTTCTTTGGGAAGGACGGAAAATTTGTGACTTCGAGGCATATCAAAGAGCGTCTGGACAGGGAGCTTGAAAAAAACCTGGCGTTAAGGGTAGAGGCAACAGATAGTGCCGATAAGTTTATGGTCTATGGCAGGGGCGTTTTGCATTTATCAGTGTTGATAGAAACCATGAGACGTGAAGGCTATGAGGTACAGATAGGACAACCTCAGGTAATTATTCGCGAATTTGATGGAGTGAAGTGTGAGCCTATTGAACAATTGACCATAGACCTGCCGGAAGAAGTATCCGGAAGGGCAGTGGAAATGGTGGCTATGCGGAAAGGCGAAATGGTCAGTATGGCCTCTAAAGGAGATCGCATGGTATGTGAATTCCTAATCCCTTCGCGCGGCATCATTGGCCTTCGGAATCAGCTGTTGACCGCTACTGCAGGAGAGGCTATTATGACGCATCGGTTCCTTGAATACCAACCTATGAAAGGCGATATCCCACAGCGGCAAAACGGTAGTTTGGTCTCCATGGAAAATGGAAAAGCCATTCCTTATTCAATAGATAAGCTTCAGGAACGAGGTCGCTTTTTTGTAGATCCGGGTGAAGATATCTATGAAGGACAGGTCATAGGCGAAAATAGCCGTGGCGATGATATGACCATCAACGTTACCAAGACCAAAAAATTATCGAATGTACGGTCCTCAGGAGCCGATGACAAGGCAAAAATTGTACCGGCCATTAAGTTCTCCCTGGAAGAAGCACTGGAATATATACAGAAAGACGAATATGTTGAGGTAACGCCAAAGCATATCCGTTTGCGTAAGATCTATCTGAAAGAAGTGGATCGGAAACGAAATAAAATTGCCTAAAAAAAAGGGAGCTGTCAGCTCCCTTTTTTTTGTTCTGTTTATTAGTCAACCGGTTCAGGGTGCAGGGCCGCTGCAGCCGCTCCTATAATGCCTGCGTGGTTCTGGAGTCCAGCAGGGATTACCGGCGTTTCAATGGTAATATAGTCCTTGTACTCATCAAAGTCCTTAGAAGTACCGCCCCCCAGGATGATCAGATCTGGTGAGACAATGGTCTCCACATATTGCAAGAAAACATTAAATCGTTTACCCCATTCTTTATAGGTAAGTCCCTCTCTTTCTTTGGCAGAAGCTGCTGCCCAGTATTCTATTTTATCGTATTCCTTGTAGGGAATTTGCCCCAATTCAAAATTTGGGATTAACTCCCCGTCCCAAAAGGCACCACTCCCCAGGCCGGTGCCAATAGTGATCATGACCACAAAACCTTTCTTGCCTCTTCCAATACCGTAATTCATGGTGGCATATCCGGCGGCATCGGCATCATTGATGACCGTGACCGGTAATCCGGTGGCTTCACTGAAGAGTTCTTTCACATTGACATTTAACCATTTTTTATGCAGGTTTCCCTGGGATTTACAGACGCCGTGACGTAAAGTTGTTGGAAATCCGCACCCAACAGGGCCGCTATAGTTAAAATGATCGACGATTTCCTTTACCACCCTGGCCATTGCCTGTGGTTTGCGAGAAACCGGGGTAGGAATCCTGAAACGGTCAGTAAGCATTTCTCCTGTTATTGAATTGACAAGGGCCCCTTTCATGCCCGAACCTCCTATGTCAATGCCCAGTACTGTCATGTAGTAAAATTATACGGCTTGGTTGGCCTGTTTAATCGTCCGTAAAAGTAATAAAAACTTAATGATTTGCTCATTTCAAGATTAGGTGAGTCTGCCCTGTTCCTTTAAGTAGTCGAATACATGCCTTGAAGTTGCCGAAACACGGGACCTATCTGAATAGGAGAGCCAGGCCATTTCGGTTATTTCAGAATGCGGGGTAAGCACACCGGAATAGGTTGCTTCATAACAGCTCAAACGAACCGAGACACCGGGACCTTCACCATCTGCCGGCCCCTCAAAAATCTTTAAAAACACAAAACTGCCCTGATCTAGTGTTACCAGTAATTCTTCCTTAATTTCCCGCGTTAAGGCCAATAGATCCGATTCTCCTTTATTCCTTTTTCCGCCGGGAATGTAGAATAATTGCTTCCCTTCGGACCGAACGCACAGTAGCTGCTCATTTTTAAGGTAGATCCAGGCCAGTTTATCAATAGTATTGGCTGAGGGTTCCACATAATAGTCGATGGAATTCAGGGAGTGGTTGGGATCTATCAGATCAAGGAAACCGTCTATACCTTTTCCGAACGTTGTGAGCATCCCCAATTTCTTATTACGGCCAAGTGCACTTGAGATGGTCTCATCCCTGTTGCCAAAAAGGTAGCCTCCTTTCCTGATCCATACCAGGTTGAGCAAATGCTGCATCAGTACATTTCCCAATTGATCTATGGAGATCGCAATTTTCAACAGGTATTCTCCCAGGCCTTTTATGCCTCCTTTAAAGAGGGTATAAAAGAAACCGTAAAGGAGTCCGATGGGCCCTGTAATGAGCAGAAGTACTACCGAAATAAGAAAGAGTAAGACCCCGATGATGGGATGAATTTTTTTGTCGGACTGTTCGGATCGCTTCTTGCTTATCACGTTTTTAAACTAAGTATCTGCCAGGATTACGCACCTGATTTCAATGTAGGCTTCACCCAATACCAAATAAAGAATAGCAGGGCTAACCCGAATAAGATGAATCCAAGTCCGTAGAATAACTGTGGCAGATCAACAAAATTCAAAAAGGGCAATAGTACGAGGGGGGACAGGAACTGCCCCATAAACCAAAAGGTAGTTAGTCTGCCTATTTCCCTTCCGCGTATTTCCAAAGGTGCTAATGACATGACCCAGACATTGGCATTCGGGATCATCAGACCCATTCCCAAACCTGCCAGTAACATACCCAAAAGTACCATCGCATAGGAAGAACCAAAAGCAATGGCAAGGTAGGCCAACGCCATAAACAAATAGCCGATCCCGAAAATCACCCTAAACCCGAAGATGTCTTTAATCCGACTATATGAGAACGATGAAACAGCGGAAAACAAGGTGCTGGAAGCAATGGCCATGCCTATCAGCGTATTGGTTTCAACCCCAATTGATTTTAAATAAAAGGGGATCTGAACGGGAATGATAAAAAAGATGATCCACATGAGCATCACATTGCCAAAAATCAACCAAATGATCTTTGGAGATTTCTTCTGGACCTCAATTTTTTGTACTTCCCTTGTTTCTATAGGTTCCTTTAAGAACAGATAGGTGGCCGGTAGCATGAATAACGAGAATAAATATAGTAGAAAAGGAACGCGCCATCCTATATCGGCCAGGATACCTCCAAGGGTTACAAAAAGGATACCCCCTATAGACATAACGGCAATTTGTATCCCGGCAAATTTTTGCCGTGCCTTGCCCTGGTAATAATCTGCTACCAGGGTCGTGACTATCGTCATGGTGATACCTACAGCAATTCCAAGGACTGCCCGGCCTGCCAAAATAAGATAAATATTATCCAGCCAATAGCCCGAAGTTCCCCCAGCGGCATATAAAATAAGGGCAGCTCCCAGCAGTTTAAGGCGCCCTATTTTATCAATGATAATTCCGGCAATAATGGCGCTTAGGGCAATAAAAATACCCGGGAAGGATAAACTAAGTTTAACAAGTGCCGCCCCATTGGGCTGCAGTTCAAAAGTCTTGGTCATATCCGGAAGCGAAGCCGAAATGGTGATCATGGACATGATGGTAAGACTACTAACCAATAACAGGGTAGCCTTTACTTGCCAGGTTTCAGAATTCATAGGTTGCATTGTTAAACAATACCCCATACGCCTGGGCCTATGCGGCATTTGTTAATATGAGGAAGGCATGGTCGTTACACCATCTGGCCTTTCATTAGCTTGGGTAGCATTTCTTTGAAATTCTCCTTTTTATTTAAATGAGGAAGCGGATCCTTTGGTTCTTCAACACCAAGGAACTTACACAAGGGGCCCCAGCCATCCCGCACGTCGTATACCAGTAATTTTTCTTTAGGAACGGTGCGCTGTACCTCTGCCAGATGATCTTCCCATACTGTTTTAGCGAACGCCTTATCCTCAAATTTGCCTTGAAGTTCATTGGCGAAAAAAGTCTTTTTGAAGAATTTTATGCATTTTACGACATTTCTGGCCCTGCTGCTGAATAATAGTTTCCCCATCATCTTGATCTTCTCGCCCGGGGTTTGCGGACCTGCCCTGAAAACGGTGCTATCCACACTTTTATACCAGGCCTCAAAATCGCGGACCGTTAGGATAACCTTCGCGTCAGGATAGCGTTTCATGTGTTCCTTATACCAGGGATACCCGGGAAAATCAACCGTGGCGTCATAGCCTTTATAAAGGCTGTCCCAGTCGGTGTCTCCTGTTTCTGACAGGGTTTTCCAGTAATGCAGATTATGGGGGTTCACCAGGAGTTCTTTCATATGATAAACATGATTAAAACCCAGTGTTTCTAATGATTGTTTTAAGGTGGTGGTTCCCGTTCTTGGGAATCCAGCTCCTATTACTTTAATAGACATACTTATTAATTTTTAAGTGGTTATGTATTTATTGAACAGGTTCTGAAGGTGGCGGCGGCATTTTAAAGACAAAGGGCTCCGGTTGAGGAGAAATAGGCTTTAGTTCTTTGTCTGCGAGTCCCGGAAAAGTATTGGTATATAAGGTGCTTCTAAAAACGCCGAAAATAAAAGGACCAATTGGTTGCGATGCAGAACCATCTGGCAATGTATAATTGTATTTATATGGATTCCAATATTCCCAGACAATTTCCTTTTCCGGATTTATTTCAAAGAAGCGTCCTGTCATTCCTTGTGTTATAAGTGTATGTCCATTTCTTAAACGTTGTGCTCCAGAAATAAAGGCAGAATAAAGGGAGTATTTATCTGGTGCTGTGTAAGACCAGTCCGGTTCAGAAGGACCAAAGGTGCCATTTTCAGGTAAGGCATAATGCCCATTATCGTCTGTTGGGATCTTCCATTCGTAAACGGCAGAGTAATTGCCAACGTCACCAATGGCCACATTCATTTCCGGGGAATTTGCTCCGCCAAGTGCCGCCCACATTGATGGTAGTTTATTGCCAGGATTTGGAATGTCATTATTAAAGACCATAAGCCTGCCTTCTCCTGGATACCCCTCTGGAATCCATTTAACGTCGTGCTGTCCAAAAAGGGTTTGGTCTTCCTTTGTACCCCTGGCATAATTAAGGGGATTTCCCCAGCGGTATAAGAGATCGCCCCCATGTCCGTAGGTGCCTCCAGTACTTCCTTTGGCTTCTTCCGTGGTGGTGGAATGGTCTATCACAAAAACTTCACCCAATCCCGGTACGCTGATAACAATTTGATCTAAAGAAGGATTGTAGGAGATGGCATTCGTATGGGTAAGGTCCGATCCCTGATTGTCTACGGTGGCATTCGAGGTCATAAAACCCATTTTTTTCATTTGGGCCACTTGTTCCTCGGTCATGGGTGGACCTGCTTCCGCACTTTGGATATTGATGTTGATTTTTCTGGGGTTATCGGAGAGTACGCCATAATTATTTTTCGTTTTATCGAGCTCCTGCACAAGATGGTCTTTCATTTTCCATTCCCATACAATTTCGCCCCCATCCGGTTTAATAGGGTGTATCTCAATAATTTTATCCAGCCAAATGCCTGCTTTTGGTGTATGCTCCGGGTCCCTGCCAGCGGCTATAGCCTCTTCCGGGGATAAGGCATCATAGGAAATTGCCAGGATATTTCCGTTCGGCATGATTTCAATATCATGATGGGTGAGTTCTTTTTCATTGTAGTATTTATAATCCCATAAAACATTTCCATCCCAGTCATATTCGCGAATCCTGCCAGATTGTCCACCGGCCGCAAAGGTTGGAAAATTTTCATCGCGCTCCATTCTGATGAGGTGCCCGTCTGGTTTTAAATAGGAGTTCATGGAATTCAGATCGGAGGTCCAGGTGTGGACCACTTCCCCTTGCTTATTCAGTAAATAAGTGAAGGTGCCATTAGAAGGTTCGTAAAGCACATAGCCATCGGTACCTTTTTCGGAATTATAAATAAGGCCCCTTTTGGCCATTACCGCCGACATGCTTCTGGTGTCATCAGATTTCCATTCTCTGACCTCCACCACGGCTTTTTCTTCCGCCGGAGGTTTTTCGTTCTTACAAGAAAATAAGGTTACTGCAAATGCAGAAAGGATCAGGTATTTAATTTTCATATCTTGATTGGTTGGTTCGAGAAAGATACACTTTTTTTAAATACACTGCCAATTGTTCGTGTGAAGGGGGAGATTGGCCTTAAACAGCTTTCTGGACCACCTCAAACACTTTGTTGCCATCGCATTTAAGCGTTTTTGAAGGGTATTTAAGGATAAGGGCGTAATCATGGGTGGCCATGAGGATGGTGCGCCCCGTTTTATTGATCTCCTGCAGTACTTTCATGACCTCCACGCTGGTCTGCGGATCCAGGTTGCCTGTAGGTTCGTCTGCCAGGATAAGTTCCGGGTCATTTAGCAAGGCCCGTGCAATGGCAATACGTTGCTGTTCTCCCCCTGATAGTTCATGCGGGAACTTGAAGCCTTTGGTCTTCATACCCACTTTTTCCAGTACCTCTTCGATCTTGGCATCCATCATGGCAGGATCATTCCAGCCGGTGGCTTTTAACACAAACTGCAAGTTCCTGTTTATATTTCGGTCCGGCAGTAACTTGAAATCCTGGAATACGATTCCAAGTTTCCTCCTCAAGTAGGGGATGTTCTTTTCTTCCAGGGTCTTCAGATTAAATCCGACGACCCGTCCATGGCCATACTGGAGGGGAAGATCGGCATACAATGTCTTCATAAAGCTGCTCTTGCCACTCCCCGTCTTCCCGATCAGGTATACAAATTCCCCTTTGTTGATCTCGAGGTTAATGTCGTTCAGTACCATGTTCTCCTTTTGGAAAACTGCAACTTCCTTTAGACTTAAAATGGGTTCTTCCATAGGGCTCTTTGTTGATATAAAAGTAATAAGTTCTCTACGATTATAGGGGACCTGCCCGAAAAAACTTTTTCTTTGATGTGTTTATACTGCGAACCAATATTTGGCGTTACTAAGACAAATACGGTCATTCTTAATAGCTCTAGAACACTATGCGAAAGAAATTAACCGCCCTATCCTTGCTATGCCTGGGTCTCACTTTGGCGGGTACTGCCCAGGAATCCAGGATATACACCCACGAACAGCGGCAATACCAGGACGCCCTGGAACTTTATAACAACAAGCAATACCAGGCTGCCCAAACCCTTTTTGAGAACGTGAAAGGCGCTACGCGCAACCAGGAGACGGAGGCCAACAGTGCCTATTATATAGCCAATGCGGCAGTCAGACTCAACCAGCTGGGGGCAGACAGGCTCATGGAGGATTTCGTAGAGCGTTACCCTACTTCTACCAAACGAAACTCAGCTTTCCTGGATGTAGCCGATTATTACTTTGAGAATGGGAAATATCCCTATGCCTTAAAATGGTATACCAAGGTAGATCAGGCCGCTATGGCCCGCAAGGAAAGGGACCGGTTCAACTTTAATATGGGGTATTCCCTATATGCTTCCCAGAAAACCAAGGAAGCAGAAAGCTATTTCAATAAAGTGGTCAATACGGCCGCCTATGGTTCTCAGGCAAAGTATTATTTGGGATATATCGCGTATGAGGAAGATGATTACGAAAAAGCCAGTGAGCGTTTCGATCAGATCACAGACCAGGGGGTATTAGACGAAAAGCTCTCCTATTTTCAGGCCGATATGAATTTTAAGCTGGGTAATTTTGAAGAGGCCATTGCCCTGGCCAAAAAACAACTTCCCAAATCGGATCGTCAGGAAATTTCGGAATTAAACAAGATCATAGGGGAGAGTTATTTCAACCTGAAACAGTATGACAATGCCATTCCCTACCTGGAACAATACAAAGGAAAGCGGGGCAAATGGAACAATACCGATTTTTATTTGCTGGGGTATTCGTACTACCAACAAACCGATTATGCCAATGCTATTTTACAATTCAACAAGATTGTAGGAGGTACCAACAGCGTATCACAGAATGCGTATTACCATCTGGCTGAATGTTATCTGAAACTGGATAAGAAACAGGAAGCCTTGAATGCATTCCGGAATGCCTCCCAGATGGACTTCAGTCCGGAAATTCAGAAAGATGCCTATTTGAATTATGCCCGCCTCAGTTATGAGATTGGGAATGCCTATGAGCCTGTTACCGAAGTGCTTGCTGCGTATTTGGAGCGGTATCCGAATGACACCTATTCCGGTGAACTACAGGATCTTTTGGTAGACTCCTATATTACCTCCCGCAATTTTAAAGGGGCACTGGAACTCCTGGAACGAAACAAGAATTACGCCAGCAAAGCCACCTATCAGAAAGTGGCTTTTTACAGAGGTGTGGAATTGTTTCTTGATACGGATTATTCCGGAGCCATCAGTGTTTTCAATATATCGCTCAAATATCGCGAGGACAGTTCCTTTGCTGCACGTGCCCTTTACTGGAAAGCAGAGGCCGCTTTCCAACTGAACCGGTTTGACGAGGCACTGGTCGATTTCATCCAATTCCAGCAACTTCCGGGTGCCGAAAAAACCAACGAATACAAAGAACTGGATTATAATCTGGGCTATACTTATTTTAAGCTAAAGGATTACAATTCAGCCACCACCTATTTCAGGAAATACACCGGGAACAGTCTGCAAAACCCTTCAGTGCTGGATGCACTGGTGCGTTTAGGCGATTGTTATTTTGTAACCAGTAAGTACCAGCCTGCCATAGATGCCTATTCAAAATATATCAGGAATAACGGCAGCGAACAGGATTATGCCGCCTTCCAAAAGGCCCTTAGCTATGGATTCGTGGGAAAGAACGATACCAAACTGGCTGAACTCAACAATTTTATCGCTGCTTATCCGTCCTCAACGCTCAAGGATGATGTGCTTTTTGAGTTGGGAAATTCCTACATAAGGGATAACAGGGAATCCGAAGGCTTAAGGACCTATGATGAACTGGTGCGGGAATACAAAGGCAGCAGCCTGGTGCCACAGGCCTTATTAAGGCAGGGACTGGTCCATTATAATGCTAACAGAAATGAAGAGGCCTTAACCAAGTTTAAGCAGGTAGTAAAAGATTTTCCCGGGACACAGGAAGCCGTTCAGGCTGTTAGTACCGCCAAATTGGTATACATAGATATGGGGCGTGTAAACGAATACGGTGCCTGGGTACGGGAGCTCGATTTTGTGGCCGTTACGGATACCGAATTGGATAATGCCAGTTACGAATCGGCCAGCAAGCAACAACTGGAAGGTAAAATACCTGCGGCTATCAAGGGATATGAGAATTATCTGAAGGAATTTCCTTCGGGCATGCATGCGATCAAAGCACATTTTAACCTGGCGCAACTCTATTTTGCCAGGGGCGAGAATGAAAAGGCCTTGGGTTCCTACCAATATGTGGCCGAGAGCGGCGGGAATGAATTTACAGAACAATCGCTCACCAGGGTCTGCGAGCTGCTTATTGCCCGTAATGACTATGCGGCTGCCCTGCCGTATCTGCAGCGACTGGAAAGCACGGCAGACATCCCGCAGAACCGTACCTATGCCCAACAAAACCTTATGAAAGGGTATTATGAGCAAGGGGTCTACGAACAAACACTGGTCTATGCGGAAAAGGTACTCGCTACTGCTAATGTGGATGACCGTATCAGGAGCGATGCCCATATTATGATCGCACGATCAGCGATAAAAACAGGCGATGCCCAAACAGCAGAAAAAGGGTATCGGGAAGTTTTGAAAATTGCCACCGGGGCAATGGCAGCCGAGGCCTGGTATTATGATGCCTATTTTAAGAACAAGAAAGGCGCTTTCGAAGCCTCAAACAAATCGGTCCAAATCCTGGCAAAAGACTTTTCATCGTATAAAGAATGGGGTGGGAAAGGCTTACTTATCATGGCCAGGAACTTCTATGAATTGGGCGACGCTTTTCAGGCCACCTATATTCTGGATAGTGTAGTGGTTAATTTTGCGCAATTCCCGGAAATTGTGAGCGAGGCAAAAGAGACCCTCGCCACTATCAAAGCAAAAGAGGCCGAACGCAATGCCTCTGTAAATCCTGATGGAAACTAATGAAGCATTCTAATTCTATGGAGAAAAAAATTCAACTTTCATTGCTGGCCTTCCTAAGTATAGTTTTGGGAGTTTATGCACAAGAGGAGAAAGACCTGGGAACCGAAACTGTAACGGTGGTTAAAGCGTATTCCCCCACCGTTTCAGACGCCTTTAAAATAAAGTCTGTACCTGTGTTGAACGACTCGATCGTGCTTGCGAAAAAAGCGATCAGGTACAGTATTTTTTCAGTTCCCGTGGCGTCTACTTTTACCCCTGCAAAGGGTAGAGCAGCCACGGTTGAGAATGCTTCGCCCGAAAAACTTTATAATTCCTATGCTTCGGTGGGCCTTGGTAATTTTAATAATGCCCTGGTCGATTTTTATACCAGCAGGGCCATAGACAGGGGAAATGAACGTGTTGATATTGGTTTAAACCATTTTTCCTCCAGGGGAGATCTGGACCAAACGCCGCTGGATACCGATTTTTACAACACCAAGTTAGACGCGGCCTATTCTAAAAGGGACCGTGATTTTGACTGGGAAATGAACGCGGGGCTACAACACCAAATTTATAATTGGTATGGCCTTCCCGAAGGCGTCTATGATTCGCTTACGATAGCCGGGATTGAAGAAAACCAGTACTACCTCAATGCCCAGCTGGGAGGGCATCTGCAGTTCGAGGATTCCTTTTTTAAACGAGGTGAGGTCCTGGTAAGGCGGTTTTGGGATGCCGTAGAATCGGCCGAGAACAGAGCACTATTTAAGGCCACTCTGGAACTTCCCCTTACCGAGGAGCTATTTACCATTAAAACAAAAGTGGATTACGTTGGGGGCGAATTTCTAAATGCCAATGTGAACAATACAGCCAATACCCCGGCTATAACTTATAGCCTTTTCCAGGCCGGGATCAGCCCAAGCATTCTCATTTTAAGTGATAATCTGTCTTTGAAGCTAGGTGCAAACCTGGTGTATGGTTTGGATGCGGAAAACAGTGAAAATAACTTCTATATCTACCCTGACGTGAACGCTTCATATCGGTTGTTAGATGAGGTGGCCATTGTGTATGGCGGGGTAAGCGGGCAATTGCAACAAAACTCATATTATGATATGGTAGCCGAAAATCCCTATGTATCTCCTACACTTATCATTCAGCCTACAGACCAACAGTACAATGCTTATATTGGTCTCAAGGGACAGCTTTTACCCTATGTGAGTTATAATATCAAAGGGTCGTATATGGCTGAGAACAGAAAGTCATTGTTTAAGTTGAATCCTCAGAACGCATTCAGGGATGATCAGAAGGGGTATTATTACGGCAATTCCTTTGAGGTATTTTATGATGATGTCAAAACCCTCGGAATTTTTGGGGAACTTAATGTAGATATCAACCGTAATTTTTCGTTGGGTATCAATGCTTCGATATTCGATTATGATACCGAAACCGATAATCCGGCCTGGAACCTCCCCAACCTGAAAGCGTCCTTGTTCATGGATTATCAAATTGATGAACACTGGTTCATGGGGGCAAATCTTTTCTTTGTAGGCGAACGGGAAGATCTTAGCTCGGTGGCCGTTCAAAATGCCCTGCCATCTGAATATCCCTCCACTATCCTGACATTGGATAGTTATTTTGATGCCAATGCACATTTGGGATATCGCTTAAACGACCAACTATCCATTTTTGCGAAGGCCAGTAACCTTGCCAATAACGACTACCAACAATGGGCTAATTTCAGGGTTCAGAGTTTTCAGATCCTTGCCGGGGTTACTTATAAGTTCGATTTTTAAGCAGCAGTATGCTGTAAATAAGGCAAATAGAAATACAATGGGCTCCCATCAGGAACAACTTACCCTGTAAAAAAGGTCCTTTGCCGAACCCTTTTCTAAGAAAGGTCTTTAAAAGAGCAGGATTGTGTATTTTTAAAATCCTAGTTTCTGAGGCCAATAGCATGGACACGTTTTTAAGGTCACATCTGTGTTTTTTTTTCCTGATTGGGATCTCGAGTACCCATGCCCAAAACCTGGTAATGAACCCCAGTTTTGAAGAATATCGGTCGTGCCCTTCGCATTTGGGCAATTTTAATACGGACGTTGTTGGATGGAGTTGTCCGACCCTGGGGTCTACAGATTATTTCCATGCCTGTAGTGAAGCCATGGGGACCCCAAAGAACTTTAAAGGGACACAACTCTCAGATTTTGGAGCAGGTTACGCCGGATTTTACCTCTATGCACCCAATGATTACCGGGAGTACATGCAGGCCGAATTACACCGGCCACTCCAAAAAGGAATGACCTACGAACTTACTTTTTATGTAAGCCTTGCAGAACGATCCGATTTTGCCATCAATGCCTTCGGGGTGGTTTTTTCCCAGAATAAATTCGATTTTCAAATGAAAAGGGAACTGTCCAGGGGCCAACTTTATAAGGATGTGGAAAACAGTTTTACCTATATGGAAATCGGGTATTCCCATTTTGCCAATGACACCAAGGACTGGATGTTGGTGTCGGCTACCTATGAGGCAAAAGGAAATGAGAAGTATATGACCCTGGGAAATTTTAATAATAATGCACGAACCAGGAAGTTCACCTTAAAAAAAGGGGCGAAACAAGGGGCCTACTATTATGTTGATATGGTATCGCTTACTACAAAATATAAGGGGGCTGTTGCTTCGGATGGTCTGAAGGAGGAAGCCTCTTTCGCCCTAAACACCACCCACCTTTTCCAGCATGTTCTGTTCCATTTTGATCAGTATGTCCTGCTGGATGATGCCAAGGGATATCTTAGAGAAACCTATGACTTCCTCGCTGCAGATCCCAGCCTTCAAATTGTGATCCATGGCCATACAGACACTATTGGGGCGGCAGCCTACAACCTGAAACTCTCCAATAACAGGTGCGAAGCAGTGGCAGCTTATTTTATGGAACTAGGCCTGCCCAGGGAACGGATTTCATGGCAGGGCCATGGCGGATTGCTCCCGGTTGCAGATAATAAAACCCCTGAGGGTAGGCAACAGAACCGACGGGTAGAATTCATTTTGACAAAAAAGGAGTAAGCGTATTAATAGTCCGAATAGGGGGTGGGGTATAAGAGAAGGATATCGGCATGGCTTACATTATTCTGATAGAAAGGATCGCTGCTCAGTTCCTGCCATTTGGCCGAGTCCACAAAATCCTTCCAAAGTCGTTCACGCGTTTCCATATCCTTAAAGGTGGTCATATACATCAGGTTGGGCATTTTAGCTCCTGCAAGGACATCTGCGTAAAAGACCGCATTGAAGCCAAGGGTTTCAAAGAGTGTTACTTCGCCTCCTTCGTTGAACATATGGACCTTATTTCGGTACAAGGCATCTGTGGGAGATTCATAGCTTCTTAATTCATAGACCCTGTCTTCGCGGGGACCTTCCACCGGGGAGGGTTTCATCTTCGGCATTTCCTTAAAGGCCTTCATGAGGATCGTTTCCATGCGCATATAGGGGGGCTGGTCATGAGGGGCATAAATAAACGGATTTGCAGTGTTTTGAAGCGATTCCCCTTTGAAAAGGGTCTCTTCCAATACCGCCAGTTCATTCAGGGAAGACAGCGGGAATAAAACAAAGACTTGCCTGGTGCTGTCTTTTTGTGCCTCAGGCCTCAATTTAAAAACCCCCACCTGGGAAATATTCCTATTTTTTAAGGCAGGAAGGTAGCTTTCTTTAAGATAGGTGTCTGTTACAGATTCTTGTGTTTCGTCTGCCAGTGTGTAGACCTTCAGGACATAAAACTCAGTTTCAGTTGCCTGAGGAAAAACAGGTTCAATAAAAACTACAAATACAAAAACCGGGAGCCATTTAAAAATGTTCATATACCTGTCATTTAGGAGATTTTCAAAATTAGCGTAAATTGATGCTAAATCCTATCCGGAAAAAGGTTGTTATGTGTAGTATTGATACGAATACTGTATGTAATGTATTGCTTTAATGGATGCATTTGAACAGAAAGACCGACCTTTGTAAAAATTTTGAAGATGATGGATCTTAATTTGGCTGTACTGATAGATGGGGACAACATTCCCTCGGCCTATGTAAAAGAAATGATGGAGGAAATTGCCAAGTATGGAAACCCTACCATCAAACGTATTTATGGGGATTGGACCAACCCCCGATTAGGGAAATGGAAAAATGTATTGCTACAAAATGCGATCACCCCAATACAGCAATATGGATATACTGCAGGGAAAAATGCGACAGATTCTGCTATGATCATAGACGCCATGGACATCCTCTATTCGGGGAAAGTGAATGGCTTCTGTCTGGTTAGCAGCGACAGTGATTTTACCCGTTTGGCAACCCGTCTTAGGGAAGCCGGTATGCAGGTGTTTGGTATTGGCGAAAAGAAAACGCCGGATCCGTTTATCGTAGCCTGCGATAAGTTCATTTATATTGAGATCCTTAAAAAGCAATCTGAGGGGGGGAGTTCAGAAACGGAAGATAACAAGACAGATAAGAAGAGCAGTGTAGACAAGATTACCCGAAAAGACATACAATTATTGCAGTCAACTGTAGACGATGTTGCCGATGATGATGGATGGGCCTTTTTAGGCGATGTTGGCAGCTTGTTGCAAAAGAAACAACCCAATTTCGATTCCCGTAACTATGGGTTTCAAAAACTGACACCGTTGATCAGTTCCCTGGGTGACTTTGATATTGAAAGGCGCGAAGATGCGAAAGGCAGGAAAAAACTGATCTATGTTAAGATCAAAGAAAAGAGTACAAAAGGTTCAAAAAGGTAGTTGACTGCTCCCCTCGGCCTTCTGAAACATACATTATTTTTATATTTTTTGGTTGCCCGACGAATATGCCGGGAAAAAAGCACCTCCAAAAAATGTGCTCAATGAAAAAAGTAGTGCTATATGTTTTACGGCGTTGTTGGCTGTGAAGCCCCAAAAGAACAAGTCTTTATCCATGGTGAAAAATTGAAATAGCCCCATATTAGAATAAAAAAAGCCGAAGGGATTCCCTTCGGCTTTATGTTTTGTTATTTGTCCGAAAGGACTACATCACAAACTGTATAGGTACGGCTACCCTTGTAGTGCCCCATCCCATAACTAAGTGAACTGCGTCTCCCACTTCCTGAAAAGTGATGGAAAATGCCTCCAGGGAATCAGAAGCCGTGGATACTTTTCCGGTAACTTTTGCTACGTCCGCAGCGGCATCATAGAAATATGATCCCCATTGGTTTAGGTTTTTATTTAAGATGACCGTCCAACCGTCTTCCCCTGGAATAGTGAAAAGGGCATAGGTGCCTGCATCTACTCTTTGGCCATCAATGGTGGCACCCTTGTAAAAAGTGATTTCGGCTGCTTCATTGGCTCCTGTTCTCCAGACCTTCCCTGCCGGGGCCAGATCGGCCATGGCACGTCCTTTCAATTGCGGACGGCTGTAGATCACCCGTACGGCTTTATCGGAAATTTTATAGTCGGAAGGATAAGAAGCCATGTCCATAGGGCTTTTGTCCATTCCGCTAAATTCCTGGGCCAGTGCATTGGTGGTAAAGACCATAGTAAAGGCCAAAACGGCTAGTGTACATAAATTTTTCATAAGTATCGATTTTAGTTTTTCAAAGCTAACATCTCTAGCTCAGCTATTTTTATAAAGAGTCGTTAAAATTTTAACTTCTTACAATTGCTTGTAATGAAACAGATGATCTAATAATAACTATTACAATTAACATTAAAAATATAATTAATGATTACAATTAGTAATATATAAAGCCTTTAATGTTTCCTTATTAAAACAATAGATGCATCTTTGTCTTCAATTCATTAAAAAGCAAGAAATAATGTGTGGAATTGTATGTGCCTTTGATGTTAAGGAAAGTACGGAGGTGTTGCGCCCGCAACTATTGGAAATGTCTAAAAAGGTGAGGCACAGGGGACCCGACTGGAGTGGTATTTACTCCAATGATAAGGCAATACTGGCTCATGAACGATTGGCGATTGTCGATCCCGCTTCCGGAAAGCAGCCTTTGTTAAGTGAGGACGGAAAACTCGTTTTGGCAGCCAATGGCGAGATCTACAACCACCGGGAGCTGCGGAAGCAATTCGATGGGAAGTATCATTTCAGGACAGAATCGGATTGTGAGGTGATCCTGGCGCTATACAAGGAAAAGGGTGCTGCTTTCCTGGATGAGATGAACGGTATTTTCGGCTTTGCCATTTATGACACCGAAAAAGACACCTATTTTGTGGCCAGGGATCATATGGGGATTATTCCCCTCTATATGGGCTGGGACAAGAACGGAACCTTTTACGTGGCCTCCGAATTAAAGGCGCTCGAGGGTACCTGTACGAAAATAGAACTCTTTCCTCCGGGTCATTATCTTGATAGTAGTGATGGTGTGCTCAAGCAATGGTACTCCAGGGACTGGATGGATTATGAAGCGGTAAAAGATAACGAGACCAGTATAGAGGAGATCCGTAAGGCCTTGGAGGCAGCGGTGCACCGACAGTTAATGTCCGATGTGCCCTACGGGGTGCTGTTATCGGGCGGACTTGATTCTTCTGTCACTTCTGCCATTGCTAAAAAATATGCACAAAAGCGGATTGAATCGGACGATACCACCGAAGCCTGGTGGCCTCAGCTACACTCTTTTTCTGTAGGTCTTGAGGGGTCTCCTGACCTGGTTGCGGCCAGAAAAGTAGCAGCCCACATAGGAACCGTCCATCATGAGATCAAATTCACCATACAGGAGGGATTGGATGCGATAAAAGATGTTATCTACAACCTGGAAACCTATGATATCACCACTATCAGGGCTTCCACGCCCATGTATCTGATGGCGAGGGTCATAAAATCGATGGGCATCAAAATGGTCTTGTCCGGGGAAGGCGCCGATGAGCTATTCGGGGGATACCTGTATTTTCACAAGGCACCTAATGCGCGCGAATTTCATGAGGAAACCGTTCGCAAACTAAATAAATTGCACATGTACGATTGTTTGCGCGCCAATAAATCGCTCGCAGCCTGGGGTATTGAAGGCCGGGTTCCTTTTCTTGACAAGGAATTTATGGATGTGGCCATGCGGATCAACCCACAGGATAAGATGATCAACGGAGAGCGCATGGAAAAATGGGTGGTTCGGAAAGCTTTTGAATCCTATCTTCCCGAAAGCGTGGCATGGCGACAAAAAGAACAGTTTTCAGACGGCGTTGGCTATAGCTGGATAGATACGCTTAAGGAGATGGTGGCGCAGGAAGTGTCTGATGAGCAGTTGGCAAATGCCAAGTTCCGTTTCCCTATTCAGACGCCTACCTCCAAGGAGGAATTTTATTACCGCTCAATTTTTGAGTCGCATTTTCCCTCCGATGCCGCAGCCTTGTGCGTGCCCCAGGAAGCATCCGTGGCGTGTAGTACACAGATTGCACTCGAATGGGATGAAGCCTTTAGAAATATGAATGATCCTTCGGGCAGGGCAGTGGCCCAGGTCCATACGGATGCGTATGTGAAGTAATCCCGGTGGTTACAATTTTTGTTTTGGTTGAAAGGGAAAAGCCTACCCGCCTTTAGAAAAACACCAACAGTACAATCGCCGTTATGATCAAGGGGCCTAATAATCCAAAAACCAGACCACCAAACCTGAAATCTTTCTGAGCCAGTTTCCCGGTGCTGTAGGCAATGGCATTGGGCGGTGTGGAAATAGGAAGGAAAAGGGCTGTGGAAGCACAAAAACCGATCACCAGGGGTAGTACCACGGGATGCTGGTAGGTAAGAATGATCCCAATCGGGATCAATACCGTAGCGGTAGCTGTATTGCTCATTACATTGGAAAGGATCACAGTTAGAAAGGCAAATACAAGGACGAGTACATAAAAGTTGAGTTGGTAACCTGTGATCTTTTGTACATAGAAATCGGCCAACCCCGTTTCTTTGATGGCGAGCCCCAGGGCCAGCCCGCCGGCTACAAGCATCAGGGTATCCCATGGCAGTTTGCGCACGTCGTCCGCATTCACGATCCCTGACATGGTTAAAAGGATAATGGGTAGGAGAGATACTACTGAAGCGGGAATCCCATGCAGTTTTTCAGTCAACCAAAGGAGCAGGGTCAATGCAAGGACAGCCAGGACGATGCGCTTTTTTATTTTTTCAAATTTGAAGGATTCAACATCCGGAATGGCGGCCTCTTCTTCGATATCAATATGCATTTGCTTAGTTCGGGGAATATACTTCTTGGTTAGCAGGAACCAGAAAAGGCCTGTCAGGAAGATCGCCAGAGGAAACCCGATCATCATCCATTCCAGAAATCCTATTTTGACCCCGTGATTATTTAAGGCTTCAACTGCAATGGCGTTGGGTGGAGAACCAATTAAGGTGCCCATTCCTCCTATGGTGGCAGCCCCTGCGATCCCAATCAGTATGGCCTTTGAAAAAGGGGCGTCTGGTTCCATGGTGTTTAAAAAAGGCAGAACCGAAGCGACCATCATCGCCGTGGTGGCTGTATTCGACATAACCATGGAAAAGAGGGCTGTTGTAAGCATAAGCCCCAGGAGTACCCGCTTTGGGGAACTTCCAAATTTTGACACCGAAAGCCTGAATACCGTTTTGTCGAGTTGGGTCTTGCTCATTGCCTCTGCAATGAAGAACCCGCCAAGCATTAACCAGATCACACTGCTGGACCAGGAGTTGATATAGCCAATATAATGCGCCCGTACATTTTCAGGATCTACCTGTGAATAATGGCTGTTCATGGCAAAAATGAGGAAACCAAAGACCATTAATCCTACGGCAAACGGCGGGATCGCTTCGGTTACCCATAACCCGATAGCCAAAAAGAGGAGGAAAAGAACGTACATCTGAGCTTTGTCTAAGCCCGGTTCGTTAATAAAATAGGTAAGTCCGAAAGACAGGATAATGCAAAGAAGGAAGTAGATGACCTTGCTTTGAACGTCAACTACTTTTTGGATATGGGACATGAGTTTTAAGGAAACACCCCGTGAATCGCTCATAACAGGTATTCGTTTAAAAATTCTTGTAAAATTAGGCCGGAAAAAATATAAAAAAGCTAATATATGTCAGCTTAATTCTAAATTAATCAGCTCCTTTAAAAGAGATGTGAATTGTTGTTAAATTGTTGATAACTTAACAGCTTCTATTGGTCGCAACCCCTATATTTCATGGGCTATTCGTTATATTTGTAAGATTGAAATGTCTTGTGAGGTCCTCAGGGTTTTAAAGAAGATAAACCTATCAAATTTATAACCTTTCTGGGCTGTTTTTATGTTTAGTGGAACCATAGTAAAAAGATAATAACAGAAGCGAACAACTTAATTTGTTTTATGAGCGAAGAGAAAAATAAGAACAGTTATTCGGCCGATAGTATTCAGGCACTGGAAGGTATAGAACATGTGAGGATGCGTCCATCCATGTATATTGGTGATGTAGGCGTACGCGGTCTTCACCATTTGGTGTACGAAGTGGTCGATAACTCTATCGATGAGGCCATGGGTGGGCATTGTGACACCATTGGTGTCATCATTAATGAGGACAATTCCGTTACCGTTAAGGATAATGGAAGGGGTATCCCGGTGGACCTCCACAAAAAGGAAGGCGTATCCGCACTGGAGGTGGTAATGACGAAGATCGGTGCCGGAGGAAAGTTTGACAAGGATTCCTACAAAGTATCCGGAGGATTGCACGGGGTAGGGGTGTCTGTGGTAAATGCTCTTTCCAATACCCTTAAAGCAACGGTTTATCGCGATGGGAAGGTGTGGGAACAGGAATACGAGCGCGGCAAGGCCATGTATCCTGTAAAAAGTGTGGGTGAAACGACCGAACGCGGTACACAGGTAACGTTTCATCCGGATGAGAACATCTTCACACAAACCATAGAGTTTAGTTACGAGACCCTCTCTAACAGAATGCGCGAACTGTCATTTCTTAACAAAGGGATCACGATCACCATAACCGACAGAAGGCAAAAAGATAAAGAAGGCACCTTCGTCTCCGATGTGTTCTATTCCGAAGAGGGATTAAAGGAATTCATCAAATTCCTGGATGGAAACAGGGAATCCCTGATACAGAATATTATTTCCATGGAAGGGGAAAAGAATGATATCCCTGTGGAAGTGGCCATGGTATACAATACCGGGTACACAGAAAACCTGCATTCGTACGTCAATAATATCAATACGCATGAGGGAGGGACCCACCTTTCCGGGTTCAGAAGGGGGTTGACCACTACCCTGAAGAAATATGCAGATGCCTCGGGGATGTTAGATAAGCTGAAATTTGAGATACAAGGCGACGATTTCCGGGAAGGGCTTACTGCCATCATCTCGGTGAAAGTGGCAGAGCCGCAATTTGAAGGGCAAACGAAGACCAAACTGGGGAACAGGGAAGTATCTGCAGCAGTTAGTCAGGCCGTATCAGAAATGCTGACCAACTACCTGGAGGAGCACCCGGATGATGCAAAGATCATCGTACAAAAAGTGATCCTGGCAGCTCAGGCACGCCATGCGGCCACAAAGGCCCGTGAAATGGTACAACGCAAGAATGTGATGAGTGGTGGTGGATTACCGGGTAAATTATCCGATTGCTCCGAACAGGATCCTTCACTTTGCGAAGTATTTCTGGTAGAGGGCGATTCGGCCGGTGGTACCGCAAAGCAGGGAAGGGACCGGAATTTTCAGGCCATCCTGCCGCTAAGGGGAAAGATCCTCAATGTGGAAAAGGCCATGCAGCATAAGGTTTTTGAGAACGAGGAGATCAAGAATATTTACACAGCGCTTGGGGTTACCATTGGTACTGAAGAGGACAGCAAAGCATTGAACCTGGAAAAACTTCGCTACCATAAGGTGATCATCATGTGTGATGCCGATGTCGATGGAAGCCATATTGAAACCCTGATCCTGACCTTCTTCTTCCGCTACATGCGCGAACTTATTGAAGCGGGCCATGTCTATATTGCGACCCCACCCCTTTATCTTGTTAAAAAGGGGAACAAGAAAAGCTATGCCTGGAATGAAAAGGAACGCGATGCCATTGCAGAATCATACAAAGGAGGGGTTAACATACAGCGATATAAAGGTCTGGGTGAAATGAATGCGGAACAATTGTGGGATACCACTATGAATCCGCAATTCAGGACCCTTCGGCAGGTAACCATAGACAACGCCTCAGAAACAGACAGGATATTTTCCATGCTGATGGGTGATGAAGTACCGCCAAGAAGGGAATTTATAGAGAAAAATGCGGTCTATGCCAATATTGATGCATAGAAAATGCCCATACACAACAAAAACTCGCACCCTCGGTGCGAGTTTTTTAGTTTTAAACAAAATTTATCGATATGAAAAATCTGTTTTTTGCTTTAATGGTATGTGGGGTGTTTGTTGCGCAGGCACAATCCAATATTAATGATCTCCTGGCAGCCGGACTTAATGATGCCGAACGTTTTACCAATGACTATCTCGACCCCGTTTCGGAAGGGGCCATTTACAGCATTGCGGGCTCCTGGTTCAACACGGCCGATGCAAAGCCGTTGGGAGGCTTTGAGGTTTCCTTTATTGGGAATATGACCTCTTTTAAGAATAAGGAAGACAAGAAATCCTTTGTGCTAAACACAGCCAATTATGAAAACCTGCAGTTCGTAGACGGGAGCACTTCCAAAACGGTATCCTCTGCCCTGGGCGATATTGAAGGTGTTCGTGTATTCGTGGAAGCCGAGATAGCACCTGGTATCACCGCCAGGGAGGAATTTGAACTGCCTACCGGGCTGGCATCTGAAAACCTAAATTTCATTCCTTCGGGCTACTTGCAGGGAAGTGTGGGCCTAATTAAAGGTACAGAGTTAAAAGCGCGTTTTCTTCCAAAGATCAATGCGGATGATGTTTCCGTAGGGTTGTATGGAATTGGTATACAGCATGAATTTACCAAGCATTTGCCGGCAGACAAAATATTGCCTGTGGCCATTTCCGGTGTTATAGGCTATACGCATATCGATGGCACCTATGAATTTACGGACACCAATATAATTGCCGGTGCTGATCAGCGAATAGATGCTAAGATCAATACCTGGGTCTTTCAGGCAGTGGTCTCTACCAGGTTACCAATCATTAATTTTTATGGGAGTTTAGGCTACCTGTCCGGTAAGTCAGAAACAGCCATTTCAGGCACCTATGTAGTACAATCAGGGCCTTTTCAGCAAACCTATGTAGATCCTTTTACAGTTAATAACGATGCCAGCGGGGTAACCGCAAATATTGGGACCAAGCTTAAACTTGGCTTTTTTCGCCTGCATGCCGATTATACTATTGCCGAATTCAACAACCTTTCGGTAGGACTTAGTTTTGGTTTTAGATAAGCAGTATTTAAATAAGATGATTAAAAAAAGCCTTCCCGATCGGGAAGGCTTTTTTGCATTTATAAGGAAAAAGTCAGGGGAAACTATTCTCGGTGTGCCAGGATATTGCCTTGTGTATCTTCAAGGACAATTTCGGCATTCTTATCTTTCATTTGGACATATTGTGTTGGCATTTCGGTTCCTGGATAAGATATGGTATACACATCATTCTCTTTTGTCCAGCTAAAATCCGTCTTAATGGAAAGCGTATTGCCATTGTAATGATGGTACCTCCCAAGGTATACGTCATTGAATATCCATTCTTCTCGGTTGGTCTGTCGCCCTGTCTCAGAAGTAGTAACCACTTCTAGTTTGGCCCATATGCCAATAATGGGGTCATTGTTTTCCGGTATGCGGGAACAGTTGCTTGCTGTGATAATGGCGATGATAGCCATTAAGGAAAATAACTTTTTCAAGATGTAGGTATTTAGATTTGGGATCTATCTTGAATTGCTAACGACCGCTGTGGCCTATCTATTGTCTATTTTCGATGAACGGCATCCCTGAAGGGCATTTTTTCGACGAACGTATCCCCATGTTCAGTTTAATTGGCTTTGGGGTAAACGAGACAAGGAATATTTTCTGAAGATTAGGTTAGCTCCGCTCTTCAGTTATGTTAAATTTTATTATTTTTGTCCCATCTCACAAGGGTAGAAAAACCCTCATAAAATAACCTGTTAAGAACATTAAAGACGGGTATTTTTTCACTAAAAATTTAAAACGAATTATATGAAAGTAACAGTTGTAGGAGCGGGTGCGGTAGGTGCCAGTTGTGCGGAGTACATTGCCATTAAGAATTTTGCCTCAGAAGTGGTCTTATTGGATATTAAGGAAGGATATGCAGAAGGGAAGGCTATGGATCTTATGCAAACGGCCTCCCTTAATGGTTTCGATACCAAGATCACCGGTACTACCGGAGATTATTCAAAAACTGCTAACAGTGATATTGCCGTAATTACTTCAGGGATTCCGCGAAAACCGGGTATGACCAGGGAAGAACTCATCGGAATTAATGCCGGCATTGTTAAAACGGTAGCCACAGGCCTCATAGAGCATTCCCCAAATGTAATTTTGATAGTAGTAAGTAATCCAATGGATACCATGACCTATCTGGTACATAAGATAACAGGCCTTCCAAAGAACCGGATCATTGGGATGGGCGGGGCTTTAGACAGTGCTCGTTTCAAATACCGTTTAGCAGAGGCATTGGGTGCCCCTATCTCAGATGTTGATGGTATGGTCATTGGAGGCCATAGTGATACAGGGATGGTACCTTTGGCCAGGCATGCTACCCGTAATAGTGTAAACGTTTCTGAGTTCCTTTCGTCCGAAAGGATTGCGCAGGTAGTGGAAGATACCAAAGTGGGCGGCGCCACCCTTACCAAGCTTTTGGGTACCAGTGCATGGTATGCACCAGGGGCGGCAGTTTCCAGCCTGGTGCAGGCGATAGCCTGCGATCAGAAGAAGTTGTTTCCTTGTTCCACCCTTCTTAACGGGGAATATGATCTGAATGACATCTGTATTGGTGTTCCTGTTATTCTGGGGAGTAACGGAATAGAAGAGATCGTCCGTATGGAATTGGATAAGACCGAAAAGGACAAAATGCAGGAAAGTGCCGAAGGAGTGCGAAAAACCAACGGATTATTACAGGTTTAAAACGCTAGTCCCTAATCGAATTTGGAGGCGTCCCGGTGGGGACGCCTTTTTTTGTGTGCATGGGGCATCTTTCTACGGGTATTTTCAAAGACCCTTACACCTGCTATAAATCATATAAATAAATTGTCAGTTCCTATTGGAAATGATATATTTGCACGCTATTTACGGATACCATCAATTAATTCAAAACACTCATGCAGAATAAAGGACTGATCAAGCTTTTTGCTTTTTTGTTCGGGATTGTAAGTATTTACCAACTATCCTATACGTTCATCGCCGGTAAGGTAGAAGACGAAGCCGAAAGATATGCCACCGCAAAGATCCCTTCCACCATCGATAATTATGTGGCCGAGCGGGAAGCGTTGGAAGCCAGATATCTGGATTCAATTCAGGATAATACGGTTTTAGGGTTTACCACCTACAGGGATGCCAAGAAAAAAGAGCTCAACAAGGGATTGGACTTAAAGGGCGGGATCAATGTAACCCTTCAGATCTCTGTTAAGGACATTCTTAAAGGCCTTGCAGACAATACCAAAAATCCTGTTTTCAACAAGGCTCTTGCCGATGCAGATGCCGCTTCCAAAAACAGCGATGATACCTATCTCAATTTGTTTTTTGACGCTTTTGAAAACATAAAAGGCGATACCAAACTGGCAGCTCCTGATATTTTTGCAAATAAAGGGCTCAGCGACGAGATCAATTTCCAAATGACCGATGATCAGGTAAAACCGATCATCCGAAGGAAGATAGATGAATCCATTGTCTCTGCTTTTGAGGTTCTCAGGGAACGTATCGATGGCTTCGGAGTAACACAGCCAAATATTCAGCGCGAAGGTACTTCCGGCCGTATTTTGGTAGAATTACCCGGTGCACGAGACATTGCTAGGGCGCAGGACCTGCTCTCAAGTACAGCTCAACTGGAATTCTGGGAAACATATGAGCCAGGCAACCAAAGCCTTATCAATTTCTTTATCCAGGCAAACGACCGATTAAAGACCCTTGTTGAAGCTTCTTCCGAGGAGCCCGTAAAAGAGGCCTCTGAAATTGATACCCTATTATCAGACATAGCACAGGATTCGCTCGATATTAATGCAGAGCGCAACCCGCTCTTTGAAAAATTACAATTGAATGGTCCGGGCTTTGCCATAGGCATTGCAGCTGTAAAGGATACTGCAGAGGTAGGTTCCTGGTTGCGAATGCCCGAAATACGACGCTTGCTTCCTGCTGAGGTTCAGTTTACCAAATTCCTTTGGGAAAGGCCCACCCAGGATTCTGAGGTGGCAGCCTTGTATGCACTGAAATCGAATAGGGATGGCATTCCAAGGATCAGTGGGGATGTGGTAAGCGATGCAAGGGACCAGTTCGACCAGTTCAACAGACCAGCCGTGGGCATGGATATGAACGTGCGCGGAGCCAAGGAATGGGAAAAATTAACCAGCGAGGCCAACCTGAATAATACAGGGATCGCCATTGTACTGGATAACAAAGTGTATACGGCACCTGGGGTTTCCCAGGTTGGGGGTATTTCAGGAGGGAGTTCAGAAATTACCGGAACCTTTACCGTGAATGAGACCAAAGATATTGCGAATGTTTTACGGGCAGGTAAATTACCGGCTTCGGCAGATATTATCGATTCCTTTGTAGTAGGTCCTTCTTTAGGTCAGGAGGCCATTGACAGTGGCTTTACTTCCTTTCTCATCGCCATGATCTTTGTATTGATCTGGATGATCTTCTACTACGGGAAAGCCGGTATTTTTGCAGACATTGCACTGGTTTTTAACGTTGTGCTCATTTTTGGGGTACTGGCCAGTTTGGGAGCGGTATTGACCTTGCCGGGTATTGCCGGTATTGTGCTTACTATAGGTATGTCTGTAGATGCCAACGTACTGATCTTTGAGCGAATCAAGGAAGAGGTTCAAAAAGGCAAGGGCAAAGGACAGGCTATCAATGATGGTTTTAACAACGCCTTGTCTTCTATTTTAGATGCCAACGTAACCACGGGCTTAACAGCATTGATCCTCCTGGTCTTTGGTTCAGGTCCTATTAAAGGCTTTGCGACCACCCTGATCATTGGTATTCTTACCTCCCTGTTTACGGCTATTTTTATAACCCGACTATTGGTAGACTGGTATATTTCCGGGAAAGGCAGATCACTGACCTTTTCTACCTTTATTACGAAGAATTTGTTTAGCAGCCTGAATATAGACTTTCTGAAAAAAAGAAAAGCAGCCTATATCATTTCCAGTGTCGTCATCATTGGAGGAATATTTTCACTGGTTACCCGTGGTCTTGACCAGGGTGTGGATTTTGTCGGGGGCAGGAATTACCAGATCCGTTTTGTAGATCCTGTAAGTCCGTCTGAGATCACCAATGACCTCACTGCAACTTTGGGAAGCGCCAGTGCCAAAACGTTTGGTGACGCCAACCAGGTGATGGTTACCACCAAATACAAGGTAGATGTGCAGGGAACAGAGGTAGACGATGAGATCCTGGGGATCCTTTTTACCTCCTTGCAAAAATACCTTCCGGATGGTGCTACTTATGAGGACTTTGTACCCGGAGGTACTAATGAAGCTATTGGGGTCATGAAATATCGAAAGGTAGGACCCACCATTGCAGATGATATCAAGAAGAATGCGGTCTGGGCCATATTTGGTTCCTTAGCTGTTGTATTCCTTTATATCCTTCTGAGGTTCCGTAAGTGGCAATTCTCACTGGGAGCGGTGGTGGCTGTATTTCACGATATCCTGATCGTTTTGGGTGTCTTCTCCTTCTTCAGCCCGTATATGCCCTTTAGCATGGAAATAGACCAGGCCTTTATTGCTGCTATTCTGACCGTTATTGGGTACTCCCTTAACGATACGGTGGTCGTTTTTGACCGTATTAGGGAGATCATAAGTGAAAAAGGCTTTAACCATGGGTTGAATATCAATGAGGCACTTAACAGCACCTTGAGTCGTACTTTGAATACCTCTCTTACCACTTTGGTAGTGCTTCTTTCTATCTTTATTTTCGGAGGCGAGACATTGAGAGGATTTATGTTCGCCATGATTGTAGGTGTCGTAGTGGGTACCTATTCTTCCCTGTTCATAGCCACGCCGGTTATGTACGATACCCTGAAGGAAAAGAAAACGAAAGTTAAAAAGTAGAAAACACTGTACTTATAAAAAAACCGCTTTACAAAGCGGTTTTTTTTATGAACTTACAGCAGATTCATTATGAGTCCAGCAACCATTTTTTCGCTTCACGTTTGTTGCGGAAGAGCTTCATTTCATAACCCAGGTTATTCATGACGGTTTCGGTAAAAAGCAAATGGTTGTATTGTTCTTCATTTTTAACGACCACGGACAACTTATAATCTTGCTGCCAACCAAAAGTGGGGGCTCTGTCTACCAGACTGAATTTGGATTGGGTAGTATGATTTCCTTTTAGGTCTAAAAAGGCCAGGATAAGCTTTCGGTTTACCTTTTCGCACAGGGCAGCTACTCGCGACCATCTTTCCGTTGCTTCTTCAAGGGCCCTCCCATCCAGTATGGTGCCGGTGATCTTTACCTCTAGATAATCAGGCAGTACAGTATGGACAATTGAATAAGGCATTTGGCAATTTTTGTAGAGAAAACAATCAATATTATCAATAATTCAAAATATTTCCGATGGAACCGTTTATTGTTGGTTTCAATTCAAATATTTTTTGAGGCGTTAATTTTGGTTCTTCCCTGTGGGAGACAAAAATAATGGCGGTTTGGCTGTTATCGGCCATTTTATTTACAAGCGCAACCACCAGGGCTGCGGCTGCATCGTCCAGATCTGCTGTGGGTTCATCAAGGATCAATAATAAAGGATGTTTCACCATTGCTCTCGCACACATCACCAGCCTTTGCTCTCCCTTGGTCAAATTATGAAAATAAACGTTTTTTTTAGCAGACATTGCCAGTAACTCCAACCATGACCGGGCTAGCTTTTTTTGACTTTCGGTCGGAGCAATGTAGAGTCCAATGCTGTCAGTCAGGCCGGAGATCAACATATGTTCTACTGTGTGATAGCCCCTGAATCGATCTGTAAGGGTCGGGGTCACATAACCGATCTGCCTTTTAATTTCCCAGACACTTTCGCCACTCCCCTTTTTACGACTAAACAGCGTAAGGTTTTGGCCATATGCCTTGGGATTATCTCCTGTGATAAGCGATAATAAGGTTGTTTTTCCACTGCCATTGTTGCCTTTCAATTCCCAGAATTCACCTGGTTTTACCTGCCAGCTGATCTCATGCAAAATAGGCTTTTCACCATAGGACACTGAAACGTTGTCCATTTCTATGAGGTATTCGTGCGGGTAAGGAATGGGTTCAGGGGGAGGGGGGAGCTGTCCGTCAAAATCAGTTAGGGGTTTATTTCGTTTGCCACCAAAATTGTCTTCGTCTCCCTTCCAGCGAAGGCCACCTTCTTGCCAACGGACTACTTGCGTTATAAAAGGCAGCAGGTCGGCCTTACGGCTGATCATCTGAATAAGTTGCACCCGATCTTTTATAGCCTCAAACTCGGATATGAAGGTCTTCCTGGAGGTGGGGTCCAGGTTATCAAAAGGGTGGTCCAGGATCAGGAAGTCGGGTTGTATTGACAAAACATATTTTAAAAGTGCTTTTTTGCGCTCCCCGCTAGACATGCTTTGCAGGCTTTGGGAGGTTCCTGCAGTAAGAATTTTACGGTCGTGCCGCAGCTCTTCTTCCATAAACCGTGCAATCTCCAGGGTAGAAAATAAAGCACCTTTTTTGCCATCTAAGGCTTTAAAGCCGTTAGGCGCGGACCCCTCAAGTAAGAGGGCCACGAGCTCCCGGACAGGGGTGGCATTATCCGTAAAAATGGCCCAGTGGCGCATGAAACTAGCAGTTTTAATTGGTTCAAGTACTTCACGAAAATACATATTGAAAAGGAAGTATACTGCAATGAACCGGGCTTTTTCAATTACGTTGGATTGGGGTATCTTTTTAAACGTTTTTAATAAAGAAAAATTATCTGAGCTATTCGTATGTTCCTATTCTTAAAAATGGACCCTAAGGACCACATTAGGCGTTAATCCAAGGGACCGCTGGAAAAATTCGCTTGCTCCCCCTGCTGCATTGGGTCTGTAGTAATTATTAAGGTAATTTTGTCTGTCCAGGAGGTTCCATACAGAAAAACCCAGCTGGCCTTTTGATTGTCGCCCCATGTAAAATTGGTACATGGCCGATAGATCGACCCGCATATAATCGGGCAATTGATCGGCATTGCTGGGCCCGTAATTTACCCTGTTGTTTACCAAAGGGTTGGCCGCATCTATTCCGGTGACGGGTCTGCCACTGCGCCAGTTCCATCCGGCTGCCAATTTCAGTCGGGTTGTTTCATAGCTGACCCCGAGCGTAAGCGTATGAGTGATATCGTAATTACTCGGGAACGTCATCTCAACAAAGCTATCAAAGGTATAATCGGCATTTAAATAGGAATAACTGAGCCAGGTACTGGTCCTTTTGAACTGTTTGCGCAGCAACAGATCGATGCCGCTGGCTTTATAGCTGCCAATGGCTTGTTGAAATTCATACTGGTTCTGGAATCCCTGGCTCTGCGCCGTTATTCCCTCCACTTCCTTCAGGTATCCAACGGCATTCAGCAGCCAGCCTGAATTGTTGAAACTAAGTCCAGCCGAGACCTGTTTTCCCTGGATGACCGGGATATCCAGATCATTAGACAATTGCCATCGGCGCTTTTCTATACCGAGGAAATCATTTTGAAAATTGATGACCTGAGACGTATTCTGATGTTTTAACTCGCCCAAAAGTTCAAGGCTCATCCATTGCAAGAACCGATGGTTAAAACTCAGCCTGGGTTCCCATAGCTGCCGGCCGAATTTCCCGAGATAGTTCATTCGCAGCCCCAGGTTGGCATTGGTTCTGCGGTTCCCGGAGGAATAGCCCAATTCTGTAAATCCGCTGTGGATACGAAGCACGTCTCCGTTGAGTCTAACAAAAACAGGGTTGTCCACGTCATCGAGGTTGGTGACCTTCGTTTCAATGAACTGATATCCGTTGGTCCAATAGAGCCAATCTGTAAGCAAATAACTGGCAGAAAGGCGTGCACCCGTCTCAGATACCTTATTTTCCTGCAGGAATCGCTGGTTGTTCTCAATATTGGCATTGATGGCCCTGAGCGCATAATCTGTATTGTACAGCTGCACGGTAGTGCTTAGGTTTTGGTTCCAGCTTCTCCGGTACCGTACCCCTGTTGCCACGGTATTCTGTTTGACGCTACTTTCCCTGCTTTCGGTAACATTGTTCAAAGTGCTGTTTTCATTGAACTGCAAGGTGTTGCTTGCATGGATAAAATTGATCCTGAGCTGGTCTTTATCGGAGGGTTTCCATAACCAACGAAGCGAGGCATCATAAAAATCGAAGGCTTTATCCGAATTGCTGCCATTAATTGCATTGTTCTCTACCTCGGTATCCTGTGAGATCCTGGAGAAATACTCCGAATAAGTAGGCGTTTCCACAAAATCACTTATTGCTTTCCGGGCGGCTACCTGGAGGGAGGATCGTTGCCCTATGGGTGCATCCAGGAAGCCACTGAAATCTATGAAATTAAGGCCCAGCGAACCTGAAATTTGATCAGTAAGGGCATCATCGGTTTCCATGGCGATGGTACCCGACACGCCATCTGTGAGGGAAGCCGGGGTGCCATTCTTGCGCAGCGAGACGTTTTGGGTGATCATGGGGTTAAACATCGAAATCAGACCAAAAAAATGACCGGATTGGTACATCTTGATATCATCCCAAAGCAAAAGATTCTGATCGTTGGTACCACCCCTGATATTGATATCGGATACCGTTTCATTAATACTCTGGATACCGGGTAAGGCCTGTACAGATTGCAATACATCTGTTTCCGTGAGACCGGGAAGGATGCTAAACCTGCTGAAATCGATGCGATAAGACCCATCATCAAGCTGATCGATTCCCCGGACAAGGTAATCGTATAGCACAATTTCAGGAAGCTGCTGCTGTTGCGGTATCAGGTAAATATCCGTGCAGTTTCCGGCGGTAAAATAGCCGGCTTGCCGTTTCAGATCTTTGTATCCCAAGTGGCGAATGGTGATCTCCTCAGCGCCACCGTTGACCGTTAGTTCAAAATAACCGTTTTCATCTGATACGGTAGACGTTCTACTGCTGTTGATAGTGGCGTAGGGCAGGCTATTTTGCGTATCCTTATCCTTTAGATAGCCACATAGGAGGCGATTGCCCTTTTTTATGGCAATGAATTTATTGGGAAGCATGGTAAATACAAGGCCCGTCTTTTCGGTCAGGTATTGGATCGTTTCTTCCAGCGTCCATTGGTTTTCCGGAGGGGCAAGCCGAATGTTGTCAATGGTAGAAAGGGCATAGTTAAAGCTGTATCCGTACCTATCGCTTACCTCCTCAAGAATGGTAAGCAGTGACCGGGTTTCCTGTGTTTCCTGTGAAGAGGAATAAAAAGAGGCCACTATAAACAGGAGAACAATGAATTTCCGGTGATTACTTTTCACGATGGGTCAGGGTGACAATATTATTAGCGATGGTAAAATTCAGGTCCATGGGTTCCGCAATGGATCGAACGGCGTTTTCCAGATTACCGTGTTCAAATCCACCCGTAAAAAGGGCATTTTCCTGTCCCTTTACTTCATACCTGATCTGAATATTATATTGTCGTTCCAGTTCCTTAATCACCTCGCCAAAAGGCCGTTCTTCAAAAGAACTGACGTTTCTGGTCCAGGAAGGTGTCTCCTCTTTGGTCTTTCGTTGCAGGATCTTGCCATCGGCAAGGAACAACTGGTCGCCCGGTAAGAGTATTTCCGAAATCTCTCCCGCTGCAACACGAACCTTTCCTTCATAGCAAATGACCTCCAGTGAGGTTCCCCTTTGCCTGACGTTAAATTCGGTACCAAGCACGGTAATGGTGCCCTTAGCAGTAACCACATCAAAGGTTGCTCCCTTTGCCACATCGAAAAAGGCCTCACCCTGAAGGGTGATCTTCCGTTCTTTCTCCCACCCTTTTTGAACATAGTGGATCTTGGAAGCAGCATTCAACAGCACAGTCGAGGCATCCGGTAATTCAATGGTTATTTTTTCGCCCACACCCGTGGCTACGTTGGTGGCCATATGGTAGAAGAATATGAAATACAGGGAAACCCCTATCACAAAAACACTGGCGATCCTTAAATACCAGGGGTTACCGAGCATACCCGGGCTAGTCCTTTTCTTTGTTGGGAGCTTGCCCTGGAGGGTCTTAAAATCCGGGACCGCAGAGAACCTGCTGGCTTTAAAACAGGCCGCATCTTCTATAATGGCCTTATAAAAGGGATAGTTATCCGATTCCTGAAACTGTTTGGTTTCTTCCTCAGATAAGGTGCCGTTCACCCATTTTTCTAATAAGTAATCCTTTTCCATTAGAGGGTCTTCTACCTATATAACAACAAAGAAGTCGTTTTTCCTGATTATTATATATTAAAATTTTCCAATTCCGTTTTTAGGAGGGTAAAAGCCGAGTAGATCCGGTACTCAACCACCTTTCTGGTTACACCCAGCATCTCGGCAATTTCCTGGTGTTTCCTGCCCTCAACCTTATTGAGCATAAAAGCGACGCGTTGTTCCTCGGATAATTTGGAAAGGGCCTGTTGGTACTTTATAAAGTACTGTTCTTTTTCCATCATAAACTCCGGGTTCTCGTTGGTATGTCCCTTTGGCTTTTCCTGCTCATAGCGGAGCACCACTTTATGGTGTTTAATGTCGTTCAAAACCATGTTGTTTGCCACTTTATAGAGAAACCCCCGGGCGGTAGTTATGAGTACCTTCTTACAATGCTCCCATAATTTTATAAAAGCATCCTGAGCCTTATCGCCGGGATTGCATTGCTCCCCGTATTTGTAATAAAGATAGTCGTGCAATTCTTTGGCGTACTTATTATATAAGCTTTGGAATAGTTGCTCTTCACAAACATTCTCATGTAACTCTTTCGTCAAATCGTTTGTATTACAGGTCCTTCAAAAGTAAAAAATAATTTTCCGTTTTTTTTCAGGAGAATTAGAGGTTCGATTGTTTTAGTTGTAAACAGTTCAATTTAAAACTTATTATGTTATGAAAAAAATTCTGAATTTTTTTACCCTTGTGACGGTTGCCGCTGTATTAGCTACTTCCTGCAGAAAAGAAGAGTCGGTGTTAATAGAAGGACCACAAAATGAAGTCCTGAAGGCAAATTCCGTGGTGGCCAACTTAATGCAAAGGACGGCTATGAAAGATGGCTCTGATGACAATATTGTAGACGGTGCTAATTGTTTTTCGATCGATTTTCCTTTTACGGTGGTGGTCAATGGCATGGAAATTACAGTAACATCTGAGGAAGATCTGGATACCGTAGAAGATATTTTTGATGAATTCGATGATGACGATGATACACTGGAGATTTCATTTCCCGTGACAATTATCCTGAGCGATTTTAGTGAAGTAACCATTAATTCCCAGGAAGAATTTGAAGATTTTGCAGATGATTGCGAAGGGGAAAATGAATATGATGATGATATCGAATGTCTCGACTTTGTATATCCGATAACGGCTTCTGTTTTCAACTCGAACAATGAACTCATCGATACCTTTACCTTCAACAGCGATGAAGATCTTTATTTTTTCATCGACAATCTTGAGGATGACGATATCGTTGGAATTGATTTTCCTATAACCGTGGTGCTTTCAGACGGGACCGAAGTTTCTGTCTCTGACCTGGACGATCTGGAGGACCTCATCGATGACTTTGAGGACGACTGTGATGAGGATGATGATTATGACTACAATGACGACGATTGTGACAATTGTACCACAGATGCACTGGCCGACTTTCTCACTGGCTGTGACAGCTGGTATGTAGACGATCTGGAAAGGAATGATAATGACCTCGAAGAACGGTACAGCGGATATGAATTTACGTTCCTTTCAGACGGAACCATTACCGTGGATACAGGTTCCGAAAGTTTTTCAGGTACCTGGGAAAGCAATGGTTCAGGGAATTCCATTACGGTAAGCATCAATATCCCCGACCTTCCTGATTTCAATGCCGATTGGATACTGCACGAACTGGAGCAGGATGATGATGAGAAAGAGGTAGACCTGCGTCTCGGAGACGATGATGAATTGGAATTCCGCAGTTCATGTAACCCCTGAAAGTAATCAAAGAGGAACCGGATAGCATGGTGTCTGGTTTCTCTTTTCTACAACTAATAACAACAACTAAATAAATCTCAATATGAAAAATGAAATAAAAAGTTCCGTTTTTATCCTGCTGGCGATTTTGGTCGCTTCCTGTTCTTCCGATAGCGCAGATGATAACCCAATGGATGGGGCAGCCAGTGTTCAGGCCGTAAGTAATTTAGCCACTTCCGGGTCCTGGCGCATTACCAGCTTTATAGATTCTGGAATAGATGATACGAATGATTTTCAGGGGTACTCATTTACCTTTAATTCCGATGGAAGTCTGATAGCTGAAAATGGTACCGCCATAATTACGGGAAGCTGGTCTGTGACCAGTGATGACAGTAGTGATGACAGCGATGATTATGATAGCAGTGATGATATCGATTTCAACATCTTTTTTTCAGCCCCGCCTGATTTTGAAGAGCTAACGGATGATTGGGATATTGTCTCCCGTTCCGCTACCCGTATAGAACTGATCGATATAAGCGGGGGAAATGGGGGTACGGACACCCTGACCTTTGAAAAGAACTAAATCAGCTATGAACTAGA
This sequence comes from uncultured Flavobacteriaceae bacterium, assembly GCA_963752165.1. Lineage (GTDB taxonomy): Bacteria > Bacteroidota > Bacteroidia > Flavobacteriales > Flavobacteriaceae > Muriicola. Next base: position 261,618 of record CAVVXE010000003.1, read on the forward strand.
ATATAGTTTCAGACACTTCAAAAATAGTCCCCTCTAAAGTGTAGTGTTTGAGCTTTAACTGCCCCCTTGGGGGGCAGTTATATTTTAGAGTGATAGGGTCTTAACCATATACCGAAAAGGACCCCAGGGCTATTAAGAGCAATAAATAAATATCCTACACGTTAAACTAATAATAGTTTATAAGTAACAGAAAATCAACCACATATAAGAATAAGTTCCTTTTTTTCGGGAATAATTTAGACGAGATTGTTTTATTAGTGTAGTCACTTACATACATGTTGTTTAGAAAATACAAATCCTTAAATCTTTTTGTTAACCTATTTAATTAAATATTATGAAATCATTAAAAAAATTGTTTATGCTTTCTCTGGCCCTGGTAATTGCCAGTTGCTCTAGCGATTCGAACGAAGGGAAAATCCAGCTTAAGTTTTCTGCTGTCAATGGTACAGGTACTACTGGTAAATCTTCTTTGCTAACCGCCAAGGGGAATGAGAATGTTGTTTTTACCAATTTTAAAATCTCTATCAGGGATGTTGTCTTTAAAAATGATGACGATCCTAACAGCAGTTTGGATACGGATGAAATCCGATTTAGGGGTCCTTACCGGATCGATTTGCTGAATGGGGCCGATGCCCTTACCCAAACCATTGGGACGGCTATTGTGCCGGATGGCTTGTATAAAGAAGTTCGCTTCAAATTTCACAAGGATGAGGAGGCACCGGTTACGGATGAACTATTTGATAAGTCCATACTTATTGAAGGTACTATAGATGGAATTCCATTCGTGTTTTGGCATGATACAACTGAAAATATGGATGTGGGTAGAAGTACTGGGGTACAAGTGGTAGATGGTACGGTGAATTTTACGGTCCATTTTAATATGGCACAGTTCTTAAGTTCATTTAATCAAATAGACTTGAGTTTGGCTACAGATAATAACCAGGATGGCATTATTGAAATCTATCCCAACGATGCGGATGGAAATCAGGATATTGCCGATAAATTAAAAGATAATATTAAGGCTACAGCAGATATTATTGACAATTAAACCTGATCAGTTAAAAATTCTAAGCCCTGTGGCATATATATGCTACAGGGCTTTTTAGTTATGTTTCTCTGTCCTATAATTTTTGAAAAGCAATACGATCCCCAACCTGTAAGTCCCATGCATCGCTTAATCCGGCATTTACTTCCAGTACATACATGACAGGAACCTCGGAGGGCAAACCGGCTTCACTCAGGGGTTGGGCATTTTTTAAGATGCTGGCTACCTTCAGGTTTTCGTCAATATAGATGATGTCTAAGGGAATTTTGGTGTTCTTCATATAAAAGCTATGATAGGCCACCTCGGGAAAAATAAACAACATGCCCTGCCCGGTTTCCATGGCATCCCGGTACATCAGCCCTGTTTGCGTTTCATAGTCGGTCTCTGCAATTTCAATATCCAATTGCGCCACAACAGTATCTGTTTGCGCCCTGTAAATGGTAAGGGTCCCTTCCCTGGTAAAAGTTACAGGAGCTGTGGTAACTGCTTTTTTCGGTTCTTCCTTGCAGGATACAAGAGACAGGCCAAGCCATAGGCACGCGCAAAAAATGAGGAGGAATCGCTTCATTTTCAATGGGTATTCCAATTAGTTTCGGCTTAATTTCGGTTTGAACATAAAATAAAAGCCCACCAGGATAAAGGGGATGCTGAGCCACTGTCCTGTGGATAGCAAGCCGAGGGATTCTTCAAATCCGCCCTGGCTCTTCTTTACATATTCCACAAAGAATCGGACAGACCACAACAATACCAGGAACAACCCGAACAAATAACCGGCCTGGTTCTTTTTATCGGTCTTCCAGTACAGAAAATACAGGATTAGGAACACAAAGATATAGCATACGCCTTCATACAACTGGGCCGGATGCCGGTAGGGAATTGCTTCCAGGTATTCCGAGAATTGCGGATTGTTCTCAATGGCTTTATAGGCAGCATTTACCGTCCGTCTCCTTCGTGATCCGCAAGGCTGCCGAAGCCGGCATATCATCCGAATCCCGAATAAAACGGGTGGCAAACAAAAACGACTTATCGACGATCTTTCCATTGATCTCCGAGTTAAAGAAATTGCCCAATCGAACACAAAAGGCCCCAATAGCCACCGGAATGACCACCCTGTCCAGAATCCACAACATTTTAAATCCTTTGTGTTTCCGGGTGTACAGGTACATGCCTATGATGATCCCAATGGCCGCGCCATGGCTCGCCAGTCCTGTAAATCCGGTAAATTCGTATCCTTTAATGAAGCCAAAAAGAGCACTGCCTGCCCGTTCCCGGATAGGAAGCAGAATTTCTACCAGATGGTTGGAATAATAGGCCCAGTCATAAAAAAAGACATGACCCAGGCGGGCACCCAGCATGGTGGCAACCACTGTATAGATAAACAGGGAGTCTAGCTCCTGAACCGTCTTTTTCTCATTGAGAAAGATGCGTTTCATAATGTACCACCCCAGGGCAAATGCGATGATCCACAGTAAGTTGTAATATTTGATCTGCAGGAACCCGATTTTGAAGAGGGTGTCTGCAGGATTCCAGGTGATTCCCAAAAAATACATAGTCAAAGTGTTAACACGGCTAAGATACATAAATACAGAGAGCCCCCTTGTGCTTTTTTAACAGGAAGTGTCATTTAAGGAACGGGATCATAGCCACTCCCTCCCCAGGGATTACAACTCAAAATACGTTTTATGGCCAGCCATCCGCCTTTGAACAAGCCGTGTTTTTTTAGGGCTTCAAGCGTGTATTGAGAGCAGGTGGGGGAGTACCGGCAAGTAGAAGGCGTATAGGGCGATATGAGCAATTGATAGCCTCTAACCAGGAAAACAAAGGGGGCTATCAGGATCTTTTTCATGCGAGGCTGAATGTGGTCCCTTCCTTACTGTCTTTTAATTGTATGCCCAGGGCTGCCAGTTCGTCCCGTATTTTGTCGGAAGTGGCGAAATCCTTGTTCGCCCGAGCTTCGTTCCGCATCTGTATCAACAGTGCCACCACCCCACTTAGTTTTTCCGAGTTGGCATTGGTATCCTGCAATGATTCCAGTCCCAGCACATCAAATACAAAATCGTGCATGGTTTGTGTCAGCAATGCATGGTCTTCGCCGCTCAGGTGTTCCTTGCCCTCATTTACGAGATTGATGTATTTGACCCCCTCAAAAAGGGTGGCGATCAATATCGGCGTGTTAAAGTCGTCGTTCATGGCATCGTAACACCTTTGTTTCCAGGCATGGATATCAATGGTTGATGTGGTGCCCGTTTCCAATCGGCCCAGCAGTTCTAGGGCCTCCATCAAGCGGTTATAGCCTTTTTCTGAAGCCAGCAACGCCTCATCGCTCAGGTCCAGAATACTGGTGTAATGTGCCTGCATCATAAAAAAGCGCACTACGGAAGGGGTATAGGGTTTGCTGAGGATGGTGTTCTCCCCGGAAAAGATCTCGTTGGGCAATATATTATTGCCGGTAGACTTCGCCATTTTTTTCCCGTTCAGGGTAAGCATATTGGCATGTAGCCAATAGTGTACAGGCGAATGTCCATGCGACGCTTCGGACTGGGCAATTTCACATTCATGGTGCGGAAATTTAAGGTCCATCCCACCACCGTGAATATCGAAGGTCTCCCCAAGGTATTTGGTGCTCATGGCCGTACATTCCAGGTGCCATCCGGGAAAACCATCGCCCCAGGGGGAGGGCCATCGCATAATATGCTGCGGTTCAGCCTTTTTCCACAGCGCGAAATCCTGTGGATTCCGTTTTTCATCCTGTGCACTCAATTCACGGGTATTGCTGATCATATCCTCCAGCTTCCGTCCGCTTAGCTTCCCGTAATCATGGGTTTCATTGAACTTTTTCACATCAAAATAAACAGAGCCGTTGATCTCATAAGCGAATCCGTTTTCAAGGATCTCCTTGATGATCTCGATCTGTTCAATGATATGCCCGGTAGCGGTTGGCTCTATACTGGGAGGTAAAAAATTGAATTTCTGGAGGATAGTATGGAAATCCACGGTATAGCGCTGCACTACCTCCATGGGCTCTATTTGCTCTAAACGGGCTTTTTTCGCGATCTTATCTTCGCCCTCACCGGCATCGTCCTCCAGGTGGCCTGCATCCGTAATATTGCGTACATAGCGTACTTTGTATTCGAGGTGTTTCAAATAACGAAAGATCACATCAAACGACATGAAGGTGCGGCAATTACCGAGATGCACATTGCTGTAGACCGTTGGTCCACAGACATACATGCCAACATTCCCTTCATTGATCGGTGTAAAGATCTCCTTCTTTCCGGAAAGGGAATTGTAAACTTTTAAGGTCTGGTCTTTATAACGTGCCATTAAAATGAATCGGTCTTAAAAACGTGTTTCGAGGTTGATGTATTCCAAAAATTCCTTGCGTACCGCTTCCTCCTGGAATTTACCGCCATATTCGGCAGTAACGGTGCTGCTATCCACATCTCGGATCCCCCTGGAATTGACGCACAGGTGTTTGGCATCTATCACACAGGCCACATCTTCGGTGCCCAGCACTTTTTGCAGTTCCCGTACGATCTGAATATTAAGGCGCTCCTGCACCTGAGGTCTTTTGGCGAAGTAGTCTACAATCCGGTTCATTTTGGACAATCCTACCACGGTTCCTTTGGAGATATAAGCAATATGGGCTTTGCCAACAATAGGGAGCATATGGTGTTCACAGGTAGAGTAAAGGGTGATGTTTTTTTCCACCAGCATTTCCCCATATTTATACTTATTTTTAAAGGTGGAAGCCTTGGGCCTCCGCTCCGGGTGCAACCCACTGAAGATCTCACTAACATACATTTTGGCAACCCTTTTTGGCGTGCCCTTGAGGCTGTCATCCTCCAGGTCTAATCCTAATGTGAGCATAGTATCACGCACATTTTCTTCAATACGCGCTATTTTCTCTGCATCGGTTAAAACGAAGGCGTCTGCCCTCATTGGCGTATCTTCCGCAGATGCTATATGGTCATCTCCAATCGATTCCAAATGGTCTTCCAACGAACTCTTTACTTTCATGAACAACTGGCTTAAACAAAGGGCAAAGATATACATAAAATGCCACTTTATGCGCCATATGGCGCGGTACACAACATAAATTAGTGTTAAGGATACAGCTCCTGTATTTTTAGCTTTGATGAAAAATGCGCACCCGCGAATGAGGTTCTGCAGGACATTTAGCTGCCTGATAATGCTATTGGCACTGCACATGGTCAATGCCCAGGTGGCAGACGATTGTGTGAACGCCATTCCTATTTGCAGCAATACCCCTGTCAATGGGGGAACCACCGGGTATGGAACAGACGATTTTAACAATGCCTCCAACAGTGGCTGTTTGGAACCTACACTTTCAGGATTCATAGAATCAAATTCGGCCTGGTATCGCTTTCGGACAGGCGCTTCCGGACAGTTGGGTTTCAATATAGGATTTGATACTTCGGAGGACTGGGATTTTGCCTTATACAGGGCCTCCGACTGTTCTGTTCTGGGCGATCCTGTCCGGTGCAATTTTTTTGATAATAGTGACGAAGATGCCTTTATGGGGGTAGGAGAGGACCCTTCAGGCAATACGAATAATGTACAGTACGAAGACTGGATTCAAGTGACAGCGGGCGAAGATTATTATTTGCTGATCAATAATTTCAGTAACAGCAATTCCGGTTTTTCCATACAGTTCTCAGGATCGATCTTTACAACAAACCCGAATGACGCCCTGGATTGCTCCATCGTAAATAATCTGCTGGGTGCTCCAGTGGCGGCATGTGACAATGAGACAGTGACCCTGGATGCTACTACCACCGGGGCTTTAAGCTATGCCTGGTATCAGGATACCGGCACCGGGTATATGCTGATCCCCGGCGAAACAGCCGCCACCTTAGCTGTAAGCAGTTCTGCCATGTACCGGGTACAGGTTACCATGCCGGCGCCTCCAAACATCATCAGTGAAGTGCAGGTTGCCTTTTCCATAGCACCCACGGCGAGTCCGGTTGCCAATGAAGTCCTGTGTGAAGCAAACGGCTTGTTTGACCTGACACAAAAAGATGCGGAAGCACTGGGTCTGCAGGATCCTGCAACCCATATGGTCAGTTATCATTCCAGCCTGGCAGATGCCGTGAGCGGCATGAATGCCTTACCAAAACAACATACCCTTATTGTAGGTTCAGAGATCATTTATATCAGGGTTTCGAGCCTTGAAAATCCCCATTGTTTTGACGCTTCGGAACAGTTCACCATAGATGCAGTGGCTACTCCCGTATTGACCTTTGACGATTCGGTATTTATGTGCGAGAATACAGGTGCCGTTACCATAGGAGAAATGACCCCTGACCCCCAATATACTTATTCGTGGGACACTGGCGAAACTACCGCCAGTATCCTGGTTACACAACCTGGGACCTATACTTTATCGGTTACCAATACTGCCTCAGGAGCCGCTTGCAGGGCGAGCAGGGCCATGCAGGTCATTTTTTCTGAAACACCAGCTATTTCGGAAGTAATTATCGATGATCTTCAACCGGGTAACACCGTTGAGATCCGCACTGCGTCTGTGGGGGAGTACGAATACCAACTAGATGTGGGGCCTTTCCAACTATCCAATGTTTTCAGGGAAGTACTGCCGGGATTGCATACCCTTACTATAAACGACCTCAATGGGTGTGGAAGTGTTAGCGAGCAAATTGTAGTAGTTGGCTTTTCCACGTTCTTTACACCGAATGGTGATAGCGCTAATGATTACTGGCATATTACCGGAATTGAAACACTGGAGGAACCTGTGGTTCAGATATTCGATCGCTATGGCAAGCTCCTGGCTGAAATGGATGACAGTTATTTGGGATGGGATGGGATATACAATGGGTCGCCCTTGCCTGCCTCGGATTACTGGTTTCAACTTAGCTTTCTCACTAATGAGGACCAGCGTGTAGTAGCCAAATATGTCAACAACCACTTTTCGTTACTGAGGTAACGCCTAATTATCCATGAATAACCATTCCATTCATCGATTAAACGTCCAAAAAATAGGATTGGATTATACTAAATCGGGCTGCCTACAGTTATACATACTGTTAAATAGTCTTTAGAAAGCCCCTTTTTCTATGCGTAAACTTCTGTGGTCTGTTGTTGCTATCTTATTTTTTGCTTTGGGTATGCATGCTCAGAACTCTCCTGATTGCCGAAGTGCCATTCCGGTTTGTGCCGATGTGCCTATCCTTTCTTTTACAGATGGGGGAGGTGATATTGATGATTTTGATCCGGATGTAATTCGTCAGAGCGGATGTTTGGAAAAAGGCAGCGTCAGTTCGGCCAATATAGAGAATAACACTTCCTGGTATGTTTTTAGGGCCGGGACAAGGGGACAGATAGGTTTTGATATTGAAGCCCTTCCGGGGACGAGTGGCACCGTTACGGCCGAATGGGATTTTGCCCTGTATGGGCCGGATGTGGACTGCGCCAGTATTAGCAATGGAACGGCACAACCGATCCGATGTAATTATGAAGTAAACGATACCAACTTTACCGGAATAGGCATTAATCCCGAAAACGGACAGGTTGGTGCCCCTTTCTTAACAGGCAGCCAGAATACCTATGACGAATGGCTTATCGTAGAAGAAGGTGAGATCTATTACCTGCTGATCAATAATTTCAATACAAATTTCGATGGGGATCCTGAACCATTTTCACTGACCTTTACCGGCTATTCGGTAGATCAGGATCAGAATACGGCATTGGATTGTACGCTGCGCGATGAATTCCTGGGCCTGGACATTGTGGCTTGTGAAGGCGATCCGGATATTGTCCTTTCGGCCCTTAATTCACCTGCCGGCCCTGATATTGCCACAGTTACGTGGACGGTCGATTATGATGATGATGGCACTATAGATGCGACCCTGCCAGGCACAGGCCCACTTGGCGCAGAGTTGATAGTAAGCAGCCCAATCTCAGGGAGGTACTTTGTTTCAATATTAACTACACTTGCTACTACGATAACAGATGATATCCTCATTACGTTCTATGGCATACCGGTACTGGATGAGGTCATCATTTTAGACGACCTGTCGGATAGCAACAACATTGAAATAGTCGTAAACGGTAATGGAAGTTATGAATACGCCATCAATGGGGGCGAATATCAGGATTCTCCCATTTTTTATGATATTCCACCCGGGGAGAATACGGTGATCATCAATGACAAGAACGGTTGTGGTTTCACAGACCCCATTCCTTTCCTGGTGGTGGGTTACCCTAAATTTTTTACCCCCAATGGCGATGGGATACACGATGCCTGGAATATACTCGGTATAGAGACCCTTACAGATCCGGTGGTCTTTATTTTTGACCGCTATGGAAAATTATTGAAGCAACTGGATGAGACCACTATTGGCTGGGATGGTACCTTTAATGGCAGGCCTATGCCATCTACGGATTACTGGTTTCGACTGGAATACAACAGGGACGAACAGGGTATTTTTGTTGCCAGCACGGTGCGGACGCATTTCTCCCTTAAACGATAAAAAAAGCCGGTGATAACCGGCTTTTTTAATAAGGTCTTCCTAGAACTTAAGGGTATAGCCCAATAAAACAGTGCTGTTGGTGTTATTGACCGCAGCGGCGGTTGGGAACCCGGTGGAAAATAGTTGCTGATTGGAAGATTGCTCTGAACGACTGTAGGCAAGATCCAGTCTGCTGCCGCCAAAATCAAAACCCATGCCAACCGAAAGGGCTTCCAGGTCTCCTATGGTGGTACCATCTTTATAAGGGCTGCCTTCAAATCGATAACCGCCCCGCAGGCTTACATTGTCTATTCTGTATTCTCCGCCCAGCCGGAAGGTGTTTACTGCTCCTAATTGTGTTGCTATAAAGGTGTTTTCGTCATTGAAGTTAGGGTCTAAAACAGGCCGTAACTCGGCTCCTGAAAAATCCTGGTAGCCGTAATCAAAACTGAGCAGTCCTTTTGGTCCGAAGATCAGCGCAAGGCTGGCAGTGGCCTTTCCGGGAGTTCTTATTCGGTAGGTTTCAAATACGTTCGCTACACCAAAGTTTATAAAGCCGATCTCAGAATCGGCCAGATCAGAATTGATTGTTTGCGAGGTATCATCCATCAGGCGATACCAGGTGGGCGACTGGTAACTGGCCCCCACACGAACATTTTCATTCAGTTTGGCAATGGCCCCCATACTAAAGGAAAAACCGGATCCTTCCGTATTCAACAGGTTGTTAAAATTAACGAAAGAGATCTGGGAAGCCGGATCATATCCCCGTTCCGTAAATTCGGTATATTGAATATAACTAACGTCATGAAAATTCAGGGAAGCCCCTAAAAAGAGGTTTTGTTGGTATTGCCCGGAAATATTCATGGTAAGTTTACTGTTGTAACCGGAAGTGCGTTTGAAAAATTCCTGATCTACACTTGTATATTGGGCGTTGGAGACATAGTCCGTATTGCCATTGTCGGTTTCGTCCAAGGGATCTATGACACCTCCGTAATATCCTAGAAAGGCTTGTTGGTCACCAAACCCCAGGTTGGCGCCAATATCCAGATAGGCGTCCTCTATGAATTCCCCATCCTGGATAAGCAACGGGCCAAAAGGCACACCCTGGGCAAAATTGAGGAAGTAATTATCGATTCCCTGAGGGCTGTTCCCGGCAATAAAAATGTCGTTGTCATAGTTTTGGACCATATCGTAGTTGACCGCCAGGGCCAGTTTTTGCCAGGAGTCATTGGGGTTAGTGCTTTTAAACACGAATACGGCCCCCAACTGATTAAGGTCTATGTTGTTGCGATCTTCTGTGGCGAGGGTTCCAAAGTACCGGGCATCATTGCTGTTGTGGAAATTGCCGGCGGTAATGGTCACCAGGCTGTTTGCGAACACTGCGGACCCTGCCGGATTGATGTTCAGTGCTGATAAATCGCCTCCTAATGCTCCAAAAGCACCCCCCATACCCTGAAAACGAGCCGTTCCCTGAAGGTTTTCCCTGCTATAACGTAAAACGTCATCAATGTTCTGGGCAGATGCTAATAGGCAAGCAAACCCTAATATGAAAGTTATGGATCGTTTCATTTTGCTACGGTTTTAAAATTTGGAATGATTAGGATTTATTGATTGCCTCTGCTACCACCTCTGCTGCCTCCTGAAGAGCGACTACCTCCTGAAGAACGACTGCCTCCTGAAGAGCGGCTACTGCCGGATGAACTTCTGACACTACCCGATGATGACCTGGATGAGCTTCCGGAATTTCCGTAGCTTCCGGAACTTCTGGATGAACTACCCGAACTCCTGTAGCTTCCAGAACTTCTGGCTGGACTACCCGAACTCCTGTAACTTCCGGAACTTCTGGATGGACTTCTATAGCTTCCGGATGGACTTCCCGAGTTCCTGTAATTTCCTGAACTTCGCGAAAAGGTAGAGGAAGATCTGCTGTTTCCTGAGCTTCTCGGTGTTGAATACCGGTTAGTGCCACCGGAATTGCCTATTGTTCTTCTATAGGTATTGGTGTTGTTCACACCGGACCTGTAGGCCCTGTTCACACCTGAACTTCTATTGTAATTAGGCGTTGCCCTGCTGGTCCTGCTTGTTCTGTACGACCTGTTCCTGTCAATGGCGTCGGCACTTACACTTCGCCTTAAATTGGAGGAACCACCCCGGGATGTTAAACTGTTTCTGCTGTCCAAACGGCTGCTGGAGAGGTTAGATCGACCGCTATTATCACGCAAACGAGCTGAACTGGTCCTGGCAGTTGTGCCCAGGTTGGATCTGCCCCGCAGCGAAGTGGCGGCCAGTGTATTCCTGCTGTAATAGCCCCGTCTTGAATTGTTGAAGCCGTAGGTTCTATAAGGGTAACCACCCCATCCCCAGTTATTCCATCCCCAGTTGTTCCATCCCCATCCATAATTCCAGGCATAGGCGCCACCCCAGCCCCAGTTATTCCAACCAAAACCACCCCAGCCCCAGTTGTTCCAGCCAAAACCACCCCATCCCCAGTTGTTCCATCGGTTCCATCTCCACGGGTTATAAAGTCCGCCATAGTACCATCCGCTATAGCCCCAAAAAGGATCTCCCCAAAAACCGTTATACCCCCAGTTGTTCCATCCCCAGTTATCATTGAAGTTGATAACGATATTCGTGGGGTTATCCCCCCAGCCGGGGTTACCGGTATAGGTATTGTTGTTGTTAAAATAATTTTCGTCCTGCATGAGGGCAACACTGTCATTCTCCACCCCACTGTAATAATCATCCGCGTCCGTGAAGATCTCACGGTCCATGATCTGATCTATTTCCTGGGCCTTTTGGCCAAAATAGTCGCCATAAATACCATCATCACTCACTCTCTGAACTTTTTCTACTGTTCTCGGTGAATTGTATACGGTTACAGGACGCTCTGTTCCTGAGGTATAGATGCCATCATTATCATAATAGGAAGCTTGCTGATACGATCCGCAGGATACAAGAAAAGTACCAAAAACTACCATCAGGATAATTCGCTGTATTTGTGGGTGGGGTAATGAATGTATCATGGTGATAAATTTATATTGTTGAACATACTAAAAATAGTTAGTTTTACCGAACTAATTTTATAAGTAAGACACAAGTTTTGTGCCAAAGTACAATAGATGGGTAAAAATTTAACGACACGGAGCGAGGATTATTCTAAATGGTATAACGAGCTTGTGGTCAAGGCAGATCTTGCCGAAAACTCAGGAGTAAGGGGCTGTATGGTAATTAAACCGTATGGGTATGCCATATGGGAAAAAATCCAGGCGCAATTAGACAAGATGTTCAAGGAAACAGGTCATGAAAATGCCTATTTCCCGCTGTTCATTCCAAAATCGTACCTAAGCAAAGAGGCAAGTCATGTAGCGGGTTTCGCCAAGGAATGCGCTGTGGTGACCCATTACCGGCTTAAGAATGCGGAAGATGGCAGCGGTATCATTGTAGATCCGGATGCTAAATTGGAAGAAGAACTGATTGTACGGCCTACCTCAGAGACCATCATTTGGGATACCTACAGGCGCTGGATCCAATCGTACCGCGACCTTCCCCTGCTTATCAACCAATGGGCCAATGTGGTTCGCTGGGAAATGAGGACACGTTTATTTCTGCGTACGGCAGAATTCTTGTGGCAGGAAGGGCATACGGCACACGCCACCAGGCAGGAAGCGATTGAAGAAGCCGAGCTTATTCTGAATATTTATGCAGATTTTGCCCAGGAGCATATGGCAGTACCGGTTATTAAAGGGACCAAGACCGAAAGTGAGCGCTTTGCAGGTGCCCTTGAAACTTATTGTATTGAGGCCCTGATGCAGGACGGTAAGGCCTTGCAGGCAGGAACATCGCATTTCCTGGGGCAGAATTTTGCCAAGGCATTCGATGTAAAGTTTGCCAACAAGGAAGGGCAGCAGGAATACGTTTGGGCCACTTCCTGGGGTGTTTCTACCCGTCTTATGGGCGCACTGATCATGACCCACAGTGATGATCATGGCCTGGTATTACCTCCAAAACTCGCCCCGATACAGGTGGTGATCGTTCCAATCTATAAAGGAATGGAGCAGCTCGACAAGATATCCGAAAAGGTGCAGCCTTTAGTGAAGGAGCTGCGTTCCCGCGGCATTACAGTAAAATATGATGACAGGGATACGTACAAGCCGGGTTACAAGTTTAATGAATATGAATTAAAAGGAGTGCCTATTCGTTTGGCCATAGGGCAGCGCGATCTGGAGAACGATACTTTTGAAGTAGCACGAAGAGATACCTTTCAAAAGGAAACAGTAAAGGCCGATACCGTAGTGGCAAAGATAAGCTCCTTGCTCGAAGAGATTCAGGCTTCCATTTTCAACAAGGCCCGTGATTACAGGGATAGCCATGTAACGAAAGTAGATAGTTACGAAGAATTCAAGGAGTTGTTGGAAACCAAAGGTGGTTTTTTTGCAGCGCATTGGGATGGTACCGCAGCAACCGAAGAAAAGATCAAGGAAGAAACAAAAGCCACCATTCGCTGCATCCCGTTAGAAGGGACAGCAGAAGAAGGAGTTTGTATGGTTACGGGCCTGCCTTCCAAACAGCGCGTACTCTTTGCCAAAGCATATTAAATCGAGACATTTAAAAAATATTGGGAGGGTGTTGTGGTAGTAAAAAATAATTGTATTTTTGCATCCGCAATTGCGCAAACCTTTGGCCCGTTCGTCTAGGGGTTAGGACGCCAGGTTTTCATCCTGGTAACAGGGGTTCGATTCCCCTACGGGCTACGGAAACATCCAGGAATACGAAGGGATCGTGTGGATGTAGTTCATTTTTTTGGCCCGTTCGTCTAGGGGTTAGGACGCCAGGTTTTCATCCTGGTAACAGGGGTTCGATTCCCCTACGGGCTACAGGTAGACTGCTTAAAAGCAGGGTTTAAAAATATAATTTAGAGAAAGATGGCAAATCACAAGTCGGCATTAAAGAGAATCAGAAGGAACGAAGAAGTGCGTTTACGAAACAGGTATCAGCACAAAACTACGCGTAACGCCATTAAAAAATTGCGAAGCGAAACGGATAAGAAAAAAGCAGGTGCTTTATTGCCTTCTGTTGTTAGCATGATAGACAAATTGGCCAAGAGAAATATCATCCATGATAACAAAGCGGCTAACCTGAAAAGCAAGCTTATGAAAATGGTGGCAGCTTTATAAGCACCCTTCATAAAAATATATGACCCCATCCGTTACCGGACGGGGTTTTTTTATGTCTTTTCCCGGGAAATAACGGGTAAAAAAAATCCCAAGGCTGGTTGCCCTGGGATTTTTCTTTATCGGTAGTTGAAATTACTGATTCATGGTCATCAGGAACTCCTCATTGTTTTTTGTTTGTTTGAAGCGTTGCTCCATAAACTCCATCGCTTCTACCGGGTTCATATCGGCCAGGTACTTTCTCATGATCCACATGCGCTGAATGGTATTCTCATCGAGCAATAGGTCATCCCTACGGGTAGAAGAGGAGATCAGGTCAATAGCCGGGAATATACGCCTGTTGCTGATGCGTCTGTCTAGTTGCAGTTCCATGTTACCGGTTCCCTTGAATTCTTCGAAGATCACTTCATCCATCTTAGAGCCTGTTTCTGTCAGGGCTGTGGCGATGATGGTCAATGAACCTCCGTTTTCAATGTTCCGGGCAGCTCCAAAAAATCGTTTTGGCTTGTGCAGGGCGTTGGCATCCACACCACCACTAAGGACTTTCCCTGAAGCCGGTTGTACGGTGTTATAGGCCCTTGCCAAACGTGTGATGGAATCTAAGAGGATCACTACATCATGTCCGCATTCTACCAGACGTTTTGCTTTTTCCAGCACTATATTAGCGACACGTACGTGTTCTGTTGCTTCCTTGTCAAAAGTAGAAGCGACCACTTCTCCGCGCACATTACGCTGCATGTCTGTTACTTCTTCCGGACGCTCATCGATCAGTAAAATGATCTGGTAGACCTCCGGATGGTTGGCAGCAATAGCATTGGCGATGTCTTTCAACAGCATGGTCTTACCCGTTTTCGGCTGTGAAACGATCATCCCCCGTTGTCCTTTCCCAATGGGTGAGAACAGGTCAATGATCCTGGTAGACAACGTGCTCTGCCTTTCTGCTAATTTGAATTTCTCCTTTGGGAACAAGGGGGTAAGATGTTCAAAGGACACCCGGTCTCTAACAACCTGTGGGTCTATTCCATTGATCTTTATTACTTTAATAAGGGGGAAATATTTTTCACCCTCCTTCGGTGGCCGTACATTCCCTAAAACAGTATCGCCGGTTTTTAGTCCAAATAAACGTATCTGCGACTGGGATACATAAATGTCATCAGGGCTGGACAGGTAATTGTAGTCAGATGACCTTAAAAAGCCATACCCATCCTGCATAATGTCCAGAACACCTTCGCTTTCAATGATACTGTCGAACTCGTATTCCGGTTGTTTGTATTTATTTTTCAGGTCTTTATCAAAATTGCTCGACTTTTTCTCCTGAACATTATTTTGATGGTGAACCTTATTGGGATTTAGTGCTTTTGGCTGTGGGCTGGAAGCACGTTCTTTTTTAACGTGTTCCTTCTTAGGGTGGTCTTTTTTAGGATGCTCTTTAGTGGTATCTCCCGATTTTCCTTCGCCGCCCTGCACGTTTTTATGAACTGGTTTGGCATGTTCCTTTGCCTCTTCCGGTCTGTCTTTCCTGATGGCTCTGGGGTGTGGCTTTGGAGCTCGTTCTTTTTTGCGAACTTCAGGAGTTGCCGTCTCAGTTACCTCGGCAGTTTCCTTTATGATCTTCGGGTTGCTGGCTTGCAGATCCAGAATTTGATATACCAGATCGAGTTTTTTAAGGGTTTTGAACTTGGGAACTTTTAAATTTTCCGCAATCTTTTGAAGCTCAGGAAGCTTCATTGCTTTTAAATCAGAAATCTCAAACATTGAGTATTGAATAAGTTATACGAATTTCAAAAAAAAATTAGAAGTATTGTTTATTTGGGTAATCATGGGAAATGAACTCCCCTTTGGTAAGTGTTATGTTCTATAACGAATCAAAATTACAAATTATTTTTAATAAACGTGGTATAATTTTTAAAAAGACCTTTATTTTTGCACCTCCTACAGGGAATTTGATAATGATCCAACGAATCCAAACAGTGTACCTGATAATTGTAGTGGCCCTGGGGGCCGTGCTCCCTTTCTGGGTGCAACTTTGGACGGATACTGGAGGTACTATTGTTTTTGCCAAACATGAACTGGCGGTTTCCATAGCTTTTTATGGTTCTGCTGTCCTTGCATTACTGGCGATTATGCGCTTTAAAGACAGAAAAAATCAGTTCGTTTTGAACCGATTCAATATGATACTTAATCTTTTTTTACTGGGATTTTTCGTTTACCGGTCACTAAATTTATCCGGAGAGGCCTTGGTCTCTGAGAAGGGTATTGGGATGCTGATTCCTGTATTTTCTATCGTTTTTTTAGTCCTGGCCAACAGGGCAATCAAGAAGGATGAAGATCTTGTAAAATCTGTTGATCGATTACGTTAAACCTAACATCTTAGTAGTATTAGTGCGTGAAACCCCGGCAGCCATACCGGGGTTTTTTGCGTCTAATAATGGCATTCCCAAAGAATGCTGCATTATATTGCTGCCCGTTTTCCCAGTTCGATGACCTCCAGGTTTTTAATGTCTTTCCCGTCTATCTCAAACCGCAGCATGGTGCGCATTACATGAAAACCTTGTTTGCCACAGGCACCCGGATTCATATGCAATAAGTTTAATTTTTTATCCCATTGTACCTTAAGAATATGGGAATGACCACTTATGAATAGTTTGGGCGGATTGGCAGCAAGGGACTTTTTAACGCGAGGGCTATAGCGGTTCGGATAGCCACCTATATGGGTGATCCAAACCGCGACCTGTTCGCAGGTAAAGGTATTGTCTAAAGGGAACTCCTGCTGAAGGGATGCGTTGTCTATATTGCCGTGTACTGCCCTTAATGGCTTAAGTGCCTGTAACGCATCCGTAACCGCAAAGGAACCAATATCCCCTGCGTGCCAAATTTCATCGGCCTGCCGGGCATATTTAAGAATGGTATCATCCATATGCCCGTGTGTGTCAGAAAGTAGCAAGATTTTGGTCATTTATGGGGTATCTTTGTCCCAAACAAAAATACGATAACCCCTTGAGATATTTTTTGGTATTTTCTTACAACGGCCAGTCCTACCATGGCTGGCAACGGCAACCCAGTGCTGTTTCCGTGCAGCAAACCCTGGAAGAGGCCATCACCACCATCACAAGGACCCACATTCAACTGGTGGGGGCAGGTAGAACCGATGCCGGGGTCCATGCCCGATATATGGTGGCACATTTCGATAGTGCCAGCCCGCTGCATACAACTGAATTGGTACAGCGCCTCAATGCATATCTGCCTCAGGATATTGCCGTCCGGGAACTAGTGCCGGTTGGTGACAAGGCCCATGCCCGATTTGATGCCATAGAACGGACGTATGAATATTGGGTGGTGCAGCAAAAAGAGCCATTTCTATATGAATGGGCCCACTATGTACATCTGCCATTGGAGCTAACAGCCATGAATGAAGCCGCAGCCCAGCTGCTTCAGCATACCAATTTTGAATGTTTTTCCAAATCGAATACCGATGTAAAGACCTATCTCTGCCATCTTAAAGAAGCCCAATGGACTAAGGTAGAGAACAGGCTTGTTTTTACTATTACAGCCGATCGGTTTCTGCGTAATATGGTGCGGGCAGTTGTTGGGACCTTACTCGATGTTGGCCTTGGAAAAAGCAGTATCCAGGATGTTAATAGTATTATAAAAAGCAAGGATAGGGGAGAAGCCGGGGTATCAGTGCCTGCAAAAGGATTATATTTGACCAGGGTAATTTACCCGGAAACCATTTTTAAACCAGATGGACAAGGAGACAGGTAAAGCATTCGATTTTATATTGTTTAAACGGTTGATGGCCTACACGAGGCCCTACCGGCTTACCTTCTATGGTGTAGCCGTGGCAGCTATCTTACTCACCTTCTTTGCAGTGCTTACGCCCTATATCCTGAGGGATATTATTGATGAGGCAATAAAGCTTAAGAATGCCGATACGCTTTTAGTACTCTCCCTCGCGATGTTGGGGGTACTGTTCGGGCAGGTTATCTGCCAGCTGCTTTTTAACTACTACGCCAACTGGTTGGGCGAATCGGTCATTAAGGACGTGCGGGTCTTGCTGTTCAAAAGGATGATGGGCTTTCGGATGAAGTATTTTGATAATTCGTCTATTGGCTTGCTCGTAACCAGGGCGGTAGCCGATATGCAGCGTATAGGCGAGATCTTCAGCCAGGGCTTTTTTGTGATCGTTTCTGACCTTTTAAAGATGCTGGCCGCCGCCAGTATGATGCTTTTTATGAACTGGAAACTCGCCCTTATGGTCTTTGCGATTTTGCCGGTCATCCTCTATGCCACCCGACTTTTCCAGAAAGCCATGAAGGTGGCCTTTATTGAGGTTAGGGCCCAGGTTTCGAACCTGAACTCCTTTGTGCAGGAACGCATCACCGGGATGAAGATCGTACAACTCTTTACGCGTGAAAAAATAGAGAGTGAAAAATTCAGGGAGATCAATGAAAAACATCAGAATGCCTGGTTGAAAACGGTCTGGTACAACTCCTTTTTCTTTCCGGTGGCAGAGATCGTCACTTCTATAGCAGTTGGTCTGGTGGTTTGGTACGGCGGACTGCAGAACATTGCCAATATAAACGTAGATATTGCAGGGACTATTTTTGCTTTTATTCTCTATATAGAAATGCTTTTCAGGCCCTTGCGCCAGATCGCAGATAAATTCAACACCCTCCAAATGGGCATGGTGGCCGCTAACAGGGTCTTTAAGATCCTGGATACCGATAGCAGCATAGCCGACATTGGAACCATCGAAAAAAAGCAGGTAGAAGGCGATATCAAATTCTCAAAGGTGCATTTTGGCTATATTGAAGAAGAGGAAGTACTGCACGGCATTTCGTTTGAAGTAAAAGCAGGGCAGACCGTTGCCATCGTTGGGGCTACCGGTGCCGGGAAGTCGACCATCATCAATTTACTGAATCGTTTTTATGAGATCAATTCAGGGACCATAGCGGTAGATGGGATCGATATCCGGGACTATACAGTTGCTTCCTTGCGGAAAAATATTGCCATTGTATTACAGGATGTTTTCTTGTTTGCAGATACCATCGCCAACAACATTACCCTAAAAGACGAAGGGGTATCTACCGCTGCTATTGAAGAGGCAGCCAGGCGCATTGGCGTGCATGAGTTCATCAGTTCCCTGCCGGGCGGGTATGCCTACAACGTAAAGGAACGCGGCACCATGCTCTCCAGCGGACAACGACAGCTCATAGCATTCTTAAGGGCCTATGTAAGCAACCCCAGTATCCTGGTCCTCGATGAGGCTACCTCCTCCGTGGACACCTATACCGAAAAACTCATTCAAAAAGCCACCGACAGGATCACAGAAGGGCGTACTTCTATCATTATCGCCCACCGTTTGGCAACAGTAAAAAAGGCCGATAAGATCATCGTAATGGATGCCGGGCAGATCGTGGAAACCGGTACCCACAAGGAACTACTCAAAAAAGGCGGTTACTACAGTAATTTATATGAAGCCCAGTTCCTGGCGGAAGAAGTGGCTTAAAAACTTCGATAATTCCTTTACTTCTGGGGAACAAAGTCCTGCAATTCGAACGTTCCGGTTAGAAACATTACGATGTAAAACACTATGACGATACCAAAATATCCCACTATGGCCAGTAAGAAAAAAACCAGGGATCTGAGGATCATTGCACCAGTGGTGAATCGATGAATGCGCTGCATGACAAAGACACAGTAAAGGATCATTATAAAGAGTAGCGGAAAACTTAAGGACATATATGCCGAAGGTTCAACCAGCAAGGTGATTAATGAAATTGGAAAAATTACGATGCTCCATTGGGCCATGATGTATATATAGGCTATAATATACTCAGATAGCAAGTACTCCTTTCGGTTAAATGTTAGATATCCTGAAATGGCAAAAACGGGTATGTATAAAACAAATAATAAGGAAGAATAGTCAAATATGGTATCAAACAGTTTATTGGATGCTTCTTCAGATAATTGGCCTCCATACGTATTGAACATATCAGAGGTAAGCACTTTTTGCATGATAAACATGAGCAGTCCTGAAAGTGTCAGGGCAATCCCCAAATGACTTATGGGATTCAAATACCTCCTCCGCACCCCCTGTATATAGGAATCAATCACTTCCTCAGGACGAATGCACAATTGCACCACCGTTCGGATAAAGGTATTATCCAGATTAAAGTACCTTTCCGTGATATCATAGGTAAGGTTCTTAAACGTCAGGCGCTTGACCACCACTTTAGCCCCGCAGGCAGGGCAGTAGTTATAGTCTGTTCGTTGCGGGGTCTGGCAATTCTTACAATTCATCTTATTGAAGGTCTTTTTTAAGCAGGGCTTCCAGTTCTTTCATATCCTTATAGCTGATGAATTCCCCGTTCTTGATATACGAAATACTGCCGGTCTCTTCACTGATCACCAGGGCCAGGGCATCGGTCTTTTCAGTGATGCCAATGGCGGCGCGGTGACGAAGCCCAAACCGCAATGGGATGTTCCGTTCCTGGGACAAGGGTAAAATGACCCGTGTGGCTATGATGCGGTTGCCCCTGATGATGGCTGCCCCGTCATGCAGCGGGCTGTTTTTGAAGAAAATGCTCTCCAGGATGGGAAGGTTCACTTCGGCATTCATCTTATCTCCAGAAGATTTGATAAAATCGAGGGAGTTGCTGCGCTCTATGACCAGGATAGCTCCAGTCTTGCTTTTCCCCATCTTCTCACAAGCCTCCAATACCACCGGGACTTTCAGATCCGGGGTAATCCCCTCTTGTTTCAACCAGCTGAACCGCTTTGCAAAGGCGCGTTTGTTGGCAAAATTGGTGGAGCCGATCATCAATAAAAATTTTCGGATCTCCTGCTGGAAGACCACGATCAGGGCAATAAGCCCTACCTGCATAAAGCCACCTACCACACTGCTGATCATCTTCATCCCCAGTAACTGGGTGAGTTTCCAAAAACCCCAGACAAGAACGATGCCTATAAAAATATTGACGGCGGCAGTTCCGCGCACTAATTTGTAGATATAATAGAGAAGGGTGGCGACAAGAAGGATGTCTATGAGATCTGTAATTTTAAAATCCAGAAAATTTAAAAAGTCCAATCGTGTCGTTTTTGTAAAATTAGAAAAAATAGTCTACAAAAAACTATTCTTTGGCTGCGGTTAATTTTTCATGGAGCAACACGCATTCCACGGCTTCCTTCACATCGTGCACCCGCAGTATGGATGCGCCCTTCTGAAGGGCCACCATATGCAAGGCCGTGGAGCCGTTAAGCGCCTCAGAAGCGCTTACTCCTAACACTTTATAGATCATCGATTTTCTGCTGATCCCTGCCAGTACGGGCACATTGAAAGTGAGTAAGAGATCTAATTTTTGCAGGAGTTCAAAATTTTGGGATATGTTCTTGGCAAACCCAAAACCGGGGTCAATGATAAGGTCATGAATGCCCAATGCCCTTGCCTGGGCGATCTTTTCCGAAAAATAATAGCATAGGTCAACCATGAGATCATCATAAGTGTTGAGGTCTTTCATGGTTTGGGGGGTTCCTTTCATATGCATCATAATGTAGGGAACGCT
Organism: uncultured Flavobacteriaceae bacterium; assembly: GCA_963752165.1. Classification (GTDB taxonomy): domain Bacteria; phylum Bacteroidota; class Bacteroidia; order Flavobacteriales; family Flavobacteriaceae; genus Muriicola. Next base: position 282,889 of record CAVVXE010000003.1, read on the forward strand.
TGCCTTTGCGACTGTTTTCATCATTTCTGGGTCCAGGCTGCCCGCGGAGATATCATTGATGATTGCGGCCCCATGAGAAAGGCATTCCTGAGCTACTTTACTGCGAAAGGTGTCAATACTCAGCAGTATTTCCGGGAAAGTCGCCATGAGAAGGTCGATAATTGGGACGATACGTGACAACTCTTCTTCCTCGGGAATGTCATGGGCGCCGGGCCGGGAACTATAGGCACCAACATCAATAAAAGTGGCTCCCTCCGTGATCATTTTATCCGTTTGCCGTAAAATACCACTGGGATCTTTGTATTTTCCCCCGTCGTAAAAAGAGTCGGGTGTTACATTCAGGATGCCCATTACTTTTGGTTTTGCCAGATCTACAAGCCTTCCTTTGCAATTGAGGGTCATAAGTAATCGCTTTGTGGTTTACTGCCAGAAATCATTTTGTCGGTTTCAATTAATCTACGACCTTTGAAGCCTGTAGCTTTTGAAGCGAAAATTACACAAATTAGAAGGATATGCAGCAAACTTCAGCGCAATATGATGCCATTCTGCAACACTGCAGGGAACTGTTCGTAAAGAAAATGCAGGATTATGGAAGTGCCTGGAGGATTCTTCGTTTGCCTTCCCTCACGGATCAGATCTTTATCAAGGCACAACGGATACGAAGTTTGCAGGAAAAAGGAGTGAAGAAAGTGGATGAGGATGAACGATCCGAATTTATCGGGATCATCAATTACGCCATCATGGCCCTGATCCAAATAGACAAAGGCATCGCAGAACAACCCGATCTGAATACAGAACAGGCTGCAGCGCTGTATGACCATTATGCAGGGGCTACCAAGGCCCTTATGGAAGACAAAAACCACGATTATGGAGAGGCCTGGCGCGATATGCGTGTCAGTTCTTTGACAGATCTCATCCTGCAAAAGATTCTCCGGGTAAAACAGATAGAGGATAACAAGGGGGTAACCCTGGTGAGCGAGGGGATAGGCGCCAATTATCAGGATATGATCAATTACGCTATTTTTGCGCTCATCCACCTGAATGCAGGAAAATAGTGTTCATTACTAACCGCAACCTATGAAAATAATTGTAAGCCTATCCAGGATCTTTGTTGGGGTCCTCTTTATCCTGAGCGGACTCATTAAACTGAACGATCCGGTAGGGTTTTCCTTTAAACTGGAAGAGTATTTCAGCCCTGGTGTGCTGGATCTGGGCTTCTTAACCCCCTACGCGCTGGCGTTGGCCATTTTCCTGGTCATTTTTGAGGTTGTGCTTGGGGTATTACTACTGCTGGGCTATCAAAGGAAGATCACTGTCTGGAGCTTACTGGGCATGATCGTCTTTTTTACCTTCCTCACCTTTTATTCCGCTTATTTTAACAAGGTAACCGACTGTGGTTGTTTCGGCGATGCGGTAAAACTGACGCCCTGGGAATCATTTACAAAGGATGTGGTATTGCTTGTACTGATCATTATTCTCTTTATTGGCCAGCAGTACATCAAACCAATTTTTAAGACCAAAACCGCTCAGCTGCTGGCAATGGTGTCATTGGTAGCCTGCGGCCTCTATGCCAATTATGTGTTGAATCATTTGCCCGTGGTCGATTTCAGGCCCTATAAAATAGGTGCCAATATCCGGGAAGGGATGACGGTGCCACCCGATGCACCCAAGGCTATTTTTGAATACGCCTGGCGGTTCGACGTGAATGGAAAAGAGGAAACCGTCGTCACCAATGGAGAATACCCACAGGTAGACGGAACCTTCCTGGATGTAGAAACCACCGAAATTCAAAAAGGATACGAACCGCCCATACACGATTTTACGATCGAGCAGGCCGGGGAAGATATGGCAGAAACACTTTTAGAGGAAGATAAACTCGTGATGGTGATTGCCTATGACCTGGCCAAAAGTCATTTTGACGTTTATGAAAAGATAAAAACAGTTACGGATGCTGCGTTAGAAAAAGGCTATACCGTTATTGGTATGTCTGCTTCCAATGAAGAATTGTCAGGTCGCGTGATCTCAAAATTCAACCTGAATTTCCCATTCTACTTTACAGACGAAACCACTTTAAAGACCATTGTCAGGTCTAATCCGGGGGTATTGGTCCTTCGGAAAGGGACGATCCTTCAAAAAGTACACTATAACGATCTTGATGAACTCGATTTTGATTGAATAAACACCAACTTTTAACGTACGGAATATGAGAACAAAAATAGTAGCAGGCAACTGGAAAATGAACAAGAACAGCAGTGAAACGGTGGCCCTGATAAAGGAATTAAAAGCGGCTATCCCGGAGACAGCGGCAGTAGTAATGATAGCCCCCACCTTTGTGAATCTCGCCGAGGCAGTAAAGCAGGTGCAGGGCTCTTCCATGCAGGTCATTGCCCAGAACATGCATTTTGCAGAAAGCGGTGCTTACACGGGTGAGATTTCTGCGGATATGTTGTTATCTATCGATATAGACACCGTTATCCTGGGACACTCGGAAAGAAGGGCTTATTTTGGGGAGGACGATGCCCTTCTGTCAAAGAAAGTCGCTACTGCCCTGCAAAAGAAGATGCGCGTCATCTTTTGTTTTGGCGAAGAATTACAGGACCGTAAATCCGGGAACCATTTCAATATTGTGGAAAGTCAGTTAAAAAACGCCCTCTTTACCCTGAAAGATGGTGACTGGGACGGGATTGTGCTGGCATATGAGCCGGTATGGGCCATTGGTACAGGGGAAACTGCCTCTCCTGAGCAGGCTCAGGAAATGCATGCCTTTATCCGGAAGACCATTTCGGAAGGTTACAACGAGGCTATTGCACAAAAAGTTTCCATTCTGTATGGCGGCAGCGTGAAACCCGGAAATGCCGGGGAAATATTTTCAAAACCCGATGTGGACGGTGGCCTCATTGGGGGCGCTTCGTTGGTGGCGGCCGATTTTGCTGCCATTGTACAGGCAATCTGAACAGTATGAGCCACGCCTACCTGCAATACCAGTTCAAGGCCATCCCAAGAGATCCTGCCTCAGACATCTTATTGGCACAGCTAAGCGAATTTCCTTTTGAAAGTTTCGAGGAAACCGAAGAAGGCCTCAATGCCTATATACGGAAAGAGGATTGGTTCGAAGACATACTTTCAGGTATCGCCATCCTGGCCGATCCCGCTTTTACCATTGAACACGAAGTAACTGAAATACCCCCTGAAAACTGGAATGAACAATGGGAAACCCATTTTAATCCTATTGAGGTTGGCACTATTTGCAGGGTGCGGGCGCCTTTCCATGAAAAAAAGACGGTTACCTATGATATTGTAATAGAGCCAAAAATGAGCTTTGGCACCGGTCATCATGAAACAACGCATATGATGCTGGAGGAAATGCTGTCGATGGAAATGAAGGGAAAATCGGTGTTGGATATGGGTTGTGGCACGGCAATATTGGCCATATTAGCGGGCATGCAAGGCGCATCTACTGTGGTAGGAATCGATATTGATCATTGGAGTTACTTAAATGCGCTGGAGAACGCAGAACGGAATGAACAAGGACACATCACCATTATTGAGGGAGACGTGACGGCCATTCCGGATACCACCTTTGATATCATCCTGGCCAATATTAACAGGAACTGCCTGTTAGCCGATATCCCGGAATATGTACACTACCTGGCAGATGGGGGTACGTTGTTGCTAAGCGGATTTTATGAAACGGATGAACCGTTACTGACCAGGGCATGCAAAGAGAAAGGGCTTAAAAGGATTGGAAAAAGACAACGAAACAGCTGGGTGGCCGTAAGTTATAAGAAAGATAACAGTCAGGAATCGGTTCGATGATAGCAGGAGGGGTCCTTTATTTAAATTAAAAAACAGCTGGAGAAGGAAAAAAAGTAAAAGTCCAAAAAATTACTATATTAGTAAAAATTCTTGGCTATGGGACATAAAGAGAAATTTTCCGAGGAACTGCTTCTGGAAGAAGTAACCGTAAAACAACACGAAATCGTCCTTTTTAATGATGACGTGAATACCTTTGATCATGTGATCGATACCCTCATCAGCGTTTGCGACCATTCTCCTGAACAGGCGGAGCAATGTTCACTCATCGTCCATTATAACGGGAAATGCACCGTTAAAACTGGCGAATACGATGACCTGAAACCAAGGTGCAGCCGCTTGCTTGAGGCAGGACTTAGTGCTGAACTGGTCTAGGTAGAAAGAATGCTGCCATCAGGTCTTTTTTCTGTTGCAAAAAGACCGCAGCTCATATAGTTAAATCGCATCTTCTTTGAGAATTTGTATCCTTCTTCTCGCCTTTGTTTCAAGTACCCTCTGCGTTTCGCAGGAATTACCCCCCATTCAAAACTTTGCTCCTCCCGAATATCATGGTGAAAATCAAAATTGGGACATATCACAGGCAAAGGACAAGGTCATTTATATTGCCAATAGCAAAGGGTTATTGGCATATAACGGGGCCAACTGGAAATTGTTTCCCGTACCTGACGAAAGTATCATTCGCGCTGTACATGTTGTAGATGACGTAGTATATACAGGTAGTTATAGGGAATTTGGGTATTGGTTGAAAGACGATTTTGGGATGCTTCAGTATACTTCGTTGTCCCAAAAGTGGGAAGGCAATTTGTTGCCGGATGAGGAATTCTGGAATATTCTGGACATGGAGAATTATATCGTTTTTCAGTCGCTCTCCCGCATTTATATTTATAGCCTGAAGGATGGTTCCATAAATTATATTGAGTCAGATACCTCATTGCTCAAAGCTTTTAACCTGAATCAGCATATTTATTTTCAAAGTCAATCTAAAGGGATCTATAAAATTGAGAATGGAAATGAGGTCCTGGTATATGACCAGGAGCCTTTTAAGAATGATGAGGTGATCAATATGTTTAAAAAGGAAGAGGCGCTTTTGATCCTCACGAAACATAATGGATTTTACAGGATTCAGGACGGTTCAATTGAACAATGGGCCACCGGTGCAGATGAATTATTGTCACAGCTAAGCATCTACAGTGCCATTCAATTGGAAGACATGGGATTTGCCCTAGGTACCATTTCTCATGGGATGATCCATCTCGATCGGGAAGGGCAACTCCTCTACCATATAGATCAGATAAAGGGCCTTCGAAATAATACGGTGTTATCCCTTTTTGAGGATGCAGACAATAATATTTGGCTTGGGCTCGACAATGGGATCAGTTATGTAAACCTTAAGTCGCCCTTCCGGGTCTATGAAGATACGAAAGGAGTAGTGGGGAGTGTGTATGCAGCTGTGCAATATGATGATCAGCTGTATTTGGGAACAAATCAGGGATTGTACTATAAAAGGAGCAATAATGAAGCCGATTATGCCTTGGTCGAAGGAACGCAGGGGCAGGTATGGTCTTTAGAGGTAATAGGGCAAACCTTGTTCTGTGGGCATCACGCAGGCACGTTTGTTATAGAGGGGAGTAAAGCAAAAAAAATAGACAATTCACAGGGTACCTGGAGGGTAAGTGCTTTTAACGGCAATCCTGACAGGCTTTTGCAGGGAAATTACGATGGGTTGTATGTGCTGGAAAAACAGGATGGGGAATGGCAGGTGAAAAACAAGCTCAGAGGGTTCGACCATTCCGCCCGTTTTTTTGAAGAACTGGATGGTGAGATCTTTGTTAATCATGAGTACAAAGGCCTTTTCAGGGTGAAGGCAGACAGTGCTTTCCTTAAGGCAGAAGCAGTATCTATAGATACACTCCTCAGGGGCGGTAATTCTGGTCTTGCCAAATACAAAGGCGATCTTTTATATGCCTACAGGAAAGGGATCTTTAAATATGACAACGCTTCAGAGGAATTTATCAGGGATAGCTTATTAAGTAAAGGGTATACTGAAAGTGAATACCTCTCGGGAAAAATGGTTGTAGATGCCAAGGACAATAGGCTTTGGCTATTTACAAAAAATCATATTATTTATATAACCGAGGGTAATTTGGATGGCAATCCTGTTAAAAGGTCCATCCCTTTGCCAGCAGACATGCGCGCTGGTATCATTGGGTATGAAAGTGTTGCAGCCCTGGAGGGGGTAGGGCGGTATCTCTTTGGGACCAGTAATGGGTTTATTACCGTCAGTATTGAGGATTTTGAGGATAAACCGTTTTCAGTACATATTGAAAGTATCAGAAAAGCAGATAGAAACACCAGCAGTGATGCTGGCAGCTGCCTCCGTAAAAATGGAGAAGGAACCCTTTCTAGGGATGAGAATAACCTGGAAATTGCCTACTATGTGGCAGAATACAACAAATATCTGAAGCCCGACTATCAATTTCAACTTCTTGGGATCTACGATGAATGGAGCCCTTGGGCGGCAACTACTTCTGTTTCTTTTGAGAATCTGCCACCCGGAACGTATATGTTTAATGTCCGGGCCAGGATTGGCAATAGTATTTCCGATAACACGGCAACCTATTCCTTTACTATTGCAAGGCCCTGGTACCTTTCTGGATTCTCATTGGTGATCTATTTCCTGACGGCTATACTGGGCGCAATTTTGATACATATGGCTTACAGGCGGCATTACCATCAGCGGCAGGAGCTTTTGATAAGAAGGAATACACGCGAAATGGCCCTTGCGAAGGCAGAAAATGATAAAGAGATCATCAAGATCAAGAACAAGCACCTCAAGAAAGAATTTAAGAATAAGAGTAATGAATTGGCGGCTGCCACCCTTAGTATCATAAAAAAGAATGAATTGTTGTCCCGGGTAAAAGAGCAGCTCATATCGAATGTGGAAGAGAAAGAATCCGTGAAATCAATAATAACGGTAATAGATAAAAGCCTGAAACAGCAGGATGACTGGGAATTGTTTAAAGAAGCGTTTAACAATGCTGACAGGGATTTCTTAAAGAAATTAAAAAAGGCGCACCCAAATCTGTCTCCAAACGACATCCGGTTGTGTGCCTACCTTCGATTGAATTTGTCGTCCAAGGAGATCGCCCCTTTATTGAATATATCAGTGCGCAGTGTTGAAATTAAACGATATCGATTGCGTAAAAAGATGCACTTATCGCATGATGCCAACCTGGTCGACTATATTCTCACACTCTAGCAACCTTATATTTTCTTCATCTTACCTCAACAATACCTATACAAAGGTATTTTCAGGTTGTAAACCGAACCAATTTCCAATGGCTTGTAAGCCTAATAAAAATGGGGGTTATTATGGATATCATAATATTTGTCACTTTTTTTTATCATGTATACTTTTTGTAGGGGTAAAAGTTATGGTATTCATAATTATTTAGGATAAGTTTAACGGTTCCTGCTATGAAGGTGAACACCTGGGATGCTCATTACCGTTCAGAAAGCATGGTTCTTAAAGCACATTTGTGAAATACAAGACATACTAACGGAGTTGCATCAGTGAAAAAGCAGCTTCTTATTTATTGAAGAGATCAACTTAAACAATACATCACTATGAAGAACAATTTACTGAGAGCGCTACTTTTCTTATTTACGCTGGGCATATATGCCCAGGCAGACCAGGTTAGGGTTGTGCATAATGAGGAAGGAATGAAATTGGTCGTCAATGGGGAGGACTTCATGATCAATGGAATGAACTGGGATTACATCCCAATTGGCAGAAACACCGTTGATGCGGAATTCTGGAAAAAGTCAGATGACGTCATAAAGGCCGGACTGGATACGGAGATGTCATTATTAAAGAATATGAATGTCAATGTTATTCGGCAGTACACAGGTGTCCCTGCTAGATGGATAAAATACATCTATGAAAATTACGGGATATATACCATGTTGAACCATTCGTTTGGCAGGTATGGCCTAACACTCGATGGGGTCTGGACTCCAGTAACTATTTATGACGACCCTAAAACGGCAGCTTTCTTAATGTCTGAAGTGGAGGGTCTGGTACGCGATTATAAAAATACCCCGGGCTTATTAATGTATTTGTTGGGAAATGAAAATAACTATGGTCTGTTCTGGCAGGGAGCAGAGACGGAAGATTTTCCGGATGACGAACAGGAAAAGGCTTTCATAGGAGAAAAGCGTGGCAGACCTATGTATAAGCTCATGAATGAGGCCGCAAAACTTATGAAGGCTATGGATTCTTCTCACCCTGTAGCCATATGTAACGGAGATGTGTTGTTTATAGACATTGTTGCGGAAGAATGTAAAGATATAGACATCTATGGAACCAATACCTATCGTGGAGTTTCTTTCGGTGATATGTTTCAGGTGGTTAAGGAAAAACTCAATAAACCGCTCATGTTTACAGAGTTTGGGGCTGATGCTTTTAATGCCATAAAGAACGCGGAAGACCAGAAGGCACAGGCCTATTATATGGTAGGAAACTGGAAAGAGATCTATGAGAATGCTGCTGGTTTGGGAAAAGCAGAAAACTCCATTGGTGGATTTACCTTTCAATTTAGTGATGGTTGGTGGAAGTTCGGCTTTGATGACCGAAAGAACGCCGATGTGCATGATAACAATGCCTCCTGGGCCAATGGCGGATATGCCATAGATCTGGCACCTGGAGAAAATAATATGAACGAAGAGTGGTTCGGTATCTGCGCAAAAGGGCAGACCGATGGAAGAGGACTTTATGAACTCTATCCACGTGCCGCTTACTACGCATTGAAGGAAGCACATCAATTAAATCCATATGATGAAGGGGTAACGCTCGACTTTATTCAGAATCATTTTAACAATATCCAACTCATGGACGCGGTGCTCAAAGCAAGAGGCGACAAAGCGGCTTTGGTAGGGGAGCAAAGTAATATGTTGAAGATCAGTAGGATGGAGGCCAGATTCACTACCTACAATACTGGAGGAAACCTGATAACTACGCCAAAGAATGCGGATCCCTTGGATCGCTCTACCTATCCCAATGAGTTGGGTTTTGACCACATGCAATCTTATTTTGTAGGCTTTGAAGGAAACCCTTCTGCAAACATGAGGGCGGAGGCGACCTTTAATATTTTAGGTAATGTGGCTACGAACCCGATTGATGAAATATTTTATGAAAACCGCGGGCGCCCGGTTCTGGTAAACACTCCGGAAGACGGGGAGGTTGTTTTAAATGACTTTAACAGGATACAGGTATACAGCGCTTCCTATGAATGGAATGCGAAGGATTTTGATATACGGGGTTTTTACAGGACCGGCCACTATCACTGGGGGTACGAAGGCGACTTTTTCGGATTGTATCCGGAGGCCAACTACGGACCCAATCTTGATATTTACAATGGTGAGATCAGCGGTTTTGAATTTGACGGGAAAAGAGTGCTGAATGGATTAAAGGCTGCTTTCGGGCCCCAATTATGGTGGGGCGCTAACCCCGCCGTACTTTTAAAGTACAGCAAAAATATAGGTAAGTTTGAAGTTACAGGGATTTATCATGAGGATATTGATAATTTCGGAACGATTGTATCATCCCTGGCGGTTCCCATGCCGAGAACAAGGCGCGCTACCCTTCATATAGAAAGAGAATTTGGAGACTTTGGCCTAGAAGTAGGGGGTATTTGGGGGGGACAACCCCTAAATGGCAGGGAATTCCAACTGACAGAAAAGAATCCGGATTATAACCCTGCCGCTCCGGATGCTGCCCCTAAATACATCGTTTATACGGATAAGCTGAATAGCGATGATAATTGGGGGGCCAAGGCCAAGATCACCTATGCCGGTGGCCGATTTAACTGGTATGCCCAGGGCGCTGCCCAGGGTTTGGTAGCTGGCGGCGGGTATGACCAAACGCAAACGTTTACCGGATGGAAGCTGAAGGATAGCGGAAGTGGAAACCAAACTAACTTCCTTACAGGTTTCACATACACTGTTGGAAATGTTCAAATAGCACCAAACTTTTTATGGCAAAAACCTATTGTGGAGGCCATGCCCAATGATGTTCAGGGACCAGGAAGACTTCGAAATATCCTGGATGATCCTTTCGTGGTTAGGGCCAACAGGGAAACTGTCGCGGGTGAATTACTCCTTACATGGGATCCAACGCCCGGCACCTGGATGTACGAATGGGACAATGACCGGGCAGAGGACGCCCCGTTAGCGGTTAGCGCAGGCTTTGTTTTTCGTCATCAGCCTACGAACATGGATGCGGCCATAGGATTTTTAGGCAATCGTACCTTATTTGCCTTCCCTAATTCGGTTCCTGCCAAGGACCTCTGGGAAACCCATGCCAGGATCGTATCTAAAGTAAGTCCCGATTTAGGGCTGATCGCCAATATTTACTTTGGGAATGCACAGGCGAATGGTAGTGACGAGAGGCTTATCGAACGTATCGGTGGCGATGTCCGGATGATCTATAAAAAAATAAAGGTCCAGCATACCTGGAAGCTCAACGATTGGGGGCCTTTTGATTATCACAGGGATTTCAACCTGACGTATCCCGTGCAGCTGATGCTGGATATTTCTACAACACTTGGTAAGCCAGATTGGTTTATTCTGCCAAATACACAAATAGGAATTCGGGGTACATGGCGTTCCATGAACGAATTCTCGCCCCGTTATTTTCCAAATGAAGCCCTGGAGTTTGCGGAATCGCCTATCATAAGTCCTGTCGGATTTGGAAATGGCAGCGAATGGGAAATCAGAACCTATGTACACATCAATATTGGTAAATAAAAAATAGAAAAATGAAAAACGAAAAAAGAATATATTCAAAATACACCCTTCTTTTAGGACTCATTTTTACCCTTACCATCGGCTGTGAAAGGGAAGTCTCAGATGAAGTGGCCTTTGCCAAATTCACCAATAATGCTGATGTTTTTATTGATGGCTTTAGTGCAGGGTTAGAATACCTGCCTTTTGGTGGTTCTAAACTGGATGCTTTTTCTGTAGATGAAGAAGTGAAGTATAAGGGAACCGCTTCTATGCGATTCGATATCCCAAACGTGGGTGATCCTGCAGGATCATTTGCCGGCGCTATTTTTCCGGATTACGGAGGACGCGACTTGTCTGGTTATGATGCCCTTACCTTTTGGGCGAAAGCAACCAAAGCTGCCACCATCAACGAAATTGGCTTTGGATCCGATTTTGGGGCAAATAAGTACCTGGTCACTAAGCAGAATTTGCGAATAAGCACTGGTTGGACCAAATACATAATCCCAATACCGGACCCAAGTAAATTAACAGTTGAAAACGGGATGTTCTGGTATTCTGAAGGCCCTGAGGATGGCGATGGGTATACCTTTTGGGTCGATGAGCTGAAATTTGAAAAATTAGGAACAGTAGCCCAGCCTAGACCGGCACTTTTCGGTGGTGAAGATATCGAAGGAGAGTCTTTTCTTGATGTGCAGGGGCTTATCCCGGCAGCGGCACTGACACAAACGTTTAACCTGGCCTCCGGGATCAATGAAACGGTCATTGCAGCAGCTTCCTATTTTACGTTTAATTCTTCAGACGTAGATGTAGTTAGGGTAAGCGAGTTAGGCGTTCTTACGCCGGTCGGTATTGGCACAGCAGAAATTACGGCTACCCTTGGGGGAGTCAAAGCCGAAGGCTCTTTGACATTAACAGTAGGCGGTGGATTCGATTTTGCACCTGTTCCTCCCACACGTGACCCGAATGCGGTAATCTCTATCTTTAGTGATGCCTACGCCAATGTACCCGTAGATTTTTACAACGGCTTTTTTGCACCCTTTCAAACCACCCTGGGTGGAGCAGTGGAAATAAATGGCGAGAATATCATCATATATGAAGATCTTAATTTTGTTGCCACAGAATTCAAAAATCCAACGGTAGACGCTTCTGCAATGACCTTTTTGCATGTAGACATCAGGATCGAGGAAGCTATAGATCCAGGCGATTTTATAGCCATTGAACTTGGTGATTTCGGACCAAATGGTGCTTTCGGGGGTGGAGACGATTCTAGTAGTCGTATAACATTTGATAGTGCATCTCTGTCGAGTGGGCAGTGGATCAGTCTCGATATCCCGTTAACGGATTTTACCACATTAACGAGTAGAAGTAACCTGGCGCAGATATTCTTTATCTCCGATGCTACTATTTCCGGATTATTGGTAGATAATATGTACTTCTACACGGAATAATCCCGATCCTAAAAGAAAAAAGAATGAATCAGATAAATCAAGTACAAATGAAAAAGAAAATGATACCTCAATGGTATTTGAACCTTTCGAAGGGTGCATTGTCCATAAGGAACGGAATAATGCTGTTTGGCGTATTCCTGTTAAGTTACGGCTGTGCCGTGGATGATACCCAAACCGTAACGAATTTCACTGTTTTAACCATGCAGGATGAGTTCAATACCGACGGTGCTCCCGATAGTTCTATTTGGGGATATGACATCGGTAATGGTCCAAATGGCGATGGATGGGGAAATCAGGAATTGCAGTATTATACAAGCAGGCCAGAAAATGTTACGATAAATAACGGCATAATGATTATTACGGCAAGGCAGGAAGACTTTCAGGGAGCTGGTTACACCTCTGCGCGACTTATAACAAAGAATAAGTTTTCACAAACCTATGGTCGTTTTGAAGCGCGTATCAGGGTGCCTTTCGGACAGGGAATCTGGCCCGCATTTTGGATGCTGGGCGTTCCGGATGGCCCTAGTGAGATCTGGCCGAATATCGGTGAAATCGATATTATGGAAATGCGCGGGCAGGAGCCTTCCAAACTGATAGGGAGCTTGCATGGACCCGGCTATTCCGCCGGCGAGGCCATTTCAAAGGAATACATTTTACCAAACGATCGCTTGGATACCGGTTTCCATGTCTATGGCATAGAATGGGGCCCGGAGTACGTGAACTACTATATAGATGATGTATTATACAATCAGATCACCCCGGCCGATCTACCAGCAGGATCCCGGTGGGTATTTGATAATGATTTTTACATCCTGATGAATGTCGCAGTAGGAGGTACTTTCGTAGGATCTCCGAATGCAGAAACCAGGTTTCCTCAGACCATGCTGGTCGATTATGTGAGGGTTTATGAATATAACGGACTAAACTAACTAATAAAAAAACTATGAAACAATTACTAAAAAAAGCCAAGTACCTGTCTATCTTTCTCTTGGCTATTTCCTATTTAGGATGCGAAGACGTTGAAAATTTATTTCCGGACGTTACCTCTGCCTTTACGTATACGGTAAATGAGGAAACCGGTACGGTAACTTTTATAAACATATCAGAAGATGCCAAGACTTATTTATGGAATTTTGGAGATAGTACCACATCTACCGAAATTAATCCGGTAAAGTCGTATGCGGCAGCTGGTACCTACACGGTGACCTTAAAGGCATCAAACGAAGCAGGTGCATCTGATACATCAGAAGACCAGGTCACTGTCACATTTGATTCAGGCGGTGGCGAAACATGCACAGCGGAGACTGCTCAGTCCCTGGATGCAACGGACTTCAACCTTACCTTCCAGACAGATCCGGGTAGTGCCATCATTGCTGATGGTGCAGCGTATTCCTACATTGACAATCCAGATCCAAATGGCATAAACACTTCCTGTAAAGTAGGAGAAATTGTAAGGGATGCATCGCTTCCCTTTGCAAACAATCAGATCGTTTTTGATTCCAAATTCGATTTCACTGCCAATGCAGGGTTTAAACTCAAAGTTTGGGCACCGGCAGTAGGTACAAATGTATTGTTGAAACTGGAGGATAAAGCAGATGCAGGAATCAATACAGAAGTAGCAGCAGTAACCACCACAGCCAACGCGTGGGAAGAGTTAACCTTTGATTTTCCAGCAACAGAGAGCGGAAAGTTTGACAAGATCGTTTTGTTCTTTGACATCAATACGGATAGCGGTGCCACCTATTATATCGATGACTTCGCCCTGTATACAGAAGGCGGTGGCGGAACATGTACCGCAGAGACAGCACAATCTTTGGACGCAACGGACTTCAACCTGACCTTCCAGTCAGATCCTGGCAGTGCCATCATTGCTGATGGTGCAGCGTATTCCTACATTGACAATCCAGATCCAAATGGCATAAATACTTCTTGTAAAGTGGGAGAAATTGTAAGGGATGCATCGCTTCCCTTTGCAAACAATCAGATCGTTTTTGATTCCAAATTCGATTTCACTGCCAATGCAGGGTTTAAACTCAAAGTTTGGGCGCCGGCAGTAGGTACCAATGTGTTGCTAAAACTGGAAGATAAAACCGATTCAGGAATCAATACAGAAGTTGGAGCTGTGACTACCACGGGTAATGCGTGGGAAGAGTTAACCTTTGATTTTCCAGCAACAGAGAGCGGAAAGTACGATAAGATCGTATTGTTCTTTGACATCACTACCGATAGTGGGGCAACGTATTATATAGATGATTTCGCCCTATATACAGACGGTGGTGGCGGAACACCCCCAACCGCAGCTACTGCCTTACCTGTTACGTTCGAGTCCAATGAGACACTTACAGGTGTCTTTGAAGAAGGAGACGGAGTAACCGGTGCACCAATAGCAAACCCTGATGCCACCGGTATCAATACCTCGGCAACGGTATATGAATTTACCAAAGCTACTGGAGCAGCCTGGTATTCCGGAATGTTTAATGTCTTCGCATCCGATTTTGATGCTGCCGCGGGAACAACCTTCAAGGTCAAGATATGGTCTCCCAAGGCGAATATTAATGTTCGTTTTCAATTGGAGAAGGAAGGAAACCAGGGTCCCATTGTAACATATAATGTTGATCAGACGCTGGCCACAGCCGATACATGGGTAGAGATGACCTTCGATTTTTCCGGTACAGCCTTAAACCTGGCAGACGGCTATGATAAGATTATCATTTTCCCTGAATTTGATGAAGCAGGACAACCTGCAGGTGATGGTTCTATTTACTATATAGATGATATTATTCAGGAAGCCGGCAGTGGTGGTGGACCAATTGCTCCAACAGCTGGTCCAACGGCTCCAACGCAGGATGCTGCTGATGTGATCTCGATCTTTAGTGATTCCTATACGAATGTACCTAATGCAGGTTTCAACAACTATGGTTCAGCGGCCTTTGAGCAGGTAGACCTGGGCGGGAACGCTGCCTTGAAATACACGTTCGTAGACGTTGGCGGAGGTAACTTCCAGGTGATAGAGCTTGGGGGAGATCAGATCGATGCTGCTGCAGCCGGGATGACTAATTTCCGATTCGATCTTTGGTTTCCAAATGAGGTGGATGCTAGTTCAACCTTCTTGATGAAATTGGTAGATATACCCGGTAGCGGTGCTACAGAGGGATCGATCAATATCGGTGCTGCCTCTACGCCAGCGATGGCGCAGGGTAGTTGGTTATCTTTTGATATACCTATCACTGAGTTAGAGGCCAATGGTCTTGGAGGCTCAAGTAATATCCAGCAAGTAGTTATTGACCTGTTGAATTCTGGAGAAGTATATATAGATAACCTTTATTTCTATAAGCCAGCAGGTGGTGGTGGACCAATTGCTCCAACAGCTGGTCCAACGGCTCCAACGCAGGATGCTGCTGATGTGATCTCGATCTTTAGTGATTCCTATACGAATGTACCTAATGCAGGTTTCAACAACTATGGTTCAGCGGCCTTTGAGCAGGTAGACCTGGGCGGCAACGCTGCCTTGAAATACACGTTCGTAGACGTTGGCGGAGGTAACTTCCAGGTGATAGAGCTTGGGGGAGATCAGATCGATGCTGCTGCAGCCGGGATGACTAATTTCCGATTCGATCTTTGGTTTCCAAATGAGGTGGATGCTAGTTCAACCTTCTTGATGAAATTGGTAGATATACCCGGTAGCGGTGCTACAGAGGGATCGATCAATATCGGTGCTGCCTCTACGCCAGCGATGGCGCAGGGTAGTTGGTTATCTTTTGATATACCTATCACTGAGTTAGAGGCCAATGGTCTTGGAGGCTCAAGTAATATCCAGCAAGTAGTTATCGACCTGATGAATTCTGGAGAAGTATATATAGATAACCTTTATTTCTATAAGCCAGGTGCTGGTGGTGGTAACTTAGCTGCCAACGGAGATTTTGAAACAGGTGATGACACTGGGTGGTTATTATTCCAGAATGGCGGAACTGCCGCATTGGACAATAGCATCAATAATGGTGGCTCATGGTCCGGCAGACTTGCAACAGGAGGCCCTAGTAATCCTGCTTTTAAACAGGAAAGAATAGGAGCAGGAACCGTAAGTGCAGGCGATGTTGTTCAGGTTCAGTTCGATCATATTGGATCTGTGGTACAGCCCGGGGCCGTTTTTAATGTCTTACTTTTCGGAGAAGGTGCCGCCGGGGCTTCTTTTACCCATGTATTTAATCCGGCGCCGACACTATCAGGTAGTTGGACCACTTTTACCGCTACCTTTACGATACCAGGTGGTACAGATGTTTCTGAAGGGATTTCTTTCCTCATTGAAGCAGTTTGTGGTGGAGATCCCGGTTGCAGTGTAACAGCCAATATTGATAATGTTTCTGTTACCCTAAATCCATAAAACTATTGTATTGAGCTAACGGCAGAAAATATATTTCTGCCGTTAGCATGATATAAGAGGCTATCCTCATGAAACAAATGGTCGTACTATCGATCATATGCCTTTGCTTCTTCCAATCTTGTAACAAGCTTAATAAGGATAACGAAATGAATGCCGAAAAATTAATTAAACAAAAGGTAGATTCCCTTTTGGCGGAGATGACCCTTGATGAAAAAATAGGGCAGATGACGCAGGTGCGGCATTTTGACGTATTTCCTGAAGAGGCTATTGCTTCCGGATCCATAGGTTCTGTCATTCATACCGAAGGGCCTTTGCCAGGCAATACTGTGGCAGATTGGCAGGCTACATTTACCAGCTTGCAAAAGAAGGCCTTATCCAGTAGGTTGGGTATTCCCTTGCTCTTTGGTGTCGATGCCGTACATGGGCAGAACACCTATGAAGGTGCTACTATCTTTCCGCATAACATTGGCCTGGGAGCGGCAGGCAATACTGAACTGGTTCAAAAAGCGGCTTCTATCACAGCACTGGAAGCACAGGCTACCGGTTTTAACTGGGTGTTTTCACCATGTATTGCCATTCCCTATAATGAAAAGTGGGGCAGGGTATATGAGGCCTTTTCAGAAAGCACAACGCTTACCGAAAAGTTAACCAGGGCTTCCATAAAAGGGCACCAGGGAAACCTTCAGGAAAGACAGACCGTCATGGCAACTGCCAAACACTTTGTGGGGGATGGATCCACAGACTATGGATTAGAAGGTGGTGAGACCTCCTTGCCTATGGACGAGATTGAGGAACGATTACTGCCTCCCTATAAAGCAGCTATTGAAGAGGGTGTTGGGGCCATTATGGCTTCCTTCAATACGCTTTCCAGTGTAGCCAGTCATGCCAATAAAACGATGCTTACGGATAAACTAAAGAACGACATGGGTTTTGACGGTATCGTAGTCTCAGACTGGAAGGCCTATTCCAGGTTTGGTGAAAATGACATCATCAATGCGGGTATCGATATGGTAATGGCCGTTGATGGTGATTTGGAACTGTTTCAGCAAGGATTGAAAAGCGGGGTTGAAAGTGGTGCCGTAGGGATAGACCGCATAGATGATGCGGTACGCCGCATCTTACAACAAAAATTTCGACTGGGCCTCTTCGAAAATCCATTTCCTGATGCCGGTCTTATCAAAAAAATAGGGATCCCGGAGCATCGTGACGTCGCAAGGCAGGCGGTAAGGGAATCTTTGGTGTTGTTAAAGAATACGGATAAGCTACTCCCTCTGGATAAGGGCCTGAAAAAGATCGTCGTGGTTGGCGAACACGCCAGCAGTTCTGGTTTGCAATCCGGAGGCTGGACGGTGCACTGGCAGGGAACCTCAGAAAAGTACGCTGGGGCTACCACCATTCTTGAAGGCATTGAAATGATGGCAAAAGGAAAGGTGGTGTATGATCAGGATGCCACCGGAGACCATGATGATGCCGATGTGGCTATTATTGTGGTAGGAGAAACGCCCTATGCTGAATTTTTTGGCGATATTGGGGGTGAAGTGGATGCCTACCAGCTGACCCTCACCGATGAACACCGGAAGTATATCGATGCCTATGTAAAAAAAGATGTTGCCGTGGTAGTGGTATTGATTTCGGGCAGACCACTCGTCGTTACCGAGCAAATAGAAAAGTCCGATGCTTTTGTAGCCGCCTGGTTGACTGGATCCGAAGGTCATGGTATCGCAGAAGTACTATTTGGCGATTTTAATTTTAAAGGCAGGCTGCCGCACTCATGGCCGGAAGCAGTGGAGGATTATACAGGCAAGTATGGACCCAATTTTTGGGATGATACTATCAAGCCATTGTTTCCATTAGGGTATGGGTTACACTATGATGAATGACAATAAAAAAATGGCAGTACAGTGAGATCGATGGTAAAAATACTCGTTGCAGCAATGGTTATGGTAATGACCTATTCATGTAATGAAAAGAAAAGTAGAACAGAACAAAACCAACCCCAAACACTAAAAGAAGTGACAGCAAAGGATATTTTAGGCAACCCTGATTATTTAGCCATCTCCTATGGGGGGTACAGGGCCAAATCCAGAGACGTGCAACCCACCATAGACGAGCTGAAAGATGATATGAAAATATTGTCGGCAATGGGCATACGTATTTTAAGGACCTATAATGTTCAGTTGCAACAAGCACCCAATTTACTTAAAGCGATACGGGAATTGAAGGAAGCCGATCCTTCTTTCGAAATGTATGTTATGCTGGGCGCATGGATAGACTGCAAGAATGCCTGGACCGGAAAAGCACCTGATCACGATGTGGAAAGCGAACAAAATGAAGGTGAAATAGCCAGGGCAGTAGCCCTCGCCAATCAATATCCCGATATCGTAAAGATCATTGCCGTTGGGAATGAAGCCATGGTAAAATGGGCAGCCAGTTATTATGTGCAGCCTTCGGTTATTTTAAAATGGGTGAACCACCTCCAGCAATTAAAGAAAACAGGTAAATTATCAAAAGACCTCTGGATCACCAGCTCCGATGATTTTGCCTCCTGGGGAGGAGGGGAGAGCAGCTATCATACAGAAGACCTTGAAAAGTTGATCAAGGCGGTTGACTATATTTCCATGCATACGTATCCGTATCATAATTCACACTATAACCCTGAATTTTGGCGCATACCGGAAGACGAGCATCAGCTTTCTGAGCTTGAAAAAGTCAATGCAGCCATGATTCGGGCGAAACAATTTGCAATGGCACAATACAAAGCCGTGTCTGCCTATGTAAAAAGCGTTGGAGTAGATAAACCTATTCATATAGGGGAAACTGGTTGGGCTACCATTTCAGATGGCCATTATGGCCCGGAAGGTTCCAGGGCCACTGATGAGTATAAGGAGGCCCTGTACCACAATCATATGCGGAACTGGACCAATGCGGCAGGCATCTCCTGTTTTTATTTTGAAGCCTTTGACGAACAATGGAAAGACGCCCGTAACCCTGTCGGTTCTGAGAACCATTTCGGTTTGTTTACCTTGGACGGACAGGTAAAATATGCCTTGTGGGATTTAGTAGATAAAGGTACATTTAGCGGCCTGAGCAGAAATGGAAATCCCATTACCAAGACCTATAATGGTGATAAGGAAGCCTTAATGAAAGATGTTTTAGTGCCTCCTTTGAGGAATGAGTAAGTTACTTTGGGTATGTTGGTATATTCTATGATAACTCGGCGGCCCGGAACAATAAATAAGATGAAAAAGTTTAACAAAATACATTTCATATTGACATTAGCCCTAACGCTTGGTGCTTGTGCCGTTGAGCAAAAATTAGAAGTCGAAGTTTTTGAAACATCGGCAGATGGAAAAAAATTGGCACCTGTTACCGAATTTGGTGTGAGTGAAGGAGCATCAGAAATCATATTGCTTCCGGAAGAAAAATTTCAGACGATCACTGGTATCGGTGGGTCCTTTACGGAGGCCTCCGCTTATTTGCTGAATAAGCTTGGTAACGAAAATCGCAAAAAGATCATTGATGCCTACTTTGGCGATGATGGCGCCAGGTATTCCCTCACCAGGACCCATATGAATTCATGCGATTTCTCCTTAAGCAATTATTCCTATGCCCCGGTAGAAGGCGATGTTGCACTTGAACATTTTTCTATTGAAGAAGACAAGGACGATATCATCCCATTTATTAAAGATGCCATGCAAGCCTCCACGGAAGGTTTTAAAATAGTTGCTTCCCCATGGACGGCACCACCATGGATGAAAGACAATAATGACTGGCGCGGGGGTAAATTATTGCCGGAGTACCATGAAAGCTGGGCGTTGTTCTTCTCAAAATACGTGGATGCCTACAAAGCAGAAGGGATCGATATTTGGGGATTTACGGTAGAAAATGAGCCCCTTGGGAACGATAAAAACTGGGAGAGCATGCATTATTCCCCTATAGAAATGACATCTTTCGTAAAAGACTATCTGGGTCCCCGCCTGGAAAAAGACGGTCACAAAGCAAAGATTTTGGGATACGATCAGAATCGAGAACATTTGAAGGAATGGGTGGACGTAATGTTCCAAAATGAGGAATCTTCAAAATACATCGATGGGACGGCTATACATTGGTATGCCAGTACAGTGGACTATTTTCCCCAGGAACTTCAATATGCTCATAACAAAGCACCTAATAAATACCTGATTCAAACGGAAGCCTGTGTGGATGCAGAAGTGCCAAAATGGCAAGATGATGCATGGTATTGGTCCAAGGAGGCTACTGATTGGGGATGGGACTGGGCGCCGGAAAAAGATAAACACCTGCATCCCAAGTATGCCCCTGTCTACAGGTATGCCCGTGACATCATCGGATGCTTTAATAATTGGGTAGACGGCTGGATCGACTGGAATATGGTATTGGATACCCGTGGAGGCCCCAACTGGTTTGAGAACTGGTGTGTGGCACCGGTCATTGTAGACCCAGAGAAGGATGAAGTGTACTTCACGCCTATTTATTATACCATGGCGCATTTTAGTAAGTACATCCGCCCGGGAGCCGTAAGAATAGGATTTACTAATTCAAATGACGCGCTTATGACCACGGCAGCGCAGAATCCTGACGGATCCATCGTGGTAGTTGTTCTTAATCAGGGTGCAGATGCCATAAGTTTTAATTTGTCATTACAGGAAAGCACTGTTCCCATTACAATAAGTGGCCAGGCCATTCAAACAATTATGATCCCTAATTTATAAACAATTCAATCAGCTGATAAACTAACTAAAACCAACAAAATATGCCGAATGTTAAAATTGCCGCAAGAGATAAAGTGCCAGTTGGCCAAAAAGCTGCCTTCGGAGCAGGTCATTTTATACTAAATATTTTACCTGGTACGCTAGGTGTCTTTATTCAATTCTTCTTGCTGACTGCCTGGGGAGTTGATCCCTTATGGGCCGGTCTTTTGGGCGGTTTACCTAGAATATTCGACGCAATTACGGACCCCATCATGGGCTTTATTTCGGACAATACGACCTCAAAATGGGGTCGAAGGAGACCCTACATTTTTTTAGGGGCCCTTATTAGTGGAGTGCTCTTCTTTTTGATGTGGCAGCTAGATGACAATGCATCACAATCGTATATCATTTGGCATGTGATGATTCTTCAAATCCTATTCCTCGTAGGAAATACTATGTTTGCAACACCCTTGGTAGGCCTGGGTTATGAAATGACATCAGACTACAATGAGAGGACGAGATTAATGAGTTTTGCAAACAGCATGGGTCAGATCGCCTGGATGATTGTGCCCTGGTTGTATGTGATCATACCTGATTCTGATACTTTTAATACCCAAACCGAAGGCGTACGGACAATGGCCCTTATTGTAGGGGTAATGACGGTTGTTTTTGGTATTCTGCCATCCTTATTTTGTAAGGGTATTGATTCTTCGCATATGGCGAACCGAAAAAAAATCAATTTTAAAACACTTGCTTCCAATATGAAAGAATTGTTCGCAGGAATTATTCAGGTTTCCAAAAACAAACCTTTTATGAAGTTATGTGGGGCCACATTTTTGGTTTTTAATGGGTTTCAATTAGTAGCAGCATTCGGTGTTTTTATTATTGTATTTTATATATATAATGGCAGTTATGAATTAGCGGGTACCTGGCCGGCCTGGTTTAACACCATTAATGCAATGATCACTGCCTTTTTGGTGATTCCCATAATTTCAAAAATGGCAGACAAATGGGGAAAGAAAAGGGCCTTTATAATTTCCACGATCTTATCGATTATAGGATATCTTCTAAAATGGTGGGGATTTGATAAAGAGCTCAATGGAAAATTTAATGAAACGGGTTTTGGTGAAGGTTTAAATTCTGCCATAGGCTCTCTTTTTGAATGGTTAAACCCAATACTCGATAATATTGGAATGTCGTGGTTTTCTATAGAGCCGGGCAGTGAGATACCCTGGCTCATGTTTATCCCTATACCCTTGTTTGCTTTTGGAATGGGCGGTTTGTTTACCTTGATGATGTCTATGACAGCCGATGTATGTGATCTGGATGAATTGGAAAATGGCATGCCGCGTAAAGAGGGTACTTTTGGTGCTATTTACTGGTGGATGGTAAAGTTGGGGCAGGCAATAGCACTTGTTTTAGGCGGTTTAATTTTAAAGATCGTAGGTTTTGATCCAAATATTACCGAGCAAAGTTTAGAGACTATGAATAGACTAAGGGTCGCCGATATATTGATCCCCTCCTTAACGGCAGCACTTGCAGTATGGGTGATGTGGAAATACGACCTTACGGAACAAAAAGCCAGAGATATTAAAGATGAACTGGTAAAACGCAGAGGAGAGCTTTAAATTTCAATACAGTAGAAACAAGATAGAATAATTAGATTTAAAAGATATGTCTTCAAGTAGAAAAGAGAAATATTTGGCATTGGCAGCGCTTGATTATGCCGGTAAAAGCACAAAACAATTAAAAAAGCTATGCAAACAGGTTTTGGAAGATGGCATGCATGGACTGTGCTTTAGCCCTTACATGGAAGGCCAGAAGCCGGGAGATCAGATTTCAGAAGAACAGATCCGCAGAAGAATGGAGATCATAAAGCCTTATACCAAATGGATCAGGTCCTTTTCCTGTACTGAAGGCAATGAGGCCATTCCGCGTATTGCCAAGGAATATGGCATTAAAACGATGGTTGGGGCATGGCTGGGCGATGATCCTAAGATCAATGAACAGGAAGTTACCAACCTTATTACCCTTGCACAGGAAGGGTATGTGGATATTGCCGCGGTCGGAAATGAGGTGATGCTCAGGGGAGATCTGACAGAAGATGAACTATTGGAAATGATCCAACGGGTAAAAGATTCCATCCCCGGGAACATACCTGTAGGGTATGTGGATGCCTATTACGAGTTCGCGGAGCGACCTCGGATAACCGAAGCATGCGATATTGTACTGGCCAACTGCTACCCGTTTTGGGAAGGATGTGATCTTGACTATTCGTTGCTCTATATGAAAGATATGTACCAAAGGGCGCTTAAAGCAGGAAATGGCAAAAAGGTGATCATCTCAGAAACCGGTTGGCCCACCCAGGGGACAAGCCTGGAAGGAGCCTTTCCTTCCTATGAAAATGCCTTGAAATATTTCATGAACACACAAAAATGGTCGGTAGAAGACGATATTGAAGTGTTCTACTTTTCGTCTTTTGATGAATCCTGGAAAGTAGGGGCCGAAGGAGACGTTGGTGCCTATTGGGGACTTTGGGATAAGGATGAAAAGCTTAAATTCTGAACGAACAGGATCCATACTTTTTAACGAATGGGGTGTTCTCGTAATCAAAGATTAGGAAACAGGTATTCGATTTGACTGAAAAAAGGGTTGGTGAGCTAAAGCTGGCCTTTTTTTTTACTTATATTTAAGATCTTTTCTGAGTCATTGAACCAACAGAAAACCAACCAAAAACTGTCTAATCTCGAAAATAATGGAGCAACCAGCCGCAGTAGTAAAGATGAACAAGTCGTATACTATTTTAATAAGCCTCATTGTAGCACTTGGAGGGTTTTTATTAGGATTCGATAGCGCTGTGATATCGGGTGCCGTAAAGGGCATTACCCTGTATTTTGAAATGACCGAATGGATGTTGGGCTTTTCCGTAGGATGTGTCGTTTTTGGCGCTATGGCAGGGAACCTGATGGCGGGTCCGGTAGCCGACAAATTTGGACGAAAGAATACGCTCATCGTGGTAGCAGCCCTTTTTACGATCTCCGCAACATGGTCTGCCCTGGCCACGGGATACACAGAATTCATCATCGCCAGGATCATTGGGGGTGTGGGCATTGGTGGCGCCATCCTGATCGCACCTATTTATATTGCGGAAATTGCCCCGCCAAAGTTGAGGGGTAGCCTGGTTTCCTTTAACCAGCTGAACATTGTAATCGGAATTTCCGTCGCCTATTTTTCTAACTATTTTCTTATCGACTTGGAGGAGGAAAGCTGGCGCTGGATGTTAGGCGTAGAGGCTATTCCGGCGATCATTTATTTTTTGGCCTTATGGACGGTACCTAAAAGCCCAAGGTGGCTTATTCAGAATCTGAACAAAATTGAAATGGCCCGGAAGGTATTAATGAGGATCGGAGGCGAAGCCTATGCAGAGGCCACCATACAGGAGATCCAACGAGGGGTGGCCAAAAAAGAGGAAAAAGGGAGGCTTGCCGATATTTTCCAAAGCAAGTATGCTACCATCATGATCATAGCCCTGGGAATTGCCTTCTTCCAGCAGATCACAGGTATCAATGCAATTTTCTATTATGCCCCAACGATCTTTGAACAGGCAGGAGGCAGCACAGATGCTTCCTTTCTTCAGGCCATTGTCGTTGGCCTTACCAATTTGGTCTTTACCCTGGTTGCTATTTGGTTAATCGACAGGCTGGGAAGAAAACCCTTATTGCTTATAGGGACCACCTTTATGACCATTGCTTTATTGATGGCCACCTTCGCCTTTAATAGTGCCTCCTATAATTTTACTCCGGATAACCTGGCAAAGGTTTCTAATAAAGAGGTTAAAGCATCCCTCGCAAATCTGGAAGGAAATTCCTATGATGGTCAGGCAGTTCTCTTTAAAGCAGTTCAGGAACAATTAAATGAAGAACAATTCCTGGTTTTTAAAAGAAATGAGATCACCAATTTCATCAGTATCAATGCGACATTGGTCTTAATTGCCATTTTACTGTACGTGGCTTCATTTGCTATCTCCCTCGGGCCGGTTATGTGGACCTTGATCTCAGAAATATTTCCAGGTAAGATCAAAGGTATTGCCATTTCCGTTGTTGGGTTCTTTAACTCACTCGTTAGTTTCTCTGTTACCCAGGTCTTTCCGTGGGAACTCTCAAACCTGGGACCAACCGTTACCTTTGCCCTTTATGCATTGTTGTCGCTTTGCGCCATGTTCTTTGTTTATAAATTTGTGATAGAAACCAAAGGAAAAACGCTCGAAGAGGTAGAAGAACTATTAGTTAGAAAATAAGAAGGGCATGAAGCGCATTGTAAAAATGCTGGGGATTTGTATCCTTTATTTAGGTCAGAACACTATGGAAATGACAGCGCAAACTTCAATGAAGAATTCTATGGCGCCGCCGGCGAAAGTGGTGGTTGCAGAAGAGGGAGGTGCGTTTCAATTGCTGGTCAACGGCAGACCATTCTTTATTAAGGGAGCGGGATTGGAATTTGGGAATATTGAAGCACTGGCACGTCATGGCGGGAATTCCTTCAGAACCTGGCGTACAGACAATGGCCAGCGCACGGCTAAAGAAGTTTTAGACGAAGCCTACAAACATGGCCTGATGGTAACTATGGGTATCGAAGTGGGCCGGGAACGACATGGCTTTGATTATGACGACCCCGTTAGTGTAAAGGCGCAACTGGAAGCGATCAGGGAACAGGTAATGGCATTAAAAGACCATCCTGCCTTATTGATATGGGGCATTGGAAATGAACTTAACCTCCGCTATACCAACCCTAAAGTATGGGATGCCGTGAACGAGATCTCAGAAATGATCCATGAGGTAGATCCAAACCATCCAACGACCACCTGCCTTGCCGGGATATTCAAGAAAGAAGTACAACGGATCAAAGAACGTTGCAAGGATCTGGACATTCTTTCTTTCCAGATGTACGGGAGCTTGCCAATACTACCTAAATTGATTCGGAAGTTTGGCTGGGAAGGCCCTTATATGGTGACGGAATGGGGCGCAACAGGGCATTGGGAAGTGCCTGCCACTTCCTGGGGAGCACCCATTGAAGAAAACAGCACCGTAAAAGCGGCCAACTACCTGGAACGGTATAAGGCAGGTATTGAGGCCGATTCACAACAGTGCATCGGATCGTATGTGTTTCTATGGGGGCAAAAGCAGGAACGGACACCCACCTGGTACGGGATCTTTCTGGAAAACGGGCTTGAAACAGAATCGGTAGATGTCATGCATTATCTCTGGAATGGGGAATGGCCCATAAACAGGAGCCCGAAAATAACATCCTTTTTATTGGACGGAAAGTCGGCCTATGAAAATGTTATGCTCACCTCCGGCAAGGAGTATTCCGCTGTCATGGAAGTTACTGATTTGGAAGACGATTTAATAACATACAGTTGGGAAGTATTGCCCGAAAGTACCGATCTAAAAGACGGGGGCGATTATGAAGAACGTCCTAAGGCCGTATCAGGATTATTTGATGGGCAATTTGGCAAAAAGTTGGTCATGAAGGCCCCTGAAAAGGGAAAATACAGGCTATTTGTATATGCAACCGATGGGTATGGGCATGCTGCCACGGCAAACATCCCTTTTTTAGTAGAAGAATAAAATAAAAAACCTTTAAGGAGGTTCATTTTAAAAGTATAAGAGAATATGAATAAGATGATCAAAATTGGAAATAAGGAATTGTATCAGCAGAACACTGCCGTTACAGGAAGCCAGGTAGTTATAGGAAACGAAACCTATTATAAAATTGCGAATAACGATGCCATGAGACCTTTCTTCATGAGTATCGTAAGTGATTCTAATCACTGGATGTTTATAGCGAGCAATGGAGGGTTAACGGCAGGCAGAAAGAACAGCGAATACGCACTTTTCCCTTATTATACAGATGATAAGATCACGGAATCGGCCGATATTACCGGGAGTAAGACCATATTCAGAATTCAGCAGGGACAGGATGAGATCCTCTGGGAGCCTTTTTCAGAAAGATACCGCGGCTTGTATAAAATAACGCGTAATCTTTATAAGAATACCTATGGGAACAAGATCATCTTTGAGGAAATAAATGAAGATCTTGGTCTTATTTTTAAGTATCAGTGGAATTCCAGTAATCAGTTTGGGTTTGTAAAAAGGGCGAGTCTCGAGAATACTACCGGGAAGGAAATGAAATTAACTATTCTGGATGGGATCCAAAATATAGTGCCTTATGGCGTTACCACGGAATTGCAGAATACGCGAAGTAACCTGGTAGATGCCTATAAGAAAAATGAATTACTGCCCCAAGCAGGCCTGGGTATCTATGCCCTTAGTGCTATTATTGTTGACAAGGCAGAACCAAGTGAGGCCCTGAAAGCAAATATTGCCTGGTCCATGGGTTTAAAAGAGGTTACCTATCTGGTATCGTCCCTTCAGCTCGATGCTTTCAGAAGGGGTGAAAACCTCCATCAGGAAACCGATATCAAAGCAGAAAAGGGAGCTTATTTTGTTAGTACTACCCTGAACATTCCATCTAAAGGCACACAGGAATGGCAGATCATAGCCAATGTGAACCAAAGTGCATCGGGCATTGTCGATATTTCGGAGCGCATTAAATCAGCCGAAACGCTTAATAGGGACCTCCTGGAGGATATTGAGGCAGGAACCTTAAAATTAAGGGAACTAACGGGAGCTGCCGATGGGTTGCAACTTACGGAAGACAGCTTAAGGACCTCCCGCCATTACGCCAATGTGCTTTATAACATCATGCGGGGCGGCATTTTCGATGATGATTATAATGTGGAGCGCGCAGACTTTGCCTCGTATCTTAAAAATGCCAACAGCGCGGTATTCGGGGAGTTTGAAAAACAACTTGCCCAGTTACCGGAAGTCTTTACCTTAAAAATACTACGGGAACTGGCTTTCAAAAACGATCACAGCGATTTTCAGCGACTTTGTTTGGAGTATTTACCACTTAAGTTTAGCAGAAGGCATGGGGATCCCAGCAGGCCCTGGAATAAATTCTCCATCAATACCCACTCTGAAGTAGACGGATCTAAGATCCTGGATTACGAAGGAAACTGGCGCGATATTTTCCAAAACTGGGAAGCGCTGGCACATTCCTATCCAGAGTCCATTGACGGGATGATCCATAAATTCCTGAATGCCTCTACCTTTGAAGGGTACAATCCGTATCGGGTAACAAAAAGTGGTTTTGACTGGGAGGTCATAGAACCCAATGACCCTTGGTCGTACATCGGTTACTGGGGGGATCATCAGATCATCTACCTCCTGAAGTTCCTTGAATTTATAGAGGATTATTATCCGTCACGCCTGGGAGCATATTGGGATAAGGAGTTATTCGTATATGCCAATGTGCCGTATAAAATTAAGAGTTATTACGATATCGTGGCCAACCCTAAGGACACGATCGTTTTTGACCATGAACTGGATCATGAGATCAATGAGCTAAAGGCTAAAACGGGTGCAGACGGTGCCCTGTTAAGAAGCAGGGAAGGGGCTATTTATCACGTGAATCTAGTGGAGAAATTACTGGCTACCCTACTGGCAAAATGTTCCAACTTTATTCCTGAAGCCGGTATTTGGCTCAATACCCAGCGGCCGGAATGGAATGATGCCAATAATGCCCTGGTCGGTAACGGGGTGTCTATGGTAACCTTGTATTACCTGAGACGATTTTTGGTCTTTTTCAAAAAGATCATGAATTCGAATACGGCAGATAATGTAGCCATTTCAGATGCCTTATACCTGTTCTTTCACTCGGTTTCCCAAACATTGGAAAAACATAAGGATAGCCTGAAAGGCCCGATTTCGGACAAGGAAAGATTCCAGATCATGGACGGCCTTGGCATGGCAGGAAGCGATTATCGGGAAGCGATTTATAACGATGGCTATTCCGGTGTAAAGAAAACGGTATCCAAAGCACAACTCAGCGCATTTGCGGAGATCATGCTGGGTTACCTGGAGCATTCTATAGAAGCGAATAAGCGACAAGACAACTTATATCATTCCTATAACCTGATCGCCTTGGATCCGGAAAAAGGTGCCTGTATCTCCTACTTAAGTGAAATGTTGGAAGGACAGGTAGCCGTGCTCAGCTCTGGATTCCTGAATCCGGAAGGGACCCTAGAAGTGTTAGACAGCCTAAGGAAAAGTGCCTTGTTCAGAAAGGATCAGTATAGCTATATCTTATATCCGGACAAAGATTTACCACGTTTCATGGTGAAAAATGTCATACCGGAAGAAAAAGTAAAAAACTCGGCCCTCTTGCAGCAATTAATTCAGGATGGGAATCGCGCAGTGGTGGAGGTAGACAGGAAGGGTGTCTGTCATTTCAATGGTAATTTCAATAATGCCAAAAGCCTTGAAGCGGCGCTCAACAACTTGTCTCATTCAAAATACGGCAAGCTGCTTTCCCAGGAAAAGGAAGCCGTTTTGGAAATATTTGAGTCTGTTTTTGACCATAAATCCTTTACGGGAAGATCGGGAACCTTCTTTGGTTATGAAGGGCTGGGTTCTATCTACTGGCATATGGTCTCCAAACTTGCGCTAGCAGTCATGGAAAGTACGGTACATGCGATCGAAAACAGGGCAAGTGAAAACGTGGTCAAGCAGCTGATGTCACATTACCAAGCCATCAACGAAGGGATCGGTGTGCATAAGTCGCCCCAACTTTACGGGGCCTTCCCAACGGACCCCTATTCCCACACACCGGCTCATAAAGGGGCGCAGCAGCCCGGCATGACGGGGCAGGTTAAGGAAGATATCCTAAGCAGGATAGCCGAATTGGGGGTCGTGGTAAAAAAAGGCGTACTGTCTTTTGGCGTTGGTTTGTTGCAAAAAGAAGAGCTTTTAAAAGAAGAAAAGGAATTCGTGTTCATTGACCTTCAAAAGAAAGAAAAATCGATCCGTTTAAAACCAGGATCGCTGGCCTTTACCTATTGCCAGGTCCCCGTCATTTATACCTTCGGGGAAACCAGGAGAAGCAAGGTTATTATGAAAGACGGAACGGTAAGGACCTTTCAGGATGTTCAGCTGGATGCGGAAACGAGTACCATGATCTTTGAGAGAACCGGGGAAGTGGTGCAGGTTGAAGTAGCCCTGCAGATGGAGGCTATTCCTATGTAAAAGAAAGCTATTTATGAGCGGTATGGTTCACAGATAAAAAACTAAGGACCATAATTGTTTTTTAATGCGGCAGTTTTTGGCGTAGCAACCCATACACAAAAGTGCCCAGTACGGCCCCGGCAATGACCAGTAACATGCTCAGAACGCCGGTGCCTACCAATATGTACATGGGGCCGGGACAGGCGCCGGCCAGGGCCCAGCCCAATCCAAAAATGGTGCCTCCCAACAGGTACCGGATAAAACCGTGTTCCTTGGGGTAAATGACAATTTTATCGCCCTCAATGCTGTTCACCTGGAATTTTTTGATCATCCATACAGCAAGGACACCTACGCCCACCGCTGAGCCTATGATCCCATACATGTGGAAGGACTGAAATTTGAACATTTCAAAGATCCGATACCAGGAGACCGCTTCCGATTTTACCAGGACGATACCAAAAAAGATCCCAACACCTAAAAATTTCAACAACTTCATACGCCAAAGATTAAAGGAAAAAAGACATGGACCATGAGTAACCCTCCAATAAAAAAGCCAATGACGGCTATCAAAGAGGGTAATTGAAGGTTGCTCAGGCCCGAGATTGCGTGGCCGGAGGTACAGCCCCCTGCATAACGCGTCCCAAACCCTACAAGGAAGCCGCCGCCAATAAGGATGAGCAGTCCTGAAGCACTGAAAGCGGCAGACCAATCGAATAATTCCGGAGGAAGCAAAGAGGCTCCGGCATCGGCAAAGCCTAATGTTTTCAGATCATCGACCGTCTGTGGGTTGAGGTCAATGACACTGCCATCAGACAAAAAGGTAACCGCAATAAATCCCCCAATAACAGCACCCAGCACCACTGCCAGGTTCCATTTCTCTGCCTTCCAGTCGAACTTAAAAAAGGAGGCGTATTTTCCTGCGCCACCAATACTGCAAAAAGTCTTGAGGTTACTGGACATACCAAAGTGCTTGCCAAAATAGAGCAGCGAAATCATGACCAGTGAAATTAACGGACCTGATACATACCAGGGCCAGGGCTTTAAGATAAAGTCCATACGTGTGTCAATTTTTTTGCAAAGATAGCGTGAAGCCCTTGGAGATGATCGTCCTTGTTAGAAATGAAACAAATGATAGTTGGTATGTTGGTAAACTCCCATCAGGTAGATGGGGATAAGGGTTATTGTTTTACAAATACCAATTGCTCGAACCCCGGCAGCACATTTCCTTCCGTACGGGTGAGGGTGCCTTCATTAAGCGAGTAGGTGCCATCATCTCCCCGGGATAGGACGATCTGGTTATTGACCAGATCCCAGGTGCCTGTCTTCGTACTTGTTCCATCACAGAAAATAGCGTATTGCTCGTTCGTGATAAAGGTGATGGCCAGTTTGGTATTGAACCAGCTGTAGCTGAGGTCTTCCCGCAGAATGATGCTACCCATCTGACAATCGAGCTCATCCATAAGGTTTTCTGAAAATACGGTGTCAGCATTGAGGTCCTGTGCCGGACTGATCCTGTATTCGGTCATATTGTAAAGGCCCGCTATGGCTTCCAATTGTTCCTGCGGAATACTATCATCTGTAGAACCTGAATCCTTAGAACAGGAAAGGACCAAAATAGAAAGAGCAAACAACACTATACCGGAAAGCGATCTGGTTTTCATAGGGGATGATTTTGTTGCGAAGATACTATTAATACTGTTTTTCGTCCAATAGTATCTTAAAATTAAAAAGAGGTTATGGGTAATCTTTCTGATGTTTCGAGAACAAAATGCAAGTTTTACCCTGGGAAAACAGCGTCTTCTTGTTAGAAAATTGTTAAAGTTTTATTATTGTCTCAAAATGTTACAATAAAACTTTGAGTCAATGATATTTTGTTGTTTATTTGAAAAAATTCCGACGTTGGACCCCTTACCACTTCCTTTAGCAGCAGACCATATTCCCCACTTAGGGTACGATGCGGTCATTTTTGGGTTTAATGGTACCCAGCTCAAGATCTTGGTACTCGAATATCACAATACGGGACTATTTGCCTTACCCGGCGGCTTCGTAAAGCACGATGAACATCTAGACGAGGCTGTAAAAAGGGGCCTTACCGAACGCACGGGCCTGAGGCAGGTCTATTTGGAACAATTTCACACCTTTGGAAATGCCAACAGGGCAACGGCACCAGTAATGAAGAAGATCATGGAGGCCAGTGGTTTTCAGGTAGAAAATGGGCACTGGCTATTAGATCGTTTTATTTCGGTGGCCTATTATGCGCTGATCAACTATGATGAGGTATTCCCCAGACCGGATGCCTTTTCCGATTCCATCAACTGGTATTCCATTGATGCGTTGCCACCCCTGATGATGGATCATGAACAGATCGTAAAAAAAGCCCATGAAACCCTGAGGGAAAACCTGGACAGAAAGCTCATCAGTACCAATCTGCTGCCTGCCAGGTTTACTATGAAAGACCTGCAGCAGCTATACGAGGCCATACTGGGAGAAAAACTCCGCCGTACCACCTTTCAACGGAAAATGCTGGCAATGGATATCCTCCTCCGGCATGAAAAATTATTTACGGGTGGCGCCCATAAGGCCCCATACCTATATAGCTTTAAACAGTCTGGTGAGGAAATTTACAGCGAACATACTTAGTAACAGATAGACCAATAATAGATCATCAAGTAAAATGTACCATTCACTCAAAAAAAAATAACATGCAAAACCAAATCGCAAAACTCGCCTTGTTTTTCATTCTTATGATACTCTCTCACCTGGGTCAGGCCCAGAATTCTTTTGGTGGCCTCGCCCTGTATACCGTTCGGGATGCTATGGGCGTCGATGCCAAAGCCACCCTGAAAGCCGTGGCAGAAGCCGGGTACCAGTATATTGAGGCATCCGCATATGCAGATGGAAAATTCTATGGAATGACGCCTTCGGAATTCAAGACACTCTTGCAGGAACTGAATCTTAGGCCGGTTAGCACCCACCATAGTTCGGTTACCTTAGAAAATGCCGACCAACAGATGGCCGATGCAAAAGCGGCCGGATTCGAGTATTTTGTGGTACCCATACCGCCAATGGGGCTTTTTAAATATGATATGAAGACCCTTACCATGAGCATGACAGGCGGCGCGGCCAATCTCACCCACATCGTCAGTATTCTTGGAGAAAAGGCTTCCAAAGCCGGATTGAAACTATTATATCACAACCACGATTTTGAGTATATGGCAGATCAGGACGGAATTGTCCCTATTGATTATTTATTGGAGAACACCGACCCCAAATATGTCAATTTCCAAATGGACCTCTATTGGGTGACCCGGGCCGGGGCCGATCCCGTGGCTTACTTTGAAAAATATCCGGGACGTTTCAAGATCTGGCATGTCAAGGATATGGACGGGCAAAGGCGTTTTGCCCCGGTAGGTACCGGCACCATAGATTTCAACCGGATCCTGGAACAGAAAGAAGCTTCAGGAATGCGCTATTATATGGTAGAGCAGGATATGACCTTCGACGGACTGAACCCTTTAGAAGCCATTAAAATAAGCCATGCAGGTTTGGCGGAAATAGGATTTCAATAAACCTCTGGCAATTTCTAGTATAAGAATACTTTGGACTATTAAAATAGTGTAAAATGAAAAAATTTATGATTTCGGTTTCAAATAGCACCCTTCTTGTCCTGGCCTTGTTGGTTGTGAGTTGTGGACCAAAGTTCTCGGAAGAGACTAAAGAAGGATTTACCCTGGTGCACAACACGGATGGAGAAACGCTTGGGTACAGCCCCGAATCGGGTGTCACGATCCTTACTGTAGACCGTTATGCCTTTAAAGACCTGAACAAGAATAGCACTCTCGATGTGTATGAGGACTGGCGATTATCCCCAGCTGAACGGGCTAAAGACCTTGCAGGAAAAATGTCTTTGGAGCAGATCGCGGGCTTGATGCTGTACAGTGCGCATCAGGCTATACCCGCGGTATCTGGCGGCTATTATGGAGGTACCTATGGCGGGAAACCTTTTCCTGAAAGTGGGGCTGCCCCCAGTGATCTCAGTGATGCACAAGTGAGGTTTCTGTCAGAAGACAATCTCAGGCATGTGCTTATCACCGGGGTGGAATCGGCTTCCGTAGCAGCACAATGGAACAACAAGGCCCAGGCCATGGTCGAGAAATTGGGACTTGGAATTCCTGTCAATAGCAGCTCCGACCCCAGGCATGGCTCAGATTCGTATGCAGAATTCAATGCAGGGGCGGGCGGCGATATCTCCATGTGGCCCGGTACGCTGGGCATAGCCGCTTCCTTCGATCCGGCCTTGATGCGTCAATTTGGGGAGATCGGATCAAAAGAATACAGGGCTTTGGGAATTGCAACGGCCCTGTCTCCCCAGATAGATCTGGGGACTGAACCCCGCTGGTCCCGCTTTGACGGCACCATGGGCGAAGACCCGGACCTGGCAACCGATATGGCACGTGCCTATGTGGATGGATTCCAGTCCTCGAACGACGGAGGATGGGGCTATCAAAGCGTTAATGCCATGGTAAAACACTGGCCCGGTGGCGGACCTGAAGAAGGGGGGCGCGACGGTCATTTTGGCTATGGTGCGTATGCCGTTTACCCGGGGAACAACCTCAAGGACCACTTGCAGCCATTCACGGAAGGGGTCTTTAAATTAGAGGGGCCAACACAAATGGCTTCTGCTGTAATGCCCTATTATACGATCTCTTACGGGCAGGACCCCGAGAATAAGGACAACGTAGGAAACGGGTTCAATAAATACCTGATCACCGACCTGTTGCGGGGCGAATATGGCTATGACGGGGTGGTCTGCACCGATTGGCGTATCACAGCCGATGTGTCTTCTATTGATAGGTTCGAAGGGAAACCCTGGGGGGTAGAAAACCTAACTGTGGCCGAACGCCATTATAAAGTGATCGAGGCCGGGGTAGACCAGTTTGGTGGTAACAATGAGATGGGACCGGTACTGGAAGCCTATAAATTGGGGGTTGAGGAACACGGGGAGGACTATATGCGCAGCCGATTTGAACAATCGGCAGTGAGGCTCCTTATGAACATATTCAGGGTAGGCCTGTTTGAAAACCCGTACCTGGATGTGGCAGAAACAGAACAAATTGTAGGCAATGCAGAATTCATGAAAGCAGGCTATGAGGCACAAGTGCGCTCTGTGGTAATGCTTAAAAATCAGCAAAATACCTTGCCATTACAGGCGAAACAAAAAGTATATGTCCCACAACGCTATATAGCGCCCAGTACCAACTGGTTTGGCAGGGAGACCCCCGAAAGAACGGAGTATCCTTTTAATATGGACCTTGTCACAAATTATTTTGAGGTGGTTGAAGACCCGGCAGAGGCCGACTTTGCGCTGGTAGGAATCCAAAATCCGAACGGGGGTGTAGGGTACAGCCGGGAAGACCTCGCTAAAGGAGGTAATGGCTACGTGCCCATAAGCCTGCAATACGGACCTTATACGGCCACTGATGCGCGAGCTACCAGTTTGGCAGGGGGGAGTCCGTTAGAGGATTTTATGAATCGTTCTTATAAGAATAAAACGATGACGGCTTATAACATGGCCGATATGGAGCTTGTAAACGAGACGCGGCAAAAAATGGGGGAGAAGCCGGTTATTGTGGTGGTCCATGTTTCAAAACCCATGGTCTTTTCAGAAATCGAAAAAAGTGCTTCTGCTATTGTAGTTCATATGGGCGTGCAGGACCAGGCGTTGATGGATATTCTTACTGGCGTTTATGAGCCATCTGCCCTGTTGCCCTTTCAAATGCCCGCAGACATGAGGACCGTTGAGCTGCAATTTGAAGATGTCCCCAGGGATATGGAACCCTATGTGGATGGGGAAGGCAATGCCTATGATTTCGCTTTTGGGTTAAACTGGAAAGGGGTCATCAATGACGAACGTGTATCCATGTACAAATAATAAAAAGAAACTAAACCTTTAGACGAATTAATCGTCAATGGTGTAAATTTGAAAATCTCAATCTAAAGAAATCATGCTAAAAAAAATTTTATTAGGGCTTGTACTGGTCTTGGTGGTCATCCAATTCTTCCGACCAGAAAGAAATGAATCGAATGATCAGACGTATGCCATCGCTACCAAGTATACGGTACCTCAGGAAGTAGATGCTATTTTGAAGGTTTCCTGCAACGATTGCCATTCCAACAAAACGGAATATCCCTGGTATGCCAATGTGCAACCGGTGGCCTGGTGGCTCGATGAACATGTGGTGGATGGAAAACGACACCTGAATTTTTCAGAATTCACCAACCGACCCATAGCCATCCAAAACCACAAACTGGAAGAGGTAATCGAAATGGTGGAGGAAAAGGAGATGCCTATGGAGGAATACACCTACCTGGGCCTTCACTCAGAGGCTAATTTAACGGATGCGCAGCGACAATTGCTGATTAACTGGGCAAAGTCGCAAATGGCCTATTTGAAGGATAACTATCCTGCCGATAGCCTGGTGATGCCTAATAGGCGCTAGAAAAGGGAATTTATTTATATAGTTTAAGTAGCCCCATTGGCCGCCTTCTGAAAGCAGATTGTTTTACATTGGGTTATATTGAAGGCAGGTTGTTGCAAGTATGAGCTCTTTTAATGGCTTATATAAGGGGCTAGCCTTTGTTATTTTCAATTTCAGTGATGATCTCTTTCGCAAGTGTTATCGTCTCGGAATAGAAATCAGAAAGTATGATTGACTGATACCTTCTTCCGTTTACCATGATCTCCAGTTGCTTATCCGCTATTACGCTATTTAGATCAATATTTTCCAGAGGTCTTGGATCATCTTTGTAAAATTCAGCTTGCCGATGCCACGGATTTGTTTTATTGTAGATCCAGTAATAATGCGATTTTACATAGGGTTCAAACATTGTCTTAATTTCTGAATTGGCATTTTCTTCCCGGCTTTTTAATTGGTCAATATGCCTGTAATAATTCAATATTTTGCCTTGAAGCGCTTCGTCAATAAATGACATGCCATTAGAATTTAAAAGGGCATTAAATCCACTCTCATTGACTTCAATGTTTCGTTCATACATTAGATAAATCAAATACATCTGTACCTTATTATCAAGCGGTATGGTGGTCTTAAATTGTCCCAGAAAGGTGTTTGTATATTCCACGGTGGTTTGTGTTTCAAGCAACAGATTTTCGGCCTGTTTTACATCATCTTTAAGATTTAGCTGTATGGTGCCTAAATGTTTTTCCGCTTGCGCTATGCTATTTTTTGTCTCGTTCCAATTATTAACTTGCAGTGCAATCAAAATGCCAATGACGACAAGAATAATTTCGCCGATGGCGTATTTGAGGTATTTGCCTGTTTTATTTTGTTCCATTAAGTCTAATCTAATTTTTCTAAAGAATTTGATCATAAAGAGTACTTTTTGTCATATCGAGCGGAGTCGAGATATGATGGTTGCGATCCTTAACGCGGTCTCGACTCCGCTCGACCTGACGCGACTACGCTCGATTCGACAAATAATGCATGTCTTCCTTAATTAAAGAAGCTCTTATATTTTCGAAGAAAATAATCATTTTAACAGCCTTTTATTTGTTATTTAAAAGTGTAATGATCTCTTCTGCTGAGGCGATGAGCGTTTCCGTATCAATAGTATTAACCCTGAGGAGTAATTCTTCCTCGGCTAAAAAATTTTCAAACATAGGATCGGATAATAACCCGTCATAGTCTTTGATCAAGGTAACGGGCTCCCCTTTTGGCAAATTATATTTTCTGAAATCGAACTTCTCATAAATAGCTCTGAGAGCCACGTATTTAGCCAGTAAAGGTTTAAATTCAGTATCCATCAGAATATTGTGCATCCGCTGTTCCTCCAGCATTTCTTCCACTTGCTGGGGCCATTCTATTAATTTCCGTTTTAATACTTCATTTTGTATATCATTGATCAATCCGGTACTAAAGAGGACATCCAGCATTTTAAACTCTTCATTGAACTTATAGCCATTCATAATTTTAGATATAGTACTTTCCAAAATAGTATCATGAGGCCTGTTTTGCCTATTTGCGATGCTCCGGTTTAGTTCAAGAATGGCCATGGTGCCTGCTTGTCTGGCTGTATTCATCTCTTTTAGCTCCTGAAGCCTCGATTCAAAATCAATGCTCAGATTGCTAAACAGGCTTCGTTCTTTTTGTTCTGCTTTTCGGTTTTCATTCCAATTATTGATCTGTAAGGCGATCAGAATACCAATGACCACAAGAATAATTTCACCTATGGCATATTTCAGGTATTTACCAGTGTTGTTTTTCTCCATAAGATCGTAACGAATTTTTCGAAAGAATTTTATCATAGGTCAGTGGTTGGTTCCGTCCCGATCCCCATGAAGCAAAAGACGGTATAGGGCTGGTGGTCGATATGAAGTGGTAAGTGCCGATAAACTTTGTTAGGCATTGTTTCATTTATAATTAAATCCTTCTTTAATATATTCAATTGCTCTTATATGTGCAGGCGTTTCGGTTTGCACAGATAACCAGCTTCCTACATCATGCCCAACTCCCCGGTGCATGAAACTCCTGGCAGGTACATTTTGATCTTTCAATTTACGCATGAATAATTCCTCTTCTGCCCGTGAAACCTCATATTCTCCGAAAATATTGAAGGTGGGGGGCAAACCGGATAGATTTTTTGCCCATAGTGGGGAGCCATAATCGCTTCTCACATCCTGAACATCATTAAAGTATAAATCTTTACAGGGAGTCCATGATGACCCTCCTCCGTCTAATGCAGCATAAACCAGCAATTGAAAAGAAAAATCCGGACTGTTTTTGGTATCCCTTGCCCGAAGTGTTGTGGCAGCCGATAAATAGGCACCGGCACTTTCGCCTGCAATGGCAAATTTATCGGTGATTAGTCCAAGCTCATTGGCATTATTCCATATCCATTCAATTCCTTCATAAACATCATTGTGAGCCGATGGATAGGTGTTTTCAGGAGCCAGTCTGTAGTCTATGGCAATCACGACGACGTCTCCTTTTGCTGACAAGTATCTGCAAATCTCATCATGGCTGTTTAAACTTCCCGCGACCCAGCATGCGCCATGGACATAGATCAATGTGGGCTTTAACTCATATCCATTTGGTCTGTAAATACGTATTGGTACTTCACGGTCATCCAATGGGATTGTCCTATTGGCAACCTGTACCTCATATTGAGATGCGTCTGGTTTCATGGATTCAACCTGGCCTCGAAATTCCTTGATGCTCTCAGGAGTAGTTAACCAGGCTTCCTGCGCATTCATAATAGTGGGAACTAATAAAAGCAGAGTAATGAAGGTCACTAATTTCATAGTTTTATTTTTTTTCTAACGGTTTCGTTTATAGGTCGTTACAACGATAAAAATACGTTGATATGCCTTCGGAGTTTTTGGAAAGGTTGTCATGATTGTTCTAAGTAGTTGACCAAATCTTCCCTCATTAATTCTATTCGTTTTTTTAACCTGTTCATTAGATCTAAATTGACACTACTGGTTTTACCTCTGGCTGCTACAAGGTTTAACACTTTAAAAAGACTTTTCCTGTCCCGGAACCCCTCTTCCTGTAAGTCCTTTGCCCATGGCAGATCTACCGTATTTATATAAAAATCTACTCCTCCCGCCACCGTTAAACTATCGGCATAGTTAACATTTACAACATTGTTAGTGATTAAGAAGTGCCTGAACTCAGCAATGGAGGTTTCATTGCTCGTTTGTACGACCAGCGCAGTGTAATCCAAAAATTGATAAAATGAAAGGATCTTTTTTCTTAGGTCGTTTTCCTTAATGAGCAAAATATTGCCAGAACTTTTTAGATCCTGAATGGTTGGATCATGTACCACAAAGGTCCTTCTGGTAACACCCTCTAAATAGGCAGAGATACTATCGCCATTTATGTTATGTGAATTAAGTTCCTTCAGTGCCTTTTCACAGTTCAGTCTCATGGTCCTTTCATGCTCAATTTGCACGTTTATGAGATTTTCCTGGGTCTTAAGATCTTCGATCAGATTATTCAGATATTCCCTTTCTTTCTGCCTGTCTATGTTGGCATTATTCCACGTGTTGATCTGAAGCGCTATTAGAATACCAATGACCACAAGAATTATTTCTCCAATGGCATATTTCAGGTATTTACCAGTGTTGTTTTTCTCCATAAGATCGTAACGGATTTTTCTTAAGAATTTTATCATAGGTTAGTGGTTGGTTCCATCCTGATCCCGATAGCTTTCGGGATAGGGACTATGGGGTAACGTAAAAGGATTTGCATAATAATCGTAGCCGGTTTTGAACCTTCTTTTCTTCCATAGGTAATAATCCGGCAGCGGTCGGCAAACGCTGCATTCTCCGCTTTTTCGATTTTTATTTTTATAAAGTGTTATACCAGGTTACTCCTTTATGCGATTATATTTCTTTAATACGTTAATCAGCAGGTCATGTGGTAACGCATAGGATTTATTGCCATTTATTCCTTCCATTGTCTCTGCTGCCACCATAGCATTTACGATAGCTTCTTCTACCGATTGCACCGTTGCTTCAAAAAAGGGACTGATCAGGTCATTTGAAAATGTCTCTACGGTGGCCATACCTTCTCTGTTGAACGCCGATTCGTTCGCTGTTGAAAAAGCTAAGAAAATATCTCCGGAACCATTGGAGCCGTACCCGCCTACCAAACCTATTCCTAAAGGTACTCTTTGAGAAATACGTTTTAATTGATGGGGAAGTAATGGCGCATCTGTAGCCACAATAACAATGATGGAGCCGTCTCCTTCTTTTCGGTACGATTGTGGCGGTAATTTCAATTCATTGTTTAAGGTGTCGAGGAGTTCCCGTCCAACGGGAACGCCTGCAATGGTCAATGACTGTTTTCTGCCAAAATTTGCTTGTACCAAAACGCCAACGGTATACGATGTGTCTTTAAATTTTACTATTCTTGAGGCGGTTCCGGTACCTCCTTTAAAGCCCAAACACATCATTCCGGTTCCCCCGCCCACATTTCCTTCTTCTATTTTTCCGCCCGATGCGTTATCAATGGCTTCCAGCACATTTTTTTCCTTTACGTGAAAACCATAGATGTCATTAAGAAAGCCATCATAGGTTTCTGCCACTACCGGATAGGTGTACCACCATTCTTCTCCCTTGTACCAATCTGTATCCACATACCATTTCAGCACCGCATCCCTAACGACTCCCACGCTATTGGTGTTCGTGATCATAATAGGCGTTTCCAAAAAACCCGATTCGGTAACCCAGGTGGTACCGGTCATTTCTCCGTTGCCATTCAGGCTGTACCAATTTGCATAAACCGGACTGAACTTTTTGCTCTTGCCCCTTGGGAAGATGGCGGTAACCCCGGTTCTTACAGGGCCTTGCCCAACAATATTAGCACCTTTGCCGGTTATGATAGTGCTATAGCCTACCTCCACTCCTGCAACATCTGTAATGGCATTTAAGGTGCCGGGTTCACCAAAAAAGGGCACCCCTAAATCTCGTGCCCTGGGTTTTTGCCCAAAGGAAACGGAGCAAGTGAGCAGTATTAAAAAAAGAATATATATTTTTTTCATTTCAGTTGGTTTTATTGTGGTACAGCGGTTTTGGTTATGATTCCCGCCAGAGGCAGGCAAGGTGGCGCGCTCTGGCCTTTGATCATTGGAGCCGAATCCAGTTTTGATTTAAATGTAGCAAATTTTGACGAAGTTATAAGGCAGCGATAAATGATTAGCGTTTTTGGCATGGCATTTTATATAAATATAATTCAATGTATTCATACCTGAGGTGAACTGCCGCCGCTGCATGCCTTGTGGTAATAGCATTAGGCAGAAGGCCTCTTCAAAGGCACTCCGGGGCTGGTTTGGGCAAAACGGTCTTGTATGGCCCTGCAGGCAGCCTATAGAACACCGTCATTTTTGTAGGCATAAGGGGGTAACTTACTTATTATAGGACATCGGGAGGCATTAAAAAGCAAATGGCTTTCGGCATAACACGTATGGTAGCCGGGGTAAGTCCCACATACTCGCCATCTGCTTCAATACCACAGGCGTCAATGCTTTCTACGAACACTTCACTGGCTTCGTGGTAGCTAACCTGTGGATGGTTGATTTTAATGCCCTTTTTCAACTTGCCGAGGTTTTTCAGATAGTCCCAAAGGCTCAAATTGCCGAAGATAGCTACTTGAAACTGCCCATCAGTAAGCTGGGCATCGGGGGCGGGGCAGATGGCATGGCCAAAGTAACGACCGTTTGCTACGGCCATTTGCAGTAATTTACCTCGCCACTGCCATGTGCTGCCTGTGCAGTGGATCTCTTTCTTCTTATAGCCGAGAAACCCTTTTACGATATGTTTAAAGTAATTGAAGCCCGAACCCAGGAGGCTGGATGATTGTCCCAGGCTTTGCACCACTTCCGGGCCAAGTCCGAGGCCGGCTATATTTATAAAATAGCAGGTTTCCCCGGATGTATGCAACAGTATGCTCCCAAGGTCTATCTTCCTGCAGGTGTTGGATTTGATCAGTTCCATTAGTTTTTCAATGGAATTGGAAAGCTGTGCCGTACGGGCAAAATCATTGGCCGAACCGCAGGGGAGCACCCCAATTACCGGGTATTGAGCACCGGGCAGCCTGTGTTGCATCACGCCATTGATAAGCTCGTGCAAGGTGCCGTCGCCCCCAACTGCGATCAAATAGTCGCATCCGTTTTCAGTGGCTTCGCTGGCCAATTCTATGGCGTGTTTTTTCCGCTGGGTGTAAAGGAACACGACGTTGCCCAGATCTGTTTCCCGACAGTATTGTTCCAGCCGGGGAAGGATTTTCTCCAGGCGGTTGTTTTTATTGTTGATGACGAAGACAATTTTCATTTAGGCGATATAAGTAAGACAGCTGAGCTACCAAGACGCACCAGGTGGAGTTTTTTCGCCCATTTTAAGGAACGGGTGTTATGGTGTATCCTAACAGTCTCGTATAACCGTCAGTTACGGTTTAAGTTATTAAAATTTGGTTTAGCACTGAGACTTGCAATGCCGAGTGGCTTCGGACGTCGTTCCGAGCGTGGCGAACAGCAAAGCAAATTGCGGTCCTATATGGTTACCATACGTTTCTGAATTACTAACATTATTAATTCTTTTTTAATTTGGTTGGGGGTTATAGGCCCAGCATTCCATCTCCACTCGAGCACCAAGTGCCAGACCATTAACTCCCATTGCAGAGCGTGTAGGATACTTACCGGCCTCAAAGTAGCCGGCGTATATTTCATTAAATGTTGGCCATTCGGACATGTCGGCAAGCATCACGGTACATTTAAAGACGTCCTCCAGACCAAGTCCGTGGTGCGCAAGTGTAGCTTGGATTCGTTCGAACATACGGTTGGTTTCAGGTACAATACCACCCGGAACAACTCCGGACCCTTCCACAGCAACTCCTATCTCACCAGAAAGGAAGAGGATATCCCCAACCTGTACGGCACTCGAAAAGGGATAAGGAAGTTCAGAAGGCGTAAATATCGGAGCCTGTTTCTCTATATCAACTTCAGCATCTGTTTTTTGAATACTGGTGTTAGCATCAACAGAATTGTTGGCATTTTC
Organism: uncultured Flavobacteriaceae bacterium; assembly: GCA_963752165.1. Classification (GTDB taxonomy): domain Bacteria; phylum Bacteroidota; class Bacteroidia; order Flavobacteriales; family Flavobacteriaceae; genus Muriicola. The sequence goes on from CAVVXE010000003.1 coordinate 326,727, forward strand.
ATCTTGACCATTTTTGCAACTCACCAAGACTAGCAGTATAAAAAGAGATGATTTCATTAGTTGTTTCATGATTATTAAAGTTTGTTAATGTATGCTAACGGTTTTGGCTATGCCCGTGCTTTAAAAGCCCAAGCCAAACCAGATCTGATTTATAAGAACCTAAGATAACAAATTAGGACAATCATTGGGAAGCAATGGGGTAAAGGCGTTGTTAGGTAACGCATGGATTTGTTATTCAGCTGAAACTGGTGGCGTAAAAGACTTGTCACGTATTGCATTCGCCATATCGAATAAGTTGAACATTTTAAGCTTGAAATAATATGAGTTAAGGTCATTTTCGGATAAGTTTTCCACCATAGTCTGATAAATCAGATCCGGGTTTTCCTTTAATTCTGCTGCTTCAAAATTGCTTACCTTATACCATTTGGAATCCTTTTCTTTTGCTAATTCAATCAATTCAGCCTCACACTGGAACAAAGCCAGTTTGGTTTCATTATCTAATTTGAAGAATGGGTCGGATTCCATAAAAGTCGGAGACTTTATACGGAAGTGTTTGTCGGAATTAATTTTTCGCATCAATTCCAAATAACTCTTACCGGAATCATCTTTTAAGACGCCTTCTTTGACTAATAACTTTTCGTAATCCTCGATAATGGTTTTTATGTCATAGCCTTCTTCTTGATATTTTGAATCATAACATTGCAGAATGATATCGTCTACTTGAAAAGTTTGTTTTTTACATGAGGTGCTAAAAAGCGATAGTATGCAGATATATAAGACTTTATTTTTCATATGTTACATAACGGTCTCGGGTATTAAACCTAGGGTATTTCGGGGCTGCAAACTTGTCCACCGAGACTAAGCTTGCTAAGAACCTGAAACTTGCGGAATGCTCTGTCCACCCTATGTTTTATACACAATGTTGTGCTTAGTGATTTTTTTTTCAATTACTATCATTCGATAAACAGTTTCAGATTTATGTCCACTGTCACTGTTTTTAAATACGTACTTAAATTCTTTGTCGAATAGTCGTTTATGTTTTCTTTCAAAGTCTATTGCTTTGTTAAGGATTTGGACTTTGTCACCTGTGTCCTGAATGCAAACGACCACAATACTTCCCATTCTTATTTCCGCAACGATTTTCTTAATCAGTCCAATTTCCTTTGCCTTGTCTTTCTTGGTGAAATGGAACATACTGTCTAAAAGGACAATATCGAAGTCGGTAAAGCAGTCAAAAGCGTAAATGTCTCCAACTTGTCCAACCAAATTCAAATTTTCATCTTGACCGATTCGGTTCATTTGTACAAGTCCGACTTTTGAGTTGTCAATTCCTGTCACAGAATAGCCTAGTCGAGCCAAAGCAATTGCATCTCTTCCTTGTCCGCAACCTAAGTCAAGTACTTTTCCTTTTTTAGGATAATCAGTAAAAAACTCAATCAATTCGGTATATGGTTCTCCGAACAAGTTTTCTGTCTGATAGTATTTGTCGTAGGTCACTGTCATTCGTTTCTTTACATTAAGCAAAACATCGGCTATAGCCCGTTGCTGCCAAAAGCTTGTCCTAGATTTCCTACTTAGGAATTTTTATAAAATCCTGCGTGGAAATTAGGCAAGCCTTTGGCAGCAATGGGCTATAGCCGATGTTGTGCTTTCGTTATTTATTTTTTAATTCAAGTTCTTCGTCAATTCTTTTAATTACACTTTTTATAGATTCAGCAATTTCTGTTTCTTCATCTACAACTAAACCTCTTGTATAGAGTGTTAGTTGTAAGGTTTTTAAAAGGTCATTGTCAATTAAAAATTTGTCGTAATCTTTTATTTTTAATTTGTATACCGTTATTGAATCTGAATGTTTAAATCCATAGTTTGTGGGTTGGTCATAATCTGCAAAAAGATATTTATTTTGATAGGGAAATAGAATTTGTGCAAAACTAAAGTTAGTACTTTTTAATCCCAATTCGTCTTCCAAACGCTTTAAGTCTAATTGAAACAAATTAGATATGGAAATACGTAGACTGTCATTGGACAAGGTATTTAAACCAATGTTTTTTAAGTTTTCAAAAGCACTTGTTTTTGGAATTATCTGAATGTCCGTGTTTGGTTGTACAAACAACTGATATATAGTATCGGAATACGGTTTTTTACTATAGATATCATATAAAAGTTGCTGGTTGGATTTAAGTATTTCTTTATGCTGGGAAATTGCTTTTTGGATATCGTTTTTGGTTTGCAGTAAATCACTTTTTAGTTCCGTGTAAATTTGCGTTTCAAGTTTTTGTACTTTTCTGTTTTCATTCCAATTATTAATCTGAAGAGCGATTAAAATTCCAAGTACGACAAGTATTATTTCACCTATGGCATATTTAAAATACTTTCCAGTTTTATTTTTCATAAGCAAGTTTTGGCGGATGTTTCGGAAGAGTTTAATCATTTATAATTGATATTCATTTTTAATTATGGTTATTATTTCCTGTGCATCTTTCATTATTCGCGGCATTTCGAAGAATGCTCTATCTTCATAATTATCCTGAATTAAGATAAATGTATTTGTAAATTCTCTTATTAAAGCACTATCATAGCTTATGAGTTTAAGGTCATTAGATTTTGAATCTTGATATTCTTTTGTGCTAAATAAACTTTTTAAGGGCATTTTCTCTTTATCGTCCAGATTCATTTTTTTAAAATAGGGAGAATTAAGATTAATAATCTTGGAGATAAGTACAAAGGCCTTTTCGTAATTGGCCTTGTCGAAGCTAAAATCTTCATCCAAGTGTTTTGAAAAAGATTCATAGGTCACTAATTTTTTTGAAAGACTGTCATTAGCTATGTACCTCAAACTTCCAGAACTTTTAAGTTCTTCAAAAGTGGACCGATTCCATTTAAAGGGACGATAGAGCATGTCTGTTGAGAGTATAAATAAATCAGAATTGGATAATTCGGTAACTTTAGTGATACTTGTATACTGTTTTAAGCTATCAATAGCTTCATAACTTTGTTTGGCTTGCGACAGACTCACCTTTAACATTTTAATGTCATTTTCAAAATCTTCGATCAATGATTTTGCATATTCTTTAACCCGTTTTTGCTCTATGCGACTTTCATTCCAGTTATTGACTTGTAGGGCAATTAAAATTCCAATCACCACAAGGATGATTTCGCCAATGGCATATCTAAAATATTTTAGTGGCTTATCGTCATCTGTCATTTTCTTACGTATTTTCCTAAAAAATGGAATCATATTAGTTTGGTATTGTTAATGAAGCACAACGGATCTGTATATGGCTTGTGGTGGTTATCGAAGCACTTTCTGCCCCACCTGAACCGAACTTGACTAGGAGGTGGAAACCTTGAATTGAGCGTATCATCCGCCATAAGCTATATGCAATGTTGTGGTGCATTTTTTATTTCAAATTATCTGCTTTATTGTATTCATTGGAAGAAACATCTTCTCACTATCAGGTAGCTTTTCAAAACCATATTTTTTATAAAACTTCACAGCATAATCGTTGATTGGGTCCACTACAACAGCCATAGCTCCAATACTTTCTTCCGATAAAGTAAAAGCCCTAAATAATGCATCTAAAAGAAGTTGTTCTCCAAGACCTGTTCCTTTTTCTTTTATGTCTCTGGCTAGTCGACCGAGTAGGATTACTGGAGCATTATAATTCTTGGGAACTCTATTGATATACTTTACGGGTATTAGTTCTCTTCCAAGACTTTCACTTGTAAGAGTATAATAGCCAATTACATTTTTGTCTTTGTCCGTTGCAACGAAACATACAACAAGTTTTTTCTTAACGTCTTGACTAACTTGTTTTTGAATATAGTCTGTTAAAGGTGGCTCTTCGCATTCAAACCCCTTTCTATTGTGAGTTTTATCTAATATTGAAATATTCAATTCAGGATCTTTTTGATTTGTATCTCTTAGCAGCTTCTACCAAATTTTGATTTGGTTTCGTATTGCCAAATACAGCATCAAAAAATACTTGACGGTCTTTTTCTGTAGCAATTATTCTGTCGTTTTTAGCAACTATTTCTTCAGCTTGTTTTTTAACTACACGAACAATAAAGCTGGTAAATGACTTGTCTCCACTGAGCTTTTGAGCTCTTTTAAAAATTCTTTTGTCAGTAGAGGAGACTCTTAGCTCTATGCGTTCATTTTTACTTACTGGTGCTTCCATGATAAATTTGTTTTACACAAATGTACGGCATATAGCCGTACAAAACAAATTTTATTTAAATGCACCACAACGGCGGTATTGTATATGAAAAGTAGCGGGTATTTACGAACTAGCTTTTCAGATAGTTTAAATATATAAAAAAGCGCAAGGTTTAATGACTTGCGCTTAATTAGCTATTTGTTATATACGTTGTTGTAGCACGTTTTTAACTTTCTTCTTTTTTCAAAGGGGAATGGTGTTCGCTAACAATTTTCCACCCATCATCTGTCTTTACAAATAATAACGAAATTTGGTCATTAACAACAGCTAGGTCTTCACCAAATTTGAGATGAAAATCAGAATGAAAGGTTACATTGGCCACATCACCATACACCGCAACTTGCATATCTTTAGCGTCGAATTTCACTATCTCAGTTACAGCGCCAAAAGTATTTCGTTCAAATTCTTCATTAGCTTCACTCCCATTGCGCGGCGCTCCATTTTTAAATTCAGTAAACTTTGGACTATAAGCATGAAAAGCAATAAGTTTATCCATATCTCCGTCCTTAAGACTTTGCACAATGGCATCCCAGGTTTCCAATAATTCTTGTTCTGCTTCGGGAAATTCATCATTAATTAAATCAACTTTCACTTCTTCAACTTCAACTTTTTCTTCTTTTTGTTTACATCCTATAATTACAATTCCCAAGAGTATAATCAATGCAAATGTCATTTTTGATTTCATAATTTTATATTTAACTGGTTAATGGTAGATTACAAATTACAAAATTTATTGTGAAGAGTGATTTCCGCAATGTGTTACAACGTTTCGGCTATGATTAGTTGCGGACATTTCCGTCGGAAATTGTCCGCCAATCCCAAGTTAGTTAATTGCAGGGATTTCGTCTTAAGAAATCCGCCAGCAATTAATTATAGGTGGTGTTAGCTACTGGTTTTTTCAAATCTTGGTTGATATACATTACTTTTCAAATGGGTATTAATTAGGAAAAAATCTACCATTTTTTCAGCTTTTTCTCTATCGGTTGTACTAATCAGTTTCGATTTTTCCGTATGGAGGTTATTAAGAAGGTAAATATTATGGAAATGGTCATAATATATCATATCGGGTTCCATCTTATTCATTTTCTGATATGCCATTTTCTTTCTTGACTGAAGAATGCTTATATCAGTAAATTTGGCGAAGTCAATTTTAGTTTTAAAGATTGCATAACCAAATAGAAAATAGCCAAAATAGATTCCTAGGTCATTTTTCACGAAGCCTATTTTATGCCAAATAACCACAATCAGAAATAAAATCGTTGTTACTAATATTAGCGAAATTGTTATTTGGTATAAAATATTCAAAGTCAGGTTGTAAATCCAGATAAGGCAAAAGGAACACATAATTATGAGCGCCAAAAGCATTCCTTTTTGAGTAATGGTTAAATTATTGTTGGTATCTATTTTTAGCGTTTTATTCAACTTGTAGCTAACGGTTTTGGCTATGATTTCGGCGCGTCCCAGGGGCGAAGCTAAGGGGCGGATCTTCTGCGGTTAGCAGAAGAAATTCGCGCAGGCGAAGCGAGCCCTGGCTGTTTCGCATTGAGGCCAGTTCCTTGTTTCAAATAAAAATAGGGATTTTTGTTTTACCGAGAAGGAAGCGCTGAATTATAGCCGTTGTTGGCTTACGTTATTTTTCTATTTTTTAACCTCTATTGTTGTTTTATTACTGTTATATCCTTCATTAAAACCTTTTTTGAAATCGCTCCAATCATAAATTATTACTATTAAAAGCATTGTAATAAATCCAAGTATGAAGAATTTAATATCGCGACGAGTTATTTTCATAATTACAATTTAAAGTTGTTGATTAGAATCATTAAATATTTTATCCAATTAATGTATGCCAACGGTCCGGGCTATGATTGCGGCGCGGCGTTGGGGCGAAGCTAAGCGGCGGATCTTCTGCGGTTAGCAGAAGAAATTCGCGCTGGCAAAAGCGAGCCCTGGCCCCTCAAACATTAAAGCCAAGTTTTGTTTTATTTAAATGTAGGAAATTTCAGGGAAGTTCTAAAGAAGCGCTGAATTATAGCCGTTGTTAGCAACTGTTTTAATTTTAAAATAATTCGGTTTGATGTATTTGAAGTGATTCTATGTTTTGTGTCTACTTTATTCATAGTAATTCCTTATTTATCATAATACCACAAAAAATGTTTGTAAAAAAAGAACTCTTGGCTAGATGTAATAGATAAAATATGCAATTTATCAGAATTCAAATTCACGTAATCCAAGAGTTTTTGCTTCCTTTCAAATTCCATAACCTTTAATTTTTTTTCCATCCCGTATTAGTTTATAGTTCACGTGTTTTTTAAATAGTTGCTAACGGTTTTGGCTATGATTCTGTTGCGATCTGGGGGCGAAGCTAAGCGATGGCTTTCTTGCGTTGCAAGAAAAATTCGCGTTGGCAAAGCGAGCCCTGGCCGTTCAAGTTTATAGCCAATATTAGTTTTTATTAAATGTAGGAAATTCTGAGGAAGTTATGTTGAAGCAATGAATTATAGCCGTTGTTAGGCTTATGTGCCCATCTTAAATGCTTCTTCAAGTGCTCGAGTCAATTTTTGAGGCTCAGCTGTTCCGATCATTATTGATTTACTTTGTCCTTTACTAATAAAATCAATGAGCACAGCCTTGGATCCATGGATATTATAAAGTAAACCCTTTGGTGTAAATCTTATACCTAATCCATAATACCAAGGGGTCTTAATTGATTCTATTTTTAGTAGCTTATCTACTTTTATTTTGATCTTAATAATTCCAATACCATAGATAACTTTTATAATCGAACCATCTATTTCAATGGTCAATTTATAGAATAAGGAAATAATAACTGCGAAGAGGACTAATGAAATGAGAAACGTAACTGTGGTAAATGAATTACTACCCCATTGATTTAAATAAGTCAAGCAAATTAGAATGATAACGGTAATGAAGATTCCAATTATAATCCAACCAATTTGGGATTTCCGATAAATCATTGTTATAAGGTATTAAGCCTAACGGTCTGGGCTATGATATCGGCGCGGCATGGGGGCGAAGCTCAGCATTGGGTTTCCTGCTTTGCAGGAAAAATTAACGTCGGCAAAAGCGAGCCCAGGCCTTTCAACAATTCAAGCCAGTTTTAGTTTAATTTAAATGTAGGAAATTTAAGGGAAGTTCTAAAGTAGCGATGAATTATAGCCGTTGTTGTGTACAGTATTTATTGAGTGACTTTATAATATTCGGTTTCAGCTCCATCCCTTCTGGTCACAATCAGTTTGTTAGAATCCAGATATTTTATTCCTGTAAAGGTCTTTAAGCCTCCAAAGTTATGCTCAATTTCAAATCCATTTTCAGTTTTTAGAATTTTAGTTACAGGAACATTTTCTTGCACTGGTTTTAAAGTTCCATCTTCATTAATTATGAAAACCTTGAATTTACCTTTACCATTCTTGTATTCACTTCTGTATAACCGATCAAAGTCAGAATCTTTCTTCTTCCAATCTCCACTCAAATAAGTTTCAACATCTTTTTCAGTTTTGCAACATTCCAATTCTTGCCCGATTAAAATCAGTGGCAAAAAGATTAATAATAAAAAAAGTGTTTTTCTCATATTGTACACAACGGCCTGGGCTATGATTCTGTTTTGTATGCAGCAAGCCAGGCGGCTGGTTTCTTGCGGTTAGCAAGAAAAATTAACGCTGGCAAGACGAAGCTGCTGTACGAAGTGTTTAACCTGTTTCTTTGTTTTAAAAATAAGATAAATATTTGAAGGTAGGTGTAGCTAAAATGAATCATAGCCGTTGTTATACGCAGACTTATTTCTTTTTAGTCGCTCTGTATGTAATCATGACATAATTTGGTGAAAAGTCTAATAGCTCATTTGTATACTTTTCATTTTCACTCAAAGTTGCAACCCCACAAAACCTTTCATATCCATATTTCTCATCTCTCCATGAAGACGCATAAATCATCAAAGGAATTTTTTTCTCTAATTTCCATTCCGTATTTTTATATCTCCTCCAAATAAAAAATGAATATTCATTTGCTTTGTCTAATTCTATGTCTGCATAAGTACTCATCGGAAGCGTTTTTATGTGAATTCTACTCTTATTCGCGCTGTCTTTCGTTATTAATTTGATCTGATTCATATAATCATAGTAAGGAGCTTCTTGATCAGATGATTCATAATAGCGATAAATGCTTTCAAATTGTGCAATTGTATCGGTTTTAAGTAGTTTTCCATCTTTGTATTTTTCCGAAAGCAATTGAATATCATACTCCCCATCGAATTTGCCTAAATCGAATTTATGTATTTGAATACCCAAAACTTCCATCGCTTGTAAAATATCGAGTGGAGTCATTTTTTCATTTTCATAGATGTTTAAGGGATCTTCTCTTTCGAACTGTAATCTCGTATCGACTTTAAACTCTTGAGATTTCAAATAAGGATTGATACAGAAGAAAAGGAATATGAGTGCAAAAGTCTTTTTCATGCTTGTATTAGTTTGCGTATAACGGCCCTGGCTATGGCAAGTGCGGGATTTGAAACCGAATCTTTGTCCACCAGACCGAATGTTATTTAGGTACAATATTTTCATTTTTAAGCATTCAGCCCGCATTTGCTATAGCCGATGTTAGCGGTTCGGGCTTTTTCTTTTTCGTTTCAATTGTCAGTCTATGAATTCTTTTTTGTTTTTTCTTATGTAGTCAACCTGAATTTGTTGCAAGTTTTCTGTCTTGTAAAGTTCGTAAAACTCCGTGTCAAAGTCGTTTAATGGATTTTCGTCATAGGATTTACTAAACCCTTCAAGTGTTCCATCTTGGTGCTTGGTGATTTTCTCATTTTCACTTTCAAACGTCTTATTTGCTTTTTCCGTCAGGTCGGCAAATTTGGTTGCTCCAACAAGTTTTAATGCTTCGGGAAGATGTTTGTAAAACTGTCCGCTTGAATTGAAGTAGAATTGATTGTAACCGCCATTATTGACTTCTGCTTCCAATACCCAAATCATATAAATTGCTTGTCTTGATTTATTCCAAGACATTACCGTCTCATATTCCTTTTCATAGTCAGTTGGTTGCTTCTCGGAAAGGTTGTCAAAAACAACTTGTAGTAAATTCTCGTCCGAAGTTGAGTCAATAATTTGTTCTGTCAATTCCTTGTAAATAGGTCTGTTCTTAAAAGCTTCAACTGAATTAGCGAGTATTTCTTCCATTTCAGGCGTTAATTTTCCGTCGTCATTTTTTTTCTGTCCTGAACAGCCAAAGAAGTTTAGAATAGTTGATATTATTCCCATCGCTATTAATGTCCTTGTCATTTATGTCGTTTTTTTGCCTGACCGCTAACGGTTTTGTATAAGATTAGTTGCGTGGTTTAAGCACCTAATTTTGCAAATACAAACTGAATAGAAAATCCGCGAGGATTTTCTTAAGTAGGCTTGCATTAGCAATTAATTTTATACGGTGTTGTACACCGTTTTTATTGTTTTATATATTCCTTTGTTTTAAAGAAAGTTCTTGTAGCATTAAATTCTTTGTTAGATTTAAAATCAATCAGCCACATATTGACTTTAAGTTCATTCAGTAAGTTGTATTCCAATCTTACAAATCCGTATTTCTCTGAAAAATAGCTTGTCAATTTTGTTGTTCCAATTTCTGATTTAGCAGAACTCTCGATAACAAAACAGTCAATTTCTCCAATTTCAGTTTTGATAGTTTTCTTTTCGGTTATTTTATAATCATAGGTAAGAAGTAATTGTCCTTCCCATTTTCCCCACATTTCATTTCCCCAACCTTGTCCGATTTTCATTTGGTCAGTCCATTCCGAACCCATTGTAACTGGTTTTTTAATAAATGGAAAAGGTGCTGTTTCTAAAGAATTGAAAAATCCTTTTCTGATTGGATGAATCCAAACATTATTTTCGTTTTCAACTGCTCCAGTCGATGATAATGATGCGAAAATTGGTTCCTGTAAATATGAAATCGTATGTTTATAGTCGAGCCATTATTATTCATAAATATAGTAGTTTCCTAATTATTAATAAGAGCTAAACTAGAAGGGACAGAGAGGTCTTGGCTAGATACACTGGTGATATCGTTTCATAGAATTCCCGCCCTTCTATGGTTCTCTTAGAATCTGGACAGTACCTGGATCCTTTTAATAGAGATCGAATCAAACGCGAGCAAAGATGACAAAGAGAATTATAGCTTATAAAACCAAGGAAATGAAAAAGATATTAAAACAGTCCTTAGGCATTGATGTGTCAAAGTCGAATTTGTCGTTGTCGCTGGGTTCGCTGACCGGCGAACTGAGTAAAGTCTTCAAGGCCCATCCCGATATCAGTAATGATATAGCAGGGTTCAAAATGTTGTTGAAGTGGTTGAGAAAAGCACTTGATACCAATGTTGGTTTTATTGTAGTGATGGAGGCTACGGGGGTTTATCACCAAGGAGTTGCCCATTATCTCTACCAACATGGTTATGGCGTATGTATAATGCAATCGGGCCGTGTAAAACGCTATGCACAAAGCCTTGATCAACGCTCTAAAACGGATGCTCTCGACAGTAGAATGCTCAGTATGCTTGGATTAGAAAGGGACTTACGCCTTTGGCATCCTCCAAGTAAATGTCTTCAAGAATTAAAGGCATTGAGCCGGGAACGATCTACTCTTTTAAAAGACCGAACAGTGGAGAACAATCGCCAGGATGCCAAGGCATCTGGCCATCACAGTAATCCCAAGGCAACGAAAAGACATTTGGCCAGACTAAATCTGATCAATGCGCAATTGGCCTCTATTGAGGCTGAGATGAGGGAGTTGGTATCGAAAGATCCGGAAGTGAAAAGCAAACTCGGGTTTTTGCAAAGTATCCCAGGGGTTTCATTTATATCTGCAGCAACGGTCGTTGGGGAGACCCTGGGCTTTGATTCGATAACCAATATCAAACAATTGACTAGTTATGCGGGCTATGACGTGGTATTGAGGGAGTCAGGCAGCTTCAAGGGTAAGACCAGAATCAGCAAAAAAGGCAATAGTCACATAAGGGGTGTTTTACACATGCCTTCTATGGCCTGTGTGCGATGTAATCCAACATTGAAACAATTCTATAACAGACTAAAGCCTAAGAAAGCAAAGCCGTTGGTGGCTTTAATAGCTGTTCAACGAAAGCTATTGATATTGATGTTTACATTGTGGCGCAACGAGGAGAACTACGATGCCGGGTTTGAAAAGAAAAAGCAGCAAAGGTCAAAGACCCTTGCTGCACAGGATAACAAATTGATTGCTCAACTTGTTTCCTAAAAATTTAAAGAAAAAACTTGTTTTTTGACACAGTACCTATGATTCTGTTTTGATTGAGCAGCGAGCCCGGCGGCTGGCCCGGTTAGGGATTAGCGCCTGCCCGCTGGCAGGTTGGCAAGGCAAAGCTGCTTAGTTTAGCGTTTAATCTGGTTCTTAGTTCTAAAAATAGGATAAATATTTGAAGTTGGGTTTAACCAAAATGAATTATAGCCGTTGTTATGGTTTGTTCTTAATATACTGATAAAATTTCTCGACCGGTTCGTTTCCAAATTCCGTCGTTTTGTTCATAGATTTCCAAAATGTCATTTCCAAATGCTTTACCACCAGCGTAGACTTTGCTTCTAACTGCAAATGACAAAAAAAGTACTGCTTTATTTTCGTTTAAGAAAACAGGTTGAGAATAAGATCTAAGAGTGTAGGTTTTATTTTTTGAATGTGGACTTCTTTTTTGAATCATACTTAATAAGCCGGAAATTTTAATACATGAATGATAGTCCCAATAATGGGATAATTTCGTCCTTATTAAGTCAATTTCGTCATTTGTAAAGTCAGTCGCGGCCTTTATATCCTCCATTCTAATTTCCGAAAAGTCATTTCTAATTTCTAATACAATCGTGTCTTTGGAAGACTCCAAAAAAATATCAAGTGCTTTTTCATAAATCGAAAACTCCTTACAAGGGTTTGCTTGGGCCAGACATAGATTAGCAACTAGCAAGAAAAATAGTATTGTTCTGTATTTAGACATTAATTAATCTTAGAGACAGGAATAAACCATAACGGCTTTGGCTATGATTTCGGCGCGGCGTAAGGGCGAAGCTCAGCGTCGGGTTTCCTGCTTTGCAGGAAAAATTAACGTCGGCAAAAGCGAGCTCTGGCCGTTCAACCATTGAAGCCAAGTTTAGTTTTATTTAAATGTAGGAAATTTCAAGGAAGTTCTAAAGGAGCGCTGAATTATAGCCGTTGTTGTGTGTAGTTGATTTCTACTATAATGCCAAAATAGAAATGAAAAAACCAGAATAAAAAATAAGGTTATACTTCGGAGTCCTAGGTTCTTCCATTTTTTTTTCTTTATCAAATCAAGGAGTCCTAGCCATAAGTATAAAATGAACATCATTGGAATTAAAATGAAAACAAATGAATACCCTAAGAAGTTAGGAGTGTATGTAGCCATTTTGTAATCAGGAGGCAGTATAAATACAATAACATTTACGAAACAGGACAGATAAAAAACTTTATCTAGATTCCCATAAGAAGTGAGCTTATTGGATCTGTTTTCCAAAATTGTATCAATTACACACAACTTGTTATATGTGCCTAAAAATAGGTATTTATCCCTAAAATTTTCCGGATAAGAACACCTGTCTTCCTTATTCTATACTACAAAGAGGGGAATTGTAAACATGCGGAATAAAAATTCAAGCGCTATTTTCCTAACGCCCGGATGATCAGTAAGGTCACGACAGGAGTCATTTCGTTTCACGAAATATTCCTGACAAAGTTCCGCTTTGAAAGTTGAGGATTCACCGCTGGCTAACTGTTTTTCTGTTTTTCATTAATAAATCGACTGGCGAAATGTAAGTTTAACGAATACTTAGAGCCCTTAAAGAATAGGTGAAAAATAAAATGGAAAGATTAATATCTTCGACAAGATTTTTATGACTTTAAAAATAGTTATTATTTAATAATAGACCTATGAGAATATCACTAACGCCTAAATCTATATTTAAGTCATTATGTGTCATTATTTTGACCCTGGTTTTGTTAAATATTTTAGGCATAATGCAAAAAGAGCTTTACAACAATAATTATTTAAATTTTATTGGGAGTCTTTTCTATTTGGATAACGAAATGAATGTTCCTTCTTTCTTTTCCGCCACATTACTATTAATTTGCTTTATTCTAACTGCTATAATTTCTTTTAATTATAAACAGGATAAGGCTAAAAATCGATACTGGCTGGGGTTGGCCATGGTATTTTTATTTCTTAGTTGTGATGAAATATCAGCCATACATGAGCATTTTACAAATTTATTTCGTGTTTTATTGAACACTTCAGGCTATCTCTGGTACGCATGGGTAATTCCTTATGGTATATTCCTAATTTTAATGCTTGCTTTATACTTAAAGTTTTTTCTTAAACTTCCCACAAGAACAAAAAAATATATTTTACTCTCCGGATGTATATTTTTACTGGGGAGCATAGGAATTGAAATGATAACAGCGAACATAGATTTTCTTAGGGGGGAGGAAAATGCAGCATATTACTCTTTGATGACCCTTGAAGAAACATTTGAAATGTTCGGAGTTTCTTTGTTTATATATACGCTTCTATTATATATAAATGATCACTTAGGAGCTTTACTCATTTCCATACAAAAAGAGTAAAATGGGTCAACTCTCTTGTTCTTAAATATTGACAAAGCTCCGCGTTGAAAATAGAAGGTTCACCGCTGGCGCACTGTTTTTCACCTTGTAGTAACATAGACAGTAGTCATTTCGTTTCACGAAATGTTCCTGACAAAGCTCCGCTTTGAAAACAAAAAACCCAGGCTTAAAAATTCAAGTAAACTTGATTTTACACCCGGTTTTTTTGTTTATTCGTGACCTCGACAGGATTCAAACCTGTAACCTTCTGAGCCGTAATCAGATGCGCTATTCAGTTGCGCCACGAGGCCTTGTTTTTATATATTCTCTGCCTTTTCCTGTTTTCAAGAACTTTTCTCTTTCCAAAGCATCTTCCTTGTTTTGAAACCTTTCAAAAAACAGTAATACCCAAGGCAAATATGGTTTTGTAGATCTGTTTTTACCTGCGTTATGCTGTCTTAGTCTCTTCGCAAGGTTTTTTGTAAAACCTACATATTTTCTTTCCGAATTTAAACTTTTAAGAACGTATACAAAGTATTCCATCTGCTTCAGATGCGCCCCGACAAAGTCGGGCTCGTATTCAGCGTGTCCGCCGGAGGCGGATTGCGCCACGAGGCCTTTTGTTTTGTTCCTTTTGGATTTTCCTGGCATTTGAAATGAAAGGGAACCCAAATGGGCTGCAAATATATTTCTTTTTACATTTAAGGCAAAATTAAGCGAAGTCAAAAATATGGATTTTACTAGTTATGTACGAGATATCCCTGATTTTCCCATTCCGGGCGTAAGTTTTAAGGATATTACCCCCTTGTTAAAAGATGCCGCCGCCCTTAAAGCAGCCTCTGAGGCGCTACTGGCCTTTATTGGAGACCAAAGGGTAGATAAGGTAGTAGGGATGGAAAGCAGGGGCTTTTTCTACGGGCCTGTGCTGGCTGTTGCCTTAGGCGCCGGTTTTGTCCCAGTCAGGAAAATTGGGAAACTACCCAGTCATAAGATCAGCCATACGTACGACCTGGAATATGGTACGGATACACTCGAGATTCATTCCGATGGTATCTCCAAAGGCGATAGGGTAGTGGTACATGACGATGTCCTCGCTACGGGAGGAACCGCCAGGGCTACCTGCCAACTAATTGAAGCCCTTGGTGGGGTAGTAGTGCAATGTAATTTCCTGTTGGAGATCACGGCACTGCAAGGGGCTTCCAAATTAGAAGGGTATACTGTTGCTTCCCTGTTAAAGTATTAGAGGGCCCGAGTGGTCACATAATAGCGCCACCCTATAATGGCTAGTTGAAGGGTGCTGGCCTTCGAAAGGTCTAACCTCTTTTTGGTGTACGAAGGAAGTATCCATTTGTTACACCTGGCCAGTGCCTTAAAAAATAATCGTTTCATGTAACGAAGTCCTATTATAAAATTGTCTGCGCAGACGTTTTATATGCTGGCATTACAGAATAACGCTAATGAGCATTATAAAAACCAGTAATAACAATTTTACCAGTGTGATCATGTTGTAGGTTTTTTTAATTGATTGAATGATGCTTAACTAATTCTTTGGAAAGATAGAAAAGCACCTATAACCCTCCAAGGAAATCCATCACTATTAATAAAAGTGCGTACGGTATTGTAAGTCAATAAGACCATATAATATCAATTTATAACAATATATCTACAATAAACTTTACAAAATAAATAGAAAACCATTTATAGTATAGTAATATGTAATATTTGTAGAGGACTTTTGGGCTGTTTGAAGCTTTTTGACAACAAAATGAACTTAAATCTGGCATATATGCACATTTTCATCTTTGCAGATAAAAAAACCGACCAAGCAGCTGGTCGGTTCTTTGGAAGTTGGTTAGTTGTACCTCGGTACCATCTAAGGGCTATTGCTGGTTCTTTTTGGTGGTGATTTCCACTACACCGTCCTTCGCTTTTTTGCCATATTTTTTTACAGCTTTTTCTCCTTTGTAAACATTTACGCTGGTAATTTCGTTCGGGTTAAGTGCTTTTACCTTCTTTTCTTTTACTTCTTTCCCATCAATAAAGAACAAGGGTTTTTTCCCGGAGTCGCTGTCCATCAGGAATACACCATTGCCTTCTCCTCCCAGTAACTCTAAGTCAGCATCTTCCTCGGCATCTCTGAAGATCAGTACATTCATGTCTTTTCCCCCCATATGGTCCTCCATAATGATATGTTTTTCGTGGAGCTCCTGAGCGCCTGTGCCTTCCTCATCAGATTCTATTATGATGATCTTTTCATTCGCTCCATTTGTTCCATCTTCCATGGTCACTGTTTTGTTGCCTTTCTCATCTACGTATATCTTTCTGGTCATGACCTTCTCTGATTTTTCGGTGGCAGCTCCCTTGGCGCCAAAACGCTTTACGGTGATATGCTTCGAATCCTTATCTGTATCCTCTTTTTCAATGATGACTTTCATGGTCGAAACACCATTTTCATCTTTCATTTCACGGACATCTTCGACAATGGTGATAAATTCCACTCCCTCTTTTTGAAGGCGTGCCCTGGTTGCTTCATCCATGTCAGACGCTGCATCCATGACCCAGGTCATCTTCTGTTGCTTGCCATTAAAATTCATAACCTTGTCATCTTCCCCGCCCATGAACAGGAAATGATTGTCCTCGTCAAAAACCAGTGTTACCGGATCTATCGGGGCACCGTCATTTTCAAAACTCGATGAACCTTTGAATTGTGACCCTTTTTTAGGCCTGGCATTCATATCGACCGTTAGATCAATGATCTCTTTGTTGCTGTTCCGCACTACCGTATAGGAGAAATCAACCCCCTCTTTGGCCATATCCTGCTTAATTTTTTCCAGGTCGGCATCGGAGGTGTCTTTTGTGATCTTGATTTCGATCTTTCCTGTATCATTGAGGGATACCCAGTTAAGGTTCCCCGTTTCGGAAGCCGGCACATAGATCTCCCTGGTATTAAAACTGAAGAGGAACAAAGCCAACGCCGGGAGCACCAGCGCTGATTTTAGAAAATTTGCTTTTTTTGATTTTGATTTTTGTAACATGACGATTCGTTTTTTGATTAATGAATTATAGAATTGATTGATGATGGGTAGCGGCAGTTGCTGCCCGGATACCTTTAAGAGGGCGTATTGATAGCTTTTTTTGGAGGGCACTTCACGGGTGGCACTGGAATCGGCCAGAAATTCAAGGTTCTGACGGATGGTATTCCGATACAAAAAACTGATGGGATTCATCCAAAGTACAATGGTCAGTAAATGACTTAGCAGGATATCAAAGGAATGTTTCTGGGAACAATGGGCTTTTTCGTGCGCTAAAATCGCTTCCAGATCGGTCGCGCTGTAAAGCGAAGGATTATAGACAATGTAATGGAAGAATGAGAAGGGTGCGATATTTCTTGTGGTTTCAACAAAGGTAAATCCGGGCGTTTTGCGGAATTTGGCAGGTGTCGTTATAATGGACCGCAACGAATAGAGCTGTAAGGCAAATCGGGCCAGCAACAGTGCAGCACCGGCATAATAAAGGACCTCCACAAGAGACCAGGGATCCAGGTGGTTTTCGCTGATCCTGCCAGAAGGAAGAGCTTCGCTGGCAGCAGGGAATACCTGGGAGAACTGCGAAGGTTCCACGGGTATATAAACGGGGATGCTGATGATGGGACCAACCAGGGCACAAAAGATCCCAAAAAGCAAAAAGCGCCGGTTTTCCCTGAACAGGGTTTCTTTTTCGAGGAAGGCCAGGTAAACAATATAAAAAAGGCCTAAAATCCCGGATGCCTTTAAGAGGTATATAAAGATTGGGTCCATTATTTATTCTTTTCGATTAAGGCAATGATCTCTTTGAGTTCTTCTACCGAAATTTTCTCTTCCCTGGCAAAAAAAGAGACCAGGCTTTTATAGGAGTTGTCATAGAAATCGGCTATGGAGGCATTAACAAAGCGTTTTCTGTAGGCCTCTTTGGATACTGTGGGGTAGTACCGGTGCGTATTTCCAAAGGCTTCGTGCGCCACATATTTTTTGTCTTCCAGGTTCCGAACGATGGTAGACAAGGTATTGTAATGCGGTTGCTCATCCTTTATTTCGGCCATGATCTCCTTTACAAAAGCCTTTTCCAGTTTCCACAGGATCTTCATGATCTCCTCCTCCTTATTGGTCAGTTTTTCCATTTTAATTGTTTTTGTTACTTTCTTACTTCCTTCAGGGCTTGTATGGCACTCTCCAATTGCGGTTGCAATTCAAGCGCTTTTGAATAGGAAGCTATGGCTCCCTTTATATCTCCTTTCATTCGCAGGGCTTCTCCGTAACTATCCCAACCGTTGGCAACATCAGGAAACAATTCCGTATTGAGCGCAAAAATCGCGATAGCCTTCTCGAGATCATTTGCACCATAAAGATAGGCATAGCCCAGATTGTTGAGTATGATATCTTTAGGATCTGTGGGATGAAAATTTACCGTAAGTGAATCGAAATTATCTCTTATAAATTCAATACCATGTTCCTCAAAATTAACCCTGACATTTTGTATGGCAGGTAGTAACGGTTTTTTTGGGGTTTCACCCCGATAAAGGGCTAGAATATCGAGACCTATTCGTTCTGCTACAGGTTCGTCCATATTTGCAAAGACAATGATGCTGAGATCTTTGTCCATAATTTGCAGCAATACTGAATTAAAGCCTTCAAACCCCCCTGCCGCACTGGTAGCTCGTCCTGCAGGAAGGTCTCTTATAAATTGAAAATACGGATCGGTTTCCTTAATGGTTTGGGACAACAGTACATTATCGAAATAATAGGAATGATAAAATTTTTGTATGTCCTCGGTAGTGGATAAAAATCCACCATCAGGATTTGGAGTATCCTGAATCGGGATATTTACCTCTAATTCTCCAAGTGGAGAAAAATAATATCCATATGCAATCCGGTCTTCCAATCCATCGAAATTATGCAGATATGTATTTTTCAAGTCTAGTTTGTCAATGATCCGCTCCTGAACATTATCAAAATAAGATTTCCCCGAGCTTATTTCAATTATCTTTCCCAAAAGCACATAGCCAAGATTGGAGTAGGCATCACCTTCTCCAGGTTGGAAGAGTAAGGTATGTTCTTTAGCACGTTCCACAATGGCATTTAGCTTTCGTTGTTCCAAAGGCAAATCAAAATAACCATTGTTGTGATAATCCCCAAACCCGGAACGATGCTCCAATAAATGCTCAATAGTAACATCCTTTACCCTTTTGTCGGTAAAGTCCGGAACATAGTCTGTAAGATGGTCTGATAGCTTCAATTTGCCTTCTTCTTCAAGTTGCTTAACCACCACCCTCGTAAATGTCTTGTTCATGCTCCCTATATCAAACAAGGTATTAAAGGTAATGGGCCTTTCTGAAGACCTGTCTGCTAAACCATAAGCTCTATGAAATAAGGTTTCACCTTTTTCGGCTACAAGAACAACTCCGGAGAAAATTCCTAAATCTAAATAATCCTGAACTAAAGGCTCAATCCGGTCGATGAATTCATTTCCTTTACTATCACCAGAATTGTCAGCGATTTTGGAATTGCCCTTTCGATCACACCCCGCCAATACCGAGAAGCATATAAATGCTAAAATTGCAGTGTACCGCATCTTATCTGTTTTAGTTGTTTACTTAACAATCAAATAATTAATTAAAACTGGAAATCAAACCTACTACTAAAAATATAGTTAAACAACTAAATTTATAGTTATTTAACATTTGCGGGTGGATCGGCATTGATTTTACCTCCATTTAATAAGGCGTCAGACCGCTAAAAAGGAATTTTCCCTGTGGATAAAGGACAGTACCTGCAGATTGGATTATATTTGCCAAAAATTCAGTTTTGCAGCATCTTTTATTCATTGTTTTAGGGTTGGCATTTCTCATTCTGGGGGGCAACTGGTTATTGAAATCGGCCGTGGCCCTTTCCTTAAGGCTCAACATCCCAAAGATCATTATTGGGATGACGATCGTAGCCTTTGCTACCTCGGCTCCTGAACTGATCGTCAGTGTCAATGCAGCGATCGAGGGGTTCCCGGACCTGGCACTGGGGAATGTGGTGGGGTCTAATATTGCCAATCTGGGTCTGGTACTGGGCATCATTGTTCTCCTGGGGCCCATCAATGTTCGTAAAAGTTTTTATGTAACAGATTGGCCGGTAATGATGGCGGCATCCCTGATATTCTTTTTCTTTATTTATTTTGACGGAGTGCTCAGTATAACAGAAGGGGCCATTATGATTGGTTGTCTGTTTTTCTTTTTGGTGTACCTGCTGCGTTTTCAGAAGCCGGCAGTAGTAGAAGAGGAGTATGAGGAAATACAATCCCTTCCTTTGCATAAGGCAGTATTATTGCTTGGATTGGGAGGCATAAGCCTGTGGGCAGGTTCGGAATTCCTGATCTCGGGAGCGGTAGGCCTGGCCACTTTTTATCAGGTAAGCGAACGGATCATTGGTGTTACGGTAGTCTCTGTGGGCACCAGTATTCCGGAATTGGCCGCCTCGGTCATTGCCCTGATTAAAAAAGAAAAGGCCATTAGCCTAGGGAATTTAATAGGGTCCAATATATTCAACATCCTGGCCGTTCTGGGAATTACCTCTATGATCACGCCCATTCGTGTCATTGACCAGCAATTACTGACCCATGACATCTTTTGGATGTTGGGGTTTGCCTTTCTTGTGCTGCCCCTGGTATTTTTTCCCAAGGGACTCAAATTGGGCTGGCATGACGGGGTCATCTTGCTTTTATGCTATGGAGCCTTTGTTTACTTTACCATCGGATAGCCTTACGAATGGTCAAAAAAAAGAATCCCGCTGTTGATTATTTCAATAGCGGGATTCTATAGTATAGGTATAACAATTAATTTCTAGGCAGGTACACCAATATTCGCAGACTTGACGGTTTTAATGATTCTTCCGGCAATTTTGTAAGGATCGGCATTGGCAGCAGGACGCCTGTCTTCTAACCAACCTTTCCATCCTCTTTCTACAGTCGCAATAGGGATTCTGATAGACGCACCCCTGTCTGAAACACCGTAGCTAAAGTCATGGATAGAGGCTGTTTCGTGTAAGCCGGTAAGACGCTGATCATTAAATTCACCGTATACGGCAATGTGCTCTGAGACCACAGGTCGGAAAGCCTCACAAATTTGCTCATAGATGGCACGGTCGCCACAGGTCCTTAAAACGGAATTGGAGAAATTGGCATGCATGCCAGATCCGTTCCAGTCCATATCCTTGCCAAGAGGCTTTGGATGGTACTCAATATAGTAACCGTATTTTTCAGTCAGGCGGTCCAGGAGGTAACGGGCAACCCACAATTCATCTCCTGCCAGTTTAGCACCCTTGGCAAACAACTGGAATTCCCACTGTCCGCAGGCCACTTCCTGATTGATGCCTTCAAAATTCAGTCCGGCTGCAATGCATAGATCGGCATGTTCCTCTACAAGCCCCCTTCCGTGGGTGTTCTTACCCCCTACGGAGCAATAGTACATCCCCTGAGGGGCAGGATAGCCTCCTACAGGGAAACCTAATGGCAATCCGGTAGCGGTGTCCATAATAAAGTATTCCTGTTCAAAACCGAACCAGAAATCATTGTCATCGTCATCAATGGTTGCCCTTCCGTTAGAGGCGTGTGGGGTTCCATCGGGATTCATCACTTCAGTCATCACCAGCCAGCCGTCAACGCGCTCCGGGTCTGGAAAAATAGCAACAGGTTTTAAAATACAGTCAGAAGATCCTCCTTCGGCCTGACGGGTAGAAGAACCGTCAAAGGACCAGTTGCCGATCTCCTCCAGTGTTCCTTTAAAATTTTCGTGTTCTTCAACTTTGGTTTTACTCCGCATGTTTTGAGTGGGCGTATAACCGTCTAACCAGATGTATTCCAATTTAATCTTGCTCATAATCTTTGGTGTTATTTTTTTCATTTTAACGATCTCCAAAAATATTATTTTTATCTACACATCCATGAACTTTAAGGGGGTAATTATCAAAAAAATCGATATAATTATCAACACCCCTATTTTTTTTAGGGTTAATTGTATAAAATGTTTATTTCGATGTGGATTAGTACGAAATGTTTAAATTTGCCATACGGAAAATTAACCCATCAACTATGTCTAGTGTACGATTCAATGCCCTCTTTCAAAGCGATCAGCGAAAATCAATAGCAGTAGTGGAAGACCGCAGGCGCTCGGAGGCTTTTGCAACCCAGGTCTTTAATGAAGAACGCATGCTTCATTACCTCACCAGGGACGCCCTGGAAAGTGTTAAGAACGCGATTCATACAGGTTCTAAGATAGACCGTAAAATGGCCGACCAGATCGCGGAGTCCATGAAGTCCTGGGCCATTTCCATGGGCGCTACCCATTATACCCATTGGTTCCAACCCCTGACCGGAGCTACCGCAGAAAAGCACGATGCTTTTTTTGATCTCCTGCCCAATGGCAAGGCCCTTGAAAAATTTGGGGGAAGCCAGTTGGTACAACAGGAACCGGATGCTTCCAGTTTTCCCAGCGGTGGCATACGAAACACTTTTGAGGCCAGGGGCTATACGGCCTGGGACCCTACCTCTCCCGCCTTTATCTACGGGGCTACCCTCTGTATCCCCACGATCTTTGTTTCCTACACAGGGGAGGCACTGGATAATAAGACGCCACTGCTGCGGGCACTGCATGCTGTAGACCAGGCAGCTACGGCCGTAGCCAAATATTTTGATAAGAATGTAACCAAGGTAATGGCTACCCTGGGGTGGGAGCAGGAATATTTCCTGATAGATAAGGCCCTGGCCAATTCGCGCCCGGACCTTGTGTTGGCAGGGCGTACGCTGGTAGGGCATTCGGCTGCCAAAGGGCAGCAGTTAGACGACCACTATTTTGGGGTCATCCCTTTGCGTGCCATCAACTTTATGAAGGAACTGGAACTGGAATGCACCAAACTGGGGATCCCGGTAAAGACCCGTCACAATGAAGTGGCGCCCAACCAGTTTGAACTGGCGCCGGTCTTTGAGGAGGCCAACCTGGCCGTAGACCACAACCTGTTATTAATGGATGTGATGGAGAAGGTAGCGGCCCGGCACGATCTGAAAGTGCTTTTCCATGAAAAACCATTTGCGGGCATTAATGGTTCCGGGAAACACAATAACTGGTCGCTCGCTACCGATACGGGCGTAAACCTCCTGAGTCCCGGAAGTACCCCAATGAAAAACCTGCAGTTCCTTACCTTTTTTGTAAACACCATCAAGGCCGTAGACACCTATGAAGAATTGCTGAGGGCCTCCATTGCCTCTGCCAGCAATGACCACCGCCTGGGTGCCAACGAAGCACCTCCGGCCATTTTTTCCATATTTATCGGGACACAGTTAACAAGTGTTTTGGACGAACTGCAAGGGGTTTCACAGGGAAAACTATCGCCCGAAGAGAAAACCGAACTCAAATTGAACGTGGTGGGCAAGATCCCGGAGATCTTACTGGATAATACGGACAGGAACAGGACGTCTCCTTTTGCCTTTACAGGGAACAAGTTCGAGATGCGGGGTGTTGGCTCCAGTGCCAATTGCGCCAAACCGATGACGGTCCTGAACACTATTGTGGCCAGGCAGCTGATCGAGTTTAAAAAGGAAGTGGATGTTCTAATAGACAAAAAGAACCTGAAGAAGGACGAAGCCATCTTTAATATCTTAAGGGAATACATAAAGGCTTCCAAGCGCATTCGTTTTGATGGGGATGGCTATGGTGAGGCCTGGCAAAAGGAGGCGGCAAAAAGGAAGCTCAGCAACAACAAGACCACGCCCCAGGCACTAGAGGTCCTTAGTTCCAAACAAAGCCTGGAACTCTTCCAAGTCATGAATGTGATGAGTGAGGTAGAGGTGAGGGCCCGCCATGAAGTGGACCTTGAAAATTATATTTTGCAAACCCAGATAGAAGGGCGTGTCTTCAATGAACTGGTCAATACCCAGATCATTCCCGCGGCCATCGCCTATCAGAACAAACTCATTCAAAATGTACAGGGGTTAAAAGAGCTCTATGGCGCTGCTTACAAGAAAATGGCGGAAGGCCAGCTGTCGGTCATTGAACAGCTTTCCTCCCATTTAGGGGCCATGATGACCAAGACCGAAGCCATGACGGAGGCCAGAAAGAAAGCGAATGCAGAAAAGGACGCCCATAAAAAGGCGTATGCCTATTGTAATGATGTGCGCCCTTATTTTGAGGATATTCGTTACCACTGCGACAAACTGGAACAACTGGTGGAAGACGAGCTCTGGCCCTTGGCAAAATACCGGGAGCTGTTGTTTATCAAATAGGGCAAATTGTCAATAGAAAGACCTTCAATTATGCAGGGTTTTTTAAACATTCCCCTATTTTTGCCGTAAACCACTGCCATGAGTGATCCCATCAGTAAGCGATACAACCAAAGAGGGGTGTCGGCCTCCAAAGAAGATGTGCATAAAGCCATTAAAAACCTGGATAAAGGCCTCTTTCCCAACGCTTTTTGCAAAATTGTCCCGGACCATCTCACCAATGATGAGGACTATTGCCTGGTGATGCATGCAGACGGCGCCGGAACCAAATCTTCCCTGGCGTATATGTATTGGAAGGAAACAGGCGATTTGTCTGTTTGGAAAGGGATTGCCCAGGACGCCCTGGTCATGAACCTGGACGACCTCCTCTGTGTAGGGGTTACAGACCATATCTTGCTCTCTTCCACTATTGGCCGTAACAAAAACCTGATCCCCGGTGCGGTCATTGAAGCGATCATTTCGGGAACCCAGGAACTGATCGACGATTTGGCCCAATATGGGGTACACATACACAGTACGGGAGGGGAGACCGCCGATGTGGGCGACCTGGTGCGGACCATCATCGTCGATTCGACCGTCACCGCCAGGATCAGAAGGGACAAGGTGATCGATAATGCCAATATCCGGGCGGGGGATGTCATCGTTGGTCTGGCATCCTTTGGGCAGGCTACCTATGAAAAGGAGTATAATGGCGGTATGGGGAGCAACGGGCTTACATCCGCGAGACATGATGTATTTTCGAAAGAACTGGCCGTAAAATATCCCGAAAGTTTTGATCCGTCCGTGCCGGCAGACCTGGTCTACTCCGGACAAAAAAGCCTTACCGAAACAGTGGCCGGTGCCCCGTTGGATGCCGGGAAGCTGGTGCTGTCGCCTACCAGGACCTATGCCCCCGTCATTAAAGCAATTCTTGAAAAATACAGTAGTCAACAAATCCATGGCATGGTGCATTGCAGTGGAGGTGCCCAGACCAAGATCCTCCATTTTATAGAGCAGTTCCATGTCATTAAGGACAACATGTTCCCCGTGCCTCCTTTGTTTTCATTGATACAGGAACAATCAGGTACCGGTTGGCAGGAAATGTACCAGGTGTTCAATTGCGGACATCGGATGGAGCTCTATGTCCCGGAGGAAATCGCAGGAGACCTGATAGCTATTTCGGAAGGTTTTGGCATTCCCGCACAGGTCCTTGGCCGGGTAGAAGACCACCCAATTAAAAAACTGACCATCAAGAGCCAATTCGGCACCTTTGAGTACTAGAACATACGATTCTTTGCTGTAGTGCGTTATTTTAATAGAAAAATACCGTTATGGAAAGAAAAAATTTTTTACGAACACTGGGTGCCGGTGCCGCGTTTGCCCTTACCTTCCCGTGTGTGCAGGGATGTTCTAAAGATGAGGCGAATGGTAATGTGGTGGAACAACCCACAGGAATTGATTTTACAATAGACCTTACCAGCGCCGAAGGTGCGCAGCTAGCCCAAAACGGCGGCTTTATCCTTAAAAACCTGGTCGTAGTGGCGCGTAATCTGGAAGGTGACTTTGTAGCCGCAACTCAGGTATGCAGCCATGAACAGTATGACCAGGTTAGATTTGTTCCCCAGGATGGAGGTATTTTTTACTGTGATGTCCACGGGTCCCGCTTTGCTCAGGACGGGACACCTTTAAATACGGTACCTAACAGTACTCCCAGGCCCATTAAAATTTACAACACCGAGCTTAACGGAAACTTACTTCGGGTTTTTGAATAGAAAAGGAGACCGTATTTAGTCTCCCTTCCGATTGAGGTCTGTGCTCCGGAACCTAACAGAAAGCATTTTCTTAGCCGGTCATTCCATGTGGTAGGTACAATTATTTATCAGCACTTGCTCCTAAATGTTGTAAATTCGCATCGAAATGGATGACAGACCATGATAGATAAATTAAACATTGTAAAGCAGCGTTTTGATGAGGTATCGGACCTTATCATACAACCCGATATTATTTCGGATCAGAAACGCTATGTTCAGTTAAACAAGGAATACAAGGACCTTAAGCGCTTGGTTGATAAAAGGGAGGCTTATATTGAACTGACCAATAACCTGAAGGAAGCAGAGGAAATATTAGGCGGCGGTGCCGATCCTGAAATGATCGAGATGGCCAAAATGCAGCTGGAAGAAGCCAAAGAAGCCTTGCCAAAACTAGAGGAGGAGATCAAGTTTATGTTGATCCCGAAAGATCCCGAGGATGCCAAGGATGTGGTAATGGAAATACGGGCAGGGACCGGGGGCGATGAGGCCAGTATATTTGCGGGCGACCTGTATCGGATGTATGCCAAATATTGCGAATCCAAAGGATGGAAAACAAATATCATTGACCTCAATGAGGGAACCAGCGGTGGCTACAAAGAGATCCATTTTGAGGTGACCGGGGAAGACGTATACGGGACATTGAAGTTTGAAGCCGGTGTACATCGTGTACAACGGGTGCCGCAAACTGAAACGCAGGGCCGTGTACACACCAGTGCCGCCACGGTGATGGTGTTGCCTGAAGCCGAAGACTTTGATGTGCATATAGACCCAAAGGATGTCCGAATCGACTTTTTCTGTTCTTCGGGTCCGGGAGGTCAGTCGGTAAACACCACCTATTCGGCCGTACGGCTAACGCACTTACCCACGGGGATCGTTGCCCAGTGCCAGGACGAAAAGTCGCAGCATAAGAACAAGGATAAAGCATTCAGGGTATTGCGTTCCCGTTTGTACGATATGGAGCTCCAAAAAAGACAGGAGGAAGATGCCGCCAAACGGAATTCCCAGGTAAGCAGTGGTGACCGGTCTGCTAAGATCAGGACCTATAATTATCCGCAGGGGCGGGTAACAGACCATCGTATCGGACTTACCTTGTACGACCTTCAGAACATCATGAATGGTGATATCCAAAGGATCATTGACGAACTAATGCTGGTAGATAATACCGAGAAGTTAAAAGAGGCATCGGAAATATTTTAATAGTCGTATGACCACCGAAGAACTTGTAGTACAGATTCACAAAAAGAAATCGTTCCTATGCATTGGCCTGGATACTGACCTAGAGAAGATACCGCCTCATTTGTTGGATGAACCAGATCCTATCTTCGCCTTTAATAAGGCCATCATTGATGCCACCCACCACCTATGTGTGGCGTATAAACCCAATACGGCCTTCTATGAGGCCTATGGCGTCAAAGGCTGGCAGGCATTGGAGCATACCATTGCCTATCTCAATAGCCATTATCCCGAACTTTTTACAATTGCCGATGCCAAAAGGGGCGATATAGGGAATACCGCTTCCCGCTATGCAAAGGCCTTTTTTGAAGACCTGCAATTCGATTCTATTACCGTGGCACCCTACATGGGGAGCGATTCGGTAGAACCCTTCCTGGAGTTTGAAGGAAAGCATACCATTTTATTGGCGTTGACCTCCAATGCCGGGGCCTTTGATTTTCAAACAAAGAAAGTAGCGGGTCAGGAATTGTTCCTGAAGGTCATCGAAACGGCCAGGAACTATAAAAATGCCAAAAACCTGATGTTTGTCGTAGGAGCCACCAAGGCATCTTACCTAAAAGAGATCAGGTCCATCGTTCCGGATCATTTCTTACTGGTACCAGGTGTTGGTGCCCAGGGAGGCAGTCTGGAAGAGGTGTGCGAAAATGGCCTCACAAAGAACATTGGGTTGTTGATCAATTCTTCAAGAGGCATTATTTATGCTTCTCCCGGCACTGATTTTGCGGAAATAGCCGCACAGAAAGCGGAAGCCCTGCAAAAAGCAATGGCAGCCCTATTGAATAAAATGAACGGATAACCCTATACGAATTCTTCGAGTGTTCGTTTTAAGGTGCGGGCTTTTCTTTCAAAAAATTCACCCATTCGTGTTCCGGCATACTGGGTATCAGAAGCCATCGATGCAAATCTTTGATAATAGCGCTCAATAGTAGAACCGGCATTAGAACCGCTCGTTATGGGGGTAGAAGCGCCTACTTTACAATACTGGTTGTCCATGGTGATTTTGTTTTCTATAAAGATACGACGCAAGCTCGAAAAGGGCTTGGCGTTTAAAGGAGTTACATCTAAAATCCGGGTCATTTATCTAATTTTCGCCTATCAGGCTCAATATGGAGCCTTCTGATCTTCATAATTGTTCATTAACGGGTCATATGCTTTAATAGGTTTTGTACCTTGAGGACCATTCAATGATCGATAAGCCAACGCGTATGAGGTATAGTTTAATCTTATGGAGTATATTACTTTTTGTCAATCTATCGAATGGTCAGGCTACCCCATGCTCTTGTTGTTCAGAAGCACATACTGCTTTTGATTTTTGGATCGGCAACTGGGAGGTGACCCTGCCCGATGGGTCAAGGGCAGGGGAGAACACGATTGAAAAAGAACAGAACGGGTGCCTCCTCAAAGAAAATTGGGTGGGGGCAAAAGGAGGTTTTACAGGTACTAGTACCAACTACTTCAATGCGGGGACCGGCGATTGGGAACAATTATGGATAGATAATTCCGGGACGCTATTAAAACTGAAAGGAAACAGGGTTGGGAATCAGATGATCCTGCGATCCGATCCGTTTGTTCAAAAAGACGGTACTCCGGCGATACACCAAATTACCTGGACAGCGAACGACGATGGAAGTGTCAGACAAGTATGGGAAGTGTTAAAGGAAGAAAAGGCGATACAAACATTATTTGACGGGCTTTACAAAAGAAAGCAGTAATGCCTTGCCAGATTTATCGCATAAAAAAACCGGCCACTACACCGGTTTTTTAAACTAACTAACTCAAAAATACTAACTCAAATAATTCGGATGTAAAAATATCTTATTTATGCCTTTCTGTCGTTAAATTAAGATTACCAGAAGGTTACGTTTCTAATAGTAACGGTGAGAAGCATAAATTATTGTGAAACCCGATTTGAATTAAAGGAATTCCCAAAAAGGTAAAGGGGACACTAACTACTGCAAGCCAACAGGGCCGGCTGCTCCAGCCAGTTAAAAAAAAGGCGCTATTCCCCGTAGTATTCCGAAATTAAGGTTTCGGTAGCTTCCTTCGATTTAAAGACGTCGAAGGTTTTCCCTTGAGTTCTGAGGGCACCCAGGGCATTGGCAAACTGTGCTGCTTTTACCGGGTCTTTGTAAACCGCAAATCCATACGCGAGTCCGCCTGCAAAGGAATCACCACATCCGGTAGTATCTACCACATGATCTACATAGACCGATTTTACAAACTGCTTCCTGATTTCGTCCCCCTCCTTGTAATAAAAAACGCAGCCTTTGGCATCCAGGGTCACATAGAAGTATTGAACGCCTTTGTCCAAAACGTAAGCAGCCATGTCGTCTAAATGTTCGGTGCGTCCTTCATCGTAACTGGTCATTTCATCGGTCGAATATTCCTTTTTTAGCCAACAAGCCTGTGACTCTTCCAGATTCATTTTAAGAATGTCAATATATCGGAGCCATTCGTCCATATCGACCCAAAATTTTCGATACCGATCGCCGGTCATTCCCATGGAAGTGGTGGGCCCGTGTGCATCAAATACAATGAGTCCTGTCCTTTTCTTTTTGATGTATTTTAGGGTGCGAAGCGAAATTTCAAAATCTGTAATTGGGATAAAGACATAGGCATCCATTTCTTCCATCTTCTTGATGTCTGCCGGTACGATGGGTTTCATACAGGCTGTCTGCCGCTCCAACCGATTATTCTGATCCACGAATTTAAGTTGAATCACTGTGCCCCTGTCATGTTCACTCGAAACAAAGGACGTTTCTATGTTTGAAAAGGGTTTAAACACCTCCAGGATCTGTGGGTAATCGACTTTATGTACATGTGATACCGGATAGACCTTACCATCATGTTCCAGGAGTTTTGCCAAAGCGATCACCGGATGCGTAACGCAGCCGTATTTTTTAATCGTTTCCTGATGATGGGTAATGATAGTATCTCTCGGGATGGGACCTAAAACCGCAATCTTTGTCATAATATCGTCTGTGCTTCTAACTTTTTGGCCAATTGAAGAGGCCTGTAATCAATGGCCGCCTCTTCTAATTCTGGCTTAATTTATGAAAATATAATTAGAATAAGAGAATAAAAAAAAGACACCGGTTTTGAAAGGACTATCCGGGCACAACTTAATAAAAAATGACTGTTTTATTATGGAAGACGAAGGTCTTGATGTTTACATGCTAGTGTGCTGCCTTTATTATGTATAAACTCCGTAACAGTACTGAAGATATCGGTTTGGATGGGACGGCCGATCAGCATGGTTGTTTTACGAAACTATGTTGGAGCAAGTAAAAATGGTACTTTCACTTACCGGCCAAAACCATGTGAAGGATATTATAAAATTCTGATTGTAACGGGTTATTTTTTGCGTTTATCGTAAATTGCACCATCCAAAATGACCGTTTATTAATAATGGAGCAAATGAAACCCTACATCCCCAAGAATAAAGTTAGAATTGTCACAGCGGCTTCCCTTTTTGATGGGCATGATGCAGCCATTAACATCATGCGTCGCATTATTCAGTCGACCGGGGTAGAGGTCATTCATCTCGGGCACGACCGCAGTGTTGCGGAAGTGGTGAATTGCGCCATTCAGGAAGATGCCAATGCCATTGCCATGACCTCCTATCAGGGCGGTCATAATGAGTATTTCAAATATATGTACGACCTCCTGAAGGAAAAGGGGGCAGGGCATATCAAGATCTTTGGCGGCGGCGGTGGCGTTATCTTGCCGAAGGAGATAAAAGCGCTGATGAAATATGGGATTACGCGCATTTATTCTCCGGATGATGGCCGTACCATGGGTTTGCAGGGCATGATCAATGACCTTGTGGAGCAATCGGATTTTCCGGTACCTTCCCTTGTATTGCCCAAGGGGAAAGGGCTAGAACAATCACTTTTGGATAAGGACATGACCACCCTGGCTCGGATGATCAGCTTGGCCGAGAACCGGCATGATGAATTTGAAAAGCATTTCAACACCTTACCACCCGCTAAGGGAAAAGTACCGGTATTGGGCATTACCGGAACGGGCGGAGCAGGGAAGTCCAGTTTGGTAGACGAGTTGGTCAGGAGGTTTTTATATGATTTTCCGGACAAGTCTATTGGCCTGGTGTCCGTAGACCCTTCCAAACGCAAGACAGGAGGGGCCTTATTGGGAGACCGTATCCGTATGAACGCCATTAACAATGAACGGGTGTATATGCGTTCGTTGGCAACGCGGCAATCAAACCTTGCCCTTTCCAGGTATGTCAGTGATGCGCTCGATGTTTTAAAAATGGCTGCGTTCGATCTGTTAATTCTGGAAACTTCCGGCATTGGACAGTCCGACACAGAAATAATAGAACACAGTGATGTGTCCCTGTACGTCATGACCCCTGAATTTGGGGCCGCTACCCAACTGGAGAAAATAGACATGCTCGATTTTGCAGACCTGGTTGCCATTAATAAATTTGACAAACGTGGTGCTTTGGATGCCCTTCGGGATGTAAAAAAACAATATGTACGCAACCACAACCTGTGGGATGAGGACCCGGAGAAGCTGCCGGTGTACGGCACCATCGCCTCGCAATTCAACGATCCCGGAATGAATAAGCTATACAGGGCAGTGATGGAGACCCTTCGGGAAAAAACAGCAACCGGTTTGGAATCTCATTTTACGGTTGCTCAGGAAGAACCGGAGAAACGCTTCATTATTCCTCCATCGCGAACACGCTATTTGTCTGAGATAGCAGAGGCCAATAGGAAATACGATCAGCAGGTGGTATTTCAAAGCAGGGTTGCACAGCGTTTATACGGGGTCTATCAAACCATTTTGTCTGTACTTCATGAAGATCTGAGTGCTCCTGCTTCGGTATCGGAAGATGCCTATCTATCAGAAAAAGGCCTGGATGAAGCAGCCGTCTTACAAGCTGCCAAAGAAGAAAAACTGCCATTTTTACGCCAATTGGTGGCAGAATTTAACCAGATCAAACTCAACCTGGATCCTTTTCATTGGCGAACCATCGTACAGTGGAAGCAAACAGTACAGCGTTACAAAGACCCAGTGTACAAGTTTAAGGTACGGGATAGGGTACTGGAAATAAAGACGCACTCAGCATCACTTTCGCATGTGCAGATCCCTAAGATAGCACTTCCCAGGTACCAGGCATGGGGCGACCTGTTGCACTGGAACCTTCAGGAAAATGTTCCCGGGACCTTTCCTTACACGGCAGGCCTCTATCCGTTTAAACGTACGGAAGAAGATCCTACGCGTATGTTTGCCGGGGAAGGTGGTCCGGAACGCACCAACAGGCGGTTCCACTATGTGAGCCTGGATATGAGTGCAAAGCGCTTATCTACAGCATTCGACTCCGTAACACTTTACGGGCACGACCCGGGTGAAAGACCAGATATCTATGGAAAAATTGGGAATGCGGGGGTATCTATCTGTTGCCTGGATGATGCCAAAAAATTATATTCCGGATTCGACCTTTCCGATCCGATGACTTCGGTTAGCATGACCATTAATGGCCCTGCACCCATGCTATTGGCTTTCTTTATGAATGCGGCCATAGATCAGAACTGTGAAAAGTATATCAGGGAAGAGGGGTTGGAAAAAGAGACGGCCAGGAAAATTGAAGCAATTTTCAGGAAAGAAGGAGGTAAGCAGCCAGTCTACCATGGTGATTTGCCGAAAGGGAATGATGGTCTGGGACTCATGTTGCTGGGAATTACTGGAGATCAGGTACTCCCGGAAGCAACCTACGCGGCCATCAAAGAGAAAACACTGCGGGAAGTACGAGGTACGGTTCAGGCCGATATTCTCAAGGAAGATCAGGCGCAGAATACCTGCATTTTCTCAACGGAATTTGCCTTGCGTTTAATGGGGGATGTGCAGGACTATTTTATTGGGAATAAAGTTCGTAATTTCTACTCGGTATCTATTTCGGGGTATCATATCGCCGAAGCAGGCGCCAATCCGATTACGCAATTGGCCTTTACCCTTTCCAACGGATTTACCTATGTGGAATACTACCTGAGCAGGGGCATGGATATCAATAAATTCGGACCCAACCTGTCCTTTTTCTTCTCTAATGGCATTGACCCGGAATACGCCGTCATTGGAAGGGTGGCGAGACGCCTTTGGGCAAAGGCCATGAAGGAAAAATACGGGGCCGATCCCCGGGCTCAGATGCTGAAATATCATATTCAAACGTCCGGGCGAAGCCTGCATGCCCAGGAGATCGACTTTAATGATATCCGTACCACCTTACAGGCCTTATATGCTATTTATGACAATTGTAATTCCCTGCATACCAACGCTTATGACGAAGCCATAACTACCCCCACGGAAGAGTCGGTTCGCAGGGCCATGGCCATTCAGTTGATCATCAATAAGGAGCTGGGGCTCGCAAAAAATGAGAATCCCATACAGGGTTCTTTTATCATTGAAGAGCTGACCGACCTGGTTGAAGAAGCCGTTTTGTTGGAATTCGATCGCATTACGGAACGTGGCGGGGTTTTGGGCGCCATGGAAACCATGTATCAGCGTTCCAAGATTCAGGAAGAAAGCCTGTATTATGAAACCCTGAAGCACAATGGGGAGTATCCTATCATTGGGGTAAACACCTTCCTTAGTTCAAAAGGATCACCAACGATCCTTCCTGCTGAAGTGATCAGAGCAACAGAGGAGGAGAAGCAGTGGCAGTTGCACACCTTGGAAGCATTGAAAAAGCGTCATGCAGCAAAGGCAGAAAAAGGGCTACAGGAATTAAGACAAGCCGCCATTCATAATGATAATATTTTTGAGAAGCTGATGGAGGTGAGTAAATATTGTTCACTTGGGCAAATTACCGCTGCACTCTTTGAGGTAGGAGGGCAGTACAGAAGAAACATGTAGCTAAGGGGCAATTTGTTTTTTTAAACAGCGAAAATAGGAACCGAAATAAACGGTGGTTGCTAGGGTCTGAAGATAATTAACCCAGATAATCCTGAAAATTCCAGGTCTCCGATGACCTGTTGTAATAGCTCATGGACCTACGCCATTTTTTGAAGAATTTTCTAAAGGAACGGACCTCCAGGCGCAGCAGATTTAAATACTCTTTTTCCCTGACACCGTCTCGTTCAAGACCATTACAATAAGAGTTGATGTTTCGGATCATGATGCCAATAAAGGTGGCACTTTTCATACGATCGCTCATGGAATCGGAGGTTTCCGCCCTGGCAATTTGTTGCGGGATCAAAACGGCATCGGTAATAAGGGAATCTGCAATGTGATCCCTCAGGCTATCCGACTGGTAAAGCGTTAGCATATTTTTGTTATAGGATACATAGGCCGCCAGCTCCTTGCTGATGGTGCAAAGCTCCAACGCTTTCTTGTAAACCGGTAACGACGCTAGGTTTTGATAAGACATTTTTTTCTCAAGCAATTTATTACTTAAAATTACGTAGTATATATCGAGATATGCTTTATATTTTAAAGTAAAATGCTATATTAGCTTTATATAGATAATATTTCATAGTTAAAAAATTTGAAAACAGGGATAGATCAATTAAACTGGGGCATATTGGAGTCTTTGCAGAAAAATTCCCGCGAATCTTTTGCCAGTATCGGGCGAAAGGTGGGACTTACCCCTCCGGCAGTAGCCGAACGTGTCAAGAAGATGGAGGACCTGGGAATTATAGAAGGCTATTATACCTGCGTCTCCCATGCGAAGGCCGGGTATCAGTTAAAAGCTATAATCACCTTAAAAGCTTTTATGGGGAAGCTCAAACCTTTTCTCGAAATGGTTGTAAAACTGGATGAGGTGGTAAATTGCTATCGGATAACCGGAAATGAGAACATCATTATGGAAGTGGTGCTGAGGGATCAGTTTCATCTGGAGACTTTTATTGATAGCTTAATACTTTATGGCGAAACACGTACCCACATAATATTATCTGAGGTTGTGGCCAACGCCCCCATAAAAAAACGGAAAGGATAAGGATAAATCCTTAATTTTAAGGGGTCGTTATTACAAGAGTTGAGCGACATAAATGCGCCAATTTCAAATGAAGGCTGTGAGTAATTTTGAATGCAGCGTATCGTTGATCTGATTTTGGCCGGATTTTTGAGGAACTAATTGCTATGAAAATAAAGGTACTTCTTCTCATCTTATTCGTGATCGGTGATCTTGCCCTGGCACAAACGGACGGGATCGTTTTAAAGAAAGGGATCGTCCAGGATTCGGTCCGTATCAATGATTCCATTCCTGAATCAATGGCAGTATTTCTGCCATCTTCATATGATCCCTCCAAAACCTGGCCCATTCTGTTTGCAATAGACATGGAAGGAAAGGCGAAACAAGTGGTACATATGTTCCGGGAAGTGGCTGAGGAACAGGGTTACCTGGTAATGGCTTCCAACCATATCCGTGACAGTTTGTCCATTACTCAGAACATGTTTATAACCAGCAGAATGTTCAATGCCGCTCAGGGGTTGTTTTCCATTAATAAAGACCGGGTCTATACGGCAGGCTTTTCCAGTGGGGCCAAATTCGCCTCTTTGATCCCATCCATTTTTAAGCCTGTAAGAGGTGTTATCTCCTGTGGTTCAGGTGTTGCCTTCAAGGAATTGCTGGATCCTGTATCTTTTGAATTTATTGGAATTGTTGGAAGATCGGATTTTAGTTACTCGGATATGATGGATACCCAAGGGGCTTATGAGACCAGTAGAAAGAAGAGAGGGGGAGGCAGGTTCAATAACTATTTGATGGTTTTTGACGGGGGTCATGAATGGCCGGAAAAAACCTATCTGGGTAGGTCTCTGGAGATCTTTACTTTGGCAGCCATGCGTCAGGGAACTATTGGCAAAGATCCGGAATTCATCCAAAAAATATACAATCGCGATCTCTCTTCCCTGAACGCTCATACAGGAAACAATGATTTTTCAGGTGCAGTCCTTGTTTTGGATGAAATGCAGACGAAGTTTAAAGGTCTGTATGACTTAAGGGAAGTGACAAAAAGGAGAAAGGTGCTGACAAAAGAAAAGGGATATATCGCAGAAAACAGAAAATCAAATCGCTATTTTCAGAAAGAATACTTCATTAAGCAAGAATATCAGTATAATTTAAATGATGATGTCCTTTCCCTGAACTACAATAATTTAGGTTGGTGGAACTACCAAATGAGTAAAATAAAAGAACGAGTCAATAGTACGGACCCTTATGAAAAGGAGATGGGGGAACGTTTACTGGGATATCTGAATGCCCTGATCGAAGACAATATAAATCTGGAATTAGATCAGGATCCCGTGAATGATGAGGCGCTGAGCTTTTTGTGGATGGTTAAGACCATTACGGCACCAAAAGAATTCAGGAACTATTTAAATATTATTTCAGATAGTGCCAAATATGAGGATTTTGGAACGGCACTATTCTATCTGGAAGAGCTGCTGAAAAATGGCTATGAAGATAAAGCCAGCCTCTATTCTTTGGAAAACACTGCCTTGTTAAGGATAACGCCGGAATTCAACGCCATCGTCGATAAATATTTAAAAGGCGCCCGTTACGATCTTATTGACGAATAAATGACGGGACCTTCTCCAGGTCCCAGTCGATCACCAACCCGTCTGCCAGTGACCTGGTCACCTCTTTTCCATAGAGGAGCTCGCACACGTACAAGGCTGCCTCAAAACTTTTAGCGCCCCCTGCCGAGGTAATATACTTCCCGTCATGAACAAAGAGGATACTGTCTTTTACCTCCAGCTGTGGGAACATTGCTTTGTAGGCAGCAACATCAGCAGGAAAGGTGGTTGAGGCCACATTGTCCAGTAAACCGGCCCTGGCAAGCACAAAGGCGCCATCACAATGCGAGGTAACCAGTAGTGCTTTTTCAGCCACTTTTCTGACAAACGCCAGCATGGTGGTATCCTGCAGATCCGTATCGAGGTGATGTTCGGCACTGGGCACTACCAAAATATCAATGGGGGGAATAGTGTCGCGGGTATAATCATAATCAGGCAGGAATCGGATCCCTTCAAAACTCTTTATGGGCTTTCGTGTATTGGCAACGGTATAGGTGTTCATGGCCTTTATTCCCTCACGGTATTGGGTGTGTTGAAATATGTCGTAGGGAGCTGTAAATTCCGTATTATAGGTCCCCTCCATTATCAGGAAGGCAACATTGTAGCGGTTGGGCACTAAGGCATTCGGCGTTGGTAGTTCCTGTTCCCTGGATGTCAATTCCTTAACACCATCTTTACAGCTACAACAAATCATGATGGTTAAGGTAGCCAGTAATAGTTTTTTCATAATGAGTTTTTCAATTGTAGTTTCGTTCGCAGGATCATAAGAATGCCAATACCAAGGATCCCAATTCCAACGGCGCCATACCAGGTAGTCTCAAACCCCAGGTGGGCAATAGAAAACATGCCGGTATTGTGGGCAAAAACATGTGAAATAGAGAACGCGATGCTGTAAAGGGCCATGTACTCGCCTTGTTTACCCCTTCTGGAACGATCCATGGCAAAGGCATTGGAAAACGGGAATATGATCATCTCGCCTAAGGTCATCAGGATCATCCCAATGACCAGTAAGCCGGTCCATGAACCCATGGTAAGGAATAAAAAACTGATCAATGTAAGGGCAAGGCCCAACATCATATGGGTGCTCTTGGAAAAAGGGCGCGATTCCATATACTTTATCAGGGGCATTTCAAAAACAAAAATCAGGAAGCCGTTCATGGCCAGTAAAAGTCCTATTTCCAGCTCGCTCAGATGCCGCTCCTGACTGTAATAGAGCGGTACTGTAGAGAAATACTGTACAAAGATGAACCCGAATAAGATCATGGCTGCAATAAACAGTAAATAGAGCCTGTCACTATACGCCGAGGTAGGATTTGCGTTTTTCTGCACGTCCAGTTCCTTTGCTTTTTTAGGGTGTAAGACCACCAGTAACAGGAAACCCGCCATGATGCACGTAATGCCGTCTATCCAGAAGAGCCCCATATAGCCTATGGATGCAATGATGATGCCTCCTATGGCAGGTCCGGCTGAAAATCCGAGGTTGATGGCCAGGCGTATCAGGGTAACGGAACGCGTTTTGTTTTCCGGTTTGCTATACGCACTTAAAGCGACAAAAGTGGCCGGCCGAAAGGAATCGGCTATAGCCATAAGGACAAAAATTCCGGCACAGAATGCGTAGAAGGATTCGAGGACCTGTATCCAGATAAATAGCATACCTGTACTGAGCAGACTTACCAGCATTACTTTGTAATAGCCGAATCGATCGGTCAATTTCCCCCCAATAAAGGAACCAACCAAAGACCCTAAACCGAAACAAGACATAATAACCCCGACATTTTCAAGAGAGAAACCACGGTCTTGCGTCAGGTAAAGGGAAAGGAACGGGATCACCATGGTGCCCGCCCGATTGATCAGCGTTACCAATGCCAGCCACCAAACCTCCCTGGAGAGTCCCCGGAAAGAATTGATATACGAATGGTAGATCATTTTCATAAAGCAAAGGCCAATAAAACTTAGTTATTCCTCGAAATCTTACTGCTTAACCTGCGTAGTACCGGAAACCCCAAGCCCCGCAATTAATGACGTCAAATCTAGCTAAAATAAAGCTATATTGTATTTTTGAAGGATAATTGTAATAGTATGAACTACCTTATTAAAAGTCTGGTGTCTGTTTTAGTTTTGTGTGTCTTTCTCAGTTGCGGGGATGGGAAGAAATACCACGATGCAAAGGAAAATACAGTGCTGGAAGCAGAGACCAATACCCTGGCCTCCATTTTGGCATTTCAGGAGAAGCTCAGTCAGGAATTCAGGGATCCGAAAACCTCTCCTTTGCCAGACCGGTACCGCAAGGATTTTGAAGCATTGGACTTCTTTGCCCCGGATACCACCTATACCGTTTGGGCCAAACTCACCCGTACTCCGGATGCTGTTCCTTTCCTTATGCCTACCAATACCGACAGGTTGTCTAAAGAACTTGTCTATGGGACGTTGACATTCACGCTCAAGGGCAAAAGCTATCAGCTCGAGGTATATCAAAATGAGGAGCTACTATTGGAGGAAGGATTTGAGGATTACCTGTTCCTGCCTTTTACCGATGCTACCAATGGGAAAGAAACCTATGGTGGCGGACGGTATATCGATTTAAGGATTCCGGAATCTGACTCCATTAAGATCGATTTTAACATGGCCTACAACCCGTATTGCGCCTATAACAAAAAATATTCCTGTCCGCTGGTTCCTGCTGTGAATGCGCTTAAAGTCCCTGTATATGCAGGTGTTAAAGCATTTTTAAAGGAATAAACAAAGCCCTGACATAAATGCCAGGGCTTATCAACGAACTAAACAAAACTAATATAAGAGCTTTAAAAGGCGTAAATGGCAGCGAGTACAAAAGACGAAAGACTTTTCATTGGGGCGCCGTCTGCATCCAGGAAGGCATCTTCCGATGCATTATCCAGGCGTAATTCCGGTTTGATGGTTAAGTCTCCGATGGTGGCACTTCCTGTTAAGGTCAGGGCCAGTACGCTGGAATCATCCACTCCTGTGCCAATGGCGCCAAAATTTCCGGTCTCCACGAAATATTCTCCTCTCAGACCCAGTGTAAAGTTCTCACAGGTTTTGTATTGAGGATATAAAGCACCTCCTGCAAATCCCGTATCATTGGTCCCATCGAAATAGGCGGCATTGATGCCCAGGTAAAAATCGTCATTCAGATCGAATCCTCCGGTATAGTCAATTTCAAAATTACCGTCGTCGGCTATTAGGTTGAGGTATTGACCGCTATATCCCAGCTGGGCACCGTAGGCATATTTCCCGTTAGGGTTAAATTCAGTTATGTCCGTGGGATTCATGACAGCAAGCATCAGGGACCAGTCACTTCCCAGATCAAAATCGGCTTTCAGGCCGGTATGGCTGAAGGGACCGTAAGAGAAGAGATACGAGGTGCTGTAGTTAAAGTTCCCTGCCGGTGAAATTACCTCGTAGCCCAAGAAAGTATTGAAGTTTCCGAAGGTTAAGGTAATCTTATCAGTGACATTCCAGTAGACATAGAGCTGATTAACAATATTACCTGTAGCCGAATAAAGGGGAGAGGCAAAAATAGCATCCGTACCTCTTGGACCAAATACTAGGTCGGCCACAAAACCTACGTCTTCCCCTTCGTATGTGGCGATGATATTGGCCATCCCCAGCGCAAAGCCGGGCAGGTTTGCAAAGGAACTGCCCGGGGCCGAATAGTTGGGGCCGGAATTGGCCGAATTAAGATTGGCCCGGTAATAGGCATCAACGGTTCCGCTGAGACTAAACTTTTTTTCTTCGGGGGTTTCTTCCTGAGCCAGCAATGTAAAACTCATGGTAAAAAGAAAGAGAAATACTATTTTTTTTGCGAAATTTGTAAGTATAATCGTTTTCATATTTCAGTTTTTAGGATATCCTGCTAAAGGATGTTAGTAACTATGATCAATTGAAAATTTTGAAAGGGTTATGAACGGAGCGTTCTGCCAAACGCTCCGTTTCCATTTATTTTAATGTTGGTTCATTCTAAAATCAGAATAAGCGTCCATACCGTGCTCATGAAGATCCAGCCCATCTAATTCTTCTTCTTTCGAAACGCGGATACCTACGGTCTTCTTTAAGCTAAAGATGATGAGGAAGGCAGTCAGTGAACAGAAGGTAGCTGCGGCCCCTACGCCTGCTAATTGGTAGAGAAACTGATCACCTCCGGCTTTGGTACCAAAAATACCAACCGCCAGGGTGCCCCAGATACCGCAGATAAGATGCACCGTAACGGCACCAACAGGGTCGTCTAATTTGATTTTGTCCACTAAAGCAACCCCTAACACAATGATTAATCCGGCGATAAGTCCAATCAGGACCGCCTCGTTTGGCGACATGAGGTCTGCACCGGCAGTAATGCCAACCAGTCCGCCCAATATTCCGTTCAAGAACATGGTAAGGTCAAGGTTCTTATACAAGATGGTAGACAAAATCAGGGCACCAACACCTCCTGAAGCCGCAGCCAAACTGGTAGTAACCAGTACCAGGGAAGTGGTCTCAGGATCACCGGACAATACAGAGCCGCCGTTAAAGCCGAACCATCCTAACCAAAGGATCAGTACCCCAGCCGTGGCCAAAGGAATGTTATGTCCCGGTATGGCATTTGCCTTCCCGTTTTCATCAAATTTGCCTATCCTGGCACCCAGTAAGTAAATAGCGATCAAGGCGCCCCATCCTCCTACGGAGTGGACCAAGGTAGAACCGGCGAAATCATAAAATCCGGCATCGTCTCCTCCCAGGGTAGATAAGAAGCCGCCACCCCATTGCCAGGAACCTACAATGGGATATACAAGACCCACATAGATTACGGTGAAGATCATAAAAGGACCAATTTTAAAACGTTCTGCTACGGCTCCCGATACAATAGTGGCTGCTGTTGCCGCAAACATGCCCTGGAATAAGAAATCTGTCCACCAGGTATATCCGCCATCGGCATATTCAGGGGTCATCCCATTTTCAGGTGGGGCAATCCCAAACCCTGCAAAATCCAGAATACCCATGGAACCGTCTGCGAATCCTGGGTACATGAGGTTAAAACCACCAATGTAATACATCAGAAGGCCTACAGTGATAATAAAAATATTCTTAAAAAGAATATTGATCGTATTCTTTTGCCTAGTCAGTCCGATTTCCAGAAAGGCAAATCCGGTATGCATGAAAAATACCAAGGCGGTACAAATCATCATCCATATATTGTTAGCTGTAAATAATCCTGCGTCCATTTTTCAATAAGTATTAGTTAGTTATACATTTAATTGATACCCTCGTATCCGTTTTCTTTGGTTCTGATCCTGTAGGCATCAATGACATCGGAAATAAAGATCTTTCCGTCCCCGACATTCCCGGTGTAGGCGGCTTCCAAAACAGTATTGACCGTTTTTTCCAGGAAATCATCGGAGATCACGATCTCCAGATACCTGCGTTGTATGTCTGAGGTACTATAGGATATACCCCGGTATACATGGCCCTGCTTTTCATTTCCAACCCCTGTTACGTCCCAGTAACTAAAGAAGTTCACCTCAATCGCATGAAGTGCTTTTTTTACGTCGTCGAACTTTGACTTTCGAATAATTGCTTCTACTTTTTTCATTGTATTAGTTTATTGTTGATTGGTCCAAAAGTAAATTAATAAAAATAACCCCCTAATTTTTTAGGGGGTCATCATAGTATTTTTATTATAATAATAAAATATACCCTTAAAAAATAGGGGTATAGGAATATATACTTTTATAATTATCTTTATGGTTATTGCGTAGGGTTCTTTTAACAACTATTGTAGGAGCGTGGCATTTTGCCGCTGTGTGAAGCTTGTCAGAATAGGGTGTTGAGATGGTTTAGAAGCGGTGAAGGCAAGTCATTTAGGGCTAAAGTAGTTTAGCCAGCCATAATCCAAAGACCACGGCAAGCACCCCTGCGGTTATCGAACTGATCGTATAAAGGGCAAAAGAAAGGTACTGTCCTTCCTGAATCATACCGTATTCTTCCAGGGCAAAAGAGGAGAAGGTGGTAAAGCCACCACAGAAACCAATGGTAATAAAAAGGATAAGATTGTTGGAAAGGTCGGTCCATTTGGCTGCAAGACCCAATGTGGTCCCTATGATAAGGCAACCCAGAATGTTTACCCCAAAGGTACCGAGGTAAAAAGAAGCTATATATGGATTTAATGCTTTGCTAATTAAGTAGCGAAGGCCGCTACCAATTCCTCCTCCCAGGAATACCAGCAAAAATTGTTTCATTTCCTAAAGATAGCAATCTAAATTGCTTTTCGGTAATCAGATGAAGACAAATCCAAGGGGTAGATCTTGTTTTGAGCGGCGCCTGAAAGGTCTTTTGGCATCTTGGTGCGATTACTGTCTGATGCAGCAATACTAAAGACCAAAAGCGCGACATTCACAAGCACCAGAAGTAAGAAAATGGTAAAAAAGGTTGTCATTTATCGAATTTCTTTGAACGTATAACGCAAAAGTACGTGTTTTCTTATAGTA
Organism: uncultured Flavobacteriaceae bacterium; assembly: GCA_963752165.1. Taxonomy (GTDB): domain Bacteria; phylum Bacteroidota; class Bacteroidia; order Flavobacteriales; family Flavobacteriaceae; genus Muriicola. The sequence goes on from CAVVXE010000003.1 coordinate 369,920, forward strand.
TACGAATGAAATTCGTTTTTAGTTGTGAGATGTCCGATTTTTGTGGTATGTGCAATATAGTTGTTAATTCTTGAGCATTTGTTTAATCACAAAGAGGATAATTATGAATAGAACAAATGAAATGCCCACCCATTTAACACCTTTGTAGTTTTTTGCATGCAATTTCCTGTCCTTTTTATACGTCAGGAAGATCGTCACTGCAAAAAAAATGACAAATACAACGGCAAAAATTAATTGTCCTTTGCTAAACATATTCCTATTTTAGTGCAAATCTAAACTAAAAAAGGGAGCATGAAAAGTAAGATAGAAGCCGTAGCCTTGTTTCACGAATCGTTTGGCCTGGGAGTATCCCATTCCCCCCAGGCAAACCTCGGTCCGGAGAAAAACAAACTTCGCTTTAACCTGATGGATGAAGAGAACAAGGAATATTTAGAAGCCGCCGAGAAAGACGATCTCGTGGAAGTGGCCGATGCCTTGGGTGATATGCTTTATATTTTATGCGGCACGATCCTGGAGCACGGAATGCAGCATATTATAGAAGAGGTATTTGACGAGATACAGCGGAGCAATATGAGTAAGTTAGGTGCGAATGGGCTACCCATTTACCGGGAAGACGGAAAAGTATTGAAGGGACCTGATTATTTCAAACCGGATATCAGGCGCATCCTGGACAAATAAAAAGAGCACCGTTTAAGGTGCTCTTTTCTTTATTGTATTTCTGCCGTACCTTATAGTACCTGGTAACGCCATCCAAAAGGATCTTCGGCCTTGTTGTACTGAATATCTGTGATGCGTTTTTTGATACGTTCCGCATAGCTGTCGCTTAATTCGGGCAGTGCATAGTCGGTATCTCTGTGTCCAAAATTGGCAATGGGGGATATGACAGCAGCCGTCCCTGCACCGAACATTTCCATGAGGGTGCCATTTTTAGAGGCAGTGATCAATTCCTCCACCCTGATCTTTCTGATCTCCACCGGGATGCCATCCGCCTTTGCAATATCGATAACGCTTTTACGGGTTACCCCATCCAGGATCCTGTCGCTCACCGGACTTGTCAGCAAGGTGTCGTTAATGCGTACGAAAATATTCATGGCTCCCGCCTCTTCAATGTATTCGTGGGTATTGTCATCTGTCCATACAACCTGCTGGTACCCTTTTTCATTCGCCAGCTGCGTAGGGTAAAACTGTCCGGCATAGTTTCCGCCAGCTTTGGCGTAGCCCACTCCTCCGTTGGCTGCCCGTGAATATTTTTCTTCAATGAGAACCTTCAGCTTCCCTGAAAAATAAGGACCGGATGGGGCACAAGCGATGATGAATTTATATTTATCGGCTGGCGAAGCATGCAGGCCCAGCCCCGTGGCAAAAACAAACGGTCTGATATATAAGGAGCTTCCCTGGGTAGTAGGAATCCAGTCTTTTTCAATCTGCAGCAGTGTTTTAAGCCCTTCCATAAAGATTTCCTGAGGCAGTTCGGGAATGGCGATGCGTTTGCTGGAAATACGGAATCGCTTCGCATTTTCTTCCGGACGGAATAGCCATACATGCCCATCCGCATCTTTGTACGCTTTCATTCCTTCAAAAATTGACTGGCCATAATGGAAAATTTTGGCTGCCGGATCTAAGCTAATTCCCTGATAGGGGATGATCTTTGGCGTTTGCCAGGCGCCATCTTCATAGTCGCAAACAAGCATATGATCTGTATAGACTTTTCCAAAAGGAAGGTTGTTAAAATCAACAGTGTCAATTTTGGATTTCTTTACTTTTTCAACAACAATATTGGTGACATTTGTGTCCATTCGGATATTTTTTCTTTTCAAAATTAAACATTTATGCCTTGCTGGTACTTCTTTTTTTGCCGAAAAATACGCAGCTTTGTAAGACACAACTAAATCGTATTAAAAATGAAAGGATTTAACATTTTACTTATTGTTTTCTTACTTATTACCGGCTGCAAGCAACAGCCTGATCAGCAAAAAAATGCAGAAGAAGTGCCTGATGATGCAAAAATGGCGGTCTTTGGCCAGGAATTTGATCCTAAAATGGCAAGGAATAGTAATGAGATGTTTGCCGAATTTAATAAACTGCAACCCACTGATACCCTCAATGTTGCTTTTTATGGCACAGTTACGGATGTGTGCAAGGCCAAAGGATGTTGGGTAAAGGTTTCCCTGGCAGATGGTGAAGAAGCTATGGTTACCTTTAAGGATTATGGATTCTTTGTGCCCAAGGATATAGAGGGAAAAGAAATAGTGCTTTCCGGACAGAGTTATATAGAGGAAATGAGTGTTGAAGACCAGCGCCATTTCGCCAAAGATGGAGGGGCCACCGAGGAAGAACTGAACCAGATAACGACTCCTAAGGTTACCTATAGTTTTATTGCAGAAGGAGTATTGGTAAAAGGCTAGGTTGAAGCGCAAAATCGTCACCACAGCCGACGGCTCCCGGACCATACAAATTGAGGACTGGAACGAACAGTACCATTCCATGCACGGAGCGGTGCAGGAAGCCAGGCACGTCTTCATACAAGCTGGATTATTGCATATAACGGCAAATCCGATTCACCTTCTTGAAATAGGATTTGGCACTGGCCTGAATGCCTTGATTACACTGATGGAAGCCGACAAAAAAGGCTTACAGGTATTTTACACAGGGGTCGAGGCTTTTCCGGTTACTAATGAGGAAGTATCACTATTAAACTACAGTGCTCAATTACATGCGCAGGAGTACGAGGAACACTACCTGAGGATGCATGGTTCTCCATGGGAAATTGCGGAGGCGCTGACACCTTTTTTTACACTTTGCAAACAGCAAAAGCAATTTAGTGATATAGCTGCTGAGAATGCTTATAACCTGATTTATTTTGATGCCTTTGGAGCACGGGTACAACCCGAACTCTGGACGGAAACCATCTTTCAAAATATGTTTAAAGTATTGAAGGAGAATGGGGTGCTGGTTACCTATGCTGCAAAAGGCAGTGTAAGGCGCGCTATGCAGGCTGTTGGATTTGAGGTTGAGCGCTTGCCGGGCCCACCCGGGAAACGTGAAATGCTCAGGGCCACTAAAAAAGCTGCTGCTTTATAAGATGGTTTTAAACTTTGGTAAAATAGGGCAGCCCGTTTAAATTTCAATTGCTGTAGGGATTGAACAAGAGTGTTAAACCTAAGATAAACCCTTACCTCCCCCGTTCAAAATAAAATATCTTTACAAAAAAGATTACATGAAGGTTTTGATAACGGGTGCTACGGGTTTGATAGGATCAGCCATTATCCGCCAATGCAGGGATCATCAGATCGAAGTTCACTACTTAACAACTCGTAAAGGAAAAATTCAGGAAGAAGAAGGGTGTAAAGGATTTTACTGGAATCCGGGCAGGGGAGAGATTGATCTTACTTGTTTTGAAGGAGTAACGGGTATTATTAATCTGGCTGGGGCCCCTGTTTCCCAGCGATGGACAAAAGCCAACAAGAAAAAGATCCTAAATAGCAGAATAGACAGCCTGCAAACGCTTTTTAATGCTCTTGAAAAGGCAGACGGCCTGCAAATATCCTCCTTCGTTTCGGCCTCTGCTATAGGTATTTACCCTGATTCCTTAGATCATTTTTACTCAGAAGATGAAGCGGCCGTGGATGACAGCTTCCTGGGACGCGTGGTACAGGAATGGGAGCAGAAGATCGATGCCTTTCAAAAATTCTCATTTCCAGTTGCGAAAGTGCGTATCGGCCTGGTGTTAGCGACAGAAGGAGGTGCGTTACCTGCTATGGAACGACCAATTAGGGCGTATATGGGAGCTGCTTTTGGAAGCGGCGAACAATGGCAGTCCTGGATCCATATTGAAGATTTAGCCAGGCAGTTTTTGTTTGTCTTAGAGAACAAATTGTCAGGTACTTATAACGGCGTGGCTCCTAATCCGGTAACCAATGGTAAGCTCGTCAAAGAAATTGCCGAGGTCCTTAAAAGGCCGCTGTTGTTTCCCAATATTCCCCGTGCTATGATGCGCCTTATTTTGGGGGAAATGTCCTATATCCTTTTTGCCAGTCAGCGGGTAAGTTGCAGGAAAATAGAAGAGGAGGGATTTGAGTTTTACCACAAGAACATTTGCAGTGCCCTTCGCGACTTATATCAAACGGAAACAACTTCCGATAATAGCTTCTACAAGGAATTTATTTAAGTCTTTTCGGATCGCATCTCTTTATAACATCCGTGATCACGGATGTTTTTTTGTGACATTTTGACATTTTTAAAGAAATGGCAGTACTTTTGCCATCTTGAAGGTTGATCTAAAGCGCCAAGGGCCCAAAAAATATATCAGAAATGAGTACAAGAGATAAGTCAGAAGAAATGGAAGAGATGGAAGACACCCTTTCCCGGGAAGGAGAAAAGACCGCTGAGGAAGTAAAAAAAGACCTTTCTGAAAATAGCGGAACAACAGATGAAGCAGGCGTATCCAGAGAAGAACAACTGGAAAGGGACCTGGAAAAAGAAAAGGACAAATTTTTGCGGCTTTTTGCGGAATTCGAAAATTACAAAAAGCGGACTACAAAAGAACGAATCGATCTCTTCAGGACAGCAGGACAAGAGATAATGGTGTCATTGCTGCCCGTCATGGACGATTTTGAAAGGGCTTTGAAAGAACTTTCCAAATCAGCAGACAAGGAGCTGTTCAAAGGAGTGGAACTTATTTCGCATAAGTTTAAAGAAACCCTAAAAGTAAAAGGCTTGGAGGAGCTGTCAACAAAGGAAGGCGATAGTTTTGATGCGGAGATCCACGATGCCATCACACAGATTCCGGCACCGAACAAAAAATTAAAGGGAAAGATCATCGATGTTGTTGAAAAAGGGTATCGCCTGGGAGATAAAATCATCAGACATCCTAAAGTGGTAGTAGGGAATTAAAATCGCATAATGAAACAAGACTATTACGAAATATTAGGGATCAGTAAATCTGCCACAACGGCTGAGATAAAAAAAGCCTATCGCAAAAAGGCTATTGAGCATCATCCCGATAAAAATCAGGGTGATCCAAAGGCCGAAGAAATGTTTAAAAATGCTGCCGAGGCATACGAGGTCCTGAGTAACCCGGATAAAAAGGCCAGATATGACCAATACGGTCATGCGGCATTCGAAGGCGGCGGCTTTGGCGGCGGAGGTATGAACATGGAAGATATCTTCAGTCAGTTCGGGGATATCTTTGGTAGTGCTTTTGGTGGCGGATTCAGTGGCTTTGGAGGTTTTGGCGGTGGCGGACAAAGAAGGGTTAAGGGGAGTAACCTGAGGATACGCGTTAAACTTACGCTGGAGGAAGTTGCAAACGGCGTGGAAAAAAAGGTGAAGGTGAGAAGAAAGGTACAGGCCCCCGGGGTAACCTATAAAACCTGTTCTACTTGTAATGGAAATGGCCAGGTTACCAAAATTACCAATACCATACTGGGAAGAATGCAAACAGCGACTACCTGCAGCAGCTGTGGCGGAAGCGGGCAGATCATCGATAAGCGCCCAAGTGATGCCGATGCACAGGGGTTACGGATCAAGGAAGAAACAGTTTCGGTTAAAATTCCGGCCGGGGTAGAAGAGGGGATGCAGCTAAAAGTAGGGGGCAAAGGAAACGAAGCCCCGGGGAATAGTATTCCAGGAGACCTTTTAGTGGCCATCGAAACGGTAGAGCACGACACCTTAAAAAGGGAAGGAGATAACCTTCATTACGATCTGTACATCAGTTTTTCCGATGCGGTATTGGGAACCTCCAAGGAGATTGATACCGTCTCAGGGAAGGTCAGGATTAAACTGGAACCCGGTATTCAATCGGGTAAAATATTACGGCTTAGGGGCAAGGGCATCAACAATATTAATGGCTATGGCAGTGGGGACCTGCTGGTACATGTGAATGTTTGGACCCCAAAGGAACTGAACAAAGAACAACGGGAGTTTTTTGAGAAAATGAGTACTAATGAGAATTTTGAACCAAAACCCGAGAAATCGGACAAATCCTTCTTTGAAAAAGTAAAAGACATGTTTTCTTAAATGATAAATCATTTTGGTTTTAAATAAAAAACGTATATTTGAACCGATATTGGATTTCCAATATTAATTTTCTTTTTCATAGCAATTTTTTTCCCATCCTTAATTCGTTAAGGGTGGGTTTTGCTTTTTTAGGGGTCCTGCTAACCTGTTTTTCTTCTTCTGCAGTGCGTTCTTTTAGCTTCGTTTCTCGGTTTCAGGTGTTGGTATAAGTGCTGTAAAGAAGCATTCTCGAATAATTGTCTAAGCAGGAGGAACCACTTTTGAAAAAGCATTCTTTAAAGGAATTATAATATCCGGTTAAACACAAAAGTCTTTTCTGTCAATTCTATATCTTTGAAAAAATTGCATACATGAGTACTATTTTGATTGCCGACCGTATCTCGAAACAGTTCGGAAATCAGTTCGCTTTAAAAAACGTATCCTTAGAGATCCCCAAAAACAGCATCTATGGCCTTTTGGGTCCAAATGGTGCAGGGAAAACAACCTTAATTCGTATCATAAATCAGATTACCTATCCGGATAGCGGGCAGGTACATTTCAATGGCGAGCCGTTACGGGCAGAACACATCTCCATGATAGGCTATCTGCCGGAAGAAAGAGGGCTTTACAAGAGTATGAAAGTTGGTGAACAGGCCCTTTATCTGGCACAACTGAAAGGCCTGGATAAGGCGGAGGCAAAAAAGAGACTCTTGTTCTGGTTCGATAAGCTCGAAATTGGTGACTGGTGGAACAAAAAGATCCAGGAATTGTCTAAGGGCATGGCTCAGAAGATCCAATTTATTGTAACTGTATTGCATGAGCCAAAATTATTGATCTTCGATGAGCCTTTCAGCGGCTTCGATCCTATAAATGCCAATATTATCAAGGAGGAAATACTACAATTAAAGGAGCGTGGCACCTCCATTATCTTTTCAACCCATCGGATGGAATCCGTGGAAGAACTTTGTGAATATATAGCGCTTTTACATAATTCGGAGAAGATCCTGGACGGAAAACTATCGGAGATAAAGAAGCAGTATAAAAACAATATTTTTCAAGTAGGAATGGAGATCGAAAATGGAGACGCTTTTCTGAAAGAACTTTCAGATCGTTTTCAGCTGGCTGCCGGCTCCTATGACGGGAAAGAATCACAACTCGAATTTCAGATTCAACTACCCTCAGAAGATACGCGTGCCCTGCTCACCCATTTATCTTCAAAAGGAACGGTGAACAGTTTTGTTGAAACGATCCCATCCGCAAGCGACATCTTTATAAAGACCGTTCAAAGTAAGACGAATCATGAGTAAATTAACACTGATCATAAAAAGGGAATACCTGGCCAAGGTACGGAATAAGTCCTTCGTCATCATGACCTTCCTAAGCCCAATCCTTATGGTGGGTATGGTGGTATTGATCGCCTATCTGACCAAAATAAACGATAGTGAAGCAAGGGTTATTACGGTCTTAAATGAAAGCCCTTTCTTTTCAACCGATTTCAATTCCAATGATTATACGTCCTATGTGCTTTTAAAAGATGTCTCATTGGAACAGGCCAAGGATACCACGGTACGGCTGGGTTTTTACGGGCTGCTCCATATTCCTGCCGGGACCACATTGGAAGAAGTGGCCAAATCGACTTATTTCTATACCAAGGAAGCACCAAATACAGCGGTCCTGGATAAACTAGACGCTGTATTTCAGGATAGGCTGCGGCAGCAAAAATTGGTGGAAATGGGCGTTTCTGCCGAGGATTTTGCCACGATCGATGCCGGATTTCAGCTCAATACCGAAACCTTTGAAGGACAACAGAATTTAAAAGGAATCAATGAATTAAAGGCCTTTATTGGAGGAGGGTTTGGCTACCTCATTATGATGTTCATCATCATTTACGGCGGCTTTGTGATGCGAAGTGTCATAGAAGAAAAGACAAGCCGCATCATTGAGGTTATCATCTCCTCGGTAAAACCCTTCCAATTAATGATGGGGAAGATCATCGGTACCTCCCTGGCTGGACTTACCCAATTTGCTATCTGGATTTTTTCTGCTACCCTCCTGCTTTTTGTCATCATGTCCTTTTTAGGGCTGGATACCTCAGGCATGGAGAATGCCGGGGTATTACCACCGGGAGCCGTTTCCCCGATGGGGCCTATGAGCCAGGGTGCCAGTGAAATGCAATTGTATGCCAATGAACTGCTCCAAATCCCCTGGGGTATGCTGATCTTCTTTTTTATGATCTATTTTGTTTTAGGGTATTTGATTTACAGTTCGATATATGCTGCTATTGGGGCAGCGGTAGACAATGAAACGGATACCCAGCAATTTATCTTCCCGATAATCCTGCCATTGATGCTGGCCATCTATGTAGGCTTCTTTTCCGTTTTTGGCAACCCCCATGGCCCCATTGCCGTTGGTTTTTCTCTTTTTCCCCTTACCTCACCAATTGTAATGCTCATGCGATTGCCGGGAGGTATAGGAGAAGGAGGGGTCCCGATATGGCAATTATTGTTGTCTATAGGGTTGTTGATCGGTACCTTTATTGGGATTGTATGGCTGGCTGCGAAGATCTACAGGGTTGGTATTCTTATGTACGGCAAGAAGCCCGGGTACAAGGAATTGTTCAAATGGCTAAAATATTGATATGGAGAAGATTAACAAGCTATTTTCGGATTTTAAGGAACTCCTTTCCTATCCGATTTATCCAGGAGAAAGCGTTAACATAACCATTGGAACGTTGCTTACCATTGTGATTTCCATTGTGGTGGTTACGTATTTCCTAAGGATCATACATACTGTGGTCGTTAAAAAATTACCGGAATCGGATAAGAATAAATTTGTCAGTATTTTCTCTTTTTTAAAGTACCTTTTTTATATCCTGGTTGTCGTTGTGATCCTGGAATCCTCCGGGGTAGATCTGACTGTTTTGTTAACGGCCTCTGCAGCCTTGTTCGTGGGACTGGGCTTTGCCTTGCAGAACCTTTTTCAGGATATTATTTCCGGCATACTTATGATCCTGGACCAGTCTATACACGTAGGGGATATTATTGAAGTTGATGGGAAGGTAGGAAGGGTCTTTGAAATTCGCCTGCGAAGTACCAGGGTTATTACCAGAGATGATAAGGTCGTTATCATTCCAAATCATATATTTCTGTCGAATACGATTTACAATCATACCCAAAACCATAATACTACCCGGGAATCCCTGACGGTTGGGGTTGCCTATGGCAGTGATGTAAAGCTGGTTACCACCATTTTGCTGGAGATAGGCAAGGGTCAGAAAGGGGTTCTTAAATCGCCGGAGACATTCGTTATGTTTGAGGATTTTGGGGATAGTGCTTTGATCTTTTCCCTGAATTTCTTTATCGCTAATAGTTTTGGCGTACCCAAATTACGGAGTGAAATGCGGTATAAAATTGATGCTGAATTCAGGAAAAACGGAATAAGCATCCCATTTCCACAGCGAGATGTGCATCTTATCCAGCAAAGTCCTTTTCTTCATAGGCATACTTCGACAGACCGGGATACAATTGAGGAGAATGGGAAATAGCAGCCTGTAAATATGACGCTGCAGGGGAATTATTGGTGCATGGCACCGTTTTTGAAATAGAATGTAAATAGGACCATACAGGTCCGGGTTTAAATAGTACTAAGGAATGCCAAAAATATTAGTTATAGAGGACGAGGCCGCCATCCGACGGGTTTTGATCAAGATCCTGTGCGAGGAAAACGAGGCCTATGAGGTAGAGGAAGCAGAAGACGGTCAGCGGGGACTGGATATGATCAAAAAAAACGATTATGACCTGGCCTTGTGCGATATCAAAATGCCTAAAATGGATGGGGTAGAAGTGTTGCAGGCAGCACGTAAAATAAAACCAGAGATTCCGTTTATCATGATTTCCGGCCATGGCGATCTGGATACAGCTGTAAACACCATGCGTTTAGGGGCCTTTGATTATATCTCCAAGCCGCCGGATCTGAATAGATTGCTAACCACGGTACGCAATGCGCTGGACAGGAAGGAACTGGTAGTAGAAAATAAGATCCTCAAGAAGAAAGTCAGCAAGAACTATGAAATGATCGGGGAAAGTACCGAGATCACGAATATTAAGGAAATAATAGACAAGGTAGCCCCTACTGATGCAAGGGTGCTTATAACGGGGTCTAATGGTACCGGTAAGGAATTGGTGGCACACTGGATCCATCAAAAAAGCGAAAGGAGTGCAGGGCCATTTATTGAAGTGAATTGTGCGGCCATTCCATCAGAACTTATAGAAAGTGAGCTTTTTGGGCACGTCAAAGGGGCCTTTACCTCTGCTATCAAGGACCGGGCAGGAAAATTCGAAACAGCCAACAAGGGGACTATTTTCCTGGATGAAATTGGCGACATGAGCTTGTCTGCGCAAGCTAAGGTTTTAAGGGTCCTACAGGAGAATAAAATATCCCGGGTTGGTACGGATAAGGATATCAGTGTAGATGTTCGCGTGGTTGCCGCCACCAACAAGGACCTAAAAAAGGAGATAGAAGCAGGACGCTTCCGTGAAGACCTGTATCATCGATTAGCCGTTATTTTGGTGAAGGTACCATCTTTGAATGACCGACGGGAAGATATCCCTATACTGGTTGCCCATTTCGCCGATAAAATTGCCTCTGAACAGGGATCTGTCCCTAAAAAATTCTCAGGAAAAGCACTAGAATTATTGAAGGCATACGATTGGACAGGGAATATAAGAGAACTGCGCAACGTGGTAGAGCGTCTAATCATTCTTGGGAGTGATGAGATTTCGGAGGAGGATGTGCGGCTCTTTGCAAGCAAATAAAGAGCACATTAGGTACGTTATTCCGGGCAGGTAGCTTTCAGTTCTTCCATGGCAGCTGCGGTAATCTCTTTGGTTCGCAGGTTATAATACCGTTTTCCTTCGGATAGCTCCGGTTTTAATAGTTCCAGTTCGCAAAGCTCGAAGATCCTTTTCACATAGGCCTTCGCCTCGTTGCATTCGACTGTTTGCACGACCTTGTCCAGAGAATTCTTATAGTGTATCAAAGACGAATCGATCTTTTTCTCCAGTAGCTTCCCTATAGTTGGCTGCACCGGCAACTTAGCCGTTTCTGAATGGACGGTGTTCATGGCGAGCAAATTATTTCCATAGGCACCCCCATGTGTTTCGTCATGCTCTTGCAACGCTTCAAGACTTTCCATCGTGTTTTCAAGCGATCGTTCCAGGAAGATCCTGGAGCTGGCTACAGAAGTACCACGGGTGGCTTTTTTCAGATTCTCCAGGCTATTGGAAATACTACTCTGTGCATCGATGCAACCACAGGCTTCAAATTGCACTTTCGATTTCTCAATGGCATTCAGGGCCTTAAAAGCATAATAGTGAGCCATGTTCAAAGAATCGGCTTCTATCGCTTTTTGCGTCTGGGTCTTGATATAGCTTATATTGGAACCGGCATACTCGCAAGCCTTGGTATTGGCTAAAACGGTGGTAAGGCCGAAAAGGGCCATATAACAAAGGATAACTATTCCTTTCATAAAAAAGGCGTTTATATCAGATTCGGGATCACTAAAGGTATGGTTGTTGCTTTGGGAGGCCATAATTTTTCGTCATAATGGAGAAAAGCCCCGATTTAAGCATGAATCGGCTGTTTCTCGCTCTACTTTTTTCATATTTTTTAGAGGCAACTACCAAAGGAGGATAAAAAATTCTATATTCAACCTATGAAGAAAATAGACATAACTTCCTATCGTGTAGATGCCCGCATTGGTCTGAAGGAACTACCTACCTATGAGGATCTTGACGCTTCGGAAAAGAAACTCAAAAAACGACTCGAAAAGGTCAGGGTACTTCTGGGTAAATTTCAGGATGTACTATATGCCCATGATAAATACAGCGTTCTTATTTGCCTTCAGGGGATGGATACTGCGGGCAAGGACAGTCTTATCCGGGAGGTGTTCAAGGACTTCAATGCACGGGGAGTGGAGGTACATAGTTTTAAAGTACCCACGGAACTGGAGCGGAGCCATGATTATTTATGGCGTCATTACCTGGTGCTTCCTGCGAAAGGAAAATTCGGCGTATTTAACCGTACCCATTACGAAAATGTGCTGGTTACCCGGGTGCATCCAGGGTATATCATGGGCGAACATATTCCGGGTATCCATACAGTTGCAGATATTAATGATGCCTTTTGGGAAAAACGGTTTGAACAGATCAATGCCTTTGAAAAACACCTTGCCCAGAACGGAACGATCATTTTTAAGTTCTTTCTTAATTTATCCAAGGAAGAACAACGACAACGGCTTTTAAGACGACTGGAACTAAAGGAAAAAAACTGGAAGTTTTCCGCGGGAGACCTGAAGGAGCGCGCCTTGTGGGATAACTATCAGCAGTGTTACGAAGATGCCATAAATAAAACATCCAGACCCCATGCACCGTGGTTTGTGATACCGGCAGACAATAAAGAAGCCGCTCGGGTCATTGTGGCCGAAATTTTACTGAAAGAACTGAGGAAATACAAAGATGTGCAGGAGCCGGAACTTGATTCGGAAACCAAAGCCAACATCGAGGAATATAAAAACCAATTAGAAAACGAAAAACCATGAAGAAAATATACCTGGTCTTCCTTTTATGTGCCGGCACAATATGGGCGCAAACTGCAGATGAAAAGCAAATAAAGGCACTTTATGATGCTGCCTTGACCAATGGGAAAGCGTACGATTGGCTTAATTATTTGTCGAATCAGATCGGGGGTCGCTTATCCGGCTCTGTGCAAGCAGAACAAGCAGTAACCTACACGAAGGCCGAGATGGATGCACTTGGCCTGGATAAGGTGTGGTTGCAGCCCGTTATGGTCCCCAAGTGGGTGCGCGGGACACCGGAATTTGCCTATATAGAAAGTAAGCCCGGATATACCACCAATGTTCCAATCTGTGCCCTGGGCGGTTCGGTGGCAACACCGGCTGGTGGCATCAAGGCAAATGTCATTGAAGTGCAGGGACTTGGAGATCTCGAAAAACTGGGTCGGGATAAGATAAAGGGAAAAATAGTTTTTTATAACAGGCCCATGGAAGCTGCCCTGATCAATACCTTTGAAGCCTATGGTGGTTGCGTGGACCAGCGCTCTTCCGGTGCCACAGAAGCATCAAAATACGGAGCCCTGGGGGTCATTGTCCGGTCTATGAACCTGCGCCTGGATGATTATCCGCATACGGGGGCCATGAACTATGGGGATATTTCAGACGCCGAAAAGATTCCTGCTGCGGCCATTAGCACCAATGCGGCCGAATTACTGAGTACTACTTTAAAACTGGATCCCAATATTCAGTTCTATTTTAAACAAAATTGCAAGACCCTGGACGACGTACCTTCATTTAATGTGATCGGTGAAATCAAAGGAAGTACTTTACCGGAGGAGATCATGGTTGTGGGCGGCCATCTGGATTCATGGGACCTTGGCGATGGTTCTCATGATGATGGAGCCGGCTGTGTGCAGAGTATGGAGGTGCTGCGACTCATCAAGAAAACAGGCTATACCCCCAAAAGGACCCTAAGGGTGGTCTTGTTCATGAACGAAGAGAATGGTTTGAGGGGTGGTCGCCAATATGCAGCCGAAGCATTGGCTAAACAGGAAAATCATGTCTTTGCACTGGAAAGCGACTCCGGTGGATTTACACCAAGGGGCTTCTCTTTTGACAGCACGGATGCTGATTTTGATGTAATGCTGGAATGGAAACGGTTATTTGAACCGTATTTGGTGCATCAGTTTATCCAAGGGGGAAGTGGGGCAGATATCGGTCCGCTTAAAAAGGACGGGATGATATTGGCAGGGCTCAGACCCGACTCCCAACGGTATTTTGACCACCATCACGCAGAGTATGACACCTTTGAACATGTCAACAAACGGGAACTGGAACTGGGGGCTGCAGCCATGGCCAGCCTTATTTATCTGGTTGATAAATATGAAGTGGGAAAAGGAACCGTAACCGGGAGTAAATAATCGGCTTTTAAATTAACAATCTTCTTAAGGCGGGTGATGCCCATTAATTTTTATACCTTTGCGGCTTATAAAAAATAAGTCATGCAAAACGGTATCTACGCTAAATTCAATACCTCCAAAGGAGAAATACTGGTAAAACTAACCCATGATAAAACCCCCGGAACAGTGGGGAATTTTGTAGCGCTTGCAGAGGGAACGCTCGAAAATGCGGTTAAACCGCAGGGAAAGCCCTTTTATGACGGACTTAGTTTTCACAGGGTCATCCCCGAATTTATGATTCAGGGGGGGTGTCCTTTAGGCACAGGTACTGGTGATCCCGGGTATAAATTTGATGACGAATTTCATTCTGACTTAACGCATTCCGGCCCTGGCGTACTCTCTATGGCCAATGCCGGTCCGGGAACCAATGGAAGCCAGTTTTTTATTACACACGTGGCCACTCCATGGCTAGATAATAAGCATACGGTTTTTGGTCATGTGGAAAAGGGACAGGAAGTAGTCGATTCCATTGCCCAGGGAGACAAAATAGAATCGCTCACGATAGTTCGTATTGGCGAGGAGGCAGAAAAATGGAATGCAGTAGAAGCCTTTAGAAGTTTTGAAGGGGAACGGGAGAAGCGTATTGCAAAAGAAAAGGAAGAGGCCGAAGCGGCATTGGAAAGAGTGGCAGCAGGATTCGATAAGACGCCAAGTGGCCTTCACTATAAAATAATTCAGAAAGGATCCGGGAAACAGGCCTCACAAGGAAAATCTGTCTCTGTGCACTATGAAGGTTCTTTGGTTAATGGTCAGGTCTTCGATTCATCGTACAGAAGAAATAAACCCATTTCATTCCCATTGGGAGTCGGACAAGTAATCCCCGGATGGGATGAAGGAATAGCCCTTTTAAAGGTAGGAGATAAAGCACGCTTTGTCATTCCCCCGCACCTTGGCTACGGTAGTGCAGGTGCAGGAGGTGTTATTCCGCCAAATGCGACCCTTGTCTTCGATGTGGAACTGATGGATACCAAGTAAGGTATCTCGATCTCGATCTTCTTTTCTTGACATCAAAGTGAATTGGTACTCCCTAATTTCGCTTGGATACGCGTATGGATAGGAGTAGCAGTCCCATATTCAATACGACCAGGAATAACAGGATACTAAGGAAAACGGACATAGTCTTTTTATAATATAACATCCGGGAAGGTCCAAACCCTACCTGAACACTACGAAAATTTCAGGGCTTTGACCTGCGCGGAGTACTAACGATCAATAGCACTATATTTACGGCGATCAAAAAAAGAAGGATCCAAAAGAAAGGATACATACTATTCGTTTTTAATTGGGTTAAGGTTGTACCCTTTTAAGATGATTTTGCAGGAAAATGTTGCGTGCTGCGGATGCGACTTAATAACAACTTATTAACAAGGGAGTCTCCAGTAAAGGATAAAAAAAACCCCGACCAAATGGTCAGGGTTATGTTTCAAAAATGATTTTTACCTAATCTAATACTTTCACATTGACGGCGTTCAATCCTTTTTTTCCTTGTTGTAGTTCAAATTCTACAACGTCACCTTCGCGTACTTCGTCAATTAAGCCAGAAATGTGTACAAAGTGATCTTCTTGCGAACCATCTTCAGTAATAAAGCCATAGCCTTTTGAATCATTGAAGAATTTTACTGTTCCTTTACTCATAATAATAAAAAATAAATTGTTATATAAGCCGCAAAGGTACATTTAAATAATTGAATATTAGGATTTTTCACCTTTTATCTTTCAAATTTGAATTTTTACTACCGGTTTGCATCCGTCGTAACACCGGCAATACCCTTCTTACTATACTGTGGTTGGATCGGGGGTAAGTCTTAAATACGGTTTTATTTCTTCAACTCCCTTTGGAAATAATTCTCTTGCTTCTGGGGTAGGGATGGAGGGGCTTACCACCACCTTATCGCCATGTTCCCAGTTTGCCGGTGTGGCAACTTTGTGATTGGCAGTGAGCTGTAAGGAGTCAATGACCCGAAGGAGTTCATAGAAATTTCTTCCGGTAGAAGCCGGATAGGTGATCATTAGCTTGATCGTTTTATCTGGTGCGATTATAAAGACAGAGCGCACTGTCAGGGTACTATCGGCTTTAGGATGGATCATATCGTACGCATCAGATACTTTACGGTCTTCATCTGCGATTATAGGAAAATTAACTTCTGTATGCTGCGTACTATTAATGTCTTTGATCCATTCATTATGGGAATCTTTACCATCGACACTCAATGCGAGCATTTTTACATTCCGCTTGTCAAATTCCTTTTTAAACTTGGCGGCAGTGCCCAATTCTGTCGTACACACAGGCGTAAAATCGGCCGGATGTGAAAAAAGAATTCCCCAGCTGTCTCCCAGGTAATCATATAAATTTATAATCCCTTCTGAACTTTCTGCTGTAAAATCAGGGGCAGTATCGCCCAAACGTAATGTAGCCATTATCTTCTAGTTTTTTAATTAACCTATTAAACCTACAAAATTAATAGAGAATAAGGTATAAAACATATTTTTGTGGTTAAATAAATATTAAATTTGGGAATAGCCGGGAAGTAAGCCGGTTATACGATCCCAGCGATTAAATTTTTACTCATATGGAAGCAGCTGAATTAGAAGAATTACAATATCCGATAGGTCATTTTAGCAGGCCTGCTACGATTTCACCCCTTCTTGTAAAAGACTGGATTGCCCAAATTGAAGCCCTGCCGGTCAATCTTTCCGATCTTGTACGACCACTCTCGGAAGTACAATTAGAAACGCCATATCGCCAAGGGGGTTGGACCATACGACAGGTGATCCATCATCTGGCCGATAGTCACCATCACAGTTATATCCGTTTCAAATGGGCACTTACGGAAAAGAACCCTGTGATAAAGCCTTATTTGGAAAAATCCTGGGCACAATTAGAGGATGCGGCCAAAGGCCCCATCGATTTATCCTTGGATCACCTGGCTGCCATTCACGCCAAACTGGCCTATTTTCTGCCCGGGCTTTCCGGGGAGGATCTAAAGAAAACCTTTATCCATCCTGTCGGAAATACTGAAATCACCCTCGAGGAAAATATCGGGCGTTATGCCTGGCATGGGAACCATCATCTGGCCCATATCCATTCACTTTTAGAGCGCAATAACTGGCTGTAAAGAGATACTCAGAGTGCTTTATACAGGAGGTACATGCCCTTTTCTTCCTGCAAAGCATTTTGAAAGGGCAGCTCTTTTTCGCCAACCACTCGGAATCCATAACTTTTATAAAAGGCAAGTGCCCTGCCTTTTTTCATTGTATCGAGTAGTATGGATTTTTTTTTAACATCCCGGGCATAGGCCTCCACGAGGCCGAGAATGATCTTGCCATACCCTTTTCCCGTATATGCCCTTATCAAATAAATTTTTTCCAACAATAAGGCCGCTTCATTTTTATTGCTCTCACTGCCTGTCCTGTGCTGTAATTTAAGAATGCCAATCCCGGTGGTTGCTTTACGGATTATGAAATGAACTGCGTTTGGATCCATATAATCCTTGTTCAGGATAGCGTCTGTAAAACTGCTTTCCAGATAAGGAGACGGATCGCTGTTAGGCCATAAATGAAGGTAATGTTCACGATAAGCTTGTTCGCCCAACCGACAATATTCTTCAAAGGAAGCCGACTTCAGTGGCTCCAGGTGTACCATGCTATTCATGAAAATATCTTTATGCCAATTTCCATTTTATATTACAGCCAATACTTGGTTTTTGATCAAGGGAGATCGGTTCATTTTGAATCAAACGGTCCAACGCATTACGCAGGTCAGATCCGGTAACCGGGATGCCATTTCCGGGACGCGAATCGTCTAATTGTCCTCTGTAAACCAGCTTTAAACTGGCATCGAAAAGATAAAAATCGGGCGTACACGCTGCATCATAATCTTTGGCAGTTTCCTGAGTTTCGTCGTACAGGTATGGAAAGGGGTACTTTTCTGCCAGGGCGTTCTCTTTCATTAAGTGGGGGGCATCTTGCGGATAATGAACCACATCATTACTTGAAATAGCAACAAATCCAATCCCTTTTGGTTGATAGTTCCGGGAAAGCAAAACCATTTCATGATTTACGTGCTTTACAAATGGACAATGGTTGCAAATGAACATTACTACCGTTCCTATGGTCCCTTTAACCTCCATAAGGGTCATTTTCTTTTCGGAAATGGTATCTGTCAAATGGAAATCGGGTGCTTTTGTCCCTAACGGGAGCATATTGCTTGGAGTACGTGCCATGGACTGATTGTTTCTGCAAAAATAGGGATCAGTAAATTAAGCAGATAGTAAACCCGGGTTTTTATGTACCATAGGGTTCGTTTCCCTGATTGCCTTTCCAGGGAAAAAAGAAAGCATAGCTGTTTCAGAATGGTAATCTTGGCTATCTTTGGAAAGGTGCTGCATTAAAGGCATCATACAAGGAACAGATTTACCCTATGGAGGCTACCCTGGATACGGTACATATTGATTTTAATAGCGAAACAATCTGGGTATTGAATGTAGTATTGGCCTTTATTATGTTCGGGATCGCCCTGGATATCAAAATGGTCGATTTCGCACAATTGATAAAAAGGCCAAAGTCGGTCATAGCAGGTGTTTTTAGTCAGTTTGTCCTTCTTCCCTTTTTCACCTTCCTACTGGTACTCCTCATCAGGCCGCAACCAAGCATAGCCCTGGGGATGTTTATGGTGGCCGCCTGTCCCGGAGGCAACATTTCTAATTTCATTTCCTTCTTTGCAAAAGGAAATGTGGCCTTATCCGTTACGCTCACCGCTAATGCAAGCCTGCTGGCCATTGTAATGACGCCATTGAATCTGGGTCTTTGGGGCTCTTTGTATGGACCAACCAATGTCCTCCTTAAGGAAATTAGTGTTGCTCCTTCCGAAATGCTGGAAGTAGTGGCCTTAATCTTAGGCGTACCACTTATCGCAGGTTTATGGATAGGAAAACAGTTTCCTAAAATGGCTTCAATGCTGGCCAGATACTTTAAAATCATTTCCCTCGTATTTTTTATTAGTCTCATTTTTATCGTGATGTTCAATAACAGGCTCCTCATAGAGGAGTACCTTATTTATGTGTTATGGATCGTTTTGTTGCATAATGCAGTGGCATTTTTAACGGGCTATTCGTTGTCCAGGCTGCTTGGGTTATCTATTCAGGATACAAGGAGCATTACCATAGAGACCGGTATTCAGAATTCGGGCTTAGGCCTTGTACTGGTATTTACCTTTTTTGACGGACTGGGAGGAATGGCTATACTGACCGCTTTTTGGGGTATATGGCACCTTATTTCCGGTTTGGTATTGGGAACCTACTGGGCTTACAGGCCGCTAAGGAAGGAGGAAGTAAGATGAAGAAACCGCTATACCTGTTAATTCAAAAGATAACCCGTTTTTCATTACACTGTTATTTTCGGGAAATACAACTGCATGGTTTAGATGAAGTGCCCCGGAACCGGCCCGTGCTCTTCCTGGCTAACCATCAGAACGCGTTGCTGGATCCTTTGATCATTGCCGCCTGCACAGATCTCAGGCCGTATTTTTTAACCAGATCCGATGTTTTTACAAATACCTACCTGAGTGGTTTTTTTCAATTCCTGAGAATGCTTCCGATTTATCGCCTGCGCGATGGGCGTAACACTTTAACGAAGAATGAGGCCGTATTTGCGAAGTGCACGCGCCTCCTTGAACAGCAGCAAGCCATCTTTCTCTTTCCTGAAGCGAATCACAACCTGCAAAGGCGGGTGCGTCCCCTAAGCAAAGGATTTACCAGAATAATATGCAGTGCATTGGATACAGATCCTTCTATGGACCTTTACCTTGTCCCAATTGGCATCAATTATGAAAATGCCAGTGCATTTCCGGATCGGGTTGCTTATTATTTTGGCAGGGCTATTAGTGCAAGGGACTTATATGATCCAAACGATCTCCAGGGATCCATCGTAGCGCTGAAGCAAAGCGTGTTTGAAGGCTTGAAAAAAGGGACGACCCATATTGAAGACCTGGAGAGGTATGAGACTATCCATTCTCATTTACTGGCCAGGAACGCAAATTTTTTAAAACCACAGGAAGTCAATCAATTACTTCAGGATCTATTTGATATGTCCGAGCTGCCTCCTAATTCGGAAGTCATGGAGGAGAAGTCCGTTTCAGACTACGCAGTTATGGTCCTTAATGCCCCTGTTTTCCTTATTTGGCGTCTTTTTTTTAAAAAGAGGATCGAAGAAAAGGAATTCATCAGCACCTATCGGTTTGCGTATTTATTCTTTGCGATGCCCATATACTATGGCCTGTTATGGCTGGCATTGCTTTTTTTATTCCCAACTGCAATGGTCGCCGTGCTAATCACACTTCATTTTCTGTACAATTTGTGGTATGTAAAAAGGACGCCAAGAAAAAAAGCCCCCTGAAAAAGGGAGCTTTTAGCATCTTCAAAAGAGTGTTTACATCATGTTCCCAAAGAAAATGGCATTCATCAACAGCTTGTTGGTGCCATACCAAAAGGCCCTGAAGTTGGTGTTATCCGTAAATAAGATAACCCGGCCACTTCCCATTCGTTTTACCTTAAAAGGAACACTGTTTTTAATGAGTTTCGCATTTTCTTCCGAAATATAGCCGCTCAAGAGCGGTTTAGAAGTGTACTGTATGGGATTATTATAGCTGTCCTTTTCTGGTTCCAGGTAAATATTGCTGTTTCTGAACATTGCCAGGGTGTTGTTTTTATACCCAAAATTGATAGGGTGGGAGCGGTCTATGTTCGTTTGAAAAATGGCCCCCCCTGTTACCTGAGCCCCTTGGAAATCATCTTTTTCTCCAAAACTGATGTCCTTGGCAACCAGCGTATCCTTACGGAACTTTAGATCCATAAATTCCTGTTGGTCGAACCAATTAGCCGTAGTCCTGTATCCGATGAGCGTACCGCCAGATTTTACCCATTCCTTAAGCTTTTCTGCATTGCTTTTGCTAAGTCCGCCTGCACCCCAGGTTCCGGGAATTATAATATCGGTATAGGAACTTAGGTCTGTCCTGCCAAAATATTCGGTATCTATCTTTGTTAGTTTTATATCATATCGGGTATCGAAAAGGTGCCAGATCTCGCCTGCATCGTACGAGCGTATACCTTCGCCTACGATGATGGCAACTTTCTGTTTTTTTACCGGATCAAAATCGCCGCTTCCCAGGTCTATACCCCTTGTTTGTCCGGTAGAGACGGCCTTGATGTGAATAAAACTCTCTTTTGCAACTCCTGTCAAAAATTCATAGAGTTCTTTCTTTCCCAGCTCCTGGTTTTGTACCGGTATCATAACCGTCCCATAATCATAGGTAACACCGTCCATGCTGAATGGGTATTGTGCGACTTTTGCCCTGATCCCTTTTTCGAGGATCTTATTCAGCGCTTTAGGGGTGTAGTATTCATGCCATTCAAAAAGATAGGCGTAGTCACTTTGTGCACTTACCTCGCCGGTCAAGGGTGTAAAATTAGAGATCTCAGGACCAGCCATGGATAGGGATGTCACTTCTTCATAGTCTAGATTGAATGCCAGTGGGAAGGTCCATGCGGAGATGTCATAAAAAAGACTGTCCGTAAAAGTGGTCCGTTTTTCAAACATGGCTTTGATCAGTCTGTGATTTTTTTGGTTCATAGGCAACACATATCCTGCTCCTTTTTTATAGGTTGTACCACTAAGGGTAACATCCTGATTCAGCTCGTGGAACTTAATATTCTGACGGTTCAGGATCTCGGCTAAATGCCAGGTTTTTGCAGCGTCTTTCTCATCACCGAAAACGATGGCTTTGGTCTTGCTTCCGGCGGCCTCATCTCGCTGGGTTTGGTAATAATCGCGTTGAAAGCGCAATAGCTTGCCTCGCATGTTTTGCGCTGCTTCTATGGTGCTAAGGGCTGTTGTAAATTGGTTGCGAATAGTAAAGGGGAAGGTAAGGATGCCATTCTCACTTTCCTGAATATGCCCTCTTGAACTAGCCTGTTCAAACAGGATGCCGATGCTTCCCATAACATCCGGGAAGGTAGAACCTTTACCGTAATAGTAGTCATCGTAATTTTCTTCAGAGTAATACAGTGAGCCAATATTATCAAGGGCTTTGGCATGGTAGGTTCCGATTTCGGCGGTTAACTCCTGGTTCATTTTAGGGGTTAAGGGGTGCACCCTTGTCGGTTCTCCCGGTTGGAAAAAGAAGGTAGCGTTGGTACCCATTTCATGGTGGTCCGTTAAGATATTAGGGAGCCATTGGTGAAACGTTTTAATACGCGCCCTGCTTTCAGGCAACTGCACTGGCAGCCAATCGCGGTTCACATCGAACCAGTAATGATTGGTGCGCCCTCCGGGCCATACTTCATGATATTCCCTTTCGTTTCCGTCCGGGTTGAGGTTCATGCTTCTGTTTGTATTGGCCCAATAGGCAAATCGTTGTAATCCGTCCGGGTTAAACGAAGGATCCATCAGGATAACGGTATTGTTCAATAGGGCTTCTATTTCCGGTCCCTGGGCCGCTGCTAAATAATAGGCATACGCCAGGCCGGCATTGGCGCCACTGGGCTCATTGCCGTGAACTGAAAACCCCTGATAGACCACTATAGGCATTTCTTCTACCGGCAGGCTACTGCTTCCATTTTCGCTCAGCGCCAGGTGTTGTTTCCTTATTTCTTCCAGTTTTTGATGGTTGGAGGGAGCAGTAATAGTAAGCAGAAGGATAGGTCTTCCTTCAAAGGTGGCCCCTCTGTTTTCAATGCTGATTCTGTCGCTGGCCATTGCCAGGGTCTGCATATAGAACATTAGTTTGTCATGGGTCACATGCCATTCGCCCACTTCGTGTCCAATGACATCTTGCGGTTTGGGGATCTTTTGGTCATAACTGATTCCCTGGGGAAGGTAATAATCAAGGGTTTCGGTATTTTGGGCATAGGAGGCGCCTAAACAGAAAACCAACAACAGGAGTACTAGTTTTTTCATTATTCTTTTTTAAGGTGGCTAAAGTTAACGAATAGGCCGTTGAAGACCAAGTATGAAACCTTCTTATTAGGTATAATTCCAGGGCATAAAAAAACCTCCATCAGTGGAGGTTTTTTGAATTTCCGGCACCCCGTATGCTTAAATGTCATCAAAATCAACATCTGTAAAATTATCAAGGGGTTTGTCTTCTAAAGCTTCTTCATCCTCTGCTTTTTTGAAGTCTTTCTGATGCCTTTCTGAGATCACTTCCTGCCCTTTTTCATCGATGATATAATCCATCATTTCTTCCATGATCTCCCTAAAAGACTGAAAGTCTTCCTTGTAAAGGTAGATCTTATGTTTTTTGTAGTGGAAGGACCCATCGTCATGCGTAAATTTTTTGCTCTCCGTAATGGTTAAGTAGTAATCCCCCGCTTTGGTGCTTCTAACATCAAAAAAATAGGTTCTTCTTCCTGCCCTTAAAACTTTTGAGAAAATTTCTTCCTGATCCATTAAATCTTTTTCGCTCATGTGGTCCTTGCTAGTTATGTATTCTGTATAAAGTCATCAAAAATGTGAAAAAAAACCTAATTCAGCAACATTTTTCTAGTTTTCTTTCTCTGTCAATTGATGGGAATAAAGCTCTTGATAATAGCCCGCTTCTGCTACCAATTGCTCATGCGTTCCCTGCTGAACGATCTGTCCATTGTCCAGCACAAGTATCTTATCCGCGTTCTTGGCAGAGGATACCCTATGGCTCACAATAAGGGTAGTTCTGTTTCTGGAAGCCTTTTTCAGATTGTTCAGAATTGCTTCTTCCGTTTCGGTATCAACAGCCGAAAGGCAATCATCAAAAAGGTAGATCTCCGGATCCTTCAAGAGTGCCCTGGCAATAGAAACGCGTTGTTTCTGACCTCCACTAAGTGTAATGCCCCTTTCACCCAGTATGGTGTCATATTTCTTCGAAAAGCCCATAATATTCTCGTGTACCACTGCCTTTTTGGCTACGTCCATGATCTCTTCCTGGGTGGCGCTTTCCTTTCCAAAGCGAATATTGTTGGAGATGGTATCGGAGAAAAGGAAGGCATCCTGGGGTACTGCCCCTATGGCACTTCGCAAACTATGCAAGTTCAATTCCCGAATGGGTTTTCCATCCATCAGGATTTCCCCTGAGGTCACATCGTAAAGCCTGGCCACCAGGTCCAGTATAGTCGATTTACCCGAGCCTGTCTTCCCTATGATGGCGACCGTTTCCCCATCTTCAATGGTAAAAGAAACATCTTTCAGGGCAGTGATGTTCGTGTCTTCATAGGTATAGGTCACATTCCTGAACGTAATTTGCCCATGGATCGGCGTGTCTTCGGCCACTTCGTTTTTAATATCCGGTTGCTCCTTCAGAAATTCGTTGATCCTTTTTTGGGAAGCTTCGGCCCTTTGCACCAATGAGGTAAGCCATCCAACAATGGCTACAGGCCAGGTAAGCATGTTTACGTAGAGGATAAATTCTGCAATGGTCCCGATCGATTCAATCTCCCCATTGATGTACTGTTTCCCGCCGATGTAAATGACAAAGATGTTGCTGATGCCGATCAACAAAATCATGAGCGGGAAGAACCAGGCATCGACTTTGGCCAGGTCCATGCTCCTCTTCTTTCCATCAAGGGCGAGGGTAGCAGCTTCTGTATTTACTTTGGGTTCCAGGGTATAGGCCTTGATCACTGATATTCCTGAAAAGGTTTCTTGCGCAAAGGTAGACAGGGAGGATAAGAACTCCTGTACTTTGGTGCTTCGTTTGTGAATGATCCTGCTGATCTGATAGATAAGTACCGATAAGATAGGCAGCGGGAGCAGGGCATATAAGGCTATGGTAGGCGCCTTGATGAACATCAGCGGGATAAGGCAAACAAAAAGCGTGAGGGTTTGCATCCCATACATGATAGCCGGACCGGCATACAACCGAACCTGGCTGATATCTTCACTGATGCGGTTCATGAGGTCGCCCGTTCTGTTCCGCTTGTAAAAACTTAAGTTGAGCAGCTGATAATGGTCAAAGACCTCATTTTTCAGGTCGTATTCAATGTAGCGAGATACATTGATGATCGTTTGGCGCATGAGAAAGGTAAAGAAACCAGAGAGAAGGGCAGCCCCTACAATGATCAGAATATATTCGAGCAACAGTGAACGCGCCTCAGTTTCATGAAGCACGCCCGCCATATAGTTCTCCACCACCTCAATCGAATTTTTCACATAGGAAGGCATAACCAACTGAAAAACCCTGGCCACGATCGTAATGATTATGCCGAGGAATAATTTAAACCAATATTTTCTGAAGTATTTGTTAAGGTGTTTTAGTTCTTTCATTTCCCTTGGCCACTCTTCCTTAATTATGCAATGCGACAAATATAGACGATTCACCAGAAACCGACTGTTATAAAAGATATAAGATAAACCCTAAAAATTGGAATGCTCGTATGGAATAGATTGCTATTTTTGCCAAACAATCAGGTTCACAAGAATAAAAGTTCTTTATAAATGCTTACAAGAAGGCAACTACGGGTAAAAGTGATGCAATGCATCTATGCCCTCACTCAGTCTCACGACAATTCCCTTGAAAAACAGGAGAAATTCTTAAGAGTAAGCATTGAAAACACCTATACCCTCTACCTTTTAATGCTAAGCCTCCTCAGGGAGATCCATGCCATTGCCGAACATAATGTGCAGCAGGATACCAAAAAATACCTTGCGAATGCCGCAGATAGGTTCCCAGACAAAGAAAAGTTCATTAATAATCAGCTACTGGTTCAGATCGTGACGAATCCATCATTGACAGATGCCCTGGCCAAGAGAAAGATCAAGGGTTGGTATCTGAACGAAGACTATGTCAAGATCATTTACAAGGAAATTGTAAAGAGCAAACGCTATAGTAACTATATGACCGAGGAAGGATCCTCCTATGGGGAGGACAAGAACCTGATCCTTGATCTGTTCAGGGATGTAATTGCTCCTAATGAAAAATTATATGAATTCTTCGAAGATGATAAACTAACCTGGGTAGATGACATCCCACTGGTTAACACTTTTATTATCAAGCTCTTTAAAACCGTTAAAAAGGACCAACCCCCATCCTTTTTTACACCTCAATTATTAAAGGACGAGGATGATATGGATTTTGCCAAAGCCCTCTTAACCAAAACCTTATTACACAATACATTTTTGGAAAATGAGATCCAGGACAAAACCCCTAATTGGGATAAGGACCGTATTGCGGATATAGATGCGATCCTGCTTAAGATGGCCATCTGTGAATTGCTGTACTTTCCTTCTATTCCTGAGCGCGTTTCCATTAACGAGTATCTTGAGATCGCCAAGGAATACTCTACTCCCAAAAGCAGCATCTTCATCAATGGTATTCTTGACAAATTGGTAAAAGAGTACAAAACAGACGGAAAACTTAAAAAAACGGGCAGGGGGCTTCTGTAAGCAAATATTCCTTAATTTTGCAGCAAATTAATTAAATCTACTTGTATGAAAAGAGTATTCATAGCTTTTAGCGCTATCGCTTTAGTTGGATTGGTCTCTTGTAAAGAGAATGCTTCCAGTAAAATCAATGCGTCCAATGTGGAGGTAGCTGCGGAAAGAGATGCAGCAGCCAAGAATTTACCTGTAATGACCTTTGACAAATCGGAGCACGATTTTGGTACTATTGAACAAGGGACGCCCCAGGAAACAATTTTTACATTCACAAACACCGGTAATGCCCCCTTAATCATTACCAATGCAACCAGTAGTTGTGGGTGTACTGTTCCGGAATATCCAAAAAATAAACCAATTGCCCCAGGCGAGTCCGGCGAGTTATTGGTGAAGTTCAATGGATCCGGGCAAAACCAGGTGACCAAAACCATTACGGTGTCTGCCAATACAGAAAAAGGAAACGAATTACTTCGTATCAAAGCATTTGTTAACCCAAAAGCAGGAGCTGCGACTCCGGCCCTTGGACCAGTAAAATAATTTATACTTAAAGACTACTTTATACCATGGGTGATATAGGACAGTTTCTTCCGATGATCTTGATTTTCGTCGTTGCATATTTCTTTATGATACGACCACAAATGAAGCGGCAGAAAGATGAAAAAAAGTTTGCAGCTGCATTAAAAAAGGGGGATAAGATCGTTACCAAAAGCGGGCTTCATGGAAAAGTGGTAGAGCTCAATGATAAGGATTTTACCTGTGTTATTGAAACGATGGCGGGGCGTTTGAAATTCGACCGCTCGGCAATTTCCATGGAAATGAGCAAAAAGTTAGCGGCACCAGCTGTTACCAAATAAGACGCCAGTGCCAAGCAGTAAAAAACACCGGGGCAAACCCGGTGTTTTTTTGTTTATAAACTAACAGATCTTTAGAATGAACGGTAGCTATCATTCAGGCCAACCCCCTCCAGGATCATGGGAATGATCTTTCGGAGTCTTGTTTCCCGTGTCTTCAACTGCTTGGCCGTTTCTATATACGCACAAAATTCCCGATGTTTAAAAGGGGTAAACCTGGCATAGGCCGCAGCCAGCTCTTTGTTATCGTTGAGTGCCTGCGCCAGTATTTCAGGAAGGACGGTTTCTTTGTTCTTTTGCACAACATGGATGCGTCCCTGTTTTTGGTTTGCAATGGCCTCCTTTATATAGGCAAGTATTTTTTCCGCTTTGATCTCCTCCACCGACTTGAATTTCCAATGCCTCATGGCTATTGTTTTCCCCTCCTGAGCGTTTTCCAGGACCTTATGCGGGTCTTTGAGAAAAGAGCCATTATAAAACCATAAACCAAAGTAGGAACTGAAGGCGATGATTCCCAGTACATTTTTATTTTGGAAGGTATACACGGGCACTCCCCACTTTAGTGTCTCATCCAGTTCAGTGCTTGAGGCCAGCTTTCGAAGCATTTGAATTCCTTTTTGGAAAGGGCCCTTTTTAGCATAATACGTTTCTATTTTGACAATTTTATCGTCCATTAGTACACCTCTTACTTAGTGGCGGTGAGTTCACAGATCTTGATAATAACATCAACTGCCTTGGCCATGCTTTCTACAGGCACGTATTCGTATTTCCCATGAAAATTGTGGCCGCCCGCAAATATATTAGGGCAGGGCAGGCCCTTAAAACTTAACTGAGAACCATCGGTGCCGCCTCTTATAGGTTTTATGATTGGGGTAATTCCCAGGCTTTCCATGGCTTCCTTAGCGATCTCCACGATATGAAAAACGGGCTCTACCTTTTCACGCATATTGAAATACTGATCCTTCATTTCCAGTTGGATCACCTGATGGTATTTTTTGTTGAGGTCATCTACCAGTCGCTGCAAAAATCCCTTTCTTTTAAGAAATGTCTCTTTATCGTGGTCCCTTATGATGAGTTCCAGTTGCGCGTGCTCTATGGTCCCTGTAAGATGGTGCATGTGAAAAAAACCTTCCCTGCCTTCCGTAAGCTCGGGCACTTCATCCTTGGGAAATTGCTCCATGAGTTCAGCTAAAATGCCGATAGCGTTCACCATTTTACCCTTGGCGTAACCGGGATGTACGCTTTTTCCACTTACGGTGATGGTGGCACCGGCAGCATTGAAATTCTCGTATTCCAGTTCTCCTATCTGGCTGCCATCCATGGTATACGCCCAGACAGCACCAAACTCATCTACATTGAAATGATGCGCCCCGCGTCCTATTTCCTCATCAGGGGTAAACCCAACACGTATTTTGCCGTGTTCAATTTCGGGATGCTTTACAAGGTATTCCATGGCAGAGACGATCTCCGTAATACCCGCTTTATCATCGGCACCCAACAGGGTGGTACCGTCAGTGACAATCAGGGTTTGGCCTATATAAAGGAGTAGGTCCTCAAAGTAATCAGGGGAGAGGACGATATTTTTTTCCTTGTTTAAAACAATATCCTTCCCATCATACTTTTGAATGATCCTGGGCTGCACATTGGTCCCGGAAAAGTCGGGCGAGGTATCATAATGCGAAATAAACCCTATGGTAGGGGTTTCCTTTTTAGCAGTTGCGGGGAGGGTGGCCATAATATACCCTTTCTCATCCATGGTGACCTCTTTCATCCCGATGCTTTTCAACTCTTCATACAAGAGGTGGGCCAGATCCCATTGTTTTTTTGTACTGGGAGTAGTTTTGGAATGAGGATCGCTTTGTGTATCGATCATTACATACCTGGTAAATCGGTCTATGATATGCTGCATCTATCTGTTTTTAAACAAAGGTACTACTTAGAACGGAGGTGTCAAATATGGCCATTTGATATCTGAAATGTAAACTATTGAAACACAAATAAATAGGTTTTAATAGTAGATTGGCGATTGTTTTTTTAATTTTTAAGGCTTTTCACTCAAACAACCTATACATATGAAACAACACTACGCACTATTTATCGCATGTTTTTTTGGTGCTGTCACCTTGCTGCAGGTAACAGGTAACGTGAAAGACGAGGACGGAGCCCCGCTACCCGGAGCTTCCGTTGTTAAAAAAGGAACCAAAGTAGGGGCCATAACTGATTTTGA
Source organism: uncultured Flavobacteriaceae bacterium (assembly GCA_963752165.1). Lineage (GTDB taxonomy): Bacteria > Bacteroidota > Bacteroidia > Flavobacteriales > Flavobacteriaceae > Muriicola. The sequence continues at coordinate 399,428 of CAVVXE010000003.1, forward strand.
TGGTAATTTTAGTATTGATGCCATTAGGAGAGAACCGCGGTTTCCTGACCTTTGCAGGTGATTTTGACGTTCGTCAGGATTACAGTCGAATGAAGGAAAGGGAAGGTGATGTATTCAACCTGTATAATACGGTAGAACGTTTCGCCAATGCGGACGGAGCCGATCTTTCTGCACTATTGGACGATGATGTAACAGACGTCCTGCAATATGCCAATGCAGCCGGTATTGATACGCAGGGGGCTACAACCAAAGCGGAATTACAACTTATCCTTTCTGCAGATAATACTACTGCAGAGCTTGCTGCCAGAGGTCTTGAGCGAAGTGATTTTAACATGCGTGTTGGACAGTCTGCCCTTTGTGGAGGACGTTTCTTTGCCAATTTCTCCTTACCGCTCGACGATGCGGGCACGGAGGTCTATGCTTTTGCGGGGATCAGTTCCAGGACCGGTAATTCGGCAGGGTTCTACAGGTTACCAAACCAAAGCAGAACGTATACCTCCGCATATCTCCACGGATTCCTTCCTGAAATAAATTCGAACATCAAGGATCAATCATTTTCTATGGGAATCAGAGGGATGATCGGAGATTGGAATGTGGATCTGAGCAACACCTATGGAGAAAATGCCTTCCTGTATACTATCGGGAATACCTTTAACGCGTCGCTGCAGAATGCCTCACCAACAACCTTCGATGCAGGGGGCTTCTCCTTTATGCAGAATACCTCTAATTTGGATATCAGTAAGTTTTATGATGATGTGCTCGATGGCCTGAACGTGGCTTTTGGAGCAGAACATCGTTATGAGAATTATGAGATCCTCGCAGGTGAACAGGCATCCTATGCCCAGTACACGGCAGAAGGACAGGTCATTACATTGGCTTCTCAAGAACCGTCACGCGATTTCTTTGGGAATGCAAGACCGGGAGGGTCTCAGGTTTTTCCGGGATTTAGTCCTCATAATGAACTATCGCGCGGGCGAAGCAGTGCAGCGGGCTACCTCGATATGGAAGCCGATTTTTCAGATAAATTTTTAGCCAGTTTTGCGACACGTTTTGAAAATTACAGTGATTTTAGTTCCACCATTAATTTAAAGTTAGCCACGCGTTTCAAGGCAACAGACAACCTGAATATCCGTGGTGCTGTAAATACTGGTTTCAGGGCACCTTCGCTACACCAGATCAATTTTAATTCTACGTCGACCATTTTTGATAACCTGGGGAATCCACAGGAAGTGGGTACCTTCGCCAATGACAGCAGGGCTGCCCAGTTACTCGGTATTCCGGCACTGAAGGAGGAAACCTCTCAAAGCATAAGTCTTGGGCTGACTTCAAAAATACCGACAGCTAATTTGACTGTTACCGTAGATGGTTATTTTGTGAAGATCGATGACCGAGTGGTCTATACAGGACAGTTTTCTGGTCCCGGAACAGGGACAGAACTGGATAACTTGTTAAGACAAGCCAATGCAACGGCCGCTTCTTTCTTTGCCAATGCTATTGATACAGAATCTAAAGGTGTTGATCTTGTAGTGACACACGATGCCACCCTAACCAATACCTGGCGATTGAAATCAGTCCTGGCAGGAACGTTCTCTAAAACGAAGAAAGTAGGAGATATCAAAGCTTCACAGGTACTTGAGGATGCCGGACTTATTGATACCTATTTTCCTGAGGACAGCCGTGTATATTTGGAAGAGGCTGTGCCAAGGACAAAGGTGAACCTTTCCAATACCTTGCTTTAAGACAAATTTGTGATATTCCTTCGGAATGTCTATTTCGGAGAAGTTACGGAAGCAACGACGACCATTGCGAATCAGCAGGTTTTCGGTACTAAAATTGTCACGGACCTTTCTATCGGCTATAAACCAACAGATGTGATAACATTGACAATAGGGGCCAACAACCTTTTGGATGTATATCCGGATAGAGCAGAGGATGCCTTTGGCAATAGAAGCTCCGGCCGCTTTGACTGGTCAAGAAGGGCACAGCAATTTGGGATCGGAGGGCGTTTCTTATTTGCAAGGCTTAACCTTGCCCTGAAATAGTATTCCATCAGATCCATTATATAAGGCCTTTTAAACAGAAGGCCTTTTTTATTAAATTAGACAACCATAAGATACTAAAGCAAGGTAAACGTAGTTTACCAGGATAATACTAATGGTTAAGACAATAACACTACTAACATGAAGACATGGCTGGCCTTTCTTTTTTTCTTTGGTGGTATCCTTTTGATCAGGGCGCAGGATAAAGACTGCCTGTTGGGCCTGGTTGGCAGTTCCGGTGAGACCATTATCCAGGTTTTTCAATTAAATGAAGAGCAGATTCAGAAAATGAATGAGTGGAAGGCAGAATGGGGGGTAACAAACAAGGTGTTTGAAGAAGAAATTTCGCAACTTTTTGATTCACAGGAACAAAGCACAATGAAAGAACTGGAAGTAGTGGCTACGAAATATAAAGTGCTTAAAGACAATTTGGTTGCAGTATCAATGGAATACGATCAAAAACTTTTGCGCTTATTCAACCAGAAACAATATGATCGTTACATGGAATTGTGTGCCGAAGCCCGCCGTAACCCTCTGCCGCTAGTACCACAACCACCTCCGGAAAAAGCGCCCGAATAGTTCTTTAGGCCGATAATAATAAGAAGATTACAAAGAGAACTTTTTAAGTTTGTATTTTTGCCAGACAAAAGAAAGCAATGTACAAATCCTTCATTAGGCCGCTGTTATTCCTGATGGACCCGGAAAGGGTTCATTACCTGTCTTTTTGGCTCATAAAGGTCTCTTCTGGACTAGGGTTGTCGTTTTTATACCGGAAGCGGTTCGTGCTGGAAGACAAACAACTGGAGCGGGAAGTTTTTGGGTTGACCTTTAAGAACCCGGTAGGCCTGGCAGCAGGTTTTGATAAGAATGCCGTCCTTTATAACGAGCTCTCTGACTTTGGATTTGGCTTTATTGAAATTGGTACTCTTACGCCCAAACCACAACCCGGCAATCCTAAAAAAAGACTTTTTCGCTTGAAGGCAGACAAGGCGATCATTAACAGGATGGGCTTCAATAATAAAGGTGTTCTTGAAGCTGTACGCCATTTGAAAAAAAAGCACCGGGTGCTTATCGGCGGGAATATAGGAAAGAACAAAACAACACCCAACAACGAGGCCATTAATGATTACCTGATCTGTTTTGAAGCGCTTTTTGACCATGTCGACTATTTTGTGGTAAATGTCAGTTCCCCCAATACCCCGGGTCTTCGTGAGCTACAGGAAAAAGAACCACTTACGGCATTGCTGAAGGAGCTGAAAAATCAAAACACAAAAGAAGCAACCTCCAGGAACCTAAAGGAGAAGCCTATTCTGTTGAAGATCGCGCCCGACTTAACAGATGATCAATTGCTGGATATTATTGAGATCGTTACAAATACGGCTATAGATGGGGTTATTGCAACCAATACCACCATTGCAAGGAAGGATCTTAAATCAGATTGTATCCTGGTGGAGGAGGCGGGGGGATTGAGCGGACAGCCTTTAAGAAAGCGCAGTACAGAAGTGATCCGTTTCTTATCTGAAAATAGTAACCAATCCTTTCCTATCATTGGGGTGGGCGGTATCCATTCTGCTGAAGATGCCCTTGAAAAACTAGAGGCAGGTGCCAGCCTGGTTCAATTGTGGACCGGATTTATTTATGAAGGTCCGGCGCTGGTCAAAAAAATCAACAAGGCCATTCTTGCTGCAGATTTGAATGCATAAAACCGGCAACTTACAATTTAGTGCGTCCAGTAGTCGATGACCAAAACGTCTTCTAAATGCGGACTTAATAAACTTCCAAAAGCCTTATGGTCCGGGTGTGGCAAATAAAGATCACGGTCTGCTTCTGTGGCAAAGGTTAGAAAAAAACAATGGGTAAACCCCTTGTCCAGTCCTTCAGGACTATTGTTGGTACCCCACTCGAAAGACAGGATCTCCGGTATCTTGTTCTGGAGTGCTGCAAAGGCTTTTTCTATGGCTGCTATTTGTTCCCGACTTGTATTTTCTTTGTACTTAAATAGCACGACATGCCGTAATACACTGTCTTTATTAATGTAGTTTTGAGAGGTGTCTGGTGTTTGGTCCATGGGTTGTCTATTAAAACCAGAGGCTATTAGCAGGATAAAAAAAGGATAAATCAAATACGGTATTTTCATCGGAAGATTTTTGGTAAGATATAAAAAAGTATGTTTGTTTGTGATGTCAAAAGGTACTTCCTGTGAATTATGAAATACTATGGGCCTTTGCATTGGCTACCGCTTCCCTCGCCATTTTTCCCGGGCCTGACAATATCTACGTACTGACGCAAAGTATCACGAACGGAAAGAAATATGGGTTAGCTACTACGGCCGGACTCATATCGGGTTGTCTGGTCCATACTACGTTGCTGGCCTTTGGGGTTTCGGCTATCATTAGTTTGAATCCGGCGTTGTTCTTTACCATAAAACTGTTCGGTGCATGCTATTTGTTTTATTTGGCCTTCCGCGTATGGCGCGCAAAGGCAGGTATTGACCTGACTGCCCGGCAAGACAGCAAAACACTTATACAGCTATTCAAGCAGGGGTTCATCATGAACGTACTCAATCCTAAGGTCACTGTTTTTTTTCTGGCTTTTTTTCCGGGCTTCCTCTTCAGCACTACTTTGAGTCCAACCATTCAATTTTACGTGTTGGGTTTGTTGTTCATGCTGATTTCCTTTACCATTTTTGCCGCCATTGCCATTTTGGCGGGGGCAATAGCTGCCTATATTCAGCAGCATGCCATGGCCCCCATTGTACTTAAATGGCTTCAGATCTGCGTATTTATCGGAATTGGCGTTTATCTGTTATTATCCTATAAATAGTGCTAATTTTGAAACGTCGAACTGCCTGAATATGTCTGATAAGGTTAAGATCATTGAATGTCCACGGGATGCCATGCAAGGGATCAAAACCTTCATACCCACTGAGAAAAAAATACTTTACCTGCAGTCATTACTGGGCTGTGGGTTTGATACCATTGATTTTGGCAGTTTCGTTTCTCCCAGGGCAATTCCGCAAATGGCAGATACAGCAGCTGTTTTAGCGGGCCTCGACCTATGCAATAGCAATAGCAAATTACTGGCCATAGTGGCCAATGTCCGTGGAGCAGAAGAAGCCAGTACCCATGCCAATATTGACTACCTGGGTTACCCTTTTTCTATTTCAGAGAACTTTCAAATGCGGAATACCCATAAAACCATTGCACAGTCTACTGAAATATTAAAGCAGATCCTGGATATTGCTGCCGCTACAAACAAGGAAGTGGTTACCTATATTTCTATGGGATTTGGGAATCCATATGGGGATCCCTGGGACGTGGCTATCGTTGGGGAATGGACAGAGAAACTGACAGCCATGGGGGTGCGCATTCTATCCTTGTCAGATACGGTTGGCAGTTCTACTCCGGAGATCATCACCTATCTTTTTTCTAATTTAATTCCGAAGTATCCCCAGGTAGAATTTGGAGCTCATTTGCACACTACGCCCGACAGCTGGCATGAAAAGGTCGATGCGGCTTATCTTGCCGGTTGCAGGCGATTTGATGGCGCCATTCAGGGTTTCGGGGGTTGTCCTATGGCAAAGGATGCACTTACCGGCAATATGCCCACAGAGAAGATGCTCTCTTATTTTACAGCCAGGAAAGCAGCTACACAGGTAAGTTGGACGGTATTTGAAGCAGCCTTCAACAAGGCTACTGAACTTTTTTCAAAGTATTCATAGATCCTTAGTATTGCAAACGAATGCCCAAATAGGCGCCAAAAGGATGCCCTGGTCGCAGACCAGCAGGCACGCGGGATACGGCATAGGTCTCATCAAGAAGGTTGATGATATTCCCCGTAATGCTGGCATGTGCATTGAGGTGGTAGGCAGCTGAAAGATCGACCACTACACTCGAAGGCACTAGTTCATCCCTGGGAATGCTCCCTGAACCCGCTTGCGTTCTGAATGCCCCATTATAACGTCCGCTTAGGTTGATATCGAATTGTTTGTGCTCAAGCGATACGGTAGCATTAAACTGGTGTTTGGCAATATAGGGCAACTCGTCTCCACGGGTAACTTCTCCCCAGAGATCCTCTGCACTGCCAAAGCTGTTTTGAAACTCGGTGTTTGTATAGGTGTATGCCAACGTCAGTGGCAATTCAAAAGCGGTATTGCCGGACAGGAAATTGTAATTAAGCAATACTTCTAAACCACTGACATTTACTTCACCGGCATTGAATTGCTCCAGACTGCCGGTGCCTCCGGTGGCCGCCAGGTCGCTACCCAATAAATTGCTGTAGTCATTAAAAAAGCCCACCACCTCTCCGGATAAGCCCATAAACTGGAAGCGGGAGCCCAATTCTATATTGGTACTTTCCTCTGCACGTTCGCCTTCCTGGCTCGAGGGGGGCGAAAATCCTTTATGAACCCCTCCGAATACGGACAGCTTTTCGAAGTTGTAATTAAAGCCTATGCCCGGTATCCACACATCTATTTTGTTGGTTCTGGTAGACAGGTCCACGCCATTTCGTGCCACATCGTTGCTGCCATAGTCCCTTCTTCCCAGTTCTATATGTTCATAGCGCAACCCCGGGGTCAGGGTGAGGTTTTTGTATTTTACCTTGTAAAGGGCAAAGGAGGCAAAGGCAGTGGCATCACTGATACGGTTGGCATCCGTTCCGGGTGTCCCCTCGGAGGTCAATATCATGAGGCCATTGTCAATCCCATAGCCATCAACCCATTGAAAACGATCCTCTTCGTCATAATGGTAGCGCAACCCCACTTCCACATCATGGAAGGTGTTTTCACCCTGCCAGTGGTAATCAAATTTGGTTTGAACACCCTTGGAAATGTACTTGCGGTTATTTGCTTTTACAAGCAGCGCATCTGCAGCAGCGTCCTGTGAACCGGCCACAACGTCCAAGTAGGTCTGATTGGTTTCGGGATCGGCTACAATGGAGGCAATGCCCCGTCTGTCTCCGTTTAGCGACACCGCATCCAGTTTATACCAGTTCCTGCTAAAGCCATTATAATAGCCGGTTGTGGTAATATGGAAATGATCGCTAAAGGCTAATAGGTGTGTGGCCGAAAATTGGAGGTGATCGTTTGTCATTTCATCTTCAGCGGTACCGGCGTAACGACGGAAAGGCGTATTTTCAAAATCCGGGTCGGTAAGTCCCACATAGGTTTCATTTGAGACCTCATCCGAATACTGGAATTTGAATTCCAGTGACTGATCCAATGAAGCATTATCAGATGAATGTAAGCGGAATTTAGCCACCAGGTCATTTTTGTCAAAACCCGTATTTCCTCCGAGGTCCAGGTCTTTGAATCCGTCCGAATTAAAGTTCAAATACTCTACCATATAGCCAATATTCGCTTTGGAATCACCTACTTTGGCATGCAGTCGGCCACTGTTAAAACTTCCGTAACCGGCACTCAAGAAGGCGTTGAAATTTTCCGGGATCTGGGTAGATACCATATTGATGGCCCCACCGGTAGTAAAGGGTCCGTATTGTACCTGACTGCTTCCTTTCAGGATCTCCACTGCCTGCATTCTGGCGACTGACGGAAAATAATAGGCGGCCGGGGCACTGTAAGGAGCCGGGGCAATCAGCACGCCATCTTCCATAAGGGTAATTTTAGCACTTCTTTCCGGGGAGGTACCACGCAGGCTAATATTGGGGCGCAACCCAAATCCATCTTCTTCATAAAAAGAGACGCCCGGAACCGAACGCAATACTCTGTTGATATCCGTATAACCAAAGGTGGCCAATTCCTGCGGGCTAATGTAGTAAGCAGATCCGGTTCTGTTTTTTGCCTGGTAGGTGCTTCCCAATATTACATTGGCAGTAAGGACCACTTCGTCCAGTTTTACGAGGTTAGATTCTAGTTTTTGTTGAATAGTGTCATTGGTTTGAGCGACTAAAGAGCCCGCAAAACCCAGGAGTAAAAGATAGGCGGATGGTGTCTTCATTTTATTTAGACTAATTATGAATAAGTGCTAACTAGACACAAATTTATATGCAAATATTGAATTTTAAAAGTTTATTTAGAATAAATCCAAATAAAAAATCATTAGAAACTTGTTATCAAATAGTTGCGAATATGGACAATGTTCGGCTGCTTTTTAAAATCTACTATCATAGAGGCATCATCCTTTAAAAAAAGCGTATATTTGCACGCAATTAATCCTTAATTGCATGGAAGCCCACCTAAATAAGATTCTTGGAGAAGGTCTCACCTATGATGACGTTCTACTTGTCCCAGCTTATTCTGAAGTATTACCGAGAGATGTAAGTATTCAGACCAAATTCACAAAAAATATCACGATCAACATTCCGATTGTTTCTGCTGCCATGGATACGGTTACCGAATCCAAAATGGCGATCGCAATGGCTCAGGAAGGGGGCATTGGTGTACTGCATAAGAATATGACGATCGAGGAGCAGGCCATGAAGGTTCGCAAGGTAAAGCGGGCTGAAAGCGGCATGATCCTTGACCCGGTAACGCTTCCTAAGGAGGCACTGGTAAGGGATGCAAAAGCCAATATGCGGGAGCACAGTATTGGGGGAATTCCAATTGTAGACAAGGATCAGAAGCTTATCGGGATTGTCACCAATCGGGATCTCCGTTTTGAAAAGAATGATGACAGGCCCATTTCCGAGGTGATGACGACCAAAAACCTGGTAACGGTTGCAGAAGGTACTTCCATGGCTGAAGCCGAGGATATATTACAGGCGCATAAGATCGAGAAATTGCCGGTAGTGAATGATGACTACAAATTGGTAGGACTTATTACGTTCCGTGACATCACTAAATTAACACAGAAACCAATTGCCAATAAAGATACCTATGGCCGGCTGCGGGTAGCAGCGGCTATTGGAGTAACTCCGGATGCCATTGACAGGGCAGCTGCCCTGGTTCATGCCGGGGTCGATGCGGTAGTCATCGATACGGCACATGGCCATTCCAAAGGGGTGGTTAGCGTGCTGAAGGAGGTCAAAAAGAAATTTCCCGGTTTGGATGTGATCGTAGGAAATATTGCCACGGGTGAAGCCGCTAAATACCTGGTAGCGGCAGGGGCCGATGCAGTGAAAGTAGGTATAGGCCCGGGTTCTATCTGTACTACCAGGGTAGTTGCCGGGGTAGGATTTCCACAATTTTCGGCCGTACTGGAAGTGGCGGCCGCCATCAAAGGAACCGGTATCCCGGTCATTGCCGACGGAGGTATCCGGTATACAGGTGATATTCCCAAAGCCATTGCGGCCGGAGCCGATACGGTTATGTTAGGATCCCTGTTAGCAGGTACCAAGGAATCGCCGGGAGAGACCATCATCTATGAAGGCAGGAAATTTAAGTCATACAGGGGTATGGGTTCTGTGGAAGCCATGAAACAAGGGAGTAAAGACCGTTATTTTCAGGATGTTGAGGACGATATCAAGAAATTGGTCCCTGAAGGCATCGTTGGACGTGTGCCTTATAAAGGCGATCTGTTCGAAAGCATCCATCAGTTTGTGGGAGGCCTACGGGCAGGAATGGGGTACTGTGGTGCCAAAGATATTGACACGCTGAAAGAAAAAGGCAGATTCGTCAAAATTACCAGTAGTGGTATTGCGGAAAGTCACCCGCACCATGTCACCATCACCAAGGAATCACCTAACTATAGCAGGTAGGGAATTATTTGCTTTGTCCGCTGTAGGTTTTCCAGTCGAGTTCCTTATAGATGTCATCTCCGAAATACCTGGCGATGTTCATAAAAGGACCTGGTTGCTGATACCCGGGAACAGGAGATAGCATATTGAGGCCTTCATCCAGAAAAACAACTGTTGGATAGCTTAACCTGCCCTGTAATAAGGCAGCTGCAAACTGGTGGTAGCCTTTTGTGCCCGATGGGACATACTCATAGGTTTTCCCTTTGAATTCAATGGGTTCTTTCCCTTCTCCATCAAGTTTTACCATATAGAAGTGTTCGCTCATGTAAGCAGCCACGGCTGCATTCTGAAAAGTGTCTGCATCCATACGCTTGCACCAGCCACACCAATCGGTGTACACATCTACAAATATTTTTTTTGGATTTGCATCCTTCTGGACCCGTTCCGTGGCTTCCTGCCAGGAAAGCCATTCGATTTCCTGACTCTGCAGCACTTGCGTTCCAAGGAAAACAACGAGGGCAAAAAATGCCTGAAGCAGTGGTGTTTTAGTTCGTATCATAGCTGTATTTTGAGCTCTTTGTCGTATTGCTGACACTAAAATAACGAAATATTGCCTCCTTTATTTTACACCATCTGGACCTTCAGCGATCATGCTGTGCCAGGCCCGTAAAACTTGCTGTTTCAAATGAGAAAAGGATTGACGTCCGTTATTTGGCGACTGCTTTTTCCTTGGGAGCCGGGAACAGTTCCTTATGGTCGACCTGATTCCGTATCAGGTCCTCAAAATCTTCCCGTTCCCTGATCAGATAGGCCTTGCCTTCATGCCATAGAACTTCGGCAGGCCGGTATCTTGAATTATAATTGCTGGCCATGGTGAAACAATAGGCTCCGGCATTTCTAAAGCAGAGGATATCTCCTTCCGAGATCTCATTGATCCGCCTGTTGTTCCCAAACGTATCCGTCTCGCAAATATAGCCAACTACCGAATAATACCGTTCTCGGCCTTCTGGATTGGAAATGTTGATAATCTCATGGGAAGAACCGTATAACATGGGTCGGATCAAATGATTGAACCCGGAATCCACACTGGCGAACACGGTAGAAGTGGTTTGTTTTACCACGTTTACTTTAGCAAGGAAATAACCTGCCTCACTGACCAGGAATTTCCCTGGCTCAAAGGCGAGGGTAAGTTCCTTTCCATACTGCCTGCAGAATTCATTGAACCTGCCAGTTAACTTCTGTCCCAGTTCTTCAATATTCGTTTGGATGTCTCCTTCTTTGTAGGGCACTTTGAAGCCACTGCCAAAATCGATAAAATCCAGGTCCTTGAAGTGCCTGGCAGTATCAAACAGGATCTCTGAAGCATAAAGGAATACGTCAATATCCAGGATATCGCTTCCTGTATGCATATGGATGCCGTTTATATGCATTTTGGTGAGCTCAACGATTCGCAGCAAATGGGGGATCTGATGGATGCTGATCCCAAACTTGGAGTCTATATGGCCTACCGAGATATTTGAATTCCCACCGGCCATGACATGGGGGTTGATGCGGATACAGACCGGCACGTTCGGGTGCCTGGTTCCAAACTGTTCTAAAATGGATAAATTGTCGATGTTGATGCGCACTCCTAGCTTTGCTGCCTCTTCAATTTCCTCCAGGGAGACCCCATTAGGGGTGAAAATGATATCTTTCGGCTTAAACCCGGCTTTAAGGCCTAGCTGGACCTCCTGAATAGAAACCGTATCGAGTCCGCTTCCCAAACTGTTCATGAGCCTTAGAATGGCCAGATTGGACAGGGCTTTGGCGGCATAGTTCAGCTTCAATTTCGGGACATCGCTAAAGGCCTTGGTCAACCGATGAAATTGCGAAATGATCTTTTCTGAATCATATACATAGACCGGATCACCATAGGTTTTTGCAATTTTAAGTAAATCGGAATGCTTCATGAGTACGTCTTTGGCGCAAAGCTACTCTACTTCCTGTTTCAACCCAAAAGAAATATGTAATTATTGAATAATACAACAATATGTTATATATATAACAACATTCTGTTTCCTTTTCGCTTGCCAAGCACCTTTTGGGGTTGTATTTTTACCAAAAGTGATATGTGAAACTACCTTTCTTCCCTTTACAGACCGTTTTTTTTCCCGGTGAGACCGTTCCTTTGCACATTTTTGAGGAACGCTATAAAGAACTCATCAATGATTGCCGGAAGGAGGCGATTACTTTTGGGATACCTGTATATATCCATGACCAGATTGCCTTTGGTACCGAGGTGCAGTTGGTGGAAGTTGTAACTACCTATGACAATGGGTCCATGGACATCGTTTGTGTGGCACGACAGGTTTTTCAGGTATTGACCTTTGAGAATCAAATCGATGGAAAATTGTATGCAGGGGGTGAGGTTCAATTCATCGAAAGCATCAATGATGGTGAAACAAGGGTAAAGGAGGAGGTCCTGGATAAAATAAAGGAGCTTTATGAACTGATGGGGGTGGTCTTTGACAGCATACCTGTGGCCAAATTCAATCCGTTTATGCTGGCGCACAAAATGGGACTTTCCTTTGAACAGGAATACCAGCTATTGCAGATCGTTAAGGAAAGCGATCGTCTCGATTTCATTCTGAAACACCTGAACCAAACCATCGGTATTCTTAAGCAGGTAGACAGGACCAAAGAAATGATCGAAATGAATGGCCATTTCAGAAATTTCGATCCGCTCGATTTTAAGGATTTCAAAATTTAGGAAGCAAGCCATAATAAGTTAGGGTAACTCCACTCGGTTTGCTATTTTTGCATGCATATTAAACCATTATCCATATGAATCTTCACGAATATCAGGGAAAGGAAATTTTAGCGAGTTTTGGCGTCCGCATACAAAGAGGTATTGTCGCCCATAACGCCAAGGAAGCAGTAGATGCAGCAAAACAATTGACATCGGATACCGGTACGTCCTGGTATGTCATCAAGGCACAGGTGCATGCAGGAGGCAGGGGGAAAGGCGGCGGCGTTAAGCTGGCTAAGAACCTGAAGGAAGTGGAAGAGATTGCAGGAAATATCATAGGGATGAACCTGGTAACCCCGCAAACGTCAGCACAGGGTAAGAAAGTGCATCAGGTGCTCATAGCAGAAGATGTTTACTATCCTGGCGATAGTGAAACCAGTGAGTTCTACATCTCCGTGCTTTTAAACAGGGCCCGTGGCCGGAACATGATCATGTACTCCACAGAGGGTGGGATGGACATAGAGGAGGTTGCGGAAAAAACCCCGCATTTGATCTTTACCGAAGAAGTAGACCCCGCAACAGGGCTCTTGCCATTTCAAGCGCGTAAAATAGCCTTTAACCTTGGGTTATCGGGTACGGCATTTAAAGAGATGACCAAATTTGTTTCTTCGCTGTACCGTGCGTACGAACAAAGCGATGCCAGCTTGTTTGAGATCAATCCGGTATTAAAGACCTCAGATGATAAGATCATGGCTGTGGATGCCAAGGTATCCATTGATGACAATTCCTTATTCCGGAGAAAACAATATGCAGAAATGCGCGATCTACGGGAAGAAAACCCTATTGAGGTAGAAGCCCGGGCTGTTGGTCTGAACTATGTGGACCTGGATGGTAATGTAGGATGCATGGTAAATGGGGCAGGTTTGGCCATGGCTACCATGGACCTTATTAAAATGGCAGGTGGGGAGCCCGCTAATTTTCTGGATGTAGGCGGAACCGCCGATGCCAAAAGAGTAGAAGAGGCATTCCGCATTATATTAAAGGATCCCAACGTAAAGGCAATTCTGATCAATATTTTTGGTGGTATTGTACGCTGTGACCGTGTGGCCCAGGGGATAGTAGATGCCTATAAAAACATGGGTGATGCCATAAAAGTTCCTATTATTGTTAGGCTTCAGGGAACCAATGCGGAGTTAGCCAAAGAGATCATCGATACTTCAGGACTGGCCGTACATTCAGCCGTACAATTCCAGGAAGCAGCAGATAAAGTAAAAGAAGTACTGTCTTAAAAAGATACGAGATTACTTTTTACCAGGGAGTCGTGTTAAACAACTCCCTTTTTTTATGCGCCCTCTTTAAAACGCTGTTTCGGGTGTTTCATAGCCCTGTCCAAGGCCGCACAAAGTCCTTTTTTGGAATGTAGCACTCTTTTAAATATTTGTTAAACTGGTGCCTGACTGTAACATACTCCTCGAAGTATCGTCTTTTATGATATATCATCAATCTAATTATTAATCAAAAAACAAACAAATCATGAGAAAATTACCTGTAGTACTCGCCGCAGCGCTGCTTCTTGCAGCAGGAACCTTGTCCGCCAACGAACCTGGCACAACAGAACCCAAAAAAGACCTTGCTACTCAGATCAGCGATCTTTTGAAGGATAATTCATTTATTGTCCAGGAACAGGATATCACCGCTAATGTGCTCTTTACGCTTAATCACAATAAGGAGATCGTGGTCATATCAGTTGACACCAAAGATGAACTTCTGGAACGATTTGTAAAGAGCAGGCTGAATTATCAGCAGGTTAGCCTGGATCAGACAGCAGAGGGTAAACTGTTTACGGTTCCTGTACGTATTACGGAATAACCAGTACCGTTGTTATTAAAAAAGTCCTGAGCGTTCCTCAGGACTTTTTTTTGTTTTTATACGGCACAGAACCCAATCCGGTAAATTTGCCTTTCCTTGGTTTTTTGCGTTCCGGGTTCGCTATTTTCTTAGGAGACGCAAGTACTTCTTTGGGGTCTTTTGGTTCCTCCTTCGTGCCCCGAAGATGCAATACCAATCCGTTCAGGAAATTGCGCAGTACCTGATCGCCACATTCCTTATATTTAGGATGCCCTTCCTTTCTGCAAAAGGCCCCTATTTCTGCCTTGGATATCCGGAAATCTACCAGGGAAAGGATCTCCACGATCTCATCATCGCGCAGCATTAAGGCCACTCTTAATTTCTTGAGGATATCATTATTGGTCATGAGGCTAATTTTAGACAAGGTATTATAAAAGAAACAATAATACCCCGCGTAACCGGACTTAAATTTTTGGAAATCACCCGGATCAGGGTCCTAAAGCCCAAAAAAGCGCCATAATGACATATAAATACATGGGTGCGCCGCCAAAAAGGCAGTAAAAAGCAGTTGGTATGTCCTTTGCTCCTTATTAGAAAAAAAGTTTAATTTAAAATTATAAGCCATGAATATTGTTAAAAGAAACAACGTACTGTTCCCAACTTTAATGAATGAACTCTTCAAACCGGATTGGTTCGGTGGATTAGAGAATTACCAGGCTACTTTGCCAGCGGTGAACATTAAGGAAAGTGAAACCGGTTTTGAGCTGGAACTGGCTATTCCCGGCAAAAGGAAAGAAGATTTCAATGTGGAAATAGACCATGATATTCTGACTATTTCCCTGGAGGAAAAATCCAAAGAAGAGAAAACAGAAGAGAATTATACCCGAAGGGAGTTTTCCTATGATGCCTTCAAAAGATCGTTTACCCTACCGGAAACTGTAGATAGCGACAAAATTAAGGCGTCCTATAAAGACGGGATCCTATTCTTTTCCCTTCCTAAAAAGGAAGAAGCCCTTCCTAAACCAAAACGTTTGATCGAAATTGGTAAATAAGGAAGAACAAAATTATGTGCGACCCTTACGATAGGGTTTTCATAATGGTTGGTTTGTTTGGTTAGTTGAGAGGCGCCCTGAGACATCAGGGCGTTTCTTTTAGTTAAATGGTTCGTTGAGAATGGCCAGGCACATCATGATGCCCTCCGAATAATTACCCAACCTCAGGTTTTCGTTGGGGGCATGGATGCTGTTATCAGGATTTGGAATTCGAACGGAGACGGCCGGGGCACCCAGGGTTCGGACGAAAGGGGCAATAGGCTGAGAGCCTCCGGTAGTTCTCATATTCACTACCTTGTTGGCAAAGATCCGTTGCATGGCCCTGTTTAAAAAGATACCCGTATCCGAATTTATTTCCGTTCTGAACGGCAGGGAACCAATACGGTAGGTTAAAGACGCCAATTTTGGGTACACCTTTCGTTCCAAGGCTGTAGGAAGACTGTCTGTCAAATGATACCCCTGTTTACGCACATGCGCTTCCAGAAGCCGTATCATGCGTTCCCCCGGCGACTCCGGAACAAGACGCAGATCCATTTCAATGATCACTTCCTCCGGGATGATGGTCCTTACTTCTTTACCTGTCCAGGCAGCACGTAAACCGCGCACATTCAAAGACGGATATTGAAGTGATTCCTGGTAGCTATCGCCCACAAGATCCCTACGTGCCATCCCTATCCTCATAAGAAGGCTGTCCTGGTCTTCAGGTAGTGAATTCAAGGCCAGTTTATCTGCTTCCGTTAAGGTTATTCCCTCATAAAAACCATCAATAAGTACCTTTCCTTCCTCGTCCTTCATGCTTGCCAAAAGGCGGGAGGCCTCAAAAACGGGATTCGGTGCAAAATTGCCGTATTGTCCGCTGTGCAAGGGATTACCGGGGCCAAAGATCCGTAGGGTAGCTGTTGCAATCCCCCTGGCTCCGTAGGTAAGTGTGGGCCAATTCGAAATATGCCTGGTGCCGTCCATGATGAGCACCATATCGGCATTTAGCAGGGCGCGGTGCTCTTCGACAGCCTTGGCCAGTTGCGGAGACCCCAGCTCCTCCTGGAAGTCCATGATCACCTTGATGTTGAAATCGGGTGCCAGGCCTTCTTCCTTAAAAATACGCAGGGCAGTCATAAAGGCCATTGCGGGCCCTTTAGAATCTGAAGCAGACCGTGCAAAGACACGCCAGTCCGGATCTATGGTCCCTTGAGCCGCCTGCCAGTCGATCGTTTTCCAGGAACCATCGGGTGCTTCTTCCTTGATGACCGGAGAGAACGGATCTTCCTGATCCCACTCTTTAGGGTCCACAGGTTGCCCGTCAATTTGTAAATAAAAAAGGATCGATTTTTTATGTTTTCCAAAGTTCTTTTCAGCGTAGAGCAGTGACGCCCCTTCTGTACTGATGACGTCTGTCCTGAAATCGAGCGCCTGGAAAAGATCACTGCACTTTGTAAGGTTAGCTTGAATCTGATCTTCAAAATGGCCATCGTTCGGGAGCTTTAAAAGTTCCATCAGGTCATGAATGCCTTGCTCTAAATGATCACGGGTAACCTCCTTTATTTTTGCGGAAGACATAGGCTGTGCCATTCCTTGCAGGACACCTGAAAGGAACATCAGGATCACAAGGAAATTGTTGTTCATGCGTTCTATGGGTGTTAGTCTTGTTTTTGTAAAACCTTTATTTCATCCCGCAGTTTCGCTGCCAGCATAAAATCAAGCTCCTTGGCTGCCTTTTCCATTGCCTTTCGTTTATCGCGTATCATTTTTTCCTTTTGCGCTGTCGTTAGGTAATCCAGATCCGGCTCAGCGGCCCGTAATTCTTCCTTTTCGAAATGGTAGGTAGAAACTGAATTTTTGGCCAGGGCATTATCAAGACTTTTGTTAAGGGAGGTAGGCGTGATATGGTGTTCTTTGTTGTAGGCCGTTTGTTTTTCCCTTCGATAATTCGTCTCGTCAATGGTCTTTTTCATGCTATCGGTGATCTTATCAGCATACATGATGGCCTTTCCATTCAAATGCCTTGCCGCTCTTCCCACCGTTTGGGTAAGGGAGCGGTTACTTCGTAAAAACCCTTCCTTGTCGGCATCCAGGATAGCAACCAGGGATACTTCCGGAAGGTCCAGTCCTTCCCGCAACAGGTTTACGCCAATGAGGACATCGAAGATCCCTTTTCGCAGGTCCTGCATAATCTCGACCCGTTCCAGTGTATCCACGTCACTGTGGATATAACGGCAACGCACCTGAATACGGGTAAGGTATTTGGCCAACTCTTCCGCCATCCTTTTTGTAAGCGTGGTGACAAGGGTTCGTTCGTCCTTCTCAACCCGTTGCTGTATTTCCTCTACCAGGTCATCTATCTGGTTTTTGCTCGGGCGCACCTCAATTTCCGGATCCAATAATCCGGTGGGTCGGATCACCTGTTCTACATACACCCCCTGACTTAGCTGTAATTCGTAATCGGCCGGGGTGGCGCTTACAAAAAGAACCTGATTCTGGAGGGCTTCAAATTCCTCAAATTTTAATGGCCTGTTGTCCATGGCTGCGGGTAACCGAAAGCCGTAATCCACCAGATTCTCTTTCCTGGAACGATCCCCGCCGTACATGGCATGGACCTGGGGGATGGTAACATGGCTTTCATCAACGACCATTAAGTAATCGTTCGGAAAATAATCCAGTAGGCAAAAGGGCCTGGTTCCAGGCTCACGGCCATCCAAATACCTGGAGTAATTCTCGATCCCGGAACAATAGCCCAGTTCCCGGATCATTTCAAGATCAAAATTGGTTCGTTCTTCCAGTCTTTTTGCCTCAAGTGGTTTTCCGATCTCTGAAAAATAAGCAACCTGGCTGACCAGGTCGCGCTGAATTTCATGGATCGCATTCTGTAGGATATCCGGTGAGGTAACGAACATGTTGGCCGGATAGATATTCAGGGTTTCGTATACCTCAATCAGTTTGTTGTTGAAAGGATCAAATGCTTCAATCTCTTCTATTTCATCACCAAAAAAATGAATGCGAAAGGCATGGTCGGCATAACTTGGAAAAACATCTACTACATCGCCTTTTACACGAAAATTCCCATTTCTGAAATCAGCCGTGGTCCGGGAATACAAACTTTGTACCAGCTGATGTAAAAATTTGGTACGGGCAATGACCTGGTCTTTGTGAACGGTAATTACATTTTTCTGGAATTCTACAGGGTTCCCGATCCCATACAAACAGGAAACAGAAGCAACGACCAATACGTCCCGTCTACCTGAAAGCAGGGAAGAAGTGGCACTGAGGCGTAATTTTTCAATATCCTCATTGATAGAGAGGTCTTTTTCAATATAAAGTCCGCTAGTGGGGATATACGCTTCCGGCTGATAGTAATCGTAATAGGAGACGAAATATTCCACAGCATTTTTAGGGAAGAACTGCTTGAATTCGGAGTATAGCTGAGCAGCCAACGTCTTATTATGGGCCAGCACCAAGGTTGGTTTTTGGACACGTTCTATGACATTCGCCACGGTGAACGTCTTGCCCGAACCGGTCACACCCAGGAGGGTCTGGTAACGTTCATCTTCCTTCAGTCCTGCTACCAGCTGCTTAATCGCTTCCGGTTGGTCACCTGTAGGTTTAAATTCCGAGACTATTTCAAATTTCATAGGTTAAAAATACGAAAGACAAGGCTTTAAATACGTTTGATCCCCATCGTTTTTTACAGCTTATCGTTTTAGCGAAAAATGACCGGATACTTCATTGTTGGCACTATCCGTTGCGCGAAACCAGTAATCGGAAGCAGGTAAGGACCGGCCATTGAATGTACCGTCCCAGCCCCTCGAATTCGGATCTATTTGCGCCAGTAATAACCCGTAGCGATTATATATTTGGATACGGACCACAATGAGGTCCCCTGAAACAGCAGGGGGGATGTATTGCCAGAAATCATTGATCCCATCCCCATTGGGCGAAAAGAATTTGGGAAAGCCTTCGAGTGTAAGGTCCTGAACGATGCGTTCTTCGGTAATTCCACACCCATTTTTGTCACGCACATAAAGCACATGGGATCCAAAGGCAATGTTGCTGAAGGTATTGCTGTCCTGATAAGGCCCGTCCCGGTTATCTATGGCGTATTCGTAGTCACCTATTCCGGTTGCATTTACCCGGATCTGAATGCTGTTTGCAGTCTCGGTGATAGTTATTTCGTCAATGGTAGCCACTTCTGAAGTTACCACTTCAAAGACCTGCGAACTCTCGCATTCAACGGTTCCGCCTGGTTGATTGATGGTATTATAGGCCACATAGCGAAATTGACCGGTGCTATTGAAAATGACATCTGCCGTATCCGAAATAAGGCTTTCGTTCCCCAGCGGATCGATCTTATACCATCTGAACCCTTCTGCTGTATCTGGTGCCGTGAAGGACAGGGGTAATTCGCTTTCACAAAGGGAAACAGTGTCCGGGAAATTAATTTCAGGATTCAGTGAAATAAGCTCCCCGGAGGCCGGATCGAAAAAGGGGCCGCACCCCAACAAGGTTGAAAAAGATTCCTGCTGGCACCCAATAGCGTCGCCCGCAGCATTGAAAGGAATGATGGTGACAAAAAATGTACGGTTGGCCTCCAGCTCCAGGATAAAGGTCCTGTTGGTAAAGAAAGAGGTATTGTCCAGGATATCCGCCGTGGTAGGCGAATTCCCTATGGTCACCTTATAACCAACAGCTCCGGGTACCGCATTCCATTCCACCAGCGGTGTCAGGGGTACATTGCTATCCCCATTGGCCGGATTCACGAGGGAAGTGCATCCCGGCAAGATCGCCGGGGCACTGGTCGTAAAGGAAAATTCCGGGCAATTTAGGGCGGTTCCAATGGCATTGTATGGGGTTATGCGCACATAAATGAGGGCGTTTGCATCTAATTCTGAAGTGGGGGTATAGGAGAGCACATTGCCCACATCCAGGTCATTTAAAAGTTCAGAACCTCCCGGAGAAGTACCTATTGAAAGGCGATAGCCGGTAGCAGTGGGAGCATAGGGCCAGCTAATATTGGTCGCAGGGTTCACATCTACCTGTCCATCGGAAGGGATGTTCAGGGTGGTACAAGAGGGTGGGCTCGTCACCGATGCCGTCCGGAACATCTCGGAGCCGCATGGAATGGATGCAATGCCCCCTTGAAAGAAGAAGAGGGTAATGGTAATATAGACATCCGTATCCGGGGGCAGGCCCAGCGGTGGTTTAAAATTGGGCTGATTCCCAATATTGCGTTCGGAAACGAGGTCATCACCTCCGGGAAAAGTGCCAATAGCAATCAGGTAGGCGGGAACGCCCGTAACTGGCTCCCATGAAATATCAGTATCAACGGGTACGTTCACTGCATTATTAAGGGGGTAGGTGAGTACCGGGTTTGGGCATTCCTGCCCATAACTGAACAGTATCCAAAAGAACATCAAAAAGGAAATCCTTTTTAGTGCTTTATTGGTCATACCGCTGTTATAACTGAAGCGAAGACTGCTGTCACGTCCAAAATTCCAATTGGATGATTTGCCCGGATAGTAGGCTATAAAGGCGGTCGTGGGATAAAATAGACAATGTAAGGCACTCCTTTTCATAGTGTTCTCGCAAACACTACAAGATACTATAAATCTCTCTTTTTAAGCAAAACATAGGATAAATAGACAAAAACGGTGGTCCATCCCATCACTATGAGGATCTCGTACCAATGCACATGGTAATCCAGGGAAATCTTTTCCCCGATCTGAGTGGCAATTGTCTGTACAGCATTCAGTCGCGTGAAGGGTTCACTGATGAGGTTGTACATAGAATTCAGGGGAAAGAATCCCATGATGGTATCGGTCGTTTCTGAGTCGAAGAGCTTCCATCGGATCATCCCTCTTACGAATCCTTCAAACACCTGCCAGAGGATCAGAAATCCGAGTGCGAAAGCCGATCTTTTTACCAGAACCCCCAGAAAGAGACAGAAGGAAAAGAACCCCATCAACTTAACAAAGAATGCTAAGAGGAATTCAAGGTCCGAAAAGATGATCGATATTTCATTGTAATCCGAATAGATAAGGCCCAGGATCATCGATACTACAAATACAAAAAGAGTAGAGATCAGGGAAAAAGAAATGACCGTCAGGAATTTGGAAAGGACAAATTCCTTTTTTGAGAGGCCGTCTATCAGGTTTTGTTTGATCGTTTTATTGCTGTATTCATTAGACATCATGGAAACGATCACAATGGCCAGGAATAGCTTAAAAAATGCGGTCACAAAAGTGTTGAAATGCCAGATATAGGGAAAATTAAAAATACCCTGATCTGCCAGATGGAATTTAATGGGGCCAATGTCGAATTTAATGGCTGCAACCAGTGCAATAGACGTAAGCAAAGCAAAATATGCGATGATGAGTATTTTGCTGGAACGGTTATTCCACAGTTTTATGAATTCTATTTGTAAAAGCCTTTTCATAGGTTGTTGTGACTGGGTTGTTAGTTGGTCAGGTTTTTGGTAAGTGTCAGGAATTGTTCTTCCAGGCTTTCCTTACGGAGTACCAGATGAGACAGGATAATTCCTTTTTTCATCAGGAATTCATTGAATACTGCCGGATCTGTTTTCTCATTTAAAATAACCCGGATGAGGCCATTTTCCAAGGCTATTTTACCAAAGCGCTCATCTTTTTCCAATATATCCATCAGTGCTTTCTCCTGCTCCGTTTTGAGTTCCAGAAATCCAAAGCTGGCCATCATGTTGTCCACGGTTCCGGAATAGAGTTTTTCCCCTTTCCGAAGGATCACAACATGACTGCAGACTTTCTCTACTTCATCCAATAAATGAGAAGCCAGCAGGATCGTAGTTCCCTGAGAGGCAATTTTTTTTATGATTTCACGGATCTGGTGTATCCCTTGCGGATCCAGCCCGTTGGTAGGTTCATCCAGGATAAGGATCTCCGGGTCATTCAGCAGCGCAGAGGCTATGGCAAGCCGTTGTTTCATTCCAAGGGAAAAGGTCCTGAACTTGCTGTTTCTGCGATCCCATAAACCTACCAGCTCCAGCGTGTCTTCAATCCTGTCTTCGGAAACCCCTTTGATCTTGCAGACCAGCTTTAAATTCTGCAGGGCGGTCATATAGGGATAAAAATTGGGTCGCTCTATAATGGCGCCCACTTTCTTTAAGGCGTCGTGGGTGCTGGTTCTCCCATCGAACCATTTAAATTCGCCACTGGTGCGGTTAACCACATTCAGAACGATCCCAAGGGTGGTCGATTTACCACTGCCGTTAGGCCCCAAAATTCCATATACATTCCCTTTTTCTATGGTAAAAGACAGGTCTTTCACCGCAGTGAGTCCCCCAAATTTTTTGGTCAGGTGCGATACGGTTAGAATCGTTTCCAAATAGTCTAAAGTTTAGCTAGTTTATAGTAACTTGACGATGCATTACTACATTTGTTACAATAAATATCGCTTTTTATGTCTGAAGAACGTTTAATGTCAAGGAAAAAGCCTTCCTATCCGGTGAGCAAGAAGCTGGATGCCTTCCTGGAAATGTATAACAGAAATATCGAGATCCCCATCTTTTATGAAGACCTGCTCCGTTTTGCCGGATCCGTTGTGGTGTATGATGATGAGGGTAATGATAGTTTATGGGTGCGCGTTTATTACTCGGACTCTGAACGTAAGGAAATCGATCTGAGCCTTAAAAAGGTATATTCTATTTTGCATTCAGACGGGACCGACCATATTTTTCAGTACCTGAATGTGGACGCAGTCGACTATTGTACCTTTGGAAATTCCAAACCGTTCAGGATCAAGGTGCGGAACATCCTTAATGACAACTTCACCTATTTTTATGTAAAACGTGCCGATGCTTCCCGTATTTACGGACTAGAGCTGGAGCACCTGCTTTCTCCCTATAACCTGAATTACCTGGTACACCGGGATACCTTAATTGAAGAACATATAGCCGGAATTCCCGGGGATATCTTTATCAAGAATATGCTCGCAGACTGCACAGATTCCCAAAAAGCACAGCTGGCAAAGGAATTTGTAAAATTCAATGAACGATGCATGATCCAACTATTGGGTGACATGAGGTCTTATAACTATGTCATTATTCCAATTCACGATTTTGACCATGTGATCTACAAGATACGGGCCATTGATTTCGATCAGCAGTGTTACGAGGGCAAACTAAATGTGTACCGCCCGCAATTTTTCAAGGAGAATTTAAAAATGGTAGAACTGGTGCAAAGCAAACTGCTCGAGGATTCCATTGAACAGTACAAAGTGGAAGAGCGCTCTATCATAGCTAAGCGAATCATCAGTGCCAACAAGCGTATCAAGCGGCTTGTTAATGCGGCAAAGGTCGATCGCATCTCAAAACCCGAGAACGTGGAGCGGCTTAAAATGGAAATATTTGCCTTTACCAGGGATCTTAATTTTAAGAAATGTAAGACCATGGGGCAGATCCTGGGTCTTACGCTGGATTTTGTCAAACGGAATTATGAAAATGTCACCATGAGGCAGATCATCGATAAGAAGATCAACCTGTAAGCCGGCTTTGTGGCCTTTCCTTTTAGTTCTTCATCTCTTTATTAAAGTAGACGAGGTAGTAATACATTTGTTTTTCCTCATCCCAGCCCTTTTCTACAAAGCGCTCGGCCGATTCAGGATTGATAAAATCCATCCGGATCTGGATATTGGTATCCAGCTGTATCACATTCTTGATCTTTTTACGGGAATCGGAGACAGCCTTGTTTGCAATGGGAAAGGTGGAGATGTCCTCAATACTGTATTTGGGTCCTTTCTCTACTTTATAATGCTTGAACTCCGGGATGAGTTCCGGATTTTCCATCACCTCGTTTAAGAATTGCGTTTCCTCAAACGAATCGTTCTTGGCAAAATGGTTCACAGCCCGGTTCATGAAGAGCACTTCCTGTTGTTTGTCTTCTGCCGGAAGGACCACATCCTTTGCGAAATTCTGGCAGAATTTCAGGTAGTTCTTGGTGTAAAAATTATCATCCGGTAAAACGTTCACCCCCAGAAAATTCTCCAACCAATATTTTGCATCATAGCGGTTGCTATCCACGGATAATACCTTAAAGCCTTCATCAGAGAGAACATTGAAAATAAGGCATCCTTTATCAAGCTTATTAAGGTTCACTCCTTGTTCCAGGACCATGTCGAGGCTCTTGTCCTTTTCTTCAAACTGAAGGAAGTCTTGTTTAAGTTCGCTCTTGAAGATCCCCAGGGCGTCTACTTTTTCATTGTCGAGCAGGATATTCGACAAATGTGCCACAAAGACCTCTCCGCTTTTTATATGGGGGTGGTTGGACTGTTCATACAGAAATCGGGCTATTTTTTTAGAAGTTTGATGAATGTGTTCAGCATCTTTAAACACTTCCGTAGCTGCCTGATAGACCTCGTTGAAGCTAAGATCGGTCTCATGGGTCAGTTTAAAATAGTTCTCTTCCTTTTCGCGAAACGGTTTTAAGAAGAACTCTTTGAGAAGGCCCCGGGTTTCGTCATTCAACGTTTGGGTGGCTTCCGATAAAAAGATTCCTTCGCCTTTGTTCTTATTACCTATGCGGTGCAGGGAAAGGCTGTCGATTTGGGCATTAAATAAATTGATCATAAAATAAGATGCATTATTCGTTAAGCAATGGGATTGAATATTGGGATCATACGAAGGAACGGGCCTGGAAATCAGTTCCAGTTCTCATCAAAATCCAGGTCGTCATAGCGGTCAAAGGTCTCATCAAAATCAAAGCTGGGATCTGCTTCAAAAGTCTTTTCAGGAGGTGTATCCGGGAGTTCACCAAAACTAAAAAGGACATTTGGGTAGTCATGACCTTCCACGTCCTCCACAATGTCTGCCAGCTCTACAAAAAAGGTCCACATACTCAGAAAGTCATAGACATAGATGAGTTTGGGGGTCTGGCGGGTAAGAATATCTTCTAAAAAAGTTTCATTCATCAGGCGAACATCCGAATTTCCCTCGTTCACATCGAACAGGACGATCTCTTCCCCCTGATTCCAATTCTCATCGCATGTATAAAAAGCAGCCATTTCATCACCCATAAAACCAAAGGCCTGGGTAATGGCATTGTGAAAATCCTCCAGGGTGTTCTCTGCCTCAATTTCAATATCTCTGAAGATGTCTTCCTTGGCATCCAGGATGATCCGGATCTTGTAAATCATGTTTTTGATTTTAACCTGTCGCAAAGTTACAAAGTTTCATTGGTTGTCCTCTTGTTTTGGGTCTCCAAAACCAAATAGAATTGCAGCCCAAAGAGTAAAGAGGCTAGTATCAGATGCAGTGGCTGACTACCAAATGGAAAATTAAAATAGAACATGGCAATCCCTGTCATGATTTCGATGGCGATAAGGGCTAATACCCAGTAGATCTTGGGAAGCTTTATTCCCTTGCCCAGAATTCTGTAGGCGATCCATGCATTAAAAAGCACCACAAGGATGGACAGGGACCGGTGAACATAAAACTGGATTTGCGGTGCTGAAAGCCAAAGGTTCCGGGCCTGTTCTCCAAAAGTGTCTATTTGATCATCTACGTATTGTCGTACCTGCGTACCCAATATGATCTGTACAAGCGTTAGTGCCAGTGCAGACCAAAGGAGCAGGTTCGTCTTCCTGTCCGGGAAAACAGGAGTATCTTCCTTACTGGTTTTTTGCAGCAGGTAAATAAGGAGTGCCACTATAACCAGGGCCATCACCATATGAGTCGTGATCTTTACCGGTTGTAAGACCGAGTAAACCACTGTTGCTCCAAGCCAGGCCTGGAATACCATCCCAAGGAGAACCGCCCAGGAAATAAGGGTGATCTTTTTATTGGTTCGCCAAAAAGAGCGCGAGGCAATAGCGAGCAAAAGGGTAGCAAGTCCTGCCAATGCCCCTAAAAGCCTGTTGATGTATTCGATCCAGGTATGGGTGGCATTAAAGATAGCATAGTCGTGTTTCAGATAGGGCGTCCAGTTAGCTTTGTTGTATTCTTTACCGGTTGTATGGTCTTTAGTGGCTATCCACAGTGATTCCTCCCGGATGATCACCTGTCCTTTTTTGAAAAAGCGGTCTGCCTGCCATTGCAGTTCGGAAATTTCTGTTGGCGGAATATAGTAGCCAAAGCACTTAGGCCAGTCAGGGCATCCCATGCCGCTACCGGTCATCCGGACAACTGCTCCGGCCACGATCACCAGGTATACCAGGACAAGGGCCGTTTTGGCAAAGGAACGATACTTCTTTTTCATAGGATCGGTAATGGTTTGCCTGCAAAAATACCACTCTTTTTATTTAAAAACAGCATTAGCTTCCGGCGAAACAAACGGAATAGGAAAGAGGAACTCCAGGGCAGTTACAGACGCAAGCCAAGGGATTTTCCCTTGCGAACCATAAACTCCCTGGCCGCCTCATATTCATTTGGTATTTCGCCTTCAAGAATAGCCTCTTTGATCGCTTCTTTGATGATCCCGATCTCCCTGGAAGGTTCAAGGCCAAAAGTTTCCATGATCTCTTCTCCCGTAATGGGGGGCTGGAAATTCCGGACATGGTCCCGTGCCTCCACTTCTTCTATTTTCTTTCGAACGAGCTGGAAATTATGGCGGTATTTTTTTTGTTTTCTAGGGTTTTTGGTTGTGATATCGGCTTCACATAAGGTCATGAGGTCCTCAACGTGGTCTCCGGCATCAAAAACGAGTCGGCGAACGGCAGAATCGGTCACATGTTCTTGGGAAAGGGCAATGGGCCGGGAACTCATAAGGACCATTTTCTGCACAAATTTCATTTTATCATTCAAAGGCATATGAAGCCTTTTAAATAGTTTGTATACCATTTTGGAGCCCACAAACTCATGGGCATGGAAGGTCCACCCGATCTTTTTGTCGAAGCGCTTGGTAGGGGCTTTACCAATATCGTGCAATAAGGCAGCCCAGCGAAGCCATAGATTGTCTGTGGTGGGGGCTATATTGTCAACTACTTCCAGGGTATGCCAGAAATTATCCTTGTGCCGCTGTCCTTCTACCTCTTCTATGCCTTGCAGGGCGATCAGCTCAGGAAGGATAAAGGGAAGGAGTTCTGTTTGATGGAGCAATTTAAAGCCAACAGAAGGTTTGGCGGTCATCAGGATCTTGTTCAGCTCGTCTACGATACGTTCCTTGGAAATGATCCTGATCCGTTCTTTATATTCCTTTATGGCCTTGAGCGACCTTGGTTCAATGGTGAAACCCAGTTGGGTGGCAAACCGGATGGCTCTCAACATCCGCAAGGGATCATCCGAATAGGTAATACCGGGATCAAGGGGGGTACGGATGATCTTATTTTGAAGGTCTTCAACGCCTTGAAAAGGATCGAGAAGTTGGCCAAAGTTGGCTTTATTAAGGCAAAGTGCCAGGGCATTGATGGTAAAGTCTCGCCTGTTCTGATCATCCTCCAACGTGCCATTCTCGACGACCGGATTTCTGCTGTCCCGGGTATAGCTTTCCTTCCTGGCACCCACGAACTCCAATTCCTTGTCGCCGGATTTGATCATGGCCGTTCCAAAGTTCTTAAAAACGGTTACCTCGGGATGCCCGGGTAATTTAGACGCTACCCGTTTCGCCAGTGCAATCCCACTTCCCACTGCCACGATATCGATGTCTTTTGGAATGCCACGATCTAACAGAAGATCCCTTACAAATCCGCCAATCACATAACATTCAAGGGAAAGTTCCTCGGCTGCTTCTGAAATCGTCGTAAAGACCGGATCTTTTAAAGCTTCTTTGTAATGCGTTCGTATCATGTTATTCCCGGATCACTTTAACAATTCCGTCGATTCCTAATTTGATAATGGATGAGGAACCATTCTTTTTATCACGATGCAAATTTACCACATAGTCTACTCCTTTTAAAATTGGTGCGCTGATTTTGCTGTAATTGGCCGGGACAGGCTCCCCTGTGATAGTGGCAGCAGTAGCTACAATGGGATTTTTAAAGGAATTGATGAGGTATTTACAAAATTTATCCGACGCTACCCGAATCGCAAGTGTATTGTCCGGGGCGATCAGGTTTCTCGCCACTCCTCGTGGGTTATCATATACAATGGTGGTCGGTTTCATGGCCAGATCCAGGATGTCATAGGCAAGTTCGGGTACCTTTGTTACATGGCGTTCCAGCATCCCATCATTGGCCACCAAACAGATCATGGCTTTGGAATCTGGTCTTTTTTTAAGGGCGTATATTTTCTTAACCGCGATTTCATTGGTGGCATCGCATCCAATAGCCCAAACCGTATCGGTAGGGTAGAGAATGAGCCCCCCATCCTTTAATACTCGTATACAATTATTGATCTCAAAAGTCAGATTATCCATACTATTATACCAGCTTAGGAGCCCAGGTCAAGTTTAAAATGCGCCACCAAAGCGGCCCATTGCTTGCTGTTAAGGTCCTTTTTAATGTTCTCATCTTTTAAGGAACTTTTCTGGGAACCCATAATGGGAATCGCCGGTTTTGGTCTCTTTTCAGCCAACCTGCTTGGAGTCCCTTTCAATAACGACATGGATTTGAACCAAAGGTCATCAGCCTTGGGGGCCAATTTCATAAAGAGTGCCTGCTGATCATATTGCAGATCCAACGCATGCGGAGGATATAAAACCCCCTCGGCACCAACAGGGAGGATCCTCCTTGGGTCTGTTGGCAGGTTGCTGCTTACCGGCCATTGACGGTATGATAAAAAGGCCCCTGAAGGATCTTTGGTGATGGTACGTGTCTGATTCGCAATTATGGTATTCGGATGTTTACTACTTTCATTGTACAGGAGTGTCAACCAATCGTTGCGGTACATCAGATCGTCATCGCAGGTAATGACCGGTGAATCCGGGTAAAGGGCCATGCTGTGAATCAGTTTCTTATGAGAGGAGAAAAGGGGGGTGGTCCGGATCTCAAAAAGCGCCCCCTGCAAGTAAGCCAGTTTTTTGGGGATATGGGGCAGGGATGCCTCATTGATCCATAAGAGTATTTTTTTTGGCCTTACCGTTTGCTCCATTAGACTTCTGATCACCAGGTCCACGGCATTGAGTCTTGAATCAATGGTGGTAAGCGAAATAACCACGGGTACTTCCTTTTTTCCTTCGGCAAGTAGTTGGGAAGGAGACAGCGAACGCAACCATAGCGATCTGAACAGGGATAATGGAATCTCTTTTACTTTCATATGTTGAAAACAAGAATGGCCAATTAACGACTTGGGTGCAAATTACATTTTCCAAGTGGTAACAAAGGCAAAATTAATCAAAATGAGGGGAGCCTAATCCACTAAGGGGCTTCATAGTACGGAGTGCTCCCTTATGAGGAACAATTTTACCGCACGATTTTTAATAACGTTAACATCTGAAATACAGTACATTATGGTTGTAGTAGTTGCCATGTGGATTGAAAATCCCCGAGATTTAAATGGGAAATAAATGAAATCTGAATAAAGGTTTCTATTTTTGTTCGATGCAACAGAGCGTTCCGAAGATATCCATTATTATCAGTACCTATAATTCAGAGGAATGGCTGGAAAAAGTTTTATGGGGCTTTAACTGCCAGACTTTTAAAGATTTTGAAGTAGTGATAGCCGATGATGGTTCCGGCCCCAAAACGAAGGAACTCATTGATACCATGAAGCAGGAAGTGAGTTATCCTATTATTCATGTTTGGCAGGAGGACGAGGGTTTTCAAAAGTCGAGGATATTAAATAAATCGGTAGTGGCCTGTCGGGCCAATTATATCATCATGACCGATGGTGATTGTATACCACGGGAAGATTTTGTAGAGGTACACTATATTAACAAAGAAGAAGGGTATTTTATTTCGGGAGGCTATTATATGCTTCCCATGAACATTTCCAAAATGATCAACAAAAGTGATATAGAAAAGCAACATTGTTTCAATATCCAATGGTTAAAAGAAAAAGGGATCCCCAAGACGTTCAAAAACAATAAGCTAACGGCCAGAGGTTTTATCTCTACCCTGTTCAACACTTTTACACCCACCAACGCCAGTTGGAACGGACATAATTCTTCCGGGTGGAAAAAAGATATTCTCAATGTCAATGGTTTCGATGAGCGGATGCAGTATGGCGGACAGGACAGGGAATTAGGGGAGCGGCTCTTTAACTTTGGTATTAAATCCAAACAGCTTCGCTACAGTGCGGTTTGCGTGCACCTGGACCATAAAAGAGGATATAAAACACCAGAATCTATCGAGAAAAATAAGGCGATACGGAAAGAAACCCGAGCGGAAAAAGTAGTTTGGACACCTTACGGCATTACCAAGTAATAGGCCAGTTCATTCTTGGCCTCCAGCTGTTTTAACTCCTTAAAACGTTCCAGCACCCCCAAAGCATTCAGATAACAAATAGTAATACCTTTCTTGCCATCCAGAATACCAAGGCGCAGAATGTAATGGTTAAAGAATTTCCACGCAGGTTTTAGGAAATAGAAAAAATAATTGAATTTCTTTTCCCGGTAAAAATCCTCTTTGGCCTTGAGTCGGCCGTAATGGAGCATCTTGGCCTTATAGTCTTCGTAGTTCTTATAACAGTAATGTACTAGTTTTTCTGAAAGTATTCCTGAGCTGCCATCAACCTCGAGGGTCTCATGTACAATTTTCCTGTCGGAGAATTTGGCTTTGTCTTTTTGGAAAAGCCGATAGTTCTTGTCTGTTTGCCAGCCACTGAAGCGCAGTGCCTCATTCTGAAACATAAACTTCCTGTAAAACCAATAAGCCGCATGCGGTTCCGGATCTTCCACAGTTGCCTCAATCTCCATTCTCAGCGCATCGGGCACTATTTCATCTGCATCCAGGAACAGGATCCAGGGATGATTGGCCTGAGTCAGCGCAAAAGTCTTCTGGGACGTAAAATTTACAAACGGATGTTGGATCACCGTTACTTTCGGGTGTGCCTGTAAATATTCATAAGTACCGTCTGTGCTGTAAGAATCGACCACGATGATTTCATCGGCGAAGGAGACGGAATCAATACAACGCTCAATGTATCCCATTTCATTGAAGGTGATCACTAAGGCCGTAATTTGTTGATTCTTATTTCTCATTTAAATAAAGGACTGTTAAAATCGCTAATTAACACTACAAAGGTATAACACTAAAAACACTATAAAATTGTAATTGAGGAAAAATTCCTACAAGTTATACGGCTACATCATATTCCCGCAAGGCATCATTTAAGGATGTCTTCAAATCCGTACTGGCCTTTCTTTTCCCGATAATCAGGGCACAAGGCACCTGATAACTGCCCGCTGGGAATTCTTTCGTATAACTCCCTGGTATAACAACTGAACGTTCCGGAACCCTACCTTTGAAGGTCACAGGTTCTGATCCGGTCACATCGATGATCTTTGTAGAACCCGTTAATACCACGTTGGCCCCCAGGACCGCCTCTTTTTCAACGCGGACACCCTCAACTACGATACACCTGCTTCCAATAAAAGCATTGTCTTCAATAATGACAGGTGCAGCCTGCAAGGGTTCTAACACCCCCCCGATCCCTACGCCTCCGCTAAGGTGTACATGCTTTCCTATTTGCGCACAACTGCCAACCGTAGCCCAGGTATCTACCATCGTTCCTTCGTCCACGTAGGCGCCAATATTGACATAACTGGGCATCAAAATAGTGCCCGGGGCAATATAGGCACCATGCCTTGCCACCGCATGTGGTACCACCCGGATTCCTTTTTCTTTATATCCTTTCTTCAGGGGTATTTTATCATGAAATTCAAAAATCCCTACTTCCATCGTCTCCATTTTTTGAATGGGAAAATAAAGGACCACCGCCTTTTTGACCCATTCATTGATCTGCCAGCCATGCGCGGTTGGCTCGGCACAGCGAAGGGATCCGGCATCTATGAGATCGATCACTTTTCGAATGGCGTCCTGGGTGTTTTTATCACTCAGAAGATTGCGGTCTGTCCAGGCTTTTTCAACTATATTTTGTAAGTCTTTCATTCGGAAGAAAAATTTTGGGCAAAGATAATAGCTAGTGTGGGAATATGGACCCCAATATGCCACTTATAACAGATATTCCTTTATTTTTGCAAAAAATTACGGAATTGGGAAGGATCGTAGGAATCGATTATGGAAAAGTCAGAACCGGCATCGCGGTAACGGATGAGCTGCAGCTTATCGCCTCCGGACTTACTTCCTTGCCTACGGAAAAAGTGCTATCTTTTTTAAAAAACTATGTATCGGAGGAGAAAGTTGTTTCCTTTGTGGTTGGGGAACCAAAGCAGATGAATAATATGCCTTCTGAATCGGAAGGAATGATCCTGGATTTTATAAAAGAATTGCAAAAAGTATTTCCGGGCATGCCGGTCTTACGTCAAGACGAGCGCTTTACATCAAAGATGGCGGTCAGGAGTATGGTGAGTAGTGGCATGAAGAAGAAATCAAGGAAAGATAAAGGAATGGTCGATGAGATCAGTGCCACCCTTATTCTTCAGGGATATTTAAATAAAAAGTAATGATAATGCGAATCCTGCCAAGGAACAGGAGGCCAATGTTAATAGAAAGCAAATGATTTTACCAATAGTCGCTTACGGTGACCCGGTTTTGAGAAAGGTGGGTACGGACATAGATCAGCAGTACGAAGGTCTTGAAACACTGATCAGCAATATGTGGGAAACCATGTATAATGCCAATGGCGTAGGGCTGGCTGCACCTCAGATAGGATTGGCGATCCGATTATTTTTGGTAGACACCTCGCCCTTTGCCGATGATGAAGAGCTTACCAAAGAAGAAAAGGAACAATTGGGCACCTTTAAAAAGGTTTTCATCAATGCCAAAATTGAGGAGGAGACAGGCACAAACTGGGCTTTTAATGAAGGCTGTTTGAGCATTCCGGATATCCGTGAAGATGTCTCGCGAAAGGACACCATTACCATTCGGTATCAGGATGAAAATTTTAAGGAACATATAGCCACCTATGATGGCCTGCTGGCACGGGTCATTCAGCATGAATATGATCATATAGAAGGGATCCTTTTTACAGACAAGATCTCCAGTTTAAAAAAACGATTGTTAAAAGGAAAGTTGTCCAACATTACCAAAGGAAAAATACAAGTTGACTATAAAATGCGCTTTCCCTTATTAAAAAAAGGAAGGTAAGGCCCCACAAGTCAGTTTAAATTATAATATTTGCGCCGAAATTTGGATTTTCTATGAGTTTAGATAAGATTTTATCCGTTGGAGGCAAGCCCGGTTTATTTAAATTGGTAACCCAAACACGTACTGGTTTTGTTGCGCAATCCCTGATCGATGGCAAGAAGATCACCGTGGGTATGGCCAACAATGTGAGTGTACTTTCGGAGATCGCCATTTTTACCCTGGAAGAAGAGCTGCCGCTACGCGACGTATTTAAACGTATCCATGAAAAGGAAAACGGAGGTAAGACGTCCGTGAAGCACAAGGAAGATAAACTTAAACTGGAAGAATACTTTTTTGATGTGGTCCCCAATTACGATGAGGACAGGGTTTATCCAAGCGACATAAAGAAAGTGATTCAGTGGTACAATTTGCTTCATGAAAATGGGATCACTGATTTTACCGCTGAAAAGGAGCCCGAAGCGGCTTCTGAAGAAGAATAGTGGCCAACCTAGCCTCCCGTCATTTTCCCCTTTCGTTTTTAAATACTTCCAACAATATTTCTCTATATTAGGAGCTTAATTTTAAAATCCTCCTGATGTATCGACCATTTGTCCTGTCCCTGTTATTTCTTTTTTCACTGTCGGCCAATCATCTTGTATTAGCACAGGAAACCACCAAGGAAGCCGATTCTACCAAAAAGGCAACTAAGGAATTACCATTAGAACCGGAACGAACAATCTCTTTTACAACCGATAAAGGAACCTGGATTTCCCTGGATGTGAGTCCGGATGGTAAAACCATCGTTTTTGACCTGATGGGGGATATTTACAGTATGCCGATAACAGGAGGAAAGGCAACTGCCATTACTACAGGTATCGCCTATGATGTGCACCCCAGGTTCAGTCCGGACGGGAAGTCGGTTTTGTACATTTCGGACAAGAGTGGCTCAGATAATATCTGGACCATTCGGTTATCGGATAAGGAGGAAAAGCAGATCAGTAAAGAATCCAGACACAATTTCTTTTCGGCTGCCTGGACCCCGGATGGCGATTATATTGTGGGAGCCAAGGGAAGAAGGAATATCAAATTCAATATCTATCACAAAGATGGTGGGGGCGGAAGCGAATTGTTTGAAGAACCTAAAAATCTAAAGGTCATAGATCCTGCTTTTAGTCCTGATGGAAAGTTACTCTACTTTAGTGAGCGCCGAAATGCATGGAATTACAATGCACAATTGCCACAATACCAAATAGGCACCTATGATATGGAAGACGGTGATGTGGAAGTGATCACCACCAGGTACGGTTCTGCCTTTACACCAACCCTCTCCCGTGACGGAAAATGGCTGGTATATGGAAGCAGGTTTGAAGCAGAGACCGGATTGGTATTGCGAAATCTGATCACAGGGAAAGAAAGATGGCTCGCCTATCCGGTACAACGGGATGAACAGGAGTCCATTGCCCCTTTAGGGGTTTTACCTGCCATGTCCTTCACCCCGGACAATAAAAATCTGATCGCTTCGTACGGCGGCAAGATCTATTCCATCGGTTTGGAAACCAATACAGCCTCGGAGATTCCTTTTTCCGTAGATGTAAACCTGACACTGGGGCCACGTCTCAAATTCAATTACCCGATTGAAGATAAAGAAGAAGCGTTGGTTACCCAGATTCGTGATGCCAAACCTTCTCCTGACGGCTCAAAATTGGCCTTTACAGCATTGAATCGACTATACGTAATGGACATGCCTAATGGTACTCCCAGACGGCTGACCGAGAATAATTTCACAGAAGCACAACCGGCCTGGTCCAAGGATGGGAAGTACCTGGTGTACACTACCTGGAAACCCGGAGGAGGCCACCTTTACAAGATCAATACAGAGGGCCGACCCAGACCCGTTCAGCTAACGCAAGAGGCAGGGATTTACAGCGTACCGCAATGGTCTTACAATAGCAACAGGATCGCTTTTATCAGGGGAACCGCACAAACCTATGACGATGCTATCGGACCAGTTGCAAGAAGGGCTCAGGAAGACCTGGTATGGGTATCTGCCGATGGTGGGCCTATCCAATTCATCGATAAGGCAAAGGGCAGACAGCTGCCTCATTTTACAAAAATAGACGACAGGATCTATCTCAGTCATGATTCCAAAGGCCTGATCTCTATCCGCTGGGATGGTACCGATGAGAAAGAACATTTGAAATTAAAGGGAATAGAGACCTTCGGCTCACAGGATGTGTTTGGCAAGGACCATCTGGATGGCCATGATAACAGTTATTTGCCTATGGTCGATGATACCAGGGAAGATAATGACAAATCATCAAAACCAACGGAAATATATATTTCGCCGGATGGAACGCAGGCGCTTGCATTGATCAATAACGATGTCTATACGGTCACTATTCCGCGTTTTGGAAAAACGCCTACGATCTCCGTGGCCGCTGCTGATAAAGCAGCCTTCCCAGCCATGAAACTCACTATTATGGGAGGCGAATTCCCGGCCTGGTCATCCGACAGTAAAAAAGTACATTGGTCGCTTGGGGCAAGCCATTTTCGCTATGACCTGATGGCGGGCAGGCAGTATAAAGACAGCCTGGAAGCAGTGAAGAAAAAGGAAAAAGACCTGAAAAAATCAGAAAAGGAGCAGGATTCAACAAAGGCTGTTCAGGATGATAAAAAGGATGATGATGACAAGAAAGACGCATTTAAGGCAGCGGAGTTTAAGATAAAGGTCCTTTACAAACGCAGTATCCCCAAAGGCAACCTCTTGCTGCAGGGAGGACGAATCATCACTATGAAAGGAGAAGAGGTCATCGAAAATGGTGATATCCTGGTAGTGAATAACCGTATCAGGGCAGTAGGACCAACCGGCACCCTGGATGTTCCCGGAAATACCGAGGTCATCGATGTTAGCGGAAAGACACTGACCCCTGGTTTTGTTGATACCCATGCGCATATGTGGCCTAATTGGGGCATTCACAAGAATCAGGTATGGATCTATTCGGCCAACCTGGCTTATGGGGTCACGACCACCAGAGATCCGCAGACCGCAACCACGGACGTACTGACATATGCAGATATGGTAGAAGCCGGGATGTTACATGGTCCCCGTGTATACAGCACAGGGCCCGGTGTGGGCTACTGGCGTTATAAAATAGAAAGCCTTGAACATGCCAGGGAAGTGCTGAAACAATACAGCGAGTATTACAATACCAAGACCATCAAAATGTACCTGGTAGGGAACCGGCAGCAGCGCCAGTGGATTATCATGGCTGCCAAGGAACTCCAATTAATGCCAACCACAGAAGGGGGGCTCGATTTTAAATTGAACATGACCCAGTTACTAGATGGGTATCCGGGTCATGAACATTCGCTTCCCATCTATCCTATTTATGAGGATGTAGTGAAAACTATTGCAGATGCAAAAATGGCGGTGACCCCAACCTTGCTGGTCTCCTATGGTGGGCCATGGGCCGAGAATTATTACTATTCCCGTGAGGATGTCTGGGGTGATCAGAAGCTACAGTATTTTACCCCTTATGAGGAACTGGCACAAAAATCAAGGCGCAGACCGGGCTGGTTTATGGATGAGGAGCATATTTTTAGGAAACATGCGGAATTCATGAACGATCTGGTTGAAGCTGGCGGGATTGCCGGCATTGGAAGCCATGGTCAGTTGCAGGGCCTTGGATACCATTGGGAACTTTGGTCCGTGGCCAGTGGTGGTATGAAAAACAGTGATGCACTAAAAGTTGCAACCATCCACGGGGCAACCGCCTTAGGGCTGGAGCAGGATCTTGGTACAATTGAAGCAGGAAAATTAGCCGATATACTCATTCTGGAGAAGAACCCATTGCAATCGCTGAGAAATACGAATTCGCTTACCCATGTGATCAAAAATGGTATCGTATACGATGCCAATACCCTGGATGAGGTTTGGCCGGTCAAGAAAAAGGCCGACAAATTCACCTGGCAGACAGTAAGGCCGACAGGACTTCCCGGAACAGATAAATAACTACAAAACCTTTAAATAAAAAAGGACGTCTGCAGTCGTCCTTTTTTGTTTTAGCGGGAAGTATCTTTTATAAAATCGGCGACATCTTTTTTGAATTGCGCCATGGAAGGTGGGTGGGTATACATCATATGGCCCGCCTCGTAATATTTCATAATAATATGATCTTTTATTTCGCTGGTTAACCCAAGGTGATTAATGCTGTGCTCTACCCCATAGAAAACAGTGGCGATGTCATAGATTCCATTGAGGATCAATACTTTCATATTGGGATCGCGCGATAGCGCCTGCGCCATATCATTGCCGGTATTGACAGCTGCCTGGGTCCCCCAGCGATCATTGCCTGCATGTTTCCAATCCCATTCGAACCCTTTTCTGCCATAGGCAGAAGTAGCGTAATTCAAGGACTTATCCACTTTGAGAGTCCGGTATAAATAATCCAAAAATCCGGCTGTATAGGCAGGTGAAATGGCTGCACTCTGTGGGTCGTGCGAACCTTCCTGGGACAACAGGTCCTGGTTGATGCCCCTAAAGCGCGAATCCAAACGCCCTACTACCTCCCCTTTGTCGCGGAGGAATTCAGCAAAGAACTCACTGGCAGTGACCCTAAGGTCGGCCTTTACCCAATAATCAGCTGAGGTGCCGGTATAGCCGGCCAGTTTGGATGCTATGGCCTGCTTGTCGCCTTCAGAGAGCTGATCTCCTTTAAAAAGGGCCGGGGTGTATTCTTCCTCCGTAAACTTTCTTACGTCATCGAGGAATGCGTACACATTTTCGGGTTTGTCGGCCACCATATCGTGATACCATGCAGTGGCAGCATAGGTAGGGAAATGTACAATATAAGGCAGGTCATCATTTGGGGGGAACAACAAGGTTCTCAGGTCAAATACTGCCGAGACCATGATCACGCCGTTCATGGCAATACCCTCATTTAATAACCGGTTCATTAGTCCGGCATTCCGAAACGTGCCGTAACTTTCGCCCAGCAGGTATTTCGGACTGTTCATCCGGTCATTCGCGATCAGGAACTGGGTAATGAAAAGGGAAAGGCTTTTTATGTCCTGATCTACGCCCCAGAAATCCTTGAATTTCGCTTTCCCCAAGGGCACGCTTAATCCTGTTCCTACCGGATCTATCATCACCAGGTCGGCTACATCCAGAATGGAGTAATTATTGTTTACAATTTGATAGGGGGCTGCCGGCGTATACTCGGGGTCGTTCACTACGATCCGTTTGGGGCCTAAGATACCCATATGGAGCCAATAGGAGGAAGATCCGGGTCCGCCATTATAAGCGAAAACGATTGGTCTTCTTCTTGCAGCCATATCATTTTTATCCCCTTTGGTATAAAAGGTATGCCCCATGAGAGCAAGGGGTTTATTGTTCTCATCACGTACTTCGAAGGTGCCGGCCTGGGCAGTGAGATAGATGGTTTTTCCATCAATGTTAACGCTTTGCATGGTGGTAAAGACCTCAGCCTTTGGTAGGGTATCGTTTTCAGGTTGGGCACATAGCGATCCTATGGTGAGCAACGCGGTTAACAGTAATTTTGTTCTCATGTGTTTTTTGTTTTTAATGGTTTTTATTAGTCGGCAGGATCCCTAATCCAAAAGGATTTCCCTGGATGTTCTATTACTTTTCACCCAATCAATACGGGGGGAAGCATAGTATTTCACGTCCATCATATCCAGGAAGGGCGTCTGATTGGCAAGTCGAACCTTAAAATGCTCCCAATCCCTTTTTTCCTCTAAGCTCCAGCTCAATTCCGAATAACCAATGATCCTCGGAAAGGCCAGGTATTCCAATTCTGCCATATTGCTGATCGTTTCGGACCATAGGGGAGCTTCCACACCAAGGATCATCGTTTTGGGGATCCCCTTCACGTAGGTTTCCGGCGTCCATACATACGCAGTATCCACGGGTATGTAAGCTGCCCAGTGCAGGCCGTGTTTGGAAAGTGTATCGTACTGCATATCCAAATAAGATTTTTTGGCAGGGGAGAGGATCACTTTCATCCCTTTTTCAATGGCCTTCTTCGTATTGCTTTCATTATCCCAGAACTGTGCGATGGATGTACTGTCAACATCCGCTTGCGCCACTTCGTCCCAACCGATCATTCGTTTGCCATATTTCTGCACGATTTTCTCCACCCGGTTTACAAAATACAGGTAGTCGGCCTTCTTAGTGGAATGGCTCTCATCACCACCGATATGGAAATAAGGCCCTGGAGTGATTGCTGCGATCTCCCGCACCACATCATCTATAAAGGCATAGACCGTATCTTTTCGCGTATCAAAGGTGCTGAACCCAACTTGTGTACCCTCGTAGATACGGGGTGTTTTCCCATTGCCATTCAGGAAAGGGTAGGATACGGAGGCGGCGTTGGTATGGCCCGGCATATCAATTTCCGGAATAATCGTCATATAGCGTTCTGCTGCGTAGGCCACCAGTTCCTTGTATTCCTCCTGGGTAAAAAAGCCCCCGGCTTCGCCTCCCACTTCACTGCTCCCGCCTATTTCGGTCAATCTGGGCCATGACTTGATCTCAATACGCCATCCCTGGTCATCGGACAAATGCAGGTGGAGCATATTGATCTTGTAATAGGAGAGAAGGTCTATGTATTTCTTTACGTCCGTAACATCAAAAAAATGACGGGCTACATCCAGCATAGAACCACGGTACTCGAAATTGGGATAATCAGTAATGTTTCCAGTAGCAATTGGCCATATTGGATGGGCTGCCAGGGTGTCGTTACTGATATCAGGAATCAGTTGCCGTAGGGTTTGTATGCCCCTGAAGGCCCCTTTGGCTGTCGGGGCGCTAAGCACCAGGGAATCCTTTCCAATGCCCAGGGTGTAGGCTTCGTCATTTGGCCAATCGGCCGCAGTGTCCTTTCTGATCACGATCACGGGGTCATTTTCGCCCCCCGATACCCCATTTAGAGCAAGGACCAATCCTGTTTTTTCCCGTATCTTATCCGATAGGTAGTTTCCTGTTTCAATAAAGGCCTCTTCTTCCGGACCGATAGCGATCCTGGTGAACTGATCCAAACGGAAACCACTATGGGTGGCCTCTATGGAAGCGGGCATCGGTATCAGGTTTTCTTTTGTAAGATCGGTCACAGGCATTGGGATTTGGGGTGTTTCGGGGTTGCAACCCAACAGACCTGTAGCAATAATAAGAAGCAGGGCTCCCGAAAGGTAATTCTTCATAATCGGTATTTATTTAGTTATTTCAGGTACGCTTTAATCACATCATACCATAAGATATATCCTTTGTCATTCATATGCAATCCGTCTTCAATAAATAATTCAGGGTTTACTTTTTTCCCCTCCAACATCACATGCCATATATTGGCAAATTCTAACCCGTGGACACTTTCCGATAATCGTCTCAGTTTTTTGTTTAGTTTTTTGAACCGCCTTCTCATATGCCATCGTTGGATGCTTGGTTTGGCAGCGATCAACACGATCCTGGTATCCGGGTTTTGCTGTTGTATCTGCTCGATGATCATCCGGGTCGTCTTCAGGATCTTCCTGGTGGATTCCCTGAAATAAAGATCATTATCTCCTTCGTAGATAAATACGAGTTTAGGATGATACCGGAGGATCAGCTCATCCGCAAATGCCAGCAGATCCGCCGCCCTGGAGCCTCCAAAACCCGTATTGACGATCTGATATTCCGGGAATAGGGTTTCAAGGTCTTTCCACAGGCGAATACTGGAACTGCCGGTAAAGACCACTGTTTCCTTATTTTTTTCCCAGATCGTATCATAACGCTGACCGATCATTTCCACTTCTTCTTCAAAATCAAGCGCAGGTTGCGCCCGCATTGGGGCCAGTAAAATACCAAAAAGAAGGACAAATACGTTCCTCATGGTTTTACTGC
Organism: uncultured Flavobacteriaceae bacterium; assembly: GCA_963752165.1. Taxonomy (GTDB): domain Bacteria; phylum Bacteroidota; class Bacteroidia; order Flavobacteriales; family Flavobacteriaceae; genus Muriicola. The sequence goes on from CAVVXE010000003.1 coordinate 440,708, forward strand.
TGCCTGGGTGTTGTGATCCCTTCTGCTACGGACCAGTCATAGAAACGGGCAATCCAGGAATCCGATGGTAAACCTTGTTTCTTCATGCCAAATCCATGCCCCCCTTTGGAATACATATGCAATCCTACCGGAAGCTTGGCTTCCAGCCATGAGTTATAAAGGGCAATACTTCCGGGGGCAAGCCCAAGCGGATCGTCAGAAGCACAAATGACCAACATGGGAGGGGCATTTGCTGGTACCTGCTGCACCGGCATCGCATCGGTCCAGGCATATACAGGCACTAAAAAATCTGGTCGGGTCTCTTCCGAGTAATTATAGGCAACGCCCATGGTGACGGCTCCTCCAGCAGAAAATCCCATAAAACCAATTTTATCTTTTGCCACCCCCAGTGATGAGGCATTTTCCCGTACGTACTTAATAGCATTCAGTCCGTCTGCTACCGAAAACGGGATCACAGCTCCTACCATTCGGGTAATTTCTTCCGGATTGTTCATGCTGAGTTCTGAGATTTCCTGTACCCCGTCATTTTCGCTGGGCACCAGGCGGTACTTTAGTACAAAGGCAGTGATGCCTTTTTCATTCAACCATTTGGCGACGAGGTTTCCTTCACTTTCTATACTCAGGGCATAAAGTCCGCCGCCGGGTGCTACAATAACAGACGTGCCATTGGCGATCGCGGCATCCGGCCGGAATACTTCCATAGTGGGAACGGAGACATTGCATACCACCTCGGTATTCCAAATAGTGGAAAAGAAGGCTTTTTCATTACCGTTCCAGCTTACATTTTCGGGGTTCTCATAGGGGAGGGATACGATTTCCTGTGCCCCTATCGTACAGGTACAGGTAATAAATAACAGCAGAATACAGGCTCTTTTCATCGGGTTGTATGTGATAATAAATTAAGACGAGCCCTAAAATAGAAAATATATTGCTCTTTCATGATTTCCGGGCCGAACTTAATTTTAAAAAGATTGCTACATTTAGCCATTCCGCAGCAACCATTTTTATGAAAAGCAATGCCATTTTTCTTGTCATCTTATTTTCTTTCTGTCTGCTATCGCTCTCGGGTCAAAACACCGGGTATCAATACCAGGATGCCCGCCCTACCATGCAGGCTGTTAAAATTGCATCGGCACCTGAAATTGATGGGGAAGTGCTGAATGATCCTTTGTGGACATCTATCCCTGCTACAGGGAACCTGATGCAAACGCAGCCTAATTTTGGTTACCCCGCCAGCGAGAAGACCGATATTCGGATAGCGTATACCGATGATACCTTCTACCTTTCAGTGGTTTGCTTCGATGCACGCCCCGCTGAATTGGTAGTATCAGATGCCAGAAGGGATGCTGACCTGGACAACACAGATGCCTTTATCTTTATTCTGGACACCTATAGGGACGGACAAAATGGCTTTATTTTTGGGACCAACTCCCAGGGTGTGGAATACGATGCACAGGTAGACAATGAAGGGCAGGGCAACTCTAATGCAAACCGGCAACAAGGGGGTACCATAGGAGGCTTTAATTTAAATTGGGATGCCAGTTGGGAGGTTCAGACGAAAGTTGGAACATTTGGCTGGAGTGCCGAATTTGCGATCCCGCTGCGCACCTTGCGTTTTCAATCCGGAAAAGACTGGGGAATCAATTTCCGGAGGAACATACGGAAGAGCAACGAGATAACGTATTGGGCCCCTATCCCGCTTGGTTTTTCCATTAACCGGCTTTCGCTGGCCGGGACGCTTACGAATTTAGACCTCAGGAACCCTGGTAATTTAAAGGTGATCCCCTATGTGCTTGGAAGGATGGAAAGGGACTATGAACAGCTAGATTCCAGCTTGGAATTTTCCGCCGATGCAGGGGGCGATATCAAATACAGCATCACTCCCAGTCTCACTTTAGATGTAACCTACAACACCGATTTCGCCCAGGTGGAGGTCGACGACCAGCAGGTAAACCTGGACCGTTTTAACCTCTTTTTTCCTGAAAAGCGTGCATTTTTTCTCGAAAATGCGGGATTGTTTACGGTGGGAAGCCCCGGGGAGGTCGATCTGTTCTTTAGTCGCAGGATCGGTATTGGGGATGAAGGAAACCTGGTACCTATTATTGGGGGTGGGCGCCTGTCGGGTAAGCTCAACAGAACCAATGTTGGCTTATTGTCCATGTTTACCGAGGACGTGGAAGAAGCCGGGATCGAAAAGAACAATTTTAGTGTTGCCAGGGTAAATCATGAGTTTAAGGGCCGATCTGCCCTGGGAGCCGTATTCATCAACCGGGTCGGATTGGAAAACAGCAACGATTTCAACAGGACGGCCGCTATTGATGGGAAACTGGGTTTGGGAAACAAGGCCCGCCTTTCCGGTTTTTATGCCCGCACCTACGATCCCAATGACACGATCAATGCGCACGCGTTTAAAGTACAGGCCGATTATCTGTGGAACAACTGGGAGATGCGTGCCGCCTATACCGAAGTGGGACAAGGTTTTAACCCTGAAGTAGGGTTTTTACTGCGGTCTGCTTTCAGGAAGCCGGAAGCATTGGTTTTGTATCGGTACCGGCCTAAAAATGAGAATTCCAGGATCCTGGAATTACGGCCTCATATTTCCTATCGGGGATACTGGAATTTTGAGGGGTTCCAGGAAACCGGATTCCTGCATCTGGATAACCACTGGGAGTTCAAAAGCGGTATGGAGATCCATACGGGCATGAACCTCACAACTGAGGGGGTTGTGAATGATTTTGAGATCTCGGAAGGCGTGGTGGTCCCCGCCGGCACCTATGACCATGCGGAATCTCAGATCGTCTTTTTTACAAACCGGAGCAAACCATTGTCCATAAATGTAAGATCGGTCATCGGCGGCTCTTTCGGTGGCTCGCGCTATCTGAACAGTGGTACACTGCGCTATCGGCAGGGCGATAACTTCAATATAGATCTCACTTACCAGAATAACAGGTTTCAGCTTCCCGGAGGCGATTTTTTTGCCAATATTCTCAGAACGCAATTATCTTATGCCTTTACGCCCAGCATCTACTTACAGGGATTGGTACAGAATAATACGGTAAACAAGCTTTGGGCGGTAAATGTGCGCTTTAGTTGGTTGCAGCGCGCCAATACAGGGCTCTTTCTGGTCTACAACCATAATTTTCAGGAAGGCGACCCCTTGAATAACAGCCTGATCATTAAGTATACCCGTATGTTCGATCTGGTAAAATAATGGCCTAGAAAAGGGTTTCCAGCAGCTCAGGATACTGCACCTCTTCGCTTATTTGCGGTACGTTCCCCATAGCGTCCTTCCCGCGTAAGCGGTGCACTGTATGGGCTTTAAGTTCTTGTTCCGGGTAGGGTTGAAGTAAATTCAGGAGGGCTTTTTCATCAAGTTCGTCTTCTACCTGTACCAGCCATTTTTCTTCCATTCCTTCGGGTAGGATCAGGGGCATCCGGGGCCCCTCCAGCTTCGGATTGTTATGGATCTTAGCCATCATATGGTTTCCTTCAGTGGTTACTATGGAAAAGGTATTCATCTGCTCTCCGGTTTCGGGATCGGCCCATTGGTTCCATAACCCGGCCAATATCAGAGGCTGCCCATCTTTTTTTTCAATGAAGTACGGGTAGGTCTTTCCCCGGAAATGATGGTGTTCATAAAACCCGTCTATATAAATGAGACACCGATTATATTTAGCGGCCGTTCTGAAGGCAGGTTTTTCGAATATGGTCTCTCCCCGGGCGTTCAGGGTATTGTTCCATATCTTATGTTGTTGTATGCCATCTTTCACCCAATGCGGAACCAGGCCCCATACGGCAACTGTAGGCAGGGTAGGGAGGTCATCTGTATAAATGAACAGCCGCGGGTGTTGAAAGCCTGTGGCATGATAGATAGGAAGGTCTGTTAAAGGCGCCAGCTTTTCCTCTAGTTCCCTGATGGCGGTTTCATCGCTGTATTGCCGGGCGCGTTTGAGTTGTGCTTCTAAGCTGGCTTTAATATCGTAGCACATAGGATTTTTTCACGTTATCCATTTAAAACCTCCAATACCCGTTCTGGCAGAAAGGGCAAATGGCGCAGTCTTTTCCCTGTTAAGTTTAAAAAAGCATTGGCAATGGCACATGCCACCAGTGGGGTGCCGGATTCGCCAACGCCCTGAGGTGATCCATCGGAGCTGATCAGGGTCGTTTCAACGCTATCAGGAATGTCCTCCATGCGAAGGATCTGATAATCATTGAAATTCGATTGCTGAATTTCTCCATTTACAATGGTAATTTGTTCCGTTAAAACGCTCCCAATTCCCATCAGGATGCCCCCTTCAATTTGGGCTTTCACGTTATCCGGCTGAATGATGATGCCTGCATCATGGGCACTCCAGAAATGGTGGACCTTTATTTTTCCACTAGTTCTGTCGACCGATATTTCACAGATCCCGGTACTAAGGGTGCCACTCCTTTCCAGGAAAGCCACACCTTTGGCACGATCTGCTTTTCGGGGGGCAGACCAATCGGCCATACGAGCCGCTTCTTCCAGGGTGGCCAATGCCCTGGGGGCATTTACCATCAACTTCCTCCTGAGTGCTACCGGATCAATTTGCTGATCCGTGGCAATTTCATCCAGCATGCATTCAATGGCAAATTTATTTGGGCCATGGCCAACCGCCCGCCAATGTTTCAGGCGAATACCATGCGATACTTCCCGCCATTCGGCATATTGATTTGGAATATTGTAATAGGCGTTGTCAATGCCGCTAGCCACAAGGTTCCCGCCATCACCCACTACATAATGAGACAAGGCCGTGATGTTCCCCTTGCTGTCGGTGGCCGCTTTGAGCCGTTGCAGGGTTAATGGGCGGAAGGCCCCGTATTGCAGGTCATCTTCACGTGTCCACATCATTTTCACGGGACGTCCCGGGATTTCTTTGGCTATAAAGGCGCATTCGGTCACAAAATCGGTCATACTTCTTCGGCCAAAGCCACCCCCCAGGTATTGCAAATGGATCTTCACATTTTCAGGGGCTATGCCTAAGGCCTGGGGAACCCCTAATTTAGAATCGAATCCCTGCTGACTGCCTACCCAAACCTCGGCGCTGTTAAGATCATTTGCCACCCTGACGATGGCATTCAGGGGTTCCATCTGGGCATGGTATACATAGTCGTTTTTAAAATCGGCCTGATAACGCCTGGCCGCCTTTGCTATGGCAGTGTCTGCATCACCTGTATTGGCAAGTATGCTGCCCTTGCCACCATCAGAAAGGATTTCCTCGTACCGGGTGTAGATGTCCTGTGAATTAAAACCTGTAGCCGGAGCCGTTCCCCAGTCAATTTTAAGTTGTTTTTTAGCGTATAAAGCCTGTTCCAGTGATGAGGCGAGCACGCCAATGGCATGATCCAACGCAACCACTTTTATGATCCCGGGCAGGGCAGTAATGGCTGCTTCATTTTGCAGTTCTGGTTTTGCGCCGTGAACCTTACCCCTTTCCAACACTGCATAAACTGCATCTTCAAAGTGGATGTCCATGGTAAATTGGGCCGATCCGTCTACCTTTTCGGGAATTTCCGTTCTTGGAAGTTCCTTGCCGATCAATTGGTACAGGGAAGGATCTTTGAACTGCAGCTCCGGTTCCTCGGGGAGTACTTCCGGGATTTTGAGGGAAGGGACCAGGGCGCTATAGCTTATTTTTTTGTTTTCCTCCTCCATGATCACATACCCCTCTTTTGTAGTAAGGCGCGCTATGGGTACCTGCCATTTCGCTGCGGCACTATGCATCATGATAAAGCGGGCCTGTGCACCTGCTTTCCGCATGATCGGGTAATACCCTTTGGTAACCCGACTTCCGGCAGAAAGCATTATTTTTCCATTGTTGCCCCATCCTTCCGATCCATATATGGCAGCCTCCTGGGGTGAAAATTCAACCTCCACCAGGGACCAGTCCGCATCCATCTCTTCGGCGAAAATTGCCGGAAGCGATGTCATGGAACCCTGCCCCATTTCTGCAGCGGGATTATAAATTGTGATCTTTCCATCCTCCGCCAGTTGTACCCAGACCGTAAGCACATGGTTTTCAAGGGCTTCCTGCACTTCCTTGGTATCCTTGCAGGCAAGGAAAGTGGGTAGCATTCCTGAAATACCGATAAAAAGGGTTGCGCCGGTGGTTGATTTCAGAAACTGCCGTCGGTTTAAGGAAGGGGTTGGTGTCTTTGTTGGTTTCATGATCAGGAATTTTCGTTGCTTTTGGAAGCATATTCAATAGCCTCTACGATGCGCATATAGGTGCCGCAACGACAAAGATTGCCATTCATATAGGATTTAATTAGTTCTTTGGAGGGCGATGGATTCTGCGCCAGCAAGGCAGCTGCCTGCATAATTTGGCCGCTTTGGCAGTAGCCACATTGAGGCGCCTGGGCTGCTACCCAGGCCTTTTGGACCGGATGTGAGCCATCTACGGAAAGGCCTTCAATGGTGGTGATCTCCTGCCCACTGGCAACACTGCTCACAGGGAGTGTGCATGCCCGTGACGGTTGCCCGTCCACATGAATGGTACAGGCACCACATTGCGCAATGCCACAACCGTATTTTGTGCCGGTCAGGCCCAGGTTTTCACGCAAAACCCAAAGCAGCAGGGAGTCTTCCGAAGCTTCTACCAGAACTTTCCGGCCATTGATTTTTAGTGTGTACGATTTCATCTAATCCTCATTTATTAGTTGTTAAGCTACAGAAAAACAGCCTATTAGACAAGTTGTAATAAGAAGTTTTCTGTAATTTTATCAACCAGTGTCGCCCCATACCTTATTCAGCTTTCCAGCCAGGGCCTTTTACAAACCTTCCAGGGAAGGCTCCCGTATGCTCCCCGTCCTGCAAAACCGGTACCCCGTTTACCAGAACATGGACCATCCCCGTGGCATACTGATGCGGCTGCTCAAAAGTGGCATTGTCGGTAATGGTGTCTGCATTGAACAGTACGATATCCGCAAAATAACCTTCTTTGAGTGCCCCGCGTTTTTTCAGCTTTAAATTAGTGGCAGGGAGTGTGGTGAGCTTATAAATGGCTTCCTCCAAAGGAATGACCTTTTCTTCCCGAACAAAATGCCCCAACAAGCGGGCAAAGGACCCATAGGCCCGCGGATGCGTGCTTTGTTCTAAAAATACCCCTTCATTGGTATAGGATCCTGCATCCGAACAAATAGCCATATAAGGCAGTGCCAGTTTCTTATTGATATTCTCATCAGACATGCTGAAATAGACCACCTGAATACGACTGTCGTCTTCATAAATAAGATCTGCTACGGTTTCGCGCGCCGATTTCCCTCTTGCTGACGCCACTTCGGCAAGGGTTTTTCCAATGAGGTTGCGCAGCTCTTTATTGCGAAAACCTACGAAAAGGATATTTTCCGGTGGCACATGAAAGTCAATTTCAGCGATCATCTTTTTTCGCTGGTCGGGCTGTTCTATCAACTTCATAGTACTGGCATGTCCGCCCTCTTTCGCCCAGGCCGGCAATAAGACATTCAGGCCGGTAGAACTGGCATTGTACGTATACATATCCGTGGTGATAGGGAGGCCTTCTTTTCTGGCATTATTGACCAGCTGAATGGCACTGTCCAGCAAATGCCAGTTGGCGTTGCCGGATGCCTTGAAATGATAGATCTCCGAACGGATATTGGCTTCACGGGCAATAGTGATGAGCTCTTCCACCGCATCCAGTAACTTTCCTTCTTCATCGCGGATATGGGAAATATACATTCCGTCATAGGCAGCGGCCACCTTGGCCAGCTCAATGATCTCATCGGTCTGGGCATGGCCGCTGGGGACATAGATCAGGGAAGTAGAAAGGCCTACTGCTCCTTCTTTCATTGCTTCTTCTACCAGGTTTTTCATAATGGTCAATTCCTCTTCCGAGGGTGGTCGGTTTTCATATCCCATCACGTATTCCCGCACCGTACCGTTACCTACAAAGGAGGCGATATTGGTAGAAACTCCTTTCCCTTCCAGGAATTGGAGGTATTCTCCCAGGGTGGTCCAGCTGACATCATAGGTGATGCTCTGCTGTTGTTCTTCCATTTCTGCGATCATAGCCTCATTTAAAGGCCCCATGGAATGGCCTTCCCCCAGTACTTCGAGGGTTACCCCCTGACGGATATCCCCCTGGGAACGCCCATCTTCAATCAGGGAGACATTGGCCCAACTCAGCATATTGATAAAACCGGGGGCCACTGTGAGGCCCGTGGCATCAATCAAGAGGGCTCCTTCGGCATCCCGAAGATCGCCCATAGCGGCAATGGTATCTGCATTTACAGCGATATCGCCAAAAAAACCACTATTTCCGGAACCGTCCAGCACATATCCGTTTTTAATCAGTACGTCATAGGTTTTAGGGGAGGAACAGCCCCGAGATTAACGAAAAAAGGACTATTAAAAGTAAAAAGGAGCTAGGCTTCATAAATGCTATTTTTAAGTTGAAAGGCAACGGGCAACAGTTGGAAATGGGGCCCTTTAAAAATACTCCAAAAAATGGGAGTGCCCAAAACTTTCATCTTTGTACTTTTGCGCAAAAGAGATCAGAATGAATCCGCGAAAAGACCAATTGAAGGCCCTGGACCGTCTCCTAACCATTATGGATGAATTACGCGCCCAATGTCCATGGGACAAGAAGCAGACCATGCAAAGCCTGCGGCACCTGACCATTGAGGAAACGTATGAGCTTGGCGACGCCATCCTGGAGAATGACATGCAGGAGATAAAGAAAGAGTTGGGCGACCTCTTGCTCCATATTGTTTTCTATGCGAAAATTGGATCGGAAACGGGCGATTTCGATATGGCAGATGTGAGCAATGCCATCTGTGACAAGCTTGTGAACAGGCACCCGCATATATATGGGGATGTAGACGTGGCTAATGAGGAAGATGTAAAAAAGAACTGGGAAAATATTAAGCTGAAGGAAGGGAAAAAAAGTGTCCTGGAAGGGGTTCCGGGCAGTTTACCTTCGCTTGTAAAAGCAAACAGGATACAGGATAAGGTGGCCGGTGTTGGCTTTGATTGGGAGCGTCCGGAGCAGGTTTTTGAAAAATTACAGGAAGAATTGGGTGAGTTGCAGTACGAGATAAAAAATGGACATACGGATCGGATAGAAGCCGAATTTGGCGATGTCCTCTTTTCTATGGTGAACTACGCACGTTTTCTCAAGATCAACCCGGAGAATGCCCTGGAACGCACCAACAAGAAATTCATGAAGCGTTTTTCGTATCTGGAGGATAAGGTGAAAGAAACCGGTAAGACCCTGAAGGAAATGACCCTGGCCGAAATGGATGTGTATTGGGAAGAGGCGAAGCAACTGTAGGTCCCATCCATACAACAACAGCATAATTCAAAAAGGGCTGCCAGCTCTTTGAACAACCTTAATAACTAAACTTGTTACGCCGCTATACCAAAGAATTTCGTTACAACATCCGCCTGTCGGTGCCCGTGATCCTCGGCATGCTGGGGCATACATTTGTAGCCTTCGCAGACAATGTGATGGTGGGCCAGCTCGGAACCGCCGAGTTGGCTGCGGTATCCCTTGGCAATAGTTTTGTTTTCGTTGCCATGTCCCTGGGGATCGGTTTTTCTACGGCCATTACGCCGCTCGTGGCGGAAGCCGATGGTGCGGGAAATCCGAATGACGGAAAGCGCGCCCTTAAACATGGCCTTGTTTTGTGCACCATTTTAGGGATTGCCTTGTTTGGCCTGATACTTCTGGCAAAACCCCTGATGTACCTGATGGAACAGCCCCCCGAAGTGGTAGCATTGGCCATCCCCTATATGGACCTGGTGGCCTTTTCGCTGGTGCCACTTATTATGTTCCAGGCATTCAAACAGTTTTCTGAAGGACTATCACAGACAAAATACCCCATGTTCGCCACCATCCTGGCCAATGTGGTGAATATCGTACTGAACTACCTGCTGATTTTTGGATCCCTGGGGTTTCCGAAAATGGGGATCATCGGAGCAGCTATTGGTACCCTAATTTCTCGTGTCGTGATGCTTATCTTCCTGTGGGCACTGCTCAATAAGAAGAAAAAATTTCATTTTTATGTCACCGGATTTAACTTTCGGCAGTTAGAGCGAAAGGTCCTGAAAAAGATCATCGACCTTGGATTTCCTTCGGCCCTGCAGATGTTCTTTGAGGTTGCTATTTTTACCGCTGCGATCTGGCTGAGCGGCGTTTTGGGTAAAAACCCGCAAGCGGCGAATCAGATAGCCCTCAATTTAAGCAGCATGACCTTTATGTTCGGGATGGGATTGGGTGTTGCCGCCATGATCCGGGTTGGCAACCAAAAAGGGCTTGGCAATTTTACTGAATTACGGCGTATCGCACAATCGATCTTCTTTTTAACATTGTTGCTGGAGATCGGGTTTGCGCTGCTTTTCCTTCTTTGCAGGCACTGGTTTCCCACCATTTACCTGGATGTGGGAGATCTGCAAAACCAGGCCGATAATATTGAAGTGATCGCCCTGGCGGCCCAGCTGCTGCTGGTAGCTGCCTTCTTTCAGATCTCCGATGGGCTGCAGGTTGTGATCTTAGGGGCGCTGAGGGGGTTGCAGGATGTGAAGATACCCACGTTCATCACCTTTTTTGCCTACTGGCTGATCGCCTTCCCCATTAGTTACTACTTAGGTTTGCATACCGAACTGAAAAGTACCGGGATATGGATTGGCCTGCTTGCCGGTCTCAGTGCATCGGCTATTATGTTGTATATTCGATTTAATTATTTAACTAAAAAACTTGCTTCTGAATAGGGCTTTAAGCCATTCGAGGATTAAAAAATACACCTATGGACTTTCCTAAATTTTTGCTGGGCGACAATACAGACTACCCATCCGCAATTTTCATTGTGCATACAGAATACCCGCGTTTTATTATCAACCTGGAAAATGACGAAGTAGAATGGCTGGAGGATTTTTCCCTGGAAGACGAGAAAGAACTGGAGGTGGCCTCCAGGGACCTTATTGAGGCGGCTACCAAGTTTTATGACCGGGAAATAGCCAGATACGAGGACTAATATGCTGCAGGAACTCCTTACACTGGACAAAGAAGCGTTCCTCTTTTTGAACAATCTCGGCACTCCGGGATGGGACGGCTTTTGGATGTTCCTTACCAATAAATGGAGTTCCATACCATTATACCTGTTATTACTGGTCTTATCTTACCGCCATTTAGGGCCAAAAAGCACACTGCTTCTTTTGGTGTCCGTGGCGCTGATGATCACCGTGTCTGACCAGTTGGCTACTTTTTTTAAGATCGGGGTGCAACGGCTACGGCCCTGTTATGACCCTGAACTGGAAGGGCTTTTCCGTATGGTTAAATCCTCCTGCGGGGGCAGGTATGGTTATTTTTCGGCCCATGCAGCCAATTCTTTTGCAACGGCCATTTTCTTTTTCTCGTTCTTTCGAAAAAGGTTACGTTGGCTTGGCTGGCTCCTTATTCTGTGGGCCTTAATCGTTTCTTACAGCCGTATTTATATTGGGGTTCATTTTCCGCTCGATGTACTCGCAGGTATGCTGGTTGGGTCCTTCCTGGGGTGGCTCTTCCACAGCTTGTTTATCTTTGCCTTAGAGAAAATTCGCCTATGATCTCATCTGTCCGCTATTGGAGCCTTATGTTGCTGATCATTCTGGTCTACCTGGCCGGGATGTTCGTAACCCTTTTCGAGAACGACTCGGCTCAGTTTGCCGTTATGGCAATGCAGATGGTACAGGAAAATGATTTTTTAAGCCTTTTTAAAGGACCTGAGGCCTATCTTGACAAACCCCATATGCATTACTGGCTGGCGGCCTTATCGTTTAAGCTCTTTGGTATCCATGACTGGGCCTATCGGCTGCCCGGTATCCTGGCCTCTCTTTTAGCCGCTTACAGCACCTATGGACTGGGCAGGTTACTCTATAATAAGGAAGTAGGGAAAATTGCAGCCCTGATCTTTATGTCAGCTCAAACCATCGTTCTGTCCAATATTGATGTCCGCACGGATGCTGTGTTGACCGGGTTTACCATTTTGGCCATCTGGCAACTCGCTTCGTACATAGAAAACCAACGGTTGGGGAATCTGCTCCTTGGGGCTTTTGCGGCCGGGGTAGCCTTTTCAACCAAAGGGCAGATAGCGCTCGTGGTGATAGGGCTGCCTATCGTATGCCATTTGACCTATACCAGGAAGTGGAACGTACTCTTGCACTGGAAAGTGGTTTTGGCCCTGTTCACCTTTGCAGTGACCATAAGTCCGATGCTTTATGCCTATTACCAGCAATTCGACCTGCATCCGGAACGGCTGATAAGGGGCAGGACCAATCGGAGCGGTATTTTATTTATTTTGTGGGAACAGAGCTTTGAGCGCCTCAGCGGTGAAGGGGTTGGAAAGAACAGCAGTGATTATTTTTTCTTCTTCCATACGTTCTTGTGGGTTTTCCTTCCCTGGACCATTATCGGGATCGCGGCCTATTGGGCGCGTTTAAGATCGGTTATTAAGGTACGTTTCAGGAAAGATACGGAACGCGAGGTTTTAACTGCGGGGGGTATTGGACTCATATTCCTGCTCATCAGTTTTGCACAGTTTAAACTGCCTCATTACCTGAATATCATTATTCCGTTGTTCGCCGTCCTCAGTGCAGCTTATGTGTACCGACTGCAGCAACATTCAAAAGAAAAGACCTTGAAGCGACTCCTGGGAGGGCAGTTTTTTATTGCGGGACTGGTTTTTGTTGTCACCTTGCTGATCTGTTTTTACGTATTTGCCCTGCAAGCCTGGTATTGGTATATTCCTTTGGTTGTAGGGTATGGCGTGTTCGGTTACTTTATCTTTAAAAAGGAATCGGGTTATCACCGCCTCATCACCATCTCCGTATTGGCTTCGGTACTCCTGAACGCCGTACTCAACCTTCACTTTTATCCCCAATTACTGAACTATCAGGGAGGCTCTGCTATGGCAGCGATTGTACAGGAACAGAAGATCCCTGTGGATCGTATTTACAAACTTTCTGAACGTCATACCTGGGCACTCGACTTCTATAATCAGTATCCCTTGAAGATTTCGTCCTTGGATGCCATCAGGTCATTGGAAGATGTCTGGATCTATGCTGCTGAAGATGAATTGGAGGGTCTTCAAATGGAGGGGATCCAATGGGATAAAGCCTTATCAGCAGATCAGTTCAGGATTACGAGGCTGCAGGCAAAATTCTTAAATCCTGCTACCCGGGCTTCCGTGGTCAACAAAATGTTCCTACTGCACAAAAAGCAGTAATGACCTTTAGTCCTCAGGGAACTACCGTGAGTGCCGGCTTCTTAAAATGGTAGACCAGGCCAAGCAACGAAACAAAGGCTGTTATGAAAAAGAAAAGCATGCTGATACTAACAGACAGGTTCTCTTCCAGCCCCAGCCACATGGCACCGTAAAGGAAAACCACCTCCCGGCTTCCTATACCACCAATGGTCAGGGGAAGTACCGCTACAATGGAAGAGATCAGAAAAATAAAGAGGTACTCGGGCGTTGCTGTTTCTATATGCAATGCCATGAGGATAAAAACAACACAGCCCAACTGTGCAAGTTGTACGAAGCCTGAGTAGATGTTGGAACGCCAAAAAACCGGGAGTACAAAGGAGAATGCCTTTTTGTATAGGAGCCAGAAAATGACGATACTCGCCATCATGGCAGCTACCAATACCCATTTAAAAGGCTGCAGGACAGGGGCCTCCAGAAATAAGCCAATGAAGCAGGCAAAAATAAACAGCAGCAGTAAGCCGCTAAGGCGATCTAAAAGCAGAACGGAAACTACTTTTTTTGTCCGAACATCAAAGGTTTGCCTGATGTAATAGCCTTTATAAGCATCTCCGCCAATACCCCCCGGAAGGAACAGATTGTAGAACATACCCAACAGGTATAGTTTTAGGTTGCTTTTGGACGAGAGCAAAACCCCTATCTGATGGAAATATAAATTGAGGCGGAAGGCGGCGATCACTTTGGAAAGTACAAAAAGGATGAGGGCAAGGCCCAAAAACAAGGGATCCGATTTCTTTAGTATGCTCAGTACATTCGTAAAGGGTATTTTGGTAAAGATAAAATAGAGCAGGGCCGCACTAATGGCAAATTTTAATAGGGTAAGCCCTTTTTTACGCAGGTTTTCCACCAATAGTGACGTTTTTTATTCGGTAAGGGCGTTTTTTTTGTGATTCATAATAAGTGCGAATCAATAATTCCATGACGATGCCAATGGTAAAGAGCTGAATACCCGCCAGGATGAACATCATCCCGAAAATGAGCAGGGGCCTGTTCCCAATATCCTCACCGAAGCCCAATTTTATGACAAGAAGGTAAAAATTAATGAAAACCCCCAGGAGGATCAACAATACCCCCAGGATGCCGAACAGGTGAATAGGTCGTTGAAAATATTTACGAATAAAGAGCAGCAGCATCATGTCTGCCACAACCTTGAAGACCCTTTCCAGTCCGTACTTGGATACGCCTGCGTTGCGTGCATGGTGTTTTACGGGGACCTGTTTGATCTGGGCCCCTTCCAAAAAGGCCAGCAGCGTTATAAAACGATGCATTTCCCCGTAGAGGTTGAGGTCTTTTGCAATGTCCCTCGTAAATACTTTCAGGGCACAACCGTTATCTTTGATGTCCAGTTTGGTCACCCTTCGAACCATGAAATTGGCTATTTTGGAAGGGATCTTTTTAACCAGGGAATCCTTCCTTTTCTGCCGGATGCCGGTCACCACATCATATTCCCCGCTAAGTGCATAGCTCAGCATTTGGGGAATATCACTCGGATCGTTCTGCAGGTCGCCGTCCATGGTGATGATGTATTCTCCCTGGGCATAATCGATCCCCGCCGCCAATGCCAAACTTTGTCCGTAATTCTTTTTAAGGGCCACCAAATGAACCTTGGGATCCTCCATTTCCCTGATGACTGCCCTGGTGTTGTCCTTCGAAAAATCGTCCACATAGATGATCTGATAGGAATAGCCCTTCAGGCTCTCATGGATCTTTTGGGTGAGCAGCACCACATTATCCGCTTCGTTATACAATGGGACCACAATAGAAAGGAGTGCTTTGGTAGATGGATTCATGCAAACGGATTGTTACGGGGCAAATTTAGGTTTTTTATTTAAGACCTTTGCCATAGCTTTTCAGGAGCTTTTCTGCCGCACGAAAGGGTGAAATACTGTTGTCCTGCACCTTCCTGAGCAGGGGTCCTATGGCTTTCCTCACCACTTCGTTCTCATAGAATTGCCTTTTTAACAAGCTTTCTAAAGCTTGATAAAACCAATAGGTGTTCTGCTCCTGTCGTTTTTTTACAAAAAAGCCATTCGTTTTATTCTCTTCCAGGTAGCCAGTGATCATTTCCCAGATCTCCGGGATCCCCCTTTTGCTTATGGAAGAGCAGGTAAGTACTTTGGGTGTCCAGTCATTATCCTTGGGGGGGTAAAGGTGAAGGGCCCTTTCAAACTCCACTCTGGCCCTTTCTGCTTTTTTGAGGTTGTCGCCCTCTGCCTTATTGATCACAATGGCATCGGCCATTTCCATGATGCCCCGTTTGATCCCCTGCAGCTCATCACCGGCGCCTGTTAATTTTAACAGCAGGAAAAAATCGACCATACTGTGCACAGCGGTCTCGCTTTGCCCAACCCCAACGGTTTCTACCAGAATGATGTTATACCCAGCTGCCTCACACAGCATGATACTCTCCCTGGTCTTTCTGGCCACGCCTCCCAGCGAATCACCTGCCGGGGAAGGACGGATAAAGGCATTGGGGTCTTTAACGAGTTCCTGCATACGTGTTTTATCGCCTAAGATACTGCCTTTGCTAACACTGCTGCTGGGGTCTACGGCCAGTACGGCTACCTTGTTTCCAAGGCCCGTAAGCATGGTGCCAAAACTTTCAATAAAGGTGCTTTTGCCTACTCCGGGGACGCCGGTAACGCCAATTCTGAGTGTAGCTGTCCTGTTGGAAAGGCAACGCTCGATAATCGTATAGGCTTTTTGCTGATGTTCCCGCTGCGTACTTTCCACCAGGGTGATGGCGCGGGCTAACAGGGCCTGATCTCCTTTTTGAATCCCATTGATAAGGGTGTCAGCAGAAGGGCTCTCTAGTCGGCGCTTTTGCACCTGAGCGATGGCTAGTTTGCCTATGTTCTTCTTTTCCCCCAACAGCTATTGATTAATTGGGACCTGTATTTTGGTAGTGTCCCAGGCAAGGGTAAGAAACAGGCCATTGCTATTTTCAAATGCGATGGTGAACTGTTCCTCTGCCACAGCGGTCATGATCACAGGCACCTCCACTTGCAGTACGTCGGCATTTTCCGCCCTGGTGGCTTCCTTTCCACCACTGGCCAGGGTAGCCCCCCATCCGGGCATGTCGCTGTTTAAGATCACGGACCACCGCCTTTCTCCCGGAACTGTCCAGAGGGAATAGGTTCCTGCCGGTAATGTCTTCCCCATGAGGCGGATGTCGGTCTTGGTTTCAAAGCGCGTAGGTTCGTTGGCGCCGGTTCTCCATACCTTGTCAAAAGGTACCAATTCTCCAAAAATAACCCTTCCCTTCTTGGAGGGACTGCTATAGGTTACAGAAAGATCCAGGCCATCCTGTTGGTATACAGCGGTTCTTTCCGGGCTGTTTTTCTTGGTTTGCGATTTCATATAGGGCATTCCAACGAAATAAAAGAGTAAGGCCAGTATGGCAATGACTATCAAAATCCATTTTAAAATTTTCATGATGGTTGGTGTTATGATTACGATTGATCTAAGGTACTAAATCAAATACAAAATCGGATTCATTGTGATAGGTTTCTCCCGGACGCAGCAGGGCCGAAGGAAAGTGGGCATATGTAGGCGCATCCGGGTAGTTTTGGGTTTCAAAGCAAATGGCTGGAAAGGCCGAAGGGGTAAAGACCACCACCGCAGGTTGATTGGTGAACACACGCATGTGAAGGCCGGAGGCGGGCGAGGTAACTTCTGCTATGGCACCCTTGGAGGGGTTCACACAAAATGGGGTATCGAGCTGCAGCTTGCCGATGGCTTTTTTAGTGGTAAAATCATAGGGGGTATCCTGTACAGGCAAAATACGGCCCGTTGGAAGCAATTTGTGGTCCGTCTCCAGGAAAGACGCACTTTGGAGCTTTAGCTGCAGTTGTTCCACAGTAGGTGCTCCGTCCAATTTAAAATAGGAATGGTTGGTAAGGTTAACCACCGTTGCCCGGTCAGTAGTGGCTTCGTGGATGATCTTTAAGGTATTTTTCAGCAACTGATAGGTGACCGTAACCCTCAGGTTGCCGGGATACCCCTCTTCCATATGCGGACTTTTGTATTGACAGCGAACAAATGGATCTGTTCCTTCGTGCACCTCCAGGTGGTCCCAATACCTTTTTCCCAGCCCCTGTTTCCCTCCGTGCAGATGCACCCCGTCCTGCTGATAGAGCTCAAAGCGGCGTCCATTCAAATGAAATCCGCCATTGGAAATCCTTCCTGCATAACGGCCTATACAGGCCCCCAGTGAAAAGGTGTCTTTTAAGTAGTCCTCAGGGTTTTCGAAACCTACTACCACATTGGTTTCTTTGCCGTCTTTACCTACTACCAGAAGTTTTTGAATAATGGCCCCGTAATTAAGGGTAGTAAGGCGCAGGAAATCATTATTTAGGGTAACTTGTTGCAAGTGGGCGGACTAAAATTTTCATAAATGTAGTTTTTTTTGCAACATCACATTTTATATTTCGTCTTTTAAACAACAACAACGAAACCAGCATTGGATACCGGAAACATGTTACGAATTGACCTCGTGGAGCGTTGTAAAGCGCAAGACAGGAAAGCGCAACTGGCTTTGTACAAGCAGTATTGTGAGGGGATGTTTTGTGTAGCCATGCGGTTCGTGAACAACAGGGATGATGCAGAGGATGTGTTGCAGGAAGCATTTATCAAGGCATTTCAGAAGATCCATCAGTTTAAGGGTGATGTGACCTTTGGTGCCTGGCTAAAACGGATCGTGATCAACAAAAGCATTGATTTTCTGAAAAAGAAGAAAGAACGGGCTGTTGAAATACAGGAAAACACCCTGCAGATCGTAGAAGACCAGGATTGGACGGTGGCACCTGAGGTATCTATGGAAGATGTAAAAAAGGCCATGAGGAAATTACCGGAGAAATACCAGTACGTATTACAGCTCTTTTTGCTGGAAGGATATGACCATGAGGAGATCGCAGCGATCCTCGGGCTATCCAATACGGCAAGCAGAACGCGATTATTACGGGGGAAAGGCTATTTGAGAGCCCTTTTAACACAAAAACAACATGAGACAGGATCTTAGAGAATTATTCAGGGAAGAACGAGCCAAAAAGCACCAGCTGAAGGAAGGCCATGAGGCCCGTTTTGAGGAACGCCTGAAGGAGGCATTTCCGAAGCGCCGGAAATCGAACTTTTACCTTTTTGGAATGGCGGCCTCTGTGGTAGTGCTGCTGGGGCTAGGTGTTGTTCTCTATCAACAAATCAGGACAACCGAAACGCTCAAGACCACCGTGATCGACAAGCAGACGGAAACCGCGGAACCCCAGGGTATTTCCCTGGGTGATGTATCGCCGGATCTGCGGAAGGTGGAGACCTATTATGTCAACTCAATCAACCTCGAACTCGCCAACCTGCAACTATCGCCCGAAAACAAAGTGGTGGTCGATGATTTTATGGTGCGGCTGGGAGAATTGAACGCAGAATACAAGGTACTCAACAAGGAATTGAACGAGATGGGCCCCAATGAACAAACCATTGGGGCGCTTATTAAGAATTTACAATTGCGCTTACAGTTATTATTGAAATTAAAGGAAAAATTACATCAATTAAAATCATCAAAAAATGAAACAGTTACGACCAGTAATGCCTAGGCTACTAGCCCTGGGCATGTTATCTATGGGGATGCTTGCCTTTTCTCAGAAGCAAACCAAAAACTACAATGAAAACTTCAAGGTAGGGGCAGATGCCGTACTCGATATCAGTACGAGCTATGCAGACATACAGTTCGAAACCTGGGATAAGAACGAAGTGTCTGTGGAGGCCAGCATTGAACTCGATGGCGCCAGCGAGGAAGAAGCAGAAGCCTATTTCAAGAATTCCGGGATCAAGATCCTGGGTAACAGCAAGACCATTGAGATCCGCACCTATGGTAATAACAACTGGTCCATAAGAACCGGTCTCCGGCCTCTGAACCCTGCGGACAGAGTCTCTCCGGTAGCGCCTCTTCCGGATATGGAACCGTTGTTTTTAGCCCTTCACATCCCGGAATTACCCCCTATGCCGGAGATGCCACCCATGCCCCCCATGCCCGATTTTGAATTCGATTATGACGCATTCCAAAAAGACGGGGAGAAATACATGAAGAAATGGAAAAAGGAATTCAACAGAAATTTCGACAAGGAATTCCAGGAGAATATGGAGGCCTGGGGCAAGGAATACGCCGAAAGGGCCGAAGAACGAAGAATGGAAATGGAAGAGCACCGGCAAGCCATGGAAGAACAGCGTACAGAAATGCGCGAACAGCTAAGGGATCAGGCGCAGGAAGCCCGGGAACAGGCCAATCAGGCACGGGAGCAGGCTCAGCAGGCCCGCCAGCAAGCCTTGCAGGAAGCCCGTGAGGTAAAGGAGAAACTTCGTTATGAATTCAGAAATTCAGATGCGCCCAATATCTTCTTCCATTACGGTGACGGGGAAACCAAATCCTATAAGGTGAAAAAGACCATCAAAATAAAGATGCCTAAGTCGGCTACCTTAAAGATGAACGTGCGGCATGGGGAAGTAAAACTGGCTGCCAATACGAAGAACATGAATGCAACCTTGTCCTATGCAAGCTTGCAGGCAACCACCATTGAAGGGGACAGGACGCAGCTCACCGCGTCCTATTCCCCGGTTAGGGTGGCCCAATGGAAGTACGGGAACCTGAATACCAGTTTCTCGGAGGCCATTGAGCTGGATGCGGTGACCGATTTAAAGCTAACTTCCACTTCCTCGGAAGTGGTTATCAATAAACTCCTTAAAAACTTGTGGTGTACCAACGATCTGGGCAGGCTGCAAATTAAGGCTGTGGCCCCTGATTTTAATAAACTGGATATCCGGGTGCAGAATGGGGAACTGGATTGCGTGCTGCCATCAACCCCTTTCAACGTAAATGCCAGGAATACCCGTTCCGAATTTACCTATCCGGCCTCCTGGTCCCTGGAGCGCGAAAATAACGGGCAGCAATTCATCTATACCGGGTATTCTCAAAAAGGGGCTACCTCAAAGGCGCTTACCCTTACGGGCTCCTACAGTGCCATTATCCTAAAATAATGCTTACTCTTCCAATACCAGGGTGCCAAAAATATCGGCATTGATCCATCCCTGGTTTTTATCTTCCCCGGGTACAAATACCGAACCAATAAAATTCTCCCTTTCCGGACTCCCGTCATTATCGCAATAAGCCAGGGCAAAGCCCACTTTTTTGCCTGCATTCAGGGTTACGGGTACATTGACTCCCTCATCCTTATAGGTATCTTTATACAAGCGGATCGCCAGTTCCCAGGTGGTGAGCTTTCCAATGGTTGCCCTTGCAGAGCGAATATGTTCATTGTACAACCTGGGCTCACGGTCCGGCCCCAGGTCTACGACATTCCCATCGAGGGCAATGTGGTAGGCAAAGGCATTATGACTGTACTGATGTAACCCGCCTGAATTGTCCTCATCGAGGAACACTTCTACACAATCATCGTCCCACCAAAATTTCAGGGGGTCCTTGCGGGCGTCATACAGGGTGTCATCCGTTATTTCGACCAGCAGGTAGAGGTAGTCATCATCCCAACTGAGCTTGTACCGGCCATTAAAATCTTCAAAATCATAAGCTTCACCCATCCAGTTCTGGTCCAGTGGGTGCCAGGTGGCGAGGTTCCAGCTGGTCTCCGTAGCCTTGCCGTCAAGGGTAGGTGGGGTAGTGGTTTTTTTAACCACCATAAGCTGGTGGTCTTCTTTTACTTTCTTGCTGCTACAGGCAACAATACTTGCCAAAGCGCAAAGTAAGATCGCGTATTTCATGAGTTTAAAATTAAAGTTCTCTATGGTCAAAAGGAATGCACAAGCCAATTAAGGTGAACAGCCACCGGCATTTCGTTTGTCACAGATCTGGGGTTATTATGGTTGTTTAAAGATACAATTTCCCATGGAAAAGTCTCTTTTTCTTTACAAAACTCGATGTAGTGCCCGTAGGAGGCAATGACTAGTGGGCATCCTTTTTCAGGTACTCCTGAAAATTCTCCTTAAACCGGTTAAGCCGCGGAATGGATACATTGGTGATGTACGAATTGTTGGGATGCTTTTTCTCATAATCCTGATGGTACTCCTCGGCCTTCCAGAAGGTGGTAAAGGGCACCACTTCCGTGACAATGGGTCGGCCGTAGACATTGCGCTCTTCCAATGCCTTCATATACCCCTCAATGATCTTCTGCTCTTCCGCATTCTTGTAAAAGGCAATGGAACGGTACTGAGGGCCGCGGTCCGGCCCCTGCTGGTTCAGCGTAGTGGGGTCATGCGATCCAAAAAAGACCTGCACCAGTTCAAAAAAAGAAATTTCGGCCGGGTCATAATAGACGGCTACCGCCTCGGCATGGGTAGTTTTGCCATAACTTACCTGCTCATAGGTAGGGTTTTCCTCGGTACCTCCGGCATAGCCCGAAACGGCTTCTTTTACACCTTTTACACTTTCAAAAATGGCCTCTACACACCAGAAACATCCACTGGCAAAATAGGCTGTTTCATACTGTTGCAGCGCGTCATCACTTAATATATCGGCCTGGGTCATCGCTTTGGCGGGTTCTTCGGGCGCTTTAGTCTTCGACTGGCAGCTTACCGATACCAGCGCGATCATGGACAGGAGGGAGGTTTTTAGCAATTTCATTTTTTTTCTTTTAAGTCAGCAAAAGGTATAAATACTTTCCAAAAAAGTGGTTAAATCCGTGTTAATTCCGTGTTTGGACAGCTGCTTATGAAGTGCTATCTTTCCCCCAACCAAAGGAATTTTGCTGGTGAGAACCCTAATTAGATCCCTGAAAACAAGCATGGCAGGACCGGTACTGGACACCGCGATCCCGTTAACTCGCTATACCCCCCTGGACCTGTCGGTTTCCAACCGGGCACTGGAAGGGATCGATATTAGCGATCCTGGTGCCTGCCAGGCATATATAGATGAGGTACTGGCCCGGCACAACGGGCAGGTGGCCTTTGGGGGATACCTTGAACAGCGCAACCTATACAGCGGCAACGCCAATTTTGCCTCCGGGGAGGAACGGCGGGATGTGCACCTGGGCGTGGACTATTGGGCGACTGCGGGGACCAGGGTACTGGCGCCTTTGACAGGGATCGTTCACAGTTTTAAGAACAATGCGGTAAGCGGAGATTACGGCCCCACCATCATTTTGCAGCATGTGCTTGGCGGGATGATTTTCCATAGCCTTTACGGGCATTTGTCCCTGGAATCCCTGGAAGGATTATACGAAGGAAAGGAATTTAAGAAGGGCGAGGTACTGGCCACCCTGGGCACACCGGAGGTAAATGTCCACTACGCCCCCCACCTGCATTTTCAACTGATCATAGACATGCAAGGGAAGAAGGGCGATTATCCCGGCGTGTGCAAGGCCTCCGAACTGCCTTTTTACAGCGAGAACTGCCCGGATCCCCAATTACTGCTCAAAATATAAGTCGGTTAAACAAGTTGCCCTCCTCTTTTTTCAGAAAGCGGTTTTAACTGCGAGAGGGGTTAACCGGGGCGATCCCGGTACACGTCAACTTCTCCCCAAGCGTCAAAACATGAGAATCACTGCTTAGCCACACTGCTGGTAGCAGCCTCATTCATCCCATAAAACTCGTATTCCTTCTCCAGAAATTCTATATAGGATTGCCCTAGCGCATAGTCAATATTGTCACCAAACAGGATCAGGATCCCTTCCAGTGGTTCATCGTAGGGATTATAGAGCACGTGCTTTACATACGGTCCTACAAAAACACTCATGCCCGGTTCAAGATCCATTTCCTCCTCGCCAATTTGTGCCTTGCCTTTGCCCTTTGTAATTATGAAAAGGTTGGGTACCTGTCCTTTATCCAACCCACGATCTCCATTGGCTACTTCTTCCGTACCCAGTGTAAACCAGCTAATTCGCTTATCTTTCATGGTATACAGCGCTACAATTTCTGCCCCATGGCTTGGGAGGGAACTGTCCCGGCCAAATCGGGTAACCTCGCCCACGTCCCTTTTCCAAAAATGCTCCAGGGCCTGGTAGGCTGTAGCGGTTGCCTGTTGGTTAGACTTAAACCCTTCCATATCCAAAATATCGAGCGCTACAACATCTGCCGGTGTTGATTTCGCAGATGCGGTACTGGCTGTCCAGACCTGTTCGTTAATTTTATCGAGGGTAGGGCGGTCTGCAAAACCAAAATACCAGGTGGGCTCTGTTGGCTTACCAGCCGCTAACTGCACCTTGTGCGGACCGTAGTTGTGAAAGGTATATTGCTTTTTCTTGCCTACTTGATACGGTTCCTCCACCCGTTCTACAGTGACTGTCCACCAGTCATCGGCAACTTTGATCCCGAAGGTGGCAGACAGGGCCATGGGATCGTTCACATAGCTATCAGCATAGGTTTGTAAAATACTTTCGGTGGTAAGCTGCTGGCCATAGGTTATACTTCCCAGTAATAATCCAAGGCCGAGGACCATGATACGAATTTTGTTTGCTGTTTTCATTTTTTGAAATTTGAAATTTTAGCAAACCTAAGCAGTATCGCTTGTACAGCTGGGTATTCGCAGGGAATTGTGGTGAAAATCGGCTATTTGTGGTAAAAGAATGTCAAATGAAATTTTTTACCTGCTTCAGATGCGCGTCCACTTCCTGCCGGTACGACTTGGAAACAGGGATGGGCGTATCCATATAATTGAGAAACAGCTCCATTTTGGTGCCTTTTGTGATGGCCCTTACGTGATACAGGTTTACCATAAAGGACCTATGGCACTTTACGATCATCTTGGAGGAAATTTTTTCTGAGAGTGCTGAAAGGGGTATTCGGATCAGCGTTTTGGAGATCCTGTCATTTTTTCGGTGTACCAATTCCACGTAATTGTCCTGTGCCCTCCCGTAGATAAAATCGGCAATGGATATGGTGACGTCATCATTTATGCCCTGGCCTTCAAAGTGGATGAGCTGATCATGATCCGTGTACTCCTGTTTATTGCTTACGACCTGCTGCAAGGCCTTATGAAGGTTCTTATACCTGAAATAGAAGAAGGTGCCTACCATGGGGAAGACCGCCACTGTGGTAATATCCACTACAAACTCCACAGCACTCGAAAATGAAAAGTCGTGCCATCCTCCCAGCCAGTTGTAAAAAAGGAAGATAGACAGACCAAGCAACAAACAGGTCCAACTGCTCCAGCCAATGATCTTCCCCAACGTTACTTTTTGGATGAACCATCTTCGCAGCAGAAATTCATTGATCAGGAGTACGCCCAGTATCACCAGCATCACTGCGGAAAGTATGCCCAGCAGCTCCAGGGTAAAAATTCGTTTTACGGAATAGTTATTTATCCCAAAAGGCTGAAAAATGAGAAGGAAAAGCATAAAGAACAACGCAGTGGCCAGGGAGAGGGTTAGCTTATACCTTGGGAGGTTGTAAAAAGAATAGTCTTTTTGCATTTCCATATCACTAATGTAGCATTTCTGACGGTGTGCGCAAAGGTCTTCTAATCTTTGCCAGGGATTCGGAAGGATCTGCCTTGGTTCTGCTAAAGACAGTGGCTCGGCAGAAAAACAGGAGTAGTTTGTATCTAGGGTGCAGCGTGGTTTGCTATTTGGCCAACAGCTCCAATTCCTTTTCAATGGATTCTTTTAGCAGGGTCCCCCTGGTTTTTCCTTCAAGCAAAGGCTTTTCAATCAACCAATACAATAAGTTCAGTTGTGTTTGCAAAAAATAGGTGTATTCCTTGTCCGTTTTTAAGGCGCTGAAGTTTAGGGGATACATTTTTCCCACAATGGCCGTATCTATTTGGGTGCCACCCCAGAACTGGTCGAACCGGGTCTTGTACACCTCCCTCTTGGCTTCAAAGATGATGTCTACATACCGCTTTTCCACAGATTCCATCCACGGATCGGTATCATCATAGACCGCTGCGATCTGCTGGCGCAGCTCCTTATTGGATATTAATTCGATCCCGGTAGATTTTAACGCCTCAAAAACCCCATTGGTAAAGCTGCTTTGTTCATAAACATAGGTAGTATTGAAAAAATCGTATGCCAGGGGGTCTGTAAAAGGAAGATCGTTCTCAAGATGGTCCAGGATACGGTCAATGGAGCCTTTTGAGAGGTCATAAAAGGCAGCTACTTTTTCGAACTTCTCCAGATCGGCTGTTAAGGACTCTTGAAACAAGCGCAGAATTTCAATTTCCTTTTCGAGCACCTTTTGTTTTTCGTTGTGGTTGTTGATCTGAAGGGCGATCAATATGCCGATGACCACCAGGATGATCTCGCCAATGGCATACAGTAGGTAGGTACTGAATTTGTTTTGTGCCAGCAGGTTCTGACGGATAATTCGAAAAAATTTTATCATTCGTTACTGGTTGGTTAAGGGCTCCGGTTGATTCTTAAACGCAGACCAACTCAAATATAAGGGTTGTTTACACTTTTTCATTCTCAGGTCAATAAATAGTTTACGGCATTGTCCAGCGTATCCAGGAATTTTTCAGAGGTATCCAGATAAGGCATGTTATGTTCCTCACAGGATCTTTTTATTTTATGGCTGTGGGCCATCATGTTTTGCACATGGTCCATGATATAGGCATCCGATTTATCGGCCAGCCAGTCCTTTTTTTCACTGCTGTACGCCCTTATTTCCTCAGCTTTTTTAGTTATACTAACATCTGTAAAGCCAAGAAAACACACTTTTAGTTCGTCAGGATATTTATTAGTTAATTCAATAAGTAATTCGGGAAGGATGGCTTCTCCTTCAATAACACAATCCGTTTCCACATAGATCATGCTTTCGAACATGGCTTTTAAAAATCCCCAAAGACGCTGTGCAATTTCATCTGGAAATAATTTATCGTGTACGCCATACTCCGGGATACCATTGGTAAACCCCATCATGATCCAGTCGAGCGAGAGATACGGTATGCCCATTTGGGCAGCTATTTTTTTGGCAATGATGGACTTTCCTGCGCGCGATGCGCCACTAATGATATACAACATGTATTGGCCTGTCGTTTTTTGTAGGAGTTCTAAAGATATTCATCAAAATCCTGATAACCATCAGTACAATATCTTCAATGGTATATTTTAAGTACTTACCCGTTTTATTCTTTTCCAATAGGTCAAATCTGATTCGTCTAAAAAATTTAATCATAGATGCTGTATATGGTTGGAGCATGTCTGCAAGTCGGTATCGCTACCATCCCGATAGCCATCAGGCCCAACAAGGATTTGATTTTATTTTACAAAAGTAGGTTTTGATACGCTTATGGATCTGATCATTGAACCCCGGATGCTGATAATGCTATGATCCTATCGATCGTTTCGCGCACTTTTTGCAATTCCCCATCGCCATTCCCAAGGATATTATCCAGGTCACTTTCCCTTTGGTAGAACAGATTCTCGAAGGGTAAACCGGAAATATATGACACCTGGGATCGTTCATCTTTCAAGTTCCATCCCCAGGGAAGATATTCCAGGAGCTGTGGGCCAAATTCGTTCCTTACCCATTGAGCAGCTATGACCTCCTCTTCCTGGTAATCAGCCAACACATCTTCCCAGGAGACAAGCAGCGTCCTGAGTTCTGTGTCTGAGATCAATTCAAATGAGGAAGAATTCACCAGCGACTTGACCACTCCCTGGGATGGGTTGAAGGTCCACCGAAAGCCCGATCCCGTAGCCCTGGCCTTCAGGGTGTCCAAATCGATCGTCCTGTGGTTGATAGGGAAGAGTTCTATTACAGCCCTCGTACTCTTCATCGCCAACCTGTGATACGAAACCACTTCCTCGAACTGTTTCTTGTTCTCCAGGAACTCATTGTGGAGCGCCTCCAGCAATAGTTGCTCTTTTTCAGCAGCGATGCGCTCTTGATTCCAATTGCTTACCTGCAAGGCCAGCAGGATACCCACCATTACAAGGAAGATCTCCCCAATGGCGTATTTCAGGTATTTCCCTGTTTTGTTTTTCTCCATAAGGTCGTAGCGTATTTTCCGAAAGAATTTTATCATAAGTGTTTAGCTTGGTCAACGGTGCTGGTGATGGTTCGTCTTCACTGTGGCAGACCCGTTTTAGACATGCTTCTGCATTCGTTATTTTTTTAATTCTTTTTTAATCAATGCTTTAATGGCACCTATGTCCTGCAACATATTTTCCAATCGGGCTGTGGCTTCCTGTTGAGAGATACTTTTCCAGCGATGTATGCCTTCGTACACCAGGATCAGCTCTTTCATGTTTTTATCTATCGCCAAAAATTCCTTTAGTTCGGGCTGATTTGTAAGCCTTTTGGGCAAGGTGGTAGCCCCCATCAAAAGGCTTATGTTTTGGGTAATGTCGTTCTTTCCGTCGTCCGTATCTTCAAAACGTTCTAAGGTAAGGAGTTGCAGGCGCTTTAAATCGATCAGCCTGTTTCGTATGTCCGGTGGGATCAATCCAATATCGCCGGTATTCTGTAGCGCTTCTATGGTACTGGTATTAAACGTTATTGGTTTTGATATCAAGGGAAATGTAGCGAGCTGTTCGTACACCTGTTCAGGCGTAAGCAGTACCTTGTTATAAGCGTCCGTGTATGCCCTATACGCTTTCAGGTACTGGCTAAAATCTGCAATG
The DNA here is from genome assembly GCA_963752165.1 of uncultured Flavobacteriaceae bacterium. GTDB lineage: Bacteria > Bacteroidota > Bacteroidia > Flavobacteriales > Flavobacteriaceae > Muriicola. The sequence continues at coordinate 468,550 of CAVVXE010000003.1, forward strand.
GTGTTTTCTGCAGCGATACGATCACTTTCCAGATCATCCAAAAGCTGTACATAATATTCCTGTTTCTTTGCCTCCAATTTTTGCTTTTCATTCCAGTTATTGATCTGCAGCGCGATCAGGATACCGATGACCACCAGGATGATCTCCCCGATAGCATACAACAGATAGCTACTCATCTTGTTTTGCGTCAGCAGGCTTTGACGGATGCGTCTGAAGAATTTGATCATAGGTTAAAGGTTGGTCCCAATAATTATCGGGATGAAGCAATCAATTTTTTTAAGACCCGTTGCGGGAAATCTGCTATTAATTACCGCCGTAACCAAGCGAGAGCGAATTGCAACGAATCCCGATATGTAATTCAACCGCAATGCGCTATTCACCTTTTTGGCATTTCATAGTATGAATATAAAACATCCTAAAAATAGTTTACTATATTTTTATTTAATCTGTTTTTAGATATTCTGTCTTTCTATCATATAAGTAGATGGTAAGTCCATAAAACTCCCCATCGTCATCATGTTGAAATGTTACACTTCTATTATAGGAATCTTCAAAACTAAAGCTATCAGTTGCTTCATGGATCAAATTGTATTGATCATTGTTATATAAAAAACCTTTTTGATTGACCTCTATTATGTTTTTCTGACTGGAATCTTTTGGTTTGTAAACACCACTGTATTGTTTGAGGTTTTCAGAAGCAACGATATAGTTCTTTAAATGATCAGGGATAGGTATACCCGACCTTGTAATTACATCTAATTGCTCATATATTGTTATGGCATCAATTTGATATTTTTTATACATATCATCAATCAATAACTGGAACACCTTAACGCGATTTTTATGGAATGGATCATGAAGAAAATAATCAATGATGGTGTCATTGGACTCCGATGAACTATAGTAGGAAGAAAACCATTCCTTGTTATCCGATAAATACTTTATGTTTTCGAAAACAGCATCACCAATTCTTTTATTTTCAACTACCAACATTCTCTGAGTTTGCTCATATAAAACTGCTAAAGAATCAAAAGCAGGTTTATGATTGGGTGAGATATTGTTTACATTAAGTTTCAAATTTTCATATCCATTATTAATGAATTGAAAATCCTCAAAATAAGTTGTCAGTTCAAATAGATACTGAGCTCTTGGTGTTTTATAGTCGTCACTGACTAATTTATCATTAAGAACTAAATAAGCCAACGAATCTATAAATTTATAGGTGGTAATGGCATTATCAATGTTTGATAAATCCTTCAGTAGATCTGTCTGAACTTCTTTGAAAAGTGAAACTATGGTAATTTCATTTTTACGCTCTTCATTCCACGTATTGATCTGCAAGGCAATCAGAATCCCTATGACTACTAATATGATCTCTCCAAAAGCATATTTTAAATACTTGCCGGACTTGTTTTTTTGCAGAAGGTCTTTTCTGATGGTCCTAAAGAATTTTATCATTAGATATGGTACGTTTACCGGTTTCCCGAAAGGTAGGACAATTAATTAACTCGAGTTTTTAGGAATAAAGGCTACCGTTTTAGCTACAATGCCGTTTATTTTTTGCCGGCATCCTGGTCTTCTTCCATTTTAACAGCCGTTTGCCCATAGAGGGTGAACGACTGTACATTATCCTTTACTGAGAACGAAACGTTTACACCGGTATTGGTATGGATAAAATCGAGGTTGTCACCAGCGATGGCAATAAGCTCATATGCATCGCCATTCGGGAAAAAGAGCGAAATAAGGTTGTTTTTTTCATCGAAAGTAACGGAAAGTGCTATTTGATCGTTCCACAGGTAGTTCCCTGCCAACCCTTTTAAAATGGTTGGATCTGGTTGTTTACGCTGCACTTCAATTTGCTTAAAATGCTGCCAGCCATATACCTGTGAGGCTGTTAAGAGTAGTTCGTTTCCGAGTGTCCCTCCATTATCTGAATTGATCAGGTACACCAACCCCTTGCCGGTGGTAAGGCTTATTGTCATACCGGTCCGGTAGCCTTCATTACCGCCATAGTGTGTGATAGCAATGTCATCCCCGGACCGGTTCAGGATGAAGCCATATACATGGCCGTCCCGTTCCTGGCTTATGATGGATTTGATATCGGAGGGTGAAAATATCGAAGGTTCGCCCTGGTACCCTTTATATATTTCAATCAGAAAGGTAGCCAGATCAACAGCGTTGCTCCAAAGCCCCGCGGCAGCCTGCTCCGGATGGTTTCGCCAGCCGCCTTCCAAAACGTCTCCTGAGAAAGTATACCCTTTGGCGACCCGATCCGCAGCTGAGGCAGGTAATGGTTGTGTGAACTCAGAATGCTCCATTCCTGCGGGTTCCAGGATCCATTTTTTCATAATGTTCGCGAATGTATCATGGTATATATCCTGAAGGGCCAGTTCGGCTACTGTGTACCCACCACCGGAATACGCCAGGGTTTCATTCGGTGCAGTACCCACTTCTATGGCCGGGGTATTGACCCCTTCACTACCCCTTAAAATTTCCAGGTCAGAGGGCATAGGAAGATCTCTGGCGTATCCCTGATAGCCACCGGGGCTGATCCCTGAGGTATGGGAAAAGAGGTTGCGGAACGTAACCGGATTCTCAGCGGTTTGCCTGCCTTGTGGTAAAACATATTCCTTCAGGTACTCCTGGATATTTTTATCCAGGTCTATTTCACCGGCAGCCTGCATGCGTAACGCCGCTAGAAACGTTACCGGCTTTGAGAGTGATGCTGCCTGGAAAATGCTGGTACAAGTCAGGTGTTGCACCTCGGGAAAATCCGGATTTAGGTAGAGGTCTGCCCATTCGATCTTTCCCTGATTGATGACAGCAAGCGATAAGGCCGGAATAGTATCCTCGGACATGCTGGCTGTTATTGTGCTGAAATTTTCGGACTCTCCCAAAAATTTCACCTTTCCCCGAATCTCATTCTCCAGCTGCACTTTTCTTTCCACTGAATTTTCCGTGCCAATGCAACCTCCGTTAGTGCTTTCCGTACGTGCCTCCTTGGTTTTAAAGGTGCAGGAACTCACAAAAACCAAAACAAAAGCCTGTAGGATTACTTTATTCATGAGTGACCTTTTATATTTAATCATGATCAAATTTATATTGTTGCTAACGGATTGTAGATAAACCATCGTTTTAATGTGGCTTAGGTGTTGTTATGGCATGTTAGTCGAGTATTTCTTGAGTCAATATAATTCTGCGGATACTCCTTTTGTCATCAAATGGTACGATGTCATCTTTAGATTGGATTTCTTCAAATTCTAAGGTTGGTTGCTTTGAAGTGTTTATTAAATCAACATAAGTCCCGTAATCTAGAGTGTATATATTATACCTGATTCCTGGAGTATCCTTATCCGAATACCCTTTTTTCACTAGGTGTATGACACGAGCATCAAACAACATTTGAATGATGGGATGTCTTTCTAGTTCTCTTGATACAAGGAATGACCTAGCTCTTTTATTTCCAATGACTTCATCAATTATTAATCGTATTTTATTATGTAAGAGATCGGTAAGGTTCTTGGATTTATCATTCTCAAACCACTGTCTGCCAGCTTCGATGATTGTTTTTTTATCAATGTTTATAAGACTTTTCCTTTGGGCATCAAAAAAGGCAATATTGAAAATGTTGATGAAATCACGAATCACACCCTCAGATGCTCTAACTAACTCGTTGAAAGCAGGTTTTCCAGAAAAAAGGGCCTGTATAAAATTGTTAACAGAATTTAGTTCCAATGTCTCTTCAAGATAGTTTTCTGGCAGCTCTGATTTAATATGTCTGTGAAGAACATCGGCAAACGTACTTGTAATTTCTTCTGGATTTCGGTCATAAACATAGTACTCATCTATGTCCAAATTGGAGCTTATATCGCTACCAAGCTCAAGACCAATATAATTGTGCTTATCACGAGGAATGGTAAAATTTGATCGATATTCCAGTGCACCAATTTTCAGAGTAACCATTGGTGCGGGAATAAATGACTTTTTTATGAACTCTGCTAGATAAGGTTGTATGTCAAAAGGTATCGCAGACCACTCATCAATTATAACGATCAATTCTGTATCGGCATATTTGAGCACTTTTTTTAGATGGTAGTTTAAATCTGGGAAAACTATTTTTTCATATTCTTCTAAATCAAACTCTATAGTGTTTTGTTTAGATGTTCCATAATTACTTCCAGTACCTTTGGAATAATTGGCATCTTTCACACCAATAGTAAAACCAGACTTATTTGTTACTCCTTCATCAGTTTTGTCACTGGTTACAACCTTTTTGGAACTTTGAATTTCTGATATGCTAGAAGTTGATAAATCGGTAAGAGCATCTAGTGCTAGGTCCGACTTTGAATTTGGGTTATGTGCAATATGATTTAGTAGACCATCATATATTTCATCTAAAATGTCTTTAAATAAAGATGAGCAACGATGAGATAGACTTAGTTTCGTATCAGAAAATTGTGGAGAACTACCAAGTACTCTACAATCGATATATATTATTGTTTTATGGGGGTCAGCAACATATTGATTTTCATAAAACTTTAAAATGTGTGTCTTCCCTGTACCTCTCCGGCCAAATAAAATTTGATTGTTGTTGTTCATGAGTTGAGGTAAGATCCCAACTTCGACATACGAACTTATTAGCTTGTTGATATCTCTTTGCCTTTCCGCCCTTTGAGAAATACTGGAAACAGCTTGAATTACTCTTATATCTTTTATCATATCCTATATGCTATAACTTGTAATATCTACATCTTTTTTTACCCCATAAATGAATGGGATACTATAACCAAACAATATTAAGGCCTTGTAATTATAAAAAAACAGGAACTTTCCTACAACCGTATTTCCTACAAATTTTTAGGAGTTTTTAACAGTATTAGCGGGGCATTTTATTGGTATAATTCCCATGCTGGGAATACCGTACTACCTTGCCCGTGGCGTCCCGCTCAAAGACCACGGCCTCGCCCAGGGCCCCGTCATCGCGCAGCCTTCTGAAGGTATCGCCTGCTACGTGCTGGAAGAGGTTCATGGCGTCTGCCGGGGAGGAGGTGGGCAGGCCCATCATGACCAGCTTGCCTTCCCAGCTGCCAACGTATTCCTCGCTGCCCCAGGGCTGGGGGTTGTAATGGCCCACATAGTCCTGCAGGTTCACAGGGGTGGCAGCAGCGTCTTTTTTGGGTGCCTTTACCTTGTTCAGGATGGCATGGATGCCGTTGGCATAGCGGTTGGGGTTGGTGCCCCCGGCATTGATCATCACCGCATAGGCCCGTTTGTCCTTCAGGTTCAGCTGCAGGGCAGAGCGGTAGCCGGGACAGGAACCGCCATGGCCCACCCAGGTTTCCCCATCACTGCTTTTGTAGACCACAAAGCCCAGGCCCCAGGTGGTCTTCCAGTCGGGGTCCGTCCAGTGCACCTGCTGCATGTATTTCAAGGTGGCAGGTTTCAGGATCTCGGTCAGGGTGCTGTCCCTGAGCCGGAACTGCCAGGAGGCGAACTTCCCAAGGTCGAGCACATTGGAAGAAAAGCCGGCTGCCGGTTTTATTCCTTTTGCCTGGAATAAGTTCACCTTAGTGCGTTCCCCGTTCCGGTCTGCAGCGCTGTAGCCCAGGGCCAGTTTACTGCCGTAGAGCGCCTCAGGGAGCTCTGTGCGGGTACTGGCCAGCTGCAAGGGGGCAAGGATCTTTTGTTGGATATAGTCGTCATAGGCCATGCCCGATACCTGTTCCACAATTTGTCCCAGCAGGGTTAGTCCCAGGTTGCTGTACTGGAAATAGGTGGAGGCAGGGTAGAGGGTCTCCTGCTTGCCCAGGCCCGCGTCTATTTCTTCCCGGGTGGGGAAGGGAAAATCGGGGCCCGTCCAGTAGGGGTTTACCGCTTCCCTGGGGAGCCCGGAAGAGTGGGTAAGCAGGGATCGCACAGTGATGGGGCCGCTTTCCGGGAATTGTTGTTTCAGGTTGTAGTTGGGCAACAGTTCGTCTACGGTATCATCAAGGCGTAATTTGCCTTCATCATAGAGGGTCATGATGGCCACAGAGGTAAATAGCTTGGAGATGGAGCAGATGCTGCATAGGGTCTCGGGGGTCATTGGGGTGTTCCGGGCCTTGTTGGCCTGGCCAAAGGCCCCGGACCACAGCACTTGCTGGTCTTCGATCACCGCGGCACTGATGCCGGGCAGCTTTTCATAGTCTTTCTGGGCATCGAGCCATACTTCGATTAGGGTAAAGGCTTCTTTGTAGTCCTTTTTTTCTTCCGGTTGGGCAAAGGACAGGAACAGGAAGAAACAGAGTGCCAGGGTAGGGTAGTAGTTTTTCATAAGGGTGGTCTTTGGTTCAGGTCTTGCGACAGATCCCCTAAAATAATGAATTGTCTTCATATTCAGGAAGACTGCTGTTATTTTGAAGATGATTTAAGGAAAATAAAGGTTGGGCCAAACTCCTTATAGGTCATATCGGGCAGCGTCGAGATGTGACATGTTTGCTGACTTATCCCGGTCTCGACTCCGCTCGACCTGACATTGGCTGCTCTTTATTGTCATATCGAGCATTACCGAGTTCAACATATATGTTGAACGAAGGTACCTTGTGGAGCAAAACGAGATATGATGTTTTTCCCACTGAGCCGGTCCCGACTTCGTTCGACTTGACATTGGTTGCTCTTTATTGTCATATCGAGCATTACCGAGTTCAACATATATGTTGAACGAAGGTACCTTGTGGAGCAAAACGAGATATGATGTTTTTCCCACTGAGCCGGTCTCGACTCCGCTCGACCTGACATTGGCTGCTCTTTATTGTCATATCGAGCATTACCGAGTTCAACATATATGTTGAACGAAGGTACCTTGTGGAGCAAAACGAGATATGATGTTTTTCCCACTGAGCCGGTCCCGACTTCGTTCGACTTGACATTGGTTGCTCTTTATTGTCATATCGAGCGGAGTCGAGATATGATATGCGCGTTTCTCCACCGATAAACGACCTCTTTTTTCGGTAAGCGGATTTGGGGGTTCGGTACGTTCACCGATGATTTTTGTTCGTTGAACGGACATCTTGCCAGATACCGAAAAATAAGGGTTTTTCAGCGAATGGCAACCCGGTGAGCTGCATATGCTTGCGTTTTATATATATAAAACGCAAGACATGAAAACGCTCGTAACTATCTTCTTTATCTTCTTCATCGGATTCGCTGCCCAGGCTCAGGATAACACTACTGAAGTAAGGGTTGAAACTGCCAAGAAAGAGATCGTTACTGCTACTGCTAAGGAGAACAGCGTTGCCCGTCTGTATCGTTTTAAGAACAGCCGTATCAAAAAGGAGTTGTCTTTTGCTACAAAGAAGGATGCTGCTAAACTGGCTTAATCCGGTCCCGACTCCCCTCGACCTGACATTTTTCGATTCTCCTTTAGTTTTAACGAACGCGTCTACTGTCATATCGAGCGGAGTCGAGATATGACTAGATCAAGATCCAATATTCCCGGCATGCGAATCATTCTTACACTCGGACAAGAATTTCAAAAATAAAATAGCATCGTTGGCAAGCGCAAATTTCTTTTTGCGACTCCATTTTTTTATTTTCTTCTCAAATAAGATGGCTTGCTTAACATCCCGGAATTCTTGTTGAAATAGTAGTTCCACCGGTCTTCTTTTAAACGTAAAGCATCCTTTATTGCGTCCTTTTTGATGTTCATCCATACGCCGGGTCAGATCATTAGTAATGCCTGTGTATGTAAATCCGTCCGCACATCTCAGTAGATAGACGTAATAATGTTTCATTAGAAATAGGTCGTTAATGGTCTCGACTCCGCTCGACCTGACATTCTTTGTTTTAGTTTACCTTAAAAGTAGATCATCAACCTGAAATGTCCTTGCATCTAATTTTTCTCATATCCAGCCTCGTCATATCGAGCATTACCGAGTTCAACATATATGTTGAACGAAGGTACCTTGCGAAGCAAAACGAGATATGACGTTACCTTCACTATCCCGGTCTCGACTCCGCTCGGCCTGACATTTTTCGATTCAGTTCTATTCTAAACTCCAAATGACCAGGATAGAGGCATTATACACCAGGTCGCTGGGGGTAAAGCCCTCAGATTTCATGGCATCGGCCTCAAAGCTCATTAGTGCCCGCTCTGTTCGGATGGGGGCATTATTGGAATTTCCGTATTGAAGACGGATCACCTTCTTCAGGCTGGTCCCGGAGGCGTTAGCGATCACTTTGGCCTTTTTAAAGGCATCTTCCGTGGCCAGGCGTATTAAGCGCTCTTGTACGTCATCCTTTAGCGGGTCAGACAGCTTAAAACTAAAATTAAGGTCGAACTCCGTTGCGCTTGCTGCGAATTGGCTGAGGATCTTCCGGATATTGGTTACCGTATTAGTAAAATCCAGGTGCAATTGCTGGGTGGCCACATAGCCACTGTCTATTTGTTTGTTGTTTCTGTAAAGGGTGTTTTTCCGTACCTGGAAATTATCGGTGAAGATGGCATCTTCCTTAAAGCCCATCTTTTGGATTTGCGCCTTGATGTCTTCTGATTTTGCATTAAGCCCGTTGATGGTTGCTCCAAACTGCATCTCAATATGGCTAAGCGTAATGTTGAGTACACCGGTATCCGGGGCTATGGCCAGTTGGGCCGTACCCGTTACTTCCAGTTGGGGCGTTGTGTCCTGGGCCACCGCATAGGTGGTTAGAAATAGAAACAAGAGGGGATAAATAGTTTTCATAACACGATCATTAACTGTTTTTTCGATATCCTAAAGTAGTCAAATCTTTATCCATTATAAAAAAGGAGCCGGCAGTTCCCTGAAATAAAGTTTAAAAAGGAAGGATCCGCTGGAATTTAAACAGGAATTCACCCGATAAACGACCGCTTTTTCCGGTAAGCGGATTTAGGGGTTCGGTACGTTCACCGATGATTTTTGTTCGTTGAACGGACATCTTGCCAGATACCGAAAAATAATGGTTTTTCAGCGAATGGCAACCCGGTGAGGCGCATATGCTTGCGTTTTATATATATAAAACGCAACACATGAAAACGCTCGTAACTATCTTCTTTATCTTCTTCATCGGATTCGCTGCCCAGGCCCAGGATAACACTACTGAAGTAAGGGTTGAAACTGCCAAGAAAGAGATCGTTACTGCTACTGCTAAGGAGAATAGCGTTGCCCGTCTGTATCGTTTTAAAAACAGCCGTATCAAGAAGGAGTTGTCTTTTGCTACAAAGAAGAATGCTGCTAAACTGGCTTAATCGGGTTTCGACTCCACTAGACCAGACTCCTACTAATTAATCGTTTTTATGGACTTATAATATCGAGTGTACTCAATTGTCAAATCGAGCGGAGTCGAGATATGATATTCAAGTGCCAATTTTTATTAAGAATTTTTATTCAATTAGCGTATGAAACAATCATGATTCGCTTAAATACTTTTCAAATTCCTCATTAATAACCAAAAGTATCTTCTTTGGTAACCAGTACCCTAGGATGACCATTTCGATACACTTCGAGCATCCCGGATAGTAGTTTAAAAATAAGGGGATGCGATTTTATAGTAGGATTACGCACGCTAATTGTCCTAAAAATATTATGACTGAATATATCCAGGGTTACCTGATAGCCTTGGATCGACTGAAATTCTTTATTCTCCTCAAATCGTTGCAATACTTCCCGAGTGGCTAACGCCACGGAATCTGTTAATGTAATAAAAGGATGGGTTGCCGGTATCGAAAGACTGTCATTGGTATAATATTCATACTTTCGATTGAGCCCTTCTATAATACGTCCATGCTCACTTGGCATTCCCCCATTTTTGTGAAAGTCTCTTATTAACTTAATATACAGCTTTCTGTCTTTTTCTGCCCACTTACTACTGGTACTATCATACTGCGCAAAATAAAAATTGGCTATCTGGTCATCCTTATCAACTTTTAGCTCAAAACGCCTCCCGGTACCATCTTCTGAGACCCTGATCTTCATGCGGTAATCCATCTGTTGTGAAAATCCGACACACGTTATAAAGAGGAACGCTATTGAGAAGGTCTTTGGCATAAACTGAAGGTTATTCCATCATGATCTCTTTTAAATACAAAATTCTTAGAACCATTTAAAGATGTCATTTTTATTGAATTTTAACATTTATGGTTCCTGTTAAATTAACAACTTCAAAAAAAAGTATCGAAAGTATTTCCATTATTTTTTTGGTGTTTGTGATTTGAAAATTTTCAATTTCCAATTCAAAGGTAGTTTCGTCAAAACCGAGTTTTTTTAAGCTCACCATATTGACATCAAGGATAAAGTCCCTGATGCCCATATCTTTTGCCGGGATTAGATCCAATTTCAAGCTGGTACCTTCCCTGCGAACTTGCAAGGCCACTTTTTCTTGGAACAGGTCAATATCTATAAGGCTTACTTCCTCTTTGGCTAATTGTTCAAGTAGTTTTTCAAGGGTATTTCCTTGGATATAGGTGACGGGTTTGATCGACTTAAGCTTGCGGATTTCTTTTTTTAATTCCCGGATCCTTTTCTTTGAATCCTTCTTTAAAAAATTACTAAGTTTTTTATCTAGGTCTTTGTCATTTGTTTCAAATGAATCTAATCGTCTATGCTCCAAGGAGATCATTGTCTCTAGTCGACTAATGATTCTGTGTTGAGGGTTCTTTAAACTTTTGGCGACTTCTAATTTGCTTTTAACAAGCCTAAGGGGTTTTCGGTAGGTCTCAGCCCCTAAAAAGTCCCACTCGGCTATGCACAGGTTCATTTCTGTTTCTAGATAATCGTGCTCTTTTTGTAAATGTGCAAGGAGTATGTCTATGTTTTTTTTCATCCTATATTTACCATGATTCGCTAGCCCTGCTTTAGATCTGATGTATCAGCATTTGGAGTGGTACCTGTCACTTTTTGCTCACTTCCAATTATGAAATAAAGCAGGACGCCGAAAAATCCCAGAAATAGCACAATCAGTACCCAGATAAGCTTATCATTACTTCCCTTAAAATTACTTCTAAGGATGTCTACCAGGGCAATTAGGCTAATGATTAGGCTCAAGAGAACTACCCCAATGATAAAAACGATGGCGAATGGGCCAAGGGCAAGAAAGTGGGTCATATGGACAAGGTGTTAGCGTCAGTGATTTGTATTTAAAAGTAGGAATATTTTTACAATTCTAACAAATGGTTACTCGGGATCCTTTATTTCCAATATATCCAAAGTACTTTTTACTAATCCGATGAGGCCTACCCCCAGGAGGAAGAACCCAAAATAGAGTTCATGCAGGGGCTCATTTCCTATCGAGAAAAAGCCTACAAGCCCCAGGACCAGAATTAAGAGGGTAATGGCAGCCATCATGAAGATGATCCGTTTTCCGTCTCCCGGGTGCTCCCTGATATAGGCAAACAGTTTGTTCCGGGATATAGAAGCATCCTGCAAAGTAGCCAGGCTGATCCCCAGCCCAACAAATACAAGGGCGCTGTTAAGGTCGGTCCATTGTAATTCAGTGCCTGTAAATAACGGCTGAATCACGTAATACAAGGCCAGGAGCATGGCAGGGTATTGGAGGTAACTGATGAGGTGGAGTACTTTTTTAACGAGTTTCATCATACATCATTTGTATACACTTCCATTTGTTTGATCATAGGCAGTTGGTTGGTTTCTCCAAACAGCATACAACTTCCGGGAAGCAATTCGCACGTCGGGCAGGATTAAAAATACGGATTTTTAAGGTAAACTGATCCAAATAGCAAGCCTTCCCGATACGTCTATGCCCCTTCCGCACCATGTTGGTACGTTGCCGGAAATAATCCCTACCTGTTCAGGAATGAACGGATATCACTGGTCAGTTGCTCATAATCCGGAACATGGGTATACATCATATGCCCGGCTTCAAAATACTTGAAACTAACCCGTTCCGTTACAATGCTGTTGCGGTTAAAGGTATACTCGGCATCGAAGAAAGGACAGATAAGGTCGTAATACCCGCTGGCCACCATGATCCTCATGGCTGTATTGCGCCGCATGGTATCGCCCAGCAAGCGGGCCGTATTGACAGGCATGGGTTCCCAGTACCGTCCTTCGGGCTCAGTTCGCCAGCGCCATTTTTCACCTATGGCATCATTATCGGTCAGGTAAGGGCGGTCCATGCTTACTTTAAGCACATTGGCCAGGTAATGGTTGAGGGCTGCGGTATAAGCAGCCGAGATCTGGTAGGAAGCCGGATCGCCCAGATGGGGGTTTTCCGAAACATCATCCCCTTCATCGCCCATAAATCGGCCATCGAGTCGGCCAATAGCCAATCCCTGATCCGCCAGGAGTTGTTTCTGGAAACGGGGAACGAGTACACGAAGGTTGCTTTTAAGGATATAGGCTTTGTCCAGCCCCATAAAATAAGCTAGTTTTTCTGCTATTGCCTCTTTTTCGGAGCTGCTTAACAAATTCCCTTTATAGAGTGCCGGCGCATACTCATTATAGGTAAAGGCCCTGCTTTCTGAGACAAAGGCTTCCAGTGATTTCCCCTGTCCTGCTTTTTTATGGTACCAGGCCGTCGCTGCCATGCTGGGAAGGTAGGTGAGGTAGGAAGTGATATTGTCATGAACGGAGGTAGAACCGTCATAATCCAGGGCTTGGGAGATCAGAATTAGGCCATTGAGTGCCATCTCCTGCCCAGCGCCTTCGAGTGTATTTGCAACAGCCGCAGCCCGGGTGGTCCCAAAGCTTTCGCCGGCAATATATTTAGGGGAGAACCAGCGGTTGTTTTCGGTTACCCATTGGCGCATAAAGGCAGCAATGGAGGTGGCATCTTCCATCAGGCCCCAATAGTCTTCTACTTTGCCTTTGCCCAGCACCCGGCTGTAACCGGTGCCTACGGGATCAATGAAGACCAGGTCCGTTAGGTCCAAAATACCATTGGTATTTGTTTTCATTTTGAAGGGTGCAGCGCCATCGTCTGCATCGGCATTAGAGGGCACCGCTACTAATTGTGGTCCCAGCAGGCCCATATGCAGCCATACAGACGCAGAACCGGGTCCGCCGTTGAAGACAAATGTTACAGGCCTTCCGGAAGGATCGGTGACCCCTGTTTTGGTATAGGCAACAGCCCAGATAGATGCTACCGGACTTCCTTTGTCATCATTTAAATAGTGTTCTGCAGCGGTGGCAGTAAAGGAAATACTCTTGCCTCCATTGGTGATCTGGTGCTGGGTCACGAAGGATTTGGCTGGAGGAATGGGCATTTCTTTGGTTTCTTCCTGGGAATAAGCAATGGAAAATGGGATGCAAAGGGCAAACAAAAGTAGCAGTGTTCTCATATTGTTTCTATAATAGTCAGGTTACAATCGCAAAGTCTAATGTAGGGATTTCTATTTTTCATTGGTAGTATGCCGGCCTAAACTTTTTCTCATTGCCATGAGTTGGAATTATTGGCAGGTGGTCAGACATTATCCTTTCCTTTCATAAACGCCTGGAGCAGGTTGAAGGGATATATGAATTGCACTACCGCTGTGATCAGGAAGAAGGAAAGGATGATCATACTGATATTGGCATTGTGGCTTAGATCGGATACCAGGTCTTTTTTGACGGGTACCATACTCCTGTAAAAAAGGGAAGCGATCCAGATACAGATGGGTCCAAGGGCGGAGGTAGCCACATGCAAGGCGTTCATCCTGTAGGATAAGGGTTTGTTTGTCCGAACCATAAACCAGTAGCCATAAGCCATTAAAATGCCCAGGACCCCAAAAAGGTGAAAGCCAAAGGTGTTGTTCACCACGTATTCGGTACTTCCTATCTGAAAATCAAAGGATTCCGGGGGGATGATGAACCCAAGGGCCCCCATCAGTAAACTGGCCGGAAAAAAGAATAGGTGTGGTTTTAAAAAGAACTGCTTCATATAAAGGGTTGTTGGTTGGCACGTCTGCTACTATTCGCTGTAAAAATTTGGCAACAGCAACGAAAAAGAACGCTGCTCCTTTCAAATGTAGCAATTATTGGCCGTTTAAATCCCGTTGAACGACCCCTTTTTCCGGTTAGCGGATTTAGGGGTTCGGTACGTTCACCGATGATTTTTGTTCGTTGAACGGACATCTTGCCAGATACCGAAAAATAAGGGTTTTTCAGCGAATGGTAACCCGGTGAGCCGTGCATCCTTGCGTTTTATATATATAAAACGCAACACATGAAAACGCTAATAACCATCTTCTTTATCTTCTTCATCGGATTCGCTGCCCAGGCTCAGGATAACAACACGGATGTTACTGTTGAAACTGCCAGGAAAGAGATCGTTACTGCTACTGCTAAAGAGAACAGTGTTGCCCGTCTGTATCGTTTTAAAAACAGCCGTATCAAAAAGGAATTGTCTTTTGCTACAAAGAAGAACGCTGCCAAACTGGCTTAATCCGGTCTCGACTCCGCTCGACCTGACATTTTTCGATTCCCCTTTAGTTATAACGAACGTGTCTTCTGTCATATCGAGCGGAGTCGAGATATGACGTTTGCCCTGTTGATCCGGTCTCGTTTTGCTTCGCAAGGTACCTTCGTTCAACATACATGTTGCACTCGGTAATGCTCTACCGGACACCTAATGATTAATTGATATAATATCGAGCGTAGTCAATTGTCATATCGAGCGGAGTCGAGATATGATGTTTCCCTTGTTGACCCGGTCTCGACGCCGCTCGACCTAAAACACATAGCTTTTACGTGAGCAGACGTTCTTAGATTCCCGTATTGTTATATCCGGCGTAGTTCGGATAGGAGCTAGTCGAGTCGGGCTGTTGTTATTCAAAAGAGATCAGAAAACTGCTAAATGGGCTTAAGCCTTTTCCCTAGGATGCTTCATTTTCTCCGGATGCCTCTTCAGAAGCTGCTTCCTCTTCCTCTTTGGAGAGGGTATGTTGCAGTATATTGATCTTTTTAAGCTTAGCCTTCCAGGTTTTAAGCCCTTCCTTCTGCCGGTTTATCTTGTCGATCACCTCCTTTACCACAGGATTGTCTTCAGGGACATGGGCGAAGAACTGCAGGTTGTTTTCCAGCTGCCGAATCTCTGCCTTCCCTTCGTCTATTTTCCTTTTGATAAAAGAACGTTCCTTCAGCAGGGCATATTCATCCTCAGTATTTGCCAGTTGCTGAATCTTATTGCCATAACGCAATAGTTCGGCTTCCTGCTGGCTTACCCCAAGTTTTTTAAATACCACGTCCAATACCTTGTTGAACTTCCCGTTGATATTTTTCTTGTTGAAGGGTACCCTGCCAATGGCTTTCCACTCCTCAATGGTTTCCTTGATCGTTTTCAGATCTTTTTCTCTCGATTTACCCGGTTCAAAAGCCTCTAGTTTTTCCAGACAGGCTTTCTTCTTATCCAGGTTCTCTGTCTCGGAAGCATTGGCCTTATTCTTCTGCGCATGAAGGCGGTCAAAATAATGGTTGCAGGCCGTTTTAAAGTCTTTCCACAGGCTGTCCGAGAACTTTCTTGGCACATGGCCAATTTGCTTCCATTCCTGTTGAATGCGTTTCATTTCAGCAGTGGCAGTTTCCCAATCCTCACTGTCTTTCAGCGAGACGGCCAGCTGCAGCAGCCCTCGTTTCCGGTCGAGGTTCTCCTGCTGTTCTTTTTTGAGGTTCTTGTAGAAATCATTCTTCTTCCTGTTAAAGGAGCGCACTGCTTCCTTAAAACGGGCCCAGGTTGCCTCATTTTGTTTTTGGGGCACTTTCCCGGCCTTAAAAAAAGCCGTCCGCAGCGCTTCCAGTTCTTTGATCTGCTGTTGTAACCCTTTATGATTTCCCGCCACTTTGCCTGCCAGGGCGGTGATTTCTGCAATTAATTCGTTCTTTTTGACGAGGTTGTCCTCAAAAGTTTTTTCGAGTTCCTTAAAATGTTCCTGCCTCCTGTGATGCATCGCCTTTGTGGCATTGCTGAAGCGCTCCCAAATGGCCTCCCTGTGCTCCTTATCTACGGGACCAATGTCTTCTTTCCATATTTTATGAAGCGTTTGGAGTTCCCTGAAAGCTTTGTTGAGATCTGGTTCTTCTGCCAGGGCTTCGGCACGTTGTGCCAGTTTTTCCTTTTCCTCCAGGTTGTATTTAAAGTCAAGGTCCCTCAGTTCCCTGTTCAGGTGCAGAAAATCATAAAAGATCTCTACGTGGTGGTGGTACGTACGCCAAACGTCATTATACTGATTTCTGGGCACTGCCCCTGCATGGCGCCATTTTTCCTGTAGCTCCTTGAAGGTCTTGTAGGTGGTATTGATATCCTCCTCTACGTTCACAAGGGCTTTTAATTCCTCTATGATCTGCAGCCTGTTGGCAAGGTTATCTTTAAGGGTTTGCTCCAGGTTTTTGTAGTAGGCATTCCGCTTTTCACGATAATCGGTGTATACCTCGTTAAACTGCCTTTTGGCTACGGAATTGTATTTGAAATCGATCTCGTTCCCGCCATTGCTGACGAACTCTTCTTTCTTTTCCTCCAGGAAGTCCTGGAATTTCAGGTCGAATTCCGTTTTGATGCTATCTACGTGATTTCTTATGGCCTGCACCTTTTCATTTCTGACCAGGCGCTGTAGCTCTCCTACCAGGTTTTCCATAGACATGCTGTGGTAGTCCAGCATAGGGATATGGTGCCTCCTGTGATTGTCCTCATCCTCGGCATCTTCGGCATTTGTTTCCTCTATTTCACCGATGACATCCTCTGGATCTTCCGTTGCGGGAGGTGTTTCTTTTGGTTTCTTTGTCTTTTTTTCAGTGCTTTTCTCTGAAGTCGGATCCTTTTCAGTAGTCTCCGATTTTTCTTCTCCCCCTACAGCCTCGTGTAGTTTCTCTTCTTTTTCTTCCAACATCACTTTGGATTTTTATCTGCTAAAGGTTTTTAGGCGCTTTGAAAGATACTAACAACCCTACAGACAACAAAGGTAATCAATCTTCTTTATAGACGGGGGGTATACGGCAACAACCGTTAAAATGGCCCTGAATTATCCCTGCCAGATACTCCATGCTTTTTCAGCCTGGTACTGAAGCATGGGGAGCCCGTTGCAAATGGCTGCACCGCGTGATTCACCTTCCTTCAGGAAGGCCGTTTTTTCTGGATTATAGACCAGATCGTACAATAGATGTTCCGCAGTGATAAATTCGTAGGGAATAGCTGGTTTTTCATCAATCGCAGGAAACGTGCCTACCGGCGAACAATTTATAATGATGGGGTGCGCTCGCATGATCTCCTGGTTAAGGTCCGCATAGCCCAGCTGGTTTGCTTTCGCGTTCCGTGAAACAAATTGCAGCGGTATCCCTAGGGAATTCAACACAAAGGCAATGGCTTTAGAGGCGCCCCCGGTACCCAGTATCAGGGCCTTGGTGTGCCCTTTTTGCAAATAAGGTTCGATGGACCTTTGAAAGCCATAGGCATCCGTATTGTAGCCTATGAGCCCGGTATTCGTCAGTTTTATGGTATTTACGGCACCAATAATGCGGGCCTCGCCTTCTAAATGATCCAAAAAGGGAATGATGGCCTCTTTATAAGGGATGGTGACGCTCAGTCCTTCAATACCAGGATTGGCCTTCAGGAGATCCGGGAAAAGTTCAATTCGGGGCAGGTCAAAATTTTCATAGGTATAGGAGGTAAGTCCCATTTCCTTAAAGAACGCGGTAAAGTATCCCCTGGAAAAGGAGTAGGAGATATTCTTTCCGATCAGGCCGTATTTATGCCTTTTTTCTGTTTTTTCCATACCATTCCAAACCAATGAGAACTGCAATACCGATCAATACATATACCATTGCCCACCATGTTTCCGGGTTGTCCAGTGTTGGCAAATACCGTTCATAATTCCTGATGACCTCATCCCCATTGCTGTCCAGGATAGGGTTGCCCAGGGAATCCTGCATAAAAATTGTTCGTTTCCAGGGCCATACTACTCCTAAGGAGCCGGTAATAAACCCTATGATGACCGCAGTGGTGATATGCCTGAAATGCTTAAGTACATAGCCCAGGATGTGCGACAATGTCACCAGTCCGGTGGCAGACCCCAGGGTGAATACGACCAGGATCTTCAGGGTATCCAGGCGTTCCTTGTTGGCGGTAAAGCTGAAATCGCCCTGGAACAGTTCTGCTATGGTATCGAAGAGTGCGTTAACAGAATCGACCAGCAATAAAACATAGTTACCTAACAGGATCAGGATAAACGAACCGGAAAGCCCCGGAAGCGTCATCCCGGAAACGCTGATCATCCCGCATAAGAAAATAAAGAGGAGGTTGTCATTTTCCCGGGCCGGACTCAAAAAACTGATGGAAATGCCCACCAATAAACCGATGAGGCCACTTATGAGCGGTTTTATTATTCCAATGCTTAAAATCTTTGGCAATAAAGTAAATAGACCCGATGATCATCCCGAAGAAAGTAGCCCACACATAGAGTTCCTTGTGCTCCAGGAAATAATCGAGCAGTTTGGACACACTGAAATAGCTCACGAGCATGCCGAAGATCAGAAGGGAGAGGAACTGCCCGTTCACATAACGGTAAAAGCTCCTGAATCGGCCATTGATGAGCAGTTTGAAGGCCTTCAGGTTGATTTTCTGGAGGGAGTAGATAAATTCTTCATAGAAGCCGGCTACAAAGGCCACAATGCCGCCGGACACCCCAGGTACCTTATTCGCGGTACCCATGGCCAGTCCTTTGATGACCAGGAAAATCTTATCAATAAGCGATCTGGGCTGATGCATGGGGCTTTTTGCTGTTTACTTTTTTGAAGCTACCTTTTCCAGTATAAAAATAACGGAAAAACCGAGGATAGCCAGCAAAATAGCATAGAGAAGTTGATTGTCTCCTTCGAATGCCAGGGGAGCGATGTTTTTTTCCCTGATAGGGATGATCTTTTCGTTAATGATTCTGGTTTCAAGGACCATTTTCCAGGGCCAGATCTTGTTCAGGGAGCCAATTATAAAGCCGGTCAGCAATGCCAGTGTAGCATTTTTAAAATGCCGGAACATCCATTTCAGGAGTCGGGCAAACGACAGCAAGCCGAAGAGGGCGCCAAAGCCCACTGCGGCAATGATGGTCAGGTCTCGTTCATGCACGGCATCCAGTACCGTCTTGTAAGACCCCAGCAGCACCAGGATAAAAGCACCGGAAATACCCGGCAGGATCATGGCGCATATGGCCAGTGCACCGGATAAAAATAAAAAAGGGATGCTTTGTGTATTTTCTATCGGTGGCAACTGGGTGATGTAATACGCCAGAATGGCCCCGGCACCTAAAAGGACAAAAGCAGCCAGGCTCCATTTTTCTATGGCCTTTGCCACAAAAAAGATACTGGCCACGACCAGTCCGAAAAAGAAGGACCATAAAAGGACGGGTTGGGTTAGGAGCAACCAGCTGATAAGCTTGGCGAGGGTAATGACACTAATGGCGATGCCCGTAAAAAGGGAAAGCAGGAAATTTCCATTGAGTTTTTCCCAAAAGGCTTTCACCCCTTCTTTTCGCAGGGTCTTGAAGAGGTGCAGGTTAATATTATTGATAGAGGAGATCAGTTCCTCGTAAATCCCCGAAATAAATGCAATAGTACCCCCCGAAACCCCCGGTACCACATCGGCAGCGCCCATGGCCATGCCTTTTAATCCAACAATAATATACTGAAGCAAGCTCCTGTCTCCCATAGCCATAGAAAAAACAAAAATAGCCCTTTTATTTGGAAGCTTTCCTGACGGAATCCATAATATTCCGGGCCCAAACGGAGTCATAAAAGGAAGGGAATTCTTCTTTGAAGTAGTGCACTTTATCAAAATCTAGTTTCAGGGCTTTTCTGAAACGGTATTGAGCTTTGACCAGGTCATTCGCCATCAGGTAAAGTCCGGCCATTTTAAACTGGATCGCTGCCTGATCAGGATAAAATTCCAGTCCCTGCAAGCAGTATTTGTATGGCCGATTCCAGGTCCTCGTTCTGGGTAACGACCTCTGCCCAGTTCAGCCAGGTATCCAACTCGTAATTCCCGAGGTCCACGGCTTGCTTGTAGGCAAAATCTGCTTCGTCATAATGTTCTAAAGCAGCGTGTATACGGGCACATTTTTTCCAGTATTTGGCATTTTCCCCGTCTATATTGATCGCCTTGTTCACATAGTAGAGGGCTCTGTCGTAATTTTTCTTCTTAAAATAAAAATCGGTGATCGCCAGCCACCCCTTGTCCAGTAATGGGTCTTCGTGTACGGTCTGATAGTAATAGAACTTGGCCAGGTCATCGTTCTTTAGTTTTTCATGGCATTTCCCTATGCGCAGGTAGGCATGAGAGGTCGGATCGTCTATTTTGATCGTGGTTTCATAATTCTCGATCGCTTCATTGTATTTCCCCATTTTTTCCAGGACTTTCCCTTTTTCAAAATAGGCTCCGATAAAGGTATCATCGGAAATGATGGCAAAGTCGAAGGCTGCCAGGGCCTCTTCGTACATTTTTATGGATAAGTACTGTTTTCCCAGCTGATGCCAGGCCACCTGGCAATACGGATTGCGTTCCAGGTAATCGTTCAAATACTGTATGGCTCCTTCATAATCTTCCAGGAATTCGAAGCAATAAATGACATTGTAAAGCGACGAATAGTCCTGTTCGTCAAAAGAAACACACTTCATAAAGTGTATTTTGGCTTTCTCAAAATCGTCCATGAACAGGTATTCCATCCCCAAAAGGGCATAAATGTCAAAGCTATCCTCTGTTAGTTCCAGTGCTTTTTTTAATAGCACTATAGCCGCTTCATGGTTGTCTTTCTTAGAATAGATATTGGCGCGTTGGATGTAAATCTCTTCATTGGTGCCGTCCAATAATTGCAATTTGTCCAGGATCTTTTCGGCAACTTCCAGGTTGTTTTCAAACACAAGTACCTCAACATCAAGTAGTTTCAGGTCCATTGCATCCGGATGCTGCTGCAGGCCTATTTTAATGGCCTTCTTTGCCAGGGAGATCTTTCCATTGTTCAGGTAGTGGTGAATGATGTCTTCAAAATCTTCGGCATCGAAGAAGTAGACATCATCTGTCTTCAACATGGATTCGAATTTGGTAATGGGTTGGTTCGGTTTCTCGTTAGGATCTAACGCCATAGGAACGGGCTTGGTTAAACTATGGACTTAAAAATAGTTTTAAAACCTACTTTTATCTCCGAAATGGGTCTATCTTATTAACAAAATAGTTAACAACTTATTGTTTTAGTGTATCAAGGGCCTCCAAAAGCATCTCACAACCCTTTTTAATTTCGGTTTCAGAAATGGTCAGTGGAGGGGTAATACGCACCGCTCTTTTTTCAAAAAGCAACCAAAAAAGGACCAGTCCTTTTTGGGCGCACGAAAGTACTAAATCATTTGCGATTTCCGCATTTTCCATGATCAAAGTTAACATAAGGCCCTTGCCGCGTATTTCCCGGATCAGACGGTGTTTTAATAAAGAACGGAATAGCTGTTCCTTTTCAAGGGTTTCCTGTATGATGCTACTGCCGGTGATCTCTTCCAGGGTAGCCAGTGCGGCGGCAGCTATAAGAGGGTTTCCGCCAAAAGTGGTTATATGGCCAAGCATGGGCGATTCCTTCAGGGAAGCCATCATTTCATGGGAGGCCGTAAAGGCACCTATGGGTAAGCCGCCTGCCATCCCTTTGCCCATAACCAATACATCGGGAATGCAACGAAAATGCTCAAAGGCAAATAATTTCCCTGTCCTGCCAAAACCGGGCTGGATTTCATCCAATACCAGTAGTGCCCCCACTTCATCGCAGCGTTTACGTACTGCTTCCAGATAGCCGTCTTCGGGAAGGATAAAGCCGGCACCGCCCTGTATGGTCTCCAGGACCACCGCAGCGGTCTTTTCAGTGATCTTTTCCAGGTCTTTCCTCGAATTGAACGCAATATGGCGGATAGCTGAAAGTAAGGGGCGGAAAGGCGCTTTTCGCTCTTCGTAATCCATCAGGCTCAGACTTCCAAAAGTGTTGCCATGATAGGCATTCCTGGCAGCAATGATCTCGGACCTCCCGGTAAAACGGCGTGCCAGTTTCATGGCACCCTCTATAGCTTCGGTTCCTGAATTGACCAGATAAGTGGTCTCCAAAGGTTTGGGCAAGTGTTGCGCCAGGAGTTTTGAATAGGCTACGGCCGGTTGAAGGATATATTCGCCGTAGACCATAACGTGCATGTAGGCATTGGCTTGTTTTTCTATGGCTGCTACCACTTTCGGGTGGCAATGCCCCAGACTGCAGGCGGAAACACCCGCTACAAAATCAAGGTGGGCTTTCCCGGAGGTATCAAAAATATAACTACCCCTCGCGTGGGAAACCTCTATAGCCAATGGGTGCGGACTCGTTTGTGCCTGATATGTGAAAAAATCGTGCTTCATAGCCCCACTACTTGTCTTCGACCCTTAGTATCCAGGTGGCATCCGTATACTGTCCGTTGTATTGGGAATCATGTGCTTTTAACGCTGCCGCCTCCGTATCAAAACGCTCCAGGTATACATAGGTATACCCATTAGACTCCCTGTAAAAGGAATTAGGTTCCAGGCCACTGTCCGAGAGTATTCGCATGAATTTCTCGAAGTTCTGTTTGTCCTCAAAGACATTCGCGATCAGATAATAGCCCGGTGTGAGCCCTTCTGACGCCTTCGCGGTTTCTATTCTTTTGCCGCCGGTATTTTCATTGTTCATGACCGCCAATTTGCTATTAGGCATTTTTTTTTGGGGAGTTATACCACCGGCCGGGGCAGAAGAACTGATAAAATCGCGTGCTTTTTTTTCCAACAGGGAGGTTTCGGCATCTACGTCCTTGTCAATAGGGTTTTCTACCCCGCTTATTTTCACTAATTCGATGTTGTTGTCGTCTTCATCAAAAATGGCTTCCTTGCTCAGGATCCGTTCATCTCCCCGCCAAATAAAGCCTTTTAGGAGCCTGCTATTCTCAGGGAGTTCGTTTTCCGGAAAGATGTCGCCGTCCGGGTTGGTATAAAAAGTAATATCCTCAATATCGCTATTCTCGAAGGTCATCCTGATGGAGCTGCAAATGGTCTTATTGATCCCGATGAGTTCCTGGTCATCATTGTACATATAATAGATGACCTCCGTATTTTTTACCAGGTCTACGATCTTTAGTTCATTTTCGATGAATTTGCCAAACAGGTCTTTTCCCTTAGCCTGGTTAAAACCTACCTTCCCAATGCTGTCCTGTGAAATTACAAATGCATTGTTCAGTACTTTGAGCGAATCCAGTTTTTCCGTTTCCATATCGGAAATGAGGAGAATACTGTCGCCCGTCATCTGATTATCCAGGTTCCAAAGTATGGGGTTGCGTATGAGTTGGGTAATCCCGGTCTTTTGTTCAAAATGAAGCGAGTCGCATTTACCACTAAGGTCCGTCTTGTAGAATTTCGTATTCCGGAAGGCCCTAAGGATGCGTTCGTCCGGTTTTCCTGTGACCATGAGGGTATCTCCATGAATGTAAAGCGAATCCTGCTCTACCAGGCTAATGGAAACGGCCCTTTTGGTGGCGAAAACCGAATCTTGTGCCTTGAACACTTCGGCATAATGTGCCCTGATCACCCCATTGTTGACCGTATCGGTAACTTTGATGTTATTGGTGGCCGAGGCAAATTCCCTGGCTTTATTAAAGTAAACACTATCCCCTTCAATAATGCGGTTGTTGTAGTTTATTTTCGTGTTCTTGATCCCGTAGCCGGTTTCTACCTTGGTGTCGTAAAATCCCCGCTCGCAATAAATGGTATAGGTGTCGCCCGTTATGGTGGAAGGGCCATACATATAGGCATTTTTGGAGGTAGTGTAATAATCTAGTTGTTTGGATTCTACCGTGTATTCCGGATTTTTAATAAGGACGTTTTCAAGGAACTGGTATTTTTTTGGTTCCATGTAATACCGCCCAATGGTACTTGTAAGGGTATTGGCAGAATCCACGATGGTCCCTTTGTTGTTGTAATACGATTCCTGGTTTTCCCGGTCAAAATAAAGCGTATCCGTTCGCAGGGTCATGTCGGAATTTTTCAGGACCACTTGTTCCCATGCTTTTGCCAGTTTTACATTGCCGTCATAGTCTATTTTGCCGCTGGTCATTTGCACAGAATCGCCCTGAGTAAGCCGGATATTCCCAATGGCCCTTAATTTGTTTTCTTTTTGATAGAAAATAGCCACATCGCACCATAGGTCTGCGCCCTGGTGTTCAAACTGAACCTGCCGGTCGTCCTTACTGAAGATGGAAGCGCCGGGATATTTTGCTTCATCCTTGGTGAAATTGGCACCATAGACAATGTTGATCTGCCTGGGGGGTGTCTTTTCTTCCTGCGCACAAAGGCATCCGAAGGTGAATAGCAGGAATAATATGCAGGCAGGTCCTTTCAAAAGCTGAATTTTGACCAAAAATAGGACTTTTTGGTGCAGCAGGAGAATTCTTTAATACAGATTTAATACGATCATGCCGAAAGGTCGTTTATGAAACGACCAGCTCCCTGTGAATGGTCTGGGTCCGGTCCGGGCCAACAGATACGATTTGAATGGGCACTTCCAGGGCTTTTTCCAGATAATGGATATAATCCAGCAGGTTCTTGGGCAATTCTGCTTCCGTATTCATTTTGGTAAGGTCCTGTTTCCACCCTTTGAGTTCGGTATACACCGGCGTTACGTTCTCGGCCTCAATATTGTAGGGGAGATGCGTGATCGTTTTTCCTTTATAGTTGTAGGCGGTGCACACTTTTATTTTATCGAAGCCACTGAGTACGTCCGATTTCATCATCATCAGGTGGGTTACCCCATTGATCTGTACTGCGTATTTAAGGGCAACCAGGTCTAACCAGCCGCAACGCCTAGGGCGACCTGTGGTAGCTCCGAATTCATTGCCTACCCGACCCATAGTGGCGCCATCTTCATCAAAAAGTTCCGTAGGAAAAGGCCCGCTGCCAACGCGGGTAGTATAGGCTTTGAAAATGCCATATACATTCTTAATTTGATTAGGGGCTACGCCAAGGCCAGTGCATGCACCGGCAGCGGTGGTATTGGATGAGGTTACATAGGGGTAGGTCCCGAAATCGATATCGAGCAGGGACCCCTGTGCGCCCTCGGCAAGGATGGCCTTCCCTTCTTTTTGTGCCTGGAATAAATATTCCTCGCTATCTATAAACGTGAGTTCTTTAAGTGATTCTATGGCAGAAAAGAATTCGGCTTCCAATTCAACCAGGTTGTATTGGATATCCACATCATAAAAATGGATCATGGCTTCGTGTTTGTCTGCGAGCAGCCGGTATTTTTCCTGCCAGTTGCTCAATTCAAGATCGCCGATCCGCAATCCATTACGCCCCGTTTTATCCATATAGGTGGGGCCGATCCCCTTCAAGGTGGACCCTATTTTTGCTTTTCCTTTGGCCGTTTCAGAGGCTGCATCCAATAAGCGGTGGGTAGGTAAAATGAGGTGCGCCTTACGGGAAATAAGGAGGCGCGATTTAATATCGATGTCGAATTTCGAAAGGTTTTCCAGTTCTTTCCGGAAGATCACAGGGTCAATGACCACACCGTTCCCTACCACGTTTACCGCTTCGTTGTGGAAGATGCCCGAGGGGATGGTATGCAAAACATGCTTTATTCCGTCAAATTCAAGTGTATGCCCCGCATTGGGTCCGCCTTGGAATCTGGCTATGATATCATAATGACTGGTCAGTACGTCAACAATCTTTCCTTTTCCCTCGTCTCCCCATTGAAGTCCTAGTAGTAAATCTACCGCCATGTAAGTGTGTGCTTAGTTAGTTGGTCTTTTCTTTTTTATTTCTGGTACCATAAAAGTAGAGGGAATGATTGCTGATCTTGATATCAAAAACCTCCTCAATGGTCTTTTTTATGGATTGAATACGCGGATCACAAAACTCGACGACTTCGCCCGTATCTGTTAGAATAACATGGTCGTGCTGCCGGTCAAAATACGATTTTTCATATTGGGCCTGGTTTTTTCCGAACTGATGTTTGCGCACCAATTTACATTCGAGTAAAAGCTCAATCGTATTATATAAGGTAGCCCTGCTCACGCGGTAATTCTTGTTCTTCATTTTTATGTAAAGCGATTCAATATCAAAATGATTATCACTTTCATAAATTTCCTGCAAAATAGCATACCGCTCCGGTGTTTTCCGATGCCCGTTGTCTTCCAGGAAGGCAGTAAAGACGTTCTTGACAATTTCTTGGTCCTTATTTTCCATGGTAAATTTCCCCGCGGTTTGGTACAAAGGTACAGTTAAAAATATAAAATGTAGTGAAATTTAAGGAGTGAAATCGAAGGACGCAACCGGGGGCAGATCAGGTACGGGTAACCTTATCGATACCTTTTACTTCTTTCAGATTTTCTATTAATTTCTTCAAAATAGCCTTGTTCTTCACCACTACAGTGATCCTACCGGAAAATGTACCACCATCGGTATCAAAGTTCAGATTTCTCATGTTCACATGCATGTTGTCTGAGATGATCTCCGTGATCTGGTTGACAAGTCCCAAGTTGTCTATTCCCGTCAGTTTTATTTCGGCCGTAAATTCTTCTTGGCTGGAATCGATCCATTTGGCACTGATGATCCTGTAGGCATAATTGGATTGAAGCGAAATAGCATTCGGGCAGTTTTTCTTATGCACCTTGATCCCTTCGTTTACACTGATGAAGCCAAACACATCATCGCCCGGAATAGGGTTGCAGCATTGTGAAAGTTTGTATTCCAGCTTCTCTTCTTCCTTGCCAAAGACGAGCATGTCATACTTGGAGGTGATTTCATCCTTATCGATATCCTCCGGGATGGGTTTTTTCCGCATCCTGTTCTTAAAGAAACTGATAAAGGCATTGTTGTAAGAGGAGGTGAAATCCTTGATCATCTGATTATCAATAGCTCCTATCCCCACCCTGTAAAAGAGATCCAGGCTGGTCTGCAATTTGAAATAAACGACCATTTTATTAATGGAGTCTTCATTGAGCGTCACTTTTTGCGACTTCAGTTTTCGTCGGAGGATTTCCTTCCCTTCATCGGCTACTACCTTTTTCTCATCGCGCAGGGAGGCCTTGATCTTGGATCGTGCCCTCGCCGTGGTGGCATATTCCAGCCAGTTCTGGTTTGGCTTGGCAGATTCTGAGGTAATGATCTCAAGCTGGTCGCCACTTTTTAACTGGGTACTCAGCGGCACTAATTTTCCATTTACTTTGGCGCCCCTGGTGTGCATGCCTACTTCTGTATGGATATTGAAGGCAAAATCCAGGGGTGTGGCCCCTTTCGGCAAGGAAATAAGTTCGCCCTTAGGCGTAAACACAAAGATCTCTTTAGAATACAGGTTCAGTTTGAACTCTTCCACAAAATCGACCGCGCTTCCATTGGAATTTTCCAGTGCATCCTGTAGTTTGTTGAGCCATTCCTCAATGCCCTGTTCTTTTTGATCCCCGTGTTTATATTTGAAATGGGCGGCATAGCCTTTTTCGGCTATCTCATGCATCCGTTCACTGCGGATCTGCACTTCTACCCATCTTCCCTGGGGCCCCATAACGGTTATGTGAAGGGCTTCGTACCCGGTTGATTTGGGCGATGAGATCCAATCGCGCAGACGAATGGGGTTGGGCGTAAAATGGTCTGTTACAATAGAGTAGATCTTCCAGGCAAGGAATTTTTCATTCTGCTTGTCGGATTTATAAATAATGCGAATGGCAAATTTGTCATAGATCTCTTCGAAAGAAACATTCTGGGTGGTCATTTTCCTGCGGATGGAAAAGATCGATTTCATCCGTCCCTTGATCACGTATTTCAATCCTTCCCTGTCTAGCGTACCTTTCAGGACGGAAGTAAAATCATCAATGTATTTTTTTTGTTCCTCTTTGGTATGCTCAATTTTATTGAGAATATCGTGGTACACCTCTGGCTCCGTGTATTTTAAGCTAAGATCCTCTAATTCCGTCTTTATGTTATACAGGCCAATTCTGTGGGCAAGGGGCGCATAAATATAGAGGGTTTCCGATGCGAGCTTCACTTGTTTGTCCTCCGGCATGGAGTCCATAGTAAGCATATTGTGATAGCGGTCTGCTATCTTAATAATGATCACACGGATATCATCGTGCAAGGTCAGGAGCATTTTACGGAAATTCTCCGCCTGTTGCGAAATGTTGGTATCCTTATTAAGGTGAGCCATTTTGGTTAAACCATCTACGATCTTGGCAACGGTTTCACCAAATAAACGTTCAATATCGGCCAGGGTATATTCGGTATCCTCCACTACATCGTGAAGCAATGCGGCTGCAATGGAAACAGCATCGAGCCCAATTTCCGAGGCAACGATCTTCGCCACAGCTATAGGGTGAAAAATATAGGCCTCTCCGGATTTTCTTCGTTGGTTTTTGTGGGCATCAACGGCCACATCGAAGGCCGAACGAATTAGTTTTTTGTCATCATCTGACAAGGTTTGATAACTAATTCGCAGCAGTTCCTTGTATTGCTTTGCAATTTCCCGGTTCTCCTTATCGATCAGGGCTTCAGTCCTCATAAATTAAAATTACCACAATCTTTTGTAGTAGGCAACAAAAATCATGCCCTCAGGTTGCGCACCCTGTCAATCAGGGGCGGATGGGAGTAATGCATGAAAACATAGGTAGGGTGGGGGGTAAGGTTACTTAAGCTATTCCTCGATAATTTCTTCAGGGAACTGATCAAAGGGGCCGCTTCATAGGTTTCCTTTGCGTAATTATCTGCCTCATATTCAAATTTTCTGGAGAGGTAGTTCATGGCGAGGCCTGTGAGCTCGGAAATGGGACTGTACAGTATCCCAAAGCCGATCAGGGCGGCATGGAAACTTGGGATTTTAACCCCAATGGCCATGGTTACTTCCGGATTGTTTACAAAGAGCGACAGCAGGTACAACGTGATCCCGGTCACTAAAATGGAGGTAGTGAGGTTTACCACTATGTGATTCTTTTTATAGTGGCCTACTTCATGGGCTAAAACGGCTACGATCTCATTCTCGTTGAGCTCTTTGATCAGGGTGTCATATAGCGTTACCCTTTTCTCCTTGCCGAAACCGGAAAAATAGGCATTGGCCTTCGTGGTTCTCTTTGAGCCATCGATCACAAAAATGTTTTTTAGCTCAAAACCCACTTTCTTCGCATACCCCTGTATTTTATCTTTTAACGGGCCGTCTTCCAGAGGTGTCTGCTTATTAAATAAGGGGACGATCAATCTGCTGTAAAACAAATTCATCACTATGGAGAAGAGCGCAATGAGCCCCCAGGCGTACAGCCAAAAAGAGGTGCCGGCCCATTCAAAGAACCAGATAATCCCTGCCAGGATACCGCCCCCAAGAAACGCCAGCATGCCCCATCCTTTTATTTTGTCCAGGAAAAATAGTTTCCTGCTGCTCTTATTAAACCCGAATTTTTCCTCGATAACAAAGGTGCGGTAATAGGAAAATGGAAGCATGATAAGGTCGCTCCCCAGTATAATGAGCCCAAAAAATAACAAGGCCATGGTAACAGGTTCCGTGGTAATGCCTCTGACGAAGGCGTCAACCCATTCAAAACCCCCGAACCATAAAAACCCCAGGGTAAGCAGCAAGGAAAAAAGGGAGGACAGCAGCCCAAAGGAATAGTTGGTCCTTTTGTATAATTGGGATTTACTGTAGGCCGCTTCGTCATAAACATCGGCCAGTTCCATGGGGATGGGGTCCTTGAATTTCTTTGCGTTGAGATAGTCCAACACCGTATCGATAACAAATTTGGCTATTAGAATAAAACCGATGAGATAAAACAGGGAAGTACTATTCATAGGGCGCGGTTCAAAAATAAAGTGTCAGGGTTGAGCTCTTTGGCGTTTTGCCTCAAAGATAAGGATTGCGGCAGATACCGAAACATTCATGGAGTCAATGAACCCCTCCATTGGGATAATGACCTTTGCCGTGCATTGTGACAGCCATTCATCTGAAAGACCCGTGGCTTCGGTGCCCACAACGATGGCCGCAGGCCCCTTGTAATCAATGGAAGTGTATACCGTATCCGTAGTGAGGGCGGCAGCGAAAATGGAGATCTCCATACGTTTCAGGTACCCAATGATCTCAGTGCTGCTCGCCATGGCAATGGGTACCGTAAATACACAACCAACGCTGGAACGGATAATATTGGGATTGTAAAGGTCACTTTTTGGATTGGCAATAAGGACGGCATCAACATTGGCGGCATCTGCCGTGCGTAACAAGGCGCCAATATTTCCCGGTTTTTCAGGCGCCTCTGCTACCAGGATAAGGGGGTTCTTTTGAAGAGAAAGGTCGGTGAGCTCATGCGACCTGGTCCTTGCCACTGCCAGGATGCCTTCTGTCTTTTCACGATAGGCCAGTTTTTGATACACTTCTTTGGCCAGTTCAATGATTTCGGGTTGAACGTGATACTCCTTCAACAGGGCTGCCAGTGCAGTTTCAGGCATTATTTCCGGAAAATAAAGGAGGGTTTCAATTTGATAACCACCTTTGCAGGCCATTTCAAATTCTCGTTGTCCTTCCAGCACAAAAAGACCCGATCTTGTCCTTTCCTTCCCCTTGTGCTTTAACTGCAGCACTTTTTTAATTAAAGGGTTTTGAAGGCTAACAATGCGTTTGCTCGTCATCATACCATCAAAAGTAAAACGATTATTCCTGAATTCCTTCAATAACCCGATCAATAGTCCTCATAAAAAAAACAGCCACTAACTAGTGGCTGTCCTTTATTATTTATTGTATTTCCCCATATAGCGTTTCCACAATTCGGTTTGGTGGGTTTCCAGTGAAAGGTTCCTGCCATCAATGAAGGCATGGGTCAGTTGGTTGCCACGCATGTCCAGGGCATCGCCTTCGGAGACAAAGAAAGTAGCGCTTTTACCTACGGCCAGGGTGCCGTACATGTCGTCAATGCCGAGTATCTTTGCCGTATTGCCGGTGATCAACTGAAGGGCTTTTTCTTTTTCAAGTCCCTGTCCTACTACCTGTCCGGCATAAAAGGGAAGGTTCCGTGTCTGAAAATTAGAGGCTTCTGCATTTTGGAGTCCCACTAACAGGCCGGCATCTACCAGTAATTTTGGTAATTTATAGGTGAAGTCATAATCATCATCCATAAATTCTGGGAGGGTATGGGTATAATTTACCAATACCGGTATATCATGCTTCTTTAGGAAGTCGGTGATCCGATGGGCATGATACCCCCCTACAAGGACCACTTTTACCACACCCGCCTCCTTAAGGGCAGTGATGGCGTCTATGATCTGTTTTTCATTTTGGGCGTATACATACAATCTTTTTGAACCATCGAACAGACCTTGAGATGCTTTAAAAGCAGGGTTCACAGATACGTTGCTGCCGTTTCCGTATACCCTGGCATTTTTCAGGAATGCCACTACTTCTTCGACTTGTTCAGGATAGTTTTTATTGGGTTGGTACCCTCTCGGTTCTCCTGCCCACCAGCGGCCCCTTCTGAAGGTATTAGGCCAGTTCAGATGAATGCCGTCATCTACCTTGACTGCGGCATCTTCCCAGTTCCATGCATCGAACTGAACAATGGAAGAAGTTCCGGAGATCCTTCCACCCTGGGGTGTCACTTGCCCCAGCAAAACCCCATTGGGCCGCATACTTTCGACCACTTGAGATTCGGCATTGTAGGCAATTAGGCTCCTTACATGGGGAATGAGTTCCCCAATTTCATCCTGGTCGTCACTGGCCCTGACAGCTTCGACCTCAATAAGTCCCAACGACTTCCCCGGAGCAATAAACCCGGGATAGAGGTGTTTTCCGCTGGCATCGATCACTTTTCCTTTCGGGCTAAGGCCGGTTCCCATGGCGGTTATTTTCCCGTTGTCGAAAATAAGGGTGCAGTTCTCAATGACAGAACCGTCGCCGATATGGGCCGTTGCACCAGTAATGGAAATCATTTCTGTCTGCGCTGCAGCAGGTGTTTGCTGCCCTTTTGTGATTTGTAATCCCAGCGCAAGCAGCGCGATGGTGCTATAGAATGCTTTTTTCATGTTTTTCATATTATAAACTATCGCAGTTAAATCGTTCTTTTTTACGTTGCACAGGTTTTTGCATGTTGGCGCCCCCTTCTTTTTCCTCTACCATCATTTTTACAAGGGCTGCCCGCTCTTTTTTAATCGCGTCACGAAGGGCCTTGTCCTGTTCCAGGTCAAAGTAGGTAGTACCCTGGATAATCGTTTTTTCTGCTTTGGCATAGACAGATAACGGATGCGCATTCCATAGGACTAGATCGGCTTCTTTTCCCTCCTTGATGCTACCTACACGGTCATCTATGTGCAGGAGTTTCGCCGGATTGATAGTTACCATTTTCCAGGCTTCTTCCTCAGAGACACCACCGTACTTAATCGTTTTACCGGCTTCCTGGTTCAGTCGTCTCGACATTTCCCCGTCATCACTGTTGATTGCCACCGTTACCCCCTGGCTGGCCATTATGGCCGCATTATAGGGGATGGCATCCTTCACCTCATATTTGTAGGCCCACCAGTCACTAAAGGTAGAGCCGCCTACACCATGGGCAGCCATTTTATCGGCTACCTTATACCCTTCCAGGATATGGGTAAAGGTGTTTACCTTAAACCCGAACTGATCGGCTACTTTCATCAGCATATTGATCTCGCTTTGTACGTAGGAATGACAGCTTATAAAGCGTTCTCCGTTCAGGATCTCAGCCAGTACTTCCATTTCTTCATCATAGCGGTAAGGTTTGCCGCTTTTCTTTAAGGCATCGTATTCTTTGGCACGCTGGAAATAATTCACAAATACCTGTTCTACGCCCATACGGGTCTGCGGAAACCTGCTAAAGCTTTCCCAGTTGCTCTGTTTTACGTTTTCACCGAGGGCAAACTTTATGAATTTAGGTGAATTTTCGAAAATCAGATTATCAGCGCTTTCGCCCCACTTAAGCCGCAGGATGGCCGACCGGCCCCCGATAGGATTTGCAGAACCGTGTAACAGCTGAACCGTCGTTACTCCACCGGCAAGGTTCCTGTAAAGATCCATGTCTTCGGGATCTACCACATCGGTCATCTTCACTTCGGCCGAAGAATTTTGTCCGCCTTCATTGATGGCCAATCCTGCTATATGACTGTGTTCATCTATGATCCCAGCCGTTAAGTGCTTTCCGCTTGCATCGATCACTTTTGCATTTCCCCCATTCAGGTCTTTCCCGATACGGGCAATTTTTCCATTCTTGACCAAAACGTCCGTATTTTCCAGAATACCTGCTGCTTCGCCCGTCCATACAGTGGCATTTTTAAAGAGCATATCCTGTGCTGCCTTCTTCGTTGTATAGCCGTAACCCACATTGGGATAGGTAACAGGCATGATCACCGGTGCTTTATTATCGGTTGCCTCAGCTTCCTTCGATTTTTCGGAATGATCTGCACTGCGCCTTGCAATAAAGGATCCTTCTTCCCCATTTGGGAGCAACAGGCGGCCACTAAGGTCATCTTCCTGGCTGTTGACCCTTGCTGTGAGCCTGTAAATATCTTCCTGAGGTGTCGTGAACGACATGGTGATCCAATCGTCTTTATAGCTAAGCTTCGAACTAAGGGTAAGCGTATCTTGCTTTACTTCCAACTTAGGTTTATCAGCAGCTCCCGTGATGGCGATTTTATAAACGTTTCCGGCAGCCGAAAGGTCATATGAACCACGGATATCTTTCGTGTCCATGCTGTTCACGATATTCTTTTGTCCCTGTACCCAATTTTCATACAAAGTGGTTTCCTTGTCGAAAATGGCACCGGATGTTATCAGGAAGTTCGCATAGCGCCCGGGCTGCAAAGAACCTATTTCGTTCGATTTCCCCAATAAGGAAGCAGGTACCGTGGTTAGTGCCTCCAGTGCTTTCGTCTCTGTTAAGCCATATTCGATGGCCTTCATCAGCTTTTCCTTTAAAGCGGAAGGATCTTTCAACTCATGTAGTGTGAATGAAAATGAGATCCCATTTTCGGCCAGTATTTTGGGGTTAGACGGTGCCTGGTTCCAAAAACGCATATCTTTTAGGGTAACATAATCTGCCTGATACGGATCGGAAACATCATAGGCATCCGGAAAATTCAGGGGGATGATCAATTTGGCATTGGTGGCCTTCAACTCTTCGATGCGTTCAAATTCATTACCGCCACCAAGGATTGCGTACTGTATCCCAAAAGCATCGCCTATTTTGTCTGCGCGTACCACATTGCCGCCATTGCCTGCCTCAAAGATCTGGACCAGGCCACGATTCGCCAACAGGGCTTCTAAGGACCTGTCCTTGGTAGGCACGTTTCCTTTCTCATACCATGAAGCATCATTGTACATTTGGCGCAATAACGCCATTGAGCCCATCAGGGAAGAAGGATAGGATTGCCTTTTAACAACACTTCTTTCAAAAGAAAAATACTGGGCCGACTGGTCGTCCAGGATGCGTTCGGCGTCATTGCCATCAGCTTTGAGGGCTACCAGTACGCCGGTGCCCCTGGCAATGCCATCCTGTATGTGAGAGTTTACCACTCCAAAGCCAGCTTCACGAAGGGCTTTCGCCTCTTTGTCACTATACTCAAATTCGGCAATGGCATTCGCCTCTGGCATCACATGGTCATTCCAATAGAAACCTTCTCTGGTTGGATCATATTGTGGGGACCTGCCACCTCCGGCGGGTCTTTTGGGTTGTTCTACCCCAAATTTCGAATAAACGTCAATAAAGGAAGGATAAATGTATTTTTCTTTGAGGTCCACTATTACCGTATTTGCAGGGATAGTAACCGTTTTGCCCACCTGAACTACCTTGCCATTCTGGATAAGCAAGGTCCCATTCTCCATAACCTGAGTGGGGGTTACATAAATGGTGGCATTTGTAAAGGCCGTATAATTTTTGTTTTCTGCCTTTACGCCATCATTCTTCGGAAAATAGTCCTGAGATCGCAATGGGGTGGTGCTACACCAAAGGGCAGCGAGCACTAGAAGTCTCCATTTCATAGAAGGTATGTTTTGAGTTAGTGCGCTAAAAATAAACTAACTGTTCAGAATTGTTCTGACAATCATTTTTTTTAACGTTTTATTTAGAAAAGAAAATTTTGAGGAGAAGCTATTATGGTAGCCATTAAATAGGATGCTCCTGATGATAGGCTACCAGCAGTGCCACTACCAGGCTGTAACTCCTGATCCCCTGTGGCTGATTGTTTGCTTTCAGAAAAGTATTGAATACACTTTTAAATAAGGGTTCCATAGGGTTTTCATAGGAGGTCCAGAACCGGTTCAACTCCTCGTAATCCTTCCGGATCCCTTTATTGATCCTGGCATACTGTTCCCGGAAAAGCGCTTCATCGGTATTCCTAACCTCGGAAAGACAGTAACTGAGTGCGTAGGATAAGGCCGTATAGCGAAAATAGGGGTCGTCATTATTGACAGCGGCCAGGTATCCAATAAAATTAGCCTCATTTTCGGCGGCATACCCTAACTGGTGTGCCACTTCGTGGCTACTGACAACAGGAAATCTGAAATCGGGAATTTTTTGGTTTACCTGTGCCTCCTGGGTAAAAGGGTTGAGGTAGCCCCCGTATCCCATGTAGGTCAGCAAAAGGCTATAAATGGACCCTTTTATACTGTAGGGGCTGTATTGCAACTGCGGGAAGGTTTGCTGCAAGCTTGCATAGCCGTTTGGTACTTTTATCAATAGTTCCTTTTGGGAATAAGGGATGCTAACCTGCACTGAATCATCAGGGACGAGCGCCCTATGTGCCGTATTTGTCTTTTCAATTAGGGAAGTGGTGAACGAGACCAATGCCTCGGAAGTATAGGCTTCATTGAGCCCCATTGTTTCTGAAATAGGTTGTCGGTAATAATTAAGTCCCCAAAGAAGGTGGAACGTAAAGTAGGCAACTGCCAAAATAGCCACTACGTCCCGCAAAAAAAAGAACGGTTTTTGTCTGATTTTGTGTCGCCGTTTATATACATATCGCAGTGCCAGTAAGATAAGTAATGTGTAGAGGACATCTCCCAGGGAAAATGGGAGCCAGCCGTATAACCCTCTCAGAAAGCCTGAAATATGCGGGTAGATCCCATTACTGTAATACCGTTCAATAAACGAGGGGTATTGGCCAATCCATTTTACTAAGATGACCTGAAGGATCAATGAAAAGGCCAGGGCATTATTTATACGGGCATTCATGGAGCCAAATTTACCCAATTTTATGGCTGCATAACGGAAGTCTGTGTATTTTTGACCTTAAATTGGGAATTATGAATGATGAAATAAGGCAACTGGATCCAAAACCGGTCTGGAAGAATTTTAATGCGCTGAATGCAGTGCCAAGACCCTCCAAAAAAGAGGAACGCGTCATTGCTTTTATGGAAGACTTTGGCAACTCCCTGGGGTTGGAAACAGTGACCGATGCAGTTGGTAACGTGATCATTCGGAAACCGGCCTCGCCCGGTATGGAAGCTAAAAAAACGCTCACTTTACAGGGACACCTGGATATGGTTCATCAGAAGAACACGGATACGGTATTCGATTTTGATTCGCAGGGGATTCAGATGTATGTGGACGGGGATTGGGTACGTGCCAAAGGAACCACCCTGGGTGCCGATAATGGCATGGGGGTAGCGGCCATTATGGCCCTGTTGGAAAGCACGTCCATACCGCACCCTCCTTTGGAGGCCCTTTTTACCATTGATGAAGAAACCGGAATGACCGGTGCCAAAGGATTAAAAGCGGGCGTCCTCCAGGGCGCAATTATGCTCAACCTGGATACGGAAGAAGATGATGAGATCGATATTGGTTGTGCAGGAGGGATTGACATAACCGCCAAGGGAGACTATCCTGAAATTCCGCTGCCAGAAGCTGGCACTGGCTATGCATTGCGAGTGAAGGGCTTGCAGGGAGGGCATAGTGGCATGGATATCCACCGCGGCTTTGGCAATGCAAATAAGATCATGAACCGCTTACTCTATAAAGCGGATGCCTTGGGTGGGGTGCACCTGGTACAAATTGATGGTGGTGGTCTGCGCAATGCGATACCAAGAGAAAGCAATGCCCATATGGTTTTGGAATCGAAAACAGCACTTGCGGTCATCAAGGAGCTTTCGCTGCAGATTGCAGAGATAAAAGCGGAGTTGGCAGTGACGGAGCCAAATCTCGACATCATCCTAAAAAAGACCGAGGTGAACGGCAACGGTATGGATCCCGTGGCTCAGAAAAAACTTTTACAGGCTATTTATGGGGTTCACAATGGCGTATTTGCCATGAGTGCTGCCATTGAGGACCTGGTTGAGACCTCAAACAACCTTGCCAGGGTTCTGGTCCAGAAAGGAAGCATCACCATTGGATGCTTAACACGTTCTTCAGTAGAATCTGCCAAAATGGATCTGGCCAATGGATTGAAAGCCGTGTTAGAGCTTGCGGGATATCAGGTACAACTAAGCGGGGATTACCCGGGTTGGAATCCTAACCCAACTTCAGAAATCTTAAAGATAGTGACCACACAGTACGAGCAGTTATTTGGAGAGGCACCTTCGGTAGTAGCCTGCCATGCCGGATTGGAGTGTGGCATTTTAGGGAAGAACTATCCCGATCTGGATATGATCAGTTTTGGGCCTACCATAAAAGGGGCACACTCACCGGACGAACGAGTACAGATCTCCTCCGTTCAGAAGTTCTGGAAATTTCTGCAGGCCATCCTGGTGCAAACACCTTAAGATAATTAAAAAGCCCGCAATTGCGGGCTTTTTTTTAGTTTGTGTAGATCTCAGTGATCTCGAGATCGAATACCAGATTGGAATTGGGGGGAATGGGGCCCGAGCCCTGCTGTCCGTATCCCAAATGGGGAGGGATGAACAAACGGATCTTGTCGCCTGCTTTCATCGTCATCAACCCTTCCTTGAAACCTGCGATCAGCCGAGCCTCTGGACTATAATCCATTGGGAATGGCTGGTATCCGCCACCTAGTTTTCGATCTTCATCATAGACCTGAAATTTTCGTGCAACTTCTTCATAATTGCTGTCGAACAAAGAGCCATCTTCCAGGTACCCGGCGTAATTGACCAGTACTTTCTGGCCAATTTTTGGGGATTCGCCAGAACCTTCAACCAGTTTGAAGATCTTTAGTCCGGATGGCAAAGTTTCTGCTTGTTCTTTCTGCCCCATTAATTCACTGGAAAAATCACGCTTCATTTTGGCCAATGCCTCAATTTGGGCCTCTTCTTCGGCAAAATAATCGGTCATGATCTGCACTGCATCAAATTTCTTGGCCTCTTTTCCATTGCGGATGATCTCTATTGTATTCATTACAACATCAACTACCGGTCTGTCTTTTGCTCCTGTTTTTACATTTCCGATAGAATCAACAACAGCCATTCCTTCAATGACTTCTCCAAATACGGTGTGAACCCCATCTAGCCAGGGTGTTTCCTTAAGGGTGATAAAAAACTGGCTCCCGTTGGTTTTTGGCCCGCCATTCGCCATAGACAGGATCCCTGCCCGGTCATGGACGAGCGAGTCTACGATCTCATCTTTGAACCTGTACCCGGGATTTCCGGTTCCTGTGGCCGTTGGGTCGCCTCCCTGTATCATAAAGTCCTTCATAACCCGGTGAAAGAGAACACCATTATAATAGTTCTTCCCTTTATAATTGTCGCTGACAAACGGATTGGTCCCTTCGGCCAGTGAAATAAAGTTAGCTACGGTCACAGGTGTTCTATCGTGTTCCAGTTTTACGAGGATATCTCCTTTAGAGGTTTTGATATCCGCATAGATGCCATCGCCCAAATCAGGATATTGACTTGATTTACATGCACTTAAGATCATAATAAGAATGGCAACGAGGTAATAGGATTTTTTCATGGAAATGTATTGATTATGGTGTATTTACTTCTTTATTAGGTGCTATTTTCAGGATATGGATGTTCGTTTTAACAGGCACATTTACCCCAATTTTGTTTTTGTCCCCAAGGTAGCCATACGCCATGGAGGAGGGAAATAAGAAAGTAGCCTGCTCTCCTTCTTTTAGCAGTTTTATGGCATTCTGGAGTCCCGGGAATAATTCTTGTTTGTCTACCTTATAGGTTATGATCCCCTTTTCTTCCTCAGTGTAAAGGGTGTCGTTCGCAAAGGTTAGCACATTGTACGTAAAGGTGACCAGGTCATCTGTTTGAGGGGTTTGCGAAACTTCATTATTTTTTTGGGAGTAAAAATACCAGCTGCCATCGGCTGTTGGGAAATAGGTGTGGAGGCTGTCTTGTGCAATGATTTCTTTGATCATTGCTTCTTCCACTGCCAGCAAGCGTTTATTGCGCTCTATGGATTCCGTGATAAAACTCCCGGATTTAACCTTCACTGGTTTTCTGGGTTCGGGGCCTTCGCATGCTAGCAGACCAATGATAAGAAGGAATAA
This sequence comes from uncultured Flavobacteriaceae bacterium, assembly GCA_963752165.1. GTDB lineage: Bacteria > Bacteroidota > Bacteroidia > Flavobacteriales > Flavobacteriaceae > Muriicola. The sequence goes on from CAVVXE010000003.1 coordinate 507,901, forward strand.
GAAGCTTTTCTTCATGCGGTTAATGCTGTTTTATATTTTTCAAGCTGGGCTAAAAAATAATGAACGGTCTCCTGTAAGGAAAGATCGCTTCTACCGCCCGCGGCATTGGTATGCCCGCCACCATTGAAATACTTCCGTGCAAATTCATTGACAGAAAAAGGACCTTCGGACCGGAAAGAGATCTTTACGATTCCGTCTTCCTTATTTTCGATGAAGATCACGGCAAAACGAATCCCGGCCAGGGTCAAGCCATAATTGACAAAACCTTCGGTATCTCCTTTTTTGAAGTTGTTGTCATCCAGTTCCTGCTGGCTTAAGGTAATATACGCGGTGCTGTATTCCGGCAATATCACCATATTCTTTAGCGCACAGCCAAGGAGATGTAATCTGCTGGGGGTATTGGTGTCGAATATCCTGTTATGGATCTCTGTGTTTTGGGCTCCTTTTCTTATTAATTGGGCAGCAACTTCATGTGTCTCCGCGGTGGTGGCCGTGTACTTAAAGGAACCTGTATCCGTTACTATTCCGGAGTAGAGGCAATCGGCTATGGAAGGGGTGATCGCTTCCGTATCTCCCATTGCTTCAATAAGGCGGTATACCATTTCACAGGTAGAACTCATATGTACATCCGAATACATGATTGAAGCATAGGAATCCGGACTCTGATGATGGTCTACCATGACAAAGGTTGCAGACGCATTCTTAACGGGGGTTTCCATATGCCCAATTCGACTCAGGTGATTAAAATCTACCGTAAAAATAACTGTTGCCTCTTCAATGGCCGATAAGGCGTCTGAATGTTGTTTTTCAAAATTTAAGACTCCCTGGGTACCGGGCATCCATTTCAAAAATTCAGGATAGTCGTTTGGCGTAATCACCACAGATTGATGGCCGGAGAGGTTGAGGTATTCATTCAGCGCCAAAGCAGCCCCAATGGCATCCCCATCTGGATTCTTGTGTGGGATGATCACAATTTTTTGTGGAACACTCAGTAGTTTTTTAAGTGCTGTTACCTCCTTTAATTTCATGCCGGCAAAGATACAATTTAATACAAGTTTCAATTACCTAAGAAGGAATAAACCTATAAAATGTTATGAGAAATAATTAATTAGTGATTTTTGGATTTGACTATTTCTATTCTATTTTCATCATGGTGTTGTGAATAGATAGGTAATATCTATTTATGGAATACAATTCCAATTCATTTAAAAGAATTGACTATACCTATTTAAAAAATTAAGACCTAACTCTTTTGGAGGCAGGTCTTATCTGGACTTTTATTTTATTTGTTTATAAAATTGACGACCCCTGTATCCATATCATAAACCGCACCTTTGATATCGATTTCTCCGTTCTCTACCATCGTCTTTATCAACGCACTTTCTTTGACAATTTGTTCCATGGCGATACGAACATTGTTTTCACTTACTTCATGGACAAATAGTCTATTTTTGGAATTTCTCGGACCTTGGGAGACATTAGATATCATAATGGCCGGTTTAATGTTTGTTAGCATTTTTGTAATATTTCCCAGTTCGGCACCATCAATAGCGGCGTGAATAGCACCGCAATTTTCATGGCCTAAGACGAGTATCAATTTTGCACCGGCAACCTTGGTTGCAAATTCCATACTTCCTAAAATATCGTCATTCACAAAATTTCCGGCTACCCGTGCTACAAAAATATCACCGATTCCTTTGTCAAATACATCTTCTACCGGTACACGGCTATCAACACAGGACAATACGATGGCCTTTGGATATTGCGCATCAGCACTCTCGCGGATTTGAAAAGAGTGATCCCTTGCGGTAAGATCACTTCGGACGAACCTTTCATTCCCCGCTCTTAGGCTTTCAAACACCTCTTCAGGAGTTAAGGCATCCTGTTCTTCCTTTGTTAAAACCGTTTCTACTCGAATTTGATTCCTGTTAATTTTTACAATCCCTGAATTTTCGTTCTTCAAATTTGTTGACTGCCCAATAACTGTAGTTGATAAAGCCATTGTAAGACATAGACCTAGGGTGCTAAATGCTGATTTCATTGTTAAAAGAGTTAAATTATTTCAAGACCAAATTTATAACACAAAAACCAGATTAATACTATTACTATTCATAAAAAATAGTTAAACTATTAATACATGAAAGTAATACTATTATTTTTGTCTATTATATATTCTTAAGAGCAAGATTGAAAGTCTAACTTTGAAAAAAGAATTAATTAATTTTATAGGTAGAGCAAATTAGAAGTTACTGAATAAGCTAAGTTTGTTTCATTTGACTTCAGGACAATTATCAAAGCTAAGACTCGGCCTAATTTCTATGTAAACTTAAGTAGTAAACGATATTATTTTATCAACTAATGAATTGCAAATAACAATGAAAAAACATTCTTCTGAATTCTTCCAAATCGGAGTTGGAGTATTACTAGCTAGTTTAGGACTCAAAGTCTTTTTACTTCCGAATGGTTTCTTGGATGGAGGTGTAACCGGTATAGCCATTCTATTGAGCGAATTATTCGGATTTAATATTTCCCTCATTCTTGTAGCGGTAAGTCTTCCTTTCCTTGTTATGTCATGGTTTACGCTATCGAGGAGAATAACAATAAAGTCGGTCGTAGCCATTATATTACTGGCAATAGTAGTACATTTTGAAAATTTCACCCCGGTTACGGATGATAAACTCTTAATTTCCATTTTCGGCGGACTATTCTTAGGTGCAGGTATTGGGTTGACCATAAAAAATGGTGCAGTACTGGATGGCTCTGAGATTCTTGGAATTTTTGTAAATAAAGAATTTGGTTTTAGTATCGGAAAAGTAGTCTTATTCTTTAATCTGATCTTATTTAGTCTTACCGCCATTTCTATTTCGTTAGAAACAGCGATGTATTCTACCCTTACCTTCCTTGTAACTGCCAAAATTATCGATTTGACCATTGAAGGGTTTGAGGACTATGTTGGTTTAATGATAGTATCCGATGATTCCAATACTATTGAAGAACAGCTTATAAGTGTGATAAAAACGGGAACAACTCTCTACAGGGCATCAAAAGGTTATGGAAAACGCGGCGCACGCATGGAAAGGGATATAATACATACGGTAATTAATAGAATTGACATAAGAAGGACCTACAGGCTGATAGAGGATATTGATAAAAATGCATTTATTATCGAATTCGATGTGAATAATATTAAAGGAGGTTTACTTAAGGAATATTTGAATAAAGAAAATATCAAAACCCTATTGCCAACATGGAAACGGGACTAAGAGTTTTAACGATTTCTCAATAACTCTAGGCGTCATAATTAGTAGGCGAAGCAAAAGTATTAGATTCAGGGAGTTCTCCATATATATATTAATAAAAATTCTTTTTATTAGGCTTAATTTTTGAACTTCTTACTGGATTAGCTCTCAATTCTTTTATTTTTAAGTTTTTAAATGTATTTCTCCATGAACTATTCCAACCACTTCTACCTCGGCCTATTTGTTTTTTTATTTATCAGTTGTAAATCCGGTCAGGTCCCGGAGCAGCCACAACACACTCAGGATGTTTTTACCATTGCCTTTGGTTCCTGTAACAAACACAAGGTGCATAATGACCTGTGGGATGACGTGTTGGCAACCCATCCCGATGTTTGGATATGGGGAGGCGATATTGTCTATGCCGATACTGACAATGCACAAAAAATAGCGGAGATGTACAACATACAGAAAAAGGTAGAAGGCTACCGGACCCTGACCGAGACCATTCCGGTCATCGGAACCTGGGACGACCATGATTATGGCCTTAATGACGGTGGTTCAGAATTCGTTTCCAGGAAGGAGAGCCAGCAGGTATTTTTGGATTTTATGGGTGTTCCTTCAGATAGTCCCAGAAGGCAACAGGAAGGGGTTTATACCAGTTACAACTACACCCTCCCTGCAGGTTCGGTTAAGATCCTGGTGCTGGACACCCGGTATTTCAGATCCCCTTTAACCCGTTCGACCGAAAAAGGAAAACGCTTTATGCCCGGAAAATACGGGGAGGGAACCTTTCTGGGTGAAGCGCAATGGAAGTGGCTCGAAGAGGAATTAAGGAATTCCGGGGCCGACTTTAATATTATTGTCAGCAGCGTTCAATTTTTGTCGAACCAGCATGGATTTGAATGTTGGGGAAATTTCCCCCACGAGGTAGATAAATTAAAAGGGTTGGTGGAAAGCTCAAAAGCAAAAGGGGTCATTGTCCTGTCCGGAGATCGCCATATTTCTGAATTCTCCGCCGAGCGACTTCCTGGTGTATCTTATCCGTTGATCGACTTTACCAGTAGTGGGTTAACCCACGTTTATTCCAGTTATTCCGGTGAGCCAAATCCATACAGGATAGGAGAAGTTATTTCAAAGAAAAGTTTTGGACTCCTGAAACTGGACCTGGTTAAAAGGACTGTCGTCTTTGAAATGATCGGGAATAACAGCGAAATACTGAATACATTAACACAACAGTATTAATGTTGTAGGTTGCGGTTATAAAGTGTATTTTTGCCGCAAAATTTTTAGAATGACAGCAAACAGAACATTTACAATGATAAAACCCGATGCGGTCGAAAATGGGCACATAGGGGCTATTTTAGAAAAGATTACCGGGGCCGGGTTTAAAATTATTGCCATGAAATACACCCAGCTAAGCAGACGCGATGCACAAGAATTCTATGCAATTCACAAGGAGCGTCCTTTCTTTGGAGAGTTGGTAGAATTTATGACGAGGGGGCCTATAGTCGCGGCTATTTTGGAAAAAGAGAATGCTGTGGAAGATTTTAGGGCGCTTATCGGTGCTACGAATCCGGCTGAAGCTGCTGAAGGGACGATCAGGAAGTTATATGCCAAAGATATTGGTGAGAATGCGGTCCATGGATCGGATAGTAATGAGAATGCCGCTATTGAAGGTGCTTTCCATTTTTCCGGTAGGGAGATCTATTAAATAGTAAGCGTTAACGAGTATAAGGGGCTTTCAGCATGAAGGTCCCTTTTTTTGTCGAAATTTTTAAATGCGCGTTTATCGGAGAACGATCTTGGTGATTACCTCCCTCCCCAGCTCTTCATTTAATAGGGAAATGATTTTTGATTTGCCCAAACTAAGTTCTTCCCTGAGTACGGAAGATGAAAGGGAAATAAAAAGGGTGCTGTTCTGCAGTTCTATCTGTGTGGTGTAATTATTTACGCCATTGCCCATAAGTTTTACCCAGGCTTCTTTTACTAAAACCTTGTCTATTCCCTTCTGCAATTTATTGGTACTGATAAATTCCTGTAGTGCTTCTCCTATGGATAGATTGTTTTTCTTCCGGGTCACGTTACTCAAGTTTTATAGGTTGATACCGCTTATAAATGTACGTTATTTGCGCGTCATTCTTAAGTGCCAGCGATGTTGAATCGACCCTTACGATCGTTTCCTCCCAGCTGCTCAGGTTGTTTTTATATCGCAAAAGAAAGACCTCATCCTGCTTGTAAATGGTAAAGGCCTGTGCATCATTGGAGGTGAGGAATCCTCCATCCAGGAGCGGTTGTACTTTTTTTCGGAATCCTTCGTTTTCCTTTACCTCTATATAATCTATGGTGGCATTCACAGTATAGTCTTTAGAATCCCCATTAGGAAAAACCACTTTTTCTATCTCCCAGTAACCGTTGAGGTAGGGTAAACTGGCCTCTGTTATTTTTTCCGAACAGGAAAACAATAGCAGGCACGACAAAAGAAGGCTATATACTCTCATATCACAAGGAAAAGATTTTATAGGTTTGATGGATCTCTTTTACAATATTTTCAGTTCGTTCTGCATGGGTGTCGCTAATGAAGATCTGTCCGAAATTTTCATCTTCTACCAGGGTAATGATATGGGCCACACGGTTTTCGTCCAACTTATCAAAAATATCGTCCAGCAATAAGATGGGAGTGGTCTTTACCAGTTTTTTAAGGAAGTGGAATTGCGCAAATTTCAAGGCGATCAAAAAAGACTTTTGTTGTCCCTGACTGCCGAATTTCTTAATGGGATAATTCCCTATGTCAAAATCCAGGTCATCCTTATGGACCCCTACGCTGGTGTATTGGAGGGCACGATCCCGATCTGTATTGCTCTCCAACAGGGTTTTGAGGTCCTCCTCGTGCAATCGGGTATTGTACACCAGGCTCACTTCCTCATTTGCGCCGGAAATAAGTCGGTATTGCTCCCGGAAGATCGGTACAAATTCTGCAATGAACCGGCCTCTTTTTTCAAAGATCTCCTGACCGTAGGTGTGTAGCTGATCGTTGTAGACGGCAAGCGTTTCAGGATCGAACGTCCTGTTGGCTGCAAAATACTTCAGTAAGGCGTTTCGCTGAGACAATACCTTTTGGTAGTGCATCAACACACGTAAATAATCCGGATCCGATTGTGAGATGACCCCGTCTATAAACTTCCGGCGGGTATCACTACCCTCAATGATAAGATCCCTGTCGGCCGGTGAAATGATTACCAGCGGTAACAAACCAATATGTTCGGAAAGACGATCATAGGCTTTGCCATTGCGCCTGATCACTTTTTTGACATTGCGCTTTAAGGAACAAACGATCTTCTCCTCCCGTTCATTCAGCATAAAATTTCCTTCTATCACAAAAAAATCTTCCCCGTGCTTTATATTTTGAGTGGCAATGGGGTTAAAGTAACTCTTACCAAATGACAGGTGGTAAATGGCATCTAACATATTGGTTTTTCCTACCCCATTGTTGCCCACAAAGCAGTTTATTTTCCTGTCAAATTCAAAGCGTGCGTCGCTAAAGTTTTTGTAATTGAGAAGAGCGATGTGTTGGAGAAACATTCGGAGCTATCTTAGAAATAATGATGTAAGCCTTAAAATATCCAAAAATAACAAATAAATACCCTTCGGTTTTGGATAAAAACTTTATTTTTGCGCGATCAATAAAAGCAACTATGGCAACTTATAAAAAGCGGGGTTACAAGCCAAAAACTAAGGAAGAAGAAAGAGCTTTGGCAGAGCAAAACAGCACTACCGCGGAGGTATTCAGCACCTTGGATGAGAGTGCTTCCAGATCAGAACAGTGGGTGGCACGCAACCAGAATTACATCCTGGGGGTAATAGGCGTCATTGCTGTGGCGGTTTTAGGGTATTTGGGATACTACCAGTTTATTCAGGCCCCAAAAAATGCCAGCGCGGCCAATGAGATGTTATATCCGAATACCTATTTCGAACAGGCGGCACAAAGCACCACGCAAAAGGATTCTTTATATACGCTTGCACTTAATGGGGCCGAAGGGAAATACGGATACCTGGACATCATTGAGGAATATGCGGGTACTCCTTCTGCCAATACTGCCAATTATGCGGCAGGGATGGCGTTTCTGGAAATGAAGCAGTATGATAAGGCCATTGAGTATCTGGAAAGATTTTCTACCGATGAGGCCATTACAGGGCCGTTGGCATTGGGAGGAATAGGAGATGCCTTCCTTCAGTTGGGGCAGCTGGAAGATGCGTTAGGCTACTACGAAAAGGCTTTCAAGCACAATACAAATACCTTTACAACGCCAAGATACTTGTATAAAGCAGGCATCACCCTACTCGAATTGGGGAACAAGGAAAAAGCGCTGACCTACTTTCAGCGTATAAAAGATGATTTTTCGGAATCTGATGAGGCAACCACTATTGATGTTTTCATAGGGATGGCCCAACCTGAATAAATATGGCCACCGCAAATCATAATTTATCTCAGTACGATAAAGCGGGTGTTCCCAATGCCGGTGATCTCAAAATTGGGATCGTGGTTTCTGAATGGAATTCAGAGATTACAGAAGGCCTCTATGCCGGTGCTTATAAAGCGCTGATCGATTGCGGGGCTAAAACGGAAAATATACTACAGTGGTCTGTTCCGGGGAGTTTCGAACTTACCTTTGGCTGCAAAAAAATGATCGAAACGGAAACTCCGGACGCCGTTATCGCTATTGGCAGTATCATCAGGGGGGAGACCATGCATTTCGATTTTGTCTGCAGTGCCACCGCACAGGGGATCAAGGATCTCAATGTTCGGTACAAGGTTCCGGTTATATTCTGCGTCCTAACAGATAATACTCTGCAGCAGGCAAGGGACAGAAGTGGGGGCAAACATGGCAATAAGGGTACCGAAGCGGCTGTGGCAGCCATTAAAATGGCTTGCTTAGGCTAGTCGGGACCGCCTGCTTATCTTTATTTGTATCGTTTTTAAGCTGCCTTTGCAAAACGGAGAATATAGCTAAGGCTCCCGAGCACCGATGTAATTGCTGTTAACAAATTTTGGGAACTGTCTTTCCGCACTTTTTTTGAATTTAAGTACCTTTACCATGTTAGCTATATGGGACGATTTACGAAACTGCGAAGAAATAAGAAATACAATTACACCCCGCGTTATTTTGATGATAAAGGGGAGGGTAACCCCTACAAAATAGAACGAAAATTAGACCGGTTCCGTTCTACCGTGGAAACGCCCAGAGGACTAAAAGCGAAATTCGGAAATGCCATGGCCGATCTGCGCAAAGGAGCAGATAAGTACTACAACATTAGAATGATCATTATCACTGCTATCCTGCTGCTTATTTTCCTGTATATCATCGATTTTGATCTATCCATATTCCTGAAAAACTAATGGCAGACATCATTCAACTCTTGCCAGATCACGTAGCCAATCAAATTGCTGCAGGGGAGGTCGTCCAAAGACCGGCGTCTGTGGTAAAGGAATTGCTGGAAAATGCTGTGGATGCCGGGGCAGCCACTATTCAACTCATTGTAAAGGACGGGGGTAAAACGTTAATTCAAGTAGTGGATGATGGCTTAGGGATGAGTGCGACGGACGCACGACTTAGCTTTGAAAGACATGCCACTTCCAAGATCAGGACGGCAGAAGACCTTTTTAAGTTGCATACCAAGGGATTCAGGGGCGAAGCGCTTGCTTCCATCGCTGCTATTGCCCATGTGGATATGCTCACCCGTCCCGAGAAGGACGAAGTGGGAACCCACATTAAAATAGAAGGCAGTACGGTCGTCTTTCAGGATGTGGCGGTAAGTCCGAAAGGCACTTCCATCGCCGTAAAAAATCTTTTCTATAATATCCCCGCCCGTCGTAATTTCTTAAAATCGGATCAGGTAGAATTTCGTCACATCACGGATGAATTTCACCGGGTAGCCCTGGCACACCCAAACATCAGCTTCCACTTTTTTCACAATGGCAGTGAACTGTTCCACCTCCCTCAAACATCCTTAAGAAAACGGATCGTCACTATTTTCGGTCATAAAACCGACCAAAAACTGGTACCCGTACAGGAACAAACACAAGTGGTTTCTATTGAAGGATTTATCTGTAAGCCAGAATTTGCCAAAAAAAGCAGGGGAGAGCAGTTTTTCTTTGTGAATGACCGCTTTATAAAGAGTCCCTACCTGCACCATGCCATACTTGGTGCATTTGAAGGCCTTATCAGGCCGGAGGTACATCCGGGGTATTTCCTGTATTTAGAGGTAGATCCTACATCCATAGACATCAATATCCATCCTACCAAGACGGAAATTAAGTTCGATGATGAACACACCCTCTATTCCATATTACGTGCTTCAGTCAAACATAGCCTGGGCCAGTTCCATATAGCGCCAATGCTCGATTTTGAAAAAGACCAGAATTTGGAAACCCCTTACTCCTATGAAGGAAAGGAGGCTTCGTTTCCCGGGGTGTCTGTAAATCCGGGTTTTAACCCGTTCAGGGAAACTACTGCCAGAAATACCATGGCCGGGCAGGGAAAACAAGGGTCGGCCGCAGGATGGGAAAATCTCTATGTAGGCCTGGAATCGAAAGTAGGGAGGGAAGAATCTTTTAGCAGTGTCCATTTTGAGTCGGAGGCCAATACCGGGGCTATCTTTTCAGAACAGGGTACCTACGAAGAAAATACAATTGCTACCTTTCAGTTAAGAAGGAAGTATATTGTAACAACTATTAAGTCAGGAATGCTTATTATTGACCAGAGCAGGGCCCACCAAAGGGTCTTGTACGAAAAATTCTTGCGCAGCATGACGGTGAAGGAAACCATTAGCCAGCAACTGCTTTTTCCTTTGGTAGTCTCTTTTTCCAAGGGAGAAATGGAAATCCTGAAACAGATGGAAGAGAATTTAAAAACGCTGGGATTTGTATTTAAAGGTATTGAAAAGGAAGAATTGCAGATAACGGGCTTACCACCTTTAATTGCAGAAAGTGAGGCCGGTATTGTTTTGGATCAATTGATTGCCGATTGGCACCTGGAGGAGCACATTCGCGATTTTTCCCAGACAGATATGCTGGCGAAGGCCATGAGTAAATCCCTTTCAGTAAAGACAGGGGCCGTGCTCGATACGGCTTCGCAACAGGCTTTGGTCAACGATCTATTTGCCTGTAAGGAAACAATGGTGAGTCCATTTAATAAACCGATATATATTACGTTATCTGAAAATGATATTGATAAAAAATTCAACTAGATGGGAAGATTAACCGGGGCCATAAAGCACCTTCTAATAATTAATATTCTTTTTTTCGTTGCCACCGGTTTGTACGGTGAACTAATGTATGGCTGGTTTTCCCTCTGGTTTCCTGAGAATGAACATTTTGGCTATTGGCAGATCATTTCCCATATGTTCATGCATGGCGGATTTATGCATATCCTCTTTAATATGTACGCCTTGTGGGCGTTCGGTTCGCCACTGGAACACATGTGGGGAAGGAACAAGTTCCTGTTCTTTTACTTTTCTGCGGGTATTGGGGCAGCTTTGATCCATACTGCTGTCAATTTTTATTATTTTAATGAAGGAATGGATGTGCTAATAAACTCAGGAATGACCAGGCCTGAGATCATCGATATTATATCCCAGGGTAAATTTAGTCCGAGTTGGTATGAACTGGCTTCAAAAAGCACCATAGATAATTTCCTGACGGCCTATAGTACCCCGGCTGTGGGAGCTTCAGGGGCTATCTACGGTATTTTGGTCGCCTTTGGGATGTCCTTTCCGAACAGTGAATTATTCCTTATTTTTCTCCCGGTTCCTATCAAAGCCAAGTATTTTATCCCGGTACTTATTGGGCTCGATCTCTTTTCCGGGGTCACCGGGTATTCCATATTCGGTTCAGGGATTGCACATTTCGCCCATGTTGGCGGAGCGCTGTTCGGGTTTTTGATGATGTGGTACTGGAAAAAGAATCAGTTCAATAAAAACAGGTGGCATTAGATGAGTACAGGTGGACTTCGATATCAATATGCCAGGCTAAACATTGCCGAAAAGATCATTGTGATCAATGTAGCCGTTTTTATCCTTGATAAGGTATTCCCTTTTTTATTGGGCTTACGCAAAAATGTAATTTCAAATTGGTTTGAGCTTCCGGTAGACTTTTTCAGTTTTATTACGCAGCCGTGGTCTATAGTGACCTATGCCTTTTTTCATGCAGATATTTGGCATTTGTTCTTTAATATGTTTCTGCTCTACTTTTCTGCCAGAATATTCCTGAATTTGTTTTCACCAAGAAAACTGATCAATGTCTATTTCCTTGGTGCTATTGCAGGTGGCCTTCTTTTTTTGGCAAGTTACAATATCTTCCCTGTATTTCTTGGCTCAAACACCGCCTTAATAGGTGCTTCTGCAGGAGTTACGGCGGTACTGATCTTTATCTGTGCCTATATCCCAAATCAGGAGGTCAGGGTATTTTTCTTCACTGTAAAATTGTGGTATATAGGGGCCTTTTTTGTCCTGCTCGATCTTATTCAAATACCATCCAGTAATTCCGGCGGCCGTCTGGCACATTTGGGTGGGGCCCTGCTGGGATACCTCTATGCAAGGCAACTCGCCAGAGGGCATGATATCGGAAAGGGATTTGGCAAACTTATTGATGGTATTGGTTCGCTCTTTAAACCTCGTGAGAAGAAGGCTCCCATGAAAACGGTCTACAAGAAATCGGCACGCGCTTCCAAGACCGATTTGGATTACAACAAGGAAAGCAGGCAGCGGAAAATAGACGGTATCCTGGATAAGATCAGCAAGTCCGGATATGAAAGCCTTTCCAAAGCCGAAAAGGATTTTTTATTCAAAGCAGGGAAAGAGGACTCCTAACATACCGGCCGTATACGATGTAGCGATTCTTTTGGTATTAGCCTATGGAATCATTAAACAGTCTATCCAATCTGCCAGGAGGTGTATCAATAAACCAAGCCCCACTATTCTCAAAGGTTTTATAAACAGGAATAGGCCATAGATCAGCATGGCCCAATACGTGTGCAGCGGATGAAAGTTGATACTGCACCGTTGGGGGTCAAAGACAGGTGTGGCGAGCAAGTGGTCCAGATCGATCATGATGGCTGCGAGCAGGATGAGGATTACCCGCATTCTGTTCTCTTTAAAAAAAAGGAATCCGATCGCGATGGGCAGCAGGAAATGGATACCGTAATGCAAGAAGAACCTACCCATTTATAAAAGATAAAGGAAGTTTTTCCAAATAGGTTAGTGCAGCAGTCCCTTCATTAAAAAGCAGGTCGAGGATGCTGAGGTTGGGGATAAACCCATGACGGTCATCAAATACCTGGGGGTAGGGAGGGGGGTCGAATGCAATTGGCCTTTTTGCATTGACAAGCCATCTGAAGTCTTTCCCGTGCTCCGGAATTGCTTCATAGCGGCTCGTCTTTTGTTCCGGCATTGGGAGCTGCAAACACTCACACACTATTTCAATCGATTTGAAATTGAAATCCAACAGGTATTCAAATGGCATGTTGTATAAAGGGGCCAGATCATCCTCGTAATACTCAAAGAAGGGCGATGTTCTGTAAGCGGTTTGGAGTGTTCTCCAATGCTGCCGTTGCCAGTTATACTCATTTTCTAATCGGACTTCTTTGTAATACTGCTTCCCCTGTGCACCCCCCACGTGCTTTATGGGAATGGTCAACAAGTGTTTTCCCTGGTCTGTAGCGATATGGCAACGATTCCTGTACGTTTGTTTTTGATAGTAATCACAGACCTCCCAGGTACATGCATGCCTGTTTACAACTGCCATGGTGACTATGTTGGGAAAATAAGAAGGATGTATCAAAAAGGACATGTAGAATAAATAAGAAAGCCCGCTTAATTGCTACGTACTTTTTTGTTGTTTCTTTCTTCTTTTCCAGAAGAAATCGAACACAAACCAAGCAACAAAGGCCACAAGGAAGTACCTAAAATAGGAGACGGGTTCCCCTTTTCCGTTCACGGTGGTAAAGATCCTATCCCATCTGGGTTTCCAGTGTGTAATACCCTCATTGAAGTTGTCAAAGCTCAACCAGATGAATACAGGGGTCCCCACGATATGGTTTTCGGGTACAAAACCCCAGGTGCGGCTATCCTCAGAATGGTGGCGGTTGTCTCCCATCATCCAGTAGTAATCCTGTTGAAAGGTATAGGTGTCTGCCGCCTTACCATTGATCATCACCTGGTTTCCGGAAACGGAAACGCTATTGCCCTCATAATCCCTGATGATCTTTTTATACAGGGGAAGTGCCTTTAAATTGAGTGCTACCGTACTTCCTTTGGCCGGAATGAAAACCGGACCAAAATTATCATTGTTCCAGGCGTATTCAGGGTTTTGCGGAAAAATATTATACCCGGGTTTTCCTTTAGGCTCCAACAATTTTACAATGGAATCTATTTGGGCATCTTTTGTTAGTTTGGCAACCATTTCATCCGTAAGTGTTGCTTGCCGTTCCCTTTCGGTGATCTCCCTTAGTGATAGCCGAAGCGCCCTGATCAAATCCGTATCAATGCCTTTGCTATCTGTGAGGATGACAGGGGTATTGTTTTGTTCATAGACACCGTACCCTTTCATTCGCAAGGCATTCAACTGTTGTGGGTTTAAGGCCTGTGCTACGTAGGTCCTGTTAAACTCCGAGGCACCTGCTTCCAAAAGCAAGCGCGATGATACACCATTTTGGGCATAGATCGCATAATCGTATTGAGGCTTGGCCCGGTCTGATAGGACCAGTTGCTTTCCGTTGATATATACGTAGCCGTCTATTACGGCCAGGGAGTCTCCTGGTAAGCCAACACAGCGTTTTACGTAATTCGATTTTTTGTCGATAGGTTTTATAACCCCTTTTTCTTTTTTAAAGAAGGCCCTGACCGTATCGGCAGGCCAACTGAATACAACAATGTCATTCCTGTCTACCTTCGTAAAACCGGGTAGCCGGAAATACGGAAGCTGTGGTTTGCTTAAATAAGAGCGGATCCCCAGTCCGGGAATGGTGTCATGCACCATGGGTGCGGCAACAGTGGTCATAGGCGTCCTGGCACCGTAATGGAATTTGCTGACGAATAACAGATCCCCGACACGTAAAGTGCGTTCCAGGGAGCCGGTAGGAATGACGTAGGGCTGAATAAAATAGGTGTGGACCAAGGTGGCGGCCACTATGGCAAAAACAACGGAACTTACCCACTCTCCCAGACCACTTTTGGGATGAAGGCTTCGGTCTTTAATGTATTCCACATCCTGGGTATAGTTGATGTAATAGGTGTAAAATCCCAGGCTTAGGATCACCAGCCAGGTATCAAGAAGGCTATTCTTGCCAAAACTGCGAATGGTTTCCACCCATATTACAGGGAACATAAGCAGGTTGATGATGGGTATAAACAACAAGATAACCCACCATTTAGGTCGTCTTATGATCTGCATTAAGATGATGGCATTGTATAAAGGCACGGCTGCCTCCCAGGATTTTCTTCCAGCTTTGATATAGAGCTTCCAGGTACCCAGGAAATGGATAACCTGTACTAACAGAATAAAGAGAAGCCATTGCGTGACATTCATAGTGCTATCATTTTTCTTTTAGACGCGGAAAGGTAAGCCATTGTTACAGAAATCACCTAAGGTTTAACACGTCTTTCATATTAAAAACCCCCTGCTTTCCAAGGATCCATTCTGCTGCAAGTACCGCTCCCAATGCAAATCCCTCTCGATTATGTGCCATATGTTGTATGCGGATAGTATCAACAGGGCCCTCATAAGATACAGTATGCGTGCCGGGAACTTCGCCTTCCCGAAAGGATTGGATAGGGATTGTATTGCCATTCCCAGATCCTTTTGTCCATTTTGAATAAGTCGTTTCTGCGATTATGCCTTCAGCCAGGCTAATCGCGGTACCGCTGGGGGCATCTAGTTTTTGCGTGTGATGGGTCTCTTCTATGGACACCTGATATTCCTTTAGTTGCGCCATCATTTTCGCCAAATGCTGGTTGAGCTCAAAAAAAATATTTACCCCAATACTGTAATTAGAGGCATAGAGGAAGGCCCCGTTATGAGTTTGGCAATGGTTTACCGCCTCCTCAAAATGTGCCAGCCACCCAGTAGTGCCAGAGATAATGGGAACACCGGCACTAAGACAACCTTTTATATTCAACAATGCAGCCTCCGGCGTACTAAAGTCGATGGCCACATCCATAGCCGTGTAATCAATATTAGTGGTGTCTATATCGATCTTCAAAACGATGGTATGGCCTCTCTCCTGAGCGGTCCGTTCAATCATTTTTCCCATTTTGCCATAACCGAAAAGGGCAATATTCATGCTTTAAAACTTTATGGTCAGCGCAATGCCGTAATTAGGATCTGAGGTTATTGGATGGTATTCCAAATAGGGTTTAATGTCAAGACTGAGGTCTTCATCTACATTGAACTGCTTTAGATGGGCGTCTACATTGGCATCAATGATATTGAATGCGTATAGCCCGATGGTAATGAGCAGTGCAAGGTCCCGGTCTCGCTGATACCGCTCCTGAGCATCCTGCAATGCTTCATCGGACAGGTCCGGGGAACCGGGTACAATGCCACTTCCGTTGACGTCATAAAATTCGTCATCAAAAAAGCCGGCACGTCGCCTTTTAAAAGCAGAGCGGAACCGGTCATACAGATCATCATTATAGACATAGGCATAAATACCGGTGCCTATGGCCCCGTATACGATGGGTACCTTCCAGTAACGTCTATTGTAAATTTGACCCAGTCCGGGCAAAACAGCCGAATAAAATGCCGCTTTACTGGGGGCAAGCGGATTTACTTTCCTTTTTTCAATACGACCATCAATGACCACTCCTTTTTCTTTGAAATCGGTTCTGAGGGAGTCCGATTCTTTTTTATTCCTTTGGGCATGTAGGCCCATCCCCAGAAAAAGCATTAAAACAAGTAAAAAAGGTACCTTACTCACCTGTAATCAATTTAATGACCCGCTGTAGTTCTTCCCGGGATTTGAAGGAAATGGCGATTTTCCCTTTGTCATTATCCGTGGTCCTGATGGTCACCTGTGTAGCCAGGAAGTCAGATAGTTCTTTTTCGCTTTGTTTCTCAATAGAAGATTTGGTTGCGGACTTTTTTGGACTCTTTTTGGATGCTGTGCCCGATTCGTGAAAGTTCCGGACATTATTTTCCGTTTGGCGAACCGATAAATTGCCCTCTATAATTTGTTCGTATAAATGGAGTTGGTCTTCCCGTTTTTCAATGTTGACCAGTGTCCGACCGTGCCCCATGGAGATAAAACCATCACGGATTCCGGTTTGAATAATCGGATCCAATCGCAATAACCTTAGGTAATTGGTAATGGTCGATCGCTTTTTACCAACACGGTCACTCAATTTTTCCTGCGTCAGTTCTATCTCATCAATAAGCCGTTGGTAGGACAGGGCTATTTCAATAGGATCCAGATCCTGGCGTTGTATGTTTTCCACCAATGCCATTTCCAGGGACTCCTGATCATTGGCAATTCGGATATAGGCCGGAATGGTTTCCAATCCTATTAATTTCGAAGCGCGGTAACGACGTTCCCCGGAAACCAGCTGATATGAATTAAAGTCGAGTTTACGGACCGTTATTGGTTGGATGACCCCCAATTCGCGGATGGAAGAGGCCAGTTCCTGAAGGGCCTCGTCATTGAAATTAGACCGTGGTTGAAAAGGGTTGACGGAGATGGCAGCAAGGTCGAGCTCTACGATATTACCTACCACTTTATCCGCATTCTTATCGGAAACCGAATTGATATCGTTTTCGGGGTCCTTCAATAAGGCAGACAAGCCTCGTCCCAATGCCTGTTTTCGAATTGCTTTCGCCATTATACTTTCTCCTTATTTTTCTTGAGAAGTTCGTTGGCCATATTGAGGTAATTAATGGCGCCCTTGCTGCTGGCGTCATATTTTATGATGCTTTCCCCATAGCTCGGTGCTTCTCCCAGTCGTACATTTCGCTGGATGATGGTATCGAATACCATGTCTGAAAAATGTTTTTTTACTTCCTCGACCACCTGGTTGGATAGTCGTAAGCGGGCATCGTACATCGTTAGCAGCATCCCTTCGATATCGAGGTCCGGATTATGGATGCGCTGTACACTTTTAATGGTGTTTAACAGTTTCCCAAGGCCTTCCAATGCAAAATATTCGCATTGAATAGGAATGATCACTGAATCAGCGGCTGTTAAGGCATTTAATGTCAGGAGTCCAAGTGAAGGTGCACAGTCTATCAGGATATAATCATAGGAATCCTTAAGATCCCTGATGGCCTGTTTCATCATATACTCCCTGTCATCCTTATCTACCAGTTCAATCTCTATTGCTACCAGGTCAATATGGGCCGGGATAAGATCTACATTTGGTGAGGAAGTTTGAATGATGGTTTCCCTTGCCGTTTTGGTGTGCTCCAATACCTGATAAGTACCAATTTCCACGGCATCAACGTCAATTCCCAGACCCGATGTTGCGTTCGCCTGCGGATCCGCATCTATCAGCAATACTTTCTTCTCCAAAACACCCAGGGAGGCAGCCAGGTTAACGGTAGTCGTCGTTTTACCAACACCACCTTTTTGGTTTGCAATCGCAATAATTTTGCCCATCATCATAGTAAGTTAGGGGTTAAAAATACGATTATTTAGTAAGCCAAAAAATGTATTTTGTTAACAGTAAGTGAATAAGTAAGCCAATTTTTGTTAAAGAAAACAAGCTTTAGTGCAAGGGTATTGCAGCGGGGCTAGGGCGTATCGTTTGCCAGCAGGATCTCGAGGATCTGAATAGCGGCCTCGCTAATTTTCGTTCCCGGCCCATATACCGCCACGGCACCTGCATCGAACAAGAACTGGTAGTCTTGCTTGGGGATCACGCCCCCAACGATCACCATGATATCTTCTCTTTTGTAGTTCCTTAGTGCTTCCAGTACCTGAGGCACCAATGTTTTATGACCTGCGGCCAGGGATGAAACGCCCAGAATATGCACGTCATTTTCTACCGCTTGCTTGGCTGCTTCCTGAGGCGTTTGGAATAAGGGGCCAATATCAACGTCAAATCCAAGATCTGCATAACCGGTAGCCACAACTTTTGCACCCCGATCATGGCCATCCTGACCCATTTTCGCGATCATGATCCTGGGTCGACGCCCCTCTGCTTCCGAAAACCTGTCGGCCAAAGCCCTGGCTTTTTTAAAACTTTTATCGTCTTTTATTTCTTTAGCGTACACTCCTGAAAAGGTTTGGATTTTGGCATTGTATCTCTTAAACACCACTTCAAGTGCATGGCTTATTTCGCCCAGTGTTGCCCTTTTCCTGGCGGCATCTATAGCTAAAGCTAGCAAATTATTTTCACCTTTGGCATCACTATGGGCCAATTTGTGCTTTGCGGCACGGGTTAAGCGCTCCAATGCTTTTGTTACTTCTGCACCGTTGCGTTCTTTTTTTATTTTTTCAAGACGGGCAAGCTGCTGCCTGCGCACTTCGGCATTGTCTACTTCCAGGATTTGAAGCATTTCCTCCTCTTCCAGCTCAAACTTATTTACGCCAACAATAATATCCTGCCCACTGTCTATCCTGGCCTGTTTTTTGGCAGCGGCCTCCTCGATACGCATTTTTGGGATCCCTTCTTCAATAGCCTTGGTCATACCACCCAGCGCCTCTACTTCCTCTATGAGTTTCCATGCTTTTTTTGCAAGGGTATCCGTGAGTGTTTCTACATAATAACTTCCTGCCCAGGGATCTACTGTTTTAGTAATATTCGTTTCTTCCTGCAGGAATAATTGTGTATTTCGTGCGATCCTTGCCGAAAAATCGGTTGGCAAAGCGATGGCTTCATCCAGCGCATTGGTATGCAGGCTTTGGGTGCCCCCGAAAGCTGCGGCAGCGGCTTCTATGGTGGTTCGGGCTACGTTGTTAAACGGATCTTGTTCGGTAAGGCTCCAGCCACTGGTTTGGCAATGTGTTCTTAAGACCAGCGATTTAGCCGTTTTGGGATCAAACCCCTGCACCAGTTTTGCCCATAATAATCGGCCAGCCCGCATTTTGGCGATTTCCATGAAATGGTTCATGCCAATGGCCCAGAAAAAGGAGAGTCTGGGTGCAAATTTGTCGATATCAAGTCCTGCCTTCAATCCGGTTCGGATATACTCCAGTCCGTCTGCCAGGGTGTATGCCAACTCAATATCGGCCGTAGCCCCCGCTTCCTGCATATGGTAGCCGGAGATACTTATGCTATTGAATTTCGGCATGTATTTGCTGGTGTATTCAAAGATATCGGCAATGATCTCCATGGATGGAGCCGGCGGATAGATGTAGGTATTTCGTACCATAAACTCCTTTAGAATGTCATTTTGAATAGTACCTGCCAGTAATTCGGGTGCAATACCCTGTTCTTCTGCGGCTACAATATAAAATGCCATAATGGGTAGCACAGCTCCGTTCATGGTCATGGAAACAGACATCTGATCGAGGGGAATGCCATCAAAAAGGATTTTCATATCCTCAACCGAATCAATAGCTACCCCGGCTTTTCCCACATCGCCTACTACACGTTCATGATCACTGTCATACCCCCTGTGGGTGGGAAGGTCAAAGGCGACCGACAACCCTTTTTGGCCGGCAGCAAGATTCCTCCTGTAGAAGGCGTTGCTTTCTTTGGCGGTAGAAAAGCCGGCGTATTGCCTTACTGTCCAGGGTCTTTGTACATACATGGTCGCATAAGGGCCCCTTAAAAATGGGGGTATCCCGGCACCAAAATCCAAATGCTCCAGGCGGGCAGCATCATCCTTGGAATACCGAGGTTTTAAAGCAATTCCTTCAGCAGTATCAAAGGTACCCTTGTTGAGGGATGCCAGCTTCTTATCAGTAATCGTTTCTATTTTTAATCCCTGCAGCGTTTTTCTACTCATGTTCCAGTCTTTTCAGTTCAAGGGCTTCTGCCAACCGTTTCTCCAGAATCGGTTCTAATAATGTCTTTTCCTTATTGGTCTTTAAAAAAGGATAGATTTCAATACTTTCTTTCATCTTGTCTTCCCGGTTCGCATATTTATTGGAACCAACCAGTACCAGTGTTCCCTGGTCAAATCGCTGCTGTTCTTTCTCCGCACTTTCTTTAATTTTTTTCTGGATGGCATGACTCTTAAGTCCTTTAAGAAAGCCACCTGCGTGTTCTAATGACTTAAATAGTTCCAGGGCATCATTCGCCAATTGATAGGTTAGGGATTCAATATAATAGGCCCCATCGGCCGGATTGGCAACAGCACCAAAATAGCTTTCATTCTTAAGGACGAGCAATTGATTACGGGCTATACGTTCCCCAAATTCGTTGTCCCTGTGATAGACGGCATCATAGGCCAGGTTGCAGACCGTATTGGCGCCTCCAAGAATCCCGGCCATACTCTCTGTGGTGGTGCGAAGCAAATTGGTATTGTAGTCGTACAGGGTTTTGTTTCGCTTTGTAGGTTGTGCAATGATCTGGCAGGTTGTTGGTGCCTCATATGCCGCTGCTAACGTGGCCCATAGTATACGCAATGCCCGTAGCTTTGCTATTTCAAAAAAGTAATCCGTGTTTACAGCAACCTTAAAAACGGGTCCGCACGGTAGTGTTTTTTTTCCCTGAAGAACAAGAGAATTTAAATATTCGTTGGCATGGGAAAGCATGTATGCCAATTGCTGTATCCTGTTGGCTCCGGCATTTTGGTACGGCGTCCCGTCAACGGAAAGAAACGGTAGCTGCCCTAACTTCTCTGTTTGGGTTGTAAAAAAAGAAAGATCTTCCTCCATGGATCGGTACCAGTTCCCGGAGGCGGCAAGATGGCCTATCACATCCAGGTGGATATGCAGGAGTGTGTTTTCCTTTTTTGAATAGAAAGACATCCGCTCCATAAAATGGGTCGAGAGAAATTGGAGGGTAAGGTGTATTGGGGTCGCTCTCAGGTCAATCCCTTTTAAGAGATCTTCTATATTCGTATCTTCCGAAGGCAGGGTGAAGAAGATGCTTTCGGCACCTTTATTGATCGCGTGGAGTGCTTTCTTATTCGCTGCCACTGCATTTTGCACATAAATAGACTGCCCAATATGCCATGTGGCGGGTGGTTGGGGTGCAAGATCAGGAATGTTTTTAAGATCTTCAGAATTATAAAAAGGTTTTACGGATATGTGGTCCGGAGAATCCCAGATAAGCCGTTCATTGTAATCGGCTCCCTTCAGATCGGCTTGGATCTGCTGTTTCCAGGCCTTTGCAGTAACAGGGGGGAAATTATAAAACGGGCTAATTTTCGTCATCCTTTTTCTTTTTTAGGCTGTCTTCAAACTCTATCAGATAGATTTCCTCATTCTTTTTCTTAAGGAAGTACTGCTCCCTGGCAAATTTTTCCAATTCTTTGGGATCTGACAGTTTTTCCAGCGTTTTTTTGTCCTTTTCAATTTCACTCCGCAGGAATTCCTGTTGCTTTTCCAGCGTTTTAATTTGTTTCTTTAATTCCAGGTGGATCATCAGGGAGTTGGTGTCGAAAAAAACCATCCAGATAACAAAAGCTGTCAGTACAACCACATAAATATTGGTGGCAATTCCAAACCATTTTTTGCGTCTCAATTTTTTAAGCCCCATAAGGATCAGGTAAGTTTTTCTGTAATAATGGTTCTCACGATATCGACCGCAACGGTATTGTATTTATTGTTGGGAATGATAATATCTGCGTATTCTTTGGTAGGTTCTATAAACTGATCGTGCATCGGTTTTAAGGTAGTTTGATAACGGCTGAGTACCTCTTCAATATCCCTTCCCCGCTCATTGATGTCCCTTTTGAGCCTTCTGATGAGCCTTTCGTCCGAATCGGCGTGCACATAGATCTTTATATCGAACATGTCTCTAATGGCGGGATGCGTTAAAATAAGGATGCCTTCAACAATCATCACTTTCCTGGGGTGTGTCCTGATCGTGTCCTTGGTGCGGTTGTGCTTGGGAAATGAATAGACCGGCTGGTCAATGGGTTGTCCTTTGCGCAATAGTTCAAGATGTTCTCCCATCAGATCAAAATCGATGGCCCTGGGGTGGTCAAAATTGATCTTTGATCGTTCTTCATAGGATAGGTGCGACAAGTCATTGTAGTAGGAATCCTGGGAAATAACGCCTACTTCCTCCTCCGGGATCTCATTGATGATCTGATTTACCACTGTGGTTTTTCCGCATCCGGTCCCTCCGGCTATACCTATGATGAGCATCTTTACAGTTATTTACTTCAAAAATACGGATTTGCCCCGATATCTGTCCCTGAGTTGCACTTTGTTTCCATCGCACATAATTATAGCGTCTTTAACAAAAGAACTATGACAAAACTCATACTTCATTTTGTCTTCTGTGGCTACTTTTGCTGTATAAAATCCGGGAGCAAAAGGGGTGGAAATCATCATAAAATAAGATTGGAAATTTCTGCCTCAAACAATTTTTCAATACCTTCCCTTTTTCGAAAAGTATCCAAATAGTGAACCATTATGCAACAAAAATTTAAAGCAGTAGTCAACGGAACTATGGTGTTTTCCCTTTCTGAAAACGATCTCGCTTCCCTGGACGCTTTGCAAACTTCTGCCACTACATTCCATGTTCTGAAAGAAGGCCGGCCATTTCATGTAGCGGTGGTCGAGAACGACTTTAATTCGAGAACCTATACGATTAAGGTTGGAAAAGAGTCCTATGAAGTGGTACTCAAAGATGATCTGGATCAGCTGATTGCGGCAATGGGATTTGCTTCCGGTTCCTCAAAAAATATCAGTTCCATCCTGGCCCCCATGCCCGGACTTCTGCTCGAGATAAAGGTAAAGGAAGGTGATGCCGTAAAAGAAGATGATCCCCTTGTGATCCTGGAGGCGATGAAGATGGAAAATATCATTACCTCTCCAAGAGATGGGATCATAAAAAAGATAGCCGTAAAGACGGGAGACGCCGTCGATAAAAAACAGTTGTTGCTCTCTTTTGA
Organism: uncultured Flavobacteriaceae bacterium; assembly: GCA_963752165.1. Classification (GTDB taxonomy): domain Bacteria; phylum Bacteroidota; class Bacteroidia; order Flavobacteriales; family Flavobacteriaceae; genus Muriicola. The sequence goes on from CAVVXE010000003.1 coordinate 531,145, forward strand.
ATAAATACAACGAATACAAATGAAAAAAATACTTGTTGCCAATCGTGGTGAGATCGCCATTAGAGTAATGAAAACGGCACAGAAAATGGGCATCAAAACCGTCGCGGTGTATTCTACAGCCGATCGTAATGCCCCCCATGTAAAATTTGCAGACGAAGCGGTCTGGATAGGAGAAGCGCCATCTAACCAGTCGTATTTAAAGACATCCAAGATTTTAGAAGAGGCCAAAAGGTTGGGGGTAGATGCCATTCACCCCGGCTATGGTTTCTTAAGTGAAAATGCCTCTTTCGCCGAGGCTGTGGAGAAAAATGGGCTCATCTTTATTGGTCCCAAACCAAAAGCCATCAGGATGATGGGGAGTAAACTGGCCGCAAAGGAGGCAGTGAAAGCCTATGACATTCCGATGGTTCCCGGGATAGACGAAGCCATAACGGATGTGGAAAAGGCAAAGGCGATCGCCAGGGAGATCGGTTTTCCCATACTAATCAAGGCCTCTGCAGGAGGCGGTGGAAAAGGCATGCGGATCGTAGAACATGAAAAGGATTTGGTTGCGCAAATGGAACGTGCCATTTCTGAGGCAACCTCTGCCTTTGGCGATGGTTCTGTCTTTATTGAAAAATATGTAACCTCGCCGCGTCATATCGAAATACAGGTGATGGCCGATGGCCATGGGAATGTGCTTTACTTTTTTGAACGCGAGTGCAGCATTCAGCGGCGGCATCAAAAAGTGGTAGAAGAGGCGCCTTCTTCCATCCTGACCCCGGCTTTACGCGAGGAAATGGGCATTGCGGCTACCAAGGTAGCCAGGGCTTGCGATTATCTTGGAGCAGGGACTGTAGAATTTTTAATGGATGCAGACCATAAATTCTACTTCCTGGAGATGAACACCCGTTTGCAGGTAGAACACCCGGTTACCGAACTTATTTCCGGTATCGACCTGGTAGAATTGCAGATCAGGGTGGCCAGGGGGGAAGCCTTGCCCATGGAACAGAAAGATCTTACGATAAATGGCCATGCCATGGAAGTAAGGGTATATGCAGAAGACCCGCTCAATAATTTCCTGCCTAGCGTAGGGACCCTGAACAAGTACCGATTACCCGTTGGGGAAGGGGTCAGGGTCGACAATGGTTTTGAAGAAGGGATGGAGGTCCCTATCTATTATGACCCGATGCTTTCAAAACTGATTACCTACGGAAAGACCAGGGAAGAGGCTATTCAGATCATGTTAAAGGCTATTGAGGACTTTGAGATCGAAGGAGTGCAAACAACATTGCCATTTGGGAAATTCGTGTTTGAACATGAAGCCTTCAGATCCGGAAATTTTAATACGCATTTCGTAACTAATTACTATTCGCCCGATATCCTCAAACAAAAAGCAGAGGAGGATGCGGCCATTGCCGCTGTCATTGCTTTGAAACAATATTTGGCTGATAAAAAAATATTGAGAACACCAACAAGCTAGTCTATGAATCCGAACATAAAAAAACTAAATGAACGAATTTCCCAGGCATTGCTTGGAGGCGGTCAGAAGCGCATTGATAAACAACACCAGAAAAAGAAGCTCACAGCTAGGGAACGGGTGTCGTATTTGCTCGACGAAGGCTCTTTTGAGGAGATGGGGATCCTGGTAACGCATCGCACGACCGACTTTGGGATGGACAAAGAGATCTATTTTGGAGACGGGGTGGTAACGGGTTATGGCACAATCGATGGCCGACTCGTCTATGTGTATGCACAGGATTTTACCGTATTCGGCGGAGCACTTTCCGAAACACATGCAGAAAAAATATGTAAGATCATGGATCTGGCCATGAATGTAGGTGCACCTGTAATTGGGCTCAATGATTCAGGAGGCGCCCGCATACAGGAGGGCGTGAGGTCACTGGGCGGCTATGCCGATATTTTTTACAGAAATGTACAGGCGTCAGGGGTCATTCCACAGATCTCGGCCATTATGGGCCCTTGCGCAGGGGGCGCCGTTTATTCGCCTGCTATGACAGACTTTACCCTCATGGTGGAACAAACCAGTTATATGTTCGTTACCGGACCAAATGTGGTGAAAACCGTAACCAATGAGGAAGTTACCTCTGAAGAATTGGGTGGCGCCAGCACGCATTCTATTAAATCTGGGGTGGCCCACAAAGCTTCGGCAAACGATGTAGAATGCCTGGAAGATGTAAAGCGTTTATTGAGTTATTTGCCACAAAGTAACCGTGAAAAGCCAAAGGACCTTCCTTTTGAATTAAAAGAGGAGGTTCGGGAAGTACTGGAGCAGTTAGTTCCTGAAAACCCAAACAAACCCTATGATATGCATGAAGTGATCCGGGGTATCATCGATGAAGACTCTTTCTTTGAGATACATAAGGATTTCGCGGAGAATATAATCGTTGGATTCGCGAGGCTAGGAGGTAAGAGTATTGGGATTGTGGCCAATCAGCCCATGTTCCTGGCGGGTGTGCTCGATGTCAACAGTTCCAGGAAAGCAGCCCGCTTTACACGTTTCTGCGACAGTTTTAATATTCCTTTGCTGGTGTTGGTAGATGTGCCCGGGTTCTTGCCGGGAACCGACCAGGAATGGAATGGGATCATTGTTCATGGGGCCAAATTGCTTTATGCCCTTAGTGAGGCCACCGTTCCCAGGGTAACCGTCATTACGAGAAAGGCCTATGGGGGTGCCTATGATGTGATGAACTCTAAGCATATCGGAGCCGATTTTAATTATGCCTGGCCCACTGCAGAGATAGCGGTGATGGGTGCTAAAGGCGCCAGTGAGATCATTTTTAAAAAGGAAATTAGTGAGGCAGCAGACCCAGTCCAAAAACTGGCAGAAAAAGAGGCCGAATATGCCGAGAAGTTCGCAAATCCTTTCCGAGCTGCCAGAAGGGGTTTTATAGATGAGGTCATAGCGCCAAAAGACACCAGGAGAAAACTGATCAGGGCATTTACCATGCTGCAAAATAAGGAGGTGACCACCCCTGTAAAAAAACACGGGAATATACCTTTGTAGTCGAGTAGGGAGCTATTCTGAACGCTATTAACTTGGAAGGAACAAAACGCCCGAGGACGAATCCTTACAGGCACCTGTTACAGAATGGAGGACATTGATCTCCTGTTCCAGCCGAAGTACGCCCATCAGGGCAAAAATAAGCGCTTCCTTGAATTCGACTAGCTCCTGGTCTGGAATGTGCAGCCTGTTATTCTTGCCGAGTTTGGTTTGCAATACTTCCATCATATAGCTGTTGCAAGCACCGCCTCCTGTGACAAGGATGGTTTTTTCCTTCTTTCCCCGCACGGCTTTAATCGGGATGGCAATCTGTTCACAAATGTGCTGTATGGCTGTATACAGCAGCGATTCCATGGGACCTTTGTGCGCTGTGATTATGGGGAGGATGCTGGTAGAAAACCATTCATACCCGGTCGATTTTGGAAAGGGGTGCGAATAGTAATCCAGTGCATTCAGTTGCCCTAATAGTTCCGGGATCAATGTTCCTTTCCGGGCCAGTGCGCCTCCTTTATCATAGGCAAATCCATGTTGTTTGGTAATATGGTTCAGCAACATATTTGCGATCCCAATGTCATACGCGATCCTTTTTCCTTCCTGCTGAAAAGAAATATTGCTGATACCTCCTAAATTCAGGCAAAAATCGTAGGCTCCGAAGAGCATTTGGTCGCCAATGGGGACCAGGGGTGCCCCTTGTCCGCCAAGGGCAATGTCATTCATCCTGAAATCACAAATGGTTTTAATGCCACAGGCGTTCGCCAGGTGCTGCCCGGAGCCCAGTTGAAATGTAAACCCCTGCTGTGGTTGATGATGTATGGTATGCCCGTGACTGGCGATAAAATCAACGTTTAAATTTTCTTCACTCCTAAAAAGATGAACCTGTTCGCCCAACCAGGTGCCATATTCATTGTGAAAGCGCAATAAATGTTCAGCCGAAAGGGTTATAGCCTCTTGTAATCTGGTCTGGAAAGACAACTCATAAGGGATGCTTTTTGTTTGCACTATTTTGAACTCCCAGCGATTAAATTGTTTCCAAAAGTGGCAGTAGGCCAGGTCAAGGCCGTCTAATGACGTGCCAGACATGATTCCAATTCCTTTGTATATTTTCATGATAGTTTCCTTATAATGAGACTGGCAATACCCCCTGTGCAACCATCTTTCCCATAAAATGATGTGCGGCATTTTCCGCAAATCCGTCCAATTGCTGGTAGGCTATAATAATACTTTCTATCTTATCTGTTGGCAACAACCTCATAAAATAAGGGTTTCCAAACAGATACACGGTAGCTCTATGGGTATTTATGAGGTGTAGCAAGAAGGCCATTTCCTCCTGAGGCATGTCAAAAGTGTTCTGTGGTTTTATTTTTGGTGGCCTTATGGAGATCAGGATATGGTCAACAGTGGCAGCCTGCTCCTCGAGTTCTATTCGCCTGTCGATTCCTGTTATGCCGTAATTACACCCGGTTGCTTTTTTGACCAAATGCAAAAAGGGATCCTCGGTGTTGCTCCCAAAGCCAATGCCAAAGAACCTGCCTTCCCTTAATTTCCGAAGCGCGGTTTCAGTGCCTTTCATCAGGGTTAGGCTTTTCAGGGACACTTTGCTGTTCAGGGGTAAAGGGTTGCTCAAATTTGCCGGTGCTTGCCCCATCTGTTTCATCGCCTTCTCTTTCAACCGCCACACCCGCTTAAAACTGTCTTCGATCTGTTTAGTACTGGCTTTCTCCAATATGGTTTCAATACCTTCCGCCACATGTTCTGCAAAACATAAAATATCAGTGCCGGAATCAAAGGCCGTCCACTCCAGAATTCCTTTTTCGGTAAAGGTTTTGGAAACGCTGTGCATATTCAAGGCATCAGAGACCACCACCCCTTCAAATCCCAGGGATTCCCTAAGTATCCCTTTGATGATCTCCCTGGAGAGGGAAGCTGATATTTTTTTTCCACCGGTGAGCGCAGGGAATGGACAGGTGTCCCACCATCACCCCATCTACCTTATTCCGGATCAAGGCCTTAAAGGGTACCAATTCGCACTTCAATAAGGCTTCTTTTGTTTTAGCTATCACGGGGAGGCCCAAATGGGAATCGGTGGCTGTATCGCCATGTCCGGGAAAATGCTTGACACAGGACAAGACCCCTGCGTCCTGTAAGCCTTTGGAAAAGGCAATTGCATTTGAAGCTACCTTGTCCGGGTCGCTGCCAAAGGAACGGTAGCCTATTACAGGATTATCCGGATTATTGTTTATGTCGGCTACAGGGGCAAAATTCCAGTGGATGCCTGCTGCCCGACAGTCTTGTCCGATCTTCTTTCCAACCTCGTACACCAGGTCCATGTCTTGGGCAGCTCCTAAAGTGATCGCATAGGGATATTGGGGTGTTTCTTCTACTCTCATAGCCAAACCCCATTCCGCATCAATGCTGATCAGCAGGGGATACCTGGCTGCCGCCTGGTAGCGGGTAATTAAGTTTTTGAGAACGTGATAGCTCTTTGCATTATAGACGATATTTTTCTTGCCTTCAAAATTGGTAGCTGCGCTGGCCTTGCTGTGAAAGAAGCAAATGCCTCCAATATGGTTGTTTTGGATCAGGCTTTCCATACTTTTTATCGCCTCTTCAGAATCATTGATAAAGGCGGCAGGCATAAAGAACTGACCCACTTTTTCTGCGAGGGACAGGGTCGATTTTGCCTCTTCATAGGCCATCATGAGATTATTCATTAGAATCTGCTGCTTTTTTACCGTATTCCGGCGGATAGTGAATGTATTTTAGTAGGATCAATGACGGGAGGGCAGCCAAAACCACCCACACAAAAAAACCATCATACCCCAGCCATTCCTGCATATAGCCGCTGATGAGCCCCGGAAGCATCATGCCCAGCGCCATAAAACCCGTGGCAAGGGCATAATGGGAGGTCCTGGAAACCCCTTCGGCAATATAGATTAAGTAGACCATGAATCCCGCAATAGCAAAGCCGTACCCAAATTGTTCGAGAATTACAGTGGTCAATACCGCTGCAATATGGTTGGTGTTGGTAATTGCCAAAAATGCATAGAACGCATTCGGGATATTAAGGGAAAGCACCATGGGAAGGAACCATTTTTTAAGGCCATGTCTGGAAATTAAAATCCCGCCAAGGATTCCTCCAATAGTGAGCATAATGACCCCGACAGTTCCATAGATAGTGCCCACTTCTGCGGTACTATACCCCAGACCGCCATCCTCGGTGGAATCTAGTAAAAAAGGGGAGGCCATTTTTAACAGCTGTGATTCACCCAAACGAAAGAACAAAACAAAAATCAACGCCATTCGGATACCGGGTTTCCTGAAGAAGGAGGTAAATACCTCCATAAATCCTGATGGTTTTTCCAGTTTAATAGCATCGGAGGATTCAAATTTCGGGGTTACAAAAAAATTGGTAGCGGTCAATGTAAACATAATGAGGGCAGCACAGATCATGGTGAGCGACCATGCCTTGGCGTTGTCACCGTAATGATTTTCTAGAAATCCGGCCAGAATGACCAATAATCCCTGTCCGGTCACATTCGCCAATCTATAAAACGTACTGCGGACCCCAACAAAAAAGGATTGCTTCTCTTGCGTAAGGCCTATCATATAATAGCCGTCCGAAGCGATGTCATTAGTGGCAGACGCAAAAGCTGCCATCCAGAAGCAGGCAAGGGTAGTCATGAAAAAAAGGTTGGTTGGGAGCGCGAGTCCTATCCCCAGAAAGGCTATAGAGACCAGAAGTTGCATAAGTAGAAACCAATTCCTTTTGGTGCTTTTTAAATCCAGTAAGGGGCTCCACAGGGGTTTGATGACCCAGGGTAAGTACAGCCAGCTGGTGTAGAGTCCAATATCGGCATTACTTATCCCCAGTTTTTTGTACATGATCACTGAAACGGTAACAACCATCACATAGGGCAGCCCTTGCGTGAAGTACAGAACCGGGACCCAGGCCCATGCCCGTTTGTTTTTTTGTGTCATGCGCTGTCTTTCAAGTTAAATGTAAAACAATCGACTCATTTTATTCGGATGATCACAAAAAAAAATAGGGCTTTTCCGGAAAAAAGCCCATTCCTTGCTTTAAGAGACCCTTAGATAAAATGATAGCGGACAAAGCCTTCCATGGCTTCGTATTCTGCCATTCCCAGCGCATTGTAGCTGTTGGCAGTCTCCGTATTTCGTTGTTCTGCCCGTTGCCAGAATTCCCTGTTGTCATTTCCGGGGAACATGGCAGCATCTTTTTGGGATTGATGTTTGAAGATGGCATTTTTCTTACGCTGCATATCTTTAGGCCCAATGGGCACTGCCATCTCCATATCCGCGATGTCCCATTCCTGCCAGGCACCCCGGTAGAGCCATACGTAGCAGTCCTTGATCCAGGAAGCTTCTTCTTGCACCAACCTTTCCAGGGCCTTGTAGATAACATTTAAACAGACGCGGTGTGTTCCATGCGGGTCCGAAAGATCTCCGGCCGCAAAGATCTGATTTGGTTTGATCTGTTGTAAAAGGTCGTAGGTTAGTTGTACATCCTCGTCGGAGAAAGGTTTTTTCTTCACGGTGCCTGTTTCATAAAAGGGAAGGTTTTGAAAATGGGCATTTTTTTCTTTTACCCCGCAATAACGGCAGGCGGCCAGTGCTTCCCCTTTCCGAATTAAGCCTTTGAAATGTTGGATTAGCGAACTATCGATTTCCCCCGGGGCTTTGTTTTCCAAAAATTTCCGAACCTCCTCAACTTGTTTGTGCAGGGTAGTATTGTTTTTTTGAACATCCTTTGCAAAATCGAGAAAACGGATGACCTCATCATCAAAGACCGCTATATTCCCTGAGGTCTGATACGCAACATGTACTTCATGACCCTGATCTACCAGTCGCAACAAGGTGCCTCCCATGGAGATAACATCATCATCAGGATGGGGGCTGAAGATTAAGGAGGTTTTAGGATAAGGATCCTTACGTTCCGGCCTGCTGGAGTCGTCTGCATTGGGTTTTCCGCCGGGCCAGCCGGTAATAGTGCGTTGTAATTGGTTAAACACGATGAGGTTTATATGTTCCGCTGAACCTATTTCGGCCACCAGATTTCCCATCCCGTATTCGTTATAATCCTCATTGGTAAGCTTTAGGATGGCCTTGGTCAATTTCCCCGACAACCAAATGGTGGCCCTCTTAATAAGGGTATCGTTCCACTGGCATTCACTCACAAGCCATGGCGTACTGACCCTGGTCAGTGATGAAGCAGCAGCTTCGTCCAGGATAAAATCACAATTCTCATGACGTTGCAGGAAGGTGGCGGGTACCGACTCGCGAATGGGGCCTTCCACAGCTTGCCGGATGATTTCAGCTTTTCCTTCACCCCAGGCCATTAAGATAATACGTTTTGCAGCCATGATGCTGCCAACACCCATCGTCAGGGCCTTCGAAGGAACATTTTCCAGGCCAAAGAAATCACTGGCAGCATCCAGGCGGGTAACCCGGTCCAGTCGCACCATCCTTGTTTTACTGGTAATGGACGACCCCGGTTCATTGAATCCGATATGTCCTGTTCTCCCTATTCCCAAAATCTGAATATCGATACCACCAGACTTCTTTATTTTTTCTTCATAGGCCAGACAGTAATCGCGCACATCCTCCTTCTCGAGGGTGCCGTCCGGGATATGGATATTCTCCTTCTTAATGTCGATATGGTCAAAAAGGTGTTCCCTCATGAATCGGACATAGCTGTGAATGGAATCTGGTTCCATAGGGAAGTATTCATCCAGGTTGAAGGTGATGACGTTTTTAAAACTCAGTCCCTCTTCCTTGTGAAATTTCACCAAATACTCATAAACCTTGGTAGGGGTAGAGCCGGTTGCCAAACCAAAAACGGCTTTTTTACCGCTTTTTTGCCGTTGACGTATGAGGTCTGCAAGTTCACTGGCTACATAAAAAGAAGCCTCTTCAGAACTGGGTTGAATTCTGGTATGGATCTTTTCGAATTTTCTGGACTCCTCGTCTGTTGGATAAATGCCCGCTGCGGGCTGGGATAATGTATTCATGACCGGGTTACTAATTAGGATTTCTGCAAGGCAAAAGTAGGAAAAAAAACAATACCTGCAGTTTTATGCAAGAAAAAATGCATTAATTTGCAATAAATTACTAATTTAACAGTGACCACATTAAAAAACGGCAAAAACTGTATATTTACTCATTAATCAGCTGACATGCTCAAAGAAGAACGACATCAGGTCATTTTGAATGAGGTAGACCTCCACAACCGCATATTGCTGACGGATATCGCCGAGCAACTGGAAGTATCTATCGATACGATCCGAAGAGACGTAAAAGAGCTGGATGCCACAAATAAATTGCGAAAAGTACATGGGGGCGCCATCTCATTAGGGTATACCCACACTACCACCAGAAGTACCAACATTTATGCCCTGAATGAGAAAATAGCAATCGCAGAAAAGGCGATCACCCTTTTGAAGGACGGGGCGGTTATCTTTATTGACGGTGGCACTACCTGCCTTGAAATGGCAACACTTATTCCACCTAAGATACGGCTTACCTGCTTTACCTTAAGTTTGCCGGTGGCCCTTCAACTGGTAAGCATGCCTAATGTAGACCTTATTTTTATAGGGGGAAGGATCGCCAGGGATTCGATGATCTCGAATGGATCCTACACCATTCAAAGGCTTAGTGAGATCACGTTTGACTATGGTTTTATTGGTACCGGATATGTCGATTCCCTCCATGGCCTTACTGAATTCGACTGGGATATTGTACAACTAAAAAAGTCGATCATACAGGCTTCTAAAAAAACGGTACTTTTGTGCATATCGGAAAAGCTAAATTCCCAACATCGATTTAAAACCTGCGACATTAACGCAATTAATACTATGATCACGGAGCTAGCCCCCGAAAACAACCTTTTAAATCTTTTTAGGAACCAGGACATTCGTTTGTTGTAACTATGGCCGACTTTAAAAAAATAACGGAAGACGCTTCTCATTATGATGCGCTGGAACACATGTCGACGGCTACCTTATTGAAGAATATCAATGAGGAGGATCAAAAGGTAGCAAAGGCAGTCGCGCTGATCATTCCGCAAATCACACAACTGGTAGATGCCTTAGCCGATAAATTCCTTTTGGGAGGCCGGTTATTCTATATCGGTGCCGGAACCAGCGGGCGCCTGGGGATCCTGGATGCTTCTGAGATTCCGCCTACCTTCGGGCTTCCGCATGACCGTGTCATTGGCCTCATTGCAGGAGGAGACACCGCCATCAGGAAAGCAGTGGAATTTGCAGAAGATGATACCCGGCAGGCCTGGAAGGATCTTCTGGCCTATGATATCAACACGCTGGATACAGTAGTGGGTATAGCAGCATCCGGGACAACACCCTATGTGCTGGGAGGTGTGCGCGATGCACGAGAACAAGGGTTATTGACCGCTGGGATTACCAATAACCCCGGATCACCTTTAGCAAAGGAGGTGGCGATTCCCATCGCCATCAATGTGGGACCTGAATTTGTTACGGGAAGCACCCGTATGAAGAGTGGTACCTCCCAAAAGTTGGTGCTCAATATGATCTCTACTGCTTTGATGATCAAAATAGGCAGGGTAAAAGGAAACAAGATGGTCAATATGCAATTGAGTAATGACAAATTGGTAGACAGGGGTACCCGATACCTGGTGGAGGCGTTGGAATTGGAATATGAAGCGGCAAAAAAGCTACTTCAGAAATACGGTTCCGTAAAGAAAGCACTCGATCAATACCAAAAATAGCGTTACCTGGGCCCAACGGCCGCCACCTCTTCAGGAGTTACCATGGTTTCATCGGTATTCCCCCATGAATTCAGAATAAAATTCATGACGTCTGCAATTTCATCATCATCCAGGCCTAAGGGCATCATGGTATTATCGTATGTTACGCCATTGACCACCATAGGACCCCTTTGTCCAAATTTGACACCCCTGATACTGGCCGTTCGGTTATTGGCCAGGTAATCTGATTTTGCTAAAGGCGGATATACCTCCGGGACGCCTTCGCCGTTGGCCATATGGCAATTGATACAGAAATCTTCAAAAACGGCAGCCCCGCGTTTCTTGCTCTGCGACAGCTCCGTGTCTTGCCTGTGGAATAAGGCGACACTTGTGCAAAAAAAGGCGAGTAATGCTACTAATAATCTCATTTCAGGGAATGACGTCTAAAAAGGTTATGCTTTGGGAACCAGCTTGAAGATTCCCTTGCCTTCTACCGCCACATAAATATAGCCGTCAGGACCCTGCCTCACATTTCGTACACGGCCAATATTTTCGAGTAATTTTTCCCTTGAGGTTACCTTTTCCCCGTCCATGACCAATCGTTCCAGGTACTGAAATGAAAGGGAGCCTACCAGGATATCCCCTTTCCAATCCGGGTAGACATCAGAAGTGACAAATGTCATGCCACTAGGCGCTATAGAAGGGATCCAGTAGTGAATGGGCTGCGTGGTTCCTTCCATCTCTGTTTTGTCCGTAATGGGTGTTCCGCTGTAGTTAATGCCATAGGTTACCATTGGCCAGCCGTAGTTGGCACCTTTTTGAACGATATTGATCTCATCCCCACCGCGAGGTCCGTGCTCATGGATCCAGATAGCCCCTGTTTCCGGGTGTTTAGCCATTCCCTGGGGATTTCGGTTACCGTAGGTGTAAATGGCCCTTTTAGCCCCGCTTTCATTGACAAAAGGATTGTCTTGCGGGATGCTGCCATCATCATTGATCCGGTAAACCTTTCCACCATCTCTGCTGATGTCCTGCGGATTTACATCTCGTTCCCCCCGTTCCCCAATAGTAAAGTACAAATACCCGTTATCATCAAATTCTAAGCGCGATCCGAAATGTTGTCCTTTGGTGGTATTGGGGGTAGCTTTATACAATACTTCCAGATTGGTAAGGGCATTTCCTTCCAGTTTGGCGCGTGCAATAGCGGTATGTCCCCCTTTATCATCACCTTCTTCAGACGCGTATGACAGGTAGATCCAGCCATTCTCCGCATAATTGGGGTGCAATTCAATATCCAATAAGCCTCCCTGACCCCTGTTGTAGACGGCAGGGACATTCGAAATCGGTGTTTTTGTTCCGTCTTTGAAACGGATCATTTCGCCCGACTTTTCGTTGATAAGCATACTGCCATCTGGCAGGAAAACCATTCCCCAGGAAATTTGGAGCCCGTCTACCACTAATTCGGCAGAAATACCTGTTTCAGAGGGAGTTTTAAGTTCGTTATCACTTTTTTGAGCACAGGAAACAAGTGTCATTACAACGAAAAAACAGCCTACTAGGATACTTTTTTTCATAATCGTACGTTAAAATAAAGATTAAATGTTAGGGTCTCTAACGAGATCAAAGATAAATAGAAAATTATAAGACGAACAACTACGCTCTGAATATACTGATCCCAAATCAACATATTCTTGCCATAATATGGATTAACCTATGCTCCCAGAAAAAACGAGGCATTTTGCATATGCCCTACTTTTATTGGTATTCTGTATAATAGGTACTTCAGCCATAGCACATTCCAGCGTTAGTTCCATTATTTCAAAAGTTGAAATACTGGTAAATGAGGATGTTCCGGATGCTGACAGTAACAACACGGAACAAGCAGTTGTAGCATCTTCTGCGGAAGAAAGCATGTTTGCTTCGGCCTCTCCTATGTTTACCACCATCATCCTGGGTGCCAACGAACAGGTTACCTGTCCCAATGACGGTAGTACCCTGGCTAAATTTTTCTTGTGCGGAACCAGTGATATCAGGACCATTAGTCTGAGTCAGACCGGTGCTACGTATGAATGGCAAAAGCTAGATCCTAACCGTTGTGCTACTTCCGTTATCGAGGATTGTGCCAATACGGTAAACACCTGTTATGATACCGTCGGGACTGGCGCTACTTATGACTTATCTACCAGCGGGGAATTCAGGGTGCGCGTAAATGGCGGGCAATATTATTATTTCAAATCGACCCTCAACCCGCTCAATCCCCAACTGATCAAGGAAGATATTATTTGTGGAAATCCGGGTAGGGTAGAGATCACCAATGTACCGGCAGGCTATGAATACAGCCTGAACAATTCAGCAGGACCTTTTCAGGATTCTCCTTTTTTCGATATTACCGCACCAGGCAGTTATGTGGTATGGGTTCGACTAAAAAATGTTTCGGCCAGTTCCTGTTTATTTCCTTCCAATTCGGTTACTGTTCAGGATCTGGATATCAATGTAGATGTTACTGCCAATGATATTTTATGTAGTGGTCAGCTGGGTAGTATTGATGTACAGGCAACGGGTGTGCCGGGATTTTTCACCTATCGTCTGATTAAAAATGGTGTTACAGTAGACACCTTTGGCCCTACAGCCAATGCAAATTATACGTTTGCCAATGTGAGCCCGGGAACGTACAGTGTTCGGGTAGAGACCAATAAGTGTAACGAACTGGTTACCCTGGATGTCAATTCAAATCCGATCATTATTGGGAATGGGATCAGCCCAATAGCAGTAACGGCTGCGGCTACGGATAGTTTTGGCTGTGGGGCTTCCACTGTAGATGTCACTATCGGAACTTCGGGAGGTACGGCACCCTATCGATTCAGCCTGGATGGAGGCGCTACCTACAGTCCTACCTATACAGGCAATACCATGTTTACGGTTGCCAGTGCCGGCACCTACAATATTTTGGTACAGGATGCCAATGGATGTACCAAAACAGCAAGCGTTGCGGTAGAGGACCTGCCCCCTCCGGTATTCAATATAACAACACAGGATGCCAATTGCGGTGGATCGAACAATGGTAGGATTACCATAAATGTCACCAATGGCTTTGGATATAACCTGGAATTCAGTATAAATAATGGTACCAGCTATCAGGTTTCCAATGTGTTCAATAATCTAGCACCGGGAGCCTATAATATAGTGGTACGCTATCAGCAGGGTACTTTTACCTGTACCACGGCACCCACACCGGAAACTGTCGGGACACCCTCGTCCATCGTTGGAACTGCGACAGCAGATGCAGTGCCCAACTGCGCAAATGAGAACGGGGGACAAATATCAATCTCCGGGGTTTCGGGTGGCTCAGCCCCTTATGAATACAGTTTGGGAGCAGGATTCAGTGCCACTACGGTGTTTACCAACCTGGGAGTAGGGACCTATACCCCCCAGATACGGGATGCCAATGGTTGTGTGGAGAGTTTGCCTCCTATCGTGTTTAACGCCCTGGACAAGCCAACCGATATGGCGTTTACTATTTCATCTTTAGACTGTATCACCAGTACGGCCTCCGTTACTGTTGCCGTTACGAATGGTGCGGCACCCTATACGTATGAGATTGTTGCCCCAGCCGGGAGTGCCATTAATAATGGGAATAATAATGTATTTACAGGATTAGGGTTAGGAACCTATACGTTCAGGGTAACCGATGCCGTAGGGTGCAGTTACAATGAAGCTTTTGCCATTACAGATATAAGCTCTATCTCGGTACAGGCACAAGCCACCAGGGTGGTTACCTGTGTGGGGGATAGTGATGGGGAAGGTCGATTCCTGATCGACGGATTTGCTACTACCTATAGTTATAGTATTGATGCCGGACCTTTAAATACCGGCGAAACCAACGGTATCATATCCCTGGCCGGATTAAGTGCCGGTAGCTATGTGATCACCGTTACAGATGAAGATACCAATTGTACGGATACTGCTACCCTGGTCATCCAGGAGCCGGCAGTAGCCTTTGCTATCAGCAATTTAAATGTAACACCCATGAGTTGTCAGAATGGCAACATTGGAAGTGTTACCATCAATACCGTAGGGGGTTGGGGAGGTAACCGATATACCCTTACACAACCGAATGGTTCTATAAGAGGTCCCAAGAACGGGCCAACCTTCTCCAACTTGTCGCAAGATGGGTTATATCAGGTAAGTGTTACCGATGCCAATGGCTGTACGGTGACCGATTCATTTACATTGACTTCCCTTGCAGCGCCTGTTCTGACGATCGACGCCGCGGCAAGCGATTATTGTTACGATAATGTGGATGCAGCTACCATAGCCGTCAATGCTGCCGGAGGTTTGCCACCCTATCAATATCGGATCAATGGTGGCCCTCTTGTAGGTAGTAGTACCTTTGCTAATCTGACGCCGGGAACCTATAATATACAGGTGATCGATGCCAATAATTGCAGGGATGATCTCAATGTGACCATTGCTCCGGAAATATCGGCAAATGCCGTTACGATCCGTGAACTGAATTGCGCCGGACCATCTGCGCAGATTGAGGTAAGCATATCCAATGGGTATCCTTCAGGTGGTAATTACGATGTCTATGAGGTAAGTATTGACGGGGCTCCTTATACCTCCAGTGCCACAAACATCACCGGGAATAGCTTTATCTACAATATACCAAATGATGGTTCTATCCTGACGGATACTACTTTTCAGTTTTTGGTCAGTGACAGCAGGGGATGTACCACAGAATCGAATGTGATCACCATATCACCTCCGGAGACCATCGCTGGTTCGGCAGTCGTAACAGATACCAGCTGCGGGGATGCTAATGGGATCGTAACACTTTTTGCCGATACTACACAGGGGGTGCCTCCCTATGAGTTCAGTGCCGATAGTGGTGGCACTTTTAGCAGCCAAAACGTATTTTCCGGGTACGCTCCGGGTACCTACAACACTTTTATGGTACGCGATAGCAGGGGATGTGTTAGTCCGCTTATATCTGCGACCATTACTGCCAGTACTCCTATTGATGCTACGGTTGTGGCTAATAATGCGGTTTGTGCCGCAGGTACGGTATATGGTTCTATAGATGTGACTGCCGTGGCCAATGGAACCGCCTTGTACACCTATATCGTTCAGGACATTAATGGAGGAACAATTACTACCGTTGGCCCAACGGCATTAACAGCCGTTAATTTTCCAAATTTAGTTCCTGGAACATATACCATCATCACCCAGGATGCTTCGGGATGTGAAGACAGGGATACGGTTACAATAACTCAGAATCAGATTACCCTTACAGCGCTTGATGTACCGCCACTCAATTGTACTGATCCCTGGCTTACTTACAGATTTCAGGCCAGTGGTGGAACAGCACCATACTTATTCGGTTTAGTGGGTAATCCACTGGTTCCGGCTAATGTCAACGGGATTGATATCCATGATTTTGCTGGGCAGGTGACTTTCGGCGTTACTTATTTTGTTCAAGTTCAAGATGCATTGGGTTGTATCTATATAGAACAAATAGACCCAATTGTTGGGCCTTCACCCATGGTGGTTACAGCAACGGCTACAACTGCAGCATGTACTCCGAGTGCCAATGGTGCCATCGATTTTGAGGTTACCGGTATAGGTTCGCCCGCAGATATTACCATCCAACTACAGGACACTAATACAGGAGCCATTATTGGAGCTCCATTGGTCTTAAATAATGAACCAATTCCGTATAACGGAACCTTTACGGGACTTCCTTCCGGGAATTATCAGATCCTTGTACAGGACAATAATACCAGTTGTGACGCCAGTACCCTTGTGGATATTGTGCCTAACGTTCCTGCCATCGTAATCGACAGTAATATACCGGCAACCTGTAATGTTGGAGCCCTGGTTACGGTGCGGGGAAATGGGGGTACAGCGCCTTATGGCTTTGCGTATGTGCCAAACGGAGCCCCTGCTCCGGCGGTATTTACGGCTCAGACGACCTATGAAATTGGGGGTCCGTACCCGGCAGATTATGATTTTTATGTGCAAGACAGCAATGGATGTACCAGTTTTACAACGGTTACCGTTACCCAGGAAACTGGGGTACCCTTACCAACCGTAGATGTAACCAACCAGTGTACGGCAGTGGCCAACTATACGGTAGATGTGACATCCCCTTTAAGTACAGGTTCCGGATTGCCGCATGAGACCTTCGAATACAACATTGGGGGAGGATATCAAACCAGTCCGAATTTCACGGTTCCAAATCCGGGTGATTACACCATTATTGTCCGTGACGGAAATGGTTGTACCAATACTGTAGTAGCCAGGGTATTCGATTTCTTTGCAATTTCGGCCAATGCCTCTACAGAACCTACCTGTAACGCAGGAGATGGGGTTATCACCATCAGTACAACGGGAGGAAGTGGCAACTTCCAATTCGATCTTGATGATGGTGTCAATCCTACTATTACCCAGGTAAACGATTCGGTTTTCCTCAATGTGGCACCGGGCAACTATACCATCCTTGTAACAGACCTGGATTCGAACACTGTCCCGCTTTGTACGGATGTGGCCACTGTGAATGTTACTGTTGTCAACACCCCGGTCATTGCTGCCACCCCACAGGGTGACATTACCTGTAATGGTGCGGCCGATGGCTATATTTCAGTGGAATTGGCACCGGGAACCGATACCGACGGTCCGTTTGAGTACGTCTTGTACGACGGAGCAACCGCCAATATTCTTGCGGGTCCTCAGGGGTCATCCCTTTTTGACAATTTATCATCGGGCACCTATCAGGTAGAGGTCATCTCCGATAGGGGTTGTACGGACAGGTCTCCCGATATCATCATTAATGAACCTTCTCCTTTACAGATCGCTACCATAAATACAGATTTTACCTGTGACCCCAGCAGTAACCGCTTCAACACGGCTACCATTACCATTTATACCGACAGTAACGGCGATGGCACGGGTGTGGATACCGGTACAGCTCCTTACACCTATAGTATGGATGACGGCACGCCTGCATTCGATGGCACCAACTTCCAGACCAGCAATACCTTTGAGGTCATAGACAACGGGAGTAGTCAAACGATCACGCTTACAGCAAGAGATCAAAATGGTTGCGAAATAACGGATACGATCACCATCAACGCCCCAACAGATCTGACGTTCACCTACAATGTGAACCCACTGACCTGCGATGCCTCTGGTATTGGGGTAAATCCCGGATCTATTGAGATCATCATGGATCAGGGTCCAGGGAATTACGAAGTGGAGATCCTTCCCTTGGGATCCGAACCTACCCAGAACTCGGGTGGTACCGACAGGGTAGTGTGGAATATAAGCACGCCCGGGGATTATATTTTTACGGTCACAGATATCGGGAATGGCGGGTGTTCTTATTTAACGAGTATCATCAATGTCCCCGAATTCAATACCATTGACGCAGTAATTGCCGAGGTAAAACCGGTTACCTGTTTTAACGGGTCAGACGGAGAGATCAGTATTCAGATCAACGGGTACTCCGGTGCCTATAATTATGAGGTGTTCTCAAGGGACAACGCAGGGGTAGAAACGTCTACCGGGGTAACCGGCAGTTTTGATACCAATCTGGTTGGCCAGAACCCTGGGATCATTACCGGCCTTCCGGCAGGAAATTTGGTAGTCCACGTGGAAGCCCTGGATACCCCTTTCTGTGATACGGTCAGTAATGTTACCACCGTGAGGCAACCAGACCGTGCCCTTTCGGTAGCGGTGCAGCAGACTGCTGAGGTTACCTGTGCCATTCCGGGTGTAGGAGAGATCTTTCTCACCGGTGACGGCGGATGGGGTACCTATGAGTACCAGGTAATAGCACCTGATGGGATTACGGTCATTCAGGATTTTCCAAGCACGAATACCAGCATCGCCAATTTATCTGATGGAACCTACACAATTAACGTAAGGGACATAGAAGGATGTCTGGCTTCTAATACGATCACCTTGCTGTTGCCAACACCTATCTATGCCGATATTCAGATCACAGCACCACTGCAGTGTAACAATGACAACAATGGTGTCATAGAAGCCTTCAATGTCAGTGGAGGTCAGGGAGCCGGGAATTATCTGTACCAATTGAACCGCTTGTCCGAAGGAACCAATAGCGGCCTGCAGACGACCCCTTCTTTTGCGAACCTTTCCTCAGGCGATTATACCATTACCGTCTTTGATGGCTGGGATTGTAGTTTCACCACTGTCCCTATTACTATCATGGATCCTGAGGTGGTCATTGCGGAACTGGTAGAATTACAACCCCCCGGATGCGGGGATGTGGGTATCATGGAACTAACGGTCACCAACCCTGAGCCCGGAATAAGTTATTTCTACCGTCGTTCAGGTACTTCAGATCCGTTTATGCCACTGGATGCCACTGATCCAACGGCAACCTCTGTTCAGATCTCTGAAGATATTACGATCGATCCGGGACCTTTCCAGTACGATGTACAAAATTCAAATGGTTGTCCGTTCGAGATTTCCAACCAGATTTCCCTGGATCCGGCTGCACCATTGGTGATAGCCCTGGACCTTACGAATGCGACCATTAACTGTGCCGGAGAGGCTACGGGGATCATCCGTTCGGAGGCCTTCGGAGGCATAGGGAATTATATCTATACTTTATTGAATTCAGATGTGCCACCATTCCCAGCTGCCGGCAATATAGTACGACCTGCCCAGGCGTCGGGTATTTTCAGGGATCTTGGTCCCGGGACTTATTGGGTATATGCCGAAAGTGGTGGCTGTACAGCCCTTTCGACCCCAATTACCATCGTAGACCCTCCACCATTAGTGCTGGATTATCTGGAAGCAGTTCCGGTAAGCTGTTTTGGAGATGTAGATGGTCAGATCATTATTGAAGCAAGTGGTGGTACTGGTATTATCCGTTATTCCATTGCAGACCAGTTGAGTGAGTTCTTTGAAGGAGACGATCCAATGACTCCCAACAGGAAAACATTCACTGACCTGGCACCCAGAAGTTATGAGATCATTATTCAGGACGATCTGGGATGTACTATCACCCAGACGGTCACCATCATGGAACCAACAGAATTGGTAGCCGGTATAGGGAATGCTACCCCCGAAACCTGTCTGGGCGACGAGGATGGCTCGGTTACTGTGACGGTGAACGGCGGTACGGCACCTTACGAATTTGCACTGAATTCTGCAGATCCGGCCGATTTTGCCCCCAATCCGTCCATGACATTTAACAACCTGCGCGGCGGGGATACTTATGTGATCTTCATCCGTGATGCAAGGGGTTGTGAGACAAATGTGATCGTACCGGTTGGGGTTGGCGTGGATTTGGTTCCGGAGGCCCTGGTAACCTATGGGTGCGACGGAATCTTCCCGAATAGCACAACGACCGTTTCCGTACAGGATACCTCGCAGTATCCGGAATTGTTATTTGCCCTGGATCCGACCGATCCGACCGACGCCATCACAGCGCAGGCTGATATTGAGCGCGTCTGGGGCGATCTGCCTCCTGGGGATCATACTGTATATGTGTACCATTCCAATGGATGTAGCACTTTTGTGGAATTCACGATCGACTCATACGATCCGCTGATGCTGGATCTTGTAAAATCGGGCCCGAATGAACTTACGGCTACTGCTACGGGTGGTTTTGGTGGCTATGAATATTTCTTCCAGGGGGTATCTTTTGGAAGTGTGAATACCTATGAAGTAAATGCCGATGCAACGGTCACTGTACGGGTGGTAGATCAAAATGGATGTGAGGCCACCATGACTATTCCATTCGATTTTACCGGGATGTTAGACATACCAAATTTCTTTACACCGGATGGGGATAATAACAACGATGTATGGTATCCTAGAAATCGGGATTTCTTTCCAAATATTGATGTGAAGATCTACGACCGTTATGGTAGGGTAGTGGCAGTATTGGATCAGGTTACTTCCTGGGACGGAACCTATGAAGGAACCGCATTGCCTTCAGGGGATTACTGGTATGTGGTAAACGCCAATGATAAGGAAAAACAGCAATACGTGGGCCATTTTACCTTATACCGCTAATCCCAGGCGTAAGACCTGGGTCTCAAGCGTAAGACCTGGGTCCAATTTATGAGATGTAAAATAACGAGTTACTGCACAAGGGTTCCCTGTTCCACCAGTAATGGATAGGAATACCCACTGCCAAAATCGACTTGCAGCTTTACAATGCCTCGCATGGTAACCTGAGCCCCTTTTTCTACGCTTTCATTGGAGGTTATGACCAGGTCAAAATCGTCCTTGCTACCATCCTGCAAATGGATCCAGTTGCTACCCATGATCTGTAGATTAACCTTTGTGCAGGTACCGCTTAGCTCAACCATTTTCCCTTCGTATGTATTGGGAGACTTGACCAGGTCAGCGATTTTTATCCTTCCCACAAAGGTGGCATTGGTGTCTTGTGATTGGGTATTCAATTCCTTAAGGACTGTAGTGCCTTCCAAAGCCGGGTTTTTATGGTGAAGGGCCTCTAATTTCGCCCCGTGATCTTTAGGTACCAGCGTGGTCACTAAATAAAGGGTATCGAAGATCCTTTTAAATTCCTTGCTTTCAAACTGGGTTTTAAGGACAGATTCATTATAAAGGTATACCTTCCCTTCTTCCACTGGAAGTTTCTGGGTGGCGATCCAGAAGATCCTGTTCCCTTCTTCCACATTGAGGTAGACGTATTTATCCGTAGGCATGATCTTTTTGACCACTACTTCATGCATTTCCCTGCTTACTTCGGGGTTATCCAGGTCCTTACTGATAACTTTGGTTAAGGTGTATGGTTCGGTCGCCTTTGGACCAAAATTACAGGAGGTGAGAAGGAGTGCAATTGAAAACAGGATGGATAAGGAGGGTGTTCTGGCCATTTTTCTGGTATATAGGTGTCCTTTAGGCAGCATTTATGCTGCCTAAAGGAACATTAATAACTAGTAAGGATACTACTTTTTCCTCACTTCCGTGAGGGGGCTATTTCCCTACTCTTTGAGGGTTCGCATGTAGTTGACAACCAACCAACGGTCTTCATCATCCGGAATTTTTTTGCTGTATTCCGGCATATCATCTTTGCCAAAAGTGGTCTTGTAAAACAATTCCCCGTCTGTTTGTTTGTGAAACGCTTCAGATGAAAAATCGCCCAGATCTCCCTTCATTTCGGCAGCCTTAGGACCATCCCCATAGCCTTCTTTACCATGGCAGGACTTGCAGTGTTTGCTGTAAAGTGATTTGCCAATTTCCAGATCCGCTTTTGGGTCTGTCGGATTTTTCATGTTTACATATTTCTCAGGGACTACCCATTTATCCTGAACATATGATGTAAAGGAATAAAAGGTAAAAGATACTACCCCAAGGATCAAAAATAATTTTAGTGTTTTCATGCTTGTTTATATTACGATTTAGATATTTTAAATAGATTACGAATTAAGTACAATATAGGACCCCAGGTCACGACGATCAAAAAGATAGTAAAAATTAATATAAAATAAGGTGTTTTACTCCTCGTACCCCATAAGGTTCTTTCATTATATGTCGATTCATCTACAATCGGAACCCCGTAGGGTGCTTCAATGATCGCCTTAACGGTGCCATAGTCATCACTTTCAGGATAGACCACTTCCAATGTCAATTGGCCATCTACCCCAGGGATCCCATCCTCTACAGGTACAATTATGGTGCCATTCTCGTCCGTGTAATTAAATTCTTTTCCTATCCTCAACGGATTGATGAGTCTTTTCACCTGTACGCGCAGCGACTGTTCGGCAATAGGTTCCTGTAAAACAACGTCGGTCAGGGTCGCTTGTATGTAATTGGTGCTATCCTTGGTGTATAGTTCCGTAGTAATGTTGGCATCCCTGAAAGATACGGTTTTGGAGGCTCTCTTGAAAAGATCATTCCCGTCAAAGCTGATTCCTAAAGTATAGGTATTCGTAGAGTCGGCTGATATTTCTTTCAACGGAGGTAATAAAAACCTGCTTTTCCCGCTCATGTTGGTTTTGGTGGTACCCAACGGGAATTCCTCATCCTGATATTCATAATAGACCTCCATGGTGAGGTCCGGTATATCAGTCATTTGGCCGTCCATACGTGCGATCGCTTTGATGTCCAAATAACTCTGGCCATCCATGACCTTGGTATAGTCCACTTTCAACCTCACGGCGGTTTTCTCCCCACCTTGTGCGTACAGGCTTCCAACAAACAAGGGGAGCAAAAAGGCTCCAAGGAACACAAGGGAAAGCCGTTTCACGCTATAATAACTTCTCATGACGGGTTCTTTTTTAATAATGATTCTGCTATTTCCTGTTCATCTGCGGTCCGTTGAATAGGCACCGCGGGCAGAAAACGCACCAATAGGGTGATAATAAGCAGTGCCATGGCCAGGGTGGCAACCGTTATTGCCCACTCGTGCATACTTGGAAAGTAGCTATGCCAGGATTCCGGAACGCCCTGTATAGGCAAGAAAGGCTCCAATAGGGTAGGGGTTATGATGATGTAACGTTTCCACCAGGAACCTATGACCACCACCATCCCTATGATGAACATGGGAAGGGGTTTCCGGCCTTTTTTGAATAACAACAAGAATATGGGTAATATCAGGCCTGCAATGGTCACAAACCAGAATAAACCTGCATAATGTCCGGTAAACAATGAATTGATATGGGCATCTTCACCGGTTTTGGCAGTGAAGAAAGGAAGCAGGTATTCATTGATATTAAAATACAGATAGATCATACAGGCCAGTGCGAGCAGTTTGCCCATTTTGTCAAAATGGCCTTCTGTGATATAATCCTCTAACTTTCGTGTTCTGCGAACCACATAAATAACGGTAACAAGGGCGCCTATCCCGGCGACAAAGGCTCCAGAAATAAAGTAAGGTGCCAGGCTGGAACTATCCCAACCCACTCTATAGGTCGTAGAGAAAAGCCATGCATCTATGGTCTGTAACAGAATACCAGCCAGGAGTATCAGAACCGATAAGGTTTGGATAGACGATTCGTGAATGGCCTTTTGAGCAGCGCTTCCGGTCCATTTCAGCGAAAGTCGGCCATACCATTTGCTTAACGTCGGTTTGGTGGTGGCAAAATGCTTTTGAAGAATCGCCAAATCGGGTAACAGCGGGAAATAGAGCATCAACAGGCTGATCACAATAAAGGTGGGAATAATAATAATATCCCAGGTGATAGGCGATTGTAATCGGGCATGAATAAACAGGTTCATTACCCGGTCCGGTCTGGCCATATCGATGGTAATGGTGATCCCGGCCATGACAATACACGCTAGGGTAATGATCTCAGCAATACGTACCAGGGGGGTTCTCCAGGAATTGTTGGTGAGCCGTAAAATGGCCACTGCAGCCGATCCAACGAAGCTAGTGGCCACAAAGAACACAAAATTGGAGATGTAAATACCCCATAGGGCATAATCTCTCATATTCGTTACTTTCTGTCCTTGTATCACCTGATCGGCATAGGCCAGGACCCCTAAAACAATTAGAATAACCAGAAAGCCGATCCACAGGACACCCGTTTTCCCAAATTTTTTAGGAGCGAGGTCCGCTACGATTGTGGTAAAATTTTTCATTCCTCAGAAGGTTTTTCAACAGATTGGAACTCGTTGTAAAACGGCATGCCGTCCTCAAAATCGACTAAACGATCCACAGGAGGCAAATAGTAAACACTGGGTTCGGTACCCAGGCTTTCCATTAAACGATAACCAGCCTTGTCTTCCAGTAATTTACTTAGGCGTACCGTTTCTTCCCCATTGGTAACGGTATCCTCATATTTGTCACCGAAATAAAAGACCCCGTTCGGGCAGGCGGTAACGCAGTGGGGGAGTTCTCCCTCTTTCACCATATGCGGGCAGAAATCGCATTTGTCTACCGTGCCTTTCAGGCTTGGTTTTCCGGCATATTCAGGAGTAGGTTCGTATCCTGTCATATCTAAATTAAGGGTCACTTCCTGGCCCGGATCACCCCAGTTGAAAACACGGGTAGAATAAGGACAGGCAGCCATACAGAAACGGCAACCAATACAACGTTCGTTATCGATCAGCACCAGGCCATCTTCCCGTTTGAAAGTGGCGTCTACCGGGCAAACGGTAACACAGGCGGGTTTGTCGCAATGCTGGCACATGGTAGGCATCCAGTAGGGAGCCGTATCCTGAGATTCCTGCATTTTGTAGACCTTAAGCCAGGCATTATCGCCGGTGATGTAGTGATTTTTATTACATGAAGATTGGCATTTTAAGCGCATTCTTGCATTTGGCAAGGTCTACCACCATCACAAATTTCCGGTTAGGCATTCCTTCACGGACATTATAATCCATGTTGTGGTGGTTATGGGCCACTTCCATGACCTCTGAGGTATCTACCTCTATGATGGTACCGTCAGTGGTCATCAACTCCATGGTTTCTCCGGATGGCACCTTTTTGTTTTCAGTCAGTTTGGCCGAAAGCTTGGACAATCCAATACCTCCTAATATACCGGCAACGCCTATTTTGAGGCCACGGTCAAGAAAAATTCGCCTCGATCTTTTTGTGTTGTCTTCCATTACTTAATGTGGGTATTTAAAACTTCTTTCCCAACCACTGCAAAAAAGTGGCGTTGGGGATATTTTTCTTTATGACCTTGGAGTTTTTAAGGGTACTGGCCTTCACCTTCACAATGGTGCCATCTGGCTTCAATAAGGTTTCATATGCCTCTTCCTCCTGTGCCTGCTTCTTCCGGAGCAGCTTCCTGATTAAAGCCTAGAAACGGAATTAGCAGCGAACCTCCTAATAAAGGGAAAAGGCCTCTTCTTGAAATGCCTTTGCCCTTTTTTGGTTTGTTATTCATATGGATATGGTATATGATTAGAAATTATACAGACGGGTAATGTTAAATCCGATCAGGAAATCACCATCAAAGAAATTGTTTTGGTTGAATATGACATTCTTTTGTGGAACTAATCCCTGGTAGCTGGAAATAAACAACTGGAATGCGTGGGAGGAGGTCCTGAATTCTACACCAAGGCCAAAGCCGGCTTCCGGATCCATGTCGAGCTTTTCTCCGTCCAGGTGATGTACAAATGGCTGGGTGTAGTCGACTAAAATGGATGTCTGCGGACTTATTTTATATCGGCCGCCAACGGATAAGGCTACTACATCATTTCGCATGCGTTGTGGCACCAAATTATAGTGAGAAACACTGGGGGCCACCTGCAGGGACAAGTTGGAATTGAACCTTCGGGAAATGATCAGCTGATGAAAATTGGAGTAGCGGTGTTGCTCTACTAAAAAATTATCTGCTTTCCGTGCATCGATGGTAAAATTCCCAAAATAGGTAACATTCACCGGTATTTTATTGGAACGTGTCTGGCGTAAAAGGCCTACTTTCCAGTTGAAATCCTGTAAGCGGTCAAATTTAGTGGTTCCGTACCCGATGGTTAGTCGGTCATGAGGCGAAAAGGCAAATCCGATACGGATATTGGATGGTGCCCATATGCCTATGAGATCATTGGTGCCACCATTTACGGTGCCAAACCTGTGCGACATTTGTATCTCCAGTGTATTCTTTATAGGGAGTACATCTGTAGGCGTGTCAATAATATAGGAACTTTCGAAGGCTGGGCGTTCTGGTTTTTCTACCACCGAGTCCTTTTCTTTTTCCTGCGAAAGCAGGGCGATGGGTGACAGCAGGAGGAAAACATATATAAAGCTCAATTTTTTCATGATGAAGTGTCTTACAGGTTAATTATTTTCGGCTCCGCGGTCTATCCATTCCTTGATCAAACCGATCTCGGCGTTGTCTAGTACAAATCCAACATCAAAAGGATGTCCATTCCCGGGTAATCTTTGGTAAAACTCGCTACCTTCTGCATCTCCGGGTACAATTAAAGGAATAATACTGGCATAGGCGTTACCTGCTGTTAAATCGGGATTTGCCACATTGCCGTCATGACAAGCGGTGCAGTTTTTTCCATTCTGTGAGAATAGCGGTTCAATATCGGTATTGAATGAGATCACCTGTTCGGGCGGAATTTCCGGTGCTGGCTGACTCAGGTCTATCTCCTGGTCGTAGTAGCACGAAATATTCCATAAGCACAAGCTACCAACCAAAAGTAATGGGATACGTTTTTTCATTTTATTGTTGTTAAGGTACAGGGCCCTAATTTTCTTAGGAGCTGTTTTATAAATGAACTTTAATTAAGGGAACAAGGTGTAATGGGATGTTCCCAATGGGTCCAGGCAACTTGCAATGGACCCATTGAGGAACGTTATCCCTTAATTTTGTAATGCCTCTATGGAGTTTTTGAGCAACGCCCTTGTATAGGCAGGGTTATGTATCCCTTTACTCTTATCTTCCAACAACGTTCTGTAATTCCAGAGCGCTTGCCCAACTTCTGCAGAATAGGTTCCGGGCACCGCGTTATCCCCAGCGGTAAGTGCTCCCTCAGCTACCAATAGGTTCTTCAATGTTGTGTAATCGGTCGTAAATCCGTTTATTTCATCTGGAGCACCGTTTGGATGGCAGGTTATACAGGCTTCTTCTGTAGGATTCCAGGAATGCAGTCCTTCATTGATATCTGTAGATTCGCCCATATGGCAGGCAACGCAGGAAGAACCGGTTCGGTGGGTAGCTGTTCCTACAGCGGGGTACGCTTCAGCGCCGGGAATATTGGCGGCCATGATACCCTCTAACATAGTAGCCTGTGGGCCATGGTGTGGTCCGTAGCGACTGCTTGTAACGGTAACGCTATCAGTACCACCCGGTACAGGGTAACTGTTCCTTGGCTGGTGGCAGGTAATACAGTTGTTACTGGCACCTTCAAAGTCTATTACAGTAGAATTGTCGATCACCAATGTAACTGCGTCTATATTTCGTAAGGCATAATCAAAACCATCATTTTCAAAATCAAAGGAACTGTGCCTGTCGTGACAGGTGGTACAACTCATCTTGGATACATTTGGATACGGATTTAAGGTATCATATACGACGTTACCCGCAGTATCAAGGCCAACGGAGGCCAGGGAGAATTCCTTAACTGCTCCGGTGGTTATGTAGTCAATATAACCTTCTTCTCCGTGACATTGCGCACAACTTGCGCTTGCTCCTCTTTTGTATGTATCTCCTGGGCTAATATTATGTATAGACACCATAAAGGAGGCTACGATAGGTTCCCGTGTGGCACTGGAGTGACATGCTACGCAGGAAGCGGTACCATCAACCCCGTCAACCCCGTCAACCCCATCTATTCCATCCATACCTGGAGGACCTGCTATAGGGTCTGGAATTTCAAGATCACTGGTACATTGGATGAGCATAAAGGCAGAAGCCAAGACCATCAAAGTGCGGAGAAAGTTTAAATTTTTCATAAGAACGAGTATTTTAAAGGCTTTTAAAAGTTTGTTAAAATTATGGGTACATTAAGTGTTAAAAAATGACTTAAATCATATTTTAGGATTCTTTTCGGTTTTTTTTTGATTGAACAAAATCCTTAAACATATGTTAAAATAAAAAAAAGATTTCAAAAAAACAAACATCAAAAAGGTTGACAAAAGGTTACGGGAATCCAAGAATCTTTGCTATTTTTGCGCTCTGAATTTACGGGATGTGGCGTCCCGTCCCGATAGCTATCGGGATCGGGAGTAGCGTATCCCGCCAAGGCGGGATGGTCGGGTGGTAGCGTTAAATAATAGAAAGATACTTACTGACATATTGAAATAATCGGGATGTGGCGCAGTCTGGTAGCGTACGCGCATGGGGTGCGCGTGGTCGCTGGTTCGAATCCAGTCATCCCGACCAAAAAAAGCCGGGCAATTTGACCGGCTTTTTTGTCTTATAAAGGGAACAAGCTGTTTCATGCTTATATAACTGTTCCACTTGGGATCACGGCCCCTTTCTTAAGTACTACAATGCCATCCCGTACCACATACGTATCCGTTTCTGTATCTTCCAGATGTCGTCCGCCCTTTATGGTTACATCATCCCCAACCCTGCAGTTCTTGTCAACAATTACATGATCAATAGTACATCGTTCCCCGATACCCATTAATATTTCGATGTTGAAATTCTCTATCTCCTGTAGTGTTTCATAGTAATCACTACCCATTACATAGGTATTGCGAATAATAGAATCCTTACCGATCCGGGCCCTGATACCGATCACAGATCGTTCAATACTTGCAGCATGTATAATACAACCATCCGCAATGACCGCATTGATAATTTTGGTACCACTGAGCTTTGTAGTGGGTAACATCCTCGCCCTGCTGTAAATACGATTGCTTTTATCGTACAGATTGAATTTTGGAATTTCATCACTAAGCTCCAGATTGGCCTCAAAGAAAGAGCTGATATTTCCAATATCTGTCCAGTATCCTTCAAACGGATAGCTCATGGTCTTGTGCTTGTGAATACTCTGTGGTATGATTTCCTTGCCGAAATCGAGCGTACTTGGGTCGTTCATCAACTCGATCAGCAGATCTTTGTTGAAAATGTAAATTCCCATAGATGCCAGATAATGTCTTCCCTGAGCCTTCATTTCTTCACTAACGTCCGAGGTCCAGTCCGGTAAAAGATCTGAGGCCGGTTTTTCAATGAATGATGTTATATTATTATCAGGATCCGATTTTAGGATGCCAAAGGCGGGGGCATCGTTTGCATGCACGGGAATGGTCCCAACGGTAATTTTAGCATTGTTCTTGACATGTTCTTCCAGCATCAGGTTATAATCCATTTGATAGAGCTGGTCTCCCGATAAAATTAACGCGTACTCAAATTCATGCTGCAGGAAATGATGCATACACTGTCTTACCGCATCCGCGGTACCCTGAAACCAGGTTGTATTACCCAATGTTTGTTCGGCTGCCAGGATATCCACAAAAGCCGAGCTAAAAAAACTAAAGTGATAGGTATTCTTTATGTGTTTGTTAAGCGAGGCAGAATTGAATTGTGTTAAGACGTACATACGTTTGATCTCCGAATTGATACAGTTGGATATCGGGATGTCAACCAAACGATACTTACCCGCAATGGGCACAGCCGGTTTTGACCTGGATTCGGTCAATGGATATAAGCGGGTTCCCTGTCCGCCACCCAATATGATAGCGAGTGTTTTATTGTTAACCATGTTTATTTTATTAAGGATTCATATAAGCTTTTCACTTGTTTGGCAATCGCTTCCCAATCGAAGGTTTCTTCCACCCGTTTCCGTCCATTGATGGCCATTGACTTCCGCAATGGGTCATTGTTTGATGAGCGAATTGATGCCATCGGCCAGGTCTCTCGAAAATTTGTCGGGATCTACCGGTTCAAACGGGGCCGTTTTTTGCTGTTCCAGCGGCACTAAAATCCCGGTTTCCCCATCTACGACCACCTCTTTGATACCGCCAACGGCACTTGCCACTACAGCCGTCTCGCAGGCCATGGCCTCAATATTGATGATGCCAAAAGGTTCGTAAATAGAGGGGCAGCAAAAGACATCGGCATGGGAATACAACTGGATCACCGATTTTTTGTCGAGCATCTTATCGATCCAGATGACGTTGTTCCTTGTCTTGGTTACTGCCTTCACACTGGCTTCCATTTCCTGGGCTATTTCTTTGGTATCCGGGGCACCCGCACACAAGACCACCTGCGTATCCGGATCAATATATTTTATGGCATTCACCAGGTGAATGATCCCTTTTTGCCTTGTGATCCTCCCTACGAACAGGACATAGGGCTTTGTTTTATCTATGCCGTATGTGTCAAGGGTAGTGGTATCATCCGTTACTACGTATTCCTGAAGGTTGATGCCGTTATAGATGACCTCAATTTTGGCTTCTTCTACATTGAAGTACTTCAGCACATCTTCTTTGGTTTCCTCGGAAACGGCAATAATGGCATCGGCCATTTCAATGGCTGTTTTTTCGATCCAGGAAGAAGCATCGTACCCCCGGCCTAATTGTTCCCGTTTCCACGGGCGCAATGGTTCCAGCGAATGGACTGTTATAACCAGTGGTTTCCCATAACAGAGTTTTGCCAGGATACCTGCAAAATGTGCATACCAGGTATGGCAATGGACAATATCGGCATCTATGGCATCTGTATTTAAATGGAGGCAGGTGCTCAGGGTCTGCAGCACCCCTTTTAACTTGTCATCGGCTTTATTAAAGGTGGGGTTGTCATAGGGAAAACCGGTGACGGTAAGGTCGCCCGTTGCCACATCCTGGTCTCCGAAGCAACGTACTTCCACTTTCATTAACCGCGCAAGTTCGGCTGCGAGGTATTCCACATGTACACCTGCGCCACCATAGACATACGGCGGAAATTCTCTGGTAAAAAAAAGTACTTTCATTCAATTATTTTAAGAAAATATGAGTCATATGAACGTCTTTTTCCTGTTCCTGAAAAGCATTGCTTTATAGCATTGAAGCCCTGGAAATCATGCTTCACTTTTGCCTAATCTAAGGACTAAAAGGAACATTACTTAAAGCTATCATTTATTTTTTGGATGGCAAACTATATCGTCTTTAATATAGGATATTCTACGATGGAACTTAGAGTAGTTTGGTATCTGACCTACTCTCATTCTTGCCATAGTGGCTTCCTTTCTATTTTACGGGAAAGGTAGTTATTTCAATGTTTGCTGATGTGGAATAAGGCGTCGCCCTGGTTGACGATCGGGGACTCATTGATGCAGAGTACATAACCCGTGTGCGAAGCCTTGATCGATCGTTCGAAATAGCCAAAAGGACCTGAAATACTACCGATTACCGATCCCTTTTTTACTTTTTGCCCAAGGATAGGTTTTGGATGGAACATCCCAGAATAATTGGCCCGTATCCATTTGGAATCATCGATCAGCAAGGGTGCTTCTTTCGTGGAATCAAAATGGGATAGTTCTTTTCTGAAATCGCGCATGCCCAATCCCTGAATGACACGTAAAGCACCGCCAACACCTGCGGCTGTAACCGCTGCATCCAAATGCTTGGATTTGCCCCCTTCAAACAACAGGACCTTTTTCCCCATTTTGTGCATAGCTTCCCGGAAAGACTTATCGCGCCTTGCAGATCCAATAATAAAGGGCGCATGAAAGACATAGGCCATAGCCAGGCTTTCCTTATCTTCCTTGCTGATGCGGATCTGGGGGACATTAAAACGGCTGTCGCCCCCCGTATGGTAGTCGATGCAAAAGTCTACCTGCGGGGCTATTTCGTTGATGAGGTGATAGGCAAACCTGCTGGCCAGTGACCCCCGGGGGCTCCCCGGAAAAACGCGGTTCAGGTCCCTTCCGTCAGGAAACTGACGCTCCTGATTTAAAAAGCCAAAGATATTGACAACCGGGATGCAAATGATCGTTCCTCGCTCCGGTTTGTGGTATTTATGGGCGATAAGTTGCCGCACAATTTCAATACCATTGATCTCGTTGCCATGAATGCCACCCGTGATGAGCAATACCGGGCCATCCTTTTTTGCCCGCTCTACCATAATGGGCACCTGCATCTTGGTTCTTGTGTGGAGCTTGGCAATATCCAGGTGTAACTGGTACCCTTTTCCTTTGTTGATCGTTTGGCCCAGTAATTCCATATTACTCGTCGGCATGCCTTTCAACATACTTTATGATCTTCCCTGCTATGTCTTTACCGGTGGCGGCTTCTATGCCTTCCAGGCCGGGAGAAGAATTCACTTCCAGGATCAAAGGTCCCCGGGACGACTGCAGCATATCTACCCCGGCAACACCCAGCCCCATGACCCGGGCTGCCTTGATCGCCGCATTTTCCTCTTCGTCTGTCAGTTCAATAATGTTGGCAGAGCCCCCACGGTGAAGATTCGATCGGAATTCGCCTTCTTTCCCCTGTCGTTTCATAGCGCCAACTACCACACCATCTACAACAAAGGCCCTGATATCGGCTCCTTTGGCCTCTTTTATGAATTCCTGTACAATGACCCGGGCTTGCAAGCCATTAAATGCCTCTAAAATGGATTCGGCAGAATTTCTGTTGTCTGCCAGCACCACCCCAAGACCCTGTGTTCCTTCTAAAAGCTTTATGACCACAGGGGCCCCTCCGGCCTTGTCAATAATAGCACCTACATCCCTGGAATAATTGCTGAAAACGGTCTTAGGCAATCCCAGTCCGGCCCTGGATAAAATTTGCAGACTCCGCAATTTATCCCGGGAACGCACCAGCGCCTGCGATTCTACGGCCGTAAAGACCTTCATCATTTCGAACTGCCGCACTACTGCAGTGCCATAGAAGGTTATAGATGCCCCAATTCTTGGTATGACCCCCGAAACGTCTGTAATTTCCTTTCCTTTATATATGAGTCCCGGTTTTTTCTTTTCAATGATAAGGTCACATTTGGAATGGTCAATAACGAGCATTTCGTGCCCTTTTTTAGTGCCTGCTTCCACCAGCCTTTTGGTGGAATAGAGGTTTGGGTTCTGAGAAAGTATTACAATTTTCATTTTTATGGGTGCTATAATTTGGCGAGGCAAAGTACTGATAATTTTTAGTTACAGGGAAGCTATCACGCTAAACTTTAATAGCCAAGGTCCAATGGCATTGGCGATCCGTGGGGGCTGCTTTGTCTAATCTTATGTTAACCAGTACAATAAATTGATTTATTTTGTAGTTTTGTACACTAGATGAATGAACTACTTCGAAAAATAGGCTCCCTGTTAATGGCCCTTTTGGTGCTGTTCTCCACCATGTCTTTCTCGATGGATATGCATTTCTGTGGACATTCGCTGGTCGATTTCAAGTTTTTTCAAAAGGCAGAAACCTGTGCTATGTCTATGGACTTAGCCGGGATGGATATGGTTTCCGATGACCTGGAAATGCCTTGCTGCTCGGATGTTGAAGTTGTTGTGCCGGGGCAGGACGATCTGCAGGCTTCCTTTGACACCCTTTCTTTTGAACAACAAACCTTCTTACTGTCCTATACCATTTCGTATGTGCAACTCTTTATTGGCGCAGAAGAACACCCCATTCCTTTTAAAGAGTATTCCCCTCCTTTGCTGATTCGGGACATTCAGGTACTGGACCAGACCTTCCTTATTTGATGCTATAGATTTGAAATGAAGCCCACAGCTTTTAGCTGCATTGGGCTATAACACCTTTCCGTGTTTTCAAAATATCCATTTCTAATCTATAATGATCAAATCGCATGCTGAATAGAAGCATAAAATTCCTGATAGAAAACAAACTGGTCGCATTATTAGTGCTGTTGCTTTGTATTGGTTGGGGAATTGTAAATGCCCCCTTTAATTGGGATACGGGCTTTTTACCAAACGATCCGGTTCCTGTCGATGCTATCCCCGATATAGGGGAGAACCAACAGATCGTTTTTACCAAATGGCCCGGCCGTTCCCCCAAGGATATTGAAGACCAGATCTCATATCCGCTCACCAGTTCTTTGCTAGGTATACCCGGTGTCAGAACCATACGCAGTTCCTCCATGTTCGGCTTTTCCAGTATTTATATCATTTTTGAAGAGGACATTGAATTCTATTGGAGCCGTAGTCGCATCCTGGAAAAACTGAATTCGCTGCCTGGTAATCTGTTGCCCGAAGGGGTAAACCCCGCCTTGGGACCCGATGCAACCGGCCTGGGGCAAATCTTCTGGTATACCCTGGAAGGCAGGGATAAAGATGGGAATGTTACCGGTGGTTGGGATCTACAGGAATTGCGAAGCGTTCAGGACTATTATGTGAAATACGCGTTGTCTGCTGCAAGTGGCGTATCGGAAGTAGCCTCCATAGGTGGCTATGTTCAGGAATACCAGATTGATGTGGATCCGGAATTGATGAAGCAGTACCACATCGGATTGGAAGAAGTCGTCAAAGCTGTAAAACAAAGCAACAGGGATATTGGTGCACAAACCCTGGAAATCAACCAGGCTGAATACCTGGTAAGGGGTCTTGGCTATATTGAGTCATTGGAGGACATCAAAAATGCCGTCATAGCATCGGAAGATTTTACTGCTATCCGTATTAAAGATATTGCCAATGTTTCCCTCGGGCCGGCCGCCAGGCGCGGTATTCTGGATAAGGAAGGAGCCGAAGTGGTAGGCGGGGTGGTCGTCGCCAGATACGGTGCAAATCCGTTAGCGGTCATCAATAATGTTAAGGACAAAATTACCGAACTACGTGCAGGGCTTCCCTCCAAGCAATTAAGCGACGGCCGCACGTCCCAATTGACCATCGTCCCCTTTTACGACCGTACCGAATTGATCCGGGAAACCCTGGGTACACTTAACGAGGCACTGACCATGGAGATTCTCATTACCCTCTTGGTCATTGTTATTATGGTATTCAACCTACGGGCTTCGATCCTTATTTCAGGATTATTGCCCGTGGCAGTACTGATGGTTTTTATAACCATGAAACTGTTTCATGTAGATGCCAATATCGTGGCACTTTCGGGTATCGCGATAGCCATAGGTACTATGGTGGATGTAGGGGTCATACTGGCCGAAAATATGATACGGCATCTCGAAGATGAAAAATTGCGTTTTAAGGAAAATGGAATTGAATATACCACGAACGATATCATCTATAATGCCACAGCCGAAGTATCCGGGGCCATCGTAACGGCGGTTATGACCACCATTATTAGTTTTATACCGGTGTTTACCATGATAGGTGCCGAAGGCAAACTCTTTCGTCCGCTGGCCTTTACCAAAACAATGGCCCTTTCTGCATCGCTGGTCATAGCACTTTTTTTAATCCCGCCATTTGCCGCTTACTTATTCAGAAAAAGAGCGATCCGGGTACGCACAAAATATATAGTGAACGGTTTGTTGGTGCTGCTTGGAATTACAGCAATACTCTATGGGTTTTGGTTGGGTCTTATCTTGATCGCCTATGGTGCAGTTGGATTCCTGGTCATACGGGGATTATGGGAGGCGAAACAGGCGAACTTGGTCAACATCATGATTGCTACCATTGCCATTGTTTTTCTGCTGGCTGTGTATTGGCGCCCTCTGGGTTTTGACCGAAGTATTGTCATGAATCTGATTTTCGTAGCCTCCATCTGTTTCGGATTATTAGGTATGTTTTCCGTTTTCAGGAGGTATTATTCCGCAATCCTTCGGTGGGCTTTGCAGAACAAGATCTTATTTTTGGTGATACCCGCAACGGTCCTGACCTTAGGAATCCTGATCATGAGAAATACAGGCAAAGAATTTATGCCTGCGCTTAATGAAGGTTCATTCCTTTTAATGCCTACTTCTCTTCCACATGCAGGGGTGGAAGAAAACAAACGGGTATTGCAGCAACTGGATATGGCGGTGGCGAGTATTCCGGAAATAGAAACGGTGGTAGGGAAAGCTGGTCGCACCGAATCTGCTTTAGACCCTGCCCCCTTGTCCATGTACGAAAACATGATCCAGTATAAGCCTGAGTATATGCGGAATGAAGAAGGGGCACCGCAGCGTTTTAAAGTGAACGATGACGGCCTTTTCGAACTAAAAGATGGCAGGTTGCTTTTAAATCCTACTACTGCTTCAAAGGACGAAAAGGCGTATAGTGAGGAGTTCCCGGAAGTGACGTATGACCAACTCATCCCTGATGACGACGGGGAATATTACCGAAACTGGCGACCCAAAATTCAATCTCCTGATGATATCTGGAACGAAATTATAAGGGTTACACGATTGCCTGGAGTAACTTCTGCACCCAAATTACAGCCCATAGAAACCAGGTTGGTCATGTTGCAGACCGGTATGCGCGCACCAATGGGTATTAAGGTCAAGGGTCAGGATTTGGGACAAATTGAAGCATTTGGCATTGAATTGGAGAACATTCTCAAAGAAGTGGAAGGGGTGAAGGACGAGGCCGTATTTGCCGACAGGATCGTGGGCAAACCCTATCTGTTGATAGATATCGACAGGGAGGCGCTGGCACGATACGGCATTCTTATTGAGGATGTACAACGCGTTTTGGAAGTTGCCGTTGGGGGAATGACCCTTACCCAGACCGTTGAGGGCAGGGAGCGCTATGGCGTTCGCGTTCGCTACCCGAGAGCACTTAGGGAAAATCCGGCGGACATCAGGAATATTTATGTTCCTGTAGCCAAGGGTAGTCCGGTCCCATTGAGCGAATTAGTTACTATCCGCTATGAAAAAGGCCCTCAGGTCATTAAAAGCGAGGATACTTTTTTGGTAGGGTATGTGTTGTTTGACAAGCTCGATGGTTTTGCCGAGGTCAGTGTGGTAGAAAGTGCCCAAGCCCT
The DNA here is from genome assembly GCA_963752165.1 of uncultured Flavobacteriaceae bacterium. Classification (GTDB taxonomy): domain Bacteria; phylum Bacteroidota; class Bacteroidia; order Flavobacteriales; family Flavobacteriaceae; genus Muriicola. The sequence continues at coordinate 568,096 of CAVVXE010000003.1, forward strand.
GATCCAAAACAAAATTGACAAGGGCGAATTGGTAGTTCCCAAAGGGGTAAGCTATCGTTTTACAGGGACCTATGAGAATCAGTTGCGGGCAGAAAAAACACTTTCTGTGGTGGTGCCGTTGTCATTGCTGATCATCTTTTTAATACTCTATTTTCAGTTCCGGTCTGTTACTACCTCATTAATGGTCTTTACAGGAATTGCGGTGGCATTTGCAGGAGGATTTATTATGATTTGGCTCTACGGACAGGACTGGTTCCTTAATTTTAACCTTTTTGGTGAAAATTTGAGGGAGCTTTTCAATATGAAGCAGATCAATCTGAGTGTGGCGGTCTGGGTAGGTTTTATTGCCCTGTTCGGTATTGCAACGGATGATGGAGTGTTGATGGCTACCTACCTTATACAAACATTCAAAAAAGAAACCCCTGCAGATAAAAAAGGTATTCGTATGGCAACCCTGGAAGCAGCTGAAAAGCGCATCCGGCCTTGTTTAATGACCACGGTGACTACCATTCTTGCCTTGTTGCCGGTGCTTACTTCCACAGGGAAGGGAAGCGATATCATGATACCCATGGCAATACCAATATTTGGTGGCATGCTAATCGATATAACTTCCTACTTTTTGGTCCCCGTTCTCTTCAGCTGGCAAAAAGAATTTCAATTAAAACGAGCGATCAAATGAAAAATATAGTTCACATAATTTGTCTTTTGTTTGTATCCGTTTTTGGCAAAGCGCAAGACCTGCAATCGTATATTGAGGAAGCGGAATCAAATAATCCACAGATACGGGCCTTTGAAATTCGCTTTGAAATTGCCCGGGAAAAGGTAAACGCTGTAAACACGCTGCCCAACACCACTATTAGCGCCGGCTATTTTGTGAGCGAACCGGAAACACGAACCGGTGCGCAACGGGCCCGATTTTCAGTATCCCAGATGTTGCCCTGGTTTGGTACCGTTACCGCAAGGGAAAACTACGCCAATTCAATTGCCGAAACGGAATTTGTGGAAATCACCATTGCAAAGCGCAAACTTGCCTTATGGGTCGCTCAATCGTACTACGATCTGTATGCCATTCAGGCTAAACGGCAGGTTCTGGTGAAAAATATGGAGCTGCTCCAAACCTATGAACAGTTGGCATTATCCTCCGTGGAGGTCGGTAAAGCATCAGCAGTAGACGTTTTGCGGTTACAGATACGGCAAAACCAACTGCACCAACAAAAAGCAGTTTTGGAACAAGACTATCTGGCCGAACAGGTAAGCTTTAACAACCTCCTGAATCGTAATGAGCGAATGGAAGTAGCGGTGGTACCACAGGTGATGCTGCCTATGGAAGACCCAATGATTTTGGATGAAGGTCTGGAACTTAACCCCGAACTGCTGAAGTATGATAAACTGTATGAATCCATTGTGCAAACCGAACTTGTAAATCAAAGGGAAAGTGCACCTGAAATAGGCTTCGGACTGGACTACGTGCCTGTTTCCGAACGACCTGATATGAGCTTTAGCGATAACGGGAAAGATATTATAATGCCCATGGTTTCGTTATCCATCCCTATTTTCAACAGTCGTTATAAATCAAATTCCAGGCAAAATGAATTGCAGCAAAGGGAAATTGAATCCCAGAGAACCGAGCGTCTGAATGTCTTGGAAAATGCATTGGCCAAAGCAAAAGCCATGCGGAACCAGGCAAGGATACAATTCGATACCCAGCAGAAAAACCTTAAACAGGCAAAGGATGCGGAAGAGATCCTCCTTAAAAACTATGAAACGGGAACCATCGATTTTAACGATGTGCTCGACATTCAGGAACTGCAATTACAATTTCAGATAAACAGCATAGGGGCCGTCAAAGCGTATTATGAGCAAATGGCCGTTATCAATTATTTAACGAATCAATAAAAACACCTAACAATACCTTTATTCTAACGACAATAAATTTAAAAGATGAAACGAAATGTAACCTTGACAATTGCCATGATGACGCTCATTTTCGTAGCTTCATGCGGAGACACAAAAAACCAACAACATACCGGTAACAGTGCCCCTGAGAAAATGAATGTACAACAGGAAAAGGCGCCTGAAATTGCGCAGGCCTCCTTTTCGGATGAAATGGCCGGTAAGGTGTTCCGTAATTATCAACAGATCCGGATAGCATTGGTAAACTCAAATGCCGAAGAATCAACTAAAGCAGTAGGAAATCTCGTCCAAAGCATTCCCGGGGAAAAAGAGGAAATGAAGTCGATAGTCATGGCCATGGCAGAAGTGAAGGATCTGGAAAAACAGCGAGCCTTGTTTTCAGAGCTGACGGAAAAGGTAGAGCCGTTGTTCAAAGAGGCTATTGCAGAAGGCGCTATTTACAAACAGTTTTGCCCCATGGCCTTTGAAGGTAATGGTGGTTACTGGATTTCCGACAAGGAAGAAATCAGAAATCCTTACTATGGTGACAAGATGTTGACATGCGGGAAAGTAACAGAAACGATAAAAAAGTAAAAAGATGAAACATAGCTACCACATACACGGCATGTCCTGTAACGGCTGTCGGAACCATGTAGAACAAACACTGTCTAAAGTGGAAGGGGTTACCATGGTTTCTGTGGATCTGGAAAAAGCGGAAGCGAACATAACGATGGAACATCATATTCCGATCGCAACATTTCAGGAAGCTTTGAAAAAGGACGGAGGGCGGTATAGCATTCATAATCCCGGCGAACAGCAGTATATGCCCAAAAAGAAAGAGGTAGCTGCCCAGGTATCGGGTACAGGTGCTTTTTATTGTCCTATGCACTGTGAAGGGGATAAAACCTACGATAAGGCAGGAGATTGCCCTATATGTGGGATGGACCTGGTGCCTGTGCAGGCCGATCGCTCTGCTGAGGAAAAGAATTACAGGAAATTGCTTAAAAAATTCTGGATATCATTGGCTTTTACCCTGCCGGTCTTTTTGATCGCCATGTCCGAAATGGTTCAAAATAATCCGTTGTATACCCTTATGGCACAAAAAAACTGGAACTGGATTCAGTTTGGGCTATCCATTCCTGTCGTATTTTACGCCGCCTGGATGTTCTTTGAACGGGCCTATCGTTCCATCAGGACATGGAACCTCAATATGTTTACCCTTATTGGCATAGGGGCAGGGGTGGCCTGGACGTTCAGCCTTTTTGGGATGCTTATGCCCGATTTTTTCCCAGCACAGTTCAGAACGGAATCCGGTAGTGTTCATGTTTATTTTGAAGCAGCGACGGTTATCCTCACCCTGGTCTTGTTAGGACAGGTATTGGAGGCCAGGGCACATAGTAAGACCAATTCCGCTGTGAAGGAGTTGCTGAAACTGGCCCCCAATAAGGCGATTCGTGTCAGGGATGGCAAGGAAGAAGAAATCAGTATCGACCATATTGAATTGGGCAATATCCTACGTGTTAAGCCAGGGGAGAAGATCCCTGTAGATGGTATAATTACAGAAGGTGAGACATCCATTGATGAATCCATGATTAGCGGGGAACCGATACCCGTGAACAAAAACACAGGTGACCGGGTGCTAAGCGGGACTATCAATGGGAACCAGTCCTTTTTGATGAAAGCGGAAAAAATAGGTTCGGAAACCTTGCTTTCACAGATTATCCAGATGGTGAATGATGCCAGCCGAAGCAAGGCGCCCATCCAAAACCTGGCAGATAAAGTTTCGGGCTATTTTGTTCCGGTTGTAGTGCTGATAGCCATCATCACATTTGTGGTATGGGCCGTTTGGGGCCCTGACCCGGCTTATGTTTACGCTCTGGTAAATGCCATAGCCGTGCTGATAATCGCCTGTCCCTGTGCATTGGGCCTGGCTACTCCCATGTCGATCATGGTAGGCGTTGGAAGGGGTGCACAGAATGGTATTCTCATTAAGAATGCAGAAGCACTGGAGAAATTAAATACCGTAAATACACTCATCGTTGATAAAACAGGAACCATTACAGAGGGAAAACCTTCAGTAGTGGCCATCGGTATTTCAGATAATTCGTATTCAGAAAAGGAGCTGCTCCAATATATTGTTTCTATAAACCAATTCAGCGAACACCCATTGGCAGAAGCAACCATGAAATATGGTAAAGAGCAAGGCTCAGATATCCTGAAAGCTGATGGTTTCAATGCGGTGACCGGTAAGGGAGTGGAAGGAAACGTAAACGGAAAACGGGTATCCCTTGGCAATGATAAAATGATGGAACAGGCCGGGGTTACGCTGACAGCAACTTTCAGGGAGAAGACACAAGCACATCAGGAAAAAGGCAAAACGGTATCCTATCTCGCAATAGACGGAAACGCAGTGGGGTATGTGGTCATAGGCGATAAAATCAAGGAAACCAGTAAAAAGGCCATCAAGGCCCTTCAGGACAAAGGCATTGATGTCATTATGTTTACCGGTGACAACCAGGCTACGGCACAGGCCGTGGCAAATGAACTGAACCTGGCCGATTTTAAGGCCGGAATGCTGCCGGAGGACAAACTAAAAGAAGTGGAAAAACTCCAAAGGAACGGAAAAATAGTGGCCATGGCGGGTGATGGTATCAATGATGCCCCGGCACTGGCAAAAAGCGATGTGGGGATCGCCATGGGCACGGGCACGGACGTGGCAATTGAAAGCGCGGCCCTTACCCTGGTAAAAGGAGATCTGCAAGGAATCGTCAAGGCAAGGAACCTGAGCCATAAGGTCATGCAGAATATCAAACAGAACCTCTTTTTTGCCCTGGTTTATAACACCCTGGGCGTTCCGATAGCCGCAGGAGTGTTATTTCCTGTATTTGGGATATTGCTGTCGCCCATGATCGCTGCGGCAGCCATGAGTTTTAGCTCCGTATCGGTAATCGCCAACGCCCTTCGATTAAGAACAACCAAAATTGATTAATGCTCATGGTTAAACGAAAGACAGCTATAAAAATTCGTAAAGCACACCGATACCTGGGGCTTTTTCTGGGTATCCAGTTTTTAATGTGGACCATAAGCGGGATCTACTTTAGTTGGACCGATATTGATGAGATACACGGGGATCATTTTCTTAATGAAAATAGGGTTACCCCGGAATTTAAGAATCTGGTAAGTCCGACCTCCCTGCCGAACCCGGATGAGATCGCTTCCCTGGAATTAAGGACGATTGGGGACAGGCCCTATTACTGGATCAATAGCAGTTATTTGATGGACGCACAAACCGGAGCAGCCAGGGACGGGATCACAAAGGAGGAAGCATTACAAATTGCAGGCACTCATATGCTTCCAGGTTTACGTGTTGCAGGTATTGAACGAATTGATGAGGTGGGCAACCATCATGAATACCGGGAAAAACCGTTACCCGCCTATGTGATATCCTATGAAACTACAAAAAATGTGAAGGCCTATGTTTCCATAAATGACGGATCATTTCAAACGGTTCGGTACAGGGACTGGCGCTGGTTCGATTTCCTTTGGATGATGCATACCATGGATTACCAGGGCCGGGATAATTTTAATACGCTCTTGCTTAGAGGGTTTTCCCTGATGGGACTCATTACCATCCTAAGTGGATTCACCCTTTTTTATATAAGTTCTCCGACCATTGGAAAGCATTTAAAGAAAAAAAAATAGTACTATGAAAAAAACGATCATATTTATTAGCGTTGCGGTTTTAGTTGGTTTTTTGGCTGGTTATTTCATATTTCATAAGGTCCAAACTTCGGACGCTCATGCGCACGAGAATGGGTTGGAAGAAACTACTGTATGGACATGCTCTATGCATCCCCAAATAAGACAAACTACCCCTGGTAACTGCCCTATTTGTGGCATGGACCTGATACCCGCCGAAGCCGGATCCGATGGTCTGGCGACAGCTCAGTTCCAACTAAGCAAGAATGCTATGGCCCTGGCCAACATCAGAACAACCATTGTTGGTTCCGGAAGCCCGGACAATAATACCCTTACCCTTTCGGGCACCATACAAGAGAACGAAAAGGCGGTGGCGACACAGGCGTCCTACTTTGAAGGACGCATAGAAAAGTTGTTCATTAATTTTGCGGGGGAGGAGGTAAGAAGCGGACAGCAATTGGCCTCCATCTATTCTCCTGAACTGGTCGCAGCCCAACAGGAATTGATTACGGCTGCAGGGCTTAAAGAAACCCAACCTGCCTTATACAGGGCGGTACGGAATAAGCTTCAGCTATGGAAATTATCGGAAAAGGAAATAGACCAAATTGAAAAGTCAGGCCAGGTGCGCGAAAATTTCCCTGTGTATGCCAATGTATCCGGGACGGTTTCTGAGATTACAATAGAAGCAGGAGATTATGTAATGCAGGGCTCCCCTTTGTTCAAAATAGCCAATTTGAATACCGTGTGGGCTGTTTTCGATGCATACGAAAACCAGGTATCGCGACTAAGGGAAGGTCAGGAAATAACAATTGTGACCAGGGCCTACCCGGATATGGAGTTCGATGCTAAACTTTCTTTCATAGATCCCGTATTGAATGCGGCCACAAGAACTGTTAAGGTCAGGGCGGTATTGCAAAACACGCAAGGTCAGCTAAAGCCCGGCATGTTTGTGTCCGGATTGATCCAAATTGAGGCAAGGTCGAAGGAAGCTAGCATAGTCATTCCGGAAAGTGCTGTTCTTTGGACCGGTGAACGTTCCCTGGTCTATATCAGGAGCCATCCCGGGGAGGCTACCTTTGAAATGCGTGAAATAACCATAGGAAACCGCGTGAGCGGAGGGTATGTTGTCCTCAGTGGTTTGGCAAGTGGCGATGAAATTGTAACCAACGGCACATTTACTGTAGACGCCGCAGCGCAGCTGAAAGGGAAAAAGTCGATGATGAATGAAGAAGGAGATTATCCGTCAGGGTTTCAAACAGCGTTCCATGGGGTGCTGGAAGCGTATATGGAACTTAAGGACGCTTTGGTAGCTGCGGATCCTAAAAGGGTGCAGACAACATCAGAAACGGTCCTGGATCTATTAAACAAGCTACCTTCAACGGGTCTGGGGAGCGCCACAAAGAATCAGCTGGAAACCATTCGGGTGAATTTAAACGCCATGATAGACAAAAATTCATTGGAGATGCAGCGTGCTTCATTTGTGCCGCTGTCAGAGCACATGATCCGGATTGCTGTAAAAGTAAAAAACCCATCCAGACCCATTTATGTGCAGCATTGCCCAATGGCCAACAGCAACCAGGGTGCCGACTGGCTCAGCTGGGAAAAGGAAATAAAGAACCCATACTACGGAGAAGCCATGCTCACCTGTGGGGAGGTGTTGAAGACACTTTAGGTGCCTTGCTTTTGCGATACGGCAGAGGCGGTGACAAGGGTCTTTTGGTATGGTAGAATCGTATCTTTATCAAAAACTAGCATCTCATGAGGATAATTTCTTGGAACATCAATGGTATAAGGGCCATTGTAAAAAAGGATTTTTTTAAATCGATCGAAGCCATGGAGGCCGATGTCATTTGCCTTCAGGAAACCAAGGCCCAGGAGGAAGAAGTACAACATACCCTGAAGTCGATGTCCGGGTATCACCTTTTCTGTAACTCAGCCGATAAGAAAGGCTATTCCGGAACGGCCATCCTTTCTAAAATACCGCCTGTGCAGCAAACCAAGGATATGGGCGTCCCTGAGCATGATCTCGAAGGACGGGTGCAGTGTGCAGAATACCCTGATTTTTATTTGATCAATGTCTATGTACCCAATTCAGGGCAGCAATTAGACCGCCTGGACTACCGCCAGGAGTGGGATGCTGCCTTTCTAAGGTATGTCATGGAGAAGGAAAAGTCAAAGCCGGTGATTGTTTGTGGCGACTTTAACGTGGCACACCGTCCTATTGACCTGAAGAACGATAAATCGAACTACAATAAAACAGCAGGGTATACACAAGCAGAGATCGATGGAATGGACAACTTCCTGAAAGCTGGGCTGGTCGATTCCTTTCGCCATTTGTATCCGGAAAAAGTCGCTTACACCTATTGGAGTTATCGTTTTAAGGCAAGGGAACGCAATACCGGATGGCGGATTGATTATTTCCTCGTCAGCGCCTCGCTTGTCAACAAAATAAAGGCTGTGGAAATTCTGGGGGAATACTTCGGATCGGACCATTGCCCCGTGTTGCTGGAACTCGATATTTAAACTGCCCATGGGAGGTCTTAAACACGTTTAAACCGTTCCGAAACGATCTTTAGCACCTTCTGTACCAGCGCTTCTTTTACAGAAAGGATCTCGGCGATCTCTGCGGTGTTCCTGTCTCCAAAAGCATACAATTCAAAGATGGTCTTACTGAAGTGAGGAATGCTGCTATAGGCATAACCGAAGGAGACCCTGCGTGCCTTGGATAGTGGAATGTCGTCGGATAGTTTAAATTTTTCAATTACCCGGGAAACAATGGTTTCATCCATGAAGACAGATGTTAGGTGCTTCCTTTCCTGTTTGTAGGAGATATCATCCAATTCGGTGTTCAGAATAAGGTCCCCGTCGCCATCGGTGGTAAAGGCCTCATCCAGTCGGTCCAGTTCTTCTTTTAGCAAGTCATCGGTATTCACGGATTCCGGTTGACTGGCTTCTATGGCTTTTTTTTCATGTAAGTTCGCCACCGCTTTTTTAAATAAAAGGTACCGTAATCTGTTTTCATCCCAGGAGGGATCCAATTGGGAGAAAATATCAAGATACACTTCATCCAGAACACCGTCCGGATTGAAGTACCCCCTGTCTAATTTGCCTTCATTTTCTGCAGCTTTCAGGCTTTTGGAAACAAAACTGCGAATTTCGGGTACCATCGTTTCTATTTTTTGATAGAAGGTATTGAAGTCCTTTTCCTTTTTGAGTTGCTGTAATTCCTGTACGACCATGGTTGTTATTTTTAGTAATGATTACTTAAGTGATGCCTTCACCTGAGGAGGCAATGAATGATAAAGGTAACAGCCCCTGCCACGTAGTGAAATGATTTTCATCATCCCTTCAATGGGTCATTCAGACGGTCATTATTTTCCAACATTTCATAGTTGACAAAATAATATGACCTACCTGATCAAGATCATTCCTAAGGCGAAAGTCGTATGCTACTTTTGACATACAAATCACTGAATGTTTAACTAAAATATATGTACTATGTCACTTGTAAAATTTAACAAAAGAAGCCGACCTTTTACCAACCTGATCACTTCTGATTTCTTCGATATGGAAGATTTCTTTGACAATCGTTTCTGGAATCGCGGATTGGTCAATGAAGATTTCTGGAACGGAAGATCCGGAGAACCCGCGTTGAACATTAAAGAAATGAAGGATCATTTTGATATTGAATTAGCAGCTCCCGGTTTTGGCAAAAAGGATTTCAAAGTAACTATTGATGAAGGTTACTTAAATATCAAAGCCGAAAAGGAATTGACTAAAGAAGAAAAAGAAGAAAACTATACCCGAAAAGAATTTACTTACAATTCCTTTGAAAGATCCTTATTGTTACCAGAAAATATAAAAGAGGAAGAAATTAAAGCAAAATACAATGACGGTATTTTGAGCTTCAAATTAATGAAAAAAGAGGAAGTAAAGAAAATGAAACCTAAAATGGTTGAGATTAGTTAAAACCTCTTTTAACTTACCCATATCCTCTCGTTCATAATGAATGCCCCATCTCACAGAGGGCCTGAACGGGAGGATATATTTTTGTGGCATGTGCCTAGAATTTTCCCTTTTCTGATTGTAAGGCATTTATGGTAGCGTCATAGCCTAACTGGAATATGTTGTCCATTTCCTTCAAGGAAAAGGTACTATAGCTGCCAAGGTCCTGCGGGCAGATAAGCAGATCACAGTGATCGAATTTTGCCTGGGAATCGTTGGCACTTCTGATCTGAAAGGCCCGTTCCACCACATTATAGAAATATTTTAACTCACTGAAGGATATCTTTTCGAAAGGATTGACATAGACCCCAATTACTTTATCGGTGTCTTTTTTGACAAGGTCCACCGGAAAATTATTCAGTGTTCCCCCATCTACGTAATAGTTATCTTCAATTTTAACGGGGGTAAAAATACCGGGGAAGGCGGCAGAAGCCAAAATAGCATCGATAAGCGGCCCTTCCCTGAAGATCTTGAGGGAGCCGTCAAGGACATTCGTAGCGGTAATAGACAAGGGTATATTAAGTGATTCAAAGGAATCTTCGGGCAGGAATTCCTTGAAAAGTGAATGCAGCTTCTCGGTGTTTACAAAACCGGGTTTATTCACCGCATAATTGGTAATGCTGAACGGATTGACCGATTTAAAAAACTCAAGTATTTCATCGGGACTGCACCCACTGGCATATAAACCGCCAACAATGGCTCCTGCACTGGTGCCTGCAATTTGAGAAGGGGCTAACTGATGTTCCTCCAGGGCTTTAAGTGCCCCAATATGTGCAATGCCCCGCACGCCTCCACCTGAAAGTGCCAAACCTATTTTCATATTCTTTGATTATACTATGATAAAGGTATCCAATCTTGGGGAACTGGCATCAAAGACATCACAAAGGTTGAACTTCGATGGTGTAACTAAGGGGGTTATGAATGGAATTCTAGTTCTTTTTGTTTTTTTTTGGCTCTTCTGGCCACTAGTTTTTTTAATACGAAAGTAAGTGCCGCCTGCTGCACCACGTTCTCTATTCGTTTGCCGATATTGGAAGGGTAGAGCGAAGTTTTGATTGCCTTGCCATTGAGTTTAATATGTTCCCAATCTAACTTGCGTTGCAATTCCAGTATCTGGAGTTCGCGATCAATTTCTTCGAAGGAACTGTATCTTTTATTCATCTTCTTCATCTTCAAAAAATTGGTTAGAAAACGCTCTGAGTATAGGCTTGTTGACAATATCGCGGTAAATGAAGAAAACAATTCCGCATACGACATAGACCAATCCTACTAGTAAAAAGCCATATATGGTATTGTCCAGCATGCTGCCTATGGCCAAAGAAATAGCCAGGCTTAAGAGCAGTAAAGCCAGTAATCCAATGATGCCAATAAAGAATAACTTGGCAAAGTAGGTCACGATGACCATGGATAACTTAAAACTCTTAAGCTTGGCGTACTCCACACTTTCCTCCACATATGAATGTATATGTTCATCTATTTCAGAAATGTTATATTTTAATTCATTCAAAGCCATGAGAACTTATTTATGAAGTTGGGCATTTTTCTTTTTAAGGTCTTCCAATTTGTGCTCAAGGGTAACGATAATATCATCTGCTTTGTAGCTCATAGCGGAAATAGCATCCTCAAGTTTGTGCTCAAATAGTTCTTTCTTTTCGTCCACGGTTTTAGTAAGTTCTTCTTTGGCATGGGCCAATCTGTCGGTAATATCATGCTTGGCATCTACTACCTTTGTTTTAATTTTATTACGCGTCTTTTTACCTTCATCAGGTGCGTACAAAATTCCAATTCCTGCTCCTATAGCGGCTCCTGTTAATAGTGCTAAAAGGACATTTCCTGTGTTGTTTGACATGATTTTTGGGTTTTATGATTAATAAATGATTTATTTATTCTTGATGAACCCAAGGTACAATGACTGTTCCCCATTTGAAATGATCTTGGTCATTCCAAATGTTGTAAAAGTCTTTTTTATTTGATGTAAATAGGAAGTTATGAATGCAATAAAAAATGGTACCGCAGTACTCCTTTTAAGTGGCCTTTTTTTTCTGGCCAGTTGTGGCCCTGTTCTCGTTTCTTCAAGGGTTGGCCCCACACCGCAATGGTTTTATCCCAATCGGGTCGAATTGGTTCGGTATGTGTACTTTCCTGAATATGGCTTTTACTACGATTTAACCACCAGGAATTATATCTATTGGGATACTACTGCCTGGATCCGGGTCAATGTCCTGCCGCCCCGCTATCGGAATGTGAATTTAAACCGTTCGCGCTATGTGCGGGTCCGCAATTACCGTGATGATGATATACAACGGTATCATGAGCAAAACAATGCGGACAGGGGTCGTAGCAACAGACAAACCACTGTTAAAAGAAGGAGCAATTAGAAATGTTGCTAACGGCTTTACAGGAATCGATGACGAAAATGAATAGTACGGAACTGAAAGGAATTCCGCAAGGAAATTTTGAAACGAACAATAAGGTCAGTCAACAGAGGCGGTTGCCTTTGTACTGAGCTTTGCTGTATCTCTGACAACCAAAAAAGGGATCTTTACATGATAGCCCACATGGTCTACATTCTGTCTGTCGAAGATCCGTTCCAGAAGTGAATGTTTCTTGTTCATCATCGCAAGAAGGTCATAGGATTCTTTTTCCAAATACTCAATGATGGCATAGGGCATTAAGGCGTCATTCAATTCAATAAAGGCATGTTCCACATTTTTTAGCAGGGCGGCAATTTGTTGCTTGTTTTTTAGTTGCTCCTCAGATAATTCATAGCTCTCCCTTACATGCAGTACTGTAATGGAGGCGTGATGCCGTTTTGCTAATTCCTGTATGTTATTAAATTCTGATGGTTTGTATTTGGTCAAATAATCAGTCGGGAATAGTATTTTCTTGAAAGTTGAAAACGAGGTATTCTCCGGGATAACCAAAACAGGGGCGATGGCTTTTCGGAGCACATACACGGTATTACTACCAATAAACACCTCTTTGGCACCGGTGGCGCCTTTGGTACCCATGACAATGAGATCAATCTTCTCACTTTCGGTCAGATCATTTACTTCATGGCTCAAAATATTAAAAGCCGAAAAGACCTCAAACCGGTGTTTCGGATTCTGATCTAACGCGTTTATGTCCGATAGGGTATTCTCCAGTCCGGCCAAAGAACGGTCTACTTCAGCATCGGGAATAGCGCTGAAAGTAGGGCCGCCTAAAAGATAATCTACCCTATAAAAAGCTGGCGTGTAGGTGTGCAAGAGGTAAAAGGTACACGCCTCGTCTTTAAATAATGCCAGAGCATATTTTATTGCATTCCATGCGGTATCAGAGAAATCAGTTGGCAAGAGGATCCTTTTCATGGCTATCCGTTTTAAGTTCAGTTAAAAGTATGTATACCGGCAGGAGGACGGAATGATTTTCATCAGCTAAAAAGGGGTATTCACTTATCACCATTGCCTAACATGATCAGGGTCATTTGAAATATAGTGGTCATCCGAGACCTTTAGGGAGAAATCATAAAAAAACAAAAAAATGGCACTCAATTTTAATCAATACGCGAAAGACGGGAATACTTTTTTGAAGGAATACGCCAGGGAAATGAACCTTGGTGAGGACACCGAAAAGGCCGGAAGGATCTTTTCATCTATAATGCATGCCTTGCGCGACATTATTTCTCCGCAGGAATCCCTGCAATTCATCGCACAGTTGCCTATGTTCCTGAAGGCGGTTTATGTGAACGGATGGAGCATGAAAAAAGAAAAACCAAAGGTCAAAAAGATGGCAGAATTCATAGATCTTGTACGCAAACACGATGGGGTAGCGGCCATCAATGATTTTGAGTACAGTGAAGAAGTGGCCGAGCGTTATATCGATACAACGTTTATATACCTCAGGAAATACATTTCTCTGGGTGAAATGGAAGATATCCGTGACGGCCTGCCCAAAGAACTGAAAAGCATGATCTACTCCAACCTGATGTTTTAGTTTCGGGAAGGGATACCAATCCTTTTCCAGGGATTTAACAGACGGTATTGAATAAGCTGTTAGACTTTCGTTAATGAGGAAGATCATGCAGGTTAACGAAGCGTTTCCGTAATCGTATTTAGTAATAGATAAACCTATATATCCATGAAAAAAACACTCGCACTATTCGTATTCTTATGGATACCCTTGTTATCATTTACCCAGGTACTTGAAGACCTTGATATCATAGCACCCTATAATGAAGGCCTTGCAGCCGTAAAAAAGGGAGATAAATGGGGTTTCATAGATGAAAAGGGAAACCTGGTGATCGACTTTCGTGATGATTTAGTATGGAACGAGAAAGCCATTGAGTCCAACACAGACATCACAGGTATTAAGTATCCTCAATTTATCAATGGAAGATGCCTGATACAGGAGTTACTTAAAGATGAAGAAATTTATGTCTATGGCTTCATGGATACATCCGGAAATACAGTAATAAAACCGGAGTATCTGAATGTAACACAATTTGACCAGGGGTATGCCATCGGAATCCTGATGACCAAAACATTACGAGGAAAAAATGAGTTTCAACTGGATATCTTCCAATACAGGTTCAGTGAAGTTATACTGGATTCGTCCGGAGAAGTAATGAGACTTATCACCCTTAGGGACCACATCCAAATGTCTAAAAAACGATATAAGTTGCCTGCTCTGAGGGCCAGGCTCATTAATCCCGGGCTATTGATGGTGTTGAACGGAAAGAATAAATGGGAAGTGCGCAAACTTGCAATGTGAAGATGTAATTCAAAGCCATCCTAAAAAAAGGATAAAATGTGTGGATTAGCTACTACGTGTTTTATCCTTTATTTATAGCATCAATTAAGGTACTATTACTATCTTTTAAAGGGTAAAATGAGGGTTGCCCAGGAGTTGGTCTGAACACGGGAAGCCTGACAGCAGTATCCTTAGATTGCCACAAGCGTTTAAAATAACAAACACAAACATTGGTATGGAATCGGCCACTGTAACTACCAAAGGGTTAAAATCTGAGGAGGTCTTGTATTCCAGAAAGACCTATGGGAGCAATGCACTCCACTACAAAAAGGAACATCCCTTTTGGCTGGCAATCAAACAGTTGGTAACAGAACCGATGGTCATTCTATTACTGGTTGCCGCCACCATTTATTTCGTTTTGGGCGATGTTGGGGACGGAATTTTTCTGGCAGCAGCCATTCTTCTCGTATCTGCCATTTCTTTGTTCCAGGATTCCCGCAGCAAGCAGGCCCTTGAAAAATTAAAGACGGTTAGTCAGCCGCTATGCGTTGTGATCAGGGATGGGGCCCATAGTCAAATACCCCTGGAGGAGGTCGTGGTAGGGGATTTTCTGCAGATGGAAGAAGGGTCCGTTGTCGCAGCCGATGGCCGTATTTATCAGTCAAATGATTTCTCCGTGAACGAATCGCTCCTGACGGGTGAATCGTTGCCTGTTTACAAGGATAAAAACAGCCCTGATGCGATGGTATACAGGGGAAGTAGTGTGGTAAGCGGGCTGGCAATAGCAGAAGTAACATCGGTTGGCAACCAGACAAAATTAGGGCGTATTGGGAAAGACCTTTCCCTGATAAAAGAGGTGCCGTCCCCCCTGGAAATCCAAATCAATGGCTTTGTCAAAAGGATGACAGCCGTTGGTATTGTTGTTTTTGTGTTGGTTTGGTTTCTAAATTATATCAATACCCAATCTATTGTACAGAGTCTTCTGAGGGCATTAACGTTGGCTATGAGTATCCTGCCGGAAGAGATCCCCGTAGCCTTTACGACCTTTCTTGCATTGGGGGCCTGGCGACTTATGAAGATGGGAATTGTTGTAAAACAAATGAAAACGGTGGAAACCCTGGGCAGTGCTACGGTCATCTGTGCCGATAAAACAGGGACCATTACAAAGAACGAGATGAGCCTGGCACAGCTTTTTGTGTTAGAATCGGACACCCATTCCGACCCCGGGGAAGGATTGGCAGCAAAGGAAAGGGAACTGGTCAGAACAGCCATGTGGGCAAGTGAACCCATCCCATTCGATCCTATGGAGGTAGCGTTGCACATGGCTTATGAAAAGAACTGTACAAAAGATGAACGCCCCTTGTTTCACATGCGACACGAGTATCCCCTGGGTGGAAAACCGCCCATGATGACCCATATTTTCGAGGATGGTATCGGAACAAGGATAGTCGCAGCAAAAGGGGCTCCTGAAGCATTTTTAAAGATATCCGACTTGTCTGATGCTGAGCGTACCGGCGTTCACAACGCTATCCGAAAAATGGCGATCAAGGGGTATCGTATCCTGGCAATTGCGGAAGGAAAAGTACAAGGCTCCCAATTTCCTGAAACGCAACAGGAAATCCGATTTAAAATAAAGGGGCTGATCGCGTTTTATGATCCACCCAAAGAACATATCAGCGAGGTGTTTCAGAATTTTAACAAAGCCGGGATACAGGTGAAGATCATTACGGGAGACAATGAGATTACTACCAAAGCCATTGCAGAACAGATCCATTTTGAAGGCAGTGATCATATGGCAGATGGCATGGAGATGATGGCCCTGGCCCCGGAGGTCTTTCAAAAGAGAGTGATGGATACCCGTATTTTTACCCGCATGTTCCCGGAGGCCAAATTACGTGTAATTGAAGCACTGCAGTCCGGGGGAGAGGTCGTGGCCATGACCGGTGACGGCATTAATGATGCACCTGCCCTAAAAGCTGCCAACATTGGGGTGGCCATGGGAAAAAAGGGAACTGAGATCGCCAAAGCCGCTGCAGATCTTATCCTGATAGACGACGACCTTTCTAAAATGGTAGATGCTGTAGGGATGGGAAGAAAGATCTATACCAATTTAAAAAAGGCCATTCAGTACGTGATCTCCATCCATATTCCTATTATTCTGATCGTTTTTATTCCACTGGCAATGGGTTGGATCTATCCCAATATATTCACCCCTGTACATGTTATTTTACTGGAGTTGATCATGGGCCCTACCTGTTCTATTATCTACGAGAACGAACCCATGGAGCAATATACCATGTTACAAAAGCCGCGGCCTTTCAGGACCACCTTTTTTAAATGGAAAGAATTGCTCACAAGTATTGTCCAGGGGTTGATGATAACCGTTGGTGCCCTCATTGTTTACTGGTATGCTGTGGGAAATGGCTACTCCGAATCGCTTACGCGCACCATGGTCTTCACTACCATCATTTCTTCCAATGTCTTTCTTACGCTTATCAACAGGTCCTTTTATTTCTCCGTAATGACCACCTTGCACTATAAGAACCCGTTGGTCGGTGGCATTATTTTCGCAACCCTGGCCCTTACGGCAATCCTTATCTATATTCCGACCTTTTCATCATTTTTCATGTTTGAACCCCTCTCCCTGCAACAACTTGGGATCAGCATGCTTGCTGGTTTCGCTTTTGTTGGCTGGTATGAAGTCGTTAAATGGTATAAGCGTTTTAGGTTGCCTGCACAAACATCACTCAAATAAAAAATAAAAAGTCTTACTTTAAGGGGTAAAATCTTTCAACATGGTGAATCGCAGAAAATTTTTAAGGGATCTTGGTGTGGCATCAGTAGCTACTGCATTACCGCTGAGTCAGGTCAACGCTCATAGTTCAGCACCAAAAAATGATGTTATCAATATTGGGTTGATAGGGGTGCGAGGTATGGGTTGGGCAGACCTTCAGTCTTTTCTTAAAAATGCAGGTACTGCTTGCATAGGGCTATGTGATGTGGATCAGGAGTTGTTGCAGCGAAGGGCCTCTGAACTGGAAGTGAAAACGGGAAAAAAACCGCTGACATTTAAGGACCATAGGGAGTTGTTAAGGATGAAGGATTTGGATGCTGTTATCATTGGAACACCGGATCATTGGCATTGTATTCAAATGACAGATGCCTGTGAAGCCGGAAAAGATGTCTATGTGGAAAAGCCTATTGCCAATAGCATCCTGGAAGCTAATTTAATGGTGAAAGCAGCCCGTAAGCACCAAAGGGTCGTACAGGTTGGGCAGTGGCAACGCAGTGATCCGCATTGGATATCAGCACTCGAATATTTGGATACAGGTGCCTTAGGGAGGATAAGGCAGGTAAAAGCCTGGGCAACGGTAAATTATGGAAGTGGTTTTGAAGTGCTTCAAGATGGTGAGCCACCAGAAGGGGTAGATTATGACAGGTGGCTTGGCCCCGCGCCGTTAAGGCCTTTTAATAAAAACCGGTTTCATGGTTCTTTTCGATACTTCTGGGATTATGCAGGCGGACTCATGACGGATTGGGGTGTTCATATGCTGGATATCGTATTGGCAGGGATGAAGACATCAACTGCTCCTCGATCTGTGGTGGCTATAGGCGGCAAATTTGCCTTTCCAACCAATGCTGCAGATACGCCGGATACCCTTACTACTGTTTACGATTTTGGCGATTATAGTCTGATTTGGGAGCAATTTCTGGCCATGGGAACCGGACCTTACCTTGAGGAATCCGGTGAACCCGGGGTTGCCTTTATCGGAGAGAAGGGTATCCTCGCCATAAACAGGGCCAGTTGGAAAGTCATTCCACAGCAACAAGACGGAAAATACCTCACAGAACCGTTTCCCCCAAGAAAGAGCGACTAT
Source organism: uncultured Flavobacteriaceae bacterium (assembly GCA_963752165.1). Lineage (GTDB taxonomy): Bacteria > Bacteroidota > Bacteroidia > Flavobacteriales > Flavobacteriaceae > Muriicola. Next base: position 586,302 of record CAVVXE010000003.1, read on the forward strand.
AGTGGGCTAGATGCCCATACCCGAAACTTTTATGAGTGTATCCGAAGTCGAAAAGACCCCAACTGCACTATTGAAATGGGAAGAGATGCAGCCTTAATAGCACATCTGGGAAATATAGCCTACCGGACAGGTAAAAAATTACAATGGGATGCGCAGAAAGGAGTGATCCTTAATGAGCCGCAATTCAATACGATGCTGCGTCCTGCCTACCGTTCTCCCTGGCAACTCTGGAAGGGGTAAATAACGTTTACTCTTTTTTATTGCGAGGTAATACTTCTTCCGGGAAAGGGAATAGTATGGTAGAATTCTTTTCAGCAGCAATATTCGAGAGAGTTTGATACAAACGCAGTTTAATGGCAGAAGGCGACTGGTCTATTTTTTTTCCTGCCGCTAACAGCATGTCGGCTGCCTGTTCTTCGGCCTGGGCCAGGATAATACGGGCCCTTCGCGAGCGTTCTGCTTCGGCCTGGTTGGCCATCATACGCCTCATATTTTCAGGTAGTTGAATATCCTTGATCTTCACATCGATGATCTCAATACCCCATCTTTTGGTTTCCCCCTCCACAATTGTCTTGATATTTTTCCCCATTTCTTCCCTTTTGGACAGGATCGTATCCAATTCAACCTTCCCGCATACATCCCGTAAAGCTGCCTGGGATAGCTGGGTGATGGCAAATGAGAACTCCTCAACCTCAAGGACGGCTTTTTCAGGGTCCGTTATCTGGAAAAAGACCACCCCATCGATACTGCAGGGCACATTATCTTCCGTCATTACTTCCTGTGAAATGATCTTGATGGTGATCACCCGGATATCCACCACTTGAATTGTTTCAATGAAAGGGATGATCCAGCGAAAGCCAGGTTGCAGGGTAGTGATATACTTTCCAAAACGGAACTTAAGGGCGCGTTTATATTCAAAAATAACACGCACTCCGGCTACAAGGAACAGAAGGATGATCAGCAGAAATAATAACAGTGGATTCATGATTTTTTATTTATAGTGAAATACGATTTTTCTATTAATTAGTGGGCATTTGCGACAAACCGGCCTCTTTTAAAGATACGAAAAAAAGCAGGACGGAGCACCAGATAGCTCCTTTATTACACTTCCGTATCCTGGGTTTCGATTCCATTACTAAGAAGGGCTAATTTCGTTGGTTGTCAGGGAAGTACCCCTCTTGATTTTGATGTACAGGCTATTCGTCAGGACAAGAAACCATAACAGGCACGTTGCGAAAGTCACTTTCTGAATGGAGGGCAAGGTATTAATATACATACCTGTTTCATAGATAAAATAATTGATCAGGAAAATGATAAGGCATATGATTCCCAGAGCACCCAAACGAATATAGTTGGCCTTAAAGAGTTCCCGGGAGCAGGAAATAAACGCGATTACCCCAAATATACCCGCAACACGAACGACCTGGTCATGGTTTTGGGTTGCCATAAAAAAGACAACCGATAGTGATACCAATCCGGAAAACCACATGATATATTGATTCTGGGATTTCTTCACAAATAATTTTGGTAAGTATAACCAGAGAATCATCAGGCTTGAGCATAAAACGCTTAAAGCCCAACGGGCATAGGCTCGTGCTACATTTAGTTCCCCGTTCAGGGCATATTCATCCAGCAGATCGCATAGGTAATTGTTCCAAAAATTGAAGCCAATTTGATCCGGGTGGATAGCCGAACCACCGGGATAGACCATAGCAGCCTTTATATACAATACTATAAAGATGACCATTCCCATCATTGGAATAAGCAAAAGGAAAGACCGCGGGGTTTTGAGGTGCCTCAAAAAATAGCGATCGCTAATGTGCTTATTGTCATTTAACATGATATGCTGCCATTTAAACTGCAGGCCTGTAAAACCTGTGCTGCTTTGCTGCCTTCCCTATAGATCGTTATTCCCTTTAAACCCATTTCCCAGGCGTTAAGGTAGATGGCAGAGACAGTTTCAACCCCTGTTTCTTTTGGAAGGTTGACGGTTTTGGAAACGGCATTGTCTGTATGCTTCTGAAATGCCTGTTGATGTTTTAAGTGGTATTCCCAGGGAATCTCAAGACTGGTCCTGAACAGCTCTTTTGTAGCAGGGGGAATCCCTTCAATATGCTGAATACTTCCGGTAGACAACACCTCCCGTTGAAGCTTCGGACTCCATAACCCCATTGCTTTCATTTTGGTTACAAAAATCATATTTGTTTCCTGCTGCGTTTGATCGCCAAGTATTCCGGATCGCGTAAATGCCAGGGCATACAGGGGTTCTATGGAGTAGGTAGTATTCGCTATCACAGAAATGGTCCCTGTTGGGGCGATGCTATTGCAGGTAGCATTTCTTAATTTTCCGTAGGTAGTCAGGATACTTTTATCCCAATTTGGGAAGCACCCTTTTTCCCTGGACAGGGCTGCGGAAGCCTCATGACTTTTCGTTTTAATAAAGGCCATAAGTTTTTCGGCAAGCGCTACCGCTTCATCCGAGGCATATGGTATTTCCAATAAGAGCAATAACTCTGCCCACCCCATTACCCCAAGGCCAATTTTGCGATTCCCAAGGCTTATTTTTTTGATTTCGTCAAGCACATAGTGATTCCTGGAAATGACGTTATCTAAAAATCGAATTCCCAGGGCAATATGAGAAGCCAGTTTGTCCCAGTCAATGACCCACTGATGGTTATGCGGCTTAAGTATTTTAGTTAGATTCAAGGATCCGAGGTTACAACTTTCGTAATCCAGCAAGGGCACTTCCCCACATGGATTGGTACTCTCTATGGGGCCCAGGAAAGGAGTGGGGTTATACATGTTTATGGTATCAAGAAAAAGGAGCCCGGGATCCCCTGTTTTCCAGGCCTGATGCACGATTGATTTCCAAAGGGCCTTAGCACTTACATGTTTCACTAAATTAGGTGTGTGCGGACTTCTTAACGGCCATTGCCCATCTTCCTTCAGGGTTTTCCGGAAGTCATTGGTCATCCCAACAGAAAGATTGAAATTGCGCAGATCGGCCCCTTCGTTCTTACTGCTTATAAATTCGGCAATATCCGGATGTGAGATATTCAGTATTCCCATATTGGCACCCCGCCTTTTGCCACCTTGTTTTACCTGTTCGGTGGCCATGTCATATAATTTGATAAATGCCACCGGACCCGAGGAACTCCCTCCTGTACTGCTTACGGGCTCTTCTCTGGATCGCAACCTGGAAAAATTAAAGCCTGTTCCGCCGCCACTCTGATGTATGAGGGCTGCATCCTTTAGTGTTTTAAAGATACCTTCCAGGCTATCTTCTATTGGCAGTGCAAAGCAGGCACTCAGTTGCCCTTTGGGAAGTCCTGCATTCATAAGGGTTGGCGAGTTGGGGAGGAAGGCAAGACTTTTCAGTAGCTTATAGAATTTGGATTTCCAAATACCCTGCTCCGTAGGTTCTGCACCCCCAATAAAGTCGGCTACCCTTTTGAAAAGCTGATCAGGGGTCTCCAAAAGGTTACCCTTACTATCCTTCAATAGATAGCGATCTTCGAGGATTTGTATAGCATTGGCTGTAAGCATCTTACAATTTATAACCTGTTTTTAACGACAGGATTTCTTTCAGGGCCGAAGTGGTTTTGGAATCGATAAGGTTCAGTGCTCTTACCTCACATAATTGCTCCACCATGGCTGCCCCCGCAAGCGTATTGGTGGTAATACCCGTCACAATGTCCGGCACCATGCTAAAAGCGTTCATCAGGCCATAAACGGCGTAGGGATCTGAAGCACTTAGGATAATACATTTTATGGTATCGCCTAAGGCTGCTATGGCAATATCGCCATTATAGGGTTCCAAGGGGGAGGCGCCCACTTCAATGATGGCAACATCGGCTTTTTCATGGGCTATTAAACCTAACAATCGGGTTAGTTTTTCTTTATAAATGTCGGGTGGACAAATAGAAGAGGGGAGGCCAACATCTACAAAATCAAAGATGGCATCTGCCCCTACATCTTTTATGGCCAGGATGTCTTTATAACGGCCGGCCCCAGAAAGTTTGGCTCCAACGACCTTATAGCCTGCTGATTTGAAAATATTGGCGACTATTCTGGCTGAAGTGGTTTTTCCCGCAGACATCGAGGTTCCAACGAACAAGACAACGGGGGTTGTAAAGGGCATTGGCTCAATCTCGGGAAGAAAGTGGTTCATGGTGATCTTCTCGCCGTTACGGCTCACATGACCCTGATATACAACTTTCATCATGTTAGGGATAAAAGTAGATTTGGAGGTTAATTTTCCAAGGAGTCCCGCTCCGGTTAGCACACTCATTATTCCATCAGCACCAACTTCTTTCCAGGTACCGGTAGCTTCCAGGGTAGCGAAACGTTCCCCAAGTACCCCTACAATGAGCTCCCCTCCAATGATCCCGCGCATGCGCCCATTTGGCAATTCGAGCAGTAGGGTATTGCTTCCCGGATCCAGGATTTTACATACCACATAATCTCCCGTAGCCCATTTTGATCGGTCAATTTTATCCTCCTGGAAGGGCTTTTCCGCCAGGTCTGATATTCTCGTCAGGGAAGGAAAAATATAAAAAGTATTCATGGTGAAACCAATTTAATTCTTAACAATGGGGTCTGCCAGTAATAAGAGGGTTAGCAGTGCAGCACGTTCCGTTAATTTCTCCTGATAGATAAATTCGTGCCTGGCATGCGCCCCGTCACCCGGAGTTCCCAAGCCATCCAGGGTGGCTGTATATTGACTTGTAGTGTTGCCATCAGATCCTCCTCCTGCCAGTGCTTCAGACAATTTCAACCCCATTTGGGAAGCTTCTGATTGTGCTAATTTCCAAAGTTGCTGATTCCGTTTATTCCGCTCCATTGGTGGACGACCAATACCCCCTTCGATATGCAGGGAGCTATTAGGAAGTACAGCCTGCAAGCCATAGATCTTATCTGTGATCAATTCTCCGTCCTTTTTATTTTCTACCCGCACATCGATCACTGCACTACTCATTGGCGCCACAACGTTGGCAGAGGTGCCGCCCTGGATGGTCCCTATATTGACAGTAATGCCCTTGTCAAAATCGTTCATGGCATAGAGTTTTTGGACCTGATGAGAGAGCTCTACAATGGCGTTCACGCCTTTTTCAGGATCCAATCCCGCATGAGCAGCGACCCCATGTACAGTAATGGTAAATCGGCCCAGGCCCTTTCTTGCTGTTTTTAGGTTTCCATCCATGCCCAGGGGTGGTTCGAGTACGAAGGCCCTGTTTGCAATTTTGGCAAGACGTATAATGGTGCGTGTCGATTCAATACTTCCAATTTCTTCATCGGAATTGATCAATACCAAAGGAGTGACCTCAGGATCTAATGCAAGTGCTTTAATGGCTTTTAAAGAAAATATCAGTTGTGTTAAGCCTGCTTTCATATCATAGATACCGGGTCCGCCCATTTTGAAATCGCCCTCGGTGATGGGCATTTCTTTGAGGGTGTCCTTATTCCAAACGGTATCGCAATGCCCTATTATAAGTTGAACGGGTTTATTTTTTTTTCGGTTTTTTGGACGTGCATACAGATACCCTCCTGTTTTTTTGCCCGGCATGCGGAATGTTTTATAACCCACTTGCTGCAGCTCTTTTTCCAGGAGGTTCAGAATGCCTCTTTGTGCTTCAGGGTCCCTGGAAGGCGATTCCAAAGCAACCATTGCCTTTAAAAGGGTTTGCATATCATTGTTGTGCAATTTGAAATACGCCAGTATGTGAGCTACATGCTTCAAGAGATCATTTTTTAAAATCTTTAGGAAAGGGAAAATTATACGTCTCAGTGATCCGTGCAAACCTACCCTGCGCCAGGTAGGCCAGCAATGGGTGCTTATTAATTTGAGCCCCTTCGTCCTGGTCGGATACCCTCAGATATTTTCTATCGATATGGGCTGCTTTAATGGTTCCCGTGATCAGGCTGTAATCATCAAATCCATCAATGATCTTGAACAACTCACACTCCAGGTACAAATAGGCACCTGCAATCATAGGCGCATCCATGGTAGTTGCACGGACCATAGATAGGGTTTGCAAAATAGCATCAGATTTGGTGATACATGCAGCCCTTGGGGTGGCGCTAAGGGAAGTGTGGACTATTTGATCAGGAACAGGAAAACTAACGGTAAACTCACCGGTTTGCCTTACGTTATGGTAGGTGGCATGCCTTGGGGTACATACAAAACCGAAGTAGTTGCCGAAACCCAATGGCGTTGCCATATGCTTGGGTGCCAGGTCATAGCTGCTGCCTTCTTTGGTGCCAATAATTATAAGGGGAGCGATCGTAAATACCCGATCCCAGATAGGTACTGAAATATCCAATGACTGTATGCTACTCTGTAATACTGATTCCATGGAATAGGCATGAGACTAAATGTAAGGCCCTCACAATTGGATATAAATGATATTGGTCAGCTATGCTCCCGTTCTTTAATTAGAAACAAGGTACCTAAGCCCCAATGATACTTGGTATTAGCTACATTTATATGGGATGGTTCTGAATTTAATGCGGCGAGAAGCTGTTGGATAATTTGGCAAGTGTTCTTAACAAACAAACGCATTTTTGGCCTTTCCCAGCGGATATGCCATAGTTGTAAGACATTCCGATCATTTTGGCCATAAAAAAAACAGGAGGTTTGCACCTCCTGTTTCCCGTTAGGAAATCATCAATCTTCTTACTAATTATCAATCCAATAAACCCCTTTATTGCTAAAACGACTTAATGAAGCCCAATTGGCAAAAACACCTAGATCTCCCTACTAAGACTTTTAAAGTCCGAGAACCTTAAAAACCTGTTTCGTTATCTGGAGCAATAGGATCAACCAGTAACCCCATTGCAGAACGTTTCAAAGAACAAGCTAACGCTAAAACATATCCAAAGATAATAGTTCAATTTACCTTTTGAAATGACCAAGATCATGTCTTATTATTTTTTTCAGAAATTCCTCATTCATGGGAGGTATGTTTTTTATGGAGGGGAAAAGACAGGGATTAGGAATGATTATGGTCATTGCCTTTCTTGACAATTCAGGCTACTTTCATTTTAAACAACAAAAATGAAAGGTGTTCTTAAGATTGGACGCATATCAGGAATTGATCTGGAATTACACTGGACCTTTTCCTTGTTAGTGCTTTGGGTGGTGTATCTTGATTTAAGCCGGGGCGGGAACCTTGGATCGGCCATGATGAATGTACTGATCATCGTTTGTCTCTTTGTATGTGTCATACTACATGAATTGGGCCATGCCTTAACTGCCAAACGTTTTAATATCAAAACGAAGAAAATTATGCTATTGCCCATTGGAGGGGTTGCCGCCCTGGAAAAAATGCCTGAAAACCCACGACAGGAATTGTTGGTTGCTGTTGCCGGGCCATTGGTCAATGTTGTCATTGCGTTGCTCCTCTTCCTTATTTTTCCAATACAGCCTTATTTGGAGATGGACAAAATGGCCCTGGAAGAACTGTTTAAAACGCCCGGCCCTGAGGCATTGCTATTATATATTTTCAGTGCCAATATTATGTTGGTGGTTTTCAATCTCATCCCTGCCTTTCCGATGGATGGCGGACGGGTTTTCCGGGCTTTCTTGTCTTTTTGGATAGACAGGGTGAAAGCCACGCAAATAGCAGCGTGTCTTGGACAGTTTTTAGCCGTGGTTTTTATTTTTGTCGGCTTTGCGTCAAACCCCTTTTTGGTATTCATTGGCCTGTTTATTTTCATGGGGGCGTATGGGGAGTATGAGGCTGTAAAATCGGGTGTGCAGATGAAAGGTCATTTTATCCATGAAGCAATGCTCAGGACCATTACGGTTTTCCATCCGGATACGAGACTGGAAGAAGTTATCGATACCATCATTGCAGGTACTGAGAAAGATTTTGTGGTTGCTAAGGAAGGTCGTGCAGTAGGTATTTTATATAGTAAGGACATTATTGCCAACGCAAAGAACCCTGCTCGCAAGGTGGGAGACATCATGAAAACTACATTTGTTGCCATTTCCAGGGACAGGGAACTCAAGGAATTTATTACCCATCTAAGCACTTATAAACAATCCTTCTTCCCGGTAGTTACCAATGATGAGAGCATCGTTGGGGCCATAGATATGAACAATGTTAGTGAGTTCCTGCTTTTAAAAGTACCGCTGTGAAGTCCCCGAACTCATAAAAATGATCAGGACTGATCGTGGTCATTTCCCTTCACCTTAAGTTTCGATACTTTAATTAAAATTTAAATATCATGAAAGAGTTCAAAACATATCCGCTTCCTTTAAGTACTTTCAGGAGCCTCGCCAATTTAGACACCAATCATTGCGTATCTATTTTTATGCCAATGTTCAAGTCCGGAAAAGAACAGAACCAGGGTATGGGTCCGGCCATACTGAAAGAATGCGTGCGTGAAGCTGCCCATTATTTAAGCACCTATCAGCTCGAAAAAGAAGAAATTGAGGAATACCTTAAACCTATAATGGAATTGGAGTTTAACAGTGGTCTCTGGCGAAATCCGTCAGAAGGATTGGTACTGTTTTTGGACCCCGAAAACGGACTTAGGTATTATACCTTGCCTTTGGCATTTAGAAGGAAAGTGTATGTGGATAATCACTATTATGTAAGCCCTTTGTTGCCAATGTATCATAATGATGGTATTTATTACCTGCTTGTATTGAGCCAGGACTATGTAAAGATGTACAAAGCTTCCAAAAATAATTTCCAGGATATCTTTATCGGAGACTTGGCGCCAAAACAACTGGAAGAAGCCGTTGGTTTTGATTATGAAGAAAAAATGCTGCAGTTCAGGTCAGGACATGCTGCACACGGCGCAGGCAGTTTCCATGGGCATGGAGAAGGTAAGGATGACGATAAGAAGGAACTCGCCACTTTTTTCAGGCAGCTAGACAAGGCGGTGAACGAATTTATTGAAGACAAAGAGGCACCGCTCGTATTGGCAGGTGTAGATCGTTTGTATCCCCTGTATAAAAAGATAAATACCTATCCTAATTTATTCAATTCTCATCTCAGCGGGGACAAGGAATTTGAAGATATAACAGCACTCCATCGTGATTCATGGGAGCTAATAAAGGGGTATTTTTCACAAACCAAGAAAACCAAATTAGAACAATTCAAAGAGGTGCTTGACACACCCAAAGCATCCTACGAACTTCATGAAATTGTACCGGCTGCTTTCGATGGAAAAATAGATACCCTTTTTGTAGAGGAGGATGGCGACGTTTACGGTCAATATGATTTGGAAACGAGGGACCTGAAAACAGCTTTGAATAAGGCTGTCAGCAATGTTTCTCTGGTGAATATGGTTGCTATCAAAACGTTCATGAAAGGGGGCAAGGTATTCTTTTTGGACAAAACCGAAATGCCCGAGAAAAACAGAGTCATGAATGCCTTAATGAGGTTCTGAATGGACAATTAAAAAGGCCCGGCATGAGGGAGCTTTGTTCTAAGATCTAAAACCAGGCATAGAGAACCTTCATCGCAACACCCTATAAGTCAGTTTAAAATGTAATGTAAATAATAACCTAAAAAAAAAGAAGATGTCAGTTTTAAAAGTAGTCGAATTGTTGGGGAATTCTAAAGTGAGTTTTGAAGATGCTCTTCAAAATGTAGTAGACGAAGCATCAAAAACCATAAAGAATATTAAGTCTGTGTATGTTAAGGACATGCAGGTTACCGTAAAGGATAATACGATTTCCGAATACCGGGTAAACACCAAGGTAACGTTTGGCGTATTAGAGGATTAAAACGATCGATTTACGATAAGGATGACCTTATGTATTACAAGCATTGGTGCCATCTGTATCGATCGGTTTCACTGAAAAATATTTTCTTTAAATTATAAAAAGTATCACCATGATAAAAGAGCGTGTATTTGAAGCCTATGTGGAAGACTATGAACAATGGTACCAGGAGCATAAAGGCGTATATGAATCAGAATTAGCGGTGCTCCGCGAACAGTTTCAAAAATTGCCCGAAAACCTACGGGGCATTGAAGTAGGCCTGGGAACAGGCAGGTTTGCCCAGCCGCTTGGAATAAAAGAGGGTGTAGAGCCCTCTGAAGCCATGGCTAATAAGGCCCTTGAGCGGGGTGTAGAAGTAATTGAAGGGGTAGCCGAACAATTACCGTATGGGGATATGCAATTCGATTTCGTCTTGTTTGTCACCATATGTCATCTCAAAGATATCAGGCGTGCTCTTGCCGAGGCGCAGCGGGTATTGAAACCGGGAGGTGCAGTGATCATAGGCTTTCTGGATAAAGACCAACTGGTAGCCAAAAGCTATATAGAGAAACGCCATCGCAGTACGTTTTATAGGAATGCCCGCTTTTATACTGTTGTGCAATTACAGAAATACCTGAAAGATGCCGGATTCAGGAACTTAGACTTTAAACAAACACTTTTTGGCACCCTGGCTGCTGTACAGGAGTTGCAGGTATCCAAGTCAGGCTATGGTGAAGGTTCTTTTGTGGTAGTTAAAGCGACGAAAAAGTGACCATTCAAAATAAAAATCAGGTATAGACAAAGGCAGGCAGCCAAGTTTTGGCCTATGGCAGTGATCAAGGGGTAAGATTTCGATGTGCTTCAAGAATGGCGATCGCCTCTTCATCGGATACCTGCTCAAACGTTTCATAATACTGACCAACAGCCCTGAAATCCATGGGGGTATCCAAACAAACCACATCATCTATATTCGGATGACGTTCGAGATTTCTGATGGCCGAAGGTGGTGCCACTGGAATGGCAACTATGATAGCTTTTGGCTCTTGCTTCATTATTAGGGCTACCGTAACCAAAATTGTATTGCCGGTGGCAATTCCATCATCAATAATGATGACCGTTTTATTTTTGAGATTTACGGGTTCGGCATCCTTATAGTATTGTTTATGTCGCGCCTTTAATTTTTTCCGGATAGTTTCAATTTCCTCAGCGATATAGGCTTTGCTTATTTGCGCCGTGTCACTTAGCACTTCGTTTTCGAGGCTTACGGCCCCAATGGCGTACTCTTTGTGAAATGGATGCCCTATCTTTTTTGTCAGCACAACATCGAGGGGTGCATTCAATGCTTTTGCAACGGCGTGGGCCACCGGTAATCCTCCTCTCGGAATGGCAAGTACTACTAAATCTTCCTGTATTAAATAACTAAGTTTATTGGCCAGTTGTATTCCCGCTTCTGTTCGATCTTTAAACATGTTCGTCCGGATTATTTATTAACCATTTAGTGAACCATTGGAGCGATTTGAGGGCTACTTCTTCCAACTTTCCGGGTTCTTCAAAAAGGTGGGATGCCTCAGGAATGATCTCCATCCTACGAGGACATCGCAATCTTTGATATGCCTGGTTGTTGAGTTCTATTACCTGATGATCCCAGCCTCCTACAATCAAAAGGGTAGGAGAGGCAACCTCTGGTATTTGTTGTAGGGCCAGATCGGGTCTGCCTCCTCTTGAGACCACCGCTTTTATCCTGCTGCCAAAATACGCAGCCGCCCTAAGTGCGGACGCAGCACCTGTACTGGCACCAAAATAGCAAAGGGGAAGTGCGGAAGTTGTTGGCTCTGCAGTTACCCAATTGGTTACTTCAATAAGTCGTTCGGTCAGCAGATCAATATCAAATCGGTTTTCATAGCGGCGGTCTTCCGTTTCAGTAAGCAGGTCAAAAAGAAAGGTAGCCAACCCATTTTCTTCTAATACGCTGGCCACATAGGTATTCCTTGGGCTATGCCTGCTGCTTCCGCTACCATGGGAAAAAAGTATCAGGCCCATTGCTGCAGGAGGCACATTTAATTGTCCCTTTAAGATCTTGTTCCCTATTGTAATGGCAACTTCTTTATGTTGTGCAATTGCATTCATGTATCAAGCGCATTTAGGATCATTATTTACTTTTATTGCCATTCTAAACGTATTCCTTACAGGTTTTTCTTATGAAAGCTGAGCAGGGGCCGGTGAATTTGGGCCTTCATGCGCTGCACAGTATCCTGGTGCCAAATGCTTTTAATGATGCTATACCCTTCCCGTTCTAACATGGCAATCATGTCGCCATCGACTTCATTGAGGTAACCAAGCAGTGAATTAAAAACATCGTCCGAAAAACGTAGGTCAAAACTTATGTTGGAATACGATATTTTGCTTTCCAGCATTTCCTTAAACCATGCCATTTGATCCTCCCCTGCATATTCGGCTTTGGTGGAGACGTGAATAAGCGCTATTTCGGCTTCTAATGGCGCTGCAAGGGCAACCAGTTTACGAATGGCAAGAATGTCGGCTTCTTCAAAAGCCGTGGCATATACGATCTTTTTTATTGGCTTCACCATGGTTTCCAGGGGTATGGAAATAACAGGAATATAGGATTTGTTGATAAGCGAGGTTGCCGTGCTGCCCATGAACAGGTCCTTAATAAGACTGCTGCCCTTAGTGCCAATAAATATAAGGTCGGCATTTACCGATTCTACTTTATGAAGGATACCATCGGTGGGAATACTATTTTCTTGGATCACCGGAATTATATAATCTGGCAGTACCTTCTTTCCCAAATGTTCTTTGCAAAAGCTTACCAGTTTTTCAGTTTGCTCTTTGAACATTATTTCTTCACGTTTGGCGTAGGCAAGACTAACAGTGCTGATAAAGGTAGCTTTCATGTCAAATACGTGAAGCACATATAGTGTTGCGTCTAACTGTTCACGAATCATTGCTGCAAAATGAAAGGCGGGGATCGAATTATCCGAAAAATCAGTGGCGTACAGAAGCGTTTTCATAAGAACCAAGCTTAGAATTAGTCCAATGAAGCTATATAAAACCAGATCAATATAAAATGATGATTATCATATTGCGCCAGATTTCGATATGACCATGATCATTTTCCATACGCAAAACCGTCGCTAATTTTAGGGCAGAATAAAAATCAATATATTATGAACACATACAGACACAGACCAAAAGGATCATTTACGGAAGATGCCAGCTGGGAAGAACTTTACCGACTTACGAAAACCTGGCAAACAGACATAGAATTTTATCAGGACGATTCAAGATTCTTACAGCAATTACTGGATAAGTATTTTATTTGGCTAATCGAAAAAGATTCGTATCAAATGGTGAGCAACTTGCAGAACAATCTCCTGAAGATAACTTCTAAATGTGAGGATTTACTTAAAAAAATAGAAGTCCATCTCGAAAAATTGGCTGGCATGGTTGAACATCCTTCAATAAAAGAATCGCGTGTGCTGCGAATGGAACACGGGCATTTAGAAGATGAGATCCACGATTTTGAAGCGTTCTTCAGGGGTAGCCGGAAATCAATATTTACAATGGTGGAAAGTGTTGTGTTGAGCGAAAAAGTGATACACCTTCTAGGCCATTATTCGGAAAATAAAATTTAGACATGGTCAGCAATTCCGGGATATTCTGGGATATGACCAAAATGTAAGAAGACATTAAGGTATCCAAAAAGGGTAGCTTATATTTAAATGATATGGGGTTCTTTAAAAAGTTAAATATTGCCGACTGGTTTTCGCTGTATAGGATCATAGCGGTACCACTGCTGTTTACTTTTGTTTTGCTGGAAGAAAGAGTGTGGTTTACCTGGTTCCTGCTAATAAGTTATGCAACAGATGGGATCGATGGTTTTTTAGCACGCAAATTGAAAATAACCAGTGTTAGAGGATCTCAATTAGACTCCTTCGGAGATCAGATAACGTTGGTAATGGCCTTAGTAGGTCTGGTCGTTTTTGAACCCGAATTCATTCGTGAAAATCTCCTTTTGATCGGTGTTGCATTCGTACCCTATATCCTACAGATGATTATTGCTTATTGGAAATATGGGAAAGCTACTGCGTTCCACACCTACCTGGCCAAACTTTCTGCCATTATACAGAGTGTTTTTATTATATACCTCTTATTCTTCGAGCCCGTTTACTGGCTATTTTACACCATGATTATCCTTGGTGTCCTGGAAACCGTCGAGGAAATAACCCTGATCTTCATGTACGACAAATGGGCAGAAAATGTAAAAGGCGTGTTTTGGGCCATTAAGGATGAACGAAGGTTTAAATCGGATGTGGCAGGATAATTTTATGCCGTAAGCACCATTCTAATGAAATATGGTTGTAAAATAATACCCTTACTCCTGCTGCCGTTCCTGTTCCTTTTCCAATTTTTTGAAATACCGCCTCGTAAGAAAATTATGCTGTAGCGCTTCCATGTTTTCATCGAACTTTTTGGTGCCAGATTCAATATTTTTCATGGTTTGCTGCAGACTTTTTACAAAACTACTATCCCTTACCAAATAGTGAAAACCACCCTCACTATTCTTCACTTCCGTAATTACGGAATCCAGGTTTTCCAGGATCGAACTCATTTTTTTGCCGGATTGTTCAATGTCTTTAACCGCATTGCGCATTCTTGTGGCAGCACTTGAATCGTTTACTAAAAATCCGGCCAGGCTATTTTCCAGGTCAATTTGGGCTATCAGCGCATTTATCCTGGTAATGCTTTTGTTGGTTTCTTCACTTGTTCGCCTTAGGTTGGCAAAGGTTTGTTTTAAGTCTGTCGCCATGGTGGTATCCCTGATCAACCTGCCTATGGTCCCTTTCCCTGCTTTAATGGCCTGTGTTACCTCCAACAGGTCGGCTGTCAGCAGGGCCGCATTTTCCCCGGTAACATTTAGGGTGCTGAGCATGTCCTCTGCGCCAATTCTGCTGTAAGATATAATGGTGTCACCCGGTTGTACGAGCAGGGTGTCACCTCGCCCCGGAACAATATTCACGATCATGCTCCCAACAAGGCCATCGGAACCAATCGTTGCCACAGCGTCTTTTTTGATATGTTTTAACATGGCATCTTCTATGACCATGCGTACGTTGATGACCGAATCGTTCTTCATGGTTATGGCAGACACTGTGCCTATGTTGATGCCGGCGTATCGGACATTGTTCCCTTTTTGTAATCCATTCACATTTTTAAACACCACATTGATGTTAAAGGTATTGGCAAACAGGTTTTGCCTGTTCCCGATGAGATAAGCCCCTGTCAAAAGCAATGCTGTGCCGAGGACGACAAAGATGCCAAGTTTTATTTTTTCTGAAGTTGACTGTTTCATGATCTTATTTTTTAAAAAATGCCTCCACTTTAGGATCTGCAGACCGCTGTAGTTCCTGGAAAGTACCTTCGGCATAGTTAATTCCGTCTACCAGAAGGATCATCCGTTCTGAGATAACACGGGCACAATCCACATCATGCGTTATGATCAGAGATGAGGTGCCATATTTTTTTTGAATACTACGCATTAATTCAATGATCTCTTTAGCGGTGATAGGGTCCAGACCGCTGGTTGGTTCATCATACAGGATGATCTTAGGTCTGAGGATCAGGGTCCTGGCCAGCGCCACGCGTCGTTTCATACCCCCTGAGAGCTCTTCGGGCATAAGATCGATTGTATGGGCAAGGCCAACATTTTCTAAGGCTTCCAGGACAACAGAGGTGGTATCTGATATATTTCCCAGCTTACTGCGATGCCTCCTGAGGGGAAATTCCAGGTTCTCACGGACCGTCATGGAATCATACAAGGCACTCCCCTGAAATAAAAAGCCTATTTCGGCCCGCAAGGCATCCATCGCAGGCCTGTCCAGCGTACTGATGTCTTGTCCCATTACGGCAATATAACCGCTATCTGGCGCAATAAGGCCAACCAGGCATTTGATCATGACCGATTTCCCGGAGCCCGATTTGCCCATGACCACCAGGTTCTCGCCTTTTTTTAGCGTCATATTAAAACCGTTCAATACATGGTTGTCCCCAAATCTTTTATGAAGGTCCCTGATCTCGATCATTAAGGGAACCGGATTTGCTGTATTTACTGCCGATGGTTGGGTTGTCGTTTTCATAATTCATAAAATATATCCGAAATAAATACGGCGATGAAATCGATGATGAATAACAGCATAGAAGTAAATACCACGGCAGTATTGGCTGCGGTGCCTACGCCGGCTGTACCTTTTTTTGAATAATACCCCTTATAACATCCTACCAGGCCAATGGCAAACCCGAAAAAAAATGATTTGATCGTGGCCGGGATGAGATCTCCATATTCCAGTGCGTCAAATACCCGGTTGAAATACAGTTGGAAGGAAACATCACCTTTAATGTTTTCAACCAGTGCGGAGCCATATAAACCCACGGCATCGCCCAGGACAACCAATAACGGCAACATCATTGTCGTGGCCAGGATGCGGGTCACCACCAGATATTTGAAGGGGTTGGTCCCTGATACTTCCATGGCATCTATTTGTTCCGTAACCCTCATGGAACCCAGCTCGGCACCAATACCTGAGGCGATACGGCCGGCACATACAAGTGCTGTAATAACAGGGCCAAGCTCACGAACTATGGAAATGCCTACCATGTCCGGCATCCAGGATACGGCGCCAAATTCAAGAAGCGTTGGTCTGGATTGAAGGGTTAAAACCAGGCCTATTATAAAGCCGGTTACCAGCACCAGGACCAAAGAGCGGTTCCCCATTTGATAGCATTGCCTCAGTAGTTCCCTGAATTCGAAAGGAGGTTTGAATACCGCTTTAAAAAACCGGCCGGCAAAGAAAGACATCTCACCGATTTCTTCAAGAAATACCCGCACACGATGTAATATATTTTTCAAGGTATTCGTCAACTTGCGTTTATTGTACAAGGTAGTCCAACACCGTTTTATTAAAAATGACAATAGTCATGCACCGGCCATGACAAAGATCATTTCTTTGGCCCAACTCACTAAGTACCTTTAGTTGCTATAATATTAAATACGAGAGACCATGAAAACACAGGTACTTTATAATGAGGATTTGCATCTGGAGCACAAACAATGGAATATGGAGCTCAACTTCTGGATTGATGAATTAAAAACCTTCGAGAACAGGCTTAATGAGCTGGTTACTAAATGGACGGATATGGAAGTCCTGGCAACATTGGACCACTATCAAAATCAGTTTTATATCCACAAGGCAAAGATCGTAGAATTGAAGGAACGCATTGAAGGCCATGAACTCAGTATGGCCAGGCACTATGAGGCCGAAGAGGATGTTCTGGACAGGGTAGAGATTAGCGGTCACCTGCAGTTAAGGGAACAGATGGAAACCGAACGGGAAATGTACCACGAATTGAAGAAGGACTTCTATAAGTTTCTCACGCAGTATATGTGAACCGGTATAGGTTTTCGTTTACAGTACTTTTTTGGCCCGATTCTATTGTACAATCAGGAAATGAATAGGTAATTTTTTCTACTGCCAATCCGAAAATCCTTCGAAAACCAATTCTAGCGGATATTTTGGAACAAGGGAAGGGGAGCCGTATGGTTTATACATGAAATGCACCTTGCTTTCGTCACTTGGACCGAATCCCCTGCCCCCTCTTACATTTTTTTCATAACTGACGATTGTCATAGAATTTATTTTACGGGGTACTGACCTTTGTAACCAAAGTTACGTGCCGTAAGAGGAAGTCTTCCTAATTTTAGAATTCAGCAAAACCGGCATAAAGAAATAGTGACAAACCATGAAAATTGAACAAATCTATACCGGGTGTTTGGCCCATGCTGCCTATTATCTTGAAAGCAAGGGCGAAGCAGCCATTTTTGACCCTTTGCGTGAAGTAGGTCCCTACATCGAAAGGGCTAAGAAAGATCACGCGAAGATCAATTATGTTTTCGAAACACATTTTCATGCCGACTTTGTCAGTGGCCATCTCGACCTTCAAAAAAAGACCGGGGCGGCCATCGTCTTCGGTCCCACGGCCAAGCCCGGGTATGATGCCATTGTTGCTGAAGACAATCAAGTATTTAAGGTGGGCGATTACCAGGTAAAAGTGATCCATACGCCGGGACATACTATGGAAAGCACCACCTACCTGCTAATTGACGAAAACGGAAAAGAACACGGGATCATTACGGGCGATACCCTTTTTATCGGTGACGTGGGAAGGCCCGATCTGGCCCAGCATGTCATTTCCGAATTGACCCAGGAAAAACTGGCCGGCTATCTGTTCGATTCGTTGCGAAACAAGATCATGCCCTTATCCGATGACCTTATCATCTATCCCAACCACGGGGCCGGATCTGCCTGTGGCAAGATGATGAGCGATGAAACAACCGATACACTGGGTCGCCAGAAAAAAGTGAATTACGCTTTGCGTGCGGATATGACCAAGGAAGAATTCATCAGGGAACTGTTGACAGGTCTGACCAAGCCACCCGGCTATTTCCCACAAAACGTACTGTTGAATATCAAAGGCTATGAAAGCCTTGATACGGTCATTAAAAGAGGTAAAACACCCCTATCGCCGGAGGCTTTTGAGGCAGCTGCCAATGAAACCGATGCGCTGATGCTCGATACCCGTGATCCGGCCGACTTCGCCAGGGGGCATGTGCCGAATAGTATCAATATAGGGTTGGTAGGGAATTTTGCCCAATGGGTAGGAGAAATGATTCCCGATGTAAAACAGCAAATACTATTGATTACCTATCCGGATAAAGAACAAGAGTCTATAATGCGGCTCTCCAGGGTTGGATATGACCATACCATAGGCTTCTTAAAAGGAGGATTCAAAAGTTGGAAGAAAGCAGGTAAGGATGTTGAAACCATCAAACGTATGACTTCCGATGAATTTGAGAAAGAATACTCAACGAACCAGCCATTGGTATTCGATATCAGGAAGAAAAGCGAATTTGACTCAGAACATGTCATTGGGGCACTGAATGTGCCGCTGAATGAGCTCAATAGCCATCTTGCTCAATTCCCTAAAGAAAAGTCCTTCATTCTTTACTGTGCGGGCGGTTATCGCAGTATGATTGCGGCTTCTATGCTGAAGCAGCGGGGATGGAACAATTTCAGGGATGTTTCCGATGGTTTTGATGCCATCTCAAAAACAAGTGTTGCAAAATCGGATTATAAATGTCCTACCACATTATTATAAATTTAGTTATTCTGTTTTTTTGGTTGGATTGTTGCTGGGGGCAATTGCATGAATTGTGATTGCTCCCTTTTTTTTCAAAATGAACTATTAAAAATACACCAATGTCCATATTTAATTCCCTGTTCAGATCAAAGGCACAGTATGCGTCCTGTGTGGAGGTACTCAGTGTAGCCGAATTTAAGGAAGCCGTCAATAAAAAGAATATCCAGCTTGTAGATGTGCGGACGTCACGAGAATTCAAAGGAGGGCATATTGCGAGGGCCGTGAATATTGATTATTTTCAGGGGGCTGCTTTTAAAGAGGCTTTTGAGAAAATGGATCGCAAAAAACCAGTATATCTCTATTGCCGGTCCGGCAACAGGAGTAATAAGGCGGCCTATCAATTAGCCGCTATGGGTTTTGAAAAAGTATATGACCTGAAAGGCGGTATCCTGCGTTGGTAGTAACCGAACAACAGGCCACCTTAAGCTTGCAGTTTCTGCATAATAATACGAATCTAAAATTAAAAGAATGCGCTATCTCATCTTTCTCCTTGGCTTTATTTTCATAGTTTCATGCAAGGATTCCCGGAAAGGATACCAGGCCGTAGAGGCTGCGGCGACCGATGTTGCTCTCAATGAAAATTCAGACCCGGGCCGGAGGATCGTAGAGAATGAATGTTATATCTGCCATAATCCCAGGGCTACCGAGGCAACAATGATTGCCCCGCCTTTAGTTGCCGTAAAAAGGCATTATATTGATGAGCAAACAAGTGAAGAAGAGTTTACAGAAGCGCTGATCAATTGGATTAGCGATCCTCAGGTTGAAAAGTCCAGGATGCGTGGTGCGCTCAGAAGGTTTGGTGTTATGCCCTATCAACCGTACTCTGAAGAGGCCATAAGGGATATTGCCTCCTACATTTACAATACGGAGTTACCGCAGCCCGAATGGTTCGAGGAACACTTTCAAAAAGGTCATGGCCAGGGAAAAGGAAAGGGCATGGGCCGTGGAAAAGGCATGCAGATGGGAAAGAAAAGCATGCAAGCGGGCGAGGATGAATCCTATTCACCCCTGCCTTCTTATTATAATGAAAAAGGAATGGAAGTAGTAACGGCTGCTCAGGGGGTCCTCGGGAAAAAACTGATGACCGCTATTCAGGAAAGGGGACCGGAAGGAGCTATAGCATTTTGTAAAGCAGCGGCGACCGGCTTAACGGATAGTGTGGGTATTATGAAAAATGCAGTGGTCAAACGTGTAACCGATAAACCCAGAAATACGGCTAACCAGGCCACTGTCGAAGAAGTTGGTTTTATTACCGCTTTCAAAAGGCAGGTAGAAAATAATGGAGAAATACGCCCTATTACGAAAGAAATGAATGAAGATGAGGTCTATTTTTACTACCCCATCGTTACCAACGCCATGTGTCTGCAGTGCCACGGCACCCCTGATAAGGAGGTTACAGCAGCAGTTAGTGCAACCTTGGCAACATTGTATCCCCAGGATCAGGCCACTGGCTATGATATACAGCAGGTAAGGGGGATGTGGCGTATTCAGTTCATTAAAGAGAAATAAAAGGGTGAGGTATACTCCTGGCGGTGGGAATAGCTAATTAAATTACATTCAGATATGAGAATCCTGGTCTTGATAATCGCATTCGTTACCGTTACACTAGGCTGTAAGCAACAAAAAAGTAAAGATACACCAACCGATGCTGCAACTTCGCCCATACATACTGATTCTTCGGATATCGGTCAAATGCATTGGGATTATCAGGGGGAAACAGGGCCCGAACACTGGGCCATGATGGAAGAGAATTCGGACTGTGGCGGGTTGGCACAATCGCCCATCAACATTGTAAATTATGAGAGGGCGAAAGGTAAGGATGCCCTCAAGATTTTCTATTCAGATAGTACCCACATTTATAATGTGGTCAACAATGGTCATACCATTCAATATAATTTTGCTGCAGGCGATTATATCGAGGTCAATGGGGAACGTTATGATTTGAAACAGTTTCATTTTCATGAACCGGCCGAACACCTTATTGAAGGAATTCGCTATCCCATGGTGATCCATCTGGTACATCAGGACGCTAATGGCAGATATGCCATACTGGCGGTTATGGCAAGGGAAGAAAAAAGCAGTGAACCTTTTGATTTTTTAGAACGATACCTTCCTATAAAACAAGACGATACCGTATTGGTAGATCTCGCTTTTGACATGAATCTTAACCTACCTGCTAACAGGGCTTATTTTACCTATAACGGGTCCTTGACTACCCCGCCATGTACCGAAAACGTCCGTTGGTTTATTTTCAGGGAACCCATCACCGTGTCACTGGAACAAGTGGAAGCACTTAAAAAACTAATGCCTTTGAACAATTACCGAAATGAGCAGGCCCGAAACAACAGGACTATTGTACTGTTGGATTAGGAAACGAATATAACTACCTGAGAATCTTTAAAAACTTTTTCCATGAAAACCATAGGGCTTATCGGAGGAACCTCCTGGCATTCGACCATTGTTTATTACCGACTGATTAATGAGATGGTGGGGGAGGCCATCGGTACCCAGGGGAATCCTGAATTACTCATATACAGCATCAATATTGAGGTAATGCGGGAACAAAATGCAGAAAAGATCAATGCCAAATACCTCGAAGTAGCACAAAAATTGGAACAAGCAGGGGCCCAAGCGCTGGTGATCTGCGCCAACACACCCCATATGACCTATGCCTTTGTGCAGCCCAAAATTGGGATCCCAATTTTGCATATCGCCGATGCCACAGGCAAAGAAGCCACTCGACTGGATGTTAAGAAAGTCGGACTGTTAGGTAACAAACCTACCATGACCCGCGGGTTTATCCCTGATTTTTTAAAAGAAAACTACGGAATCGAAACGATCATCCCGGAAGGGGAGGGATTGGAAAAATCCCATCACTATGTGTCGAAGGAATTAACCCAGGGCCATTTTACGGAGGAAGCCAGGAAATTCTACCTGGAACAAATTGGCTATTTAAAGGCACGCGGTGCAGAGGCCATTGTTTTGGGCTGCACCGAATTGCCCATATTACTAGCTTCAGACACTGCAGTTATTCCATTGTTGGCGACCACCGATCTGCATGCGAGGATGGCCGCCAATTTTATTGTAGAAAGTACCTAGAACTATCGTACAGGTATTATTTTTCCGTTTTCCCAAAACCATAGATGTTTTGATGGACGAAGTCTTGGGGGAACTTCTCATCTCCGGGAAATCCTAATTCTATGGTGCCGCTATCCTCAGGAATATAATTAGTCTTGAAAATATAATCCCAAAGACTGAGGCTAATCCCAAAATTCACCCCATAAGAGCCCTGCGGAAGCGTATAGGCATGATGGTATAAATGCATTACCGGATTATTAAAGAGATACTTTAACGGGCCCCAGGTTATTTTGACATTCGAATGGTTCAAATGGCCAATGCCTATGGCAATGAAATGGACAATATAGGCTTGTTGTGGTTCAAAGCCTCCCAGGATCATCACCCCAAATACTTTCAGGGGTTTGTAAAGGATATTTTCCATCCAATGGTAGCGCAAATGGGCAGCAAACCCCATTTCCTTAACAGAATGATGCACTTTGTGAAATTTCCATAGGAAAGGATATTTGTGCAGCAGGACATGGGTAAACCATTGTACAAAATCGAGTACAATAAAGAAGATCAGCAACTGGGCCCACATCGGCAAAGTTGAAAGGTCGATGATCGAAAGGCTTTTTGCAGTGATCCCCAGATCTTTAAAGAGTACTTCCAGCATTTTATAGACGCCACTGATCACAATAGCGAACGCAAAAAAGTTGAAGTACATGTAAAAGGCATCCAGCCAAAAATCTCTTCGGAAGATCGATTGGTCCTTTCTCCAGGGGAAAAGGATCTCCAGCATCCAGGCAAAGAGCGATATCGCTGTTAATCCCCAAAAATAATTGGTGTACCAGGGTACTTCAAAAATGATGGATTTCCAGGTCCATTGCAAACTGCCGTTAAAGGCGTTTATAAAAGCATTTAAATAATTTTCCATAGTTTAATTTTTTGTAAGCGTTATAAAATCATTTTCAAAAGGGAGGTGGTCATAATGACTCCATTCTATCCAGGAACCATCGTAATTTAGCACGTTTTTATAGTCCAGTAATTGAGTAAGCACAAAGCTGGTATGCGAAGACCTCACACCACTGTGACAGTAAACAATAATCGTATCTTCTTTGGAAGCACCAATACTACCATAGATCTTTTCAAGTTCAGCAAGCGGCTTGAAGGTATAAGTATTCCCATAATCTACAGCCGCAGACCAGTCAATATGGATACTCTTTGGGATCCTTCCTGCTTTTTTGGCACCCGCTTTCAATAGTTGCCCTTCAAACTCTTCGGTACTTCTGGCATCTACCAGATAAACGTTCGGAGCATCCGAACGAATGCGTTTTAATACCCCTTCCTTATCAATAACGCCAGGTTGGTTAGAGGCCTCTTTTGGTATAAAGCTCACCGGGGGTAATTCCAGTGGCGTCTGGCTAATTTTTCCATCCATTTTTTCCCAATACTGAATACCCCCATCGAGCAGGTATACCGGCCCCAAATTATACAGGTGCAACAACCACCATAGGCGAGAAGCATCAGATGATCCCCTGTCGTCATACACCACTAACGTATCATTTTCGGAGATCCCTGCTTCCCCCAATCGTTGCGCCACCATAGCCTTATCGAGCCGCATCCCTTTATAAGGGGCTGTTGTATCCTGAAAATCGGAGCGATAAAGGTTAATAGCCCCGGGCAGGTGTCCTTTTTGATAGGACTTGGGTTCCCTGAAATCTATGATCTTAACACCAGGACGATTCCCGTGCAGCATTGGATTGGAATGGGAAACGAGATGTTTGGAAAAGAGAAATTCTTCGGTAGGTGGTTCCTTGGGTTTCCCATTACAAGAAATCACTACTGCCGTGAAAAGAAGTACCAGTAAGAAGTTATTCTTTAAGTTCATACCAGTTGATATTTCGTAAAATTTCTCTCCTTCCCTTTTTTTGAGGCGGATAATTAGTGACCAGGTAGTTCACTATGATCGCTTCATTTTTTCCCAGATCCCAAAGATTTTGGGTTTCCTGCATCCAGCGAATGGTGGCTATCCACCGTTCCTCATTCATTCGGTTCTGAATAACCAAACGCGACGAATGGCAATTAGTGCAGTTATTCACAACGGTCATTAAGCCTTCAGCATCCTTAAATCCTGTGCGTACATGGATGCCATTCTCAATTTTGTCAAAGTCATCCTCCGTTTCAACCGAAACATATTCGGCTGCGGGTACAGGCTCCTTAAAGAAGGATAGTGTTGGATCCGAGATAAGATAAACGATGGCCAAAGCCGTGATCGCAAATAGGACCATCAGCGTGGTCAAAAGCCGGTAAATACTTGAAACCTGCGATTTAAATTTATCCTGATCTTCCATCCTTAGGTAACTTTTATGGCAATTCTATGACACGCATTGTTCAAATAGCCTTTTGGATTCCATCCGGGTAACAGCATCGGCTGTCCTGTTCCATTAGCATCCGTGGCACGTGCCCATACTTCATAATATCCTTTTTTGGGAAAGGCGATGGAAGCACTGAAATGCTGCCAGGCAAGCCTGTTAGCGGCTTTTTCAATGACACAAGGTTGCCAACTTGATCCAAAGTCGATGGAATATTCCATTTTTTGTACTTCCAGTTCCCCTGCCCAGGCATGTCCCCTGATGTTCAGTTTTTGCCCGTCTTTTATCATCGCTCCTGAGCGCGGATAGGTGATCAGTGATTTTACAGGCATGGACTCTATGATACACATGTCCTCATCCTTTACTTTCTCGCCAGGAGCGACCGGATTGCAAGGTACTCTGTAGGCATCTCCCGTCATTTTTGTCCCGTCATGGATCCTATCCCGAACGCTAATACGGGTTAACCACTTTCCGGATACCGATGCCGGCCAACCTCCAGCCACTAGTCGGAGCGGGTACCCATGAGCCAGGGGAATATCTTGTCCGTTCATTTTAAAAGCAATCAGGGTTTCATCCTGCAATGCTTTTGCCATGGGGGCTCCACGTGAGATCGGTTCTTTCTTTGGGTCCCTGCTCAAGTGAACATCTGCAGCATGGTATCCAATATATACGGCCTTGTCCGTGATCCCTGCATCTTCCAATACATCCCTCAGGCGAACACCGGTCCATTCGGCACAAGAAACAGCACCCACCGTCCATTGATTACCTTTGGCAGGAGGATCAAATTCGCTTCTTCCATTGCCACCGCATTCGAGTGTAAGTTGATAGGTGTAGGATTTAAATTTCGATTGCAGCTCTGCAAGCGTATATGTTTTTTTTGTCTTTACGGCTTCCCCGTCAATGGTCAGGGTCCAATTCGAAATATTGATTTCTTCCGGGATCAAGCCATTGTTGCGAATGAACATGTACTTATTAGGCGTTACCTTGTCATCGAGTAGATGGGCTTTAGCCTCAATGTTCCAGGGTTTGTCATTTAAGACTTCCATCCCTTTATCCTTATTAAACAAGGTGAATGGGTCCGGATCCTGAAGCGCTAAGGGTACATACCCGTTGGGGATCATAGAACCAAAGACAATATCGGTTCCAACCGCAGCAGTCAGTGAGCCCAGGGCCGTTTTTTTAATAAAGTTGCGTCGTTTCATAGGAGTAGCTGTTGCTCGAATATAGCAATCTTTAAAATTAGATATATTCCGATTTTCTAAATGTAACCAATGTTACATTATATATAGAAATTCCTCCGAAAGTATTTTATCATAAAAGTGGATGGAAGGGGATGTTTGGCCCCTTTTCTCTGTAAGGTTTGGGGCTGTGTTACGGACTTTATTGTAAAACAGGTCACAATAGTCTTCTTCTTATCGGACTTTCTTTTTGGTGGCAAAGAGTTATCTTTAGTGGAAATAGCAACAACATGATTATACATCATTTTGAGGATCAGAATTCACTTTTGAATCAGTTTATGGCAGAGATTCGGGACGAGGACATTCAAAAGGATCGAATGCGTTTTAGGCGCAACATAGAACGGATAGGGGAGGTACTTGGTTATGAAATGAGTAAATCACTGGACTATAAATCCAAGACGGTTACCACCCCTTTCGGCTTCAAGGATATCCCGATCCCGAAAGACCAGTTTGTGTTATGTTCGGTGCTCAGGGCCGGGTTACCCTTGCATCAGGGCCTCCTCAACTATTTTGACCATGCCGAAAATGCCTTTATTTCGGCATACAGGCACCATACGGATGGCGGAGATGCTTTTGAGGTAGTGGTCAAGTATTTTGCTGCTCCGGATCTGAACAATAAGATACTGGTGTTGACAGATCCCATGCTGGCTACCGGGAAGACTTTAGAAAATGTATTGAAAGCTTTGACGGCACATGGGAGGCCAAGGCAGATCCACATCATTTCGGTCATAGGCTCAAAGGGCGGGGTGGCACATGTTCAAACAGTATTTGCAGAAAATACCCATTTATGGATCGCTGCCATAGATGATGAGCTTACCCCTAAAGGGTATATCATTCCCGGACTGGGAGATGCGGGCGATCTGGCCTTCGGCCTGAAATTATAAAGCATACAGGGGCCACTGCGTCTTATTGCCGGATAAAAACTTTTAATAACTTTTAAAGGACGGTCTTTAGTGAAAATCCTACTTTTATACCGAATTAATTGAAGAACAATTATTGATTTATGTCAGAAAAAATGGAACGTTTTAAAACACTTATTTTAGGTTCAGGTCCTGCAGGTTATACGGCTGCTATTTATGCCGCCAGGGCAGACCTTAAACCTGTAATGTATACCGGGATGGAACCCGGCGGCCAATTAACGACCACTACGGAAGTGGATAACTTTCCCGGGTATCCGGAAGGGATCGATGGGCCAACGATGATGGTTCAGTTGCAACAGCAGGCAGAGCGTTTCGGGACAGATGTCCGGATCGGGATGGCTACGGAAGTAGAATTCAGCAATGAAATTGGAGGGATTCATAAGGTGACAATTGATCATGCCAAGGTAGTAGAGGCAGAAACGATCATTATCGCTACGGGGGCAACTGCAAAATATCTGAATATACCAAGCGAGCAGCGCCTGCGCGGAGGAGGCGTTTCCGCATGCGCTGTGTGTGATGGCTTTTTCTATAAAGGACAAGAAGTAGCAATTGTTGGAGGGGGCGATACCGCAGCAGAAGAAGCTTCGTATCTGGCCAATATCTGCAAAAAGGTGACCATGTTGATCAGAAAGGACGAAATGCGGGCATCAAAAGCGATGCAGCATAGAGTGAATAGCCTGCCCAACATTGATGTTCGTTATAATACGGAGGTCGATGAGATCCTGGGGGAACAAGTAGTGGAAGGGCTTCGCATGGTCAATAATAAAACAGGTGAAAAAGAAGAAATTGCGATCACCGGATTTTTTGTGGCCATAGGGCATAAACCGAATACAGACATCTTTAAAGGGCAACTGGAAATGGACGAGACCGGCTACCTGATCACCAAAGGGAAGTCCACCAAAACGAACAAACCTGGTGTTTTTGCCAGTGGGGATGTTCAGGATAAAGAATACCGACAGGCTGTAACAGCCGCAGGGACCGGTTGTATGGCGGCCCTCGATGCAGAACGGTATCTGGCATCTATTGAAACCCCGGAAACAGTAAATTAAGTAAGTAGATTACAAAAAAACCACGGCTTCTGCCGTGGTTTTTTTGTTTAGGAGTGATACGTTCAATCGATTCTGACATAATTCTCAGAGAAGGTTGGATTGCCATACTGGTCCAGCGAGATCTGGCTGTAGGTATTGTCCTTTAAATCTAATTTAAATTCAAAGACCCGCATGGTATCCAGGGCCTGCATCATTTCGTAATCTCCGTATTCAATGGTTTCATGAAGTTCGTCCTCTACAAGATGATAGGAGCCGTATCCAAACCTTCCCTGTTTATCGCCAGGTACCCATCTGGACCACATGATTTTTCCATTATAATACATTTTAACTTGTCTGTACCCTTCCGCCTTTGCAACCGTATCAATAACATCGCCATTCCAGTTCGAAAAGCTTTGAAGTTCCCAAACGCCTTGCATGGAATGCATGGGTGAGGGTTTAGAAGCAATAGCAGTTGCCGCAATGATCACAATGAGCGATAAACCGGCGATCTTAATAATATTTTTCATGTTCAGAATGTTTAATTTACTTGATTAATGGCCCAATTAAGATACAATAATTTTGTAAAACTTTAGCTATTTGAAAAATTATTGGATTTCATCAGTGGGATTCGTGGGGGAGCGTATCAGACAAAAGTATTGATGGCAGTTGTCAAAATTTCAATATCGTCTTTTTCGTGAGCGGCTGTCAGGACGATCCTGCTGGTGGCATAGGCATCTTCGGTAGGGTACCTGAAATCTGTAACAATGATGCCAGCTTTCCTTAAATGGGCTGTCAGTAAGGATTCTGAATATCCAAAAACCGGGTAGTGGGGCATATAGTTGAGCAAAGAGTCGTTTT
The DNA here is from genome assembly GCA_963752165.1 of uncultured Flavobacteriaceae bacterium. Taxonomy (GTDB): domain Bacteria; phylum Bacteroidota; class Bacteroidia; order Flavobacteriales; family Flavobacteriaceae; genus Muriicola. The sequence goes on from CAVVXE010000003.1 coordinate 614,769, forward strand.
TCAGCCCTGAAAGGAACTGGACAATATTCTTTTGGAGTTGTTGTCTTTTATTTTTGTAAAGATCCATCGCACCTAAAAAGTTGGCCAGGTAGAATGGTGCAGCCGGACTAGCTCCCCCAAAAAAATCACTTGTTTTAATACGTTCAAGTCGCTTTTCGGTTCCGCAAATAACCCCCGCCTGTAATCCCAGCGCTTTTCCGAGGGAGGCACATAGCACGAGTTCTTTACACGGCAACGCAGATAAGGTCCTGAAGACACCCGAACCATCCATGCCAACCACGCCAATTCCATGCGAGTCGTCTGCCACTAAAATACAGGACGACAAAGGCAATGATTTCAAGATCTCGAAAGTGGGGTAGTTACATCCTGAAAAATCTATGGTGTCTATAAATACTACCGGGATCTCGTTTCTTTCCTGATCCAGATGCTCTCTAAGGGCAATATTGAGTGAAGTATAGGTGGTGTAGGGTTTTGCATTCGATTGATAAAGTGCTGAATGGGTGTTGGGTGCATAGAATAATTTGTGGTCACGGTTGTTGAAATGGCTGGCTACCAATTGTCCGGCCAGGTATCCGGAGGACATGGTAACACAGCTTTCACTTCCTGTCCAATGGGCCAGTGCCCTTTCTGCCTGCTCATAAATTTGCAGTTGTATGTTCGATCTGCGAGATGCACCGTAATTAGATCCATAGGTTCTGATAGTGCGGATGGTTAATTCCTGAAATTCGGGATCCGTTTGAACGCCCAGATAAGACGTGCCTCCGAAATAGCGATAGGAGCTACCTTCTATATTGATTAGTCTTCCGGGGTATGTAGCTACTGGAACATGCATTACAAGAGTGTTATGCCGCTTCCGCCAAGCGTGGGAAATTCAATACTGCCATCTTCCCTGATTTGGATGCCGGTAGCGATATCATTCGTAATCAATAAAGGGCCATCCATATCCACATAGTCCAGTTGAGGCAGTAATTGCCCAATGGCCGAAATTCCCACAGTAGATTCTGTCATGCAGCCTACCATGATCTTCATACCTAATTCCCGCCCTTCTTGGATCATCCGCAGGGCAGGGGTCAGACCGCCGCATTTGGTCAGTTTAATGTTGATCCCATTGAAATGCAAAGCACAGTGTGCTACATCCTCTTCAACAATACAGCTCTCATCTGCAATAATGGGAAGCACAGAATGATGGGCTACTTTTTCCATACCGGCCCAATTGTCTGCTTTTAAGGGTTGTTCTATGAATTCTACCCCCAATTCTTTCAGGGCAGGAGCCATGGCCACTGTTTGGGCTGCTGTCCATGCCCCATTGGCATCTATACGGAACACGGCGTTGGTGTGTTTTCGAAGCTCCGTGACAATTGCCACATCTTCCTTGGTTCCCAGCTTTATTTTGTAAATAGGCCAGGGTTTCTCCTTCATCTTAAGCACCATATTCTCAATAGTGTCGATGCCTATGGTGTAATTGGTGATCGGGTAGTGGTCAATCGATGTACCCCATAATTTGTACAGGGGGGTCTCTTTCAGTTTCCCATAAAGATCATGGGATGCAAGGTCCAGCGCACACAAGGCAAAATGACTTAGCTTTTTCCCGGTCAGCCAGGTATAGAATGATCCCGGATCCGAATAAGGATAGGTTTCCAGTGCGGGGATGATCCCTTCTATTTCGTCCGTTAAGCTCTTTATGGAGTGCTTGTAATAGGGATTGGAAGTGGCCTCTCCATAACCGGTTTGCCCATTATGCGAGAGATGTACTATGAGCGTCTCCTGGGTATCATGCGATTCCCTTGAAATAGTAAAGGTGTGCTTTAGCTGAAGGATGTGACTGGTAAGTTGAAGCTGCATCTAAAAATTTTATCCTAAGATAATGAATGAAAGGAAACAGCAAATAAAAACCCCGACAATTCTGTCAGGGTTTTACGAATGGCTGGGAATAAGGACGTTTGGCCTTAATCCTTTCTAACGCTTCCTGAAACCGATTTTTTCTTCTCCACATTGGCTTCACCGGTATAGGAAATATCGGCTCCGCTGCTGGCATCGGCGATCAGGGAACCTGATACATTTACCGAGATGTCGGCACCGCTGCTGGCGTCGGCATGGCAGGTCCTTACTTCCAGATCCCTTGCTTTGATATTGGCGCCGCTGCTGGCATCTGCATACAGCAAGGTGGCTTCCCCTTCCAATCTTATATCGGCCCCACTGCTGGCATCAGCTTGTACTTCTTCTGCCACTACCGAAACCTTGATTCCACCGCCACTACTGGCGTCTAAAGAAACCTTGTTGGCCCTGATGGTGTTTCTGGAGACCAGATCAGCTCCGCTGGAGGCGTAGAGGGCTGTGATTTCTGGCAGGCTTACATTCACCCTTTTGGTAGCCCTACCAATATTTTCAATGGCATGTACCTTAAGCTTGCCGTTTTTGATATCAGTGCCAATAAGCTCAATAATATTCTCATCTCCTTCTACTTCAATGCTGAAGGCCTCACCCTGGGTGACATAGACGTCAATTCCTTCTGAAGCCGCTACCTCCGTGAATTCTTCATATACATCGCGTGATTCTGTTGCTACCACTCCGTTCCCCATTTTCCCTTGCCCAAAATTCATATCGAAGACACAGGAGGATAAAAAGAGGGCCATTAAGGCGGCAATGGTAATTCTAGCTAGTGTTGTCATGATGCTGTTGTTTTGTCCCGGGAATGATCGTTTTATTCCTCAGGGTTGTTATTAATTTGTTTCTACTGGGTCAAATGTATTAGGTTATGCTACGTTTGTTAAGTTTCTGTTACTCAGTTGTACATTCTAAAGGATGAAATGTCATTTTAGGGTCTGTTCCCATCTGCCTTGATCTTTACCCCATCTTCATCGATCTTCATTTGAAAGGATTCCCCATCCTCGTTTAGGTTGATATCGATGCCATTTTCATCAATGATAAAATGGCCATCATCGTCATCCCGCTTTTTGTTATACATGTCATCCGGACAGTCCAGGCATTTCAATTCCCCGTTGTCCTGCATCATCCAGACATAGTCTGCCAGTTCGCCCCGGTACATGTCCGGTTCATAGCGGGTAATACGGCCAAAATAGCGACGTAGCCCTACTTCAAATTTCAGGATGGTTCCCGCGGGTACTGAGAGCGTTACTCGTACTTCCTGGTCACGCACTTTGTTGGCAATATCGGTGGTAAGGTAATTGTCCAGGGAAAGGGTATTTCCCTCCAGGAGATAGTTGTAATTGATCTTATCTGCCCGTTCCCTGGCATCGGCAAAAGAACTCCCATCCGCATCTTTTCGGACCCTGATATAGGCCAGTGAATCGGTTGATTTGTTGATATCAAAACGGATGTCATCTGAAAAAAGGAGTTGTTCCCCGTTATCCCCGTAGGTAAGGGTCATGTTGTTAAAACGAAGGTTTTCCTGATTTTCATACAGTTCGCTACTCCGGGTTCCCACGACAAGCGTATCTGTTTCCGCCTGGAGATATAAAACTTCCTTTACGGTGGCACTGCCGGTATAGGCGTGAGCCGAAGCTTGTTTTATTCCTAAGAATAGTAAGCCTATCACCGCTAACAACCACAGCCCTAACAACGAAAATTTAATGATGTTGCCAATAGACTTCAGATTGTTGATCAATATCTTCAGCCCCAGGTAGAGCAGGAAGAAGAAAGGGATGCCAACGGCAAAGAAGGATAACAGGGAAACCAGCCATACCGGTGCATCAGTGGTATTGACGATGTCATAAAAGTCTACTCCCGGAATATGGATGATGTCCAACAGGCCTACGGTAAACAACCCTACGAATAACCCGATCAGGGTGGCACCGCCAATGATGATCAACAGCACACCAATGAACTTGGCAAAGACCTTAAAAAAGAACATAATGAGATTACCAAGGGCATCAAAGAATGTTTGCCCGCTGCTTTTCACCTTGTTGCCTACTTTTTCATAGTCAACCCCCTTTACGGCATCGGCCACTTCCTCATACCCCTCCTTCACCTTTCGTTCAATATTGCTGATATTGATGGGCTCTCCCCTCATGTCCAATTTCTGGGAAGTGGTAATGGCTTCAGGAGCCAGGGCCCAGAATAGGATATACACAATGACAAAACCGAAGCCCGAAACCACGGTCAGTAAAATGAAGATCAGTCGGATCCATAGGGCATCGATCCCCAGGTAGTGTTCCAGTCCGGCACACACACCGCCCAAATACTTGTTATCCGTATCCCGGTACAATTTTTTGGTCTTTGGGCCACTTTTTGGACTTGTTTTTGGTGCATCTTCAAAGATATCTTCATCTACCATGTAATCTTCCGGCTGCCCCATCACTTTGATGACTTCATCTACTTCCTTGATAGTGATGACCTGCCGTTCATTTTCCATTTTTCCCTGGAATAGTTCGGCGATTCGCGATTCTATATCGGCAATGATCTCTTCGCTACCGGCCGTTCCGGAAAAGGATCGTTTAATAGCCTCCAGATACCGTTGCAGTTTTTTAAAGGCTTCTTCATCAATATGAAAAAGGATGTTGGCGAGATTTATATTGACTGTTTTGTTCATTTTTTTACTTTTTTAGCTTTGGTTACCAAATTCACGGCATTTCTTAATTCATCCCAGGTGGTGTCCAGTTCGTTTAGAAATAACTTACCGGTCTCTGTGAGGCCGTAGTATTTCCGGGGCGGACCAGAAGTAGATTCCTCCCAGCGGTAATTGAGTAATCCTGTGTTCTTGAGCCTGGTCAGCAGGGGATAAATAGTGCCCTCTACTACCAGCATTTTGGCATCTTTTAAAGTATCCAGAATTTCTGAAGTATACTTGTCTTCCTCTTGGAGGATAGAAAGGATACAGTATTCCAGCACTCCTTTGCGCATTTGAGCTTTTGTGTTTTCTATATTCATAATTTGCTACTTCTGTTGCATGCTGTCCGGTGATGAAGCGGATGTTTTTTCAGCATAGGGTTAACTGTTCGTTTTTTGATAGTCCATTTGATGTTGATTGATGAATAAACTCACTTGATGATTGATGTTTTATAGTATTGCATGTTTACTTTTAATAGGTGGAAGCCGGTTGATGATCATAACTCAGCTCTCGTTTTATTTTCCACTCCCCCTCTGTTAGTATCCAGAGATGGGTGAATCTGGCGATGTCTCCTTTTTGATATTGCTTTTGTTCATTTAAAAATTCGAATCGGTGCATGCCTTCCTGAATGGCCCCGTAGAGTACCCCATCCTTCCGAAGTGGAAATACCCGTAAGCTATTTTCTATCAGGATCCTTTTTGATGGCTGAAGGGTTTTTGTATCCCACTGGCTGCAATTGGTTTTCATCGGTTCCAGAAATGCCTCCCGACCCAGGGTAACACCCCCTTTATCATGATAAAACTCAAAGTCCTCTGTAAAAAGCGAAGCCATGGTTTCGGTATCGCATGTGTCGAAAGCCGCATTAAATAACAGGCTGTCTTTTTCTTTGAGGAGCTCGTACAATTCAGTATCGGCTGCCTGCTGCCCCCAAGCCGTAAAAAGCAGGGCAGGTAGCAGAACCCCTATGAAGCTATATGCAAACGTTTTCATTATTTTATAAAGTTAATGGTGATGGGGTATTTGAATGTTTGTCCTTCATTGGTCCTGATGGTGGCCAAAATGGTGTAGACAATATTGATGATAAAAAGAACACCCGACATAAATCCTGCAATACCCAGCGGTACAAACCATGTTCTGAAAGGCCCATGCCCCCAGTCAAAATCAAAATCAATGCCTCCAAATCGATCCCAATCCCCGGGGTTAAAAAATCCATGATCAAAAAGACCGGGAAAAATACCAAAAAAGAAGGGGAGGGAGATCAACCCAAAAACGGCTGAATAAAGGAAAAGGCTGATCTGAAAGTTCAGGGCTTGTTTTCCATTGTAATCCACAAAGGCATAGTCTTTCTTATTGGCCATCCAAAGCACAAGCGGCAATAAGATGTTTCCAAAAGGGATAAAGAACCTGCTAAGCGTGGATGCATGGATGGCAGCCGACAAATTTCTTTCGTGTTTGGATATGGAATCGGTCATGGCATATTAGTTTCTTATGCAAATATATATCCAAAAGCAGGTAATATGCAAAACATAGTACTAAGAATTAACATAATATTAACATATCGACATTCGATATTTTTGAATACTTTTATGAATTCAAAAGCACGGCATGAGCACAAGCACGGGTAAATTCAATGCATTTCTTTTCTTTAAATTGCCTTCTGCCTGGTGGTGTGGGGTACGCCTCCGATCGCTTGACGCGAAGAAGGCTGTGGTCACTGTAACCTATCGCTGGATCAACCAAAACCCATTCCGATCCATGTTTTGGGCAGTACAGGGAATGGCTGCAGAACTTTCTACCGGGGCCATGGTAATTGATAAAATCAAGGAGAGCGGTCAGAATATCTCGATGCTTGTAGCAAACAATAAAGCCACTTTTACCAAAAAAGCTACCGGCCGAATCACCTTTACGTGTGAAGACGGGGCTAAAATTGATGAGGCCTTGCAGCACGCCATTGAAACAGGGGAGGGGCAAACGCTCTGGATGCGGTCTGTCGGTTTAAACGAACAGGGCATAACGGTCTCTGTCTTCGATTTTGAGTGGACCCTCAAAGTGAAATCGGGTTCCTCTAAATAAGTTCAAAGCGATTAATTTCCAATCATGATCCAGGAGCCTTTATTTAAAGAAGAACAACGGTTTACCCAATGGTATATCTGGTTGCTGTTATTAGGGATACTGGCGATCCCCGTATATGGTATCATACAGCAACTTTTTTTTGATGTGCCATTTGGTACTAAACCTATGTCGGACACAGGATTGATCATTTTTTTTATGGGCGTGTTGGCCTTCTGCTATTTTTTCTGGATGATGCGACTGCGAACCACGATTACCGAACATGAAATTGAGATCCGATTTATTCCTTTTGCCAGGAAACGGATAGCATGGTCGGATGTGGAGCAGGCAGCAGTCATTAAATATGGATTTGTGGGCTATGGCATCCGAATCTGGACCCCCTATGGTACCGTTTACAATGTGAGCGGGAACAAAGGCCTGTCGCTGCTGTTAAAAAGCGGGAAGAAGTTGGTTGTTGGTACGCAACGAAGCCATGAACTGGAAGATGTTATTAATGCCATTCATAAAAAACATGTAACAAAATAGTCGGGATGACCACTAACAAGTAACAGATAAATCAATATTCATGAATGCACACGAAATAGACTACCATATTTACGGAGAAGAAATGCAGTATGTGGAAATAGAACTGGATCCTCAGGAAGCCGTGGTGGCCGAGGCAGGAAGTTTTATGATGATGGATACGGATGTTCAGATGGATACTATTTTTGGGGATGGTTCCAATCAGAACAAAGGGGTGCTGGGCAGCTTGCTTTCTGCCGGAAAACGGATCTTAACAGGGGAGGGACTTTTTATGACCTCTTTTATTAATGCGGGACAAGGGAAACGCCGCGTGAGTTTTGCTTCTCCCTATCCGGGGAAAATAATTCCGATCGACCTGTCTGAGAAACAAGGTAAATTCATTTGTCAGAAGGATGCTTTCCTTTGTGCAGCTAAAGGCGTAGCCGTAGGGATCGAATTTTCCAAACGCCTCGGAAGAGGCCTGTTTGGAGGGGAAGGTTTCATCATGGAAAAGCTGGAAGGAGACGGTCTTGCCTTCGTTCATGCAGGTGGGACGCTCGCCAAGCGGGAATTGGGCCCCGGAGAGATCATCAAGGTCGATACCGGATGTATCGTTGGCTTCACCAAGGATGTGGATTATGACGTGGAGTTTGTGGGAGGTATCAAAAACACCCTTTTTGGAGGCGAAGGATTGTTCTTTGCCACCCTGAGAGGACCGGGTACAGTTTATATCCAATCGTTGCCTTTCAGCAGACTTGCCCAAAGGGTTTGGGCCGCTGCCCCTAAAGGAGGCGGTAAAGATAAAGGGGAAGGCAGTATTTTAGGGGGGCTTGGAGACCTCATTGACGGGGATAACCGGTTCTAAAGCTGTTTGCGCTCCTTTTGTTTGAATCCTATCGGAGACCTTTCTTATGAATTTTAACCCGTTGTTTGATTTCCTTACGGAATTGGATCAAAACAATTCCAAAGACTGGATGGATGCCCATAGAAGTGTCTATAAAAAAAGGCGTGCCGAATTCATACAGTGGTTAGATGACCTCAATGACACCCTGGCAACCATTGATCCGGACTATTATTTCACTCCGGGAAAAAAAGGCATTAACAGGATCAATAACAACCTCATGTTCCATCCCAATAAACCCGTTTATAAGGATCATTTTGGGGGTGGACTGGATAAAGCGCCTCGAACAGGAGACTTCTATATTCAGATCGGGATCCGGGAATCCATGCTGGCAGGAGGGCTGTGGCGGCCAGATCCAAAAACCCTGCGAAGTCTAAGGGAGGCCATTGATTATGATGGGGAACATCTGCACGGCATCCTAAACAAGCCATCTTTTATCAAAACATTTGGAGGCTTGTATGAAGATGAAAAGCTAAGGACCGCCCCTAAAGGGTTTTCGAAGACACATCCCTATTTGGAGCTGCTCAGGAATAAGTCGTTCGCTGTGGTGCACCCCCTGTCCATGTCCGAGGTATGTGCACCCGACTTTAAAGAAAGGCTTATTGCGGTGTACAGGGAGATGCTGCCTTTCAGAAGGTATTTGAATAAGGCCATCACAGTATAACTGGTAATGGCCATAACCATAAGCACGTGAAATACGGAACGATCCGAAATAGCAAGAAAGAAATACTCTCCGATCAGTGGTATAAGCTGTATCGCTACAATTTTGACTATCAAAAAGAAGACGGTACCTGGGAATCCCAACAAAGGGAGGTCTACGACCGGGGTAATGGGGCAGCAATCCTACTATACAATAAAGTGAAGCAGACGGTTATCCTGACAAGGCAATTCAGAATGCCCACGTTCGTCAACGAAAATGAAACGGGGATGCTTATCGAAGTATGTGCTGGTCTTTTGGATGACAAAGACCCTGTTAGCTGTATTACCAAAGAGGTGGAAGAAGAAACCGGATTCCGGGTCCCTGAAGTTCAAAAAGTGTTTGAGGCATATATGTCGCCCGGAGCTGTAACAGAGCGACTACATTTTTTTGTGGCAGCGTATGATGATAGCATGAAAGCAGGTTCGGGTGGCGGTGCAGAGGGGGAAACCGAGAACATAGAGGTGCTGGAACTTCCCTTTGTGAAGGCCATGGAGATGATTCAAAAGGGTCAGATTATTGATGCCAAAAGCATTATGTTATTGCAGTATGCGAGTATTCATAAACTTTTGGGTCAAACAGATCAATAGGAATCCCTAATAGTTTCCAGGACAGGCTGCATTCTCTTTATTACCTCCGAACTGGCCTCCATAAAATGGTTATTCATAAAACTGAAGATCAGGGTTTTACCGGAGTTGGTCAGGAGATAGCCGCTAAGGCAGTAGTTGTTTCCCAGGGTGCCGCTTTTGGCGATGACATAAGGGTGTGGTGCTCCCCTGAACCAGTCTTTCAGGGTACCCGATTCTCCTCCTTTTGGAAAAAAGGAAAACAATCGTTCCCTATCGATCTCCCTGTATAAGGCATTCAACACATAGACCATGGATTCCGGAGTGAACAGGTTATAGCGGGACAGTCCTGAACCGTCTACCCACCTGGGTTGGTGCCTCAAATTGGCCAGGTAAGTGTCCAGGACAAATTCCCTCACCAGCCGACCGGAAAGGGTATCACCAAGAACGGATGATGCCTGCAATAGTAATTGTTCGGCCAAAAAATTATCACTTTCCTGCATCATGCGCTGGTAAACCGTGTCTGCAGAAATCCCATACAGGAATTGTCGGTCCCCGGCGGGCATACTTCCAGCCATCCTGACATCTTTGCCAAGAAGCGCTGTCAGCAAACCTTTTGTGGTGTGCTCTCCTGTCTTGAACGGGATGAGGAGGGTATCATGTTCTCCCGGTTTGTAAAAGAAAATATTCTCCTCTTCTTTTCTGATTCTGCGGTCAGAAGTTGGAAAAATGCTGTCCCGAAAGAAAGAAGGTGTAATGCTAAGGGAGTCGTTTTGAATAAGCTGTACAACATTGCCATACATAGGGAACCCGCTCCTTTCCGGGGCAAAAGGACTGTCATAATCTTCCCAGGCCCATCCGGGACCAAATTTATCGTCCTGAAAATTGCCAGGCACATAGGCGATATTCGGATAGCGTTTTAGGAATAGCGCCGCTGTACTATCTTTATAAAAGGGATGCAGCGTTACCGCATCTCCGGTGCCCTGGAAGTATACGGTGTCATTTTGAATTGCATAGGACAGGGCAGGCAGTTGTTCAGGAAGTATTTTAAGGGCACTGTATAAGGTAAAGATCTTTGTATTGCTGGCTGGCGTAAAATAGCGATCACAGTTAAGGGCCAGTAAGGTGTCGTCTGAAACGGGATCGAATAGCATGATCCCGGTGAAATGATCGTCAAATTCACCCAGTTCAATGGTTTTGGCGATATTTTTTCTGGCGCGCCGTTCTTTTTGGGACGCACAGCTTACCAGGGTGATGAAAATCAGCACTACAACACTGTATTCACAGGTTCTTTTTAAGTGGTTCATAGGGAAGACTCGCATGTAATTGGTCGATTATTAGGTGAATTTATCTAATATTTAACGATCATGTTGCAATAATAAATACCTTTTTTTTGTTAACTTCGAAATAACAGTCTAACTAAATTTTCAAAAATATGGCTAGAGCTATGTTGGAGTACTACAAAACGGTACTTCAGAAAGTGAGCTTCGACGCTAAATTGTTTAGCAAAGAGCTTAAGAAGGCAATTTCCAAGTTATTACCTTACGAAATTGAAGAATTGAAACACTGGCTTCGCCAGTTCATAACAGATAAACCCGAATTACAAGGGAGTTTAATTTATATAAAAGCATAAAAAGGCCGCCATTTTAGGCGGCTTTTTTTTTGGAATTAGTTGTCCCCTTTCATTTTTGGGATGTTCATTTTTTTGCCAAAGGACTGATGATATTGACATCCTGAAAAGTAATGGCCCCCCTTACCACTGACGAAATAACATCCCTTAAGGCATTCGTTATATGGAGTTTTAATTCTTTTTTGTGGTAGATCAAACTTATTTCCCTTGCCGGTGAGGGTTCTTTAAAATACTTCAGATTTAATTTTTTCGATGCGTCCAGTTCAAGGGTATTAAGGAATGGTAATAAGGTCATTCCAAGGCCTTCATTTGCCAGGTTCACCAGGGTTTCGAAACTACCGCTCTGCAGTTGAAAATGTTCTGCCTCTGCATTTCTGGAGGCCTTACACAGGTTAACAACCCCTTCCCTGAAACAATGTCCGTCCTGCAATAGCAAAATATCCTTGATGTCCAGATCTTCGGGTATCAACTTGTCAGCCTTACGTAAACGATGACCCGGGGGCACGTATCCTACAAAAGGTTCATAATAGAGGGGTCTTTCAACAATAAATTCTATGTCCAAAGGTGTGGCTGCTATCCCTGCATCCAGATGGCCTTCCTGGAGGTTCCGGATAAGGGTATCCGTATTTTGTTCCCGGATGATCAGGTTAACTTTTGGGTATTTATTTATAAAGGTCTTGAGGAACATGGGTAGCAGGGTAGGCATAACCGTAGGAATGATCCCTAGTGTATACTCCCCTCCAATAAACCCCTTTTCCTGATCTACAATATCCTTGATCCTCTTGGCTTCATTGACAATATTCTTCGCTTGTGCTACGATCTTCTTACCGGCCTCTGTAATGGCAATGGGTTTCTTGCTCCTGTCAAAAATACGCACGTCCAATTCATCTTCCAGTTTTTGTACTTGCATGCTCAAGGTAGGCTGGGTAACATAACTTTTTTCGGCAGCAAGGGTGAAATTCTGATATTCGGCTACCGCTAAAACGTATTGAAGTTGCGTAATGGTCATCGATATAACTTTATGCAATAAATTTATAAAAACTATCGATAAAACTTATACAATTAGATGTTATTAATTCGATAACTTTATTATGAATCAAAAAAAAGCAAGACATGAAACTGAACAGCATAGGCCTGGATACAAAGCAATCACAGGCCTTAGGTAAAGAACTAAACGTTTTATTGGCAAATTTCCAGCGGTACTATATGAATCTGAGAGGAATTCACTGGAATATTAAAGGAAAGCGATTCTTTGATCTTCATATAAAGTTTGAAGAATTGTACAATGACGCCAACCTGAAGGTAGATATGGTAGCAGAAAGAGTGCTCACCCTTGGGGAAGTGCCCCTTCACACCTTTGAAGACTATATTCAGCACTCCAGGGTTCCCCTGGGGAAAAATATATCGGAAGATGAAAAAGCCATTCGTCTCATTGTTGATTCCCTGAAAGAATTACTGCAGATTGAACGAAAAATCCTGGATGCCTCCGCAGAGGCCAATGATGAAGGAACCAATTCCATGATGAGCGACTTCATTACGGAACAAGAGAAAACGGTCTGGATGATGAAGGCCTGGCTGGCAGAGGAGATCTAAACGCTCTTATAAAAAGTAAAAAGCCCACGTTAGGTGGGCTTTTTTTATACGTTTATCAGAAACGGATGTGTAACGACAGGTCGTTGTCCCCAACTTCAAATTTAGCCCCTTCAAAAGTGGGCGGACCCATAAGCATCTCATTCCCTGACACACCATAACTTTCCTGTGGCATACCATTGGAATCGAAGTCCATACGCTTATTGTCGTTTAAATCATGCATGGCCATAACGGCGTAGGTTCCGGGTACCACATTGGTAAAGGTAAAGGTTACAGCACCTTGCTTTCCTTCAACCTGTGCAGTGGAAATGGCCTGTTGTTTCATAAAGGTCTCGGCAGTGTGAAGCGCAGCAATGATAGTCCCTCCATCCTGAAGCACATTTTCAATGGTTACATCCACACGAACGCCCTGAGATTGTTGTGCACTTGCCAAATGGACGAACAGGAAGGCTGAAAAGAGTACGGCTAATGTTTTCATTACAATTGATTTTATGAGTTATACAGTTTCAAAGATGCCAGTAGCGGTCATGCCATTGAAAAAGAAACGTCTCAATTGTCAAATAAGGCTGCTGAATTGTCCTTAGTCCGATTTAGTATCGGCAAATGTAACGGCCACGTCCTTGTCTTCCACAATGAGGCATAGAAAGGCGGCCAGGATCATAGAAACCCCGCCAATGATCAACGCGTAAATCGAAACATTCCCAAAGAAAGACCTTAACAAATAACCCAGGATCCCTGCTGCAACGATTTGAGGGATGACGATAAAGAAATTAAAAACCCCCATGTAATAGCCCATCTTATTGGCCGGAAGGATACTGGAAAGCATGGCATAGGGCATGGAAAGGATACTGGCCCAGGCAATACCTACCCCTATCATGGCAACCAACAAAAGAGAAGGATCTGAGATAAAATAAATGGAGATCAGCCCAAGGCCTCCACAAAGCAGGGCAAGCAGGTGGGTAACCCTTCGACTTAGTTTCCTGGCGATCAGGGGCAGGACAAAGGCAACCAGGGCCGCTATGCCATTGTAGATCGCAAAGCAGATACCGACCCAGTCGGCCCCTTCATTATAGATAACCGAACTGGTGTCTGAAGTACCGTATACATGGCTGGTAACGGCAGAGGTGGTATAGATCCACATGGCAAAGAGCGCAAACCAGGAGAAGAACTGAACAAATGCCAGCTGTACCATGGTTTTAGGCATCTTGAAAATTCCGACGAACGATTCGGCCAGTCCTGTAAAAATCCCCTTGCCGGCATTTTCTTTTTTAAGTTTCTCAAGGTCATCAGGCGGATATTCTTCCGTATTGAAGACCGTCCACATCACAGCGGAGAAATAGGCAATGCCCCCAAGATAGAAGGACCATTTCACGGAGTCGGGGATGCCGCCATCCGGGGCAATATTGCTTATCCCAAACCAATTGGTAAAGATATAGGGGAGGGCCGAAGCGATAATGGCGCCAACGCCTATAAAAAAACTTTGCATGGCAAACCCACTGGTACGTTGTTCATCTGGCAACATATCACCCACAAAAGCCCTGAAGGGCTCCATGCTAATATTGATCGAAGCATCCATTAGCCAAAGCATGATGACCGCCATCCACAAGGCGGTCGAATTGGGCATGGCAAACAAGGCGATGGTGGCAAGAATAGCGCCAATAGCAAAAAAGGGGCGCCTTCTTCCCCATTTCCGGTGCCAGGTGCGGTCACTGTAATAGCCTATAATAGGCTGAACCAATAATCCCGTTACCGGTGCGGCAAGCCATAATATGGGCAGTTCATCTTTGGATGCCCCCAATGTTTCAAAGATCCGGCTTACATTGGCATTTTGGAGGGCAAAACCGAATTGTATCCCAAGAAAGCCAAAACTCATATTCCAAATTTGCCAAAAGGAAAGTCGTGGTTTGACCGAACTGATAGAGATGTTTTTCATTGCTTTTTAAATAAGAATTGATGTCCCTGTTAAATGTAGGTCTTTTTGACAATAAAATGAAGATGTACCTGAAATAGCCGTATTTAAAGGACCTATGAATAATTCACAGGGGTATTTTAAGGAAAAAAGAAATAGTCATTCGATGAGTAACCTCTTTCTTTAACATTTATGTGGTCATTCATCGAATTCTGGATCAAAGTGCTGCATTTGACCGAAAAAAGTTGGCAAGTTATCGACCATTTTCCAACTTGGTCTTCTCAAATCTTACGAAATATTAACCTATGTACTAAAAAATTACTCCTTCTTAATTGTATGTTTTTATTCTTGGCTGAAGGTGTTCCCACCTTGTGAAAAGGAGCTTTGTTTTAGTGCAGATAATACGTGTGCCATGTTCTGCAATAAACTATCTATTTTCAAGGATTCTGTATGTGTTGCCCATTTTAGGTTTTGGGTAGTGTTAGTTATGAGTCTATCATTTTCGGGACACCTTTTTAGCCAGGAAGAAACTGCCTACGTTTCCTACAATGTTCCATTTCAAAATTTATTGAAATTCAATCGGTTTCTCATTAATCCCACCTTTTCCACAGTGCGGGAAGATAAATCGTATATCAATTTCTTTCACCGGAGTCAGTCTGCCTATTTTGAGGACAATTACCAAAATTATTTTCTGAGTTATAGCGGCAGGATCAATGACCGTACGGGCCTGGGGATAAGTATCTACAACCAGCAGGAGGGCCTCATTTCCAATATTGGGATCCTTACCAACTATGCTTATGGGGTACGGCTGGCTGAAAAAAGTGTGTTAACATTCGGACTTAATATTCCATACTACCGCAGTAGTTTTGATGAAGGCCGGGCCGTTACCAATGTAGATGATCCGGTATTGGCTAACTTAAATGAAAATGCCATTATCGCCGTGCAACCGGGATTGAATTTGGCTTTGGGTAAATTTGATATCGGATTCTTTGCAGAGAACCTGTTCGATTTTAACTTAAAGACGGGGGAGTCCCTTACTGAATTCAATGAAAAGACGTTCTCGGCTCATTTACAGTATTCTCATGTATTCGATTATGCCAGTGGTATTTTTGAATCGGGGAGGTTGATGCCGCTCGCACGGATCAGAAAAGCAGGGGAGGAGAACCTCGTTTTTGGTGGGGGCATTATCCTGGACCTCCCTCGTTTGGGATGGATACAGGCGGGCTATGACAGTTTTTACGGGGGTTCTGCCGGGGCAGGTTTTAATGTAAACAAGCGTTTGTCCCTTGGCTATAATTTTGAAAAAGGTTTTGCACAGAACATCAATAATTTTGGTATCACCCATGAGATTTCCATAGCCTATAATTTCATACCCACCTTAACGGAAGACATGGTGCAGCGTGATACAGAAGAGAAGGAAACTGACACAGACTGGCTGGACGTGAAGCGACGGATCAAGAAAAATAAGAACCCACTCTTTTTGGAGATCGATAAACTTAGGAAGATGAATCGGGCCAACTATGCCGTAATCAATGAACTCATCTTCAAGGTAGATTCGCTCGAAAATAGTATCCAAAATGAAATGGAACGCCGATTTGAAATGGCGGTTAGGGCCAATAGGCGTGAAATGGATGCGATGAAGGGTGATATGGACAGGGCACCAGCCGAGGCATTGTTGGCCAAAGAAACATCCGGAAGCAGTCAGCAGCCCGAACGCCTGAATGAAAGCATTAAATTGCAAATGCGGAAAAATCTGGACTCCTTAACGCGGTTGAGCCAATTGAGCCTTGCGCCCAACCAGAAGGAACCGATAAGGGTTTTGTCCAATATGATCGGTATCCCGGAAGGTAATTATGTTATTGCGAATGTTTTTGAAACAACCGAATATCTGGAAAAATTCATGGCAGCGCTGAAAAGCAAAGGGATAGAAGCTAATTATTTTATCAATCCAATCAACGGCTTTAAATATGTGTACCTGGCCCGTTCGGAAGGAAATGAAGAAGAGATCAATGCGATCAAGAACAACTTCAAGGAATCCTATGGGGACGAGCTTTGGATACTTCGGGTAGAAAATGCCGCCAATACGCGTATGGCAACCCTTAATTTCGATGATTAATCCAGGGATGTCCAGACCTTGTTAATGAGTGCTTTAGTTGCTTTTATGCCAGCTTCTTCGGAAAGGTCGGACCCCTCATATTCAATACCGATATACCCATTATAACCAGCGGCCTTAACCAATTTTAATAAAGCCGGATAGTCAACCACGCTCTCAAAGCCATCAGTGTCAAATCGATAGGATTTGGCACTGACACCCTTGGCGTAGGGTAGGAATTTGGAGACTCCTTTTATTGGGTCATAGATCTGGGGACAGTTATTGTTTCCGGTACTTCCCCACTCGGCAGATAAACACCAGTTCCCAAAATCGGGCAGGGTTCCTAAATATGGATTGTTGACCCTCTTCAATATGCCGATAATAAAATCGGCATCGGAGGTATGCAGACCGTGGTTCTCAATCAGCACATGGATCCCTTCCTTTGCTCCATATTCGGCCAAGGCTCCCAAACCGTCTGCAAGGGCAGTATGCAATTCCCACCGCTGGCCATCGCCAAAAGCATTGATGCGTATGGAATGGCACCCAAGGATTTTTGCTGCATGGATCCATTTATAATGATTCTCCACCGCTTTTTTTCGTTTGGTGCTATCGGTATCCCCAAGAAGGCCTTCATTATCTACCATGATAAGCAAACTCTGCACGCCTTCATCGGTAGCCCTGTTTCTCATTTGGTTCCAGAATACTTCGTTCTCCGCTTCTGCCACATAGAACTGATTTACGTATTCTATGGCGTCCAGACCAAAGTCCTTTTTGGCAATGGCAGCAAAGTCTACGGCCTTTATGCTGCCCTTTTCAAAAGCCCTGTGCAGTGACCACTGCGCCAAAGAGATCTTGGGCATTCCTAATGGTTCATTCTCTTTCAGCAATGAGGAAATTGGCATCATGGCCGTGGTAGACAGGGCTGCTGTACCCAGCGCTGTTTTCTTCAGAAAGGATCGCCTTGTAGTATTTTTCATCGTATAATAGGTTGCTGCTCCCTTTTATTAATTATTTCAATGATCCAATAGATCAGTTGCCCGATGCCATTGGCAAAAATAAACAGGAGTATCCAGATCAGCAGCATATTATTTTCCCGCAAATTAGGGTTGTTAGCTGCATGTACAATATAAAAGACAAGACTGCCCAGCGAGAGGGCCACCGCCAGCAAGATAAAAATGACAAAAACCGAAATATTGCCTAAGATAAATCCGGCAGATACGTCCCTATTTTGGTTGCTGAAATCCTCTACATGACTCAAAATGGAAAAGAGAAAGATAAAGTAAGCGATCAGTCCAAGAAATAGCATGGCGATAGGCGCGATCGCAAAAAATCCCTGCCAAAATTTATTTTGTAGCATAATGATGTAGAACTTTGGTTAGTACTCTAAAGTTACAAGAATTCTAGTTGTTTGCCAACCGGTAATTTTAAAGTGGGGTAATCTGTTGCCCAGGCTAACGGACCAATCCTGCTTCCTGTTGCCAGAGGACGATTTTTCCCGGGCCTGCAACCGACTAAAGAAAGCGCTGAATGCGTATTTTGGATTATTGTTTTCTTCTTGCGCGTTCTTTCATAAGGCGACCTATTTCCTTGCTTCCAGCTGTTTTCTTGGCTGCCAGCTCCTTTGTGATCCTTGGGTGGTCTTCTTCTCTGCCCTGAGAGAGCTTATAGGCGGCTTGTATTTCCTTTATGGCAATCCTGAACCCCACTACGCCCTTTACCTGACGTAAGGTCGCCGGTGACATGTGTTCCAGCGCTACGGGATCCTTTTCATTTTCTTCATAGGAAGCTACCAACCTATGCAACCATTCCAGCACCTCGGCCTCTGTCATTATTTCCAGGGTCCCGTAAATATGCACGGCAACATAATTCCAGGTGGGTACTTCCTCCTCATGGTACCAGGAAGAAGATACATAGGAATGGGGTCCGTTGAAAATGCAAAGCACCTCTTCCTGTGCTTCGAAGGAGCGCCACTGCGGATTTGCCCTGGCAATATGTCCTATGAGGATATCATTGTCATCAGGATCCTTAGAGAGTTCCAAAGGGGTATGGGTTGCCCATGGCCTGCCCTCCACTTGGCTTACCAGAATGGCAAAGGCATTGGAACTTATGAAATCCTTGACTTCAGACAGATCTTCATTTTTATAGTGGGAGGGTATATACATAAGTGGTTCCTTCAGTCAAAAATATGGAAATTATGTAAGTAGCTATACTATTTATGACAGCTGGTATAGGATTATTTACAACTCGGTAGAAGAATCTTGAAATTGGGAGTAATTAAACAGAATATTGTGCAGGAATTGGAACCTGATAGCAGTAATGGAAAGATACGGACATGCAATTTTACCATGTGAAAACCCAGCTTTTTGCTACCTTTAAAATAAGAGGCAGGTAACGAACATTCCACCAAAGCAACCAGATGCATGAAAAAATTAATGAAGATATTCAAGGTCTCCTTACTGATCACCGCGGTCATTGTGCTGATCAATGTTTTGATAAACCCGAAGTATGGCTGGGGTTTAATGCAGCTCATTGAGGTGGCGGGAATATCGTTTATATACAGTTTTGTGCTTACCGCGGTCAATTCCTATTTTCATGATTATGCCACTTCCCTTTTTAGCTGGGAAACCCAGGCACAGAAAAGACTCTGGGTTGGGGCTATAGGCTCTGTGATCCTTACCGTTATGGCGTATGGGATGGTTCGGTGGTTTGTAGAGGTGATCCTGTATGGAAACTCGGTTACTGACTTTATTAAAAATGAACGGCTGTCTTATTATGCCATAGCCCTGGCTATTACGGTCTTTGTCTCCCTTTTTGTCCATGCCTTCTATTTTTATAAGGCACTGCAGGATACTAAGATCAAGGAGCAGAAGATTATTGCCGGTACCGCTTCGGCAAAATTCGATGCGTTGAAAAATCAGCTAGACCCTCATTTCCTGTTTAATAGCCTCAATGTATTGACCAGTTTAATAGAGGAAGACCCGGAAAAGGCGCAGCGCTTTACCACGGCACTTTCCAAGGTGTATCGGTATGTCCTGGAGCAGAAGAATAAGGATCTTGTCCTGGTAGATGAGGAGCTCGAGTTTGCCAAAACCTATATAAAGCTTCTCAAAATGCGTTTTGAAGACAGCATTATTTTTGATATCCCCGAAAAATGCAGTATTCCGGACGCCAGAATTGTGCCGCTTTCGTTGCAACTCCTTTTGGAAAATGCTGTGAAGCACAATGTGGTCACTGATACAAAACCGTTAAAAATAAGCGTTTTTGAACAGGAGGGATCACTGGTGGTCAGTAACAACCTGCAGGAGAAGGAAGTAGTGAAAAGGGGTAGCGGAGTAGGGCTGCGAAATATTCAGCAACGCTACGCTATACTGTCTAATAAAAAAGTAAGTATTAACAAAACAGCATCGGAATTCAGTGTGCAAGTACCGATGCTTACAAAGCAAATAGGAACTATGGAAACACAACAAGCATTTATTGAGGACAAACGTTACCTGAAAGCGAAAGAAAGGGTAGAGGCGATCAAGGGATTTTATGGAAATTTAATTGCTTATTGCCTGGTCATACCCTTTTTGGCATGGCTTAATTACAGGACCACCGATTTTCCCTGGGTGCTGTTTCCGGCCCTTGGATGGGGTATTGGACTGCTCACCCACGGGATGGAAGCTTATGGCTACAATCCTTTATGGGGCAAAAGCTGGGAAGAAAAGAAGATCAGGGAATTCATGGAGGACGATACGTTCTAATACCCAAACAGCCTCCGGATCAGTAGTCTTTGAAGGCGTATTGCCGGGGAATACAATTCGGACATTCAAAACGACAGTTGGGTTGGATTCTTTTAGTAAAGCAACTTCAGATGAAGACCTTTACAGTGTCATTAACAATCAAATCTAAAAACATTCATCATGGAAGATTTTAGCAAAGAAAACAAGTACCTGCGTGCAAAAGAACGCGTAGCACAATTGAAAAAATTCTACGGGAACCTTACTTCCTACGTTATCGTTATTTCGGCCCTGGCGGTCATAAATTATTGGACCAATGAATGGCGTTATATGTGGTTTTTATGGGCTGCTTTCGGCTGGGGCATAGGAATTACCTTTCATGCGATAGGCACCTTTAACCTAAACCCCTTCTTTGGAAGGGACTGGGAAGAACGAAAGTTAAAGGAATTCATGCGGGAAGATGAGGAATTAAAAAGATGGGAATAACTGTAAACGATAAGATCATGACCATTGAAGAAAACGAAAAAGATAAGTTAAAGCGAGCCAGGAAAAGGGTAGAAGAGTTAAAAGGGTTTTACATCCATTTTAGTGTGTACATCGTTATTAATTCATTTATCCTGCTGAACATTTTCATTAGGTCGCTGAGTGAAGGCGACTCATTCTGGGCGTTCGGAACGTTCTTTACCCCTTTCTTCTGGGGAATAGGCCTGGCCTTTCATGCCGCCAAAGTATTTCATTTTAATCCTATTTTCGGTAAGAAATGGGAAGAGCGCCAAATTCAAAAATATATCGAAAAGGATAAACAGGATGCGGCTAAATTCAAATAAATATGGAAATTGATACCATCTTAGGATTTAATACAGGAACAACATGAAGACACTGATCATTGAAGATGAAAAGCCGGCGGCACGCAGGCTTATGAGAATGTTAGGAACCATAGGCATTGAAGCTTCAACAATGCTACATTCTGTAGAAGAATCCATCCAATGGTTTCAGCAAAATGAACATCCGGACCTCATTTTTCTGGATATTCAGCTCTCGGACGGACTCTCTTTTGAAATTTTTGAAGTCTTAGAAATCAACAGTGCAGTCATTTTCACAACTGCCTTTGACGAATATGCCCTCCAGGCATTTAAACTAAACAGCGTTGATTACCTTTTAAAACCCATCGATGAGGACGAACTGGCAAAAGCCGTTGCCAAATTCCAAAATCAAAAAACGGTCGCCTCTAAGATCGCACTCGATTTTGAGGACATCAAAAAGTTATTGGTGAATCCTTTGGAGCGGGAATTTAAAAAACGATTTACGGTACGGGTAGGGCAGCACCTCAAGATCATTCATGCGGAGGAAGTGGAATGTTTTTTTAGTGAAAATAAGGGTACCTATGCGGGAACCGCCGATGGCAGGACCTATCTCCTGGATACCACTCTGGAGCAATTGGAAACAGAACTGACACCCAAACTTTTCTTCCGCGTAAGCCGTAAATATTTCGTGAATATCAATCATATTAAAGACATCATTTCCTATACCAATTCCAGGCTTCAGATAAAGCTAAATAAGAATATTGACCAGGAAATCATCGTGAGCAGGGAACGTGTCCGAGACTTCAAGTTATGGTTAGAATAAAGGTATTTAAATAGCTGGAAATAAAATAAGTAATAAGCACTATAGATATTTCTTATAGTGACTTTTCAGGGTCTTTTGACCCATTTTTTTCCACTCTGTTCTCATCAAAAGAGGAAGGTAGTAAAGCAGGAATAACTTTTATAAATATAGGCAATAATACGGCACCACCGGGCAATAAAAAAATGGCCAGGGAAGGAATACTTTTGAAAATGTCCATGAGCTGATTCTGGACTTTTTTCTTTTCCTCTGCACTGAGGTCTTTCAATGTTGCCTTGGAAATTAAGACGACGAGTTCCTTGCTTTCGGCTAATTCCTTTTGTAGCCTTTTGCTGTTCCGGAGGATTAGTTTGTTGACCACTTTAGACATGCTGTCATAAAACTGAACCGCCACATTGGTATCCTTTAAAAAGGATATATGGTCCAGATTTTTTTTAAAGAATAGCTGAATGTCTTCCAGGGATTTTGCAATACTTTCTTTGTTGAACCCCATGTCTTTTCCTATCCCGTAGATAAAGTCCGATTCCTGGTAATCCAAGGATAAGTCTTCCCATACGGTCAGGCAGGCAACATCCAAAAAGTAGCGATTCTCAATGGGGTAAGCACGTCCTAAAAGGATTTCTCGGTAAGAGCCGTCAAAACGGTGCTCATCTTCTTCAATAAAAGTAAGGGAAGCGGCGAACAACTGAGACAGTTTTTCGTGTATTTTATTCTTTTCCTTTGCATTTAAGGCATGGTAGGTGATATTGATTGTAATGTATTCAAGCGTCTGAGCATGCCCACGGATATCCTTTCCATCTCGCAGGTAAAACCGAAACGTCAGGACGTCGACAAAGAGGAGGGAATTGGTGATGATACTGTTAAAGGTCCGGCTAATGACATTGTCTTCAAGGTAGACTCGCGAATCGATCAGTTTTTCGAGCTGAGCGGAGGTCTTACTTCCCGTAAGGATCTTATTCAGGAAAGTGATTTGTCCTACCTCGAGCCGCTGGTAGAATTTAAAGATACTTTCTACAAAATCGTCAAAGGAAGCTTCTTTCTGCTCTAAAATGAACGTATAGTATAATGCGGTTAGGAGGTTGATTTTCGCTTTTTCATCTTCGGAAGGGGTGTGCTCAATATGGATGAACGCAGGTATTTCCACATTCATTCCATAAACAAACCCGGTCTGCTTAAGGTTTTCATACAAATCCGAAAAGTCTTTGTATTCCCCAACCCGATTTTTTACGATCTCACCAAATTTATTGATCCAGCCTGCGCCCGAAGGGTTCATTAGCGTACAAATTAAAGTCCAAAGTACGTTAAATTTTATTTTAGTGCGATCTCAAAGCACATCTTTGCGGTAAGTATTTTTGTTTTGTTACTCATCATTTAACGGGCTGCACCTTATTTTCTCCCACCCTCCGGGTGCTGTTCATCCATTTTATTGTTAATTACTAGGATTATATAGACGAAATGTTTAGTTTTATCGTTTAAGTTCATGCTTTCCTGATGCCCCAAGTATTACGAAAGAAGAATGTACGTGTTAAAACTGAGTGTTAACCAACCCAAATCACCTACGTTATGGAATACATCCTTTTCTTCAGTTGGACTGTCGCCATGCTCCTTGTTTTTGTTAAAATCTGGATTGCGAATCGTTCCTTACAAAACTTTCTAAGAAAATAAGTAGTCGCTTATAGTATAACAATACTTGCTAAAAAGTTACCCAATAAAAAAAGCTACCCTAAAGTAGCTTTTCTTTCATAAAAGGATCTCCGGAGGAAATCACTTTATGATCCCTGTACAGCTTACACGTGCACCTGCAGCACCCGTGGGTTGTGTAGTAAAATCATCCACACCTTGATGCACAATCACGGCTTTCCCTACAATATTTTTGTTTTCATCATCACAGCCTAAACACCAAAGGTCAGTACTGAACTCCACGCGGGCATTGCCATTGGCATCTGCGGTAAAGTTACCTATATCGCCCCTGTGAAACCCGGCTTCGTCTCCCCACTTTCCGTGCGGTTCTGCTGTTGGATTCCAGTGACCGCCGGTAGATGTGCCATCGGCTGCAGAACAATCTGCTTTTTCATGAATGTGGATCGCATGTTCTCCGGGGGTAAGGCCGTTAAAGGTGCCTACCATACTAACCCTGTCATTTTCCGAAACGAAGGTTACCTCACCGGAAACACCACTATCGCTTTTAGGTTCCATTTTAAAGGAGATCATTTCAACCTCTTCTTTGACCTCTTCCATTTCCGGGACAGCTTCATTGGCCTCTTTTTTAGCTTCCTTACAATTGTAGGAGGCCATAAGGATCAATGCAAGCGCTGTTATCTTTACTAGTTTCATTTTTGATTTTTTAAATTTCATGTAAGTTACACATAATTATAAATTTAGTCAATTCTATTTCCAGTCGACTCCCTATCCCTCGGGAACCGCTTTCTTTTTACGAAGGTCAGGGTTATAAAATACTGCCAGTTGTATTCGATCAAAATTGGCATTATTAAAGTGATTCTTGAGATAGCCAACCTGAAGACTGCTATTTTCCGTAATATTTACTCCCACGGCACCGTAAAGTCGGTTTTGCCCAAAAACCTGGTCCTGCAGGTTCAGGAAGACCTCATCGTACACATTCAGGAAAAAAGTGTTGGTAAGGGGTAGGGTTACCTGTAGGCGATAACGTGCCCGGTGTTGAGTATCGGTGGCCCCCCCAAAATCCAGAAAACGTTGTTCCAGTCTGTAGCGATGTTCGAAATGGAACTCACCTACCTTATTTTTCAGGATAAATTGCTGGAAAAGCCTGTGTTCCTTATCATTCATTTCATCCGGGGTGTCCTCAAAAGAGGTATCCGTATCAATAAAGGCATACCCGAACGTAGCGATGGCTTCCGGATTGATATGATAATTCATTCCTGTTCGCAGGAGTAATTGATTAAAATTGCTTCCGGTCTCGTAGAAACGGAACTGAGCCTCCGTATGTACGCTCCATTTTTCAGCAACCCTATTGGTGCCAAAGTACATGTACCAGGCACCCCATTCGTCTTCGCCGGTATTTTGGCCTTTGGCATGACCAAAGGCTATCAGCATTAGAAAAACCAGGATCTTTCTCATTGGGTATCAGAATTCACTTCCATTGCATTGCCATCCAGTATGGGGGTCCCCTTGTCCTTTTTTAAATAGACATCCAGGAATTCCAGCACTTTACTATAGGCCTCAATTTGATTTTCTTTTTTCACGAAACCGTGACCTTCGTCTTCAAAGAGGACATATTCTACCGGAACCCCGTTTTTCCGAACACCAGCCACGATCTCGTCAGATTCGACCTGCAATACCCGCGGATCCTGGGATCCCTGAAGGACGATCAGGGGTTTGGTGACCTTGTCTGTGTGAAACAGTGGTGAAATAGCCCTAAGGCGCACAGAATCGGCACTATTAGGGTCGCCAAGTTCTTTATACAACGCATCTTTAAATGATTCCCACCAGGGCGGAATGCTCCTGAGGGTTCTGATCCAGTTGGTTACCCCGAACAAATTTACCCCTACCGCAAATTCATCGGGGGTGTAGGTGAGTGCTGCCATGGTCATGTAGCCGCCGTAAGAACCACCAATGATCCCAATTTTATCGGCATCTATCTCGGGTTGTGAAGCCAACCAGTTTTTCCCTTCAACACAATCTTTCAGATCTTTATCCCCATGGTTCAGGTCGTCCATTTGATAAAAGGTTTTCCCATAGCCACTGCTACCACGGTTGTTTACGGCAAGGACCGCATACCCATGGTTTACGAGGTACTGGATGAAGGAACTAAAATTCTGCCTGCTTTGCCCTCCGGGTCCGCCATGCACCCAGACAAGGGCGGGCACCTTATTTGTTTCCGTAGCCTGAAGGGGTTTGTAATAGATTGCGGGGATTTCGACGCCGTCAAAAGAGGCATACCGCACCACTTCTGCCGTGACAAGATCCTGCGCCTGAATTTCTTTGTTGAGCACATCGGTTAATTTCAATTTTTCCTTCGATGCGATATCGTATACATACAGATCGGATGGGGCATTAGAGCCTCCTGCATAGAAACGCATCAGGGTTTCGTCATCTGAAAAGCCAACATTGGTAATGTCCATCCCCTCCATGGCCGGAAGCTCCAGGGGCTTTCCAGTTGCTACCTCGAGTACTTCAATACTATTTTTGGCGTCCTCGTTAATATAGGTCACCATATAGGTGCCATTTTCGGTAAAATAAGAGCCCATAATGTCCCATGGCCGCTCCATCACTTTTTCCCTTGAACCGTCTTCCAGGTTGTATTTCATCAGATAGGAAAACTCAGATCCTTCGTCCGTAGTGTAATATAATGCGCTATTGTCCAAGGAGAAATCCTGGGCACTGTTGGCACTTTGTGTTTCATTGATCTTTATAAGGGCCTCATCTTCAAAACTGTACAGGAAAAGGTCACTGTCATTGGTATTGATCGATTTTCCAAGGGCGATGTATTTATCATCATAAGATCCGGCCTGAATGTCATAGCCACCATCATTCTGATAGCGAAGCTCAGGGCTGAACGATTCCAGATCCATTTCATAGAGATCCATATAACGGCTATCGCGCTGGTTGCTCATAAAATAAAAACTGTTTTTATCTTTTGCCCATCTTGCAAAGGTGGCCCGTGCCCCGGGATATGGTGTCAGGTCGCGATGGTTTCCATCGGTATCCTTTATGAAAATATGATATATTTCATCTCCGTTGTTATCCATAGAAAAGAGCATTCTCTCGTCCTTAGGGAAATAGGAAATGGCAAAAACAGATGCGCTGTCCGATGCCGTTACAGGTATGAGATCACCTCCTGAAACAGACACCGTGTACATATTATAAATACCAGAACGGTTGCTGGTTACCAGTAACTTCGAATTATCTGGTGAGAAACTACCCCCATTGACACTTTCATTATCCATCATTTGTTCAATGGTGTACGACTTCATGTTTTTGACAAGGTCGTTCTCCTTGGTATTCTCCTTGCATCCCCAAAGGAATACAAGGGTGAGTAAAATGCTTATTTTTTTCATTATAGGTTGTTTTTAATGGTTCTTAGATTTCTTCAGCTGATACCCTATTCGTTTAACTGAAAGGCACTGGTCTCCTTAAAAGGGGATATGCTGATAGGCTCCATGGTATCCTTATAGGTTTTCCAGTCCGATTCGTAAAAGGCATTCACTTTTTCCAATGCTTTTCTCAGGTCTTCCGCAGCAAATTCCATTAGGCGGGATTCTGTCTCCGTGATCCCTGATTTACGGGATCTTACATACTGGTAGGCATTGCCGATGCGGCGCGTCACTGTAAGCTCCGGATTACGGGTGATCCCCTGGCGTTTGTCTTCCTTCCCTAAGAAGATATCGATCAGGTCACCTAATTGTTTGCTGATGTCTTTTGACGCTTTAATGGCATCCTTGTAGGTTTCCTTGTCCAGTTCCTTTAACTCCTTCTGATAGTCGTCTGCAACTTTTTTGCTTTCTGCCAATTGTTTCACGGCATCTGCTGCCACTTGGGTAAAGCTTTCCAACTTTTTACTGGCCTCATACACTTCGTTGATGGAGGCTGTGGAAACCTTTAAACGGGGATCCGATTGTACCGTGATCATCGTTTCATCTGAGGCTTCGCCCAAATACACCTTAACCTTGTAGGTTCCCGGTTTGACATCCACACCACCCGATTCTCTGGTTTTTTTGCGAACGGTGCGCGAAGGGCGGTCTGGCCCTTTTTCGTCCATATTCCAGAAAACCCTGTGGAAACCTGCTTTTTCAGGGGTTTTATACTTCAGGGTCCTGATCAACCGGTCGGCGTCATAGATCTCGACGACTACCGAATCTTTGGTCTTTTTGTCTGTTGCTTCCGCTGCTTCGGCAGTTTCGTCATCACCTTCTTTTGCCTCTTCTTTCTTTGCCATGTCTTTGCTTTCCTTGGCACCTTCCTTGAGGTAGTAGGTGATCATAGCCCCCTCTTTTCTATTTTCTGCATTGTAAAGAGCGTCTGCCCCAAACCGGCTTCCAGTGGGTTGTTGGTAAGCAGCCTGATAGGCCGTGGGAGGATCAAAAACGGCTATTTCTGAATTCATCAGTCCAGGATTAGCCGCAATAGCCCGCAATGGACGAATGTCATCCATTACCCACGCTGCACGTCCAAAAGTGCCAATCACCAGGTCATGCTCCCTGGGATGTACTGCCAGGTCTTTGGTAGATACCGTTGGGAATCCCTCGGTCCATTTCTGCCATTTTTTGGCGCCATCAAAAGAAATGTAAAGTCCGTCATCCGTACCCAGAAACATCAGATTGGCATTTTCAGGATCTTCAATGATAGCCAAGGCATAGCTTTTAACATCAGAAGCGTCTACAATCCGTTCCCAGGTTTTTCCGTAATCCCTGGTGCGATATGCATAAGGGGTATAATTAAAACGCCTGTAATCATTTGCGATCAGCAGCGCTTCCCCTTTGTTTTTGTTGGATGCTTTGATCTGCGGAATCCAACTTCCTTTTGGCAATCCTTTAATGTTTGGTGTTACCTCGGTCCAGTTAACGCCTCCATTTTGGGTATAATGTACCCGGCCGTCATCTGTTCCTACCCACAGCATATCTTTTTCGAGCGGCGAAGGTTCAATCACCAAAATCGTACAATGATTTTCAGCTCCCGTGGCATCCATGGTTAGTCCGCCACTTTCACTTTGCTTTAATTTTTCCGGGTCATTGGTGGTCAGGTCCGGAGAGATCACCTCCCAGGTTAGGCCTTTATTGGTGCTTTTATGGACAAACTGACTGCCAAAATAAACGGTGCCTGAATCAAAAGGATCCTGTCCGATCCCGGCATTCCAGTTAAAGCGAAGTTCGGTTGCCGCATCCGGTGGGGTAGGGCGTACCGTATAATTATTCCCGGTAATATGGTCATACCTGCTTACAAATCCTTGTTGGCTCATGGCATATCCGTACTGGGAATCGTCCAGATCCGGGACCACGTCAAAGCCATCTCCAAACGCAATTTCCTGCCAGTAGCTGTTTCGTATGCCCTGGTCTTTCCAGACATATGCCGGACCTCTCCAGGAACCATTGTCCTGCATACCGCCGTAGACATTATAGGGGAATTCATTATCCGTGCTTATGTGGTAGAACTGCCCTACGGGCAGGTTCCCGATAAACCGCCAGCTCTCACCTCTGTCCCTGGAAATGTTCATCCCGCCATCATTTCCATCGATCATAAAATTACCGTCGGTCGGATGTATCCACCAGGCATGGTGATCCGGATGAACGCCATTGGCTACGCCGTAGGCAGGCATTAATTCGGTGAAATTCTTTCCGCCATCTTCCGAAACATTCACATAGGTAAAAACAGAGTAAACACGGTTTTCATTTTGCGGATCCACATAGATCTCCGAATAGTAGAAAGGCCTGTTCCCTATATCACTTTTATCATTGATCTTTTTCCACTTGAATCCACCGTCTACCGATTTGTAGAGGGCATTTTTCTTTGCCTCCACGAGTGCATAGACGACATTGGGTTTGCTAGCCGCAACGGCAACCCCTATCCTTCCCAGGTCGCCTTTAGGGAATCCGTCTTCTTCTGAAATCCGTTTCCAGTTCTCACCTCCGTCATGGGTCATATAAAGTCCGCTTCCTGCTCCGCCCGATTTAAAGAACCAGGGATCTCTTTTGTGCTCCCACATGGCTGCAAATAACTTATTGGGGTTGGTAGGATCCATCACCAGGTCGGCGATACCGGTTTGGTTGTTAACGAACAATACCTTTGCCCATGTCTTACCACCATCTGTGGTTTTAAAAACACCCCGTTCCGGATGCTCTCCCCAGGGCGATCCTATCGCACCCACATATACCGTATTGGGATCTGAAGGATCTATGACGATCCTGTGAATATGCCGTGTTTTTTCCAGTCCCATTGATTTCCAGCTCTTGCCTCCGTCCAGGGATTTATAGACCCCGTAGCCGCCATTAAGGCTGTTTCTTGGGTTCCCTTCTCCTGTTCCTACCCATATTACGGATGGATTGTTTTGTTGAATGGCAACCGCACCAATGGAGGCCGTCACTTCTTTGTCAAAAACGGGCTCCCATTTAATCCCACCGGAAGTAGATTTCCATAGACCACCAGAGGCTGTTCCCACAAACATAACATCGGGTTCTGCGTGCACCACGTCAATGGCAGTGACACGACCGCTCATGCCACCGGGCCCAATATTCCGGGGTTTAAGGTCCTGAACGAGGTCCATGTTGAATTCTTGAGCAGTAATCGAAAAAGATGCCAGGAGCATCAGGGAGAGTAGTGTTCTTCTCATAATTTTTGATAGTTCGAGATTAGTCTGCTAAATATACCAAAAACGGTCGGGGTATTTCTTAAAGAGTTGTTAAGAAGATGGGTCTTTGGGATAAAAAGCCAGCCTACAAGTTAACGCGAATTTTGTTATTTTTATCAGGTCGATTGCACGTATGCCACGATGATTTTTGAAAACCCTGTATTTATAACCTTGGTGCTTACCGGACTTATCTTTATACTATCCGGGTTTATTATGAAACGCTATCCGCCCCGGAAGATCAACCACTTTTACGGCTATCGTACCAGAGCTTCTATGAAAAGTAAGGAACGCTGGGATTTTGCACAGGAATATTCCTCCAGGGAACTTATATATCAGGGCATCATTTTGAGCCTATTGGCTGTTTTTGCCCTTTTGTTCGATTTTTTGCCACCATTGGGCTTGTTCATTAGTATCATCCTGATATTGGGCAGTTGTTTTCTCATGTTGATGCGCACGGAAAAGGCCCTTAAAAGGAAGTTTGATAACCGATGAAAACTACTGATACAGTATTGGGACGTTTTATTTGTCAGGGCTTTTTGCAAAGCGTGCCGTCTTTCATCACCAGGGTTACTTTTCTGATCGCCTGAATATTTTTTGAAGGATCGCCCTCAACTGCGATCAGGTCAGCAAGAAACCCGCTTTTGACCTGCCCCAAACGGTCTAAATGAAATACCCGGGCATTCACTGAGGTAGCCGATTGTAAAGCAGCAACAGCATCCATGCCGTATTCCACCATCAATTCCAGTTCCCGGTAATTCTCGCCATGGGAAAACACCCCTACATCGCCCCCAAAGGCGATGGTTACTCCTGATTCCAGGGCCATCCGGAACGATTTCTTTTTGTTCCGAATCCGTTCGGTATCGGTATCTTTTGCAGGATCCCAACCACTATACCGTTCTATGGCATGCCCGGCCGCCAGGGTGGGACAGAGGGCAACTCCTTTCGATCTCATAAGCTGGAAGACCTCATTTGTGCCACCATCTCCATGTTCAATAGTTTCCACACCGGCCCTGATGGCCCTGCTCATTCCTTCGGGTGTACTGGCATGGGCCACTACATAACTTCCGGTGCTTTTCGCTGTAGCAACCATTGTTTCCAG
The DNA here is from genome assembly GCA_963752165.1 of uncultured Flavobacteriaceae bacterium. Classification (GTDB taxonomy): domain Bacteria; phylum Bacteroidota; class Bacteroidia; order Flavobacteriales; family Flavobacteriaceae; genus Muriicola. The sequence continues at coordinate 646,053 of CAVVXE010000003.1, forward strand.
CTCCTGTGGCAGGAATGTGGGCTGGGAAGGGGCCCCGGGAGTCCACCGGTAATCTGCGTATACCTTAATAAAATCGGCTCCATTACCTATTTGGCGGCGTACCGTCTCGATAACCCCATCTAATCCACTTACCGCTTCTGCCCCTAAAGGAACGGTTACCCCATCATGGAATCCTTTTGGGCCATACGCACCAGTGGCGACAATGGCCGGCCCTGCTACCAACAATCGTGGACCGGGTACGATCCCTTCTTCAATCGATTTTTTAAGGTAAACATCCGCATAGCCAGCCCCTTCAGAACCAAGATCGCGCATCGTGGTGATCCCGGCCATCAGCGAATTCCTGGCATGGACACTGCCACGGATAGCACGCTCTGCAATAGATTCCTTCAGAACCTGATCATTCCATGAAGTCTCATTATATGGATGTAACAAGAGATGGGAATGGCCTTCAATAATGCCTGGCATGAGGGTAGCGCCGGATAAGGCTATTTTTTGGGTGCCTTCGGGAAGTTTGAGGCTGCCGGGATTTCCTGAATAGGTAATTTGATTGCCTTCTACCAGTACCACCCAGTCGTCATGCATTTTCTCCCCGTCAAAAACCCGGTCGGGAAGCAAGAGGTATTGTGTTTGGGCCAATACGGGCATCCAAAGCAAGCAGATGCAAAAGAGTTTAAGTATCAGTGATTTCATGGGTGTGTCTTTCATAAAAAGATTAGTGATCCTTCGCATGGGCAGCGATCGTTTTTAGTTTTTCATCAATGGTTTTCCTGTCGATCCATTTGCCCCGTACCATGACCCCTTCTATTTTTTTCAGGGCCTGCAAGTTATTCAAAGGGTTTTCCCTCAGGAGAAGCAGGTCTGCTTCCAATCCTTTTTGGACTTGCCCAAACGCGTCTTCTTTGCCAAAGAACCTGGCCGGATTGACGGTACCACTTTGCAAGATCTCCAAAGGCGTCATGCCTGCTGCTTCCATACCTGCTATTTCGTGATGAATGGAGAATCCGGGTACGTTGAAAAGCTGAGGTGCATCTGAGCCCAGTAGCATACCGTATCCGTTTTGGCTGAGCGCGATTATTAGTGCCTGCCGAATAGCATGGAAGGATTCCCATTGTGCCTTATTGAAACCGGTCCCGGGATCGGTAGATTGTTCCTTCCGCATTTTCCAGTCAGCCAGCGTTGTGGCCGGCATATAGCTCATTTCCGGTTCCTTCATCAGTTCATCTGCAGAGACGGGTGCAAACCAACGTTCAAAAAGACTCTGGGTAGGGACGATCCACACCTTATTTTCCTTGGCTAAAGCCACCAAAGAACCGATACGGGTGGTGTCGGTCAGGGGGGTGAAATTAAATCCAAAAAAGCCATTTTCTTCTGGTTTTACTTCTACTGTTTCGGGCACCAGTCCTTCCAGGAAGCCGTCCACATGATCTATGGCCGCATACCTGCTTTCAAGGGCATGACGGATCCCAACAGCTACCGGAACATGGCCCGCAAAAGGAATACCTACTTCCCTTGCCGTCTGTACTACCTGATCAAAAACCGGCAGCATAATACCCGGATGAATTTTAAGGAAATCGTACCCTTCTTTTTGGTATTGGGTCACTTTGGTGATGGCTTCTTCAACGGTACGAACGGTATTCCCATTGAGGGAAGGGCTCGAAGTAAAGATCCTGGGACTCAAAACCTCACCTTGCGCTGCCATTTTTCGCAACTCCAGATGGGAAGGATGCCCTAACATGCCCCTGATGGTCGTAATGCCATTAGCCAGATAGAGAAACAAGGTTTCCTCCAGCTGTTGCTTTGAGACGGGAGGCGAGGGGATATGGGCATGCATTTCTGCCAGGCCCGGAATAACAAACATCCCTTTTCCATCGATCACCCTTTGATAACCATCGGTGTTTTTGACTACGCCTGTTATACGTTGAATTTTACCAGAGTCGATTTCAATGCTCCTGTGTTCCTGTATTTCACCCGTTCTGACATCAATTATGGAGACGTCTGAAATAAGAGTTTTAGCATTCACTCTATTTTCTGCCGCCTGATTGCAGGACGAGAACGCAATTACCCAAAGAAGGATGCCTAGATGCTTCATTAAATCCCTTTTAAAAGTATTAAAACTGCATGCCAGGGCTTCGTTAGCCCGACTATTCTTGATGTAGGGAAGGTAGAAATAATTACCGATTTAGATACCTTCTCAATCCGATAAATATGAAAATAAAGAGGGAATACCCAATGAAAAAGGGAATGATATACTGCTTAAAGCCCAATACCAGCATGAGGCCTATGATGAGGAGTTGAAACCCAAGGCCAAAAGCAGAAACTGCTGTCATAAACCACTTGGGCAGTTTCTTGGCCGATGCTGCCTTTCGGTCTAGTCGGTAGATAATCATGTCAAAAACACCATAGAACAGCTTATAAAGCGTAAACAGGGCGTTTACATGCGCTTGTTTTTCACCTTTCATGGCAACTGGGATCTCATTTTCAAACACCCTGCTGGTGGTATCCCCGTTGCATCGGTTTCGTAAGATAACATAGTAATAATTGTAGAGCGTTCCTTGTAATTGAAGTCCGAATAAGGCCAGGACAGTGTAAAGGACAGCCCCTTCTGTAACGTACCATATGGTTGCCAGGAGGAGGATGTTAAGAATAATATCTGAAATGGAATCCAGGTAACGGCCCGTGTAAGAGGGTGTATTTTTTATCCTTGCCAATTCGCCATCTGCGGCATCCAGGATCGATTTTAAGACCAATAGTACGGCAGCCACCCAATAGTGTTGGTAAAGGATGGAGATCGTAGCCAGTATACCGCACAGCAGGAAGCCGAGCGTTACATGAATTGGGGTGGCGGAAGTATCTTTGAGAAAGGAGGCGATTTTTTTCCCTGCTGGCCTTCCATAATCAGACAGGTCAACAAAACGGTATTTCTTGGGCAATTTAGACATGATCCTGACAAGCGCATCACCTGTAACTTACTAAGAACGAAAACACGCTGGCTGAGTAATATAACAAGATGGTTTTGCAAAGATACCTTATTTATTAGGAATTGAACTTTCCTAAAGACGGGTTGTGGTAATATAGAAGTTGCTATCTACTAGCATTTGTGTCACACCCTGTATTTTTTCACTTTTCCATTCGGTTGTTGGAAAAAGCCAATGTGGCGTTTCGCCGATAAAAATACGCACGGGCATATCAAAATTAGCTACCACATCCGAGTACCTGTAGGTTATAGTAGTGCTATCTATTTTATATTCCAGATTGGGGATCAGGGTAGATCTGAGGTATTGATCAAAGAAGGCAGTGAGATCTATTCCCGATTTTTCGCTGAGGTAGGCTTCAACCTGGGCAGAAGTGACCGTTTGATGGTAAAATTCGGAATTAAGTCCACGCAGGATACTGCGCCACTTTTCGTCGTCTTCCAAAAGTTGGCGTAAGGTGTGCAGCATGTTCGATCCTTTGTAATACATATCCCCGGATCCTGCTTTATTAACTCCATAGGGCCCTATGATGGGTTTGTCATTACGGATATTCTTCCTTGTTCCTATCACATAGGCAGCGGAGGCTTCTTTGCCGTTGTGGTAATCGAGATAAAGGTTTTCTGAATAGGCTGTAAAACTTTCGTGAATCCACATATCGGCCATATCCTGATAGGTAATGTTGTTAGCGAACCATTCATGACCCGATTCATGGATAATGATAAAATCGAAGGTAGTACCCCAACCGGAACCGGACAGGTCCCTGCCCAAATAACCATTGCGGAAGTTATTGCCATAGGTTACAGAGCTTTGGTGTTCCATCCCCAAATAAGGAACCTCTACCAACTTGTAACTGTCTTCATAAAAGGGGTATGGTCCGAACCAATGTTCCAGGGCCTCCATCATAAGTGGCACCTGTTTAAATTGCTCCCTCGCATTCTCTATATGATCACTCAAGACATAATAATCCAGGGATAGGGGCCCTTTTTCACCGATATAGGTCTCCCCAAAATTCACATAATCGCCAATGTTCACATTTACCCCGTAATTATTTATAGGATTGCTAACGTACCAGTTAAAGGTCCTGCTGGTTTCATTATCCCTGACATTCCGTAGTTTTCCATTCGCAACCCCTACGAGGTCCTTGGGTACGGTAACACTGATGGCCATACTGTCTACTTCGTCGTACATATGGTCCTTATTCGGCCACCAGACACTAGCCCCCAGTCCCTGACAGGAGGTGGCGATGAAAGGCTTTCCGTTGTCGTCCTGTTTCCATGAAAAACCACCATCCCAAGGGGCCCTTACAGCTTCTTTTGGATGTCCGGAATAAGCAATGATGAGTTCATTGGTATCGCCTGGGCGCTGTTGTTTTTCCAGGTCAATAAAATGGGCATTTCCATTACGGGTAAAGGCAAGCGTGTCACCATGCTGGGTAATGCTGAGTATCTCCAGTGGCTGTTGGAGGTCTATTTGCATTACCTGGTATGGTTGAAGGACCGTATATCGTATTGTATTGGTGCCTTCAATAAACTTGGTATCCGGGGATACGGCAACATCGAGATGGTAAAAGGTAAGGTCCCACCAGGCACGTTCCGCAGTAATGCTTCCTCTAAGGGTATCCTGCTCCGTAAAGGCACGCTGCTGCCCGTAGGAATTCATGCACATCCCTATAATGACAACTAACAATCCTGTTTTTCTATGCATTGTGTTCCTTTATAAGGGTGGCACTTTTTCCAAAAGAAAAGCAAAATCACTGTTCAAATAAATATAGCGCATGTCGTTCGTTGTAAGCAACTGTGAAATGGCTTTTCCTTTATCCTGACTATTTTCATAAAATGATTTGGCAATAAGATACCCCAGTGCATAACCAAGATCCGATGGACGGTCTTCAATAGCCCCGCCATTGTACATCCATTTGCTCAGGTCCTCTGAAAAGAATTCTTCCTGTAACTCTTTTGAAATCTGTGCCATGTTTACAGGTTCGCTCAAGTAACGCAGCTGCTCGTTTTCTAATGGCACCCCTTTTGAAAGCTCAACGAGAAAATCGCATACGCCCTCTTCTATTATCTTATAAAATACCAGCTCTTTTTCAGCGTCATCACCATAGTTTTGTTGAAAGTGCATGAATTCATGAAGTATTAAAGAAGGGATGGCTTCGGACTCCATAATGGCGTCCCGCTGCCATTCGGTCAACTCATTTTGCGGCATTTCAGCAGATTTACCATACATATCTGCCCCAATGAAGAGTCCCATTTCTGAAGCGGTCCCCCCTGAATTGAGCAATCCCGGCACGATATAGACCTTAGGATACACCGCTCGTGGATAGAGTTGGCTGAAATGCTCCATAGAACCCATTGTTTTATTTTTGAGGTACTGCAGGTTTTCAGAACCAAAATGTTTCTTTAAATAAGCGTAATATTTAGGGGATCCATTGATCATTTGTCCATACATGTTTTCGGGATTGTAATAGCGTATGGCGAAATAGTCACGAATTTCGGGTGGACCATTCAGAATGTATTCTCTCAGGTAACGGATGGCATTCGGCTTATCTGAAAGGGCCTTATCAAAAAAAGGCCAAAAAGTATCCATGGATGCAACAACAAGCTCAAAATGGCCAATGTCTTTCAATTCGCGGTCCAATGAGTCTAGTCGTATCACTAGGTGGTTGATCAAAGGCCCAGTTCTTTTATCCAATCCCTGGAATTTTTTGAGGATGAGGGGATTCGACATTCCATGATCGATCGCTTTATGGATAAAAATAAGGGCAGAGTCCTGCAGGCCTGCCTGATGGTAAAGCGAGGCAGCCTCGATATAAAGTTCGGAGGACTGCAGGTCACGATTTGCCCGCACGATCTTCCTGGCAAAGGCATCAAAATCCTTACGCCGTTCCATTTGTTCGTAGTCCTGAAAAAGGTTATCCAGGTCTGGCAGGTATAAGGCTTCCACTGTTCGCTCAGCCTCTTTTTTTGTGTCTCCGCATGCTACCAGCAACAGCCCTAAGCACACCATTATAGCAAGTGAAACGCCGCTCCTTTTGTGCATCAGATAATTAATTCCTGAAGATGCCATTGGGGAAAACAACCGGACTCTCAAATCCATTGGCACTGACTGCCGCTACTCCAAAGAAATAATTGTCAATGACAATGCCTTCGAGCGTAAATTCCGAAACATCGCCCACATAACGGCTGTTATCCCAGGTAGGTGATGTGGTATCGCGCCAGTAGATCTTGTAGCCAACCGCCCCATCTACTTTACTCCATTTAAACTTAGCAGAAGGTTCCACAATGCCTCCGATCTGCACCGCTGCAGGGGCAGGTGGCGCCCATGCCAGTGAAGCCAGGTTGATAGCATTGACCGCAGTGAGTTTTTTGGCATATCCAAAATTCACATGTTCCAGTACGTCCCCATAGGCAATCCCGTTCTCTGTTCGGATATCCTGGTGTTGTTGTGTATAATTCTCGTGGGCCTCCATGATTCGGATCCCGGCAAATCCCTGGTCATTAAAAGGTCTGTGATGCCCTCCCCGTCCAAACCTGTCTAATCGGTAAATCATCATGGGGTTCATTTCGGGCATGTAGGTTTTGGTAGTTTTATACACATAACGGGCCAGTTGTCTGGAGATGCCATCTACTTCACCACCATAAAATCGACGCGCTTGTCGTTCTTTTTCCGTTTCGGTAGGTGGCACAGGCTCAGAAAAGATCCTGAAATCGCGGTTACTTATAACCCCGTCGACCCCTGAAATATTACCGATCATATCATTGTTCAAGACACCATAGATGTCCCAGCCTTTTTCTTTGGCATGCGCTGCCAGGGATTTACCTCCGTACAAGCCTTGTTCTTCGCCTGACAGGCCTACAAAAATGATGCTGTTGTCAAATTGGTATTTGGAAAGCACCCTAGCTGCTTCAATGGTCCCTGCCATACCGCTGGCATTGTCATTGGCACCCGGGGAATCGGAAGTGTAGTCGGCAGGATCACTTACCCTGGAATCTATATCCCCACTCATAATAACATAGCGGTTGGGATAGTTGGTTCCTCTTTTAATGGCTACTACATTCACCACCCAAACGTCTTTTACGATTCGCTGGTTATCTCCCTTGGGAACGAGTTCTTTTTGATAGAATACCTCCAGGCAATCCCCACAATCTGCAGAGATCTTATCAAATTCGCTTTTGATCCAGCGACGGGCAGCTCCAATACCACGTGTGTTGGATATGGTATCACTCAAAGTATGGCGGGTGCCAAAATCAACAAGTCTGGTCACGTCGTTTCCAATGCGTGTTTCAGAAACGGCATCGATGATGTCATAAACATCCTTGCTCGATTGGGCAAATCCTGTTTGAAAGAGGAGAAAGGTAGTGAGTAATAGTATTTTTTTCATAAGATCGTTTTTCTGATTTTTTAGCAGCAGCTGATTTAAAATTACAAATAGGTCTAACATGACCATAAATGTACCCGGGAACTCCAAATGTACTACCAACTTTTAAAACTCCCGATAAAATTAACAAGAATGGAACATCAGATTGCCTGAAAAAGAGTTGTAATTCTGAGAATTCTATTGACAAAGGCATTCAGGCTGCTATTGTTATGCAGGAATCGCATAAGATCGGTTAGTTATTGTCCGGAAGCGCTGCTACAAATGCCAGGCTGGTGGAAAGACTATTGGACGCCAAACGTGTAATGTTGGCAACGGTATCACTGGGAAATTCATGAACCACCATCCAATCGCTATCCAATCCCGGGGTATACTTCAAAATCGTGTTTTCCTTTCCGGCCAGCAGGGTGCCGTTCATAAGCCAGCAAACATCCTGAACACCAGTCGGTAAGGCTATAATTTCCCTGGTAGCACCGGAAACAGGGTTGATGGACTTTAATAGCCAAGCATCTGCTTCTTTGCTGATAAAACTGACCAGTTCGGTATTCGGGATCCTGTGCAGGGACCTCCCCACATTTTTCCGGTAGGTGTAATTGGTATGGCCCTTCCGGTCAGAAACAACCAAATCCATACGGTCTTCAACCAAAACGGTGGAAACCAGGACATCCGCAGTATACCAAACATGATAGCCTACCTTCAGGTCCTTGAGGAGCACTTCGGATGTGCCTCCTTCAAAAGGATATTCATACAGGAGTTGAGTGCCGTCCTCATCGAGCCGTATGGCCGAAATATTGTTGCTGTCGGGTATCTTTAAAGGGGAGTATTCGCCACCGTCCGGAGTGTCCGATAGCCATTTCACATTTTTATAATTAATGGAATACGCTGCAATATCGGTTTGATTGGATCGAGCGGAAGAATATAGCACTAGCGTATCATTGTAAAAAGAAGGCTGGTTGTCATAGCCGGCATTATTTGAAATGTTAACAGGCGCTGACAATTGGAGTGTTTTATTGTCAAAGGTCAGATCAACCAGGTAAACCTCTGTATTGGCCTGGCACATCCCCTGGAGCGTGCACAGACCCAAAACGATCATAGGGAGCCATGCATGCTGGCTATCCTTTTTCTTCTGAAAACCTACTAAGTAATTCTCGTACATTTTTTATACTGTCTATATAATATTTGGCCTGGGTTTTTTGGCGTCCCACTTTCACTGTAACCGCTGTTTCGGGCAATTCCTGGAACATGAATTCATCTGTCCAGTCATCGCCTATGGCGAACACAAAGTCATACCTGTCTGCCGTATAAATTCGCATGGCAGCCCTTCCTTTATTGACATTGCTGCTTTTTATTTCAACTACTTTGTTCCCGTTTAGAACACTAAGATCATCATTTGCAATTAAACTGCGCAATACCGTGTTGAGTTCGGAGGCTCTTTTCTGTCCAAAATCGGGGTCGGTATTTCTGTAATGCCAGGCAAGGGAGTAGTTCTTCTCTTCAACAAAACTGCCGGGTGTGCGGTCTACGAAGGATTCTAATACCGGCAATATCTTCTCCATCCAGTCTTTCTTAACGTTTTCCAGCATCGTAAATTCCTCTCCGTTTTGAGAAAGCCATACCCCATGTTCTACGATCATATTGTATTTTTTCTCCATGAACCATCGCTGAAATGTTTCCTTATCCCTGCCACTAATCAGATACATATCCGTATTTGGCAATTGGCTAATGGAATCTAAGAGGGTGTACAATTGTTTATCCGGTGCCGCTTTTTGAGGGTCATTATGAAAACCGGCCAGGGTGCCGTCATAATCAATGAAGAGCAACTTTTTTTTGGCTTCCCTGTAATGCTTTATAATCGAATTCGTAAGGTCTACCGACAGGCGCATGGCAACATAGGCAGGATCTTTCTCCCTTAGAACAGTTAAGGAGCGCATAAAATCATGGGCCCATTTTTCCACATTATAACGGGCAAGCCGTTTTTGTAAGACCTCATTTCGTTCCATCTGTTCTTCAAGAGGCATGGTAATGGCATAATTGATCGTATCGGCAATTTGTTCAAAATTATTGGGATTGATCAGGAGGGCTTCATTCATTTCATTGGCCGACCCGGCCATTTCACTTAAGATAAGCACCCCGCTTTTATCGGTTCTTGTAGCAATATATTCTTTCGCAACCAGGTTCATTCCGTCTCTTATAGGGGTGAGCCATGCAATGTCGCAGGAGGTGTAAAGGTCGATAAGATTTTCGAATGGCATGGAACGGTAAAAATACCAGATGGGGGTCCAGCTTACCGTTGCTAATTCCCCATTGATCCTACCTACCAACTCATCGATCTCTTTTTTTAATAACTGGTATTGAGGTACGTTAGACCGCGAAGGTACGGCCAGGATAATAAGGCGCACTTTTTCCTTGTACTCCGGATATTTATTAAGAAAGTACTCATAGGCATTCAAGCGTTTTGCAATGCCTTTTGAGTAGTCCAGTCGGTCTATGGATAACAGGAATTTGGCATCCGGGGTGGCCTCTTTATGTTTGGTAAGACGCTTCTTTAATTCTGACTGATCTTTTTTTGCGAGGGATTGGTGTTTTTTTGCTGCGTCACTAAATTTGGCATAATCAATACCCATGGGAAAGGAATCTACCTTTACCACCCGGTCATCATGAAAAATATCATTAAAACTTACTTCAAGGCCAAGGATACGCCTTACGGAACTTAGGAAATGGCGTTCGTAATCATAAGTGTGAAAGCCTATCAGATCTGCTCCTAAAAGACCCAGCAGTACCTCTTTTCTCCAGGGTAAGGTGCGGAAAATCTCATAGGAAGGAAAGGGGATATGCAGGAAAAACCCAATAGAGATCGAGGGACGTTTTTCCCGTACCATCTGTGGCACCAGCATGAGCTGATAATCATGGACCCAAATAGTATCATCTTCATCTGCCGCCTCAATGACGGCATCGGCAAATTTTTGGTTAACACTGCGATAGATCTCCCAGCTGGCGAGCTCAAACTCCGCATATTCAAGAAAATAATGAAACAGGGGCCAAATGGTTCTGTTGCTGAATCCGTAGTAGAATCCATCGACCTCCTCACTGGTGAGGGCGACTTTGGACGAGCCGTGCTTTGCCAGTTCTTTATCTATAGCTGTTTCCAATTCCTCAGGAATTTCTTCGTCAGTAAGTCCGCTCCATCCAATCCAGAGACTCTTCCCACCGGAATGAACCGATTTCATCCCTGTAGCCAACCCGCCGACACTGGGAATCCCAATGATACTTCCATTATCAATTTGCAACTGAACTGGTAGCCTATTTGAGATTATGATAGTTTTGGCCATAAATTGAATGATTTTAGGTTGATTTTGTAGTATTTTCTCTAAATTTCGTCAAATTGTGAGCCAAAAGCAACGAAATACTAATTTTTAGAAGAATCTCATTTATGGATAACTTAAATTATGGAATTATAGGGAATTGCCGGAGTGCCGCTTTGGTCTCTGAAACAGGTTCAATAGATTGGGCCTGTTTACCCGAATTTGATTCTTCTTCCGTATTTGCCAAATTGCTGGATACTCACAAAGGGGGCAGCTTTGAAATTACAGTGGGGCCGGAATATACTATCAAACAGCGCTACAAAAAGCATACGGCCATTTTGATCACCACCTTCAGTAGTGGCACAGATGTGTTCGAGATATTGGATTTCATGCCCCGATATTACAAGGAAGGGAATACATACAACGCACCACCAGAGATAGTACGATATGTGAAGCACATATCAGGAAAACCTGCTTTGAGGGTTAAGTATGAACCCAAGTTGGAGTATGCATTGGGCCAAACAACTACCTACGTAAAGGATCATTTCATCGTGAGCTTAACCCAGGGGGAGAAATTTGACACCGTCTTTCTGTATACTTCCTTTGATAAGGAGGCGGTTGTAGCAGGAAAGGAACTGGAGGTTACGGAAGATGGTTATTTTTTACTGGGGTATAATGAAAAGATCTTCCTGCCCAACAGGCGAAAGGTCTATTTGGAGTTGGAGCGAACCAAGGTGTACTGGTTAAACTGGAGCAACAAGACCCCAAACTACGAAAAATATAACGCCCAAATAAGCCGAAGTGCCATCACCTTAAAATTGCTTACCTATAACAAGTCTGGTGCTGTTTTAGCCGCCGCTACCACTTCTTTGCCCGAGACCATAGGGGAGGTCCGGAATTGGGATTATCGCTTCTGCTGGATACGGGACGCCTCCATGGTCATCAAGGTAATGACCGATCTTGGCCATGAGAATGTGGCCAGGCGCTACCTGCAGTTCATTGTAGATCTTATCCCGGATAAAGATGAGAAATTACAGATCATGTATGGCATTAACAAAGAAAAGATCTTAACGGAGACAACGCTGGGCCACCTAAGCGGCTATCAAGGCTCAAAACCAGTTAGAATAGGGAATGCCGCCTATAAGCAAAGGCAAAACGATATTTACGGTATTCTTATGGAAGTGGTTTACGAACAGCTGCATAAGTTCAGTACGGATATTGAAAATGGGGAAGAGTTATGGGGTATAACGAAAGGGATCGTTTGGATCGTATCCAGGCATTGGCAGGAACCGGATAAGGGCATTTGGGAATTCCGGACAGAGGACCGGCACTTCACCTTCTCAAAAGTCTTGTGTTGGGTGGCGATCGACAGGGCTATTAAAGTGGCCCGTATTTTCAGAAAAGAAAGAAAAATAGCAAAATGGTCCTTACTGGAAAAGGCGATCAAAAAGGATATTATGGACCATGCCTGGAACGAAGAGGTAAAAGCCTTTACACAGTCCTACGGATCGCCGAATTTGGATGCCTCCGTTCTCTTGATGGAATCTTACGGCTTTATAGAAGCCAGGGACCCCAAATTTGTAAGTACCGTTAAGGCCATTGAAAAGGAATTAAGCAATGAAGGGCTGCTATACCGCTATAAAAATGAAGACGATTTTGGACTTCCTTCTTCTTCGTTTACGATTTGTACGTTTTGGTTTATCAATAGCCTCTTTAAGATAGGGGAGGAAAAAAAGGCAATGGACCTTTTTGACCAATTGCTGTCTTATAGCAATCATCTCGGGCTTTTTAGTGAGGATATTGATTTTAAAACGAAACGACTGCTTGGCAATTTTCCACAGGCCTATTCACATTTGGCTTTAATAGAATGTGCCATCAATTTTTCAAAAAAAGCGACAGAGCAACAAGTACTTGAAGCTATGCGTTAAGCAGAGCGTTGCCCTTTTTCACTATTATGGAACTCAGTTCCTCCAGGTCAGACATGGTGGTAAAGGGATTCATGATGGTAGTTCTAAGGTATTGCTTTCCCTGAATGCGTGTTTGCACAATGTAAAAATCCCCTTCTTCCAGTAATTCCTGCCTGATATTCAAGTTCAGTCTGTTGAGTTCGTCCTCCGGCAGATGTGCCTTCCAAAACCTGAAACATACAATATTGGACATTGGATTGGTGGCAAGTTCCAGCTCGGCTTGCTTTTCGATGTGCCTCGCAAAGGCCTGGCCCAGGTCGTAAAGGGTGGTAACGTTCGCTTCGAATACGGCTTCCCCATAGGTTTTAAGCAGCAGGTACCATTGGAGGCTCATCATGGTCTTGGTGCACTCAAAGGTGCGCTTTGCCAGGTTATACCAATCCTCATCGGTAGATTGTTGTAATAAATAATCGGCTTTTTGGCTAAAGGTAGCGTGCGAATGAGCACCGTTTTTAAAGATGAGCGCAGTGGTTATGGTAGACATTAGCATCATTTTATGTCCGTCAATGACCACAGAATCGGCTTTATCGATGCCTTTTACAGTATGCCTGTATTTCTTTGAAAATACGGCTGCACCGCCATGGGCACCGTCCACATGGAACCACAAGTTATGCATGGCACAAAAGGCTGCCAGGGCATCTAAATCGTCATAGATGCCGGTAGCTGTCGAAGGAGCACTGCCAACCATGGCAAAAACCCGCAACCCTTTATTTTGGGCCGCTTGCAATGATGCTTCCAAAAGGGCCTGGTTTATCCTGAAATCTTCAGAAACGGGTATCTTGATGATTCCCTGTTCTCCCAACCCCATTATTTTGGCGGCCCTGTCCACGCAGTAATGTGCCTCTTCAGACACCATTACCGCGAGTTTTTCCGAGGCTCCCTCATTCCATACATCATGGGGAACCTGAGCCTTTCTGGCGGCTAATAATGCGGTGAGGTTGGCTAAGGTACCTCCTGAGGTTAATATCCCTCTAGCGTCATTGCCAAAACCGATCTTTTTCGCTAACAGGTCAGTAATGATCCGTTCAATGGCCGAAGGAGCCATACCCATCTCGTAAACTGCCATGCCATTGTTCAGGAGGGCGCTGACCAGGCCCGCAAGGGCGGAGAGGGGTGCCGGAGCACAAACCTGGTGTCCTATATAGTTGGGATGGTGTACATGGGTCGTATGGCGCAATACCTCCGTAAAAAAATGTGAGGTTTCTCCGTTTATTAGGAAGTCTTCCCAGAAGGCCTTTTCATCCTCAGGGGCATTATACCGGATCACTTTTTCACTTTTCCCGGACAGGGAATCCTTTAAATGATCTGCTAGGTCATCCATTAACTGGTGGCCGATCTTCCGGAAATTTTCGGCATCATATACCTCCTTTAAAAGCTTCTGATTCATGATGATCTGATAAAATGGGATTGGTTCAACAGCAAAGGTATGCCTAAGGCAACATAATCGCACGTTTTTTAATAACTTCTGTCAACAATAGGAGTCCTTTGACCTCTTAAATCTTTAAATTTGGAGGACAACAACTTATAGACAAAACATCATGAAATTAAGAAGCTTTATCATCACTTTTTTAGTGATGGGACTCTTGTGGTCCTGCAAGGAAAACACAGCCAAAGAAGGGGTTACAGGCCCCGAAGAATCCTCATTTGAATATTCGGTAGACCAATTTGCCGACATACAGATCCTGCGATATCAGGTACCGGGTTTTGATGAGCTGAGCCTTGACCAGAAGAAACTGGTCTACTATTTGCATCAGGCTGGTTTGGCGGGAAGAGATATCATCTGGGATCAGAATTACCGCCATAACTTAACTATTAGGCGAGCCCTTGAAAATGTCTATGAACATTATTCGGGTGATAAATCAACCGATGAGTGGCTTGCTTTTGAGACCTACCTGAAGCGGGTCTGGTTTTCCAACGGTATTCACCATCATTATTCTAATGACAAGCTACCAACGGGGTTTTCACCGGAATACCTGACCAAGTTGCTGGATGAAACGGATACGGATCTTAGCGGGGAGCCTTTCAATGTCATTTTCAATGAGGAAGATGGAAAAAAAGTGAATAAGAAGAAAGGTGTTGATAATGTGGCGGAGTCAGCGGTGAATTTCTATGACCCATCCCTGACCGATGCCGAGGTAGAGGCATTTTATGCGAAAGTCAATAAAGGGCCCGAAGGGAGGCCTGTAGAATCTGGCCTGAATACAAGACTGGTTAAGAAGAATGGGGCGCTGGTGGAGGAAGTCTACCGTTCCGGAGGGTTGTACGGATCGGCTATAGATGAGATCATTAAATGGCTGGAATTAGCCAAAGGCGTAGCTGAAAACGAACAGCAGGCCAACACGCTGGGGCTGCTGATCGAATATTATAAAACCGGGAGTCTCGATACCTGGGATGAATATGCCATCGCCTGGGTTAATTCTAAGGAAGGTGACATTGACTGGATCAATGGTTTTATTGAAGTATACAATGATCCGAAAGGATACAAAGGTTCTTACGAAAGCATTATTCAACTGAAGGATTTTGAAATGTCCAGGCAAATGGCGGTATTATCGGAAAATGCCCAGTGGTTCGAGGATAACTCCCCTTTAATGGAAGAACATAAGAAAAAAAATGTGGTTGGCGTGTCGTATAAAACGGTGAATGTGGCCGCGGAGGCCGGAGACGCTTCCCCAAGCACTCCCATTGGTGTTAACTTACCCAATAACAACTGGATACGCCAGGAACACGGTAGCAAATCCGTTTCACTGGGTAATATTATTGAAGCCTATGCCAATGCCGGTGGTTCCGGCCGTTTAAAAGAATTTGCCTTTAGTGATGACGAAATAGCAAGAGAAGAAAAATACGGCAAGACAGCTTCCAAACTGCTTACCGCCTTGCATGAAGTAGTAGGCCATGCTTCCGGTCAATTGAACGAAGGGGTCGGACAGCCCAAGGAAACACTTAAGAACTACGCCTCCACTATGGAAGAGGGCAGGGCAGACCTGGTTGGCTTGTATTTCTTAATGGATCCGAAGTTACAGGCCCTGGGATTAACAGACAATTCAGAGGATCTGGGTAAAACGGCCTATGACCGCTATATCCGAAATGGGTTGGTCACCCAACTTATACGTATCAATCTTGGTGATGATATCGAAGAAGACCATATGGTAAACAGGCAATGGGTCTCTTCCTGGGTTTTTGAAAAAGGCGCGCCTGACAATGTCATTGAGAAAGTTACCCGAGATGGAAAGACCTTTTATAGAATTAATGATTACGGAAAATTACGGGAACTTTTTGGCGTGCTGTTACGTGAAACACAACGAATAAAATCGGAAGGCGATTTTAAGGCTGCCCAGGACCTTGTGGAAGGCTATGGCGTAAAAGTAGACCAGGCACTGCATGCGGAGGTATTAGAGCGAAATGCAGCCTTTAAAACACCGCCTTACAGTGGTTTTGTGAATCCTGACCTGGTTCCTGAGACCAATGAGGCAGGCGAAATCGTAAACATTAAAGTGGTGCAGCCTGAGACCTTTGAAGCACAAATGTTAGGGTATGCCAAAAACCACAGTTTTTTAAAATAACGATTCCTGTAATGGAAATAAAAAAACCGCCCATTGTGGGCGGTTTTTATTTTTAAGGATGTTTGCTCCCTCCTTATGCATCAAAAGTGTATCCGTTATCGGCCGCCACTTTATCGGCAATTTGTTTGCGCAACGCAACCACGTTGGGCTGGTTGGTGTATTTCGTGAAGCGTTTCAGGCCCATAAGCATCATACGTTGCTCATCCCCTTCAGCGAAGGATACGATGGCTTCTTTCCCTTTTTTGATGATGGTATCTACTGCCTCATACAAATACAATTGCGTCATGGCAATTTGTGTTTTCTGTGCACTTTCTCCAAATCGTTTTGCATTTTTCTCCGTGCGCAGCAAGGTAGATTCGGCCATATAAATTTCAATCAGAATATCGGCTGCTGATAAAAGCACCTGCTGATGCGATTCAAGATCGGGGCCAAACTTTTGCACGGCGCTTCCGGCTACCATTAGAAACACCTTTTTAAGACGGGTGATGAGGTCTTTTTCTTCTGCAAAAAGTTCAGAAAAATCAGGAGTGTCAAATGAAGGGATACCCATCAATTCTTCACCAACAGCGGTGGCTGGTCCTAACAGATCCACATGCCCTTTCATGGCTTTTTTAATTAGCATTCCCACCGCGAGCATTCGGTTTATCTCATTGGTGCCTTCGTAGATCCTGGAGATACGTGCATCGCGCCATGCTTTTTCCATGGGGGTGTCGGCACTAAAGCCCATTCCTCCCAAGATCTGTATCCCTTCATCAGTGGTGTACTGTACGTCTTCCGAGACAGCTACTTTAAGGATAGAGCATTCAATGGCATATTCTTCTACTCCTTTGAGTTCTGCTTCCTGATGGCTATTGCCTTCGGCTTCCCTGATGGCAATTCTGTCCTCAATGTTCTTGGCTGCACGGTAAGAGGCAGATTCGCCTGCGTAGGCATTGACAGCCATATTCGCAATTTTTGCTTTAATGGCCCCAAAATTCACGATAGGGGTTTTGAACTGTACGCGTTCCTTGGCGTAATGAACAGCCTCTCCTATCACGCGCCGCTGGGCTTCCAGACAGGCAGCTGCCAGTTTAATCCTGCCCACGTTCAGGGCATTCATGGCTATTTTAAAGCCATTGCCTCGTTCGGATAGCATATTTTCTACCGGTACTTTGGTCTCATTGAAAAATACTTGTCTGGTAGAGGAGGAGTGGATCCCGAGTTTCTTTTCTTCCTCACCCATACTGATCCCATTGTTTGGATCATTTTCAACGATGAATCCGGTGATGTTCTTATCATCTTCGATCCGTGCAAATACAATAAAAAGACTGCAGAACCCCGCATTGGAAATCCACATTTTTTGTCCGGAAATGCTGTAATACTTCCCGTCCTCAGACAAAACAGCTTTTGTTTTCCCTGAGTTTGCGTCAGAACCAGCCCCCGGTTCTGTTAGGCAATAGGCGCCAAACCATTCGCCTGTAGCCAGTTTGGGAACATACTTTTTCTTCTGTTCTTCCGTACCATATAACGTGATAGGCAAAGTGCCGATCCCGGTATGTGCGCCAAAGGCCGTACTGAAGGAACCGGTAGCGCCGGAAATATAATCGCAGACCAGCATGGTCGATACAAATCCCATGCCCATGCCTCCGTACTCGGTTGGAACGGCGATGCTCAGTAACCCAAGTTCACCTGCTTTCTCCATGCATTCCTTGGTAAAAGCATAATCCTTCTTTTCGAAGCGTTCCCAATGCGCCCATAGTTCGCGATCTACAAATTCCTTGGTGCTGTCGCGCATCATACGCTGTTCCTCATTGAGGTCTTCCAGGGTAAATACATCTTCACATTTGGTTTCCTTAACCAGGAACTGGCCACCTCTTAAGATATCTTTATTGATAATTTCAGTATTCATATTTATTTTTTTTGATGATAGACTAATTCAAAAATTCAAAGATCCCGGCTGCTCCCTGACCTGTTCCCACACACATGGTAACCAGTCCGTGTTTCCCTTTCATTTTTCTCCTGCGCATCTCATCGAAGAGTTGCACTGATAGTTTGGCTCCGGTACATCCAAGTGGATGCCCCAGGGCAATGGCCCCACCATTTACATTCACGATGTCCGGATTTAAATCCAGTTCACGGATCACGGCCAAGGATTGAGATGCAAAGGCCTCATTCAATTCGATCAGTTCCAGTTGTTCTAATTTCATGCCTGCCTGTTTCAGGGCTTTAGGAATCGCTTTTACAGGTCCAATACCCATGATCCTCGGTTCTACGCCCGCCGCGGCATAATTAACGAGGCGTGCAATAGGTTCCAGATTCAATTCTTTGACCATTTCCTCGCTCATAACCAAAACGAAGGCGGCACCATCACTCATCTGTGATGAATTTCCCGCTGTTACACTGCCCCCGGCTGCAAAAACAGGTCGCAATTTGGCGAGTGCCTCTTTGGAGGTATCAGCCCTTGGCCCTTCATCTTTATTTACGGTATAGGTAGTGTTTTCTTTTTTGCCCTTGGCATTGACGAAGGTGTGATCAATGGTAATGGGGACTATTTGATCCTGAAATCTATTTTCCTCCAGCGCTTTGAGGGCTTTCATATGCGAATGGTAGGCAAATTCATCCTGATCTTCCCTGGATACCTTGAACTGTTGCGCAACCGCTTCGGCCGTTAATCCCATACCCCAATAGTAATCCTCATTTCCTTCCTTAGCGGTGGCATAGTCCGGCGTTGGCTTATAGCCCCCCATCGGAATGAAACTCATGCTCTCGGCCCCTCCCGCAATGATGCAATCGGCCATCCCGGCCTGGATTTTAGCAGTGGCGATCCCTATGGTCTCCAATCCGGAGGCACAGTACCGGTTAACGGTAACCCCGGGTACGTCCTCAATTTTTAATCCCATCAACGAAATGAGTCGGGCCATATTAAGACCTTGCTCTGCTTCTGGCATGGCGTTGCCGACAATAACATCATCTATTCGTTTCTTATCGAGCTGGGGTACTTCCTTCATCAGGAATTCAATGGTCTCTGCGGCCAGTTCATCAGGACGTTTAAAACGGAATAAGCCGCGCGGAGCCTTTCCTACGGCTGTTCTGTAAGCCTTTACTATGTATGCTGTTTTCATGATATTAGTTTCTAAGAGGTTTACCGGTTTTAAGCATGTGCTGTATTCTTTCCAGGGTTTTTCGTTCCGTACAAAGAGAAAGGAACGCTTCACGTTCTAAATCGAGCAGGTATTGCTCCGTCACATAGGTGGCCTCGGAGAGGTCGCCCCCTGCCATGACATAGGCCAGTTTATCGGCGATTTTTTTATCGTGCTCTGAAATGTAATGCCCCGCTTCCATGGAATCCGTGCCTACCAGGAACATTCCCAGCGCCTGTTTGCCAAGCACTTTTACGTCTTTTCGTCGCACAGGTTGGGTATAGCCACTTTCGGCCATCAATTTGGCATAGGCTTTTGCTGTAGCGATCTGCCTGTCTTTATTGACCACAACCACATCCTTTCCTTTTTGGAGGATCCCCAGGTCGAAGGCCTCATATGCCGAAGTAGACACTTTGGCCATCCCGATGGCCAGGAAGTATTCCTGCAACACATTCAGTTCCACATCATTCTTCCTGAAGGTATCGGAGGCCCGCAGGGCCATTTCTTTGGAACCGCCGCCACCTGGGATAACCCCCACTCCAAATTCTACCAATCCTATATAGGTTTCGGCAGCAGCCACTACCTTGTCCGCATGTAAGGATAATTCACATCCTCCTCCCAGGCACATGCCATGGGGGGCCGAGATCGTGGGAATAGCGGAATAACGCATGCGCATCATGGTGTCCTGGAACATCTTGATGGCCATATTCAGTTCGTCGTATTCTTGTTCCACGGCCATCATGAAGATCATGCCGATGTTGGCTCCAACGGAAAAATTGGCGGCCTGATTGCCCAACTACCAGATCCTTGAAAATCCTTTTCGGCCAAATCGATAGCCTTTATTTAAGTCCTGCCAGGACATCGCCGCCAATAGTATTCATTTTCGATTGGAATTCAACATTCAGGATACCATCTCCAAGATCCTCGATCACCACGCCACTGTTCTTGAAGACTTCCTTGGATTTTCGGATGTTGTCCAAGAATGATAAAGGCATCCTGTCCGGGGATTTTCTGGAATGCTTTCTTGGGAATGTCATAGAAGAAAGGTGGCGCCTTCCTTTAACGCTTAAAAGGAGTGATCCCCGCCGTTTTCATATCGGTTTTATCCAAGCGGCCGCCGTTTGTTTCTCGGTGGCAATCAGTTCCAAGCCTTTCTCCAGACCAATGGCATCCCAAATCTGAAAAGGACCATGTTCCCAACCAAAACCGGCTTTCATGGCATCATCTATTTTGTATAAGTTCATCGGAAATTTCTGGAATTCGATGCGATACATAGGCAAATAGGGCCCCAAAGCTCTTTGCTGTAGAAATCGCCGGCCTTGTCTTTCCCGTGGATCAATACTTTAAATCGATCGATGACCTTTTCAATGGTTTTGGTAGCCTTCCAAAGTGGCGAAACTAGGCTTTTATGTTGGACGCGATACTCGAGTCGTATTCAAGTCCAGGGACATGATGTCACTCTTGCCACCGGCCGTGATTACTTTTTTGTAAAACCCTTGTCCCGATTTGCTGCCCAACCATTTGTTTTCTATCATGGTTTCGATGAAATCGGGCAGTTTAAAAAGTTCATGCCTTTCGTCGTCCTTGCAGTTTTCGTATATCCCGTTGGCCACGTGTACGAGGGTATCCAAGCCCACAACGTCAACGGTTCTGAAGGTAGCCGACTTCGGCCTTCCGATGACCGGCCCCGTTAATTTATCGACTTCTTCTACGGTCAGTCCCAGTTCCTTGACGATATGAAAGAGGCTCTGAATGCTGAAAATTCCGATACGGTTGCCAATAAAGGCCGGGGTATCCTTGGCCACTACCGATGTTTTGCCCGAGGAATTTCTCCGCCGTAGCCATTCAGAAAATCGAGTACTTCCTGGGAAGTTTTAGGACCTGGGATGATTTCAAATAGTTTCAGGTATCGCGCAGGGTTAAAAAAGTGGGTGCCGCAAAAATGTTTCTGGAAAGTCATCACTTCGACCTTCGCTCATGAATGTGAATAGGGATTCCCGAGGTATTGGAGGTGATTAGGGTACCCGGTTTTCTGTGTTTCTCCAGTTTTTCAAAAACCTGTTTTTTAATGTCCAGATCGTTCTACGACTACTTCAATGATCCAGTCGACCGTTCCGGATACTTTCGCAATATCGTCTTCCAAATTACCGGTGGTGATTCGTTGGGCAAAATCTGATGGTAGATAGGGGAGGGCTTGATTTGAGGGCATTGGCCAAGGGAATCGTTACCAAACGGTTCCTGACTCCTTTGTGTTCGAAGGCTGAGGCCTTTTGCCTTTTCTTTTTCATTCAAGTTCGCGTGGTACGATGTCCAATAACAGGACCTCTACGCCGATATTGGCAAAATGGCATGCAATGCCACTTCCCATGATCCCGGAACCGATAACGGCTACTTTCTTAATGTGCTTGTTCATTAAAGAGATTGTATTAATTTGTTGTTGATTCTTTACTGTATATTTTTTTTTCTGCGACCAGTTGGTTGATGGTATCCATCACCTCAAAGAAATGCTTCAGCTGTTCCTTGGAGAGTATGTTCGCTTTTACTACTTCGTTGAAACGAAGTACCACGTCTTTGGAGTCCGTTCCTTTTTTCCAACCCGAAGGGAGTCAGGTAAATTAGGACGCCTCTCCCGTCTTCGGGATTAGGCTTTCGCTCAATCAGGCCTTTTTCCTCCATACTCTTGAGTATGCGCGACAGACTTGTTGCTTCCATTCCCATTTTCGGGCCCAAGGAGGTAGAAGGAGTGCCCTTTCTTAGGGTCAATGCTCAATAAGGTGAACCCAACCGCCATGGTAGAGCCAAATTTCTTCGCCTCTTCGTTGTACATTCTCGCTACGGATTGCCAGGTGGCTCGCAGGGAATAGTCTATTGTTATTTCTTTCATGGTATGAATTTGCCTCCCAAATATACAAATAATTTATTATGCATGCATAATAAATTTAGATAAAATTAGGACGCATAACAGCTCGCAATGTGTACGGATAAGCTGTCGATCTTTTGTTAACTTAAGAAAACAGGAAATGAAAGGGGCTGTTGGCCCCTCATGAAAGTGCTAAAAGAAGCGGATTAAAATAGGATCTAATGCCTGTTAATGCCCGTAGATGTCATTGTAGAGGTCCATGTATTTCTCTTTGATCATTTTACGTTTCAGTTTCATGGTCGGCGTAAGATGGCCTCCTTCTACGGTCCACGGATCCGGAGTAAGTCTAAACGCCTTCACTTTTTCCCATTTGGCAAAATTTTCATTGGCCTCTTCTACTTCCTTCTCAATCCTCTTCAGCACACGCTCATCTTTTATTAGCTCTTCATTGTTAGCATGGAACAGTTCATGCCGTTTTCCCCATTCACGCAAAAATTCAAAATTAGGCTGAATGAGTGCAGCTGGCATTTTTTCGCCTTCCCCAATGATCATGACCTGTTCGATGAAACGCGATTGCTTGAAGCGGTTCTCCAGGAGTTGTGGGGCAACATATTTACCGCCAGACGTTTTAAACATCTCCTTTTTACGATCGGTGATCCTCAAAAAGCCATCGGCATCGATCTCACCAATATCGCCCGTGTGGAAATAACCGTGGACCAATACTTCTGTTGTTTGTTCCGGATCCTTGTAATACCCCATCATGACGTTGGGGCCTTTACAGAGGATCTCACCATCTGCGGCAATTTTTACTTTCACATCATCAATGACCCGTCCTACGGATCCTATTTTCCACCCGCGGTTTCGCTGATCATTGACAGAAATGACCGGCGAGGTTTCTGTTAGGCCATAACCTTCCATTACCGGAATACCGGCAGCACCGAAAATACGGCCCAACCTGGTTTGTAAAGCAGCACTTCCGGAAACCATGGTATTCAAATTACCCCCCAGTCCTTCTTTCCATTTACTGAAAATGAGCTTTCTGGCGATGGCCAGTTTTCTTTCGTACCACCAGCCATTGGCTCCGTAGGGTTCAAATTTCAATCCGAGTTCTACCGCCCAGAAGAAAAGTTCTTTTTTGATCCCGGTGAGGGCTGCTCCTTTAGCGATGATGTTGTCGTACACCTTTTCCAACAAGCGGGGCACAACGGTCATTACATTGGGCTTCACTTCTTTGAGGTTATCACTGATCTTATCCAGTCATTCTGCAAAATACACGGTCAGACCGCAATATTGATAGAGGTATAATCATCATGCGTTCAAAGATGTGGCATACCGGCAAAAAACTGAGGGCAGTACTCCCGTAATCAAAGGGTACCCTTGCCTGGCTGGCGATGACATTGGAAACAATATTATGGTGTGAGAGCATCACTCCTTTTGGCTTCCCTGTGGTGCCAGAAGTATAGATAAGTGTGGCAAGGTCTTCCGGTTTCACTGCTTCTTTTCGAAATTCCACTTCTTCCTGGTAGGCAGTGTCCTCTCCCAGCTTTAGGAGTTCTAGCCAATGATTGCATCCTTCTATCTTGTCAAATGAATAGATACCTTTTAACTTGGGAACCTGTTTTTTAATGGCCATTACCTTGTTCAATACCTCTTCACAGGAAACAAAACAATATTTGGCTTCTGAATGGTTGAGGATATAGGCATAGTCTTCTTCTGAAATAGTCGGATAGATAGGTACGTTTTGCGCACCCAGCTGTAATACGGCGATATCGACTATATTCCACTCGGTTCTGTTGGTCATGGAAATGACCGCGACCTTATCGTTTGCTTGCACATCCAGTTGCAGCAAAGCCCTGCTTACTGTATTGGCTTTCCTGAGATACTCCCGCGTGGAAGTAGCCATCCATTCTCCATCATATTTGGTTACTAAGGCCTTTTCTAATGGAAAATTGTCTTGCTGATAATACGGAATATCGAAAAGACGGGTAACGTTTTGCATACTTCACTTATAAATGATTCTTGCAAAGTAAGAAAAGGGCGCGGGATTTTAAAATGGGATCGGTAAAAAACGCCATGCACTTCTAAAGATCAACGATCCATAGGATTTGCCGCCAAGGCCAAATCATATTTTAAGGTATTCTCATTTCGTTTTCTCCAACCACTTCCGCGCGTTCACAAATGCCTCTAACCATGGGGAAACTTCGTCCTTTTCGGAAGGATAATGTGCCCAGTTCCAGGGGAAAATACTACGCTCTATGTGTGGCATGGTCACTAGATGGCGTCCTGTTTTATCGCAAAGCATGGCTACATTATAGTCGCTCCCATTCGGGTTTGCAGGATAGCTATCATAACCATAGGTGCCAACAATGCCGTACTCATCCGCATCATAGGGAAGTGAGAACTTTCCTTCCCCATGTGAGATCCAGACCCCCAGCGTGGCACCTTGCAAGGATGAGAGCATCACGGAATTATTTTCTTCAATCCGCACTGATGTAAAATTACTTTCGTGCTTATGGGAATCGTTGTAGGTCATTTTACCATGGACCTCGTGTTCCGGATTGATAAGCTCCAGTTCCATAAACAATTGGCAGCCATTGCAAATACCGACGGATAAGGTATCTGGCCTGTCAAAGAAATTTCTAAGCGCATTCCTGGCCTTTTCATTGTATTTGAACGCCCCGGCCCAACCTTTCGCACTGCCAAGCACATCTGAATTGGAGAATCCGCCTACGGCACCGATAAAACGAATATCTTCGAGTGTTTCCCGACCAGAAATTAGGTCGGTCATGTGCACATCCTTCACATCAAACCCGGAAAGGAACATGGCGTTTGCCATTTCCCGTTCGGAATTGCTTCCTTTTTCCCTTAAAATAGCTGCCTTTGGCCGCTCTCCCTGATTTTTGCCCACCGCCGGGAGTTTTCCCTGGAATCCCTTTGGAAAATGAAAAAGCAATGGTTGCTCCTTGTAATTGGCAAAGCGTTCTGCGGCCAGGTCATTGGCAGTTTGTCTGCTGTCCAGAAGATAGGAGGTCTTAAACCAGGTATCTCGTAATGAATTGATCTCCAAAGAAAGGGAAGAACTGTCATTTTTTATGTTGAGGAACGCATTTCTGGTAACGTTCCCTATTTTACAGGCAACAACGCCGGCATTTTCCAGGAAGTCTTCCACACTCGTATCGGTTGCCTGGAAGACGATACCGGCATTTTCAGCAAACAGTAGTTTAATTGTGTCTGTTTCACCTATAGCTGTCAGATCTAGATCGGCCCCCAATTGGTTGTCCGCAAAACACATTTCCAGCAAGGTGGTTATGAGTCCGCCCGAAGCCACATCGTGACCTGCTTGTATTTTATCATCCAGTATCAACTGCTGAAGGGTATTAAATACCGTCCTAAAATAGGCAGCATCCAGGATAGTGGGCGTCTCCGTTCCAACCGAATTGCAGATCTGTGCAAAGGATGAGCCACCAATTTTAAAGGAATCCTTAGAAAGGTTTATATAATAGATAGCCCCACCATTTTCTTTAAAGACGGGTTCTACCACCTTTTTTATATCAGAACAATGGCCTGCGGCAGAAATAATGACCGTACCCGGCGAGAGTACTTCTTTGTCCTTGTATTTTTGTTTCATGGAAAGCGAATCCTTTCCTGTAGGCACATTGATCCCTAAGGCTATCGCAAAATCAGATACAGCACGCACGGCTTCATAAAGTCGGGCATCTTCCCCGGGATTCTTGCAGGGCCACATCCAGTTAGCCGACAGGGAGACGGAGGTAAGTCCATCTTTCATAGGGGCCCATACAATGTTGGTAAGTGCTTCGGCAATACTATTCCGGCTTCCGGCGACCGGATCAATAAGCCCGGAAATGGGTGAATGCCCAATGGAAGTAGCAATGCCTTCTTTTCCTTTAAAATCGAGCGCCATTACCCCGCAGTCATTCAGCGGCAGTTGCAAGGGCCCCGCACACTGTTGCTTGGCCACGCGGCCGCCTACACACCGGTCTACCTTGTTGGTTAACCAGTCTTTACAGGCAACAGCCTCTAGCTGCAAAACCTTTTCCAGGTATTCATGGAAAGAATCGATGGAATAGGATGCATCTTTATAGGTCCGGTTTATTGACGCGTCAGACATGATGGTCCTGGGAGAACTGCCGAACATATCTGCCAATTCCAAATCCATCGGTTTTATGTTCTTGTTGGAAGAAACAAAGCTAAAATGGTGATCACCGGTAGCAACGCCCACCTCATACATAGGTGCCCGTTCCCTTGCGGCGATTCGTGCTACAAAAGCACTGTCTTTTGGGGCAATCACCAGCCCCATTCGTTCCTGTGATTCATTGCCAATGAGCTCCTTGGCAGAAAGGGTAGGGTCGCCTACCGGAAGGGCATCCAGGTCAATTTCACCACCTGTTTCCTCCACCAACTCGGACAAGCAATTGAGATGTCCGCCGGCGCCATGATCATGAATGGAAACAATTGGGTTGGTGTCATTTTCTACCAAACCCCTGATGGCGTTGGCGGCTCTTTTCTGCATTTCCGGGTTGGAACGTTGTACGGCATTTAGTTCTATGGCGGTACTGAATTCTCCTGTATCGGCACTGGAAACGGCTGCGCCACCCATGCCAATACGGTAGTTGTCCCCTCCTAAAATGATTATTTTATCCCCTTTTTCCGGTTTATCCTTTAAGGCCTGAGATGCTTTGCCATAACCGATTCCGCCAGCAAGCATAATTACTTTGTCAAATCCCAGTACCCGCTCGTGTTCCTCATGTTCAAACGTAAGCACAGATCCTGCGATGAGTGGTTGTCCAAATTTATTACCAAAATCGGATGCCCCATTTGAGGCTTTGATCAGGATATCCATCGGGGTCTGATACAACCAGGGTCTTTCTTGAACCTTTTTTTCCCACGGTCTGTCCGATTCCAATCTGGAATAAGAGGTCATGTACACTGCGGTTCCGGCAAGCGGCAAGGAGCCGCGACCTCCTGCCAGACGGTCCCTGATCTCGCCACCGGAGCCGGTTGCTGCTCCATTGAAAGGTTCAACCGTGGTGGGAAAATTATGGGTCTCTGCTTTTAATGAAAGGACAGATTCGAAAGGGGTTTCCTTGTAAAAATCGGGTTTATCTGGCGCTGCCGGGGCAAATTGGACGATTTCTGGTCCTTTCAAGAAGGCCACATTGTCCTTGTAGGCCGAAACAATGCTATTGGGATACGCTTCAGAGGTTTTTCGGATCAGTTTGAAGAGGGAGGTGGGTTTTTCTTCGCCATCGATAATAAAGGTCCCATTAAAGATCTTATGACGGCAATGCTCCGAATTGACCTGACTAAAACCAAAAACCTCTGAATCTGTTAGTTTTCGACCCAATTTTTCAGATAAGTTATTGAGGTAATCAATTTCTTCTTCGTTTAACGCCAGCCCTTCCTTTTGGTTGTAAGCGGCAATATCGGCCACTTCCATGACCGGCTCCGGTTCTATTGCTATCGTAAACAATTCTTGTGTAAGCGCGCTGTATTTTTGAGAAAGCATGGGATCGTAGGAGCTGAAGCTGGCCGCTACTGCTTTAAATTCTTCAACACGAACAATTCCGCTTATGCCCATATTTTGGGTGATCTCCGTGGCATTGGTACTCCAGGGCGTGATCATCGCTGCCCGGGGGCCAACAAAAAAAGCGTCAATAGACGCCGATGGAATAAGCGGTTGCGCTCCAAACAACCAGGATAGTTTTTCAATCGTATCAGCAGTTAATTCCTGGTGCGTTTCAACAGCATAAACTTTAGAAGAGGCATCCCCGAAAAAGTGGATCATAGATGTGGTGAATTGATGGTTCTAAGAAGCCACAAATTTACACTTTTAAAGTGTTTTTCTGACTTGCATGCGGCAACACTTTTCAAGGGGTATTGTTGATTACTTTCAATGGTCCCCCGGGTGCTGTTTTCCCTTACTTTTTTTCCAGTAAAGCCATATAGAAGCCGTCATACCCCGTTTTATGAGAATATATATGCTGCTCCTTACCAAGTGAGAAGGCTGCTCCTTCTTCTGAAGCCAGGAACTTACGCACCTGTTCGTTGTTTTCCTGTGGTAAGATGGAACAGGTGGCATATACCATTTTACCCCCCTTTTTTACCATTTTACTGTAGTCTCTTAAAAGTTCCTGTTGCGTGTTTGTGATCTTTTCAAGAAATTCTGCCGACAACTTCCATTTGGCATCCGGATTCCTTTTAAGGACGCCCAGGCCTGTGCAAGGGGCATCAATCAGGAGGCGGTCTGCACTTTCATGTAGTTTTTTGATCACTTTGGTAGAATCTATCAGGCGGGTTTCCAAATTATGGGCGCCATTTCTTTTGGCGCGTCTTTTCAACTCTTTGAGCTTGTTTTCATAGATGTCTAAAGCTATGAGCTGCCCCTTGTTTTGCATTAACGCAGCTAAGTGAAGGGTTTTTCCGCCCGCGCCGGCACACGCATCAATAACTCTTTGCCCCGGAGCAACGTCCAAAAAAGGTGCCACCAGCTGGGAGGAGGCATCCTGCACTTCAAAAAGCCCCTCCTTAAAAGCCTCTGTTGTAAAAACGTTGGCTCTTTCGGTCAGTTTTAATGCATCAGGGTAGCCGGGAAGCAGTTCCGTATTGATCGCTTCATCCAATAAGCGCTTTCTTAAAAATGGGGTGCTGGTCTTAAGGGTATTGGTCCTGATCACCACTGCAGCCTGTTCATTGAGGGCATGCAATTCTTTCGTCCATAAGTTATTTCCAAGGGATTTTTCACCTAGCTCATCCAGCCAGTCGGGTACGGATTCACGGTATTTTCGAATTTTGGAAAGCTCATCAAAACGACCTTTGATCCTTCTGGAGGGTGTTTCTTCCAGTTGTTTCCAGTCGGGTAGCGAAATCCCTCTAAGTACGGCCCAAACCGTAAAAAGGCGAAACAGGTTGGCCCTGCTGTAGGGCTCTTTTACTTCTGCAATTTCTTCATAAAGACGTTTCCATCGCACAATATCATAGGTGGTTTCTGCGATAAATCCCCGGTCTCTGGAACCCCATCGCTTGTCCCTTTTGAGTATTTGTTCTACCGCTTTGCTGGCATGTACCCCTTCATTAAAAATAATCTGAAGTCCGTCTACCACCGCAAAGACTAAATTCCTATGTAATCGCATCTCCAAAATTTAGAGGGCAAAGGTACCGTTTTGGAGAGGATTCGGGTTACTTTTGAATAAAATTAATCCTATGCGACCCTTTTACTACCTTCTTTTTATTTTGACACTCATAGGCTGTACCTCAGCGGAAGAATCGCATGGGTATTCCCGGGTGACTGTAAAAACCCTGTTAACTGATACGATGAGTATCAGGGCATTGGAAGTCATGGATGGCAGTGTCGCCTTTGCAGGGACCAATGGTTTCTTTGGCACTATCGACACGGAGTATGAGCATATCAGGAGCAATCAACAGGTGTACGATACCCTTTTACCTGAGTTTCGTGCGATTGGCCATACACAATCCGATTTTTTTATGCTCTCTGTGGGCCGCCCGGCCCTGCTTTATAAAACGAGTGATTCGGGCAAAATGGAATTGGTCTATAAAGAAGACAGCGAAGGGGTTTTTTATGATGCGATGGCTTTCTGGAATGATAGGGAAGGTATTGCCATTGGGGATGCCATGGGGGGATGCCTATCGATCCTGATCACACGTGATGGTGGCCATACCTGGAATAAAACCACTTGTGATCAATTGCCTCCGGCCTTACAAGGTGAAGGTGCCTTTGCAGCCAGTAATACCAATATTGCCATTGTTGGAGAACAGGCATGGGTGGGCACCACAGCAGGCCGGGTCTATTATTCCCCGGATAAAGGTAAAACATGGCAGGTAACTGAAACGCCTGTCAGGAAAAACGATCCCACCGAAGGGATCTACAGTGTTGCTTTTTATAGTGATAAGCAGGGTATTATTGTGGGGGGCGACTATTCCCAACCGGAAAATACAGAAAGAACCGTGGCGCTCACCAATGATGGTGGGAAACAATGGCTATTGGGCGATGAAGCAAACCAACTGGAATATAAGAGTTGCGTTCAATACATCCCTCACAGCGGGGGTAATGACCTGGTAGCCGTGGGTTTTACAGGAATCTCATATTCCAGTGATAAAGGCGTTAGCTGGAAGGAACTATCGGAGGAATCCTTTTATACCATTCGATTTGTCAATGATTCCATTGCCTACGCTGCGGGAAGGGACCGTATTGCGATGCTGAGGTTTAACTAAAAAAGAGCAGTCCCTGACTGCCCTTTTCCCGACTCCCTTACAACTCCTTTTACAAAGTCAACCCAAACCTATTATACGTAAACAACTTTATATCCTCTTTCTGTCCTTTGATACCGAACGCCTTTATAGGCGTATAATTTCCGCCCTTTCACATACACTACCTTATGTCCTCTGGGTAAAGTATTGATCACAATGCCACGCGGTGCTGCACATACAATAAAATTACTTCCCCTGGTCTTGTACCATATTCCGGAAGCATAGTGATAGCGAATTCCCTGGTGTACAACCACCCGTGGTTTATGAATGGTGGTCACAACAGTGCCATGTTTTGGATAAACGTGTGCGATTCGCTGTGCGGTAGCAGTAACTGAAATACCCAGGAAGGCAAGGATAACGAATACTAGTTTCATACTTTTCATAACATTTTATTTTAAAGGATTATAGTACTAAGACAGTAGTAAAACAACATGGTTTAATTAAAAAGGAGGCCTTTCAGCCCCCTTTTCAATCCTTTTATCCAAAAACCGGCCTATTGCCTTCTCCGTTGTATCTGTTCTAACAAACGCTTTTTAAAATCGTCTTCTGCTTTGATCAGCAAAAAGGTTTTTTTGGCAGAAATAAGCCCTGTCATTTTCCTTAAAAAGGCCGTATTGCGCTCATTCTTTTCATTTTCAAGATCCAGGAATTCGTCCATCAGGTCACGTACCTGTTGTTCGGACATGGCCTCAAAATTTCGCAACTTACCCCTGATCTCGGTGCGTTCCTTGATCCGTAGTGCTTCCAGGGCCGCTTCGTGCTCATTGTAGACGGGCCAGAAAACCGCTGCTTCTTCACTGGAAAGATTTAATCGCTCTGTGATAAAAGCGATCTTAAGGGATTTTATCTTCTCCATGCCGGCCCCTCTTTGCCCGTAGGCCAATGCAGTTCCAAAAAACAGGATGATCATTATTATTTTATTGATATGCTTCATCTAGGTCAATATTTAATTCGTCTAAGTCATCTATGGAATCTTCAAGGTAATCCATAATATGTTCTTTATCCACACTGGTATCCATAAAGGTATCCAGATCTAAGGTCCCAACCGCTAGTGCTTCGGCCAATTCATAACTACTCAAGCCTACCTGGTTCGTATCAAAATAGGAGGTGATGTCCGAGGAGGCGAGGTCCTCGAACGTCAGTTCCTCAGTTCGGTTCCATTGAAGGCCAATGACAATGACCGCAATGGCGGCAACAGAGGCGGCTATGTATAGAAATTTCTTATAAGGATAAAGCGGAATGACGGCTGTTTCGCTGGCCGTTGTTTTTACTATGATTTCATGCTGGGCCTTTTCAAAATAGCCATCCGGCACCGCAAAACCTTCCCTGGCAGGAAACTCCTTTCCGGGCTCATCCCTGAGCCTGTCAAGGATACCATCCGTAAGCCCCTCAAAGTATCTTTCAGGTGTTTTAAAAGGGTTGTTTTTTGGTATCTTTTTCATTGTTTAGGTTTGACTGCTTTTATCTCTTTTGGTTTAATGCTCCTGTAGAAAGGCCTCAATTTTTTTTACGGCCAAATGGTAGGAAGCTTTCAGGCCGCCAACGGATGTTTCCAATATTTCAGATATCTCCTCATATTTCATATCCTCAAAATATTTCATATTGAAGACCAGTTTCTGTTTTTCGGGAAGGCCGGCGATGGCCTTCTGCAATTTTAACTGGATGGCATCTCCTTCAAAATACACATCGGCCTCCAGGTTTTTGGTGGTGCGTTCGGTAATTTCGTCATTACTGACTCCCAACTTCCTGGCCTTGTTCTTGATGAAGGACAGCGCTTCGTTTGTGGCGATGCGGTACATCCATGAATACAATTTGCTATCGCCCTTAAATCCCTCAATATTCCTGTATACCTTAATAAAGGTGTTTTGCAGTACATCATCTGCATCATCGTGGTTCAGCACAATTCTTCGGATATGCCAATACAACCGCTCTTTATAGGCATTGATAAGAACCTCAAACGCCTTGGCCTGGGTCTCCTTCTGCTTAAGTTCTTTTACTAAGGTTTCTTCGGCGATCAAAGTCAGCTTATTATTCTTATAAGACCTCAGTTATTGAAAAAGGTTTAATGGAGCCTTCTTCCTTTTCCTTAAAATTAGGAAATATTCGGTTCAATAGCAGGAGAGCCCAATACTTTCTATCTTAAGAAAAGGATTGCATGGCAACTAATTTGTGATAAACGCCTTTCTTCTTTAAAAGTGAGGCATGCGTGCCCTGCTCAATGATTTTTCCTTTTTCCAGTACGATGATCGTATCGGCATTCTGAATGGTAGAAAGGCGGTGGGCGATGACCAGGGAAGTTCTGTTCTTCATAAGTTTTTCGAGGGCTTCCTGCACTAATCGTTCACTCTCCGTGTCCAGGGCAGAAGTGGCTTCATCAAGGATCATAATGGGTGGATTCTTCAATACGGCCCGGGCTATGGACAATCGCTGTTTCTGTCCGCCACTGAGTTTATTCCCACTATCCCCTATATTGGTATCATAGCCATTGGGCAGCTCCATGATAAAATCGTGTGCATTGGCAATCTTCGCGGCCTCAAAGATCTCTTCATCGGTCGCATTTACCTTGCCCAGGGCGATGTTGTTCCTGACCGTGTCATTAAAGAGGATCGAATCCTGGGTTACCAGGCCCATCAGGTTTCGAAGCGATTTCTTGCTGATGTCCCGGATGGAGATTTGATCTATCTTGATAGTGCCCTTATCCACGTCATAAAAGCGCGTCACCAGGTTCGCAATGGTACTCTTGCCACTGCCCGACTGGCCCACCAGGGCCACCGTTTGACCTTTAGGGACCACTAGCGAAAAATCCTGTAAGATCCATTCGTCCTCGTATTTAAAGGAAATCTCGTCTATCTGGAGGCTTTCTGTAAATTGGTGTATAGGTTTGGGGTTTTCAGGTTCTTTGATAGGATTTTCGGTCTCCAGGATCTCCAGGACCCGTTCTGCTGCCGCATTCCCCTTTTTTACACCATAGGATGCCTTGCTGATCGCTTTTGCAGGGGTAAGTATATTATAGGCCAACCCCATATACGCTATAAAGGAAGAGGCATCGAGCGTTTTATCTATCAGGACCATCTTACCGCCGAACCAGAGGAGTACCCCAATGACCATAATGCCCAGGAATTCGCCGGTAGGAGAGGCCAGGTTTTGCCTGTTTAGCAATTTGTTGGAAAAATGGAAAAAACGTTCCGTGGAACGGGAGAAAATTTTATAAAAATGTGCTTCCGCATTGAAGGCTTTTACTACGCGGAGGCCTCCCAGTGTTTCATCGACAATGGACAAAAACTCTCCTTGTTCCTTCTGTACCCGGTCCGATTTCTTTTTGAGAGATTTCCCTATACGCGATATGATCATACCGGCCACCGGAATAAAGATAAAGACAAAGATGGTCAGCTTTACGCTTATAAAGAACATGACCGCTATGGTGAACAGGATGGTGAGGGGTTCGCGGACAATGAGTTCCAGGATCGATAAAAAGGAATTTTGAATTTCCAGTACATCCGAGGTGATACGGGCAATCACATCGCCTTTTTTCTTTTCGGAATAAAAGGAGATGGGCAGTTCCACGATCTTTTCATACATCTTATTCCGGAGGTCCTTTAATACACCATTTCTTAAAAAGGTGATGAAGTACATGGCCAGGTAATTAAAAATGTTCTTCAGGAAGAACAGGAGCAGGACCAGTACGATCACCAGAACAAGTGCTTTCATTTCATCCGCATCGGAATACTGGGTGATCCGGTAACTTACAGCTTCCTGAAAATACGTTTTAATACTTCCTATACCCTCATAAACAGGCATTTCATACACTTTTTCAGATTGCTTGAAAAGCACATCGAGCATGGGGATCAATGCCGCAAAAGAGAGCGCGCTGAAGAGTGCATAAAGGATGTTGAAAAAGATATTTAGAAAGGCAAACTTTTTGTAGGGGGTCGCAAAGCGAAGGATCTTCTTGAAATAGTTCATTAATCCAAATTCAGTTCGTTAAGGATGCGGGCGAGTTTCTGTTCCAGGGCATGGTTCACCTTCAGAAAGTCACCGGCCGTTTCCAGCGGTGCGTTTACACTGAAATAAAATTTGATCTTCGGCTCTGTCCCACTGGGTCTTGCAGCCATCCGTGTCCCGTCTTCGGTTGTGTAGATAAGCACATTCGATTTTGGAAGGTCAATGGTTGATACCACTCCGCTTCGCAGATCTGTTGAAGTAGCTGTATTATAGTCATCCACGATAATCACCTTTGAACCGTCCAATGATTGTACCGGATTATCTTTATAATCCTTCATCATTTGCTTAATCTCTTCTGCCCCTGATATGCCTTTTTTGGTAAGGGAAACCAATTTTTCCTTGTAAAAGCCAAAGGATACGTAACAATCGATCAGTTCCTTATAAAAAGAGCTGCCGTTTGCTTTGGCCTGGGCCCCTATTTCACATGCCAATAGAGTAGAGGTGACCGCATCTTTATCACGCACGAAATCGCCCACCATAAAACCAAAACTCTCCTCTCCGCCGCCAACAAAAAACTGATCGGGGTGATCTACGATCATTTTAGCGATCCACTTAAACCCGGTCAGACTGGTCTTGCATTCTACATGGTAGGCCGCTGCCAGTTGCTCCATCATAGGTGTTGAGACGATCGTGGATGCGATAAATTCATTGCCTTGGAACCCTGTTTTTTTCCGTTGGTCCAACAGGAATTTCGTCATAAGCACCATGGTCTGATTGCCATTCAGCAATTCCATTTTTCCATCCAGATTTCGTACAGCGATACCAAGGCGGTCGCTGTCAGGATCGGTTCCCACCACCATATCGGCGCCAATTTCTTCCGCCTTTTTCAAGGCCAGGGTTAATGCTTCGGGCTCTTCCGGGTTGGGCGATTTCACAGTAGGGAAATTTCCATCTGGTTTTGCCTGCTCTTCTATAATGGTCACCCTGGTGTACCCGGCTCTTTTGAGCACTTCAGGAATGGCAGTAATGGAAGTACCATGCAGGGATGTAAAGACAATCGAGAAATTTTCTTTGCCCTGCGCCTTGAAATTGCCTTTGGCTACCGAAGCACTTATAAAAGCCTCGTCTACCTCTTTGTCAATTAAATGTATCTTTTCTTTGTTGGCCTTAAAATTGATCTTCTCGAAGGCCACCTTATTTATTTCCGCAATGATCTCGCCATCCTGGGGAGGTACTATTTGCCCTCCGTCTGTCCAATATACTTTATAGCCATTGTACTCCGGCGGATTGTGAGAAGCAGTAAGGACAATGCCGGCATGGCACTTAAGATAACGAACGGCAAAGGAAAGTTCAGGGGTAGTGCGCAGTTCGGAAAACAGGTATACGTCAATATCGTTGGCCGAAAATACTTCGGCAACCGTTTTAGCCAGGGTATCGCTGTTATGCCGACAATCATAGGCGATGACCACTTTCAGGGCCTCATCCGGGTACACTTTCCTGAGGTATTGGCTAAGGCCCTGCGTGCTTTTTCCCAGGGTATATTTGTTGATTCTGTTGGTCCCAACCCCCATGATACCGCGCATACCTCCGGTTCCGAACTCCATGTCCTTGTAAAACCTATCTTTCAATTCCTCAGGGTCCTTTTCAATCAGATGCCGGATCTCCTTCTTTACTGCTGGGTCAAAAAAATCGGTTAACCAACTTTTGGCGGTGGTAAGGATGTCGTTCATGTGCGTTTACTTCTGTATTTTTAACTACAATTATTTAGAATATTCCTCCTCATGCGGTACGAGGTTCAGTTCCTTGGAAATGGTATATCTGGCTTCATTTTTTCTGGATCGCACCATGATCTCCCCTAAAAATCCCGCAAGAAAAAATTGTGTTCCAATGATCATGGAGGTAAGGGCGATATAGAATTGCGGCCGCTCACTCAACAACCTGCCCGTAGGGTTGATAACCAATTTATCGATGCCCAGATAAAGCGCAAAACAAGACCCGATCACGAACATCAGTACGCCCAAAGCCCCAAACAGGTGCATGGGCCTTTTGCCAAATTTAGACACAAACCAGATAGTGATGAGATCCAGGAAACCGTTGATAAAGCGGTCGGCTCCAAACTTGGTCTTTCCGTATTTACGGGCCTGGTGTTGCACTACTTTTTCTCCAATTTTCACAAAGCCCGCATTCTTTGCCAACACCGGGATGTAACGATGCATTTCTCCGGACACCTCTATCGTTTTTACCACCTCTTTTTTAAAGGCCTTTAGTCCGCAATTAAAATCGTGGAGGCGAACGCCAGATGTTTTACGCGCTGCCCAATTGAATAATTTGGAAGGGATGTTTTTTGTTAACGCATGGTCGTATCGCTTCTTTTTCCAACCAGAAACCAAATCGAAGTCATCGTTGAGGATCATATTGATGAGATCGGGGATCTCCTCAGGATTATCCTGAAGGTCTGCATCCATGGTTATGACAATGTCACCGGTGGCTTGTTTGAATCCGGCATGAAGTGCCTGCGACTTCCCGAAATTTTTTAGGAATCGGATGCCCTTGATGTTAGGATGCAGGCCGGCCAGCCTGGAGATGATCTCCCAGGATTGGTCTGTACTGCCATCGTCAATGAAGACTACTTCATATAAAAAATGATTGGACTGCATCACTGATGCAATCCAATCATGCAGCTCCTGGAGCGATTCTTCTTCGTTCAGTAAGGGAATTACAATTGATATTTTCATACAATACCGTGACTTCTTCCCTTCAAAAGTACAATATTCCTGTTAATAGTCGGGCTTTGCTTTTTTGAAGATAAGGCCACCAATAAGCCCGATAATCAAACCAATAATTATATTGAATATTAGGATGATAGGGTAGCCAACCCAGAAGAATTTTACACTCATTTCTTTTTGCATTTCTATTTGTTCTGAGGTGAGTTGCCCGGAAGCTTCAACTTCCGCTAACCTTGCTTCGGTCGATTTCACAACAAAATCAGGGTCCAGAACATTACTTAATAGTAATAAATAGATCACACCAATTACCCCTGCCACCAATGCAATGCCTGCCCCTAGTTTAACCCCTTCGCCTAATTTAAGAAAGCCACCATTTGCTTTTCTGTAACTATGGATACCCCAAAAGGTAATCCCTATCATTAAAACAATATTAATTACGGTGTTAATAGGGTCTTGTGAGGTGTGTGCATCAATGATGAACAGCATTACGCCAAAAGCAACACTTATTCCTCCAAGGATTAATCCGAAATTAAGTGAGAATTTGCCAATTTTAGGTTGATTTTCTTCCATCTTTATTTAATTTAAGGTTATTTGACTTGTTAGTTCTTGTTTTGTCTTTTTTGTTACAAAACCAAGATACAATTTTTAAGATTGTTTTTTGAGGTTCTTTTTGTGGAATCCTAAAAAAAATAATTACATTTGCAGCCTGAAAAAAGAATACCCTAAGACGATGAGAAAAGGTATACATCCTGAGAATTACAGATTAGTCGCTTTTAAAGACATGTCTAATGAAGATGTTTTTATAACCAAGTCTACCGCAGAGACCAAGGAAAGCCTTGAGGTAGATGGTGTGGAGTACCCGCTGATCAAGTTGGAGATTTCAAGAACATCTCACCCATTTTACACTGGGAAAGCGAAATTGGTCGATACCGCCGGCCGTATTGACAAATTCAAGAACAAGTACGACAAATTCAAAAAATAAAAGCGTAATAGTTTTGGCATCGTGGAATGGTATTCATTCCATGTTCAAATACAAAGAAACGCCCCCGGTGCATATCGGGGGCGTTATTTTTTTAATTTTGGTAAAAACAGTACCCCATGAATTATATTCTTTTTGATGGTGATGTTAGGACCTCCTTATTTCCGTTCACCTTAACAAGGCCCGTGGCCGATATCAGGATCGGGATCCTCACGATCCGGGAAAAATGGGAAACGTATTTAAAAAGTACGATCTCTAGCAGCACCGAAGAATATCTTGCAGTTAAATATCCGCTAAACCTTCAGGAGGATAATGTTTTTATAGATGGGTCTTTCTTGCCCACTCCGGAAGTAGTGGCAGCGATACAGGGCTTGAGTCCCGGGGAAGCGATCACCTGTGAGGGTTCGCTGTTGGCGATTCGTTCTTCGGAACTACCCGATTTTAGTGAAATCCGGATCGATAAGGCCGTAAACATCACCAAACCACTGATCCGTATTAAGAATACCTGGGATATCTTTTCAAAGAATGGGGAGGCACTACAACAGGACTTTGAGCTGCTTACCAAGGGTCGGAAAAGCGCCCTTATTTCCGGTACAAATCGCCTGATCTGTCCGGAGAATATCTTTCTGGAAGCCGGGGCAAAGGTAGAACACAGTATCCTGAATGCCACCGAAGGGCCAATTTACCTGGGAAAGAATTCGGAGATCATGGAGGGGAATATGATCCGTGGCGGTTTTGCCCTATGTGACCATGGTGTGGTGAAAATGGGTGCGAAGATCTACGGTCCGACCACCGTTGGTCCTTATGGAAAAGTATGTGGCGAGATCAGCAACTCCGTAATTTTCGGATATTCCAGTAAGGGACACGATGGCTATCTGGGCAATTCGGTATTGGGCGAATGGTGTAATATAGGAGCAGACACCAATAACTCCAACCTTAAGAACAATTATGCCAAAGTGCGCTTGTGGAACTACGCCTCGGAACGCTTTGATCCTACAGGGCTTCAGTTCTGTGGTATGATGATGGGTGATCACAGCAAAACAGCTATTAATACGATGTTCAATACAGGTACGGTCATTGGCATCAATTGCAATATCTTCACCCCTGGTTTCCCCAGGAATTTTGTCCCGAGCTTCAGCTGGGGTGGGGCCACCGGGTTTAGCACGTATACCACGGAAAAAGCGTTTGAAGCGGCAAAGGTAATGATGGAAAGGCGTGGTAAAACCTTCGATGCCACTGAAGCGGCTATTTTGGAAGCCGTCTTCGAGATCACCAAGAAATGGCGGAAGTATTAAAAAAATCAAAATAGTATCTTTGCCATCCCGTAGCGCGAACAGATCAGGCAGCAATGAACAAAAAAGTAGCTTTTTATACATTGGGGTGTAAACTCAATTTTTCAGAGACCTCAACCATCGCCCGAAGTTTTACTAACAAAGGGTACGATCAGGTAGACTTTTCACAGTGGGCAGATATCTATGTAATCAATACTTGTTCTGTTACGGAGAATGCGGATAAGCGTTTTAAGACGATCGTAAAAAAGGCACAGAAAATAAATCCACAGGCGTTCCTCATTGCGGTTGGTTGCTATGCCCAGCTAAAGCCGGAAGAATTGGCGGCAGTAGATGGGGTAGACCTGGTGCTGGGTGCAACGGAAAAATTCAAGATCACGGACTACCTGAACGACCTGAGCAAGAACGATTTTGGAACGGTACATTCCTGTGAAATTGAAGAGGCCGATTTTTACGTTGGGAGTTATTCCACAGGCGACAGGACCCGTGCCTTCCTGAAAGTGCAGGACGGTTGCGATTATAAATGTACCTACTGCACCATTCCACTGGCCAGGGGCATTTCCAGGAGTGATACGTTAGAGAATGTCCTTAAGAATGCCGCTGAGATTGCAGCGCAGGATATCAAAGAAATAGTTCTGACCGGAGTGAATATCGGTGATTATGGAAAAGGCGAGTTTGGCAACAAAACCCATGAACATACCTTTTTTGACCTGGTAACCGCTTTGGATAAGGTAGAAGGGATCGCACGTCTAAGGATCTCCTCCATAGAGCCTAATTTATTAAAGGATGAAACGATCGCCTTTGTAGCTGCAAGTAAATGCTTAGTCCCCCATTTTCATATTCCCCTGCAAAGTGGCAGCAATGAGCTGTTAAAAAAAATGCGACGGCGCTACTTGAGGGAACTCTATGCCGAGCGGGTTGCCACGATTAAGGAAAAGATGCCGCATGCGTGTATTGGGGTAGACGTTATCGTAGGCTTTCCCGGGGAAACGGAAGAACATTTCCTGGAGACCTATCATTTCCTTAATGAATTGGATATATCCTACCTTCATGTCTTTACCTATTCAGAACGCGATGATACGGTGGCTGCCTCCATGCCCGATCCGGTTCCCCAGAAGATCAGGAATAAAAGGAGTAAAATGCTGCGCGGCCTTTCCGTTAAGAAAAGAAGGGCCTTTTATGAATCGCAGTTAGGCAGTACACGTACGGTCTTGTTCGAAAGTGAGAACAAAGAGGGGTATATTCATGGATTTACGGAGAATTATGTAAAAGTAAAGGCACCCTGGGATCCATCCCTGTGCAATACGCTTCACGCCATCGTACTCACAGGCATTGATGAAGACGGCCTGGTACGTTTTGATTTTGTTGCAAAAGAAATTGAAGTATAAAAAAACCTCTCTTTCGAGAGGTTTTTTTATCAGATCCGTATGCCTACGGGTAGCATTTCTTTGTATTGTCTGTTCTTTCTGAGAAATCCAGCGATCTGGGGACTTGTTGGTACCACCCTCAGATTCTTTTCCTGGATGTGATGAAGGACCGATTTGATAAAATCCTCTTTAAAACCATCTGTTGAAATTTCTTCAGGAATGACCAATTTGGTAAGGAACACTTTGCGTTCCTGGGAAGAATATTCGATCTTCGCCAGATGGCCATCAACCCTAGTTTCAAACTGGCGCAGGAAACTATTGTCGTTAATTGCTACTTCATTCATATAGTTAGTTTTAATTTGGTTTCAGACAAAAAAATTACGATGTTCTCGTAATTCTTGTTTTCCTCAGAAGGAAGTCTTTACTAATTACGTAAAGATCCCTCGTTATTCTTAAAGCGGGCTTACAAAAGTAATAAAAAAAATGCTAATTTCCTAAAATTAACACCTATTGCCCAGGTATGACAAAAGAGAAGATCCATGTTTATTTTATGCCGGGCATGGCGGCCAACAGCACTATTTTTAAAAACATCAAACTCCCGGAAGACCTGTTTGAGCAACATTTGCTGGATTGGTTTGTTCCGGAGAGGGGTATGACCCTGGAAGCTTATGCAAAGGAAATGATAGCGCATATCCACCATGAAGAGCCTGTGCTTATAGGGGTTTCCTTCGGTGGATTTTTGGTGCAGGAAATGGCAAAACAGCTAAAGGTCAAAAAAGTGATCATCATTTCCAGTGTTAAAATGCGTTCCGAAATGCCTAAGAGACTGGTTTTTGCCAAGTATACCAAGGTGCATAAATTATTGCCAACCTCGCTTGTCAACAATCTTGATCTCCTGGCTAAGTATGCCTTTGGGGAAACGGTAACCAAGCGCCTGGAATTGTACAAACAGTACCTCTCCGTAAAGGATCCATACTACCTGGATTGGTCGCTGGATCAGATCGTTCACTGGCAGCAAAAGAATATGCTACCGGGCGTGGTGCACATTCATGGTGATAAAGACGCTGTGTTTCCCATTCAGTACATCAAGCAGTATATCCATGTGCCTAATGGCACCCATACCATGATCATTCATAGATATAAATGGTTTAATGAACGTTTACCTGCAATTATTTTGGAATAAGGAAGTTCTTATTTATACCTTTGACAGGAAAACAATTATGAAACGATGAAATTTCTAAAAAATACATTGATGGTGCTGGGGGTGCTTTTTGTGGTCAGTACCCTGGTTTTTGCAATGCAGCAAGGACAATTGGGAACGGCTACTGCAACGGTAGGTTCAATGGAGAACCCAACCGAAAAAAGTGTGGCAGACGAATACAGGATCACCGCTATTGATATTCCGGAAGATCTTAATTTTGCGGGAGAAGCAGTGCCTCAGGATGACCCCGAGATCATGGAACGCATAGACCGGGAATTTCTGGTGAACACCTACTGGCAATCCAATGCCCTCTTACTTATGAAGCGGGCCAATAAGTATTTCCCCGTAATAGAACCTATCCTGGCTAAGAATGGTATTCCGGACGATTTTAAATACCTGGCGGTAGCAGAAAGTGGTCTTCAAAATGTTGTTTCTCCTGCAGGGGCAGCCGGATTTTGGCAAATAATGAAAGCTACTGGCAAGGAATATGGACTGGAAGTGAACAGCAATGTAGACGAGCGCTACCATTTAAGTAAAGCCACCGAAGTGGCGGCAGAATACCTTAAAAAGAGTAAGGAGCTTTATGGAAGCTGGACCTTGGCAGCAGCCTCGTATAATGCCGGTGCCGGTGCCATTAATAAGTATATGGGTATACAACAGGCTACTGATTATTACGATCTGCTATTGGG
The DNA here is from genome assembly GCA_963752165.1 of uncultured Flavobacteriaceae bacterium. GTDB lineage: Bacteria > Bacteroidota > Bacteroidia > Flavobacteriales > Flavobacteriaceae > Muriicola. Next base: position 688,690 of record CAVVXE010000003.1, read on the forward strand.
AGATGAAACAGGGCGCTACGTTTTTCGAATTATGGCCATTAAGGAAATATTGTCTAATCCTGAAAAGTATGGTTTTGAGCTGGCCAAGGAAGATCTGTATGAAACAGCACCAACCTTTACCGTGGAGGTAGACCAGCCGGTGGCCGATTTTGCCAGTTTTGCAAAGGAATATGAAATTAACTACAAGATCCTGAAAAGGCACAACCCCTGGCTTCGGGAACCACATCTTAATAATACCTCAGGTAAAAAATATACGATTGAGATTCCGAACAAGGGCTATTATAAGGTTGGGAAATAAGTTGCTGGTTTAAATCTTTTTCATTTGCTGCTGCATCATCTTGATTTGTTCCGTCAGCATGTTATTCTTATCAAGTTTCTTAGCCTCTTGCAACAGGGTGGTAGCCTCCCTTTTTCTTCTTTTTTGCATGGCGATACCTGCGAGGCTTAACTTGGCCATGGCTACATCATAATCCATATTAAGCCCAAGTTTTAAGGCCTTTTTAAAGTATTTCTCTGCCTGGGTGAGGTTCTTTTGAGAGAATATTATACCGTAGAGATAGTTGTAATAGCCTTGTTGTTTGGTCGTCAGGGCGCCTTTGGGGTTTTTGATCCTAGACAGCCACTTTTCGGTACCGTCCATGTCCTGCTTTCGCATGCGGAGGAAGGCAAGGAGAATGATTTCATTCCTGAAATAAAGGAAAATGAAGATGAGAGAAAACAGCAGGATAAAGATGCCATTCCCAATATAGCCCTCATAGAATTGGTATATGGAAAATAAAATTAACAGGGCGGTGATAATAAGTTTGATGTTTTTATTGAACATAATACTATTGAATTAATTCGTAAGTAACAGATGATGAAATGGTGGTGGGGATTTTTTGTTCGCCCATTTGGGCCATGGAAGAATACCCTTCCGAAAATCCTTCTACCGTCATTTTAATTATAAACCCTGATTTCAGATCAGTAGTAATACTGGTTCGCTGCACGCCGTCCAATAACATGGTAGTAGCAGGTTCTTTTACGTCCATTACAATGTCGGCTGTCCCGTATATAGTTGCATTCTCAGGACTAAGCGCTTGTAACTTCCAGGAATTACGGGCATTTAATTTACCTTTATACTCGTTTTCCCAGGTATCGCCCACCTGTATTTTTTCATTGGGATAGAAAAAGGTCATTTGTTTATAACTGTCTGACAATGCTTCTGAACCAAATTCCTTTTTCAGGGAAGCTTTCATCATATTGAGTGAAAATTCATCCTGCAGCCCTGAGGCAGCCGTCATTTTGGCAACCAGGCTATCGCCCCCCTGCACTGCCAGTACATCGCCATTCTTAGCAAGGGTGATGTGTATGGGTACATTCAACAAGCTGTGGAAGATGCGCGACTGAATATTTTCCGGATCCTCCTCCTGTGCCCGGACATTCATTAATTCACCCTGAATACTTGAAGTCATTTTCATGGTAAGATCTATAAAGCTGACATCTATCGCGAAGCCGTCGGCCGAAGTATCGACCACCTTAAATTCAAGAATGCCACTTATATCATTGACAATTTCGTGTTTGGCGCCTTCAATTTCCTGTATTATGGATTGTTTCGCGACCTGCCTGACCGTAAAAACATCCCCTTTGTTGAGGAGGTATTGCAATTTTTCCTGGGAATAAATACTAATGAAGATCCCTGGAAGAATAAATACAATAAGAAGAAATTTTAGCTTCATAAGGCCCTTTCTGAGGGATGGCGCAAAAGTACTAAAAACAATCCAAAATATTTTTCTAAATCCATTTGGCAAAGCAAAAAGTCTTCGTATATTTGCGCCCAGATTTTGGAAACGAAAGAGCAGGATTTTAACAGGTCCCTTTAAAGAAAAACAAACATGAAAAGAACGTATCAACCGTCCAAACGCAAGAGAAGGAATAAACATGGTTTTAGGGAGCGTATGGCTTCAGCTAACGGAAGAAAAGTTCTTGCCAGAAGAAGGGCAAAAGGAAGAAAAAAACTAACCGTATCCTCTGAGCCGAGACACAAAAAATAATGGTTGAAGATCAATAATATTGAGGTGTTACTTTTTTAAAGTAGCACCTTTTTTTTATCAAAAAAACACAAACTCAAAAAGAAAAAGAAATTATGCCAAAAAGAGAAGACATCAAATCCATACTTATCATAGGTTCTGGTCCAATTATCATTGGTCAGGCGTGCGAATTTGATTATTCCGGCTCGCAGGCACTTAGATCGCTTAGGGAAGATGGAATTGAAACGATCCTTATCAACAGCAACCCCGCTACGATAATGACCGATCCTTCTATGGCAGACCATATTTATCTCTTACCGCTTACGACCAAGTCCATTATAGAGGTTTTGAAGAAACACCCCTATATTGATGCGGTCTTACCCACTATGGGCGGTCAGACAGCTTTGAATTTGTGCATCGAAGCAGATGAAAAGGGCATTTGGGAAGATTTTAATGTCCAGATTATTGGTGTCGATATCGATGCTATCAATATCACCGAAGACCGTGAGCAATTCCGAAAGCTAATGCTCGAGATTGGCATCGGAATGGCCCCACAGGCAACAGCAACCTCTTTCCTGAAGGGGAAGGAAATTGCTCAGGAGTTTGGTTTTCCCTTGGTAATAAGGGCGTCCTACACCCTGGGCGGTGCCGGGGCATCTATTGTTTACAAGCCGGAAAATTTTGACGAATTACTGAGCAGGGGCCTCGAAATTTCACCTATTCATGAGGTAATGATAGACAAGGCCCTTATGGGGTGGAAGGAGTATGAACTGGAGTTACTCAGGGATAAGAATGACAATGTGGTCATCATTTGTACCATTGAAAATATGGATCCCATGGGCATCCATACAGGAGATTCCATTACCGTGGCACCGGCCATGACTCTTTCTGACAGGACCTTCCAGCGCATGCGCGATATGGCGATAAAAATGATGCGCAGTATTGGTGATTTTGCCGGAGGCTGTAATGTGCAGTTTGCGGTGAGTCCGGACGAAAAGGAAGATATCATTGCCATTGAGATCAATCCAAGGGTATCCAGATCTTCGGCCCTGGCTTCAAAGGCCACCGGTTATCCCATTGCCAAGATTGCGGCCAAACTGGCCATAGGCTATACGCTGGATGAACTGGAAAACCAGATCACCAAATCGACCTCTGCCTTATTTGAGCCTACGCTGGATTATGTGATCGTGAAGATCCCACGCTGGAACTTCGATAAATTTGAGGGATCGGACAGAACCCTGGGACTTCAAATGAAATCTGTAGGGGAAGTGATGGGTATCGGGCGCTCTTTCCAGGAAGCCCTCCACAAGGCTACCCAATCGCTCGAAATAAAAAGGAATGGCCTTGGCGCAGACGGGAAAGGGTATACCAACTATGAACAGATCATCAGTAAACTTACCATACCAAGTTGGGACCGCGTCTTTGTTATTTACGATGCCATTCAACTGGGAATACCACTGAGCAGGATCCATGAGATCACGAAGATCGATATGTGGTTCTTGAAACAGTATGAAGAATTACACTTCCTGGAACAGGAAATTTCCAAGCATACCATTGATAACCTGCCTAAAGGGTTACTGTTGGAGGCCAAGCAGAAGGGATTTGCCGACAGGCAGATCGCCCATATGCTCGATTGCTATGAGAGTGAGGTGCACAAGAAACGCACCGAGATGGGGATCAATAGGGTCTACAAGTTGGTAGATACCTGTGCCGCCGAATTTAAGGCAATGACCCCGTATTATTACTCAACCTTTGAAGAGGAGATAGAAACGGCCGATGGCGAGCGCTATGTAGCCAACGACAGTGAGGTAACCGACAGGAAAAAGATCGTTGTACTGGGCTCCGGACCCAACAGGATAGGACAAGGAATAGAATTCGATTACTGCTGTGTTCACGGCGTATTAGCCGCTTCAGAATGCGGGTACGAAACCATCATGATCAATTGCAACCCTGAAACGGTTTCCACGGATTTCGATACTGCAGACAAACTGTATTTTGAACCCGTTTTCTGGGAACATATTTATGATATTATCCTGCATGAAAAACCCGAAGGGGTCATCGTTCAGTTAGGAGGGCAGACCGCTCTTAAGCTGGCCGAAAAATTAGACAAGTACGGGATTAAGATCATGGGGACCAGCTTTAAATCGCTCGATTTGGCAGAAGATCGCGGCAGCTTCTCCAGGCTTTTGAAGGAAAACAATATCCCTTACCCACAATTTGGCGTGGCCGAGAGTGCCGATGAGGCTTTGGAACTGTCCAAAGAGCTCAATTTTCCTTTACTGGTTAGACCTTCTTACGTATTGGGTGGTCAGGGAATGAAGATCGTGATCAATAAGGAAGAATTGGAATCGCATGTGGTAGATCTTTTGCAAAAGATCCCCAATAACAAACTGCTCCTGGATCATTATCTGGATGGCGCGATAGAGGCGGAGGCCGACGCCATTTGCGATGGGAAAGATGTCTATATCATTGGAATTATGGAACATATAGAGCCCTGTGGGATCCATTCGGGCGATTCTAACGCTACCCTGCCTCCCTTTAATCTGGGCGAGTTTGTCATGCAGCAGATCAAGGATCACACCAAGAAGATCGCACTGGCACTTAATACGGTAGGCCTTATCAACATTCAGTTTGCCATAAAGGACGATACGGTGTATATCATTGAAGCCAACCCCAGAGCCTCGAGAACAGTTCCTTTTATCTCCAAAGCATACGGCGAACCTTATGTAAACTTTGCAACCAAGGTGATGTTGGGGGAGAAGAAAATTAAGGACTTTACATTTAATCCAAAATTGAAGGGTTTTGCCATAAAACAACCTGTTTTCTCCTTTAACAAATTCCCCAATGTAAATAAGAACCTTGGGCCGGAAATGAAGAGTACCGGTGAGAGTATCCTCTTTATTGACAGCCTGAAAGATGATGAATTTTACAATCTTTATGCAAGGCGCAAAATGTATCTGAGCAAATAGGCCACCGCTTAAGAATACTAGCTTTCAGCTTCCCAGTCGGTATGAAATATGCCCTCCCTGTCGGTTCGTTCATAGGTGTGGGAGCCAAAATAGTCCCGCTGGGCCTGAAGCAAGTTTAAGGGGAGTCGCCCACTCTTATAGGCATCAAAGTACGTAAGCGAATTGGAGATGCCCGGAATGGTGATCCCATTCAGTGCTGCATACGATACCAAATGCCGTACTGAGGATACGGTTTCTTTTATATCCGCTACAAAACCGGGGGCTACTATCAAATTTGGCAGCCCGGGATCTGCTGTATAGGCTTTCGTGATCTCGTCCAGGAGTGCGGCCCTAATAATACAACCAGCGCGCCATATACGGGCGATGGAGGCCAGCTCAAGTTCGTACTGGTATTCTTTCGATGCCTCGGATAACTGATGTAATCCTTGGGCATAGGTAATGATAAATGAGAAATAGAGTGCTTCTTCTGCCATTTTGAGCAGCACTTCTTTTTCCAAAAAAGCTACTTCGGGTGTTCCATACAGCTGCGCTGCATGAAGTCGTTCGGACTTTAAGGCCGAGAGTTCCCTCATGCTTACGGCAATATCGATGCTGGGAATGGGAATACCCAGATCCATGGCATTTTGGGAGGTCCATTTTCCGGTGCCTTTCTGTTTTGCCTTATCCAGAATTTTGTCAACCAGCCGACCCTCACCCAAAGGATCTTCTTTAAGCATGATCGCTGCTGTAATCTCTATAAGGAACGATTGTAGTCGGCCTTTATTCCAGCTTGCAAATGCTTGGTGTATTTCATCGTTTGTAAAGTTCCCTGCCCTTTTAAGCAAGTCATACACCTCGGTGGTTAACTGCATGAGTCCGTACTCTATCCCATTGTGGATCATCTTTACATAATTCCCCGCCGATTTCGGCCCCAGGTAGGCAACACAGGGCTCGTTGTTGAATTTGGCGGCCATAGCTTCAAAAATAGGCTGTACTTCCTTATAGGCCTCCCGGGAGCCTCCTGGCATAATGCTGGGCCCCTTACGTGCCCCTTTGGCTCCGCCGGAAACCCCGGCGCCAAAAAAATGAATTCCTTTTTCCTTGAGATAGGCTTCCCTTCGGTCTGTATCCGTGAAAAGGGAGTTGCCCCCATCTATGATGATGTCACCCGTATGAAGCAAAGGCAGCAGGCTTTCGATGACATTATCGACAATTTTTCCGGCTGGCACCAGCAACATGATCTTTCTTGGCAAGCTAAGCGATTCAACGAAGGTCTTCAGTTCATTGGTAGCGTTCACTTTAGACAGGTCGCCTCCTTCTTCTATTAAAGCAGTCACTTTTTCAGCATCCAGATCGTATCCAAAAGCACGAAAGCCCTTATCTGCTACATTCAATATAAAATTACGACCCATGACCCCGAGGCCAATCAATCCAAAATCATATTTGTTATCCGGCATAAGCTACTTTTTGTATTTTAATTGGTATTATTATCCGGGGATCCCCCGAAGTTGGCAGGAGGCTAAAAACGTATAAACCCCAACCGAATAATTTCAAAAGTAATTGAAAATTTTCAGTTATAGTGCGTACTTTCGGCAATTAAAGAGACATATACACAAGACAAATCATTCGAAAAAGAATGGATAAAACAGAAAGTCAAATGCTGATCATTTTTGGCGCTTCAGGAGACCTGACAGCCCGAAAACTGATCCCTGCATTGTTCAACTTATTCAAAGGGAAGTATTTACCACGTAATTTTCTGGTCTTAGGCGTGAGCAGATCGCCGCTTTCTGATGACGATTTCAGGAAAAAGGTAGCGACCCAAAGTGCGTATCTGAAAGAGGACCTGAAAGGTGCTGGCGCCGACTTCCTGAATGAATTTGCCGGGAAGTTGTTTTATCAGGATATCGGAAATTCTTATGATACGGATTACACGGTGCTGGCGGAACGGATACAAGCTTTGAATATAGCACACAAGACAGCAGACAACTTCATTTTCTACCTGTCTACGCCTCCAAATATCTATGAAGTGATTGCAAAGCACTTGTCAGAACAGGGACTGGTAGCCCAGGAACGAGGGTGGAAACGGCTAATTGTAGAAAAACCATTCGGTTATGATCTGGCATCTGCCAAAGAGTTGAATCTTCATCTGCACAAATATTTTGATGAGTCACAGATCTTCCGGATCGATCATTACCTGGGGAAGGAAACAGTTCAAAACCTCTTGGTTACCCGTTTTGCCAACAGCATCTTTGAACCACTGTGGAACCGCAATTACATTCAGCACGTGGAAGTTACCAATGCTGAAAGTGTGGGAGTGGAAAAACGTGGGGGCTACTACGATAGTTCCGGAGCCCTGCGCGATATGTTCCAAAACCATTTGCTCCAGATCGTTTCACTCGTGGTTATGGAACCACCCATTAGTTCTGCAGCAGAGGAGATCCGGAATGAAAAAGTAAAGGCACTTAAATCCCTGCGTATTGTCAGGGATCCAGAATTACTTAAAAAGACCACCATACGCGGGCAATACCTGGCGGCAGAGATCAATGGGGACAAAGTTAAAGGGTATAGGGAAGAGGAAGGAGTCAACCCGGATTCGACCACGGAAACCTATGTGGCTTTAAAGTTTTTTGTAGACAACTGGCGATGGAAGGATGTCCCTTTTTATGTGCGAACCGCTAAGCGGATGCCAACGAAGGTCACCGAGATCGTCATCCATTTCAAATCGCCTCACCACCATATTTTTGTAGATTCCGGGCTGAACAATAAAGAAAATAAACTCATTATCCGAATTCAACCGGATGAGGGGATTCTTATAAAATTTGGGGTGAAAGTACCCGGACAGGGATTTAAGGTAGAGCGTGCCAATTTGGACTTTTACTATTCGGGTTTGACCGAAACAAACCTGATGGCTGCTTACGAAAGACTCCTCCTCGATGCCATGCAGGGTGATGCTACCTTGTATGCCAGGGCAGATGAAGTGGAAGCTGCCTGGGAATTTGTGGATCCCATACTGCACTACTGGCAAACCAATCCAGAGGCTATAATTTACGGGTATTCGGCAGGCGTCTGGGGCCCTCAGAATGCAGATGACCTGTTGGATGGGGACAATGCCTGGCGCAACCCGGGGGCAAATCTGGCAGATGATCCTGGTTTCTGTGTAATCAAGTAAAGCAGCATGAAAGTACAGGTATACAAAGACAAATCGGTATTGGCAGAATACTTTTCAGCCTATCTGGAACACTTCATTGCGGAGAGGAGGGTGGTGCATTTGGCCTTATCGGGGGGCAGCACCCCCAAAATCATATTTGAAACGCTTTCCATTCCCGGAAAGTACAAGATCGATTGGAACAAAGTACATCTTTACTGGGGCGATGAGCGGTGCGTACACCCAACAGATGATGAAAGTAACTATAAGATGACCCGGCAATATCTGCTCTCCAGGATCGATATTCCGGAAGCGAACATCCACCGTATTTTAGGGGAAGCGAAACCCGAGCTGGAAGCTATCCGATATAGTAGCGTGCTCAATGAACAATTACCTAAGACAGCCGGTATACCCGTTTTTGACCTGATCCTCCTGGGGATGGGTGAGGATGGCCATACTGCCTCAATTTTCCCGCACGAAATTGCGCTGTGGGATGCCGAAGATCTCTGCGAGGTAGCCAACCATCCGGTATCCGGGCAGAAGCGGATCACCCTTACAGGAAAGATCATCAATAACGCAAAAGTGGTCGCTTTCCTGGTAACAGGGATCGGAAAAAAGGAAAAAGTAGCGGAAATAATTAACCATCAAGGCAATTTTAGCAGCTATCCGGCTTCCCGTGTAGCCCCCGTATCGGGATCATTGCTTTGGTTCCTGGATGAGGCCGCCGCCTCCGGATTATAAGGAACGGTTCACTGGTTAAGCTGGGTAGGCGCTTCGTCTAATTCATCGTCCATCGCCCGTTTCAAATTGGCATCCGGAATCGATTTTTTAGCCTTCGCTCCTAATTTTTTCAGTTTTTCGACCCTTGAAATCAGATTACCCTGGCCGGAATGCAGCTTTTTCATGGCTTCCACATAATCGCCTTTGGCGTCGTCCATCCTTTTACCCAAACGGGTAAGGTCTGTAATTAAACCTTCAAACTTATCGTACAAAGCGCCGGCCTGGCGGGCTATTTCTATGGCATTCCTGCGCTGCTTCTCATTGGCCCATAAACTGTCAATGGTTCGCAAGGTTGCCAAAAGGGTAGAGGGTGTTACAATGACAATATTTTTTTCAAAGGCTTTCACATATAAGTTCCGGTCGTTATTGGTGGCAATCGAGAAAGCGGTTTCTATGGGGACGAACATCAAAACAAAGTCCGGGCTTTCCATATCATACAGGTCCTCATATTTTTTTCCCGAGAGCTGGTCTACATGTTTGTTGAGGGAACGGATGTGATTTTTTAAATGGGTCTCCCTGTCAGTTTCTTCTTCGCTGTTCACAAGCCGCTCATAATCAGTAAGCGATACCTTGGAGTCAATGATCATTTTTTTTCCATCGGGAAGGTTGATAACCACATCGGGCAATACCCTGTTTCCCTCTTTGGTGGTAAAACTAGGTTGAATGGTATACTCCCTGTCTTTGGTAAGGTTCGATTTTTCAAGAACTCGCTCCAGGACCAATTCGCCCCAGTTTCCCTGCATCTTGCTGTCTCCTTTCAGTGCTTTGGTTAAATTTTCGGCTTCTTTGGAGATCTTCAGGTTTTGATTTTGGAGGTTTAGGAGTTGTTCGCGTAGGGCAGAATGGATACTGATATTCTCTTTCTGACTGTCTTCTACCTTTTTTTCAAAGAGTTGGATCTTTTCCTGCAGCGGGTTGAGGATATTTTTAATGTTCTTCTGATTCTGTTCCGTGAATTTCAGGCTTTTTTCATCCAGGATCTTATTGGCCAGGTTTTCGAATTCCTTGGTGAACTTTTCCTGCAGCTGGGTTACTTCTTCTTTTTGTTCCCTGTTTTTCTGCTGCAGGTTTTCAAGGTCGGACTCATAGCGTGTAATTTGGTTCCCCAACAAATTCTTTTCTTCTTGTAAATGGTTCGATTTTTCGGTAACTGAGGACAAACGTTCTTCCAGATCCTGCAGTTGGATCCGCAATTGTTTTTCCCGTTCTTCAAGGGCGCTCTGACCCGATTTCGTTTTCAGCTGCTGTATATAGTGACCAATAAAAAAGCCTAAAATACCTGCGACTACAACACTAATTGCGGTGGTGAGAACTGAAACCATCTGAAGATTTTATTTACGTAAAGATAGGGTATTAAGCATAAAACTAACGCCTCGGAAACTTCAGTTTTTGACCTTAAAAGAGCCTGAATTTGGGTCAAAGAGAATCAGGTCTTCGGGAAATAAGGTCTGAAAACTATTATTTTCAATTAATTCACAGGGGGTGCCAAAATGGTTTTCCGGTTTATCGAGGATCAATATTTTGTCGCACAGCTGGATCGCCAGATCAATCTCGTGCGTGGTGTATACCACTGTCTTTTGCATGTCATGTGCAATTTGTTTCATCATCTGGAGGATCTGGACCTTATGATAGAGATCGAGGTGGGTGGTAGGTTCATCCATCAATATGACGGGCGTATCCTGGGCCAGTGCCCTGGCGATGAGTACTTTTTGTAATTGTCCGTCGCTTAACTCAAAACATTTACGGTCCTGAAAGGAGGTGACCCCGACACCTTCGATTGCCTTATTTATAACCTCCCGGTCCCTTTCCCTCAGGATCCCCAACCAGTTGGTATAGGGTTGTCTCCCCAGGCTTATGAGTTCCTTGGCGGTCAGATTTTTTGCTGCCAGCGGTTCGGTGAGTACCAAGCTCCTTTGTATGGCCAGTTCTTCATTCGAATGGTTTGCCAAAAGTTTGCCATTTATATAAATAGCACCAGACAATGCATCCTGTACGCCCCCTAACGTTCTAAGCAGCGTGGACTTCCCTATTCCGTTTACCCCTACAATGGCGACGAATTCGCCTTTATGCAGTGTAAAATTAAGGTCACTGGCCACTACATGGGTCGCTTTATGTGCCGCATAACCAATACTGAGTTTGCGTACTTCCAGGGTGCTATTTAGCAGATGTCCGGAGATGATTTTTTAATTTGATGTTATGGAGATACGAAGGTAACAATAACTGTTTCAATTTCTGCTCCAATCGAAGGCAGCAGCCTTATTAAAAGATCATTTTACGCTTTCTGACCAACAGCCATATCACTACCGGAGCCCCAATTATGGATGTGATGGCGTTGATGGGCAGGACATAAGAACTGGAAGGGACCTGGGCGATGGTATCGCAGAGCAGTAATAAGATAGCACCATAAAGGATTACACCGGGAACCAGGACCTTGTGATCCGTTGTGCCGAATAATTGTCGTGTTAAATGGGGTACGGCTAAGCCGATAAAGGCTATTGGCCCTGCAAATGCGGTGACAGATCCTGCCAGAATACCGGTTGCCAGAATTATTATGAATCGTGAAGATTTGATCCTAACCCCCATACTCCTGGCATACTGTTCTCCCAGTAAAAGGGCATTCAACGATTTTATGGAGACAATGGCCAGGATCGCCCCGGTAAGGGTAAGGAAACTCAATAATGTTACCTGGGAGGCACTTAAGTTGCCAACCGAGCCAAAGGACCAGAAAATATATTGTTGTAATTCCTCCGCATTGGCAAAATAGGACAATACGGTAACCAGGGCTGCTGTGATGCTCCCAAACATCAGGCCAATGATAAGCAATGCCATCGTATCTTTTACGTAATTGGCCATGGCGATCACGGCAAGGAGAACCAGCACGCTTCCGACACTGGAGGCAATGGCGAGCGAAATATCGTTCACAAAATAAACGCCAAACCAGGCAGACAGCAGTCCGCTTCCCATGATCAACAAGGCGGCTCCGAGGCTGGCCCCGGAACTGATTCCGAGTACGAAGGGTCCTGCCAAAGGGTTACGGAAAAGGGTTTGCATCAGCAGCCCGCTCAGGGAAAGACCGCTTCCTACCAAAATGGCAGTGAATGCCTTGGGTATTCTGTAATTCCATATAATATAGTGCCAGGAATCACTGGCAGCGTTGCTAAGAAAAAGGTGCTTTAACGTGTCTCCTATGGGTATTTCAACAGAGCCAAGGCTTACATTGACCACCAGACAGACTATTAGTCCAAGGAGTAACAAAATAAAACGATATGGCAAGGAACCTTTCAATTATTGCAGTGGATTAAAGAAAAACAAATGATGGTCTGGCAAGAGCTCCGGATGAAAGATATGGATTAAGTCATTCAGTATCAAATCCGGGCGGTTGGGACCCAATTCAAAAAACAGTAACCCGCCGGTTTCCCCCTTATTCATGGCATAAGAATAGATTTTCTCGTTCTGAAAGGCCATAAATTGAGTGTAATGTTCGTTCGCATTCTCCAATTGCGAATAGGTGGTAAACTGGGAAGGCGATATCCAAAAATCGGCTTTTATTCCTTTTTGAAGCATGCTCTCCAGGCTGAGTGACAAACTGCCGGCATCTTCGGAATCCTTCCAAAGATAGTCAGCATTGGCATCTTTTATGATTTGTGCAGCCCAACTTTTCCCTCCTGGGGTATACCAGATATCTTTATATAGGGCGCCACTCATGACTGTTGGTGTATTTTTGGCATTTTTGGCAAGGGAACGTGCCTTGTTGTAGTTATCCTTTATAGATGTATATACTGCCGCTCCTTTTTCCTCCTTCTCAAAGAAAGGGGCAAAAAATTTAATCCACTCCGCTTTTCCCAGTGGTGTCTGTTCTGCCCAATCGCCATTATACACCACAGGGATCCCCGAACGAATAAGGGTTTCATACGCTTTATTTTCGGAGGAGATACTAAATCCTACCACCAGGTCTGGCTGAAGGCTCAATAGCATCTCTGTATTCATGACCTGGTTGTTACCCAGATCTACCACGTTGCCATTTTTTATTCTTTCGCGGGTATAACTGGAAGAGATGAGGTCTGTCCCTGGAAAGCCAACAAGTCGGTCCCCAACCCCAAGGGCTTCCAGGGCAGGAATGTGGGTTGTAGAGGTCACCACCAGCTTCTGTACGGGAATTAGGATGACCGCGTCGAATAGTTTTCTGTCTAGTGATAGGGAAGAGAGCTGTTCTCTTGGTACCAGGGCATAGGTAAAACTTTTTTCCGCCCCTGGCCAGGGCGAAGACACTTTTATGATCGTGATGCCCGATGTATCCCGTTCCAGTGAAAAACCACTGGCATCGGTGAGTACGAAGGTGTTATTGTTACTATACGCCCTTATAAACGAGTTGTCTTTTTCTTTGGTTTCCCTGCAGCCTGAGAGAAAGAAAACGAGCCAAATGATGGTCAGTATCCTCATTGTTCCTTGATCATAAGGATCAAAAGTAAGCTTATTTGTGCTTTGCCAAAAAGATAAACTGAAATGTTTATCTTAGCCCTGAGTAATGGTTACGGGTCTTGTGAACGATCCGTATTAAAAGGGAATCCGGTGTAAATCCGGAACTGTTCCCGCAACTGTAAGCTTAGTAGCTCCGATACCCGGAGCTATGTTTAGCATTTCTTCAAAACCACTGTCCCTTCTTATCGGGATGGGAAGGTCGATGTTAAAACGCAAGTCAGGAGACCTGCCATTTTCAGCAAAAACGATGTATAACTTTCGGGATAAAAGTTTACGTATGCAGACAACATACTATGCTCCCTGTTACTATTTTAAAAGCATGTACAGAATGCCATGGCTTGCCTTTGTATCAGTATTCATGGGCGCCAGCTTATGGGCTCAGCAAAGCCCAAACGATTCAATCCGAATTCAGGAACTGGAAGAAGTAGTGGTTAGTGATACCCGCTTCCCGATAAAAAGGGAGAATTCCGGTAAGACGGTTATTCGCATTGGGCCGGAAGAACTTAAGAGAAATACGGGCAAGTCCCTGCCGCAACTAATCAATACCAAAAGCGGTATCGAAATTTCCGGCAGCAGGGGACGTCCTGGGGAAGTCCTTGGTGTTTTTGTTCGTGGCGGCAGGGGAAGGCAGGTGGTCGTTATGGTCGATGGGATACGCGTATCGGACCCTTCTTCCTTTTCCCAGGAATTCGACCTTCGTTTACTCCCAATCACTTCCATAGCTTCCGTTGAGATCATTAAAGGGGCTTCCAGTACTTTATATGGGGCCAATGCTGCCACCGCGGTTATCAATATTACTACCAAGGACCCCTCGCTAAAGAAACTACAGGCTAATTTCCAGGCGATCATGGGGAGTAACCAAACCGCGTCAGAGCAACGATACCGGTTAAATTCCTTCAGTCATAGTGCCTTCGTGAATGGTTCACTCAACCGATGGACCTATGCCGTAGGTTTTAACAACCGGTTTACGGAAGGCTTGTCTTCCCTCATCACTCCTGATAATGAAGAAGACCCCTTTTCGGCCATTTATACGGATATCAAAATAGGGTATCGGTTTAATAAGCTGAAAGTGCAACTCATAGCCAATCAGTCCAAGCTGCGATCCGCATACGACGAATCCTATGGATTTCTGGATGCACCCTATGTTTTTGAAAGCCAACAGGACCGGGTAGGCCTTTCATCTGTATTACCGTATGCTTCGGGTTCCATAACACTGAATGCCGCCTATGCACGGTATACTTCGGAGAATATTAGTGCGTTCCCGGGGACTTTTGAAGGCCGTAATTTCATAGGAGATCTTTTTAACAAATACACTATGAAGCATATAGCACTCATTACAGGGATCAATTATACTTATGAACAGACGGCGTTTGACACCTCCGAGCAATTCACCAGTATCGATCCCTACGCTTCCTTGACGTATCTTCATCCAGACGGTGTTCAGCTAAACGTGGGTAGCCGACTAAACAACCATTCCGAATACGGGTCGCAATGGGTCTATACGGTCAACCCGTCTTATGTTATGAAGCGCGAAAAGGGGTATTTGAAATTTTTTGGTTCCTATGCAACCGCTTTTATAACCCCTTCCCTGACGCAATTATTTGGGCAGTTTGGCGCGAATCCGGAGTTGAAACCGGAAACAAACCGGACCATAGAGGCAGGCATGGAATATGCCATAACTTCTAAAATGAGGGCCAGCATGGTCTATTTTGGCCGAAGGGAGGAGAATTTTGTATTCTTTGACAACCGTTCTTTCCTGTATGGGAACGCTGCAGATGCCACCCGGGCAGCGGGAGTTGAGTTGGAAATAAGTTATACCCCTCTGAAGGATCTTTCGCTCCAGGCCAACTACACCTTTACCGAGCGCAAAGGTGATAATGCGATCCGAATTCCAAAACATAAGTTAAATGCGACAGCAGGGGTTCAGGTATCCGAAGCCTTCTATGCGTCTCTTACTTATGCCTATACCGGTAGGCGGATGGATACCGATTTCAATACATTTACCGATGTGCCTTTGGAACACTTTTCGCTGGCAGGGGCTTATTTTTCCTATGACTTGCTTCAGGATAGGCTAAAGCTATTTCTCCGGGGCGAAAACCTGTTGAACAAAGAATTTACAGAGGTGTTAGGATTTACTACCACAGGCAGAAACCTGCAAATGGGCTTTAATCTGCAATTTTAGGGGTAAAAAAACAGCCCGGAATACCGGGCTGATACATTATTGAATCTTGATGTTAATGGGTTTGTCCAGGATCATATTGTCCTGTAAAGGGGTAAAGAGTTCCGTATCGGCAAAGGGCCTGGCGGGTCGTTTTACCGTAAAATCGCGTTTACCTGTGATTCCTGTGATGGCCTCGATGGCTCTCGCCAGCAAGGGTTCATTGAGATCGCCCAGTATTCCCAAATTGGAAAGATCTTCTTGCAATTCAATTTCCGGGATCAGTCCGGCCGTATAATCAGAGAACCCAACCGAATTTTCATTCCTTCCCAAAAGTGGTTGCAAAGCCCAGGTATTATCCGGATTTATGGAACTTTCCCGGGAAGGGGTGTAGACATAAGGAGCTCCCGGCCTGCCCGGATCATCAACCATAGTGAGGGAAAATTCGTTTTTTCCGGTAGTCGTAGTTCCCACTTGTATCACTTCCATATACGGATCCAGGCCATTGATCAGCAATTCACTGGCAGAGGCCGATCTATTGGTCGTCAGCACATACAGGCGGTTCAGATTTAGACTGTTAATTGGGGTCCCTTCACCCGTTCTGTCTGCAAAATAGTCCTCCAGAGCTTCAGGACTTAAAGCTGCCTGGATCTTAGGGTTCCACCGCTGACGAATAAAAAGATCGTTGGTATTGGTCCCGTAGATCATACTGGCCAGCAATCGGGTGCTATTTACCGAACCCCCAGGATTGTATCGGAGGTCCAAAACCAGGTCGGTGATGCCTTGCGACTTCAATTGGCTGATAGCATTGTTTAATTGTTCATCAAATTCATTTAAAAATCGATTGTAATATAAATAACCAATTTTTTGTCCGTTGATGTCATAGGTGTTCACGATGAATATAGGATTTTCCTGAAACCCTTCCTGCTTGGTAAGCGTTACCTCTTTGCCATTAAGGGTGTAAGTATTGCCATCGTAATCGGCCATGTTCAGGGTATAGGTATCATTCGCCCCAAACAACAGGTCAATATAGTTGTTCAGGTTCAGGGCCTGGCCATCAACGCCTGTAAAGAATTCGCCCCTGGAAATATCCTTGCTTGCCGCATCGGAATTGGGGGTCACATAACGTACATATCCAGCTACCATATCATTGTCCAGGCCCAGTAGACCAAAGCTTAACCCATTGCTTTTTGTGATCCCGGAAAGAGCATTAGTAAATTCCTTATAATCATCGCTAAAAACACTGAACCGGTCTTCGCCAAAGCGTAACTTGTTGTTGAAAAAATTGCCGGGATCTGCTTCTGACTGGAGAAATGTGGTATATTCTGCGTCACTTGTAAAACGATCGTCTGCCAAATTAGGCACATCGGCCTGCCAGAAATACCAAAGGTTCATGGCCTTCCACATGAAATCCTGCGTTGGCACATTGGCGGAAGGGTCAGCAATGGGGCCATTCCCTGGAGTGATGGCATCATCATCTTTGCTACACGAAATGACAACAGAAGTACCTAATAGCAGGTATAAAAAATACTTTTTCATAGCAACTAATTTCTTAATCAGACTTAAACTCAATTATTGTTCCAAAATTAAGCAATACCACAAGTCTTTTTTTAACTTGTTTGGTATTAGACTATTTCGTGTGTAGGGAAGGTTACTTTAACGGCTAAAATAAGCAGATATTGAGGAATAAAAAAAGAATTGTAACAAAAATCGTTATGTGTCGTCTTCCTATTGTAAAGCACTTTAATTGTGGTCTTAACAACAACCGATCAACCTATAATGACACAATCTGAGTTTCTAAATGTGGTAATGCCTTTTAAGGATAAGTTATACCGACTAGCCAAAAGGTTACTGGTATCGTCTGAGGAGGCCGAGGATGCCACACAGGAGATTCTGATGAAGCTGTGGAGCGCAAAAAAAGGAATGGCTAAATACCGGAATGTGGAAGCTTTTGCGATGACGATGACCAAGAATTTTTGCCTGGATCGATTAAAATCCAAGCAATCTGGTAACCTGAAGTTGGTGCACAGTAATTATGCAGACGACAGTATATCCCTGCAGCGGCAGGTGGAAGTTTCAGATAGTGTTCACTGGGTGGAAAAGATCATGGAAGAGCTCCCTGAACAACAAAAAATGGTATTGCAGTTAAGAGATGTAGAAGAATACAGTTTTGAAGAAATAGCCGAATTATTGGAAATGCAACCAACGGCAGTACGTGTTGCCCTCTCAAGGGCCCGTAAAACAGTAAGAGAAAAATTATTAGAAAAACATCGTTATGGAATTAGATAACATAGAAAGATTATTGGAGAAGTACTTTGAGGCCCGGACCACGGAAGCCGAAGAGCGAGTCTTACGGGATTATTTTACCGGAGGATCAGTAGCAGAACATTTGCAGGAATACAGTGCGTTGTTCTCTTATTTCTCTGCCGCCAGAGAAGAACGGTTTACCAAGCAGGTTCCATTAAAACCTAGAAGAAACTACTATCAGTGGATATCCGTTGCAGCATCAGTCGTTTTAGTAGCTGGCATTTATTTTGGTAATGAATACCAGGAAAAAAGGCAGGCCGAATACGCCTACCAACAAACAAAGAAAGCCCTTGGGCTTTTGGCCCAGAATTTGGATCGTGGTACCGAAAAAATGGCCTATCTGAATGAATTTCAAGAAGCAAAACAAAAAATTTACAAAAACAATTAAAAAACAACAGTAATGAAAAAGTATCTTATAATTTTAGCCCTAGTACTAGCTCCTTTAGCCGGGTACTCACAGTCTGTCTTTGATAAATTCGAAGACATGGATGATGTAACTTCCGTGATCGTGAACCAAAACATGTTCGACTTGCTTGCTAAGATGGACGTTAGTTCTGATGAACCGGAAATGGACATTGCCAAAAGCTTAAAAGGTTTGAAGGTCTTCGTTACCGAAAACAAAAGTATTTCGGCACAAATGAAAGCTACCGTAGATCAGTATCTGCGCTCAGCCTCCCTGGAAGAACTTATGAGGGTAAAGGACAAGGATGCCAACGTTAAATTCTATATCCGAAAAGGAAAAGATGAGGACCACGTAAGTGAATTGCTGATGTTCATAACCGGGATAAAGAATACCGATATGGAGATCAACGACCGTAAAATTGAGACGGTACTTCTTTCCCTTACAGGAGATATAGACCTTACCAAGATAGGGGAGATCACCAGGAAGATGAACCTTCCCGAAGAGTTGAATCAAATAGAGAAAAAGAAATCATAAATCCAACTGCCGGGTAATGGGAGCTGTTAACAAGGCAGTTCCCTTTGCCTATTGGTAAGTTAAAACAACCCAATAAAATGAAAACTATCATACGATTATTAAGCATATCCATGGTGCTGCTCTTCATGGCCTGTTCTTCTACGCAAAGTTTGCAGGAATATTATGTGGACAATTCCGAAAACCCCAATTTTATTTCCCTGGACCTTCCAGCGAGCATATTGAACCTGGAAAATGCAGATCTGACAGATGAACAACGGACGGCGTTAGAATCTTTACGAAAACTCAATGTACTTGCCTTTAAGAAAACTACTTCGAATGCGACTGAATATGAAGTCGAAAAAGGAAAAGTAAATGCCATTATGAAGGATAGTAAATTCAAAGAACTTATGAAGCTAAATACCCAATATGGAAAAGGTTTTGTAAAGTATTTGGGAGAAACCGACGCTATAGATGAAGTGGTTATTTACGGGAATAGCGATGATAAGGGCTTTGCATTGGTCCGTGTCCTGGGTAAGGATATGAATCCGGCCTACTTGATACAATTGATGCAAGCCATTCAAAAGTCTGATTATAACGGTGAAGGCCTTGGTGAAATTGGCGAATTTCTTAAAGGATAGAATCGAATAGCGTACTTGTAAGAAAACCCACAGGAATAGGATCTTGTGGGTTTTGTTTTTACGTCTTATGACTATTTATATACCGGTATAATTACTTGGTGATATAGCACTTAATTCCTTCTTTAAGGCGTCCGAAATATCAAGTGACTGTATGAACTGCCCGATAGATTCTTTAGTGATGGCAGCGTTTGTTCTGGTTAGTCCTTTTAATGCCTCATAAGGATTTGGATACCCTTCCCTTCTTAAGATGGTCTGTATGGCCTCTGCCACCACTGCCCAATTTTGTTCAAGGTCTTTTTCTATCTTCTCCGCATTCAACAAAAGCTTGTTAAGCCCCTTGATGGTAGCCTGCATGGCGATCAGGGTGTGTGCAAAAGGCACTCCTATATTTCTGAGTACCGTACTATCTGTTAAATCGCGCTGCAACCTGGATACGGGTAATTTGGCTGCCAGGTGCTCAAACAGGGCATTGGCAATACCCAGATTTCCCTCAGAATTTTCAAAATCGATAGGATTTACCTTGTGGGGCATAGCCGAAGATCCTACTTCTCCTTTTTTGATCTTTTGCTTAAAATAGTCCATTGAGATATAGGTCCAGAAATCCCTGTTGAGGTCAATCAGGATGGTATTGATCCTCTTTAAGGCATCAAATAAGGCCGCCATATGGTCATAGTGCTCTATTTGCGTTGTCGGGAAAGAGTGGTACAACCCCAATCCATCCTGAACGAAATGCTCGCCGAAACCTCTCCAGTCAATTTCTGGGTAGGCCACTTTGTGCGCGTTGTAATTCCCGGT
This sequence comes from uncultured Flavobacteriaceae bacterium, assembly GCA_963752165.1. Taxonomy (GTDB): domain Bacteria; phylum Bacteroidota; class Bacteroidia; order Flavobacteriales; family Flavobacteriaceae; genus Muriicola. The sequence continues at coordinate 708,862 of CAVVXE010000003.1, forward strand.
GGCACCACCAAATTTAGCTGCCGAAGGGATATCATTCAATAAGTTGAATTGTTCTTTCAGTCTGGTTACAAAAACGGCGATTTCTTTTCCTAGGCGCGTAGGGGAGGCTGGTTGTCCGTGCGTCCTTGCGAGCATCGGGATGTGTTCCCAATCTTTTGCCAGTTGCTCCAACAGGCCTACTAATGCCTGGTATTGGGGTACATAGACCTCATTTAATGCTTCCTTGATGGATAATGGAATGGCCGTGTTATTGATATCTTGTGAAGTGAGCCCAAAATGGATAAACTCCTTGTATTGGGTTAATCCAAGCGCGTCAAATTTATCCTTGATGAAATATTCTACTGCTTTTACGTCGTGGTTGGTTGTTCGTTCAATATCCTTAATGGCCAGTGCATCTGCGGTAGTGAATTCCTGATATATTTTGCGCAGGCCCTCCAGTTTTGAAGTTTCTATAGATGTCAACTGGGGCAGGGGCAGCTTCGCCAGCGCTATAAAATAATCGATCTCGACCTGCACTCTGTATTTCATAAGTGCTTCCTCTGAAAAATAGGGGACCAGGGAAATAACCTTATTCTTATAACGCCCGTCAATAGGGGAAATGGCTTGTATTTGGTTCGCGACCATAGGCTGTCAGATCATTATGAATGGAAAAGGGCAAAGATAACCATTAGTTTTAGAGTTTGAAAGAAGTAAAAGTAAAGCAGGCAGACATTCGGAAGGCATTAGCCTCCATTGCTCAGGAGCTGTGCCACCAAATTTGGAACGCCAATGGCCGCTTTTTCAGGTATGATGTGAAGGTCCCAGTCGCTGGAATGGGCAATAGTTGGTTTCGGATCAATAAAATAAATAGGGGTGTTATCTTTCGCGTAGTACATGAGTCCGGCTGCAGGATATACCTGCATGGATGTGCCAACAATGATGATCTTATCGGCTTTTGAGGTGATGGAGGCAGCCTCCTGTAATAAGGGCACCTCTTCCCCAAACCAAACAATATGGGGCCTTAGTTGGTATCCTTCCGGACAGGCATCTCCAATAAACAGGTCTTTCTTCCAGGTATAAACGTTTCTTGAAGGGCCCGTGCTGCGTACTTTTAGAAGCTCTCCGTGTAAGTGCAAGACATGGGAGCTGCCGGCCCTTTCATGCAGGTCGTCAACATTTTGCGTAATGATGGTCACATCGAAAAGCGCTTCCAGTTTCACCAGGGCTTCGTGGCCTTTGTTGGGAGCTGCTTTAAGTAACTGCCTGCGCCGCTGGTTGTAAAAATCGAGTACTAATTCCGGATTTTGATGAAATCCCCTGGGCGAAGCCACTTGCATAACGTCATGACCCTCCCAAAGTCCGTCGGCATCCCGGAACGTTTTCAATCCGCTATCGGCACTCATTCCTGCTCCCGTAAGTACAGTGATCTTCTCTTTCAAGGCTTGTGTTTTCCTTTAAAGATACGTTTTTATTATATTCGGTCTATGGAAGATTCTGCCTTGATAACCTATCTGGAATCACTTGTTTCCCCGGAACGTTTATGCCGTTTCGATGAGGTCCTTAAAAACAGAACGAACTTCATTACGGTAGTGATGGAAGATGTGTATCATTTACACAATGCAAGTGCCGTGATTCGTACAGCCGATATATTTGGAATACAGGAAATCCATGTGATCGAAAGCCATTTCAAAAAGCGATTGGATAAGAAAATAGCCCTTGGTGCTCAAAAGTGGACCGATATCCATCGTTATAAAAATACAAGGGAATGTATTGACCACCTGAAGAAAAACGGTTATACCCTTTTCGCAACCACCCCACACGCAAAGGCATGCCCATTACATGAAATCGAAATTACCCAAAAATCTGCCTTTTTGTTTGGTGCAGAGAAAGAAGGCTTGAGCGACCTGGCCTTAGAGGAGGCCGATGGGATGGTCCATATTCCCATGGTTGGATTTACGGAAAGTCTCAATGTGTCTGTGGCGGCTGCCATTGTATTGCAAAACATTACGTCGCAGCTCAGAAGATCACAACTGAAATGGCAACTAACCAATGCGCAAAAAGCATCCAAGAAATTAGAATGGACACAGAAGTCCATTAAGAATATCGACCAGATTTTAAGGCGCTATGCTTCAGGAAAGTAGAAAATATTAGTATCTTCCTACTAGCCAACAAATTGATTAATAAATGATTATGCTATAAAAAATACTGGGCAGTGTTTTTAAAGAAGACCAACTAGCCCAAAAGGTATTGCACACTAAATAAAAAGCTTATGGAAGCAAATATGGTAGGCTGGTTTGAAATTCCCGTGGAGGATATGGACCGTGCCAAGGTATTTTATGAAACGGTTTTTGAAGTTGAAATTCAGGTACAGGATTTCAATGAATTACTTATGGGCTGGTTCCCTTTTGCCGAAAACAAAATGGGGGCGTCCGGTTCTTTGGTGAAACACCCGGACTTTTATCATCCCAGTGCAACCGACGGCCCTTTATTATATTTTTCCTGTAAGGATGTAAGCGTGCCACTTGATAAAGTAGCCAAGGCCGGGGGGGAAGTGTTGCAGGTTAAAAAATTGATAAGTGAGGAGATTGGGTATATGGGGCTTTTTCTGGATACGGAAGGTAACAGACTGGCCCTGCATTCTCGTCACTAGCACTTAAATGTAGAAAATAGGGGCCTCGGCACGCGCTCCAAACCTGGCAGGCAAATAACTGGTGCCGATACCTTTGGAAACATACATGAGCGATTGTTCGCTTTTATAAAAGCCATTAAGATAGCGCCCACTGCCCCCCGGGGTATAAAATGCTTTCCCGAATAATTGTACCTGCCCTCCATGGGTGTGGCCACAGAGGATCAGCTTTATTTTTAATTGAATGCTCTTATTAAGGAGATCGATGGTGTCCCGGTATTCCGGACAATGATTAAGGATGATGGTCTCCGTAGAAGGATCCAATCCATGGCAAGCGACTTTAAAATCGGGTGTCCCCCTTACAAAATCATCTATTCCAATGATGTTGAAGCGGCGCTTGCCTTTTGTATAGACGAAGGATTCATTGATAAGTAATTGTCCGTTGTAGTTGCTGAAGAGCTTACGAAAGTGTTCAGGGGTAACATTTCCGTCATACTCTTTGTTCCCCATAATTACCACTTTGGGAATACTGGCTTCAATTTGCTTCAAAAAAGCCTCCAGAAAAGGTAGCTGACTGGGCCGATTAATAGAATCGCCTGTAAAAAACAAAAGGTCTGGCTTTTCTTTATTGATGCGACGCGCCATCCAGCGATGGTAGGCCTTTTCTTCCCGAATATGCATATCGGTCAGCTGAATGAATTTAACAGGCGTCATTCGATGATCCCTGAGGTCATGGCGCGACCAATCGATAAGGTACTTCTCTATCCAGAACGCATCCAGGAAGAACAAGCTTGTAATACCAAAAAAGGACAAGATAATAAACCTCCTCCTGCTCAATTTCATTTCTTATCTAGTTTAGTGCGGCTGTCTTTGAAATACCTTGTGTTAATCAAACGTTTGAAGTGTTTTATTGTGCAAGTTCCAGCAAGGCGACCGAAAAGTCGTTATCTAGTTGTACGCTTCCTTTTTTAACTTCTACCTGTGTACCAGAATAAGCATCGTACAACTGGGTGCCATCTCCGAAGAAGCCCTTTCACCCAAAGCGATTTCTTCCCTTTGGGAAGGTCTAATCCTACGACCACCTTATCCTTGAAATCGCCATCTACGAGGGTTCTGCTAAAGACATAGGGCTTTTTCCCAAGGCGTTTATGCCTTCCGGCCCCAATGGCAGGATGCATGGCTCTGAATTTCCCCAGTTTTTGCCAGTGAGTAAGCACCTCTTTTGTACCTGTACTATCCAGGGCCTCCCAATTCATAAAAGAACGCAGCGTTGCATCGCCTACTGCACCTTCTATCGTCAGGGTCCTGGACGTCTCATCCCCGTAGTAAACCTGGGAGGTGCCTGGGGTTAAAAGGAGTACGTTGGCGGCATAAAAGGGTCGTTTGCGCTCTTTATCAAAAGGGCTCCCGTCATCATGTGAGGTCAGATAATTCATTACGCCGATCCCCTTGAATTTGGAATTTAAAAGGTCGCTGTACTTGCTGAATATCTTTTCATAGTCTTTTTTCGCATCTTCTTTCAATTCAAAATTGATAAGGCTGTTAAACCCGTTGGCAAAATAATCTACCTTACGATCACCAAAATCAAAGGTTCTGCCGCCGGAAATACCATAATTGTAGACTTCTCCAACCATATAGAAGGGCGTAGCATCCAAAATTTTGTCCGGGTGTTTCTTTTTCCACGTTTCGAAGGCATAGGAAGCTTCTTTCTGCAATTCGGCCCATGCATTCTCATTAACGTGTTTTACAGTATCGACCCTAAAGCCGTCTATCCCCAATTCGTTTACATAATCTGTCAGCCATTTGATCAGGTAAAACCTGGGGGCTCTTGGATAACCGGTACGATCGAAGAAAAGCTCAAGTTCATCAAGTTCCATACTCAACCTGCCTTCTTTTTTCCATTTGGCCAGCAGGGCATCTGGCAAATCGGTAGTAGAATCAGAAGTAGTTCTTATATCAGGTAGGTTCGCTACCAGGGTACAGGCAGTGGTGGTCTCATAGTTTTCAAATGCACAGGGGGGATCCGTAAGCACCCATTCCGTTGGCCAGACAGGGTCTTCATCTGTGACAGGTCCTGTGTGATTCATAACAACATCCATTAATACCCGAATGCCATTTTCGTGGGCGGTCCTGACCATTGTTTCGAGCTCTTTCATGGTGCCGAAATTTGGATCCAACGCTGTCCAGTCCTTTGCCCAGTAACCATGATATGCATAGGTGTTCCCTGTTCCTTCGTCAGTATCGCCATGGACCTGCTCTACCACCGGTGTAAACCAGATGGCGTTTATGCCCAGATCACTAAAGTACCCTTCTTCAATCTTCTGGGTGATACCGGCAATGTCACCCCCCATAAACCCCCGTAAGGGTCCGGTTTCATTTGTTCTTTCAAAGTTGATATCGTTTTCAGGCTTGCCATTATTGAAGCGGTCTGTCAGCAGAAAATAAATATTGGCAGCATCCCATCGGAACGGTACGGCAGGTTTTTCGCTTGCTTTTACTTCATTGAGCACCTTCTCATTACCGACAGGGGTAGTGTTCGAATCTTTGCAATTCACTAAAAACAACACAAGGCATAGCAGTGCCACTATTTTTTTCATGTAGACAGGTATTTGAGGATTGCGCTGCGCATTAAATAAGTTTATATGAAGGTACCGTGGTAGCGTATTTATCCGGTTTCGATCAGGTTTCAATTTTTTTTTAAAACTATAAAATGATCTTGGATTAGGAAAATTTATTTGAAGTGAAGCCAAGGTGCCTGTTTCCTGCCACCCAAAACCCTGATGTTTAGTCAAAAACGTTAGTTTTTCCTGTTCAAGACTTTGAACTCTTCATAACAGCTACTGATAGCGTCCAGTATCTGGAGGTCGTTGGCGGTCGTGATAAACGACTTGGAATAGTTACAGTTCGAAAGAATGTCCTCTATATCCACTTTTTCTATTTGTAATAGTTCCGTAAGGGTTTCGCGATCGAATTTTGACGCCAACAGGTCGCGGATCCGGTCATCTTCCTTTACGAGTCGCAATTTGCGCATCTGATTGGGTCTTTTGCCAAAAAGATTCCGCAGCAGGTCCGCAGGATTCAAGATGGCCCCCAACACCTTGGTAACGGCACTGGGGTTTTTGTTACCAGCCTCATAACTCTTGGAAAGTCCGGATATGCTGTACTGGTAGGCTGTATTGATGGGAAGGTTTTTCACGTCGATTTCCAGATAGCCGGTAAGCTGATAGGGCCTGACGATCACTTCCTCGAGCGCATAGGCCAACTCTGTGAGGGCTATTTTGGTATCACTGAACCGGAACATATCATTGGTAACCCTGATCTTTTGCGACTTAAAACCGAGATATGAGAAATACAGGGTATCATTCACCGCTGCCATAATCGTGAATTCACCTTCTTCGTTGGTAATGGTCCCTATGACCTGATTGAGATTGACCACGTGTACACTTTCCAGCGGTTCATCGGTCTGGGCATTTACCACAACAGCACTGAATTCATTTAGTGTGGTAGTATTGTCCTTTTCCTGCGCCAGGAGAATAGGGCAGGTTAAAAGCAAAACCAATAAGAGCCAGTTACGATCCAACAGTGACTTCTTTACTACGAATAAACCACAAAAATAAGGTTCCCGATAATTTTTAATATACAATTAACTAAAAGAAACCATCTCTTTTTTTGCTTCTTCTTTTGCCGGTTCGCTGTGAGCCACCTTTGGAAAAAGACCGTTCTTTAAACTTGCCTTTCTTTTTGTCATTGCCACGTCTGCGGTCTTTGTCCTTGCCTTTTCTGCCTCCACTGCTTTCCGGGCTCTTTGAGACTTCTACGTTTACAAACCTGCCGTCTATTTTAAGATCCTTGAAGGTGCTCAAAATAAGTTCGGTAAGTGTTGCATCGGTATTAAAAAAGGAGAAACTCTCTTTTACATCAACACGGTAAACATCATCTTTTCCTATGTCCAGGGTATCCCGGAGAAAGTCCTTTAAAGACATCCAGTCATAACCGTCCTTTTCCCCTACATTTATGAAATAACGAACGGATCCGTCAGACGGAGTGTCACCTCCCCTGGAGGCTCTTGAATCATCCCTTCGGTCTGTACTATCGGATGAATTAAGGTCTTTAACCCTGCTGTAATACGCGTAGAACCTGGTAAATTCAACAGAAATGATCTTCTTGATCAGTTCCTCCCTGTCAATTCCGTCCAGCACATCATGTATGGCAGGCAGGTAGTTATTAACGGCATCATTGATCTTGGTATTTCTGATCTTACTGGCCAGGTGGTATAATTGGATCTCGCAGATCTCTATCCCCGTGGGGATCTTCTTGGCTAAAAATTCCTGCTTGATGATATTTTCGATGGACTTTATTTTCCGAAGCTCGCTTCGGGTGATAATGACCATGGAGATCCCGGATTTCCCTGCGCGTCCTGTCCTGCCACTCCGGTGCGTATAGGTTTCGATCTCATCGGGCAGTTGGTAATTGATAACATGGGAAATATCATCCACATCAATACCCCTGGCGGCAACATCGGTGGCTACCAGCATCTGGATCTGTTTTTTTCTGAAGGAATTCATCACCAGGTCGCGCTGGTTCTGGCTGAGGTCGCCATGAAGTGCGCCGGCATTATAGCCGTCCTCAATCAGTTTTTCGGCAACTTTTTGGGTATCGCGCTTGGTGCGGCAAAAAACGACGGAGAAGATCCCCGGATTGGCATCTGCCAGACGTTTTAATGCCTCATAACGATCCCTGCCTCCAATAACGTAATACTCGTGCTGCACGGTATCTACTCCTGCATTTTTTGCTCCAACGGTTACTTCTTTGGGATGGTGCATGAATTTTTTGGCGATGGTCGCTACCTCTTTTGGCATAGTGGCAGAAAAAAGCCAGGTCGATTTTTCCTTTGGGGTGGTCGATAGGATCTCTTTAATATCCTCATAGAAACCCATATTCAACATTTCATCGGCCTCATCCAGGATACAGTAGTCAATTTTGCTGATATCGATCATGCCGCGACCTATCATGTCTTTCATCCTTCCCGGGGTGGCAACGATGATCTGAGCCCCTCGCTTGATTTGTTTTGATTGGTCCACAATGCTGGCACCACCATAAATGGCTACCACATTGAGGCCTTTCACATATTTGGAATACAACTGAAGTTCATTGGTGATCTGAAGGCATAATTCCCTGGTGGGGGATAAGATCACCCCCTGGGTGGTCCTGCTCTCACTTTCAATTTTTTGTATCAGTGGAAAACCAAAGGCAGCTGTTTTACCAGTTCCGGTCTGAGCCAAAGCGACCAGATCGGTGTCTTCCTGTAATAAAATCGGGATTGTTTTTTCCTGTACCTCAGAAGGTGTTTCAAATCCAAGGTCATTAATAGCATTTAGCAGGGCTTCATTGAGCCCAAGCGCTTTAAATTTTGTCATCTTAAGTTATGTTACGTAATCGCAAATATGAATGTTGCATAGAGCGATTGTCGTTGTAACTCGGGACACTCAGCGCAACACATGCTATACCAGCGGCGTTAATTAGTCGGCAAAGGTAGGCTTATTAATTGACACTGAGCTAGTTTCTCGCTTAATTTGCTGGTGTGCGCTAGTTGGCAGCCTATGAAACTTGCTTAAAATGGGCCATAAGTTGCACAAAGGCACGTGCACGGTGACTCATTTTATTTTTAATGGAAAGGGGCAGTTCTGCAAAGGTTTCGGTATAACCATCAGGCTGGAAGATCGGATCATACCCAAAACCATGGTTCCCTCTGGGTGTCAGGGTAATAATGCCTTCCACAACACCTTTAAAGTGTTTAAGTTCCTTTTCGGTTGCCAGGGTTATAATGGTGGTAAATTGAGCCCTCCTGTCTTCCCGGGATTGCATGTTCTGCAGCAGTTTTTGAAGGTTCTTAGTGTCGTTCTTGGGTTCACCTGCATACCGGGCAGAATAAACGCCGGGTGCCCCATTCAGGGCTCTTACTTCCAGCCCGGTGTCGTCTGCAAAACAGGAAACACCATAGTTTTTAAGGACGTAAGCAGCCTTCAGGGTTGCGTTCCCCTCCAGGGTGTCTGCCGTTTCAGGTATTTCTTCCTTGCAACCGATATCGTTCAGCGACAGAAGGCGAATAGCAGGTGGTAACAAACCCTTTATTTCTTCTACTTTATGCTGATTGTGCGTGGCAAATACCAATTCCATGATTATTTTTTTGGATGTAGCCGGTTTAGACGTTTCAAAAGTAGTAATTTTAAGTACTTTAACCGCTGCTCCCAATGAAGCCCAAAATTGCCCCTTTCGCGGTCTTTTTGATCACCGTTCTTCTTATGTACGCACTGAAACGGTTCCTTCCTTTTGGGTATTTCGATTTTTTCGGACGTTTTTACCTGATGGGTGCGCTTTTGGTGATTGCTTTGATTGTTGGTACTACAGCCTTGTTGCAGTTTTATAGTGCCAAGACTACCGTAAACCCTATGAAACCGGAGAATACGACTGCATTGGTAACCAATGGGGTCTATGCGATCTCCAGGAACCCGATGTATTTTGCACTATTACTATTGCTACTGGCTTGGGGGCTTTGGCTGGGAAACGCCTTTAATACCCTAATTGCTGCCGGTTTTGTCTCTTTTATGAACAAGTATCAGATTAGTATAGAAGAAAAGGCCCTGGGAAAGCGGTTTGCGAAGGAATATGGCGATTACCTGACAAAGGTAAGGCGCTGGTTTTAATTTTTCTGCATCTCCCGGGAAAAGGCAGGTGTACAATATTTAAGGTGCCTTATAGTTTTATATATTATTAAATATGCTTATATATAATTATATTAGCTAAAAAACTTATAAAATGGTAGCGGTTCTAACCGGAGATATTATCAACTCAGAAAAACACCCGTCTGCTGTATGGCTGCCTGTTCTAAAGGCATTCCTCAGTAATTCAGGTACGCAGCCACGGGATTGGGATATTTACAGAGGCGATGAATTTCAACTCCGAATTCCAGCCACAGATGCACTCAAAACGGCTATTCACTTAAAAGCGGTCCTTAAAACTGTAAAGGGCATAGACGTGCGTTTGGCCATAGGGATAGGGGAGGAGCGTCATAGTGCCGCACGAATAACAGAAGCGAACGGTACTGCCTACCAACGATCCGGCCGAACCTTCGAATCCCTGAAAGAGCAGAAGGTAACACTCGCCATCGCAACAGGTGACCCCGCTACAGAAAAGGTGTTGAACCTTATGATCAAACTGGGGCTAAGTTTTATGGACGAATGGAGCACTGTTTCGGCAAAGGCGGTAGATTGGGCATTAAAACATCCGGACCTTTCTCAGCAGGAGACGGCCGTTCACTTTAAAATAAAACAGTCGGCTGTAAGCCAACAACAGAAAAGGGCTCGGCTAGACCTTGTTCTGGAGCTTTTGGAATATTACCTACAAACCATAAAAAATATAACATCATGACCTTATTTATAAAACTCCTGCTAGCCCATTTATTGGGCGACTTCCTCTTTCAGCCTACCAAATGGGTGATACACAAGGAAGCGAATAAGATAGGGTCCCGATACATTTATTTTCATATCCTGATTCACTTCGTACTGGTACTGGTGCTTCTGGGAGATATCACGTATTGGAAAGTAGCTTTGCTGATCGCCTTGTCGCATTTCGTGATCGATCTGGGAAAATTGTACAGTGCTCACTGGTTTCGAAATCAAAGCGTACCTTTTTTTATAGATCAGGTTTTGCACCTCATCGTCCTTTACCTCTGTGCGTATTACGGCAATGTCATTGGCCAGACCAGTTTTCTGCTTGGCCAAATAGATTGGGGGTTGATTACTGCTATCTTTTTTCTCACCTTCCCATCGGGCATTATGATGTCCAAATTATTGGAAGGGATGTCATCCCAGATCTCCCTGGACCATAAATCCTTGCCCAATGCCGGGAAGTACATAGGTATGATCGAACGGCTCTTTGTCCTGATCTTCATCTTGATGGGCCGATGGGAAGGGATAGGCTTACTGATCACGGCAAAATCTGTCTTTCGCTTCAATGATCTAAAAGAAAGCAACAGCCGAAAACTCACCGAATATATTTTGATCGGTACACTGTTGAGTTTTGGTCTCGCGATCCTGACAGGGTTGGTCTACATGTCCTTTTAATGCCTTCCCGGTTAGTCATACCGCAACCCAAATCCAAAGGGATACAGGGGGTCTTTGGAATCGAACGGCACATCTTCTTTTTGCTGAAGGACGGCTTCCTGTGAAGAGGGGAGCTCAAAGGGTAGTTTTCCTTCTGGTTGCATTTTTCCGTATAATAATTCGGCCAGTACCTCATCACTGGTTCCAAACTCTACCATTAATGCCCTGCTATCCCTGTTAATCTCTGTGAGGATGGCAGGCCTCTCCAGGTTTATCACTACAATCGAGGGTTTCCGAACTAGCAGCCCGGAAATCTCCTCAAGTTCTTTCTCGGTGAAATAGAGTCGTCCCTGGTGAAAAAACCGTTCCACAATGCCACTCCGTTCATCATAAGGTGTTTTTAGTCGTTTTACGATCACATCGGCATCTTCAGGGTCATCTACCACATAGCCGTATTTTTCGAAAGCGGCACTATTGTGCAGTCCTTCGGTATACACCTTGGTTCCTTCCTTTAAGGGGAGCATTTGTTCGTTCTTGAGAAGTACAGAAGATCGGGCCTGGGCTATTTTTCCTCTTTCCCTGAATTGGTCATTTCCTGCAACGAGTCCTGCTTTTTCTTGGTCTACATAGGGATCATCAAAGAGTCCTAGTCTGAACTTATCCCTCAACACCCGTTTAACAGAAATATCAATACGGTTTTCGGATAGTTGCCCCTCTTTGACCAATTCAATGATGACCTCCGGGATGCTCTCGCCCCCAAACTGATCACATCCGGCATCGAACACTTTTTTCACGCGTTCCTTGACGGTTAGGTTTTCGACACCCCAGGCCCTCGCGGCCGAAATATTAGAATCGGTGATTATGTTCCAGTCGGTGCAGATAACCCCTTCAAATTGAAGGGAATCGCGTAACAGACCGGTAATGATGTCCTTGTTAAAGGCATAACCCACATTTTCACTGCTTTGGTCCATGGGGATTCCGTAGTAGGGCATGATCTGGGCCGTTTTTGCCGGAAACGCTCCTTCAACAAAGGGGATCACATGGTAGTCGAAATTATTCCCGGGATAGACTTGCTCCCTGCCATATGGAAAATGCGCATCTTCTCCGTCTTTTTGCGGTCCGCCTCCGGAAAAATGCTTGGTCATACAAGCAACACTGGTATTTGTAAGACTATCGCCCTGGAATCCAAGAACATATGCCTTGGTCATTTGAGCAGCAAGCGTAGCATCTTCACCAAATGTACCATTAATACGTCCCCAACGCGGCTCGGTAGCCAGATCTGCCATGGGGTGCAAGGCCAGGCGAATGCCGACAGCCAGATATTCCCGGCGGGCAATATCTCCAAACGCCCGTACAAGTGTGGTATCTCTGGTTGCCGCAAGGCCCAATGAGCTGGGCCATTGGGAAAATGCCGGGGTGTATATGGCAGCGCCCGGATTATTTTCAGAACCATGCCTTGGATCGGTGGCTATCGTTATGGGAATGCCGAGTCGGGTGCGCTCGGCCATTTTTTGAATAGCGTTGTTGTAACGGGCCATCTGCGGGGCATCAACAGAGGTCAGGATATTAAAACTGTTCAGTTTTTTTCTGGCGATCAGCTCGGAGTTGGAAGGAAGAAAAAAGGACAGGCCAAAGGTCATCATATCGGTAGACAGAATAGGTGTTTCCATGGGCTCCCCTGTTGGGGTAGATCCAATCATGGTCACAAAAAGCATTCCCGCTTTTTCTTCGAGGGTCATTTGTCCTAAAAGGTCTTCTACCCGTTCTTCCACCATTCTGGAAGCATCCTCGTAAATGTCAAGAAATCCATTTTTATTGAGGTCTCTTACTTGCTTATCCGCTACCCGTAGCAGCGGAGCCTCAATTCCCAGTAATTCGAAGTTCTCATCAGAGGCCTTCTTCATTGTATAAAATACGATCGCATACCCCGCCACTAGAATGATTACCACGGACACTATTACATATTTAAGGATGGTCAATAATTTTTTCATCTAAAACACTTTTTTAAGAGGCTGCTCCGCTTTCGGATAAATACCCTATTTTCAAATTCACAGAAAAGCCACGATAAATAAACAAAATATTTATCGAAAAGGCACAACGTTAAAGGATCCTTTAGTTTTACAGGAATTTCGGAGATCGGTCCTTATTAATTTCTACTTTTACACTTTAGTATTTTTAAAAAATGACAGTTGTGGGACGCAAGTACGTATTTGATTTTGACAGTACGTTGACAAGGGTTGAGGCATTGGATGTTTTGGCAGAAATGACGCTACAGGGAAGGGTAGAGCGCGATGAAGTGATCCGGGAAATTCAGCATATCACTAATTTGGGCATTGATGGGGATATTTCCTTTACAGAGTCCTTGGAGCGGCGAATTCGATTGCTCCACGCCAATAAAAAGCACCTGGACCCGCTCGTAGCAGAGCTGCGAAAGAAGATCTCAAAATCAATTGCTTCCAACAAGGAATTTTTTGAAAAATATTCTGAGGATATTTATGTCATTTCATGTGGTTTTAAGGAATTCATAGATCCTATTGTGGAAGAATACAATATTCCGTCAGAAAGGGTGTATGCCAATACGTTCCGATTCGATGCGGAAGGAAATATCATTGGCTTTGATGAAACCAATGTGCTGGCCAGTCATAACGGAAAAATAGAGTGCCTGAGGCGATTAGATCTCGATGGAGAGGTGCAGGTAATAGGGGACGGGTATAGTGACTATGTCATGCGGGAAGCCGGTATTGCCCATAAGTTCTTTGCCTATACCGAGAACGTCCACAGGGAAAAGGCGGCTAACAAAGCAGATCACGTAGCACCCAGCCTGGATGAGTTTTTGTTTGTAAATGACCTGCCAAGGAATTTATCCTACCCCAAGAATCGGATCAAGATCCTGTTGCTCGAAAATGTGCACCCCATCGCTTTCGAAAATTTGGCTGAGGATGGCTTTTCTGTGGAGCTTATTGACAGGAGTTTATCAGAAAACGAACTAATAGAAAAAATAAAAGGAGTCCACGTATTAGGGATCCGTTCCAAGACGCAGATCACGCCAAAAGTTTTGGATGCCGCCAACAAATTATTAGTGGTGGGGGCCTTTTGCATTGGCACTACCCAAATAGACCTGGACTATTGCAGAAAAAAGGGAGTAGTGGTCTTCAATGCGCCGTATAGTAATACCAGGTCTGTGGTGGAGTTGGCGTTGGGGCAGATCATTATGCTCATGCGTAATGTGTTTCCCCGCAGTATGGAATTGCACAACGGAATTTGGAATAAGACAACGGACAACGCCAGGGAAGTACGCGGTAAGAACCTGGGAATCATTGGCTACGGAAACATCGGGAAACAGCTGTCTGTGCTGGCCGAAGCTTTGGGAATGCGTGTTTACTATTACGACCGGGAAGACCGGCTGGCTCTGGGGAATGCCAAAAAGTGTGCTACACTGGAAGATCTGCTTAATGTGTCAGACGTGGTTTCCCTGCATATAGACGACAGTAAATCGAATCGAAATTTCATTGGCGAACGCGAATTTAATCAAATGCGGGACGGTGCCATTCTGATTAACCTTTCTCGCGGATTTGTGGTAGACATTCAGGCATTGGTGAACGCCCTGAACAGCAAAAAATTGGGAGGTGCTGCACTGGATGTGTTTCCTGAGGAACCCGGCAGCAATGGTCCGTTTGAGACCCCTTTGAAAGGGATTTCCAATGTGATCCTGACACCGCATATAGGGGGTAGCACCGTGGAAGCGCAAATGAATATTGCCGATTTTGTGCCAAACAAGATCATGGACTATATGAATTCGGGGAATACGGTCGATGCCCTTAACTTTCCAAACATCCGCTTACCGAAGCAAAATAAAGCACACAGGTTCCTGCATATTCACCATAATGTACCGGGAATTATGGCTCGGATCAATGAGGTGCTGGCCCATTATGAAATGAATATTTCGGGTCAATACCTTTCTACGGACAGCGAAGTGGGTTATGTGATCACAGACCTGGATAAAGATTACAATAAAGAAGTGATCAAGGCCTTAAAAAAAGTGGAACACACCATTAAATTCCGGGTACTTTATTGATGATGGTAGGGCTCATTCCTTAAGATGGTAAATCCTCTGTAAAGCTGCTCTACAGAAGAACAATCGGACCATTTGATGGGAAAAGGTCATTTTAGAAAGGCTCATTTTCATAGTTCCCTTGTTGTAAACCGCTTCACTAAAACCAAAAGGCCCGCCAATGACAAAGACCACCTGCCTGCTGCCCGCATTCATTAATTTTTGTAAATAGGCTGCGAAATCCACAGAGCTCAGTTGTTTTCCTTTTTCATCTAAAAGGACCACTACATCGCTACCGGCGATCCTGGTTAAGATGACCTCGCCTTCTTTTTCCTGCTGTTCCAGAACACTCATGTTTTTAGTCCCTTTGAGCGCAGGGATCACCTCCAATTCAAAACGCACATAGTGTTGCAATCTTTCCTGATATTCCGAAACAAGCCCTTCCAGGCTTTTATGATCTGTCTTCCCAACGACAAGCAGTTTGATTTTCATTCGATAAAGGTAAAATATTCATGAAAATGGAATTCCCGATTGGAATTTGTTTTTAGTAATTTTATCGGACCTAAGCAGATCAAATGATATCAGAAGAGCAGTTCCGGAAGGAAATACAACAGATCATCCAGAATGGGATCAGGGAAGATGTAGGCGATGGGGATCACAGTTCCCTGGCGTGTATTCCGGCAGATGCCATGGGAAAAGCAAAATTACTGGTAAAGGAGTCGGGGATCATTGCCGGGGTCGATTTTGCCAAACAGGTTTTTCAGTATGTGGATCCGGACCTGAAGATGGAGGTTCTTATTGCTGACGGGCAGGCAGTGAAATACGGGGATATTGTCTTTTTGATTGCGGGCCGTTCCCAAAGCATCCTGAAGGCCGAAAGGCTTGTTTTAAATGCCATGCAACGAATGAGCGCCATTGCCACCAAAACAGATCAGTATGTGCGGTTATTGGCAGGTACACAAACAAAAATACTGGATACCAGAAAGACCACTCCGGGAATCCGGGCCATTGAAAAGTGGGCAGTAAAAATAGGAGGGGGGGAGAACCATCGGTTTGCCTTATATGATATGATCATGCTGAAGGATAATCATATCGATTTTGCAGGGGGTATCACTAAGGCTATTGCTAAAACGAAGCAGTACCTCCGGGACCTTGGGAAGGAGCTGAAGATCATTGTGGAAGCACGTAACCTGGAAGAGGTAGAAGAGATCCTGAGATCGGATGGGGTCTATCGGATCCTATTGGATAACTTTTCGCTCGAGGATACAAGGGCCGCAGTGAAGCTGATTGGCCATAAGTGTTTGACCGAATCTTCCGGAGGCATTAGTGAAAATACCGTCAGAAAATATGCCGAATGTGGGGTCGATTATATTTCCTCGGGCGCACTGACGCATTCGGTCAGTAATAAGGACTTAAGTCTTAAAGCTTTTTAAATGACGAAAGAGATTGAAGACAAATTAAAAAAGATCCCAGTAGTCAATTGGATAACGGCACTGCTAAAAAAGATTAAACTGGTGGGGCTGCAGGGACTGACCTTATATGACCTTACTGAAATGTATAGTATTGGGATCATTCAGGGAGCCTTATCGACCAGGGCCAGTTCCATTTCTTTCAGTCTTTTTATGGCCCTGTTTCCGCTGCTCATATTCTTATTGACGCTGATCCCTTTTGTCATTCCCTTTGTCAGTGTTGGTAATCAGGATTTTGATGTTCAATTCCTGCACTTCCTGGAATCATTTCTCCCAACAGCAACCAGTGAATACTTCGGCGAGATCTTTACACAGATAAAGGACCAGAAACAGGGCGGGTTGCTATCGTCTGCTTTTCTTCTTTCCATTATCCTGATGACCAACGGGGTGAATGCTATTTTTGGAGGTTTTGAAACCTCCTATCACAGTATCCTGACCCGTAATTTTTTCAAACAATACGCCTATGCATTAATGGTTGGCCTAATTCTTTCCCTCTTACTGATTGCAGGGGCGGTAGCCTTCGTTTATTTTGAATATTCCCTTGAATACCTCAATGTATGGGCATTAGAATCTAGCGGCTACGAAGTCAACCCAAATGAGCTGGTGGGGGCAAGGGCGGGTAAAATCCTGTTTTTTGCGGTACTGTCTTATTTTACCACGGCCATACTCTATTATTTTGGCACAGCAGAAGGAAAACAGGCAAAATTTTTCTCTTATGGTGCCCTGATGACTACCTTGCTTTTTTTGCTGACCTCTTATCTTTTTGGTGTGTATGTGGATAAGTTTGCGCGTTACAATGAGTTGTATGGGGCACTGGGCGGACTTTTGATCCTGATGTTTTATATCTGGCTTAATTCGAACATTTTATTGTTAGGTTTCGAATTAAACGCCACGTTAACCAGTTTAAGGCAAAATATCAAAAGCGAAGCACCGCCAGTTTAGAAAAGATCCCGGAAACGGTGAAAGCCACAGTTGATCATTATGGATTATTTTATAGATGTTGTATTACCTATCCCTTTGGAGAAATATTTTACCTATCGCGTTTCTCCAGAAACGGCTGCCCTTTTAAAAATGGGAATGCGGGTGGCGGTACCTTTTGGTAAGTCCAAGATCTATACGGCGCTTGTTCGGCGGATTCATAAGGATCCCCCGAAGGTCTATGAAGCAAAGGACATTCATGAGGTGATCGATTCGAGTCCTTTGATCACGGAAAAACAACTGGACCACTGGCAATGGATCGCCGGTTACTACATGTGTACCCTCGGCGAGGTATTCAGGACAGCAGTTCCGGGCTCCTTTTTATTAGAGAGTGAGACCCTTGTGCTGCGCAAGGAAAACCTGCGGATAGAAGACTTGACGGTAAATGATCAGGAATTCCTGGTCTTGGAGGCCTTGGAACACCAGTCATCCTTAAAGATCAGTGATGTGAGCGCCATACTTGATCGAAAACATGTCTTGCCGGTACTGCACCGTATGTTGTCCAATAATCTCATTCGCTTAAAGGAAGAGCTCCATGAGCAATACAAGCCTAAGCAAGTGCGCTTTGTACAACTAAAACCCCGGTACAGATCGGAAGAGGAGCTGAGTTTACTGTTGGATTCCCTTGGAAGGGCCCCCAGGCAGCGAGAGCTCTTAATGGGGTTATTTCAGTTAGAAGCACAGACCAAAAAACCGGTTAAGGTTGCCGATCTCCTTAAGCAAATCAATGGATCTGCAGCGGTGATCAAAACACTCCTCGACAAAGGGATCCTTGAGGAATATTATTTAACGACCGACAGGATTGTCTATGAAAGTGAGGAGGACGTGCTACCAAGCAAAGAACTCAGTGATTTTCAAAAGGAAAGTTTGGTGGGTATCAGGGATGCCTTTTCACGGGATCAGGTAACACTTTTGCATGGCGTGACGGCTTCAGGAAAGACCGAGGTGTATGTCAAATTAATAGAAGATTGCCTTGAAAAGGAAGCACAAGTGTTGTATTTACTTCCGGAAATTGCACTAACTACACAGCTGATAAGCAGACTTCAGGCTTATTTTGGTGAGAAAGTAGCAGTCTACCATTCTAAATACAGTCTTAACGAACGGGTAGAAGTTTGGAACAATGTACTGAATAACGCTCCCAAAGCGCAGATCATCATAGGAGCAAGGTCATCCTTGTTTCTTCCTTTTGCCCGTTTGGGATTGGTGATCATTGACGAAGAGCATGAAAGCTCCTTTAAGCAATATGATCCGGCACCCAGGTACCATGCCAGGGATGCAGCCATTGTGCTGGCCAAATTACACAAGGCGCATGTATTATTGGGTTCCGCAACACCAAGTTTGGAGACTTTTTTTAACGTAGCGCGGAAAAAATATGGCTACGCATTGATGGATCAGCGGTATGGCGGTATTCTGATGCCTGAAATCGGACTGGTCGATATCAAGGAGGCTTCCCGAAAAAAAAGGATGAACGGCCATTTTTCAGCGCAATTGCTAAAGGAAATAGAAGAAACCTTAGCAATGGGTGAACAAGTGATCCTTTTTCAGAACAGACGGGGGTATGCCCCTATTGTTGAATGCACCACCTGCGGACATACACCGCAATGCCCCAATTGCGATGTGAGCCTTACGTATCATCAGGCGAAGAATCAGCTGCGATGTCATTACTGCGGCTATCATATTGCCATGGAGAAAAGTTGTATGGCCTGCGGCAGTTTCACATTAGACACCAAGGGATTTGGCACCGAACAAATTGAAAAAGAACTCGAAACCCTTTTTCCGGAGGCCCTGGTAGGGCGTATGGACCTGGATACGACCCGGGGGAAGTATGCCTACGAGAAGATCATCAATGCTTTTTCCCATAAAGAACTCGATATTCTGGTGGGAACCCAGATGGTAACCAAGGGACTCGATTTTCGCCATGTGAACCTGGTGGGGATCATGAATGCAGATTCGCTCCTTAATTTCCCCGATTTCAGGGCCCATGAGCGCAGTTTTCAATTGCTTACACAAGTGGCCGGCAGGGCAGGAAGGACAAATAAAAGGGGTACGGTACTCATTCAAACCTACAACCCCCTTCATCCGATCTTACAGCAAGTGGTGCATGGCGATTATAGGGGCATGTACGATGAACAGATGCGGCAACGCACCCAATATCATTATCCCCCGGTGAACAGGATCATTAAGATCACGTTTAAACACAAGAATTACCATACGTTAAACGAGGCCGCCACCTGGTTCGGTAAAGCCCTGCGGAATATTTTTGAAAACCAGGTATTAGGACCCGAATTTCCCCCGGTAGCACGTATCAGAAATCAGTACCTGAAACAGGTTTTGGTTAAGATTCCACGGGAGCGATCCCTATCCCAAACAAAAAAAAGCATTAAAAGAATTGAACATTCCTTTAATGCTATTGCCATGTTTAAAAGTGCCCGGATAATCTACGACGTAGATTACTTCTAATTAGACGTTGCTTAAGGCCTCGGCCAATTCGGTCTTCTTATTTCTGCTGAGGGGGATAGATCGGCCACCTACTTCTACATTCTTACTGTTGAATTTTTCGATCTTCTCCAAATTCACGATGTAGGATTTGTGGATCCTCAGGAATTTATCTTCGGGTAATTGTTGTTCGAAAGCTTTCATGGTAGACAGGATCACAATATTTGCTTCATCTGTCACTAACTTAATATAATCCCCTAACGCTTCAATCCATTTAATATCATTAAGGATCACCTTACGTTTTTTCAGGTTGCTCTTAACGAAGATATGCTCCTCATCTTCCAATATCTGGTTCATTTGATCGTATTTCGCTAAAGCCCTTTTTACAGAGGCATCAAAACGAGCCATAGTGATCGGCTTGTGGAGGTAATCCGTTACATCATAGTCAAAGGCCTTCAAGGCATAGTCCGGCTTGCCGGTGATTAAAATAACCTGCGGACTGTTTTCAAGTGATTCCAAAAGGTCAAAGCCGCTGATGATCGGCATTTCTACATCCAGGAAGATTAGGTCGATTTCGTTGTTCTTGATACCATTCTTGGCTTCAATTGCGTTGCTGTACTCCGCAACCAGGGCTAAATTCGGATGATTATTCACCAATTTTGCAACTGCCATACGCTGCATAGATGAATCGTCAACAACAATACTTCTTAATTTCATAAAGGGTTGATTTGTGGGGTTAAATCATCGACAAAGTACTTAAAAATATAGATGAACTGCAACTAAAGTTGTGAACACCTTGTTAAATAAATACCCTGCTTGATGAGCATAATTTAGGTTTATAGGTTAAGTTCAATTTATATGATTCTAGTACCAATAACGAAGAAATATTTAATTTCTTGTAAATAGCAGGAAGAATTATTACTTTTGCGCTCCTAAAATTATATAATCATATGAATCATTACGAAACTGTTTTCATTTTAAATCCCGTTCTGTCTGATGTTCAGATAGAGGAAACAGTTAAGAAATTTGAAGATTTCTTAATTAAGAATGATGCCAAAATGGTGTCAAAAGAGAATTGGGGCCTCAAGAAGTTGGCGTATCCCATACAGCACAAAAAAAGTGGTTTTTATCATTTGTTCGAGTTTACCGCTCCCGGTGAAGTCATTGCTCCCTATGAGCAGGAATTCAGGAGAGACGAACGCATTATGCGTTTCCTGACCGTAAAACTTGATAAGCATGCCATTGAATGGGCAGAAAAAAGAAGAACAAGATTAAAAGCTAAAGCGTAAGCAGTATGTCAACATTACAACAACAGGCAAAAGGAAAAAAAGATGGGGAGATCAGGTATCTGACCCCATTGAACATTGACACCAATAAGCAGAAGAAATACTGCCGTTTCAAAAAGTCAGGTATCAAGTATATTGACTACAAGGATGCAGATTTCTTAATGAAATTGGTAAATGAGCAAGGGAAGTTACTTCCTAGAAGGTTAACCGGTACTTCCTTGAAATATCAGCGGAAAGTAGCCCAGGCGGTAAAAAGGGCAAGGCATATAGCATTGATGCCGTACGTTGGAGATTTATTAAAATAAAAAGAAGCAGATCATGGAACTTATTTTAAAAGAAGACGTACAGAATTTGGGTTTTAAGGACGATGTAGTAAACGTTAAGAACGGATACGGCAGAAACTACCTTATTCCACAGGGCCTTGCTGCTATGGCAACCCCTTCGGCCAAAAAGGTGTTAGCAGAAAACCTAAGACAAAAGGCGCACAAGGAGAAAAAGATCATTGATGCCGCCAAAAAGACGGCCGATGCTTTGAAACAACTGGAAATTAAGATCACAGCCAAAGTAGGGGCAGGTGATAAATTGTTTGGATCGGTGACCAACGGAGACCTGGCAGCAGCTTTGGAAAAAGAAGGTCATGAGATCGATAAGAAATATATCCTTATCAAGGGAGGCGCGATCAAGAGAGCCGGACCCTATGATGCTCAGATAAGGCTTCACAGGGATGTAATCGCCGATTTTGCCTTCGAAGTGATTGCGGAGCAAAAGTAAGCGTTAAGTTAACGATGATTGAAGAGCTATGGAAACATAGCTCTTTTTTATTTAAAGGCCACCGCATACCAACGCTCCGGCCGTTTCAATATCGGATAGAATTCCTGCTAAGAATATTGTAGTATTTTTGCACCGCAAAACGAAGTCGATTATTTTGATGAAATACACACGCTTAACAAAACAGCAATTTGAAGAATTACACCAGGAATTCATCAACTTCCTGTCTACACAATCCATCACCGGAGAAGAATGGAAACAGATCAAGGAAACCAGGCCCCATGTGGCCGAGGAAGAAATGGATGTTTTTAGTGATCTGGTTTGGGAAGGGGTACTTGCAAAGGTAGCCTACCTCGAAAATATTTCAGAACAGCAAATGCATTTGTTCCATCTTACGGAAAAGGAGATGAAGCTGATATCGGTAAAGGTGATGAACCCTAAGATCGATCTCAGGACCACCGTCGGATTTGACTGGTTCAAAAAGAACTGGCAATCCGATTTTGTGGAATATCTGGTAGCCTCAAAGGCGTATACGGACGACCCTAATTTGGATAAATTTCAACTCATACAGCAGGGGGCGGTCATCACCCGGGGAGAACTCTATCAATGGTTTGATAAAATCATAGAATAAGTCGATATTTGCGCAACGACTACTCAGCATGGCACAAAAACCTTCCATTCCTAAAGGTACCCGCGATTTTTCGCCTTCGGAAGTTGCAAAACGCAACTATATATTCGATATCATTAAAAAGAAATTTCAAATCTTTGGATTTCAGCCTATTGAAACCCCTTCTTTTGAAAATAGCGAAACCCTGTTGGGGAAATACGGGGATGAAGGAGACCGGCTCATCTTTAAGATATTGAATTCAGGCGACTTTCTGAGCAAGGTCGATCCCGGGATATTGGCATCAAAGGATTCGGGAGCTGTAGCCACAAGGATCACTGAAAAGGCCTTGCGCTATGACCTTACCGTTCCATTTGCGCGCTATGTGGTGATGCACCAGAATGAGATCGATTTCCCTTTTAAACGTTACCAGATGCAACCAGTCTGGAGGGCCGACCGGCCACAAAAAGGCAGGTTCAGGGAATTTTACCAATGCGATGCAGATGTTGTAGGGGCTAATTCACTGTTACAGGAAGTAGAGTTTGTCCAGTTGTATGATGCTGTATTTACTGCGCTTAACTTGGAGGGTGTGGTCATAAAAATGAACCACCGCAAGATCCTTTCAGGTATTGCAGAGGTCATTGGGGAAGAGGACAAGTTAGTGCCCTTTACCGTGGCCCTTGATAAAATGGATAAAATTGGGAAAGAAGGCGTCATAAAGGAAATGCAGGCAGCAGGCATTGCAATGGACGCCATTAAGAAGGCAATGCCGCTTTTTGACCTTACGGGCAAGGCACTTCATTCGCTGGAGTTGCTGGCCGACTTTCTGAGAGATTCAGAAGCGGGTAGGCAAGGGGTTAAAGAATTGCAGTACATTATACAAACTATAGAGTCTATAGGGCTATCCGGTGCGGCATTAACCCTGGATGTAACATTGGCAAGAGGCCTTAACTATTATACGGGAACCATCTTTGAAGTGGCGGCACCGGCAACCGTTGTCATGGGTTCTATTGGGGGAGGTGGCCGCTATGACGACCTTACTGGTATCTTTGGGATGAAGGACCTAAGTGGGGTCGGTATCTCCTTTGGCCTGGACCGCATTTACCTCGTATTGGAAGAGCTGGGGCTTTTCCCTGAGACGATAGACCGCTCGGTACAGGTCCTTTTTGTCAATTTTGGTGAGAAAGAAGCCATAGCCTCATTGCACTTGGCAAGCAGTATGCGGACTCTCGGGATCCATACGGATATCTATCCTACTGAGGCCAAATTGCAAAAACAAATGAAATACGCCAACAACAGGAACATTCCGTATGTGGTATTGCTGGGGAAAGAAGAACTGGAAAAAAAGTCCTTCGTGGTAAAGGATATGGCTGAGGGGATTCAGAAAACCTATTCCTGGGACCAGTTGCAGGAGTTTGTAGGTCAGTTATAGTCGTTCTTTAATTGCCTGTATCACCTTTTTGTAATAAAAGGCATCATGAGGAACGTATTGGCTCTGTGCCGTATTATTGGTTAGGGCCGCTTCAAGCGTTTCTACTGGGACCAGTTGCAGGTCTGCCACTTCTTCTTCCTGTTTTTTCAGTTCCTGGAGCGAATGTTTCAGCAGACTTACAAACGTGTGGTGAAATTCACAATCGACCAGGTCATCACCGTGTTTTTGAACGGATTTGAATATACCTATTGGCTGCAGCTCCTTTGTGGTCACCGCAAGGCCAATCTCTTCCTTCACTTCCCTGATGGCACCATCCAGGATCTTTTCACCTGCAGCTACGTGTCCGGCTACGGAAACATCCCATAAAGAAGGGAAGGTTGCTTTGTTTTTGGCTCTCTGTTGCAGCAGCACCTTTCCCTCCCGGGTGTAAAACCAGATATGGGTGGTAGGATGAAAAAGTCCCTTTTTATGTGCCTCGGATTTTAAGGCTTTTTCTCCTGTGTAGGTTCCTTTATCGTCCAGCAGATCTATCCATTCATCCATAACTTCCTTTTTAAGGATTCGCAGCGGGGCCAATGCGATAATTTTTTGTTTTGAATGGGCTATGCCATTCGGCCTTAATCAAAGTAACTGAAGGTCTCTCCGGATTTTATTGTCAACAACGTTTCATAAATGAGCCTGATAACGTTTTCAACATCATCCTTGTGAACCGTTTCCACCGTGGTATGCATGTAGCGGAGCGGTAAGGAGATCAGGGCAGAGGCTACCCCACCGTTACTATAAGCAAAAGCATCGGTATCTGTGCCTGTAGAGCGAGATGCTGCCATGCGTTGAAACGGTATTTTCTTTGCTTCTGCCGTTTCAATGATCCGTTCACGCAATTTATTCTGAACTGCCGGAGCATAGGAGATCACAGGTCCGGCACCTAATTCTGTATGCCCTTGTGTCTTCTTCTCGATCATAGGGGTAGTGGTATCATGGCATACGTCTGTCACAATTGCCGCGTTGGGGCGTATGGTTTGTGTGATCATTTCCGCACCGCGAAGGCCGATCTCTTCCTGTACCGAATTGGTAACGTACAATCCAAAGGGCAGTTTTATCTTGTTCTCATGCAGGAGTCGGGCCACTTCTGCGATCATGAATCCACCGGCGCGGTTGTCAATGGCACGACATACAAATTTATTCTTATTGAGGATGTGGAATTGGTCCGGATAGGTAATGACACAACCCACATGAACGCCCATTTTCAGGACTTCTTCTTTTTTGGTAGCCCCCACATCAATAAAGATATTATCTAGTTGAGGGGGTAGTTCCTTGCTTTTATCACGTGTGTGAATGGCCGGCCATCCAAAGATGCCTTTGACGATCCCCTTTTTGGTGTGGATATTAACCCATTTGGAAGGGGCTATCTGATGATCGCTGCCCCCATTACGGATCACATAGATCAGTCCGTTATCAGTGATGTAGTTTACATACCAGGAAATTTCGTCCGAGTGGCCTTCAATAACAACTTTGTAGGGGGCCTTAGGATTAATGACCCCTACAGCGGTACCATAAGTATCCGTGATAAAGGTGTCTACATAGGGTTTCAGATAGGACATCCATAATTTTTGCCCCTCCCATTCGTAGCCCGTTGGGGCGGCATTGTTCAGGTATTTTTCAAAAAAAGCAATGGATTTTTTGGTAAGGATTTTTGTGGTGCTCATGCAGCTCTAATATTTAGATACAAACTTAGTAATATTCACGTTTATTTAATAACTCGGCTGACTCTTTATCATTAATTTTGATAAAATTATAAGTGGGTGTTCCGGCTATGTTAAGAAGGATTTTTATATCGATGTTTGTGCTGTGGTCATTACTGTGCTTTTCGCAGGTTGAAGACCAGCCATTAGATTCCTTGCAGGAGAAGATGGTTATCCTTGAGGGCGATTCCATATTCCGGTCGTCCATTGCCCTCGATGAGGTTTTTATTTTTGGGAAGTTGGAATTCTCATCATATGAGGACAAACTTTATTATTATATTCTCAGAAGGAAAACCATAAAAGTATATCCGTATGCGAAATTGGCTTCCGAAAGACTGGTTGCATTGAATGACAGCCTGAGTGAAATTACTTCCAACCGCAAACGAAAGAAATACACGCGGCATGTGCAGAAGTATATCGAAGAAGAGTTTTCAGAGGAATTAAAGAAATTGACCCGTACGGAGGGCCAGATCCTTGTGAAGCTCATCTATCGCCAAACAGGCAAGACGGCCTTTGATCTGGTAAAGGAATTGCGAAACGGATGGCGTGCGTTCTGGTATAATACCACTGCCAAGATGTTCAAGATCAGTATCAAGGAAGAATTTAGTCCGGAAAAAGTGCATGAGGATTACCTGATTGAGGATATTCTGCAACGTGCTTTTGCGGAGAATAAACTGCAAAGGCAGAAGTCTGTGCTGGATTATGACTACGCTTCACTTACCAATAAGTGGAGCAATGCACAAAAACCAAAAAAATAGTTGTGATATTGGTTCTAATCACCTATCTTTAGTAGCCTTTTTTAGTAGGAAATACTGCAAAAACCTAGTTTAGAGGGGCTTAATAGTAGTGCTGAAATATTTTTTTAAAAATACTTGAAAAATTATTTTTAATTAAAAAAATGGCTCTATATTTGCACCCGCTTAGCGTGATAGCTGAGAGAGTAATAAGTAAGTTCATTGATATATTGGTAGACAGCGAGGCTATTTTTTTAGTTTTCTTTCGGGGGGATTAGAGGAATAGTTTTTAAGATCATTTAAAGAAACATGAGAACCGTTTTGGGTTGGGAAGACTGGATTTGTTACGGCATTAAATTATTTAAGTTATAACGATGAAGAGTTTGATCCTGGCTCAGGATGAACGCTAGCGGCAGGCCTAACACATGCAAGTCGAACGGTAACAGGGAAAAGCTTGCTTTTCCGCTGACGAGTGGCGCACGGGTGCGCAACGCGTATAGAACCTACCCTGTACAGGGGGATAGCCCGGAGAAATCCGGATTAATACCCCGTAGTAATTAGATTTGGCATCGGATTTAATTTAAAGCTTCGGCGGTACAGGATGGCTATGCGTCCTATTAGCCAGATGGTGAGGTAACGGCTCACCATAGCTATGATAGGTAGGGGCCCTGAGAGGGGGATCCCCCACACTGGTACTGAGACACGGACCAGACTCCTACGGGAGGCAGCAGTGAGGAATATTGGACAATGGGCACACGCCTGATCCAGCCATGCCGCGTGCAGGAAGACGGCCCTATGGGTTGTAAACTGCTTTTATACGGGAAGAATAAGGGGTACGTGTACCCTGGTGACGGTACCGTAAGAATAAGGACCGGCTAACTCCGTGCCAGCAGCCGCGGTAATACGGAGGGTCCGAGCGTTATCCGGAATTATTGGGTTTAAAGGGTCCGCAGGCGGGCGATTAAGTCAGGGGTGAAATGGTACGGCTCAACCGTAGCACTGCCCTTGATACTGGTTGCCTTGAGTCATAGTGGAGTGGCCGGAATATGTAGTGTAGCGGTGAAATGCATAGATATTACATAGAACACCGATCGCGAAGGCAGGTCACTAACTATCGACTGACGCTGATGGACGAAAGCGTGGGGAGCGAACGGGATTAGATACCCCGGTAGTCCACGCCGTAAACGATGGATACTAGCTGTCGGGCTTTAGGGTTCGGCGGCCAAGCGAAAGTGATAAGTATCCCACCTGGGGAGTACGTTCGCAAGAATGAAACTCAAAGGAATTGACGGGGGCCCGCACAAGCGGTGGAGCATGTGGTTTAATTCGATGATACGCGAGGAACCTTACCAGGGCTTAAATGCAGAATGACAGGTTTAGAGATAGACTTTTCTTCGGACATTTTGCAAGGTGCTGCATGGTTGTCGTCAGCTCGTGCCGTGAGGTGTCAGGTTAAGTCCTATAACGAGCGCAACCCCTGTCGTCAGTTGCCAACAGATAATGCTGGGGACTCTGGCGAGACTGCCGGTGCAAACCGCGAGGAAGGTGGGGATGACGTCAAATCATCACGGCCCTTACGTCCTGGGCTACACACGTGCTACAATGGCCGGTACAGAGAGCAGCCATCCGGCAACGGAGAGCGAATCTATAAAACCGGTCACAGTTCGGATCGGGGTCTGCAACTCGACCCCGTGAAGCTGGAATCGCTAGTAATCGGATATCAGCCATGATCCGGTGAATACGTTCCCGGGCCTTGTACACACCGCCCGTCAAGCCATGGAAGCCGGGAGTGCCTGAAGTCCGTCACCGCAAGGAGCGGCCTAGGGCAAAATCGGTAACTAGGGCTAAGTCGTAACAAGGTAGCCGTACCGGAAGGTGCGGCTGGAACACCTCCTTTCTAGAGAAAGATGCAAAACAAGTTCTGGACTTATAAAACGAAGATCTGGAGCGGTTCTGTAGTTTCTTAGGATGTTTTTAAAAAGCTGTCTACCATTATTTTTAAAATAAAATGCAGTCTCATAGCTCAGCTGGTTAGAGCGCTACACTGATAATGTAGAGGTCGGCAGTTCGAGTCTGCCTGAGACTACTTGAAAGCAAGTAGGTCTGAGGGCATAAGGGATTAGGTCTTTAAATAAGGGCTACGCATACGTTCATTAATAGTATTAGGAATAGGAAATTTTAGAGGCTGAATAGAAGTCCTCATGTTTGGAATTTGGAATTTGAAATTTCCATTTCGAAGAAAATGGGGGATTAGCTCAGCTGGCTAGAGCGCCTGCCTTGCACGCAGGAGGTCATCGGTTCGACTCCGATATTCTCCACTGGGATCTTTGTTTTAGTAAAGATCAGCTTACCACCTGGGCTTCATTGATGGGGTTTTGGTAAAGAATAAGAGTAAGTGGAACGTTCATTGACATATTGGGATAGAGTTTGCG
>CAVVXE010000003.1:742500-1282655 GCA_963752165.1 uncultured Flavobacteriaceae bacterium
CACCGCTATTTAAAGATGTGATCATGCCGGCTTCTGCGCATCAACTGCTAATGGCCGGTGTAACCAGTGCGCGCGATCTTGGTGCACCACTGGAAGCCAGCATCGAAGTAAGGGATGCCATTAATAAAGGTGAAATTCCGGGTGCCACCCTGTACGTTTCAGGTCCGTTTATCCAACATAAACCCTATCCGGGAACAGAAGACTTCAGATGGGGAGTAAACGGTGCTGAAGATGGAAAAAAGAAGATCCAAAAGTTGGCCAGGGCAGGGGTCGATGTCATAAAACTGATCGATCATGATCAAATGACCATGGAAGAACTAAAAGCAGTGGTCGATGAGGCCCATAAATACAAGTTAAAGGTGGTGGCCCATGGACACAGGCCCGAAGAGATCCGAAGAGGGCTTCAGGTAGGTGTCGATTGCTTTGAACATACAGGACTTTCCTCTGCTCCCTATTACCCGGATGATGTAATGGAAATGATCAGGGAACGCACGGCACAAATGAATCTCGGACCATTGTTCTGGTGCCCTACAGTGGAAGGATTATACAACTACGAGTACGTGCGGGATAATCCTGAAAAACTGGATAATGATTCCTGGCATCTGGGCCTGCCGGACAGTGTGGTGCAAGACATCAGGGAAAGCATCAAGAACCCGGAACAACTTCCCTATTTTCAGCTTACTCCGGTTCGCAGACCTACCCTCCAAACCAAAATAAAACAACTTATGGACGCTGGTGTGGTCTTAATGATCGGTACTGACAGCGGAATCCCCATGAAATTCCATAGCCAGTCTACCTGGAATGAACTCGATGTCTGGGTGAATGAATTTGGGATAGACCCCATGTACGCCATCAGGGCGGCAACCTACTGGCCGGCATTGTGGATGGGAGTCGCTGATGAAGTAGGGACCATTACACCCGGGAAATATGCAGATATCATAGCCGTAGATGGCGATGTTCTTCGCTACATTAGCTTGTTGCAGGATGTCAAAATGGTTATCAAACATGGGAAACGTTATAAGTAAACCGATACCTTTGCCCATATATCATGACAAATGCTTCTGCCTACCACACTGAAGAAAAACTAAATGCCTGGTCGCATGGTCTCGGCATCATGCTGGGTGTCATCGGTTTGTTTTGCTTATGGAACAAGCATAACCCCCGGATAGAATGGGCCTCTGCCGGTATCCTCATTTACAGTTTCTCTGTAATTCTTTTATTTACTGCTTCTACCATGTACCATAGTGTTCAGGCCCATGGTCTGAAGAAAAAATTAAGGGTATTGGACCATATCAGTATCTATTTCCTTATCGCGGGCACCTATACCCCGGTGGCACTCATTACCCTTCGGGAATCCAAAGGTATCCCACTGTTCTTTATCGTTTGGGGGGTGGCATTGGCAGGAACGTTATTCAAGATATTTTATACGGGCAAGCTGGAGTGGCTCTCGCTCATGCTGTACCTGGTGATGGGCTGGCTCATCGTCTTGGATTTTCAATACCTCTGGCAACATGTATCCGTGCAAGGCATCACATTCCTTTTCCTCGGCGGGGCTTTTTATACCTTAGGCACCTTTTTTTATGCTGTTCGTAAGATTCCTTATAACCATTTCATTTGGCATATTTTCGTTTTGGGAGGGGCTGTCAGCCATTGGTTCATGATCTATTCCAACGTTATCTAAGTGGTCAGATAGTCTTTATATTCTTCAAAAAAAGCTTCCATTAATGCCATCTTTTCCTTCAAAAATTCCATGGTTTGCTGCCAGGTGTCCTTATTGTGGATGGAAACCCCTTTCATGAACACATAGATCCTCGAAATTTCCTTATTATTTTCAAGAAAATAGACCTCTTCAAAGACCACATCCGATAGGTAGTTCTGTATCAGAATAGCTTTCAGCGACAGTAGTTTTTCCCAAAGCTGTATGCGGTTTTCAAGATCATGATCTTCTATATCCAAAGCAACGATAGCCTGCCGGGTGTCAAAATGGAACTTTAAGGAAAGTCCTTTTATACGCGTGTTGTAAAGGGTCCATTTTCGCGGGAATGATTTTCCGAATGAGGTCCAGAATTCCTGACGCAGTTTTTTGGATGCTTCTTTACTGAACATTTAAATGAAATAGGCGATCACAATCCCAAGGATTATTACGGTCAGCTTTCGAAGGTTGAAGGTGTGTCCCTGCGAGCTTTCGAAGAGAATTACTGTTGAAATATGGAGCAGTATACCAATGACAATAGCTGTAATGGCAATTTTGTAGGTAGCGATCATTGCAACATGTGCTGCGATAAAACTACCCAGGGGAGTCATCATTGAAAAGATCAGTATGAATAACCAGGCTTGGTGGCGCTTTATTTTTGAATCCAGCAGGAAAATACTCATGATCAGTGCAATAGGGATTTTATGCACCAGGATACCATAAAGCATAGGACCTCCATCGGCCAAGGGAATTCCCTCCATGAAGGAATGTACACTCAGACTGATAAAAAGCAGCCATGGAAAGCGCATTTCTTTTCCATCCCAATGGATATGACCATGCTCTGCTCCTTTAGATAAGAACTCAAGGGAGATCTGTAAGAGTATCCCGAGCATAATAAATACACCCATTGCCCTGGGATCAGAGGAGGCATATACCTCGGGAAGCAGGTCAAATATGGTAAGGGCAAGCAGAAAAGCACCACTAAAAGCTAATAAAAGGCGCAAGCCCACAGTTTTTTTTGGTTTTGTAAGGGCTACGAAACCAAAACTCAGGAGAACTGCAAGGACAAGAAGAAGATAGCTCATGAATAAAAGGCAACCTTAGATGCCCGAAATCTGATATGGGCCAAAATTAATGTATTTTTGCCGCAACTACAGAATGGGTATGAGTAATAATTTTACAATGGTCGCCAAAACCCTTTATGGTTTTGAAGAACTTTTGGCCAAGGAATTAAGAGATTTAGGTGCCATGAATGTGCAATTAGGGGTGCGGAATGTCTCATTTGAAGGCGATACGGGCTTTATGTACAAGGCAAATCTCTGTCTTCGCACCGCCATAAAGATCATCAAACCAATTACTTCGTTTCATGTACGCGATGAACATGATCTTTACAAAAAGATATATGCTATGGACTGGAGTCCTTACCTCTCCGTTGAAACTACTTTTGCCATTGACGCCACAGTCAATTCAGATAATTTTACTCATGCCCTGTATGTCTCCCAAAAAACCAAAGATGCCATTGTAGATAAATTCAGAGATCAGGAAGGCAAAAGACCTGATGTGGATATAAAAACGCCTGATATGCGCATCAATATCCATATCCAAAAAGAACTGTGTAACGTTTCCCTGGATAGTTCCGGAGCCTCTTTACATCACAGGGGATATAGAACGGCAACCAATATCGCCCCTATCAATGAAGTGCTGGCTGCCGGACTCCTATTGCACAGCGGGTGGGATGGCCAATGCGATTTTCTCGATCCCATGTGCGGGAGTGGCACTATCTTAACGGAAGCGGCTATGATCGCCTGTAATATCCCGGCCAATATCAACAGAAAAGGTTTCGCCTTTGAAAAGTGGCCCGATTTTGACCAGGAACTGTACGAAAAGGTTACCTCCAGCAGTCTGAATAAAACAAGGGAATTCTATCATAAAATAGTTGGCTATGACAAAGCGCCGTCGGCCGTTGAAAAGGCAAAGGACAATGTAGCCAATGCCAACCTTTCTGATTATATACAGGTAGAACAACGCGATTTTTTTACATCGGAAAAGTATACGGAGAATCATCTTCATATGGTCTTTAATCCGCCTTACGGAGAACGGTTAAATATTGAAATGGAGAGCTTTTACGCCAATATTGGCAATACCCTGAAACGTAATTATCCCGGTACTGATGCCTGGTTTATCACCTCTAATCTGGAGGCCCTTAAATTCGTCGGACTACGCCCCTCCAGGAAGATCAAAGTCTTCAATAGTCACCTGGAATCAAAATTGGTAAAATACGTGATGTATGAGGGCAGCAAAAAGGCAAAATTCAATCCGACCAATAAAGAAGCATGATCCATTCAGATTGATCACATAAACGCTATTGATTTTTAGGTGCTTTGGGCTTCTTGGCCTTCTTGTAAAAGGGAAGGAAATAGGTGAGGGTATAGTTATAACCCACACCAAAATTACTCCCTTCGGTAACCTTGTTAAAACCCGGGATAAATAAATTGGGAAAGGCATCGGCTTCCTTATTACTGATCAAAAAACCGAGCCTGACACTGGCTCCCAGGTAAATATTAGCAAATAGCTCGGCTTTAATGCCTACCAGGAACTCCAGCCAGCTGGCCGTTAAGCTGCTAAATTCTGTATTATTTTGCAGGCCTGGGGCAAAACCATTGGCATTCCAATACCGGTTACTGTCATATAAATTGGAGCTGTTCACCGTCTGGCTGAAGGTACTGAACGCATATCGGCCGCCAATAAAGATGGAATTATTCATCCCATACCAGTTTTCATAGGTATTGAGGTCTACACCAAGTTTAAGGTAACTTCCGGTAGTGGTAAAATTATAAAGCAAAATCTCGTTTGCTTTACTTACATTTTCCAACGATTCCTGGCTGGTCTTTTTTTCATTTCCCAATTCTCCGGCCAGATAAAGGCGTTGTGTGAGGCGATAATCGCCTACAATTTCAAAGCCTGTATAATCCGTATTGAAGTTAGACAACAGTGGCCTGCTCAGATCTATTCCGGCCCTCAGTCCATACGGTTGCCTGTAATCTGCGGTATCCTTTGGTTGCAGATCAATAGTCCCATTTTGGGCAACGCCTTGCTGAAAGGCCACAACCAATAAAATACTAATGATATATCTTAACATGAGCGCTGGCTTGAGACGTTACAGAAGGATTGACGATTTCTATACCCTGGATCCAGGGTTCTGTATCGGGAAGGAAGCTATCCGTAATGGAATCATAATTGGCAACAAAGCCACAGGCCCTGGATATAAATACTTCTTTGGTTTCATAATTGAATAAAAGGGTGTCAATATTACCGGTTTCTGAACCATCCTCTCCTGCAGAATTCAGGATCATTTGAAAGCTGGTGGCGGCTTCATTGGCTCGAAGGGGAATCCCAACAGAATCTGAAGATGCCCTATCAGTAAAGGTGTCTACAGGGTCTCCATTTCCAATGCCAATGATCCTCAGGTTGGTTACCGCCTTTAGCGCACTGCTGTCGGAGGCGTTATAAAACCGGATAATAAGAAGTGGTGTATCCCCATCCACACAGATATCGTCCTTTTCGCAGGAAACAGTCGCTAATAGTATAAATGTAAACAGTAAAAAAGAGGCAGTGAGGTTCCAAAGCGTCTTGTCTTTAAACTGATCAGCGAAAAACAACTTCATACTAGGCGTTTCGTTTTTCCAAAAGTACAACATTTTCTACGTGCTGCGTTTGGGGAAACATGTCTACTGGTTGTACTTTCAAGATAGTATAGGTCTCTTTCATCAGGGACAGGTCGCGTGCCTGGGTAGCACTGTTGCAGCTCACATATACGATGCGTTGTGGCGCCATTCTCACCAGATGTTCCACTACTTCTTTGTGCATCCCTTCACGGGGTGGATCTGTTATGACCACATCCGGCATCCCATGGGCCGAAATAAAGGCATCATTGAATACGGCTTTCATATCCCCCGTATGAAAAGAAGTGTTTGTGATGCCATTGGTGGCGGCATTGACCTTCGCTGCTTCAATAGCTTCCGGGACTGCTTCGATTCCCACGACTTTCCCGGCATTTTTTGCGATAAATTGGGCAATCGTACCGGTACCGGTGTAGAGGTCATAGACCAATTCATTTCCTGTTAGTCCGGCAAAATCCCGGACCACCTTATAAAGCTCATACGCCTGTTCCGAATTGGTTTGGTAAAAAGACTTGGCATCGATCTTAAACCGAAGTCCTTCCATTGCCTCCCAGATATGGTCCTGGCCATGATAACAAATGACTTTTTGGTCGTAGAGGGTATCATTTTGCTTTTGGTTGATCACATATAGTAAAGAGGTGATCTCCGGAAAGGTCCTCACAATATAGTCTAATAGCTGCTCGCGTTCTTGTTTTGACTCTCTGGTAAACTGTATCAGTACCATAAGGTCGCCTGTTGAGGCGGTCCTTATCATAAGGGTTCTCAGGAATCCTTGTTGCGTCTTTGGATTAAAAAATGGCAGTCCTTGCTCCGTGGCATAGGTTCTGATAGCCATCCGTATGGCATTGGAGGGATGGGGCTGCAGTAAGCATTCCTTGAGGTCAAGGACCTTATCCCACATACCGGGAATATGAAGTCCAAGCGCATTTTTATCCACAATAGGGATATCTTGTTTTATTTCCTCGGGTGTTAGCCAGCGCGTATCCGAAAACGAAAATTCCATCTTATTGCGATAGTAAAATTGTTTTTGGGATCCCAAAATAGGCATCATGTCTGGGATATCCAGATGCCCGATACGTTTCAGGTTGTTTTCAACCTCCCGTTGTTTATAAAACAATTGGTGTTCATACCCCATATTTTGCCATTTACAGCCCCCGCATAGCTCAAAATGCATACACTTTGGGTCTGTCCGCTTGTCAGAATATGAATGGATATGGGTCGCTACGCCTTCATAATAGGCTTTTCTTTTCCTGGTGGTTTGTATGGTCACCACATCGCCCGGAACTGCATTGTTGAGAAAAACAACCTTGCCATCCGGGGCTTTAGCAATGGCTTTTCCTTTGGCACCCGCATCGGTCACTTCAATGTGTTCGAAGTAGTGCCTTGTGTTCTTTTTGCGCATGTGGCAAATGTAAAATCTTTTTAAGGAAGGGGAAAGGTGTCTGCTGTGATTTCTATGGCAGGGGCCTTTATTTCACCTATAAAGTGTTAATATTTAAGGGGTCATCTCTTTTTATGGCCGTAATTATTTGTAATTTTACGGCACTGCATAGGATGATTTCTCTCCCGAAGAAGGAATTGATATAGTTTTATTTAAATCGATTTTAAAATGTCTGTCTTAGAAAAAATCAGCTCTAAAGAGGCGATGGCTCTTGAAGAAAAGTTTGGTGCACAAAACTATCATCCGTTACCCGTGGTTTTGAGCAGGGGAGAAGGAGTGTTTGTTTGGGATGTGGAAGGAAAGAAATACTACGATTTCTTATCGGCCTATTCCGCTGTAAACCAGGGGCATTGCCATCCAAAGATCATCAACGCCCTTAAAGAACAAGCAGAAAAACTCACCTTAACTTCCCGTGCTTTTTATAATGATCTGCTGGGGGTATATGAGCGCTATCTTACCTCTTATTTTGGATATGACAAAGTACTCCCCATGAACACGGGTGCCGAAGCTGTTGAAACAGCCATGAAGCTGGCCAGAAAATGGGGTTATGAGAAAAAGGGTATTCCATCCAATAAAGCAAGGATCATTGTTTGTCAGAACAACTTTCACGGACGTACGATTTCTATTATTTCGGCTTCGAATGACCCGGTAGCGACTGAAAATTTTGGCCCTTTTACCCCTGGTATTACTTCCATTCGATACAACGATCTGGATGCGCTGAGTGATGTGTTGGAAGATCCCAATGTAGCAGCGTTCTTAGTAGAACCTATACAGGGGGAGGCCGGTGTGTATGTTCCCGATGAAGGATACCTGGAACAGGCATTCGCCCTGTGCAAGTCTAAAAATGTACTTTTTATCGCAGATGAAGTTCAAACAGGTATTGCCCGTACAGGAAGACTGCTGGCCAGTTGTGGCAATTGCAGTTGCGCCGATAAAAACTGCAGCGGTACCCCCGATGTAAAACCAGATGTACTCATTTTGGGGAAAGCCATTTCCGGAGGGGTATTTCCTGTTTCCGCAGTACTGGCAAATACAGAGATCATGGAAGTGATCAGGCCTGGGAACCACGGCTCAACCTTTGGAGGTAACCCCCTGGCATGTGCGGTAGCAATGGCAGCACTGGAAGTGGTGAAGGACGAGCAATTGGCGGAAAATGCAGATCGGCTTGGCCAATTATTCAGAAAGGAGATGGCAAAACTCGTGAAAGAGTGCGATTTGGTTAGCCTGGTACGAGGTAAAGGCCTTTTAAATGCGATCGTCATTAATGATTCTGAAGAAAGTGCTACGGCCTGGGAAATTTGTATGGCCCTTAAGGAAAATGGCCTGCTGGCTAAACCTACCCATGGCAATATCATCCGGTTTGCACCGCCTTTGGTCATGACCGAAGATCAATTGCTGGATTGTGTAGGGATTATTAGGGCCACCATTCTGGAATACGAGAAGGAGAACGCCTGATGTAACAATAAGAATCAATAAAAAAGCCCGGCATTTTTTGCCGGGCTTTTTTTTATATTGGATAAGACTAACTTAAGACCGAATTTCTTTGATACGGGCTTTTTTACCTGTTAAGCCTCTAAAATAGAAGATACGAGCTCTTCTTACTTTTCCTTTCTTGTTGATCTCAATTTTTTGCAATGCTGGCATGTTGATTGGGAAAATCCTTTCAACACCTACTGTACCCGACATTTTCCTAATCGTAAAGGTCTCAGAAGCTCCTGTACCTCTTCTTTGGATGACAACACCCCTGAAGAACTGGGTACGGGTCTTTTCGCCTTCTTTGATCTCATAGTACACGGTAATAGTGTCTCCGGCCGAGAAATCTGGAAAGTCTTTTTTTGCAATAAATTCGTCCTGAACAAATTTTATTAAGGATTCCATCTGATATAAAAATTTAATAGTTCTTTAAAACCAACATTCACGGACCTCGTCAGAGGTTGATTTTAACGTTTGCAAAAATAGCTTATAAATTAATACTTACAAGGTTTTTGGGTAATTTTTTAAGAATGACTTCAGGGCGTTTATTTCAATAGATCCGGACGCAGTTTTTCTGTACGCGAATATGCCTGTTCTTCACGCCAGTCTTCTATATCCTTGAAGTTCCCGCCCAGGAGTACATCAGGGACCTTCAGGCCCTTGTATTCCCGGGGCCTGGTATACACAGGGGGCGCCAGTAAATTATCCTGAAAGGTGTCGGTCAGCGCAGACGTTTCATCATTCAAAACCCCCGGAAGGAGCCTGATGATCGTATCGCACAGAACCGCTGCACCCAATTCGCCGCCGGATAGCACATAATCCCCGATCGAAATTTCTTTGGTGATCAGCGTATCCCTGACACGCTGGTCTACCCCTTTATAATGGCCGCACAGGATGATGATGTTGGTCAAAAGGGAAAGTGAATTGGCCATTTTCTGGTTAAGGGTTTTCCCGTCCGGGGTTAAATAAATAATCTCATCATAATGCCGCTCGGCCTTTAAGTGCTGTATACATTTATCAATAGGCTCAATCATAAGGACCATGCCTGCACCGCCTCCAAACTGGTAATCATCTACCTGATTGTAATTTCCAATGGAAAAATCCCTTAAATTATGCAGGTGTACTTCTACCAACCCTTTTTCAATAGCCCTTTTTAGGATGGAAGCCTCAAACGGGCTCTGCAGTAATTCCGGAAGTACGGTAATGATATCTATTCGCATGGATCAACGATTAAAACAGGCTAATAAAAGGTTAGTCTGCCTGCCAAAAGTAATGAAAACATTGAACATCTTTTGCCCAGCCTAATCGTTCATAAAGGCTGCGTGCAGGATTTTCAACAGCTGTTTCCAGGGCAAGACCCTTGCACTTGCTACTACTGCAATAAACCTGAGCCCTTCGCAATAGTGATTCACCCACCCCTTTTTTTCTAAAATCGGGAGCAACATAGAGGTCGTTCAGGATAAGTATGGGTTTAAGTGAAACGGTAGAAAAACTCCTGTATAATTGGGTGAATCCGGCCGTTTTTCCATCGTAAAATGCCAGAAATATAATAGACTCCTTCTTTTTAAAACGCTCCTTTAAAAACAGTTGAGCGGCAGCAGCGTCCGATGCTTGGTTGTAAAATATGCGATAGGCATCCAAAAGGGGGGTTAGAAGGTCCAAATGCGATTCCTTGGCTTCCAGAACAGTAACGGCCATACTAGCAGTAAAAAAGCCCCTTTCGGAGCTTATAGTTATTTTGATTTTCGATACTTATTGATCTCATCCTGCAGTTGCCTGCTAATGCGCTGTTCTCTTTCCAGTGCCCTTCTGCGATGGTCTTCGTATTCACTTTCCAATTCGGAAAGATTGGCCTTCGCTTCCTGGGTAAGCACATTGCTTTGCCTGAATTTAAAGATAAAGAGAAACAACAGGAATAAAAGTGCCAGGATCATCGTCCATAGGGTGACATTATAGGTGGCTTTGGAGACCTGTATTCCCAGAAGTGAAATGCTGTCCTTTTCTTCGCTAACCGATAACAGGGATTTGCTTGTTTCTTCCAGTTTTTGGTTGAGGGAGGAAATGGTTGCTTCCTGCGTATTGATAATGCCCTGCAATTCTGCTGCTTTTTTATTGGCGGCTTTCAGGGTATCCGTTACATTTTGCCTTAATTTGTCAAGGTTGATCGTACGGACTACCTCATACCGTTTCCCATCGGCCTGGTAATTCCCGGATTTTTGATACAAATAATCAAATTGAGAATTGATGGTACCCCCATCCAAAGATGGTTCCGAAGTTGTATCCGTTTGGGCATTGCACACCACTGCTGCAAGAAGAGCAAGTGCCATAAATAGACTTCTAAAATTTTTCATTCTAGATCGTTCTTAGTGTTAAATTGATTCAGGTAGGGCTAAAGTACTTTAATATTAGCAATTACGAAAAAAAAAATCCAAATACCTGACTCCTGCTAAAAGAAACGATAAATTACCAGAGCCAAAAAAGGATGTCTTTCTAGTAGTAGGTATACCGCCGCACTTTCGCGATGTATTTTGAAAGTCGTATCACCTGGTGTGCATACCCGTATTCATTGTCGTACCAGACGTAGAGTACAATGTTCTTGCCATCTGGTGAAACAATGGTTGCCATGCTGTCATAGATCGCGGGAGCCGATGTGCCAATAATATCGGAGGAAACCAACTCGTTGCTTAAAGAATATTTTATTTGTTCTACCAAATCGCCTTCCAGTGCATATTTCTTTACGATGGTATTAATGGCTTCTTTGGAGGTTTTGTTTTTGACCTCCAGGTTCAGAATGGCAAGTGATCCGTTAGGTACCGGTACACGTATGGCATTTGAAGTAAGTTTCCCTGATAGGGAGGGAAGCGCCTTTGCCACAGCCTTACCGGCCCCTGTCTCCGTAATGACCATATTGAGTGCTGCTGCACGTCCTCTTCGGTATTTTGCATGCATGTTATCAACAAGGTTTTGATCATTGGTATAGGCATGTATGGTTTCCAGGTGCCCTTTGTTGATCCCAAGGGAGTCTTCCACTACCTTTAAAATAGGTGTTATGGCATTGGTGGTACAAGAGGCGGCAGAATAGATCCTGTTGGTGTCCGGATTAAATTCTTTCTGATTAACACCGTGGACAATATTGGGAATATCTTTGCCGGGAGCCGTAAGCAATACCTTATCTACCCCTTTGGCCTTCAGATGTCGGGACAGGGCCTTTTCATCTCTGAAAACACCGGTATTGTCTATCACCAAAGCATTGTTAATCCCATAAGCACTGTAATCGATATCCTCAGGATTATTGGCGTTTATCATATAGACGGTGGTTCCGTTTATGATGAGGGCTTTATTATTAATATCTGCCTCTACAGTGCCACTGAATTGCCCATGTACGGAATCCGTGCGTAAAAGCATGGCTCTTTTTTCAAGGATCTCCTGGGTTAGCTCCCCCCGGGTTACAATGGCCCTTAAGCGCAGTTGGTTGCCCTTTCCGGTTTTAGCCATAAGTTCACGCGCCAGAAGGCGGCCTATCCTTCCAAACCCATATAATACCACGTCTTTTGGTTCAATCTGATTGCTTTTTTTGGCATCCTTCAATTTGTCGATGACAAACGCCTTAACATTGGTATAAGCAACAGCACTATCGGAATGGTACTCATACGTAAGTTTTCCTATATCCAACTTAGAGGGCGGCAACGTAAGATCACTGATGGCCCTTAAGATCTCGACCGAATCGAAAATGGAAATCGGTTTTTGAACAAATTCGCCTGCGTATTCATGCAGGTTGATGATCTCACTGACCGGCTTATCAATAATTTGGTTTTTAAAAAGCACCACTTCTATAGCCTTATCATACCATAAATCGCTGATGATCTTGATAAATTCGGTGGTTGCTTTTCTCCTGTCGGCCTGGAATGCCAGTTCTTTTTCGTAAGACGAATTCTTGTTCATTAGGGTAGGTGTTTAGATTGCTGCAAAATTATATATTTCAAACGTTTTCGCACAAGGATTTATAATGAAAAAAGCGCACCCTGAATGGATGCGCTTTAAAATGGTTGCCGGGGCAACTATTACTGGAATATAATCCGTTCTCGCTCTCCTTTTTCGTTGATCATGGTGATAATGGTTCTGCCATATCGCGTTATTTTCGCAAATTCATTTTTTGCGTCCTCAATATTGTTTATCTCAACGCCGTCGACTTCCAGGATCACTTTATCTTTAAGGTCATAGGCCCTGTAAGATTCGGGGACCTCGGTAATGAGCACGCCTTTTTTGGTTTTAAAACGCTTGCTATCTTTTTCAGACAGGTTTTTAACCTTTAAACCCATTTTCGGAAGGTTGAGGCTTTGCCGTTCTTTAAGGGTGACGTGAATTTCCATAATATCACCATCGCGCTCTATGGTAACATCAACTTTGTCGCCAGGTCTTTTCGTTGAAATATACCCGATCAGATCAGAAAACCTGCGGACCTGTATATCATCGATCTGCTTGATAACATCTCCGGTTCGTAGGTCGGCTTCAAAGGCACCTGAATCTTCCTCTACACCTCCCACATAAACGCCTTCAATATCATTGATGCCATTTTCTATGGCATAAGGGCTGTTTAAATTGGGAGCTGAGATTCCTAAGATCCCTTTTTGCACATTGCCATACTCCAGGATATCATCGACCACCTTCTTGGCAATGTTACTTGGAACGGCAAACGAATACCCCACATAGGAACCTGTTTGTGACGTAATGGCCGTATTGATCCCAATAAGATCTCCGTTGGTATTCACCAGGGCGCCGCCACTGTTTCCGGGGTTAACCGCAGCATCTGTTTGGATAAAGGACTGCTCTGCCCTTCCTAGTGCCCGTGCCTTGGCACTGACGATCCCCGCCGTTACGGTCGATGTCAAATTAAATGGGTTACCCACTGCCAATACCCATTCACCCACTTTGGTGTTGTCAGAATCCCCGAAGGCCAGGTATGGTAGTGCTCTTTCAGTATCGATCTTGATCAGGGCTATGTCGGTACTGGGATCTGTACCGATCAGTGCGGCATCATAGGTCTTATTGTTGTTGAGGGTCACTTTTAGTGCTTGCGCTTCGGCGATCACGTGATTATTGGTCACAATATACCCATCAGGAGAAATGATCACCCCGGAACCGGTTCCAATCTGCGGTATTTGCCTCGACTCAGAACCATAAATAAAATCCATGATGGTACTGGGGCCTTTACTAATCGTCATGTTTTTCACATGGACCACAGCATGTATCGTATTTTCGGCAGCTATGGTAAAATCCACCTCGTTTATTCCTGCCCCTCTAAAGGAGGTGGGGGTAGTACTGGTACGAAAAACCGGGATTTCAGCATTATCGGTAACAAAACCGGGATATGATTTTTCCAAGAAAACTTTGTAGGCCCCTAATGTAATGGCTCCGCCAAAAATCGCCACTAATAATAAACCACTAATTCTTTTCATGTCTGCTTATCGTTTAAAGTTTACTTAAAGTTAGAATATTTATAAGCGCCGTACCCTGCTTTAACTCCTTTTTAACTGCTAAATTTACCTTAAATAAAGTCCTATCTTTGTATCTTGTCCTCCGCTATGGAATTGCCATTTCACAAATATCAGGGAACAGGAAACGATTTTATCATCTTTGATAACCGTGCATTGAGTTTTCCCAAAAATGATACCAAATTGATAGCACAGTTGTGCGATCGCAGATTTGGCATTGGCGCAGATGGAATCCTTCTTCTGGAAAATGACAATTCGTCAGATTTCCGCATGGTGTATTACAATTCAGACGGACATTTGGGGAGTATGTGTGGTAATGGCGGGCGTTGTTTGGTGGCCTTTGCAAAATCACTGGGGCTGGTAGAAGAAGAAACGCACTTTACGGCAAGTGATGGCTTGCATGAGGCCAAAGTTAAAGGAGATCAGGTATCGCTTGGCATGGCCGATGTACACGTTATTGCCAAAAAGAAGAAGGCTTTCTTCCTGGATACAGGGTCGCCACATCATGTACAACTGGTGACCGATCTGGCATCTTTTGATGTGGTCAGGGAAGGAAAGCGCCTTCGCTATGGTTTGTACGGTGAAAAGGGGAGCAATATCAATTTTGTGGAACAGCTGGGACCGGCCTTATTCGCAGTGCGGACCTATGAGCGGGGTGTGGAAGATGAAACCCTTTCCTGCGGCACAGGTGTAACAGCAGTAGCCCTTGCTATGAGCTTCGCCTCACTGACATCGGGAACGGAAATAGGCATCAGGACCAAAGGAGGCGATTTAAAAATTCGGTTTAAAAAAGAAGAAACTGGGTTTTCAGAAGTGCGCCTCGAGGGCCCCGCTACCTACGTTTTTAAAGGATCGATCATATGTTGAAGCTCAAAGGAAAGGCCATTTTGTTGCGGGCTTTGGAGCCGGAGGACCTAAGCTTTCTCTACGAACTGGAAAACAACCCTGATCTATGGGAGGTGAGCGGCACGGTAACGCCTTATTCCCTCTACGTATTAAAGCAGTATTTAGAAAATGCGCACCGTGATATCTATGAGGTAAAACAACTGCGACTCGCCATAGGTGCCAAAACCGGGAGGGTAGTGGGTTTGATCGACCTTTTTGATTTTGATCCAAAAAACAGGAGAGTAGGCCTTGGGTTGGTAATAGCGGGTCAGGAAGACCGAAACAAAGGGATTGGAAGTGAGGCTGTTGCACTGATTTGCCAATATGCCTTTTCGGTACTGGGCGTGCATCAGCTATATGCGAATGTCCTGGAAGACAATTCGGCAAGTATTCATCTCTTCGAAAAAATGGGATTTGAAATAACGGGCTGTAAAAAGGATTGGATCCTTTCGAACGGTCAATTTAAAAATGAACTTTTATTTCAAAAGCTGCATCACGAATGTATTTAAGAAAGATTTTACTGGCAATAGTCCTTATCGGGTTGTTGGTTGGCGGTATTTTTGTGTACAAGGTGTACACCGCCTTTTTTAGCTCCAATACTGCGTTTCAGAATGAAGAAGCCTTTGTGTATATCCCTACAGATGCTGCTTTTGATGAGGTAACACAGATGCTAGCACCCCTTTTGGATGATCCTGAATCCTTTAATGCGGTAGCGCAACGAAAACAATATGCCGCCAATATAAAGGGCGGTAAATACCGGATTCGAAGGGATATGAATAATAATGAGATCGTTAATGCCCTCAGGAGCGCCAATATTCCGGTGAAAGTTTCTTTTAATAACCAGGAAACACTTGCAGACCTGGCAGGGAGGGTGGCTTCCCAGATTGAGGCAGACAGCATCTCTTTGTTACGTGCTTTTGAAGACCCTGCCTTTTTAAAGGAACAGCGGCTAACGCTGGAAACGGGGTTAGGCCTTTATATTCCGAATAGCTATGAATTCTTTTGGAATACTTCCGGGGTCGACTTCAGGAATCGGATGCTTAGGGAATACGATCGATTCTGGAATACGACTCGACTCGAAAAGGCCAAAAATAAGGGGCTTTCTCCCGAGCAGGTTATCAGTCTGGCCGCTATTGTTCATAAAGAAAGTGCTAAGGTAGACGAGCGCCCGCGCGTGGCAGGGGTATA
Source organism: uncultured Flavobacteriaceae bacterium (assembly GCA_963752165.1). Lineage (GTDB taxonomy): Bacteria > Bacteroidota > Bacteroidia > Flavobacteriales > Flavobacteriaceae > Muriicola. The sequence goes on from CAVVXE010000003.1 coordinate 758,353, forward strand.
TCTGAATCGTTTGGAGAAAGGGATGTTACTGCAGGCAGACCCTACCGTGATTTACGCGCTGAAACGGCAACTGAATGATTACGATACCATAATCAAACGAGTGCTGTATAAAGACCTGGCAATAGATTCACCCTATAATACCTACAAGTATTCAGGCTTGCCCCCGGGGCCCATAACCATGCCCGATATTTCTGCTATTGATGCCGTGCTGAATGCGGAAGATCATGACTATTATTATTTTGTAGCCGATGTGGAAAACTTTGGATACCACAAATTTGCCAAAACCCTGGCACAACATAACCGAAATAAAGCACAATACATCCGATGGATAAATAGCCAAAATATTAACAGATAGGCATTTTGTCGATTAAATTTATCCGTATATCCTAAAAATAGCATAATTATGACTTCTTGATAGGGCTGTAAGAAAAAAGCTGCTTTATCTTTGCTTTGTGAAATTTAAGCAGATTCTTTTTTTTGAATCAGAAGTCTTAAGAAAACACAAGTATGAGAAAGTGGATAAGTATTATTTGTCCTCTTATCATGATCTTAATTTTAGCGAGCTTCAGGCTGACGCCCTCCAAAGAGGTGAGAGTACCGGAAACGCTAGTAGTTAAGGAACCTACGTTGGTTTTGTTCCCCAAACACAAAACCAGTATGCAGACCTCAATGGTGGTGCCGCCTTTTATAGGCAGTTCCTTTGTTGGTTTCAAAGAGGCTTTGGCCTTCAAGGAATCTCAGGGAGACTATTTCACCATCAATACACTGGGCTATCTTGGCAAGTACCAGTTTGGTATTGGGACCCTGCAGCTAATGGGGGTTTACAATGCCACCAAATTCCTGAACGATCCCATGTTGCAGGAAAAAGTATTCCGAACCAATTTAGCGCGTAATAAATGGATCCTGCGAAAGGATATCCACCGCTTTGTTGGCACCCATATTCACGGGATCGAGATCACGGAATCCGGAATTTTGGCAGCAGCGCACTTAGCCGGCCCCGGCAATGTAAAGAAGTTTCTGCGATCGTACGGACAGCTCGATGCCAGGGATGCATATGGCACCACTATTTCGCATTATCTAAAACGGTTTTCCGGTTATGATGTCTCGAATATAGTGGCCATGAAAAACCCGAAAGTTTAAAAAGTATGTAAGGTTCTACTACCCTGGCACTCGTCAGGGTAGTTTATGCCTGTAACATAAAGATAGCCGGTCTTTTGTGCAATTCCGGCGAACTTTCTTTCCAGGCTCTGATCGTTTTCGTACTTATATATTCGGTGGGTAGGGTGAGGTCGGCTGCAACTCCAAGTAAGGTGTCCGGGGATAGTGTTTTTACCAGATCCTGAAAAAGCTTGTCATTGCGGTACGGGGTTTCAATGAAAAGCTGCGTCTGATTGCGTTCCCTGGAGATCCGTTCCAATTGTTTTAAAGTGGTCTTTTTTTCTGCCGCGTCAATAGGAAGATAGCCGTTAAAGGCAAAATTTTGCCCATTCAAACCACTGGCCATGAGGGCAAGAATAATGGAAGAGGGGCCTACCAGGGGAACAACCCTGATGTTCTTTGCGTGCGCAATGCGAACCACGGCTGCACCAGGGTCTGCTATTCCGGGGCAACCGGCTTCTGATAGTACTCCTACATTATGGCCTTTCAAGCAGGGATCAAGGAAGGAAGGAATGCTGCCGGGTTCCGTGAATTTGTTCAATTGCTCTATATGAAGGCTGGGTTGTGCTTTTCGTGGATTGATCTTTTTTATAAAATGCCGGGCCGATTTCTCATTTTCCACTATATAGTGATCGATCGACTCTATAGCCTGTTTGATAGAGATAGGCAAAACCTCCAGGGGCTCATTATCTCCCAGTGTAGTGGGAATGAGATACAACTTACCAAAGAGAACCGTTTTACTTTCCATGATCCATCAACCTGGGTAATAATTGTTCTTTAAGGAGCGTATCACAAGCTTTATCGAGCATTTGATACACCTGTTCAAATCCGTTTTCACCCCCGTAGTAGGGATCCGGAACTTCTGTAAACGCTAATCCGGCTCCCTCGAGGATGAGTCTTACTTTTTGCCTGTCTTTTTCGGTAGGGGCCAAGGCGCAAATATCGTGGTAGTTCTCCTTGTCCATGGCAAGGATCAGGTCGAAGTCCGCAAAATCGTCTTTTTGGAACTTTCTGCAACGCTGGGATGTAATATCGATATGGTATTTCCTTCCAATGGCTATGGAGCGTGGATCTGGTGGGCTGCCAACATGATATCCGGCAGTTCCAGCCGAATCGACAAAAATGAGGTCAGGGCTTGCTTTTGCCTTTAAAATACCTTCGGCCAACGGTGATCTGCAAATATTGCCCAAACACACCATTAGTACCTTTAATTTCATGGTGTTGCCTAGGAGAATTTCTTGGTGAGATCTTCAATGTACTTTCGGAACTGCTTGTCTGTTTCGGCAAGGTTATCTACTGTTTTACAAGCATGAAGGACGGTTGCATGGTCGCGCTTTCCGATCTGGGACCCAATACTGGCAAGCGACGCTTTGGTGAACTTTTTTGCAAAGAACATGGCTAATTGCCTTGCCTGTACTATATGACGCTTTCTGGTCTTGGATTGTAAAGTTGCCACATCCATCTCAAAGTAGTCCGATACCACTTTTTGAATGTAATCTATGGAGACTTCCCGTTTGGTATTCTTGACGAACTTCTCCACTACCTGTTGTGCCAGCTCTATGGTTACTTCCCTTTTATTGAAAGAAGACTGCGCGATCAATGAAATAATGGCTCCCTCCAGCTCCCGTATGTTGGTCTTGATGTGTTTGGCCACATATTCGATGATCTCATCGGGCATTTCAACGCCATCCCTGTACAATTTGTTCTTTAAAATGGAAATACGGGTCTCGTAATCAGGATTTTGTAATTCTGCCGATAAGCCCCATTTGAAACGGGAAAGCAAACGCTGTTCAATATCCTGCATGTCTACCGGTGCCTTGTCTGAAGTGAGGATCACTTGTTTGCCGTTTTGGTGCAGGTGGTTGAAAATATGAAAGAATACATCCTGAGTGCCCGATTTCCCGGAGAGGAACTGCACATCATCAATGATCAGTACATCGATCAGCTGATAAAAATGAATAAAATCATTTCGCGTATTCTTTTTTACAGACTCGATATACTGCTGCGTAAATTTTTCAGCCGAAATATAAAGGACGGTCCGTTCCGGATATTTGTCCTTGATATCGACCCCTATGGCATGGGCCAAATGTGTTTTCCCAAGTCCAACGCCTCCGAAGATCAACAAGGGGTTAAAGGAAGTGCCTCCTGGCTTGTTTGCCACAGCCATTCCCGCAGAACGGGCAAGCCGGTTGGAATCGCCTTCCAGAAAATTTTCGAAATTATAATTGGGATTTAACTGGGATTCGATCTTTATATTCCGGATACCGGGGATCACAAATGGATTTTTTAACTCCGGATTTTTGGATTTGATAGGAACATCCATCTCCTGGGTGGAAACACTCCCTCGGTTTGCGCTGGGGATCCGTTCCGTGAAAGGTTCCTTATTGCCGTAAGTGTTCTCCATTTTAATGATATAAACAAGCTTGGCCTGTTCTCCCAATTCTTTCGTCAGGGCTACTTTTAAGAGTTTAACGTAGTGTTCTTCCAACCATTCGTAGAAGAATTTACTGGGTACCTGTATGCTGAGTGCCTTTTCGGAAAGTTTGACCGGTTTGATAGGTTCAAACCAAGTTTTGAATGCCTGCGGTTGGATATTATCTTTGATAAATGCCAAACAATTGTTCCATACGGAATTAGCAGTAACACTCATTTTAAAAACTCTCTATTCGTTGGTTAGTGATTTAAGCCAGTCGGGCGAAGAAAAGATGGTTCTTCTTCCCTTCTAAAGTGAGACAAATATGTGAACAAAAAAGCTAAAAAAAAAATCATTTAAGGTTGAATTTAATGTTTTTTTTTCGCATGTTCCGGTACATTTATACACAGTCTTTAAATATATTCTTTTTAAGCTTAAAATGGGGTATTTAAATCAAATTTCTTTTCGTGTCCGCTATTCAGAAACCGATCAAATGGGAGTGGTCTATCATGGCAATTATGCGCAATATCTGGAGATGGGAAGGGTAGAGTGGTTGCGCTCCCTTGGATACTCCTACAAAAGCATGGAAGAAAATGGTATTATGCTTCCCGTCATTTCCCTGCAATTGCATTTTAAAAAATCGGCTACCTATGACGATCTGATCACTGTTACCACCTCCCTGAAAAAGCAGCCTGGTGTCCGCATAGAATTCGATTATGAAATACAGGACGAAAAGGGTCAATTACTGGTTACGGCCAATACAGTACTTGCCTTTATGGATATGAAAACAAAACGCCCTATGAGGTGTCCGTCCTACCTTCTGGAGCAATTGAAAGCACTAGAACCGTAGGAACCCCTTTAGCGCTAATGATAAATCACGGATGGCTTATCACAGTTACGCCTTTTATGTGTTCAAACAGCCCCTTGGTCTTTTCAACGTCTTTTTTTCTAATAGATAGCACATAGTTACACTCCAATTCCATCGTTTGTGAAACGATAGAAATGGACTCTTTTTTTATAATTCGCATTACCTTGTTCATGGCTGCATAGGCAAAATGAAGTTCAAAGGTTTCCTCAAGCGTTTTTTCAATGATTCGGGACTGCTCCAGGGTGTTTTGGGCAGTAATTCGATAGGCCGAAATGAGTCCGCCCACCCCCAACTTGGTGCCGCCAAAATAGCGAACAACCGCCACCAGTACATTAGTAATGCCATACGCCTTGATCTGGCCATAAATGGGCATTCCGGCTGAATTTGAAGGTTCTCCGTCATCATTTACCCTATAGTCAATATTTTCCACCCCCAATTGCCATGCATAGCAAACATGGTTCGCACCGTTGTGATTTTTCCGAATCGCATCAAGGTGACGTTTGGCTTCTTCTTCCGTGGTTATCGGAATTGCAAAACCAAGGAACTTGCTGTTTCGCTCCTTATAAAGGACGTCGCCTACCGCTTTGGCAAGGGTTTTATAAAGATCGTTTCCCTCTTCCATTAAAAAACAATTACAAGGATGATGCTAAGTACTGCCAGGATAATCCCGATCCAATTCTTGGGACTTATGACCTCCTTAAAGAGTACAATCCCCACTAAGGTTGAGATCATAACAACTGCAACATTGTTAATAGTAAACACCGAAGCACTGTTTAGCACCTCATTTTGTAAAGCCCGCAATAGAAAATAAACGGTAAAATAGTTGGGAACACCTAGTGCAATACCTCCTATAAGGGTCCTTGGACGAATTCTGATAGGTGTTCTCACCAGTTTTACGGAAACGAAACCAACTCCCCAGCATGCGGCGCAGCCAAATACCGTGGCAGAAAAGAGGGGAAACTCATTTTCGGGCACCATAACCTGTTCTCCATACTGTATAGCCGCATCGATAAGGCCGGAACCTAAGAACACCATTGATGGTAAATACAGGTCCTTTATACTGAATACGCGGCTATTTCCTTTCACAGAAACAAAATAGACAGCGGCGAGCGCCAGTAGTACCCCTATGATTTTAAAGAGGCCCAGATCTTCCTTATAAAGAAATACGCCGAACAGTACTGGGATGGTGAGTGACATCTTTGTTGCCACTGAAGCGACTGAAACCCCCAGGACCTGCGATGTTTTGGCAATAAGGTTGAAGATCAGGATAAACAGCAATCCGAGGAAAAGGGTTGGGATAAACCAATTTTTCGTTAACAATCCAACAAAACCGAACGGCTCGTTGTTATAAAGAAAGCCAACGGAACTGGCCGTCATATAATTTATGATGATCGCGTATGAGGTTTGTACCTGATATCTCGAATAGAGCTTAAAGATCACAAAAATTAGGCTGGAACATACAATACTCAATACCAGGTAGCCCATGTCAGATTTTTGTTTTAAGTTCCACGACGTCCTCTACCCCTGGTTGCAAGTACCATGTCTTCAGGCCAAGTGATTTAGCCGTTTGGATGTGTTCCAGGGTGTCATCAATGAAAAGAGTGGTTTCAGGAACCAAATGATTTTTTTCCAAGATCATATTGAACACTTCGGGTGTTGGTTTCCGAAGGCCAATCTCGTGCGATAAATAAAATTTTTCGAAGCATTCCTTAAACGATTGGAATCTTGCTTCCCCCATCGCTTCTATTACCCGTTGGATATGGAGTTCATTGGTATTGCTAAGCAGGAACAACCGATAGTTCTTTTCTTTTGCCATGGCTTTAATGAAATCCAATCGGTATTCCGGAAAGTCCAGTATCATAGCATTCCAAATAACTATAATTTCCCGCCTGGAAAATCTGGGTAATTGCCCATTCACCTGCTCCAGGAAGGTATCCGTACTGATCTCCCCTATTTCGTAGGCTTCGCTCACCGCTAGCAGGGAGGGCGGGATCTCTTTATAACCCGCCTTGAGAAGGCCATCGCGGGTAGCCTCCTTGTTTAGGTTGATAAAGACATCGCCAAAATCGAAGAGCAGGTTTTTAATCATTCCATAAAATTTTAAGCAGGTCCTTCCCGATTTCCAACCTGCATTTTTCAGTTCCTTTTAGTATTGGAGCTTTCAAGCCAGAACCAAAGCTGCCAGGACCCATGAAAATACGGGCTTCGTCCCATATGTCGGCATCTATAAATGCCTTCAGTATGGTTGCGCCTCCTTCAATGAGTACGCTCTGTATATTGTTTTTATACAATGCCTCGCAGATTGCCATTACCGGGTCTTTTGAAAGGTCTGCCTGTTGATAGCTGACGCCGGGACGCTCCTCCGAAGCGTGGTCCTTTGAGCTAAGGACCAGCGTCTGGGCCTCCTCATTGAAAACATTAAAATCTTCCGGTATTCTAAGCTCTCGATCGAGTACGATGCGTGTGGGCGATTTCCCGTTCCAACTGCGGGTGGTTAATCTTGGGTTATCTTCCAGGACGGTGCCCGTCCCTACTAATATGGCATGCTCTTCACTACGCCACTGATGGACGCGCTGTCTTGAATATCGGTTGGTGATCCAAAATGGCTCGGGTTGCCCCATTCTTTTATTTGGATCGGGGGCCATGAATCCGTCTGCCGTTTCGGCCCATTTCAGAATAATATAAGGTCGTTTTTTTTCATGAAACGTCAAAAAGCGCCTGTGGTGTTCCCTGACGGCCTTTTCCAAAACGGGAGTGATCACTTCGCATCCTGCGCTTCTGAGTTTTTCAATCCCTTGCCCCTTTACTTTATCATGAGGATCGGCGATCCCAATTACCACTTTTGGGATCTTATTTTGAATGATCAGGTCTGCACATGGCGGGGTCTTGCCAAAGTGGGAACACGGTTCTAGCGTAACATAAAGGGTCGCTTTTGCCAGCAAAGAAGGATCGGCCACAGCCCGGATGGCATTCACTTCGGCATGCGACCCTCCGTAAGGACTGGTAAACCCTTCCCCTATGATCGCATCATTGTATACAATGACGCAACCAACCATGGGATTCGGAGCCGTGGTCCCAAGGCCGTTTTTGCCAAGTTCAATGCATCTCAAAATGTATTTTTCGTGTATCTTCACGACGCAAAAATAGGATATTAATAGTGATTTCGGACGGACTGATAATAAGGGAAATAAGGGATTCAGACAACACCGAGCTGGCCAGGGTTATCCGCAGTGTCCTGGAAGAACATGAAGTGCCCCAGGTAGGAACTACTTATGCCGATCCTATCCTCGATTCCTTATATGAATATTATAACCGTCCCCGGGCCGGGTATTACGTGGTAGAGCAAAATGGAATTGTAATGGGTGGAGCTGGGATCACAGGGTTGGAGGACCATGAGGCGAATGTCTGCGAGCTGCAAAAAATGTATTTTCTCAAAGACCTCAGGGGCTGTGGCATCGGATCCCGGATGTTGCACCGCTGTTTGGAACTGGCCATCAATCAGGGATATGAGTTCTGTTATCTGGAAACCATGCCATACATGAAAAAAGCGCAGCAGCTATACCTGAAAAATGGGTTCGAATATCTGGAGGGTCCGATGGGAAATACAGGCCATTATTCCTGTACGGTTTGGATGCTCAAAAAACTTTCTCAAACAAACATCGGATAAGCTCGTGCCCTATGCTGCTAAAGGATATTAAAGATATTTTTCACCTGGAACTGGATGAACTATATGGGAAAGAGGAGGTGGCACATTTCTTTTATAGTTTTATTGAGGTGTATTTGGGCCTTGAACGCTTTGTTCTGGTACTGGATCCAAAATTGATCATTTCAAAGGAAGATGAATCCGTGCTTTTCAGTGGGTTATCCCAACTAAAACAGCATCGTCCTATTCAATATATTCTGGGAAGGGCTGTGTTTATGGACCTGGACCTAAAGGTGAATGAACATGTCCTGATCCCGAGACCCGAAACCGAAGAGCTGGTGAACTGGATCTTGACCGACTTCCCAGAACATCAAAGGCCATACAGGATATTAGACATAGGTACAGGAAGCGGTTGTATTCCTATTGCGCTTGCCAGGCATTTCACCCAGGCACAGGTGGAAGCCCTCGATATTTCTGAAGAAGCTTTAGCAGTAGCGCGTGAAAATGCCATTAACAATGGGGTTAAGATCAATTTTTTTCAAGCTGATATCACCACCTTTAATGCCACTTCAGCAGTGTATGATATAATCGTATCCAACCCACCTTACGTGATGGAAAAGGAGAAGGTATTAATGGGTGAACATGTGAAAAATGCCGAACCTTCGATAGCTTTATTTGTTCCCGATGCAACTCCATTGTTATTCTACAAACACCTTATCCGCTATGCCAAGGAAGGGTTGGTTCCCGGAGGTCACTTGTATTTGGAGATCAATGAACAATTTGGTAAAGAAGTGTCAACACTTTTAGAAGCAGAAAAATTTTTAGAAATTGAGCTTCGAAAAGATCTATTTGGGAAGGACCGTATGGTAAAAGCCATTTGGCCTGCGACTTGAAAAAACAAAACATGACCACTGAGGAGATTATCAACCGCCTGCGAAAAGAACTACACGAACATAATTATCGCTATTATGTACTGGATGCCCCAGTCATTTCGGATTATGAATTCGACATGAAATTAAAGGAATTACAGGCTTTAGAAGCGGCACATCCTGAGTTTTATGACGAATCATCTCCCACAATGCGCGTTGGTGGGGCGGTCACAAAGAATTTCAAGACCATTGCGCACGAGCAGCGGATGTACTCCCTGGACAACTCCTATTCCAAAGAGGAGTTACTGGAATGGGAGCAACGTGTGCAGCGCATCCTTGGCGATGCGGCGGTAACATTTACCTGTGAATTGAAATACGACGGGGCATCTATTAGCTTAACGTATGAAAACGGGCATCTTACAAGGGCCCTCACCCGAGGCGATGGCTTCCAGGGAGACGATGTCACGGCGAACGTGAGGACCATCCGTTCGATCCCATTGCAACTCCGAGGCGATTATCCGCCTAAATTCGATATCCGGGGCGAGATCATTTTGCCGTTGGAAGGATTCGAGCAAATGAATCGGGAACGCATTAATAGTGGGGAAGATCCCTATATGAACCCGCGAAATACAGCATCCGGAAGCCTGAAATTACAAGATAGTGCGCTGGTAGCGGAGCGGCCGCTCGACTGTCTCCTATATGGCCTGGTGGGGCGTAATTTGCCTGCCAAGACCCACTTCGAGCTATTGGAGAAGGCCAGAAGCTGGGGATTCAAGATCCCCAAAGAGGCCAGCATATGCCATAATATGGATGAGATTTTTGCATTTCTTCACTATTGGGATGAGCATCGGCACGACTTTGCCATATGAGACGGATGGAGTGGTCATCAAAGTAAATAATCTGCTGCAGCAGGAAGAACTGGGGTATACGGCAAAATCGCCCCGCTGGGCCATCGCCTACAAATTCAAGACAGAGCAAGCTGTTTCGGTGCTGGAAAAGATCACCTACCAGGTGGGTCGTACCGGCGCCATAACACCGGTGGCCAATTTACGCCCTGTTTTACTTGCCGGCACCACTGTTAAGCGGGCCTCATTGCACAATGCAGACCAGATAGTGAAGCTCGACATTCGTGAAGGGGATACGGTTTACGTCGAAAAAGGAGGGGAGATCATCCCAAAGATCGTAGGGGTAGACCTGTCTAAACGACCGGCACATTCCCAACCTACCACCTATATTACCCATTGTCCCGAATGTGGCACCTTGTTACACCGGCAGCCGGGGGAGGCACAACATTTTTGTCCAAATGAAACCGGCTGTCCGCCTCAGATTACCGGCCGTATCCAGCATTTCATTTCGAGGAAAGCCATGGATATTGAGGGGTTGGGTTCAGAAACAGTAGAGCTTTTGTTCAAAGAAGGGCTCATCAGGAATTATGCGGATCTGTATACCTTGACAAAAGAGCAGCTGCTGCCATTAGAACGAATGGCTGAAAAATCGGCCGATAATCTCCTGAATGGGATCGCAGCCTCTGTAGTGATCCCTTTTGAACGCGTCTTATTTGCATTGGGCATTCGTTTTGTAGGAGAAACGGTTGCAAAAATTCTGGCAAAAGCCTACAAGAATATTGATGCATTAATGGCGGCCTCGCAGGACGAATTGACGGAAGTAAATGAGATAGGGCAACGGATTGCAGAAAGTGTGGTCTCATTTTTCGGGAATGAAGAAAACAAAGAAATCATCGAAAGACTTCGCTCCTATGGGGTACAGTTCTCCCTTACTGAAGAACAGCTAATGAACCAGACAGACCTCCTGAAAGGGAAGACATTGGTGGTTTCAGGGGTTTTTGAGAAGCTCGAGCGTACCGCGCTCAAGAAGTTGATAGAAGATAATGGGGGGAAAGTGAGTTCTTCGATTTCTTCCAAGACATCCTATCTGGTAGCCGGGGCCAATATGGGACCAAGTAAACGAAGCAAAGCCGAAACGCTTGGTGTCCCTATCATTTCAGAATCTGATTTTCTGGCACTCATCCAGGCTTAGGGAATTGTATACCTAAGCCTTCGGGACATTTGTATCACCAAGGAATGTGCCACCCGTAAAAGGAACAGCGGAACTGAAAGCTGAAGGATGGAAGTGATTATCAGACGGTAATGGAAATGCCCTTACCAAGGGGTTTTTGGCTGCTATCAAAATAAAAGTCGATACGCCCCAGGTTAATCCCATAACATCCTACCTGGTTGATGAGCACCGGTTGATCTTTACGGTTTCGCCTAATAACAGGCTTTTCGAGAAACGTATGGGTATGCCCTCCAATAATTAGGTCGATCCCTTCTGTTTTGGTTGCCAAAACGGTGTCACTGGGTCTTTGAGGGTTGTTCTTATAGTCAAACCCCAAATGGGACAAGCAAATAACAAGGTCACATTTCTGCTCTTCTCTAAGGACCTTGCTCATGTCCTGGGCTATTTCAATGGGATCCAGGTACCGTGTTTCCTTATATAATTTTTTGGTTACCAAACCGTCTAATGCAATTCCCAGTCCGAACACGCCTATACGGATACCATCCACATTAAATATTTTGTAAGGTTTTACCATCCCATTCATAACGGTATTGGTAAAATCATAATTGGCCGATAGCATTTCAAATGTTGCATAGGGCATCTGCGCCAGCAATCCGTCTATTCCATTATCAAAATCATGATTGCCGATGGTTGCTGCATCATATTGCAACATACTCATGAGTTTAAATTCCAGCTCTCCCCCGTAAAAATTAAAATAGGGGGTGCCCTGAAAAATATCTCCTGCGTCAAAAAGGAGCGTATTTGGATTTTCCTCACGAATTTGGGAAACCAGTGTCGCTCTTCGTGCAACGCCCCCCATATTGGGAAAGGAGGCATGATCTATCGGAAAGGGATCTAAATGACTGTGCACATCATTTGTATGAAGTATGGTAATGTGCTTGCTGTTACGTTGGCTACAGGCCGTTAAGGCAGTGCCGGCGATGCCCAAATAGCCCGCTCCAGCCAATGATTGTTTAACAAAGGACCTTCGTTTCATTTGGCACTGCGTTTTATGAAGCGATCATCAACCGCTGCTCTTAAGGTATCTGTTTTCTTAAAATAATCGATCATGGCATTTCTCAAAAGGTAATCCAGTGCCGTTATTCCACTATTTTCTTTGAGAAAGCTAATGTCATCGCCGCCTGCAAGTAAATAATCAATGGTTGCTAAATGGTATGTTTTGTTTTCGTCAAAAGGCTGCCCGCCAATAGTTACAGATTCGAGCCCTCCGTTTTGGTCCAGGACAATCTTCATGCCACTAATGGGATTGGGTCTTCTGGAATCTACAAGGAAGGAAACCAGATCGCGAACCGATTTTCCCTTTATCGCCACCACAACAATAGCGTTTTCAAACGGCATTACCTCAAAGGCCGTTCTGGCGGTAACGGGGCCCTGGGATATAATGCTTCGAATGCCCCCCGCATTAAGCAGGGCAAAATCTACTTCATTTCCTGTTCGCATTTTAAAGATGGGCCTGGCCTGCGTTAATAAGATATCGGCCATTAGATTACCTTCTGAGGTATTGTATTGCCCATCCCTGGTGGTTAAGGTATTGGGTGCATACGCCAGCACACTATCGAGCACAGCATTCACGCGCTCCCGGTAGGGTTTTATAAAAAGATCGATAGAATCTACCGAAGTAATTTCAGCCGATACGGGCAGTTGTTTCCCTTCAATACTCCTTAAGGCCGTCGGTTCTTGCCGACAGGCTGCCAATTGCAATATTGTTATAAATAAAACAAAATGTTTCATATTTAAACATTGTATCCTTCTTAACTTCGCTTCGAAGTGGAAGGATAATAGTTACCTTTGTAAAAACGTAAAGATACATGTTTTTAAAGGGACTCAAAGACAAACTCAAACAGAAATCAGGCGTAAAGTTCCTAAGGAATGAACTCCAGAAGGATGTTACTGAGCGTGGCTATCGGAAAGGGATCCATACGATCGGTGTCATTGTCGATTTGGACAATTTTCCCGATCACGAACAATTCTATCAATTTATTGAATTGTTCGAACTTCGTCCCAATGCGGTAAAAATAATGGGGTACCGGAATTTTTATGATAAGAATTCACCCTATGCCACCCCTGTTTTTTCAGACAAGGACCTTGGGTGGAAAGGGGCTATAGAGAATAGTTATGCCCTGGAATTTTTGTCCAAGGAATATGATGTATTGGTAAACTATTATACTGAAGACAAGCTGATACTGAAGCTTATGACAGTAAAAACAAAGGCAAGGGTAAAAGTAGGTTTCGCCGAGATAGATACGGCGCTCAATGACCTTATCCTAAACACACCCATAGGCAATTTCGACACTTTCAAGAAAGAGTTGAAGAAGTATTTAACGGTAATGAACGCATTGTAAACATGGAACAACTTTACGGTACGGGGGTGGCTTTGGTTACCCCATTTTCGGATGATGGACGGGTAGATGTGGCTGCCCTTAAAAGGATCGTCCGATTCAACATTGATGGGGGAGTAGATTATTTGGTAGTGCTGGGTACTACCGGGGAAGCGGTAACATTGACCCCTTCGGAAAAACAGCTGGTTATTGAAACCATCATTGATGAAAATGCCGGTGAAATCCCCTTGGTTATTGGGATTGGGGGCAATAATACCCTGCAACTCGCCTCTGAGCTGAAACAAGCAAATTTGGAAGCTTTTGATGCTGTTTTGTCTGTCTCGCCCTATTACAATAAGCCTACCCAGGAAGGCATCTATCAGCACTATAAAATGCTGGCATCCGTAACGCCTAAACCGATCATCCTGTACAATGTTCCCGGTAGAACCGGAAGTAATGTGTTGCCGGCTACCGTAGGACGGCTGGCCAGGGATTTTGAGAATATTATAGGCATCAAAGAGGCATGTGGTAACATGGACCAGGTGAAACAATTACTGTCGGCAGTTCCCACGGGATTCCACGTGATTTCAGGAGACGATTTTACCGCCCTGCCAACGGTAGCGGAAGGGGGTATTGGTGTTATTTCTGTTCTTGGTCAGGGCATGCCCGCCCCATTCAGCAATATGATTCGTTTGGGGCTCAATGGCCAATTCGATGAGGCTTTTCAGCTGCACAATGCCTTATACCCGGGAATGGAATTAATTTTTGAGGAAGGAAATCCAGCCGGCATCAAGGCGGTTTTTGAAAGTCTGGGTCTGGCCGGTGCTGCTGTTCGGCTTCCTCTGATAGAGGCTTCGGACGCACTTAAATCGAAAATTGACAACTTCGTTCGGTCATTTGCCATCCCCAACTGAAAGAACAATTCGTTAAAACTTCCCAAAAAGCGGTTCCTAATGGCTTAAAACCGCCTATGTTTGCGTTAAAGAAATTGTTTTTTATTCCAGTTAGAATCCCTAATTTTGCCAAATGTTTTTATCAAAGCGAGTTATCATCCTTTTTGCAGCAGTATCCCTGCTGTTGCATTCGTGTAGTGAGTATCAAAAAGTACTTAAGAATGAGGATGTTAAGGCCAAATACGATATGGCAGAGAAGTATTACGAGGCCAAAGATTTCAAAAGAGCTAATCGTTTGTTGGAACAGATTGCACCAAAATATGTTGGAAAACCCCAGGGGGAGCGGGTACAATTCTTTTTGGCCGATTCTTATTATCAGATAGAGAATTATAATTTTGCCGGGTATCAGTTTGAGCGCTTCCTTAAGTCATATCCCAAAAGCGACAAAGCAGCAGAAGCATCTTTTTTAGGTGCGAAAAGTTACTACATGCTTTCCCCGTTGTACTCCATCGATCAGACGGATACGGATAAGGCATTGGATAAATTGCAGCTGTTCATTAATTCCTACCCTGAATCTGAGTTTCTGACAGAGGCCAATAGTATGGCAAAAGAGCTTACCACCAAAAAGGAAAGAAAGGCCTTCGAAATAGCAAAACAATTTACTAAGCTTGGGAATTCGTACATCCTGGAATACAGCATCTCGGCAATAGCAGCCCTTGATAATTTTGTGTCCGATCATCCCGGTACTGTTTTCAGGGAAGAAGCCATGTATCTCAAGTTAGTGGCCACCACCAACCTGGCGATGAACAGTACCCTTAACAAACAGAAGGAACGTTTGGATGCAGCCGAAGCAGCTTATAAAAATTTGATTAAATATTACCCAAATACATCATTTCTAAAGGATGCCGATAATCTTTTGGAGAAAGTAAATAAAGAATTTGTACGTCTTAAAGAACTAGAAAATCTATCAAAATGAATATGAACGATTTAAAGAATTCCAAAGCGCCCGTAAGCACGGTTACGATTAACAAGAACGAATTCGACCAAAAAACAGGCAACATCTACGAGGCTATTTCAATCACTGCCAAGAGGGCTGTTCAGATCAATTCTGAGATCAAGAAGGAATTGTTGGAGAAATTAGAGGAATTTGCTACTTACAGTGACAGTCTTGAAGAAGTTTTTGAGAACAAGGAGCAAATTGAGGTTTCCAAATTCTACGAAAAGCTTCCCAAACCACATGCTATGGCCATAACAGAGTGGTTAGAAGATAAGATCTACTATCGAAATACAGAGAAAGACGAGCAGTAAATGTTAGCAGGCAAGAAGGTCCTTTTGGGTATTACCGGAGGTATTGCTGCCTATAAAACTGCCTTTTTAGTTCGTTTATTAATAAAAGCCGGTGCTGAAGTTAAAGTTATTTTAACGGAAAGCGCCGTTTCTTTTGTAACCCCCTTAACACTCGCCACACTTTCCAAGAATCCGGTTTTCCTCGATTTTATAAAGGAAGAGGACGGTACGGTCGACTGGAACAACCATGTAGCGCTTGGGTTATGGGCAGATCTGATGATCATTGCTCCTGCAACGGCCAATACCATGGCTAAAATGGCCAGTGGAAGCTGCGACAACCTCTTGTTGGCCACCTACCTATCAGCCAAATGTCCGGTTTATTTTGCACCCGCCATGGATCTTGATATGTACCAGCACCCTACTACCCGGGAAACACTTGCCAAACTGCAATCTTTTGGCAATGTTCTAATACCGGCTACCGCAGGGGAATTGGCTAGCGGACTGGATGGCGAAGGACGAATGGAAGAACCGGAGAATATTGTTGGCTTTATAGAGCAGCACTTAAAAAAGGCGGCCCCTTTGTATGGTAAAAGGGTGCTTATTACGGCAGGCCCTACCTACGAGGCCATCGACCCGGTTCGCTTTATAGGGAATCACTCGTCCGGAATAATGGGTTGCGAACTTGCCCGTAAGGCCGCTTCCCTGGGTGCCGAAGTAGTGCTGGTTCTGGGTCCGTCTGCTCAACAGGTAAAAGATCCTGCTATAACTGTAGTCCGGGTGGTTTCTGCAGCTGACATGTTTGAGGCTACAATAGACCATTTTGAAAATACTGATATCATGATCGCGGCTGCTGCGGTGGCCGATTATCGCCCCAGGGAAATCGCAAACGAAAAGATCAAGAAGCAGGATGCTGTCCTTTCCTTAGAATTGGTAAAGAACGAGGACATTCTCCAGGCACTCGGACAACAAAAAACGCATCAGTACCTCGTTGGGTTTGCGCTGGAAACGGAAAACGAACTTCCTAATGCCAAAGAAAAATTGCTAAAAAAGAACCTGGATGCCATTGTTCTCAATTCGTTGCGGGATGAAGGTGCAGGATTTGGCGTTGCTACCAATAAAATAACCTTTATAGACAAGAATTTCTCAATAAAATCGTTTGAGGTAAAGACCAAGGCCGAAGTGGCTTTGGATATATGGAAAGAAATCATCAGCAACATCCATGCATAGATATCTGGCCTTGGCCCTTTTATTACTCTTATCCTTAACTTCTTACGGACAGGAACTCAATTGCGTTGTTACGGTAAATTCTGATCAGGTAGGGCAGACCAATCAACAAATATTTCGCACCCTGGAGCGCTCCCTTAATGATTTTGTGAACAAAAACAAATGGACAAACAGGGTTTACAAGGAAAATGAGCGGGTTAATGCACGAATGTTCATTACCGTGACGAAATTCGAATCCAACAGGTTTGAAGCTACCATACAAATACAATCATCGCGTCCCGTATTTAATACCTCCTACGAAAGTCCTGTCTTTAATTACAAGGATAACGACTTCAATTTTGGGTATATCGAATTTCAGCCGCTTATCTACAACCAAAATGTCTTCGAATCTAATCTGGTGGGTGTTATTTCCTATTATGTCTACATCGTTTTGGGATTGGATGCAGATACCTTTGCACTGGAAGGGGGTACCGATTTTTATAAAGAAGCCCAAAAAATAGTGACCCAGGCACAGGGGAGTAATTTTTCCGGATGGAGCCAATCTGCCACAGACAACAGAACCCGTTTTGTCCTGGTCGATAATCTGCTGTCTAATACGTTTAGGGAGTACCGCATTGCCATGTACAATTATCACCGCAAAGGCCTGGATATCCTGGGGGATAATAACAGCACTGGGAAACAGGTGATCTCAGGTTCTATGCGACTCTTTGAAACCCTTATCCAGCGAAGGCCAAATGCATTTTTGATTCAAACCTTCTTCGACGCCAAATCTGAGGAGATCTTAAATATTTTTTCAGATGGGCCTAAAGTAGACGTCGTTGCCTTAAAGAGTACCCTTAACAAGATTGCTCCCTTCTATTCCAATACCTGGAACGAAATAAAATATTAAGGAACCCCATTTTTTTACAGGACAATATCGGTTATCTTTACCCCAAGATTAAACCGAACCATCTTGCTGACGCACCTGACCATTAAAAACTATGCGCTTATTGAAGATCTTTCTGTATCCTTCAGCAAAGGGTTTAGTACAATTACTGGTGAAACAGGTGCCGGTAAATCTATTTTTTTAGGAGGTCTATCCCTTGTACTTGGCAAACGGGCAGATCTTGGTTCACTTCGTGATAAAGAAAAAAAATGTACTATAGAGGCCGAATTTGCCATTGATAAGTACGGTCTTTTGGGCTTCTTTAAAGCCTTAGACCTGGACTATGAGCCTCAAACCATCCTCAGGCGTGAAATACACCCAAGTGGAAAATCGAGGGCTTTTGTAAATGATTCCCCGGTTACCCTGGATGTTCTCTCGGCCCTGGGCCAACGGCTTATCGATATCCATTCTCAGCATCAAACACTGGAACTCACCGAGAACGAATTTCAGTTAAAAGTGATTGATGCGTTGGCAGATAACAAGAAACTGATCGATTCGTTTAGAGAACATTTAAAGGTATTCCAGGCTACCCAAAAAAGGCTCCAAGAGTTGGAGGAACTCAAACAGGAGGCAGAAAAGGAACAGGATTATCATGCGTTTCTTTTGAATGAACTGATGGCAGCCCCATTGCAGCAGGGCATCCTTGAAACCCTGGAAGCAGAATACGAACAACTTTCCAATGTGGAAACCATTCTGGAGCAACTGTCAAAGGCACACCAGCTACTGGTTAATGAAGAGATTGGCATACAGGCATTATTAGGAGAGCTGAAACAGGTAACATCCAAACTGTCTGGTTATGGGCCCAAGTACCAAAATATATCAGAAAGGATCCAATCGGTATTCCTGGAATTGGATGATCTGTCGTTCGAAATGGAATCCGTTCAGGACCAGGTAGAGGCGAACCCCGATCTTCTGGCTGAGGTCAACCAAAAATTACAACTCCTCTATAACCTTCAGAAAAAACACAGTGCCGGGAGTATTGAAGAACTCATCAGTGTGCGCGAAGAACTGACGAAAAAGGTAGCTTCGACCGAATATCTGGAGCATGATATAGAAGAAAAGGAGGCGATCATGAAAAGGACCCAAACATCGCTGGAGGTCCTTGCCGAAGAACTGCATGCAAAAAGGGAAGCAGTTATCCCTCAACTTAAGATAAAACTGGAGAATGCCTTAGGGCATTTGGGGATGCCGAATGCTACCTTCCAGATTGCATTGGAGAAAACGGCGGAGTATTTCAGTACGGGTATGGATGTGCTGACATTTCAATTCTCTGCAAACAGAGGTGCAGATTACGGACCCTTAAAAAAAGTAGCTTCCGGAGGAGAACTTTCCCGTATAATGCTGGCCATCAAATCTATTTTGGCACATTACGAACAATTGCCCACGATGATGTTTGATGAGATCGATACAGGGGTCTCCGGGGAAATTTCTAACAATATGGGCGACATTATGCTGGAAATGAGTCATAATATGCAGGTCTTCTCCATAACGCACCTGCCTCAGGTAGCGTCCAAGGGCGACCAGCATTTTAAGGTATACAAGGAGGACGATGGCCTGGTAACGCGCACCCGTATGAAGAAACTTTCACAGGAGGAGCGTATTGTGGAGCTGGCCGAAATGTTAGGAGGGAAAGACCTTTCTGACTCTGCTATGGCACATGCCAAGCAGCTACTTACTTAAAGTATTAAAAGAGAACGTTTAACCAACATATATAAGTACAAGATCATGGGACACAATTTATTGAAAGGAAAAAGAGGAATTATCTTTGGAGCATTAGACGAGAATTCCATTGCATGGAAGACTGCTGAGCAGGTTCATGAGGAGGGAGGTACATTTGTACTCACCAATGCACCTATCGCCATGCGAATGGGACAGATTAATGAACTTGCCAAGAAAACGGGTTCCGAAATAATTCCTGCGGATGCAACCAGCGAAGAAGATCTTGACAATCTGGTAGCCAAGGCCATGGAGATCCTGGGAGGAAAACTGGATTTTGTTCTCCATTCTATCGGGATGTCTGTAAATGTCCGAAAAGGGAGGGCCTATACTGATGAGAAATACGATTTCACAACCAAAGGTTGGGATGTTTCGGCCCTGTCTTTCCACAAGGTTATGCAAAGTTTGTACAAAGCCGATGCGATGAACGAATGGGGAAGCATTGTAGCACTTACCTATATGGCTGCGCAACGTACCTTCCCGGATTATAATGATATGGCAGACAACAAGGCCTACTTGGAATCTGTGGCACGGAGTTTTGGGTATTTCTTTGGCAAAGAAAAGAAAGTGCGGGTCAACACTATTTCCCAGTCGCCAACTCCTACAACTGCCGGACAAGGGGTTAAAGGGTTCGATGGTTTTATTTCCTTTGCCGAGAAGATGTCTCCATTGGGGAATGCGACTGCCCTGGATTGTGCCAATTATACCATTTCCCTGTTTTCGGACCTTACAAAAAAGGTGACCATGCAAAACCTTTTTCACGACGGTGGTTTCTCCAATACAGGTGTAAGTCAGGAAGTCATTGAACGGTTTACAGAGTAATATAGTATACTACAATCAATAGCCATCCTTGAAAGGATGGCTTTTATTTTGAACATGGACGGACCTATGGACCTTTTCATTTCTTTAATTATCCCTGTATACAACAGACCTGAGGAAATCAGGGAATTGCTAGACAGTCTGCTTTATCAAACCTACGACAGGCCCTATGAGGTGGTTATTGTAGAAGATGGTTCTCAGCAGCGTTCGGAGGAGGTTATAAAGGCTTTTGAAGACCAATTGGAGATATCCTACTATTTCAAGGAAAATAGTGGCCCCGGGGATTCCAGGAATTTTGGGATGCGCCAGGCAAAGGGAAACTACTTCATTATCCTGGATTCTGATTGTTTGCTTCCCCCGCAGTACCTGACAACGATTTCCAAAGCACTTGAGCAGCGTTATGTGGATTGCTTCGGGGGACCCGATACTGCCCATAAGGATTTCACCAAAACACAAAAGGCGATCAATTACGCCATGACCTCCCTTCTTACAACCGGAGGCATACGGGGGGATAAAACAGCAGCAAATTCTTTTCAGCCACGAAGTTTTAATATGGGTATTTCCAAAATGGCTTTTGAAAGTACAGGGGGTTTCGGTAAAATCCATCCGGGAGAAGACCCGGACCTTAGTATACGCCTTTGGAAGAATGGATTTAAAACCTGTTTAATTCCTGAAGCCTATGTGTATCACAAAAGAAGGGTCGATTTCCACAAATTCTTTACGCAGGTGAAGAAATTCGGACTGGTCAGGCCTATTCTGAACAAGTGGCATCCGGGTACTGCAAAACTGACCTATTGGTTCCCAACCGTATTTATGACCGGTTTTTTTCTTTCCGTTATTGTCGCCCTGTTAG
Organism: uncultured Flavobacteriaceae bacterium; assembly: GCA_963752165.1. Classification (GTDB taxonomy): domain Bacteria; phylum Bacteroidota; class Bacteroidia; order Flavobacteriales; family Flavobacteriaceae; genus Muriicola. Next base: position 779,415 of record CAVVXE010000003.1, read on the forward strand.
GCATTAAATGGCCGCTGTTGGTATACCTGTTGTATTTCTTTTTGCTTCTGTTGGATTCCCTGATAAAGAATAAGGACCTCTCAATAGCCTTTTTATCGCTGGCAGCTGTTTTGGTGCAATTCACAGGATATGGCATTGGTTTTTTAAAGTCGACATTCTTACTTACTTTTAGTAAAAAGAAACCAGAGGAATTATTCCCAACACTTTTCTTTAAATAGGGATCATGGCGGGTGAAAAAGGCATTAAAAGAACTACCAAGAGAAAGGCGAAAGTTTTTCTGGCGTTACTGTTGTGTTCTTTTTTAGCATGGCTGATAAGTAAGCTGTCCGAAATGCATACCGATAGGATCACCTATGACCTTGTCTTTGAGAATAGTCCTGATACCCTGTTACTCTTAGGGACCTCCAAGGAATCTGTCTCCCTTTTGGTCAGAGCCACTGGCTGGCAGTTTCTGGGATCTAAATTTAACTCGACCAAATTACCCTTAGACCTTAGCGCATCAACTTTCAATAGGGGTAGGTATTTCATAAGTGATCAGGTTTACAGACAACAAATAGAAAACAAACTTTCGGGGTCGCTTTCTATCCTGCAGATAGACCAGGATACACTCTTTTTAAATTTCACAAGGATCATCAAGCGGAAGGTGCCCATTCGTGCTCAGGTATCCTTAGAACTTTCACAGAATTACATGTTGGATGGCCAATTGGTATTAGCGCCTGATTCCATTGTACTAAGAGGGCCCAGCCGGGAAGTAGACACTATTCATTTTATTACTACAGAAACCATTTCCCTTACCGATATTTCGGAAGATTTTGAAAGGTCGCTGCATATCCGTAAGCCCCCAGCGCTGGAATACACGGAATATGATCATGAAAAGGTGAAGGTGACAGGTAAGGTCTTTCGGTTTTCAGAAAAAATATTCGAAGTGCCTGTAACGGTGATCAACCTGCCTGAAGGGACTCAAATAAGGACCTTTCCTAATGTCATCAACGTTTTGTGTAAGGCGCGGTTAGAGCAACTGAAGGAGTTAAAACCGGCAGATTTCACCATAATTGCAGATCACAACCAGGTTAAGGAAGGTTCCGCCTTCTTACCCTTGGAATTGATCAAAAAGCCCGATAGTATCTCCAGTGTGCAGTTAATGGAATCGCAGATAGAATTTATCCTGAAGAGAGAATGAAAATGATTGGCCTCACAGGGGGGATTGGCAGTGGAAAAACAACCGTTGGGTTAATGTTCCAGGATCTGGGTATCCCGGTCTATAATTCGGATAAGGAAGCCAGGCGGATTATGAATGAGGATGCTGAGGTCCGTAAGGCGGTTATTTTGCTTTTAGGTAAAAATGCCTATAAGAAGAATGTTCTGGACAGTAATTATGTAGCTGCTAAGGTCTTTGGAGACGCGGTATTACTTCAAAAATTAAATGAGATCGTACATCCGGCGGTCAAAAAGGATTTCAGGGCCTGGGCCAGCTCGCAAGCGAGCCCCTATGTCATTCAGGAGGCGGCTATTCTGTTTGAGAATGGCGGATATAAGGAACTGGATGATATGATCCTTATTACGGCTCCTAAGGAGATAAGGATCGACCGGATCAAAAAACGCGATAACCTTGAAGAATCGGCTATTCTTGAGCGTATGCGACATCAATGGCCTGAGGAAAAAAAGATGAAGTTGGCGCATTTTGTAATCCATAATGAGTACTTACAGGACACCTTAATACAGGTAAGGAATATTCATGAGCAACTTATTCTGAAATACGCTTAATACTAAATTTTAACATTTTTGTTAAGGTTAGGTTAAACAAGCAATCCGCTAAATGTTAAATTTTTAATTTTACCTAAAATGAATAAGCGATTATTTGTTTTTCTTGTAGTTCTGATGAGCCTTTCGCTGGTGGGCATTATTTCCGTTCAGCTATATTGGATTAAGCGCTCTGTAGAGGACAAAGAAGAACAGTTTTCTAATACGATAGCGGAGGTCCTCAGCAGGGTCACAGACAAGATTGAGGATCGTGAAATGAGAGATTATTCCGATAGGTTCCTGAGCCTTAAGGATAGTCTGGGCGAGCTAAAGAGTGCGCATCTCAGCAATATCTTCTTCATTGACCGCGACATTAATTCCAATGAAATCCTTTTTTATTCCCATGGGATACTGGAGGAAGACTATAACATCGCATCCACGTTCTTTGACAGCCTTACGGGAGACAGTACAACCGTAAAAAATTATACCAGTAAACGCACCAAAACCGTTTATAAGGAAGAATATGGGTTGGACGGAAAGGCTTATCGCCTGAACCCTATCCAGAAACTGGAGAAGATTGGCGGATTATCTAGTGTAGATAAAGCAGCTTTTGAAGACGTATACCGTGAATATGCCGAAAACAGGCCCATTCATCAACGCGTTACAAAGCAAGAGATCGAATTGTTGCTGGACCAGGAACTAAACAACATGGCCATCAATACCGATTTTGAATACGGAATCTATAGCAGGGGACTGCCTACAAAAATAAGGTCGAGACGTTTTCGTTTTGGTGAATCAACCATCTATAAAGCACCGATCTTTAAGAATAGTGAAGGGGATAGCAATTTTACTTTTTTGCTGTCTTTCCCCAAAAAGAAGAAATTTTTACTGGAGTCAGTATTGGGAATGGCGTTTTTATCACTACTGTTTACCTTGGTAATTGTAGTGGCATATGCAAGTGCTATTTACCAGTTAATACGGCAAAAGCAGATCTCCGAGATCAAGTCAGACTTTATTAACAATATGACGCATGAGTTTAAGACCCCTATTGCCACCATTAACCTGGCTGTAGAGGCCATTAAAAACCCGAAAATAATAGGGGATGAGGAAAAGGTGAAGCGGTACCTGCAAATGATACGGGATGAAAACAAAAGGATGCACGCCCAGGTTGAAAACGTATTGCGGATATCAAAGTTAGAACGGAATCAGCTGGATATATCCAAGGACCGGGTAGATGTGCATGAGCTTATACAAACAGCGATCTCTCACGTAGATCTGATCGTTTTAGACCGGGGGGGGTACATTCATACCCATTTGAATGCCGAAAGATCAGAGATATTGGCAAATGACATGCACTTTGGGAATGTATTGGTCAACATCCTGGACAATGCCATCAAATATTCACCCGAGGCACCAAAAATTGATATATATACAGAAGTAGCAAAGAATTATATTATTATAAAAATAGAGGACCAGGGGGCAGGGATGAGTAAAGCCGTGCTTAAAAGGGTTTTTGAAAAATTTTATAGAGAACATACAGGCGACTTACACAATGTAAAAGGCCATGGTTTAGGCCTGGCCTACGTAAAAAAAATAGTAGAGGATCATCAGGGCGAAGTATATGCGGAAAGCGAAAAAGGAAAAGGAAGTGCTTTTTTCATTAAGATGCCCCTAATTTAAAAGATATGGAAACAGTAAATAAGAAAATATTATTGGTTGAAGATGATCCTAATTTTGGGATCGTCCTTAAGGATTACCTTTCAATGAACGATTTTGATGTCACTCTTGCCAAGAATGGTATGGAGGGCTTTGAAAAATTCAAGAAGGATAATTATGACCTCTGCATTCTGGATGTAATGATGCCTTATAAGGATGGGTTTACACTTGCCAGGGAGATACGCGAAAAAAACGAGCATGTACCTATCGTTTTTCTAACGGCCAAAACAATGAAGGAAGACGTTCTTAAAGGATATAAGGCTGGTGCTGACGACTATTTAAACAAACCCTTCGATTCTGAGGTGCTGTTAATGAAAATTAAGGCGATCCTTCAAAGAAAGGCTTCCAGTACCTTAGCAGAGAGCAAACAATTTGAATTCAAGATTGGAAATTTCCATCTGAATTCAAAACTTCGTTTTCTGAAGTACAAGGACGAGGAGCCCATTAAACTCTCTCCTAAAGAGAACGAACTGCTGCGCTTGCTGGCCCTTCATGAAAACGACCTGATGCCAAGGGAACTGGCGTTAACCAAAATATGGCGAGACGACAACTACTTTACGTCCAGGAGTATGGATGTTTACATTGCCAAGTTGCGGAAATACCTGAAAAGAGATGATTTGGTAGAGATCCTGAATATTCATGGGGAAGGGTTCAGGCTGGTCATTAAGTCGGAATGATCATACTATAGCACGTACTAATAAAAAAGCATCCTCAGGATGCTTTTTTTAGTTATCGCCAATTTGGCTGCAGATCTGGGCTACAATATTTTCCGGTTTCTGCTCAATACTTACTTCTATTCCTTTTGCAGGTGGTTCCAGGGTGTCAAATTGTGATCGCAACAATGCTAAGGGCATAAAATGACCTGTTCGCTGCTGTACTCGTGTAGCTATTGCTTCATAACTGCCTTCCAAATAGACCCAAAGTGGTTTCGGGCTTACCCCGGCCGAGAGTACTTCACGATAGGTTTCCTTCAGTGCAGAACATGCAATGACAGCTCCTGTATCCTGATATTCTTTAGCCAATTCATTCAGTTTATGAAGCCAGGAAGCCCGGTCTTCGTCATTTAGGGGTATTCCGGCCGACATCTTTTGAACGTTCGCCGGTGGATGGAAATCATCGCCATCAAAAAAGGGGAGGCCTAGTTCCCTGGCCAGTAATTTTCCGATGGTTGTTTTGCCACATCCCGAAACCCCCATGATAATATATATTCCTTTGGCCTGTTGCATCATGAGGTTTTGGAAATATAAGGGGTTAGCTTCTCTATCACTTGTGCAGCCGGAAGGTCATAGGGCACCCAAAGGATCCCGGTTTTCTTCCGAAACCATGTTCCCTGTCTTTTCGCATAGCGCCGCGTATTTTTTTTAATTTCAGCTATTGCATCTTCTAAGCTGCATTCCTGTGCCAGGTATTTAAATAGTTCTTTGTATCCTACCGTTTGAAGCGCATTGAGATGGGCGTACTCTTTTACAGCATTCACCTCTTCCAGGAGCCCGGCCTCCATCATCCTGTCCACACGTAAATTGATACGTTCGTAGAGTACATCACGGGGGGCGTCCAATCCAAGGAAAACCGTCGTGAACGGTCTCTTTGTTTTTTTCTTCTTCAGAAAGGAGGAATAGGGCTTTCCTGTGCCCCTGAATACTTCCAGTGCTCTGATGACGCGTTGCGGATTTTGAAGATCTACTTTTTGTGCATAGGTTGGGTCTGCTTTCTTCAGTGCTTGCTGAAGTGATGGCAATCCTTGTGTTTGCAATTCCGTATTTAATAGTTCCCTAACGGATGGGTCAATTTCAGGGAACGAATCGAACCCCATGGTTACGGCATCGATATAAAGTCCGCTGCCACCCGCCATGATCACCACCCCATGTTCTTTAAAGAGGTCTGTGAGTACGCTAAGTGCTTCCCTTTCAAAATCGCCTACGGAATAAGGATCATGTATGTGTTTGTGCTGAATGAAATAATGCGGAACTGCGTCCAATTCTTCCCTTGAAGGTACTGCCGTACCAATGGATAATTCTTTATAAAACTGTCGGGAATCTGCAGAGAGGACCGCTGTTTTAAAATGCCTGGCTAAGGCGATGGCCATAGCTGTTTTGCCAATGCCTGTTGGACCCACAACAACCACTAAGGTCCGTGCTCGCTCCATTAATCATCATGAATTAGCCGAAAGCCGCATACACGACAATACAATGCGTCCTTTTGACGGATAGTTGTCCCGCAATCGGGGCAGGTTTTGTCATTTTTCTTTTTTTTCCGATTTTTTTCGGTGACGTATTCTGCGCTTACAATTCCAGTGGGTACCGCAATAATGCCATATCCCACGATCATGATGATAGTTGCGATGATCTGTCCCAAACCTGTTTGCGGGGAAATATCCCCGTATCCTACAGTTGTGAGGGTTACAATGGTCCAATACACACTGTGGGGTATGCTATTAAACCCATGTTCCGGCCCTTCTACCAGGTACATGATGGTTCCCAACAACACGGATACGATCAGGACAAAAAAGACAAAGACAAATATCTTTGTGCGGCTCGCCTGGAGTGCGCGCAACAGATTATTCGATTCGCCAATAAAACGAACCAGTTTCAATATTCGAAAGACCCGCAACAACCGGAGCGCACGGAATGCCGTTATGTATTGTGACCCGCCAATGAAGAAGGAAAGGTATTTAGGGATGGTGGACAGGAAATCAATAACGCCAAAAAAACTGAAGATATATTTCTTGGGGCTCTTGATACAGATGATCCTTAAAACGTATTCAATGGTAAACAGGATGGTTACGAACCATTCTGAAATATTTAAAAAATCGTGGTATTTGTTATCGAACCTCGGGATGCTCTCCAGCATTACGATCACAACACTATAGACAATCACCACCAGCAATACAACGTCAAACAATTTACCGGCAGGAGTATGGGTGCCGTAAATTATTTCGTGCAACGTACCTTTCCAGTCTTTTTTTGGCTGCCTGTCCTTCAATGGGTTTGGTTGAGGTCAATAATCTTTAAAACACTGTGTTTCCTTAAATAAGCTTCCACCAATCGGAGGGTGCCTTTACTTGCTTCCATTGGCGTTATTATGGATTCTAAGATATGAATATTATTTATTTGATGGTTGAGTTCATAAAACCCCCAACCTTTAAACTGACCATTTCTAATTAGGATAGCGCTATGTTCCCCTAAAGCCCTTCCTTTATCAATAACCAAGAGGTCTCTTCCTTGTAAACTGAATTGCTCCTGCGCCAGTCCCTTATCATTGGCCTGCATTGAGATGGTCATTTCCCTTTTTAACGACGGGTATTTAGGGGTATTTCTTCGTAATTCTTCAGAAACTTTCAGCCAGGCGATCAGCTCACTTCCGGTAAGTTCAAAGGTAACTTTTCTGGTCTCTTTTTGAAGTTCCCGGGCTCGCAGGGCATCGGAGGTAAAATGTTGGTTGACACTTTTTCTCATATTCCGACTTTTTCCCATATAAATGACGTGTCCGTCTTTATTGTGCATATAGTAAACCCCGGTTTCGGAAGGGACGCTATCTACTATATCCAATTGCCTATGCGACAACTCCCCATGGGTTTCTTCCCGTGTCACCTCACTTATAATGGTCTTGTCCAGGTCCTTGGTAAGCAGGATCTTAAAAAGCTTTAAAGTAGCCAGGGCATCTCCGTTGGCCCGGTGGCGGTCACTTACGGGGATCCCGAGCGAGCGTACTAGTTTTCCAAGACTGTGTGAAGGGGCATCTGGTATCAATTTTTTGGAAAGATCGACCGTACATAAGGTCTTGCGTTCAAAATTATAGCCTAACCTTCTAAACTCGGTTCGCAAGATGCGATAATCAAATTGAGCGTTATGTGCTACCAATATGGTACTTTCAGTAATTTCCACAATGCGTTTGGCCACCTCGTGGAATTTGGGGGCCGTTTGAAGCATTTTACTGTTAATACCCGTCAGGTTTACGACAAAAGGCTGTATCTCCCTTTCCGGATTGATCAGGGAAATGAATTTATCGACTACTTGACGGCCATCGAATTTGTGAATGGCAATTTCCGTAATCCCTTCCTCATTGTATTTGCCACCTGTGGTCTCTATGTCAAGAATTGCATACATAAATAATATTCTGGTCCTAAAGGGGTCATGATATTTGGTTTACAATCCATTCCTTTTCCCAAAGATACTACTTCCTACACGGACCATGGTACTACCTTCCATGATAGCAATGGGATAGTCGCCACTCATCCCCATGGAGAGTATGGAAATATGAGGCAGTATGTATGCCAGTTCATCGTAAACCGATTTGAGAAAGTTGAATTCTTTGGTGACCTGAAGCGAATCGTCTGTAAAAGAGGCCATACCCATCAGGCCCTTTATTTGTACATTTTCGAGTTTTTTAAAAGCGTCCGATCGGACTATTTCAAAAAGCTCGTCCTTGTTCAATCCAAATTTCGTCTCCTCCTCCGCAATATGCATTTGGAGCAGGCATGGGATGATCCGTTGCTCCTTTTTTGCCTGTTTGTCTATTTCTTTCAATAGCTTAAAACTGTCTACACCATGGATAAGGGATACGTAAGGAGCCATATACTTTACCTTATTCCTTTGCACGTGCCCAATCATATGCCATTCGATATCCTTCGGCAATTCTGTCCACTTTTGGGTCATTTCCTGTATCTTGTTTTCTCCAAAAATGCGCTGTCCGGCATGGTACGCCTCCATGATTTGGGCATTGGGTTTGGTCTTGGATACGGCCACCAGGGTTACGTGTGCTGGCAGGGAGGCTTTAATTTGATTGAGGTTTTCTGCGATAGACATAGCTCGGTTTTATAACTCGTATATGACCAATCCGCTTTTCAGCTTGGGTTCTATGAAAGTGCTTTTAGGAGGCATCACTAATTCGGCATCGGCAACAGCCTTGATCTCTTCCATGGTAATGGGAACCAGGTTAAAACCAACAGCGAAATTTCCCTTGTCAATGTCGTTCTTCATACGCAAGACATTATGTTTGCCGTATCCGTACTGAATGCGTTTGTCATTGCGTAGGTCCCTGATCCCTAAAATGGGCTCCAGGATGGTCTTAAAAAGTATATGCGTGTCCAGCTTGCTGAGAGGGTCGGAAAGCGGCAGTACATGCTTTCGGAGATACAACGAATAAAACTCTCCATCCAAATACATGCTGAAGTGGTGTTTTTTTGTTGGCTTGTAAAGCTCCTGATCCGTCTTCTTGATCCGGTATAAAGTATCTAGCTGTACCAGAAACGATTCCTTGGAATGGCCATTCAGATCCTTTACCATCCGGTTAAATTCATAGATCTTGATCTCGCTTTCGGGGATCAGATAACTCATGAAAAAATTATACGCTTCTTTTCCAGAGTGCTTCGGATTGCGATCCTCGCACCACCGCGCAAAAAGATCGGAGGAAGCGCTTCGGTGGTGGCCGTCTGCAATATAGAGTGCCGCTATTTTTGAAAACGCCTTGGTGATCTCCTCAATGTTGTTTTTTTTAGCGATCCTCCACAATTGATGGGTGGTCCTGTCCGGGGAGGTAAAGAAATAGTCAGGCTCACGTTGTTTTGCATTACGAATGATCTGCTCGATCAGCGGATCGTCCGGGTAGGTCATTAATACAGGTTCTGCATTGAATTTTACAGTATCCAGGTAATGGGCAAATAATTGCTCTCTGCTTTCAATGGTATTCTCGTGTTTCTTTATGATATTATTCCGGTAATCTGCAACACTGGTTGCGCAAAAAATACCACAGCACTGAAACCCATTTCTGTTGATCTGATAGAGGTAAAAACCTGCTTCGGCATCTTTGATGAATACTTTTTCCTCCAGAAATTCCATATACCGGTTGTGAACAAGGGTGAAGCGTTCTTCGCCGGAAACCCGTTTGTGGAATTTAAACCCCGGATTGATAATATGCAGGAATGAAAAGGGGTTGAATTGCAGGTTGGCTTTCAATTCTTCCTTTGAATAGTCCTCATAGGAACGGGAAGCCACATGTGCCACCTTATCGGCTGCCGGCCGAATTCCCTTAAATGGTTTGATAATGGCCATTATTTTTTACTGAATTGGGACGCCACCTTTTCTGCCTTTCGGCTTTCCTGGTAGTCATAAAATCCTTCACCTGATTTTACTCCTAATTTACCCGCCATCACCATGTTGGTAAGCAGCGGACAGGGAGCGTATTTTGGATTCTTAAAACCGTCATACATAACCTTGAGGATAGAAAGACATACGTCTAGCCCAATAAAATCGGCTAATTGCAAAGGCCCCATAGGGTGTGCCATGCCCAGCTTCATTACGGTATCTATTTCGCCGACGCCAGCTACCCCATTGTACAGGGTTTCAATAGCCTCGTTGATCATAGGCATCAGGATGCGGTTGGCAACAAAACCAGGATAATCATTTACTTCGGTGGGTGTTTTACCCAACCTGGTTGCCAGTTCCATGATCTCATTCGTAACGGCATCAGAAGTAGAATACCCTCGTATGATCTCTACCAGTTTCATGATGGGAACCGGATTCATAAAGTGCATGCCAATGACTTGCTCGGGTCTTGTGGTGGCAGCCGCGATCTGAGTAATGGAAATGGAAGAAGTATTGGTTGCCAAAATAGTTCTGGCATCACAGAGGGCATCCAGATCACGGAAAATGGTAAGTTTTACTTCCAGGTTCTCCGTGGCCGCCTCTATCACGAGGTCGGCGTTAACAACGCCTTCCTTTAATCCGGTTTTAGTGCTGATATTCCCTATTGTTTGGGTAGCTATGGCCGCCGTGATGCTCTCTTTGGCCACCATGCGATCCAGATTTCTGGAAATGGTCTCCACCCCTTTTTTCAAGGCTTGTTCGGATACATCGACGATGGTTACCTGAAACCCGTGCTGGGCAAAAACGTGTGCAATACCATTCCCCATGGTACCAGCGCCTATAACAGTTATCTTATGTATCATTAGTATTTAGGAATTATGATTTTATTCTTTTTAAAAGGAGTTGATGATCTGCAGGGCAACCCTTAGGGCCCTGGTGCCATCGGTTAATGTCACTTTTGGTGTTGTGTTATGAACGATGGCCTCCGCAAAAGTTTCCAACTCATCCAGGATGGCATTGTTATTCTCAATGGTCGGATTTTCGAAATAGAGCTGTTTTTTGATCCCTTCCGCATTTTGCAGGATCATGTCGAATGGTTCCGGATGCTCCGGTGCGTCTTTCATCTTAACAACTTCTACCTTCTTCTCGAGAAAATCGACCGAAATGTAGGCATCCTGTTGAAAAAAGCGCGATTTCCGCATGTTTTTCAGGGAAATTCTGCTGGCGGTCAAATTGGCCACACAACCATTTTCAAAAGCGATCCGGGCATTCGCAATATCGGGTGATTTGCTGATGACAGAGACCCCGCTTGCGTGGATCTCCTTCACCTCAGACGGGACCACACTGAGGATGGCATCAATATCATGGATCATCAGATCCAATACCACAGGCACATCGGTGCCTCTCGGATTAAATTCAGCCAGCCGATGTGTTTCAATAAACATAGGATCCTGGATAGAATCCTTTATGGCCGTAAAGGCTGGATTAAATCGTTCTACATGGCCTACCTGCCCTTTTACGCCAAACTTTTTTTCGAGCGCTAAAAGTTCTTCAGCCTCCTCGAGGGTGTTGGTAATGGGTTTTTCAAGGAAAATATGCTTCCCCTGTTCCATGGCCTTTTTGGCACAATCATAATGAGAAAGGGTGGGAGTAACTATATCTACAACGTCTACGGCAGCAATCAGCGTATCGATATTGTCAAAATAAGGATACCCAAATGCTGCTTCTACCTTTTTGCCATGGATGGGGTCGGCATCGAAAAAACCAATCAATTCATACTTGGCAGATTCATTTAAAAGGCGAAGATGTATTTTTCCGAGGTGACCGGCACCTAATACTCCTACTTTGAGCATAGAATAAATTTTCAGTAAAAATACGCAGATTAATCCTAAAACAAAGGAAGGACAAAAATTGAAAATGTGATACCTTTACCACTAATCATGAATCATACGCTAAAACCATTGTTTTTTTGAAAGATACCTTCAAACATAAAGGAATGCGTAACCAATTGGTAGAAGTGGTTGCGGCCAAAGGCATTCATAATACAAAAGTATTGGACGCACTGCGCGCGATACCAAGACATCTTTTCATGGATAGCAGTTTTGAAGATCACGCCTACCAGGATAAACCTTTTCCCATAGCAGCAGATCAAACCATCTCACAACCCTATACGGTAGCCTTTCAGACCGAATTATTAGAGGTAGCCCCTAACCATAAAATCCTGGAGATCGGTACAGGAAGTGGTTATCAAACAGCTGTATTGCTACATTTAAAGGCACATGTGTATACGATTGAACGCCAGCGAGAGCTGTTTAAGAAAACCAGCCTGTTCTTTAAGAAAATGGGCTACCGCCCTAAGAAATTTGTTTTCGGGGATGGTTATAAAGGCTTGCCAGAGCACGCTCCTTTCGATGGGATTATCGTGACAGCCGGGGCTCCTGAGGTTCCAAAAAAACTCTTATCGCAATTAAAAGTAGGAGGTAAGCTGGTCATCCCTGTGGGCACAACAGACCAGACCATGCTCCGAATTGCCAGAAAATCAGAAACAGAATTTGAGCGGGAAGAATTCGGGAGTTTTCGTTTTGTACCCCTTTTAGAGGATAAAAATTAGGGGAAACCTGCTTTCAAGGAAAATTAAAAAACGGATCCCAGGGTTAAAACCTCCTTATGTGATCCCTTCAAAATGGTTTTGAACAAACCCGGCGCGGAGGAAGCGAAATTTGGACCATCCTCTCAGGCGTTAAAACTTTTTTTAATTCGATCCAGGTTAATTTTACTTTCCCGGTTTTTGATAGTTTCCCTTTTGTCGTATAGTTTTTTTCCTTTGGCAAGTGCGATCTTCATTTTCGCAAGGCCCCTGTCATTGATGAAAACGGATAGCGGTATGATAGTGAGACCGGCGGTCGTTACTTCTTTACGCAGTTTTCGCAATTCCTTTTTGCTCAACAAAAGCTTTCGTTCTGCTTTGGGCCTGTGGTTAAAATGCGATGCATGCGAGTATTCATCTACCTGCATGTTTATCACGAATAACTCTCCCTGTTCGTTGAATTCGCAAAAACTTTCCGTAATGGAAGCCTTGCCAAGACGAATGGATTTGATCTCGGTACCCGATAGCACAATACCAGCTATATACGTATCCAGAAGCTCGTATTCGAAGCTGGCTTTCTTGTTCTTTATGTGCACGTTCTTTTGCATGACAGCACAAAATTAGAATAATTCTCCCAGCAACTGTGCTGGTTTTGTGGAATAATCCCTGTTTCTTTGTAAGCAACGTACAAAATGAAGGCTTGGTATGAGGCACTATATTTTTCTATTGGTATTGTTTGGAGTGCTCTCCTGTAAAAATGAAAAGCAAGCTATTGCTGCTCAGGAAATTGTGGATAAAGCCATAGCAATGGCAGGGGGGGAGCTATACAAAACGAGTGATGTACAGTTCACATTCAGGGATATGGAATATGTACTGCAGCAAGATCCGAAGGGGCGCATATTAAAAAGAATACAGCCTTTGGATTCTTTGGATGGCTTGGTCTATGATATGAAGCAAGGCGATCGTTTTGTTCGTACCATCGAAGAGGAAACAATAGCACTATCCGATAGCCTTTCAAATGTCTATGCCAATTCGATCAATGCTGTCTTTTATTTCGCACTCTTGCCTTATGGTTTAAATGACCCGGCAGTGAATAAGGAAGTAATTGGGGAAGTCACCTTAAAGGGCCATGAGTACTACAAGATTAAAGTAACCTTCGATGAGCAGGGGGGAGGCGAAGATTTTGATGATGTCTATCTGTATTGGGTGAATAAGAAAACCTGGAAACCAGATTACCTGGCCTATGAATTCCATGTCAATGGCGGCGGCATGCGGTTTAGGGAGGCGTACAATGAACGCTATGTGAACGGTATTCGTTTTGTGGATTACCGGAATTACAAACCCACTTCAGCAGCGGCTATCACCTCCTTAGACTCCCTTTTTGAGGCCAATGCATTGGAATTATTGTCAGATATTAAGCTGGAGCACGTAGCGGTTAGTCCGGGCAATTACAATTAAATACAAGCCGAATATCGGTAGTCATGTCCCCAATTTGCTGGACAATAAACAGGCTTCCATTATCTGTATCCTCCATGGGAAGGTATTTCTCTTCCCCGATCATTTTATTGACAAAATCAGGAGTTGTGTTGCTATGGCCTACCACCAATACATTTTTTCCCAGGTTGGCCGCTTTGAATTCGGCAATATTGATGTTGGAAGGATCGTAGTACTGAAGGGTAAGGTCATTTTTGACTACAGATGGGGCTGCGGTCATCGACGTACGTTCATAGTCGGTCGTATAGATGGCATTGATATTGGCCTCATGTAAGATTTCTGCCCAGTGCATGGCCCTGCCAAGGCCCTTTTGGCTCAGTTCAGGATCCTTATTCTCAGGGTCACTTCTGTCTTTTTCTGCGTGCCGTATAAAATAGAAGGTAGATACTACAGGTCCTATGTCAGTGCTTTCCGGTTTTTGGTCTTCTTTGCAGCTCGTTATTAATGTAATAAAGGCCAGGGATAATAAGATAAAATTTGATTTCATTTAAAATGCGTTTACGTATGAAGGATTCCTCAGTAATATGTAACTTTATATTTGTAAAAATAGTATGAAATTCCCTTCCTTGGACAGGCTAATGCTAAAACGTCTCCATATTTTATGCCAGCTGCTCTTTGTTTATGTCATTTTTGGACAGGAAGTGCCCCTTCCACCTGATTTGCGGCAGGCCAATCTTACACAGTTCAACAGCAGTTTACTAAACCCTGTATTTTCTTTAGACCGAAATAAACCGCAATCATTGGCCCTTTGGACACGATGGCAATGGCAAAGTATTGACACAGATCCTACCACTTTATTTCTTAATTATACCCATCAACTCAATTCAAATTCAGCCGGAGGCATTGGTTTTTTTCAAAACAATACGGGTGTTTTTCTTCAGACCGGAGGCGTATTGAACTACGCGTATGCCTTTCGCTTAGATCCGGATTTTCAAATAACCCTTGGACTCAACGTTATGGGCTACCAGCAAGAATTAGCCGACAATCGCTTTCAGCCAATTCCAAACCAAGACTTTCCTTTTCTAAATGAAGGGCCGCAATTCATTTTGCAGGCGGCACCGGGAATACAGCTCGGGTATAAAGGATTTAGTGTTGGTTTTTCGGCGGAGAATTTGATCGATTTTAATGTTTCAGCCGGTAAAAAAGTAAGCGATTTTAAGGATAAGATTTACCTGGGACTGGCAAGTTATCAGATCCCAATTAAAGGAACAGGGATGTTGGAAGGTTCTTTTTTGCGACCGGCCGTATACCTGAAAACGATTCCAAATCTGGATAGTCAATTCGGCATACAGGCCCTCTTAAGTGCACGGAGATTTTGGTTGCAGGCCGGGTATAATAATTTTTATGGGCTATCCGGGGGTATTGGGGGCACCTTTTTCCAAAAATTTTCATTGGGAGCATTGGCAGAGGTAGGCACCTCCAACGAATTGGAAGGAAAGGATCCCAGTTTTGAGATTATTACGGCGTATCATTTTGGTGCTTCTGATGCCAGAAAAAAAGTGGTTGGTTTTGATGTGGAAGAAGAAACTTTGGTGCCCGTTCCTGAACCAAAGGAAGTACCAAAAAAAGAGCTTGAGATGCAGAAAGCACCCAAGGAAAAGAAAGTATCCCGCAAAGAAAAGAAAGCGCTTGAATTGGCTGCAGTGCAAAGATTACAGGATTCTGTTGCAGCGGTAAGGGCTGAGCAACTTTTGGAGGAAACCCGCAAAAGGGATATTCAGAAAGCTCAGGATTCCATCGCGGCTTTGCGATTAAGGGAAGCCGAAGAAGCGAAAAAACAAGCCATTGAAGATGCACCCAAGCCGGGCGAACGATACGAAGAAGCCGTTATTACCGAAGATATAAGGCCGGGTTACTATTTAATTGTGAATGTATTTCGTACGCAGCGCTATTATAATAGTTTCATGAAGACCTTAAAGGACAAGGGCCTGGCGCCCGGATCTTTTTACAGAACGGAACAGAAGCTTAACTATGTTTATTTGGAGCGTTATGATACGATGCAGGAGGCCAGAAAGGCACGTGACAGTAAGTACGGAGGCCGCTACCGGGAAACAATATGGATCTTTAGGGTAAAACCGGGGTAGCCTATTTCTTTATTTCTTTTTTGATCAGGAGTTCCAGGTATGCTATGGTATTGATCAGGTATTTTCGGTCTCCCGATATGGTGGCCATCGCAATGGCGCCCTGTATCATGGTATACATTTGTTTGGCAAATTGCAAAGGAGTTACCGGTAATTTCAATTCACCTTTGTTTACCCCACTTTCCAGGACGGAGGCAATTTTGCCTTCTATAGTTCTCATGATCTCCCGGACCGCCCCTTCCAGGTAGGGATTGTTGTTTTTAGAATCGACCCCAATATTAAGGACCGGACATCCGCCCATGTCAGCAGTAAAGGTATCATAATGCCTGTAGAAATCGGTTAGTTCAAAGATCTTGTCCAGCGAAGTACCCGGCTTATTCAGTCTTTCGTCAATGGCAGCAAGCAGTTTCTTGCTGTGGTATTCGAAGGCCGCCATGGCAAGGGATTCCTTGTTTTCAAAATTGCCATAAAGGGCACCTTTGGTGAGGCCGGTCGCATTGGTCAGATCGCTCATGCTTGTTCCCACGTAGCCTTGTTTATTGAAGATCGGGGCTGTTTTTTCAATAATAAAGGCAGTTGTGCGTTCGGCTTTGGTGGTCATTGCAGTTGAAATTTGTACGAATATAAAAAATCTATATACTGTATGGTATTTAATTTAACGAAAAAAGGCACCCGATAGCAATAACTTCGGATGCCTTTTCTATTTCATGCTGTTTACTATTTATTCTACCAGCACGGACTGGTTTCGGAAGACCAATGCATCATCGAAGCAATCGATAAGGATAACACTGTCTGCTTTAATAGTGCCGCTTAGCAATTCCTTAGAGAGGTTATTCAGCACCTCTTTCTGGATGGTCCTTTTAATAGGACGCGCTCCATATTGAGGATTATACCCCTTTTCGGCCAGGAATTGGATGGCCTCTTCTGTGGCATCTATGGTAATATGCTGTTTTCCCACCAGCTTTTTCAGCTGTTCCAGTTGCAACCTCACGATCTCTTTGATGTTCTCCTTATTTAAGGGAGTGAACATGATAATATCATCGATCCTGTTGAGGAATTCCGGCCGGATGTTCTGCCTTAAAAGTCCCATCACCTCTATTTTGGCAGCCTCCATTGCACTCTCTATGTCTTTGATGTTTTCAAAGGTTTCCTGGATAAGATGTCCCCCCATATTACTGGTCATAATGATGATGGTGTTCTTAAAATCGGCCACCCTGCCTTTGTTATCGGTTAACCGGCCTTCATCCAGTACCTGCAGGAGAACATTAAAGGTATCCGGATGCGCTTTTTCAATTTCATCCAGTAAGACCACTGAATAGGGCCTTCGCCTTACAGCTTCGGTTAATTGTCCGCCTTCATCATACCCCACATATCCGGGAGGTGCCCCTACAAGCCTGCTTACCGAATGCCTTTCCTGGTATTCACTCATATCGATACGGGTCATGGCATTTTCATCATCAAAAAGATAGGAAGCCAGGGTTTTCGCCAGTTCGGTCTTACCCACCCCGGTTGTTCCGAGGAAAAGGAAGGATCCTATAGGCCGTTTGGCATCCTGGAGGCCGGCCCTGCTTCTGCGGATCGCATCGGAAACGGCCTGTATGGCTTCTTCCTGACCTACTACCCGCTTATGAAGCACATCCTCTAATTTCAATAATTTTTCCCGTTCGCTTTGCAACATTTTGGCAACAGGTATGCCTGTCCACTTGGCCACTACTTCGGCGATGTCTTCATTGGTTACTTCTTCTTTGATAAGGGTGCCGCCTTTTTGCTCTTCCGCCATCTCTTTTTGCAGTTTTTCCAGTTGCTCCTGTGCATCCTTGATCTTACCGTAGCGCAGTTCGGCAACCTTGCCGTAATCCCCGTTACGTTCTGCGCGTTCTGCCTCCATTTTGAAGTTCTCAATATCTTCCTTGGTCTTTTGGATCGTGTCTATGACTGTTTTTTCACTTTCCCACTTGGCAAAGATCTCATTGCGTTCCTCCTTTAAATTGGCCAGGTCAATGTTTAGCATTTTTAATTTAGCGTGGTCTTCCTCACGCTTAATAGCTTCAATCTCAATCTCCAGCTGCATTATTTTTCTGTCTAACACATCCAGGTCTTCCGGTTTGCTATTGATCTCCATACGCAGTTTGGCAGCCGCTTCATCCATCAGGTCAATGGCCTTATCTGGCAGGAATCTGGTGGTAATATAGCGCTGTGACAGCTCTACCGCAGCAATGACAGCCTCGTCTTTGATCCTTACCTTGTGATGTGCCTCATATTTTTCCTTAATACCCCTTAGTATGGAAATAGCACTTTCCGTATCGGGTTCGTTTACGGTTACTTTTTGAAAACGGCGTTCCAATGCCTTGTCCTTCTCAAAATATTTTTGGTATTCATCCAGGGTGGTAGCCCCAATGGCCCGTAATTCCCCTCTTGCCAGGGCAGGTTTCAGGATATTGGCGGCATCCATGGCGCCTTGCCCGCCTCCGGCACCTACCAGGGTGTGTATCTCATCAATGAACAGGACAATGTCGCCTTCTGATGAGGTAACCTCTTTGATGACAGCCTTCAGCCGCTCTTCAAACTCCCCTTTGTATTTGGCCCCTGCAATCAAGGCACCCATATCCAGGGAATAGATCACCTTGTCTTTGAGGTTCTCCGGCACATCACCTTGAATGATCCTGTGGGCCAGGCCTTCTGCTATGGCCGTTTTTCCTGTTCCGGGTTCCCCAACCAGTATCGGATTGTTCTTGGTTCTCCTGGAGAGGATCTGAAGGATGCGCCTTATTTCCTCATCCCTTCCTATAACAGGGTCTAACTTTCCGCTATCGGCCAGTTCATTTAAATTTCTTGCATATTTATTCAGGGCATTGTACGTTTCTTCCGCACTCTGGGAGGTTACATTAGCGCCCTTACGCAATTCGCTGATGGCTGCTTTCAGGTCTTTTTCCGTTACCCCCTGGTCCTTGAGGATCTGACCGATCTTGCTCTTGGATTTAAAGATGGCCAGCAATAAATGTTCGAGTGATACGTACTCGTCCTTCATATTTTTGGCAATAATACTTGCCTCATTAAGCGTCTTCCCTGCTTCCCTGGAGAATTGCAGTTCGCCTCCCGAAACTTTAGGAATACTTTCCAGCTCCTTATCAAGGATCTGCTCTACCATGGCTAAATTGACATGTAGTTTTTTCATTATAAATGGCAGTACATTCTCATCGACCTCAGACAGTGCTTTAAAAAGATGTTCGTTATCGATTTGTGGATGCTGTAACCCCTGGGCCATTTGCTGGGCCATTTGTATAACTTCCTGTGCTTTTATGGTAAAATTGTTAATGTTCATAGCTATGTGTTTTTAGTTCTATTACCTACATTTGCCATTGGTAGGTCAACAATCTTACCAAGGTAGTGCAACCGACAAAATGGCGGTAAAACCCCCGATACATAAGACATTTCGGCAGGTTTGCTGTAGAAATAGTAGGCTATTCAAGACATTTATATGGGATTATTTTCATTATTTGGAAAACAGGAAAGGTCATCGGAGGAAGCTTCGAAGGAGATCAACTGGATTCCTTTGGTTTCTTCCGAACAGTTAGCGGATATCATCGCACAATCTGCTCAAAAACCACAACTTATTTTTAAAAATTCTATCACTTGCGGTATTAGCAGCATGGTGTTGCGGTCTTTTGAGGCCAATTATGTGCTGAACAAGGAGCAAGCAGACCTATACTTTCTGAACATACAACACAACAGGGACCTGTCTGGTGAAATTGCGGCGCAATTTGGAGTGAGGCATGAATCACCTCAAGTGTTGATTATAAAAAATGGCTCCGTAGTGAAAGATGCCTCGCATGGCGCTATTGCTCATTTGGCTATTGAGAAGTACCTATAAAAAAACCCGGAGTGTTAGCTCCGGGTTGTAAGAAGTTTATTAAAACCGATGCCGAACGACAATTTCTTTCAATCGTGCCTTCAGGTCTTCTCCCGCATCATAGACCATTTGTTCGTTACTTGGGAATGGAACCGCCGCAAGATTAAGTAAGGCCACAAGGTTATTATCCAAAGCCCTTCTGTCTCCATTGTAATTAGCGTATACATGCTGGAACAGGAATTCGCTGGACAGCGGATAGGTATTCAGCTGTTGTTTGGTGCGCAGGTCAATATAACTTACCAACCCGGTTACCTGAGCCGATTTTTGCTGGGTAAACTGATAAAAATTACAGGTTACGGTTTTGAAATTGTCGACCTTTATTTCGTTGCCCAAACTGTCTTTGACAATACGCCCATTTTCATCCTCGAGGTAGCGGTAGCCGTCTACCACTTGTTTTTCCTTAACGAGCTGCTTCTCGCTGACCTGTTCAGGTGATATGCTGATATTCCTGAAAGCAACCTGCATTTCATAATCGTACTTAATGTCCTTAAGTGGGTTATTATGATATTGGGTCCAAAGGTCATCCAGTCCAAAGGTGTTGAAATTCAACAGTTCTTCCTCCAGGCGGGCCGGGATGATAAGGTCGGTATCATTGATCATGCGGACCTTCACGTAATCCAGGCCTTTTTGATATGCCAGTTCCATCTGTTCCTTTGTATCGGCAAATCCAGGATTGATCTCATTCAGATACCTGAAATCCTCATAGGCACTTCTATAATCCTGTTTGTTTGAGGCATTGTTGAATAAAGACAAGGCATTGTCGTATAAATATTGCGAAAGATCGTCTTTCGTTTCCAGGATGGCGTCGTCGTAGTTTTTGAAATCGAATCGCGCATCACGGTTCTCATCCATCACATAAAGCGGCAAAAGAGGCCTGATACGGTCCTGTAGTTGCTTTAGCTGCGAATATCCCTTGTAGATGGCTTCCAGATTGGCCGGATTACCATCTTTCTCCAAAAATGATATATGTTGCAGTTCGCGTTCGGCATTTTTCATAAATGCCTCCTCCAGGATAAGGATATAAGGCTGATTGCCTTTTTTATTCTTGTTGTCTGCCAGGTTTCTCAGGGCATTGTTAATGGCCTGTTCGTAATTTCCTGTATTAATGGCTTCCTGCGTTTTTTTAACGCCTCCACAAGCCATTAATAAAACCATGACCGAAATAGATAGTAATGCTTTTTTCATGATGTGATGATTTGTGGTTTTGAACTGGGCATCCAAGAGCCGTGCCAAAACATTCCAAAAGCATAACGAAAAACGTTTATATATCGTATATCCTCGGTAAAATACGTTTTAATCAGTGTCTGAAATCCTAGTAAGTAAGGGTTATAGCCGGTAAGAGTTTAGTAGCTATTTCTCCAAAACCAATGCGGACCCCGTTCTTTTGGCAATACCCTTTCATGATAACGGTATCGTTATCCTCTATGAATTTTCTGGTGCTTCCATTATTCAATGGTACGGGCTTGGTTCCTTGCCAGGAGAGCTCCAGCATAGAACCGAAAGAATCCGGCGTAGGTCCGGAAATAGTACCACTTCCCATCATGTCGCCACTGGTCACTTTACAACCATTAATGGTATGGTGTGCCAGCTGTTGGGCCATGGTCCAATACATGTATTTAAAGTTAGACCTGCTGACGGTTGTGACAGAACCATCGTCTGTTTTAATAGCCACTTCCAGTTGAATGTCAAAGCTTTTGTTCCCTTTTTGTTTTAGGTAGGGGAGTGGTTCCGGTTCTTGTTTAGGACTTGGGACCCGAAAGGGCTCCAGTGCATCCAGTGTTACGATCCACGGGGATATGGAGGAGGCAAAATTTTTCCCAAGGAAGGGTCCCAGGGGCACATATTCCCATTTTTGAAGGTCCCTGGCACTCCAGTCATTGAAAAGTACCAAACCGAAAATATAGTCTTCTGCTTCGTCAATAGCGATAGGCTCACCCAGGGCGTTTGCATCCGTGGTTATAAAGGCCATTTCCAACTCAAAGTCTATTAACCTGGAGGGGCCGAAAACAGGGCTTGCAGCTCCTTTTGGCAGGGTCTGACCATGGGGTCTCCTTATCGGGGTGCCACTGGGGATGATGGTGGAACTTCTCCCATGATACCCTACCGGTAAATGCAACCAGTTTGGTAACAAGGCATTTTCGGGATCCCGAAACATCTTCCCTACATTGGTAGCATGTTCCTTACTGGAATAAAAGTCGGTATAGTCTCCTATTAGCACCGGTAACTGCATTTCAATTTCGTCCATAGTGAAGAGGACTATTTTTTGATGGTCCTGGTGCTGCTGAAGTTCCGTATTGCCTTTTTCAAAGAGCTCACTTATTCTGCTGCGAACCAATCGCCATGTTTTCTTTCCATCTGAAATAAAATCATTGAGTGTGTCCTGTAAAAAGATATCATCGGTGAGGGGAATATCCTTGAAATATCCCAGCTGATGCAAGGCGCCCAGATCTATGGCATGATCCCCGATCCGTGTCCCTATGGTGATAACATCGTCCCTTGTTAAAAAAACACCAAAAGGGATGTTCTGTATGGGGAAGTCTGAGTTCTCAGGAACGGGTAACCAGGATGTTTTGGATGGGTCATTCGTTTTTAAAGGCATGTAGCTGTTGTTAATTTGTGTTTGATAAATTCCTTATCAAATATATTATTTTCTAATCATTAACAATTGGCAATTTGTACTTTTACGCCTTAATATAACGAAAAAGCCATTTATGACTAGGGATACGGAAATATTTGAACTGATAGCGGCCGAAAAGGAGCGCCAAACAAATGGGATTGAATTAATTGCTTCAGAAAATTTTACCAGTCCCCAGGTGATGGAAGCATCCGGATCCGTGCTAACGAACAAATATGCCGAGGGATATCCGGGCAAACGCTATTACGGGGGTTGTGAAATAGTTGATAAGGTAGAAAACATTGCCATAGAGCGGGCCAAGGAATTATTTGGGGCAGTGTATGCCAATGTGCAGCCCCATTCCGGATCACAGGCAAATGCAGCGATATTCCAGGCCTGCCTTCAGCCGGGCGATACCATCCTTGGTTTCGACCTTTCCCATGGCGGACACCTGACCCATGGGTCGCCTGTAAATTTTTCGGGTAAGTTGTACAGGCCAACATTCTATGGGGTAGAAGAAGCAACGGGGATGTTAAACTACGATACCATTCAGGAAATAGCCCTCAGAGAAAGGCCTAAGCTGATCATTGCAGGGGCATCGGCGTATTCCAGGGATATGGATTTTAAAAGATTCCGTGAAATAGCGGATAGTGTAGATGCCTTGTTATTGGCAGATATTGCGCACCCCGCAGGCTTAATCGCCAAAGGAATTTTAAACGATCCCATTCCTCATGCCCATTTTGTTACCACTACCACCCACAAAACGCTGCGTGGTCCTCGGGGCGGACTGATCCTTATGGGTCAGGATTTTGACAACCCCTTTGGTGTCACACTAAAGAGTGGGAGCCTGAGAAAGATGTCGGCGCTTATTGATCTGGCCGTATTTCCCGGAAATCAGGGAGGCCCATTGGAACATGTCATAGCAGCCAAAGCCATTGCTTTCGGGGAAGCATTAAAGGATGAATTCCTGCACTATGTGATCCAGGTCAAGAAGAATGCAGCAGCCATGGCTGCCGCTTTTATGGCGAGGGATTACAAGATCATTTCCAGCGGAACAGATAATCATATGATGCTGATAGACCTTCGTAACAAGAACATCACTGGAAAAGAAGCAGAGGCTGTTCTTGTAAAGGCAGATATTACGGCCAATAAGAATATGGTTCCGTTCGATGATAAATCGCCCTTTGTCACCTCTGGCATCCGATTTGGCACAGCAGCCATCACCACCAGGGGGCTTAAGGAAGAAGATATGCCGGTCATTGTTTCCCTAATTGACGAGGTGCTCTCACATCCGGAAGATGCAGCAGCGATTCAGAGGGTAAAGGAAAATGTGAATAAAATGATGCACAAACGTCCGCTCTTTATAAGTTGAGCAGATCAAGGTCGCCGGCAATAATGGATTTGGAATAAAGGTCATAGATCAGCGCCTCTTCTTCCTCATTATAGTATACGCCCCAGTAGGAATAATACCCTTTTTCAATTATTTTTTTGGAACCTAGTGTTTTGTTCGAGTGGTTGGCCGATGACACTTCCTCATAAACAGGAATGAAGAGTTCCATGGGTGTAACCGTTAAATGTTTGGTGATGTAGACGTAATTTTCTGCCAGGACGTTCAAGAGTACGTCAATTTCCTGTTCTATGCTTTCCGGAGCAATCTTTTTGATGACAATAGTGCAGTCCTTCAGGATGATTGAAAGCTCTTCGATGTCTGTAGTGGTTTGGTTCTCATCGCGAATATACTGAAGGTGTTCTCCCAATAAGGAAGTTCCTTTGTACACCTTGTTCAGCGAAGGAGTGTTACCCCAGTTTCCTTGTTGTATGTGAAAAAGCATTTCCAGCAAACTGATGTTGCAGTTCATTTCTATTGCCAGGTTTTCTTCTTCAAAACAGGCCGTGGAGTACACTATGGTCACTTTAGCGAAGTAATCTTTTTCCAGGCAGCTCTTTAATGTATCAAGCCCAATTAACGGCTTCTTCAAAGTACTCTTTGAAGGGGAATAGTGCTGATTTTCCTTGCGTTTTAAAGGCATTGCCGTGTTGGGTATAAAAGTCTTATTTAAAATTAGCGCTAATTTCCAGAGGATGATTAGATATTAACCATAGAATATCTATGGTTTGCCTTCAAAAAGGTATGTTTTTTATAAAAAGGAAGATGTGCTTATCGGAAGCAGGACAAGAATTGCTAAATAAAACCCCTGTTTCTGGATTCCGTGACAAGGGCCTGGTCATTTTGCTTTTCGACCCCAAAGAGGGATTTTAACTGACGCTTTCTATTCTCTATTCCGGGAAGTGAAAGGGAGATGAAATTGACCATATCCTTGGTCTTGGTGCCTATGGAAAGGTGGTATAAGATCTTCTTGTCGTTTTCATCGAGCGTAATGTCCTGTGCCATCTTCTTTCGGATGGCCACCAACGCTTTCTGCGTATAATAAGGGGGTGCCGTCATAACGGTATTCACCATGGCCTGCAGGGATTTTTGATCGATCTCTGTTTTTACCATGTACCCTTCAGGGTCCACGGTTTGCATAATGCTGTTAATACGGTAATTGTCGCTAAAAGAGGACATAAAGACTATTTTGGATTCCGGTGACACCTTCCGGGCGAGGATCCCAAGGTCTTCACCTGTCTTTGCGGGGCCATCGGTAGGATTCGATAGCTGGATGTCCAGGAGCAGAATATCGTACTTAATTCCTTTAGCGGCTTCTTCGATCCGCTTTTTGGCTTCCTCATAGGATTTTGCCATGTCCATTCGAACCTTGAAGCCTTCAAAATCAGTGTCTTCCAGGATGAATTTATACCCCATAGTGGTCATCTCGTGGTCGTCTACTGCTAAGATCTTTACTGTTTCCATACGCACTTCATTATACCTCAAGTAAGTCTTTAGGTAAAGATATTCCTTTTTTGGCTTCCTGCGAAATATGTTCCAGCGGTATTTCAAGGATCAGGGTGGTACCTACACCGGGGGCACTTTTGAGGTACCATCTGCCTTTGATTTTATTCATCCTGGATTTAATATTCCTGTGGCCAATGCCTTTTTTGCTTTTAACGGTATCAAATCCGCGCCCATTATCCTGTATGGTTATGACCATATCCTTTTCATTGGTTTCCATGGAAACATAGACCTTGCTCGCCTGTGCATGTTTTACACAATTTTGAAGGCTTTCCTGAAAAATACGGTAGAGATTGATCTTGGTGATCCCCTGCAAATTATCCCAATCCACATCATGGTCATAGGTTAACTGATAGGTCAGTTTTGCCGGTTCGCAAATATTTTTCAGGAGGTCTTCTAGGGAATTGATGAAGTTGTGGAATTTTTGGTAAGAGGCGTCATTCAGTTCGTGGGATATGGTCCTGATCTCTTCCTGCACTTCCTTTAATTTTTCAATGGCCTGTTCCCTGAAAGCGATGGCCGCCTCGTCCTTTTTGTTGTTAAGTCCCAGTAAGACCATGCGTATCCCGTTCATTTCTCCAAGGATGCCGTCATGGAGCTCTTCGGAGATGCGCTTTTGCTCGGATTGCTTTCCTTCTTCTACCTTTTGCTTTTGCGAAAGCATCAGGTTGAAGATCTCCTGGTTGGCTTCCTGCTGTTGTTGCTGGAAACGCAGCCGCTGGTTCTTAATGCGTTGCAGCACGATGATCATTAGCGCAACCCCAAACAGAAATACACCCATTGCAATCCCGGCCCACAGCATCCGTTGGCGCGCTAGTACCTCATTTTCGGCCAGGGTCTCATCCGTTTCAAAACGAATGCGCTCAAATTTATTTCGAATCCTGCGTTCTTCCAACAGCAGGCTGTCCTGGATTCTGACATATTCTTCATTATAAGCAGCGATATTATTTGGATCAATCTCCATTAGCAACTTTAGGGATTCGAGATACCTTAAATTGTTGTCGATATCCTTTGAAAGGTTCTTTGCTTTATACGCATAGGAGTAAGCTTGGCTGCGATTTCCTTCTTCCAGATAGTATTGTGCTAAATTGTAATAATTGAGCGAAATACCTTCCTGATCGCCAATACTATCTCTAATTCGCAGCGCTCTTAACAGATCTTGTTCTACGCTAGCCGTTGTGCCCAGCGCTAAATTGGTCATGGCAAGATGATCCAGGATCCGGGCATATGAATCGGGCCATTTATAATAAAGACTGTCATATGCTATAGCTTTTGAAAATTCTAATTTGGCTTTAGCAAAGTCACGTTGATCAAAATATAGCAATCCTATGTTATTGGAAATTAATGCCATATCGGCCTGGTCGGGATTTAATTTTGCCTGGTATTCACTGGCAAGTTGGTAATATTCTAATGCTTTATCAAATTCGTTAAGGGCTGCGGCAGCGACCCCCATTATGCTATATGCGCGATAAAGGTTCTTGTTATCATCTGTGGATTTTAATAATTTAATGGCCTCAGTCCCATTAACCATGGCTCCTGTATTATCATGTACACCTGTTTGATTATCAGCCATATCTAATAATACGCTAGCTGAACTTAGTTTATCTCCTAATCGGGAAAACAATTTTTGCGCTTGACTCAGATAGTAGTAAGCGCTATCTCTTTTGGCAATGTTTTCTAAACCATAAAATGTTCCTAGATCCCAATAACTTTCAGCCACTCTGGTTGAATCGCCTATTTCCAGGGCTAATTTCAGGACCTGTCTATTTGTGGCACGAAAGCTGGCAGAATCACGAATATGTAAATAATGCAGGCTTAGCTCGGATAAGAAGCTAACGCGAATGCTATCATTGTTGACTGAATCTACGAGTTCTATGGCGTCTGCAAGAAGTTTGTTTTTTTCTCCTTCTAACGTTTGTGAGCTGAAGGCGGTGGAGAGCATGCTCCTTAGGCTGTCGCCAATGATAACAGCCGGTGGATCTGAATGATGATCTTTGGTCCCATCACAGGAAGAGGCAACAAGGAGCAACATAAGAAGTAATTCAAGAACTGTTCTTTTCATTCGCTTACCGTAGATTTCGCAATCCTTAATAAAACACAAGATAAAAAAAGGAGCCTTATTATATAATAAGACTCCTAAATTAAAATTGTTTTTTGTATTCTATTTATAATAATTAATTACCTCGACCCCCAGGAGGCAAAGAATTTCCATCCGTGGCCTGGGTTTCGTATAGGGTTTGGTCTTCGGCACTGTCATTGGTGCAGGAGAACATGGTGGAACTTAATAAGGCGATAGCAAAAATACAGGCTAATTTCTTCATGATATTCGTGTTTTAAGAGGTTCGTTAATTTTCCACTAAACTAAAAGGAGTTGCCACCCCATATTGTGTGGCGTGCCATTGTTTTAGTAGTTACCCCCTTTCTGCGAGTATCTGACCTGTTTTTGTAAGAATTTTATTATTTAAGGGTAGAGATGGCGTTCTTGGAGAGCACCTTTTTTAAACTGTCTATGTTCGCCTTATAGGTTTTGGAGAAGGGAAGTTGTTTCTTTCCGGTTTTCAGGGCGCAGATGTTCTTGCCGTAATTGATCCTGGAAACATAGTTCATGTTCAGGATATAGCTTTGATGTACCCTGATGAAATTTTTTGGCAGGCTTTGCTCGAAGGTTTTAAGCGTTTTGAAGGCGCTGATGACGCTGCCGTCCTTCATAATGAAATCGGTAGCATTATTGTCCGCCTGCAGGTAAAGGATCTCATCGGTATTCAAATACTGGAAGTCCTTGTACGATTTCAGGCAAATGGTATGGGAACTTACTTCCTTTGGGCGCTGTTTTTTAAGTCGCAACAAAGTTTTTCGGATATCCAGCTCGTTGTAAGGCATCAGCCAGTAATCATAAAAACTGTTCTTGATGGCATCGTAGGCATATTCCTTGCTTTTGGCAATCCCAATGATAAGGGGAATGTCATTCATGTACTGGTGCAGTTCCGAGACCATAAGGAAGTATTCCATGGCCATGCCATTCAGGTTCACAAAAACGAGGTCCGGTAAGTGTTTCAGGATCGAATTTAAGCCCTCCCTGCTGTCCCGTGCCTTATCCAAACAGATAAAATCACCATGATCTTCCAGGTAGTGCTGCAATTGCAAATTGGAAGTGGCGTCCGCATCAATTATGGTGTAAGTGTACTCCATACACAGAACATTGTGGGAAAAGTAAGAAACCTATGTGAGAAAGGGCTATACCTTTCCCTTAGAATATCTATGGTTTTGCTGCTAAAATATTGAAAATCAAGAATAAAGAAAGAAAAACCTTACAATTGTTGATAACTTCCGGTGTAATAAGGGTTAGGGAACTTGTTGATAGGCGCCAACAGCAGGCAGGGCAGTTCTGTCTATACCTAATATGTCCAAGGGTACCAGCAAGGCGGTGGCAGGGTCCCCTTTTCCCGCTGCTTCCGAGTCCGGACCTATACGGAAGTCATTTTTCACGGTATTGAAAAAGTTGGCATTAGCATTGAGAAAGAGGTTCTTATAAAAGTCCGTATTCTCAAAATCGTACAAGGGGTCGTTGCTAAACTGTCCGCCTGTATCCGTAAATTTCAAAAGGCAATCTGAGAAAAGGTAGTTAAACTGGTAATCCTGCGTCGTAGCCAATGCCAGTTCCCGGGCTGTATTACCGTCAATGATACAGTTCCGGAAATCGGCTCTTAGCAAGTCGGCCCCCTCTGTATTGCCATCACCATTGGTTATAAAGGAATCGACCCTAACAGCAGGCCCTGTCCTGAAGCCCGTACTCCAATAATTGGCAATGGTACTGTGAAGAAAGGAGTAGGAGCCCCCGAGGTTGCAATACAAACTGTACGTGCCGGCATTTCCTAGGACCAAATTTTCTGCGGCTATGGAGGTGTTTCGGCCCCAGAGGTTAACGGTGGCACTGTTGTATACCTGTGTATTTTTAATGGATGCTGTTGGAATGGTGCTTTCCGGGTTTCCTTCTACCAGGAGCCCCACCGTGGCATTCCTGACGGTCAGGTAAGCGATCTCATTTTCAACGCTCCCGGGTGCGAGCCAAAGGGTGCCCCATTGCCCTGCCACTTCGGAGAATTCAGGTTCCAGGCGGTCACCCTCAAAAACCACCTCATTTTCGAGCAGCTCCTGATCACTGCTCAGGAGGCCGTTAATTTTTATACTCCCTCCAGTTCCAACAAGGATCCCGGAATCCTTGTGAAAATGAACCCGTGCCCCTGCCGGGATGGTTAGGGTCTTATTTGCCGCAACCCCTGCATACCCGTAGATGACATAGGGCTTTTCATTCGTGAAATTGAGTTCACTATCCTCCAACACAAAACCGGCTATTCGAAGTTCATTCCCTGCTTCATCCAGTCCCAGTAATAGGCTCTCCTTACTACCATCGGAGCCGGTTGAGGGATATAGGAAGATGGCATCTTTTACGAGGGTAACCAGCGGAATGCGTTGTTCGTTGACACCCTGGTCAAAAATCAAATCGTCTACATAAAGGAATTCATTGAGGTTGGTTGGGGCAATATCATAGGTGGTTTCGATAAAGATGTAGAGGCTATCCCCGGCAAAAAGGGGAACATTCACAAATTGGGTCCCGGCTACGCCATCTACATTGAGGCGGTAGTTGCTGTCATTTTCTGTGCCCAATCGGATAGATGGGATCGCTATGTCATCCTTACTGCGGTTATAGACCTTTAAACTGTAGGTACTGCTGCCGATATTGGTGAAAACGGTATCCAAAAAAACGGTATCCTTCGAAAATTCAAGGTTTCCCGAACTGGGGCTGTAATCAAAGTCCTTCCTGCAGGAAGAAGCACAGATTACAAAACAACAACCTAAGATGATCAGAAGATAAAGGCGCATCAATGATATTTATAGCAGGCTTACCGGACAAATACGTTTCGTATATCCTCCGAAATACGCATAGGACGAAATGATGCCGCATTCAGGAGGAACCATTCTGTTTCAGCGGTTACCAGCAGGGTGTTTTTTTTAAGGTCGAACATTTGGACTATCCGGGTAGAAATGGCCCCTTCCGACTTTGCTATATGTGTTTTCATCAGGATGGTATCGCCCAGTTTAGCGGCACTCTTATATTCTATCGTATGCTTCTTCACCACCCAAACTATTTCCTTGCGCATGGCTTCAGGAGCGTAGGTCTCCCAGTGAACCTTGGAAATATCTTGTATCCATTGTACGTATCGCACATTGTTCACGTGGTTCAGATCGTCCAGATCGTCAGCGGTCACTACCCGCATCATTTCAAAGTGCTCCATCTGCTTTTTTAATGAGTCGGATCTCAAACAACTTATCCCAGTTCTTTCCGGTCACAAAAAACGTCTCGCGTCCCGGATGATAAGCGATGCCGTTCAAGACGTCCAGCTTGGGGTGCTTTTTTACTTTTTCCTTGAGTCCACCCAGGTTAACCACCCCTTCAATGGCACCGCTGGCTGCATCAATGATCATCATGCTTTCTTTTTGCCAGACATTGGCATAGATTTTCCCTGCCACATATTCTAACTCATTGGCTTTATTGAAAATGGATTTGTTGGTCACGATCTGTATGTAGTCTTCTTCCATCAGGGTTTCCGGGTTTAACAACCAAATCCGTTCTGTTCCATCGCTTTTATAGAGTTGCTTGCTGTTGTTACAAAGTCCCCAGCCTTCTTTACTCTTGCCATATTGAAAGGAATCCAATTTCTTAAAGGTACCGGCATTATAAACGAAACCTGTCTTATTTTGCCAGGTAAGCTGGTATACCTTATCGTTCAACAGGGTTATTCCTTCACCAAAATATTTCTTATCAAGATCTACCTGTTTGTAAACAGTACCGGTAGCATAGTCTAATTTTCTCAGGAAAGAGGTTGCCCCGCCACCAGATCCCGTACTTTCATACAGGGTATCCTGATAAAATTCCAGTCCCTGGGTAAAGGCCTCCATGTCATGGGGATATTCATTAAGGAGCTCATAGGTGTAGAGTTCGGGTGCTTTGGGCGCCAGTACGGTAAGCTCCTTAGTAACCGTAATACTATTTCCCTCCGAGACAAAGTGAGCGGTAAGGGTTTTTACGCCAAGTTTTTTTGGATTGAGGACCAGCCGATCGTTCTGGTAAGGAAGGATTTCCCCATCGATAGTAAACTGCAGTGCGTCTACCGGAACCCCTTTTTTATTTTGCAGGTTCAGGCGGATGGTATCGAATTGCTGAAAATCCTTTTTGCTATCGCCGAACTGTATGCTAAAATAGGCGGCAGGATCTTTTTCTTCCCCACAGCCTACAAAAAATAAGAGTAGTACATTAAGGATCAAAAACTTAATGAAATTCATAGTCAAGAGCGCATTTAAGGCAAGTTAAATCAATAAATTTAGAAACTAAAATGATTGTCTCAAATTTAAAAGGTCGTATATTTGCATGAGGCAAGTCCTACACGACCAGCTCCTGTAGAATCCCCCAGGGTGGGAACGCAGCAAGGGTATACGGTCGTAGCGGTGCGATGTAGGTAGCTTGCCTTTTTTTTGTGCCCTTTTTTCAACGATCCTTCCTTTATTTATTGTCTCACAAGGCTTGTTACGAGAAACAAATAATTGTTTCTTTGCAGGAGTTATGGCACAAAAAATTGTTTTGATCACCGGGGGTTCTACCGGAATTGGAAGAGCCATCGGAAACTACCTGCAGGAAAAGGGTTGCAAGGTGTACGGAACTACACGTAGCATCAAAAATCATCCTGATTTTTCTGATTTTAAATTGCTCGAACTAGACGTTCGTCAGCAACGCAGCATTGAGTCGGCTATCAGCGCCCTGCTATCTCAGGAAGGTCGCATTGACGTTTTGGTGAATAACGCAGGGGTAGGGATCACGGGTCCTATCGAAGAAACGCCCAATGAAGAAATTCACAATGCCTTCGACACCAATTTTTTTGGCCCGCTCAATATGATCAAAGCCGTATTGCCGGCCATGCGAAGGGAACAGGGCGGACTCATCATCAATATAACTTCCATTGCCGGGAAAATGGGATTGCCCTACAGGGGGATCTATTCGGCAACCAAGGGGGCGCTCGATCTGGCAACGGAGGCACTCCGACTCGAAATAAAGGATTTTGGGGTGCACATGACCACGCTGGCTCCGGGTGATTTTGCCACGAATATAGCCGCCGGAAGATATCATGCCCCTGTTTTAGATGACTCGCCATACAAGCATCCTTATGAACGTACGCTTCAAATGATCAATGATCACGTTTCCGGAGCAGGAGATCCTATTGAAGTGGCCAAAGAAGTACATCGCATAATGGAGGCATCCATGCCAAAAGTGCACTATACTGTTGGCAGTTTTATGCAGAAATTCTCTATAGTGCTTAAAAAGGTACTGCCTGGCAAAGTATATGAGAAGTTGCTCCGTAATCATTATAAATTGTAGCTTTGCAGGACGTAAAAAACGAGACGAACGTAGTATTATATACCCACCATTAAATTTATCCCTATGAAATTTTTTATCGATACCGCAAATTTAGATCAGATCCGTGAAGCCCAGGAATTGGGTGTTTTGGATGGTGTTACCACCAATCCTTCTTTAATGGCCAAAGAGGGTATAACAGGCCGGAACAATATTCTGAAACACTATGTGGATATCTGTAATATTGTGGATGGGGATGTCTCTGCTGAGGTGATCGCCACTGATTTTAAAGGAATGGTAAAGGAAGGGGAGGAGTTGGCCGATCTTCACGAGCAGATCGTGGTGAAGGTACCCATGATCCGCGATGGGGTTAAAGCCCTTAAATATTTTTCAACCAAGGGGATCCGTACCAACTGTACCCTGGTATTTTCTCCCGGCCAGGCATTATTGGCAGCAAAAGCTGGGGCTACCTATGTGTCGCCTTTCCTTGGCAGGCTCGATGATATTTCTACTGACGGATTGAATTTGATCGCTGAGATCAGACTTATCTATGATAATTATGAGTTTGAGACCCAAATACTCGCAGCATCCATACGGCATACCATGCATGTGATTGACTGCGCCAAACTTGGGGCCGATGTGATGACAGGACCGCTCTCTTCTATTGATGGTCTTTTGAGACATCCGTTAACGGATCTTGGTCTGGCACAGTTCCTGGCAGATTATAAGAAAGGAAACTAAAAGGTCATCTAAGCAGCGTTATTAAAAAGCATTGTAGATGTTGGCGAAGGCATCTATGATGATCCCGTCTTTGGCTATGATGGTCTTATTGGGATTATAGACGATGAGTGTTTGAACTGCATGTTTGTAGTTATTGGTCCAAAACTGTTCATCAGGATCCAGACCATAGGTTTCGACCATCCCTTTCCATTTAGCATTATCCGTTCTGAGGCATATTCCAACAAAATGGTGGTCCGGATGTTCCAGTTTTAATTCAGCTACCCGGTTGGTAATATTTTTAAAGTGTGCAGGTTCTGCGCCGGACCAGAAATAGAAAACGACGGGAGCCCCTTTATCAATCTCGGTCATTAAAACAGCTGTTCCCTCGTAATCGTAGAGGGTAAGCTCGGGTAATTTCTTTGAAGGCTGCATATTGATGATCCCCTGATAAAGGGTGAAGATCTCTTCATTATGGCTGTTATTCTTGGAAAGCTCCTCAAATTCCTTGATAAAGGTCTTGTTGTGTTCTTCGGTGTCGTGTTTTAAGAGGTAATCGATCGCGACATTCCTGAAAAGGTTATCGCGCAACTGCTTCTGGGTAATGAGGCTGTCGATCAGCATTAATTTATGCTCATTGAAATGCAATTGCCTGCTGGCTACTTGAATGTGGTCACCACAATCGGCCTTGCAAATAGTATAGGCCAAATTCCCCAAATGGTATTTCATGAAATTGTAGTAGGGCCTTAAGTAGGTGAGGTCCTTATCGTGGTAATTGATCTCCTTGCGATAATCATAAAAGTTTTCGGGGAGTTCATGTAAGGAGCCTTCACCGCTTTTCCTTCTGTGGTAAAAAGGATAGGCTTCCATTGAAATATGGGCACTGTAAACAATTCCGGCCTTGGCCAAATCGTATGCTTTTTCCGATATGTCAAATTCGTCCTTGGTTTGATCCAGCAATTGTAGTTTATAATCTTTCAGGGAATCAATATTGCGTTTGAATCCCTCAGGCTCTAAATTATACAGCGAATTGACCATTTCTTCTTCTTCTTCACCAATGAGGTACATGTCTAACAAGAAATTATTGATCTCCTCTCCCTCTCCTGAAAAAACAAGTGATTCATCAAAATCATTGGTATTAAGCCGAATTTGGAGGCTGTCTCCATTCTCCAGATAAACATACTGAAGCTCCGGATGATGGTAAAAATGGTGAAGGCCTTCTGAAACAGAATCCAGGTTAAAAACAAAACGGTTGTTCTCATCCAGTTTAACCGAATCTATAGGATCTTCCCCCTTAAATAGCACTACCTGATCACTGGTCGGATTTACGATTTCACCTGCGAAAATGACATGACGATTTTCCTTTCTGGTATCCTGGCAGCTCAAGACCACCAGCCCGATAAAAATGTAGCGTAGAAATTTATTCATGTACTATGTGAATAGAACTAAACACAAATCTAATGAAACCGCAGTGCAGCCGTTGTTAATAGGGCGTTAAAATACCTAATAAATAACGCTAATTCGTTTAAAAGAGGCAATTCATTGATTATTGGCACATCGGGCTAATTTTACCTACTTTTGCAAAAATTTTAAAGGATCAATTATGCTTTCTGTTTCAAACCTATCAGTGCAATTTGGAAAAAGGATATTGTTCGATGAGGTAAACGTCAGTTTTACCCAGGGCAATTGCTATGGCGTCATTGGTGCCAATGGTGCCGGTAAATCGACCTTTTTGCGCATACTTTCCGGGGAGATAGACCCAACCTCGGGCCATGTGCACCTGGAACCCGGAAAGCGGATGTCTGTTCTGGAGCAGAATCACAATGCCTATGATACGCATACCGTACTGGAAACAGTGGTCATGGGAAACAAGCCCTTATTCAAAATAAAAACGGAAATAGACGCACTGTATGCCGATTATACAGATGAGAATGCCGACAGGATAGGGGAGTTACAGGTCATTTTCGAGGAAATGAACGGATGGAATGCCGACAGTGATGCTGCGGCACTCTTATCCAGCCTTGGAATACGTGAAGAATTTCATTTCACCCCCATGTCCGATCTGGATGCCAAACTGAAGGTTCGGGTTTTATTAGCCCAGGCTTTATTTGGAAATCCCGATGTCCTCGTTATGGATGAGCCCACAAACGATTTGGATTATGAAACCATTGAATGGCTCGAAAACTTTTTGGCCAATTATGAAAATACGGTCATCGTTGTTTCGCATGACAGGCACTTTCTGGATGCGGTTTGTACCCATGTGGCCGATATAGACTTTGGGAAATTAAACCTGTATTCCGGGAACTACACTTTCTGGTATGAGAGCAGCCAACTGGCCGCCAGACAACGTGCCCAGCAAAATAAGAAGGCTGAGGAAAAGGCAAAGGAATTGCAGGAATTCATTTTGCGGTTCAGTGCCAACGTCGCAAAAAGCAAACAGGCAACTTCGCGCAAAAAAATGTTGGAAAAGTTAAAAGTAGAAGACATAAAACCTTCAAGTCGCCGGTATCCTGCCATAATTTTTGACAGGGAGCGTGAGGCAGGAGACCAGATCCTCCATGTGGAATACCTTACAGCAAGATCCGAAGATGGGGCCCTGTTGTTCGATAATGTAAATATCAATCTTGCCAAAGGGGATAAAGTGGCGATTTTGTCGCGCGATTCCAGGGCAACCACCGCCTTTTATGAGATCATAAACGGTAATCAAAAGGCAGCAGGTGGGAGTTATCGTTGGGGTGTTACCACCAATCAGTCCTATTTGCCGGCAGACAATGCCCGTTTTTTCACAGAGAACATAAATCTGGTCGATTGGTTGCGGCAATGGGCGAAGACAGAGGAAGAAAAAGAAGAGGTCTATTTACGCGGATTTCTGGGTAAGATGCTATTTAGTGGGGAGGAAGCCCTGAAAAAATGTACCGTCCTTTCCGGAGGAGAAAAAGTACGTTGTATGTTAAGTAGGATGATGCTGTTGCGGGCTAATGTACTAATGCTCGATGAACCTACTAACCATTTGGACCTGGAAAGCATTACAGCTTTTAATAATTCACTCAGCAATTTTAAGGGTACCGTACTTTTTACAACACATGACCATCAGTTTGCGCAAACCGTTGCCAACAGGATCATAGAATTGACGCCAAAAAATACCATTGACCGCTATCTTAGTTTTGATGACTATATGTCTGACAAGAGCATTCGGGAACAACGTGAAAAAATGTACAGCGTTACTGTATAGTTTTCTTTTGGCACCATTCCTGAACAAATAAAAAAGAGCCTCCTAAGAAGGCTCTTTTTATTGATGGAAAATATATTTTAAGCATTAAAATACTTGCTGTTCCAGATGACCGGATTGAAATTCTTTCCTAAGGCAAAGCCATAAAAAATGACCACGGAAGCGATGGATTTGAACATAAAGAAATAAATGATCCAAAATTCTGCCCGGGAGCTACTTTTGGAAAAAAGACCTTCCGGAACTAATAAGGTAACGAGATAGGCCATTATCAAAACTACAGAGGTAAGGTTAACAATGTTCTTAAATGGCCAGGCAAAAGCTTTGCGAAGCGGATGGAGGTCATTACCCCAACGGTGAATCAAATAAAAGTACTGATTTCCGATAGGCGCAAATAGTAAAGGATCATCCTTGTCTTCCAGGCGAAACAACTTGGATGGGGCTATTATCTTAAACCCGTGTATTTCAATGTTATGTGCTTTTTCTAAAGCCTTAATCCGGGAGATACCTTCCTGAGGTATTTCCCCCTTAAAAAATTTAGAATCCAGAAAACGAAGGCGATAATCGATGCAGATCTCTTTGATCTGATCGATATGGTAGATCTTGTCTGTGTCCAGCAGGTCAAAAGTGAATTGGTTTTCCACTTTTTGGGATCCCGCACTAAGGTTCTTTTGAATTCGTGCTTCTTTTTCGGTGTCTTCTTTCAGAAGTTGGTATACTTCCTCGAGCAAGACCTCCTGAGCAGCACCTCTCCTTGTGGCAAACGAGAGTTTCTCCTCAATATTGGTTCTCTTTAATAACATTCTTTTTCTTTTAGCAATTGAGACAAAAATACATATTAGGGGCACTCCACGCAACAACCGTTTTAGAATTTTTATATGTTAATATTATGTTAATTTCGTTAAAGAGAAACTATCATTTCCAAATATCTAGCTTCTGGGTTGTATATTGTCGGGCTTTTTAAACCGTTCATCGATTTTCCGATTATTTGTCAAAACCCAATGAAGTATCACCTTATTCGTGTTCTTATTCTGCTGCTATCCATCCCCGGAATAGTATCGGCACAATTTGAGGAAGATACTGAGGTGTTTAAAAAGACCATTTACACCAGTACGGTAGAAGCAGGTAATTACACCACTTTATTGAGTGCCCTTGAGGCGACAGAAATGGTCGGTTTCCTCGATGGAGATGCCCCCTTTACTATTTTCGCCCCTTCGGACCTGGCTTTTAGCAAGCTTTCGAAAGACAAGATCAGCCACTTATTGCTTCCTGAAAACAGAAAGGAATTACAGCAAATGGTTACCTATTTTATGGTTGCCGGCACCCTTACGGCATCTAAGATCATGAGGGCTATGGATAAAGGAAATGGTACAGCTTCTTTTACTACCCTACAAGGCAAAAAAATTAAAGCTTCCATGGAAGGGATCGAT
This sequence comes from uncultured Flavobacteriaceae bacterium, assembly GCA_963752165.1. Classification (GTDB taxonomy): domain Bacteria; phylum Bacteroidota; class Bacteroidia; order Flavobacteriales; family Flavobacteriaceae; genus Muriicola. Next base: position 817,308 of record CAVVXE010000003.1, read on the forward strand.
ATTGTCCTTTCCGATGGTTTTGGCAACAAGGCCAGAATAACGATCGCCGATGGGGATCAGTGCAACGGGGTATTGCACACGATAGATAGTGTTATATTGCCAAAACCGTTATAGCGGGTTCTGGCTAACGTAATTCGGCCCCTAACCCTTCTTCATAAGCCACCTTGATCTTGTTCATGATCTTGTCTATTTGCTTATCTGTAAGCGTCTTGGATTCGTCCTGCAAAATAAAGCTAAGCGCATAAGACTTTTTGCCTTCTGGCAGCTTGTCGCCCGTGTAGACGTCAAAAAGGGATACCTCTTTCAGTAGTTTGTTTTCCGTTTTGTAGGCTATGGTTTCCAAGGTACTGAAAGGAACCTCATTGTTAAGGAGCAAGGCAAAATCGCGCCTCACAGCAGGATATTTAGGAATGGGTTTGAAAACAATCTTCTTTTTCCCGGCGTACTCTTTAATAGCATCCCAGTCAAAATCGGCGTAAAGCACTTCCTGTTTAATATCCAATTTTTTAAGGATACTTCCTTTGACAATGCCCATGGAAACCAAGGGTGTTTTACCCATTTTAAGTTGCAGTCCTTCTGAAAATAATGAAGGGAAATCACTATCTGAGCTATAACCATCAATGCCCATGCGTTCCAGGATCTGCATCACTACGGCTTTCAGGTAGTAAAAATCGGAGGGTGTTGTTTTTAGTTTCCAGCTTTCAGCAGCCCTGTTTCCTGTAACCAATAAGGTCAGGTGGTCTTTTTCTTCATGACCGCCATCTTTTTTGGCGTAGGTCTTGCCAAATTCGAACAATCGTAAATGCGTGCGTTTTCTGTTGATATTATAAGAGGCCGCTTCCAGTGCCGAAAAAAGCATGGACTGCCTTAGTATCGATAGTTCAGAACTAAGCGGATTTAAAACAGAAACCGCTGTTTCGGACCATGCGGAATCAATAGTTTCACTATAATCAGGATTTGTTAGGCTATTAGACAGGATCTCATAAAAACCGCGAGCTGCTAAGAGGGTACCAATACTATTCTGAAGTTTGTAGTCCTCAAACCTGGAGGTAGGGGCAATGGAGGCATTTAGTTTATGTTCGAAGCGGACATTATTATATCCAAAAACCCGCAATATTTCCTCAATGACGTCTACTTCGCGCTGAACATCTATCCTGTAAAACGGAATTACCAGCCCAAGTCCGGTTTCGGTAACACTTTTGACTTTAATATCGAGAGATGCCAGGATGGATTTGATAGTATCCTGAGGAATTTCCTGACCAATCAGACTATTGATCTTTTCAAAGGTTAGAAAGACCTGATAATCTTCTTTCTTTTTTGGGTACAGGTCCACGATATCGGACGTAATGACCCCACCAGCGATCTCACAAATAAGCAAGGCAGCGCGCTGCAGGCAATATTCGACATTGTTGATGTCTATTCCCCTTTCAAATCGAAAAGAGGCATCTGTACTTAACCCGTGCCTTTTGGCTGTTTTACGGATGGAAATTGGATCGAAATAGGCACTTTCAAGAAAGATGGCCCGGGTATTTTCTGTAACCCCGGTATTGATACCCCCGAAAACCCCGGCGATACACATCGGTTTTTCCCCATCACAAATCATAAGATCATCTTTATGAAGGCTGCGCTCTTCCCCATCCAGGGTCATGAATTTAGTTCCTGCCTTGCAGGTTTTTACCACGATCTGCTGCCCAAATATCCTGTCGGCATCAAAGGCATGCAATGGTTGCCCAAGTTCGTGCAACACATAATTAGTGATATCTACCACATTGTTAATAGGCTTCAGTCCGATAGCCTTTAACCTGTTTTTGAGCCAGTTAGGAGACGGCTCTACAATGAGGTTACTAATAGTAACCCCGCAATAACGAGGTGCTAACGCACTATCCTCAACGTTTACGCCAATTTTAAGCGACCTGTTCGTAACACTAAAGCTGCTGACAGATGGCGTCATTAATTCCTTCATTGTTCCCTTTTGCCTTAGACCTGCTTTCAGGTCGCGCGCTACACCATAATGGCTCATAGCATCGGCCCTGTTGGGGGTCAGGCCTATCTCAAACACCTCATCGATCTCGATATCGAACAGTTCAGCACAAGGGGTGCCTGGTTCTAAGGAAGGCTCCAGTATCATAATCCCTTCATGGCTTTCGCCCAGCCCCAATTCATCTTCCGCACAGATCATCCCGACACTTTCTTCTCCCCGGATCCTCCCCTTTTTAATGAGCAGTGATTCCCCATTGCTCATATGAAGTGTAGTGCCAACGGTGGCCACAGGGACTTTCTGACCGACGGCTACGTTAGGTGCGCCACATACGATCTGAATGGGTTCCCCGCTGCCAATGGCTACTTTTGTAAGTTTTAGTTTATCGGCATTTGGGTGTTTTACACATTCCAGCACATGGCCTACCACCACCCCTTTCAAAGATCCCTTTACGGATTCGAATGGCTGGATCCCTTCTACTTCAAGACCAAGGTCTGTGAGGAGTTCTGCGGTACGTGTGGCTTCCCAATCTAGTTTGAGGAACTGTTTTAACCAGTTATAGGAGATATGCATTCGGTCTGTTTAAGCGCTCAAAGATAAAACAATGCACCCTCACATTCAAAGCCTGACGTGTGTTTCACATCAATTTTTATGAACTATTCTAAGTTGGATTTGCGATATTTGGGGCTAAAATGAATACTATGAAACATTTTGTCGCCATGATTTTCCTGACCGCTAGCCTACTTTATTGTCAGGAGACTCCTAAACCACTACTAAAAGAAGGGATTTGGCGGGGCACCATAGAGGTGCAGGATCAACATACGTTGCCCTTTAATTTTTCGATCGAAAGAAATGATACCGGGTACCTCATGGAGGTATACAATGCAGAAGAAACCCTCGTCATCGATGAGATATCCTTTGAAAAAGATTCAATTTTTATCCAAATGCCTGTTTTTGAGGGATATATAGCGGGACACTTTAAGGAAGACCGCATGGATGGTCATTTTATCATTAAAAGACTGGGCAGGGTAGCGCCCTTCCATGCCATCTATGGGGACAGTGCGCGATTTTATAAGCGCAGCAGGGGCTTGTACGACCATCTGCTTAAGGAAAGAAATCGCCTGCTTAGAAGTAGCAATGAACAAAATCCTGTTATCGTCAACTTAGACGGGCAATTAAAGGCATTAAAAAAAGACATGGAAAGTGGTTTGAAAAGCAAACCGAAGCACGATGTATCGGGGATCTGGGAAACTGAATTCGGCAAAGGGACAGGGGATACGTATATGGCAAAAGGAATTTTTAAGCAGCAGGGAGAAAAGGTGACCGGAACCTTCAGAACGATTACGGGCGACTACCGGTTTCTGGAAGGTCTTGTAGAAGGCGATTCCCTGAAGCTGTCTACTATGGACGGGGCGCATGCTTTCCTTTTCCTTGCACGTGTTACTGACAGTACCCTCAGGGGGACCTTTTATTCCGGGAAACATTTTAAGGCGCCATTTGAAGGAAAACGAAATGATAGCTTCGAACTTCCGGACCCGGAATCGCTCACCTTTTTAAAGGAAGGGTATGAGAAACTGAGCTTTACGTTTCCCGATGCATCAGGGAATAAGATCTCCCTGGATGATCCGAAGTACAAGGATAAAGTGGTCATAGTCCAAATAATGGGGACCTGGTGCCCCAATAGCCTGGACGAGTCAAAATTCCTGGTTCAGTACCTTGCAAACCATCCGGAAGAGGACCTCGAGGTAATAGCCCTCGCTGTAGAATATGCCACAACGGAAAAGGAGGCTATTAAAGGCATCAACCGATTAAAGGAGGGTATAGGAGTACCCTATCCTGTACTTTTGGCACAGTATGGCAGTTGGGACAAAAAGGCCGCTAATGAAAAATTGCCCATGCTCAATCATATCCTGTCATATCCTACTACTATTTTCATAGACAAAAAAGGGAAGGTGCGAAAGATCTATACGGCGTTTAATGGTCCTGCTACCGGCGAAAAGTACGAGGAGTTCAGTGATGATTTTGACACTTTTGTAAAGACCCTGTTGGCCGAATAAAAAAGGCCCCTCATTTAAAGAGAAGCCTTTCTTGGGTGGCAAAATTAAAAAATCAAATGATGGTTGATTTTCCCAACCAGATATTCTCTTTGTTCAGGATCAGATAATCATCCGAATCCCGGATATTTTCGGAAATAAAATCCCCAATGTGATGGGTGCCATAGGTGCTGGAAGTATTCAGGTCCGGAGCCACAATGCCTTTCTTAATGGATTTTAGCACTGCGATCACTACTGCCCTGGATTCTTCATCCAGTTTAAAATGGTCGAGCAACATGGCCGCGGATAGAATAGAAGCGACCGGATTGGCGATGTCCTTCCCTTTTGCCAGTGGATAGGAGCCGTGGACCGGTTCGAAAAGGGCGTGGTTCTCCCCAACCGAAGCCGAAGGCAACAATCCTATAGAGCCACCAATGGCACTGCCTTCGTCCGAGAGAATGTCACCAAACATATTTGCTGTCAGGATAACATCAAATTGTGTGGGTTTAATCAGGAGTTGCATAGCCGCATTGTCAATGAACATAAAATCCAGTGCAATGTCAGGATAGCTTTCCCCGATTTTCTTAACCACTCTTCGCCATAAGCGAGAGGATTCCAGCACATTGGCTTTGTCTACCAACGTTATTTTCTTTTTTCTTGATCTTGCTGCCTTAAATGCCATGTGGGTTATTTGGCTTACCTCTGCCTCGGTATAGGTACAGGTATCCGTAGCCGTGGTGGCATCTTCGCTTAGATATTTATCGCCAAAATAAATACCTCCGGTAAGCTCGCGGAAGATAACAAAGTCCGTACCGGCAATGATTTTTTTCTTTAGGGGCGATTTTTCCATTAAAGTCGGGAAAACCTTGATCGGTCTTATGTTACAAAACAAGCCCAGTTCCTTTCTCAGACGCAACAAGCCTTGTTCCGGCCGTACCTTGGTATTGGGATCATTGTCATACTCAGGCGTTCCGATTGCTCCAAAGAGTACCGCATCTGATTCCCGGCAAAGCGCCAGGGTTTCTTCCGGTAAGGGATCTCCGGTTTTTTCTATCGCAACAGCCCCTACAGCAGCCTCCGTAAAGGTAAATTCATGGCCGAACGATTCTTCAACTGCTTGCAAACATTTAATCGCTTGGGCCGTTACTTCCGGCCCTATGCCGTCACCCGGCAATAAGGCTATTTTTAGTTTCATCGCTCTGTGAGGCTTTCTATGTTAATCTTACAAACCTCTATGATTTCGAGGATATCCTCGTCAAGGATTTCTTTTTTGCGATCAGCAAATCGGAGGAATTCCTCATAAACGGCATCCAGTTGCACCTTGGTCAGTTCATAGCCGATATTCTTTGCCCGGTAAGCAAGGGCTGCACGGCCGCTTCTCGCCGTAAGGACTATGGAGGAATGATCTACCCCTACCGATTCAGGATTGATTATCTCATAGGTTTCCCTGTTTTTGATCACGCCGTCCTGGTGAATCCCTGAACTGTGTGCAAAGGCATTTGAACCTACGATGGCTTTATTGGGTTGCACCAGCATCCCCATTTTTTCAGAGACCATGAGGCTGGTACTGTAAAGTAATTTACTGTTGATTTCCGTATCTAAATTCAGATAGGGGTGCTGCCTTAAAATCATAACCACTTCCTCCAGGGAGGTGTTTCCGGCTCTTTCACCGATCCCATTGATGGTGCACTCTATTTGCCTTGCCCCGTTAATGACCCCGGAAATAGAATTGGCAGTGGCCAGGCCCAGGTCGTTATGACAATGACAGGAAAGAATGGCTTTTTCTATGCCCCTGACATTTTCCTTCAGGTACTTCATTTTTGCACCGTACTCCTCCGGCAAACAATAGCCGGTGGTGTCCGGTATATTCAATACGGTGGCACCTGCTTTGATGACTTCTTCACATACGCGTGCCAGAAACTCGTTATCTGTCCTGCCGGCATCTTCCGCATAAAATTCCACGTCCTCTACAAAGGTTTTGGCATATTTTACAGCATCTACAGCACGTTCCAGGATCTTTTCCCTGGTAGAGTTGAATTTGAATTGAATGTGTGAATCTGACGTCCCGATGCCTGTGTGAATTCTCGGTTTCTTAGCAAATTTCAAGGCTTCGGCCGCTACTTCGATATCTTTTTTAACGGAACGTGTAAGGCCGCAAACCGTAGCATTCTTTACTACTTTCGCAATTTCCTGAACCGATTTGAAGTCGCCCGGACTGGAGATAGGAAAACCTGCCTCAATGATATCAACACCCAGGGTATCCAGCCTTTCGGCAATCACAAGCTTCTGTTTTGTATCTAATTTGCATCCAGGTACTTGTTCCCCATCACGCAGCGTAGTATCAAAAATGTATACCTTATCTTTGTCCATTATAATGATTTAACTTTGGTCACCATTAACGAATGTATTCTAATAGAACAAAACGAATTGTGCAGCACTAAGGCATTTACAACGTTAAGACAGTTTTAGAGATAGTCAATATATTGATAATCAAAGATATAATACTATTATTTTACGATGACAAATCCCCATAAAGATGCTTTGTTTGTCTTGGTTAAGTCCCTTTCTAAATCAGAAAAGCGACAGTTTAAACTTTATGTGGGCCGCTTGGGAGTGAACACAGATGCCAAGTTTCTAGCCCTCTTCAATTTGCTCGATAAGATGAAATCTTATGATGAAAAGATCATTTTGGGGAGCGGGATCGTCAAGAAGTCGCAATTATCCAATTTAAAGGCCCATCTGTATAAACAGATTCTTGTAAGCTTGCGCCTGAATCCTGTTAACCAGAATATACGGGTACAGATACGGGAACAATTAGACTTTGCCACCATTTTGTATCAGAAAGGCCTCTACAAACAAAGCCTGAAGATATTGGATAAGGTAAAAGCCACTGCCATTGAGAATGAGGAGAAGAATATTGCCTATGAGATCGTAGAATTAGAGAAGATCATTGAGACGCAATACATTACCAGAAGTATCCCGGACAGGGCCGATGAACTGGCCTTGCAGGCCAAAACCCTTTCCGAACAAAATGTCATGACCAGCAAGCTATCTAACCTTTCCCTTCAGCTGTATGGGATAATGTTGAAGGTGGGCTATGTGCGCAGTAATGAGGACTTCCAGAAAGTTAAGCAGTATTTTGAGGAGCATCTTCCCAAATATGATATTAACGAACTGGGATTTCGGGAAAAATTGTGGTTGTACAAGGCGTATCTATGGTATAGTTTTCTCATTCAGGATTTTTTATCGTGTTATAAATACGCAAGTAAATGGGTAGACCTCTTTTATGAGCATGAGGAAATGATCCGGTTAAACCCCGTGTTCTTCCTCAAAGGGAACCATTACCTGCTCGAATCACTTTTCTACGTAAAATACAGTTCCCAGTTTGAGACGGTATTAGCCAGGCTTGAGGAGACCGTCAATAGGAAAGACTTTCCGGTGAATGACAATATAAGTTCCCTCATATTTTTATATGTCAATTCCAACAAGTTGAACCTCCATTTTCTAAATGGCACGTTTGAAAAAGGGTTGTATCTGGTAAGGATCATCGAATATGGGATCAATAAACATAAAGACCGCATAGACGAACATCACGTGATGGTCTTTTATTACAAAATTGCCTGCCTGTATTTTGGGGTGGGAGATAATAAGAACTGTATTGTATACCTGAAGAAGATCATCAATAACAAGAACCTTAAAATGCGAGAAGACCTCATGTGTTTTGCGCGGGTTCTTAGTCTTGTAGCCCATTATGAAGCGGGCATGGATTATCACTTGGAAGTTCAATTGAAGAGTACCTACAAATTTTTGATCAAGATGAATGATCTGCATGCGGTTCAAAAAGAAATGATCAAATTCCTGAGGAGCTTGGGGACCATTTACCCCAATCAGCTTCGGGCGGAATTTCAGAAGTTATACGATCGCCTGAAAAAGTATGAAGAGCACCCCTATGAAAAAAGGGCCTTCCTTTATTTAGATATCCTGTCCTGGCTGGAAAGTCACCTCGAAAACAAACCGGTAGCCGAAGTTATTCGTAAAAAGGCACTGGCTTCCATTAGGTAAGGCCAATTTTCATATTACAAACATGCCTTCCAGAGGACATCTTCAGGGGGAGGGGCAACCAGGTCTATCAATTCCTTTTTTACCGGATGCATAAATGCCAGTCTTCTGGCGTGTAAATGGATACCCCCATCAGGGTTGCTTCGGTCAAAACCGTATTTCAGATCACCTTTAATAGGGCATCCTATTGCCGTCAACTGCGCCCGTATCTGATGATGCCTGCCGGTTTTTAAATTAATTTCAAGCAAATAATACTGCTTTAATTCCTTCAGCAGGCAGTAATCGAGCTCCCCGCGTTTACTGCCCTTCACCTCTTTTTGGAGGGCGTATGACTTGTTTTGTTTGGTATTTCGTTGCAGCCAGTGTACCAATGTATCCTTCTCTTTTTCCGGTCTGTTCTTTACAATGGCCCAGTAGCTTTTTTGCGTCTCTTTTTCCGCAAACATTTTGTTAAGGCGGGTAAGTGCTTTGGAGGTCCGCGCGAATACTACAATCCCGGACGTAGGCCGATCCAGCCTATGGGCAACCCCCAGGAAAACCTCGCCCGGTTTCCGATACTTTTCCTTAATATACTGTTTTACGTGCTCGCTGAGGGGGGTGTCGCCGGTCTGATCCCCCTGTACAATATCGCCAACCCGCTTATTAACGGCAATCAGGTGATTGTCTTCATACAACACCTGGAGGTTTTTGGGGTTCGATATAATTTTTGTGTTGGCCAAATCATTCTGGATCAGTAGCTAAGCATAGAACAGGAATTGCGGGAACGGGGTATTCTCAGTATTGCTCTTCATCACTTGGAAAATCCTGGCTTTTTACATCTCGGACATAATGGGAGATGGCAGTACTCATTTCCTCATAAAGGTTCATATAGCGTCTTAGAAAACGCGGATTAAATTCATGTGTCATTCCCAACAGATCATGAATCACAAGGACCTGTCCGTCTGCGTATTTGCCACCTCCTATACCTATCGTGGGGATCTGGATACTTTCGGACACTTTTTTTGTTAAGTCGGCCGGAATTTTTTCCAAAACCACAGCAAAACACCCTAATTTTTCGAGCATGGCAGCATCGGCCATCAATTTTTTGGCCTCGTCTACCTCCTTTGCCCTGACGCTATAGGTCCCGAATTTATAAATGGATTGCGGGGTTAATCCTAGATGTCCCATAACCGGGATTCCTGCATTGAGAATGCGTTTAACTGATTCCCTGATCTCTTCGCCCCCCTCTACTTTTACCGCATGCGCGCCACTCTCTTTCATAATACGGATGGCAGACCGTAATGCTTCTTTAGGGTCACTTTGGTAGCTCCCAAAAGGAAGGTCTACCACCACCAAAGCCCTTTTTACCCCGCGGATCACCGAAGAGGCATGGTAGATCATCTGATCCAGCGTTATGGGTAGCGTGGTTTCGTGCCCGGCCATGACGTTACTCGCAGAATCGCCCACCAGAATAACATCTACATTGGCAGCATCTACAATTTTGGCCATGGAATAATCATAGGCAGTAAGCATGGAGATCTTTTCCCCTTGCCTTTTCATGTTTACCAATGATTTTACGGTGACCCTTTTATATTCTTTTTTTGCAGTCGACATAAATGGTGCGTTTACAGGCTAAATGTAAGGAGAATTGATGAATCGGGAATACTATTGGGGTGTAGTTCCAATTATTTAATTATTTTAGAAGGGTCTACACAAAAGAAATTACCTATGAACAGAATCACTATTTTGCTATGCTTACTCCTTCTCACAACGCTGCAGGCACAGGATAAGCAGGAACTTGCGGTGCAGGAAACCATCAAGACATTCTTCGATGGCTTTCACAGGCAGGATTCACTCTTGGTAAAGAGTACTACGTTCTCCGGCATCCTATTGCAAACTATCGGAAAAAATAAGGCAGGCGGCGATAGTGTGTTAACGGAATCTTTTGGTCGGTTTTTAAAATCGATCGTGCAGATCCCGGATACTGTTCAGTTCGAAGAGCGTATCAAGTCTTTTCATATTCAGGTAGACGGGCCCATGGCCCATGCCTGGACCCCTTACGAGTTTTATGTAAATGGCTCCTTAAGCCACTGTGGTGTTAATTCTTTTCAGTTGTTCTTGGATGGGGATGTGTGGCAGATCATCTATATCATCGATACCCGAAGGCGGGGAGATTGCCTTTGATCCTTTCTTTTTTGCGCCATGACACCTATTTTTTTTAATGGTTTGTGACATCCTGTCATGTTTCCTTCCTTGGCATCATGTTTGACATTTCAAAAGCGATTAAAATTTGAAACGTCTAATATTAAAAAAGATAAAATGAGCAAAATTATCGGAATAGATTTGGGGACAACAAACTCTTGTGTTTCTGTGATGGAAGGCAATGAGCCGGTTGTTATTCCTAACGCTGAAGGGAAGCGTACTACACCATCTGTGATTGCTTTTGTTGAAGGTGGCGAGATAAAAGTAGGGGACCCTGCCAAGAGACAGGCGGTAACCAATCCTTACAAGACCATATATTCTATTAAACGTTTTATGGGGAACAAATATTCTGAATCCAGGAAAGAGGCAGAAAGAGTACCTTATAAAGTAACCAAGGGAGATAACGATACGCCAAGGGTAGACATTGATGGTCGTTTATACACCCCTCAGGAATTATCGGCCATGATCCTTCAAAAGATGAAGAAAACAGCCGAAGACTATTTAGGTCAAACAGTAACCAGGGCTGTCATTACAGTTCCTGCCTATTTTAATGATGCGCAAAGACAGGCCACCAAGGAAGCCGGGGAGATTGCAGGTCTCAAAGTAGAGCGTATTATCAATGAACCAACAGCCGCTTCACTTGCATATGGTTTGGACAAAAAGCACAAGGACCAGAAGATCGTTGTATTCGATTTTGGTGGAGGAACACATGACGTCTCTATCCTGGAATTGGGCGATGGTGTTTTTGAAGTGCTTTCAACGGATGGGGATACCCACCTGGGAGGTGATGATGTAGATCAAAAGATCATTGATTGGTTGGCCGAAGAATTCAACAAGGAGGAAGGGATCGATCTTAGGAAAGATGCCATGGCACTGCAGCGTTTAAGAGAAGCAGCTGAAAAAGCCAAGATCGAATTGTCCAGCTCCAACCAAACGGAGATCAACCTTCCGTATGTAACGGCCACTGCTTCAGGGCCGAAACACCTGGTTAGAACGTTGACAAAAGCTAAGTTTGAACAATTGATCGCAGACCTGGTTAAAAGGACCATAGAGCCTTGTGAGACAGCATTGAAAGCAGCAGGCTTATCTAAGAGTGATATTGATGAAATTATTCTGGTCGGTGGTTCCACAAGGATCCCTGCCGTGCAGGAAGCCGTTGAAAAATTCTTTGGAAAGAAACCATCTAAAGGAGTTAACCCGGATGAGGTAGTGGCCATTGGAGCTGCCATCCAGGGTGGTGTGTTAACAGGAGATGTAAAAGATGTTTTACTGCTGGATGTGACACCCCTTTCACTGGGAATTGAAACAATGGGAAGTGTTATGACCAAACTGATAGAGGCCAATACAACCATCCCTACCAAGAAATCACAGGTATTTTCCACGGCTGCTGATAACCAGCCTTCCGTTGAGATCCATGTGTTGCAAGGTGAACGACCCATGGCGGCAGACAATAAGACCATAGGGCGCTTCCATTTGGACGGTATTCCACCAGCACCAAGGGGAACTCCTCAGATTGAAGTAACCTTCGATATTGATGCCAATGGTATTATCAAGGTAACCGCTACCGATAAGGCAACAAATAAAACGCAGGATATCAGAATTGAGGCGTCTTCCGGTCTGACCGAGGAGGAAATCAAGAAGATGAAAGCTGAAGCCGAAGCCAATGCAGAAGCCGACAAAAAGGCCAAGGAAACCGCAGATAAGCTGAATGAAGCCGATGCCATGATCTTCCAGACAGAGAAGCAACTGAAGGAATTTGGGGATAAATTGTCCGATGACAAGAAAAAACCAATTGAAGGAGCGCTGGAAGAATTGAAGAAAGCGTACGAAAGCAAGGATGTGGCTTTGATTAGTCCGGCTTTGGAAAAGATCAATGAAGCCTGGAAAGTAGCTTCGGAGGAAATGTATAAGGCCCAGGCCGAAGCACAGACTGGTGGCGCAGCTCCAAATGGGGAAGCTACTGCAGGAGAGAGTGCAAAGGAAGGGGATAATGTTGAGGATGTTGACTTTGAAGAAGTGAAATAAAACAGCTTACACTGAGTTATATAAAAGGGGCAGTAATTACTGCCCCTTTTTATTTGGAATATATTTTGTGCTGCTTTTGGCACAGAAGCATTAATTTTGAGGACATGATGGATAAGGAACATTTGCGGGATTACCAACTTAGCACTGTCTTGTATTGTTTGATCTTGCTTGGCTCTTTTTCTTACAGCCAGGAACCAAAGGTTTTTAGCTGGGCCGATTTTGAATTGAATGGTAAGGTAAAATCGAGTCTGGTGATTACTGATTACGGTAAAGAATTGTTCGAATTTAATGAACAGGGCCTGCTAACGAAAGGCACCACCCAGTATAATGGAACCGACTATGACGTTAGTTATTATCAATATGTGAATGGACTTTTAAAGGAAAAGCGACTGGAGGTTTACCGGGAGGACAGTTTGGACAGGAACACCTCCATTGCAAATATTTACCGCATTGACACGCTACTCAATAAGATTGTTGCCGAGAATATTTATTCCTATCAGAACGACTTTTTGGAGCAATATCAATATTTCTACGGGGACGAAGGACAATTGGAAAAAATAAGGCGGATGAACAACGAGGGGATTGATGAGACCATCGTTGTGTATGACAGCATTAAGGGAGAGCAAACCAGGACCTACATCCTCAATGGCACCTTACAGAAGTCGGTCCGTACTTCCCTTAAAAAACAAAAAGAGGGCAACTGGTCTAACGTCATTCTTGAAAAGGAATATTTAAATGGGGAACCATTAAAGGCGTTTGAGCGTGAACTGGATACTTTAGGCAAGGTTCGGAAGGAGCAACAATTCTCTTATGACCGAAAGAAAGCAACCTTTGTAATGCAGGCGGAATTGCTGTTCGAATATGATGAACAAGGACTTCTCATAAAAAAAACAACAAAATCGAATAATCAGGTAAGCAAAGAGGAGTATATCTATCAGCTAGATGGCCATAAGCCGGCAAACTGGATAAAAAAGATCATGACACCCCAAAATAGCTATACCACACGAAAGATCCTCTACTATACGGAGACACCTGCAAAAGAGTAAATATTGTACCGTGGTTGCGGTGTTTGGTTCCCTTTCCCTTTACTGCGTATTTTTAGAACATTCCAACAGCGCAAAAAGAGCCTTGTTGTGAATGGAGACCACTTGGGAAAGATAATAGGCCTTGGTTGTTTCCAGGGTTTCTGCACTCAGGGCCGCCTCTGTTCTGGATTTTCTTTCTTTAAGGATGTGCAGGGCCTTGTCGCATTGAAAAAGCGTCGCTAGTTCGTGGATGGCCTTTTCCAATTCGGTGATGTTGCCCTCTGCCTGTTGCTGAAATAGCAGTTGAACTTCGTAAGTGGCTTCTGGCTTAGGTGTAACAAGGGGAAAGGCCTCTTCCTGCTGTACAGCTTCGGTTTCGGAATTTCCGGTAGCAGAGGAACCAGCGGCTCCGGAAGAACAAATATCAAGGCTTTCGAGCAACTGGTGGGCGTTTTCCAGGGCTTTTTTGGTATAGTATCTGCCCATATCCCATTCCGTTTGCCCCAAGGCATTCGTAAGATTGTCAATACCATTTAAAATAGGATCCATAGAAGACTGACAGCCACAGGTTTCTACCAGGAGTTTAGCTTTTTCAAAGGCCTCCAGGGATCTTCCCGCATAATATTGTTGGTGATCAAAATTATTGGCGCTTAGCGATCGTTTTGCGTGGGCCAGACTGTAACCGGCAGAAGCATAGGCATTGGTGCAATTTGCATTGGCTCCAGTCCAAAGTAAAAGACTGGCAAAAAGTAGGAAATACGTTTTCATTGTAGAAGGCTCTTTATAAATTGATGACTTAAAATCAAATAAACTCAAATGGGTGCTTAGAACGAAAAAAGGGCGTCTCTTATTGCCCTTGACACTTCTATTAGCTAACTTTCTTCGGTATAAGTTCACCAGGGGGTTAGGACGAAAGCAGGAGCAGGGTTACTTTCCGGATTTGCGCGCTTCCCATTCCTTGGGCAAAAGTCCATAGCAGCAGGTATTTCTTTTGAAACCATCCGTTAAATAGACATTTTCACGAAGGATCCCTTCAAGGACTGCCCCTAATTTTTCCACGGCCTTTCTTGAGGGAATATTTCGCTCGTCGATTCTAAATTCTACTTTTTCAAAATGCATATTGTAAAAAGCATGATCTATCATAAGCTGCTTCATATGCGTATTCAGACCGGTGCTGTGGAATTCCCGACCTAACCAGGTGGCGCCAATATGCAGTACTTTGTTCAGCAAGTCAATATGCATATAACGCGTACTGCCTGCAAAACAAGAGCTGCTTTTGTCATATACGATAAATGGAATTGACTCCCTGTTGACCTGCTGCAGAAGCGCTTTTTCAACATATTGTTTTAAGTCTTGTTCGGTCGATATAGAGGAAGGGGAATACCGGACTAACCCGGGCTGAGCGGCAATTGGAATGAGATGGTGGAAATTTTCCCTAGACAGGGCAGTGAGCAGTACCCGATCATTTTCCAGTTTTATGGCCTCTAGATTCATGGCAGCTCCCCAATAATTTCCTTTTTGATCTCATGTCCCCCATGGAAAATATCTATCAATGCCTTACCATTGAATACATCGTTAATTTTCTTTCGTTCCTCTTTCATCCGGTCCTCGGTCAGGTATTCATCCTGATCTCCCATGATGATTCGGATCGTGCAATTAGCGTCAAGGAATGAAAACTGGTCCGGGCTAAGTTCATTTGGAACACCCCCTGCGTATAAGATCAAATGGTTGCATTTTAACTTCATAAGCGCAACAGCACGCAACGCAATGGAAACGCCCTGCGAATAGGCAAAGACCACTAATTGACAATGGTTCGGTATCACTTCATTAGCCAGCACGGCATCCAGATAGCGCATCAGGTTGGCAATCCCTTCTGCTGTATCATCCTTGGTAAGCCAACAGGCACCTACATGCTTATACTGTCCGTTTAAATAGTATTTTGAGGGGGCTTGTGGCGCAATGATATAGTTCTCATCCGGATCCAGCTGGTCAAAGTACTTTAAAAAATAACGACTCAGATAGCCAATGCCATGAAAGACCAGCCATACCTTCTTAGTTTTGTCACTCAGCTCATTTAAGGTAGCGTAGGTGTTGTGACTTTCATAGGAAATTTTCTTTTCGTCCGGGGTCATTTCAGATAGGAGGTTCGTATTTGTTGGTTTTGAATGTGTAATTTTACCAAAAATACTTAAATGAACGACTACAAAACAAAAATCCTAAAAGTGTGCAATGATATATGCAAGGGAACTTTAATGGAAACACTCGATATTGAATATACGGATGTGGGTGAAAATTTTCTGGTCGCCAGAATGCCAGTCACTTCAAAGGTGTTCCAACCAGACGGCGTCTTGCATGGAGGGGCAACTGTAGCCCTGGCCGAGAGTGTGGGTAGTGCAGCGTCCTATATTTTTTTGGACGGACAGCAATTCTTTGTTCGGGGAATTGAGATCGCCGCCAACCATTTCAAAAGTGTTAAAGAAGGTTACGTCTTCGCGCGCGCGAACCTGGTACATAAAGGTAGAACGACCCAGTTTTGGGAGATCAAGGTCACCGATGCATCCGACCAATTAATTTCCGCATGTAAACTTACCACCATTGCTTTACCCAGAAACTAAACTTTATAAGGAACTCTTCTCACAGTCCGAAAAGCAGTTAGAAAACAACCTGCCGTTTGTGCTATTCCGTAAACCCGGTACTGATCAGATAAAAGGGATATTTCAAAACGATGCTGTTTTACATCGGACCGATAATTTTTCAAAAGAAGGATTTGTCTTTGGGCCATTCACCAAAGCGGAACAACCCATCCTGCTGTTACCGGATCGCTATTGCAAAGCTCCTGATTTACCCTTGGCAACATCAAAAATACCTGTCGGAAACCACCTCATTGAGGACAACGATGCGGCATCCTCCTATAAGAAACTTGTTGCGAAAACAGTGAAAAGCATACAAGCCGGCACCCTTAGGAAGGTTGTGCTTTCCCGTAAGATCCGGGTGGGGACAGAGAAGCAACCTTTGGATATCTTCCAGAGCATCCTCGAGCGCTATCCTGCTGCTTTTTGCTATTGCTGGTACCATCCTGCAGTCGGACTTTGGGTAGGGGCTACCCCGGAGTTGTTGATGCGTCTTGAAACTCCTCAATTCACAACCGTAGCACTGGCAGGCACCAAAAGGGTTCAGGGAAACGAACCACCGGAATGGGGTCAAAAGGAAAGGGAAGAACAGCAACTGGTCACTGATTATATCCTTACGGCCCTGATAGGACATGTCAGATCCCTTAAAACTGATGCTGTAGAATCTGTAAAAGCAGGAAAACTGTGGCATTTGCGAACAAGGATAACAGGCCAGGTGGATTCTGCGGATATTGGAGCTGTTATAAGAGCGCTGCACCCTACCTCGGCAGTTTGTGGCATGCCCTTGGAGGCGGCACTTGCCTTCCTTTTAAACAACGAACCCTATGACCGCCGATATTATGCGGGTTATTTGGGTGAACTGAACCTGGAGGGTAGTGCGCAAACAAACCTGTACGTCAATTTACGCTGTATGGAGATCAGGGATCATATGGTCCATATATATGTTGGCGGAGGGATCACCAAGGATTCGGATCCCGAGGCGGAGTGGCAGGAAACAGTCGCCAAAAGTGAAACAATGCTGCATGTGTTGTAGAAATCTCTCCTATCATTGGGAAAGCATGTAGTTGCATCGTATTTTTGCAAGCCTATGCGCACCTCAAGTATTCCTTCGGCTCAACTGCTGCTTCAAAATTGCAAGGCAAAGGAAATCAGCCATATCGTCATTGCGCCTGGATCCAGAAATGCCCCCTTGATTATTGGGTTCACTGAGGATCCCTATTTTTCGTGCTATAGCATAGTAGACGAACGATGTGCCGCTTTTTTCGCTTTGGGGATGGCGCAACAGTTAAAACAACCGGTGGCTGTGCTTTGTACTTCCGGGAGTGCATTGCTTAATTTCTATCCGGCCGTGGCAGAAGCTTTTTACAGCGGCATTCCCTTGGTAGTGCTTTCTGCAGACAGACCGCCTTATAAAATTGATATCGGAGACGGGCAAACGATCAGGCAGGATCATGTATTCGAGAAGCATGTAGGGTATTCGGCCAACTTAAGACAAGATATTTCCCATGCCACAGAGACCATCAGGGAATTGAACCCTATTATGATCGATGAGCACAGGTCCCTGGATGAGCAGCAACAACAAGTGGCCAACTACAATCAGCAGGAACTGCAAAAAGCCCTGGACACGGCTCAACAAAAACAGCTACCTGTCCATATCAATATCCCGTTTGAAGAACCCTTGTATACTACCCTTTTGGCACAGGAAACGCCATTGTCTTTTCCAAAGACGGGAAGCAATTTAAAGCCCGTAATGGAAGAATTGGCTCCCTATATTGCTCATTGGGGAAGTGCCAAAAGAAAATTAGTCCTGGTAGGGGTGCTTCCACCCAATTCAATAGAACAGGAGCTTTTAGACGTCCTGGCCAGGGATCCTTCCGTTCTGGTTTTTACCGAAACGACTTCTAACCTCCACCATCCCGATTTCATTCCGAGTATCGACAGTATTATTGCGCCCATAGAAAAATCGGCCCATCGGGCACAACTGTTCAGCGAATTGCAACCCGACATCCTGCTTACTTTTGGCGGACTTATCGTTTCAAAAAAGGTAAAGGCCTTTTTGCGGAAATACAAGCCAAAACATCATTGGCATATCAATGAACATAAAGCCTATAATACATTCTTTTGTCTTTCACATCATTTTCAGGTACCCGCTCAGGCTTTTTTAAAGGCTTTTTTGAGTACTGTCCCGGCAATCGATAGCAGCTATAAGGAGCGATGGCTGACCGTCAGAGACCATTATGTTCAAAAAAGAGAGGGCTATCTGGAAGAGATACCCTTTTCTGATATGTGGGTGTTCAATGCGATAATGAAAACCATCCCAAAGGCAACCATGGTGCATCTTGCTAATAGTTCCACAGTACGGTATGCCCAGCTCTTCGATATGGACCCAAGCCTGGCGGTTTATTGCAACCGGGGAACCAGTGGCATCGACGGCAGCACCTCCACGGCCATCGGCGCATCGCTGCATTATTCAACCCCCACCCTTTTACTTACAGGAGACCTCAGTTTTTTCTATGACAGCAATGGCCTTTGGAACCAGTATTTGCGCCCCGATTTTAGGATAATCGTCATCAATAATGGGGGAGGAGGCATCTTCAGGATCCTGCCGGGGAAGGAAGAGACCGATAATTTTGCAGCCTTCTTTGAAACCACCCATAACCTAAAAGCAAAGAGCCTTTGTGAATTACACGGGCTGGAATACCACCAGGCGAGCGATGGGCCTACTTTAAATGAAGTCCTAAAGACCTTTTATGAGCCATCGGGTAGGGTTAAACTACTTGAGATTATAACGCCCAGACAATTGAATGACAAGATTTTGCTTGCTTATTTTGATTTCATATCTTCAAATAATTGAATGACCATCTTTGCAACCTTTTTTCATGGCAAACAAGCGGGACGAATTAATTGAAAAATACGCCACACACCTGAGGGAAAAATTCGGTGTCATACCGGACATGAACCTCCTTAAAGCGGTTACCATTGGTTTGGGCCCCTCTATTTATAAACGGGATGCTGCCAATGTATCCGGCACGGATGAAAAGGAATTAACCACGGTAGAGCAACAGTTTCTGATACGGAAACTGGGCTTGCCGGAAGGTCCTGCACTCCTGGAAAGCATTCGGGAGGTTCTAACGGCCTATGGAATTTCTGAACGAACCAAATACAGGGCCGTGGTGTACTATATGCTTACAAAACGATTTGGAAAGGAATCGGTTTATAAAAAATAACATATGCTCTTAGGGGCGTTAACGACCTGTAGGAACAGGGCAAAAACATGATCGAATTAGGAAATTACAATACACTGGAGGTCTTAAGGAGTACCAGTGTGGGACTTTTTTTAGGGGATAAAGATGTTGATGATCTTTTGCTTCCCAACAAATATGTGCCCGAAGCATATGAAATAGGCGAAAAGCTTACCGTTTTTTGTTATCTGGACCACGAAGAACGCCCAATAGCAACGACACTGAAACCTTTTGTGAAGCGAAATGAATTTGCTTATTTGAGAGTTGCGGAAGTTAATGAATATGGTGCTTTTATGGATTGGGGCCTGGAAAAACACCTGCTGGTCCCGTACAGGGAACAACAGTCGAAACTAATAGCCGGAAGTTGGCAGGTAGTCTTTTGCTACCTGGATGAGAAGTCCTTTCGCCTGGCGGGTTCTACCAGGATATCAAAATTCTTAAGCAATGAAGGGCTAGAATTAAAGGAGGAAGATGAGGTTTCTGTGTTGGTATACCGAAAATCCGATCTTGGTTGGGATGTGATCGTTAATGGCAAGCACCGGGGACTCATATTTCATAGTGAGGTTTTCAGGCCCGTTTCTGTAGGGGACACCCTGCTGGGGTACATCAAAAAGATACGCCCCGATCAAAAGCTCGATATCACGCTACAACCCATTGGTGCCAAGGCATTGGAACCGGCTGCCGAAATGATCTATCAAACATTATTGGAACAGGATGGCTATTTGAAATTGCACGACAAATCGACTCCCGAAGAAATAAAGCAATGGTTTCAGATGAGCAAGAAGACCTTCAAAAAGGCCATAGGCAGCCTTTATAAGGAACGGAAGATCCTTTTGAAGACAGATGGGATTTACAAAGCATAGTTGCTCTCCAGGTAACGGTTAGGGGCAATTAAATATCTTTAGCAATGGCGAATCCGGATCATTGTATTTAATTCGGTAAATAAGGGGTATTATTTTTTTGATTGGCAGGTTTTTACTTATATTTAAACCCCACTTTTTTATTAATTCGATTTACTATGCCATTTATAGAAGAAAGTGACTTGCTAGAGTTACACAAGGATATTGATAAAGCCCAGATCATCAATGAAAGGCTGCTCGATCAGATTAAATATAAGAACAAAGAATTACGTCGAAGTAAGATCCAGCGAAATATCTTTGCCAGTATTACGACCCTGTTCTTAATCGCCTCCCTGGCAGTTACCTCATTTACGGCAGGTCTTTTTTCGTCTAACCCAACCAATAATACCACCAGTTTTACGGTACCGCTGGATAGCCTGGAAGGCTTCAAGGCTAGAATTGATAATTTAAAGAAACAAAATGAGGAATTAAGCCTTGTGAAGGAATTTTACCTTGCCAGGAATTTTCTCGAAAAGGAAACCATCTATTCTGTACAGATCAAATCATTTGTTGATAACAACCTGACCCTTTCATCTCAATCGCTCAACAACACCCTTTTCGTTAAAACAAATCCTTTTTATTCCTATTCCATCGGGAATTTTGAGACCCTCAAGGAAGCGCAGAAGTTCAGAAAGCAATTGGTCGATATGGGCTTTGATGATGCTTTTGTAGCCTCTTATAAAGAAGGGAAAAGATTGAAAATAGAACCCGCGAATTAATTACAGTTGAAAATCAAAGCCTGGTTAAGTGCCGTCCGTTTGCGGACACTTCCCTTATCCGTTTCCGGAATCCTGGTTGGCACCGGTTTGGCCGGCATGTATGGCTATTCGGATGTTATGCTGTTTATTTGGGCACTCCTGGCCACTTTAGGCCTCCAGATCATATCCAACCTCGCCAATGACTATGGAGATGGGGTTAAAGGCACCGATAATAATGAAAGAATAGGGCCGGAAAGGGCCCTGCAAAGTGGTGCATTGAGCGCGAAAGAACTTAAAATCGGGATTGTTGTTGCGGTACTTTTGACGGTCCTTATCATTGGGTTCCTTTTGTGGAAGGCCTTTGAGAATGAGCCGCTGTATTACCTCTTCTTTACCTTCCTTGGCGTACTGAGTGTATGGGCAGCTATCCGTTATACGGTAGGCGACGCTGCATATGGGTATAAGGGATTGGGGGATATTTTTGTCTTTTGTTTTTTTGGCTTGTTAAGTGTCCTGGGTACCATGTTCCTGTTTACCAAATCTATAAAACCCGATGCACTGCTTCCTGCATTTTCCGTTGGTTTTCTGAGTACGGCGGTATTGAACCTCAATAATATGAGGGACTATTTGTCCGATGCCAGGGCCGGGAAGAACACGCTGGTGGTGAAGCTGGGGTTAAGCAAGGCAAAGCGCTACCATTATTTTTTACTCTTGGGCTCCTTTTTTAGTATGATGTTTTTTTTGTATCGACACGCAAATCATTGGCAGCAGGTACTGTGTATGCTGGCTTTCATTCCTGTTTTCATCCATTTGGCAAAGGTACTGCAAACAAAGCAGCCGGAGGAATTTGATCCTGAGCTAAAAAAAGTGGCCTTGAGCACTTTTTTCATGGCATTTTTCTTTTATCTTGGGTTTAATTATTTTTTGTAAATTTGAGAAGCGGTAACCTCAATAAACCTTACGAATTTTGGAACAACCTATTAAGATCCTGATTGTAGAAGACAATGTGATCATTGCTGATGATATGCAATCGATGCTCGAAGAAATAGGCTACGAGATTGTAGATAACGTAATTGTATACGAGCAGGCAGAACAGGTCCTCAAGAACAATCATGTAGACCTTGTCCTTATTGATATTATTTTGGCCTCTGCCAAAACAGGGATCGATCTGGGGAAACATATCCGTGAAAATTACAACATCCCGTTTATTTTTGTTACCTCCAATTCGGACAGGGCAACCGTAGAGAATGCGAAGACCGTAAAACCGAATGGTTATCTGGTAAAACCTTTCGAACAACAAGACTTGTATACGTCTATCGAAATAGCCTTATCAAACTTTGATTATTCTGAAAAAACAAGAAATACGAACGCGGCTGAGGATACAGAGGATAGGATTGTCTCTAATTCTGTTCTAAAAGACTCGATCTTTGTCAAGAAACAACATCTCTACTATCGGATTCAGTTTGAAGACATCCGATTTATAAAGGCAGATAACGTGTACCTGGAAGTCAATACGGTAGATAAGAAGTTCCTGGTACGATCTCCCTTGAAGGATTACCTGGAAAAATTACCGAAGAACAAATTTTACAGAGCTCATAAGTCCTACATAGTGAATGTGGACCATATAGATGCCATCAACTCCAAGGATATCATGATCAATAACACCCTGATCCCTATCTCCAAAGAGTTTAAGGAATTCATCATTTCCGCGATGAACTCCTAATGAAATCACCGCTCTTTTAAGGATACTTTTCTGGCTGTCATAACAGCTTTGTATACAGAGACCACCTATTTTATACGTTTCACAACAATCTTTTTCTTCTAGCCGACATTCAATGTAGTTTAGAGGCATCAAAGAGTAGTTAATTTTTTCATTTTCATATAGTGTTCTCGTTAAAAGGTCCCTTCCGAAAAGAAGGGACCTTTTTTATGGAAAATCATTCAACTATTTATGACCACTCCTTTTATTCTGAAGTACTACCTTGGTTAAAATGGACCTCACCAACATATTGCGCCCTTTCACAACAAAATCAATTGTATTCACAACAAAATCAATTGTATTCACAACAATATGGTATGGGATAGTATTACAAACCTTACTTTTAAGGTGTTCTTTGAACATCCCAAATCTTACCATTTTTTTAATGTACACCCCGTAAAAGGCTATGCACAGTTGCATGGCCTTTTTGGTTGGGTGCTTTGGAACTGAAATGATCGCAAAAAGAGATTGTTAAACGAATTGGGAATGAGGTGCCATTCATACATGGATATGGCTTTCAAAAGGCTGTTCGGGGGTATGGTGTTAAATAACCACACAAACCATTGGGTTTACAACAAATATTTAAACAGGCCGTTAAATTATGGTAAGTTTGACAGACGGAATCAGGGAATATATTCCCAAATCTTAAAATATTTAAAAGGCGGCACAATACCCCGGTCTAAGCATGTCATGGCAAAAACGCTTGGTAGAATTTTAGTTTGCATTTTTATGGCCGTCCTAAGCAGGGGGGGTGCTCAGGATATAGGCCTCCTTGAAAGCGATGCTTTATCGCAGTTTCAAAATGCAGAAACAGTTTCAGAGCGCTTCCGGTACTTTTTTGAAACGGTCAATCGGTACAGCAGTCATTCTGCCTATGATTGGCTCGATACCGTCAATAATTATCTGGAAATAGCCGCAAAGGCCAAAGATTCTGTCTCCATACCCCAATACAAACTAATACAGTCGCAGATCCTATATGACCTGGGCGACTATGATAAAAGTGTTGGTGTTGCCAGCGAGTTGTATAGTGAAAAGCACAAATTTGACCTTGACACCCAGAGCCTCCTTCTAAATCTTATGGATGCGAATTATGGTAAACTACGCCTTTTTGATAAGCAGGTAGAAATTCGCAAACAGAAAATTGAATTAGGCATTACAGACAATGTTTCTTTTCATGACATCTACGCTAAACTGGGCCTTTACAGGCAAGCCTGGAGGGATTATATCAATAAGAAAAAGAAAACGATAGCCGATAATGATTTTTATGCCCTTGCGAATTATCACAATACTATTGGGAATTACTTGCTGCTCGATAAAGCCGCTTCCACGGCCCTTACCAATTTTTCAAAAGCAAAAGGGTATATAGAGGTATACCTTAATGACATGAGTGAGGTGAAGACCGAAAGCGAGATCATTAACGGAAACCTGCTGAAAGGGATCATTGAAGGAAACATCGGTAAGTGTTACATTCAACTCAATCAACACGAAAAGGCCATTCCATACCTGGAGACCAGTATTGCGACCATAGAGGAGAACAATATCGGACGAAATTCAATAGATGTAAACGAAAACGCGCTGGCACTGGCTGAATGTCATTTGAAATTGAATAATTTGAAAATGGCCAAGGATTATCTGGATATAGAACTGCGCCTATCTGAAGTTTCGCAGATCATTAAAAAAAACCGACTGCTGGCAACCTATTACGATAAAACTGGTGATTTTAAGAATCAGGCCTATTACCTAAAGAGGAACGTTCGCATTCAGGACTCCTTGGAAATTAGCGAATCTTCTTTAAAAGAACAACAATGGGTTGCGGTAATCGGGAAAGAAGACCTGGATAACGCGCGGAGGATGGTAGATGAACAGGAATTGGCAATGGAACGTGCCAGGAGCGAAATGCAGGCTCAGGACGAGCGGATCAACCTGGTATTTATATCGTTGATATTCACCTTACTGGGTTTTGCCGGTTTGGTCTATGCCTATTTAAAAAGTATCAAGAATCAACGGCTTATTGCAGAGCAGAAACATATTATTGAGAATTCACTGGTAGAAAAGGATTCTCTGTTAAAGGAGATCCACCACCGTGTTAAGAACAATTTGCAAATGGTCTCCAGTCTTCTCAGCCTGCAAACCAAGAACACCCGGAGTAAAGCCGCTATAGAGGCCCTGGAAGAAGGAAAGAGCAGGGTGAAGGCCATGGCACTTATCCACCAGAAACTCTATCAGAACGATGATCTATCGGTTATAGAAATGCAGGGCTATATTGAAAGCCTGATAAACAGTGTACAGTCGGTTTTCAAAAAAGGTGGTCATAACATCAATATAACCATAGATGCCGAGGGAGTAGAATTAGATATAGACCGCGCCATCCCTTTTGGCCTTATTCTCAATGAGCTGGTTTCCAATTCCTTTAAATATGCCTTTCCGGATGATGATGAAAATGGCAAGATCTACATACACCTAAGGAAAAACGGGGATCAGGGCTATTTTGAATACACGGATAATGGTATTGGACTTCCGGAAGATTCAGAGGAGCGGGCAAATTCTTCTATGGGAATACGCCTGATGAACCGCTTGGTCAATCAGCTGCAATCTACCCTGAATATTGATAAAACCACCGAAGGAGTACGTTTTTGGTTCAATTTTAAATAAATTTGAACTAAAATCCTTGAACATGAAGATCACCTTTCTGGGTCACGCCTCCCTGTTACTCCAATTTGATTCGTATTCTATTTTGGTCGACCCCTTTATTACCGGGAATCCAAAGGTAAATGATACCATAAGCATACAGGAACTTCATCCCGACTTTATCCTGCTTACCCATGCACATCAGGACCATACGCTCGATGTGGAAGCGATTGCCGGCAATTCGAATGCTACTATCATAAGCAATTATGAAATTGCGGTGCATTATGAGAAAAAGGGATTCAACGTTCACCCCATGAACCATGGCGGCACCTACGAGGCGGCCTTTGGGAAGGTAAAATATGTGCAGGCCGTTCATACGTCCTCTTTTGCTGACGGATCCTATGGCGGACAACCAGGGGGGTTCTTATTGGAAGCCGGAGGGAAATCGATCTATATAGCCGGCGATACAGCCCTTACCATGGACATGAAACTTATTCCCATGCAGCATGCGCTCGATCTTGCCGTGCTGCCAATAGGGGATAACTTTACCATGGGGATTGAAGACGCCGTTATTGCCTCCGATTTTGTTGAATGTGATAAAATCCTGGGATATCATTACGACACCTTTGGCTATATCGAAATAGACCATAAAAAAGCCAAGGAAACGTTTGAGAAAGCAGGGAAAACATTGTATTTGCTGGCAATAGGCGAGCAAATGACCCTATGATCAAACTACGTCGCTTCTAAGTACTACCTTGTGCAATACCTTGGGGACAAAACGTTTTAAATAAATACCAACCACCTCTTTTTTTCCAATATAGGCCTCAAACTTTTTGCGTGCAATGGCATCGATCATTTTGCGTGCGAACTCCTTAACGGGCATACCCCTTGATGTAGCGTGGTCATCCGTGTTTTGAGGGGTGCCGTCTCCGGTGAGGGCATTGAAAGCCACCTTGGTCTGAACAAAACCAGGACATATCATGGTTACCTGTATACCGTCCTTTTGGTGCTCCATTCGCAATACATCGAAGAAACCATGCAGGGCATGTTTGGAACCACAGTATCCCGATCGATAAGGGGAGCCAAATCTTCCCATCAGGCTGGTGACCGTTACGAAATGCCCAACCTGTTCTTTTATAAAATAAGGCAGCAATGCCTTGCTCAGGGCCACGGTCCCCAGATAATTGATATCCATTAGTTTTTTATAGACTTCGATCCGGGTATCGGCGATCAGGGAACGTTGGCTGATACCTGCGTTGTTAATTAGGATATTGATTGTCCCTACGCGCGCCAGCGCCTCTTCCACCAGCGTCTCCATGTTCATGAAATCTGCCAGATCTAATGGTAGCAGGTGTACCTTTTCCAGCTGTTGGCATTGCGCCTTTACCTGCTCTAATTGCCTTTTGTTACGGGCCGATAACAACAGTGTATTGCCCATGGCACTCAACTGATAGGCCAGGGCTTCTCCTATTCCGGAGGAAGCGCCCGTTATCCAAATGACCTGCCCTGATATAGTTCTCATAGTGGCTGTTTTAACAGCTAAAATATAGCTAAATTTACCCATTCTTATGAAAGCGACCTGCAAAAGACACCTTCTTCAGTTCAAAACCCCCGGTGGTACTTCCAGGGGGGTGTTGCACCAAAAAGAAACCTGGTATCTGACCCTTAGGGAGGGCGCTCGTTTTGGTATTGGGGAATGCGGACTGTTCAGAGGCCTAAGTGCCGATGATGTTCCCGAATACGAAAAGCAACTGCAATGGGTTTGTGCAAATATTGACCTGGGGTTAGAGACCTTGTTGGCAAGAATGCATGCATTTCCAAGCATACAGTTTGGGCTGGAACAAGCCTTCCGGTCACTGGCTGCCGAACACCCTTTCCTGCTCTATCCCTCTGCGTTCACCAACAACCTGAAACCCATAGCCATCAATGGCCTTGTCTGGATGGGGGATAAGGAATATATGGCATCCCAGATCGAGAAAAAAATAGCTGATGGCTTCCGCTGTCTGAAATTAAAGATAGGGGCCCTTGATTTCACTACTGAACTACTGCTTTTAAAGGCGATCCGGGAACGTTTTTCGGAAGAAGTCCTGGAGATACGGGTCGATGCGAATGGGGCGTTTATCGCCGATGATGTTTTTTATAAGCTGGACCAATTAGCATCACTGTCCATTCATTCCATAGAACAGCCGGTTAAACCCGGACAATGGGACCTCATGAAAGAGGTTTGCCAACGATCGCCAATTCCCGTGGCACTCGATGAGGAATTAATCGGGATCTTCGATGAAACAAAAAAAGCGCAAATGCTACAAATCATACAGCCACAATATATAATTTTAAAGCCCAGTCTGGTTGGTGGTTATCAGGGTAGCATGGAATGGATTACCTTAGCAAATAAAATGGGCATTGGTTGGTGGGTAACCAGCGCCCTGGAAAGTAATATAGGGTTGAATGCCATTGCGCAATGGACCTTTACCTTGCAGAATAGCCTGCCACAAGGATTGGGAACAGGGGGACTCTTTACTAATAATATTGATTCCCCTCTTGAGGTAAATAAAGGTAACTTATTATATAACAATAAATTACAGTGGGATTTTAAATTCATCAATAGCATATGTATATAGAACAGGCATATAAAGGTCTTAGTGATAGTTGGCGTTATATTTTAGGAATATTTGGTATCTTTTTCATTTGGCAGTTCATAGGATCTATACCTTTAATCGGGGCCTTATTTTTAAAAGAAGGCGGAATGTCCGCTATGATAAGTGGAGACATGGGATTAATGTCAAAGGTTTTAGGATCCAACACATTTTTGTTTTTATTGCTTTTCATGTTTGCTATTGGTTTATTGTCAGTTTTGGTATGCGTAAAATTCTTACATAAACAATCAATAACTTCTTTGACAACTACTAGAAAAAAGGTTGATTGGAAACGAATATTTTTTTCATTTTTTATTTGGGGCCTAATCTCTGTGAGTTTTATTTTTCTCGATATTTTCTTATCTCCTGAAGATTATGAATTCAACTTTAAGCTTGTACCTTTTTTGACGCTTGCTGTATTGGCCATTTTAATGATTCCAATACAGACCAGTTTTGAAGAATATTTTATTAGGGGCTACATGATGCAAGGGTTGGGTATAATAGCCAGGAATAAATGGTTTCCATTGGTGTTTACCTCACTATTATTTGGTTTAATGCATATATGGAATCCTGAGGTAGATAAATTAGGCTATGGTATTTTGGTATTTTATATTGGAACAGGCCTTTTCCTTGGTATTATTACCCTGATGGATGAAGGGCTGGAACTGGCACTGGGTTTCCATGCCGCCAACAACTTATTCGGCGCTTTATTGGTAACGGCCGACTGGACTGCCTTTCAGACCCATGCTATTTACAAGGATGTTTCAGAACCCGTCCTTGGATGGGATGTATTGGTCCCTGTATTTGTCATATTTCCGCTATTACTCTGGTTTTTTGCCAGAAAATATGGATGGAGTAACTGGAAAGAGCGCCTCGCGGGAAGGGTAGCCTCACAAAAAGAATATCTAGCAAAAGACAACCATGGAAGTACAGTACAATAACATACACCCCCGATTTAAGTTTCAGGGGATCCATTATTCATTCGACCAACTCAATGAGGTGGCCTATAGTCTGATCAAGGAGGGAGATGAAGATGAACGGGCTATTGGTGACTTCCTGATGGACTGGATCTCCGGGCATGAAACGCTACATGTGAAAACATCGGGTTCTACCGGAAAACCTAAATCGATCAGCCTCAGTAAGCAAGCCATGGTAAATTCGGCCCTTGCAACGGCGGCTTATTTTGGATTGAAGGAAAAGAACACGGCCTTGTTATGCCTATCGGCCAACCATATTGCCGGTAAGATGATGCTGGTCCGGGCCATGGTTTTGGGCCTGGAACTCGATCATGTTCCTCCGACATCGACACCCTTGAGGGGCATCACCCGGGAGTACGATTTTTGTGCCATGGTACCCATGCAAGCAGAAAAGTCCATCAAACAGTTGGGTAAAATTAAAACACTGATCGTTGGTGGCGGTCCCATATCAACAGAGTTGGAACATAACCTGAAAAAGAAGAAGCTGCGTATTTTTGAAACATATGGAATGACAGAGACCTGTTCGCATGTAGCGGTAAGGCAGCTTTCCGGTCCAGGGGTGAAAGAAAAACAAAAGACGGCAGGTGCATTCCATGCGCTACCAGGCATAACGGTTACTCAGGATAAGAGAGATTGTCTGGTACTGCATGCAAAGGACTTATCAGAAGCCCCAATAGTGACCAACGATGTGGTAACCCTATTATCGGACACCGAATTTGTCTGGCTTGGCCGTTTTGACAATGTCATCAATTCCGGGGGGGTAAAACTCAACCCGGAGGTCATTGAAGAAAAGTTGCGACCCATCCTTTCGGAACGCTTTATGGTCGCCGGAGTACCGGATAAAAGCTTGGGGCAAAAACTGGTGCTCATTGTTGAAGGAATGGCAGATAAACAGGCCCTTCATGAAAAAATAGCAGGTTTAGGAACCCTCGATAAATGGGAAATACCAAAGGATATTTTTACGGTAGCCCATTTTAAAACGGCCGAAAACGGAAAATTGCTTCGCAATGAAATTTTAAAGGAACTCCTGAAGCCATAAAGAATCAAAATAAAGACCCGTATAATTGCTGAACGGGTAAATGGAAACCATAAAGCATCCATAAACTGACATTTACTATGCGATACCTGTTAACTACTCTTGTTTTTTTAGTTGTCTTTAAAAGTTTTTCTCAGAACATCCTGCCTGAAAATGAACGTGCACGCGTGGTAGATGAGGTCCTGGACGAACGCTTTAACCAGCTTCTGCCTCAATTAATGGATGCGAGCGGCATAGATATGTGGATCGTTATTTCGAGGGAGTATAATGAAGATCCGGTCTTACGCACTATGTTACCCGCTACCTGGTTAAACGCCCGGAGGCGAACCATCCTTGTCTTCTATCGCGATCAAAAGAAAAACACTATAGAAAAGCTGGCGGTAGCCCGTTATGATGTTGGAAAAAATATCAATTCCTCATGGGATAAAGAAAAAGAGCCCGATCAATGGAAACGTTTGATGGCTATTATTGACGAACGGAATCCATCCAAGATAGGGTTGAATTTTTCTGACGACCATAACATTGCGGATGGTCTGGACAAAACCGATTACGATGTTTTCATGGAATACCTGCCAAACAAGTATAAAAAGCGGGTAGGTTCTGCCGAGCAACTGGCGGTACGATGGATCGAGACCCGCACCGAAAGGGAAATGGTGATCTACAATCAATTGGTGACCCTTACCCATAATATCATCAAAGAGGCGTTTTCAGAAGCGGTCATCACACCGGGTATTACGACTACTTCGGAGGTGGAGTGGTGGCTGCGCCAAAAGGTCACTGATTTGGGCCTGGAAACCTGGTTTCACCCCACGGTAGACATCCAACGATCCAACGAGGCCTTAGTAAGCCATTTGTATTCGTTCTCAGGCAGGCCCGAGGATATGGTGATCCTTCCGGGCGATTTACTTCATTGTGATTTCGGGATTACCTACCTTAGATTAAACACAGACTGCCAGGAACTGGCCTATGTCCTTAAACCCAATGAAACGAAACCACCACATTTCCTGGTAGAGGCCCTTTCGATGGGAAATCGCGTGCAGGACCATCTGACCATGAATATGATTGCTGGTCGTACGGGTAACGAGATCCTGGCGAAGGCCCTTAAGGAAGCCAGGGATGAGGGTTTACGGCCCGCTATCTACACCCACCCGCTTGGGATGTACGGACATTCTGCCGGTACTACCATTGGGATGTGGGACGCACAGGGAGGAGTCATGAAGGACGATGGTGAAAACTATCCTTTAAATCCCAATACGGTGTATGCCATAGAACTGAACACCACGGTCACTATTCCGCAATGGGACAGGGATATCCGGATAATGTTGGAAGAGGCTGGTTTTTATGGGGAAAATGGGTTTCGGTATGTCAATGGCAGACAAACAGAATTATTGGTGATCCCCAGGGTTACTAGTCATTTAGGAAATTGATTTGGCGCAGTTGTATTTTAGTTTTTAACAGACCAGTCTTTTTATAACAGATAGATGTTTTTAAGAGCATCTGTAAAATAGTTATAAGCAACATTTAAGGTGGACAATAAACTTCCTTTTATATTTCTTCTAATACTGGCCTTGTGCATAAGCCGTTTGCATTCGCAGTATAGTGTAAAAGGTTCCGTACAGGATGCAGATACCAATTTGCCCCTGGCTTTTGTAAACATTGGGGTTGTTAACAAAGAAATAGGCACCGTATCGGCAGAGGACGGCAGCTTTTATTTGTCCTATAAGGAGGGTTTATTGACACCCTCAGATACCTTGCGTGTATCCTCCTTGGGATATGAACCCTACCAGGTGTCTGTTGGAACGTTTTTGGGGCAGAAAGATAGTTTCCTGGGCATTTCATTGGAAACGGAGGCCATTGCATTGGATGAAGTTGTATTATCCGGCAGTAAGAAGGATTATAGAAATAAGAAGGATAAAATAGTAGGCTATACGTATGCCGGGATCTTAAAAAATGGTACTTGGGAAGGAGACGGCGCATTGGGCGGCGAATTGGTGACTAAAATCAATGTCAGCAAGAAAAAAAGGCAACTAAATGCTTTTTATTTTCATGTTTTGGAAAACAGATCCGACAGTCTATTAGTAAGGATAAATGTATATGATGGGCGTACCAAGTTTCCTGAAAAGAAGCTAACCAATAAAAACATAGTATATACGCTTAGTACTAAGGTTGGAAGGGTTGGGGTAGACCTTGTTCCCTATGGTATCGTTGTGGAAGATGATTTTAGCATTGGTATAGAACTGCTGAAAGTATATGGTGCTGAAATTGGCCTCAAATTGGCAGGAGACGATACGCCTGGGGTATCCTACAGAAGATATACAAGTCAGGGAGAATGGAAAAGATACCCCAATGATGCCCTGACCTATTTCGTGAGCGCTACCCTCTTGGAAGAAGGGGAAGAGGATGCGTTGACCGGGGCAACTAGTATTGCGGATTATTCCAACGGGCAATTGCTGCAGACCATGGGCAACAATAGAGAAGTGGTCAATGGTTATGTATTTAAAGAAGGGGAACCATTAAGAAATGCTCAAATCCATAATTTAAACTCGGGAGAAGTTACGGCTACGGATGAAAAGGGCAGATATACGTTAAAGGCCAAAGTGAACGATGAATTGGAGTTTAGCTATTCATTTCTGCAAGCGGAGGTTAGGAAAGTGTTGGAAACGACCTTTGCCATCAACGTCTCTCTCGAGGAAAAGGTGGTTGAACTGGAAGAGGTTACCGTGACCACCACAGCAAGGCCAAAAAGAAGTCAAAAAGAACTCTATGAACAGTACAACGAGGACAGGGATATCATCAAAACCTCCTTTGGGTATTTGGACAAAAACAGGACGGGTTATTCCATTAAGATTTTGGACGAATCCGATCTGAACGCAGGCATGATATCACTTTCCGCGGCATTGTATGGGAAAGTATCGGGTCTTACCATGAGCTCTAATGTTTTCAATGATCCTGTCATTTATTTAAGGCAGCAAGGCACTGGCAAGCCCATCCCTGCAGCCTATGAGATAGACGGGCTTATTGTTCAGGGCTACCCTGATTTTCTGGATGTCTCCCAGATCAAGCGCATAGCCATCATGCCCGGGATGGCCGCGGTGGCCAAATACGGTTCTGTGGGTGCCGGGGGGGTTATCATAATCAATACTAAAGCGGCCAATTATATGCCTCCGCCTACTGGTTCTACAATAAAGGTGAAATCTTATACCCAGGAAATGGATGCGAACGCAATAACTGAAGAGGAGGCGCGGCGTAATTGGCCAGATTTCTTGCAGGAACTTTATGGTTCCCAAAACTTTATGGAAGCACAAAATAGCTATAATTCTTACGAACCAAAATACGGCTCAAACCCTAATTTTAATATTGATGCCTGTAACTATTTTCTTGAATTTTGGAAGAATGAAGCTTTTACGTCCCAGTTAGTTGCTGATAATCTAAACCGTTTTCAAAAAGATGTGACCTACCTAAAGTCGCTAGCTTTTATTTTGGACAAAAATGGGAAATACGAGCAATCAGTTAAATTGTACAAACAAATACTGTTGTTGCGATCAAATTCCGCAGAATCCTACAGAGATTTGGCCAATGCCTATATTAAAAATAAACAGGAGGATAGGGGTAAAAATTTATATGCCAGGTACTTTTATTTGTTGAATGATGGGTTTTTTTCCAAACAGCCGGAAGCGATTCAAGATGTAATAAACTCTGAAGTAAAAGCCTTACTTGAGATCGCTGATGATCAAGTAAATAACAGCTTGCCTAATTTCATAGCTCAGGACAATATAAGAACGAGAATTTTACTGGAATGGAATGATGATGCCGCTGAATTGAGGTTTCAATTCATTTCTCCTGATAAAAGTGTTAGCAGCTGGTCAAATACCGAGGATGGAGAATTAAAAGAAAGCTTACTTTCAAAAGGCTATACCAGCAAGGATTTTTTTATCTATGGTAACCAGGGCACATGGCAGATCAATGCAAATTACCTCGGAAACCAAACAGGATTGGCGACGTATTTAAAAGTAACCGTTAGCACTGCTTATGGAACTAAAAAGCAAATAGATAGAACGGAGATCTTTAGAATGGATGTCAAGAATGTAGATCGAAAACTACTGCAAATTCCATAAAGATTTCGCAACCTATACCTGTAACACCCCCATATTGAATTGTTTTTCAATAGGCGCATGGTTAGCGGCTTCGATCCCCATGGAGATCCATTTGCGTGTTTCGAGCGGATCGATGATGGCATCCGTCCATAGGCGGGCGGCAGCGTAATAAGGGGAGATCTGCTCATCATACCGCTCTTTGATCTTGTTAAAGAGTTCGGCTTCTTTTTCAGGGGTAATTTTCTCTCCTTTTTTCTTAAGCGATGCCGTTTCTATCTGTAACAGCACTTTGGCAGCAGAATTGCCGCTCATCACAGCTAATTCGGCACTGGGCCAGGCAACAATAAGACGGGGATCGTACGCTTTACCACACATGGCATAATTGCCGGCCCCATAGCTGTTACCGATAATCACGGTAAATTTGGGCACCACAGAGTTGCTTACCGCATTCACCATTTTGGCACCATCCTTAATAATGCCTCCATGTTCGCTTTTGCTCCCCACCATGAAGCCGGTAACGTCCTGCAGAAAGACCAGCGGGATCTTTTTTTGATTGCAATTGGCAATAAAACGGGTAGCCTTATCGGCCGATTCTGAATAGATAACTCCTCCAAAGCGCATTTCGCCTTTTTGGGTTTTAACCACTTTTCGCTGATTTGCCACTATTCCTACCGCCCAGCCATCGATGCGGGCGTAACCGGTAAGGATGGTTTTGCCATATCCTTCCTTGTATTGCTCAAATTCAGATTTATCTACAAGGCGCTTGATGATTTCCAGCATATCGTACTGGTCTGTCCTTGACTTTGGCAATATGCCATAAATAGCTTCCTGTTTTTCGGCAGGAGGTACTGCCTTCTTTCTATTGAAACCTGCCTGCAAAGGAGCCCCGAACTTGTCGAATAATTTTTTGATAGTGTCTAAGGCATCTTTGTCGTCTTTCGCTTTATAGTCCGTAACCCCGCTTATTTCACAGTGGGTAGTGGCTCCTCCCAAGGTTTCATTGTCAATGGATTCGCCAATTGCTGCCTTCACCAGATAACTCCCCGCCAGGAAGATACTCCCGGTTTTGTCGACGATTAGAGCTTCATCGCTCATGATCGGAAGATATGCACCCCCTGCCACACAACTCCCCATGACCGCTGCGATCTGCGGAATACCCATGCTGCTCATAATGGCGTTATTCCGGAAGATCCGGCCAAAATGTTCTTTATCGGGAAATATTTGTTCCTGCATGGGTAGGTATACGCCGGCACTGTCTACCAGATAAATAATTGGCACGCGGTTTTCGATAGCGATCTCCTGCGCCCGCAGGTTCTTTTTTCCGGTAATAGGAAACCAGGCGCCTGCCTTTACCGTGGCGTCATTCGCCACTACAATGCACTGTCTTCCCTGCACATAACCCATTACCACAACCACGCCTCCCGAAGGGCAACCTCCATGTTCCTCGTACATCTTCATACCTGCCAAAGCACCTATTTCAATACGCTCAGAATCGGGATCCAGCAGGTAGTCAATGCGCTCTCTTGCGGTCATTTTTCCCTGCGCATGATGTTTTTCTATTCGACTTTTACCACCTCCCAGGGCAATTTTGGCGAGATGTTTTTTAAGGGCAGATAGTTGTAATTTGTTGTGGTCTTCGTTCGTATTAAAGGTAATATCCATGGAATCCTTTCCGTTTTTTTTGCAGCCTAAAGATAAGGAGTTATATTCATTAACTTTATGAAAAATAAGAAGTAAAAAATGGAGAAAACCATTCGTTGGGGAATAGTTGGGCTAGGAAATATTGCGGCAAAGTTTGCTAAAGACCTTGCATTGGTCAAAGGTGGAGTTTTAACAGCAGTGGCCTCCCGATCCGGTGAGAAAGCCAGGGAATTCAGCAAGGAATTTAATGCGGAGTATGCCTTCGACAGTTATGAGGACCTTTTCCTCTGCGATGCGGTAGATGTCGTCTACATTGCGCTGCCGCATACGGAACACCGGCATTGGAGTATTTTGGCCATGCAAAGGGGCAAACACGTACTTTGTGAAAAACCCATGGGTGTGAATACGGAAGAAGTAGCTGCTATGATTCAGGCTTCAACACGTCATAAGGTGTTCCTGATGGAAGCACTCTGGACCCGCTTTAACCCTGCTATACGTAAGGCAAAGGATATGGCAGATACGGGCGAATTAGGCACCCTCAGCTACCTGCATGCCGATTTTTCCTTTTATGGCCTGGACAGGGATCCGGAAGGGAGGATTTTAAATCCGGCCCTGGCAGGTGGCTCCTTGCTCGATATCGGCATTTACCCGGTTTTTCTTGCATATGTAATGCTGGGCTTGCCGGAATCGATCACGTCTTTTGCAAAATTTCATAAAACGGGGGCAGAGGTTCAGATATCCGTCTTATTCGACTATCCAAATGCCCACGCCCTGCTGCATAGTGGGCTGGCAGGAAATAGTGTTATGGCAGCCTCTATTACAGGTAGTGAGGGAACCGTCATCGTACATCCAAGGTGGCATGAAACTCAGGGGTTGACACTTATCAAAGATGATCAGGAGGAAAAACTGGAATTTACGAAACTTGGGAAGGGGTATACCTATGAGATTGAGGAGGTACACCAATGCCTGAGGGAACATAAATTAGAAAGCGCCCTGTGGTCGCATCAGAACAGTATGGAATTAATAGGGCTGCTCGATCGCATCAGGGAACAAATGGGCATCCGCTTTCCCTTCGAGGAATAATTTAAGGTTGCAGGGTAGGTATTTCGGGTGATTTTACGATATTTGAAGGCTAACTAAAAATGTAAATATGGGAATGAATAAAAATACCGTCCTGGCGTGGGCCACGTTTATTATGATTTTTGTGGGATTTGCATTAATCGGACTTGGTGCCTTTCGATATGACGATATTGCCGGCTGGGGTTTTGCCTCGGTTGGGATTGGTTTCTTTGCTATTGCATGGGTTTTTAATGCCTTAAAGGGTCGTGTTTAGTCCCTTAGCAGCTGTCTCAATACTTCCAAATAAATACGATATTCCTTTATGTCAGACGATAAGAAAGTAATTTTTTCCATGTCGGGGGTTACCAAGACCTATAAAAATGCCAATACCCCGGTACTTAAAAATATTTATCTCAGCTTCTTTTACGGGGCCAAGATCGGGATCTTAGGTCTTAATGGTTCCGGAAAATCAACCTTGCTGCGCATTATTGCAGGAACCGACAAGAATTATCAGGGCGATGTGGTTTTCTCTCCGGGCTATAAAGTAGGTTATTTGGAACAGGAACCATTACTGGATGAGAGCAAGACCGTTTTGGATATCGTTAAGGAAGGGGTTGCCGAAACAGTGGCCATTTTGGATGAATACAATAAGATCAATGATATGTTTGGTCTGCCTGAGGTGTACGAAGATGCCGAAAAAATGCAGAAGCTGATGGATAAGCAGGCAGTACTGCAGGACAAAATTGATGCTTCCAATGCCTGGGAATTAGAGACCAAGCTGGAGATCGCCATGGATGCACTGCGCACCCCGGAACCCGATAAGAAAATAAGCGTGCTGTCTGGTGGGGAAAGACGAAGAGTGGCCTTGTGCCGCCTTTTACTACAGGAACCGGATATATTGCTGCTCGATGAGCCTACCAACCATTTGGATGCAGAGTCGGTTCATTGGTTAGAGCATCATTTGGCCAACTACAAAGGAACGGTCATAGCGGTTACCCATGATCGGTACTTCCTGGATAATGTGGCGGGTTGGATCCTGGAACTGGACAGGGGAGAGGGGATACCCTGGAAAGGAAATTACAGTAGCTGGCTCGATCAGAAATCGAAGCGCCTCGCTCAGGAAAGCAAACAGGCGTCAAAAAGGCAAAAGACCCTGGAACGCGAATTGGAATGGGTACGCCAGGGAGCCAAAGGCCGTCATACAAAGCAGAAGGCCCGTCTCAACAATTATGATAAGTTATTGAGTCAGGACCAAAAACAATTGGACGAAAAACTGGAGATCTATATCCCCAATGGCCCCCGTTTAGGAACCAACGTCATTGAGGCTATTGGCGTAAGCAAGGCCTTTGAAGACAAGCTGTTGTATGAGGATCTGAATTTTAAGTTGCCGCAAGCAGGGATCGTGGGGATCATTGGACCCAATGGTGCCGGTAAAACGACCATCTTCAAGATGATAATGAAGGAAATAAGCCCGGATAAGGGTGAATTCAAAGTAGGGGAAACGGCCAAGATCGCCTATGTAGACCAAAGTCACTCCAATATAGACCCGGATAAGATCGATCTGGGAGAATTTTAGTGACGGGCAGGAACTGATCCTGATGGGTGGTCGTCAGGTCAATTCAAGGGCCTATTTGAGCAGGTTTAATTTTTCGGGCAGTGAACAGAATAAAAAAGTGAGCATGCTTTCAGGGGGCGAACGCAACCGCCTTCATCTGGCAATGACCCTGAAGGAAGAAGGAAACGTGCTCCTGCTCGATGAGCCTACCAATGACCTCGATGTAAATACTTTAAGGGCTTTGGAGGAAGGTTTAGAGAACTTTGCAGGTTGCGCCGCGGTCATTTCTCACGACCGCTGGTTCCTGGACAGGATCTGTACCCACATCCTCGCTTTTGAAGGCAATTCCGAAGTGTATTTCTTTGAAGGGTCGTTCTCTGACTATGAAGAGAATAAGAAAAAGCGTTTAGGGGCAGATCTTATGCCAACCAGACTCAAATACAAGAAATTGATCCGATAAACCAGGATACTCCTTAAAAAGGGTCATTAGGGTACCAGTCTAATTGAACAACGGTAATGTTGGGGTTTTTTGCTGCCACCAGGTCCCGAAAATTTCTTTACATCACTCACCTCTGGTCTCCCGCGGTAATGATAAGGATATACCTCTTTCGGTTGGAATTCCAGTACTGCATCTGCGGCACTTTCTTCTGTCATCGTATAGGGAAGGTTCATACAGATAAAGGCTTTGTCAATATTTTTTAATGCCCTCATTTCCGGAATATCTTCGGTGTCGCCCGAAAAATAGAGCCTTTCGCCTCCCATGGTAAGCACATAGCCGTTACCCCTCCCTTTCTCATGAAAGG
Organism: uncultured Flavobacteriaceae bacterium; assembly: GCA_963752165.1. Taxonomy (GTDB): domain Bacteria; phylum Bacteroidota; class Bacteroidia; order Flavobacteriales; family Flavobacteriaceae; genus Muriicola. The sequence goes on from CAVVXE010000003.1 coordinate 856,266, forward strand.
ATTTGGCTTCTTCACGCAGGTTATACATAGGAACTGCTTCTATCAGGATGCCGTATCGCTCCTTGGTGTCCCCATTATTTAACACATCTAACTGCGGTGCAAAATTGGCAGGCATCTTATCCGCAACTGCCTGTGGGACCACTATTTTCGCTTTTTCTGTTTGAAGTGCCTCCAGCGTTTCAGGGCTAAAATGATCGCCATGAATATCAGTGATCAAAATAAGATCGGGTGTTTTGAAAGTATTGAAGTTTTCAACGCTCCCCACCGGATCTATATACACAGTGATGTCTCCCCATTCTATTACAGCAGTGGCATGCTCCACAGGATAGATCTTTATGGCAGCTGTTGTTGCTGTAATCGATCCGTCTGCTACCAGATCAGTTGAAATTGCGTTTTTTTTCTGCGTTTGTTGACAACCAACCAATAGGATTAAAAGTATCGGCAGGGAAAGGAATGCGTTTTTCATAGCTCTTTTTAGAAGGCTAAAGATACCGATTCATGCGAAACCCCCGGGAAGTATTAACGCCATTTTAATATTACTGCGGGCATAGGGGGCCGGGTCTTCCATCGTTATTTCCCTGAAGCCGTATTTCTTATATAGGTGAATTGCCGGCGTTAAAAGGGTATTGGAGTATAGGATGATCTTTTTCCAATTCATTGTAATACCAAATCCGATAGCATGTTCCAGTAGTTGGTGCCCTATTTTTTGCCCCTGAAAGTTGGGGTCGACCGCCATTTTGCCCAATTCATATTCCTGCTCATTCAGTTGAATAAGGGAATAACATCCAATGATCTCCTTGTCTATGGCAGCAAAAAAAATATACCCTCCTTTGTCGATTATAGATTGTTCACAAGCCTCTAACAATTCTATGTCTTTGGGTTCTGCATAAAAATAAGTGGTAAGCCAGGCCATATTTAAATCCCTGAACAGGGGGGCGTATTGGGGTTCAAATGGGATGATACGTACAGGCATAGGATAAAGCTGAGGAACCGACCAGGGTTAGGACCCCAATTCCTCTTTTAAGGAAATTTACAATTTATTTTTCGGCTTTATAATCTAAAAGAGAAGTTCTGACGTATATAGACTGTAACCACTTTATAAAAATTTAAAGCGTAATTAATTTTTGCACTATGACTGAAACAAAAAACAATAACGGATTAAAAGTAATTGCCGGATTATTAGGTGTGATCCTGCTTGGTACTATTATCTATACGGTAAGTCTTTATCAGGATAAGAAAAAGACCGAGACTGCCCTTACTCAAGAGAAAGATTTGGTAGTCAACGACCTGAAAAGCCTGCAATCAGAATATGACAAAGCTATTCTGGAAAGCAATGCAACCAATGAAGAATTGGTGGAGGCCAGAGACAGGATCGCAAAATACATCGATTCTGTTCAAACAATGAAAGCAGATCTGTCTACTCTTTCAAGATACAGAAGACAAGTATCTGTGTTAAAACAAGAAAGGGAGCAACTTATTCGTCAGGTTGATTCACTTACCAGATCGAACACGCTTATAGCGATGCAACGAGACAGTACATTTGTTGAACTGGAGAAACAAGCGGTTTTCAACGATTCACTGGTTGTACAGAACACACAATTGGCGGAAGCTGTTGAAAGAGGGTCAGCCCTTAATCTTTCACAATTTACGGTAGATGCCGTAAGGGAAAGAAACAGCGGAAAAATGGTATCGACTCAAAGAGCACGCAGCACTGACAAATTAAAAGTTTGTTTCACCGTTGCCGATAACGTAATTGCACAGGCCGGTGACAGACAGTTCCTGATCGAAGTATTGGATCCTCAGGGAAATGTCCTTGGCGGTGGCAGCACAAAATCCAGCGACGAGGGTGCATCTGTTACTTACAGCAAAGGAACTAACTTCTATTATGAAAATCAGGACCTGGACGTTTGTGATTTCATCAATAAACCCGCAGGAGATTTTCAGGCAGGGAACTATATGGTGAATGTATATGACGACAACCTGAAACTTTTAGGTACTTCTAAATTTACCTTGAAATAAAAATAATATTCTTCAAGAAAAAGGGCCATCAACTGATGGCCCTTTTTTTATTTCATGGATCCAACCATTTCCTCTGGTTTTACCCAGGCATCGTATTCTTCAGGCGTTACATACCCAAGGTTGACAGCTTCTTCTTTGAGGGTGGTGCCGTTCTTGTGCGCGGTATTGGCTATCTCTGCAGCCTTGTAATAGCCTATCCTGGTGTTGAGTGCCGTTACCAACATCAATGAATTGTTCAATAATTGCTTAATTACTTTATGATTAGGTTCAATACCAACGGCACAATGGATATCAAAACTGACACAGGCATCACCTAATAATTGTGCAGACTGAAGCACATTGGCAGCCATCACGGGTTTAAAGACGTTGAGTTCATAATGCCCCTGGGCACCGCCCACGCTTATCGCTACATCATTACCCATTACCTGGGCACAGACCATTGTCAATGCCTCGCATTGTGTCGGATTTACTTTTCCGGGCATAATGGAACTTCCCGGTTCATTTGCAGGGATGATGATCTCGCCGATGCCCGAACGGGGTCCTGAGGCCAGCATGCGGATATCGTTGGCGATCTTGTTCAGGGACACAGCCAATTGTTTTAAGGCCCCATGTGATTCTACAAGGGCATCATGCGCTGCCAGGGCTTCAAATTTATTTGCAGCTGTTTTGAAGGGCAGACCTGTAAATTTAGCAATGTATTTGGCCACGAGCACGTCATATCCTTTAGGGGTGTTCAATCCGGTTCCTACAGCCGTGCCTCCAAGCGCCAGTTCACTCAGATGGTCCAGGGTATTCTGAACAGCTTTTAAACCATGATCTAATTGTGATACATAGCCTGAAAATTCCTGACCGAGGGTTAATGGGGTTGCATCCATTAAGTGCGTCCTTCCAATTTTGACAACGTCTTCAAATTCCTTTACTTTCTTTTGCAGCGTATTTCTAAGTTGTGTAAGTCCGGGGATGGTCACGTTAGCTATTTTCGTATATGCTGCGATATGCATTCCGGTAGGGAACGTATCATTGGAAGACTGGGACTTGTTGACATCATCATTGGGTTGTATGGTTTTTTCACCTTCCCCGATTTTTTTGCCTGCGAGTTCATGGGCCCGGTTCGCGATCACTTCATTCACATTCATATTGCTTTGCGTCCCGGAACCTGTTTGCCAAATGACCAAAGGGAACTGATCATCTAGCTTCCCATCCAGGATCTCATCACAAACCTGAGCAATCAGGTCGCGTTTCGCTTCCGTAAGCACCCCCAATTCGCAGTTAGCGTAGGCGGCAGCTTTTTTCAAATGGGCAAACCCGTAGATAATATCCAGTGGCATGGACGCAGCAGGACCAATCTTAAAATTATTCCTGGAACGTTCGGTTTGGGCACCCCAGTACTTATCTGCAGGGACTTTTACTTCGCCCATGGTATCTTTTTCTATCCTAAAACTCATGGTTAACTATTTTTATATCCTAACAAAGGTAGGGGATAGCTCCTTTATTTCCTTTTGACAGTCCTGATAAATTTGGGATGAGCGAATTTTTTGTTTTTGACTTGCAAGATTTAGGATTTTCCAAGTATCTTTGCCTGGTAAAGCTCACATTATGTTCGAATTTGATCAATATCTAGGATTTCTTGCTTTTTTAACCATCGTTACCATTGGGTTTTGGCTCATGATGTTTCTCCTTTTATTTGTAGTGCCATATTGGCTGGGAGGGAACCTTATGGAATTCTTTAAAGAAAAGCGTGAGGCCAGGAGAGCCAAACGAAATATATAGAAAAAGGAGCCATTTGGCTCCTTTTTTATTTTATTCGATGCTTGTCCGGTGCAGTTATGAACCTTCAAATTCATACTCCTCTTCCTGGCCACCCCTGCGTCCGTTTCTGTCTCGCTGGTTTTGAGATTGATTGAATCGATAAAGAAAGTTCAACGTGATCTGCCTTTCTCTCCATTGGAATTCACTATAGGTGGCTACATTGTTCGTTCTTGTATCCGTCCTTCTTTTCCTTGAATTGAAAAGATCGCTCACATTCAAGGATAAGGTTGCCTTGTCCTTGATAATATCCTTGCTAAAGGCAAGGTTGGTACTTAGGATGCCTTTATTGATATTTTGGGCATCTTTATTAGGACCGCGATAGAATAGATTCGATTGGAAATCGATACTTCCGGGTAATGGGATCTTGGCGCTTATCCTGGTAAACCATGTAAAGTTATCGGCATCAAAATTCTGGGTAATGACCTCATTGAAAAAGTTAGTGTAGGTGTAATCGCCCCTAAGTTGTTGCTGAAATAAGTTTAGGTTCCATGTAAGACGCCAATCCCTTTTAGGGGTGTAGGTAGTTGTAAATTCCATTCCGTACCGACTATCCGTGGCTAAATTTATTGGTGTGCGCACCTGAATGGGCACCAGGATCGGATTGGCAGGATCATCTGGATTTTCGATCTGAACGAAATCGCCGGTCTCCTGGGTGATGAATTGGAATACCCCCGTAGAACGGTTATAGTATCCTGAGGTGGTTAAGGTTATTTTATCCCAACGTTTTAAATAACCCAGATCATAGGCATCGGTAAAGGTAGGGTCCAGGTCCGGATTTCCCTGAAAGAGATTGGTATTACTGGACCTGGAGGGAAAAGGATTGATAAAACGGGAACGCGGCCTTCGTAACCTCTTGCTGTAGCTGACGGTGAGCTGCTCCGTTTCCGAAAACTCATACCCCAGGAACAAAGAGGGGAACCAATTCACATAATCTTTATTGGTTACTTCTCTGGTGTCTACCAATTCGATGCCAATATCAGAAGCCTCCATGCGCAATCCACTCAATACACTAAACTTCTTAACTTTTGTTCCTAACTGCATATATGCAGCATTTACATATTCTTTGTAATTAAGTTCATTGCTGAAGTTTGGATCTCTGTCCAAAACGCCATCTTCAAAGATCCCAAAATCGAAATCTGTATTGAAGTTGTTGAAGGTACCGCGGTAGCCCATCTCGAACTGGGACTGATTATCCTTGCCAAAAGGTAAGACATAGTCAAATTGAGCCAACTGATTCACCTGGGTTTCGTCGTTGATGGTTCGTTCCGTTGGGAATCCTAATGTTTCTCCCAAAATGATTTCATCAATCGTAGAACTTTCTATTTCATTTCCTTTGGAATACTGGTAGTCCATAGTAAACTCATGACCCGGTTTCTCAAAGGTCTTTTTATAGTTTACCGAATACTGTACATTCTCATCGGTCTCATCTTCCAGGGTAAATCGGTTTCGCCTGATCGTTGGATTCCTGTCGGCATCAAAGTTAAAGAAGTCTATATTGACGGTATTTTCCCCGTCGGAGTTCCTTATGACCAATGAATTGGTAAGACTGCTGGTCTCACTAAAGAAGTATTCGAAGCCAATATTAGTGTTCAAGCTATTATTTTGTCTCTGATATTTCCGTATCTCATCCTGAAAACTAACCGTACTGCCATCAGAATCAAAATTTTCCTGATCAAATTCGGCGTTTCCCGGGGCATCCTGGTATCGGTAGGTAGTGGTGGTAAAAAGGTTGAATTTTTCTCGTCTCAGGTTTAAACTAACGGCCCCTCCAAAGTTGTCAGGATACCCGGCAAAAACGTTTACCGAACCATTGATACCTGCGGTCTTGCTCTGTTTTAAAATGATATTCAAAATACCGGCTGTTCCTTCGGCATCATAGCGGGCAGACGGGTTGGTGATCACTTCTACACGCTCTATGGATTCGGCAGGTAATTGTCGCAGTGCCTGAGGGCTCAATCCGGATAAAGCAGAGGGTTTGCCATTGATCAGGATCTGTACACTTTCATTACCCCTTAGGCTAATGTTCCCTTCTACATCTACTGTTACAGAAGGTACATTATCCAAAACATCGGTTACAGAACCCCCTTTTACGGTTAGATCCTGGCCTACGTTGTACACTTTTTTATCAAGACGCAATTCAACGGTCGTGCGTTCCCCGACCACAACCACATCTTTTAATTGCTGCGCATCTATCTGTAATCGAATGACCCCCAGGTCTGTGCTTGCCCGATAGGTTTGCTCCTTTAACTCATATGTTTTGTATGACAAGTATTCTACTCGCACATTATACTGACCTGGCATGGTTTCTACCGAAAACTTACCGTTTACATCCGTGATCCCTCCCGTCACCATTTCTGGCCTTCGCACGCTTTGGAGGATCAGGGTGGCATACTCCAATGGAACTCCCGTTTCCTGGTCATAGACAGTCCCCGTAAGTGTAATTGGTTCCGGTCGTTGTCCAAAGGATAATAAAAATGCCATTAAGAACAATGGCAACAGAAGTTTTTTAGTCATTAGAATTCTTTTTCTTTTTTCGTTTTTCCTTCTTTGATTTTTCTTTCTTCCCTCCATTCTTCTGATACTCCAAAAGCGCGTTGTATTGATCTTCCGACAAACTAGCCTTCAGTTCCTCATCTTGCTTAAGTTGTATGCTTTCAAAGACCTCCCTGGTTTTTTCGGGGCCCAGATCCAGTATCTGGGTTTCGATACGTTGTTGAACATATTTGGTAAGGATGGACTTTAGGACCGCTTGTTCAAAATCATTTAGCCCGATAGCCTCTGTGATCTTAGGCATCTCCATTTCTACCATTTCCTCTGCCGTCATCGGCTCTGCCTTTTTCTGAGGCTCATTCGATTGCGGTACAATACTTTGCCTTCGCCCGTACATGTCATAGCCGTTGCGGCCATATTGAGCCTGTAGGGCAGGAACTGCTAAAAGCAGTAAAAGAAGTGTCAGGTAAAAGGCGGTGGTTGTTCTCATGATTTATGATTTCAAAAGTACAAGCAACTTCATCGTTCGGCGGTTAAATGTTTGTTAAAACACATCTAAGGCCTTAACATTTTAGAAATCATAATTAAAAATAACCGGAATCTTACGCAGCGGGGTATAGTTACAGCGCAAGCAAATCTATGATCTTTTCAGGAGGCCTGCCAATGATCGCTTTGTCCCCATAGACCACAATGGGTCGCTCTATAAGTTTTGGGAAAGATACCATGGCTTCCAGGATGTCGTCTTCTGAGAGGTCTTTACCTTTGTAGTGCTCCTTCCATAAGGTTTCGTTGGTCCTTATCATGGCAATAGGCTTCATACCCAACTGTTTTACAAGGTTCTTCAATTCGTTTTTGGTTGGCACCTCATTTAAATAAGGGATAACCTTGTAGGGTTTTCCACTGGCTTCGACTATGGCGAGGCCTTCTCTGGATTTTCTGCAGCGTGGATTGTGATAAATACTGATCATGCTTTAGCTTTCTTCTTTTTGCCCCATCATCATCAGATAGGCTTTTAAAAATGGATCCAGGTCTCCATCCATTACGGCATCTACATTGCCGGTTTCTTCTCCCGTACGGACATCCTTTACCAGCTTGTAAGGATGCATCACATAATTGCGGATCTGCGATCCCCATTCAATTTTCATTTTTGAGGATTCGATCTCGGCGCGGGCTTCCTGTTTTTTGCGAAGTTCTATTTCGTACAATTGCGACTTCAGCATTTTTAAGGCAGTGGCCCTGTTGTCATGCTGCGACCTTGAATCGGAGCAGGAAATCTGAATCCCGGTGGGTTTATGTACCAATTGCACCTTCGTTTCCACCTTATTGACATTCTGCCCCCCAGCGCCGCTGGAACGGGCAGTGGTGATCTCAATATCAGCCGGATTCACTTCAATCTCAATGCTGTCGTCTACCAAAGGATACACATATACGGAAGCAAAGGAGGTATGGCGTTTTGCATTACTGTCGAAGGGAGAAATCCGTACCAGGCGGTGAACCCCATTCTCTCCTTTTAACCAGCCAAATGCATAATCGCCTTCAATTTCCAGCGTTACGGTCTTAATTCCGGCCACATCACCTTCCTGATAGTTGAGCTCTTTGACCTTATACCCATTTTTTTCACTCCACATCAAATACATCCGCATGAGCATGGAAGCCCAATCACAGCTCTCTGTTCCTCCCGCACCTGCAGTTATCTGAAGGACAGCTGTCATTTCATCGCCTTCCTCAGAGAGCATATTCTTAAATTCCAGCTTTTCAATGGCCTCCAGGGCCTTTTGGTAGTGAAGTTCTACCTCTTTTTCAGTGATATCGCCCTCCTTGCGGAACTCTAGCAATACCTCCAGATCATTGGCGAGCAGCAATGCCTCATCAAAGTCGGATACCCACTTTTTTTTGGATTGAAGCTGCTTCATCTGCTCCTGTGCTTCCTGGGGATGGTCCCAAAAGCCCGGTGCCAGCGTCTTTTCCTCTTCGTTCTCTATCTCAATTAATTTAGCATCGATGTCAAAGATACCTCCTTAACGCACCAAGGCGCTCAATAAGACCCTTTTGCTGATCTAATGTTACCATTCCTTCTGAAATTTGGATCAAAAATACCACACTTTTGGAAAGTGACAGACAATTAGCGGGTAATTTATTGTTGCTGCTGACTATTTACCTGAACGCTGTGGGTGGTGGTGTTACTTCCCTTGGAATAGAGAATTCCCTTTAGGGGGGAACAGTCCGAATAATCCTTTCCATGCGCCACTTTGATATGATTTTCGTTGGCAAGAAGATTGTTGGTGGGGTCAAAACCTACCCAGCCATGATCGGGAATATAAGCTTCCGTCCATGCATGCATCTGTGAATCGCCAAAAAAACCGTTTCCCTGATGCAGGTATCCGGACACATAACGGCAGGGAATGCCATTTTGCCTGGCAATGGCACAAAAAAGATGGGCAAAATCCTGACATACACCATGGCGGTTTTCAACAATGTCATCCAAGGTGGTCCCAACATGCGTAACCCCGGGGGTGTAAAATATTTTTTCAAACACCCACTTATTCAAAGCCACTAAATTCTCAAAGGCCCACTGTTCTTTTTGGAAGAGAAACAACCCCGAATGATCTTCTAACAAGGTGGTCAGAGGGGTCTTTCGCAGAAAAGGCTCAAACCGAACTTTAAAGTCCAGTTGATTGAACACCGCACTTTCTGATGCGGGCGTATTTGAAAATTGGAGGTTGAATGGGTTTGTCTGTTCTTTTAAAAGTTTGAATGAAGCTTCAAAAGAGATGTCTGTGAATTCCTTTTTCGCCAATATTCGGATCGTTTTAAAACCATATGCATTGGTCGAGTATTCATAGGGAAGATCAAGTGAATTTTTAAAAAAGATCTCCACATTGCTTTGATCTTCATTAAGGTCCGGGATGATCAGAAACTGCCAGCTGGCCTGTTTAACAGGGTGTTCGTAGTGATTCTCAGCTCGGTAGGAGATCTCATATTCCAGGAACATAGGCTTTTTCAAGGGGGTTGGACAGTCAGTGGAGGCGATCAATAGTGAAAAAACTCGTTTTCCATCTTATTGCCTATGGCTGCTAAATTACGCATCATATCTTCAATATATTCCTTTATATTCCCTTCTATTTCTTCAATGTATTTGTACTGATATTCGGCCCGCACTCGCCCAACCAAGAAGGCCGTTGAATTTTTGTTGTAGCGAAATGAATTATCAAGTACGCGTATATGGGTGTATATCTGATTCAGGCTATTCATCATCGAACGGGGACAGTTGGGGTTGAGGATCAGAAATTCAAGCGTAGTGAGACTCGTAGGGGTCTTTTTATAGAAACGACGCATCATATCGTATGATTCAGCGCATTTGAGCAGGGTGGTCCATTCAAAACTCTTGCTGAATTTATCATCATAGCCGCCTTGCGCCTTCAGGGCATCATAGTATTTGGCATTGATGATCCGGATGAGTTGGTTGGCCCTTTCCAGATTGATCCCTAGCATTATAATGGCGTACACCTCGTCATGCAATAAAGTGCTTCGTATTCTTCCCCTTAAAATGGAAGACATTTCTATGATGTTTATGCAAAAATCGTACAGCCCTCTTTTTTTGAATACGTCTACCGGGTATTTCATCACAAAATGGTAGAATTTATTGATAGACTCATAGAGGTCCGTGGAGATCAGGTCACGGGCACTATTGGCATTTTCACGGGTATATTTTACATTGTTGATAATGGAAAAAGGATGCGCATAGTCTAATGCCAGTTTATGAAGGATTTCCTCTTCATTTAATTCCTCATCTGCCGCCGGCTCAGGATCCCCGATCATCCGCAACATGGAACGCAACATAAATTGCCGGGATCGGGAAAGTTCATTGGGAGCATCGAGGGAAGAGAAATAATTGACATGCATATAGCGGGCAATATGTTCTGAGCGTTCAATATAACGACCCATCCAAAAAAGATTGTTGGCAACTCTTGCTAGCATAGTATTAACTTTTTAAGACCCAAGTATCCTTTGATCCGCCTCCCTGAGAAGAATTTACAATTAGGTTTCCGCGTTTTAAAGCCACGCGCGTCAGGCCCCCCTTCAGCACAAAATCCTTGTCTTTTCCCAGGACTGTAAAGGTCCTAAGGTCTACATGGCGTTGTTCAAATGAACTGGTCTCATCTATGTAAGTAGGATGGACAGACAATGACATAATGGGCTGGGCCACGTATTTTCTTGGGTGTTCCTTTATCTGTTTTTTTACTGTTTCTATCTCTGCCTTGCTTAACCTGTTTCCGATAGATATCCCATAACCACCGGCCTCATCTACGGGCTTAATGACCAGTTCTGAAATATGGTCGAGCACATAGGCAAGTTCTTTGGGCCGGCTACAATGATAGGTATGAACATTGTTCAAAATGGGCTCTTCATCCAGATAATATTTGATGATATCGGGCATGTACGTGTAGACGGCCTTGTCGTCTGCCACACCAGTGCCCGGGGCGTTGGCAAGGGTTACGTTCCCTTTCTTATAAGCGGAGAATAACCCGGGAACGCCAAGAGATGAGTCGGCTCTGAACTCCAATGGATCCAAAAACTGGTCGTCTATTCGGCGGTAAATGATATCTACTTTTTCCGGGCCTTTTATCGTTCGCATATAAACAAAATCGTTCTCCACAAAAAGATCCCTTCCCTCCACCAATTCAACCCCCATTGTCTTGGCCAGGTACGAATGTTCGTAAAAGGCAGAATTGTACATCCCCGGAGTGATGACCACAGTATTGGGAACGTCTACCCCCTTAGGTTTTACCGATTCCAATAGATCAAGCAGGTTTTCGGCATAGTTGGTAACGGTATGGGTATCATAGTGATTAAACACCCCAAATAAGGCCCTTTTCAAAGCGGTACGGTTACAAATAACATAGCTTACACCCGAAGGGCAACGGATGTTGTCTTCAAGTACATAATATTGCCCGTCATTGTGTTTAATGACATCTGTGCCAGAAATATGGTTATAGATGCCTCCGGGCGGGTCTACATCCATCATCTGATGCAGGTAATTCTCGGAAGAACTTATTAGATCTAGGGGTACCACGCCTTGTTTGAGGATCTTCTTTTCATGGTAAATATCCCATAGAAAGAGGTTGAGCGCCCGACTCCGTTGAATGGCGCCTTTCTCGATCACATCCCATTCCGTGGTGTCAATGATACGTGGAAAGAGATCGAAGGGAAATATTTTCTCATGCATTTCCTTGTCATTATATACCTGGAACGTTATTCCCTGATTAAAAAAGGATGATTTCGCCTTTTCATTTAAAAGCATATAATCATTGATGGAGTGTTCGCCATAAAGGGTAAAAAGCTTCTGGTAGACATCTTTTACATTACCCTGTTTGTCATAGATCTCGTCAAATAAAGAGGGATCCCGTTGGTAGGAAGAAAAGATGGTATTGTCTGCTGATGGCATGGATTTATACTTTGGCATAATTTAAGGGATTTTATGAGAAAACGAAACTTTAATTCCACAATTATAAACCCGAATTAATGCGATTCAAGATTGATAGAGGCTTAAATAATGTGAATTTAGTAAGGCAGATTTCTTGTTCTTTGCGTGATGATTCTTTCTAATTTATATAAATTTAGAGCCTAATCTGAAAATATGAAATACGTTCTGTTTATTGTGGGCTTTTGTTCCTTTTTTATGGGAAATGGCCAGTTTGTGGAAAATGGCAAGGATCTTAAAAAATATGAAGGGTTGTTTGGTTTTTATTATGATGATAAAACGGACAAGATCTTCATGGAGGTCACGGCCCTGGAGAAAGAATTTTTATACGTGTATTCCCTGAGTAGTGGAATAGGAAGTAACGATATAGGTTTAGACAGGGGACAGCTTGGAAATGAACAAGTTGTGTTTTTTAGAAAAGCAGGAAATAAGCTGTTGTTAATCCAGCCCAACCTGAAGTTCAGAGCACTTACGGAGAATGTATTGGAAAAGCAATCCGTAGAGCAGGCTTTTGCAAAGTCGATCCTCTTTGGGTTTAAAATTGAAAAGGAAACGAACGGCACGTATATTATCGATCTAACTGATTTTCTGATGCAGGACGCCCATGGGGTATCCGATCGCCTGAAAAGGGCCAATCAGGGGACCTATAGCCTCGATAAATCAAAAAGTGCTTTTAATCTGCAACGTACCAAGGCTTTTCCCAAAAATGTGGAGTTCGACGCGATGCTGACCTTCAAAGGAGAACCCAAAGGAAGTTATATTCGCTCTGTGTCACCAAACCCGGAGCTGGTTACGGTAGCTCAACATCATTCCTTTATCGAATTGCCGGACAATGGGTATAAGATGAGGAAATTCGATCCGCGTTCCGGATCATACCCTTTTACGTATTATGATTACGCCACCCCTGTAGAAGAATCACTGGAAAAACGATTCATAACCAGGCATCGTTTGGAGAAAAAAGACCCAAATGCCGCTGTTAGTGCGGCAGTAGAGCCAATAGTCTACTACCTGGACAACGGAACTCCGGAGCCGGTGCGTTCAGCTTTACTAGAAGGCGGGAGATGGTGGAACCAGGCCTTTGAGTCCATTGGCTATAAAGACGCTTTTCAGCTTAAGATGCTACCCGATGATGCCGACCCGCTTGATGTTCGGTACAATGTAATTCAATGGGTGCACAGGTCTACCCGCGGGTGGAGTTATGGCAGCAGTATCACTGATCCAAGGACCGGTGAAATCATCAAAGGGCACGTGAGTCTGGGAAGTTTGCGCATCCGCCAGGATTTTCTAATTGCGCAGGCCCTTATGAACCGGCCTTATGCCCAGGGCGATAATAATAACGACCCGATGCTTCAATTGGCCCTTGCACGCATCAGGCAGCTGTCTGCGCACGAAATAGGCCATACCCTGGGTTTTGCACATAATTTTGCAGCCAGTACCAATAACAGGGCCTCAGTTATGGATTATCCACATCCGTATATTACCCTGAAGGACGGAGAAATTGATTTCTCAGAAGCCTATGATACCGGCATTGGGGAATGGGATAAAGTAACGGTTGGTTATTCCTACGCCTCCTTCCCGGAAGGAACAAGCGAGCAAGAGGGTCTAAATGCAATTTTAGAGCAGGCACAAAACCAAGGGTTGCGCTATATATCCGATCAGGATGCACGGCCTATGGGAAGTGCTCATGTGCTTGGGCACCTTTGGGATAATGGGAGTAGTGCAAGTGCAGAGCTGGACCGGTTACTGAAAGTTAGGGAAAAGGCGATCGACAACTTTTCTATAGACAACATACGCACCGGGGAGGCCAATTCTGTTTTAGAAGATGTTTTTGCCCCGCTATTTTTCTTCCACCGCTATCAGACAGAAGCTGCGAGCAAGGTCATTGCCGGACTTAACTACAATTACGCGGTAAAAGGAGATGGCCAGTTGGTAGTAGCGACGGTCGATAAGAAAACACAGAAGGAGGCGCTTAACAGCATACTAAAAACCCTCGATGCGAAGGTAATTGCCATTCCTGTCAATAAACTGGCATTGTTTCCGCCAAGAGCTATCGGATACGAGAGGACCAGGGAATCCTTTAATTCCAAAACAGGGGTTGCCTTCGATGTGCTGGCTGCTCCCGAAACAGCTGCAGATATGACCCTGAGTTTTTTAATGCATCCGGAGCGGGCCTCCCGCCTAATCCAGCAAAAAGGTGTGGACCCTGATAACATCGGCCTGGAAGAGGTTATGGACGATCTTATCGCCAATACGCTCTTAAAGGCACATAAAGACGATTATTTGAAGGCTGTTCAAGCTACTATCAATTATCGGGTCTTATTCCATATGATGAACCTCGCGGCACATGAAGAGGTGCACCCACAGGTAAATGCCATTGCGAATAAGAAGTTATTGGAAGTAAGGGCTATGATGGCTTCTTCTGCCAATGCCGACCAGAAGGAAATGGTAAGGAGAATCGATGCATTCAATGAAGACAGGGATGAGTTTAAAGTAATACCAGTGCCCCAGATTCCTGATGGATCTCCCATTGGGATGGACTGTGCCAATTAATTTCTATATAAAAATATTATGCAAATAAACCTGATCAGCGATACGGTTACAAAACCTACCCCGGGGATGTTGAAAGCCATGATGGAGGCCCAGGTGGGTGATGATGTTTTTAAAGCAGACCCATCGGTTAATGCATTGGAGGAAAAGGTAGCCGCCTATTTTGGGATGGAAGCTGCTTTATTCTTTCCCAGCGGCACCATGGCCAACCAGACCGCCATAAAACTCCATACAAACCCGGGCGACCAGTTGATTTGTGATAAATACGCACACGTGTATAATTACGAAGGGGGAGGTGTGAGTTTTAACAGCGGTGTATCCTGTAAGCTGGTAGACGGACACCGGGGCATGATGATGGCAGCCCAGGTAGAGGCAGCCATAAATCCACCCGATTTTTACCATAGTCCGCTTACGTCCCTGGTTTGTATTGAAAATACTACCAATAAGGGGGGTGGCGCTTGCTGGGATTTTTCGGAATTACAGAAAATCAGAGTCGTATGCGACCGTCACGGCCTTGCCTATCATTTGGATGGTGCGCGGTTGTGGAATGCGCTGGTTAGAAAAGAGGAAGATCCTAAATCTTACGGAACGCTTTTTGACACTATCAGTGTTTGCCTTAGCAAAGGCCTGGGATGTCCTGTGGGCTCTGTGTTGGTGGGTGCGAAGGAACTAATTGGCAAGGCCTTGCGCATCAGGAAAGTGCTTGGGGGTGGCATGAGGCAGTCGGGCTATTTGGCCGCAGCCGGTATATATGCCCTTGATCATCACATAGCCCGCTTGTCTGAAGATCATAGAAAAGCTCAGGAATTGGGGGCACAGTTGGAGCAATTGTCCTATGTGAAAAAAGTAGAACCCGTGGAGACCAACATCATTATTTTTGAGATCAGCGAAAACAAGCTTTCTTCAGATGCCTTTTTGGAATTGTTGGCTAAGAAAGGGATTCAGATGATCGGGATGGGGCAGGGGAAGCTACGTATGGTGACCCATATGGATTATACGGACGAAATGCATGCGCATACCCTAAAGCAGCTCGTTTCCCTTGACGGGGTTTAACCCGGAGATAGCAGCAATGCGGTTTCTTAGGTTCCTGATGCCATTTTCCATGCCCGCTTCTGAGCTGTAGTATTGGCTCGTCCCAATAATTCGGCCAGATCCATCTTTCAAGGTAAAAAGAAATCTACCGTCATGATCGGTCTTTCGCTCGAAGACGGACGCTTTTTTCACCAAGGGAGAAAGTGCTTTGATCGCTTTCGTCAGGTCTTTTTTGGAAGTGAACTGCACACTTTCTAAAAGCTCATTACCTTCATCTGTCTTCACACTGAAGCAAAAGGTATTGTTTTGGCCTTCATTTATGTAAATCATATCGTCTGTCGTTCACAAGCGTTCTCTAAAATAAGGAATATCTCCCTGACTTATGGACCCCCTTATTTAAAAAAACGATCCATCCCCGGGATATTGGGCATTCCTTCTTTGGCTACCGCGGCTAACTCCGTTTCCTGTATTGTAGTTGCCTTGCTAATCGCTTTATTGAGGGTTAAGACCAGATAGTCTTCTAACTGCTCTTTGTCTGCCATTAATTGATCATCGATCTGTATGGATTTCAGTTCCCTGTTGGCGGTAAGCGTAACGGTAAGCAACCCATCTGCAGACTTTTCATCAATTAGCACTGTATTCAGCCGTTCTTTTGTAGCGGCTACTTTGGCCTGGGTTTCCTTGAGTTTCCCCATCATCCCCATCATATCTCCAAACATAAAATCATTTTTTAGTGTTACAACTTCAAAATTACTAATTTGCCAGCTTAATAAATACGTTATGCGTCATCTATCGAAAAATACCTGGGTTCTTTTAATAAGTGTTATTTTTGCGCTTTCTTGCCAAACCCAAAAAAAAGAAATGATTGCAATAAGTGCCCCGGTGGCAAAAAAATTTCCTACTGAACTCCAAATTCATGGCGATGTGCGCGTGGATAATTACTTTTGGATGAATGACCGGGAAAACCCGGAAGTGATTGCGTACCTGGAGCAGGAAAACGAGTACTATCAGGCCGCTACCGCACATACAAAGGAATTCCAGGCGAAATTGTTTGAGGAAATGAAAGGCAGGATCAAGGAAGATGATTCCTCCGTTCCTTACAAACGCAATGGATATTGGTATAGTACCCGCTATGAAACAGGCCAGGAATACCCCATTTATTCAAGGAAAAAGGAAAGTCTGGAAGCGGCAGAAGAGGTTATGTTCAATGGGAACCAAATGGCGGAAGGACACGATTACTTTAGCCTAAGTGGCATTTCGGTAAGCCCTGACAATACCCTGGCGTCTTTTGGATTGGATACCGTTTCCAGAAGGCAGTACTACATACAGATCAAAGACCTGCAAACTGGAGAGCTATACCCGGACAGAATAGAAAACACCACCGGGGGTTCGGTTTGGGCGAACGACAATAAGACCCTTTTTTATACGCATAAAGATCCGGTGACCCTGCGTTCCGATAAAATTTATAAACACGTACTGGGTACGCCAGCTTCTGAAGATGAACTGGTGTACCATGAAACCGATGAAACTTTTAATACCTATGTATATAAGTCTAAATCAAGGAAGTATATCATCATCGGTTCTGTCAGTACGCTAACTTCAGAATACCGCATCCTTTCGTCCGATGATCCCAATGGCACTTTTAAAGTGTTTAGCCCAAGGGAGCGGGGACTGGAGTATTCGATCTACCATTACGGGTCTGATTTTTATATTCTAACAAATAAAGATGGTGCCACCAACTTTAAATTGATGAAGGCTGCCGAAAAGGCAACCGTCTCGGACCAATGGACAGAATATATTCCGCACCGGGAAAATGTGTTGCTGGAAGACATTGAGATCTTTAAGGAGTATTTGGTCATTTCAGAACGCGATAACGGTCTTAATAAAATGAAAGTTACCCGTTGGGATGGTAAGGAGGAATATTATCTCCCTTTCGATAACGAAACGTATATCGCCTATCCTTATGTGAATTTGGATTATGATACCGAAATGCTCCGATATATCTATAATCCAATGACGGCACCCTATGCTATCATTGAATTCAATATGAAGACGAAGGAAAAGACCATTTTGAAGGAACAGGAGGTTTTAGGAGGTCAGTTTCAGAAAGAGAATTATCGGTCTGAAAGGCTTTGGGCGACGGCAAGGGACGGGGCAAAGGTACCCATGTCACTGGTATACCATAAGGATACCAAGCTAGATGGAAGCAGTCCGCTCCTGCAATATGCCTATGGCTCCTATGGAAGCACTATTGACCCTTATTTTTCGGCTACAAGACTTAGCCTGTTGGACAGGGGCTTTATTTATGCCATTGCCCATGTAAGGGGAGGGGAATATTTGGGCAGGCCGTGGTATGAAGACGGCAAATTGCTCAATAAAAAGAACACTTTTACAGATTTTATTGATTGTTCCAATTATTTGATTGAACAGCAATACACCTCCCCTGAGCATCTTTATGCCTTGGGTGGCTCTGCCGGCGGCCTTTTGATGGGAGTGGTGGTCAATATGGCGCCCGAACTTTACAACGGTGTCATCGCGGCTGTGCCTTTTGTGGATGTCATTACCACCATGTTAGACGATTCTATTCCCCTGACCACAGGAGAGTATGATGAATGGGGAAATCCAAATGAAAAGGCGTATTATGATTATATGCTTTCGTATTCCCCTTATGACAATGTGAAGGCACAGTCCTATCCCAACATGTATGTATCTACAGGCTTGCACGACTCCCAGGTACAATATTGGGAACCAGCGAAATGGGTGGCAAAGCTCAGGGAGTATAAAACAGATAATCACCTGCTTTTCTTAGACACCAATATGGAAGCGGGCCATGGAGGGGCTTCAGGACGTTTTGAGGCATTAAAGGAAACGGCCAAAGAGTATGCATTTTTACTAGATTTAGAGGGAATAGACCACTAATAAAAAAAAAGTAGTAATTTTGCCCCTGAAAGGCGTAAGAAAAAACGTCGTTCAATAATCTAACCATATGGAACAAAAGATCAACGCCTATAATAACATCCTTGAGCTTATTGGCAATACCCCCCTGGTGAAGTTACATACGATTTCGAAGGAATTCAGCGGTAACTTTTATGCCAAGATGGAGGCTTTCAATCCAGGTCATTCGGCGAAAGACCGCATCGCTGCGTATATTATTGATGCAGCTGAACGTAAAGGGATCCTAAAAAAAGGGAGCACCATTATAGAGACCACATCCGGAAATACTGGTTTTAGTATTGCTATGGTAAGCATCATAAAGGGATATAAATGTATTCTGGCTGTTAGCTCTAAATCATCGAAAGACAAGATAGACATGCTCCGCTCTATGGGTGCAGAGGTTTACGTTTGTCCTGCGCATGTAAGTGCAGATGATCCGCGATCGTATTACGAAGTTGCGAAGCGACTACACGAAGAAACGCCCAATTCCATTTATATCAATCAGTACTTCAATGAACTGAACATTGAGGCACATTACCAGAGCACCGGACCAGAAATCTGGCAACAAACCAATGGACAAATAACCCACCTTGTGGCCTGTAGTGGTACCGGTGGAACCATTTCAGGAACGGCACGTTATTTAAAAGAACAAAACCCGGACATACGTATCATAGGAGTCGATGCCTATGGTTCTGTACTTAAGAAATATCATGAAACCGGGAAATTAGATACCAAGGAAATATATCCTTACCGCATAGAGGGTTTGGGTAAGAATCTGATCCCGGAGGCTACTGATTTTGCAATAATCGATCAGTTTATAAAAGTTGCCGATAAGGAAAGTGCGCATATGGCCCGTGAAATTGCCAAAACAGAAGGAATTTTTGCAGGGTATACTTCCGGAGCCGTAATGCAGGCCGTTAAACAATTGGATAGCCAGGGTGTTTTTTCAAAAAACAGTAATGTGGTGGTCATATTCCCGGATCATGGTTCCAGATACATGAGTAAAGTGTTCAGTGATCAGTGGATGGAGGCACAAGGGTTTATGGAAACTAAAAAAGAAATCCGGGATAAAGAAACACAGGTTGTAAAATAATAGTTTTTACACTTCAGATATGAGGCAACGAGGATTATTTTCGTTGCCTTTTTTGTTCCCTTAAATTATTTTATGATTCGTGATCAAAAATCCATAGTTTTGCATGTTAACAAATGCGGTTAAATGAGAGATTTATTTGATAGAATTACCGAGAATAAAGGCCCGTTAGGACGCTGGGCTTCACAAGCAGAAGGATATTTTGTTTTCCCAAAGCTGGAAGGACCCATTTCCAACAGAATGAAATTTCAGGGTAAGGAAGTTATCACCTGGAGCATTAATGATTATCTGGGGATGGCCAACCTGCCGGAGATCAAGAAAGCAGATGGGGAGGCAGCCATGGAATACGGTGCAGCCTACCCAATGGGCGCCAGAATGATGAGCGGCCATACGTCAGAACATGAGCAGCTTGAAAAAGAATTGGCTTCTTTTGTAAATAAGGAAGCTTCCTACCTTCTCAATTTTGGTTATCAGGGGATTATGTCCGCGATAGACGCCCTAGCTTCCAAAGATGATATCATTGTGTATGATGTAGATGCACATGCCTGTATCATAGACGGGGTGCGCCTGCATATGGGAAAACGATTCACCTTTAAGCACAACGATATTGAAAGCCTTGAAAAAAACCTGGAAAGGGCCACAAAAATGGCAGAACAGACCGGCGGGGGTATCCTGGTGATCTCGGAAGGGGTCTTTGGCATGAGGGGAGAGCAGGGAAAATTGAAAGAGATCGTTGCCCTTAAAAAGAAATTCCTGTTCAGGCTTCTGGTAGATGATGCACACGGATTTGGCACCCTTGGAAAGACCGGTGCCGGGGCAGGAGAAGAGCAGGGGGTTCAGGACGATATCGATGTGTATTTTGCCACTTTTGCTAAATCCATGGCCGGTATTGGGGCTTTCCTGGCGGCAGATAAGGAGATCATTGATTATTTGAAGTACAACCTCAGGTCGCAGATGTTCGCCAAGTCATTACCTATGATCTACGTAAAGGGCGCCCTTAAACGCCTTGATATGCTCAGGACGAAGCCCGAGCTAAAGGCGAAGCTTTGGGAAAATGTAAATGCGCTTCAAAACGGTTTAAAAGAACGAGGATTTGATCTGGGCACCACTACCAGTTGTGTGACACCGGTCTACTTGAATGGAAGTATCCCTGAAGCTATGGCCCTGGTGAAGGACCTCCGCGAAAATTATGGGATCTTTTGTTCTATTGTGGTATATCCGGTAATTCCGAAAGGGCTTATCCTACTTAGAATGATCCCTACCGCAACCCACACGCTTGAAGATATTTCCATAACCCTCGATGCTTTTTCAGCTATTCGGGAACGATTGGAAAACGGTACCTATAAAAGACTATCGGCAGCAGTTGCCGCCGCGATGGGGGAATAACAACCATCGAATTTAGATAAGGAAAAGGGCCTATAGAATTTTCTTATAGGTCCTTCTTCTTTTATATACTACAGGGTCGAAATGCTTCCATATTTGACGAATGGCGACATTATCTTCTAATTCAGGGGTCCTGTAGCAGGTTTGAACGCCTTTTTGCTTGAATGTTTCATAATATTCATTGAATATAATGGCCGTAACCCCTTTATTCTGGTATTCCGGATGAATACCGATCAAATAGAAAATGACATCCTTGCTGTGCTTCCTGGCGTGTAAAAGGTGAAAAATGCCGAAGGGAAACAATTTACCTTTTGCCTTTTGCAGCGCCTCCGAAAAGGAAGGCATTACAATAGCGAAAGCGATAAGTTTATCTGAATCGTCTACAATGAACTTAATGTATTCGGGGTTGATAAAACTGATGTACTTCTTTTTAAAATAGTCTTTTTGCACAGGAGTAATGGGAACAAAAGAAGACAGGGACGCATACGATTCATTGAAAAGATCGAACATCTGGTCTACCCAGGGTATTATCTGGGCTGTTTTAGTAAAATTTATTTCACGAAGCTTATACCGCTGTTTGATCAGTTCCTGGATCCGCAAAAATAATTTAGGATCTACATTACTGTTCGGGAATTTGCTTTCCACGAATTCCTTTTCCTTTGCATAACCCAGCGTCTCATAATGCGATTGGTAGTACGGATAGTTATACCAGGTGATCATCGTACCTATGTGGTCGAACCCCTCAGTTAAAACACCTACTTTGTCTAAATTGGAAAATCCTACCGGACCTTCCATAAATGCAAGCTGGTGCTTTTTGCCAATGGCCGCTACATTTTCCAGCAAAGCGCTGGAAACTTCCTTGTCATCAATAAAATCGAACCATCCAAAACGCATTTTTGGGAGTTTCTGCTCTTTCACTTCTATCCAGTTGATCATTGCCACGACACGACCAACGATCTTACCATTCTTATAGGCAAGTAAAAACCAGGCATCGGCATTTTTGAATACCGGGTTCTTCGATCTGTCGAAGGTCACCAATTCATCATTTATGATAGGGGGTACCCAGTAAGGGGAGTTTTTATAAAGATGGAAGGGGAATTGTACAAACTTTTTAAGGTCGGCTTTGCTTGTCGCCTCTTTTACGGTTACCATGCCAGTTACTTTGTATGGCCAATATTAGGAATTATTGGGCATAGAATAAAACAAGAAGGGAAATTTAATCTAGCCACCTTAAAAGGAACGGCGCAGATAGCTCCTTAGTTGTCCTTTTTCCGTTTTGCCCTTTTCTGCAGTTTCCGCATTTTTTTCTTTGAGATACCAGGCAAGGTCTCTTCATCCGACTTTTTCATAGCATTCCTTTTTATGCCACCTCCGTTTTGGCCGGCTTTCTGTTCATCAATTGAGATCATGTCATCCTGATGAAGATCAAGTCTGTAGGAAAAACCGATAGAACCAAAAATTCTGCTCGGCGAATCCTTGAAGTTGGTACCGATCTGCAGATCTGCCTGGAATTCTTTGCTAAACAGATGACCCACCCCTGTTCGCAACAAGATGTCCGAATACCGGTCACTTTTGATTCCCTGGTTTTCTATAAATACGCTCCATTTGGGATTTTTTAAGGCATGGGATACCGAAACGAGGTATTCCATTTCCGGATAATCTGTTCCAATCCTGTCGTAAATAAAGTTGGTGATCAGTACTAACCGAGGGGTTACACTGCTTTGCGTAGCGATCATTGCCCTGGGAGCTACAATAGGGTCCTCAGGGTAAAAAGGATTGTCGCCCAGCACAAAAGTAGCTCCTGCATAGGCCGAAATGGCTGGTACAAGGTTCTTGAGTTGGAACTTGTTATTGGCCCGCCAGCTATAGAGGTTTGGTTTGCTTCGTTCAGGATTCTTATAGGGATCATAGAGCAAATATTTAACTCCAATGCGGTTCGCGGAAAAGTCTGTTCGGCTTTCATTGATATCGAAGGCATTAAAGGAAATATCCTGTTTGACATACGCCCCTTCATAAATGAGCTCCAGGTTCTCCAGGAAAAGTCCGTACCGCAGGGCAAGTTCTGCTCCCAGGAGGGTCGATTCCTGCGAAAGTTGGGAATGTTCCCTGTTCTCATAAAGAAAACCCATTTCCATCTGGAATACATTTTTCCCTACGGCATACGCCCCAACGGAATTTCCGGGCCTGTTCGAATTGATCACTTCCGTATATTGGGAAATTCCCAGGAATGGGAGTAGAAACAGTAGTAAAGTACTATGCGAGATACGCATTCTGGTTGTGAAGGCGGTGCCCATCAGCTGCTATTTTATTAAACTTTTAAGACATTTGTACTGCTTATACAACGTCGGAATTGTACTTTTGATATAAATAGCTAAGAAATTATGGGTTTTTTAAAAACACTCTTAATCATTCTGCTGGTCTATTATCTGCTTAAAATAATGGCCAGATGGTTTGCTCCAAGACTAATTAATTATGCCGCCAAAAGAACAGAACAACATTTTCGCGAGACTTTTGGGCAGGCCAATGGGAATGCAAGGGATTCGGAACAGGAGATAGGAGAGGTAACAGTGGAGAAGAAAGCCGCACCTTCTAAAACCAAATCCAATTCTGTTGGGGAGTATATTGATTTTGAAGAAATAGAATAACTAAAGACCGCCCACACTTCAGATGAAAGGAACCATCAAAGCCTTATTCATTCACTTTTTTGCACTAACCTTCTTTGTCGCTTTGGCACTGGCCTATTTTCACCCTGTGCTTCAGGGAAAAGTAATACGTCAATCCGATATCATTCAATATACCGGAATGGCCAAGGAACAAAATGATTTCAGGGCCACTTATGACAGTGAACCCTATTGGACCAACAGTGCCTTTGGAGGAATGCCTACGTATCAGTTAGGCGCTAATTATCCGAACAATTATGTGAAAAAGCTTGACCGCCTGCTGCGATTCCTTCCGAGGCCGGCCGACTATCTGTTTCTCTATTTCCTTGGTTTTTATATCCTCCTTTGCTGTATGAAGGTCGATTATAAATTGGCGGTACTGGGTGCCCTGGCCTTTGGATTTTCCACCTACCTGATCATAATTTTAGGGGTGGGCCATAATGCCAAAGCGCATGCCATAGCCTATATACCCATGGTTTTGGGTGGTATTTTGCTAGCGTTTCGCAAAAAATATTTCTGGGGCTTTGTACTCACATCCGTGGCCATGGCTTTGGAGATCAATGCCAATCATTACCAAATGACCTATTATTTTATGCTACTCGTATTGGTAGTTGGTTTGGTATTCCTGATCGATGCAATAAAAAAAAGGCATTTGAAACATTATTTCAGCGCAGTTGGCGTGTTGCTTCTTGCCGTTATTTTAGGCGTGTCTGCCAACGCTACGGCGATCATGGCTACAAAAGAGTATGCAGACTGGAGTACCAGGGGCGTTTCTAGCATTACTATAAACCCAGATGGTTCTGAAAAAACAAAAACAGCAGGTCTGGACAGGGAATACATAACCCAATACAGCTATGGCCTGGCCGAGTCCCTCAATCTATTTGTGCCAAGGCTTTTCGGCGGATCTAACAGTGAAGATTTGGGAACCGACTCAAAGGCCTATGAGTTTTTAACGGACCAGGGCTTGTCAAGGGCCAAGGCGCTGGAGTTTTCGAGCGGATTACCTCTTTATTGGGGAGCCCAGCCCATTGTGGCTGCACCGGCCTATGTAGGAGCTGTTTTGCTTTTTCTTTTTGTGTTAGGGCTTTTTCTCGTGAAAGGAAAGACCAAATGGTGGTTACTGGCAGGTAGCCTGCTATCGCTGATATTGTCGTGGGGAAAGAACTTTGGCCTCCTCACGGATTTAATGATCGATTACTTCCCTCTTTATGATAAATTTCGTGCGGTTTCATCCATTCAGGTCGTTTTGGAACTATGCGTGCCATTGTTGGGTATTTTAGGTCTTGCCACCCTGCTGAATAAAGATATAGGGGCATCCGACAAAATGAAAGCCCTTAAATTCTCGGCCATTGCGATGGCGGGTCTGGTTGTGGCCATTTTTCTAATGAAAGGATTCTTCGATTTTTCAGGATTGAATGACGCTACTTATGAAAGGTATTTTGGGAATGAATTGTTGGCCATGATCATCAGGGACCGCGAGGCCGTGTACATCAATGATACCATCCGTTCCCTGGTCTATGTGCTGCTGGCAGCATTGGCATTATGGTTATACCTGAAAAATAAATTAAAACAGCAAGTACTTATTGTGGTTCTTGGGGTGCTCATCTGTTTTGATCTGGTGGGGGTTGATTTGCGATATGTGAATGGAGATGATTTCGTAAGCAAACGCATGATGGCAGAACCCTTTCAGGAAACAGCAGTTGATAAACAAATTAAAAACGATACCACAGTTTACAGGGTCTACGATACCTCCGAAGGTTTAAACGGAGCGCGCACCTCTTATTTCCATAAATCGATCGGGGGGTACCATGCCGCCAAGCCGGCTGTTATCCAGGACCTGTTTGACTATCATATTTACAGGAACAACCGGCAGGTACTGAACATGCTTAATGTTAAATATGTAATCCGACAGGACGAGGAGGGGAGAAGTGTTGCGGCTATCAATCCGGAGACTAACGGTAATGCGTGGTTTGTTAAGCTATTGACTCCGGTACGGTCCTCAAATGCAGAGTTGACTATGCTGGATAGTCTGGACCTGGGGGTAGAAGCAGCGGTGAACACAAACGACTTCCCGCTCATCAATCAATTCAGGTACCAAACAGATTCTACTACCAGTGTATCCCTTACTGAATACAAGCCCAACCTCCTGAGGTATAAAACTACTAATGACCATAGAGGCGTATTGGTGTTTTCTGAATTGTATTACCCAAATGGCTGGAATGCCTATATTGATGGCCGGTCTGTTCCATATTTCAGGGTCAATTATGGATTACGGGCGCTTCAGGTTCCCGCAGGAAGCCACACCATTGAATTCAAATTTGAGCCTGCCGTAATTGCAAGCGGTAGTAAAATTACCCTGGCCAGTTCGGTCTTGTTCCTTTTACTCCTGGTAGGCGGCAGCCTGATTTCCTTTTGGTATGCACGAAAAAAGAAAAAACAAGAATGAAAAAGGCGCTCATCGTCACCTACTATTGGCCACCTGCCGGGGGTCCTGGAGTACAGCGATGGTTAAAGTTTGCCACCTATTTACCTGAATATCAGGTAACACCTGTTCTTTATATTCCAGAGGATGCACACTATCCTATCATTGACGAATCCTTATTGGAAGAGGTTCCCAAGGATATCAGGATCTACCGAGCACCGATAAGGGAGCCTTATAAATGGGCAAGTTTCTTGTCAAAAAAAAAGACAAAACGCATTAGCTCAGGTATTATCACCACCAGGAGCCCTTCTTTTATCGAAAAGTTATTCCTGTGGATACGTGGAAACCTGTTTATCCCTGATGCCCGTAAATATTGGGTTAAACCATCTGTGACCTTTCTTACGGATATTTTGAAAAAGGAAGGTATTGATACCATCATTTCAACCGGCCCACCACATAGCATGCATCTGATCGGTCTTGGGGTAAAACAACAACTGGGGATCAGATGGATTGCAGATTTTCGTGATCCATGGACTTCTATTGGCTATCACAAAGAACTGCGACTCACAAAAAAAGCAGCGCGCAGGCATAAAGAACTGGAGCGTAGCGTCCTTACTTCTGCCGATGCTATCCTGGTTACCAGCCATACAACTAAAAAGGAATTTGAAGGGATTACCACTAAAACTATTACGGTTATTACCAATGGGTTCGATACGACCTATAGCGGTGGGGCGATCCTGGATGAACATTTTTCCATAGCGCATATCGGATCATTACTTACGGATAGAAATCCGGAACTATTGTGGGAAGTACTTTCCGAGCTGATAACAGAAGACGCTGGCTTTAAAGAGCATTTGAAGATAAACTTGATTGGCGTAGTGAGTCAGGCCGTGTTAAGCAGTATTGAAACATTCGGATTAAAGACCAATGTGACGATGACGGACTATCTTCCCCATGAAGAGGCCATGAAAGCACAAAGGCGTTCACAGGTGTTGCTCCTTGCGGAAATCGATTCAACCGAAACTACCGGGATCATTCCGGGAAAATTGTTTGAGTATATGGCCGCCCGAAGGCCTATACTTGCTATTGGGCCAAAAGGTTGGGAGGTGGCAGGCATGATCCGTCAGACGAAATCTGGCGCCGTTTTTCATCCGGAAGAAAAACAACAGTTAAAATCGACTATTTTTAAGTGGTATACCCTGTTTAGAAATGGAAAATTGGTAGTAGAATCTGACGAAATCATGCAATATAGCAGGCAAGAATTAACAAAAAAAGTAGCAGCACAGGTCTATGGGGATCGTATTTAAACAGTCATTAAGCAATATGGTCATTACCTATATTGGTTTTGCGATCGGTGCTGTTAACACCCTTTTTCTTTATGCCCGGTTCCTGACCGATACCTATTATGGTTTGGTGGGTGTTATCCTTGCTACTTCGGCTATTTTGATGCCCCTTTTGGCTTTTGGTGTACCCAATACCATGATCAAGTTTTATAGTGGTTTTTCAGAAGTGGGGACGCAGCGTGGTTTTCTGAATATCATGTTGCTTCTCCCGCTGATCATGATCCTTCCTATTGCCGGCCTGAGCTTTTTCGCAAATGAGCTCATTGGCGGATTTATCGGGCAGCGAAATCCTATTGTTGGAGATTATGTATGGCATATATTTATTATTGCCATGGCGATGGCGTATTTTGAGATTTTCTATTCCTGGTCCAGGATCCTTATGAAGTCGGTTTTCGGGAACTTCATGAAGGAGATTTTTGCGCGGCTTGGCGTCAGCATCTTACTTTTTGCTGTCTATAGGGAATGGATCTCGGTAGATACATTCCTGGATTGCCTGGTGGGACTTTACTTATTGAGAACAATCCTGATGAATTGGTATGCCTATACCCTCAAAGCACCTTCATTTACTATGGTTGTTCCCAAGAACATCAGGGCAATCCTGATGTACTCCTTTATGATTATTATGGGTGGTTCCACGGCGGTGATCCTTTTGGAAATTGACCGGTTTATGATCAATCAGTTCATTGAGATTGAAAAGGTGGCATATTATACCGTAGCGGTATTCATCGCCACTGTCATTTCGGTACCCTCCAGGTCCATGCATCAGATCACTTACCCAATGACCGCTTCCTTATTAAATAAGAAGGATATAAAGGGCCTTGAAACCTTATATCACAAAAGTTCACTTACACTTTTTATCGTTTCCGGTCTTATTTTTGTGCTGATCCTTCTCAACTTGCAGGACCTTTATCTGTTGTTGCCGGATAATTACCGAGGGGGCTTTACCATTGTAGTGTTAATAGGCCTGGCCAAATTATTTGATGCGCTTCTTGGAAACAACAACGCGATCCTCTATAATTCGGATCATTACAAGGCGATATTGTTCATGGGGGTATTCCTGGCACTGTGTACCATTCTTTTCAATTGGTATCTGATTCCCAAAATTGGGATAGAAGGTGCTGCACTGGCTACCTTCATGGCAGTATTTATCTACAATATTTTAAAACTGCTCTATGTATGGCATACATTTAAGTTGCAGCCCTTTACCTCGGAGACCTTTCGGGTAGTATTTCTTTTAGTATTAGTGGTAGCATTGTTCTATGCTTTGCAATTTCCATTTCACCCTGTGCTGAATATTGTTTTAAAAAGTGTATTGATCTCTCTTGCCTATATTGGGGTGCTATACCGATTTAAAATATCGGAAGATGTCTTTGCTGTCCTCTATAAGTATTTAGGGCCAAAGGACCGGTAAAATCAAGATACGTTCAATGAATGCTGCCGGTTAGCTGGGCAGTAAGGAAAAACCCCGCAGGGACGAATCCGCTGCGGGGCTTACCAACTAACCAACCTAAAAACTATCGTTACTGTACCTTCCCACTTCTGGTGCGGGTAACACTTGTTCTGCTTGATGATCTGGCATTTCCTTTGTCGCCAGCTCTCTTAGTATTTACAGTGCTTCTTGCTGTACTTGTTCTAGTCGCTTTTTCAGGAGCTCTTTTGCTAACAGCACTCCTTTGCGCCATTTTTGTTCGTGGTGCCGGGGCTTCGCGCCTGGCAACACTTCTCGTTACCTCACTTCTTGTATTTACCCTTGTTGACTGTGGTTTTGAAGAAGATGCATTGCCGGACCTTTTTACTGTGGTTTCCGAACGTCTGGAAACACTCGTGTTATTAGACCTTGCTCCGGAAGTACGAGTAACCGTATTTCTATCAGCTCCCCTTGTGTCCCGGATACTTTTCGTATTCCTGGTGGTACCACTGTTGCGGACCAAGCCTTCGTTTCGCCTGCCACTGGATTCCCGGGCTACTACTCGTTTGTCGTTTCGGTATACTGAAGTCCTGTTAGGCCTGTTGTTATAGCGATATTCCTTCCCTACGTGCGCATACGCTCTGCGTGCATTGTTGTAATAGGGTCTGTAATAGGTGTACCTAACCGGCGCATAATACCTTCTGTATGGGTTGTTATACACCAGACAAAATCCAAGGGCCGGTCTGGCAAAATAGTTATGAAACGGATGGTATACATACTGCCTGTTATAAAAGTTTACATAGCCATTGAAATTGCTAAAAAGCCCTCGGTTGTTGTAGTATACATACATGCCACCTACACGTCTTAAACGTCCATTATTGTAGTTTATATTGATACCACCGATCTGATTTACACGTCCGTAATAGTCGTAATAGACAGGAACATTCTCTATTTGGATCACAGCTCCGTAATCATCGTACTGTACAAACGGATTGTAATCGAATCCTGAGTTAAAAGTTAAATTGGCGCGTCCGAGATTAATATTGGCTCCAAAATTTACCCTGTTGTCAATATAAAAATCGAATTCACCATCGGGATAAACTGAAAAGGTTACACCGTTTTCAATGAATATGACCGAATTGTTGTTAAAATAAGCAGTGCTAAAAGCGACCTTATCTTCTGCACTAACGGCCTGTACTGAGCTGCTCAGTAAGAAGGCTCCTAAGATGAATACAAGATTTTTCATGACATAAGGTTTTAAATTAAGAATGTAACTATTTACACTCGTCTAAACCTAAACAAACAGCGTGCCAAAAAATAAAATAGCTTATAAATAACTGTATATCAAGTATATAAAAAACAATCTACAAAGGCCTGATGAAATTTTCCAGGCGTAGAAGAATACCGGAAAGACGTTTTTTTAGTAATTTGGCGGCGGTGGCTGGCCTTTGAGGCGGGGTTACCCTATCTTTTCTTTTAGATAGTGTGCAGTAAATCCCTTCGCTTTGGCTACGATCTCTTCCGGTGTGCCCTGGGAAATGAGCTTGCCACCATTTTCACCTCCTTCGGGACCCAGGTCTATGATATAATCGGCACATTTGATCATGTCTATATTGTGTTCGATTACCAGTACCGAGTGCCCTGAAGCGATCAGGGCGTTAAAAGACTTTAATAATTTCTTGATATCGTGAAAATGTAACCCGGTTGTAGGTTCGTCAAAAATGAACAAGGCTTTTTCCTTGGTGTTGCCTTTAACCAGGAAGGTAGCTAGTTTGATCCGCTGTGCTTCTCCACCGGAGAGGGTAGAGGACGATTGCCCAAGGGTTACGTAGCCTAAACCAACGTCTTGTAGTGGTCTTAGTTTCGACACTACCTTCGTTTGCCCATGTGTTTCAAAGAACTGTAGCGCATTATCTATGGTCATATTGAGCACATCATCTATGTGGGCGCCCTCAAACGTTACTTCCAGGATTTCTTTCTTAAAACGCTTTCCATTGCAGGTATCGCACTCCAAATGCACATCTGCCATGAATTGCATTTCTACGGTTATTTCTCCTTCGCCCTTGCATTTTTCACAACGACCACCATCTACGTTGAAAGAAAAGTGTTTGGCCTGATATCCCCTTAATTTGCTAAGTTTCTGGGATGCAAAAAGGGTCCTGATATCGTCATAGGCCTTAATATAGGTCACCGGATTGGAACGTGAAGATCTACCAATAGGGTTTTGATCCACAAATTCTATGTGTTTTATCGTACTGTATTTTCCTTCAATAGCGGTATGTTGGCCGGCTTTTTCTCCGTAACCGCCTAATTCCTTGAGCAGGGCCGGATAAAGGATCTTTTTGACCAATGTACTCTTGCCACTGCCGGAAACACCGGTAATGATCGTCAGCATATTTAGTGGAATGGTAACATCAATGTCTTTGAGATTATGTTCCCTGGCACCAATTATTTTAATAAAATTAGGAGAGCTCCTGCGGCGCTTCGGGATATCAATTTCTTTTCTTCCACTTAAATATTCGGCAGTAAGGGAGGATGCCGTTAGTATGTCATTGTAAGACCCATACGCCACTACTTCTCCTCCAAAAGTGCCCGCCTCAGGCCCAATATCTATGATCAGATCTGCCGCTTTCATGATGTCTTCATCATGCTCCACAACAATAACGGTATTGCCCAGGTCCCGCAAAGATTTCAGCACCTCTATCAGGTTTTCGGTATCCTTTGGGTGCAGGCCTATACTTGGTTCATCCAGGATGTACATGGAGCCTACAAGGCTGCTCCCAAGGGAAGTGGCCAGGTTTATTCGCTGACTTTCCCCTCCTGAAAGTGTATTCGATTTTCGGTTGAGGGTTAAGTAAGACAGGCCTACTTTATCAAGAAAGCGCAAGCGCATATTGATCTCTGTCAGCAGTCGGTTAGCGATCGCCTTGTCGTGCGTATTAAGGGGTAGGGTCTCAAAAAATGGCTTTAAATGGAGAATAGGGATTTCTACCAGGTCTGAAATGGATTTCCCTTCAATCTTTACATAATCGGCTTCCTTGCGCAAACGCCTTCCTTTGCAAAGGTTGCATCGGGTCTTTCCCCGGTATCGGGATAGCATTACCCTATTTTGAATCTTGTAGCTCTTCTCTTCCAGTTGCTGAAAAAATTTGCTAATCCCAATGAAATGGGTATTTCCTTCCCAAACCAGGTTTTTTTGCTCCTCACTTAGCTGGAACCACGGCTTGTGAATGGGAAATTCAAATTTATAAGCAGCATTGACCAACTGATCGCGATACCAGCCCATACTTTCTCCACGCCAGGGAAAAACAGCATTCTCATATACGGAAAGGGAGGTATTGGGAATTACAAGGTCCTCATCAATCCCGATCACATCTCCGTATCCTTCGCATTTGGGGCAAGCCCCATAAGGATTGTTAAAACTGAATAAATGAACGTTGGGTTCCAGAAAAGTCATGCCATCCAGTTCAAAGGTATTGCTGAAAGGCATTACTTTCCCGGTGCCGACTTCTTCGATGACACAATGGCCCTTCCCTTCAAAAAAAGCCGTATCGACCGCATTAGCAAGCCGGTTATAAAAGTCCTCATCTTCTTTCTTCACAATCCTGTCGATTACTAAAGAAAAGTGATCTCCTATCTTTTGGTGCAATTCATCATCGATACGTAGTACAGCCCCATCGAATTTTATCCGGGCATATCCCTGCTTGGCAAGTAGTTGCAGGGTTTTCTGCCGGTCTCTGTTTTCTGGAATACTGACAGGAGCGAGGAGTAATAATTTACTGTCTTCTGGAAAACTGCTTACAAAATTGACGACATCTGTAACCGTATGCTTTTTAACTTCATTTCCTGAGATGGGAGAGTAGGTCTTGCCAATTCTGGCGTATAGCAATTTAAGATAGTCATAGATCTCGGTACTGGTACCAACCGTAGATCGCGGATTGGTGGCATTGACCTTTTGTTCAATGGCAATGGCCGGTGCAATACCTTTTATAGAGTCTACCTTGGGTTTATCCAGTTTGCCCAGGAACTGGCGCGCATAGGAAGAAAGGCTCTCCACATAGCGTCTTTGCCCTTCTGCATATAGTGTGTCGAATGCAAGGCTCGATTTACCGGAACCGGAAAGGCCGGTTATCACCACCAGCTTGTTTCTGGGGATCACCACATCAATATTTTTCAGATTGTGCAGTTTAGCCCCCTTGATAATGATATTATGCCTGGGATTTACATCCGTCAGTGTAGCCATTGATTCTGGTAAATGTGCAAAGATACAATATGTCAAAATCAAACACGAACCGAATTTACTTAGTGATTAAAAATGTTAAATAGCAGTAGGGACTATCATAACGTGATATTTTTTCTATCTTTGGATTGTTAATCCTAAAGCACAAGCCTATACAAGGAACATTACTTTTTTGAGTACGAATAAAAACAGTCGCTTTCCTACCTATCCGAGCGACCCCTAAATTGAACCAAAAAAGTAATTGTATGCAAACAACGATTGACGATTCCATCCTGGTAAGAGATTACATGAATGGCGATGAACGAGCCATAGAAATCCTAATTAATAAATACAATCAACGCCTAAGCAGCTATATCTACTCGAAAGTGCAGGACATGGCAATT
Source organism: uncultured Flavobacteriaceae bacterium (assembly GCA_963752165.1). GTDB lineage: Bacteria > Bacteroidota > Bacteroidia > Flavobacteriales > Flavobacteriaceae > Muriicola. The sequence continues at coordinate 889,508 of CAVVXE010000003.1, forward strand.
ACAGAGGATATTTTTCAGGACACCTTTATTAAGGTTATAAGAACCTTAAAGAGGGGGGCGTATAATGAAGAAGGTAAATTTCTTCCCTGGGTCATGCGCATTGCTCACAACCTTATCATTGACCATTTCAGAAGGAATAAGCGTATGCCCAAGTATCAGGGCAATAAGGAAACCAATATCTTCTCCTTGCTTACAGACGACCAACTGAATGCAGAAAAACAGCTAATAAAGGAACAGATAGATCAGGATCTGGAGGTATTAATAGAACAACTGCCAAAAGACCAGAAGGAAGTGTTGAAGATGCGCATCTATCAGGAGATGAGCTTTAATGAGATTGCAGAAAATACGGAGGTGAGCATCAATACGGCGCTGGGCCGCATGCGCTATGCTCTCATTAACCTTCGAAAGATCATTGAGAAGAATAATATAGTTTTAACGAATTAATTTGTTTTAGGTCGACTAATCCGATGGTTTCCTTAGATCTGGCGTTATTTAGGAGTAACAATAGATACTATGGAACAAATTTACTCAAAGCAAAAAAATCAGTGTACGTTAATTCAATCGAAACCGGAGACAGTACGTTTTCTTCTGGATTACTCTAAATCGCTCCGTATTCAGAAGTTCAAAGGAATGACCATAGAACATAATATGAACTAAGAACAACCGCACTTTAAAGTGCATGTCAGCACCTTGTATAAAAGGCATTGCTAAAGGAGGTATCCTTTATAGTAATGCCTTTTCTTATTTAATCTTATAACCACTTTTATTCAAGGACATTTAAGGACTTCTTCATGCCATTTTTATGGTGCCAATTAGGATTATGGGTGTTCACATCAAGAATTGGGGGTTTTACAACATAGTTTTTCCTAAGGTAGGCTGTTTGGGTACTTTTAAAATGTTATTCAAAAACAAATAACTCAAAAAGATCAAATAACCTGAGTTCTGAAGCATTGAAAAAGAATTCAACCGAAACCAAAAAGATTATCTAACTATGGAACCACTAAGGGACGACTCACTACTAGTTAACGATTACATCAGCGGGGATGAAAAAGCACTTGAAATCCTCATCAACAGACACAACCAGCGAATCAGCAGTTTTATCTATTCCAAGGTCCTCGATCGCGATATCACCGAAGATATCTTTCAGGATACCTTTATTAAAGTAATCAAGACCTTAAAAAAGGGAAACTACAGTGAAGAGGGGAAATTCCTTCCCTGGGTAATGCGAATTGCGCATAACCTTATCATAGACCATTTTAGAAAGAACAAACGCATGCCCAAATTTGAAGGCAGCGATGATTTCAATATCTTTTCCGTTATTGGAGATGATAAACTAAATGCAGAAAAACAATTAATCAAAGACCAGATAGACAGTGACCTTACATTGCTTATTGAAGAACTTCCTGATGATCAGAAAGAAGTTTTGTTAATGCGCATTTACAAGGACATGAGCTTCAAAGAAATATCTGAGAATACAGGAGTAAGCATCAATACAGCCCTCGGGAGAATGCGGTATGCCTTGATTAACCTCAGAAAGATTATTGAGCGCCACAACATTGTGCTGACGAATTCATAGTTTAAAATATCTTTTACAATAATTCCATATCGCTTGCGTTATCTTATCGTAACGATACAGCAATCATATGGAAAAAATTTACTCAGAGAAAAAAAACTCCTGTAATCTTACCCAAGTAAGCCCGGATACGATTCACTTTTTATTACAGTATTCTAAGGCACTTCGGATCCGTAAACACAGGCAATTCAGTTTCGAGACTGTGCTGAATTAAAAAGACAAGGCCCGCACTAGCGGGCCTTTTTTGCTTTATAGTAGTCCTGAAGTACTTTCTTTCGTCCAATAGTTTTTGTAATTACATCCTTTTCGAGGTTCCAGCCACGTGCTGGCGAATATTCTCTCCCGTACCAGATGATCTGCAAATGAAGGTCGTTCCATAATTCTTTAGGAAATAGTCTTTTGGCATCTCTTTCTGTTTGCACAACGTTTTTACCATTGGAAAATCCCCAACGGTACATCAGTCGGTGTATATGTGTGTCAACCGGGAATGCCGGTATGCCAAAGGCCTGTGAAACCACAACACTGGCTGTCTTATGACCTATGGATGGCAATGTTTCCAGTTGTACAATGTCTTGCGGTACCTGCCCATCGTATTTTTCCACCAATATTTTAGAAAGGCCGTAGATCCCTTTGGACTTCATAGGGGAAAGGCCTACCGGTTTAATGATCTCCCGGATTTCATCGACCGTTAATTGGATCATGTCATAGGGATTATCGGCCTTTTCAAATAATAGGGGGGTAATTTTATTTACGCGTACGTCCGTGCTTTGCGCAGACAATAAGACCGCGATAAGCAGGGTATACGGGTCTTTATGTTCTAATGGAACCGGAATTTGAGGATACAGCTTTTGTAATGTCGTAATGGTAAAATCTATTTTTTCAGATTTGGTCATATATGACTAATTTTGCAGATACTATTCAACTGTTAAAAAAAAATGCTCATGAAAATGCTTAAAGAAGGGGACAAAGTACCCCATTTTTCCTCAAAAGACCAAGATGGTAATGAAATAAAGCTCTCCGATTATAAGGGGAAAAAGCTGGTCGTTTTCTTTTATCCGAGGGCTAACACACCCGGGTGTACCGCAGAAGCGTGCAATTTAAGGGATCACTATAAGGAACTACAGGCCCAGGGGTATCATTTGCTGGGGGTAAGCGAGGATTCACAAAAGAAACAAGCCGGTTTCAGGGACAAATATAACTTCCCCTTTCCTTTGCTGGCAGATGAGGACCATACGGTTATTAATGCCTTTGGGGTTTGGGGTCCTAAAAAATTTATGGGGAAAGAATATGATGGTATTCACAGGACCACATTTATTGTGGACGGTAATGGTACCGTAGAAAAAGTAATAGACAAAGTAAAGACAAAAGACCACGCGGCGCAGATTCTGTAAGCATCCGCATAATTTAAAAAGCCCTGAGGACATCGTCAGGGCTTTTTTTATACTTCTTCTTTTTCCGAATACTCGTGTCGGGTAAATAACTTTTTCTTTTTGATGATCTCTGCGATTCCCTCGGGTAGCATTTCTTCCCAGCCTTCTTCTCCGTTTGTGATCTTCTTGAGGACATCCCTCGAAAAGATATGCATGATCTCCGGATCGTAATCGATGATATCCATTACCTTGCCGTTGTATTTGAAGAACTTATACAGTTCTTTCATCCTGGGGTGTACTTTGATATTGTTGCTGGTCATGATCTGCCCTGTTTCCGGATTTTTCATGGGGTAGAGGTACACTTTCAGATCCTTGAAGAACAGCTTTCCGAAAGCTTCCAGGATTCCCCCGCTCAGGTGCCTGTAGTATTTCTCATCGAAGATATCGACCAGGTTGTTGACACCCATGGTTAAACCAATACGCGCCTTGGTATAATTCCCGAGGTACTCCACGAGCTTGTAATATTCCTGAAATTTCGAAATCAATACAGTATGGCCAAGGGAACATAGCAATTCTGCCCTGTCCATAAAATCCTGCTCATCTATTTCACCGGAAGCCTTTAAATTTGCCAGGGTTATTTCGAATATAACAATGGTATTTTCTTCTTCTACCGTCTGTTCCCTGATGAAAATGTCGTACGATTTATCGAACATGTCCATATTGACCTTTGTGACAGGTCTGAAACTACCCCTCAGGGCCAGGATATTCTTTTTGTAAAGGACCGCAGCAGGGAGTAAATTATTGCCATCAGGACCAAACATAACAGCATCGGTCATGTCGTTCCTGATGAGCTGCAGGCTTATCAGACGGTTGTCTACATGCCTAAAGCTGGGCCCGTCAAAATTCACCATATCGATCTCTACGGTATCCCTGTCAATATGATCATAGAGATACTTGAGTAATTTTCTCGGTTTATTGTATTTGTAAAAGGCCCCATAAATAAGGTTCACCCCAATGATACCAAGGGTTTCCTGTTGTAAACGCGCTTCATTCTGTTTAAAGCGCAGGTGGAGGATGATCTCATCATATTCCTTTTGATTCGGATCTAACTGGAACATAATACCAACCCACCCATGGCCTTTGTATCTTTTGGAAAAGTCGATGGTCGCTACTGTATTGGCATAGGCGAAGAATAGCCGATCCGGATGGTCTTCCCTGCTGATACGCTGTTCCATGAGCGACATTTCATAATCGAGCATTTTCTTAAGCCGACTCTGGGTTACGTAACGCCCGTCTTCTTCCACCCCATAAATAGCATCACTAAACTTTTTGTCATAAGCACTCATGGCCTTGGCAATGGTACCCGATGCGCCACCTGACCTGAAGAAATGGCGTGCTGTTTCCTGGCCTGCACCTATTTCTGCAAAAGTTCCGTAAATAACCGGGTTAAGATTGATTCGCAGAGTTTTCGCCTTGATGGAGGGTATGTTTTCAAAAGCAGGATCTTGATTTAAAACGGAGGCCATTCAATGCAGTTTATGTTGAACAAAGTTAATAAGAATGGGCAATCTTTTAAATAAATAAGTCATAAATTTGAATAAAATAGATGAGCTGTTGAAATTGACTTTTCTGGGAACCGGCACTTCTCAAGGCATCCCTGTAATTGGGAGCACACATCCGGTGTGTTTAAGTAAAAATCCGAAAGATAAAAGACTTCGTGTGTCTGTTCTTATTTCCTGGGACGACTATCATTATGTTATCGATTGCGGACCCGATTTCAGGCAGCAAATGCTTACGCATAAGGTTAACAAGTTAGATGGGATCCTTTTTACACATGAGCACTCAGATCATACGGCCGGGATTGATGACATAAGGCCATTTTTCTTCAGACAGGGAGATATTCCTATTTTTGCTCATAAACGGGTTGTCGATTCCTTAAAAAGGCGTTTCGACTATATATTTTCGGATAACGATCGCTATCCTGGTGCTCCTGCCGTGCAGGTGAATGAAGTGTTCAATAACCAACCCTTTAAAATTGGCAACCAAATGGCGATTCCTGTAGAGGCTTTCCATAATCGATTGCAGGTGTTCGGATACCGAATAAAAGACCTTGCTTATTTAACAGATGTGAAATCGATAGAAAGTAAAGAAATAGATAAACTAAAGAATCTTAAAGTGCTATGCATTAATGCATTGCGTTTAGAATCACATCATTCTCATTTTAATTTGGAGGAAGCATTAGCCTTTGTGGAAAAGGTACAACCAGAGCAGGCCTATTTTACCCATATAAGTCATCATATGGGCTTCCATGATGAAGTCTCGAAAACCTTACCAAAGAATGTCCATTTAGCATATGATAATCTAATAGTAACTATAGATCCATGAAAACAAGAGTATTTCTCTACTTATTTATTTTTTCCGCACTCATTGCATTATACCTCTATGTCAGTGGTACCAATAGAGTAGAAGCCACTGAGAACAAGATCACCTCTTTGGAAACCGAATTAGCCGCACTGGAGGACTCCCTGCGCTCTTCGGAGTTAAAAGTGCTGGATATGCAGTACTTTTCACTTGAAAACAATGACGATGCGCTGGCATATTACGATCATTTAGAGCTGAAGGATTCGGCGCGCTATATTGCCGACAAACTTTTAGAAACTAATGAGAAAAAGGGAGATAATCCGTTGGTTCCATATGAAGGAATGCAGAATGATTTTAAGATCAATAAAATAAAGGTCTTGAATCACAGGTGGATCCTTGCAGATTTTTCCGATGGTAAATATTGGGGAGAATTGCTTATCGGATATGAGCTGAAGGACGACCTTTCAGTCAATTTTGTACTTATTGACCATCTGCTATATACCCGAAACCTTTAAAGATGGTCAGTTAACCATTGGTTCATGGCGTAAAAATTTTCTGCAGAAACACCATGCCCTGTTGGGAACTCTTCAAAGGTATGGGACACCCCTAACTTTTCCAGGAACGGAGGCGTTCTTTGGGCCCAGGATAACGGGATCACCGCGTCCATGGTGCCATGGGATATGTACATGCTGAGATGGGAATGATCCTTGGCCTTATAGTTGTCAACCAGGATATTTTCATCAATATAACCACTAAGACCAATAACGTTTTTGATGAGCTCCGGGTAGGAGAGTGCTAAGGCAAAACTTAATACCGTACCCTGACTAAAACCTAGCAGTGAGATAGCTGTAGTATCGAGAAAATAAGCCGATGTTGCTTCTTTGATAAAAGCAACCATTTTCTGAAGGGATGCCTTGGCTTGTTCCACATCGCTCCATTTACCAAAATTTGCATCGAAATTGATGGCATACCAGGCATTACCATAGGGTGGCATGGGGTGGGGTGCCCGTACGCTTATCACGCAAAGTTCCGGCAGGCAGCTCGGGGGCAAATGAGAAGAGATCCTCCTCGTTACTTCCGTACCCATGAAACAAGAAAAGCGCAGGGGCTTTAGCCGTTTTTACCAGCGGAGGGCGTATCAAATGATGCAGGGACAGTGGGGCAGTGGTCATATTATTGGATAAACGTAAACCATTTTTGGAAATAGGCACCAAGGACAGGAAGCAGGTTGTGCTTACCTCCCAGGGCACCAATAAAGCCGTAAAGCCATAAGTACAAAATAGAATATATACAAGCCAATCCAGGCATAAGCATTGAACCATACACTGAGAAAAAGGGCGCATCCTAAAAAGACCAGATGCAAACCGAACGCCTGTCGGGTATGAAATCGGGCAAAGTCATTTTTTGGCTCCATGTTCATGGTAATGGCAATCAGGGCTCCCACTATGGTGATATACGCTACAACCGCAGTTGTTTTTCCTTCCTTGATCTCATTTTCCGTCATCGGTATAGCTATTATGGTTCTCTTATGTGAGGGTCTGGTAATCGTGAGCAATAACGCCATACACACGGCCCTTAAGTGTTTCCCCCAGGTACATGCTGTTTTTGGATGTGGAGAGCACCTGATCTTTTTCAAATCGGGAAGTCCATTCCGGATTGAAAAGTGTCAGGTTGGCCTTTTCGCCTTCCTGAATACGTGTCTGCGGAATGCCAAAACGCTCCCTTCCTTTCACCAACAGTGCTATTGTATCATCCAATCCAAATAGGGCGTTGAGTGTGCCAAAGGCATTCTCCAGTCCCAGTGACCCATAAGCTGCATGATCAAATTCTATTCGTTTTTCTTCAATATCTATAGGCAGGTGGTCTGTGGTGACCATATCAATAATACCCGATTTTAGCCCTCTTTTCAAAGCTTCAGCATCCTTTTTTGTGCGAAGTGGTGGCATAACCTTAAAATTCGTGTCAAATTCCGTCAATACATCATCTGTGAAACAAAGATTATGAAGCGCCACACTGCAACTGACATCCAACCCCTTCTTTTTGGCGTCTGCGATCAATTTAACGGCATTGGCAGTAGATATGGTGGGGATGTGTAATTTACCACCGGTATATTCCAGAATGAAAAGATCGCGTTCTATCTGTAGTTCCTCTGCTAAGGCAGGGATACCTTTTAGGCCCAATGATGTGGAGATAGATCCTTCATTGACGACCCCTTTTCCGCCAATTTGATCATCTAATGGGAAGGATAAGACCAGGCCATCAAAATTCTGGACATATTGAAGGGCTAATTTAAGGAGGTTCGAATTGCCCACTGATTTTTTAAAATCGTAATAGGCAACGGCCCCGGCATTTTTCATATCGTAAAGTTCAGCCAGGTCCTGCCCTTTACTGTCTATGGTAAGGGAGCCAACCGGATGTAAAGCAGTGCTTTTTCCTTTGGCGGAATCTTTTAAAAAAACGATCGCTCCGCTGGAATCCGGAACAGGGTTTGTATTTGGATTCAAAACGATATCCGAAAAACCACTCAGCGATGCCACTTTTAAACCGTTGGCGATAGTTTCGCGTTCTTCATAACCAGGTTCCCCAAAACTTACACTGCTGTCGAACCAGCCCCTGGAAACGTGAAGATTAGGTAGGGTTATGACCCTCGTTTTGGAATCGGGTTCTATTTTGGATGCAATTTTTTCAATGACCCCATTTTTTATCCAAATATCCCGAACTTTCTTATGAAGTCCGTTGTTTTGAGCCTCAATAATGGTTGCTGATTTGAGCAGTATGTTCATTTAAGCGTTTTTTGGATGATTACTTCTGCCATTAAGAAAAGTACTGCTAAAATAGCAAACCATTTCCAAAGGCTTGTTACCCCATCGGCTTTTTTGAAGTCCGTAAAAAGGGCAGGGATGGATGATATGGTACTGTTTTTACCAAGGAGCTCCAGGTTCAAATACCGAAGGTCACTTTCATTCCTGGAATAATTAAAACTTAAGGTTCTTGCCGGATTCGTATTTTGTAGATAGTAGTTTCCGGATTCTTTTGGATCTTCCTGAAAACGAAGTCTCGTTTTTTCGCCAATAACCTGTTGTAAGGGGATAAAAGCATAGGCATCTTTCCTGACGCTGATAATCTCATCCGGCCCCAGTACTTGGGGTATGTCAATATTATTTTCATTGCCAATGATATAGTATAGTGCCGGTAACTGCCTGCTTTTCATTGCCATTGAGAAAAGGGTGGGGACCACAAGGGGCGAATTTACAAAAGTGGAATTGGTATTGTTAAGTGGCGCGGAAAATACATATAGGCCCTGCTTGCCAGTCAAAAAGGGTGTCCCATTTTCAAAATTTAATATATCAGAACCGGTACTGTTCAAAGGATAAAAACCGTTAACACCCGGATAGTTGAAGTTACTTATCTTTTTCTCAAATACATCTTTGAAGAGCGGATTTCCGACATTGATATTTGTAATGTCGTGCGCCACATTTACTTTAGCCATGTATGACAGATTGTAGGTGGCAAGAAGGGCATTGAAATCTGAGACCTCCATATCCATCGCCGGGATGACCACCAAACTGCCACCCTTTTCAAGAAATAGTTTGATGGCCTCCAAAAAAGGCCGGTTGATCGATGGGAGTTCATTCAAGAGGATCAGATCCTGTCCCGGGATCAACGCCAAGGCACTGTCGCTGTCCTTGATGGAGGTGAATTCGCACGTATCATCGGAATAGATCTTGCGCAGAAAGCGATCGTCTTGCGATCCTATTGCCAAAACATTTATCTTATCCCGTGTATTCAGATTAAAATAAAGCTGGTTGTCATAATGCAATCCGGTATCGGTAATTTCTAGCATTCCTTCTACTTTTTCATTAGGGGGAAGGGTAAAGATTAGGGTGCTTGTGCTATCGCTTACTAGCTCCACAGCCGATTTTGCTATTAATTCTGATCCATTATACAGGGAGACAGGAATTGTTTCATGAACACCCACCCCAGTAAGCATGATCACCAGTTTTTTGTCCAGGGCATTTTCTGTTTCGATAAATGCGCTGTCTATGGAAATATTTTCAGGTTCTTCGGATCGTACCGGCAGATAGAATACTTCGGACATTGAAAGGGAATCAATCCCCTCATTACCCATACGTTCCTGAAAATCCGAAATAAGGACCAGTCTATTCAGCCAATCAGCCTTACCAGAGGCATACGTGTTACCTTTTAATATGATCTCCGCCAGCGATAATTGTCTTGGAGAATATGCCATATGGAGCAGGTCGTTCTGAATCGCGGTAATTTCCACATTTGTAAATTCCTGATCATTGGTAAATAAGGTAAATGGGGTGTCTTCAGGAATGTGTTTGATAAGATCCTGTACCGCTTCCTGGAGCAAAGACGTGTTCTCAGTACGCATCTGCATGCTGAAGGAGTTGTCTAAATAGATTATGTTGTTTTTCTGTTTAAGGGCCGATGATGCCATCAGGAATGGTTGTGCAAAGGCCAAAATTAGGGAGGCGAACAGAGCCATTCGTGCAAAAAGGAGTAACCATCTTTTTAAAGACCTACTTTTTTGTGATTTGGCCATCACTTTTTGAAGCAGCTTTACGTTGGTAAAGGCGGTTTTTTTAAACTTTCGAAACTGTAAAAGATGAATAATTATGGGGATCAGGAGAAGCCATAAAGACCAAAGTAGTTGCGGATACTTAAACAACATTCCTTAAAATCATTTGGCAAATATAGGTAAATTTTGACTTTGGGGGCATTTCCCTGGAAGTGACCTGTCCTGTCTTTTGTAACACTTTTGTTGCTTCTAAACCTTAACAGAAGAAAAAATAGTCCTGGGCAGGTGCCTGGTTCCGTTCTTCAAAAAAATGTTTGATCATTAGCTGTGCCCGCATGTTTGCTACCGTTATGATGCTCTGGGGACGATTAAGTTGAACGATCTCCCGGTAAGAAAGCATAGAGGTTCCGTAAATTTTCTTGCCTATCTTATTGGGATTGTCGCACATCCAGTGAAAAGGTATCTTTTTTTTGATCAAGGCCTTTGCGATGGTCTTCCCCTTGGTTCCGGCACCCCAGATAACCAGGGGTCGTTCTTTATCCCAATCCAGTTTTAGAAAGTAATAGATTTTGATGTCTAAAAAATAGTTCTGTGCATAATGAATGCTGGTTCGTGAGGTCCGTGTTTCATAATCACGCCATAAATGTAACACTTCCATACAAGGAAGGCATTGTAACCCTATTGCGAACATACGGAAAGCGAGGTCATAATCCTCCGGATAAAGATCATGGTCAAATGCGCCGCATTTTTGAAGATCTTCCCTCGAGGTCATCCAGCAGGGAGAAGGAATAACGCACTCTTTATACCGTTCACTAAAATTGTTTCCCTCATGGGTAAGGCCGTTCAGCCATGCTTCATAACGCTTGTAACCGTTGCTGACTCCCCCGGAAGAAAAATAGCGCACTTTTCCCAGGGCAATAAAACCATTTCCCGATTGTAGCAAGGAACGCACCATGACCTCCAGTTTATTGGGCATCATGATATCATCCGAGTCCATTCGTGTGAGATAGGCACCGGTAGCCATAGAATAAGCATTTCTTAAGGCCATAATAATACCATGTCCCTTATTTTCGATCACTTTAAACCGGTTATCCTCCTTCGCAAAGGATTCAAGAATGGCCAGGCTGTCATCTTCCGAATGGTCATTTACGGCTAAAACTTCCCAATACTCATAGGTTTGCTTTTGTATGGACGACAGGCATTCCGGTAAAAAGCTTGCTGTATTCTTAAAAGGTATCAGGATGCTTACCAGGGGATATGCCATATTGCTTAGATTGAAAGACCAATTAGCGGATCAGAAAAGGCAGCTATGATGTTGTCTGATTTTAAATTTGAACACCAATAGGGATTCAAGGCTACAGCCAGTTTATTTTTTAGTTTCCAACGCCTCTTTAATGGCTTCTTCTGCCAAAGGTGCCATTCGTTCATACCCTTTTTTTGTCGGGTGCACGCCATCATAGGCAAGTTCTTCATCCATTCCATTGGTAGCATTGACCAGTGCCTTAAAGTAATCCACGTAGATAAGCTGATGCTTTGTTGCATAATCCGAAATCATGGCATTCAGTTGTGGAATCTTCAGATGTGGTTGCAGGCCCGGACGCCAGGGATAATCGGAGGCAGGCAAAACCGAGCATAAAATCACCTGGATACCATTTGCTTTTGCCAACTCGGCCATTGAGATCAGGTTATTCAGGATTTGTTGCAAGCTCATAGGACCTGTGTTTTCTGCAATATCATTAGTTCCTGCTAAAATAACGACTGCCCGCGGTTTCAGATCGATCACATCCTGCCGAAAACGAACCAGCATCTGGGGCGTAGTTTGTCCTCCAATTCCCCGATTAACATATGCTTTCCCTTCAAAAAATTCGGGCATATGCTGCAGCCAGCCAATAGTGATAGAGTTTCCAAAGAAAACAACCCTTTCGTTCACCGTATTGCCATTTATTAACTTCTTATTTGCGTCCTGAAATACATTCAACTGTGCCCAGTCCTGGGAAATAGCCTGTTGGGGGAATAGCGCTAATAGAAGCAATATAAGCACCAGATACCGGTGATTAGGGGGCCTCAAGGCAATACGATTCATCGACATTCCGTGGCTAGCTGAAATACCATTAATATTTAGCGCTTTTTCCGTTGGCCTGGGTGCGTAAAATAAACGACCTGATATCTTCATTTGCTTGTTTCAGATCTTCCCTTCGCAGATACATCATATGTCCGCTGCGGTATCCCTTAAATTCAAAGCGATCTTTCATACGCCCACTGGGATCTACCTGCCACATAGTATATTTGGCATTAAAATAGGTGGTGGCCCCGTCATAATAACCACTTTGGATCAGTACGTTCAGATACGGATTTTGGGCCATGGCTTGCCGAAGGTCATCCCGCGTATTGTCATTTTCATTATCCCAGGGACGCACTGGGCCAAACATATTATACTTGATATCTGTCTTAAATTTCAATTCTTCCTGCAGGTAATAATTAATAGCCGGGGTAAAACTGTGAAGCCAGGAGGTGATCTCGGCATTGTAATCGGGACGCATACCTAAAAGCTGTCTGTCCATTCCCAAATAGCGGCTGTCTAACCTACCAACCGTATATCCTTTCTCCTTGAGGAGGGCTTTCCAGAAATAGGAGGTGGGCACAGCCAGGTTTTGATCCAGGATATCTTCCTGGCTAAGTCCTGAGTAATAGGCCATTTTTTGGGCTATTGCATTTTTCTCTGCAGCATCTAGAAAACCTCCCTTTGCAAGCGCCGGTACCAGCGTGTTAATGGCATATTCCTCAGACTCGGGTAATATTTCCAGTAAGTCCTTGTTTTGGAGGGCAGGGGGTAGTGCCTTATGATGCCATGCTGCCGCTGTAAAATAAGGAAGGTTGAGCGCATCACTGACCGGGCCTCCAACTCGAATTACCTTATAATCTGCCGGACTCACCATGATAACCCCATTAAGGTACATCCACTGCTGGTTTTGCAGGGCCAGTGAGAGGCCCATCACGCGGGTGCCCCCGTAACTTTCACCTATTATGTATTTTGGGGAACGCCATCTGTTATGACGCGTTACAAAGGTATTGAGCCATTCTGCCAGGTATTTGATATCGGCATTGATCCCAAAGAATTTACTTCTGTCTACCTCTTTACCTGATTCCGGTATCGTCCGGGAATAACCCGTATTGGCCGGATTGACATACACGATATCTGTTACATCCAATACCGAATAGGGATTTTGGTTCACCCCATAGGGTTGCACCGGATATCCTTCATCATCTATTTTCAAAACCCTGGGACCTGTATAGGCCAAATGCATCCAAACAGAACCCGACCCAGGTCCGCCGTTAAAGGAAATAAGCAGTGGCCTTGATGCCCTGTCTTTCACATCATTCCGCGTATAATAGGTATAATGAAGGGCTGCCATAGGCTTTCCGAGTTCGTCCCAAACAGGCTGGGTGCCCGTCTTGGCCGTATAGGAAAAATTGGTGCCATTGACAGTAACACTATGCTGTGTGGTGACTGCCGTATCTACAGGAAGGGTGCGGTTTTGGGCAACACCCGTAACAACCCATAAAAGAGCCGTTGCTACCGGTAAGAACTTTATTTTCATGATTGTATTTATTAGTCTTCGCTAAAAATAGGAAAATAAGTTGATTTTAATAGCCCATTTAAGTGATTGCGTTTCTTCTAAAAATCAATCGAATAAGAATAGTTACTATCTTAGGAGGAAGACATTTCAAAAAGCGATAAAGCTATGGGCAAAATTACAAGAAGACATTTTAATGGAAAATTGGGCAAGGGAATTTTAGCTGGTGCCCTTTTGGCAGGTGCACCTCTCACCCATGCCATGGGTAACGAAAGGAAAAAATCACTGGGAGTGGCATTGGTGGGTCTTGGTAGCTATAGCACATATCAGTTGGCGCCTGCCTTGAAACAAACCCAGCATTGTCACCTTGCAGGCATCGTTACAGGAACACCTGAAAAAGAGGCGATCTGGGCAACAACCTACGGGATTCCCAAGAAGAATATCTATAACTACGAGAATTTTGATCAGATCGCAGAGAACAAGGAAATAGACATTGTATATGTCGTTTTACCCAATAGCATGCATGCTGAATTTTCCATCAGGGCTGCTAAGGCCGGGAAGCATGTTATATGTGAAAAACCGATGGCTATATCCGTAAAGGAATGTGACGCCATCATACAGGCGTGCGAGGAGGCAGGGGTGAAGTTAGGAGTAGGGTACCGACTTCATTCAGAACCGTATACGCAGGAGGTAAAGCGGTTTGTGAAGGAAAAAACTTTTGGGAAGGTCCAGTTTGTTTCGGCCGACGCCGCTTATTTATCCCGAAGTAACCCGCAGCAATGGCGATTGAACAAGGCGCTTTCCGGAGGTGGTGCTCTAATGAATATGGGGGTATACAGTATACAGAGCGCTATTTACAGTACTGGTGAAAATCCAGTTAGCGTACGTGCACAGGAATTCAGTACCCGCCCGGATTATTTTAAAGACACGGATGAAACCATCACAGCACAGTTTGAATTTGCTAGTGGCGCTGTCGCCAGTATTATGACATCGCACAATGCCAATGCCAATCGGTTGTATGCTTCCTGTGATAAAGGGTGGTTTGAGCTCGCGCCAGCCAATAACTACGGTCCACTGGCCGGCAGGTCTTCAAAAGATATCATTTCATTTCCTCATGAAAGTCAGCAAAAACTGCAGATGGACGATTTTGCCAGCCATATCCTGAATGACAGTGTAAACAGAGCTCCCGGAATCATGGGTAAACGAGACATGATTATTGTGGAAGCTATCTACAGGTCCATTGCAGAAGAGAATTCGAAGATTCCCTTAGTGCTGGGGAATATGGGGTTGGCTTAAAATCAGTGCGTAACCCCAAAGTGAATCATATACGCTCAAGAGCTATGAAGTAACCAAGACTCGGCTCCTTTAACAGTGTCGAATATGTTTAGACGTGCCGACCTGTTGGTTGCTACATCTGCCAAAAAATCTGAGTGTGGATCCTTTTTCCAGATCAGGGCCATTATTATTTTGTTGCCAAGGGTGTGGGCTATTTTTTCGCCGAGAAAGAATAATTCTATGAAAGTCACCGCTCCGGTATTAAGAGCGCGAAGGTCTACCACAGCCTTATTGCGGTTACGCTTCTGGCATTCTTTTAAAATTTTCAGGGGATAATGAAGGCATTCCCAATAGTCATAGGCACCCTTAATGGTTATTACCAGGTACTCTTTTTTAGTTATTACGGAAAGACTACTTACCATCCAGGTGCCTTTAGGTCATTGAATAGTAACTAGTTAGGTTGTTAGCTTAAAGGTACTTAAAAAATAATGACTATGGCTATTATTAAGTGACTTCTCATAAAAATTCAGGAAGCTACATTAGAAGCTTCCTTAAAAGAACAGTTAAAATTTTTCAAAAACCCCCAGTCCAAAGAGGGCGAAGTCATATTTTACAGGATCTAAGGGATCTAACTTTCGGAGGTTGCTATCTAATTCGGCCACGGCACGGGCATCATTTTGTTTTCGGGTAAGCAAGCCCAATTTTCTGGCGACCCTGCCGGAGTGCACATCGAGCGGACAGGATAACTGAGAGGGTTGAAGGGATTTCCATAAGCCAAAATCAACCCCGCTAGCGGCATCGCGCACCATCCATCGCAAAAACATATTGATGCGTTTGGCAGCCGACCCTTTACCCGGATCCGAGATGTGTTTTTCCGTTCTGGAAGGGTGTGGTATCTCAAAAAATAGTTTCTTGAAGTGGGATATGGCAGGTTGCAGGCCAGTCTCTTGTTGGCCGTGCTTTGTAAAAACGCCTTCTAAGCCACCGTACTCTTTATAAATATGTTGTAGCCCTTTGATAAAAAAGACAAGGTCATCTCCATTATAAGTTCGGTGTACAAATGGTTGTAAGGAAGCCAGGTCAGCCGGGGTATGCGAAACGACGAATTGGTAAGGCTCACAGTCTAAAAGGTCCATTAAGCAGGAAGCGTTTCTGATGATACTTTTCCTGTTGCCCCAGGCAATGGTAGCCGTTAGGAAGGCACTGATTTCTATATCTTCTTTAGCTGTAAATTCGTGTGGAATTTGTATAGGGTCGGATACAAGAAAGGAGGGATGGTTATATTGTTCCACCTTCGCATCCATGAATTCCTTTAATTCCCTCTTATTTTTAAAAGGCTTTTTCATAGACCTTCCCCAATACTTACAAAAAGAAACAGGATGCCATTATAGCTGGCATGTAGCAATATGGCCCAAGGTAAGCCCAACCGCACTCGTATATAGCCAAGGAAAACGCCCATAAGTGTTTGCGGAGCTATTAAAAGGGGTGAAATCCAAAGGACCGCTGGTGTGATCTCAAAATTACTAAGGTGGATGAGTCCGAAAAGGACAAATGAACAATAAAAGGCAAAAGGAAAGTAAGGAGAGGTTTTAAAAAACCCCAGAGGTCCCCTAAAGATCATTTCTTCTAGAACAGGAGCAACCACAACCATTATTAATAAAATGGTAAAGAAGGAATTTTCGGAGAATAGCTTGTCCGTGGCATGTTCGCCGAGGTCAATGCCAAAAGCCATTGCCAGTAGTTGGGTAAAAACAGCCAGGCCAATACCTAAAATCAAATTCCATTTCAGCAAGCCCAGGAAAATACTCTTTTTGTAAAGCCATGGGGCCCCGTGGTATGCCTGGTACGCCGGGTTCTTAAAAAAAATCCAAACGTGTTTAAGCATTAGTGTTTTACGATTTGGCCGTCTACCATTGTTAGTTTACGGTCTGCCATGTCGGCCAGTTCTTCATTATGGGTTACGATCACAAAGGTTTGGCCAAATTCCTCCCGCAGTTTAAAAAACAGTTTGTGAAGGATATCGGCACTTTCCGAATCTAGGTTACCACTGGGCTCATCGGCCAGGATCACGGAGGGGTTGTTGATCAAAGCACGAGCCACAGCTACCCGCTGTTGCTCCCCGCCGGAAAGTTCACTAGGTTTGTGATGCGATCTTCCGGCCAGCCCGAGGAAGTCCAACAATTCCATCGCCCTTTTCTCGGCCACCTCAGACGCCGTTTTTTTTATGTAGGCAGGAATGCAGACATTTTCCAACGCCGTAAATTCGGGTAAAAGCTGATGGAATTGAAAAATAAATCCAATGTGTTCATTTCTGAACTGTGCCAATTCCTTTTCTTTGAGTGAGGTGATGTCCACACCATTTATGGTAAGATCGCTTTCCCTGGGGTTCGATTGCAGATCAAGGGTGCCCAATATCTGTAACAGGGTTGTTTTACCGGCTCCGGAAGCACCAACAATAGAGACGATCTCCCCTTTTTTTATCTTCAGGTCTACCCCTTTAAGCACCTGCAGGGAACCATATGTTTTTTGAATATTTCGGGCGCTTATCATCCTTAATTTCCTTTACGGATCGAAAGTACATAATACCGCCTTTAAAACAAAATAGTCTGCAGAGGGAGGGAGCCCCCCTCTTTGCTAGCAAGCTTCTATGCTAATGTTACGTTAAATTAAGGAAGCCTGCCTTTTATTGTGTAAATTTGTTTAACGTATTTATTTAAATAGTAAACAATCTAAAGAGCATGCTGTTCTTTTCACTCGTATAGAATTATGGCACCATATCAGAATTTAGAAGAATACAATATTAGCGTTACCAACGAGGTCATGGATCGCTATTCCAGGATCATAGACGAGATAGGCGAAGACGTTAACAGGGAGGGGTTAAAAAAGACTCCGGAAAGGGCGGCAAAGGCTATGTTGTTCTTAACTCAAGGGTATAAGCAGGATCCGGTGGAAATACTTAAAAGTGCCATGTTTGCGGAATCATATGACGAAATGGTCATTATCAAGGACATCGAGGTCTATTCCTTGTGCGAGCATCACATCCTGCCTTTTTATGGCAAAGCGCATATAGCGTATATTCCAAACGGTTATATTGTTGGATTAAGTAAGATTCCCAGGGTGGTTGATGTTTTCGCTAGAAGACTGCAAGTACAAGAGCGCCTTACGCACGATATTCTGGAATGTATTAACAACACCCTTAAACCCAAAGGGGTAGCGGTGGTGATTGAAGCATCACATATGTGTATGATGATGCGAGGGGTGCAAAAGCAGAATTCGGTGACCACTACCTCCGGTTTCAGGGGTCAGTTCGAAAAGATCGAGACGCGCAATGAGTTTTTAAAACTAATCAGTTCAAAGCTTTCCTAGTTATAGCAATTCTTATTTAGAGTTGATTTTTGGGTGCTATTTTAGGTTTGATTACCTTCGTTTCTCCTTTGAAACGTGATTATAAATATCGGTATTTGATCCTGGGCCTTCTGTTCGATGGCGCAGGCATGCTTTCATTTATGATTCCCGGTATAGGTGAATTCTCCGATGTCATTTGGGCACCTATCGCGGCATGGTTGATGACCCGCATGTACCGCGGCCGATCAGGTCAGGTAGCCGGCTTGATTACCTTTATTGAGGAATTGATGCCGGGAATGGATCTGATCCCTAGCTTTACGCTTATGTGGCTCTACACTAATTTTTTAGCAGGCAGGCATTCGCAATCTTCGATCGGGCCAACTCTTTGAACAACGCTGTCGTTCAGCCTCCCGTTTTTTTAGAAAGGATACTGCAGGCCAATACTAATATTTCTCCCAATATTGTAAATGTTATCTATTTTGAGTCGGGATAAATGAGCGATGTAGGCCTGGTCCAGCAGGTTATTAACACTTACTCTAAGGTCCATAGGCTTGCCAAAGAGGGGTACAGAACCCCCAAAGCCTATATTTAATAAGACATATCCTGGCGTCGGGGTTTCAAAAGTACTTACCCTGTTTTGATCAAAGGTGGTGATAATTGTAAGATAACCATAGCTATTGTTTAACCAGTGCTCCATATGTCCCGTATCTTCTACCCTAAGTGTATTGGTAAGGCTGTTGGCCGGAATGAGTGGTAGTGCGTCATTAGTGGTTAACTCCCCTGTTACGGTCTCAAAAGAGGTTTCCAGGTGTAGCCAATCCAGTGGATGAGGGTGCAGGTGGAAACCAAATTCCCCGCCGTACAGGCGCGCATTTTGCTGTCGATAGAGGTAAACTGGGTTTTCGCCTGCAAAGTCCCCGTTCGGTTCAATATAGATATAGTCATTTACGGTGTTGTGAAAACCATTAATAAAAAATTCGATATGTTCACTGGCATACTCCAGTGAGAGGTCTATTTGCAGATTTTTTTCGTTGCTTAACAAGGGGTCTCCGATTTCAAAACGGTTAGTCCCCTCATGGACCCCATTGGATGTGAGTTCTGAAAGATTAGGTGCCCTAAATCCGGAGGCCACATTCAAACGGCCAATTAGGTTTTCGTGTAAATCGGTTCGCAGGCCCAGCGCAGCATTAAAGCTATTGAAATTTCGGTCAAGGGCGGCAATATACCCCTCGTTTCCAATACTGCCACTTTCCTCACCTGCAATAGATCTTCGGTCGTAACGAATACCGATTTGAATGTCGCTTTTTTTCAAATGAATATGGGAGGTAGCCAACACCCCTATGTCATTGGTTACGGCATCCGGTATCAGTACTTCTTCTCCAAAATTCTCATTGGTTTGATTCATCCCCTGTACGCCCACAATGGTCTCTAAACGTTCTCCCTTTGGAAGTCGGTATTGCAGGTTGTAATTAAAGGTCGACAAATTCATATCCAGTGCCGGCAGTTCCTCGCCGTCCTCATATTCTTTCCTGTCATTGAAAATATATCCCAGGATGACCTTAAGGCTCGATTCTTTAAAAAACATATCTGTGGTACTGCTCAGGATATGACTTTGTAATTTCTGATAAGGAGCATCGGGCGTTCGTCTTTTCGTTTGCTCCCCAATTTCTTCAGGAATCCCCAGATCTGAACCGTTGTAATTATAGCGAAGGTCCGTTCTAAAGGAACCTGATTGATATCCAAGCCCGGTTTTAAGGTCTGTTTCACGAAACCTGGAGTTGGTTACCCTGTCCCCATTGCCGGCTTTATAGTCGGCATGGGAGGTGATTCCGGCTCTCACGAGGTACTTAAATTTTTCACCGGAAGCACGGTACCCCAGATTGGAAGCAAAGCCTTCTGTATTTGAAAAATAGTTCAGGTTGACATCGCCATGTTGTTGTCCCGACAGGGCGTATCGTTCAGGAGTAAGGTAAAGGACCCCTCCCAGGGCATCAGATCCATATAAAAGGGAGGCAGGCCCCTTGATCACTTCAACACTTTCGATTCCGGCATCACTGATACCCAGGCCATGCTCATCTCCGAATTGTTGATTCTCCAGTCGGATACCCTGGGTATACACTAATACCCTGTTAGAGCTTAGTCCCCGGATCACGGGCTTCCCAATACCTAAGCCGGTTGAAACGGTTTCAACACCGGCAATACTGCTAATACCATCGGCCAGGGTGATGGCACCATTAGTCCTCAAGGTTGAAATCTTTTCCTGCTCTACCTTCATGACATTTTCTCGCTGGAGTTTATGGAAAGGAGTGGAGACGATCACTTCCTCCATTTCAATGGCACTGGGGCGCAGTAGGATTTCATATCGTATTTCACCTACCTGCAGTTCCAGGGTAGCGGAATAGGTCTGGTACCCGATGTAGGAGGCGATTATTTTGTAGGTTCCGATCGGCAGGTTGCTTATTTGGTATTCCCCTTTTTCATTGGAAACAGCACCTTTATCGAGTTCTGGAAAATAAACAGATACCTGATCTAGGGGGGTATTGGTCTCCTGATCTGTGACCGTACCCAAAATGGTGGTTTGTGAATAGCCTAAAAATATGCACAATGTCATCAATAAAAGTGAAAGCCCTGATTTCATGTTATGAAAATAAAAAAGTTGTACCTAAAAATGCAATGATCCCGCTCAGCTCCCATTGGTGCACTTAAAGATAAAAGTACCGCACTATAAAGATACGTCCGCTTTTGGGAAATAGGCCGAAAAAAGGCACTTCTAAATGAAAAGGAGGTAAGTGCCAGCGTATAGGTAGAGTTTGCTGGCAGTACTCAAAAGGAACTATCCTTGCGTGAACATGATAGGGGGTACACTATTACAGTAAAAAACCCAGCCCCAGCCGTTTAATCATTTTTTTTTCAAACGCCCAGAAAAATTGGAACTGCCCGAAGAGCCATCCGTAAATAACCAAAAGAATTTGATACAAGGGGAAAATAATCAAGATCCTTAAGGTCCAGTACACCCAGGGGCTCCACCATGTATCCGGAAAGGCGTCCAAAGACAAACCGACCCAATTCAGAAAAGGTTTGGCTACAAAGACTGCAGAAGACCCTGTTATAGAAAAGACAAACAGGATAATTATCAACTGAAAATTAGAAGTAATGCCCCAACGTTCCTTTAATCCTTGCTTCATTGTCTTATAAAGGGATAAAGATATTATTTTATATCCTAGGAATCCAAGGCCCAAGGCGTTGATTGTATTTTCTTTGGAAATAAATAAAATAATTGTACAGCTTATAATTGACCTCATAACCATAATCGATCAGGGGATCATAATTGATCTGCATCTCATACAGGTTTGGATCAAACATCCTGGGATTCAAGACCCTGTTGTTCCATTCAATAACGTATAACCTATTCCGGTTCTCCAGAAAGTGTTGCCCATAATAGCTTTCCGGCCGGGCAACTGACTGAAGCCATACATTAAAACCCGGCTCAATAATGATGATCTCATAATTAGATTCCGGATGGGTAATTTCAACAGTATCTGCCGTAGCTTCGTTAAAGGCCATTTTTTCCGATGCTCCTATTTCCAGCTTTTGTTTACTGCTGGAGCAACTCACAATAAAGAGAGTAAGAATAATAAAACAATACAGCAAAAAGGAACCGTTGCTTTTCATGAAGGGAGGTTTAAAATACTCTTTATAAGATACGAAAAAACCACCTGGCCAAACCAGATGGTCTTGTTAAAAATCGTTAAAGCAAGGACGTTACTTTCCGAAAAGGCCCCCAAGCATACCTCCTAAGCCACCTTTCTTTTGTTTAGATCCCAATACCATTCCGGCCACATCATCCAATACGCTGCCATCTCCATCCGCATCAATTAGACTTGTGATAAGGTTCTGATTCTGTTTTGGTTGCCCACCTAGCATTGAACCTAAAAGTGAACTAAGTTCATTGGCATTTCCAATGTTGCTTTGCGCTTGTTGTCTTCCGAGATAGCCCATTATAATAGGAGCAGCGATCTTCAGTATCTGTGCTATGCTTCCCGCGTCTATTCCTGACTGCTTACTTAAGGCATTTTCTATAGCAGGCTGCTTATTTCCGAGTATGTGTCCCAAGATACCGGCACCATCATCAAGGACTTCAGTAGCTACACCGCCCTGGAAGAGTCCACCTAAATTATCGAGTATACTCCCGTTGTGCTTGGAAGTTAAGGCGTTCATAAGTCCGGCTGCACTCTGCGGATCGGTTGCGTTTTTCTTCATGGCCCCCAGTAGAAGGGGCATTGCCATGCTTAAAACATCGGCTGTTTTATCTTCAGTTTGGCCTGTTTGTCCGGCAACACCGCTGATAAGTTGCTTGCCTAAAGGGCTGCTTAATAATTCAATAAGTCCTGACATTATTTGTAGTGGTTAGTTAATAAAATTCTTAGTATTACACGAATGGGTACGGTACTTTGTTTATTATAATAATGCTTTAATTTGTTCTGCCAATTCTGTACCTATCCGGTCCTGAGCTTCATCTGTGGCAGCCCCGATATGGGGCGAAAGGGAAATCTTGGGATGCATCAGTATCCTGATCTCGGGCACAGGTTCCGATTCAAATACATCCAGGCCGGCAAAGGCCACTTTGCCTTCATCAATAGCGTCTATAAGGGCTACTTCATCAATAACGCCCCCTCTAGCTGCATTTACAAGGCCTACGCCATTTTTCATCATGGCGAGTTCTGCTTTGCCGATAACATATTCTTTCTGGGCAGGGACGTGGAGGGTTATAAAATTCGATGATTTAAGGAGTTCTACCTTGGGGATGCTTTGCAGATCGAATGCCACAGACCTGCCATCAAAAAAAGGCACCTCAACCATGGCTTTTTCTAAAAAGGGATCATGGTAAACCACTTTCATCCCTATTCCAAGGGCAATTTTAGCGGTAGCCTGTCCTATTCTTCCGAAACCCAGCACCCCCAGGGTCTTTCCGCGAAGCTCTGTACCTTTTCCATAGTTCTTTTTAAGAACCTTAAAATTTTTATCGCCTTCTAGGGGCATATTTCGGTTGGCATCATACAAGAAGCGCACGCCTCCAAAAAGATGGGCAAAAACAAGTTCGGCCACCGACTCTGAAGAAGATGCCGGGGTATTAATAACGTGTATCCCTTTGCCCCGGGCATAGTCTACATCAATATTATCCATGCCCACGCCCCCGCGGCCAATTAATTTTAGTCCGGGACAGGCATCTATGGTATCTTTTCGAACCTGGGTGGCACTGCGAACCAGAAGGGCACTAATGTTTTCTTTATTGATAAACGCAGCCAGCTGCTCTTGGGCCACGGTGGTTGTGATCACCTCAAATCCGGCAGCTTTCAGCGCTTCGATCCCACTTTTTGAGATCCCGTCATTGGCCAGTATTTTCTTACTCATAAGTATATTTATACGTTTAATAATTGTGCTAACCGCACTATTTCTAGGCCTTCCGTTCCAGATCGCTCATCACATCTACCAAAACACCCACGCTTTCCAAGGTAAGAGCGTTGTACATAGAAGCCCTGTAACCTCCTACGGAACGGTGACCGCTTAATCCGTTAATTCCTGCCGCTTTCCACATTTTATCAAAAGTGTCTTTTAGTTTCTCATCGGTAAGCGTAAACGTGGCATTCATATTGGAACGATCCTCTTTTTTTGCAAAGCCCTGAAACAATGGATTGAGGTCTATTTCCGAGTAGATCAGTTTCGCTTTCTTCTTATTGATCTCTTCAATGGCAGCTATTCCTCCCATATTTTTAAGCCATTCCAGGGTAAGCATGCAGACATAGACTGGAAATACAGCCGGGGTATTAAACATGCTATCCTTCCCTATGTGTACCTGATAATTCAACATGGAAGGTATCTTGCGTGTAACTTTTCCGAGTAGGGATTCTTTGACAACCACCAGGGTGGTACCCGCTGGGCCCATATTTTTCTGAGCTCCGGCGTAGATAAGGTCAAATTTTGAAAAATCCATTTGTCTGGAAAAGATATCGGAGCTCATATCACAGATCAATGGGGCGTCCGTGACAGGAAACTCTTTGAGTTGTGTTCCGAAAATGGTGTTATTTGAAGTAAGATGCACATAATCCAGGTCTTTGGGAATGGCAAAACCCTTAGGGATATAATTGAAATTTTTATCTTTTGAGGAAGCGAGCTCCATGGCATTTCCAATAAGCTGTGCTTCTTTAAGGGCATTATTGCTCCAGGTACCCGTATTAAGGTACCCCGCCTTATTTTCCAACAGGTTATAGGCTACCATCAAAAACTGCAAACTGGCGCCTCCCTGAAGATATAGTGCCTGATACCCTTTACCCTCTAAACCTAAAAGTTCGAGTGCCAGAGCCCTGGCGTTCTCCATAATGGCAACAAATTCCTTGCTTCTATGCGATATTTCTATAAGGGATAACCCTATTCCGTCCAGTTCTAAAACTGCTTCTGCGGCTTTTTGCATGACATCGGGCGGAAGGATACATGGCCCGGCACTAAAATTATGTATTTTCATAAGATGACTTCGATTTTTGCAATGGTAAAGGTCATAAATTAGACCGAGATAGGAGATGCTTTTTGGGATTAATTGTTGTATGTTTTTAACAGGAATTCAACAGTATCGATACCATCGGCATAATCGGAAAGGCTGGGAGATTGTGTTTTTCCAAAGGCCACTTCATCTTTCATAAAATTATCGGCAACAATGCACTGCAAATTATCTTTTTGGTTATTCAGGCGCATCCGAAGGGCATCTTCAGACGCGTAATGCTCATAAAAAACCGATCCTATGGGAGAGGCAAACCCTTCATCCTCCTTAAGCATAAAGAAACCATTGTCCAGAAAATGAAATTCACTCATCAGGTAAACGGCTTTGTTATAATCATAATTGTTATGGTATTTATAGTGGTCCAGCAATGATTTGTAAGGCTCAATCGCTTCAAAGAGCCTGGTAAAATCATATCCTTTGGGAACAAAAAGCTTGCTTACACTCCGGCAGCCAAGGCCAAAATACCGGAATATATCTTCCCCAAGATTGCTAAGCTGGCTTGCCGACTCCTGCCCTCGAAGGATCGCAACACTGTTTCTATTTTTCCTGATAATGTGGGGCTTTTTCCCAAAGTAATATTCAAAATAACGTGCCGTATTGTTACTTCCCGTGGCAATAACAGCATCGAAATCTGCTAACTGCCCCTCTACCAGCCGAGTGGCCCCAATGAAGAAAGGTGCAAAGGATTCCAGCTTCTTCAAGAGAAAAGGTAAGAGATCTGTATCATTGCTGGAGGGTTTAATAAGGGCCTTATTCCCTGTTATCAGGACCGCTAAAAGATCATGAAAACCTACCAGCGGGATATTTCCCGCCATAATGATGGCTACCTTCTTAGGGGAGGTAGTAACCACAGGATAGTCCATGACCCACTTTGTCAATGCTTCTTCTTTAAGTAATTCTCCCCACGAATTCAGGGCAAACAAGACGTTTTCTTCCGTGAACCATCCATTTTTTAATCCGGCAAGGGTAATGCTTTCATCAAAGGCCTGCATGTCCGAAAGAGGAAAAGGATCCGGGTTTGCGCCATTTCTGTAACGAATATAGGTTCTTAGAAAGTCACCAAGTTTAACAAATGCTTCTATTCTTTGTTCGCGTGTCACCATTATATTTGTAGAAAATAGGTTTAGGGTATACCTTTGCGGCAAAAGTATGAAACTGTAGCCAAAATATACCTAAAAGCGTAGAGGGGCTGCAGACCTACTGTTATAAAAAGAAAAAGAAAATTATGGCGATTATCATTACCGATGAATGTATAAATTGTGGTGCATGTGAACCTGAATGCCCTAACACAGCTATTTATGAAGGAGCCGATGAATGGCGTTACAGCGATGGCACTTCCCTCAAAGGGACGGTTGTGTTACCTAATGGAAAGGAAGTGAATGCTGATGATGTTCAGGAACCTATTAGTGACGAGTTCTATTATATCTCACCAGATAAATGCACTGAATGCATGGGCTTTCACGATGAACCTCAGTGTGCAGCGGTATGTCCGGTAGACTGTTGCGTGCCCGATGAGGATCATGTAGAAACGGAAGAGCAATTGCTGGGTAAGCAGCGGTTCATGCATCCGGAAGGATAATCTTAGTTAGTACTTAGACTAAAGTTTTTCATTTCCTCCAATGGCTCAATGATCTGACTATTTTGCCAAATGGTGGGCTCAAATTTATCTAGCAGCGTAAATGGAATCTTGTCGGGTTCTTGAAACTCCTTGAATGCAATATCCGAAAGGACCTGGGTGTTCAGGATTAACAATTCCTGTTTTTCCCTGCTTCCTCCTTCCAGTAAAAAGTCACAAGAGACTTTGTATTTTTCCGAGCTGTTTTCAATGAATTTCAAGGGGCGTTTCACATAAACGTAATTTCCGCGTTGTGACATTGATGTAGTACGGGAAATAGTTCCCTTCCGGTGTTTTCTTAAAAATTATGGTGCCTTTGTTTATATTCTCTATAAATTTTATTCCAAGAAGTAGCTTTAAATTAAATTTCGCACCCTCTTTCCCCTCGCTGTAGGCATAGTCTGCTTTCAAAACTGCGTAATCATTAGCGGAAATATATAGGGTTCCGGAAAATTTTGATTTAGCCTTTCGGGGGCGAAATGAAACCACATAAATATAGCTACCATCGAGATAGGAGGCATCAATGAAGGAATACCGATACAGCTCCGGATCTAATATTTTGTTCATGAATGCGTCGTCATAGAATTGTCCATGTTTTAATGAGCCCAGAACACGAGAATGAATATTTGAAATGGAATATTCATTTGCTGTTTCTTTTTCTGACTTCTCCTGATTCAATGAGAGGGAGTCCTCTATTTTAAAAAGACCAGTTTTAAGCCTGTAGGTCAATGAAGTGTCCAGGTATTGCAGCATAATATTTTGGGCCCTTTCCTGGATATTATCAATGGAGAAATCCTTTTTACTGTCAATTAATTTGGTAGCCTTGCTGATGGCGATTTTGGCGGTGTCTTTGTTTTTCAAAAGAATGTCCCCACTGTAATCGTTAAATTCCATTATTTTACTGGTCATAATGGTATGTGTAAGGGAATCTAGTTTTGCACTGGCCAGACTTAGTTGTTTTTTACTGACCCCCGTTGCTTTCGTTATGGTCAGGTCCAAATTGTTAAAATCCATATAGGAGGTACCCCTGTAAAACATCTGGTAACGCTCATTATTGCTGTTATAATTAGTTGGTAATGCCTTGTTCACTTCCCGTATGATCTCCTCTGCTGTGGGCATTTTATTTTGTAAAAAAACTTCATTCAATGCGATGGCAGCGGGCGATAGGGAAAAAGTAGCCAACTCGTCAGCCATAGCTGTAACAGGAACGGTTAAGGATTGGTAGCCTATGCAGGAAATAATAATAACAGATGTGGATGCATCATCCAAATCAAAGGAAAAATAACCTTCTTCATTCGTAATGGTGCCCCTGTTGTCATTGACTTGAATAGCCGCATAGGGAATGGCCAATTGGGTTTCCTCATCAATGACCTTTCCCCTGATATTCTGAGCAGAAGCGCTCATTACCGTAATTAAAATGATAGAAAAGAATACTTTTCCAGAATTCATATTGAGTTGTTTTTTTATAAATCTTAGACGACTACACCCACTTTTTGTAACAGGGTTCATTTAATAGGTATTAAAATCTTACAATGACCTTATGTTTTCTGAAGCATAATACCGGCTATCTCCTTTAGTAGCTTAGCGCTGACCATGGCGGTCATTTTATTGAGATCACAAAGGGGGTTGTATTCCACAATATCAGCCCCCACAACAGGCACTTCAAGGCTTTGTAAAAGTGTTAAGACTTCCCTGGTCATGAGCCCTCCAGGCTCCTGATGTGATACTCCGGGAGCACATCCCGGGTCTAAGGCATCGATATCCAGGGAGACATACATCGGGTTTGTAAATCGTGGGAGTTTCTTTAGGTTGAAGTCTTTCATTTCGGTCAATTCAACTCCGAATCGGGCTACCTGCTCCCTTTGATGGGTGTTTAACGTCCTGACCCCAACCTGAACCAGTCGACTAACCAAACCATCTTCCATGATCCGGGCAAAAGGACAGGCATGGGAATAAGGATCTTCGTCAAATTGTTGGTAAAGGTCACCATGCGCATCAATATGCAGGACTTCCAGAGGGCCGTAAAGGGCATGAAACGCCTTTAATACGGGATAGGAAATGGAATGGTCGCCTCCCAGGGTTATTAGCGGCTTGCGCAGTGTTAAATTGGTCCTGGTAATCGCTTCAATATCAAAATAATCAGCGATGGTATAATCGCCCGCATCATCAAATAATTCAGGCCGTATTTCCAGTCCGTTTTCGGCAAAATAGTTGGCCGAAGAACTGTGGTATGCCGCCCGGATTTCCGGCGGCGCCTTTGCAGGCCCTCTTAGAAAGGAGGATTTGTCATCATATAAGATCCCTTGCAACGCAATCTCATGGGTCTTGATAGCCATCTCTTGTTTATTTTGTGCGATAAATATACAGGTAAAAAGTATATTTGCACCCTCATAAAAGATACAGAAGAATGAAAGCAGGCATTGTAGGATTACCAAACGTTGGAAAATCAACCTTGTTCAATTGTTTGTCGAATGCGAAGGCGCAAAGTGCCAACTTCCCATTTTGTACTATAGAGCCTAATATAGGGGTAGTGAATGTGCCTGACCCAAGACTGGAAAAACTGGAATCTTTAGTGAACCCGGAACGCGTGATTCCCGCGACTGTAGATATTGTGGATATAGCCGGACTCGTAAAAGGAGCCAGTAAAGGGGAGGGGTTGGGAAACCAGTTTTTGGGAAATATCAGGGAAACAGATGCGATCCTGCACGTGTTGCGTTGTTTCGATGATGATAATGTGGTCCATGTAGACGGCTCAGTAGATCCTATCAGGGATAAGGAAACCATTGATATGGAACTTCAGTTAAAAGACCTGGAAAGTGTTGAAAAAAAGCTCGATAAGGTAAAGCGTGCTGCCAAAACCGGGAATAAGGAGGCACAAAAAGAAGAAGCAGCCTTAACTAAGGTCAAAACAGGACTTGAAGCAGGGCTATCGGTTAGGGCGATCGATTTAAGTGATGAGGAACGCAGGGAATATGTATCTCCGCTACAGCTTATTACTGACAAACCCGTGCTTTATGTGTGTAACGTAGATGAGTCTGCGGCTGTTTCAGGCAATGCATATGTGGAAAAGGTAAAAGCAGCTACTGCGGGTGAAAATGCTGAAATTTTGGTGCTGGCGGTCGGTACGGAGGCCGATATTTCTGAATTGGAAACCTATGAGGAACGAAAGTTGTTCCTCGAAGATCTGGGTTTACATGAACCTGGTTCCTCGAAATTGATTCGCGCTGCCTACCATTTGCTGAATCTTCAAACATACTTTACGGCCGGTGTAAAAGAGGTGAGGGCATGGACCATTCCCGTGGGCGCCACAGCACCTCAGGCAGCGGGTGTGATACACACTGATTTTGAAAAAGGATTTATCAGGGCAGAAGTCATTTCTTACAATGATTATGTTACCTTTGGTAGTGAAGCCAAGGTAAAGGAAGCCGGTAAAATGAGGGTCGAAGGAAAGGAATATGTAGTGAAAGATGGTGATGTGATGCACTTCCGGTTTAATGTTTAAAACAGCGTACTTAACAGGGTTTAGAGTAAAGCCTTTCGCGTAAAGGCTATTAACAAAAGGCCTCCTTCATTGTTAATTACTTTCTTTTGGCTGTATTTTGATTTCTGCATTGAAATTTTATATTAGCAGGTATAGACCCCAAATAAATGTCGCAAACACAATATACAGAAGACAATATACGATCTCTGGACTGGAAGGAGCATATCCGACTACGTCCGGGTATGTATATTGGTAAACTAGGAGACGGTTCTTCGGCAGATGACGGGATCTACATTTTATTGAAGGAAGTGATCGATAACTGTATCGATGAATTTGTCATGGGAGCCGGTAAGACCATTGAGATCTCCATTCCGGGAGACAAGGTAATTGTACGGGACTATGGCAGGGGAATTCCTTTGGGAAAGGTGGTCGATGTCGTTTCTAAAATGAATACAGGCGGGAAATACGATACCCGTGCCTTTAAGAAGTCTGTCGGTTTAAATGGAGTAGGAACCAAGGCTGTAAATGCCCTTTCCTCTTTTTTTAGGGTAGAATCGACCCGGGATGGGCAATCAAAATCGGCCGATTTTGAATCGGGCAACCTCGTTAACGAAGAATTTTTGGAAGAAACCTCCAGGCGCAGGGGCACCAAAGTGATCTTTACCCCTGATGAGGTTATTTTTAAAAAGTACAAATACCGCAATGAGTATGTGGAACGCATGCTCAGGAACTACGTTTATCTCAATCCGGGACTGACGATCCTTTTTAATGGGGAAAAATTCTTCTCGGAAAATGGCCTAAAGGATCTTCTGGAAGACAATAATAGCGCAGAGGATCTGCTGTACCCTATTATTCATTTGAGGGGAGAAGATATTGAAGTTGCCATCACCCATAGTAAAACCCAGTATAGCGAGGAATACCACTCCTTTGTAAATGGGCAACATACCACCCAGGGAGGAACCCACCAGGCGGCCTTCAGGGAAGCACTGGTAAAAACGATCCGTGATTTTTATGGAAAGAACTATGATGCTTCAGATGTGCGCAAATCGATCATATCGGCTATCGCCATAAAGGTAATGGAGCCCGTATTTGAGAGTCAGACCAAGACAAAACTGGGCTCAACGGATATGGGGGGTGACCTTCCAACGGTTCGAACCTATATCAACGATTTTGTTGGAAAACAGTTAGACAACTACCTTCATAAGAATCCTGATACTGCCGAAAAGATCCAGCGAAAGATCATGATGGCAGAGAAGGAGCGGAAGGAATTGTCGGGTATACGGAAACTGGCACGTGAACGGGCTAAAAAGGCGAGCTTGCACAATAAGAAATTGCGCGACTGCCGTATTCATCTGGATGATATGAAGAGCGACAGGCGACTGGAAAGTACCCTTTTTATCACGGAAGGCGATTCTGCTTCGGGATCTATTACCAAATCCAGGGATGTAAATACACAGGCGGTCTTCAGTTTAAGGGGAAAACCGCTGAATTCCTATGGGATGTCGAAGAAAATAGTTTACGAAAACGAGGAGTTCAACCTCTTGCAGGCAGCCCTGAACATAGAGGAATCAATGGAAGACCTTCGTTATAACAATATTGTGATCGCTACAGATGCGGATGTAGATGGGATGCATATTCGCTTGTTGCTGATCACCTTTTTTCTTCAGTTTTTCCCTGAATTGATCAAGGAAAACCATTTGTATATTCTGCAGACACCCTTGTTCAGGGTGCGGAATAAAAAAGAAACGATCTACTGTTATAGCCAGGATGAAAAAAAAGCAGCGATTGAGAAATTATCGGGAAAACCGGAGATTACGCGTTTTAAGGGATTAGGGGAAATATCTCCGGATGAATTCAAGCACTTTATTGGAGACGATATCCGTTTGGAGCCGGTCATGTTAGACAAGGCGCTTTCCATTGAGGAATTACTCCAGTTCTACATGGGGAAAAACACGCCGGATCGGCAGGAATTTATTATCAATAACCTTAAAGTGGAAGTTGATCTAATTGAACAGGAATAGCTATAAATTAAAGTAATACGAGTCTTTCTCTATGGAAGAACATGAGGACGAGAAGTTAGGGCAAGAAGAACCCCAGGAAGGACAACAGGATGCACTTACCAGAGTTACGGGAATGTACAAAGACTGGTTCCTGGATTACGCTTCCTATGTTATTTTGGAACGCGCCGTCCCGGCTATTGAGGATGGCTTCAAGCCAGTGCAGCGAAGGATCATGCATGCACTCAAGGAGTTAGATGATGGTCGCTACAACAAGGTAGCCAATGTAGTGGGGCACACCATGCAATACCACCCTCATGGGGATGCCAGTATCGGGGATGCCATGGTGCAGATAGGGCAGAAAGATCTGTTGATCGATACCCAGGGTAACTGGGGAAATATTTTAACAGGCGATGGTGCGGCAGCATCCAGGTATATCGAAGCGCGTTTGTCCAAATTTGCCCTGGAGGTTGTATTCAGCCCTAAGATAACAGAATGGCAGCTTTCCTATGACGGCCGTAAAAAAGAACCGGTCAACCTTCCCGTAAAATTTCCGCTATTACTGGCTCAGGGAGCGGAAGGGATTGCAGTTGGCTTGTCAACGAAAATATTGCCCCATAATTTCATTGAACTGATCGATGCGTCCATCAAACACCTGAAGGGACAACGTTTTGTTTTGTATCCCGATTTCCCTACTGCCGGTATCATAGACGTGACCAACTATAATGAAGGGTTGCGCGGGGGCAGGATTAGGGTCAGGGCCAAAATTTCACAATTAGATAAAAATACCTTGGTAATCAATGAGATTCCCTATGGTACCAATACCTCTTCTTTAATAGATACTATCCTTAAGGCCAACGAGAAAGGAAAGATTAAAATAAAGAAGATCGAAGATAACACCGCCGCTGAGGTAGAGATCCTGATCCATTTGCCAGGGGGTATTTCACCCGATAAGACCATTGACGCCTTATTCGCCTTTACGGCCTGTGAATCCTCTATTTCGCCTTTGGGATGTATCATTGAGGACAACAAACCTTTGTTCATAGGGGTAAGAGAGATGTTGGAGCGTTCAACGGACAATACCGTTATCTTGTTGAAAGAAGAGCTTCAAATTCAGCTAGGGGAACTGGAAGAACAGTGGCACTTTGCTTCTCTGGAACGAATATTCATAGAGAACAGGATTTATCGCGATATAGAAGAGGAAGAGACCTGGGAAGGCGTTATAAGTGCTATTGACGAGGGCCTAAAGCCTCATATTAAGCATTTAAAAAGGGCCATAACGGAAGAAGATATCGTTCGACTTACAGAAATTCGGATCAAACGGATATCCAAATTCGACATTGATAAGGCGCAGCTGTTAATTGAAAGCCTGGAAGACAAGATAGCAGAGACAAAAAATTACCTGGAAAACCTTACCGACTATGCCATTGAATACTTTAAAAACCTGAAGAAAAAGTATGGCGCGGGAAGGGAACGCAAGTCGGAGATCCGGATTTTTGATGAAATTGAAGCTACTAAAGTGGTTATTCGCAATACCAAACTCTATGTAAACAGGGAAGAAGGATTTATAGGTACTTCCCTTAAACGGGATGAATATGTGACCGATTGTAGTGACATCGATGATGTAATTGTCTTTACCAAAAGCGGTCAAATGATGATCA
Organism: uncultured Flavobacteriaceae bacterium; assembly: GCA_963752165.1. Lineage (GTDB taxonomy): Bacteria > Bacteroidota > Bacteroidia > Flavobacteriales > Flavobacteriaceae > Muriicola. The sequence continues at coordinate 922,857 of CAVVXE010000003.1, forward strand.
CAAAGGTCGACTCCAAAACCTTTATAGAAAAAAACATTATTCATGCAGCAGTCTTTAAGAAAAAAGACAAACGCACCACCTACAATATGATCTACAAGGATGGGAAAGGCGGCGCCAGTTATGTAAAACGCTTTAACGTGACCGGGATTACCAGGGATAAGATGTACGACCTAACGGCAGGAAAACCGAATTCCGAAGTACTTTATTTTTCGGCCAATCCAAATGGTGAGGCCGAGGTGGTAACGATAAATTTACGGCAGTCAGGGAGTATAAAAAAATTGAAATGGGACCTGGATTTTGCCGATGTCAACATAAAAGGACGTGCTTCCAAGGGAAATATTGTCACCAAATATGCTGTAAAACGCATTGAACTGAAAGAGAAAGGGTTGTCTACTCTTAAGCCCCGTAAAATATGGTTCGACGATACGGTGCAACGATTAAATGTAGATGGAAGAGGGGAGTTGTTGGGTGAATTTACCAGTGACGACCGCTTGCTGATTGTGAATCAAAAAGGACTGGTGAAGACAGCCATCCCAGATATCATCATGCGTTTTGATGACGACATGGTCGTTTTGGAAAAATGGAATCCCGACAAACCTTTAACGGCCATCTATTGGGAAGGGGAGAAGGAACTGTTTTACGTTAAAAGATTCTTGATAGAACATCCTGACAAGGAGGAAACAATTATAACAGACCATCCCAAATCCTATCTTGAGAAGATCTTTACGGATTTCAGGCCCGTGGCAGAATTGGTCTATGCCAAAAAGCGTGGTCAGGACCGAAAGGACAATCAGGTTATTGATATGGAGGATTTTATTGGTATTAAAGGCATTACGGCCATGGGGAATCAGTTGACGAAAGAAAAAGTGTTGGAGATCAATGCTTTGGCACCACTGCCCTATGAGGCCCCGGAACGACATGAACCCGAAGATATTGAAGTGGTCGATGAAGAACGCATCTTGCCATCTGAGGATAAAAAAGACCTGACCAGGCCTGCCGATAAGAAGGATGATACAGATACCAAGGACGGCCAAATCACCCTTTTCTAAGCCTCTGCTCTATATATTATCTTTAAATTAACAGCTTCCCTCATATAATAAAGGTACCTTTGAATAGGTTGGTTTTCATTGTAGCATAAATTCTTGCCTTTTACCCTTAATAGCATTTCATTTTATGGATTTTTCAAACCCGTTGGTATACGGCGTTCCCTGTTTTATTGCCTTCATTTTATTAGAACTTACTTATAGCAAAACACATGGCGATGAAGACCTCTATCATTGGAAGGATCTCTTTGCCAGTGGATTTATGGGTGTTGGCTCTGCTATAATAGGTCCCTTGTTTAAGTTGCTTTTTGCCATGGTGCTTTTTGAGGTCACTTATGAGCTTTGCAACCCTCTAGTAAACGGGATAAGACAAAATATCCTGGGATACGCTTCATTTGGCTATGCCTGGTATATTTGGATCATCTGCCAGTTGGCAGATGATTTTACTTATTATTGGTTCCATAGGGCAAATCATGAAATCCGACTATTGTGGGCAGCACATATTGTCCATCATTCTTCCCATAATTTTAACCTGGGAACAGCGATTCGCAATGGATGGTTCACCATCCTGTACAAGCCACTGTTTTACATGTGGATGCCTGCGTTTGGCTTTCCGCCTGAAATGGTTGTGGTCTGCCTGGGGATAGAGGCGTTGTGGCAATTTCAATTACACTCAGTTTACATACCCAAACTCGGGATATTGGAAAAGGTGTTTAATACACATACCATGCATCAGGTGCATCATGCCCAGAACATAGTGTACCTGGATAAAAATCACGGAGGGTTCCTTAATATCTTTGACAAACTATTTGGCACCTGGAAAGAATTAGATGATTCTATTGAGGTTGAATACGGTGTAATTCATGCCCCTGATTCCTATAATCCTGCGGTTATTTTGATGCATGAGTTTAAAGATATCTGGGCAGATGTAAGAAAATCCAAAAAATGGTCACATACCTTTAAATTCATCTTTGGCCCGCCTGGCTGGAGCCCGGACGGCAGTACACTTACCGTAAAACAACAGCAGCAAAAATATAAGGAAAGAAAAACGCCGAAACCCTGATATGGTTTCTTTGTGACCCCGTGAGCTTATTACAAGGGGTTTATTAATCCGTATAATTCGCGTGCTCATCTTTCTCTTCCTCCACCAAATCTTCAATGACCTCCTCCTTCTTCCTGTATTTCATATTCAGGAACTCTACGAGCAGGGAAAAAGAGATGGCGAAATACAAATAGCCTTTGGGAATGGCACCAATTTCTGAGCCAAACAATCGTGCGTGACTCAGGTGCGCAGCTTCGGCAATCAACATGAATCCGATGAGGATAAGAAAGGAGAGTGCCAGTAGCTGCATGGACGGATGCCTATTGATAAAGATACGTATGGAATTTGCGAATATCATCATGATGACAATGGAGATGATCACAGCAATAATCATAAGTATGAGGGCGTCATTTGGATGGTTGCCTATCCCATTGGTCATTCCAACTGCTGTCAGGATGGAATCGATGGAGAATATAAAATCAATAATAAGGATCTGAACAATGGCTTTGGAAAGGGTTGTGATATTCTTGGATTTGATCAAATCCTCATCATGCTCCGGTAGCTCAACCTTCTCATGGATCTCAGAAGTACTTTTATACAAGAGAAAAAGTCCTCCAAACAAGAGAATTAATGCCTGCCCGCTTATGCCTACCGAAAACCAGCTTAGGTCTACATAGTAGAAGGGGTTCTTAAGGCTAATGAGCATCGAAACGGCAAATAAAAGGACGATCCGCTGAATCATTGCCAATGCCAAACCCCATAATGTGGCTTTTTTCTGGTCCTTTTCAGGCAATTTGTTTGCTGCTATGGAAATGAACACAATGTTGTCTATTCCTAGAATAATCTCAAGAAACGTGAGGGTCAGCAAGGCGATCCATGCGTCAGGACTCGTTAAGATATCAAACATATTCAATTCACTTTATAAGCAGTTCCCCTGGATTTGTTACTACTTCCAACAAGGCCATATTCAAAAGTATAAGAACTGTCCGTTGTGGTCAGTATTTTCATGTGGATCGATTTCTCTTCTGCCTGCGTTTCCGGGTGTAATTTTTTGACGACATACTCACAGTCATTTAGCCATCGTATGGAAGAAGTATCCTGTTTCCCTTCAAAAAAATCAATTTCGACCGATTCTGTCCTAATAAAGGTAGTTGTTATTTCCTTCCCGTTAACGTTGGCAGTAAATTGAAAGGTACCCTCCTTAAAATCGTTGCATTGCCTTGGCGGATTATAACAAGAACCGCCTGTTAACAATACGAGGAAGCCAACAAAAAGACATTTTTTCATAACCGCAAATTAATGAATTATGGGCATTCTAAAGAATGGCATCATGCAGAACTTCAGAATTTATTTAGGGCTTATTGGTATACGTATCAAAGCTGCCATCCGTGTAAAGTATGATGATTTTTTCAATAGGCTTAGCATCGGTTTTTATTTCTCCGGAAACTTCAGGAACCTTTTTCGTGATAGAAGTTGGTTGTTTCGTTGCAGGAAAGGTGCCCTTCCCGTTCAATAGCCAATAAAGGTTAACCTCAGGAAAGGAGGTTATCACTTTCATTACGAACTCCAAACTAGGCTTGTTTCTTCCCGTCAGCAAGTGGGAGATACTGGAACGTTGAACGCCAATTTTATCTGCAAAAGAGGAGGCGGTATGGTTGTAATATGCAAGGATCTTTTCCAGCCGGCCTATGAATTCCTCACTGTTTACCATTGTAATATTATTTTAAAAAATATACGACCAAAAAATGAGATATTCGACATTAATTACCTAAAATAAATTCTATTTAAACTTTAAATAACTTTATTTAAAAACCTGATATAAAATTATATATAAAAATAATTACATTTTTGATAACGGTAGTTTACAACAGCCTGGTGGGTAGTCGCAAGCAACCCAATAAATTGTATACAAATGTAATTATATAAATAACAATTGTAATTAAAATAGCCATTACTTTTGTAGTCAAACCTTGTTTAAATCTCATGGGTCAATATTTGGAGTATCGGAAAATTAAAGAGCCATCATTAAAAGGGAGGTATATCCAACATAGCCAAATTGGAAGACTGATCCATGGCCTTGGCAATTCATTTACGGTGGTGGCGGCAGGAAGTTCTGTAATGGGGTTGCCAATCGATTATATAAAAATTGGTCAAGGGTCATTCAAAGTTTTACTATGGTCACAAATGCACGGTAATGAATCGACCACCACCAAAGCGCTATTCGACCTCTTAAATTTGTTGTCGACATCAGATCCCCTTGCAGAAAAAATAAAGGCATCGTGCACGCTTACTATACTCCCTATGCTCAATCCCGATGGTGCGAACACATACACACGTTTGAATGCCAATGGAGTAGATCTGAATCGCGATGCACAAAACCGATCCCAACCAGAGAGCAGGATACTCAGGGCTGTTTATGATTATGTAAAACCTGACTTCTGCTTTAATCTGCACGACCAGCGTACCATTTTTGGAGCAGGCCCCAGGAATAAGCCGGCTACTTTGTCTTTTTTATCCCCTTCCGCAGACTCGGAAAGAAGGCTTACGGCCAGTAGGGAGAGGGGAATGAAACTAATTGCCGCTGTTAATAGGCATATGCAATTGCTAATCCCGGGTCAGGTAGGGCGGTACGACGACCAGTTCAATTCCAATTGCGTTGGCGATGCCTTTCAAATGCTGGGATGCGCAACAGTACTTGTGGAAGCAGGGCATTTTCAGAAAGACTATCCTCGAGAACGAACCCGGGAATATGTTTTTCAAGCGTTGCTTAAGGCGTTAGAAGTCCTTGCAGAAGGGGCATTGGAAGCCGCTTCTACGGATGATTATTTTAGTATTCCTGAGAACAGGAAGAATTTTTGCGACCTGCTGATCCACAATGCACATTGTATAAATGACAGACTGGAGAAAGGGACGAGCATTGGCATCCTTTATGAAGAACTGCTGCAGGATGATGTCGTTTTCTTTAAACCCTATATTGAACGCAGGGGAATCCTGGATGATATTCACGGACATCAAACCTATGATGGTGCGGATCCTGTCTCGGTAGCGAAACTCAAAAATCAACCGGAGATCTGGACACTTCTCAATTTGATTAAATAAAGCAAATACTTCAATATTTTGAGCATATTTCAAAAAACCATCTATTTTGTTACATTTAATTTCTTAAATGTATATTTTTGTCAAAAATTTCTTTTTTTATGGAAAAAGTTAAATTAGACGAAATTGACCACCAGATCCTGGATATGCTCATTGACAATACCAGGACACCTTTTACAGACATCGCCAAAAAATTATTGATCTCTGCAGGGACGGTTCATGTCCGGGTAAAGAAAATGGAGGAAGCAGGTATTATCAAAGGCTCTTCACTTACGCTGGACTATGTTAAATTAGGCTATGCTTTCATTGCCTACGTTGGTATATTTCTCGAAAAGACCCATCAGACGAAATTTGTTTTGGAGCGACTGAATCAGATTCCCTATGTGACAGTGGCACATATTACTACCGGAAAGTTCAATATCTTCTGTAAGATTCGGGCCAAGGATACCAATCATGCCAAAAATATTATTTTCAGGATAGACGATATTGATGGCATTAGCAGAACAGAGACCATGATCTCCCTGGAGGAGAGCATCAATGACAAGAAAAGGCTCATGCATACCATTTTTAACGAGCTATAGTACCGCTTCAAAACATACAGTACCTTCCATCTATATTTTTAGCGCCACAAGACCGATCCACATGAAAACATCACAACTGAGTGAACACGAATACAATCCCTATTATAAGGCATATATAGAAGCACTGGGAGAAGTGGAACTGATGGACACCTTGAAAAAACAATTAAATAACTTTCCTAAATTCCTTAGCAGTATCCCCAATGAAACCCTTTCATACAGGTATGCAGAGGGGAAATGGAGTGTGGCAGAAGTTTTAATACACATAACGGATACGGAGCGTGTTTTTCAATATCGGGCATTGCGTTTTGCAAGAAAAGATGAAACGCCTTTGCCGGGGTTTGACCAGGATGCGTATGTGCCATTTTCATTGGCTAATAACAGAAGTATCGATGCGGTAATAAAAGAATATAAGTCGGTTCGCCAATCGACTATTGCCTTGTATGAAACTTTTGATGAAGCGATCCTCAAACAAAAAGGTATTGCAAGTAATGCAGCTATGAGTGTGGGAGCCCTAGGATTTATTATTTGCGGGCATCAGCGGCATCACAGGAATATTCTCAAAGAGCGCTACCTGAAAGCTTAGTCTATATCGCCATCTTCAAACTCAGCTTCCAGATTAAGTTCCAGTTCTGGCTCCTCCATTACGTCCTTGCTGGTCTCATCTGTATCGTTTTCCAATACATCTTCCATACTGGCTATGAAATGGGAAAGACTTTTGCTGATTTTCACAAGATAAAAAGCATCTTCCGTTTTAAGTTCTACCGCCTCAATGAATTCACCTTTATGATTCTTAAAGGCTACGATGTCATCGTCCCCATATCCATTGGGGTAGGTTTCCAGTAAAAGCGATGTAAGTGCAACATCCAATCTCTTGTAATCTATTAAAATTCGTTTCATAGGCTGGTCATTAGTTCTTTTAAACAAAGAAGGTTTAATAATCAATCCTAATCTAGTATATTTTAATATCGCATGATTGAAAGAGTTGTCAATGCCAGAAATTAGTATGTAAAGGTCTTATTCGCTGTAGTATGCAAAGGCATCCATAAAGAGTTTCTTTGGTACCTGTTGATCGATGACGGCTTCTCCTATGCGCTGCAGCAGGACAAAATTGATATGTCCATGCGAATTTTTCTTGTCGAATTTAAGAAGGGCAAGGATCGCCTCGATATCCTCAGGAGTAAAGGCTATTTTCTTGTAGCGCTCCAGTAGGGTATTTTTTATGTCCTCCAACTGGTGGTTGCCCAATCCGCTTATCTTACTCGAAAGAAATGCTTCCAGGACCATCCCAATGGCAATGGCCTCGCCGTGTAATAAAGCAGTATTGCTATCCTTTTCCAGAAAATAGGACTCTATGGCATGGCCAAGCGTATGTCCAAAATTGAGGATCTTCCTAAAATTTTTTTCAAAAGGATCCTGAATGACAATTCCATTTTTTATTTGGATCGATCTTTCGATTAAAGGATCCATTGCCTCAATGGCGGTTACTTCCTTTAAGGTGCTCCAGTAATGCTGATCGGTAATAAGTCCATGCTTTAACATCTCGGCAAATCCGCTCTGCAGCTGTCGTTTATCAAGTGTGGTTAAAAAGTCGACCATCACCAACACCATCTGCGGCTGATTAATAACGCCGACCTGGTTTTTAAGCGACCCAAGGTCAACTCCGGTCTTGCCGCCTACGGAAGCATCCACCATGGCCAAAAGGCTTGTAGGGACATTAATAAAGGCGATTCCCCGCTTAAAGGTGGAGGCCACAAAACCGCCCAGATCGGTGACGACCCCACCTCCAAGATTTATGAGTAGGCTTTTCCTGTCACCATCCAATTCAGAAAGCACATTCCAAACCTGGATGCAGGTCTCGATGGTCTTATTGGTTTCCCCGGCTTCCATTTCTATGATCTCAATATCCTGAGTGGTCTCCATCCCGGACAGAAAGGCAGGAAGGCAGTGCTGGTGGGTATTCTCATCTACCAACACAAATATTTTGGAATAATTAGCCTGTTTTAAATGGCTGTTAAGCGCTTCATAGGCAGCCTCATTAAAATGAATATCATAAGATGGCGTCGTAATCGATTCCATATAAACAGCTTCTTTTAGTAGTACGGAACACAAATTAAAGGTTAATTTTTAGCAATCGAATAGAATTTCTGTGATTATCTTTGAGGTGTTATAAAATTGGCAAATATGGATCCTATATTTGAGAATACTGCAACGGCTTTTGCCCTCAAAACAGACGCAGAACTGGAACGTGCTTATTTCCTGTTTAAATTGATAGCAAATCAGCCACTGGTCCGCATCGGGACCGCCGTTACCAACTTCGCCATCAAAACGCATTTGCCTGTGGAAGGGCTGATCAGGGCAACGGTATTCGATCATTTTTGCGGAGGGATCAATGAAGAGGATTGCATGCCGGTAGTGGATAAGATGTGGGGTAAGGGGGTTTCAACCATTCTTGATTATTCGGTAGAGGGTCAGGAAACAGAAGACCCATTAGACAATGCCCTTGCCATGACCTTGAAGATGCTCGATTTTGTCAAGGAAAAGGAGGCCATCCCTTTTGCTGTTTTCAAGCCTACCGGCTATGGGCGGCTTAAACTCTATGAAAAAATTGGGGCAGGCGAAAAACTGTCGGCTGCAGAGCATCAGGAATGGCAACGGGTTGTCAATCGTTATGAAGCCACCTGCAAGAAGGCGCACGATCTGGAGGTTTGTTTGTTGATAGATGCAGAGGAGAGTTGGATGCAGGATGCAGCAGATGCGCTCGTTGAGGATATGATGCGCAAATATAATAAGGAGAAAGCCATCGTTTTTAACACGGTGCAAATGTATCGTTGGGATCGGCTGGACTATTTAAAGGAACTCCATGCTAAAGCACAGAAAGAAGGATTTAAGATAGGGATAAAAGCGGTGCGCGGTGCCTATCTGGAGAAGGAGAACGAAAGGGCAGAAGAAAAAGGCTACCCCACACCCATTTGTGCTTCAAAAAAAGAAACGGATAGCAACTTTGATGCTGCCGTAGATTATATGTTGGAACATTTAGATACGATCTCACTTTTTGCGGGTACCCACAATGAGGAGAGTAGTTATCGTTTAATGGAGCAAATGACACGAATGGGCCTTGCACATAACCATTCACATATATGGTTTGGCCAGCTTTATGGAATGAGCGACCATATTTCCTTTAATATGGCAGCGGCCGGTTATAATGTAGCAAAGTACCTTCCCTTTGGACCAGTAAGGGATGTGATGCCCTATTTAATTCGCAGAGCAGAGGAAAATACCTCTGTAGCCGGACAGACCAACAGGGAGTTGGAGTTGCTTAAGAAGGAACGAAAAAGAAGGAAGATTTAAGCGGGTACTTTTGCCTGGGCTAACTGGATCCCTATTTTATGTGGATCTGTTCTATCCGGACTAAACCCTCGCAATTATAGACCTGCAGGGAAGCCTCTTTCCCTTTTACTTCATACTCTATGAGGTAACTGGTACATGGGGTGGCTTTGGTGTCACTTTCCTTGAAATTAACATCACCCTCCCTGAAAAAAAGGGCAATTTCAGTGCTGTCAAGCTGTTTCTTCGAAACTAATTGCGAAATATCGTCTGAATACTCAAAAGGCTTGGATCGTAATTCCTTTAGTACACGGCAGTTAGGGAAATAACAGAAGGATGTGCCTGTTTCTGAGGTTTTCTTTTTGAGGAACAAGGTGAGGAACAGGATCCCAATGGTTAATCCGATCATATAGTACCCCAGGCGTTTTAAGAATGACATGTTAGAATATTAGGAAATTGATGTCACTGTATTTGAGGTCGAACCATTCGCCTACGGTTTTATTAGTAAGGATTCCGTGATACAGGTAGAGTCCGTTTCGCAACCCTTTGTCGAAGCGTAACGAATTCTCCAGTCCGCCGTCCTCTCCGATTTTGAGCAGGTAGGGGGTAAAGATGTTACTGATGGATACCGAAGATGTTTTAGGATAGCGTGCCGGAATATTGGGCACCCCATAATGGAAGACACCAAACTTTTTGATCACCGGTTTATCATGGGTGGTAAGTTCACTGGTCTCAAAGCAACCCCCCATGTCAATGCTTACATCGATGATGACAGCACCTTTTTTCATGTGTTCCACCATGGTCTGGGAAACCACCACCGGTGAGCGATCCCGACCTCTCATGGCGCCGATGGCCACATCGCAGCGCTTGAGTGATTTCAACAGGTTTTTGGGTTGCAGGGTAGAGGTGTAGACGATCTGATGCAGGTTGTTCTGTACGGTTCGCAACTTACTGATCGAATTATCAAATATTTTTACGTTGGCGCCTAGTCCGATGGCCGATCTGGCAGCAAATTCGCCTACCGTCCCGGCGCCCAGGATCACTACTTCTACGGGTGGCACCCCGGTAATATTGCCAAACATTAGTCCATTCCCCATATTGGTGGCCGCCATGATCTCTGCCGCGATCAGGACCGACGAAATTCCGGCGATCTCACTAAGAGAGCGAACGGCGGGATAGGCGCCGTCTTCATCACGTATGAATTCGAAGGCAATAGCGGTGATCCTTTTCTTTGCCAATTCCTCAAAATAGGATTTGGCCTGTGTCTTCATTTGGAGCGCAGATATAATGGTTGTTTGCGGGTTGATGAACTGGATCTCCGATTGTGTAGGAGGTTCCACTTTTAAAAGAAGCGGGCAGGAGAATACTTTTTTGGTGTCACGGGTTATGGTGGCCCCTGCATTGGTGTAATCAAGATCTGAAAAATTAGCTCCTTCTCCGGCTCCGGATTCGATCAGTACCCGGTGGCCATGGGCAGTTAAAGCATTCACGGCGTCCGGGGTTAAGCAAATACGTTTTTCCTGGAACTGACTCTCTTTAGGTAGACCTATAAAAAGCTCCCCTTTTTGTTTCAGTAATTCGAGTGTTTCCTCCTGGGGCAGGAGTTCCTGTTTGCTAAAGGGGGAAGAGGGTTGGTTCATAACAGTAAGTAGCCAATAGTATGTCCGTGGTTTTCCCCAAAATTACAATAAATTTAAAGAAAGCACCACCCAATTTTTATGGCTGAAGCCGGTACGACAAAAAATGTTCAAGCTACTTAGAAATACCTACTACAATAGGGCATGGCAACTTACAGGAAAAAATTGAAGAGGTTTTTTAGGGAGTGTTGGAATTGATGAAACAATTTGGATAAAGTTCTGCTTGACTCTTCCTCTGAAAGATCTTCATTTTCATTAGTTGCTTCCGCATTTGAATACGCAGATGTTGTGTCTTTTAAGTCTTCTTTTTCCTTGTAAAATTGTAATTCCGCATCCATGGCTTCCAGGTCGATGCCATGAACGTATTTGTCATATAATTTAAGCCTAATAAAATAGACAAAAGGAATTACTCACCATACATATGGGAACTAACCACAAGACATTATCGGTATCTACATAAAAGTCCTCAGAATATATTACTTCAAAAATTTGAAAAGCATACATACATAAGGGAATCAAGTAAAATGTGGTACCACCAGTGTTTACAGGTAAAAAACCAGATAATTAATAGGTAAAGAGGAATCAAGCTTATTGAAGGAGAAACCAGACATATGTTCTTAGATCAGGAAAATCCATTTCTATCAACTACATAAGTCCGAATATGTAAATTGTTGCATCTGGGTCTCTGGGAAGATATTCGTGAATTTTAAATATAAAAGGAGCAAGAACGATTAGGATTAATCCAATGGATTCAATGAAGGAAATCGTCTTCTTGCTAGATTCTTGTTTTTGTCGTTTTTTACAATCATTACATTAGTACTCTTTTTAGGATCTAACGCAAAAAGGGGCAATTTATTGGATGCCCCATTTACGAATGATCATTAAATTTTATTATTTAGTTAGCTATTCTTATCCTTTAAGAATGATTTTCCTTTTGTCAACACCTTGTTCATATAGCTGATCGTCGTCTGCAGTATTAGGTGTGCAGGACGCTGCTATAAGACTAAGTACGGTGCAAATACCAAATAAAATACGTTTAGTGTTCATCGTAGTAAAGGTTTAATTAAAAGTTGGATTCATTTTCAATTCAAATATAGAAAATAGAATTGACATAAAATGCATTTTATCGGAAAAAATGCGTTTTTCAGCGAAGAATCAGGTAGTTCATCGATTATTAATACGCCATGAAAGGTAGTTGCAGTGTCAGGAATCCATACTATTGACATGCTTTATGGTCAGCTCCCTGGTGTTTTGGTCTATTTCGTTCAAGGTGAGTATCGATCCGGGTTTCGGGCAGGAACGCACCGATTTTTTCGGGCCATTCAATAAAGAACCACCCATCCTGCTCCCAATAGGCCTCCAATCCCATGTCCAGTGCTTCTTCCGGGTTATTCAGGCGGTAAAAGTCAAAATGATATCCCAGCAGACGTCGTTAGGGTAGTGGTATTCATTTACAAGGCCAAAGGTAGGGCTGTGCCCGGGGTCTGCCCCTCCCAGGGCGTTTACTAGTGCTTTGATCAGGGTGGTTTTCCCGGCACCCATGCTGCCGCTAAAACATAGGGTACTTTTATCGGGTACTTGGGCCAATATGCTGGATGCTATGGTGTTAAGCTGATTTTTTACATAGATTATTTTCTGCATAAAAGAAAAAATGGTAAATTAGAAAGTCTTTAAGCCATAATGGCATTAAAAGATATAAAGATATTAGAGATGCACGGAATAATTTCACAGTTATTCAGATGCTTGAATTGTCCATACTAATGAAATATTTGAAAACAAAATACTTGAATGATACTATAATAGCATTGGTAATTATAATCATTCCCTTTATTAATTATACACATTTATGGTTTAGTAACGAAGACAACAAAATAATTTTCTTTAACCATGTTTATGACCATAAATATCCGGATAATCAAATATTTGTATGGACATTTTTAAATAGTTTATCGTCATTGCTTTTGATATTGCTATTATTTTATTTCACGTATTCTTTTTGGAGATATACATTGTTTCCTTTAATAATCCTATATGTAGTCTCAACTTATTCAACTTTTAAAGCAGATACAAAAATTACTGATGTTTTTTTTTCTGTCGATGGATTGTTGGTAGGAGTTTGTTGTGTGGCATTGATTCTATTTTTGGATCATATTTTTTTTCGCATCCAAAGAAGAGAAGTGGTTCAAATTGAATTAGTTGATTTATGGTCAAAAAACAACCGATTTAATAAAGCAACCATCCTCAATGAAATATCAAATCTGCGCAAGAATAAAGTTACAGTACCCTCTTCACTTTACTTAAAGAAAATATTTCATTTAAAGAATTTGCTTAAAAGTAACCTGCGGATTGGTGTGGAAAGGCCATTAAATTCAATGAAACCAATCTATAGCAAAATTGAATTTACTATAGCTTTCATCCTAATTTGTCTTACCGCTCTTTGGTTTTTCCCTTTCAAAATACCTGAAGGTGTTACTGAGGTTCATATTATGGGAATATCAATGGGGAGTAATGGATTTATCGATTTCAGCATGTTTTTTTGGTATGCTTCACGCAAATTTATAGTCGCAGTTATTCTTGCAATATGGTATGTGAGTTGTCCATATTGGTGGAAATTTGCAATAATTTCTCCCTTAGGAATATTTTTATTTCAATTTTATGAGTCATTTCAGGATGTCATTCACTTAGAATCTTTTGGTAATCTTAGGGTGCTGCCTATTGTGATGCTGACAATTTTAATAGTAATATCCATATCGAAATTAGTTAAGCTTGAAACTAATTTATTATTTCATTATAGTTCATTAGTAGAAGAGATCGATGAATTACTAATACAGTATGTAAGAAGTAATGATGACTTTGAAAATAAAGAAATATTACTCGGTCTTACAAAAATACGAGATGCCAATGAGGGTCAATTGAAAGCTAGCATTGAAGAGTTGGAATCACTGAAACACTATTTATTAAACCAACTAGAAGTACAACTTTAACTGGGCACGCAACTAGTCTTTCTTAAAAGACTTCTCTATTTCGTCAGAAACTTCTTTCAGCAGCCGTTTTAGCTCCAGTTCCTGGCGTTCCTTGATCTTTTGTTCAATGATCTTTTCAATCTCCTGTTGTTTGTGATGGGGGAGCTGTTCAAAGTCGAGCGGCTCTGCTATTGCAGGCGTCTTAAGCATATTCCCTTCCCCGGTGAGCAGCCATACCACATTTAACTGAGGGTAGATCCGAAGGATATTCTCAATGACATCACTACCTATGGAGGCATTATTTTTCTTCATACGAAGCGTGTACCCATTACTGGCCCCTATGGAAAGATCGAACTGGCGCGCACTCATTCCTGCATGTTGAATGAATTGCATAAGCCGGTCTATTGTTTTAAACATATGCGAGTAAATAATCTATGTTTATGGTGCTTTTATGCGATCTAAAGATACCAAAAAATAGCTAAAACGAAGAATACTATCAAATATAAATATAAAAAGGTCGAAAAAAATCTCTTTTCTATTTGTAAATATAGAAAATATACTATATCTTGTTTAAGATTAATTCATAGGCTGTAGGGTGTTATAATAAAGGAGATGGCATGAATACCATTAAAACATTAGAGCGTTTGCAACGCATTCATACCTTAATTCAACAAGAATGTACGGGTTCTCCGTGCGAGTTAGCCAGTAAAATGAATCTAAGCGAACGCTCTATTTATTATTTGATCGACTATTTACGCGATTTTGAAGCGGATATTGCCTATGACAGGGGGAGGAAAACGTACTATTATCAAAGTAATTTCCAGCTAGAACTCACCATTTGCCTCTCGGTCCAAACTAACAATGAGACCACGGAGATCCTCGGAGGCAGTTACTTCACAAAGTGATCTGCATTGCATCCATTTGCGGCTATGACCGAGGGGTAAGGACCACAAAAGGCACCACCATCTCTTCCAGGGACACCCCTCCATGCTGATAGGTGTTCCGGTAATAACTCACATAGTGATTGTAGTTGTTTGGATATGCAAAGAAAAGGTCATTTTTCGCAAATATAAATGAACTGCTCATGGTAATGCTGGGGAGATGAATCTTAGTTGGATCTTTCGCTTCCAGTACATCTTTAGCATCATAAGATAAGCTGCGGCCCGTTTTATACCTCAAATTAAGACTTGTCTCCCTGTCTCCTACGACCTTGGAAGGTTGCTTTACATTAATGGTGCCGTGATCGGTAGTGATGATAAGCTTCATTCCCAGTGTCCTTGCTTTTTGAATGATCTCCAATAGTGGTGAATTCTTAAACCAGCTGAGTGTAAGGGACCTGTACGCCTTGTCATTGGAGGCCAGCTCCTTGATCACTTCCATCTCTGTTTTGGAATGTGAGAGCATGTCTACAAAATTATATACGAGAACGGTTAGGTTATTCTTTTTTTGCGAATTGAAGTTTTGGGCGAGTTGTTTACCCTGCTTCAGGCTGCTTATTTTATGATATTCCCATTCCAGGTTCAGTCCTAAACGGGCCAATTGTGCCTCTAAGAATTTATCTTCAAATAGATTTTTACCTCCTTCGTCTGTATCGTTCTTCCACCATTTCGGATATTTTTTTTCCATTTCTAAAGGCAGTAATCCGGAAAACAAGGCATTCCTGGCATATTGGGTGGCAGTGGGGAGAATGCTGTAATAAGGAACCTCTTTATTCTTTTTGTAATAGGGGGTAAGTACATCTTCAAATGAGATCCATTGATCATATCGTAAATTGTCAATGACCAGCAATAAAGTTGGTTGTGTTTTCAATTCGGGTTTCACCAACGTTTTGAAAACCTTATGAGACATGACCGGACCATCTTCTTCCTGGAACCAGGAGGCATAATTTTTATCTACAAATTTGCAAAAGTGGTTGTTGGCCTCAATTTTTTGGGATTCCAAAATCTCGAACATCCCGGTATCTTCAATTTCTTCGAGTCTTAGTTCCCAGCCGATAAGCTTTTTGTATAAATCGGCCCATTCCTCATGGCTATTGACCATAGAGAGGTCCATGGAAATCTTTCGGAATTCCTGCTGATAATTGGCGGTGGTCTTTTCGGAAATGAGTCGGGAATGTTCCAAGGTCTTTTTTAAGGAAAGTAAAATTTGATTTGGATTTACCGGCTTAATAAGGTAATCGGCAATTTTGGAACCGATCGCTTCCTCCATGATGTATTCTTCTTCACTTCTGGTGATCATGACCACAGGAAGGGAAGCTTCCATATTTTTTATCTCATTTAGGGTTTCCAGGCCGGAAAGCCCGGGCATATTTTCATCCAAAAAGACAATATCAAAACGGTTCTTTTCAATTTCTTCCAGGGCTTCCTGTCCGCTCTTGCAGGTCACCACTGCGTAATTCTTATTTTCGAGGAAAAGGATATGGGGTTTCAGCATGTCGATCTCGTCATCTACCCATAAGATTGTAATCTTGTTCATTTAGTGTGTATATTTACCCTTGAAAAGCATACAAAGTTGACCACTTCCAAGAAGCTCAAACTCTTCAACGATCCAATTTACGGATTTATTAGGATTCCAAGCGCAGCCATTTTTGAACTTATCGCACATCCCTACTTTCAAAGACTGAGAAGAATATCTCAAATGGGGCTTTCTTACCTGGTGTATCCGGGAGCGCATCATACCCGTTTCCATCATGCGTTGGGAAGCATGCATCTGATGCAACAGGCCATTCAAGTGCTTCGTTATAAGGAGGTTGCCATAACGGATCCGGAGGCTGATGGATTGCTGACCGCAATACTGATGCACGATATCGGCCATGGCCCTTTCTCCCATGCTATGGAACATAGCATCGTGGAAGGCATAACACATGAAGAGATTTCGTACGCTTTTATGCAGTCCCTGAATCGGAAGTTTAACGGAAGTTTAACGACCGCCATAGCCATTTTTCAAGGGACGCACCCCAAGAAATTTTTAAATCAGTTAGTGTCTAGTCAATTAGACATGGATCGCTTGGATTACCTCAAAAGGGATAGTTTTTATACCGGGGTGGCCGAAGGCAATATAAATGCAGAAAGGTTGATCACCATGCTTAATGTAGTGAACGGCGAATTGGTGGTTGAGGAAAAGGGAATCTACTCCGTAGAAAAATTTCTTGTTGCCCGAAGGTTCATGTATTGGCAGGTGTATCTTCATAAGACCGGTATTGTGGCAGAGCAACTGTTGATCAATGCACTAAAAAGAGCGAAGGAACTGCAATTACAGGGAATTAAACTTGAGGCAAGCGAACCCTTGTTGTTCTTCATGGAAAACAGAATAAACCAGCATAATTTTACAGAAGAGGTCCTCGTGAAATTTTCCCAGCTCGATGATATCGATATTTTATCGGCCTTAAAAAAGTGGCAACACCATGACGATTTTGTATTGAGTACCCTTTGCAGTAAGATTCTTAACCGCGAATTACTGCAAGTGAAGATCAAGTCAAAACCAATTGCGGCCATAAAGCTGCAAAAACAAATTGAATCCGTCAGAAACGCACATCACCTGACCGAAGAGGAGGCATCCTTTTTTGTTTTTACCGGAATGATCGAAAACAAGGCATACGATTTGGAGAAAGAGAATATCAATATGCTCATGAATAACGGTAAGATCACGGATGTGGCAAAGGCTTCGGACCACCTCAATTTAAAAGCGCTTTCTAAAACTGTTACAAAGTATTATATATGTTACCCCAAGAGAAGCGTTTCGTAATTTTTCTTACTTTTGTCCGACTGTAACTTAATGCCAAAAAAATAATCCCTTGAAATTCACAGCCAGTCAGATTGCAGGTATTTTAGAAGGACAGGTTTATGGGAACCCGGAAATAACAGTGCACAAACTTGCTAAAATTGAAGAAGGAGTAGCTGGTTCTTTAACTTTTTTGGCAAATCCGAAGTACACCCCTTACATTTACACCACCGAAGCTTCCATTACCATAGTTAACAAGGATTTTGTTCCGGAACAGGAGCTCCGAACCACGCTGATCAAGGTAGCGGATGCATATAAATCCTTTTCCAAGCTATTAGAGTTTTACAATCAGGTAAAGAACAATAAAACAGGGATTGAGAATCCTGTCTTTTTATCGGAAACAGCCACTTATGGCAGTGATTTTTATTTGGGTGCCTTTTCGTATCTGGGAAACAATGTTAAAATTGGAAACAACGTAAAAATATTTCCCAATGTCTATATAGGCGATAATGCGGTGATTGGCGATAATGTGCTTATTTATTCCGGCGCGAAGATCTATTCGGAATGTATCGTTGGGAATGGTTGTGTCATTCATTCAGCTGTGATTATTGGGGCCGATGGATTCGGTTTTACTCCAAACGCCAATGGAGAATACACTAAGGTACCGCAAACGGGAAATGTGATGCTGGAAGATAATGTGGAAATAGGCGCCGGTACCACCATAGACAGGGCTACTTTGGGATCTACCATCTTGCGGAAGGGTGTAAAGCTCGACAATCAGATCCAGATCGCTCATAATGTGGAGATAGGAGAGCATACCGTCATCGCTGCCCAAACCGGTATAGCCGGTTCTACAAAAATTGGAAAAAGATGTCTCATAGGAGGACAGGTGGGCATTGTGGGGCATATAACGATTGGAGACAGGGTGAAAATTCAAGCACAATCGGGTATCATAGGCAATGTGAAGGATGATGAGGTCTTACAGGGGTCTCCCGCATTACCCTACGCCGATTTTAATAAGTCCTACGTCCATTTTAAAAATCTGCCTAAAATAGTAAGTAGAATTGTTGATATTGAAAAAAACAACGGATAGTAAGTATATGGCTAAACAGCGCACCATTGCAAAGGAAACAGAACTCATGGGGGTTGGTCTTCACACCGGAGAAAATGTTCGGATGAAATTTGTTCCGGCACCCGTAAATCATGGGTATGCTTTTAAAAGGGTAGACCTGGAGGGAGAGCCTGTCATTGAGGCCGATGCCAATTATGTCATCAATACCCAAAGAGGAACCAATCTCGAAAAGAGAGGCGTGAAGATCCAAACTTCTGAGCATGTTCTTGCTGCACTCGTAGGCCTGGAGATCGATAATGTACTGATTGAGCTTAACGCACCGGAACCACCTATTATGGACGGATCCTCAAAGTTTTTTGTGGAAGCATTGGAAAAGGCCGGAATTGTTGAACAGGAGGCCGAAAGGGAGGAATATGTTGTAAAGGAAGTAATCAGTTATAAAGATGAAACTACGGGAAGTGAAATTACCATAATTCCTGCAGAAGAGTATCAGGTAACCACCATGGTCGATTTCGGCACCAAGGTCCTGGGAACTCAGAATGCGACGCTCGACAGGTTATCTGACTTCAAAAAAGAAATAGCCGATGCCAGGACCTTTAGTTTTTTACACGAACTGGAAATGCTCCTGGAGCATGGATTGATTAAAGGAGGTGACCTTAATAATGCCATCGTTTATGTGGATAAGGAGATCTCCGTGTCTACCATGAAAAAGCTCGAAAAGGCCTTTAATAAAAAGAAGCTGTCGGTAAAACCGAATGGTATTCTGGACAACCTTACCCTGCATCAGCCTAACGAGGCGGCCAGGCATAAGTTACTTGATGTGATCGGCGATTTGGCGCTTGCCGGCACTCGTATCCGTGGAAAAGTGATCGCCAATAAACCGGGCCATTACGTTAATACCCAGTTTGCCAAGAAATTATCCAAGATCATCAAATTGGAGAAAAGGAACAGTGTGCCGAAATACGATCTAAGTGAAACACCTTTGATGGATATTCACCAAATCATGGCAATGCTGCCGCACCGGCCTCCTTTCTTATTAATCGATCGAATTTTGGAATTATCCGAGCAGCACGTGGTGGGAATGAAGAATGTGACCATGAATGAGCCATTCTTTATAGGTCATTTCCCAGGAGCTCCCGTAATGCCGGGGGTACTTCAGGTAGAAGCTATGGCCCAAACAGGAGGGATACTCGTCCTTAGTACGGTGCCCGATCCTGAAAATTATCTGACATTCTTTATGAAGATAGATAATGTAAAATTTAAACAAAAAGTATTGCCTGGCGACACCCTCATTTTTCATTGCAGCCTTATATCGCCTATTAGAAGGGGCATCTGTCATATGCAGGCCTATGCCTATGCGAACAATAAACTGGTGTGCGAGGCAGAAATGATGGCGCAAATCGCGAAAAAGAAATAGCATGAATCAACCATTAGCATATATACACCCCGGGGCTAAAATAGCAAAGAACGTGGTGGTAGAGCCCTTTACAACCATCCACAATAATGTGACGATTGGTGAAGGGACCTGGATCGGAAGCAATGTCACCATCATGGAAGGGGCACGCATTGGGAAAAATTGTAATATTTTTCCCGGCGCGGTGATCTCGGCACCTCCCCAGGACCTCAAATACAATGGCGAAGAGACCACTGTGGAGATCGGTAATAACACGACCATACGGGAATGTGCAACCATCAACAAAGGCACCTCAGATCGCTTGAAGACCGTTATTGGGAAGAATTGCCTGATCATGGCCTATTGCCATATCGCCCATGATTGCCTGATTGGCAATAATTGTATTTTTTCGAATAATTCGACCCTGGCAGGCCATGTAACCATAGGTGACAATGTGGTGTTGGCAGGTCTGGTTGCAGTGCACCAGTTCGTGTCCATAGGAAACCATGCCTTCGTGACCGGAGGTTCCCTTGTAAGAAAAGATGTGCCTCCTTATGTAAAAGGAGCACGCGAGCCGATGTCCTACGTTGGCATCAATTCGGTGGGGCTTCGAAGACGCGGGTTTAATGCAGAAAAGATCCGGGAGATCCAGAATATTTACCGAATCCTGTACCAAAAGAATTACAACAACTCACAGGCCGTTCAGATCATTGAGGCCGAAATGGAAGCCACTCCGGAGCGGGATGAGATCCTGAAATTCATTCGTGACTCTCATCGTGGTATTATGAAAGGTTATTTTAGCAACAATTAATAAGTATGGCAAGTACATCAGACATTAGGAAAGGACTATGCATCCGGTATAACAATGACATCTATAAGATCATTGAATTTTTGCATGTGAAACCAGGAAAAGGCCCTGCTTTCGTTAGGACAAAACTTAAAAGTGTTACCTCCGGGAAAGTGTTGGACAATACTTTTTCTGCCGGCCATAAGATAGAAGACGTTCGGGTTGAAACAAGAACCTATCAGTTCCTGTACGCTGAAGGAACCACCTATCACTTTATGAATACGGAAGATTATAACCAGATAGCATTACCAGAAAGTGCTTTGGATAGTCCGGATCTTCTGAAGGAGGGTGAGGTAGTAACGATCTTGTTCAATACGGAAGACAGTTTGCCATTATCGGTAGATATGCCTGCAAGTGTTGTGTTGGAAGTGACCCATACAGAACCCGGAGTAAGGGGCAATACGGCTACAAACGCAACAAAACCGGCTACTGTAGAGACCGGAGCCAAAGTAAATGTACCCTTGTTTATCAATGAAGGTGATAAGATCAAAATTGATACGGAAAAAGGAAACTATATGGAAAGGGTAAAAGAATAAGAGCGCGCACATGAAATTTACTCCCCAACAAACCTTAAAACAGATTGCCGAAATATTGCAGGTTTCCTATGTAGGGGACGCTAATTTTCCTGTCTTGGGCATGAACGAGATCCATGTCGTAGAACCCGGGGATATTGTTTTTGTAGACCACCCAAAATATTATGACAAAGCATTAAAATCAAAGGCAACTATCGTCCTTATTAACAAAGAAGTACCTTGCCCGGAAGGAAAAGCCTTGCTGATCTCAGAAGACCCTTTCAATGATTTTAACAAACTGACACGGTATTTCAGGCCTTATCAAAGTGCAGGGGCAGCCATTTCCGACACGGCTAAAATTGGTAAAAATACCGTCATTCAACCAAATGTATTTATTGGAAACCATGTGACCATAGGCGAGGGTTGCCTTATACATCCGAATGTCACCATTTATGATCACTGTGTTATAGGAAATAACGTCCAGATACACGCAGGAACTGTTTTGGGCTCGGATGCTTTCTATTACAAAAACCGGCCTACCGGATTTGATAAATTATTGTCAGGAGGCCGGGTCGTTATTGAAGACCATGTGGAAATTGGAGCACTATGCACGGTGGATAAAGGTGTCACGGGCGATACGACCATAAAGGAAGGAAGCAAATTGGATAATCAGGTCCACGTGGGCCATGACACGGTCATAGGAAAGAAATGCCTGATCGCCTCACAGACGGGTATCGCCGGTTGTGTTGTCATAGAAGACGAAGTAACGCTATGGGGCCAGGTAGGTGTCACCAGTGCCGCTACCATAGGAAAAAACGCAGTAGTTTTGGCCCAAACCGGTGTCTCTAAGTCGCTGGCCGGAGGGAAAACCTATTTTGGCAGTCCGGTGGAGGAAGCGAGGGAAAAATTAAAACAAATGGCCAATGTGAAAAGGATCCCTGAGATTTTGAAACAAATAAAAGAACAATAAGCGAACGATTGTTTTACAAATCCTTTTCAAACCTATATTTTTGTTCAGCCAAATAAAAAACAAAAGATGAGTGTATTAGTAAATAAGAATTCTAAGATCATTGTACAGGGTTTTACAGGTAGTGAGGGTACTTTCCATGCGGAGCAAATGATAGAGTACGGGACCAATGTTGTTGGAGGTGTTACGCCAGGAAAGGGAGGACAGACCCATCTTGGAAGACCTGTATTTAATAAAGTTGAAGATGCCGTGAAGCAGGCAGGTGCCGACACCACTATTATATTCGTTCCACCGGCATTTGCAGCCGATGCGATCATGGAAGCTGCCAGTGCAGGGATCAAAGTAATCATAACTATCACCGAAGGCATCCCAATTGAAGATATGGTGAAGGCATATGACTATATTAAAGACAAAGATTGCACCTTAGTGGGGCCTAATTGTCCGGGGGTCATCACGCCTGGAGAAGCGAAAGTGGGGATTATGCCTGGCTTCGTTTTTAAGAAAGGAAAAGTAGGGATCGTATCTAAATCGGGTACCCTCACCTACGAGGCAGCAGATCAGGTGGTGCGCCAGGGATTAGGAATTACCACTGCTATCGGAATAGGGGGAGACCCCATTATTGGAACCACTACCAGAGAAGCAGTAGAATTATTGATAAATGACCCTGAGACGGAATGTGTGGTTATGATAGGCGAGATCGGTGGTCAGCTTGAAGCGGATGCCGCTAACTGGTATAAGGAAAGCGGCAGCAAAAAACCCATTGTTGGTTTTATTGCCGGAGAAACAGCTCCTGCCGGAAGGACCATGGGACATGCAGGTGCTATTGTGGGAGGAAGTGACGATACTGCACAGGCAAAGAAAAGGATCATGAGGGATTGCGGGATACACGTCGTAGACTCACCTGCTGAAATAGGGAAAAAAGTAAAAGAGGTAATGGGGTAAGCATCCCTTAGTCTATAAAATCCCGACCAGATCGGGATTTTTTTTTTGCATCATTTATACAACACCTATCTTTGAAGAGAATCTAAATCAACAACTGATCACTATGAAACTTTTGGAAGGAAAAAACGTCATTATAACAGGAGCAAGCAGAGGCATTGGAACCGGGATCGCAAGAGTATTTGCCAGCCACGGTGCCAATATAGCATTTACGTTCAGTTCCAGCGAGGCCCCTGCCCTAGCCCTGGAGAAGGAATTGACTGCCTTAGGGGTAAAGGCAAAGGCCTATAAAAGTAATGCAGCCAGTTTTCAGGATGCTGAGCAACTGGTGGCTTCGGTTCTTGAAGATTTTGGAGGCATTGATGTCTTGATCAACAATGCCGGAATCACTAAAGATAACCTTCTCATGCGCATGAATGAAGAGGATTTTGATTCGGTGATCGAGATCAACCTGAAATCTGTCTTCAATATGACCAAAGCCGTACAGCGAACGCTGTTGAAACAACGACATGGATCTATCATCAACATGAGTAGTGTTGTGGGGGTTAAAGGGAATGCCGGACAAACGAATTACGCTGCCTCTAAAGCAGGTATTATCGGGTTCACCAAATCGGTTGCCCTGGAATTGGGCTCCAGAAACATTCGTTGTAATGCAATAGCTCCTGGTTTTATTGAAACGGAAATGACCGGAAAACTTGATGAAAAAACAGTTCAGAGTTGGAGAGATGCCATACCATTAAAAAGAGGAGGATCTCCTGAAGACGTGGCCAATGCCTGTTTATTCCTGGCATCGGATATGTCGGCCTACATTACCGGTCAGGTATTGCATGTAGATGGGGGGATGCTTACCTAGCCAACCAAAAATCGTAAAGATCCTCCACAAGTGCGTTTTTACTTTCGGAGATGCCGCAACTAATAAAGAAGTGATAAAAAACAAATGCAGACAGCTACCTTACTAGGGCTTATTATTGCGGCGTTGATTTCCTTTTTGATCGTTTCTTATCAGTACTACTACAAGGCTAAAAAGAACTGGAAATTGCAGCTGCCGCTGGCCGTTTTGAGGTATGTAGCTGTTTTTGGTATCCTGGTATTACTGATCAATCCTAAGATCATCAATACCACCGTAAGCCTTGAAAAGCAGGACCTTATTTTCTTATGGGACAATTCCAATTCCATCGAGGCTTCAAATGCCGCAACGGAGATGCTCAGATTGCAGCAATTACTAAAGGAAAATACCAGCCTTCCTGAACGCTTTTCGGTTACGAATTATAGTTTTGGGCAAGGGCTAAATCCTTCAGACAGTCTTTCCTTCGATGAAATGGGCACCAATATTGCCAAGTCATTATCGGCAGTTCACAATTTGTATCGAAATAACGAAACGCCGGTTGTGCTGATTTCTGATGGCAATCAAACGGCGGGGGAAGAATATAAATACATGGGCTCTTATTTACAGTTGCCCGTCAGTGCAATTGTTGTTGGGGATACCACTACCTATCGTGACCTGAAAATAGGGCAGGTGAACCTTAATAAATATGCATTCTTAAAAAATACGTTCCCAATAGAATTATTTGTTAGCTACCAGGGTCGGGGCAGCATCAACAGTACACTGACCGTTCAACTCGATGGGAAAAGGGTCTATCGGGAGGACATTGCGTTAGATGCCATACGCAATTCAAAAA
Source organism: uncultured Flavobacteriaceae bacterium (assembly GCA_963752165.1). GTDB lineage: Bacteria > Bacteroidota > Bacteroidia > Flavobacteriales > Flavobacteriaceae > Muriicola. The sequence continues at coordinate 947,672 of CAVVXE010000003.1, forward strand.
GAGTCAATTTGGAACTGGAGGCAACCTCAACAGGACTAAAAACGCTTGTAATTGCCCTGGATACCATTACTGGAGAACGCAATACGGGCAATAATAAACGAAGGGTACCTATTGAGATCATAGACGAGAAGACTAAAATTGCCCTCATATCGGATATCAATCATCCGGATATAGGGGCCCTTGTAAAGGCCATAGAAGGCAATAACCAGCGCTCAGTTGCCATTTTAAAACCTGAGGAGTTGGATTTGGAGGGAGCCGATTACGATCTATTTATCCTGTACCAGCCAAACAGGAACTTCGCCCCCTTGTACCAATATATAGAGAAAACCAGCTCCAATACGTTTACCATTACCGGCACACATACGGATTGGTCATTCCTCAACAGGGTGCAAAAAGGATTGGAACGCACTTCTTATGGTCAGACTGAGGAAATAGTTCCTGTTTTAAACCCTGCTTTTGGTCTTTTTGACCTGGATGAATTTGAAGTAACCGATTTCCCGCCTTTGTCAGGAAATTTAGGAGAGCTCCTTATAACAACCCCCTACGAGAGCATCATGACGCAGCAGTTAAAAGGAGTGTCCTTACAGGAACCCCTGATGGCAGTGCTAAATGATGGTAGTAGGCGGGAGGCTTTTCTATTCGGGGAGAACATTTGGAAATGGAGGGTTCAGAGTTTTAGGAATGACGGGGACTTTGTCAATTTTGACTCCTTTTTAAATACCCTCATGCGATATCTCTCTTCCAATGAAAAACGTGAACGACTCTCTGTTTCCTATGAGTTGTATTATGACGGTGCAACGAATAAGAAGATAAGTGCCGCTTACTTTGACGCCGCCTATTTGTTTAATGCAAACGCTCAACTGACTTTGGCGATCGAAGGGGTAACCAATGCCTTTTCAGAAACAAGACCTATGGTCTTGGGAAATAAGCGCTACGAAACCAATATTGGAGACCTTCCGGCAGGAGAATATACCTTTACCGTTACGGCAGATGGCGGGAAATTCATAAAAAAAGGGGCCTTTGAAATTGCCGATTTCAATATGGAACAGCTTTTTATTTCCAGCAATGTCAAGGATCTGCGGCAACTTACAGAAACAACCATGGGCACCCTTTATTTTCCAGATCAGTTGCAACTCATGATAGATGACCTGATGACAGAAACGCGTTTCACCCCAAGGCAGAAAAGCATTGAAAATGTTGTATCTTTGATCGATTTCAAACTATTACTTGGGATCATCATTATTGCACTGACTACAGAATGGATCATCAGAAAATTTAACGGATTAACTTAAATAACAGAAAGAATGGACAAACTTCCAAAAATTGCATTGCCCGCCATATTTATCATCATAGTATTGGTGATCTTAATTTCTAAATCGGCTATCACCATTGGCTCCGGGGAAGCCGGCGTATTATATAAAACCTTTGGTGGTGGTGTGGTAACCGATGAACCACCTTTAGGGGAAGGATTCCATTTGGTGGCCCCTTGGAATAAGGTTTACGTTTATGAAGTTAGACAGCAAGAGGTTTTCGAAAAGATGCAGGTGCTTTCTTCTAACGGTCTGGAAATCAAATTGGATGCCTCCGCCTGGTTTGAGCCAAAGTATGAATTCCTAGGAAAATTACATCAGGAAAAAGGAGAAGCCTATGTACAACGGGTTTTGTTGCCTACCATCCGGTCCGCGGCCAGAAGCGTTGTTGGGCGCTATACCCCGGAACAACTCTATTCTAGTAAGAGGGATGCCATTCAGGCAGAGATCTTTGAAGAGACCAAAAAGATAGTAGATGGTCAATACATTCAGCTAAATGAAGTATTGGTTAGAGATGTGACGCTTCCTCCGACAATAAAAGAAGCGATTGAGCGTAAATTAAAACAAGAGCAGGAATCGTTGGAGTATGAGTTTCGTTTAATCACAGCAGATAAAGAAGCACAGCGCCAAATCATAGAGGCACAGGGTAAAGCAGATGCGAATAAGATATTAAGTGCATCCTTAACAGATAAGATTTTACAGGATAAAGGTATAGAAGCAACCTTAAAACTTGCAGAATCACCTAATTCCAAAGTAGTGGTAATAGGTTCCGGTGATTCAGGAATGCCTATCATTTTGGGAAATAATTAATAAGGGCAAATTTTTGTAGATAAAAAATATATTTTACTTTTGTCGCAACATGAGCAATAACAATACACATCATCATTCCGATACTTGCCCTCAAGCGAGCTAGGAATGTTGTATTCATCATATATCCGGACCCGTTTGAGAAATCAAACGGGTTTTGTTTTTAGATTGGAAATTGCTTTTAAGAAGAATAAAAATGAAATTAAAAATTGCTATTCAGAAATCGGGGCGACTTAATGAGGACTCCTTAAATATCCTGAAGGATTGCGGGATTTCCATTGATAATGGAAAAGATCAGCTAAAGGCGGCTGCACGGAATTTTCCTTTGGAAGTGCTGTACCTCAGAAACGGTGATATCCCACAGTATTTAAGGGACGGCGTGGTAGATACGGCAATCATTGGAGAGAATGTCCTGGTAGAAAAGGGGAACGACCTTCAGGTGGTCGAAAAATTAGGATTTTCCAAATGTCGGGTTTCCCTGGCAGTGCCAAAGTCAGTAAAATATGGCTCCATTGACTACCTGCAGGGAAAGCGTATCGCCACCTCATATCCGAATACCGTACGGAACTATCTGCAAAGTAAAGGCATTGAGGCCGAGTTGCATATCATTAACGGTTCGGTAGAGATCGCTCCAAATATAGGCTTGGCCGATGCCATTGGGGATATCGTTTCCAGCGGCAGTACCTTATTTAAAAATAACCTCAAGGAAGTAGAACAGATCCTGACCAGTGAAGCGGTCCTTGCGGTATCGCCGCAGTTAGGCGCCAAACAACAAGCACTCTTACAACAATTACAATTCAGGATCAGATCGGTATTGGCCGCAAGACAATCCAAATATGTGTTGATGAACGTTCCTAATGACCGCATAGAGGCGATCCTTAAATTATTGCCGGGAATGAGGAGCCCTACCGTATTGCCACTGGCCGAAAAAGGCTGGAGTTCCGTGCATTCGGTCATCAACAAGGATACCTTTTGGGAAGTTATTGATGAGTTGCGACAGGCGGGTGCTGAGGGCATTTTAGTATGTCCTATTGAAAAAATGGTTTTATAGGAAAGGGCATGAAAAAGATATACGAACCAAAACGCAGTGAATGGAAGGGTATTCTTTCCCGGCCAACACAAACCATAGCAGCAATTGAGCCTGTGGTGGAGACCGTCTTTCAGTCGGTTTTAAATGAGGGCGATAAAGCGGTAAAAGCCTTCACGGAAAAGTTTGACGGGATTTCCATTGATTCCTCCAGGGTAGCGGAAGCCACTCTGGTAAATGCCGGAAATGAATTGTCTGAGACCCTGAAGGGTGCTATTCAAAAGGCCTATGAAAACATTAAGAAGTTTCACGAGGCACAAAAAACAGGTAAAGTTTCGGTCGAGACCTCTCCGGGAGTAACATGCTGGCAGGAGAAAAAGCCCATACTAAAAGTGGGTCTCTACATTCCTGGGGGTACGGCTCCTTTATTTTCAACCATTCTTATGTTGGCTGTTCCGGCAAAGATTGCAGGATGTCAGGATATCGTTTTATGCTCGCCGCCCGGCAAGGACGGTAGCCTGCCCGCGGTGGTGCTATATACAGCACATTTATGCGGCATTACACAGGTGTTTACGGTAGGAGGGATACAGGCCATTGCTGCGCTTACCTTTGGAACCGAAACCATTCCGCAGGTGCACAAAATATTCGGACCTGGAAATCAATTTGTAACAGTAGCCAAACAGCTGGCTACAAAACATGGAGTGGCCATTGATATGCCTGCAGGCCCCAGTGAGTTACTGGTGATGGCCGATGAGACAGCGGTACCACAATTTGTGGCTTCGGACCTGTTGAGTCAGGCCGAACACGGGATCGATAGCCAGGTAATGCTGGTATCCACTTCAAAAAAGGTGTTGGAGGAAGTAGAAAAGGAAGTGGCATTGCAATTGAAAGAATTGCCCAGAAAGGCCATCGCGGAAAAGGCGATCGAAAACAGCAAGCTGATCTATGTTACTTCAGACAGGGAGGCAGTAGACCTTATCAATGAATACGGTCCGGAACATTATATCCTGTGCGTAAAGGAAGAAGCATTTTACCTGAAAAACACCTTAAATGCGGGGTCTGTATTTATTGGGAATTACACTCCTGAAAGTGCGGGCGATTATGCTTCGGGTACAAATCATACCTTACCTACCAATGGGTATGCCAAACAGTACAGTGGTGTAAACCTGGATAGCTTTTTAAAAAGTATCACCTTTCAGAAAATCAGTACTGAGGGTATAGTGGGCCTTGGGGAAGTTATTGAAGCCATGGCATCGGCAGAGGGACTTCAGGCCCATAAGAATGCAGTAACACTGAGGTTAAATGCTCTAAGAGCACTTTCGGAAGAAGAACGATAGGCATAAGCGCTATGAACAGCAACAATAATTTTGACCTGAATCGCCTAGTACGGAACAATGTTAAGGCACTTCGTCCGTACTCTTCGGCCCGGGATGAATATGTTTCCGATGGTTCCAGGAAGATTTTCCTCGATGCCAATGAAAATCCTTTTGAAAATGGCCTAAACCGGTATCCTGATCCACAGCAGCGAACACTAAAAGGAGTTCTTTCCGAGTACAAAGGGGTGCAGCCGGAACAACTGCTTCTGGGGAATGGAAGTGATGAAGTACTGGACCTTATTTTCAGGGCGTTCTGCGAGCCTTTCAAAGACAATGTGATCTCAATGCCGCCGACCTATGGTATGTACAGCGTACTGGCAGGCATTAACGGAATTGAGAACAGGGAAGTATTGCTAACGGAAGCTCTTGATATAGACCTGGGGAGCACCTTTAACCAGATAGACGAACATACCAAGCTCATATTCCTTTGTTCCCCGAATAACCCGACGGCAAACAGCCTGAAAAAGGAACAGATCAGGCGTATTCTAAGTCAATTCCATGGATTAGTGGTCATAGACGAGGCCTATATAGATTTTTCCATCCAAGAAAGCTGGCTTAAAGAACTTGCTGCCTATCCCAACATGGTTATCACCCAAACATTTTCAAAGGCCTTAGGCATGGCAGGCATACGGCTTGGCTGTTGTTATGCCTCCAACGATGTTATAGGGATCCTGAATAAAATAAAGCCTCCGTACAATGTTAATGAACTTACGCAAAAAGCTGCTTTAGAAAAGCTGTTAGACAAGGAAGCAATTGCCAGGGAAGTAGCCACGGTCATTTCGGAACGTAAAAGACTGGAAAAAGCCTTGTCTGGTATTCCGTTCGTGCGTCGGATATATCCCAGTGATGCCAATTTTATACTGGTGGCTGTAGATGATGCGGCCTTGCGTTATGAACAATTATTGAAAAGGGGGCTTATTGTGCGCAACAGGTCCGGACAGCCCTTGTGTCAGAATACCCTCCGGTTTACGGTAGGTACGGAAACAGAAAATAATACGCTGATCAACGTTTTAAAAGAGTTAGAATGAACGCTACCAAAAAAAGAAAGGTCTTATTCATAGACAGGGACGGTACCATCATAAAGGAACCGGCAGACGAACAGATAGATGCCTTTGAGAAACTCAGTTTTTACCCAGGGGTTTTTACCTACCTTGGTAAAATTGCCAGGGAACTTACTTATGAACTGGTAATGGTTACGAATCAGGACGGGCTGGGAACTGACGGCTTTCCGGAAGATACCTTTTGGCCTGTGCAGGATTTCATCATGGAAACGATTGGGAATGAAGGGATCCATTTTTCGAACGTCCTGATAGACAAGACCTATCCACACGAAAAAGCTGCTACCAGAAAACCTGCTACAGGATTGTTAACGGCGTACTTTGATGAGGCGTATGACCTCACTGCTTCCTATGTGATCGGTGATCGTATGACAGATATGGAATTGGCTAAAAACCTGGGTGCTAAAGGGATCTTCTTAAAAGGAGAATCCGAATTGGGCAACGATGAGATAACAGTGGCACAGGAGCTGCTTGCACCTCATATTGCCTTGGAAACAAGCTACCTGGGAAGCCATTTATCAATTTCTTTTAATGGAAGACCGTGTTGCCACCTATCAACGGAATACCAAGGAAACTCAAATTGCTATTCAGTTGAACCTGGATGGTACCGGTGCTTCCCGTATTTCGACCGGATTAGCCTTCTTTGATCATATGCTAGATCAACTGGCACGGCATGGCCAGATAGATCTGGATATTCAGGTGCAGGGCGATCTGGAAGTAGATGAACACCATACCATTGAAGATACGGCCATTGCACTGGGGGAGGTTTTCCATCTGGCCCTTGGCAATAAGCTGGGGATAGAACGCTATGGCTTCTGTTTGCCGATGGACGACAGCCTGGCGCAGGTTGCTATCGATTTTGGCGGGCGCAACTGGCTGGTATGGGAAACGGAATTTAAAAGGGAAAAAATAGGGGATATGCCAACAGAAATGTTCCATCATTTTTTTAAGTCCTTTTCGGATGGGGCGAAGGCTAATCTGAATATCAAGGCCGAAGGGACCAATGAACATCATAAAATTGAAGCCATCTTCAAGGCATTTGCCAAAGCGATCAAAATGGCCGTAAAGCGCGACGCCGAAAAGATGATCCTGCCTTCAACCAAAGGAATGCTTTAAACAAAGAGTCATGAAGATTGTGATCATCGATTACGGTGCAGGAAATATTCAAAGCATTCAATTTGCCATTGCACGCTTGGGTTTGAAGGCAACACTAAGCAAGGACCAGGCAACGATCAGAATGGCCGATAAGGTCATCTTTCCGGGGGTTGGCGAAGCCAGCAGCGCCATGCATAAACTCCGGGAAAGTGGGCTGGATACACTGATTCCTACCCTAAAGCAACCCGTTTTAGGCATATGCCTTGGCATGCAATTGATGTGTCGCTATTCAGAGGAAGGGAATACCCGTGGGTTGGGGATTTTTGATGTGGAGGTAGTCAAATTTTCCACTCAGGTAAAAGTGCCGCAGATTGGATGGAATCAAATCACAGAACTCAAGACACCCCTTTTTGAAGGAATATCTGAGAAGGATTATATTTATTTGGTTCATAGTTACTATGCGCCTCTTTGCAATGACACCATTGCTGTTTCCGAATATGAAAGGCCTTACAGCAGTGCTTTGCAAAAGGACAATTTTTGGGGAGTGCAGTTCCATCCCGAAAAGAGCAGCCTGGTAGGAGCACAAATATTAAAGAACTTTTTGACCCTTTAGATCACATTGGGTACATAATTTAGGAAAGATGAGAATTATACCGGCTATTGATATTATTGATGGAAAATGTGTCCGACTTACCAAAGGTGATTACGAAACCAAAAAGATCTATAATGAGCATCCATTGGAAGTAGCCAAGGAATTTGAAGCACATGGGATACGCTTTTTACATGTCGTGGACCTGGATGGGGCAAAGTCTAACCATATCGTTAATTATAAGGTGCTGGAGGAATTAGCCTCGAAAACATCGCTTCAGATAGACTTTGGGGGTGGCCTGAAGTCCGATGAGGACCTTAGAATAGCTTTTGATGCCGGGGCGAAGCAGGTAACCGGTGGAAGCATTGCCGTAAAGGACAAAGCAACATTTTTGCGATGGCTTACTGCACACGGACCAGCAAAGATAGTTTTAGGGGCCGATGCATTGAATGAGAAGGTAGCTGTTTCCGGATGGCAGGAAGCTTCGGAAGAGTACCTGGTCCCTTTTGTGCAACAATATCAAAAAGAAGGTATCCAGTACGTGATATGCACAGACATCAGTAAGGATGGGATGTTAGCCGGGCCTTCAATAGAACTGTACCAAAAGATCCTTACTCAGACAGCTGTCGGAAAGACGGCAATCGGTCTAAGTGGTGGAGCGGATGAACAGGTTCCCGGGATAAAGCTAATTGCCAGCGGGGGTATTTCACAATTGGAGGACCTTTATGAATTAATGCGTATTGGTTGTGAAGGTGCCATTGTAGGTAAAGCAATTTATGAAGGGAACATTTCCCTGAAACAACTCGAATCATTTATTTTAGGATAATGAAGGTAAACAATGCCAACCTTGCAGACGATTTTATCCGGAATGCGCTCTTCCGTTTGGATGAAAGTATGCGAATGATCACTACATCCTTGCAGTTCCTGGATGAAACCACTATCTGGAAAAAACCGAATAGCGCCTCCAATAGTGTTGGCAACATTATGGTGCACCTTTGCGGAAATATTTCGCAATACATTCTCTCGGGATTGGCAGGGCAGGAAGATACAAGAAACAGGGACCAGGAATTTTCAATAAGCGGCGGTTTCAATAAAATAGCACTACAGGACAAGTTGCAAAAGGTGATCGAAGCGGCTAAGGAAGTGATCCAAAACAGCACTCCGGAACAACTTCTGAAGCAGTATACCGTACAAGGATTTCAGCTCAGCGGTATGGGCATTGTCATTCATGTGGTAGAGCATCTTTCCTATCATACAGGGCAACTCGCCTATTGCACCAAGCTAATAAAAGACCAGGACCTCGGTTTTTATGACGGGTTCGATCTGAACATAAAAAATGAATCGTAAATGTTGACCAAAAGAATCATTCCATGTCTGGATATTAAAAACGGCAGAACGGTAAAAGGGGTCAATTTCGTAGGATTACGGGATGCCGGAGACCCTGTAGAACTAGCGCAGCGGTATGCAGAAGAAGGAGCAGATGAGTTGGTTTTTCTAGATATTTCAGCAACAGAAGAAGACCGTAAGACCCTTGCAGACCTTGTCAGGCATGTGGCAGAAAAAGTAAATATTCCCTTCACGGTTGGGGGTGGTATCTCTTCATTAAAAGATGTCAGCATTTTGCTGAACAATGGCGCAGATAAGGTTTCCATTAATTCTTCAGCGGTTAAAAACCCCGACCTTATTAATCAGTTGGTAGCTAAATTTGGTTCGCAGTGCATCGTAGTAGCTATTGATGCCAAAAAGATCGATGGTATTTGGAAGGTTCATTTGGTTGGAGGTAAGGTACCTACAGAATTGGAATTATTTGCATGGGCCAAAGAAGTGGAAGCCAGAGGGGCAGGGGAAATCCTCTTTACATCTATGGACCATGATGGCACTAAAAATGGTTTTGCGAATGAAACCCTTGCCAGGTTATCAGAAGCGTTAAATATCCCAATCATTGCCTCAGGTGGTGCCGGTACCAGAGAGCATTTTGCAGATACTTTTATCCATGGGAAAGCAGATGCTGCCCTCGCTGCCAGTGTCTTCCATTTCAAGGAAATAGAGATAAAGGCACTAAAGGAATACCTTCACGAGAAGGACATAGCAATGCGATTAGTATGACTCATAATGAAAATGAAAATAGCAATACGATGGAAATAGACTTTGACAAGAATACGGATGGATTGGTGCCGGCGGTAGTTCAGGACGCAGACACTAAAAATGTGCTCATGCTTGGGTATATGAATAATGAGGCCTATGAGAAAACGGTACAAACAGGAAAGGTTACCTTCTTTAGTCGGACAAAAAACAGGCTCTGGACCAAAGGGGAGGAGAGTGGTCATTTTTTGTTGGTCAAAGACATGCTATTAGATTGTGACCATGATACCCTCCTGATAAAGGCAACACCTCTTGGACCTACCTGCCATAAGGGTACTGATACTTGCTGGAATACAGAGAACAAGGCTACCTATGGGTTTTTGTCTGGCCTGGAAGCGATCATTAAAGAAAGGCAGTTGCACGCGCAGGCAGAAAAGAGTTATGTGGCTTCCCTTTTTGAAAAGGGGATCAATAAAATAGCACAGAAAGTTGGCGAAGAAGCTGTAGAACTGGTCATTGAGGCCAAGGATGATAACAGCGCGTTATTTTTGAATGAAGGTGCGGACCTACTCTTCCACTATTTGATCCTCTTGCGTGCCAAAGGGTATTCCTTAGAAGACATTGTTACCGTGCTTAAAAATCGGCATCAGCCATAATATCACAACAAGATACCTTCACCACCAGACCACAAAGAACTTTTCAAATTCACTGCCATTTTTTTTCATCCAGACCATGGGTGCACGTTGTTTCCGCATGCTTAAATCTACCTCAATAAGCAGTTCATTATGTGTGATCCAACTTTCTGCATCATAGGGCTTTAACAACCATTCTTCTTTGGTGGGAAGATAATACCTGTAATCCTTGAACGTATTGGTGTTAAAGTCCTTAAATGGGATCCAAAATCCTGTAATACAGTGCTGGTTTAAAGGACCAAGAGGCATGGAAATTGTATGGTGCGGAACAAAAAGCTGTGCTTTGAAACAGGCTTGCTGAACCAATGTTTCACTGTCAATTTCAAGTCTTCGGAGCACGTCACTTCCCGGGGGGCTAAGGGGAACTTTGAACTGGCCATCCCGTATTTTAGTTATCTTATGGTAGAATAAATCGCGCCTGTTAGGCCCTATAAGTTGGTGTATGGGGTCATCTATTGTGGCATCGATTAGGTAAAACTTATACGTAAGTTCTACCTGTAAAAGCGACTGGCGCTCCCGGTCTTTTAATATAAAATCAATTTCACCCAGCGTTTTCACCCCATTTTTTATAAGTACACTGTGATGAAGTAGCTCATAGCGGTCCTGCCCCTGCAGGCATTCTAAGAAAAGGAATTCTATTTTATGCCCCAACCGACGGTTTGCCGGAAATGCAACGGGTCGGACTCCTTGAAGATCTACGGCCGGAAAGTCAAATTGCGTAACACCAAACCGGTTATGTTGCCAAAGGGGCGGTGTTTCAACAAAGGCCCTTAGCATAGTGGTGGGAACTTGGTTCATAAAACGAAAATAATGGAAACCGTTAAGGTTTCTTTAAAACATTCCGGCATTTTGTGAAATAGCGTAATTTTATACAATGGCTATGGATACAAGAAAAGGATTTCGTTTCACTTCGTATGATGCTCCGGCGCTAACGCCTTTTGAAAAGCTTTTTGAGATCTTTCAGGAACTCATTACACACACCTCAGGCGATGTGGAAGAGGCACTGGATTGGCTTCGGGAGTTAGACAAGGAATACCAGCTGACAGATGATACGTATACCATTGACGACTTTATTGAAGACCTGAAGGCTAAAGGGTATATCAGGGAAGAGTTTGAAGATGGGACTGGCGGAGAAGGAGAAGGATCGCCGGGAGAAGGGGCGCTTTCCATCACTGCAAAAATGGAGCGGATCATTCGGCAACGGGCACTCGACCAGATCTTTGGTAAGATCAAAAGAAGTGGTTCTGGAAACCACAGGACAGGGAAATCGGGCGCCGGAGATGAACATACGGGCGATTTCAGGGAGTATCATTACGGAGATTCGCTGGACAGGATATCGATGACCGAAAGCCTTAAAAATGCCCAGGTGAACCATGGACTGGATGGTTTTTCGCTAACAGAAGATGACCTGGTGGTAGAAGATACCCATCACAAGGCACAAATGAGCACGGTGTTGATGATCGATATCAGCCATAGTATGATCCTTTATGGGGAAGACAGGATCACACCTGCCAAGAAAGTAGCCATGGCCCTTGCCGAACTCATTACCACCAGGTATCCCAAGGATACGCTGGATATTTTGGTTTTTGGCAATGATGCCTGGCCCATTCCTATAAAAGAGCTGCCTTACTTAAAAGTAGGACCATATCACACCAATACCGTTGCCGGTTTGCAATTGGCCATGGATATGTTGCGACGCAAGAAGAATACCAACAAGCAGATCTTCATGATCACGGATGGTAAACCCAGTTGCCTTAGACTGCCAGATGGCAATTACTACAAGAACAGCGTGGGCCTGGATGATTTTATTGTGGAGAAGTGCTACAACATGGCACGGCAGGCACGCAAATTACACATACCTATCACCACCTTCATGATTGCCCAGGACCCGTATTTAATGCAGTTTGTAAGGCATTTTACGGAAGCGAATAAAGGGAAGGCGCTATTTACGGGCTTACAGGGACTGGGAGAAATGATCTTTGAGGACTATGAACAGAACAGAAAGAAAAGGCTAAAATAACTATTGAGAAAAGAACGAGTGCTAATTGAAAAAAACCAATGAAATTAGAGCATACCAAGATTAAAACGCTGGGCGAATTAAAAAGATCCGGTTACCAAAGCACAAGCATCAAAGATGAACTCCGAAACAACCTCCGACAGAGAATAAAGGAAGGCAAGGCTACCTTTGAAGGGGTTTGGGGTTATGAGAGTTCGGTCATTCCGGAGTTAGAAAGAGCCATACTATCACGGCATAACATTAATCTTCTGGGATTAAGGGGACAGGCCAAAACACGATTGGCAAGGCTTATGGTCCATTTGCTGGATGAGTATATTCCTATTGTTGAAGGCTCGGAGATCAATGATGATCCGCTTGCACCGATCTCACGGTTTAGCATACAACAAATCGAGGAGAAAGGCGACAAGACACCCATCTCATGGTTGCACAGGGACGACCGCTTTTATGAAAAACTGGCAACGCCCGATGTAACGGTAGCAGACCTCATTGGCGATGTAGACCCGATTAAAGCGGCAAATTTAAAACTATCCTATGCAGATGACAGGGTGATCCATTTTGGGATGATCCCCCGTGCCAACCGCTGTATTTTTGTGATAAATGAATTGCCCGACCTGCAGGCCCGCATACAGGTGTCACTTTTTAATATTTTGCAGGAAGGCGATATACAGATCCGTGGATTTAAACTGAGGCTGCCATTGGACATTCAATTTGTATTTACAGCCAATCCTGAAGATTACACCAACCGCGGAAGTATTGTAACCCCACTGAAAGATAGAATAGGATCGCAGATACTAACCCACTACCCTAAGGAGATCGCTATTGCCAGGAAGATCACTGAACAGGAAGCACAATTGGATGAGCGGCAGGCACATACGGTCTATGTTCCGGAATTGGCAAAAGACCTGCTGGAGCAGATCAGTTTTGAAGCACGTCGCAGTGATCTTGTGGATGCCAAAAGTGGGGTGAGTGCAAGGACCAGTATCACAGCCTATGAAAATCTTTTAAGTACTGCGGAACGCCGTGCTCTGGCGAAGGGTGAAGAAAAGACGACGGTCCGATTATCCGATTTTATGGGTGTTATTCCCGCCATCACCGGTAAAATAGAATTGGTGTACGAAGGCGAGCAGGAAGGAGCCGACGTGGTTGCCCTTATGCTGATAGAAGATGCGATCAAAACACTTTTTCCGAACCATTTTCCTGCCATTCTGAAGTTAGAACAAAAAGATGCTGAAGGTCCTTATGATGATCTTATCCTTTGGTTTTTCGATCGGGAAGGTTTGGAATTACTGGATGACAGCTCGGATGAGGCGTATAAAAAGCAATTAAATGACATTACGCCATTAGATTATTTAATCAAGAAGCATCAGCCTAAGGTTTCGGAAGCCGACAGCTATTTTCTGAAAGAGTTTCTTCTTTGGGGGCTGGTAGCGCATAAAAAATTGAGCAAACACCGCTATAACAGTGGTTATCAGTTTAAGGATCTCTATGGGGGATTCATAAGTAAGTTATAAGAAAAACCCTGCTAGAAGCAGGGTTTTTTTTGTGTCGCCATAACACAAGTATATCATGCTGAAAGCATGGGTCTAGAGCTGGTTGACCCTATCTAAACGATAAGGCCCAAAGCGTTCTTTGCGGTGCCGGAAAATAGCCAATGTGATGATCATAAAAATAATTTGCAGGAATAAAATAACCAGTCCGACAGGCAAAAACATAGCCGGCAATATTTCTTCTGAATAATCAAAATAGCTGGAAAGCTTGTAGCTTGTCTCAGCAAATTTATAGAGGTAAACAAAGTAAATGACATACATGCCGTATTCCAAATTCCTGGCATTGCTCAGGTCGGATATTTCTTGCTTATCTGCTTGTCGTAACGCTTTTAGATAAAGTAAATGTACCAACAACAATAGGGGCAAAATATAATTGTCGATTTTGGTAAAATAGAATTTATGGGTATAAATCCCGTAAAAGCTGGAGAGTGCCAGGAAGGGCATGATGCTCAAGGTGAGCGCAAAGCACTTGTTCCAGGAAATAAATTGTAATAAGTGCTTCATGCTAATCGGTTGCCTCAGTATAGAATTGTTTCGTTTTGATAGTTAAAACGACCCTTGGCAAACCTTTATTTCAAAAAAATCGGTGAACGGTAAGGAATGTTGAGTATGTCCTTATAGGTGTGGTGAACTACGTGTAATCCATAGGCTAGGAGGAAGAACTATTTTCGATTTCCTGAGCCCTCTTAAAAGGAAATACTTTCATGAAGGTAAGGCTTCGCCAAATCCATTCGAAGGGGCCGTAATAAAAATGTTTCATCCACCACTTACTGAATACCATTTGAAACAGAATGAGAAAAAGTGCCAGTCCAAAGGAAACCGTATTGCTGAGTTTACCAAGATAACCAAGGCCCCACCCATAAAAGACAAACGTCCCAATCACACTTTGGAGTGCATAATTGGTCAAAGCCATTCTGCCGTATGGCATAAATTTGTTTAACCCTTGTTTCCAGCGATCTGAACTATACACCTTAACAAAGAGGCATATAATAATAAACGTCATGGCCACATTATTCAGATCAAATCCTGTCAGGCCTATCATGGCGTACCAATTATCAAAAGTGGGTTGTTCGCCTAGCTGGGCGAATGAACCAAAGGTGATCAGCAGCGAGATCACGAACAAGGCGATAGCGCCCCACAATACCCTCCTGATCAATTTCTTTTCGGTAAGATAGGTATTGAAAAAATCCAATCGGCCAGCATAAAGTCCCATTAGGAAAAATCCAAAAGTCAGATAGCCCCTGGAAAATATCCCTAATTGAAAGTCCATTTTCATTACATGCCCGGCCCAGGCATTCGTTTTAAAAACGTCCCAAAGAGAACCATTCGAAAGGACATTATAATATGTTATGATATCCGGGCTGTTTGGATTAAACGCACCTTCCATAAATAGATTATTTCCATTATTGAACATGAAAACAACATAACGGCCAAAGCCTAGAAAAAGGAGGATAGCCACAACGTAAACCCATTGCTGCTTTAGTTTGTAAAAAGGGATAAGAAAGATCCCCAGAAGGGCATAGACAGTAAGGATATCGCCACGATAGAAAAGACTGTGAAGGTACCCAATGCATAGCAGTATCGTCAGTCGCCAAATAAATCGAAGTTCAAAACTCTTTCCTTTCAGCGATGCATTTCGCATTTGGATAAAAAAACTCAACCCAAAAAGGAAAGAGAACAAAGCAAAAAATTTACCTCTGAGAAAAAGCAGAATAAAACCATCTACCACATAATCCATAATGCCCTGATGAGCTGCTTCCATAGCCCCCTCAGGTACAGGGGCCCCCACATAGTTCTCTACCATGTGAACGATTACGATACCTGCAAGTGAAAAACCACGCAGGGCATCGATAATATCAATACGGGGCGTTCGTTGGAGTTTATTCAAAATGGCCTGTTATCAATGCAAGGGTTAATAAACCTAAGGATTCTAAGGGTTATATAAGCAAAGAGGAGCTTGCTAATGAGCGCCTCTACTACTTGTGAATGGCACCTTATTATTCTAAACGATCCAGGTTCTTCTTTCAGCAAGCCGGGCGAAGAAGACAAGTATAATGGCGATCGTAATCACCATCGCAGGGATGATCACAGCTTCTGTTTGTCCATAGACCTCAGTGGCATTGGTCATAAAAAAACCGTACCCCGTCTGTACAAGAACCCCAAGTAAGGAAATGCCAAAGGCAGACTTTGCCCACTTTTTTCGCAGCAGCAGTCCGATACAGCCAATTGCGCCTCCCCATACTGCAATGGCGAAAGCTGCTGTCACCCAGGCCGGCGTATTTTCCATCAGTTCAATCTGAGCGGGTGTCATCTCCGTTTTCAGGGCTTCTTTCATAAAAGCCCTCCCCAAATAGTTCATAACCCCCATCAGGTTCCATAAAAGGGCTAGGACCCCAACGATCCAGAACCACACCGGTGGTTTCGAAGTTTTATTTTTCGTCATGTCGATCTTGTTTAGGTTGTTGCACTTCCAAAATACAAAATATTTGAATCTATCCGTAAGATTTGTTTCAAGAGGCAGCATTTAAGCTCCTTTAATGGTAATCACGGGTTAAAAGTTGTGTTCGGGCATGTGCAGATTGCATATCTTTAACTTGTAGAATCTGGAAATGCAAACAAAACACACCTACTTCGTACGCCTGCAATACTTGGGATTCCGGTTCAGTGGTTGGCAGAAACAACCCGGGCAACGTACCATTGAAAGCATGTTGAAAAAGACGCTGAAATTCGTCCTGCCAGACCGCAATTGCAAGATCATAGGTGCAGGCAGGACAGATGCAAAAGTCTCTGCCTTGCAAATGGATTGTCAATTAATAATAGAAGGCGATCCTATTGTGGATTTCCCTTCATTTGTGTCGTCATTCAATCTGAATTTGCCTCCTGATATCAGGATCCTGCAGGTTAAAGAGGCAACAGATGGGCTTAACATCATTCAGGATGTCAGGTTCAAGGAATACTGTTACCTTTTTTCGTTTGGAGCTAAGAACCATCCATTTTGCGCACCATTCCTGGCTAATTTTCAGGAAGCATTAGATCTCGCCCAAATGCAAAAAGCGGCTTCTCTTTTTGTTGGGACTCATAATTTCAGGAATTTTACCGCCAGGTTACAGCCTAAAACGAAGGTGATCCGTACCATAGTCCATTGTGAGATAACTGAAAACACCTTGCTCCGCGCAAATTTTTTTCCTGAAAGCACCTATATGTTGAATGTCAGAGGGGCTGGATTTATGCGTTATCAGATCCGCATGATGATGGGAGCGTTGGTACTGCTTGGAAAGGGCGCTATGGATATGGATATGCTAAAAAGAGCACTGGAAGGTTCAGAAAATGTGTTGATTCCCTATGTGGCGCCGGGATCGGGCCTTCTATTGCGCGATATTGAGTTTAAGTAGTCCCGATTTTGTTCATATCTTTAAGAAAACAATACGTCAATGACAAAACTGCATATCCCAAACATGCTTACGACAAAAAAGAAGCCTAAGATCCATAAGAAACTGGGGAAGGCGCCTGGTTCCATAATTTATATGGGAAATAGGGAAAATGCCATCAGTTCTTTGGATGTCATTGCCTATGATGAAGATTCATATGAAGAATACAGTCCGGTAAAAGTAGATACCTTATTGACAGAAAACGAGACGCAGGTCAAGTGGGTCAATCTGGTAGGACTTAGTGACGCGTCCTTCATTGAAAAGCTGGGGAAGGTTTTTCAACTCAATCCATTGTCACTGGAGGATGCTGTTCATACGGAGCAACGTCCAAAAATAGATGAATATGACACCTATATTTTTGGCGTCTTTAAGATGATGTACCTGGATGAACAACAAAATGTGGTTACCGAGCATATGGCCATCACCCTTTTTGATAAACAGGTACTGGTGTTCCAGGAATTGCAGGACGACGTTTTTGAAGCGGTAAGGCTGCGTATTAAAAACAAGTCGGGTCGAATTCGGACCAGGGGAGCCGATTACCTGTTTTTTGCACTGCTCGATGCGGTCATAGACAACTATTACGTTGTGCTGGAAAAGATCAATGAACGGATTGAATTGTTGGAGGAGGAGGTGTATAAAAACCCAAAACCAAAGACCGCGCACAAAATTCAGGAACTTAAGAAAGAAGTATTGCGGATCAGGCGTTATATCTCACCCGTCAAAGAACTTATAGGACGACTCAATGACACAGAACATCCGCTCATTAAGAAGGACACCAAATTGTTTTTAAGGGACCTTATGGATCACTGTTTGGAGATCAATGAAAGCCTGCAGATAAACCGGGAAATGGTAATGAGCCTTATGGAAATGTATATGAGCAATGTCAGCAATAAAATGAACGAGGTAATGAAGGTCCTGACCGTGATGGCTTCCATATTTATTCCGCTGACGTTCATAGTAGGCGTGTATGGCATGAACTTCGATAACATGCCAGAATTGCATTGGAAAAATGGCTATTTTATGGTTTTAGGTATGATGGGCTTTGTCCTGGTTCTGATGCTCATCTATTTTAAAAGAAAACGTTGGATATAAAATTGGAGCGCCTGGCTGTGGGTTATCCCTCAACGATGCTATATATTATTTTTTGTACATTGAATTAGAAAAACATCTTATGCCGTATTGGGGAGTAACCTTACTGATCATTGCCGCTGTTTATCTGATGATCAGTATACTGCTTTATGTTTTACAGGATTACCTGATGTTCAAACCCGAAAAGCTGCCTCAGGAGTTTCAGTTCTATTATGAACACCAGGAGACCGAAGAGTACAACGTGGAAACGAGGGATGGGGCCATGATCAACGGATTGCATTTTAAGGCCAAGACGCCCAAGGGTATTGTCTTCTATTTAAAGGGAAATTCAAAAAGCATTAAAGGCTGGGGAAAATTTGCGGTCGATTTTACGCGACACGGATACGATGTTCTCATGGTAGATTACCGTGGTTTTGGGAAGAGTACAGGAAGGCGTACCCAAAAGGCCATAAAACGGGATATGCAGGTGGTCTACAATAAACTAAAGGAAAAAGTAGATGAAAAGTATATTATCCTCTATGGCCGATCGCTCGGTTCGGGCTTTGCAGCAAAATTAGCATCGATGAACGAACCGCGATTGTTGATCCTGGATGCTCCTTATTACAGCCTGCGCCATGTTGCCAAGAAATTCATCCCCTTTATGCCACTGTCCTTACTGCTCAAATTCCCTATGCCTACCTATAGATGGTTGAAATACGTACAATGCCCTATCCATATCATTCACGGAACAGATGACAAACTGATCCCTTATAAGACCAGTGTAAAGCTATCTAAGATCAAACCGGCCCAAACCACCTTGCACACCATCATTGGTGGCGGGCATAAGGATCTGAATACATTCGAATCCTACCATAAAATGTTATCGGATATCATTACTTCAAAACCTGTCAAATTAGATCTGGAGGGCTCCAGCATCCATGTCAAACATACTTCATCAACCTCCCATGCGTAAAGCGATCAGGATCCTTTTGGGCCTGCTCATCCTTGGGGCAACCCTACTAACTATGCTCTATTTCTTACAGGAAAAACTCATTTTTTTACCAAACAAGTTGCCGGCCAATTACGCCTATTCCTTTGGCTATCCGTTCGAAGAAATAAACCTGACTACCGAGGACGGTGCGCGTCTAAACGCCCTGCATTTTAAAAACACGAAACCTTTAGGCGTCATCCTTTATTTTCATGGGAATGCGGGCGATCTTTCCCGATGGGGTAACGTAGCAACCTATTTTGTTGCAATGAATTATGATGTGGTAATCATGGATTACAGGACCTATGGAAAAAGTACCGGAAACCTAAACAAAGAAGCTCTCTTGCTCGATGCACAACTGTTTTATGATTATACCTTAGCGAAGTACGATCGAGAAGAAATAGTGCTGTATGGTCGTTCCCTGGGAACGGGAATCGCTTCTTATCTGGCTGCCAGAAATAATACCGAGTTACTTATTTTGGAAACACCCTATTACAGTTTACTCGATGTAGCCAAAGAACGGTTTCCATTGCTACCGGTGCGTCGTTTTCTTAAGTATAATTTTGAAAGCTATGAATACCTAAAGGGGTACAAGAGCAGGGTGATCATGATCCATGGAGATCAGGATAGGGTAGTGCCGTTGCATTCAGGGCAAAAGCTTTATAAGAGCCTCGATCCGGGGATTGCCGAATTTATAAGGATTGAGAGAGGGGAACACAATAACCTGTCTGACTTTCATGCGTATCAGGAGGCTATAAAACGGGTTCTTGATCCTGCTTATTCAAATAGATCGGAAGACAAATAACGATCGCCCCGATCACAAATAATAGAGACAATGGTACCTTCTTTTAGTGTCTGTGCCAGTTTGAGGGCCGCTGCCGTAGCTCCTCCACTGCTCATACCGGCAAAGATCCCTTCTTCTTTTGCCAGGCGCTTTGTCATTTCTCTGGCCTGTTTTTCACTTACTTCCATTATTTGGTCTACACGCCTCGGGTCGAATATTTTTGGCAGGTAGGCCTGTGGCCATTTTCGAATACCTGGAATACTGGAATTATCCGTGGGCTGAACTCCAATGATCGAAATAGCAGGATTCTTTTCCTTCAAAAAGGCGGAAGTCCCCATAATGGTACCGGTGGTCCCCATGGAAGACACAAAATGTGTCACACTTCCCTTGGTATCGCGCCAGATCTCCGGCCCCGTGGACTTATAATGGGCTTTCCAGTTGTCCGCATTGGAAAACTGGTTGATCATTTTGAATCCGTCCTTTTGCACTTTATCCTCGGCATAGTCCCGTGCCCCCTCTATTCCGATGCTGGCAGGGGTCAAGGTTACCTTTGCCCCATATGCGCGCATTGTTTGTACCCGTTCTTTTGTCGCATTGTCCGGCATCACCAGTTCAATGGATAAGCCATAAATACTGGCGATCATGGCCAGGGCTATCCCTGTATTTCCGCTGGTAGCTTCTATGAGGGGGGTCTTATTTGTGATCTCCCCTCTTTCCATAGCACTAGTGATCATATTGAAAGCCGCCCGATCTTTAACACTGCCCCCGGGGTTTTGTCCTTCCAGTTTAAAAAGAAGGGTTACGCCCGCATTGGTATTAAGTGCTTTGGAGGTCACCAAAGGGGTATTGCCAATAAGATCAATCAGGTTATGCCCCATTGTTATTTGTTTTTATTTTTATCTCAGGGGAATGAAATACGGTAGAATTCGGAGGGACGGAAGCAGTGACCCAGGCGTTTCCCCCAATCACTGAATTGGCACCAATGACCGTATCTCCACCCAAAATGGTCGCATTGGCATAGATGGTTACGTTGTTTTCTATGGTAGGATGCCGTTTGGTTTGCGTTAGGTTCTTTGCAACATATAAAGCACCTAAAGTTACCCCCTGGTAGATCTTGACGTCGTCTTTAATAACCGCTGTTTCCCCAATGACCACCCCTGTGGCATGATCAATGAAAAAAGACTTGCCAATATGAGCTCCCGGGTTAATATCGACACCCGTTTGCCGGTGAGCATATTCGGTCATAAGTCGTGGTACCAGCGGAAACTTTTTCTTGTAGAGTTCATGCGCCAATCGGTAAATGGCTATGGCGTAGAATCCGGGATAGGCCAAATAGACCTCTTCAATAGACAGGGAAGCCGGATCACAACTGGCAATTGCTTCGGCATCCAGGTTGAGCTTTTCTAAAATGGCGGGAAGCGTTTGTATGTAATCGTCCCAAATGGACCTGCATGATTTATGAGGATCCCAGCAGGCGAGATCGACCAGTAGATCAAATTTGGCTGCTAATTTGGGAAGGTGTTCCTCAATTGGGGTCTCAATATCGAAAAGCGCCAGGAATAATTCATCTGTAAACGCTTCGGTTTCCTTTTTTAAACGGAACCTAAGGTTCGGTTGTACTTTGTTAGCCTTGATCTTTTGAATGATCTCTGAAATCTCCATAAGGTATTTTAATGGATTAAAATTAACCAATAATTAATAAGCCCCTATGGCAAAAAAGTTAACTTTAGTATAAATATAGTGAAGTGCACAGGAATATGGCAGAAGTAAGGTTAGGGCCGGAGGTCTATGAGTTTTTAAAGGATTTGGAAAGCAATAACAACCGGGATTGGTTTAATGCCCACAAAGCGCGATTTAAAGAATTAGAGCGTCTGGTGAAGACGTTTTATACGGCTGTAATGGAACGTATGAAAATCCACGATGAGATCGATAGGGTAAAGCTATTCCGGATCTACAGAGATGTTCGTTTTTCCAAAGACAAAACCCCTTTCAAAACCCATTTTGCCGGTTCGTTCTCCCGGGCAGGCGCCCATTTGCGTGGGGGCTATTACCTTCGACTTAAGCCGGGAGCGACTTTTGCAGCCGCCGGATTTTGGGAGCCCAACAAGGAAGATCTTTTTCGGATACGAAAGGAACTGGAACTGGATGCAACCGAATTTAGGAAGATACTGAACACCCCTGCCTTTAAAAAAACATGGGGCAGCCTGGCTGGCGAGGAACTGAAGACAGCGCCTAAAGGGTTTGATAAGGAAGATCCCAATATTGACCTTATCCGAAAAAAACAGTTCATATTCGTCCGTAACTTTTCGGATGCGGAAGTCCTTGCGCCTCAATTTATAGATGAAGTAGACAATTCCTTTAAGGCGATACGGCCTTATTTTGATTTAATGAGTGAGATCCTCACCACCAATTTAAACGGTGAGTCACTCCTGGAGTAGCGATACCAGCTCAAATAGTTGCACCTGGTCTTTCAGGCGTTCAATGACCATATTCATCATCCGCTTATTCAACGCGGACGAATTGAGAATGTAGGTCTCGTATTCCTCAACGGTAAACTGTCCAATGATCATCCCCTTGAGTGAATTTCTGAATTTCATGTCTTTCTGAATGGCATGTTCAATATACTCTAGCTTTTTTTCAATGCTAAGGCCATAGAAAAAGTTCTTGTGCTTGTTGCTGTAATTTCTAAATGCCGCGATCAGTAAAGCGTTCTGAAGCTTGATTATGGGCCTCAGTGTTCCATTCTGGAATTGTTCATCAGCGCTCATTTCGGGACTGACTCTAGCCTGAGGTATTTCTGGCCGGATACGCAAGAGATCGGTAGATCTGTCGTTCATCATGAGTAGTTTGTTTAAAATTAGAAAAACCAAAAGGTGGTCTTTCCGCAAGAATGAATTACTTGTTAACGGGTTTATGAACAAAGAGGGGAGCAGATCATAAAAAGGTATCGCCAATTTCCCGCCAATTGTTCATCCGCTCAAAATGATTGGTGTGTATGTTATGAGGGGACGTAAAAAGAAGTGGCCGACCTTTGAAATGCTCGAGATTATGGCTCCTGTCATCAATCAGGATATCGCCCCTTAGGATCTGTTTGTCACCGCACAGGATGCGGTTACGCCAATGAATGAAGGGAAAGTGTTTATCCAGCCATTGATGCTTTTCCAAAAGTGAATTTGGAAATTGCATAGCGGCCGAGGCTACGTATACCTGATACTTCTTAGTAAGTTCCTGAAGGACTTCAATGCTATCCGCAATGGGCGCAAGCGATCTAAAAAACCCCTCCTCGTAGTAGTGTTCCCAAATGCTATCCTTCCGCGACTCAGGGACTTTTTGCCATACCTCAAACCCCATGCATTCTTCTTTGGTCAGGGATGCCCCGAATTTTTTATTATAGCGTTCAATATGTGCCGTGTAGGTGTCTGCCATCACCTCATCCATATCAACAAAAACGATCATTTGCCTGGTATTTTATGCTAAGTTCCTGAATTAAACAGGATATTGTCATGTCTTTTTGATTCCTTTAACAAATGAAAAGCTTTGTAATTATGCTTCCAATATGGCAACTTCTAATTTTGTCTGGCCCGAGATTGAGAAAATGGCAAATCTGCCGTATACCCATCACTTGTTTTTGAAGGCAATTTTGAATTACACTACTTTTATAAAAAAGAACGCCATGAACTTTAACACGCGCAAATGGGTAAAGCCTGAGGATTTGAACGCTAATCATACCCTTTTTGGAGGCCGACTGCTGTCCTGGATCGATGAAGAGGCGGCCATGTATAGCATCATACAATTAGAAAACAAAAAAGTGGTAACCAAGTACATGTCCGAGATCAATTTCATGAGTACTGCCCAACAAGGCGATATCGTAGAGATTGGAATAGAGGTCATTAAATTCGGGAAGACCTCATTGGTGTTAAAATGTGAAGCGCGGAATAAGATGACCATGGAAACGATCCTGACCGTAGACAATATTATCATGGTAAACCTGGATCCTCAGGGAAAGCCTTTGCCACATGGAAAGACCAAAGTTGAGTATGTTGAGGATCGCCTGGCCGATAACGACTAGCTTAGCCCATTTTTTTGGCGACCGCCTGTACCTCATCCAGTACCCGCAATAAATTCTCACCCCATAGTTTGGCAATTTCCTCCTGGGTATAACCCCGTTTAACAAGCTCCAGTGTTACATTGAAGGATTCTGACGCATCTGACCAGCCTTCAATGCCACCGCCACCATCAAAATCAGAACTGATACCTACATGGTCTATCCCCATAAGCTTAACCAAATAGTCAATGTGATTCACAAAATCGGTAACATCTACCGCCGGTGGTGCATCTGATCTGGTAGCGGCTGTTTTTTTAGCTATGGCAATAACTTTTGGATAATTCTCCATGAATGTGGCCTGTTGTTCACTGCTAAGGGTTCCAAACTGCGAACGTTCGTACCATTGCACTCCGATAGAATCGGCTACCTGTTTGTAGAGATCCTTCATAAAAGTACTATAGGCATCATCCTTTTCAGTATTTAAATAGGAGCTAAAGGCCACGGTTTGCACAACCCCACCATTTTCCTTAAGCAGCAATAATTGCTCGTCATCCAGATTGCGGCTATGGTTACAGAGGGCCCTTGCAGAAGAGTGGGAGGCAATTATCGGTGCCTTTGTTAGGGCGATCATTTGCTTCATAGCTTCTTTGGAGGGATGCGAGATGTCGATCATGATTCCAAGTCTATTCATCTCATATACAGCCTTTTTACCTAGTTCACTTAAACCATTGTATAGCCATACGCTATCTGCCTCCCCCGTATTGGAATCAGAAAATTGGCTATGGCCGTTATGTGCCAGTGATACGTAGCGGGCCCCGAGATCGTAATATTTTTTGAAATTGGAAAGGTCCTCTCCCATAGGATAGGCATTTTCCACCCCTATCATCGCAACTAACTTACCGGCCTCATGGAGATTTCGTACTTCCTCTGAATTGGTGGCCAGACCAATGGATTCAGGTGCAATATCCTCGCAAAGCTTGTGGATTGCTTCAAATTTTTCCATGGCATTGGCTTCTCCTTTGGCATAGCCGGTCGCATTAAGGGAATCTTGCCCCGTATATACAATAAACCAGGCCACATCCAGTCCGCCCTCCTCCATTTTGGGCAAATTTACCTGGGTTTCAAGGCGCTGGGTATAGTTAATACTGTCCGTAAAGTTTCGAACATTTATATCGTCGTGCGTATCTATTGTGATGACGGCTTCGTGGATCTCGCGCGCTTTTGCAAGGATCTGGTCTTCTTCTGACTTCTTTTCAGCGCATGAAAGCATCGTTAAACTGCAGAAAATTAAGATGAAATACTTCATAGGAGTAAATTTTAGACCTACAAATAAAGCAATTTGACAACAGTTTACACAGTATAGGTAACATTTAATTGGCTGCCCTGTATTAATAGGGGATTTTAGACTCCTAATCATACGCCAAAGCTATCACTTTTGAAACCCAGAAACCTACTTTCACAACTATCCGATCTTGAACTGGCCCTCAATAGTTTTTCATTTGAAGAACTTTCAACATCGGAGGCGAAGCGACTCAAAAAATCTTTCGAACGATTTAAGGCCGAACTGGAAGCAAAATTTTGGGGAATTGAACCTGAAAAAGACCAGGAAACAACCCCACATCACACTAGTGACGAAGTGCATAGACCATCAAAACCGGAAGAGGCGCACCTGATCGCCAAAGTAAGTCACGAGATCAGGACGCCCCTGAATGGTATTATGGGCTTTACGGAGCTTTTAAGGGAAACGCCCCTTTCGAACAAGCAAATGGAGCAGGTGAATGCCATTCACCTGGCATCCAGATCACTGCTGGAAGTGATCAACGAATTCCTGGACTATTCCAAATTAGGGGCTGGTTTGGAAACGTTTAACGCATATCCCTTCAACTTCCATAACCTGATCAAAGAAGTCTCCTACCTCTGCAAAACGCTTATTCTGGATAAAAACATTGGTTTTAATGTTCACGTCGATCCTAAGATCCCAGGTATACTGATAGGCGATCCTTCCAAACTTTCCCAGATCCTATTGAATTTATTGGGGAATGCGATCAAATTTGTGGATAAAGGACACATCACCCTAAAAGTGAATGTCGGAAAAATTAGCAACAAAAGGGTGGTCCTTGAGTTTATGGTGGAAGATTCCGGAATCGGGATCCCGGAAGAAGACCTGGAGCACATTTTCGATGCCTTTAAACAGGCCGGGCAACATACTTTTTCCAAATACGGAGGAACAGGCCTTGGGCTGTCTATTGTTAAGCAAATTGTAACCAGGCTCAACGGTCATATCGTGGTTAGCAGTACCCTGGGGAAAGGCACCTCGTTTATGATGACCCTGGAATATCCAATAGGGGGCGAAATTAGTAACGATAGCATACAGCGGCAACCGGCCCTAAACCCACTGATCCGTGATCTCACCGTACTTGTTTTTGAGGATAATCCGCTTAACCAGTGGCTTATTAAAAAACGACTCAAGGCATGGGGTTGTACCCATTTTGTAACTGAAAATGCAGAAGAAGGCTTACGAATACTTGCGGAGGAAGAAGTAGATATGGTATTTATGGACCTGCATATGCCTGTGGTTGACGGTTTTGAGATCACGCGGCGGATAAGGGCAAGTGACCAACAGAAAATTAAGAAGGTGCCCATTATCGCTTTGACAGCTGATTTCTCGGCAATGGATAAGGAACAAGGCGGTAAAGATGGTATCAATGATTACATATTAAAACCATATACACCGGAAGAACTCCTTGAAAAACTAACCTTTTTTGGGAATCCTGCTAATAAAGAGAAAGGCTTTCTGGGCAATATAGAAAATGTTGTAAAACCTGCTTTGACCAAGAATAAGGTTTCAAAATTAGACCTAACGGCGGTTTTGGAAGAATGCATGGGTGATATAGAGATGCTCGAAGAACTTGTGGCATTGTATAAGCGCAATGCCCTTGAATTTATTGGAAAAGTGAAACTGCATCTGCAGTATCGAGACCATGCCCAAGTGCAATTTGCCACTCATAAAATGAAATCGGGCCTGGCCATGATGCAGACGCACAATCTGCTGATCCTGGTGCAGCAAATGAATGAGCATTCTAAAACGGATAAGAACTTCGATCAAATGGGGTATCTCTACGAACAATTCTTAAAAGAATACCCAATGGTTGAATTTGCCCTGGACAGTGAAGTAACCCGACTAAAAAAACAAACGTAGATGAAGCAGATTTTACTGGCAGAAGATGATGAACTATTAGCCTCCCTCCTGAACTATCGATTGGGAAAAGAAGGCTATAAGGTCCATTGGTCCTGCGATGGAAAAGAAGTAAAAGAACAATTAGAACTTCAAATGCCCGATATCATCGTAAGTGATATCATGATGCCCTATTTCTCGGGTCTGGAACTGGTTGATTTTGTTCGGAACACCCTTGGCTCCAAAGTTCCGATCATCATTATATCGTCCGCAGGAAACGAAGAGAATGTTCTTTCTGCATTCGAATTAGGTGCCAACGATTTTATATCAAAACCTGTAAGTCCGTCCGAACTGTTGGTACGGGTACAAAGGGAATTAATTAAGTCATAATTATTGAAAGGGACGGCACTCACATATCACCTGTATTCGCTCTTTAGCGTGCCAAAGATCCATACGGATCTTTTGTGGGATTTAAGTGTGCTATTTGTAGTGTTGAGCCTTCTCTATTTCGGATTTATCTTTTTCTTCAGGAATAAGACCACTTCAAAAGCCCGAAATAAACAGTTGCAAAGGAAAGAGCTGGCTCCGGTTATCAGCAATTTTCTTTTTTATGAGGACGATGCCAGCAAGGAGGAGAAATACGAATATATCGCTTTAAAAATAACCATACGGGACTTCATTAAAGAACCCCAAAACAGGGTTATACTAAAAGACATCTTACTGGACCTGCAGCGAGATGTCACGGGAGAATCGCGTAACCGGTTATTCCGTTTGTATCATGACCTGGACTTCCATTTGGATGCATTGGCAAAACTCAGGAGCTGGCGTTGGGAGGTAATCTCTCAGGGAATCCTGGAATTAACACAAATGAAGGTCGCAGAGGCCTATCCTTTTATCAGGAAATTCATTAATCACAAAAGGAGTGTGGTCCGAAAGCAGGCGCAAATAGCGACTGTATCACTTAAACACGAGGGAATAGCACATTTTTTGGATACCAATAAATATGCTATTTCAGAATGGCAGCAGATAAAAATACTGGAGGTATTGCGGAATTTTGAGGACTTTATTCCACCAAAATTCAGTGCCTGGCTTACTTCGTCTAATAAAGATGTAGTGTTGTTTTCGTTGCGACTCATACGATACTACAACCAAATAGATGCAAGTGCTTCTATTATTGAATTGATAAAGCACAAGGTCGATGAAATTAAAATAAGTGCCATTGATTGTATTAAGGAGTTTGGGATTAAAGCTGCCCTGCCTGTTTTGATGGCTGCCTTCCCAAAATGCAAAAGAGAAACCAAAATTGTTGTCCTCGATGCCCTTGGGGCATTAGGTGATGAAGCTACTATTGCTTTTCTATACGATGTGGCCAAGAACGAAACAAACTTCAATATCAGGAGCAAAGCCCTGAGTGCAATAAATACCATTGCTCCTGAAACGATATTGCCCAGGGAAAACATTGACAGCACTATTTCTGTACCTGTTAAGGAGGAAGTAGGCGCAAAAGATATCGCGAAAGAGCAGGTAGAGGCGCCCGAGTCATCCGGTGCTACATCCGAAGTTGCAGAGGAAAAGATTGAGGTTACAGCGGATGCCGATATCCTTTACTGCGAGGACCTGGAGGTATTCGACCACTGTTTCATGGAAGAATTGAATGAGATACTCGACGATATAGATAGGAAAGACGAATCAGCCTATTTGCCTTTGGACTTTTTACCAATAGTTTCCCAAAAACCCACCCCCATGACCAAAAAGAAAAAACAACGAAAAGCCAAAAGTTCTTTTAAGAACCTGGATGTTATTTTCGAGCACATTCATCCCGAAGAGAATTTCAGAAGGGAATTGGAGCAGATCCTCAGCAGAATCGAAATCCCCGATGCAGATGGGAATGTGCAGTTAGAGTATATGAACTACAAATTTTTGCCTTTTGTGGTCCCAAATGAGGAAGAGCAACCAGATCTGACCGCCTTTTTGGAAGAAATCAATGCCATGGAAGTCAATGGGGTTGAGATCTTAATGCCTCCAACCTTACAAGATGAGGATTTGGATGCAACTGAAGTGCCGGAGCCGGCAATAGGAATAGGAGAGGAAAACAATACCTGTATGTTGGTCGACTGGGACAAAATAGACCAGATAGGGCAGGAGGAAGAAAAAGAGGTCATCAGCCAGAAAACGGCTGTACCGGTCCTCAAAGAGGAGGGCAGGAGCACGTTTGGTTTCAGCATTTTTGAGGAATTGTTTCGTCATTGTGATGCGGAATCTAAGCTAATTCTACTCGATGAAATTTTAGACCTGGGCGATACCAAGGAATTGCGGTTTCTTGAAAACCTGAAGCATGACCCTAATGGAAAGGTCCGCCAAAAGGCCCTGGTTGTGGCCGCTCAATTGGCAGAACGATTAGAACGGCAGGAATCCGAACTGACAAAATCCGATTCGTATATAAAATGGCCCCCTTCTGTAGAAGAGCCAGCCTATCTGCAGGTGAATTTCGAATTAAGAGGGAACAAGAATAGTGCTAAAAGGAAATAGGACCACAAATGGATAACGGCATTTTCAATATCTTTTTAGAATACCTGAACATCGTCTTTTTGGTGTTTTCTTCGGTATTGTTTCTGCTGTATCTGGCTATGGCCTATTTGGCTACGAGAAATTCTATCCATTACAAGAAAAAAAACAGTTTTGGGGATCTTTCAAAAATGATGGGTTCACCATTAGCACCGGGGATCACTATTATTGCCCCTGCCTATAATGAAGGGTTGACGATCGTTGAGAATGTCCGTTCGCTATTATCACTTCAGTACATGAATTATGAGGTAATGGTGGTCAATGATGGCAGTAAGGATGATACCTTGCAAAAACTGATAGACGGTTATCAATTGGTTAAGATCGATCAGCCGTTAGATCCGGATATTAAATCCAAACCTATACGGGGAATTTATAAATCAACCCAGCGCTCTTTCCACAAGCTCACGGTAGTAGACAAAATGAATGGAGGCAAATCGGATGCCCTGAATGCCGGCATGTATTTATCCAATAATAAATATATCGGATGTATTGATGTAGATTGTCTTATTCAGCCAGATGCCTTGCTGCATGTGGTAAAATCGTTTTATCAGCATTCCGAAAAACGTGTTATTGCCGTTGGGGGTGTAATTCGTATTGCCAACTCGTGTAAAATTTCCGGAGGGACACTGGAATCGATTCGCCTGCCTAAAAATTGGCTTGCACGCTTTCAGCTATTGGAATATACCCGCTCCTTTTTATTGGGCCGAATGGCCTGGGGCCGCCTGGACAGCCTCCTGATCATATCAGGCGCTTTTGGATTTTTCGATCGTGAAATAGCCGTGGCCATTGGTGGGTATGATACCACTACGGTAGGAGAGGACATGGAGATCATCTTTCGTATGCGCCGGTATATGCACGATCAGGATTTGCCTTATCATGTGGCTTACATCCCGGATCCTTTATGTTGGACCGAAGTGCCCGAGAGCCTTAAAATATTTATGAATCAACGGGATCGTTGGTCCCGAGGGAACTTGGAGACCCTCTACACCCACAAGGACATGTTCTTTAACAAGGCCTATGGACGTTTGGGAATGCTTAGTTACCCATACTGGTTCTTTTATGAATGGCTGGCACCCATCTTGGAGTTTCTTGGCCTGATTGTCGTGATCTTATTTCTATACCTGGGCATATTGAACTGGGATTTTTTCATTGCCATTACCGCTACGATCTACAGCTTTTCGGTCATGTTCTCTTTCTACGCCATCCTTTGGGAAGTATACTCCTATAATCAATATGGCAGGACCAGAGATATTTTGATCCTTATGGGCTGTGCTATTTTTGAGCCATTCATTTTTCATCCAATTGTGGTATGGTCCTCTGTGAGAGGAAACTATAAAAAATTATTTAACATTAAATCCGGTTGGGGATCCCAGGTGCGTAAAGGATTTGCCAAAGCATAAGTATGCAGGAAACAACTAACATAGGGTATCAAAAAAGAGGGCTTCAGGACTTTACGCGTCTTGCCTTTGCCTTTTTCTTTTGTCTGGTTTTATTAGCCTTCTATCAGAATTCGCGCTTATATGCAGCGGGGGTACTGGATGGTATTATCAATAAAAGCCTCTTCCTGTTGGTAGTGCATCATCTTGGTTTTGCGTCTATTTCAGCCTTGGTAATGGCTTTTCTCTTTACGTTCCTGGAAGGCCTGAAACCTGCTCTTGGTTTTAAAACAACTGCTTCGGTATTTGTTTTGATCTTGGCTAGTGAAGGCATCCTTACGGGATACTTTGTCGATCATTATGACATTTTAGGGGTTGGTTTTTATGAGCGATTATTGGGGAGCGGCTCAATGGATGTACTCCTCTTTAGTTTCGCTTTACTATCACTTTTATCCAGTGGTTTTATGTTTCTGTTTTACAGGCTGACCGCACGATACTATACCCTGGTCAGCGCCATGTATCCCTTTACCATTGTGCTTTTTAGTTTGTTTCTGGCAACACTCATCTCTCAGAAAAAGCCTGTCAATGAGAACAAAACACAGCATTTGGTAAACCATCTGGGGAAAGCCTTGCTCGATTTTAATAAATACGAGGGGGCAGAGGAATACCCCTTGTTAAAACAATATCAGCCGCAATCGGACCTGGCTTCTTACGTTAAGCTGAAAGACGAGGAACCCAATTTGGTTTTCATAGTCTTAGATGGAGTGGGCGCTGATTTTGTGGGCGAAAAGGCAGCCTTTGGCGCTTTTATGCCTTATTTGAATTCCTTGTTAAATGAATCTTTGTATTGGCCAAATTATGTTAGTAATACTGGCGAAACTATGGCAAGTATTCCTAGTATTTTCGGTTCGTTGCCTTTTGGCAAGTACGGATTTACACATGTTGAAAATGCAACGAAAAGGGAAACCCTTTTTAGCATATTGAAAGCAAATGGATACCTTTCTTCTTTTAATTACGGCGGCAACAGTGCCTTAGAACAATTGGATAAGTTCCTGGATGATGAAAAGCTCGATCTGGTAATCGACCGAAAGGGATTTGGCCCACGATATAAAGAACAGGAGGAAGATGCTGCCGGGATTTCCTTGGGATTTCCGGATGGTGCCCTGTTTGATAAGTGGATCACCGATTTTGAAAGTACGTACCAACCCAGGTTAGATGTTTTTTTGACGCAAAGCACCAAAAGTCCATTTTTGATCCCTGAAAGGGAGCGATATATGGAGAGGGTAAACCAAATACTTGCCCAGGAAAGACTTCCCAACAGGAATATCAGACTCATTAATAAGAACCAGGAGATCTTTGCGAGCCTGCTCTATACTGACGGGGTCATCAAAACTTTTATGGAACAATACAGGCGTAAGGCCGAATTTCAGAATACGATCTTTATCATTACAGGAAGTCACAACCTGACCGATCTTCCACAGCCGGATTATTTGGGCAGGTATCGGGTTCCCCTGCTTGTCTATAGTCCTTTGGTGAAGTCACCTGCGCGTATCAGTTCTTTGGTCGCTCATACGGACATACTTCCGTCACTGGCCGGATTACTTTCGGTTGCCTATGGCACTTCTACCCCCGAACAGGTAGCATGGTTGGGCGAGGGCCTTGTACATCCCGGGGTATTTAAAACCGGAAAAACGATTCCCTTATTCCGCCATAAAACAAATATTCAGGAATTTATTAAAGGACAATACTGCTTATCGGGTGCTACTGTCTACGGAATTACCCCAGACCTTACCTTGTCAAATTTGGATAACCAAAAAGAAGAAGAGGCGATCAAAAAAGAGTTCCGGTATTTTAAAGCAGTAAACACCTATGTAACCACTCAGGATAAGTTAGTACCAGGGAATGATCAGGAGGATACGATAGGGCTCGAACAGCGTAGGTCGGACATGGTCTGGATCAACAGCATGTTTAATGGCAATGATTACGACAATGCCTATCGGACAGCCCGCGAACTGGCAATTGAAGGTAACAGGGAGCGTTCGTTGTTATTGTGTCGGTATATCCTGGAGAAGGTTCCGGGACATGCAGATACCGAAATATTGATGGGTCGCATTTATGCCTGGGAGAAGGACTACGAAAGGGCCACGACCATTTTGGAAGCTGCTGTAAAGAAATACCCTGTATATGCTGATGCCTATGCAGCCTTACTGGACGTGTACTTCTGGTCTGATACGAATTATAAGGTTGCCCCCCTAAAGGAACAGATCAGGAAAGAACGGATTCAGAATGAGCAGCTCAGCACCAAGATCAAGAGGGCTGAAGACAAGATGAAAAAGGACAAGACCATGTTCGACAGTGGGAATCTGGGTTTTTTAAATTTTGAGGATGATGGTTATTAACAGAAAAAAAAACGCTTTAAGAACCATTGGCATCATGCTGGCTATGGTGGTGTCTTCCTGGGCGCTGAGAGGCCAGGACCTGGCGTTCACCGGAGATCCTGATGTTGCCTTTAGAACGGCAAGATCACTGGCCTTTGAAGGCAAACGAGATGCTGCCAGGGATAGTTTGCGCTTAATTCTCAAGGCCTATCCGGGTTATACGGACGTGCATACGCTATTGGCAAAAACCTACAGCTGGGATGGCAACTTTGAGGAGGCACGAAAGCATTTTAACCGGATTACCTCGGAAGACAGGAAAAACAGGGAGGCATGGGAGGCTACTATCAACAATGAAGTGTATTCCGAGAACTATGCCACAGCGCTGGGCTTAACCAATAAGGCCCTGTTGTATTTAAAGGAAGATGAAAAATTGCTCGCCTTAAAAGCCGAGTTGGAAGGTAAAATTGAAGCGGCTTATTCAGACCCGGGTACTACCTTGGAGAATAAAGAAACCACCACGGAGAAGGCCATTTATAAAAATACGGTAGCCTTTTATAGTGCGGCAGATATGTTCGATGTCGTATTCGACCCCATGTTTTATTCGGGCATTGAGTTCATACATGAAACCAAATTAGGAAAAATAATTCCCAGAATAAATTACAGCAATCGTTTTGATATTGATGGTATTCAGTATGAAGTGGACCTGTATCCTAAGCTATCAAAGCTATTTTACGGGTATCTCAATTACGGCTATTCCAAGGCCGATATCTATCCGAGCCACCGAATGGGAGCAGAATTATATGCCAATCTTCCAAAAAGCATTGAAGCATCTCTCGGGATGCGTTATTTAAACTTTGTCGATAGCCAGGTGTCTATCTATACAGGCTCTGTGGGGATCTATCGTGGCAATTATTACTTCTCCTTAAGGCCTTATATTACCCCCAGGACCAATAGTACTATTGGGGTCTCCGGGATGCTGACTGCAAGAAAATACCTTAAGGATGCCAATAATTATATCGGATTCAATGGAGGAATGGGTTTTATGCCGGAGTTCAGACAATTTCTGGCAAACAGCACACTTATCGCGGAGACCGTCCTTTTTGTTGCATCACAACAGGTACAACTGGAGTATCAGTTCTCGCTCAAACAAAGTCCATCCTTATACCGCGTTCATGTAGGACTCACAAGGCAGGAGCTTATTTTTGCCCCGGGAAATTACTTTTGGGCCATTTCTGCAGGCTTGCGATATCAGGTTCGGTTTTAATCATGCAATAACTACCTTAAAAAATACGTTCTATACAACAATATTTAATCTATTCACCACAAATAATTGTTGAAGGAAATAAGAAAAGATATGTTTACTAAGTAATTTTCGGGCCCCAAGTCTCGAGCGTTAAACCCAAGCGAATCATGTTATACGATACCTACGGTGAGGAATATTTAGACTTCCTCAAAGACCTGAATGAAATTTTAAGTATTAATGAACTGGCAGAACTCGATTACCTGTAACGAATCAGTTTAGTTTTTTTAAAACCCTAATCTTATGGCAAACCAGAATTATGACAACGCAGCGTATTTAAACTTCATAGAAGATTTAAATGAAATTTTAAGAAACTTTGAGATCAGCAGGCTTAGCTGCTCGTAAGTGTTTTTAGTGTGTAAATTAATTAAAAAGGGAGCTATTTGCTCCCTTTTTTGGTTATAGCTTATCCCAAATATGCCTTTAGAAGTTTACTTCGGGTATTGTGTCTTAATTTCCTGATCGCTTTTTCCCGAATTTGCCGTACCCGTTCCCGGGTTAGGTCGAAGGTCAGCCCAATTTCAGCAAGTGTCATCGATTGCTGATCTCCAATACCGTAATAGAGTTTAACGACATCTGCTTCTCTGGGAGAAAGAGTATCCAGTGCCCTGTTGATCTCTGTGTTCAAAGACTGCCTCATCAGCCCTTTATCCGGCCTGGGAGATTCCCCGGAACGCATTACATCGTATAAATTAGAATCTTCCCCTTCCTTCAAAGGAGCATCCATGGACACGTGCCTCCCGGAATTCTTAATGGACTGCTGTACTTCACTAACGGTCATATCGAGTTCCTGAGCAATTTCCTCGGCAGAAGGTGGTCGTTCATTCGCCTGCTCCAAATAGGAGAACGCTTTTTTGATCTTATTGATAGAGCCTATTTTGTTCAGGGGAAGTCGCACTACGCGCGATTGTTCTGCCAGCGCCTGTAAGATGGCCTGTCGTATCCACCATACTGCGTAGGATATAAATTTAAAGCCCCTGGTTTCATCGAATCGTTTTGCCGCCTTTACAAGCCCGACATTCCCTTCATTGATAAGATCCGGAAGGGTGAGCCCCTGATTCTGGTATTGTTTCGCCACAGAGACTACAAAGCGTAAATTTGCATTGGTAAGTTTCTCCAGGGCCGCCTGATCGCCCGTTCTTATTTTTTGGGCCAATTCCACTTCTTCGTTCGCGGTGATCAAGTCTATTTTACTGATATCCTGCAAGTACTTATCCAAGGATTTTGATTCTCTGTTGGTGACTTGCTTGATGATCTTTAGTTGCCTCATATATGCTGAATGGATTTATTTATTACATCCTCTCAGTATACACTTTTATTCTGTCTTTTCCAAAAGCAAGCCCTTATTCTTTTACATAATTTATGAGAATTTTGGCGTTTCGGCAAAGTAAAAGGAACTTCCTTTAAAATTGGGGGGTATGAACCATGTTACCTTGTATGTTTCGGAAAGAACGGATATGTGTATCTTAGCATCCATGAGCAAGAAGGCCCTGAAAAAATACCTGGAAGGACTCAAGAAGAAAGAACTGGAACATCAAATCATGGATCTGTATGGTCGATTTGCGGAAGTAAAGACGTATTATGATTTCGTTTTTAATCCCAGGGAAGATAAACTTCTGCAGCAGGCAAAACAGAAAATCAGCAACGAATATTTTCCGCTCAAACGAAAAAGGCCCAAAGCGAGGCGTTCAGTTGCCCAGAAATTCATCAAACATTTCCGGACGTTGGGAATGGACCCTTATTTGATCGCCGATTTGATGCTTTTCAATCTGGAGACGGCCCAGCGCTATTCAGAAAGGCAAAAGGTCAATGATGCTTTTTACAAAAGCATGCTAACGTCTTTTAGGGAAGTAATGCAGCATACAATCTTACATGGTCAGTTACCAGATTTCAGGGACCGCATCCTTTCGATCCATACCTTCACCCAGGAACAGGCATGGAGTTATGCGGAAGAGTTCGACAGGATCTTAGAAAATGCCATTCTCAGTGAAGGAGGAGGCGACTAAAATAACAGCAGAATGGCAATAATTTTAATAAGGCAAGACGGGAAATTAGGGCTCTGGCAAAGCATCTTTAAACAGAAGTACCCGGATCTTCCGGTATTTAGCTACCTGGAACCCCATCCCAAGGAAGAAATTACGATGGCCATTGTATGGAAGCACCCAAAGGGAATACTGAGGGAATATCCCAACCTGGCTTGTATCGCCTCATTTGGTGCGGGGGTCGACTTCATTTTAGAGGACGAGACACGCCCTAAAAATGTTCCAATTACACGGGTTATTGATCCAATGTTGGCGAATGATATGTCCGAATATGTCATAAGTGCCATCTTTGCTCATTTAAAGAATTTTTATCGTTATTATCAGGACCAGCAGGCGAAGGTATGGGAACCCAAACCCTATTCACGTATTAAAGAGCATACGGTAGGCGTTATGGGATTCGGAACCTTGGGCAGGGCCCTGGCATATGATCTAAGAAGGAGCGGCTTCCCGGTTGTCGGATGGGCCAACCAGGTAAGGGAAAATGAAGAGTTCACCTTGTTCTATGGGGCTGCTCAGCGAAAAGTATTTTTAAATAAGTCGACCATACTGGTCTGTCTGCTTCCATTAACAAAAGAAACCAGCGGGATACTCAACAAGGAAACCTTTTCCCAATTGCCGAAGGGGGCCTATGTGATCAATGTGGCCAGGGGTGGCCATTTAAATGAGGATGAGCTGTTATTAATGCTAGATTCCGGCCACCTTTCAGGGGCTTGTCTGGATGTTTTTCACGAAGAGCCTATGGCCAAGGGACATCCGTTTTGGCATCATCCTAAAATTATGATCACCCCGCATGTGGCCAGTGTATCCTCACCAGACTCTGTAGTGCCACAGCTCGCAGCTAATTTCCTTCGGCTGCAGGAGAAAAAGCCGTTGTTGAACCGGGTGGACAACGCAAAGGGATATTAATTTTAGATTTCACACATTAAATTTCATTTAAGGAGAAAAATCTGCTAGTTTTGCAAAATTGGGCTGTCGACAGCACCTTGAAGTATTTATAGATAAGATTAAAAAAAACTTTTTTGCAGATTTCTACGGATAACATCGAAAAGACGCTTTACGATTATCAATTACAAGATCTGAAGGCCATTTTTGAGCATTTAGACCAAACCTCAGACACCAGTAATCTTTTATATCAGCTCCCTACCGGAGGGGGTAAAACCGTTGTTTTTTCCGAAATAAGCCGGCGGTTCATCAGCCATAGAAAAAAGAAGGTAGTGGTCTTGACGCACAGGATCGAACTTAGTCACCAGACCTCCAAAATGCTGAAGGGATTTGGGGTTAAGAACAAGATCATCAATAGTGACATAAAAGAATTAAGGGACGAGGATGCCTATATGTGTTATGTGGCTATGGTTGAAACCCTTAATAACAGGCTTCAGGAGGGAACCGTTTCCCTTAGAGATGTTGGCTTGGTGATTATCGATGAAGCACACTATAATTCGTTCCGAAAGCTGTTTAAATATTTCGAGTCGTCCATTATTCTTGGTGTTACGGCAACCCCCTTAAGCTCCAACATAAAGCTTCCCATGAAAGATCATTATAAAAAATTGATCGTGGGAGAGTCTATTGGTTCGCTGATTCAGAAAAAGTTCCTTTCTAAAGCGAATATGTATAGTTATGATGTTAGCCTTCGCTCTCTTAAGCTAGGGATTAGTGGGGACTATACCGTGAAGTCTTCAGATGAATTATACGGGAACCAAAATATGCTTACCAAGCTGCTTAGTGCCTATCAGGAAATAGCCAAAGGCACTAAAACCCTTATATTCAATAATGGGATCAATACTTCCCGCTATGTGTATGAGACCTTTAAGAAGGCAGGATATAAGATTCGGCACTTAGACAATAAGAATACCTCCTCTGAACGAAAGGAGATCCTGGAGTGGTTTTCAAAGACGCCTGATGCGATATTGACCTCGGTCAGTATTTTGACTACCGGCTTTGATGAACCAACCGTAGAAACTATTATCCTGAACAGGGCTACTCGTTCCCTTACCCTTTATTTTCAGATGATTGGACGTGGGTCCCGTATTTTGCCGAATAAAGATGAGTTTACTGTTGTAGACCTTGGGAACAACATTGCCCGTTTTGGCATGTGGGATGCGCCTATAGACTGGCAGGAGATCTTTCACTTTCCTGATTTCTATCTGGAAAACATCAAGAACGATGAAGACATTGAACGCGAGTTTGTGTATGAAATGCCGTCCGAATTACGCAAGAAATTTGCTAAATCGAGTGCGATCGACTTCGATATAAAGGCAGAATACAAAAAAATATTTGCGCAGGGATTACGATCGAAAACTGTACTGGAACGGAGTATTGAGCAGCATGCACAGATTTGTTTTGAGAACGGCGCCGATGTTTTTGAGGCACGCATTCTGGCAAAGCTGCTGAAGGAGGAGATCGCCTATCGGGTGAGGCAGTATTCCTATTGTATCATGAACAACACCAAGAATTATAAAGAATGGCTGGAAGAAGATTACGAACGTAAATTGCGTTTGCGGATCTCCCAGAAATTTGCATCCCGATTGTAACCATGAGTGCTCAAAAAGAAAAGGTGCTGATTCTGGGATGGAACTGGCCTGAACCAAACGCAACGGCAGCAGGTATCAGGACCATGCAACTAATCCGATTTTTTTCAGACCAGGGATATGCACTAACGTTTGCCACGGCTGCATCCAAAACTGCGTTCAGCATCTCCCTTGAAGATATGGGTATCGAAACAGTAGAAATCGTATTGAACGACGACGGCTTCGATCAGTTCATTGGAGCCCTGCAGCCATCCATGGTGGTGTTTGACCGATTCCTGACAGAGGAGCAGTTTGGGTGGCGAGTAGCCAGGGAGCTTCCAGGAGCATTGAGAATACTGGACACACAGGACCTGCATTCCTTGCGGAAGAGTAGGGAAGAAGCCTTAAAAATAGGACAGGATTTTACACCGGATACCTGGTTGGACCATGAAACGACCTTACGGGAATTGGCCAGTATCTTCAGATCGGACGTGTCCTTATTAATTTCAGAATTTGAGATGCAATGGCTTAGGGATCATACTCCCACAGACCCTACCTTACTGTCTTATTTTCCCTTCCTATTTGAGAAATTAGCGGAAACCGCCTTGTCCGAGCTTCCTTCGTTTGAAGAACGCACTGATTTTGTATATATCGGGAATGGTAAACACACTCCAAATACCGACGCCATCCGGTTTCTTAAAAGTGCTATCTGGCCCATTATTCGAGAAACACTTCCTGAGGCCGCATTACATGTGTATGGCCCTTATCTGCCGCAAAGCACACTGCAGCTGCACGACCCCAATTCGGGGTTCTATGTAGAAGGATGGGTTTCAGATGCAACCAAAATGATGAAAGAAGCCCGATTAAACCTGGTACCCTTACGCTTTGGCGCGGGGATCAAGGGAAAATATTTTCTTGGGCTGGAGTGTGGCACCCCTTCTGTTTGCACGGAGATAGGTATTGAAGGCACAAGACAGCAAATGAACCCCCTTTATGTTGGTAACGATGCTACTTCCTTTGCACAAAAAGCTAGTGCACTTTACCGGGATAAAACCCTTTGGGAACAGGCACAAAAGGACGGATTTGATCACTTGCATCGCTTTTTTCTTAGAGAGGGTACGGAAGCATCATTTGCAGAGAAGCTCCACAACCTACGACAAAACCTGTCTGAACACAGACGAAAAAATATTATAGGAGCCATGCTGATGCACCATACCGTGGCGAGCACCAAATATCTTTCCAGATGGATCAACGTAAAGAATGAGCTGAATTCCAAATTAAAAGAAGCAGCATCCAGCCCTTCGGGCATTGATAATAGTAAAGAGAATGGGTATCTTTAATCATCTTAAAAGAAAATAAGTATGAGTTCGAATGTTAAATGGACTACCGTCAGGGAGTTTGAGGATATTACGTATAAAAAATCGGATGGGGTAGCACGTATTGCGTTTAACCGACCTAATGTGCGCAACGCTTTTCGCCCTAAAACGACCAAAGAATTGTATGAGGCTTTTTATGATGCCCAGGAAGATACCTCTATAGGAGTAGTGTTATTATCTGCCGAAGGGCCATCAACCAAAGATGGGGTGTATTCCTTTTGCAGTGGTGGTGACCAGAAGGCACGTGGCCATAAAGGTTACGTTGGCGAGGATGGCTACCATCGCCTGAATATTTTGGAGGTACAGCGGCTTATTCGTTTTATGCCCAAGGTGGTGATCGCCGTTGTCCCGGGATGGGCCGTTGGTGGAGGGCACAGCCTGCATGTGGTCTGCGATCTGACCCTTGCCAGCAAAGAACACGCCCTTTTTAAACAAACCGATGCAGACGTCACTAGTTTTGATGGTGGTTATGGTTCTGCCTACCTGGCTAAAATGGTAGGACAGAAGAAGGCCAGGGAAATCTTTTTCTTAGGAAGGAGTTATACGGCCCAGGCGGCTTATGAAATGGGCATGGTCAATGCCGTTATTCCGCATGAGGAGCTCGAAGACACGGCCTATGAGTGGGCACAGGAGATCCTGGCCAAATCGCCCATCTCCATTAAAATGTTGAAATTCGCGATGAACCTCACAGACGACGGTATGGTGGGCCAGCAGGTTTTTGCCGGGGAAGCTACCCGCCTTGCCTATATGACGGAGGAGGCACAGGAAGGACGCAATGCGTTTCTTGAAAAAAGAAAACCTGAATTCGGGAAGAATAACTGGATCCCTTAGTATCAGAAACAACGAAACTAGATAGCATCAAATTAAAAAGGGCCCTGTCTTTTAAGATCAGGGCCCTTTTACGAGAACACTATATGAAAATGAAAAAATTAACTCCTTTTTAATTACATAGTAAACTTACAAGAGTTATCAGTTTTCCCACAATTATTGTTGTAAGTACGACCTATTTTGTGGTGTAAGGGCCAAATTCTGTTATAGTACAATTTTTTTAAAGCTATGTCTTACTGAATCGCTGACAGAAGTTCCTTCAAAAAAGTATTGGTATTGAATTGCGGTTCCTCTGCCAGGCCGGTCCTTACCACCACCAATTCTTTTGACGGAATGATAAATACATGTTGCCCCTGATAGCCGTTTGCCGAATACAGGTCCCTGGGTACATCCGGAAACTTTCCTTCTGCATTTAACCAGAAGTGCGCCCCATAAACGCCATCGGAATGTTTGGTAGGGGTAGTGATATAGGTAGCCCATGAAGTATCGAAGAGTTGTTCTCCATTCCAATTTCCCTGATGCAGGTAAAGAAGGCCGAATTTTCCCCAATCCCTGGTAGTTGCCCACCCATAGGAAGATCCCACAAAATTTCCCGCCAGGTCTGTTTCAAGGAACATGGAATTCATGCCAATTTTATCTATGAGGGCCTTGTAAGGGAAATTGAGGTACTCCTGATAGCTGTCGAATTTAGTTCGCAGTAATCCCGAAAGCAGGTTGGAAGTTCCGGAGGAGTAATTCCAGATCGCTGTTGGCGGTGCCAGCATGTTTTTTTTGGTTTGTGATTCGGCCATATTCGATTCGAGAAATAGCATTTTCGTTACATCAGAAATAGTGGAATAATCCTCTTCCCAGGCCAATCCGCTCTGCATTCTTAACAAGTGATCCAGCGTAATGTTTTTTCGTTCATCGTCCTTCCAGGAAGGCAATGAAACGGTTTCATTCACATTGAGTTTTCCCTGATACTGCAAAATACCGTAAAGGGTAGCAAGGACACTTTTTGTCATGGACCACCCCAGGACCGGAGTACTTTTATCAAACCCTTCACTATACCGCTCCGCAACGATATGATCTTTGTAAAGCACAAGAACCGTTCTGGTTTTAACGGTATCATGAAAAACATGATCTAAAGCCAGCGCCATTTTTTGGTAGTCAACAGTTTCAAATAGGGTGTCTGTTTCCCGTGCATCACCGAAAGGATAGGGCAGGGCAGACGTACTCAAAGATCGTTTCGGCTGAACGTTGTAAGCTATGGTATCGGCATCGCCTGTGAGCAAAATACAACCTAATCCATCCCTGCAGATCGCTTCTCGTTCCATAAGGCCATAAACACTTGCGGAAGCTCGTT
This sequence comes from uncultured Flavobacteriaceae bacterium, assembly GCA_963752165.1. GTDB lineage: Bacteria > Bacteroidota > Bacteroidia > Flavobacteriales > Flavobacteriaceae > Muriicola. Next base: position 990,477 of record CAVVXE010000003.1, read on the forward strand.
TTTTTGCACTGTCATAGGCAGATTTAGCCAAACGGACCAAAGGCACATTATGATCGCTGGTTTCGATCGATTCCAGTGTACGGCCGGTAAGAAACATCGTGGAAGCCGTATTCTTGGCTGCAAATCCTGATATGAGATTCAATTTCGGATATTGCCAAATAATAATAGCAATAAGGGCGATACCTAGCCCAAACAAGAGTCTTTTTATATTTTTATTCATGGCTTAACGAGAATTTGTAACTTTCTACACGTTTTCTTCTCCATTTCTAATGGTTAACGAGCTGTAAGTGAAACGGTGGCAAGATAGTAGAAATAAATAAGGCTTTTAAAGTCTGTTAGCATTATAACCAGTTTTGATTGATCATATGTTTATGAAGAATAAACTCCAACCCCCTTTTTTATTAATTTGCAGTTTCCTGCTATTGCTATGCGGATGTAGTAAAACCAAAGACGAAAGGGCAGCCAGTTTGTATGAGGCGAAATGTACTATTTGTCATATAAAACCCGAAATAGGGGACCTTCCTAAAGAAATATGGTCCCGGGAGATTTTACCCAATATGGCTGCCAGAATGGGATTGCGAATTAACGGCTATAATCCCCTGAAAGGATTGTCGTATGATGAAATGGATGCGGTAATCAAAACAGGCATTTACCCTATGGTTCCCAATATTTCGCAAGAAGATTGGCGTTTGTTAAGCGACTATATCGTTTCTAACGCACCAGATTCACTCGCAACCTATAAAGAGGATCAAAATGATCATGAACTTACACAGTTTAGCGTTGAGACCCACTCTTTTGACAGTCCCCAAAGACGGTCCTATACCTATTTGGAGTTTGATTCCCTTCATAAAAGAATCCTGCTGGGAGATATGGCAGGCAATCTTTATTCATACAAGGCAGAAACAGGTCCTCTCAAAGAAGATTCCTTTGATAGTCCGGTAGTTTCCTTTATTCAAAAAGACACGATATCTTATATTACAACTATTGGGTACCTCAATCCTAGCGCCATTTCACGAGGCAGGATGTACACAAAGAGCCCAACAAAAACGACTATTATGGACCAGGTCTTGCACAGACCTGTTCACGCCCTTCTGAAAGACCTGAATAATGATGGCAGGGACGAATTGGTAATCAGTGAATTTGGCGATTTAACCGGCGAATTATCGCTATTTGTGCCCGAAACGGCGGGTGGATTTCAAAAAAAGGTGCTGTTAAATCAGCCTGGGACCATACGGGTACTTGCAAAGGACATGGATGCAGATGGCAGGGAAGACCTTGTAGCGCTCACCTCACAGGGAGACGAAACTATCACCATCCTGTATCAAAAAGAAGATCTCTCTTTTGAATCCGTAAAAGCATTGCGATTTAGTCCGGTCTACGGAACCAGTTGGTTTGAACTTGTCGATTATGAAGGGGATGGGGATCTTGATATCATTACCGTACACGGGGATAACGCTGACAAGTCTTATGTGCAAAAGCCTTATCACGGTATGCGTATTCATATCAATGATGGCACCAATACCTTTTCTGAAACCTACTTTCACCCCATGAATGGGGCAACTCGGGTGGTAGCCTCCGATTTTGATCAGGACGGGGATATTGACTTCGGATTGCTCTCTACCTTTCCGGATTATGTGAATGCCCCAAACCGATCTTTTTTATTTTTGGAAAACCAAGAAAGCGCCACCTTCACCTTTAAAGAATATACCCTCCAGGATTCAAAAAAAGGGAAGTGGTTTTTAATGGACAAGGGTGATCTGGATGGCGATGGGGATGAGGATATTATTCTGAGCAGCTTTGCATTGCCCTTTATTCCGGCTCCTAAAGAGATGGAAGCCTATTGGAAAGAACAGGCGTTAGACATCATGATATTAAGTAACAAATTGCGTTGACCACCGTTATGTTGAAACGTATTTTTCAAAACGTAATACTTTTCCTTTCCATTTCCGTGATTACAGGTTGCAATAACGAAGACAAAAACTTTGAATGGAAAACAAAAACCGTTACGGCAACCGCTTATAATTCTGTAGCTTCCCAGACAGAAAATCATCCTGAAGTAGGCGCCTGGGGCGATACGCTCAAACCGGGTATGAAAGTGATCGCCGTATCGCGCGACCTTGTAAAAATGGGCCTGGTCTATGATACCCCCGTTAAAATAGAAGGAATGGATGGCACGTATTTAATAAAAGATAAAATGCATGGGCGGTGGACCAATAGAATTGATATATTTATGGGAAAAGATATAAATAAAGCCAAAGAATGGGGTCGGCAAAAAGTAGTGATACACTACAGGGTCCCCAAGAACCCCGAAAATGAATAAAGAGGTAACATCATGGTAAAGGAGCTGCGTTGTGGTTTTTTGAGGTTGTTCAAGCTTCCTGTCATTGCTTTAGTATTATTGTGCTCCTGTGCAGGAGCTAAAATAGTGGACCGCCCTATTGTCTTTAATGAGGAGCGTGAGCAGTTGACAAGAACGTATATGAAGGAACACTACGGACTGGAAGGAGAAGGCATTACGATTGTACCTAAAATGATCGTGCTTCACTGGACGGCCATCCCAACACTCGAAGGTTCATTTGATGCATTTAATGACCCGGCCATAACAGGCTGGAGGACTTATGTGCAAAAAGCCAGCGGTCTTAATGTTTCCAGTCATTTTCTTGTGGACCAGAACGGCACCATTTACAGGCTTATGCCAGAGACCATTATGGGAAGGCATGTCATTGGCTTAAACCATTGTGCCATCGGTATTGAAAATGTAGGTGGTACAACGGATACCCCCCTAACAGAAGCACAGTTAAAGTCTAACATTTGGCTGGTAAACTACCTTAGTGGAAAATATGATATCGACTATTTGATCGGTCATTATGAATACCCCTTGTTTGAAGGCCATGAACTATGGCTGGAAAAAGATGACAGCTATAGAACGGAAAAGACAGATCCGGGCGAAGCATTCATGGCCAGGGTCCGATCGGCAGTCAAAAAACATAAATTCAAACCCATCCCCCAATAACTTAAGTACTATGCTTAAAAAAACAGTATTCCTTTTTTTGTTGTTCCTCAATGCCTGTGCCACCACATCGAGTCAGGTTGATGACATTACCACCTCTCTTTATGACACGTATGAAACCTATAAAGAGCCTTCTCTGGATAAGCGAAGAATTAAGCACCGGCAAGTCCAGTCCTTGGTAGCACGTCTGAAAAACGATTCCCGTTTTAACGTAAAAAATGTAGGAAGGTCCATTGAGGGGCGAGCACTTACCCTGGTCAGTATCGGTAATGGCCCTACGGATGTGTTCCTATGGTCTCAAATGCACGGAAATGAACCAACCGCCACTCAGGCTATTTTTGACATTTTCAATTTTTTACGGAGTGAGGATTTTATAAAGGAAAAAGAAGCGATCCTGAATAGTTTAACCATTCATTTCCTTCCAATGCTAAATCCTGATGGGGCCGAAGTATTCAAGCGTGAAAACAGGCTGGGAATCGATATAAATCGGGATGCATTAAGGTTACAGTCGCCGGAAGGGCAAACCCTGAAAAGGGTACGCGATAGCCTGGAAGCCGATTTTGGCTTTAACCTGCACGATCAAAGCACTTATTACAATGCAGAACGCACAGATAAACCGGCCACTATATCCTATCTGGCGCCTGCTTATAACTACGAAAAGGAGATCAATGAAGGAAGGGGAGATGCCATGAAGGTCATCGTGTTTATGAACGATATCATTCAGAAATACGCGCCTGGGCAGGTAGGGACGGTACAATGATGATTTTGAACCCCGGGCTTTTGGTGATAATATCCAAAAATGGGGAACCAGCACTATTCTGATAGAGTCTGGCGGTTATGCGAACGACAGGGAGAAACAGGAAATTCGAAAATTGAATTACGTTTCCATTCTATCTGCCATATATACCATCGCCACGGAAAACTTTAAGGAAATACCCCTGACAGCTTATGAGCAGATACCGGAGAACGACCGTAAACTTATTTGATGTGAAACTCATTGGGGTAACGTATAATTTATTGGGAAACCCCTATATTTTGGATATTGGGATCAACCAGGCAGAAGTAGATAAAGAAGGGAATGCCGATTTTTGGTATAGCAGCCGTATCATCGATCAGGGCGATCTTTCTACGTATTATGGCTATAAGACATTTGATGCTAAGGGGTATACCTTGGTCCCGGGAAAGGTCTATCCAAAGGTGATTAATGGCATGGCAGAACTGCCTTCTAATATTGAAGAACTGATCAAAGAGGGCTATACCTACCTCAGGGTGAAAAATATCCCGAAGGAGCTGTTGAATTCTGCGTTGCCGATCCATATTATCAGTGAGAAGTTTGAAGTTCCTGAATTTAATTTGGAACCAGGAAAAAACCCCACTTTCCTGTTGCAGAAAGAGGGGGTGTATGAGTACCTTGTAATGAATGGCTTTTTGTTAGACCTCAAAGGGGAGCGCATTTCGGTAACGGATCAATGGGGCACTAAAAACGCCATGATATACCGATAAAAGGATCGGTTATTGACTAATAACCAAAACTAAAGTGCAACTGACCGCCACTCACTATAATAGCCACTAACATGCCAAATAGTGTCAGCACTATTGAGGCAAAAAGGGATAAAATAAGGCTCTTAATTCCTTTGGATAAGTTCCCTAGGGCACTTTGACTGATAATTTCGTTGATAACATCCATGATTTCTTTCTTTTTACATTAAACAATTTTACGGTTTTTAGGATGTAGGTGAATCGCGATATTCCATTGGGTTGTTATCTGTAAAACAATTATGATGCCAAAAACCCTACTCAGGTATTGGAAATAAAAAAGGAGGACTTCAAGAGTCCTCCTTATATTTTATTGAGAATAGCGGGTTTTATTGGCAACCGCCGGTAAAACCGTCTGCATTGAATTGTGTCTGCACAGCTCCCTGGGAAGATCCGTTAACAACCCGTATTGCGAGGTTATTAATTCCGCTGCCATCCCTTTTTGGCGTGCAGTATTCGAATAAGTAAAAACTGTTGGCTCTTTCTGATACCCGAAAGGAGATCTCATTAAAAGTGGTTTCCAATTCTTCTTTATTTCCGGCGAAGACACTGAATGTACGGCCTATTTCCGATAATACTTCCGTATCGATCTCACTACCCAGTCCGATGGTGAAAAAGGAAATATTCAGGTCCGCATTTTTTACTTTGGCAATGGCATCACTTTCCAGGTACCGGGACGCTTGATCTGTGCCATCCGTAAAGATCACGATAGACGCGGCACTTATAGTGGTGTTGTCCCGGGCATCCTTTAAAAGTCCCTCTGTAATATTGGTCGACTTGATCACTGCACCATATAGATCCGTAGACGGATCGGTGCTAATGCCCTGGGCAATACCTTCTACAGCAGTGATCAATTCGCTTTTTGTAGCGGTTAGCGGTTGCAACAGGTGCAACTCATCTTCCCCATCGAACCAATAAATGGCCATCTTAAAGGATTCCTGTGTCGTTACCGGCATTACATTGTTGATGAAGCTAAGGGAGGCCGATTTTAGTTCATTTAAACTACTGCTCAATACACTGTTACTCAAATCGAGCACCAAAAGGGTGTTGTTGCTGAATATCTGCGAATTGGGCGATATCCTTGCGAAAGATTCGGAGGTTGAAATGGTATTGAAACAGTCATCATTTCTGCCTTGTTCATAGATGGTGAACTGGTCGGCAGTAAGTCCGGCCACCGGATTGCCTTGCGCATCGGAAACCTTGAAAAAGATCGATACTTTCCCCGGCAAGGTAGTAAACTGGTCCTGAATGGACAGGATCAATTCGTTTTCCCCCAGATTAAGACAATCGTCTACAGGGATTCCTTCCCCTAAATCACCATTCTGATTCAGGTCAAATCGTACATCATCATCGGCATTACCGCAGGAACTGATGATTAGAAAAAGGAATAAAAAAGAGCATATAGATAGATAATTTTTCATTTTCATGTGTTTTCGTTCACCCACAGAACGCAGATTTTATGGTTTAATTATATCAATCCAAAAATTATTTTCAAAGGTACTCAGATAGTCATTAAGCTCCTAATTTTTCGAAGGGAGGCCTGCTGGCACCCCTGTTACAACAAACTGTTAAAGAATTTAATGAAAACCTTATTTTTTGATACCTTGTAAGGGTAAAACTCATAAGTATGGAGGTGTTGCTTTTTGGCGTTACAAAAGATATCATTGGGAGTGCATTATTAAATGTTCCCGAGACAGCTGCCCAAAGGATTTCCAATGTAGGACATCTAAAGGCGTACCTTTTGGAGTTGTACCCTCAACTTTCAGGGGTAGCTTCACTGGCGGTAGCGGTAAACAGTGAATACGCTGCCGATGATATCAAAATTCACAGAACAGATGAAATAGCCCTGATACCTCCGGTAAGTGGGGGATAAGGAGAAAAAAGAACGTATTTATGCTCATAGATAATCATAACAGGCACATTAATTACCTGCGGTTGGCAGTGACTGACCGGTGTAATTTGAGGTGCCATTATTGCATGCCTGCCGAAGGGATCGATTTTGTTAAGAATGACAAGTTATTGACCATTGAGGAGTTAAAATTGCTGAGTAAAGTTATGGTAGGCCAGGGGATCGATAAGATAAGGATCACAGGTGGCGAACCCTTTGTGAGAAAAGATCTGATGGTCCTGTTGCGTTATATGGCGGGCCTTCCCGGTCTTAATGAATTATCGATCACCACAAATGCGACCCTCATTGGCCCGCACATTGATGAGCTAAAAGCACTGGGCATTACCAATATTAACCTGAGCCTTGATGCTATCAATCGGGAGACTTTTGAGAAAATAACCCGGAGAGATCAGTATGATGTTGTTTATGGAAACCTGATGCGCCTCATTGAGGAAGGCTTTTATGTCAGGATCAATTTTATTGTTTTGGAAGGTCAGAATGAACAAGATATCCTGCCTATCCTAAAATTACAGGAGCAGTACCCGGTAGAGGTACGGTTTTTAGAAGAAATGCCATTTAATGGCGGATCTAAAACGTTTGAAAATATTAAGTGGAACTACAAGGCCATTCTGGCGTACATAGCGACTTATTATCCTGATTTTCAAAAACTGGAGGCGCCCTTGACGTCTACCTCCATAAATTACAAGATACCCGGACATCGGGGTGGCTTTGGGATCATCCCTTCCTTTAGCAGAACGTTTTGCGGAAGTTGTAACCGCTTGCGCATTACCGCCACCGGAGATGTTATTACCTGTCTTTATGGGAAACCTAAAATGAATGTGCGGGAGTTACTTAGAAATGATTTTTTGGAAAGCGACCTAAGATCGGCCATTGAATATACCATAGGCAACCGCGCTAAAACAGGATTCGACGCCCAGCGGGAACATGAAGGTGTCTTCCAGAATTCCATGACCTCTATAGGGGGTTAACCCTTTTAAATGGTATTGAACGAATGACGATAACACATAAAAAAGCGAATATGAAGTATCCTACCGCTCCTTTGTACGGCCTTATATTATCGGGCGGTAAAAGTAGCCGCATGGGGACCGACAAAGCCTTGCTGGAGTATCATGGCCTGCCCCAGCGAGATCTCCTTTATCAGATGGTTGCTCAGGTCTGCGAGCATACGTTCTTAAGCATGAGGGAAGAACAATTGGCCGACCTGAAAGAGCCATTGCCTTATATTTTAGATAAAAATAAGTACAAGGGACCCTTCAATGGTTTGCTAAGTGCTCATGCAACCTACCCTAAGGTGGCCTGGCTGGTGTTTGCCTGTGATTTGCCATTGCTCGACCAGAAAGCGATTGCACAATTGGTCAGGGAGCGTGATCCTTATAAAGACGCCACATCTTTTGCTACCCGTCAGACGGGGCTTCCCGAGCCATTGGCGGCTATATGGGAACCCAGGGGTTTAAAAAAGGCCATTGATTATTTGTACGGCGCCCAATCCAGTTGTCCTCGTAAATTCCTTATCAATGCAGATACAAAACTCATTTTCCCTGAAAACGACCGTGTGCTGATGAATGCGAATTCCATGGAGGATTTTAAGAGAATACAGGAAATATTACAGAGCCCTTGAAGAACGATCGTTACATACGTCAGATAGCATTAAAGGATTTCGGGCCAGCGAAACAGCAATTGCTTTCGGAAGCAGCTGTTCTTGTGGTTGGGGTTGGTGGTTTGGGGATACCCGTTTTGCAATACCTCACGGCAATGGGAGTAGGTACCATTGGTATGGCAGAGCAGGATATAATAGAAGAATCAAACTTACAGCGACAGGTACTTTTTTCTGAAACGGATCTGGGGAAACAAAAAATTCTTGTCGCACATGAGAAATTAAAGGCAATGAATGTAGCTACGGATTTCATTGTGCACGATACCTTCATAACCCCGGCCAATGCGTTAGAAATTATCAGTAGGTACGATCTTGTAGTAGATGCCTCAGACAACTTCCCAACGCGCTACCTCGTGAATGATGCCTGTACTGTTTTGAAAAAACCATTTGTTTACGGGGCACTGCATGGCTTTGAAGGACAGGTAAGTGTCTTTAACTTCCAGGGTGGGCCTACCTACAGATGTCTTTTCCCCGAACCACCCATAAATGATGAAATCCCCAATTGTAACACCCATGGAGTATTAGGGGTAATACCCGGCATTGTGGGTTCATTACAGGCGTTGGAAGCTGTCAAAGTGATTACTGGAATAGGCGAGGTAATGAGTGGTAAGTTATTATTATACAATGGTTTAGATCAGAGTACTCGTAAAATAAAATTTCCATTAATAAAGGAACACCTCCTCAGAAACCAACTGGAGCAACACTATGAATTTCAAAGGTGTGGCACGGAAGATCGCATTTCTTTAAAGGAACTGCAGGTACTAATGGATACTTCAGCGTCCTTGCAATTGATAGACGTGAGGTCTGTTGCAGAATTTGAGGAAGTTGCCATTCCAATAGCCATAAACGTACCCTTAGCTAGGCTAGGAAAATACTTTGAAGGCCATCTGCAGGCGAAAACACTTTATTTAATTTGCCAGACAGGGGTAAGGAGCGATTTTGCCCTGAGAATTCTTAAACCTATGTTTCCTGATGTGGCCATGTATTCAGTGGAAGGTGGAATGGAGCAATGGAGGGGAGCAACTACCGCAATAAAGAATCGGGACCTTTAATTTTACAGGTGTCCTGGCGGTAGATTAACTAGATTTTCCTTTCTTTAATAAATAGAAAAAAACAGCTATGAATCAATGATCTCATTTGACGATGCATACGGCCAGGTACTGAATATGACGCGGGATTATGGTACCGAAATGGTGCCAATAAAAAAGGCAATAGGCAGGGTTTTGGCAGAAGACGTGCTGGCAGACCGTGATTTTCCACCCTTTAACAGGGCAACCAAAGACGGGATCGCCATACATTTTGATGCAGTGGAAAATGGCCGACGCTCTTTTGAGATCAAGGGGGTGCTGGCTGCAGGCAAGCCCACTATTCCCTTTGTTGAACCTGAAGCCTGTATCGAGATCATGACGGGGGCCGTGGTTCCTTTTGAGACAGACACCGTTATCATGTATGAGGACGTGGCTATTCAGGACGATATTGCCTCCCTGAAAAAAGTACCGGTACGCGGACAGAATATTCACGGCAGGGGCAGCGATCAGCAAAAAGGAGCCGTTATCCTTTCTAAAGACACCAGGATCACTGCGGCAACCTTGGGCGTTTTAGCCACGGTTGGAAGATCGGAAGTAAAGGTGCGAAGACTACCTCGTGTAGCCGTGATCTCTACCGGGAACGAGTTGGTCGATATTGACGAACAACCTTTATTGCACCAGATACGCAGATCGAACAGCTACGCACTTTATGGGGCATTATCCGAATTGGGAATTACACCCATGCTGCTGCATATTTCAGACGACATTGACCTCCTCAGGCAAAAATTGGGCTATATCGTGGAGGAAATGGATGTCCTTTTGATCAGCGGCGGGGTTTCCAAGGGAAAATTTGATTTTATCCCTAAAGTCCTGGAGGAATTAGGGGTGGAGAAGATATTTCATGAAGTGGCACAACGGCCTGGTAAACCCTTTTGGTTTGGAAAAAGCAAGCATTCGCAAACCCTTGTTTTTTCTTTTCCGGGAAATCCGGTTTCTACTTTTGCGAATTTCTACATTTACTTTAAGGCATGGTTATTTCGCTCACTTCAGCTACCGTATCTGGAAATAAAGGTAAGTTTAACCGGGCCCATGGAGCGAAACGGAAGCCTTACCCATTTTGTTGGGGTCAGAACACAATGGAAGGATTGTCAGCTTAAAGCAACCGTAGTTTCAGGAAATGGATCCGGAGATCTCCTTAGCCTGAATCAGATCGATGGTTTTGTGATGCTTCCATCTACAAAAAACCATTTTGCGAAAGGGGAAGCGTTGTCCTTTATCTCCACAAGAATGAATTATTAAAATGACACACGAACTAAAAAAAATTGTACAGGCCTATCAGCATGCGCGGGACTTAAACAATAAGACCGTGCTGGCAACGGTTGTGGCGCTGGAAGGGTCTTCCTACAGGCGACCGGGGGTCTGCATGTTGTTAATGGAAAATGGGCAAATGATAGGCGCTGTAAGCGGGGGATGCGTGGAAAAGGAGATCCTGCGACAGGCCCAGAGTGTATTTAAATCAGGGGTCCCTAAAGTAATGACCTATGACGGCCGATACCGTTTGGGTTGTGAAGGCATCCTGTATATTTTATTGGAGCTATTTGAGCCGAATACCGCTTTCATAGAGGACTTCCAGGCAACCTTGCTGGACAGGAATCCTATTAAAATGTTCGCTTATTATGAAAAAGGGGTGGTAGAAGGTAATGGGATCGGTAGCATTTTTCAGTTTGGTTCAGAAAGATACAGGGTAAATGAGGATGCCTGTCCGGATCCAACAAAGGAAGTGTTTGAGCAACAGCTTGAACCTTCATTACAATTGTACATTCTTGGAGCCGAGCACGACGCAGTTCAATTATGCAGTTTTGCGGCTTTGGCAGGATGGGAGGTTACCGTTGTTTCAGGACCTTCTGAAGAAAAACAGCAATCCGATTTTCCTGGGTCCATGGAATTGTGGTCTGTCTCGCCCGAAGAATTGCCAACAGCTAAAATAGATCACCAAACTGCCATCGTCTTGATGAATCACAGCTACGTGAAAGACCTTCAGTGCCTTATCTCCCTTCAGAACAGTGAACCATTCTATATTGGGGTTTTGGGACCTTATAAGCGCCGGGAAGAGCTGTTGAACGAATTCCTCGAACGCTGTCCGGATGTATCCGAGACCTTTTTGGATATTATACATGGCCCGTCCGGGTTGGATATTGGTGCAGAGACCCCGCAGGAAATCGCGATTGCGATCATAGCAGAAATACTCATGGTAAACAGGGAACGCACCCCCGTGAAGTTGAAAGATAAAAAAGGCGCTATCCATATGACGTCAAAATGAAGGTAGCTATTCTCATATTAGCGGCCGGAAGTTCTGTCCGAATGGGGCAGCCAAAACAATTAATGGCCTGGGGAGCCACTACCTTATTGGGAAATGCCATTGATGCGGCCAATAAGTCTAAGGCCGATACGGTCTTTGTGGTATTGGGGGCAAAGGCCGGATCAATACAAACTGCATTGGAGGGATTGCGCTTTATACCGATAGTGAACAGGGAATGGGAAAATGGGATGGGCAGCTCTATCAGCACCGGAATGCGCCATATCGTGGATGGGGGCTATAGCCCGGACGCAGTGCTCCTGATGGTTGGCGATCAACCGTATATGGATGCCGCATACCTGAATAAACTCATTGACACCTATCACACTGGACATGCAAAGCTTGTTGCCACACATTATCCATCCAAACTTGGGGTGCCCGCGATTTTTGACAGCTCCTATTATGATGCCCTGGGAGCATTAAAAGGTGAGCAGGGTGCTGGTTTGCTCATAAAAAAACACCAGAATGACTGTGTGGGTTTAAATGCCGGTAAAAAGGTACTAGATTTGGATACCATTGACGAATACAGAAAATACAAACCGGAAAATCACTAACAGATGCGAATCACCTCCTCCTTAAAAATGCTCTTACTGCTAATCCTTATGACCGCTTGCCATCAAAATCAGCAAGCCCAGGAAATGGGTTTTGAGGAATACGCGCCTCAATCCACCCTGGTGGTGCCCACCACTGAGATAAACAAGGCAAAATTTCCTTTTATCGATGTGCATAGTCATCACTATAGGATGGCAACACAAGATCTTTCCGAACTGGTTAAAGATATGGACCAAATGAATATGGCCATCATGGTCAATTTAAGTGGCGGATCCGGGGAGAATATTGAAAAAATTGTCGCTAATATCAGGGAGCACTACCCTAACAGGTTTGTAGTATTTGCTAATGTGGATTTTGAGGGGGTTGGCACTTCCGGTTGGGCCGAAAAAGCGGTTCAACAACTGGAAAGTGATGCGAAAAATGGGGCAAAAGGGCTTAAAATCTACAAAAGTTTAGGCCTTCGGTATAAGGACGTAAACGGTAAGCGCCTGGCAATTGATGACGAAAGGCTGGATCCCATTTGGGCAAAATGTGGCGAATTGAATATCCCTGTATTGATCCACGCGGCAGATCCTAAGTCGTTTTGGGATCCTATGGATGAAAATAATGAACGCTGGCTGGAGCTAAAAACGCATCCAAGGAGAAAAAGAAGTGACACGGACCCCGCTCCCTGGGAGCAAATTATTGCCGAACAGCATCATGTTTTCCGGAAGCATCCTAAAACAAGGTTTATTAATGCCCATATGGGGTGGTTCGCCAACAACCTTGGAAAACTGGCAACCTTATTAGACGAAATGCCCAATATGTATGTAGGGATAGGAGCCATTATTGCCGAATTGGGGAGGCAACCCAAAAATGCCCATTCCTTTTTTGTCAAGTACCAGGATCGGATCTTATTTGGGAAAGACAGCTGGCAACCCAAGGAATTCCCCACTTATTTCAGGGTGCTGGAAAGTGATGATGAGTACTTCCCGTATTATAAAAAATATCATGCGTTTTGGGCGATGTACGGACTCGCCCTGCCAGATGAAGTACTCCGGAAGGTATACTACAAAAATGCCCTGAAACTTATCCCGGACCTGGACAAAAGCCTGTTTCCTTTAGATTAGGTTAGACCTTCACGCCATTATTACAATCTTTAATAAATTCAAAAATGATTTTATCTGACCTTATTGGTAACCCATGAAAAATACCTTTATGTCTTTGGCATAAAATAATTTTAATAATAATATTTTACAACCTTTTATTTCCATAATTTTAAGAGATTACTAACTACAGACAGCCTTATGAAAACATTTTTACGCCTTATCTCTTTATTCCTTATCCTTTTTGCATCCACCCTGTTATACGCACAACAAGGAGTACTGGAAGAGCTCGAAAAAATAGCCATTGTAGACCAAAAGGTAATGATGCCCATGCGAGACGGAGTAAGGCTTGCTACTGATATCTACAGGCCAAAGACAGACCAGAAAGTACCTATCATTTTTTCCAGGACCCCATATAATTTTAATTCATGGGGCGATGGCGAAGAACGCACTAGAACGGCGCAAACAGCACTTGAAGCAGTTAAAAAAGGGTATGCCTATGTGGTTCAAAATGAACGAGGCAGGTATTATTCAGAAGGCGAATGGGATATTCTTGGAGTGCCCTTAACCGATGGATACGATGCCTTTTCCTGGATGAGCCAACAATCGTGGTCTAACGGAAAGATTGGCCTTTTAGGATGTTCCTCCACTGCAGAATGGCAAATGGCGGTAGCCGCCCTTGACCATCCTTCCCTCGCGGCAATGGTGCCTCAGGGTTTTGGGGCCGGAGTTGGCCGGGTTGGCGATTTTTATGAACAAGGCAATTGGTACAGGGGCGGAGCAGAACAAATGCTCTTTTTTGCCTGGCTCTACGGGGTAGAACATGACAAATTCAAACCACGAATCCCTGCAGGTGCTACACAGGAAGACCTGATGAGGATCTCCCGATTCTATGACCTGGCCCCTGAAAACCCTCCGGTAGACATGGCCGAGGCCCTTAAACATTTACCGATACAGGACTTTATAAAGAATATCCCGGGAAAGAAAGAAGTTTTCGACAAAATGGTAAGACGAAAACCCAACGATAAAGCCTGGTATGAAGGCGGACTGTATCATGATAATATGGAGATCCCAATTCCATCCTTCTGGTTTGCTTCCTGGTATGACGTATCTATAAGTCCCAATCTGGCGCTCTTTAATCATGTGCGCAATAATGCCAAAGAAGCATCTGTAAGGGATAATCAATACCTGGTTATTGCGCCAACACTTCACTGTGCCTATACACGGGCTACGGAAAACACCATAGTGGGAGAGCGTTCTGTAGGTGATGCACGTCTGGACTATGATGCCCTTATTTACGGATGGTTCGATCTATGGCTGAAAGGGGCCGAAAATGATTTCAAAGCGAAGACACCCCGAGTACAATACTATACCATGGGGAGTAATACCTGGAATGCTTCTGAAAGCTGGCCACCGGAGGCGGCTAAGATGCAGACCTATTATCTGCACAGCGCGGGAAACGCCAATAGCCTTTACGGAGATGGAAGCCTGCATACAAAGAAACCCGGATCTGATGAAAAACCGGATACTTTTGTGTACGATCCCATGAATCCGGTACCCTCCTATGGGGGTAACGTATGTTGCACGGGGAATGCCGTAAAAGGCGGGGCCTATGATCAGCAAGGGATGGAGACCCGAAATGATATACTGGTTTACACAACCGATATCCTGGAAAAGGGGGTAGAAGTTTCCGGCTTCATTGAATCGACCCTCTACCTGTCCAGTGATGTAAAAGATACAGATGTCACCATCAAAATAGTGGATGTTTATCCGGATGGTCGTGCTTATAATCTTGATGAAACCATACAGCGGGTTCGTTACAGGGAGGGCTATGACAAAGAAGTTTTTATGACTAAGGGCAACGTTTATAAAGTTGAAATGACGCCAATGGCTACCAGTAATTATTTTGAGAAAGGCCATCGTATCCGTATTGAGATATCTAGTAGTAATTTTCCCCGGTTTGCCCGCAATCTGAATACAGGGGGCAATAACTACGATGAAAGTGAGGGCGTGGTAGCAACCAACAGCATACATCACTCTGCTAAGGCACCATCACAGATAAGATTGCCAATGATCTCCAAATAAGGCACGACAATACTTAAAACCAGCGTTAGCAGTGACGTTTGACGATTATCCCGGGTAAGGAATACTAATCCCGTCTAATAATCGTTTTAGGCAGGTAACCCAATAAAGAGATAGTATGAAAAAGTTGCGCATGCCTATGAAACACTTTTTATTTATTAGTGCTATTGCACTTTTCCTGTCAGCCTGTAGTAAGGATCAGGAAAACCCTATGAACGGCCCTGAATTGACCCAGGTCGAATTAAGAACGATCCTGGAAACAGATGCTGTTGCAGGTTCGGCAGACACGATTCTGGCAGAGATCTATGTGAATGGGACCTCGCTGACAGGGAAAACCGCCGTGGATTGTTATGAGACAACCTATACAGAAACGGGCTACATAGTTACCTTCAACAATTGTGTGCTCAATGGAACAGATAACGCCAATGGAACGATCACTGTGGTGTACAGCACAGAACCAGGAACTGCCTCTTTTACGGCAACCTTTGTGGATTTTTATATCGGCGATGTCAAGTTGAACGGTACCCGAACCTATACCGTAAATGGTGATGCCAACCAGGCTGCTGTTTCCTTTACAGTAAGCAGTACGATGACAGCCGAGTTCGGCAACGGTACCTTGATCACTGAAATCGGGACGAAGGAATTTGGACTTGTCTTTGGAGATAGCCTGGAGACCAGCACCTATTCTATATCCGGCACCTGGGAACTGCAGGTAAATGACGATCAATACGCCGTGAACATAACCTCCGCTTTGGAGGGCAATTTTAGTTGTGGCTATATTACCTCCGGGGAAATGGTTGTCAATAAGAACGGTCTTGAAGTAACGGTCGATTTTGGAGACGGAACCTGTGATGCCCTGGTAACCATCAGCTATCCGAATGGTGCAACGGAAGAGGTTACCCTGGAAGATTGATCCATAAACTTTTTTCAATATAAAACCCTCATCGTTTTTCGGTGAGGTTTTTTTTTGTTGCAGCGCTAGTATTTGCACCAAGTAACTTTATGCTTCAGTCTTGATTAACAATAATATAGCTCCTTATTTTTCTGATAGAAGCTAAAATTTTGGTATTTTAGTAAGCATTGACCTATAAAATAAGCGATTGGTAAATAACGGCCAGCAACAGCTATTGCTATAAAACATTTAAAACCTAACAAAAGTCATACTTCAGGTGCCAACTTCCATCTAAATTAGGGCTATCTAAACACTGCTGATTATGAAAATATTTGATGAAAAACACATAAAAAATGTCGTATTCGTAGGGGCCCATCAAAGTGGCAAGACAACGCTGGCCGAAACCATGTTATTTGAGGCGGGCCTTATCAATAGAAGGGGTACTGTAGAAGCGAAGAACACGGTGTCTGACTACCATGAGATTGAACACGAAAGGGGTACCTCCGTTTTCGCGACCCCCCTGCACACGGAATGGCGAAACTATAAGATCAATATCATTGACACTCCCGGTCTAGATGATTTTGTCGGGGAGATCATTTCCTCCATTAGGGTGGCAGATACCATACTAACGGTCATTAATGCCCAAAATGGCGTGGAAATCGGAACTGAGATCATTTGGAGCTACATAGACAGCTATCATAAACCAACTGTTTTTGTCGTAAATCAGATAGATCACCTGAATGCGAATTTTGAAATGAGTTTTAAGAGCATCAAGTCGCTCGTTGGGAATAACGCCGTGTTGGTACAATACCCTATACGGATGGATGGCGAACAATGCATCATAGATGTGTTAAAAATGAAATGCTATAAGTTTGGCCCGGAAGGAGGGAAACCTGAGAAACTACCAATTCCTAAAGCTGAAATGGAGAGGGCCAACAAGCTGCATAACGAATTGGTAGAGAAAGCAGCTGAAAATGATGAAGCCCTCATGGAGCTATTCTTCGAAAAAGGTACTTTGAATGAAGATGAAATGCGAATGGGTATTAAGGCAGGGATGCTGCATCATGAATTGTTCCCGGTGTTCTGCGTTTCGGCATTAAAGGATATGGGAAGTGGCCGTTTAATGGGTTTCATTGATAATGTAGCGCCGGCAGCAGCCGACCTGAAACCGGAACAGTCGTTAGAAGGGAAAACCATTGTTCGGAAAAAAGAAGCCCCCACGGCCTTGTTTGTTTTCAAAACCGTTTTCCAACCCAGCCTGGGACAGATCACCTTTTTTAAAGTAAAATCAGGAGAAGTTCGGGTAAACGATAAATTGGTCAATTCCAGTAATGGGGAAACAGAGGTGTTTAACCAGCTCTTTATCATGGATGGAAAGAACAGGGAGCCTGTAACCCAGCTTACAGTAGGTGATATAGGCGCATCCTTAAAATTGAAATATACCAATACCAATGATACCCTTTATACAGAAGGTTCTCCAGTAACCATCCGGCCTATTGAATATCCCGAGTCCCGCACCAGAAGGGCCGTCAGTGCCTTAAAAAAGCAGGAAGAGGAAAAACTGAGTGAAGCCCTGAAAAAGATCCACGCTCAGGATCCTACGGTAATCATTGAATATTCCAAAGAACTCAGGCAAGTGATACTGGGATGCCAGGGCGAATTACATTTGGCGACCATTGAATGGAGCTTAAAAAACAATTATGGTATAGAAGCCCATTTTGAACCGCCAAAAATAGCCTACAGAGAAACGATTCAGCGTTCATCGACCTCCAGTTATCGTCATAAAAAGCAATCAGGGGGAGCAGGGCAGTTTGCCGAAGTGCACATGAAAATTGAACCCTGGAGTGAAGGAATGGCAGAGCCCGTCGGTTTTAATATCCGTGGGAAAGAAGAAATAGACCTGACCTGGGGTGGAAAACTGGTGTTCTACAATTGCATCGTAGGAGGGGTCATTGATCTCCGCTACCTGCCATCCATTAAAAAAGGCATTTTGGAGGTAATGGAATCCGGACCATTAACCGGTTCCTATATCAGGGATGTGAGAGTTATGGTCTATGATGGTAAAATGCACCCTGTAGACTCTAATGATATCGCCTTTAAAATTGCAGGTGCCCATGCCTTCAAGGAAGCTTTCCTGAATGCGAATCCTAAATTACTGGAACCCGTACAGGAGGTTACCGTTAAAGTTCCGGAAGAAACCGTAGGCAGTGTAATGACCGATCTGCAGTCGAGAAGGTCCATTATTCAGGGGATCGATAGTATCGATCATTTTCAGATCCTGAAATGTGCGGTACCCGAAGCGGAATTATACCGGTATTCTACTGACTTACGGTCACTGACACAAGGAAAAGCAACTTTTAGCGCTGTATTTTCGTCCTTCAAGGCAGTACCGAACCACATACAGGAAAACCTGGTTGCTTCAGTAGACAAATAGGGAGTCCGGGAATATGATGGCAAGGAATGATTATATCGACCTGCATTGTCATCCGGCCTTAAAACCCTTTGGAAGGAGTTTTAATAGTACCCCTGTGGGAATGAACAGCTCCGACAGGAGGAGAAAAAGAAGTATATGGTATTATGACCCGCCTTCTGTCTTTGACAAGCTATTGAATTACTTCAGTGGGCTTACCAAATTTTCTCAGGCCAATTTCACGGCCCTTACCCTGGGAGGCGTAAGAACCGTTTGTGTTTCTTTATATCCTTTGGAAAAGTGGTTTGTGCGTAATAAATTGACCAATGAGCTTATCCTTGATCTGGCCTCTAATTTTGCCCTCGGGATCGGTGACCGACGTATTGATCATATCCAGGGGATACAGGATTATTTCAAAGACTTGTTGCTGCAGTACGACTTTTATCGGCAATTAGACGGGAAGGTTGTTGTAATAGGAAAACAGAAATATCGGTATAAACTGGTCAAGAACGCGAAGGAGATTGAAGCTATCCGGGCAACGGACGGTGATTCGAAGATACAAACCATTGCTGTCATCATCACAATTGAAGGCCTGCATGTCCTGAATACCGGTTTGGGTTCAGAACCTGACAAATCCAATGTACTACAAAACCTGAGGGCTATTAAGGATTGGGAACACAAGCCATTCTTTGTCACCATTGCCCACCATTTTTGGAATCACCTTTGTGGACACGCTCCCAGTTTAACCGGGGTCATAACCAAATTTACGGACCAGTCAGAGGGGCTCAATACCGGTTTTACCCCACTTGGAAAGCGTGTGCTTGAAATTCTTCTGGATAACCACAACAATAAACGGATCCTTCCTGACATCAAGCATATGAGTCCTGTGGCCAGGAATGAATACTATGCCTTGCTCGATAGCGGAATTCTTCTGTATGCCAATATCCCAATTATTATAAGCCACGGGGCCTGTAACGGGCTCAAATCATATGATGATCCGGTTCCGGATGCCTTCGCAACTTCCTTAAAATTAAATCCGGTTCCCATAAATTTTTATGATGACGAACTCATCAGGCTTGCAAGATCCGGCGGCATCATAGGGCTTCAGCTAGACGAGAGGCGTATTGCCAACAAACAAACCTTAAAGGGCACAAAACGGTCGGGCAGGCGAAATAAAATAATGCATTACCGATCCGAATTACTATGGAATCAAATTCAGCATATAGCAACAGTATTAGATACCAATGACCTCTTTGCCTGGGAGTGTATGGCCATAGGGTCCGATTTTGATGGTATCATCGATTCCCTTAACGGCTTTTGGACTGCAGAAGAATTACCCTATCTGGCCGATTTCCTGGAGCGCCATGCCTACAATTATCTTCAAAGGGCAGTATTTAAAAATGCTTCCAACAAAATAACTGCAGATGAAGTAGTGCAAAGGGTTATGTCAAAGAATGCACATGAATTCCTCAAGAACTATTTCGGTTAATATCAATTCCAGCTCGCTTAATACAAATGCTTAGTAGACTATCTTTTATTTATCTGCAATTATGGTTACCTTACTAAAAACTAATTTAAAATACCTCAATGACTATATTTATTAGTGTCCTTCAGATTGTAGTTGGATTAAGTATCATCAACGTTTGGCTCATTCAATACAACAAAGCTACCAGGTGGCGTGGGGGAGCTGCAAAGACCATACTAGAAGAATTTGCCGCATATGGATTGCCCGCATGGAGTTGTTATATGATAGGTACATTAAAAGTGTCCTTGGCTATTTTATTGCTGATGGCCATTTGGTTCCCCGTGTTAAAACTACCTGCCGCTTCTGGTTTAGCGCTATTGCTTGCTGGTTCGGTGGCCATGCATTTCAGGATCCATGACCCGCTAATTAAATCTTTGCCAGCAGGACTTTTCCTTAGTATGTGCCTGTGTATTATATTCCTGGGGTAGCTTAATGCATTACTTCATTCCATAAAGAAAGGAATAAATAACTGCATAAGAGGGCATAGCATAGTGCCGGGAGACTAGCCACAACAGGATCTTTAACCTTGCGCCGGACACCCACACCTAAGAACATTAAAATTGCCAGACCTGCAGAGGCAAGCATGGTAAGTATGGGGTACGACCAATAACCTATGAGAAGCCCCAGGCTTCCGGTTAGTTGCAAATACCCGATAAGAAGGCGCTTTTCCTTCAAATTATAACGAACGAACTCCAGTTTCATTTTTGGCGATACAAGGCAACTTATTCCAAAAAACAGAAAAGAAAAGGCAATAAAGAAGATCAATAAGGATGTTCCGTTCATTTTTTAAATAGTTGGGTAAAGATACCCCATTTAATTGAAGACCTTCGGGGGGTTCATGGTACGAAATATGTATTTTTACACTTATGGCAAAAATGAAGGAACGCATTGGAATTATTGGGGCCGGTATAAGTGGTCTTACCGCTGCCTTGATTCTTGAAAAGGCAGGATATGCTCCTGTGATTTTTGAAGCATCATCTTCTGTTGGAGGACGTATGAAGACGTCTCTATATGAGGGCTATCAGCTAGATCATGGTTTTCAGGTGTTGCTAGACGCCTATCCAAAAACCAGTGAATACCTGGATTATGAAGCATTGAACCTTCAGAAACTTCAACCAGGAGCTATTCTGTTTGGGATGGGAAGAAAACGGATTGTCGGCGATCCTTCAAGGAATGGAAACTTTTTATTACCCACCTTAAAGGCGGGAGTTGGGACCATTTCTGATTATATACGTTTGTTGAAGCTTCACCTTCACCTAAAACGTATATCTGTCGCTCAAATATTCGAAACGGAAGACAAATCCACGCTTCACTATTTAAGGGAAAAGGGATTTACTGATAAGATCATCAATGCATTCTTTAAACCTTTTTTTTCAGGGATCTTCTTAGAAGCAGAACTTGATACTTCATGTCGCATGTTCTTGTTTGTTTTCAAGATGTTTGGCAGTGGCTTTGCGGTAATACCGCAAGAGGGAATGGGCGCCATAACAAAGCAGCTGGCAGGAAAATTAAAAAATTCTAACATTCATTTCAATACCCCTGCGGTTCAGGTGAGGGAAGGAATGGTTGTCTTGGAAAACGAAAAGGAGATAGAGATGGATCGCATCCTTATTGCAACAGACCATAGTTCCCTTCTTTCCGGAAATACTCAGACGCATGTACGATGGCATGGATGTGATACCCTTTATTTTGAAACACCTAGTAGAACCATTATACCGCCAATCATCGGTTTGATTGCCAACGATAAGGCACTAATCAATAATATTTTTTATCCGACTAGTATTGCCACCGCTGAAAAGGGCTCAAAAGAATTGCTGTCGGTAACAATTGTAAAAAAACACGGATTAGACGAAAACACGCTTGTAAAAAAGGTCGAGGAAGAATTGCATCACTATTGTGGCATCACAAATAGTCGATTTTTAAAGAGGTTCAAAATAACAAAAGGGTTACCAGATCCTGGTACATTACATTATCAATGGGATGAAGCGAAATGTCGGGTTGGTAACACCATTTTTTTGGCAGGTGATCACTTGCTGTACGGTTCAACCAATGCGGCCATGACAAGTGGTGAAATGGCTGCGAAATCAGTGATAGGGTCACTCCCTGAGAAAGCGTAAAAGACATAAAAAAAGCCGTCGTTAAGACGGCTTAGCATGATTATATGATTGCAACTTACTAGTCAGCAGGCATTATCACAGTGTCAATTGCGTGTATGACGCCGTTAGAGGCCGGTACATCAGCAATTATTACAGTAGCGGTATTGCCTTTCGCATCTGTTAATACAACACTTTCCCCGTCTAAGGAGAGCGTAATTATGCCTCCTTGAACAGTTTCTACGACAAATGAGCCATCATTAGCATTGATCGCTTCCACAACTGCGGCCGCGGGATAATTCCCGGATACAACATGATAAGTGAGCAGGTTTATAAGCGCGGCTTTATTTTCCGGTTTTAGCAATCCTTCTACGGTCCCCACTGGTAGTTTTTCAAAACTCTCGTTGGTTGGTGCAAAAACAGTGAAGGGTCCATCACTGCCAAGGGTGCCAACAAGATCTGCGGCCCCCACGGCTGCAACTAAGGTGCTGAAACTATCATTACTGCTGGCAACTCCTACAATGGTTTCAGTCGGCATAGTCTCTTCCATGGTCTCCTCCATTTCAGCCATTTCTGTGTCTACGGCCTCATCAGTGGTTGCTTTTTCTTTTTTTTCTCCACAAGCTGTTACGAGGAGAACCATCATTAATAAAGTACTTAGTAATTTCATTTTCATAGTTTTTAGTATTAGTGGTTAAAGGTAGGGAGACCAAATGCGTTATTCTATTAAATATTGTTTAAATATTTAACCTAAAAGTTAAACATATTATAAAATCGATGTAAGATTGCTTTCTATTGAATTATATTCATTTATTACAAGAGTCTATTTAAAACAATACATTCAAGAAGAATTATTAATTGACGAGAATTCATGAACAACGAACAATATTTACTCCAGCCCATTCAATTGGGCCCCATTAAATTATCAAACAGAATAGTAATGGCCCCTATGACCAGGAGCAGGGCTGCAAATGATGAAAATAAACCTACTGCTGAACTTCAGGGAACCTATTATAAACAAAGAGCTTCTGCCGGACTTATCATTACAGAGGGTTCTCAGGTTTCCAAAAAAGCAGTAGGGTATATTAATACTCCTGGCATACATACTGTTGCACAAATAGAAGGTTGGAAAGAAGTTACCACGAAAGTGCATGAGAAAGGTGGCCGTATCTTCATCCAATTATGGCACGTTGGAAGGATTTCTCATCCTGATTTTCATAAGGGCGATCTGCCTTTGGCTCCCTCGGCAATCAACCCACATGTAAAATCTTTCACTCCTGAAGGATTTAAAGAAACTGTTCAGCCCAAGGAAATGACACTCGAAGATATTAAAGAATCCATCGCTGATTTTGTCAGAGCTGCTACTAATGCTATGAAAGCCGGCTTTGATGGAGTGGAAATCCATGCATCTAACGGATATCTCTTTCATCAATTCTTCAATAGAACAAGCAATAAACGTACAGATGCATACGGTGGAAGTATTGAAAAGCGAGCTCGTTTTTTATTCGATGTGTTAGACGCTGTCAAAAAGATCATGCCTTTAAATACAGTTGGAGTGCGATTAAATCCTTCCCTCCATGGCTCTTTTGGAATGACAATGGATGAGGAGACCATCCCAACCTTTGATTATATCGTACAAAAGTTGAATGACTATGATCTGGCGTATTTGCATTTATCAGAACCATTCACGGATGTTTCCGGGATTCCTTATGCCGTTTCAGAAATTGCAAAACACTACAGACCCTTATACAATGGAATCTTAATGATCAATAATGGATTTGATCAGGAATCCGGGAACAAAGTCTTGGAGGATGGTCTGGCAGATCTTGTAGCATTCGGAAAACCCTATATTTCCAATCCGGACCTTGTAGAACGTTTCGAGCAAGGTGTACCTTTAACTGATTGGGATGAAAGTACCTTCTACACGCCGGGAGAAAAAGGGTATTTGGATTATGAGAAAAAAACAGCAGAATTAGGACCCGTCGAATCGCGTCGTAATTCGTAAATTAGCATGAACCAAAAATTCCATAAACAAATGAAAAGAAGTGTTTGGATTATAGTCTTAAGTTTCTCCTTTATTATGGGCGCTTGTAAGACTGAGAAAAAGGAGCAAGCTACGCAAATTCCTGAAAAAACTGAAAGTTCTATTGTGGGTGAGGAAGTGAACTACACTACCGAATCTACATCAATGAAGGGCTATCTTGCTTATGATGCTGACATCAAGGAAAAACGCCCGGGCGTCCTGGTAGTCCATGAATGGTGGGGCCATAATGAGTATACAAGGGAACGGGCAAGAATGCTTGCTGAATTGGGCTATACCGCTCTTGCTGTAGATATGTATGGTGATGGCAAACAAGCCAACCACCCGGATGACGCAGGAAAATTTTCCGGGATGGTCATGCAGAATATTGACGAGGCAAAAGCGAGATTCGACTCGGCCCTGAAACTTTTAAAGTCACAACCTTCTGTAGATTCTACAGAGATAGCAGCTATCGGCTACTGCTTTGGAGGGAGTGTGGTGTTGACCATGGCTAATGCCGGTGAAGATCTGGATGCCGTGGCGGCCTTCCACAGTGGGGTGCAACTTCCTATTATGCCAAGTGATAAGTTAAAAGCACGTGTGCTGGTATGCAACGGTGGGGCAGATCCCTTCGTTTCCCCGGAGTCGGTCGTGGCCTTTAAAAGCGCTATGGATAGCATAGGGGCAACGTATGAGTACATTGCCTATGAAGGCGCACAACATGCTTTTACCAGTAAGGACGCCGATTCCCTTGGCATAAAATTCAAACTGCCACTGGCGTATCAGGAAAAGGCAGATCGCGAATCCTGGAAAAAGTTACAGGAACTGTTAAACGAAACATTTAAGAACTAGAGAACAACGTATTCTATATCAATAATATAAAATAAATATAATGAAATTTACAAGAAAAGCAAGTGCTCACTGGCAGGGCAGTGGGAAAGAAGGAAAAGGAACGGTTAGTACGGAAAGTACCGTTCTTAACAAGACACAATATTCGTTTAAATCGCGATTTGAAGATGGTGTAGGCACCAATCCGGAAGAGCTCATAGGTGCTGCCCATGCAGGTTGTTTCACCATGAAGCTTAGTTTTCTTTTGGGTGATGCAGGATTTACCCCAACCGATCTGAACACCAGTGCCCATGTTTTGTTCGAAGATGGGAACGTAACGCAGATCACTCTCGATCTAAAAGGTACTGTACCGGGCATCAGTAGCGAAAAATTCAATGAAATTGCAGAGGAAGCAAAGGCCACCTGTCCCATTTCTCAATTGTTAAAGGCGAAGCTGGTGTTGCATGCTACCCTTACTTAAAAACAATTCTTCAATGAGTAATTAAATGGGGCTTCGGCCTCATTTTTTTTAACTGAAAGTAACTCCCGGTTTTTTTGAAGTGGAAAACGAACCAAAAAATTCAGAGAATGTACTTTATCGAAATAGTAGCAGAAAATTAGATGGAAAGCCTGTAAACCGGTAATTTTGTAAACTACTGAAATATAAACATGTACAGTTATGAAAGTTAAAAATCTATATGCGATTCCCGGAGTATTTCTATTCCTGCTATTTGGTTGTAACAATGATAATAACGCCGACCAGGGAATTGGGAAGCTAACCATCCGCCTTACGGATGAACCATTTCCACATGATCTTATAGCAGAAGCCAATGTCACTATTTTTAAGGTAGAAGCCCGAAAAAAAGTGGATGAATCCGGGGATATGGATATGAATGAGGGAAACGAAAGTGAAGATGGTTCCTCGTTTGTGGTGTTGATGGAAGAGGAAATAGATGTAAACTTACTTTCACTTACCAATGGGGTAACAGAATCCTTAGTCGATGCCGCTATTCCGGCAGGTACGTATGACCTATTCCGTGTTTATGTAAAAGGGGTTAATGTTGTATTGAACGATGAGGCAAGGACTACCTATGACCTTACTGTTCCAAGTGGTGAACAAACAGGAATTAAAGTGTTTGTAACCCCTGCTTTGGTTGTGACCAGTGGCCTTTCGGCCGACCTATTATTCGATTTTGATGTCAGCAGGTCCTTTGTGCCCAGGGGAAATCTCCGTCATGATGCCAATTTTAACGGATTTAATTTTAAGCCGGTGATTAAGGTAAGTAATCTTACCACTTCCGGAACCCTGTATGGTGAAATAACGACTGCCGTAGATGCCGAGAACACCGTTGGGCTCGAGAATGTGGAGGTGACCCTATTCCAAAATGGTGAGACAGTCACTACAACAGTAACTGATGCTGCTGGCGGATATATGGTAATGGGGTTAATGCCTGGTAGCTATGATGTTACAGCAACACTGGAAGGCTATGATGCCGCAAGTGCAGAAGGTGTTACCGTAACCACAGGAAATAAAACACTTCAGGATTTTGAACTTGTGGTTTCTCAATAATAGATATCCTGTTTTATAAGTTCCATGGGCAGTTTTAACTGCCCATTTTTTATTTCTAATTGCCTCACAGCACAACCTTTTCCAATTACTTTTATTGCGCCTGATCAAGATCATTGGAAAAAGAACGGGCTGTTTCTTCCTTTGTGAAAAATTGGTACAATGCTCCTTTTGCTGATCCTGCTATTACTTACAGGCATACTCATATACCTGTTGTTAATGCCAATTATCCTGGAAATAAACACTTCCGGCAACCAATATTTTATTCAGATTGGAAAACTGGCAATAGTATATTTAGAGCCTCATCCTGAAAAGATACTACGGATACGACTTCGTTCTTTTTTCCGCAATTTTTATTTCTATCCGCTTATCCCGCGGTCGAACATAAAAAAGTCTAATCAAACCAAAAGTAATATGAAGGGGCTTGGAAGAAGTACATCCTTTAAGCGGGTATTTAAATTGATCAGTAGCTTCAAAATAAAGAAGCTCTCCGTAGTGATAGATACGGGTGATTTTACCACCAATGCCAGGTGGTATCCGGTATTTTATTTCTTAGGTGAAGCAGGAGGGGAGTGGCACATAAATTTTGAAGGAAAGAATGCCCTGGAAATAAAACTAGCCAATAGGCCTATTTATCTTTTAAAATCATTTATTAACTAGTAAAACAGCTATCATGGAATTACATTTTGAAGAATTGTTAAACAGAATTACTGAGTTTATCAAAACAGAAGCGAAAACCGAAACCATTGTAGGAGCGCCCTTTGAACTAGGCGCATTTAAGTGTGTGCCGGTAATTAAAGTAGGTATGGGATTCGGTTCCGGAGGAGGCGAAGGAACAGCCGAAAAACTTAAAAAAGGACAGGGTATGGGTGCCGGTGCCGGTGTAGGCATTGAGCCAATTGGTTTTCTGGTGACCAAGGATGATGAAATATCATTCCTGGAAGCAGGTAAAACCCATGGGTTGGCAGCCGCTTTTGAAAAAGTGCCGGACCTGATTGAAAAACTGGCAAAAAACAGAATGAAAGAAGAAGTGGTGGCCTAAAAAAACGCTCCGTTAAAACGCTCTTATTGGAAACTGAGAATGGATCATTTGATGTGTTCTCAGTTTTATTATTTAATTTCAACGAAAGAACAAAAACGTATACACATTTATGGAGTTAAGAGGTCAGAATATTGTTGTTACAGGTGCTTCCAAGGGAATTGGCTTTGCCATTGCCGAATACCTCCTGGTACATGGGGCTCGAGTTATTGTGCATTACCATTCCGGCAAGAAAGAAGCAGAAGCACTCGTTTCCAGGTTTGGAAGGGAAAAGGCCTTGGGCATACAGGCAGACCTGGCTATCGAATCGGAAGTGCTGTCACTTTTTGAAAAGTCGCTCCAATTTCTGGGACATGTGGACAGTCTTATTCTCAATGCAGGGGTCTTCATTCCCCATCCGATTAAACAGAACATACAGGATTGGTATACCGTCTGGAAAAAAACGCTTTCCATCAATCTGGATGCGGCAGGACTCCTGACCAAAGTGGCACTCGATCATTTTATGGAAAGAAAGGAGGGGAGGATCATCTATATCGGAAGTCGCGCGGCCTTTAGGGGCGAAACAGAGGAATACCTTGCATATGCCGCTTCCAAGGGCGGACTTACCTCCCTTGGCAGGACAGTCGCACGCTCTTTTGGCAAGTACAACATTAAATCGTTTGTACTTGCCCCGGGATTCACCAGGACAGCCATGGCAGAACAGTTTATTAACGACTATGGGGAAGAGACCGTTTTAAAGGAAATAGCCTTAAACGAACTTACTAAGGTTACCGATATAGCGCCTTTGGTAGGGTTTATGTGCACAGGAGCCATGGATCATGCCACAGGAACTACTATTGATATAAATGCCGGAAGTTATATCCATTAGACGCCAATAAAACTTTTTTTATTATCTTTAATCATCCCCAAATATTTATAGAATTAAACAGCCCATTTGACTTCTTTATGCGAAGTCTAACGTTTTGGCTTATCACAATATGTGATTTGGTTCGTTTTTATTAAATAACCAGATCCCCTTTTATTTGATTGATTTGGCATCAAGTAGGGGTAACTCCGTTAGGTCTTTAAAAAATAAAGACCATAACCAACCATCCAACCAGAAAAGAGCGCCACAGGTGCTCTTTTTTTAGTTTGAAATCCTGCCTTTTACTTGCGAATGGCCCAGATACTTATTACCTTCACAGCTTTAAAACAGGGGAATGGCAAGATCACAACAGACATATAGTAAAGGGGAGAAAGAAAAGAAGCGCCTGAAAAAGCAGGAAGAAAAGCGCAAGAAGAAAGAAGCGCGAAAAACTGCCAGTAAGGATAATCCGCAAGGGATTCCGTTTGCCTATGTAGACCATCTTGGTAATTTGGTCGATACACCCCCGGATCCCACAAAAAAGATCAAAGTAGAAGCAGAAGATATAATCCTTGGTATTCCTAAAAGAACCGATGAGGAAAGAGAAGCCTTCGATCCGGTTCGAAAAGGAAAAGTATCATTCTTTGACACCTCTAAAGGCTTCGGATTTATTATCGATTCCGAAAACAACGAAAAATACTTCACCCATGTGAGCGGGCTTATTGATGAAATTGCGGAAAATGATACCGTTTCTTTTGAACTCGAAAAAGGGATGAAGGGGATGAATGCCGTTCGCGTAAAACAGATTTAAATCCTTATCTGAAGCTTCTGCTTGTCCGGTAGAAGTTGTTTCCTTTAGAATCACCACTATCCTTGAATACCGCTAAGTGGGGAATCCTTCGATCCTCGCATCAGGAACATTATTTATTTGGGTCCGGGTAGTAACCCTATCGCCGCAATACGCAGGGCTACCTGATATCAGTTGCATTGGTGTTGATTTTATTTCCCAGAGGATTGGTTGTCAATTAAATCACCTATATTTAAAGGAATACCTGGGCAAGATACCAGACTAGTCTAAACAACCAAAGAAACCACCCATGAAAACAACGATTTATTCTAGGGCCATTACATTGATGTTCCTGCTATCTTTTTGTGCCATTGGCTTGAGTCAAAGCACTAACGTGTGTACTATAACACTAATTGTGGATATGGATAAACTTGGCAATGATCCGGAAGCCCCGGGTGGTTGTACGTTTACGGTCGATCCATCATCTGCTGTAAAAGTTAATGACCCTGCAAATCCCAAATCCTTTACAATTGAAGTCAATGATGGTGCAACCATAATTTGGGAAGGCGCTACAACTTCAGGAGAAGAAGTGAAAATTAAGAAAATAAGTTATGTAAGCGGAACCGAGATCTTTGACCGCAAGACCATTTATGGAAAAATAAAGGATGGGAAGGAAAAAGTGCTAGGGAAAGCCCTTAAAAAGACACCAGAAGGACGGGACTTTGAATATTTAATTCGATTCAAGGCTCCGGACGATTCAAAAAAATTCACCATAGATCCGAAGATTAAGGTGGTTGGAAAGGGGTAATCCAAATAAAAGCTACAGATGTTGATACGTTTCATTGCCAAGGATTATCGATCTGGAAGGGGCTCAATTATTGTCCTGGGTGTTTTTATGCTGTGGAGTATAATGGCAATTTCGCAAGATCAAAGGATCGCTGATAGCCTGGAACTACTCTACAACTCAGGAGATTTTAAGGAGAATCAGCGCCTGAAAATCCTAAGTGGTCTGGCCGGCAATCATCCTAACCCTGATAGGTCATTGTACTATAGCGAAGAATTAATCAGGAGGGCGCAAATTTCAGATTCCCTAATTCCATTGTATAATGGCTACTTACAAAAAGGTAATGCTTTGCGATTAAAAGGGGACTTGTCAGAAGCCTTGGCATCATACTTCAAAGGAGTGCAACTTGTTTCAGATGATAAATTGATAAGCAAAGACTTAGGTGCGCTTTATATTTCAATAGCCGGGGTCTATGCTGCTATGGGAAATGAAGAAAGCACCATAAAGTATTACAAGGATGCCATCCATTTGTTAAACGTAATGAAAGACAGAAACGATTCAATCAACTATGCCTCAGCCATTGAAAACTTGGGCGACGTCTACAACCTGGAGTATTCGAAGCCTGATTCTGCGTTACTCCTTTTTAAAGAATCGGGCGCTATCTGGAAGGATTTGAACTATAGAATAGGGATGGCCTACAACATGGGAAATGTAGGATTGGCCCTGGTACAGTTAGGGGAGTCAGAGGAAGCGGAAATAAAAGTACAGCAGGCAATCACTATCCTGGAGGAATTAGGCGATTATTACCCAATCTGTGTCTATTTAACCTATATGGCTGATTTCAGTGCTGACAGGAGCGAATGGGATAAAGCGTTCAACTATGCGGAGAGGAGCCTTTCTCTTGCTAAACAAGACGGACTAAAAGAGCAAATAGGGGATGCCTATTTAAAACTTTCCGAACTCTATGAAAATCGGGGAGATCTGGGAAAATCGCTCACCAATTACAAAAATCATATCGCGTACAGGGATAGTGTTCAAAACATTACCTCTGTACAACAAATGGCAAATTTTGAGATCGCCCAAAAGCAGACGGAAATAAACCTTGCCAATCAGCAAAGACGTACACAAAAGATAATAACAATAGCAACCGGCGGCGCCCTGTTCCTATTATTTATTTTGGCAATGGGGCTATACAAGCGCAACGTCTACATCAAAAAAACAAGTGCCATCATTGAGCAGGAAAGAGATCGTTCGGAACGTTTATTGCTAAATATTTTACCTGAAAAAACTGCGGTCGAATTAAAGGAGTCGGGCGAGGTAAAAGCCAGCAAATTTGAATCGGTAACCGTAATGTTTACGGATTTCAAGGCGTTTTCAACACGGGCCGAACACGCAGACCCGGAGATCCTGGTATATAGTCTGGGTTATTTCTTTACGGCCTTTGATGATATTATAGAAAAATATGGGCTCGAAAAGATCAAAACCATTGGGGATGCTTATATGTGCGCAGGCGGACTACCTTACCCAATAGACAACCATGCCGTCAAAATGATTTATGCCGCCCTGGAGATCCTGGACTTCGTAGAAAAAGCAAAAGACCGTGGATCCAGCCTGCTCTCCTTCGACATAAGGATCGGGATCAATACAGGACCGGTTATCGCCGGGGTGGTAGGGAGCAAGAAGTTTTCCTATGACATCTGGGGCGATACCGTGAATGTGGCGTCCAGAATGGAGGGAACCTCCGAAATTGGAAAGATCAACATTGGTGAAGCAACATATCGGCTTATCAAGGACACTTTTGAATGTGAATACAGGGGAGAAATTGAGGTAAAGAACCGTGGCAGTGTTAAGATGTACTTTGTGCAGGGCGTCAAAGCAACTAAATCCAGTCCAAATCTTCAGAATAAAAGTATATTCAACTGATCTTTTATACGTGCAAACGAGCTGTTAGGCACCTAATTTCCTAAAATTACGTATCTTAAGGAAAAATTAAGAGACATGCCCATATACATGGACCGTCATGATATCCCTGACGAAATAAAGGCAGAGCATGTTGCCCAGATGCATCAGGAAGATCTTAAGGTGCAGCATTTGTACGAATGCAAGGGTATGACATATTGGTGTGATAGTGAACGGCATACTGCCTTTTGTCTTATTGAGGCGCCTAACAAAGAAGCGATCCAGAACATGCATAACCATGCCCACGGCGCGCTTCCCCATCAGATCATAGAGGTAGATGCACAGATGGTAGAGGCGTTTTTGGGCCGTATAGAAGATCCCGTTAAATCAACGGCACAGGAACTAGACGTCATAGATGATCCTGCATTCAGAGTGATCATGGTATTGGAAGCCTCTAATTACCTGAACAGGCTGGAGGCCAATCAATTATCCATTTTCACGCAAAAGTTCCATCAAAGTGTCTCCAAAAGCCTTAAAAAATATGAAGGAAGCATTGTCAGGGAAAATGACAAATGCTATCTCGTCTCCTTTAAGTCTGTCACCAATGCGGTACTTTGTGCATTAAAGATCCAGGAGAGCTTTAAATACAGTTATCCTAAAATTGATTATGAGTACAAACGACTTAAGATAGGTTTATGTTCAGGGGTCCCCGTCACCGATAAAGACGGTATTTTTTCGGAAGCGGTATTTATGGCCACCCAAATGTGCGAATTGATGGAAGATCAACTAGTTATTTCCTCCGCAATAAAAGCCTTATATGAAAATGAGAACAGGAATGCCATTATCGATAATGCATTAATACGGACGCTGAAACCAAAGGAAGAACTGTTTCTTACACAGTTGGTGGCTTTTTGTGAGGTCTATTGGAACACGTCAGATTTCAACCTGAATCAAATGAGTAAGGAGTTGGGCCACAGTACCTCTCAGGTGTATCGTAAAATAAAAAACCTTACCGGGAAAGCACCCAATGCCTTTATGCGGGAGTATCGCCTGCACAAAGCACTGGATTTACTACACAGACAACAAGGAAATATCTCCGAAATTGCTTTTGAAACGGGATTTAATAGTGCTGCCTATTTCACTAAATGCTTTTATGATAAATATGGCATTCTCCCATCGAAGTACGCCCAATTATTTTTGGCCTGATCCGGCTCTTTTTTATCTCCTGCGCGAATAGTATAAGTTTTTGAATGAAATTTGTCGGTTATCGGTCTTCGATATGCCTAGTTTTGAATATAACCTAAACAAAACTACAGATGACAGATTCATTATTTGATCGACTAGGCGGCACAGCAGGTATTTCGGCAATCGTAGAAGATGCTGTTGACGCTCACATGAAAAATCCCCATGTGAATGCCAGGTTTCTGCCTTATTTGGAACAACCCGAACAAATGGCAAGAGTAAAAAAACATACCATCGAGTTTTTTAGCATGGGCAGTGGTGGGCCCCAGATCTACAACGGAAAAGATATGGTTACAGCCCATAAAGGAATGAATATCAGCCCGGCAGAATACATGCACGTAATAGATGATATTTTTTTAGCACTGGATAAACATGCCATGACCGATGCTACCAAGAAGGATGTCTTAGCCATTCTTTGGTCATTAAAAGGAATGATCCTGTCTCAATAACAAAACAACCATAAAACTAAAAACTGATGACAACCATTAAAGAACTGCCCAAAGAGGCTATTGAAGCATTTGCCGCAAAACTTAGAGGAAAATTAATAACGCCGAAAGACACGAACTACAATGAGACAAGGAAAGTGTACAATGGCATGATCGATAAACACCCCGGCATGTTTGCCATGTGTGTCGATGTTGCCGATGTAATTGCTTCGGTGAACTTCGCAAGGGAAAATAATATCCTGTTAGCCATCCGAGGAGGCGGTCATAATGGTGGCGGCTTAGGTCTTTGTAATGATGGCCTGGTGATAGACCTTTCGGGATTGAAGTTTGTTAGGGTAGATACTGCCAACAATACTGTTCGGGTAGGCGGGGGAAACCTTTGGGGAGAAGTAGACCATGCCACGCATCCGTTTGGGCTTGCCGTGCCGGCAGGGATCATCTCCACAACTGGCGTAGGGGGGCTTACCCTGGGTGGCGGAGTAGGGCATTTATCCCGTACCTATGGATTAACAATTGACAATGTTTTGGAAGCAGATATGGTGCTGGCCGACGGTTCCTTCGTAACAGTGAATGCGGAACAAAATACAGACCTGTTCTGGGCCATTCGTGGTGGTGGGGGAAATTTTGGGGTCATCACTTCCTTTAAATTTCAGGCGCATCCAGTAAAACAGGTATTTGGAGGTCCAACCTTATGGCCAATTGAAAAAACCCAGGAAATTATGGCCTGGTACCATACGTTCATTCAATCGGCACCCGAAACACTAAATGGTTTTTTTGTTACCATGATCATCCCGGGCCATCCCTTCCCGGAACATCTGCATCTCAAAAAGTTCTGTGGTATCGTTTGGTGTTATACCGGTGATCTGAATAAAGCCGGCGAACTATTTAAACCGATACGGGATATGGATCCTTTATTTGAACACGTTGGCGAAATGCCTTATCCTTCTATTCAGACCATGTTCGATGGCTTATTACCCGCAGGACTTCAATGGTATTGGAGGGCAGACTTTTTTAATGATCTGAACGCCGATATAAGTGCCCAGCATTTAAAATTCGGATCTAAAATACCGACCCCTTTATCACAAATGCATTTATATCCCATAACCGGGGCAGCAGCCAGGGTGGGTAACGAAGAGACCCCCTGGGCTTATCGGGATGCTAACTATTCAGGGGTTATTGTGGGCGTGGACCCGGATCCTAAAAATGCAGCTAAAATAACGCAATGGTGCAAAGAGTATTGGGAAGGACTGCATCCATATTCGGCAGGGGGCGCCTATTCTAACTTTATGATGAATGATGAAGGCCAGGAACGGGTTAAGGCAAGTTATAAGAACAACTATGCCCGATTACAAAAAATCAAAAGAACATATGATCCCAAGAACCTGTTCAGGGTAAACCAGAATATCACTCCAGATTAACCTGGGGTAGCACGGAGCAACTTGTCAGGCCAGGATACTTTCGTGCCCTGAGTCCTTCACAAAGAGGCAGGAACTATTGGTCTTTTCAACCATTTCCTTTACAAAATGGAAACTGAGGTTCTCCTCCATGCCAAAAATGTTCAGGTC
The DNA here is from genome assembly GCA_963752165.1 of uncultured Flavobacteriaceae bacterium. GTDB lineage: Bacteria > Bacteroidota > Bacteroidia > Flavobacteriales > Flavobacteriaceae > Muriicola. Next base: position 1,025,630 of record CAVVXE010000003.1, read on the forward strand.
GGCTGTGGGTGCAGTTTCCACAATCGATTTGAAGGTTCCCACGCGCACTTCTGTAAGGGTTTGCGGTAGTCGTGCCAGGTTTATCAGGGATTGGAGAAATTCCCTGGCATTTGCTTCTTCTTTCGGATCATTGATGACGGTGATTAACCGGATATGTGCCTCCCAATTGAGTTTAAGTTTATAGGCTATGAGCAGGGAAAGGTCGAGATTACCAATATCCCAACCGATACTCCAATTATCCTGGCGGTCGCTTATCCATACATTGATCATATTTCGCTGTCCCAGAAGGGCAGTAGGATGGGCTACATAAAGCAGCACGCCAATCTCTAAACGGATGGATTCTTTGATGATAGGACGCAATTCCTCTTCATAATCATCATGTTCCTGAAGATTAAGGAAAACAATATTGGGCTTAAAGAAGGCCCCTTGTAGTGCCTGACTCCCATAATTGATTCCTTTGGTAAACTCTTCTGTATGGATGACCGTCCAGGAAGAGAACACGCCCTTATTTCGAAACGACTCAGAAAGTGCTTCAAGCTGTGATGCCAGTGGGCTTTTTTCAGAAAAAGGTTCTATCCCAAGCAGCTTTATGGATCCTTTAGGTTTTGCTATGTCTCTTAGTAAATGGAAAATACCTTTTACCCCGTTTATATCCCTTACAGGGACCATTAAATTTGGTTTCCAGGCTCTTTGCTGCATTTTTTTCATGCCCCAGGTATGTTTGGCAGCCCATTCTGCAAAAGAGACAAATAAGCCTGAACGCACATCTTCAAATGGCGTCTCCAGATTTTGCCGGGACAGATAAAAATACACGACAAAAACGATCATAACCGATAGCAAGCTTACAGCTGGGTTTATGATAAACATGGCAAATACGGATGATATGAGCCCCAACCAGGGTACCCATCTGTGAATTTTGAATACAGGCCTGTAACTTATCAATCCAAGGTTTTGTTCAATGATCACTACTATATTGATCATGGCATAGGTGATCAAAAAGAAAAGGGTTACGAGGGGCGCCACCGCATTAATATTGCGCAACAACATGGTGGCAAATATGAGAACACCAGTTACTATCATGGCGTTCCGTGGCTGTCCGTTGGTACTCTGTACGGAAAGAAAATCGGAAAAGGGCAATACTTTATGTTTCCCCATGGCAAACAAGATACGGCTGGAGCCAACTATAGAAGCGAGGGCCGAGGAGAATGTGGCGCCAAGGATGCCTGCCAGTATTAGGGGCCCAAAATAGGCCTTATCTACAATAACGTAATAGTTGGTCAGCAATTCTTCCTCTGAAGCACTTCGGGCGATCCAAAAGGCTAGTAGCATATAGATCACGAAACTTACTCCTATAGCCCATAAGGTGCCGTTTGGAATGCTTTTTTTTGGATCTTTTAATTCCCCGGACATATTGGCCCCGGCCATGATTCCGGTTGCCGCCGGAAAAAAAACGGCAAAAACAATCCAAAAGTCACTTCCGCTAAAACCGTTTTCTAAAGAACCTTTAAACGTTCCGAAACGAATGGCTTCTTCGGTAGGAGTGACCATAGATCCTTCATAGGCCGCCCAAACGATCGAGATAAAGGAAAGGGCAATGATCCCCATTATAATAAACTGCGTTTTGATGGCCAAATTTGCACTGATGTAGGCAATGGAAAATAAGGATGCAAAAACGATTATATCCACTAAGAATGGGTTGTGATACGGAAATATACCCAGCCATCCTTCTCTAAAACCAAAAATATACATGGTGACTGCCAATCCCTGTGATACATACCTGGGTATTCCTAAACTACCCCCAACTTCCAGCCCCAGGGCCTGTGAAACAATGGCATAGGCCCCGCCTGCACCAATGCGTATATTTGTAGTGATGGCAGACATGGCAAGGGCCGTGCATAAGGTAATTGCGAATGATATAATGATAATGAGCCAGGTGCCCAGAAGTCCGGCATTCCCAACGACCCATCCTAAACGGAGGTACATGATAACCCCTAGTATGGTTAGTAAGGTAGGCGTAAAAACACCACCAAAAGTCCCAAATTTTTTTAAGACTGGCCCTTCGGTATTCATTCTTTTGAGGTGGTATTAGGTTGTATGTTGAAATATAATGATTTCCCGCTGTTTGTGCTCGTCGATTTTAAAAAACTAAGCCCGTTTTAGCCATATTTTTGCTATATCAATGCAGAGAGGGCTATAACTTCTCCCGGGTGCATGGACGCTAAATGTACGGTTCCTACGCGCACCCTAATGAGCCGTACGACCGGAAAACCAACAGACGCCGCCATTTTGCGTACTTGCCTGAATTTTCCCTCCGTGATTGTTATGCTGATCCAGGAAGTTGGCCGGTGCCTTCCAATACGCAGCATTGGATGCGGATCGGGGAGCTCCGGACCTGTTTCTAACCGATAAACCACACAAGGCATGGTGGTATAACGTTTTCCCGCAAAACCTATCCCAACACCTCCTTGCATCTCCTCAATCGCAGCCGTATCAATGATACCATCGAGCTGCGCTATGTATTCCTTTTCAATACCTGACCTATTTATGGTATCGGAGAGTTTTCCATTGGACGTCAGCAACAATAATCCCTCCGATTTTTCATCCAGTCGTCCTATGGGCATTATGCCCTCAGGAAAGTCAAACAGTTCGGATAAAAATCTTTTTTTAAACACTTCGCGCGCATTATTGGAATTAAGCTGACTCAGCATTCCAACAGGTTTATAGAGTTTATAATGAAGATGCTCCATGATGCACAAAAATAGCTTAAACAGGGACTTCAAAAGACAAAAATTCGACTTTTTGATAATTAATATTAGCAGCGATTTGCAAATATGGAATCATCGAACACAAGATGCCACATGCTAACTTGAATTTGAACGATGCTGCGCTAAATAAATGGAAATACCTTTTTTAATATGCTTAAAGAGTAGTATCTTAAGGTAGCTTAAAAAAAATATACGAGATGAAATTTAAAACGGTCATGGCGCTTATTTTTGCTGGGCTTGTAGTGGTATTTTCCCTGCAGAATTCAGCAGTCACCGATGTTGATTTTCTTATTTGGAAACTATCCATGTCCAAGGTGTTGGTTATACTTGGAAGTTTCTCCATCGGCGTTTTAGTAGGGATATTAGTATCCCTTAAGAAGAAAAATACCAAGTCGACCACTTATTCAGATACAACGGATAAATATTAAAGTAATCTCACATATAATAATAACTAACATGTTTAAATACAACTATTTAAAATATATAATAATATTTTTATTTCCAGTATTTTTTAGTGGTTGTGGTGCTTCTAATAAGGTGGTGTACAGTCCAGAGGAGCTTACTGCCTTCCGGTCGCTTGTGGTCGATAAGTCTTTTGAAGTTCAGTCAGATTGGGCATTTCCATTAATGACACAGGGGCTTTCACAGTTAGCTGATGCCGGTTTATTTATGCCGGGGAGCAATGCTAGTAGGATAGATCTTATCGGAAATCCCAATCACCTAAAGGTTTTAGGTGATAGTATTGCAGTTAACCTGCCTTTTTTTGGCGAGCGAAGAATGGGTGGAGGCTATGGCAATCAGGACAATGGCATCCGGTTTGAAGGAATTCCCGAACGCTATATAGAAACCTGGGAGGAAAAGAAGGGGCGGTCCCATATAGCCATAACATTCAAACAAAACACGGAAACCTTACAAGTAGACCTTTGGTTATTTCCCGGCGGTAATGCTCAGATCAATGTAAACAGTACCCACAGAACATCGATAAGGTATAGTGGGCATATAAAGATTCAGGAATAGAAAGAAGCATACTATTTTGAACGCCTGGCAAAAACCAAGGTATGGATATACTTAACCAGGATAGACTGGCTGTTAATGGAAGGCAATACAGGCAGGTATTCATTTCTATTGGTGTTGAGTCCGGAATTGAAGACAACCCATAAATCCTGACCCTCCCGGAAATTATAGCGGAAGCGCACATTTGCTGTAAAAAGGCCTGCTGCGCCATTGTATTGTATTAAAGCATTGGTCGACATTTTACGATCAAGAGCGGTTCCTATATTTAATCGTGTAATGTGGAAATTTAGATTTTCATCCCTATCAGAAAATGCACCATAGTTCCATGAATATTGCAGGCTTAACTGGAAATATTTTGATTGATACCAGGAAGGAGATACTGCAACCGCATGCAACCAGCCGTCATAAAAAGATCCGGTTTCCAAAGAAAGACTTGTTCTTAAGGTTCTATCTACGGCCATGGTATAAGACCCTAAAAACCGATAAAAATCATAGGTGCCCACCGGGATAGTAATACCACCGGCCAGGGACAATGGGGTTGATAAATTTTCATATACTTTTTTTGCAGATATGCTGCCTCCGTCAATATTTCTTCTGGAGAATGACCATTCCGTACCAAATTCTGATGACATAAGGTTCTGATCCCTATTGCTGAAATAGGTATTTCCAAGCATCTCCAATTTATGCCATATAAAAGGCCCTTTTAAATTTAGCCAGGTCTGTGAAAAAGCAGCAGTGGCATACTTGAAGTCGTTCCGATCTACGAAACCAACTCCCGGATTGTAGTTTGGTCCGGATAGGATGGTGCCCACTGTATAACCAAACCCTTTTCGCCTCCTGCGATTTAATTCCAAGGCTAACCGACCACTGTTAAGATCACTAATAGCATCATTATCTATGCGGCTATCAAAGGTTTGAGCCCATTGAACCGTAAGGTAGTCATCTCCAAAAACACGTATCAAACCATCAATTCCATAGGCCATGTTTTTATTACCATCCGCGTCTATCCTACTAGTAAACATACCACCCACAAAACTGTTTTTGTTGAAGATTCTCCTTCTCACCCGCAATACACCAAAGTTTTCGGAAGGAAGACTATCCAGGCTTTTTGTTTGCATGTCTAAAAAAGCCAAATCCCAGGTTTTCATACGTCCGATCATACGAATCCCACCATAAATGGGAACTTGTCTCCCGTCATCTGTCAAACCGATCCTGCGACTAAAGAACAATCGGCTTAAGCCCCCTGTTCTGAAATCGAAAATGGAGGCCCGTTCCTGAAAAAATTGCCTTTTTTCAGGAAAAAACAAGGAGAACCGTGTGAGGTTAACAAGCTGATCATCAGCTTCGGCCTGGGCAAAATCTGTGTTTATCGTAAAATCGGCTGTCAGGTTATTGGTGATCGAAAACTTTATGTCGGCGCCAATTTCAGATTCGAACTTGTTTTGTTTTTTATAGGCTGTGCCATCCGTATTTAGTTCATTAGCGATTGAATTTCCTCCCAGTAAATAAGGGGTTACATACAGGGTTTTACTAGGTTTAATACCTGTAAAAACAATCTTTTGGGCTAAAGAGGGCCTTAAAAAAGCATAATTGGTCTTAGGCGGAATTGCTGGATATACCAAGCGCTCCAACTTCCTTGCTACCTTACGCTGAACGGTTAGTCCCATTATGACCCTTCCGTTCCTTTCCTGGAAACGAAGGCTGCTGAAAGGAATTCGGATCTCTGCAAACCAGCCCTCCTGCGTTATGGTGCTTTCCGCATCCCAAAAGGTGTTGAAATCCCTATTTAACCAACTGCCGGATGAGATAGTACCCCCTGTTGCGTCATTGGAAATTTCCAGGTCGTTTCTCAGGCCCGCAGGCGTTGTGGTAAAAACATATCCGGTTTCATTATCGTTATAAGTGTCTAGTAGAATTTCAAAATGATCGGATCCGGAGATCTTATCTCGGTACAATGAAGTAGCCCTTATGCCATCAGGATTTTTATCATAAGCTCTTATGGACGCATAAATATAGGTGTCATCATACGCCAGCCGAATCTCAGTTTTTTCAGTAGGAGGCGCCCCCGCATTCGGTTCATATTGTACCATGGGTAGGGGAGAAATGGCCTCCCATGCCGCTTCATCTACTTGGCCGTCAAAAATAATTCCATCTGCTCTGGGGATGACAAAAAGTGAATCTGCCTGGGCGTAGCCATTGGCTATTACAATGATTAAAAAAAGACGGGGAATCAGTTGCTTAAAAGCCATGATAACCGATTGAACCTGTAAGGTACTTAATTTAGAATTATTAGGATTATTATATTTTAAAGGAAACTTTAGGGACTTGTTTTCTTAAGGATAGGCAGCGGATAATTTTTTAGTACAATCTGCCAAAAAATGCTACTATTGTAGGCCCAAACTATTCGATACGTGGATACCAAAAAAAAAATACCCCTTATTATTGCTGCCTTTTTTGCTATTTATGTGATCTGGGGGTCTACGTACCTGCTTAATAAAATTGCCGTAGCAGAATTGCCCCCTTTCCTGTTGGCCGGCATCCGTTTTGTTACAGCAGGCCTTATTATCTTTCTGATCGCTGCTTTTATGGGGCAGTCGCTGCGCATTACCAAAAAACAGCTTGGGAACAGTTTTCTGGCAGGATTCCTTTTTTTAAGTTTCGGGAATGGGGTAGTGGTGTGGGCCCTGAAATATGTGGATAGTAATTTTGCCGCGCTGGAAATATCGGCGCAGCCACTCATTGTATTGCTGATGATGTGGATCCTGCAGGGCAAGAAAATCAAGCCCATGTCGTTTGTAGGCGTGTTGCTGGGCATTATCGGGATTTACCTTCTTATTAATCAGGATGCGGTGATCCAACAGGAAAATTCCTTTTGGGGTATTTTGTTGATCTTTTTGGCGATGCTCGCCTGGGGGTATGGCAGCCTTTTTGTACAGGGGGCAGACTTCCCACGCAACTACTTCGTAAGTACCGGCTATCAGATGTTAACAGGGGGTATTATGCTTGGTGTAATGAGCCTGGCTTTTGGGGAACCCTGGAGCAACCCTGTGGAATGGCAAGCCAAAACCCATTGGGCCATGGTCTTGTTAGTCATCTTTGGTAGCATTGTGGCTTTTACTTCCTTTAATTTTTTACTGAAGAATGTTTCGCCGGAAAAGGTATCGACCAACACCTATGTGAATCCCATTGTTGCTATGGTCCTGGGAAGCTATTTCTTACAAGAACCTATTACACTCCAATCGATCATTGCTGCCTGCATACTGCTTACGGGGGTATACTTCATCAATACCAAAAAGAAGTTAGTGCTGCTTTCAAGGTTTCGGAAGTGACTAATCACTGTGTGTTTGCCTTCTCACTCCTCACAAAAACACTACTGTCCTTGGAAATTCGGTATGAAATAAATACCTTATTCGTTTATAATAGAAACGATGAAAAAACTGAATAAAGACCAAATAGACCAGCACGTATTTGACCTGTATGATGCCTATGCCCATAACAAGATTCAACGACGTGATTTTATTGAAAAATTATCGGTGTACGCAGTAGGAGGTATCACAGTAGCCTCCCTCATGGGCTTCCTGATGCCAAATTACAAGGATACACTACTGGTTGATAAGAATGATCCAACACTGGATTCGGGTTATATTACCTATGAATCTCCAAAAGGCGGGGGCACCATTAAAGGATTGCTTTCGAAACCAAAGGACGCCGCACAAAAATTAGGTGGTATAGTGGTGGTACATGAAAACCGCGGCCTCAACCCGTATGTGGAAGATACCGCTCGCCAGGCGGCATTGGCAGGATTTATTACCCTGGCACCGGATGCCCTTTCCCCTTTGGGAGGATACCCCGGAAACGATGACGAAGGCAGGACGCTTCAAAGGCAACGCGACCGTTATGAAATGCTCGAAGATTTTATAGCAGCCTATGAGTTCCTCAAATCCCATAAAGACTGTAACGGGAAAGTGGGCGTTGTTGGTTTTTGTTTTGGGGGTTGGATCTCCAATATGATGGCCGTGAAACTTCCGGAACTTGCTGCTGCTGTGCCATTTTATGGCGGGCAACCTCAGGAAGATATCGATAAAATCAATGCTCCCCTGATGCTGCAATATGCCGGTTTGGATACACGTGTCAATGAAGGATGGCCAGCCTACGAAGCGGCTTTGAAAGCAAACAACAAGGAATATGTGGCCTATGTATATCCGGATGTGAACCACGGTTTTCACAACACCAGCACACCTCGTTATGACAAGGAAGCCGCAACACTGGCCTGGGGCCGCACCATCGAATTTTTTAAATCGAAACTGCAATAACGTACCAGTAAGAAAGAGGAGGGAGGAGAGGCCTTGGATTAATCTGAGCGACTACTTGGTACAGGCGTTTCCTAATCCTCACCTTAAAGCTTTTTCCGGGTCTTAATAACCTATTGTAAGATGGGTAAACCTCCGTCTTTTTATTAGTTCCATCTTCGTAGAAAAACAGTAAATGGTTTGCAATACCTTGTAGTTGGCAAATTTTGAATTGAATCGGTTTAAGCAAAAAAATAGCACTACATTAGGAGCAATATTTTAACTTGGCAATATGGAATCATTTTCGGTAGAGCAAATCAATACACTCGTAAAAGGGCAACTAATAGGCGAATACGAAGGTGAAATCAATGGCCTGGAACAGCTGCAAAAAGCAGGAGCAGGACAACTTACTTTTATCGGAAATTTGAAATACAGTCGATTGTGGGAAGAATCCAACGCTTCCGCAGCCATTGTTTATGATGACATAAAAATTGAACCGGGAGCGGGAAAGGCGTTTATTAAAGTAAAAAATCCCGATTTGGCCATGGCATTGGTCTTAGAGGAGTTTCAACCTGAGGCGCCTCATTTTGAGACAGCTATTCACGCAACGGCCGTGGTCGATCCCTCTGCTAAATTGGGTAAAGGGTGCCGGATAGGGGCTAATTCATATATAGGCAAAGATGTGGTGTTGGGAGACCAAGTAACGATTTACCCCAACGTAACCATTTTTGATGACACTACTGTTGGTGATCATACGACCATCTGGTCTGGAACGGTCATCCGGGAACGCAGCATCATAGGGAATCATTGTATTTTTCATTCCAATGTGAGCATTGGCGCGGATGGGTTCGGATATCGGCCTAGTGAGCATGGTCTTACCAAAATCCCTCATATTGGCAATGTTATTATTGGCAATCACGTGGAAATTGGTGCCAATTCTTGTGTGGACAGGGGAAAATTTAGTGCTACCATCCTTGGGGATGGCTGTAAAATAGACAACCTGGTCCAGATAGGACATAATTCCGTTTTGGGCCGATTCTGCATCATTGCAGGCAACAGTGGCCTGGCAGGATCTGTAACGTTGGGTGATGGCGTGGTTATTGGTGGAAGTGCCTCTATTAAAGATCATACGACCATTCACTCAGGGGCCACTGTAGGAGGTGGATCCGGGGTCATTGCAGATGTTCCCGCCGGTAAAACAGTGGTGGGGTATCCTGCGTGCGATTCCAGGGATATGCTTAAACAATGGGTGGCGCTGCGCAAACTAGCCAAAAACTAACCAGGACGGTAACTAAAGCTTATTTCGGTTATTAAAAACGTTAATCTTCACTTTACCTTATAAATTTTAATTTGTTATGAAAAACAGATCAGTTATTATAAAATATATAACACTATCCATTTTGTTTGTAGCCTTTTGGTCGTGCAAGGAGGTTAGGGACCAGGGACAGGAGGCGGAAGCCTTGACCCAGTACAATGAGGCACCTAGCAATTTGCCTATAGAGCGATTAAAACTACCCCCGGGCTTTCAAATTGAGGTATATGCCGATAGTATAGACGGTGCCCGTTCCATGGCTATGGGCGCTGATGGTACGCTCTTTGTTGGTACACGTACCGAAAAGACGGTATATGCCATCCAGGACCTGGACAAGGACTTTAAAGCAGACCATGTGATAGTGCTTGATTCTACCCTTGAGGTTCCCAATGGTATTGCATTCAGAAATGGTTCCCTTTACGTGGCCGAAGTGGACCGCTTGCTGCGATATGACAGCATAGAAACAAAATTGAACAACCCGCCAGCTCCTGTGGTGGTGTATGACGATTATCCGAAGAAATTTCACCACGGCTGGAAGTACATCGCCTTTGGCCCGGATGATAAATTATATGTACCTGTGGGAGCACCCTGCAATATCTGTGATTCGACGGCTGTTGATGAACGTTTTGCTACCATTACCCGCATGGATCCGGACGGTAGTAACCGGGAGATCTATGCCAGAGGGGTACGCAATACGGTGGGCTTTAGCTGGCACCCTGAAACAAAAGAACTGTGGTTTACGGATAATGGCAGGGATCTGATGGGCGATGATATACCTCCTTGTGAACTGAACCGGGTAACAGAGGCCGGGCAACATTTTGGCTATCCTTTTTGCCATGGAGGTACTATAAAAGACCCCGAATACGGTGACTTGCATCCTTGTTCAGATTTCGTGGCCCCGGTACAGCCTTTAGGGGCACATGTAGCCCCCTTGGCCGTAAAATTTAATACCGGTGCTATGTTTCCGGCGATGTATGATAAGTATGCATTTATTGCAGAACACGGCTCCTGGAACCGTACGAAAAAATCCGGGTACCGTATTTCCTTAGTAGAAGTGGAAAACAATACGGCGGTAAACTATGAGACCTTTATTTCCGGATGGTTAGATGAAGAAACCCAAGAGCCTTTTGGCCGTCCGGTAGATCTGTTGTTTCTGGAGGACGGTTCGTTGCTAATTTCGGACGACTTTGGGGATGCCATTTATAGGGTGACCTATAATGGGATGGGTGCTTTAATAGAATAGGGTTGCTAACAACTTAAATTGTCACTTGCACAATAGTATCCTCCGTGATCCTAGTTAATGTTGGAAATTAATCGCTTGGAATGGCTTACAAACAGTAAACATCATTCTGTTACATTTTCTGTAAGGTATAAGAGCCTGCCTTATGTAAAAGGTTACTAGCGTCAAATACCTTGATTGTTGCATGAAAAAGCTTTGTTTCTCAGGTAATATTGTTTTATCTTTAAAAGAGCTGGAAACAAGCCAATTACGCTTTTAATTTTCCTTTCACAGATACTCCTTACTGGCAAAGCAGAATTGGATTTTCCACGATAAACCTATGGGATCATGGAAACTTACGCCAATCGGTCATTTAGTCCACTATTGTTTTTCTCTAAGAGAAAAAAGCTTACTTCTTTTTTATCTGTATTCTTAACCCTGTCATTGCTGAACCTTCTTACAGGTTGTTCATACTATAATGTCAGGAATTTAACGACTACTTCCGAGACATTGGCAGGACAGATCTATGAATTTGCCGAAAATCAGCAATATGTCGTGATCCATTCGGGACCGGACACGTGGCATTTAACCGCTCTTAGGGTAAATGAACAAGAAAAAACTATGTCTGGTATGGTTCAACATGTCGGGGCAATACACGTTCCTAAAAAACCAAGGGAAACAAAAACCACACATCGATATACCGGAGGCAAAGAAGTATTAAATGAAGTCCATTTTTATATAAGCACTGAAAAAGATTTCACCTATGGGGAGCAAACCACGATTCCTTTTTCTGAAATAACGTCAATTTCCGTTAATGATAAAAATACCGGGCGCTCGGTGGCCAATGTTGTGCTGGGTACGGTTGGGGTAATAGCAGCCATATTTATAATTGTTTTACTTACAAAAAGCTCTTGTCCATTTATCTATGTAAATAACGGTGAAGAATATGTTTTTACGGGCGAACTCTACCCAGGTGTCTTAACGGCCAACCAACAGCGTGATGATTACTTAGTATTACCCAATTTAATGGAGACCAATAGTGAATACCGCATCAAGATCACCAATGAATTGAAAGAAATACAACATACAGATTTGGTACAATTGATGGCAATAGAGCACCCTGAAAATGTGAAAGTACTACTAGATACCAATGGAAATCCACATACATTTTCAAATCTTATTGCTCCAAATAGTGTCATGGTAGATAATTTAAATGGGGATACGGGCCCTTCATTAGCCAAGGACAATTCGTCCTATTTATTTAATACGGAAACAAACAATGGTAGTAGTACACGAAATATTGAAATGACGTTTAATAAGCCAGAACAGGTGGCAAAGGCAAAACTGTTTTTAACCGTTAAAAACTCGCTTTGGTTAGATTATGTTTTTGGAAAGTTCAATGAAAAGTTCGGCACGTATTATCCCCAATTCCAAAAAGATCAGCAAGCTGCTCCCAAGGAAAATAGTATCAAATGGATGAAGGAGCAAAGCATTCCCTTATCCGTATATGTAAAAACAGCTGTCGGTTGGGATTTGGTTGATAGAATAAATACAGTTGGACCTATGGCTTCAAGAGACATCGCTGTGCCCATAGATATGAAAAAGCTGACGGGCAATGAAGTAGTTATAAAACTTGAAACCGGATTTATGTTTTGGGAGGTCGATTATGCAGGAATCGATTTTACGGATAATAGGACAGTGACTATTAATTACATTAATCCAAGTATGGCTGTTGACGGAAATAATAAAGATGTAACGAAACTGCTATTGGCAGAAGATCAAAATTACTTGGTACAGCCCCATGTAGGTGACGAAGTGGTGGTTCATTTTAAGGCCATTGAAACAAAACCTACATTCATCAAAACGTTCTTTTTAAAAAACAGAGGCTACTACAACTATATTAGAAATTATGATGGCGAACCTAATTTTCAGGAACTCAAATTATTTAGGGTAGCCGGAGCGTTTACTGATTTTTCCATGTATGAATATGAAGCCTTGATGGACTATGAACATCAATTTGATTTGGCTGAAAATTCAAAATAACCGGGACCATGGTAGAAGCATTTCAAGAAAAAAAGATTGAAGAAACCCCCTTAATATCCACAACCCCTGTTACTGCCTTCAAACCCCAAATGGTTACCGGGTTGCGTTTAAAAGTTGTTCAATTAAAGATTAAAGGAACCCTCCTGAAAGTAATTATTAAATGTTACCGTAATCCGTTAGATTGGATAGGCGCATTGCTGTACTTGATCCGCTTAAGGAGGCGCTTTTTAGGAAATGATAAGGTTCATAAAATGGTTTGTGTAAATGGCAAATACCATATAGGCCTTTATACTCCTGCTTGGAAAAGCCACGGATATGAAAGGTTTATTGCTTCTCAACTGCATGATTTTAAGCCTGTAACCAAAGGGGCGGTTAACAGGTTTAATAACGTCTTTTTTGCGATTACCAAAAAATGTGCTTTGCAGTGCGAGCATTGCTTTGAATGGGAAAATTTAAATAAGAAGGAGGTCTTATCTGAAAAGGAATTACAAGGCATTGTCAAAAGGATTCAGGAGAAAGGGGTAAGCCAAATACACTTGTCCGGGGGAGAACCTTTGCTTAAAATAGATACCTTGGTCGCCCTTTTAAGTAATGCCGATAAAGCATCAGAATTTTGGCTTGTCACTTCGGGATTTAAACTTACGAATACCAATGCCAGGCGCTTAAAAGAAGCAGGTTTAACGGGTGCCGTTATCAGCCTGGATCATTTTATTCCGGAAGCACACAACACTTTCAGGTCTTTTAAAGATGCCTATTACTGGGTAGAAGAGGCGGTTAAAAATGCCAACAACAACAATCTTATTACGGCACTTTCCCTATGTACCACCAAGGAGTTTATCTCCGAAGAGAACCTAATGGCCTATATGGAATTGGCCAAAGAATTAAAGGTATCATTTGTACAATTCCTGGAACCAAAAGCGGTGGGCCATTACGCAAATAAGGAAGTACTTCTAAATCAGGAGGAAATCGGCATAGTAGAGAAATTCTTTAAGAAAATGAATTTTACAGCTGTATATGGCACTTATCCTATCATTGTTTACCATGGGTATTATCAACGAAGGCAAGGATGTTTAAGTGGTGGAAAAAAAGGCATGTACATAGACACTGATGGGGACATTAATCCTTGTCCTTTTTGTCACAAAAAAACAGGAAATGTGCTAGATCCTGATTTCGACCACCATTTGGGCGTATTGGCATCAGGTGGCTGCAGTACATACGACACTAACCAACTTTTATCCGTGCAAATCCGGGGTTAAATTAATATTGCAGTATGTGATTTCTTTTCATTTTGTTCTTTTAAACAGTTACTACCGGAATAGGAATGCAACGAAACCTCTTTGAAAGGTACCTCAATAAAAAAAAATTAAATATACATGTTCAATGTTATTTGCCTGGACCGAGCTTACCCGGGAATAGGGGTGAGTATACTTAGTATGATCTGATTTTCAGACATAAAAACTGAAATGAAAAAGGAGGGTGTCAAGTTTTAAGAGTGTAATTAATTTGTTAAATTAGTAAGGAAAGTTTTGTTTAAAATTCAAAAAGGCCAAGGATGCAAACAAGTGTATTGATTTCAGTCGTTGTAGGCGTTATATGTTTATTATTCGCCATACTGTATAAAAAGAACGCCAGTCTTAGGATAGGGTTAGGTATAATTGGGGTTGTTCTATTGTTTTATGGAGGGTTCAGCTATGGAGCAATGCATCCGTTGGCTTATATCGAAACTTTCGACACAGGAAACAAATTACAAGTGCAGTATCCGGTCAAAAAGGTACAGGTAATTTCACCCGTTAATAATGATGTTGTGAGTTGCCGGATCCTAACCATGGGGGTTTACCCCGAAACGGATAATAAAGACATTTGGGTGCTTTTAAGGCCATCAGACAAGAAGTTCTATCCACAATCAGATTACACCAATACCTCATATAAAGAAAATGGAAAGTGGCAAGTGGTTACCAGATTTGGTGGAGACCGGGGCGAAACCTATGATTTATTTGTTTATGAAACAGATGCTTCGGCTTCACAATTTTTTAGTGAAACCATTGCAAAATGGAAAGAAGCGAATGATTATGTAGGATTGGAAATGGAAGAGCTGCCAGCGGGGGCTACAGAAATAGATCGCATTCAGGTTACCCTGGGGAATAATTGCCGGGGTGTGCATTAATTGCGAGACCGTTTCCATACAAGTAATTCCAGTAACCTGTTTTGTTATTTTTTCCTGACAGGAATAAGTCTAGTTTTTTTGAAGTGTAAATTAAAAGAAAGGATTCACTTCTGACTTTTTCATAAGAAATCCAAGCTGTACTATCGTTATCATAAGTATCTTTGAAAAGAGTTGGTTGTCAATTAGGTTTTATCGTTTCATCAATTTCTTTTCAGGTAAAAATTGAATATTAAAAATCCATTTTATTTATGCATGCATACTTATTCCCTGGTCAAGGCACTCAATTTCCAGGTATGGGGAAAGCGGTATTTGAGAAATCTAAATTGGCGCAAGAATATTTTCAAAGGGCCAATGAGATTTTAGGATATTCAATTACTGAAATTATGTTTGAAGGATCTGCTGCAGATTTAAAGCAAACAAAGTATGCACAACCGGCCATTTTTTTACATTCATTTATACTGGCAAAAACCCTTGGTAAAGATTTTAAACCCGATATGGTGGCCGGGCATTCGTTGGGGGAGATATCAGCGTTGGCTGCTATTGGATCTTTGGATTTTGAATCGGCTCTGAAACTTATATCTAAGCGCGCCTCAGCAATGCAAAAGGTTTGTGAAATAGAAAATACGGGCATGGCTGTCATCGTTGGATTATATGATGTGATCGTTAAGGATATCTGTAATCAGGTAGATGGAATAGTTGTTCCTGCTAATTATAACGCGCTGCATCAAGTGGTAATTTCAGGTGAAAAGAAGGCGTTAAAAGAAGCTTGTGAAAAATTAAAACCGGCTGCAACCAGAGTGGTAAATCTACCTGTAAGTGGGGCCTTTCATTCTCCTTTTATGAAGCCGGTAATTGAAGAGTTTACATTGGCGATAGAGGAAACAATATTCAAAACGCCTATTTGTCCGATTTATCAAAATGTAAAAGGACGACCCACCAGCAATATTGATTTAATCAAGGAAAATTTAATTAATCAATTAACGCATCCGGTAATGTGGAGGCATACAATTCTTCATATGATTGAGGATGGAGCAACTGAATTTACGGAAATAGGCCCTGGAAACTTTTTAAGAGGCCTAGTTCGTCAAATCAATAAAAATGTCAAAACATACGGGATTTCGTGAACAGCCAAAACACTTGGTAAGCTTCATATATAGCTACATACATGCGAGTAAGCCGTTACTATACGAGCCAACGGCAGGAGGGAAGGGTAATGTGAGTGGCATGGTATAAAACAGGAAAGTCAAGAAACCATAAGCAAATATTTATTATTTTAAAGATTCAAAGCCAGTGTACTAAGTGGCGCAAGTGAACTTGATCTTTGTAAATTAAAATGTAATTCACCAGATGAAAAGATATCCCAGTATATTCAATGATGTTATAGGCCCGGTTATGCGGGGTCCTTCAAGTTCCCATTGTGCGGCTTCTTTGCGCATTGGTCGGATCTGTCGCGATTTAATGGATGGCGAAATCAACGACGTATCTATTGAGTTCGATCCCAATGGCTCTTTAGCTACGACTCATATAGGGCAAGGATCGGATATGGGTTTATTCGGAGGGTTCCTGGGATGGGAGGCAGATGAGGAACGTCTGCCAGATTATTTACAGGCTGTTGAAGAAGCCGGGATTACAATTAAAATCGATATTCATCCTATTGGGGCTACACATCCCAACACCTATAAGATTACCCTGAAAAATAGTAAGGAGACGCGAATGTTAACCGCGATTTCCACAGGGGGAGGCATGATTGAAGTTATTGAAATCGACGGTGCCCCTGTATCAATGGCTGGAGACTTTTATCAAACCTTGGTTTATGTTACGTCGCCTGCCAACCTCGTTGCCTACATTGAACATTCCTTTACTTGTGATGAGATTGCACTGCGTCAGGGAAGCGCATCTTTTATTGAAATAAAATCGAACCAATTTCTTGGCTCCCTCCTTGAGCAAGAACTCTTGGAAATGGAGGAGGTACTTTCCATTAAAAAAATTCATCCCGTACTACCTATAATGGCACGTAAAAATCTTTCGGTTCCTTTTATTACGTGTAACAAAATGCTCGAATACAACACAGGTAAAGATCTTGATTTATGGGAGTTAGCCGTTGCCTATGAAAGCATGAGAGGTAATATTTCAGCGCAGGAGGTATTTGAAAAAATGCGTGGCATTTTAAAGGTTATGGAAAATGCCATCGACCTCGGATTAAAAGGTACCGAATATGCTGATCGTATTTTAGGGCCACAGTCACTTGCGTTTCAGCAAAAGTTGAAAGACAAAAAACTGGTCGAGGGCGAAGTGCTGAATCAGGTAATTTTATACACCTCCGCCATGATGGAAGTTAAAAGCGCTATGGGCGTTGTGGTTGCGGCCCCCACCGCCGGATCCTGTGGCGCCTTGCCTGGAGCGATCATCGGTGTTGGCAGAACATTGGAACTTTCAGAAGATGAAATGGTAAAAGCCCTGTTGGCTGCAGGCATGATCGGGGTATTCATCGCTGCTCATGCGACATTTGCTGCTGAAGTTGGTGGTTGCATGGCCGAATGCGGTTCGGGATCGGGAATGGCGGCTGCCGGTATTGTTGGTTTGAAGAAGGGTACACTTAGTGAGGCACTGGGCGCTGCCTCTATGGCATTGCAATCGAGCTTAGGGATGATTTGTGATATGATCGCAGACCGGGTAGAGGCCCCTTGTCTGAATAGAAATGTTATGGCTGCCACGAATGCCATCTCGTGCGCCAATATGGCCTTGTCTGGTTACAACCATTTAATACCCCTGGATGAAGTGGTCGAAACGATGAAACGGGTAGGGGATGCCCTTCCTAATACACTTCGCTGCACCGGGCTGGGAGGTCTTGCCATTACCAAGACCGCGAAGGAAATCGAGGCTAGGTTAGGACAAGGTAAAATAGATACGAACAAGACTTTTTTTAAGGTTTGCTAGGGTAGCTTCCGGGAATTGATTATTTCCTGACGTAATTATCCTCCTTGATACAGAAAAGATATTTTGTATCTTTCAGAAAATTAGTATTGATCAATAATTAACAAAATTTATCGAGTAAGAATGAATACAAAACAAGTAAAAGCTTATGGTACCGAGGCTGCCGATGCCTCTTTAGAACAGTTAAATATTAACCGCAGAGAAGTAACGTTAAAGGATGTGGAAATCGATATATTATATTGCGGGGTATGTCATTCTGATCTGCATTTTGCTCGTAACGATTGGGGTATGACGCAATATCCGGTTGTGCCTGGTCATGAAATTGTAGGTAGGGTAAGTCAGGTAGGAAAAGGAGTTACGAAATATAAGGTTGGTGATCTGGTTGCTGTAGGATGTTTGGTGGATTCTTGCAGAACATGCAGCAATTGCAAAAATGACCTGGAACAATATTGCCCGGAATGGGTAGGGACGTATGGCGGATTTGATAAGCATTTAGATACGAACACCCATGGGGGCTATTCAGAAAGCATTGTTGTGGACGAAGAATTTGTCTTGCGCGTTCCTGAAAATCTGGATCCAGCAGGTATCGCACCTGTGTTATGTGCAGGTATTACTACCTGGTCTCCTTTAAGGCATTGGAAAGTTGGCAAAGATAGTAAGGTGGCGGTAGTCGGATTGGGAGGACTAGGGCATATGGCTATTAAATTAGCCCATGCATTGGGAGCACATGTTACCTTATTCTCAAGGTCTGCCAATAAAACCGCAGATGCAAAAGCGTTAGGCGCCGACGAAGTTATTATTTCAACGGATGAGGCTCAAATGAACAAGGCAATGGGGCGTTTTGATGTTATCATTGACACCGTTCCTTATGCCCACGATTTAAATCCTTATGTGGGGACATTAAACACCAATGGAACCTTGGTGGTTGTTGGCTATTTAGGGCCGCTAGACCCTATGTTAGTTACGGTGCCTATGATTATGGGGCGCAAGTCAGTGGCCGGATCTTTAATTGGTGGTATCGCCGAAACGCAGGAACTTTTAGATTTCTGTGGAAAACACAATATAACGTCAGACATTGAGGTCATTGATATTCAGGATATTAATGATGCCTACGAGCGCATGATAAACAGTGATGTAAAATATCGTTTTGTAATAGATATGAAATCGCTTAAAAATTAAATACCTAGTTAGGGCACTGATAACATTCAAATCCGGCAGACACCAAAATGTTTGCCGGATTTTTACTTCATAGGCATTTCGATCGGAAAACCGACTTTAAGTTTAGATGGCCCAATTATACTGTTCGCATAAAACGCCTAATGTTGTTTTTAATCGTATTCCAAATCATTCATCTTCTCCGATTAAGCAGGTAGTTTACCGAAAATAACAGGATCTGTTAGTTATGGTATACTATTTGTCCCTAAAACATAAAGTACTTTTATGGGATCCATCTCTTGTGTTTCTGGACGTAATGTATTTGGTATAACGCTCTTTGCGCTAGTTTTGTTTTCATTCCAAACCATCAATGCACAAGGTTTTGAACGTGGATACATTGTTCTGAACACTAATGATACGCTTTACGGATATATTAAAGACCGCAATGATGGAGCACTCTTTAAAAAGATTAGGTTTAAGGAGGCTCGTGGTAAAGTGAAGCGCTACACAGCGGAAGATCTTTTGAGCTATACGGCAGGTTTGTACACCTATGAATCCCTCTGGTATGCAGCTGAAAATCAGTTTTTTAAATTCGAATATTACAGTAGACCCGGATATGGGCATAAAGTATTTTTAAAGGTATTGGCAAAAGGACGCTTAAGTTGCTATGCGAAAGAATTTATACATGACGACAATGATTTCCTGGATCAATTTGAATTATTTCTGCGAGACAGTGATAACACCATGGTTCGGGCCACACAGGGTATCTTTGGCCTTAAAAAGAAACGCCTAACGGAATATTTTTCGGATTGCCCTGGCGTGGTTGAAAAAATAAATAACCGCTCCATTACCAAGCCGTTGGATGTGGTGGCTTACTATAATCAATATTGTGGAAGGCTTAATACTCCATGAGTATAAAAATACGCCTGGTTTATGGCATTCCACAAATTACTTCAATTGTTCTATAATTTATATTATGTCAAATAGAAAATATTCACATCCTCCTCCCATGGATTTCAATCTGTTGATTTCCTACTACCCTCCAACTGTGCTTGTATTTCATGTTTTACTAATTAGTACTCAAATTAATGATTAATAATTTCATTGTTCTCCAATTATCGTATACGTTTCTTCTAAATCACCAGTAGATTGCATTAAATTAATTTATACTAGATTTAAGGAATTATATCCTTACTAACTGCTGACATGATCAACTTTTTTAGAAAAATCAGAAAACGGCTTGCCAATGACAACCAATTTGGAAGATACTTTCGGTATGCGTTTGGGGAAGTGGCGCTCATAATGGTCGGTATTTTTATGGCGCTGCAATTGCAAAATTGGAATGAAAGACGCAAACAGGAAATTGAATTCAATGTAATTCTGGAACAGGTCTACAATGCTGTTTTCTATGACGTTGAAAAATTCCAGAGCCAGATGGGTCATATGACTTTTCAAATTGAAAGATTAGATACTATCCTGCAATTTCCAGATTCTATCCCTAAAAAATGGCTGCCATACGCCCTGTATGATACCGGTTTTGATAATTTCAAATCATACCAATCCGACGTTTTTTTCTATGCCAACGATTTACAGTCCGATTATCAAAATATAGCACGAAATGAGTTGATAAAACAACTTACTGGTTATTTAAATTTAGTTAGAAATACCGGAGGCAGTGTCTATGATATCAATAATGACATGTTTTCCAATTTTTTAATTTCGGAAGATCTCGCCTACCCCGAAATGAATCGTGAAGATCTTAATGAAGGTTGGATTAGCCCCGATTCCTTATACTATAGCCAAGCGCGTTTGGATCGATTGCAAAAAGATCTTAGAACTGAAAAATACCAGGCCATAATTAAAACATACCGAAGTCAGAAAATTGCCTATAAAAGGGGCGCTCAAGCCAAATTTAACAATGGTACCTCCCTCCTTGCCCTGATTAAGGCCTATAACCCGGATGTACGTGTTATTTACGAAAACCTTGGTATCATTGGAACTGCCCTGGACGGCTATGATGATGTTGGGGGTAAATCTACCCCCATGAAGCGAACGGATGCTGAAAACAGCATATGGGAGGCTGAACTCTTCTTAAAGAGAGGGACCGTAAAATTCAGAAGCAATGATAGTTGGCTTCGCAATTGGGGTGCCGTTTATTCCACGGAAAATCTTCTGTCCGGAGATGCCATGCCAGATGGGAATAATATTTTTGTAGAAGAAGGAAGGTACCACATCAAACTCGATTTGAGTAACTATACCTATGAGTTCACTAAACTAAACAACTAAAAACAGCGTCGAGTCTTCATAAAAGACACTCATATTCATAAAAAGGATGGGGATGCTCTACCCGATACGATTCTTTTCTTTATTCGCGTAACTTCCCCATTAATTCGGTTTAGTGGCTTGCTTTTGGGTTAGGATAGTTATCTGACTGGTCTTCAGAACGTTGGTCCAGGCAAACAAAGTCTTTTTCCAACAAGAGTCCTAAGGATCCGTCGGCGCCCAGGTCCAACTGGTGTTCAAACCCAACCAAATCATTGTGTTCCCAACCATCTACCAAATGCTCCGGAACATGCAAAAGGATGGTGTTGTTTGTGAAAATAGCGCTTAAATGAGCATCTTTTCCGGTTTGTATGGCATAGGTGAAAACGGCCCCTGTAAAGTGCGTTTTGGATGCTACATATCCCTCCTGACAGAGTGCATGCACCTCTTTTTTGGTAAGTCGGTAACGGATGGAATTCCCCTGAATCCTGATTTTCATAGCTAGTAGTTAGTTCATTTTTCCGAACCTTTTACTAAAATAAGCACTCTGAAACAATAAGGAGAACATTCACCCATAATTTATTTATTTATCGGTCCATTTTATTTGTAGCTTTAGTGTTATAACTAAATAAATGTCGGAGTGAAAAACCTTATCAGAGCCGTGATAGCGGGCTATGGGGCAAAGAAAATAGGTGGCGGCCGTTGTGGGTGTGTGGGCACTATTATCGTATTTCTGATTTTGTATTGGCTGCTGGGGTACGTTTTTAAAGTGTTCTGAGGGCAGCGTGTTCGTTAAAAGGGCTACTTTTGCCGGATGACCAAAGAAAGGCGTTCACAGATAGAATTTGTTAGTCTCATGGCGGCACTTATGTCTATTGCGGCGCTTGCCCTGGATGCATTGCTGCCTGCTTTGGATATTATTGGAATTGCGGTTGGGACCACCAGCCTGGCACAAAATCAGCTGTTAATTACCTTATTTTTTTTGGGACTAGGAATTGGGCCGCTCCTTTTTGGGCCTGTTTCTGATAGCATTGGCCGAAAACCTGTGGTGTACGCCGGTTTTGCCCTTTTTATCTTTGCCAGTTTATTATGTGTATACGCCCAAAGCGTTGAACTGATGATCGCGGGACGCATTCTGCAAGGGATATCCCTGTCTGCCCCGAGGACCATTGCGGTGGCTATGGTCCGTGATCGGTACAGTGGGGATCAGATGGCACGAATATTATCGTTTGTGACCGTCATCTTTATTTTGGTCCCTATCATCGCTCCTTCTATGGGTAAATTGATCCTGGACGGTTTTGGTTGGGAAGCTATTTTTCATGTACAGGTTTTTTTCTCCCTTATTGTGGCGTTTTGGTTCTGGAAACGACAACCCGAAA
This sequence comes from uncultured Flavobacteriaceae bacterium, assembly GCA_963752165.1. GTDB lineage: Bacteria > Bacteroidota > Bacteroidia > Flavobacteriales > Flavobacteriaceae > Muriicola. Next base: position 1,048,166 of record CAVVXE010000003.1, read on the forward strand.
CCCTGGTCCCTGAAAAACGCACTTCTTTCAGGATGGGTGTATTTATAAAGGGATACCGGGAATTACTGAATTACAAACAAACCATGGCTTTTACCTTTATCTGGGGATTTATCACCGGCTCTTTCCTGGTGTATTTAAGTACTTCTCAGCAGATCTTTGAGGAGCAATATGCATTAAAGGAGTCCTTTCCTTATATTTTTGCTACCCTGGCCATTACCATTGGCATGGCTACCTTGTTAAACGGCACCCTCGTTGTTCGTTTTGGTATGCTGCGTTTGGTAACCCTGTCATTGGCGGCCTATGTACTCATCCCATTACTTTATGTCGTTATTTTTCACAATGGCATCAACCCGCCTTACTGGGTAGTCCTCTTGTTTTTTGCGCTTGAGTTTTTTGCTGTAGGCTTTATATTTGGTAACCTTCGGGCCTTGGCCATGCAGCCGGTTGGCCATATAGCAGGCATTGGTGCGGCCATCACAGGTTGCGTGGCTACCCTAATGGCGGTACCCATCAGCGCCTTTATTGGAAGTTTTGTGGTCAGTTCAGTTTTACCAGTGTTTATAGGTTTCCTTATTTGCGGACTGATTGCGTATGCGATTTTAGGTGGATTTTTTCTTTCTAAGCGAGGTGTTTTCAACAGGTAAGAAGACGGGCTTTTTTGTGCTTTTATTTTAAAGTTAGATGCGTATCTTTGGCGACACCTTTTTTTGATTATAATATGCTGGTTTGGGCTTCTTTTATTTTATTGATCATCTTCTTTTTAGCCCTGGACCTTGGTGTTTTCAATAAAAAAGACCATGTCATAAGGAGTAAGGAAGCGAGTTTATGGACGGCGCTATGGGTAACGATTGCATTGAGTTTCAGTGGGGTTATTTACTGGTTGTTTTCTGCCAACCTCATTGAAAACCCAAGGCAATTGACGCCAAACAGTGCGGTCATTAATTTTATAACCGGCTATCTGATTGAATTGTCCCTGAGCATAGACAATGTCTTTGTGATCGCGGTTATTTTTTCCGCCTTTCGTATCCCCCCTATTTATCAGCACCGCGTTCTCTTTTGGGGCATCTTAGGAGCCATTGTTTTCAGGGCTTTGATGATCTTATTTGGGATAACCCTGATCACAAAATTTGACTGGGTTATTTATGTCTTTGGCGTTTTCCTGTTGTATACGGCTTATAAGATGTTTCACTCGGATAGTATAAAATTTAATCCTAAGGAATCACTGGTATTCAAATATTTAGATAAGATCTATCCGCTGACAACGGTAATAGATGGACATAAATTTTTTATCCGCCTTGATGGGATAAAGACTGCTACTCCCCTCTTTGTAGCGCTTATCGTGATCGAACTGACCGATATCCTGTTTGCCTTAGACAGCATTCCGGCTATATTGGCTATTACTGCGGATCCATTTATTGTTTTCAGTTCTAACATTCTTGCCATATTAGGCCTCCGCTCCATGTATTTTCTGGTATCGCGAATGCTCACAAAGTTTCGGTTTATCAACTATAGTTTGGTGGTCATTTTAGCCTTTGTAGGATTAAAAATGCTGACGTCAGATTTTTTTCATCTACCCGGATGGGTGTCTTTATCGATTATTCTGTCGGCCCTATTGCTAGGGATCCTGGCCTCGTTGGCTATTCCTGAAAAGAAAGATAGCCCTTCGGAAACGGATCAATAATCAACCATGGATCTTGGCCTTCCCAATGTATTCCAGGATCTCATGTTCTAATTCCGCTACTTTTTGAAACTGTATATTGCAGTTAGCCACCGTTTGTTGTGATCTGATACCTTTTTTATGTATGGAAAAGATCAAATTTTCATTCTCTTCCATCAATTCCCTAAGCCGAAGCTTCAGCCGTTCCATCTGCTCATAGAGTTTTGGGGTTTTGGGCACGCAATGGTAGGATCTGAGTTGATTTTCCAATGATAATAAGTAACACTGTTGACGCTCCAGATGGTGCATATGGACCGTTTCCTCTATTTTAGAAGGCAGTTTTATAGAAGGGTCCTTGATTTTCATGATGTACCTAATAGGTGTTTATGTATGGCAAATACTCCTGTTTAATATACGAAAAAATAATGGATCCCGGATAGGTCATTTCGCACTAATTCGCAAATAAACCGCTCGCCTTATCGTTTTTCCTGCAGCACGCTGATCTGCTAACGTTTTCATTTCAGCTTATTCTCGATGATCTCCAGGGCATCATTTACTGTCTGCATACGCTCCATATCCTCATTTTCCAAGGTAATGTCGAAGGCGTCTTCCACATCCAAAACGATGTCTACCAGGTTGGCGGAATTGATATTGAGTTCATTGAGAAAGTGACTTTCCCCCGTAATGGCCTCCAAAGAAACATCTTCCGGTAAATACGGCCCGATGATCGCCTTTACTTTTTCAAATTTTTCATCCTTTGTCATGACTTACTCTTTAAAGCGTTTAAAAATAATGCAGGCATTTACATCCCCAAAACCAAAACTGGCTTTTGCGATCATTTGGGGCTCAAATCTGGTGGTTGCTGTTGGGATTCTTTCGTGTGCCACCATTTTGGCAATATCAGGATGCAGGTCTTCACAATTGACGTTACCGAAGAAAAGCCCTTCCTTTAGCTGAAGGATGGCACCAACGCTTTCTATGCTGCCTGCAGCAGCCAGGCAATGGCCTATCATGCCCTTAAAGGAGTTGGTGTATGGAAAATCGTTCCCGGACCTTCCTAAGGCAGCAGCCCAATTTTCAATCTCAACGGGATCTTTGGCAGTAGCTGTCAAATGTCCGTTAATTCCATCGATCTCACTGGCTTTAACACCACTCTGTTTCAGGGCATCCCGTATACATCGCTGCACAGCGTTGCTATTTGGGGCGGTCATGGTACCCCCACTACGTTGCCCGCCACTATTCACAGCACCTCCCAACACTTCCGCATAAATAGGGGCATTTCGCTCTAAGGCCGACTCCAGTGATTCCAGGACCAATGCTCCTGCCCCACTCCCGGGAACAAAACCCGCCGCCGTAGCACTCATGGGCCTGCTTCCGCTCTCCGGTAAGTGATTATAGGTCCTGGGTAAGATGCGCATCGCATCGAAACCACCCCAAACATAAGGACCGCTATCACTGCAACTCCCCACCAGCATGCGGGTAGACAGGCCAGTGGTAATACGATCGTATCCCATCAGAATCCCTTCTGTTCCTGTGGTGCAGGCCGAAGAATTCGTGGTTACCTGATTCCCACAACCTAAAATACCACCCAGATAGGCGCTAATACCACTGGCCATGGTCTGCAATACAGAGGTACTTCCTAATCTTCTGGTATTCCCTTCATCTATCAGATGAATGGCCTCCCGAAACTTATCCACGCCTAGTATACCCGTGCCGAAAATGATGCCGCTGTTCCAATCCGGCGCCTCCTCCGTAGCAGGTGCCAGTCCGGCATTTTTCCAGGCATCCGTGCCAGCAATGACGCCATAGATCAGCCCACTGGCAAGGAGACCGCGTTGTTGTAAACTAGTGAAGTATTTATTTATAATAGTATCTGTAACTAATGGTTTTCCAGCTATTTGACATCCAAAATTAAGTTCTTGAAGTTTCGGATAATGACGTATCCCGCTAACGCCATTTTTTAAAGCATTGGAAAAGGAAGCTATATCCAAGGCATTAGGCGCACATACGCCCATTCCGGTGACCACTACCCTATTCTGCATCGCTACTTTTTAGTATCATACCTGCAATGACGCCTTTGCAAATCAGCTCTCCTGCTGCATTGTGCATAGTCACCTTACATTTCAGCTTAGAGAACCTGAAATAGACTTTTTCTGACCTTACCGCAACGGTTTCACCGGGCATCACCGCCTTGTAAAATTCCATTTCAGAACTACTCATCACAACCCGGTATTTGTTCGTCAATCCGGTTTTTTCCTTTGACAGCAGGTATATCCCAAAGCAAACCAGTCCAATTTGGGCGCAGCATTCGGTTAAAAGTACACCGGGGGTTACTGGCCCATCCTTAAAATGACCTTCATAAAAAGGCAAATCACTATTAAAAGTATAGGTGCCCTGGCATCCATTTTCATCGATGGTGTCAAGTGTATCCACGAAAAGGAATGGATAGTGGTACGGTAAGGCATTTATAATATTTTGCAACTCCTTCATTATCTCAGGCTTTCTCCTCCATCTGCTTTTAATACTGTGCCGGTGATCCATTTGGCTTCTTCTGTGCTCAATAAGTAAACTACATTGGCCACATCTTCGGCTTTTGTAAGTCGGCCACTCGGATTACGTTTCATGGCATGTTCCATAAGCTTTTCACTATTTGGGATCATGGAAAAAGAAGCCGTTTCGGTCACTCCGGCTTGTATGCAGTTCACTTTTACCCCCAAAGTGGCCATCTCGAGCGCCATATTGCGCGTTAAGGCTTCCAGGGCCACCTTTGCTACTGAAACGGCTCCATAACCAGGCATTGCTTTTGTGTTCCCTTCACTGGTAAATGAAATAACACGCATATCCTCATGCTGCATATTTGCTGCTAAGATGGCCTGCACCCACTCATATAGACTAAGTGCCATAGCGTTAAAAGTGATGTTGATATCTTCAGCGGTTAAGATGTTATTGTCCGAATCAACCATCGGCTTTAAACTTCCTTTGGCAATACTATGTACTACTATTTTTAACACCCCGTTGTTTCCGATGAGCTCTTTTAACCGGAGTATAACCTCTTTCCTGCTTGCGGCATTTGTAGCATCCGAATTAAAGGCAAGGAAACCAGGCGCCTGCATTTTGATATGTTCAAATTCCGCTTCAATAACAGGCATGTCTGCTCTCCGGTCCCGATGGACAATAACTATCCCATAATGGTGGCGTGCAAGCTTCCGTGCCGTGGCCAGTCCAAGTCCTTTACTCCCTCCCAGGATAAGGCACCATTGTATAGGTTTTGTAGCCAAAGTTTTCTCCATTAGACTAATGATGAGTTATAAAGGTAAGGATTACCATTATTTAAAGATGCCTTACCATTCCAATAAGATACGTTGTGCAGAAAAGCCGGGGCCAAAACTCAGGATAAGCCCCTGCTCACCCCCTGCCATATTTTTTTCCATGAAACGCTCCAGGACATAGAGCACGGTTGCACTGCTCATATTGCCATATAATCTGAGGGTTTCTCTGGTATCATCAATATTTTTCCCCATGGCCCCAAAGAGTTCATCTACTGTTTGCACGATCTTTCTGCCTCCCGGATGGAAGATCAGATGGCCAACTTTATCAATGGCGCTCCCATATTTCTCAAGAAAAGGATGGATGATTTTCGGGAAATGGCTGGCAATCGTTTCCGGAACTGCCGGATCAAGGATCATTTTAAGCCCGGTATTAGTGACGTCAAAACCCATAAGGTGGGTGGCATCCTTAAAATGGTACATTTCTTCACCAACTAGCCTGGGGCCTGATGCATTTTCTTCAGAAGTAAGCAGCACACAGGCAGCACCATCCCCAAAGATGGCGGCACTCACCATATTGGCCATAGAATAATCATTTAGTTGAAAGGTGGCAGTAGGGCTCTCTACAGCAATCACGGCCGCCCTTTTGTTGGGGTTAGCTTTCAGGAAATTACTGGCATAAATAAGGCCGGACACCCCTGCAGCACATCCCATTTCGGTAACAGGCAATCGAACCACATCGTCCCGTAATCCAAAGTCGTTTATTAGGTATGCATCGAGTGATGGGATCATGATCCCTGTACAACTAACGGTAATGATAAAATCGATACTATCTGCAGACCAGTTGCTTTTTTGAAGGGCTTTTGAAAGGACATTGGCACCTAATTTCTTTACTTCCCGCACATAGATCGCATTTTTTTCTTCGAAGGAGGTTGCCGTAAAAACCTCTTCCGGTTCCATGATGCTATAACGGCGATCTACCCCGGCTCCTTCAAATATCTTAATTACTTTCCTCTTGAAACGGTCCTCCTGTCCGGAAAGCCATAGCTCCACTAAAGGCATTATGTCTTTTTTTTCCCTAGAGTAGGCGGGTAATTCTTTAGTAACGGTGGTTATACGAACTTGGTTCATCAGGTGTCTTTTTTTTGGGGTGCTTCAATGTCCACAGGTAGCGAAATGCCCATCGCCATTTAATGGTATGGGACATATTAGGCAAGGACCTTGAAAATGTAACTAATTCTTTTCTAGTAAAGCCACTTTTTATGGAAATTAAACCATCATGCCTGGCGATATCCGTTTTAATGAATATCCGGCTAAAAAGCATGAATAAGGCATATGCAAGCTTGTTCCTGTCCAAATCATTTATAATTACGCCCATTTTGGATAAGGAGGCAAATTGCTTAAGAAACAAACAGATCTGCTTATCTGAAAAATGGTGCATCGTAAGTGTGCAGAGCAGAATATCGCACTCCAGTGAATCGGGTGTAAGCATCAATACATCTTTTTGCAAATAGCGTATCTCTGGAAACGCAGCGGACTCATTTCTGGCAATGCTGAGGGAGTTCTCATTGATATCGATCCCTATGAGCTGGGCTTTTACCTGGTTTTTCCTGCAAAAAGACGCCACCTCCCGCAGCATGCTTCCGTCGCCACAACCTACATCCACAATGGTGTAGGTGTTTTTTGGGCGCGCCTTAATGAGTTCTCTAAGCGCCCCGATAGTGATCCCGGTGCCTCCCAGCCACCTATTGGCTTTGTGGATATCCTGAAGCACTTTTTGAATGTGTGCCGAATCCAAAGAAGGGTCATCCATCAATTCCGGATCCGTATTGCGCGCCTTAAACCTGATCATATTTCAATAGGGTTTCCATGGGTTCTTTTGACAATAGCATTCAATAGCCTGGGGGATCTGGCTGTCAATCCGATCAGACTGTTAGAAAGGCCCGGCGACATTAGGATTGTTTGAAGAGACATTCCGTAGGCAATCCTATTTCCAAATGTTTCCTTCCATAGGGCGGCATAGTGCATTTCCGTAAATTTTCTGTCTTGCTTCCCTTTCCTAAAATAAGCATCAATACATTCAGAAGCCAATTTAGCACTGTGAATAGCCATAGCCATTCCATTCCCGCAAAGCGGATGGATCAACCCGGCAGAATCGCCGCACATCAGGACATGATCTTCCACTGCCTGTTTCTTTTCAAAAGAAATTTGGGCAATGCTCAATGGCTTGTCAAATAAGATGGCAGCCTTACTTAAAAAGGAGGCTAAATACGGGTTTTGAGAAACGACAGCTGTATTAAATCTGTCAATATCACTGTACTTCTGAAAACTATCATAGGTAACCAAATAACAAAAATTAACGGCCCCGGTTTCGGTTTTCGACAAGCCCCCATACCCTCCTGTAAAATTATGCAATGCCACAACGTTATCAGGAAAATCAGGGATACTGTAATGTGCTTTTACACCCAACCAAGGCGATTTCTTTTTTATAAAAGGACGGTTCATCACAACATCCAGATTAGATCGTTTCCCGAAGGCCCCTATTACAAAACTGGAATTAAAAACGTCCTGTTTATTGGTCGTAATGGTAAACACGTCATCCTCGAAAGTTACAGATCTGGCAGTACAAAAAGAGAACGACACACCCAAAGAAACAGCTTTTTCATATAAGGTATTGTCTAAGGCAAACCGACTTATCCCTAATCCCCCGAGCGGTAACTTGCAGGTCAGTGAACGTCCTTTCTGGGCACTGAACTCCAGGGTGTCAATTTCAGCAGCGCCACTTAGTGTAATATCCAAATAAGCTAAATACGGCTCTACTTCCCTGGAAAGGTACTCTCCGCAAACTTTGTGATGGGGAAAGGGCTCCTTTTCAAATAGCAGGATGTTATACTTTTTCTTTTTCAGATGAATAGCTGCCGTAAGACCTGCCAATCCACCTCCAATAATGATCACATCATAGTGCTCCACTAGTGAAAGATACAGATTAGTTTAATAAAAAACCCGACTAAAGTAGTCGGGTTCACTTTTCTAAAATAGATCAACTATCCTTTTGTTTTTTCCTTAGCCTCTTGTTTCAGGGCATCGCTGGCAATGATCCCCAATTCTACCCTGCGGTTTTTTGCTCTTCCTTCAGGAGTACCATTATCTGCCTTTGGCTGCATTTCTCCGTACCATTTGGTGGTAAAGCGACCTGCATTTAATCCCTGGGCAATGAGATAATTGGTGACCGATTCTGCCCTTTGTTTAGAAAGGGTCATATTGTAATCCTCAGCTCCTGCACTATCGGTATGTCCCTCAACCAGAATGACCGATTTTGGATATTCCCTGAAAATGGCAGCCAACTTATTAAGGGTCTCTGAGGAAGTCCCTTTAATATTTGATTTATTGGTATCAAAATAAACACCAGCCTCCTCATTGAAGGTCACATTGATGCCTTCTCCAACCCTGGTGACCTCGGCTCCCGGAATTTCTTCCTCGATACGCTCTGCCTGCCTGTCCATTCTATTGCCAATGTAGCCTCCGGCAGCACCGCCGACAACACCACCAATAATAGCACCTAAGACAGTATTCCCTTTGCCAACATTATTTCCGATGACACCGCCAATAACAGCACCACTGGAAGCGCCAATGACGGCTCCTTTCTGGGTATTGTTCGCATTCTTGATGGCATTACAGCTAATGCCCAGGGCCAGTATCAAAATAATTGCAATTCCTTTTTTTATCATTTGTATATAATTTAATTTTTAACGAATTCTAAAACTACTGTTACCGGCTTACCATCCGTCATAACATTCGATTTTAAGACCATGTTTGTAGCGGTAAGCGTTTCAATGGGAAGCCTGTATCCCAATCCTCCGGAAATATCCTTCCGATTTTCATCAATGAATTTAAATTGCAGCACACTGCTGTAATCCGATGGATTCTTCTGAACAGACCAACGAATAAAGCGGTCTCCACCTGAGCAAAGGGAGCCATTTTTTAGCCTATACCTGCCTGTGCTGTTGTTATCTCTGAAAAACCAGTTACTATCTTGAAAACAAATAGCATCTGCATCATTGAAAATAGTTGCTTTGAACAAGCCCGGGTTGTTTTCATACCGAACATCTGTTAAGGTCCAAGTTCCGCTAATAAGATTTTGTTGGTTCCTAGCCTCTTTTGTGACACCGCACGAACTCATTAAAACCACAAGGGAAAACACTGTAATAATATTTCTAGTCATATTTATCATTTAAGGATTGCCTTATATACGTACAAAACCCCTTTAAAAGTCTTCATTAGCGTTATATTTTCACGAAGTATCTGATTATGAAGGCCTAAGTGCCAAAACCCTAGTCGTATATGCTAATAGTCGAATAATTCCTGCAGTACTTTATTAAATCTGGTCTTTGGGAGGTACTGTTCCTCCAGCGATTTGGAAAAAGGCACAGGTGTTTCCATACTGCCAATACGTTTTACAGGGGCATCGAGGAATTCAAAGCAATTTTCCATAACCAAAGCGGCAATATCACTGGCCACACCTCCAAATAGGCTGTCCTCCTGGAGAATAACCAATTTCCCGGTCTTTTTTACAGAACGATAAACGGCTTCTATGTCCAATGGCTGCAGGGTTTGAAGGTCGAGCAGGTCTGCTTTGATATGCGTAAATTCTTCCAGTGCTTCCAGCGCCCAATGAACCCCCGCTCCGTAGGTTACAATTGTAAGGGCTTCTCCCTCTTTCAGCATTTGAGCCTGTCCAAAGGGCAGGGTATAATATCCCTCTGGCACTTCCTGATAACTGCTCCTATACAGCGCTTTGTGCTCAAAAAACAATACCGGATTGGGGTCATTAATGGCAGTAGCCAGCAGCCCTTTTGCATCGTAAGGAAAAGCCGGGTACACCACTTTTAATCCCGGAGTTTTGGTAAACCATGCCTCATTGGTCTGAGAATGGAAGGGACCCGCCCCTACTCCTGCCCCACAAGGCATCCGTATTACAACATCGGCATGCTCGTTCCAGCGATAATGCACTTTAGCAAGGTAATTGACAATAGGATTAAACCCGGAGCTCACGAAATCGGCAAACTGCATTTCCACAACTGCCTTCATTTTATTGATGGACAAGCCCATGGCGGTCTCTACAATACCAGATTCACAAATGGGTGTATTGCGCACCCGCTGGCTGCCAAATGCCTCCACAAATCCCTCCGTGATCTTAAAAACACCCCCGTATTCAGCTATGTCCTGCCCCAGAAGGACCAGATTTTCATGCTTTTCCATCGACTGCTTCAGCCCCTGGGAAATGGCGTCGACCAATCGAATTTTTTCAGTCTTCGAATTTGTTTTAACTTCCTCATATACAAATTCTTCATAAACATCATTTAATTCATTGCTAGCAGTGCTGGATATAGGTTCTTCTTCAAAAGCCCGCTTCAAATGATCATCAATTTCATGGATGATCTCCTTTTTCATGGACACCTCCAATTCTTCCGAAAGTATTTGACGGTCGCGCAGGAATGCAAGGTAATTCTCCAGTGGATCTTTGGCAGCCCAGGTATCCATTAATTCCTGTGGGACATATTTTGTGCCGCTGGCCTCTTCATGACCACGCATTCGAAAGGTTTTAAACTCCAGTAAAACAGGCCTCGGACGCTGCCTAATGCTTTTCGCCAACGCTTTTACTTTGGTATAAACCTCTAAAATATTATTGCCATCAATAATGTAGGATTCCATACCGTAGCCCTTCCCTTTATCGGCAATATGCTTGCACCGGAATTGTTCATTGGTTGGAGTGGAAAGACCATAGCCATTGTTTTCTACACAAAATAATACCGGAAGATCCCAAACAGCGGCGATATTTAGTGCTTCGTGAAAATCACCCTCACTGGTAGCTCCTTCTCCTGTAAATACAGCAGTGACCCGTTTCTGTTTTTGTAGCATATCTGCCAGTGCGATACCATCTGCTACCCCTAATTGAGGCCCTAAGTGAGAGATCATCCCGATGATCTTAAATTCCTGTGTGCCAAAATGGAAACTGCGGTCCCTTCCCTTTGTAAAGCCGCTTTTCTTTCCTTGAAACTGAGCAAAGAGGCGGTACAAGGGAATGTTCCGTGTGGTAAATACCCCAAGGTTTCGATGCATTGGCAGGATATACTCTTCCGGTTCCATGGCCATGGCAACGCCTACAGAAATGGCTTCCTGCCCCATACCGCTAAACCATTTGGAAATTTTCCCTTGCCGCAATAAGATCAGCATTTTTTCTTCTATCATCCGGGGCTTAAGCATCGCCTTGTAAAGACGTATCAGCAGTTCATTGGAGAGGCCATGGTGTGCGTATTGCATGATATTGGTTGTGTTAATAGACAGTTTCCGTCGGTAAATGTAGCGAAATTGCCTTGAAGATTTCGGTCAAACGGAGCACCTTTTTTAGGGAGAATATTTAGTAACTTTGACTCGCTGCATTAAAAGAATACGTATGAGTGAAATTCCAAGTGTCGACCTGCGGGACTACCTTTCTGAAGAGCCCGGAAAAAAGGAAAAATTTGTAAAGGACCTTGGCGGTGCCTTTGAAAATATTGGCTTCGTGGCACTTAGTGGCCATTTCTTGTCGGAGGCATTGGTCGCAGACCTTTATGCCGAGATCAAGAAGTTCTTTGCATTGCCACAGGATATTAAAGATCGTTATGAAATTGAGGGGATTGGCGGACAGCGAGGTTATACGTCTTTTGGAAAGGAACATGCCAAAGGACGCAAAGAAGGGGATCTGAAGGAATTTTGGCATTTTGGCCAATACGTGGAGAATGACCCAACTTTGTTAAAGGAATACCCGGCCAACGTGGAAGTAAAGGAGCTTCCAAACTTCAATATTGTGGGGATACAAACTTATAAAATGTTGGAAAAAACAGCACAATTTGTACTGAGGGCATTAGCGCTGCATCTTCAACTGGAGGAACACTATTTTGATGCGTACATCAAAAATGGGAACTCCATTTTGAGGCCCATCCATTACCCCCCAATAACTTCTGAACCAAAAAATGCGATCAGGGCTGCCGCCCATGGCGATATTAATCTGATTACCCTATTGATGGGAGCGCACGGTAAGGGCTTGCAGGTGATGAATCATAAAGGGGAATGGGTCGATGCCATTGCCAGACCAGACCAGTTAATGATCAATGTTGGTGATATGCTCTCCAGATTAACCAATAATAAATTAAAATCGACCATCCATCAGGTAGTGAACCCTCCCAGGGAATTATGGGGAAGTTCAAGGTATTCCATTCCGTTCTTTATGCATCCCATCAGCGAAATGCCCCTCAATTGCCTGGAGCACTGTATTGATGAGGAACACCCAAAACAATATACGGATATAACCGCAGGGGCCTTCCTGCATGAACGGCTTATTGATTTAGGACTTATCAAGAAATAACAAACAGTTACTGTTATGGATCTGCAAGACCAGCTAAAGAATTTATTTCCGGATCACATCCCTTCCGAAACGGACTCTTCAGAAAAAAAACAGCCTGCTTTCTGGATGCAGGATGACCCCATTATCTGCAAATACGAAAAGCGAAAAGGTAAGCCTGTAACCATTTTAGAAGGATACAATGGTGCTGATGGGGATTTTAAAAAACTCACCAAAGCCCTGCAAACCTTACTGGGTGTTGGAGGTTCTTTTAAAAATGAGCAGATCATTATTCAGGGCGATTATCGTGATAAGATCATGCAGTATCTTAATGCCCAGGGATTTAAAACCAAGCGCGTAGGCGGATAGGGGAAGTGAACCTGTTTTTCATGAAGGACAGCATACCTGAAGATTTAGCAACATTTGTGTTAATTATTTCATGGTTTATCGATTAAGTGTTATTTTTAAAAGCCAAAACCTAATCAATACATCCCGGGAATGAGCACGCAACTGCATATTACTAACGGAGATAGTTTTACCCAAAGATTAAAATCCCTGCCTTTTAAAGGGGATATCATTACCTGGAGAGAAATGCTTTGTGAAGGACGAACGGAGACGAATGTCGGGAGCGAGTCTTTCTGGAAAACGCGTTTCGAATTCCTCCACAAGAATTACAATGTCAGCAAATCCTGGTTTATTGAAAAAACATTGAAGGAATACCGCTCCCTTTGCAACCACAAACAGCAGGATGAGATCATTTTATGGTTCGAATACGACCTTTTTTGTCAAATCAATATGCTGGCGGTACTAAGCTGGCTAAAAACACACAGACGCGATGCTCAGATTTCTTTGGTGTGCAGCGGGGACGAAGATGGTACTGAAAAAATGTTTGGGCTGTGCGATTTAGATGATGAGAAGCTCCAGAACTTATTCAACAAACGGGTTCACCTCACACAGGATGATATTGAATTCGCCGACTATGTCTGGCAACTTTATTGCAGTGACAACCCCATCCGTTTAGAGAACATGTCTGACTTTGAGAATTACCATTTCGACTACCTTTCCAGTGCAATAAAATTGCACCTCAAAAGATTCCCATCCATAAAAAATGGCCTTAATGAACTCGAGAACAGGGTTTTGGCCTTGGCAGCGGACCAAAAACCCCAAAATAAGAAGTTGTTTGTTCAAAACTTATTAGGGACACAGGGACTCTATGGCTATGGAGATTCCCAGTTTGAACGCATTCTAACCAATTTAAAACCACTTTTCACTTCCCTGAGCCCGGTGCGGCTTTCAAAAAAAGGTAAGGATATCCTGGAAGGAAAGACCAGCTACTATTCACAGATCCGTGATAATGAAGCCTATCTAGGTGGTGCCCTTAAATACAGTTTCCTGTTCAACAACGAATCAGGGAGGATCCTAAAATTGTAACATGCAGATAGGGGCATCAGAATTAATCCTCAATGAGGATGGCAGCATCTATCATTTAAATTTACTTCCTGAAGACCTTGCTGAGACTGTAATTCTGGTAGGAGATCAGAATCGGGTGCCAAGAGTTTCTCAACATTTTGACTCCCTTGAACTTACCAAAGGCAAAAGAGAATTCATCACCCATACAGGATGGATCCAAAATAAGAGGATTAGCGTACTATCTACTGGCATTGGCACTGACAATATAGACATTGTCCTGAACGAACTGGATGCCCTGGTTAATATTGATCTGGAAAAAAGGGAGGTCAGGAAGAATAAAAAGCAGCTCGATTTTATCCGGATCGGCACTTCAGGAGCTATTCAACCGAACATTCCAATTGACTCTTTTTTGTTAAGCGAATATGCTATTGGCTTCGATAATGTCCTTCATTATTACCAGAGCATGGACGTACGTTTAAACGATATCGAAAACGCGTTTGTGAACCATAGCAGATGGTCTGACCAAAAGTCGCTGCCATATGTGGTGCAATGCGATCCGGATCTTTTGGCTATGTTCAGCATGGAACCTGTTATTAAGGGCTTTACCGGCAGTAATGCGGGGTTTTACGCTCCTCAGGGAAGAAGATTACGGTTGGCGCCTGAAGACCCGAAGCTGAACGACACGCTCGCTACTTTTGAATTCAAGGGCCTTAGGCTTACAAATCTTGAAATGGAAACATCTGCCATCTATGGCCTTTCCGGACTTATGGGGCATCGGGCTATATCCCTCAATGCTATAATTGCGAACAGAAGTACGCTGCAATTTTCCACCGCACCGGGGAAGACCATAGATCGATTAATTGAATGGACCCTGGAAAAAATAGTTCTCGCTTGAAAACAATTCGGATCGTTGGAGTACCAGAACATTTCAACCTTCCCTGGCATATGGCCATCGAAGAAGGGGCCTTTTATGACCGGGGCATAGCCGTTGAATGGACCGATGTTCCGGAAGGGACCGGAAAAATGTGTCGGATGCTGGAAGAGCAACAGGCAGATATGGCCATTATTTTGACCGAAGGAATTGTTAAAAGCATTGTGGACGGCAATCCGGCCAGGATCGTGCAGGGATATATCGAATCACCACTGCTATGGGGGGTACATGTAGCTGCCAATAGTAATTTTAAGACTTTGGCCGATCTGGAGGGAACCAAAGCGGCTATTAGCCGGTTTGGAAGCGGAAGTCATCTAATGGCCTGTTTACTGGCGGAAGACCAAGGATGGGATACAACATCCCTTCAATTTGAAGTGATCAACAATCTGGAAGGGGCTGTGCAGGGACTGCAACAAGGAAAGGCCGATTATTTCTTATGGGAACATTTTACGACCAAGCCGCTGGTAACAAGCGGTGTTTTTAGGCGTCTGTCTGATTTCCCTACCCCATGGCCTTGTTTTGTTATTGCCGCCACAGATCGTTCTATTGCCGAAAACCCGGGACCGATCAGGCATGTGCTCGAGGTTATCAATACCTATACATCAGAGTTCAAAATGATCCCAAGTATAGACAGGACCCTTAGTAATCGGTATGATCAATCCTTAGAGGACATTCGAACATGGTTGAGTAAAACACAATGGAAACAAGATCATATTAATTTGCAAACCATTGACATAGTGCAAGATACATTACTTAGCTTAAATCTTATATCGAATAAGATAAATTCCTCTGACATTCTTACCAAACTATAGGTTGCTTATTTTGTGCCTTCAGCAATTCATTGGTTTTGCTAAAATGACCATTGCCAAACCAAAGACCCCGGTTGGCACTCAGCGGAGAAGGATGTCCGGCTGTTAGGATATGATGCTGATTACTTATGAGTCCGGCCTTCTTTTTGGCATACCCTCCCCAGAGCAAGAAGACGAGGCCTTCTTTTTCTTCTGAAAGTATACGGATCACGGCGTCCGTAAAGATTTCCCATCCTTTGTTTTGATGACTACCCGCCTGCCCTGCCCTAACCGTAAGGGTGGCATTTAACAACAAGATTCCCTGATCTGCCCATCGCTCCAAATTACCGCTCTTCGGATATGGCACTTGCATGTCAGCTGCAATTTCCTTAAAAATATTCACCAATGACGGGGGGTGGGCAATACCGTCTTTAACCGAAAAGCAAAGTCCGTTTGCCTGGTTGGGGCCATGGTAAGGGTCCTGCCCTATTATAACCACCTTGGCAGCATCAATCGGACAGTGATTGAAAGCGGAAAATATTTCTGCTCCTTTTGGGAAGCAGCAGTGCGTTTGGTATTCCCTTTTTACGAATTGAACAAGTTCTTTAAAATAGGTTTTTCCAAACTCATCCTTTAAATAGGGTTGCCAACTGTTATGAATGCTCACCTCCATAATTAAATTCCATTGCGGTCCTCAAAATTACAAAGAAGCCCTTGTTTCCTTAGCAAATTCTGAATTATAAATGTAAATTTATTGTGCTCTTCCAAGATGTTAACAATAGAAGAGCAGACTAAAAAAAACGCCTCTGACAGATGAATGAATTGGAATTGATAAAGGCCTGGTTGCTGGAACATCCTACTACTACTATGGTTATCAAGTACGTGGTATGGGTTTTGTTCATCTTCTTGCTCCTTAAATTTCTGCGAAGGACCCTGAAAAAAAATCTTTCTAAAACCGACGCTCGCTACAAATCACAGAAAATAATAGAAGTTATAGGCTATGTCTTATTGCTGATCCTGACCTTATCTTACTTTACGGGGAATATCAAAGACTTCACATTGGCCATTGGCCTTTTAACTGCAGGCATCACCATAACCCTTCAGGAATTGATCCTCAGTGTGGCAGGATCACTATTTATCTTTTTCGTGAAGGTATACAAGCCGGGAGACCGCATCGAAATTAATGGTATTAAAGGCGACGTGATCGATGTTAACAGCATGTATACGACCATGATGGAGATTGGCCAATGGGTAAGCAGTGACAATTATAGTGGTCGGATCGTTAAATTGAGTAATGCCTTTATTTTTAAAGGTCCCGTTTACAATTATTCGCAGGATTTTCCTTTTATCTGGGACGAATTTGATCTTCCCATTCGGTATGGATCGGACATTCCTTTAGCCAAATCGATCGTCATCAAGGTGGCCCAGGATATTCTGTCGGAATATGTGCAGGAATCAGTCCTCAAATGGAAGGATGTGGTTGCCAAATATTATATAGAAGACGCAAAAGTAGACCCAACCCTGGCCATTACCCTCACAGACAACTGGGTGAAATTCAATCTTCGCTATATTGTTGATTACAAGAGACGGCGAGCGACCAAAGATCGCCTTAATGAGCTGATCCGTATCGCTTTCGAAAAAACAGAAGGAAAGGTTCAATTGGCATCAATGACCGTAGAACTGGTACGAATACCAACAGTGGCTATCAGCAGCGAAAAAGGACCCAATTCGGAATCATAGCGAGTAAGACCATTTTACTCATACTCAAGAAGTACCGTATTCTCCAATTGTTCCATCGCCAGTTTATGCTGGGATATTTGATGTTCCAGTGCTTCCAGATAGTGTTTCGTTATCTTGATCGCTTCATGTTCATTGGCTTTGGTTGCCCATTCTATCGCTTTTGGGAGATCGCCTTTCAATTCATGCAATACGGCCATATTATGGCAAGCCATTGCCCTTACTTTCGCCTTTTCATTGACACAGTCCAATTGCCAAAGCCTGGCTGCTTCCATCCAGTCTTTTTCTGTAACTGCCGCAGCGGCTTTTGATAGGTGATCGGAACCTTTCACAAAATAAGGACGCTTTAATTTCCGGTTCGATGGTTTTAGTCGCATGCCATAGGCACTTCCGGAACCACTACTCTTCACCAAAAGTGAATCTTTCCTGTCTGCAATCGATTGAAGCGCTTTTAAAGGGTCTTCTCCTTTGGCACTTACTATTAACTGCTCATTGAAACGGATCTCATCCAGTACCTTCCTGTTAAAGGGATCATAGATGCGCCAGCCATTTTCAATTAGGGTTTCAAGGGTTACTTCCCGTGCAGGCAGTGACACCTTTACCCGCATAAGGTCTAACGCTTCCATAGTCGATCTTCTGTTGCTTACCTTCGTTTCCGTTTCATAGAAGGCTAATGAAAATATAGCGTCTAAGTTGTGCTCAATACAGCTTTTTTTAAGGGCATCCCATGGGATTTCCCTAACTAAATCTTTATTGTATGAGGGTGCTTTTGGAAAGGTAGAGAGTAAGAGTACGGTATCGAAGCGTTTGTCCTTCAATAACTCCCCGAATAGCCCGTTGATTGCTGCCGCTTTTCCTTCCTCCTGCATTTGCAGATCCTGTGCATTTACAAGTTCATCAAAAGAAGCAGGTGCCTGTATATCGGCATTTGAACAAGCCTCATTGATAACCCCTATTCGTCTTATTCCCTTAGAAAGCCCGACTGGTGCTGGTTCAAGACTGCTTACCATGAGCGTGTCCGTAGCTTTGCAGCTGTAAACAAACAGTGCTATAACAGTGATTTTTATGATGACCGAATGTAATCGCACGTACTGATTTATTTTACTCATGGAAATTTCTCTAATAAGAACTCACAACCCCCTTTTTTTATTGCCTTACGAGTCCCTTGGAGTGGTATAAATACCGATAATTGTTGTTTGCACTGCATCAATGAGGCGTCAGGGACTAGCCAGCGCTTCTTGTTTCGAATCGACCTTTATAAAATCGTGCTTATTAGCTACCTTTGCAGCCATTGGAGTAATATGAATAAGTATCTCGCTAAAAGCTTACAAGATCTGGAATTCCTTACGGTCATTAATCAGGTGGCCCTCAGGTGTCATACAGAAGCCGGGAAAACCTGTGCCATGGAAATGGCGCCGATAGATCAGGAAGGCACCATCTTTACCTTATTGGGGCAAACTTCAGAATACCTATCCTCCTACACCAATGAGAATCGAATACCAAACCACGGTTTTGACAGTATCAATGCAGAGCTCAGATTGCTAAAGGTAGAGAATGCCACCCTGGAATTAAATAGCTTCAGGAAACTAAACCATCTTTGCAGAACTGTCTTTGAACATCAGAAATTCTTTAAAAAATTCAGGGAATACTATCCGTTGCTTTATGCGTTTTCAGAAACAGTAGAAACCTTGAGGCAGCTTCCTGAAGCTATTGACGCCGTGATCGATAAATTTGGTCAGGTCAAGGACAATGCATCCTTAGACCTTCGCCATATAAGACAACAAATGGTTTCGGTGAAAAGCAAAATAAATCAAAGCTTTGGAACGGCACTCAATACCTATCAGGCATCGGAATTATTGGATGAGATCCGGGAATCTGTGGTTGATAACAGGCGTGTACTGGCGGTAAAAGCCATGTACAGAAAAAGGGTGAAAGGTACCGTCATGGGGACTTCCAAGACTGGAAGCATCATTTACATTGAACCCGAAGCGGTAGCCAGATACAGCCGAGAATTAAACAACCTGGAATTTGAAGAGCAGGAAGAGGTTTTGCGCATACTTAACGCGCTAACGGCCGCCATAAGACCCTATCGTGAAGAACTGGCTCAATACCAGGACCTTCTGGCGCATATGGACCTGACTGCCGCCAAGGCAAAATACGCGTCAGACATGAATGCGGTAATGCCGCAATTCAATGAGGAAAAAAAGCTGTTCCTGAAAAATGCCTATCACCCGCTGCTTTACCTGTCCAATAAGAAGACCAAAAACCCTACTTTTCCACAGACCATTGAACTACATCCTGAAAACAGGATCATCGTTATTTCCGGTCCTAATGCGGGAGGGAAAAGCATTACCCTTAAAACCATTGGCCTGCTACAACTAATGCTGCAAAGCGGGCTCCTGATTCCGGTTCACGAGCGAAGTTCGGTTTGCTTATTCAAGACAATTCTAACCGATATTGGCGACAATCAATCCATTGAAAACCATCTGAGCACTTACAGTTACCGCCTTAAAAATATGAATCACTTCCTGCGGAAGTGCGATGAAGATACCCTCTTCCTAATTGATGAGTTCGGCACGGGGAGCGACCCTGAACTGGGCGGTGCACTGGCCGAGGTCTTCCTGGAAGTTTTTTATGAGCGAGGCGCCTATGGGGTAATCACGACACATTATGCCAACCTAAAGGCACTTGCCAACGAATTGCCATATGCGGCCAACGCAAACATGCTTTTTGATAGCAGCACCCTGCAACCCACCTTCCACCTGGAATTAGGACAACCGGGGAGCTCTTTTACATTTGAAGTGGCCCAAAAGAATGGCATCCCGTATAGCCTCATCAACAAAGCCAAGAAAAAAGTGGAGCGAGGCAAAATACGCTTTGATGCCACCATTGCCAAACTACAAAAAGAGCGCACCAAAATGGCACAAACCGGAACGCGCCTGCAGGAAGAAGAAGTAAAAGCAAGGGAAGAAGCAGAACGATTGGAAAAGCTGAATTCAAAAATTCAGGCCAAATTAGAAAATTACCAGGAACTCTATGATCACAATCAACGACTCATCTATCTCGGTAATAAAGTGAATACTGCTGCTGAAAAATATTTCCAGGACAAAAAGAAACGTCCCTTAGTCTCTGAATTGTTGCGAATCGTGGAGACGGAAAACAGCAAGCGAAAAAAGAAATCTGCCAAGGAGTTAAAAACTGAAAAAACAAAAAAGGAAGAAGTTAGCAGGGAGATACAGCAAGAAGTAAGCGTGATTCGCAAAAAGAAAATCGCCGCCACGAAAAAGGCCGAAGAAAAAGAAAAAACCAAACCACGGCCTGTTTTTAAAGTTGGCGACAGGGTACGCCTTTTCGATGGTAAGGCTGTGGGCAGCATCGACAGCCTGGAAAGGAACAAGGCCGTGGTTAATTATGGCATGTTCACCACCAATGTAAGTGTGGAACAGCTGGAATTGGTAGAGGCCAAAAAAAAGGGATGACATGGTATCAGAAAAAAAAATAATCCTCTTTGATGGCGTATGCAACCTGTGCAATGGGGCCGTCCAGTTCGTTATTAAAAGGGATAAACGAGACCTTTTCCGTTACGCGGCTTTACAAAGTGAAACGGGCCAACAGCTTACGAAAGAACGAAAAATCGATACAACAACGATAGACTCCATCATTCTTATCGAACCAGGGGTTGCCTATTTTATAAAGTCGGATGCGGCCCTTGAAATTGCGAAAAACCTAAGTGGGGCATGGCCTTTAATTGGAGTCTTTAAATGGGTGCCCGGAAGAATAAGGGACAGCATTTATGATTGGGTTGCAAAAAACCGCTACGCTTGGTTTGGAAGGCGGGAAAGTTGTATGATCCCTACAGAGGAACTTCAGAATAAATTCCTTGCATAACCCAATTATTACTAGGTTTTTAGCTCGTCCAAATGGTCATCCCATTCTTCTACATGTGGTTTCCCCAACTTGCCTACAGACTTAGCAACTACCATTGCAACGGTAGCATCACCTGTAACATTTACGATGGTTCTGCACATGTCCAAGGGTCTGTCTACGGCAAAGATCAGGGCCAGTCCAATAGCCAGTTTGTCTGCAGGAAAACCTATGGATTCCAATACGATGACCAACATCACCATTCCGGCTCCCGGAACTGCGGCTGACCCTATAGAAGCTAATAACGCTGTAAAGACTATGGTCAACTGATCCGAAAAAGTAAGGTCAAAGCCAAGGGCCTGTGAAATAAAAACGGCAGCCACTCCCTGGTAAAGGCTGGTACCATCCATATTAATGGTTGCCCCAACAGGTAATACAAAACTCGAAACTTCTTTGTCTACCCCGATATGCTCTTCTACCCGTTCCATGGTAACCGGTAAGGTAGCTGCGCTGGAACTGGTGGAAAAAGCGAGTAATTGTGCCGGACTAATCTCTTTAAGGAACCAAAAAGGGTTTTTCTTGGTGTAGGTGGCCACTATAATGCAATAGACCACGATCATCAAGGCCAGTCCCACCACCACCACCATGGCATATTTGAGTAAGGCCAACAGGAGGTCTGGGTCTCCGGAAGATACCACCACATAAGCCAATAAGGCAAATACGGCTACCGGGGCCGTGAGCATGATCAGGTCTACCATTTTAAGGACCACGTCATTTAGGGAGTCGAAAAAATCCTTTAGTGGTTTCGATCGTTTTTCACCAATAAGTAACATGGCGATGCCTAAGAAAATAGTAAAAAATATCACTTGTAACATCAGGCTGTTATCACTGAGCGCTGCAAAGGCATTGTCGGGCACCATATCTTCCAGGAATTGCAATGGGCCGCTATCCTTTTGCCTGGAGGCCTCCGCTAATTTGGAAGTAACCCCTGCGTCCGAGGCATAGGTGTCTGTAAGTTTCTGAATGGTTTCCTGTGAAATGCCATTTCCCGGCTTTAAGATATTGACCAGGAAAAGACCCATGGAAATGGCGATAACAGTGGTGACAATATAGATCGATATAGTCCTGAGGCCTATATTTCTAAACTTCGATATGTCTTTAAGATCGGAGATGCCCTTGATGAGAGAGGCCAAAATTAAGGGGATGGCAATCAGTTTCAGTAGTTTTACGAAGATGGTCCCAATGGGGTTAATCCACTCCTGTACAAAGGTGGGACCCCAGGAATAGAAGGTCATGACAAATCCAAAAATAATACCAAGCACCATCCCGATCAGGATCTGCCAATGCAACTCCAGCTTTTTCATATAGTCTCTTTTATGCTAGTAATATAGTATTTTGAACGTAGAAGCACACGAAAAGTATTACTTATCTTTTGTCACCCTGTTCTGTAAAACAAAGTCGGCGAGCACAAGTGCCGCCATGGCTTCCACAATAGGAACGGCTCTGGGAACCACGCAGGGGTCATGCCTCCCTTTCCCCTGGGCCTGTACCCTATTCCCTTCTTTGTCAATGGTCTCATAAGGCTGAATCAAGGTGGCTACAGGCTTGAAGGCCACATTGAAATATACATCCATGCCGTTGCTAATACCTCCTTGTACACCACCACTATTATTGGTTTTGGTTGTGCCATCAGGATTATAGGCGTCGTTATGCACACTGCCCTTCATTTTTACACCAGCAAAACCGCTGCCGTACTCAAATCCTTTTACGGCGTTAATGGACAACATGGCTTTTCCTAACTGTGCATGGAGTTTATCGAACACCGGTTCTCCAAGACCGATAGGTACATTTTGAATCACTCCGGTAATTATACCTCCAATGGTGTCGCCTTCTTTCCGTACTTCACGGATATGGGCTTCCATTTCGGCAGCCTTTTCCGGATCCGGACAGCGCACCGGGTTCGATTCGATTAAAGAAAGGTCTAATTCCGAATAGGGTTTATCTAAAGTGATACTTCCTACTTGAGACACATATGCATTGATTTTCAATCCTTTTAAAAACTGTTTTGCTATTGCTCCCGCCACTACACGGCAAGCTGTTTCCCGCGCAGAGCTTCTTCCGCCCCCACGGTGATCCCGGAATCCATATTTCTGATCATAAACATAGTCGGCATGGGAGGGCCGATATGAATCTTTGATATGGGCATAATCGGCTGATTTTTGGTTCGAGTTATAGATCGTAAATCCTATAGGCGTACCGGTCGTTATTCCTTCAAAAATACCTGAATTGAACTGCACTATGTCTTCTTCCTTGCGCTGGGTAACAATCGCCGACTGCCCCGGCTTTCGCCTGTCCATTTCTGCCTGGATGGCATCCAGGTCCAAATGAATGCCCGAGGGGCAGCCCTCCAAAATTCCGCCAATGGCAAGACCATGCGATTCGCCAAATGTGGTTAACTTAAAAAGGGTTCCGAAGCTATTTCCTGCCATGTATTCAAAATTAGTCGTGTGCATCCTGTTACTGCGCACCAGTTCAAATATACTCTTATTACAATTTCAAAACAAAAAAGGTACTTCCCTTAATCTTCCCTTAACCTGTAGTTCATTTTCTTAATCAAAATTTAACCAAACATTCAACAAGGCTTGATCTTTTCTTTGCATTCAATTATACCAATAGGTCTAATTTTGTGGCAATAAAGAAGCCTTTCTTGAAAAAACGCAATCTAGACGTAGTAGTCATTTCTGATGTACACCTCGGCACTTACGGATGCCATGCAGAGGAGCTATTGGTGTATTTGAGCAGTATAAAACCTAAAAAACTGGTCCTTAACGGGGATATTGTAGATATCTGGCAATTTAGAAAACAATATTTTCCTAAAGCTCATTTAAAGGTCCTGAAAAAAATATTGACCATGGCTTCTGAGGGTACAGAGGTCTTTTACATCACCGGTAACCACGATGAGGCCCTGCGAAAATTAAGTGGCAATACGCTAGGAAATCTTTCCATACAAGACAAGCTACTTCTGGATCTGGACGGAAAAAGAACATGGATCTTTCACGGCGATGTGTTCGATGCTTCTATTCAACATGTGAAATGGCTGGCAAAGCTTGGCAGCCACGGGTATGACCTTCTGATTCTGCTAAACCGATTGGTAAATTGGTTTTTGGCACGACTGGGTAAGGAGAAGTACTCCCTGTCCAAAAGGATCAAGAATGGAGTGAAAAGCGCCGTAAAGTATATCTCGAATTTTGAAAATACCGTGGTAGACCTGGCCATACAAAAAGGCTATAATACCGTCATTTGTGGTCATATTCACCAACCCAAAAAGATTCAAATAGAAAAGGAGAAGGGTAAATGCCTTTATTTGAATTCGGGCGACTGGGTAGAGCACCTGACTGCTCTTGAGTATTCTTTTAAACGCTGGAAATTGTACCATTTTAACCTCGATAAATTGGCTGCTTTCTATGCCGATGAAGAGTTAAAGGAACTGAACCTGCAAGAACTCATCAATGCAATCACGGAACCTTCAACCATATCTGATCCGCCAAAAAACGAACCAGGTGAACTGTTAAGCAACAAGCGCCTGTTTTAGGATAGTAACCGGGTGAAGGGCAATTCTGCCGGTACCATCTTTAATCTGATGCCTGCAACTCGTGCCATTCGCCGCTATCAATGTGTCCGTCTCCGATTTATTGATAGCAGGAAACAATTTCAGGCCTCCTATTTGCATACTAATATCATAATGCTCCTTTTCGTACCCAAAAGAACCAGCCATACCACAGCAACCCGAACTTATGATGGTAACAACATAGTTCTGGGGCAGGTTCAAAATGTCGAATGTCACCTTTTGATTGGAAAGCGATTTTTGATGGCAGTGGTTATGGATCTTTATCGTTTTGTGTTCCTTCGTAAACTGCTCGCTGCTAATTGCGCCTGCCGCTATTTCCTTTGCCAGGAATTCCTCAATGAGGAAGCTGTTGGACGAAACCGCACCTACCTTCTCCGGAGCCATGTGGAAACGATGGTATTCATCCCGAAAACTCAGGATGGCAGATGGCTCCAGGCCAATGACCGGGGTACCGTCTTTTGCAACGTCATATAATGCCTCAATATTATGCTGTGCTAAGCGCTCTGCCTGTTTCAGGAACCCTTTGGAAATAAAAGTTCTGCCACTTTCTCCGTAATAAAGAGAAAGCTGATAACCCAGCCGTGTCAACAGATCGATCGCATCCTTACCTACTCCAACATCCAGGTAATGGGTAAACTCATCAATGTAAAGCAGTAATTTCTGTCCCTTTGGCCTTTCTTTAGCCTGAACAGTTTTCAAATAGGCGGTAAAATCAAATTTGGCAACTGCTGGCAGGCTTCTTTGAACTGCCACTCCGGTACTTTTTTTCAATAGGTGGCTTACTGCCTTATTTCTATAAAACGCATTGGTAAGCGTTGGGAATTTACTTCCCCACCGGTTGAAACGGGTGTTGAATGCAAATATTTTATTTCGAAGGGAATACCCATGGGTTTCCTGGTACTGGAACAAGAACTCCGTTTTTAAGGCAGCCACATCCACATTACTGGGACATTCACTTGCACAGGCTTTACAACTGAGGCACAGGTCGAAAACCTCTTTAAGATGCTCAGAATCAAAGCGATTTTTTTTGTCACTATGGGTCAGGAATTCCCGAAGGGCATTAGCGCGTCCGCGAGTGGTATCTTTTTCTTTTCGTGTGACATGATAACTTGGGCACATGGCGCCTTTAGCGTGTTCTGTCTTACGACAGTCACCGCTGCCGTTGCATTTTTCTGCAGCTTTGAGAATCCCTTCATTATCACTGAAATCGAGCCTTGTATTAATCTGCGGTTCTTCCCTGTCTACCTCATATCGAAGCGACTGGTCCATGGGGTAGGCATCCACGATCTTGCCCGGGTTAAATATATTCTTTGGGTCAAAAATAGCCTTGACCTGCTGCAGAACCTTGTAATTCTCTTCCCCGATCATCAGTGGAATAAATTCGCCACGTACAATACCATCTCCGTGTTCTCCGCTAAAAGAACCCTTATATTTCTTCGTTAGTTTGGCCACATCGGTAGTGATGCTTCGGAAGAGGCCAACATCTTCCCTCTTTTTTAAATTTAAAATGGGCCTAAGATGTAATTCTCCTGCTCCTGCATGTGCATAGTAGACCGCTTCCTGACCGTACCCCTTCATGATCTTGGTAAATTCACCTATAAAATCTTTCAGGTCTTCCAGGGCAACGGCCGTGTCCTCAATGCAGGCTACCGCTTTACGGTCTCCTACCATATTCCCCAAAAGTCCCAGGCCAGCTTTTCGCAGTTCGAGGGCGCAATTGAGCTCTTCTCCTTCTAATACCGGATGGGCATAACTATGCCCGGAGGCCTCAATACTTGCCAGAAGGGAAGCAACTTGCCTTTTTAAGCCTTCTTCATCATGGTCGCGCACTTCAAGCATCAATAAGGCTGCCGGATCGCCTTCCACGAAAAATCGGTTTGCCAATTGCGCTTTATTATTCTTTGTACAATCCAAAATGACCTTGTCCATCATTTCACAGGTATGGAGCCCGTGTTTCATCAAGGGGGCCACATCTGCAAGACATGATTCCAGTGTGCTGTAATGGGTTACTACCATAGCCGTAAAGACCGGCGGAAGCACATCGAGCTGAAGGGTGATCTCGGTTGTGAAAGCAAGTGTTCCTTCACTCCCACTTAGCAAGGTGCAAAGATTGATCATGTCTTCCTTACCGGAAAACACCTGGCTATCTAACAGGAGATCAATTGCATAACCGGTATTGCGTCTGTGAATTTCCTTTTTTGGAAATTCCGATTTTATATTTTGATGTATCTTATTGTCAGACAGCAACCTATGTAATTTTTTATAAATTCTTCCTTCAAGTGTAGGCAGCGCCATTTTTAAACGGAATTCTTCAAGGGACAGGGGCGAAAAAAATACAGCGGACCCATCCGAAAGTATTGTTTTTAACGACACTACTTTGTCTCTGGTTACGCCGTATTGGATAGAGGTGGTGCCACTGGAATTGTTCCCGACCATCCCCCCTATCATGCATCTGTTGGAAGTGGAAGTATTGGGGCCGAAAAAGAGGCCATGGGGTTTCAGGTATTCATTCAGTTCGTCCCGAATGATGCCTGGTTGTACAGTGATTTGGTTTTTTTCCTTGTCAAATTCAAGGATGTTGGTAAAGTGTCTGGAAACGTCCACAACGATGCCATCTCCAACACATTGCCCTGCCAAAGAAGTACCTGCGGTCCTGGGTATGAGGCCAATACCATTTTGGTCGGCAAAGCTGATTATTTTCAAGAGGTCTGCTTCTGATTTTGGAAAGGCTACGGCCATAGGCGTTTTGCGATAGACCGACGCATCTGTGGCATAAAGACTTCTTGTTAGTTGGTCCGTATGTAAAGTACCTTCAAGGCTGACTTCTAAATCAGTAAAGAAATTTTTATGCAATCCGTAATAATTTTTCAGCCCTAAATTAAGTTTTTATTAACAGTCAACGACTATTGAATATGTAATTTTAACGTTTAAATAATAGACCTTATGAAAATCTTAAAAATTAGCTTGTTTTTGTTTTGTTTCGCCTCTTTTACCATGAGTGCTCAAAACATATCAGAACATGCCCTCGGACTTCGCTTAGGCGATAGTGATGGCTTTGGAGCAGAAATCTCGTATCAGAAATCAGTTGCCCGCTCTAACCGTGTTGAGATCGATCTTGGCTGGAGGGATAGCAGGGATTTTGACGCCTTTAAATTGACAGGTGTTTACCAATGGGTTCAACCTCTGGACGGCAATTTTAACTGGTATTATGGCGTAGGTGGCGGATTAGGGAATGTTGATTTTTCGGCCGGTTCCAACGGGAACGTTCCTGATGGCGGCCTATTCGTTTTTGGTGCCGGAGACATTGGCATCGAATACAACTTTGACATCCCATTGCTGATCTCACTAGACTTCAGGCCCGAAATAGGCTTGGTGGGCTATAGTGATTTCTCGGATAATTTCGACTTCGATATTGCTCTGGGAATCCGTTACCAATTTTAATTTTGTTGACACCACTTTAAAAAGTCTTTGACATAAGCATATGTTAAGGACTTTTTTTATTGTCTGTCTTATAAGTACCTTTGCACCTTAAAAGTAACGACATGAAGAAATTATTAATTCCTGTCCTGGGAATACTGATGATAACCGCCTGCCAGTCAACAACAGATGGGTACAGTATTGACGGTACCCTGGGAGGTGAAAATACCGAGGGAACTGAACTGATCCTGCGCAAATACAATGATGCCAACCAGCTGGTTGCTGTAGACACCACCATAGTCTCGAATGGCATGTTCAGTTTTGAGGGAAGTGCCCCGGAAAGTGCCGAACTCCATTACATCTTCTTCGATAAAGGCCAGGAAAATATCCCGGTAATAGTAGAAAATGGCAGTATTGAAATTGATGCCCAACGCGATAGCCTAACCTTTGCTAAAATTGGAGGTACCTTGCAGAATGAACTTTTTTATGATTTTTTAAAAGGTTCCAGAATACTTAGCAGGAAAGCTGCGTCGATGAACCAGGATTTGCGAATGGCCCAGGCAAAACAAGATACCGTAGTGATGAATTCGCTTCGGGAAGAATATTTTGAGCTGATGGAGGAGGCTAAGGGGTATGAATTGTCTTTTGCGAAAAATAATCCCGATGCAATCATTTCAGCGCTTATTATATATCGGATTTTGACAACTAAAGCCAAAGATATTAAGGAGGTTCAGGAATTGTATGAAGGACTTGCTCCGGAAATAAAGGCAGGTAAAACAGGGTTGAAAATAAAGGAAATCCTGGATAAAGAAGCCAATACGTCTATTGGTGCCAAAGCTCCTAATTTTTCGGCCCCATCCCCTTCCGGAGAAAAACTGGCCCTGAATGACGTTTTAGGTAAGGTAACCATTGTAGATTTTTGGGCGGCCTGGTGCCGGCCATGCAGGGCAGAAAACCCGAATGTTGTCCGGATCTACAACAAGTATAAGGATCAGGGATTAAGTATCTTAGGAGTTTCCTTAGACCGGAACGCAGAAGATTGGAAGAACGCGATAGCGCAGGATGGCCTTGCGTGGCATCATGTCTCCAACACCAACTATTTCGATGAAATTGCTGCATTGTACAATGTAGATGCTATCCCGGCTACCTTCATTCTTGATAAAGATGGGGTGATCGTAGCAAAGGACCTTAGGGGGATATCCCTGGAAAGCAAAATAAGTGAACTGTTGCAGTAATGCACGGCATTTTACACTAAAAAAGCCCTGATGTTGCTCATCAGGGCTTTTTTAATTTATCGATTGCGATTAAAATTTATTTTGGACATCATTAAATACGCCCGTTACCGTTACATCGTTGCCCATTTTTACACTTCCAAAAATATTCACGACCGAGTCCTCTCCGATGAACTCTATAGTAGCACCATCCTTTAGATCCAAATCACCATAAATGGTAAGATTGCCTTCTACTCGAAACACGCCACCGGTCTCTATTTTAATTTCTTTCCTTTTTCTGTTACTTCCAATGATGAGGGACCCATTCATTTCAAGCAACGCATCCTTTTTTACATCAACATCATTACTTACCGTCCAGGAACCACACATTAGCAAGGATCCTTCCACTTGAATGGAATTGAATCTTTTTTCACCACTAAAGCCTATGGTTTCTCCCTGGTTGATGACCAGTTTGCTGGTACCGCTGTACTCGGGTAATGTAGCACATTGGGCTGCCAGACTTTGAGACAATCGATTCAGCTTAATGATCTGAAGCCCTTGCTGACCTGATGCTGCAAAGGCATAATCGCCTTTGGTCTGCACGTAATTAATAGAACCATCCAGTTGTATTACACCATAGGGCTCTGTTGTATTTCCTTCATCGTTTGAAATCGATAAACCGGCACCGCCATTGGCCATTAGCACCATCTCTTCATTAATGGCTACCGCATTAGTAACTACATCACCACTTGGTGGATTGACAGGGTCTAGCAAGATAGGGATATGTTGCAGTAAGCCTCCCGTATCATACGAATAAACCCCTGCACCCATAGTGCCTTCGGCTACTACAATTTTATCTCCTATAAAATCGATAGATCGTTTTGTGTTGACGCCAAAATCAGAACTGATCGCTATTTCTTTCTTGGGCTTCAGTTTATCATCCAACACCCGAATCCCCATACTTGCATCCAACAGCGCCAATTCCTTGTCATAATACGCTAATGAGCGAAGATCTTCAAATGCAAGTTCCTGCTTGATCTCCAAATCCTTAGTGTCATAAATGGTGATGTTTCCTTCCTTTCCACTGGTTACATACGCCTCATTTTTTTCTACATGGATGTCGGTAGCATTATCTCCTGGTTGGAAACCATAAATGACACCAGCATTCATATCCATCTTTCCATTAAAAACAGGAATTTTGGTAATAAAGGAATTGGTAACAGCGGTAAAGCTCAATTCAGCATTTACCCCGCCAACTGCATAGAGAAAACCATTGGAATATTGAAGGGAGTTGATATCGGCATTTAAATAAATAACCCGGGAACTAACGCTGGGTTGATTAGGATCGGATACATCAATAACGTCAATGGCGCCAAAATAATCTTCCCCGGCCATGTTGTAAGCAACATAGGCATACGTGTCTTCCACATAGACATGTGAGGCTGTTAGGTTGGTAACGCCACCATATACTGGCGGACTCACCTGAGCTATTAACGAAAGTGGATAATTTCCCGCCAGTTCGTCGGCCATATTGGCCATCCGTTTACCAGTGCCCTGGGAATCCAAAACAATATCCAGTACGCCGGCATTCTCAAAGCTGATGCTTCCCTGTAAGGTAACGGTATTGTTTTCTTCTACGATGTTTTCCTGTTGTTCATCAATGAAAATAGTAGTTTCATCACTACAGGATTGTAAAATGGCAAGTGCCACTAAAAAAATAATGTATAGTCCTTTTTTCATAAGCAGGTCATCAAATAATAAAATTTGGGACTACTAAAACGATAAAAAAAGGTGAAAAGTATACGGAAAGCCAGAAAAAGCATCCGATACTCTTATTGGATTACGAAATTGGGGTTAAGGGTCCGTAAAATTAAACCAATTACAGTTTTCCGAGTTTTTCGAGAATAAACAGGATAATAATGGGTACGGCGAGTAATAGTACCATAAGGGTATCTGTCTGGAATAAGTCAGGTTTAAAAAGCAGCGTTGCAGCGTAACCCCCGATGGCTCCTCCAAAATGAGCCGTATGTCCAATATTGCCAAGTCGTTTTTTCATGCCATAGATGGAGTAAAGCATGTAGGCAATCCCAAATACGTATGCAGGTAGCGGAATGGGGATAAACATGATGCCCAGTTGCATGTCTGGCTGTAACAGAATAGCCGAATACAGGATCCCTGTAACAGCACCACTGGCACCTACTGCACTGTAATAGGGTTCCTGTCTGTGAAAAAATAATGCTAACAGGCTGCCTGCCAACAGGCTGACAAAATAGATGAGTATAAATTTAAATGCCCCAAACCAACTAATGACCACGTCTGCAAAAAAATAAAGCGTAAACATGTTTAAAAAGAGATGGGAGAGATCTACATGTAAGAACCCGGAGGTAAACATCCGCTCTTTTTGCCCACTTTGAATGGCTCCTATACCAAAT
Source organism: uncultured Flavobacteriaceae bacterium (assembly GCA_963752165.1). GTDB lineage: Bacteria > Bacteroidota > Bacteroidia > Flavobacteriales > Flavobacteriaceae > Muriicola. Next base: position 1,079,888 of record CAVVXE010000003.1, read on the forward strand.
TTATAGCGCTCAAAAAAATACTGATCATTAAACCCTTTAAGCGAGACCAATGTATTTATGGCAATAATAGCCAGTGTTGCCCAGTGTAAATTCATTTATGCTACTTAAATATGGGGGTAAATATAGCTATATTTGCCCATAGTTTAATTGCATGCAACTACTGGTCTTTATTGTCGCCTACCCATTTTTATGGATTATATCCATCCTGCCTTTTCGATTATTTTACGGGGTTTCCGATGTCTTTTATATCTTACTCTACTATGTGGTTGGCTACCGAAAAAAAGTAGTGCGTTCTAATTTAGAACTGACCTTACCAAACACCAGCGTGCCGGAAAGAAAGCACATCGAAAAAGCATTTTATAAACATCTTTGCGATCTAATGCTGGAAATGGTCAAGACCATGCATCTTTCTAAGGAAGGCGTAAAAAAGCGCTATGAGGTTCAGAATATAGAACTCGTCAATGAAATTGGAAAAGAAAAGAGCATTCTTGCGGTGTGTTCGCACTATGCCAACTGGGAATGGAATGTGAGTATCAATAATTATATTGACATAGAAGGTTTTGCCGTTTATCAGAAAATTGGCAATGTTTATTTTGACCGGCTGATCAGGAAGTTCAGGGCCAAATGGAATACTACGCCCATTGAGCAAAAAGAAACAGTAAAAACCGTGATCCGGAATGAACAGAATGGCATTAAGGGTCTTTATGGAATGGTAAGCGACCAATCTCCTATGGCCAGCAGGGCCCAATATTGGAGCCATTTCATGGGAATAAAGGTGCCTGTCTTTAACGGGGCCGAGATCCTTGCCCGTAAGTTGGATCTGGCAGTGGTTTTCCTGAAGGTATCCAAAGTAAAGAGGGGCTATTACAAAGTAGAATTTATTCCCATTTCCCTTCAGGGAAAAACGACAACAGAAGGAGAGATCACTGAAGCCTTTCTAAGACTTACAGAGGAACAAATAAAAGAGCAACCGGAATACTACTTGTGGACGCACCGCAGATGGAAACACAGAGATAAGGCGCCTTCTTAGATTACGCGAGACCGGCAATATTCTTAATTTCTCCAATAATAGTATCGGCTAAAGTGTCTGCCTGTGCCTGACTTGGTGCTTCCGTATATACTCTTATAATGGGCTCGGTGTTAGACTTTCGAAGGTGCACCCATGTCTCTTCAAAATCTATTTTAACGCCATCAATGGTATTTGGATGCTCATTTTTATAGGCAAGCGCCATTTTATCCAGAACGTCATCTACGTTGAGATCCGGTGTCAGCTGAATTTTTTTCTTACTCATAAAATACGAGGGATAACTCTTTCTGAGATCACTTACCTTCCCTCCTCTTTCGGCCATTAACATCAGGAAGAAGGCAGTACCCACAAGCGCATCCCGGCCATAGTGGCTATCAGGATAAATAATGCCGCCATTACCTTCGCCACCAATGATAGCGTTAACAGCTTTCATTTTGGCAACTACATTTACTTCGCCAACAGCAGCCGCGTAATACGTACCCTGATGTTTTTGTGTAATATCCCTTAATGCCCGGGAAGAAGAAAGGTTGGAAACAGTATTTCCAGGGGTTTTCCCCAATACATAATCCGCACAGGCAACCAGGGTGTACTCCTCCCCAAACATTTCACCCTCATCAGTTATAAAAGCAAGGCGATCCACATCTGGATCCACAACGATCCCAAAATCTGCTTTTTCCTTTCGAACCAAAGCACATATATCTTGCAGATGCTCTTTTAATGGTTCGGGATTGTGTGGGAAATGCCCTGTAGGGTCGCAATAGAGTTTTATGACCTCTACTCCCAATTCCTCCAACAATTTCGGGATAGCAATGCCCCCGGTAGAATTAACACCGTCTACCACTACCTTAAAACCTGCTTTTCTAATTGTATCGGCATCAACCAGCGGAAGCGACAATACTTCGTCGATATGAATATCAATATAGGCATCATTTTTATGAACCGTTCCTAAATCATCGACCGCTGCAAAAATGAAATCCTCCTTTTCCGCAAGTTTCAGAATAATTTCACCCTGGGCAGCATCCAAAAACTCCCCTTTTTCATTGAGTAGTTTCAGGGCATTCCACTGTTTGGGATTATGGCTGGCTGTTAATATGATACCACCATCTGCATGTTCCAATGGAACAGCTATTTCAACGGTTGGAGTCGTCGAAAGCCCCAGGTCTACCACGTCAATCCCAAGGCCCGTAAGGGTGGCTACCACCAAATTCTGGATCATCTCTCCCGAAATCCGGGCATCCCTCCCAACCACGACCTTTAGCTGTTCTTTTTGGCGGTGTTGTTTTAAGAACGTACCATAGGCAGCTGCAAATTTAACAGCATCTATTGGCGTAAGGTTATCGTTGGGGACGCCTCCAATGGTCCCTCTGATGCCGGAAATCGATTTGATAAGTGTCATATACGTGCTAAATGTTTTTGCAAATATACAGGTCTGTGGTGTTTTACTATGTCCCTTCTTTGTAAATTCGGTTTATGAATTTTTTGGCTCATATATTTCTTTCCTTTGGAGATGACGATATCTCCATTGGAAATTTTATTGCAGACAGCATACAAGGTAATCAGTACACCCACCTACCTGAGAAAATTCAGAAAGGGATCGTGCTACACCGGGCTATAGACACCTATACAGACGCCCACAGCATCCATAAAAAAAGTAGAAAAAGGCTTCATAAAAATCAAGGTCATTACAGTGGGGTGGTCATCGACGTCTTTTACGATCATTTTCTGGCTAAAAAATGGACCATGTATGCGCATGAGCCCCTGGCCGAGTACGTAAACAGGTTCTATATGCTGTTGCAAACCCGTTATGAGCTATTGCCCGAGCCGGCAAAAAGGATGTTGCCATATATGGTAGCCGATAACTGGTTACTCAATTATGCCCACCTGGAGGGCATCGATAGCGTACTGAACGGCTTATATCGCAGAACCAGGCAAAAAAGTAATATGAATAAAGCGATCCTGGACCTGACGGAGCACTATGATCTTTTCGAGGCAGAATTCCATACTTTTTTTAAAGAATTAATTATCTTTTCCCATCAGAAATTCAAAACCTTGTGAGAAACCTTCCATTCCTGCGCAACTTTACTAATAAACGGCATAACCCATTGACCCTCCTTACTAAAATGTTGGTGTTGACGGCTGTTTTAATAAACAGTATTCAATGTAAAGAACGGCCGGCAGAGCCCACCGGACTGGTTACGGAAAGGGCAATGGTCGTTTCGGCCAGAGAAGAAGCTTCGGCCATTGGTGTAGAAATCATGAAAAAAGGGGGTAATGCGTTCGATGCCATGGTTGGCACCGAATTAGCACTGGCTGTAGCGTATCCCTTTGCAGGGAATCTTGGTGGCGGCGGATTTATGGTGTACAGAAAAAGTAACGGAGACGTAGGTGGGCTCGACTACCGGGAAAAGGCCCCCTTAGCGGCCTCGAAGGATATGTATCTGGATTCGCTCGGGAATGTAATTCCTAATATGAGCACTATGGGGGCTACTGCCGTTGGGGTGCCGGGCACCATTGCCGGGATCTTTGCCGTTCATGAAAAATTTGGTTCACTGCCCATTGAGGATATTCTGGCCCCCGTTATAGCATTGGTTGAAAAGGGGGTTGTGGTTACAGAAAAACAAGCTGCACGACTGGATAACTACTGGGACCAGATCGTAGCAGTAAATGGGGACAATACCCTTTTTTATAATCAATGTATGGCCGGAGACACCCTGAACTATCCGGCGTTGGCCAATACTCTCAGAAGGATCTCAAAAAATGGAAGAGATGAATTCTATAAAGGGGAAACAGCAAAAAAATTAGCCGCCTTTATTCAGTCCAAAGGTGGTTTTGTTACAGAAGAGGATCTGGCCAAATACGAAGCTGTATGGCGGCAGCCTATCATCTTTAACTACAAGGATTTACGGATCATTAGCATGAGTCCTCCCAGTAGTGGTGGCGTTACCATCAACCAGATCTTTAAAATGATTGAGCCCCATGATATCGCGAAATATGGTCATAATTCTCCTAAAGCGATACAGTTGTTGACAGAAGCTTTTCGCAGGGCCTACGCAGACCGGAATTACTTTCTTGGAGACCCTGATTTTGTGGCTATTCCATTAGACGTATTGTTAAGTGACGCTTATTTAAACGAGCGCATGGTTTCCTTTACCTTTGATAAAGCCACCAAATCCGAAGAAATAGCCCACGGGGCCATTGAGGTGATCGAAAGTAATGAAACAACACATTATTCTATAGTGGATGACCAGGGAAATGCCGTCTCGGTCACGACTACCCTGAATGGTGCCTATGGTTCCAAATTGTATTGTGATGAACTAGGATTTTTCCTCAATAATGAAATGGACGATTTTAGTTCAAAACCGGGTGTGCCAAACATGTTTGGCCTTATTGGGGCCGAAGCCAACAGTATTGCTCCTGAAAAACGGATGCTGAGCAGCATGACGCCCACCATTGTGGAAAAGGACGGTAACTTGTGGATGGTGGTTGGCACTCCCGGAGGATCTACGATTATTACTGCGGTTGCCCAGACCATTTTAAATACATACGAGTTTAATTTAAGCATGCAGCAGGCGGTGGAAGCACCACGTTTTCATCATCAGTGGTTACCCGATTTTATAGTTTTTGAACCGGACGGGTTTAGTGAGGTCGTGAAAAATGCGCTGAAGGAAAAAGGGTACTTGATCAATGAAGATCGGACTCCTGTTATAGGGAAGGTAGACGCGATACGGGTATTGCCGGACGGGCAACTTGAAGGAGGGGCAGATCCCAGGGGCGATGACAAGGCAGTGGGGTATTAATCCCCACTAAACAGCTATATTATGTGCCGTACTATACGTGCAATCAATGGTTCTTTTATCCAATAAGGTCCTCTGAACAAGATGCAAAAAATATTGACCAAAATATTCGGGATTTTCCTTCTGTTCATTTTTTTGGGAATAGGCTTCATATTCTTGTTCAATAATGAACCATTGCCAAAAGTAGCCCCTTCCCGAGAAGCCGATGTCCTGGCCCATAAAATGCTCAGTGCCCTGGGCGAGGATGCTTACAAAGATACACGCTACCTGGAATGGTCCTTTCGCGGAGGCGACCACAGCTATGTATGGGATAAACAGCAGGGATCCGTAGAAATACGATGGGATACATATGAGGTGACACTGAAACTATACGACCTTTCCAAAAGCAAAGTACTTAATAAGGGGGAAGAAGTCACGGGTGCCGAAAAGGCATCATTGATAAAAAAAGCCAGCGGATATTTCAATAATGATTCATTCTGGTTGGTAGCCCCGTTCAAGGTCTTTGATGAAGGTACTACCAGAGCTCTGGTTCCGTTGCCGGATGGGAGCGATGGACTGCTGGTGACCTATTCTGAGGGAGGCGATACACCAGGAGATTCCTATTTGTGGTTACTCGATGAATCGGGAATTCCGGAAGCCTTTAAAATGTGGGTGAAGATACTCCCTTTAAAGGGACAGAAAGCCAGTTGGGAGGGATGGCATCGTACGGATACCGGTGTATTACTGCCGCAAACACACCGAATAGGCCCCATTGCCTTGGATCTTGGCACTGTTAAAACGTATAATTAGGCCCTAAGCTGTTTTTTTAACTCTTCCATAGACTCCTGCAATTGACGCAGTAAGCCTTTTTCTGTAGTGGCATCGACCCCAAAAGTGATTTTACTGGTTACCTGCCAAAGTTCCTGCACCTGATGGGGTTCGATTTGATAGGGCGGATAGGTCTCATTCAGGGAAATAAGGGTGATCTTATGGCCATTTGGGGAACGATCTATTTTTTTAACCATGACCGAGTCCTGTAAAACAACCACATAGATTTTATTCTGGTTTACATCCCTAAGGTCTTCTACTGCTTTTGCCAGCACCCATTCTCCCTGTTTTAAATTAGGGAGCATACTATCGCCCTCCACCTGGAACCCCCTGTAGGTAGCATTCCTGAATTCGGGAATAGGAAGGTCAAAAGCAGGCAATTGCCGGTACCAGGTTGCATCCTGTATATTTTGCGGATAGCCGGCCGCAGCCTTTGCATTTACCAGCACCATATTCTCCCTGTCTGAACTGTCTACCGTTACCACCTTGGGGATGACACTGGTATTGGATGACTCCAAATACTGCTGTTCACTTTCCCCAAAGAGCCAAAGCGGATTTATTTTAAACTGCTTTAATAATTCGGCCACAACTTTGCCCGAGAGTTTGGTTCTTCCCCGCTCTATATCCGCTGTGGTACTGGAGATACCCAATAAGGCGGCAAATTCTGCCTGGGTAAAGCCTAAACTTCTGCGAATATCAGTGAACCGTTTAATTGTTAGTTCGTTTTCCATATTACCTATTAATATCTTGAGAATTGGTCCTCGTATCCCTTCAAAGATACAATTTATGGATTATATCCAAAATAAAATATGGATTATTTCCAATATTTGGATTATTTCCATATATTTGGATTATATACTACTTTAAAATTATAGTACTATGCAATCACTCGCTAACACAGCTTTCTACGATGGTTCATTTAATGGATTCCTGACCCTTCTTTATTTTAGTGGCTTTGAGGGCAGGCCTATTGAGCAAATTCAGAGAGTACCAAAAGAGCAAAAAGCTTTATTCATGGAATATAACGCCATTTGGCCGGACCTTGGCAAGGCACAATTGGTATGGGAGGCCTTAAGAAGTAAGAATTACAGCGCCCTTAAAACCGTTTATTTCGCCTTTCTAAGTGAGCATTCGGGTATCGATGAGGTGCTATTCCAATATGCTTTGAAAACATTAGGCAAACTGCCTTTGTCGATTACGCTGGATACGGATCTGTTTAACAAGATCGAAAAACTGGCAAAAATGGTAGAGCGGGAGAAACGTTCCCTGGAGTTGCAGTTGCATGTTACCCCGCACGATGAAGGCCCCTCTTTGGAAATAATTAAGCCCGAATACAATATTTTACCATTGATTTCCAGGTACTTCAGAACCCGTTACAAGGGATTCGATTGGATCATATATGATGCAAAAAGGAACTATGGCATTCATCAGCAAAATGAATCTGTTAGCTTTATCGTTTTAGAACCTGAGGCGCTTAATGTGTCTTTTTCAGGGGATACAAATAATGAAAAAAGGACAGTTAATTCCTTAGGGCACCTGCCTTTTAAAAGGGGTCGGGAAACCATTAACACCTTAAATCAAGCGGTTGCCTAAACGCTTATATAAGTAAAAGGGGCCGGTTTTATGAGGTTCATTACCTTTTTCAGGAATTCCGTTTTTATCAAATTGTGTCAGCCCATTTTTAATGCCGAATTAACATACCACAGAAGCTGCTAACTTCTTTTTTACGCATCAAAAGAGTACCTTTGCGACTTTGGAAATATGGATGACCAACTTTGAAGAAAATATAGAGGTAAAAGGGGCGCGGGTTCATAATCTTAAGAATATAGACGTCACCATTCCTAGGGAAAAACTGGTTGTAATCACCGGTCTTTCTGGAAGCGGTAAATCTTCCCTGGCCTTCGATACCATTTATGCAGAAGGGCAGCGACGCTATATCGAAACATTTTCCGCTTATGCACGTCAATTCCTCGGGGGGCTGGAACGGCCTGATGTGGATAAGATAGACGGACTTTCCCCTGTGATCGCCATAGAACAAAAAACCACTTCCAAATCGCCCAGATCTACTGTTGGGACGATTACCGAGGTCTATGATTTTCTTCGACTCCTTTTCGCCCGCGCATCAAATGCCTACAGCTACAACACGGGTGAAAAAATGGTGAGTTATTCTGATGAACAGATCAGGGAATTAATCAAGTCATCCTATAAGGACAAGCGTATCAATATTCTTGCCCCGGTAATCAAATCCAGGAAAGGGCACTACAGGGAACTTTTTGAGCAAATAGGAAAGCAGGGGTTCGTGAAAGTACGGGTAGATGGTGAGTTGATGGACCTACGCAAAGGAATGAAGGTAGACCGTTACAAAACGCATGATATTGAAATCGTGATCGACCGTTTGGCGGTAACGGACCATCCGGACCTGGACAAGCGCCTGGCGGAGAGCATCAATACGGGCATGTACAGTGGAAATGATGTACTGATGGTCCTGGCAGAGAATGAGCAGGAACCACGGTATTTCAGCAGGGATCTCATGTGTCCCACTACCGGCATTTCCTATCCTACCCCGGAACCAAATACTTTCTCCTTTAACTCCCCTAAGGGCATGTGTGATGAATGCAACGGCCTGGGGCATGTCTATCAGGTAAATGAACATAAGATCTTCCCAAACAAAAAACTGTCCATTATGGCAGGGGGTATCGCCCCACTGGGGGAATACAAGAAATCCTGGGCCTTCAAGCAGCTCGAAATCATTGCCAAGCGATACGATTTTAAGATGGAAGACCCCCTGGGGAAAATACCGAAAGAAGCAATACAGCTCATCCTATACGGGGGAGAAGAAAGCTTTGTGTTAGATTCCAAATCCCTTGGCGTTAAAAGGGAATACAAGATAGACTATGAGGGGATCGCCAATTTTATAAAAAGTCAGTTCCAGGAAGCCGATTCTATTTCCATTAAAAGGTGGGCCAAGGAATACATGGATAAAGTACAATGCCCTGTTTGTGATGGCACCCGATTAAAAAAAGTTTCCCTTAACTTTAAAATAAATAGGCAAAATATTGCCGCCTTAGCCTCGATGGACATTGCTGAATTGGCTGAATTCTTCAAAGGCCTGGAGGCCACATTGGAGGGGAATCAACGAATAATAGCAGAAGATATCATCAAGGAAATAAGGAGCAGGATCCAATTTTTACTGGATGTAGGGCTGGAATACCTTTCGCTTAACAGAAGTTCCAAATCCCTTTCCGGGGGTGAAGCCCAGCGAATCCGCCTCGCCACACAAATTGGCTCCCAATTGGTAGGCGTACTATATATTCTTGATGAACCCAGCATTGGTTTACATCAAAGGGATAATGGCCGACTCATCAAATCACTTGAGGCACTTCGTGATATCGGAAATTCGATCATTGTGGTAGAACATGATAAGGAAATGATAGAGCGCGCAGACCATGTGATCGACATCGGGCCCCGGGCTGGAAAACATGGAGGTGAAATTATTTCCGAAGGTACCCCCCAGGAATTAAAACAGCACAATACCATTACCGCTGCCTATATTACCGGTGCTATGGAAATTGAAGTACCTGCTAAAAGAAGAAAGGGAAATGGAAAGAGCATCACCTTAGAAGGCTGTACGGGAAATAATTTGAAGAATGTTAGCGTTTCCCTCCCGTTGGGCAAAATGATCGGGGTCACCGGTGTTTCAGGTAGTGGAAAGTCTACGCTGGTGAACGAGACCCTCTACCCTATTATGAACGCCCATTATTTTAACGGGGTCAAAAAACCCATGCCGTATAAAAAGATTAGTGGATTAGAGCATATAGACAAGGTGATCGATATTAACCAGTCGCCCATAGGACGAACGCCAAGATCGAATCCAGCTACCTATACAGGCGTTTTTGGAGAGATCAGAAGTTTGTTCACCAAAACCCCGGAAGCGGCCATAAGAGGATACAAACCGGGACGTTTTAGTTTTAATGTAAAAGGAGGGCGCTGTGAGACCTGTCAGGGTGGTGGCTTAAGGGTAATTGAAATGAATTTCCTTCCGGATGTCTATGTGGAATGCGAAACCTGCTACGGCAAACGGTTTAACAGGGAAACGCTGGAGATACGGTACAAAGGTAAATCTATAGCAGATGTCCTGGACATGACCATCAATGAAGCCGTCGGTTTTTTTGAGAACATTCCAAAGATTTACCGTAAGTTGAAAACCATACAGGATGTTGGCCTGGGGTATATTTCCCTTGGGCAGCAATCAACCACCTTGTCCGGAGGGGAAGCACAGCGTGTCAAATTAGCCACGGAACTTTCCAAGCGGGACACAGGGAATACCTTTTATATCCTCGATGAACCTACTACAGGACTTCATTTTGAGGACATCCGCGTCCTGATGGATGTATTAAATCGCCTGGTAGATAAAGGAAATACTATTTTGATCATAGAACACAATATGGATGTTATTAAGATGGTAGATCACATCATAGACGTCGGTTATGAAGGAGGCAGAGGTGGCGGAATGGTTGTGGCCACCGGAACACCTGAAACCGTAGCGAAGGATCCAAAAAGCTATACGGCCCAGTTCCTGAAAAAGGAATTGAAAATGTCATATAGTATATAAAATTTGTTAGAGCTCTTTTATAATGAGCGCCTGAATTATCCGTTAAAGAGTAGACTGATATGAGAAAAGAAAAACATCACAAAGGTTGGAATGAGATAAAGACAAACGACTCATGGGCAATTTTCAAAATTATGGGCGAGTTTGTCAGTGGCTTTGAAAAAATGAGTGCCATAGGGCCCTGCGTTACTGTCTTTGGTTCTGCAAGGACCAAACAGGGAGATCCCTATTATGAACTGGCCGTAACTGTTGCCAAAAGTGTTTCAGAGGCTGGTTATGGTATCATAACAGGAGGCGGCCCCGGAATCATGGAGGCCGGGAACAGGGGCGCCCATCTTGCAGGGGGCACTTCTGTAGGACTTAATATTGATTTGCCTTTTGAACAACATGACAATCCCTATATCGATGATGACAAGAGCCTTGATTTTGACTACTTTTTTGTTAGGAAGGTAATGTTTGTGAAATATTCGCAGGGGTTTGTTGTAATGCCCGGCGGATTTGGCACTTTAGATGAACTCTTTGAGGCGATCACCCTCATACAAACAAATAAAATTTTAAAGTTCCCTATAATTTTGGTCGGAACTGATTTTTGGAAAGGTCTGATTGACTGGATCAGGAATACCATGCTGGCTGCCGGCAACATCAGCCCGGAGGATTTGGAGCTGATAAAACTCGCAGACAGTGCAGCGGAAGTTGTCGAGATCATTGATGCTTTCTATAAGGGTCATACATTGAGTCCCAATTTTTAACAAATTAGGATGCCGCCAAGAAAAAGTACTGTTTCTTTTTTACTAGGATGTGTTGGTTGCCTTTTGATCTCATTCGGGGGACGAGCACAGCATACCAATATCCTTAAGGCTACCCTGGAAGCCGATTCCAAAGAAGTTAATATCCAACAGGAATTTACGTATATAAACGCATCCAATGATACCCTGGATGTTTTGTATTTTAATGATTGGGGGCATGCTTATTCAGACAAAAATACAGCATTGGCCAAACGATTCGCAGAAGACTTTAAGAAGAGTTTGCATTTGGCAAAGCCCGAAGAACGCGGATATACACAACTCTTTGGAATATCCGATTTTGAATACAGGGCACTCCAATGGGAAAGAACAAAGGAAAAGGATATCATAAAGGTCATACTTAACAATCCCCTGCCACCCCAATCTGCCCTAAAAATATATTTCACTTATACCGTAAAACTTCCTCCTAACAAGTATACGCCCTATGGCTATGACAGCAGAGGCGATTATTATTTAAAGGACTGGTACCTCACCCCTGCCGTTTATGACACAAAATGGCAGTTGTATTCAAACAAGAACCTGGAAGATCTGTATACGGGAAATACTAATACCAGCATTGAATTTACGTACCCGGATTCTTTGTTTCTCGGAACTAATTTCAATGAGGTTAATATTACCAGGTATCCCAGCAAACAAATAGCCAGCTTAAAAGGAGAGAACAGAAAAAGTTGTGATATTATCCTCAATACACGAAATAATTTCATTAAACATGTGACCCCCTATCTTATTGTTGTTACGGATATCCAGTCGGCTAAATACGACGAGATCTCCCAAGGCATATCCATCAACAGGATCACCCAGTTCATCAACGAAAATCTGGGCGATTTTCCCTATGAGCAATTGCTTGTCAGTGAGATCGATTTCAATAAGAATCCGCTATACGGACTCAACCAGTTACCATCTTTTATCAGGCCCTATCAGGAACAATTTCAGTTTGAGATGAAGTTTCTGAAAACGGCCCTGATCAGCTACATGCGAGAAACGCTCTTCCTAAACCCAAGAAAAGAACAATGGGTGACGGATGCCATTGTTAATTATCTCATGATCAATTACGTGGACACCTACTATCCGGATCAGAAATTGTTGGGCAAGCTTTCCTCTGTATGGGGGCTGCGCAATTTCCATCTGGCCAATATGTCTTTCAATGATCAATATTCATTTTTATACATGCTTACGGCACGAAAGAACCTGGATCAGCGACTCACCACCTCCAATGATTCGCTTATTAAGTTTAACCAAAAAATCGCAAATACGTATAAGGCTGGACTGGGATTATCTTACCTGGCAACCTATACCAGTGCCGATGAGATCAATAATAGCATAAAGGAGTTTTACAACAGTTACAAATTGCGCCCTGTATCCTCCGGGGATTTTAGAAAGGTAGTTACCAAAAATGCATCGAAAGAGGTCGATTGGTTTTTTGACACCTATGTGAATACCGATAAAAGAATTGATTTTAAGATTAAGAAGGTTTTCAAATCTGAAGATTCCCTGGAGCTGGTTTTAAAAAACAAGACCGGCACCAATGTCCCTATTTCGCTGTTCGGACTTAAAAAGGATTCTGTACTATCAAGATATTGGTTTAATGATATAGATGGGCTAGACACCATTCGCATAACTAACAAAGGAGAAGATCGTCTCGTACTGAACTACGACCAGAAAATTCCGGAATTCAATCAGCGGGATAACTGGAAAACCTTGAATGGTTTTTTATCCAGTAATAAAAAGCTGAAATTTCAGTTCCTGAAAGATTCTGAAAATCCCTATTACAACCAGATCTTTTATATGCCTGTAGCCGGGTTTAACATCTACGACGGAATTTCCCCGGGGATACGGCTTACTAATAAAACAATATTAGAACGCCCCTTTATTTTTGCCTTTGCGCCTTCCTATGCCCTAAAAGAACAGTCATTAGTAGGTTTTGGCAGTTTAAACTATAGAAAATACCTTCAGAAAAGTGGTCTCTACGTAGCAAATTACAGCCTTAGCGCTTCCAGCTTCCATTTTCAAACCAATTCGCGCTACAGCACCATCACACCATCCATCGGTTTTGGTTGGCGTCCGGACGATCTCATTTCCAATGAACGTCGGTCACTGGTATTCCGTTATGTCAATGTGCTGCGAAATATAGACCCCTCGCTGGATATTGAGACCGATCCGGATTACAGTATTTTTAATGTGCGTTACAACCATTATAATAATGGGATCATCAACTTTTTTTCCTGGTTTGTTGATGGACAGTATTCCGCAAATTTTACAAAACTTGCCTTCAACTTTGAGTACCGAAAGCTATTTCAGAACAACCAACAATTCAATCTTCGTTTTTTTGCAGGTAAATTCATTACTAACGAGACCAATTCAGACTTTTTTAGTTTCGCGTTAGACCGTCCGACGGATTATTTATTCGATTACAATTACCTGGGAAGATCAGAGGATTCCGGAATTACCAGTCAGCAGATAATTATCGCGGAAGGTGGGTTTAAGTCGCAATTGGAGAATCCTTTTGCCAATGATTGGATCGTCACTACCAATGCCAGTTTTAATTTATGGCGGTGGATAGAACTTTACGGTGACGCCGGGTTTATAAAAAACACTGGTGTATCGACTCGTTTTGTATATGACTCAGGGATCCGACTTAATCTCGTAACTGATTATTTTGAACTCTATTTTCCTTTATACTCCAATAACGGATGGGAAATAGCACAACCGGCATATGATGAAAAAATCCGTTTTATAGTCACGTTGAGCCCAAAGACTTTAATAGGGCTCTTTACCAGGAAATGGTTTTAAGTATTATCTAATTCATAAAATATACCCATATTTTTTAAAGTCTTCGCAATTTTTAAAAATATTGAATCGCTTTTTTGATAAATTCTTAATCATTATTGCTGCAGAACCGTTGTAAAAACCATTAGCTTTTGATATTTTTGGTAAAAATATTCTGTACATGGACCTAAAACTACAGACCAGCGAGGACATCTCCTTTGAAGACTTCAGGAAGCAAATCCTGCAAGATTATGAGATAGCGGTAACCAGCAGGGAATGTAGTATCCTGGGGAGGCGCGAAGTACTCACTGGGAAAGCAAAGTTTGGGATCTTTGGCGATGGAAAGGAACTTCCGCAATTAGCCATGGCTCGTTCCTTTAGGGATGGTGATTTTAGAAGTGGCTATTATCGCGATCAAACCTTCATGATGGCCCTTGGATTGCTTACCCCAAAGGAATTTTTTCATGGACTCTATGCCACCACCGATCTTGAAAAGGAACCCATGAGTGCCGGCAGGCAAATGGGTGGGCATTTTGGCACTTTTAGTCTCAATGAAGATGGGACGTGGAAAGACCTTACCAAACAAAAGAACAGTAGCCCGGACATCTCTCCTACCGCCGGACAAATGCCTCGTCTGTTGGGACTGGCCCAGGCATCAAAAATATACCGGAACGTTAAGGGATTAAATAGTGATAAGTTCTCTGTTAACGGGAACGAAGTAGCGTGGGGTACTATTGGCAATGCCAGTACCAGTGAAGGTCATTTTTTTGAAACCATCAATGCGGCCGGTGTCTTGCAGGTTCCAATGGTCATAAGCATTTGGGATGATGCCTACGGCATCTCCGTACCTTCCAAATACCAAACCACCAAAGAAAATATATCGGAAATACTAAAGGGATTTCAGCGCACTGAAGATGAATTAGGGTATGAGATTCTTCGGGTAAAAGGCTGGGACTACACGGCCCTTATCCATACGTTTGAGAATGCTTCGGACATTGCAAGGGAAGAGCATGTGCCTGTCATGATCCATGTAACCGAATTGACACAACCCCAGGGGCACTCAACCTCCGGTTCACATGAACGATATAAAAGTGAAGGGCGCCTGGAATGGGAACGTGAAAACGACTGTAACAAGCGTTTCAGGGAATGGATCCTTTCAAACAAAATAGCAGCAGAGGAAGAATTATCAGCGCTGGAGAAGAAGATCAAGATAGAGATCAGAATGGCAAGGAAGGATGCATGGACGGAATTCCTGGAGCCGCACAAGGAGGTTAAAAAAGTAGTGATCCAATTGTTGGAAGCAACGGCCCAAAGTAGTCCCAACAAGGCTTTTATATCAAAAATTAAAAATGACCTTATTGCCATTGAGGAGCCACTAAAAAAAGACCTCGCTTCTCATGCCCGAAAAGCGTTGCGTTACTTATTAGGGGAAGATACCGCGGAAAAGAAGGCGCTGAAAGCCTGGATAACGTCTTTCATGGAAGAATCCCAATCTCATTTCAGCTCTCACCTGTATAGTGAATTACCAAATAACGCCAGAAATGTGGTTGAAATTCCTGCCGAGTATGATCCGGAGCCGGAAATGGTAGATGGTCGTATCATTTTACGGGACAATTTTGACCGCCTTTTTTCAAAATATCCCGAAGTAATGATCTTTGGTGAAGATAGTGGTGCTATCGGTGACGTGAATCAGGGATTGGAAGGGTTACAGAAAAAATACGGAAAATTAAGGGTGTCCGACACTGGGATCAGGGAAACGACCATTGTAGGCCAAGGCATTGGCCTTGCCCTGAGAGGATTGAGGCCTATTGCCGAGATTCAGTATCTGGACTATCTCATGTATTGCCTGCAAACCTTAAGCGATGATCTTTCTACCTTGCTATACAGGTCTGTTGGCAAACAAAAGGCGCCCCTTATTGTAAGAACCAGAGGCCACCGACTTGAAGGGATTTGGCATTCCGGATCCCAGATGGGTGGCATAATCAATCTCTTAAGGGGGATGTATATCCTGGTGCCCCGAAACATGACCAAGGCTGCCGGTTTCTACAACACCCTGCTAAAAAGTGATGAACCGGCCCTAATCATTGAAAGCCTCAACGGCTATCGCCTCAAAGAACCAAAACCATCGAATCTGGGCGAATTATGCACGCCTATTGGTGTGGCAGAACTGCTTAGAAAAGGATCGGATATTACCTTGTTATCGTATGGTTCTACCCTGCGCATCGTTATGGAGGTCGCTGAAGAATTGAAGGAAGTAGGGATCGATGCCGAAGTAATCGATGCCCAATGCCTTTTACCTTTTGACCTTACACATGAATTAGTGAAGAGTGTGAAGAAAACGAACCGCTTATTGATCATTGATGAGGATGTGCCCGGCGGCTGTTCCGCTTATCTTATGGAGGAGATCCTTGAAAAACAAAGGGCCTATCAATTTCTGGATAGTGCACCACAGACCCTGACGGCTAATGCACACAGACCGGCGTATGCAACAGATGGCGATTATTTTTCTAAGCCTAATGCAGAGGACATTTTTGAAAAGGTATATGAGATCATGCATGAAACGAACCCTGAAGACTATCCGAAACTGAGATAAAAATTCTAGGTAGAACGATTCCTTAAATCAGTAAGTAGCAAAATAAAAAATCCCGCTTAAAAGCGGGATTTTAATTTGCCTAATTCTTTAGTTCTATTGCGGGTGCTTTTGGTAAAGGATTAATTGGGTTTCCATCTGCGTCTATCTCAATAATGGCATCAAAGCCCAATTCATCCAATTTACTTGCTATTTTTGCCCTGTCCCCTACCATAAACCAGTTCACTTGTTCAGGCTTTACAACCTTCTTACTAACCTCAATAATATCTTTTAGCGAGAGTGCTCTCACATTGGCATCATACTTTTGGTAGTAATCATCTGTTAATTCGTACCGGACAATGTCCTGGACAGAATTATCAACAGCGCTATTGGTTTCCCACTGTCCTGGAAGTTTTAAAACCTGGTTGGTCTTAACTTTGTCTAATTCTTGTTGCGTTGCTGGTCTGATCGAAATAAATTCAGATATTTCCTTTCGCAACTCTGTGACCGATTCAGCAGATTTATCGGTTTGAACCGGGGCATAAAGAATAAATGGCCGTTCTTCTTTTGCACCAATGACAAAACCACCGGCACCATATGCCCAATGCTTATCTTCACGCAGGTTCATATTAATTCTTGAAGTGAAATCGCCCCCAAGGATACTCACCATTTGCTCCAAAGCTATTTCCGATACGCCCCCATATTTCTCTGTAAGATGACCCGCAATGATAACGGATTGCTGAGACTCTGGCCTGTTCATAAGATAAAGTGTATTTTTTGAATACACCTTAGGCGTATCAAAAGAGATTGTCGGCACATCCCCGCTTTTCCATTTCCCCAAAGTCTTCTCTAACTGGGAAATAAGCTCTTTTAATTCAACATCTCCAGTGACCACTAAAGTGGCATTGTTTGGCTTTATCCATGTATCATAAAACTTTCTGATATCCTCCCTTGTCAATTTCACTACAGTTTCCTCGAAACCGGACCCGGTAAACGGATTGCTATATGGATGTCCTTCCCCATACAAATATTTATTCATCACCCTTAGTGCCATTGAAATAGGCTGTGATTTTTCTGATTTGATCGTATTGATCTGTTCCTTTTGAAGTCTTTCAAACTCTTTCATAGGAAATGCAGGATTCTGAATCACATCTGCAAACAGTTCTAAACTTGCAGAGAGACTTGGCTTTAAAGTGTTCATATATACACTTGATATATCCTGATCTGAAAATGTCGACAAACTGGCACCCAATAATTGTAACTTCTCATTGATCTGCAATGAATTCAAATCCTTCGTCCCTTCGTCCAATAAATTCATGGCCAATGAGGCTGTCCCGGCTGCTGATAGGAAATCAGTTTTATATCCTGCGTTAACCATAAGATTCACTATAATAGTCGGTACTCCGGTGCGTTTAGCCAACACCACATTCAGCCCATTCGAAAGTTTAGCGCGTTCCAAAGTTGGAAATTTAGAGCTCTTAGGTGTGCCTAATTCTGGAATTTTAGATCTATCCACTGAAGTTGAGGCTACTGAATATTCGGGAAATGGCGTGCATATCAGTGTATGTTTTCCTTTTGTCAACCATTTTTGCGCAGTTGCCCTAATATCCTCAATTGTCGCGTCCTCCACAAATTGAAGAACTTTTTTGTAATACCTTGCATCTCCAAAATAGGTCTCATTCGATGCCAATATATCTGAGACTCCACCAAAACCACCAATACGCTCAAGGCCTTTTATGAAACTGGCAAAATAATCTGCTTTAACCCTACTTAACTCAGCCTCGGTAGGCCCATTTTGGATTAATTTATCTATTTCCTCCAGTAACTTTGACTTCACTTCTTCCATATCCCCTCCGGGCTTTACATTGGCATAGGTTATAAATCCACTTGCAATTTCCTGCGAATATTGGAATGAAACCACAGAACTGGCAATCTGATCTTCATATACCAATTTTTTATATAGCCGGGAATTTTTACCGTTCGTTAAAATAGCTGAAATTAGATCCAAGTGAACATCCTCTTTGTCTCCAAATTGAGGGGTGTTCCATGCAAAAAGAACCCGTGTTTCTGGTACGCGATCCTGATAAACCTGATACGTGTCCCCATTATGAACAGGAATATTGATTTCTTGCCGTTCCACTGCTGGACCCGAAGGAATATCTCCAAAATACGCAAGAACCTTTTGATAGACCTCCTGTGGATTAATATCTCCTGCGATAGCAATAACGGCATTAGCCGCCCCATAATAAGACTTAAACCATTCCTGTACATCCTCCAGAGAAGCAGCATTCAAGTCTTCCATTTCCCCTATTACCGTCCATGAATATGGATGGCCTTTTGGAGACATCGCCTTGACTAAATAATCGAATTGCTTACCATAGGGTTGATTTTCTCCCTGCCGTTTTTCGTTTTGAACGACACCTCTCTGCTCGTCCAATTTTGCTTGGTCTATAGCACCCAGTAAATGGCCCATCCGATCCGATTCTAAAAACAATACCTGATCTAATGCCGCTACCGGTACATTTTGAAAATAATTGGTCCTGTCAGAATTTGTCGTCCCGTTTAAATCGGTGCCACCAATACGCTCTAATGCCTGGAAATAGTCATCATTATAATTTTCACTGCCATTAAACATAAGGTGCTCAAATAAATGTGCAAAACCACTTTTGCCTGGTTTTTCATTTTTGGAACCAACGTGATACCATACATTTACGGCTACAATAGGTGCTTTATGATCTTCATGCACCAGAAGTTTCAGGCCATTGGGCAATTCGAACCGTTCATAAGGAATTTCGATATCACTGGCTTTGAATTCAAAGTTTTGTGCAACAACGGATTGCCAAAAAAATGTGAGAAGAGTTAATAGAAAAGCTAATTTTTTCATTTTTTTCTGATTTATAATTAAGCTTGGATTAGTCCTATATAAATATATGTTTTTAAGTAAGACGAACTACACCGATATTGTTATCTTAAACTTATATGTTGGGGTGCTACAGGATTGGTGGTTCAAAGCCCCTAATAGTAGGCAGTTGGTTGTACTCTCAGGTACTATTATGGAAGAATATGTGAAATTTTGTTAAAAAAAACTTTACTTTTAAGGCGAGCAACCCCTCATCCTTATGAAAAATAGTCTACAAAACCACCTTGGCCTCGCTTTTTTACGAATAAGTGCTTCCGCCCTGATGCTATCACACGGAATCCCCAAATTACAGAACCTCCTTAGTGGAAATTTAGAATTTGGCGACCCTTTGGGAATTGGCGGAGCACCCTCTTTATTCCTGGCAATTATCGGTGAATTTGTTTGTCCGATACTGATCATCGTAGGTTATAAAACCCGTTGGGCAGCCGTACCAACAGCCATTACTATGGCGGTCGCTGCATTTATAGTACACGGGGCAGACCCGTTGCAGGACAAAGAAAAGGCATTGCTTTTCCTCATTTGTTTTGTAACGATCATCCTTTTAGGGCCCGGTAAGTACAGTATCGACAAGAAATAAACGACTCACATAATTTTAACCAGGAGCTCCTTCAATAGATCGGCGTCCGATACATTAGAGGAAGCAACGCCTTTTCCCTTTAAATCCATTTCCCTTAACGAAGCAATTACCTTGCTTGCTTTTTTCATGGGATAATTCCTTGCAGCCACCTGAATTTCATCAACAAAATAAGGATTGATGCGTAAGGCACTAGCCACATTTCTGGGTGAGTGATCCTTAAGGCCATGGTATTGAAGTAACTGGGAGAAGAAGGTATGCAAAAGTGCCACTGTTACTACAAAAGGGTTATCCCTCGGGTTTTGTGAAAAGTAGGAGATAATCTTTGTGGCCTTTAACATGTCTTTCTCCCCTATCGCCTTCTTAAGTTCAAAATTATTATAGTCCTTGCTGATCCCTATATGTTGTTCAATGAGATCGGGTGTGATCTCAGTATGCAAAGGGAGTACCAATTGCAGTTTTTCAAGTTCATTATGGATCCTGCTCAGGTCAGTCCCAAGAAATTCGACCAATAAGACGGCCGCCTTATGAGAAATGGCATATCCTTTTCCCTTCAGGATTTTCCTGATCCATTCTGAAACCTGGTTTTCATATAATTTTTTACTTTCAAAAACAACCCCGTTATTTTCTTTCAGGGCTTTATGAAGTTTTTTCCGCTTGTCCAGCTTTTTGTACTTGTAACAAATAACCAGAACAGTAGTCGTTTGGGGGTTTTCGGCATAAGCGGTGAGTTGCTCAATGGTGCGGCTCAAATGCTGGGCCTCCTTTACAATGATGACTTGCTTCTCTGCCATCATAGGATAGCGCTTAGCGTTCGAAATAATGTCATCAATGCTCACATCTTTGCCGTACAAAGTCATTTGATTAAACCCCTTCTCTTCCTCAGTCAGCACATGTTTCCCTATGTAATCTGCTATACGGTCTATGTAATACCCTTCTTCTCCCATAAGGAAATAAATGGGCCTTATTTTTCCATTCTGTATAGCGTCTATAAGCTGCCTAACTTCGTCCATCCAAAAAAAATCATCAAATTTGCTGTATGGAAAATATAAACTTTCCCAGCTACCATTTCCGACTCAAAAGTAGCGAAAATAAAGTCCTTATTTTTGATGTGATCCGCAAAAAGTTTGTGGTGTTACAGCCAGAGGAATGGGTTAGGCAGCATGTCGTGCATTATCTCATCCATGATAAAAACTATCCAATCAGTCTTATAAATGTAGAAAAGCAACTGCGTATCCATACGCTTCTAAAGCGTTATGATATTGTGGTCTTTAACCCGGATGGTTCCATAGCGATACTGGTGGAATGCAAAGCACCAACTACCAGGATTTCGAAAACTGTTTTTGATCAGGTAGCCCGTTATAACCTGGATTTGAAGGCGACCTTTTTAATGGTGACCAATGGAATAGCGCACTTTTACTGCCAAATGGATTATGAAAATGCGTCCTATTCATTTTTGAGAGAGCTGCCATCTTACGTTGCACAAAATAAATGAGGGTATTTATACATCGAATGCCGGGATACATTTCTAAATTATTTCTTTACTTTGTTGCCTTGCACATAAAACCGGTAACGTCCTATAAACCGATATCCCTTAGATGTTGAAATTAGCAGTTGTAATTCTTAATTGGAATGGAGAGGCCCTTTTGGAACGATTCCTGCCATCGGTCATGGCCTATTCGGACAAGGCAGCAATCTACGTGGCAGATAATGCCTCATCAGACGGTTCTGTTGCCTTTTTAAAAAAAACATATCCCACTGTCAGGATTATCCAAAACGAGTGTAATGGCGGATTTGCCAAGGGTTATAATGATGCATTAAAAGAAGTGGAAGCCGATGTGTTCTGTCTTTTGAATTCGGATGTGGAAGTGACCCAAAACTGGTTAGACCCTATCAGAAATGCCTTTGAAAAATATCCGGACGCAGCCATCATTCAGCCTAAAATAGTAGATTTACTGAAGCCGGACCATTTTGAATATGCCGGTGCCGCCGGCGGGTTCATCGATGCGCTTGGATATCCCTTTTGCAGGGGACGTATTTTTCAGTCTATTGAGAAGGACGAAGGGCAATATGATGATGTTTGTGAAATCTTTTGGGCCACAGGGGCCTGTATGTTTATAAAAAAGTCAGTCTATCAGGACCTTAAAGGATTCGATGAAGACTACTTTGCCCATCAGGAAGAAGTAGACCTCTGCTGGCGGGCACAAAACAAGGGGTACAAGGTATATTATGTAGGGGGATCGAAGGTTCTGCACCTGGGGGGCTCTACGCTTAGCAATATGAACCCCAGAAAGACCTACCTCAATTTTCGGAATTCACTTTTCTCAATCACTAAAAACCTCCCGCGCAAAAAAGCGTTTCTTATCGTATTGGGAAGACTCCTTTTAGACGGGATCGCAGCGTTACGTTTTATACTACAGGGAAAAGGGAATCATTGCTTTGCCATTATCAGAGCTCATTTTAGCTATTACAGGCAATTACCTAAAATGTACAAAAAGCGCGAAAAAGTTAATTTTGTGGTAAAGTACTATAAGACAAAGTCCATTGTTTGGTCTCACTACGTATATAAGATAGGAAACTTTAACAATTTAATAAAAGATTAACAAAGTTCGAAAATAAAGGATTCGGCTATTGTATAATTTTGTTTACAGTAAGTAATTAAGAACAACCATTAAAAAAAGGAATAAAACCAAAGTACGATATGAAAAAATTATTATTAGGAAGTTTAGGGATGATGATCTTATTATCATCTTGTGTATCTCAGAAAAAATATGCCGAATTAGAGACAAAACAAAAAGAGACACAGGATCTTTTAAATTCTGCAACCGTTAAATTGAACAGCTGTCTTGAAGACAAGGCTACAGCAACTGCCCGTCTTAAAACACTTGAAGATCAGAATGCCTTTTTGAAAGCAAACAACCAGGAGTTGATCAATAATATGGGTAATTTAACTACCCTTACTACCAAAGGCGCGGAAAACCTTGAGAAATCTTTGGAGAGCCTTCAGGAAAAAGACCTTACTATCCGCAAATTGCAGGATGCGATAACCAGGAGAGATTCTGTAAACCTTTCATTGGTTCAAAGTTTGAAGGGCGTTTTAGGCAATTTGGATGATTCTGATATTGAAATCAGCGTTGAGAAAGGAGTCGTATTTGTTTCTATTTCTGACAAATTGTTATTTAGCTCCGGAAGCTATAATGTTACTGCCAAAGCAAAAGAAGTTTTAGGAAAAGTGGCCAAAGTGGTTAACAACAAGCCAGACTTTGAGTTTATGGTTGAAGGGCATACCGACAATGTACCATACAGAAACGGTGTCCTTTTGGATAACTGGGATTTAAGTTCTAAACGTGCGACCTCCATTGTTAGAATTCTTCAGAATGATTTTGGAGTAGATCCTGCTCGTATGACAGCTGCAGGACGTAGTTACTACATCCCTTTGGCCAGCAACGATACAGCTGCTGACAGGGCAAGAAACAGAAGAACAAGAATTGTAGTATTGCCTAAACTGGATCAGTTCTATAGCATGATTGAAGAAGGAATGAGCGATCCTGCCATCAACAAATAAGATCAATTGGGATCTATAAATAAGAACCGCGCCAAATGGCGCGGTTTTTTTATTCCTTGGCTTATCCTCTAAAGAATATCAAGGGGCCCTAATCCTTCACGCACCACTTCCGGTTCAGGCCCTGACAGGTCTATCACGGTAGACGGAATATTATTCCCGTAACCTGCATCAATGACGATATCCACAAGGTTTTTCCATTTTTCATAGATGAGTTCCGGATCTGTGGTATACTCAATAACATCATCTTCATCCCGTATAGACGTAGAAACAATAGGATTACCTAGTGCTTCAACGAGCGCTTTTATAATGTTGTTATCAGGAACGCGGATCCCTACGGTCTTCCTCTTTTTAAATTCTTTGGGGAGGTTATTGTTGCCAGGCAATATAAAGGTATACGGTCCTGGCAGGGCCCGTTTAAGGATTTTAAAAGTAGGGGTGTCTATCTGTTTTACATAATCGGATAAATTGCTGAGGTCTGCACATATAAAAGACCAATTGGCCTTCTCTAATTTGATGCCTTTGATCCATGCAATTTTTTCCAGGGCCTTAGACTTCGTAATATCACAACCCAGTCCGTAGACTGTATCTGTGGGATAGATGACGAGTCCGCCCCGTTGCAATACCTCCACTACCCTCTTGATCTCCTTGGGATTGGGATTCTCATTGTATATTTTAATGAATTCTGCCATGATCTTTCTTAGGATAGCACTTCCAGTTTTGCAAATCTGAGCAACAATTTCTTGATATCACCTTTTTCAAAAAGGATCTCTGCTTTCTTATCGTTCCCTACGCCTTCAATTTTCAACACCTTTCCCCTGCCAAACCTACTGTGATTCACAAGGGTACCTTCGGATAAATTTGTGGGAATAGGTTGATTGGGTTCGCTGGGCGATCCTAATTGCGGTCTTAATTTACGAAGTTTTCGCAATTGTTGTTCATTGGGCCTCCCTACAACAGGGGGCGTGCCGTTAGTTGGTTTTTGCTGACGAAGCCTGCTTTTGTCTATTTCCCCGAAAATATCCGAATCTATCAGCGGTTTAAACCGGTAATGATCTGCCGGGGTAAGGTTTTCTATATATTGCTCATCGATCTCTTCCAGAAAACGGCTGGGTTCTGCGTCAATAAGTTTCCCCCATCGATAGCGGTTCTGGGTATAGGTAAGGTATGCTTGCTTTTCTGCCCTGGTGAGCGCCACATAAAATAAGCGGCGTTCTTCCTCCAGTTCACTTCGCGTATTCATACTCATAGCAGATGGAAAAAGATCCTCTTCCATCCCCACGATATATACATACGGAAATTCGAGTCCTTTTGCAAGGTGAATGGTCATCAGCGCAACACGGTCATCATCGCCTGTGTCCTTGTCCAGATCTGTAGCAAGAGCTACATCTTCCAAAAATTCGGTGATATCGCCTTTCGCATCCGCCAGTTCTTTCTGCCCCTCCACAAAATCTTTGATCCCGTTCAATAACTCTTCAATGTTTTCCATCCGGGCAATCCCTTCCGGGGTGCCGTCCTTTTTAAATTCGAGTAGGATCCCCGTTTTTTTTGCAACATGCTCCGCCAGGCTAAAGGCGTCTGCCTGTTCATTCATGATCTGGAAGCTTTTGATCATGTTGGTAAAATCTTCCAGTTTCCTTCGGGTACCTGCATTGATCTTAAGATCGATCTTATCCAGGTTTTCGATCACTTCAAATATGGACCTGTTGTAATGATTGGCGGCCACGGTAAGGCGGTCAATGGTAGTCTGACCTATTCCCCTTGCCGGGAAATTGATAACACGCTTTAAGGCTTCTTCATCCTTGGGATTGATGACCAACCGCAGATACGACAGTACATCCTTGATTTCCTTTCGCTGGTAAAAAGAAAGGCCTCCGTAGATTCGGTAAGGAATATCCCTTTTTCGCAACGCATCTTCAATGGCCCTCGACTGTGAATTGGTTCGATACAGCACGGCGAAATGCCCGTTGGGAAGCTGATGGTGCATTTTATTTTCAAAAATGGAACCCGCCACAAAACGACCTTCTTCAGCATCTGTAATACTGCGGTGGAGTTTTATTTTGTTACCCTCGTCATTGGCCGTCCAAACTACTTTTTCCAGTTGATTCTTGTTTTTGGCGATAATGGCATTAGCAGCATTGACAATGTTCTTGGTAGAACGATAATTCTGTTCCAGCCGGTATACGGCCGCGTCATCATAATCGCGCTGGAAATTAAGTATGTTGCTTATATTGGCCCCGCGGAAGGAATAGATGCTCTGGGCATCATCGCCCACAACACAAATATTCTGATACCTATCCGACAATGCCTTTACAATAAGATATTGTGAATGGTTGGTATCCTGGTACTCGTCTACCAAAATATACCTGAACCGATCCTGGTATTTTAGTAATACATCCGGGAACCGGGTTAGTAGTTCATTGGTACGTAAAAGAAGATCATCGAAGTCCATGGCACCTGCCTTAAAACAGCGTTCTACGTATTCCCGATAGATCTCGCCCAAACGGGGCCTTTTTGCCATCGCATCGGCCTCTACAAGTTCCGGGTTCTGAAAATAGGCTTTTACCGTAATTAGGCTGTTTTTATAGGAAGAGATCCGGTTCTGTACTTGCTTGTATTTGTAAATGTCCTTGTCGAGTCCCATTTCCTTAATGATAGCGGCTATTAAGCGCTGGGAATCCTGGGTGTCATAAATAGTGAAATTAGATGGAAAACCGAGCTTATCCCCATCATATCGCAGCAATCTTGCAAAGACCGAATGGAAGGTACCCATCCAAAGGTTTTTTGCCTCGGAGGCACCCACAATATCGGCAATTCTCTTTTTCATTTCCCTCGCCGCCTTGTTCGTAAAAGTCAGGGCTAGTATATTGAAGGCATCGACCCCCTGATCCATGAGGTAGGCGATACGATAGGTCAGGACCCTCGTCTTTCCGGAACCGGCACCGGCAATGACCATAAGGGGCCCGTCTTTATGCAAAACAGGCGCTTGTTGCGCATCATTTAATTCCTGCAAAAATTGTTTCAACAGCCTGACTTTTTAGAGGGTGAAGTTAGCTATTATTAAGCGTATGCTAAAACCGGCTTTTTATTAATTATAAACAATGAACCTAATAATTTAAGCAATTTGAATATCTTTAAAACCAAATCAATCCTATGTTTCAAAAAGTACGCCGTACACTTATTCTTTTTGCGCTTTACCCATCCCTATTTTGCTGGGGGCAAACAAAAGATGCAGGTCCGGTGATACTGGATTATGGAAAGGTTTGGGAGATCTCCGATCCGGATTACAAAACGGATACCGAAAAGGAGCTGAAGGTTGTTTTCGATATCATGAACAGTCCGGAATCTCATAACACGATCAATGCCAGTATTGAAACGGCTGCCCGCTTTTTTAATATGCATGTGCAGGCAGGTGTTCCGATCTCCAAACTTAAAGTGGCCCTGGTGGTTCATAACCAGGCGTCTAAAGACATCATTACGAATGCGGCGTACCAGGAAAGGTATAAAACGAACAATCCAAATGAAGGATTGGTGAAGGCCTTGTTGGAGGCCGGAACAGAAATAATTTTTTGCGGGCAATCCTCAATGTCACGCAATTTACCCAGGGATAATATGATCGAAGGGGTGCAATTGGGATTGTCTGCCATGACCGCCTTGATCCAATTACAAAATGACGGATATCAACTAATTAAATTTTAAACAAGAACGATGAAAAAACAGTTACTTATTGCAGGAGGAATATTCTTTTGTAGCCTGCCCATGATGGTTATGGGACAACAGCTGGAAGATGCATACAAGAAAGTTGAACCTAAGGTAATAGAATGGCGGAGGGATATTCATCAAAACCCGGAGCTTTCCAACAGAGAGTTTAAAACGGCCGAAAAGATCGCTTCGCATTTAAGATCCCTTGGGATTGATGTGCAAACAGGGGTAGCCCATACCGGTGTCGTAGGCGTCCTCAAAGGGAATAGTCCGGGCAAGACGGTGGCCTTAAGGGCCGATATTGATGCCCTGCCTGTCTACGAACGAAATGACCTGCCATTTAAGTCGAATGTCACTTCCGAATTTCTTGGCGAAAAAGTAGGGGTTATGCATGCCTGCGGGCACGACACGCATACCGCCATCCTGATGGGGGTTGCCGAAGTAATGTCCAAAAACAAGGATAAAATAAAGGGCACCGTAAAGTTCATCTTTCAACCAGCGGAAGAAGGAGCGCCTCCCGGGGAAGAAGGGGGAGCACTGATGATGGTTAAGGAAGGTGTTTTGAAAAATCCGGATGTGGATGCCATTTTTGGCTTGCATATCAACTCCCAAACACCTGTTGGGGTTATTCGCTATAAGTCTGGCGGGGCCATGGCCGCAGCCCAGAGTTTCACCATCCAGGTAAAAGGAAAGCAAAGCCACGGATCCCAGCCCTGGGGTGGTATAGATCCGATCCTTATCAGTGCCAAGATCATTGACGGATTACAGACCATTATCAGCAGGGAAACCGAACTCACCAAGGAAGCCGCCGTCATTACTGTGGGTAAAATAAAAAGTGGCGTACGCTTCAATATCATTCCTGAAAGCGCCGAAATGTTGGGAACTATCAGAACCTTGGATTATGATATGAAAGACAAACTCAACCGAAGAATGATGGAAATGGTACCAACCATTGCCAAAGCATACGGAGGCGAGGCTACTATTGAAATAAAGGATGCTACGGATATCACCTATAACGATCCCGATCTGGTTACGGCCATGTTGCCTACCTTAGAGCGGGTGGCCGGCAAAAGCAATGTACAGGTTCAAAAAGCAATTACCGGCGCTGAAGATTTTTCTTATTTTCAGAAAGAGGTCCCTGGTTTTTTCTTTTTCCTGGGTGGGATGACACCCGGCACAGAAGAGTCCTTTCCACACCATACACCTGATTTCCTTATCGATGACAGCGGACTTCTTTTAGGGGTACGGGCGCTTACCGAAATGAGTTTGGATTACTTGAATAAATCCTAGAAATTGACCCTAATAGGAACTGAAACTATTTCTTAAACAATTGTAAGACACATGAAAAAAATATTACTCGGAATACTGGGCCTGCTTTTTATTGGTACCATAGCACATGCACAAAATAAAAAGGAGCTATACTATAAGATCGAGGAATTGGAACAAGAACTGAGGGAAACACAAACAGCGCTTTCCGAAAGCAAACGGGAAGCTGCCCAGTTCAAAGCAGAAAAGGAATCGGTTTCCTTTCAAATGGAAGAACTGAAAAGCACCAATGCTTCCCTCCTGCAGAATCTGAATAATTTTACGGCACTCTCGAACCAAAAAACGGATAATATCAGTAAATCTTTGGAAACCCTTCGATCTAAAGAGAAACAGCTCAAAACCATTAATGATTTACTTACGCAAACCGATTCTGTAACGTTGGCATTGCTTACGAACTTTAAGGACAGTTTAGGCACGTCTGCCAAATCTGGCGTAAGTAATGGGGCTGTGACGATCGTACTGGAAAATACGTTCCTTTTTGAAGAGGTTGATAAAAATTACACCGTGGTGCCTAACGCCCTGCCTGTATTGAAAAAAATAGCGGCTGCATTGTCTCAAAATCCTCAATTAAAAGTATTGGTAGAAACTAACAGCAATGCCCTTGAATTTAAAGGAATGTCATTCAAAGACAATTGGGATCTGAGTGCCTTACAAGCAGCAGGTGTTGTTCGTGTATTAACGGAGGAATTTGGTATCGCACCAGAAAGATTGCTGGCTGTGGGCAAGGGCGAATTTGGCTTTGATGGGATTGAAACCACGACCAGGATCAAAGTGCAGCCCCCTTACGATAGTTTCTACCGCACCGTA
Organism: uncultured Flavobacteriaceae bacterium; assembly: GCA_963752165.1. GTDB lineage: Bacteria > Bacteroidota > Bacteroidia > Flavobacteriales > Flavobacteriaceae > Muriicola. Next base: position 1,109,154 of record CAVVXE010000003.1, read on the forward strand.
AAAGATATGATGAAATAGTATTTTGCCGCGGTTCATATTCGTTGTATATACTTTTTAGAGCTTCGTTGCGTTGTACTTTCGTAAACCAAACTAAATACCACACAACATGACCGGAGACGGAATTTTACAACTATTCGGATTTTTATTGCCTGCCGTTGTTACAGGAGCGGTGGCCTTTTATTTCTTTAGGTTACATACTAATAACGAGGAAGGGAGAAGAAGGTATCTGTTACATAAAGACTCTCAGAAAAATTCATTGCCCATACGCCTGCAAGCGTATGAGCGACTTGCCTTATTTCTGGAACGCATTTCCATTCCTAGCCTTGTGGTTCGGGTAGCACCAAAATCGGCCGACAAAGCAGCCTATGAGAACCTGCTCATCAAAAATATTGAGAATGAGTTCGATCATAATCTCTCACAACAGATCTACATGAGCGACGAATGCTGGAATATTATAAAAGCAGCCAAAAATGCAACCATACAAGCCATACGAAGGGCCGGGATGAGTGAATCTGATACGGCTGATAAACTTCGTGAAGATATCCTGAACGACACCATGGATAAACAGTCGCCTTCTGCAACGGCCCTGGCCTTTGTGAAAAAGGAGATTAGTGAACTATGGTAAATTCTGGTTAGTCCAGATCCATTTGCAGCTGACTTTGCTCCTGATTTTTAGCTTCTGCATAGTGATAGCCGCTTTCCCACCAGGAGGTCATCTTATCTTTTTCAAAAATGAGTGAATTGGTGGTCAAAACCGTTGGTGTGTAGTAAAAATTGATAATGGCATCATTGTAGTTGGCTACATATTTTCCAATTCGGATATTTTGCCTTTCAATCCTGTCGAGCATAAAAGCGAACATTGATGTCAGTAAGGAAAAGGCATTACGGGAGGGCATTCTGTTAAAATGAGTGGTCTCCGTATGCAGAATTATGGCATCGATCACCTTGGCCCCTCTTTTCACCGCTTCTTCAATAGGGACCATACTGCCCAGACCCCCATCGGCATATTCGCATCCCTCCTTGCGTACTAGGCTCATAAATGGCGTGTAATTGCAGGAGATCCATATCCACTCGCAGAAATCATCGTATTCAAAATCATTGATCGACTTGTATTCTATCTGATTTAACGACAGGTTGGACACCGTTACTACGATATCCTTGGGACCATGTTTTAGGGTATTAAACTCCTCGGGCGTAATGGTATCGCGAATGAGTTTCAACAAATTATGGCTCTCCCCAAAGGTTTTGCTTCCCCGATAGAAATTCTTTAAAACGTTCCAGTGATTAATCCCAATAGTTGAGATCCCGTGCTTTTTCTGAATAGTAAAAGGACAATTACTAAAAATACTTTCCTGGCTGACAGACGTATAAACCTCCTTAATTTTCTGAATCTTTTGCAGGGCCAAATGAGAAATCAGCAGGCTTCCGGTTGAAGTGCCCAGAAATAAGTCGTACTGATGTTTTCGATGCTCCATGAGGTACTGAGCCACGCCACCCGCAAATGCGCCTTTACTGCCCCCACCTGAGATTACCATTGCCCTCATTCCTCTTTTAATTTCTTAGTTAAAAATTGTCGTTCCGCTTCATTGAGCTCCTTTGCAAGCAGTATAAGCCGTTCTTTTTGTTTTTCATCTTTCAACAGTCGCTCTATGAGCGCAGTAGCAAACTGCCGGAATTGCCATGAAGGATGCACAGCCGCATTAAGCAGGTCCTTCAATTGCGCATCTGTGTAAGGGAACACCTCCCCTATCAGACCAAAGGCGAACTGGCGTACTTCCATGGGAAATTCAGGAGCGGTGTAACCAAATAACTCCTGCCTGTACAACAGCCTTGCCTGCTCATCTTCAAACTCCCTTGTTAAGGTAGCCAATAGCAACCAAAGTATCCGTATGTTTTTATTTGAAAAGCCAACCAATCCTTTGGTCCTGGCAAGATATTCAGACCTTTGATCTGGAAAATAAACCCAAAGTCTGTAAAGGGCATTTTCGACCGTAACGTAACTTTCATCGTCCAGTAAGGACTCATATTCCTCTTTCAATACCGATGGAATGGTACCCTGCCTGAGTGCCAGCGCTTGCCGGATCTTCAGGTCTCCGGATGCAAATGCTTTCTTTAAAAAGGGAATGGACAGCGTTTTATAATACTGCAAAAGGACCCTTTTCCGGAAATCTGAAGAAGCAGTCCTTTCCCAATACCGTTCAATGACGGTTTCATTCGGGTCCCGACTGCTACTCACCTCTTTTTTCAATAATTCCCATTGATCAATGACCACTGATTGCTGCCTTAGATAGGTTTCTACTGCTTCCGTCTGAAATTCGGTGGATAACAACCAGTCTTTCTGAAAGTTCTCGAGGTTTTGATGACTAACCCGTTCCATGTTCCTGATGAAGTCGGATACGGTAGCATTTTGAAAGGCATAGGAATTTAGAAAGGATTTGATCCCTTTCTGAAACGCGAGCTCACCTACTTCGTGTCTTAGCATCACTAATGCCAGGGCCCCTTTTTCGTAGAAGGTTGCACTTCCTGCTTTTGGGTCTGTAAGGGCCTCTCCCCTGCCTTCTCTTGCCAGAGAAGACAGCCCTTGCGCCAAATCATACAACTTCCAGAAATAATACTCCTCGCCAAAAAGCTCCTTTTCTGCCAGAAGGGCGTAAAAGGTGGCGAAACCTTCGTGCAACCAATGGTTGCCGGCATCTGCTTCAGTTACCAGGTTCCCAAACCATTGATGGGCCATTTCATGGGCATTGACATTGACATAATTCTTATCTGTAAATCCCGTAGAGTCGGTTATATAAGCATCAGAGAAAAGAGTCGTTCCTGTATTCTCCATGCCGGCATAAAGGAAATCACGAACCGGGATCTGCTTATAATTTTGCCAGGGGTATGCCACCCCAATTTCCTTCTGTAAAAATTGAAAGATCTCCGAAGTATACCGATAGGTGGGCTCCGATTTTAAGCTGTCCGAAGGATAGTAATAGAGTGTAATAGGCACCCCTGTGGCTGCTCGTACTTCCTTTTTGCTATACTTCCCTATTGCAAAAGCCAGCAGGTAGCTGCTCATGGGCTGTTGCATATCAAACTGCCAGGTTTTTACTTTGTCATCGTCTACAACACCCTTTAATTTCCCATTGGCGATCACTTCATATTTCTTATCAAACGTAATGCTAATATCAAATTCGACCTTCTCCCTCATGTCATCGAAACTGGGTACCCAGTGACTCGTATACTTTCCCTGTCCCTGGGTCCAGATCTGTTCGTTATTTTCGATGGAATCATTCCAGCCTAAAAAATAGACCGTTTGTTTTGGCTTGCAGGAATACTGAATACCCAGTCTATACGATTTTCCTTGTTTTAGCTTTTTTTGAACGGACAGTTGCTTATTATCATACGTAAACCTTACATTTCTACCATTGATGGTTACACCTTCAATAAGCATGTTTTGTGCATCGAGGGAAATTATATTAGTATTCTCAATGGTCTGAAAGCGGTATTCGACATAGCCTTCAATCGACTTTTCATAGGGCTCAATTTTAATAGCGATGGCGCCTGTAAGGAAATCGGTTGCACCATGTGACTGTGCCACTGCAATAAAGGAACAGAGCATCGAAATAAGTATTATTAGCCATTTACCCATAGCATTGAAAACAAGACTTTTCAAATTTAGCATTTTGATCTGTTGCAGGGGAATACCGTAACCGTTAATTTAGACGAATGAATGCCAATCTCTTACAAACACCGATCACCTATTTGAAAGGTGTGGGTCCCAACAGGGCTCAATTACTGCAATCGGAGCTGGGTATTCATACCTATCAGGACCTTCTCAACCTTTTTCCCAATCGTTATATTGATAAAACACAGTACTACAAGATCAACCAATTAGAGCGCAACACAGCCGATGTCCAGATCATTGGCAAGATCGTCCATCTGAAAACGGTAGCGCAACAGAAAGGGCAACGCCTGGTAGCCACATTTGCAGATGAGACAGGAGAAATGGAATTGGTTTGGTTCCGCGGACAGAAATGGATCAGGGAAAATCTTCAGATCAATGTGCCCTATATTATTTTTGGCCGTACCAACTGGTACAATGGGAAATTCTCCATGCCCCACCCGGATATGGAGCTGCTTAGCGTCCATGAACAAGGACTTCGCATTACCATGCAACCCGTATATCCATCTACGGAAAAACTGAGTAACAAAGGGGTTACCAACAGGGTCATCTGTACCTTGATGCAACAACTTTTTACAGAGACAAACGGGCGTTTTCAGGAAACACTGTCCCCGGAGCTTCTCGATGAGCTCAAACTGATCCCCTTTAATAAGGCCCTCTTCAATATTCATTTCCCAAGGGATCAGCATCTTTTAGCCAGGGCACAATTCCGCTTAAAATTTGAAGAGCTTTTTTATATCCAGTTGCAACTCATCTCCAAGAAACTCTTGCGAAAGCAAAAAATAAAAGGATATCCTTTCAGCACTGTAGGCAGCTATTTCAATTCTTTCTTTAAAGAACACCTACCTTTTGAACTTACAGCAGCCCAACAAAGAGTGGTCAAAGAGATCAGGGCCGATCTTGGAAGCAATGCCCAGATGAACCGACTACTACAGGGAGATGTGGGCTCCGGCAAGACCATTGTGGCCTTAATGTCCATGCTGCTGGCACTAGACAACGGTTTCCAATCCTGCCTGATGGCACCTACTGAAATTCTTGCCAATCAGCATTATAACAGCCTGAAAGAATTATTGGGAAGCATGGATATCACTATTGCATTGCTCACCGGTTCTGTAAAAAAGCGAGACCGGCAGGGCATACATGAGCAGCTGGAAAACGGGGAGCTCCATATACTCGTTGGCACACATGCCGTATTAGAGCATAAAGTACAATTCAAAAACCTGGGCCTTGCCATTATTGATGAACAGCATCGCTTCGGGGTGGCACAACGTTCCAAACTCTGGCACAAAAATGAGATTCCGCCCCACATTCTGGTCATGACAGCCACCCCTATTCCAAGGACCCTGGCTATGAGTCTTTATGGCGACCTGGATATCTCGGTCATAGATGAATTACCTCCCGGGCGTAAGGCAGTAAAGACCGTACACCGCTATGATACTAACAGGCTCAAAGTATTCCGATTTATCAAAGATGAGATCAAAAAGGGCCGGCAGGTATATGTAGTGTATCCGCTAATACAGGAATCGCAGGCACTGGATTACAAAGACCTGATGGATGGGTATGAAAGTATGGTGCGCGAATTTCCCTTACCCCACTACCAGATCTCCATTGTACATGGCCAGATGAAAGCCGAAGATAAAGAGTATGAAATGAGACGCTTTGTAAAAGGGGAAACCCAAATTATGGTGGCTACCACGGTAATAGAAGTTGGGGTAAACGTCCCTAACGCCTCGGTCATGATTATTGAAAGCGCGGAGCGGTTTGGCCTTTCTCAGTTGCATCAGCTACGTGGTCGGGTGGGAAGGGGTGCCGACCAGAGTTACTGCATCCTGATGACCGGCCATAAGCTTTCCTCAGAAGCGAAAACCAGGTTGGAAACCATGGTACGCACCGGCGATGGATTTGAAATTGCAGAAGTAGACCTGAAACTTCGTGGCCCTGGAGATCTTATGGGTACCCAGCAAAGTGGCCTGCTAAACCTTAAAATTGCAGACCTTGTAAAGGATAATGATATTTTAAAAACAGCCCGTTATTACGCCCTTCAGGTGCTCAAAGAAGATCCGGGATTGCAGTTAGAAAAGAATCGGGTGCTTCGCATCAACTATACCCAACTGATCAAACATAAAAATATTTGGAACTACATTAGCTGATATCCCAAATACCTTGTTTTAGAGATGCGTGCCTTCTTGAACATCGTAATTTTCATGGATATCAATTTCGCTACCATCTCCTATTTTTTAGTTTTGTTTGCTTAGATATAACCCGTTTATGAGTTCAAAGAAAACACTGTTTGACAAAGTCTGGGATGCCCATGTGGTTCGTGAAATAGAGAATGGCCCGGATGTTCTTTTTATTGATAGGCACCTCGTACACGAAGTAACCAGTCCGGTGGCATTCCTTGGACTGAAGAACAGGAAAAGCAAGGTACTGTACCCCAATCGTACGTTTGCCACAGCTGACCATAATACCCCAACGCGCGATCAGCACTTGCCGGTAAAGGATCTGTTATCTGCTAACCAGTTAAAAGCACTGGAGGAAAATGCAGCCGTTCATGGTATTCCATACTGGGGCCTGGGGCACGAAAAAAACGGGATCGTTCATGTAATAGGTCCGGAAAACGGGATTACCCTTCCCGGTGCCACCATTGTATGCGGAGATTCGCACACCTCTACCCACGGGGCGTTCGGGGCCATAGCCTTTGGTATTGGAACCTCTGAAGTAGAAATGGTCCTCTCTACCCAATGTATTATGCAGCCTAAAGCAAAAAAGATGAGGATCACCATTGATGGCGAACTTAACCAGGCTGTGACTCCCAAAGATGTAGCCCTCTATATCATCTCAAAATTATCCACTTCGGGTGCCACCGGATATTTTGTGGAGTATGCCGGGGATGTTTTTAGAAATATGTCCATGGAAGGCCGGATGACCGTATGCAACCTGAGCATTGAAATGGGTGCCAGGGGTGGTATGATAGCCCCCGATGAAAAGACCTTTGCCTATATCAAGGGACGTGAGTTTACGCCAAAAGGAAGTGCATGGGATAAGGCCATGGCTTACTGGAAAACCTTGTACTCGGACCAGGATGCCATTTTTGACAAAGAAATAATATTTGATGGATCTGCTATTGAACCCATGATCACCTATGGCACTAATCCCGGTATGGGTATCGGAATTTCATTAGGGATTCCCCATGCTGAAACCGTGGAAGGCGGTGTAACTACCTTTAAAAAATCACTCGAATACATGGATTTTCACGAAGGGGAAGCCATGTTGGGCAAGAAAATAGATTTCGTGTTCCTGGGAAGCTGTACCAATGGCCGAATAGAAGATTTCAGAGCTTTTGCTGAAATCGTCAAGGGACGAAAAAAAGCAGACCATGTTACAGCATGGCTGGTACCCGGTTCACACCGTGTGGAGGAAGCTATCAGAGAGGAAGGGATACTGGATATTCTTGAAGAAGCGGGTTTTGAATTAAGGGAACCCGGTTGTTCTGCCTGTTTGGCCATGAACGAAGATAAGATCCCCCCGGGGAAATACGCAGTGAGTACTTCCAATCGGAATTTTGAAGGAAGACAAGGCCCGGGAGCCAGAACACTGCTGGCGAGTCCCCTAGTTGCGGCCGCAGCAGCTGTAACGGGAAAAGTTACCGATCCAAGAGCATTAATGATAGTAGAAACGGCATAACCCTATTTGCATATTATGGCATACGATAAATTCAATATACTGACGAGTACTGCAGTTCCGCTCCCGATAGAAAATGTAGATACGGACCAGATTATCCCGGCCCGTTTTTTAAAAGCTACCGAGCGAAAAGGCTTCGGGGACAACCTGTTCCGCGACTGGCGTTATCATTCTGATAATACGCCCAAGGAACATTTTATTTTGAACAATCCGATGTATTCCGGCAAAATTCTGGTTGGAGGAAAGAACTTTGGTTCCGGCTCCTCCCGTGAACACGCAGCCTGGGCTATTTATGATTATGGTTTCAGATGTGTGGTCTCCAGCTTTTTTGCAGACATTTTTCGGAATAACTGCCTGAATATCGGGGTGCTACCCGTACAGGTAAGTGCTGTGTTCTTACAGAAGATCTATGAGGCCATTGAGGCCGATGCAAAGACATCGCTTTCGGTAGACCTACCTTCTCAGACCATTACCATTGATGCCACCGGGGAAAAGGAATCATTCGATATCAACAATTATAAAAAGGACAACATGCTGAATGGGTATGATGATATAGACTACCTGCTGAGCATGAAAAGTGAAATAGAGGATTTCGCCAAGGGAATGCCCTTATAAAAGTAACCACTGCTATGTTAGATTCAGGTACCCCTTCTGTTACGAAAAGTACGCCTAAACCATTAGGGGGGCTCGCTATGGAACGAAGGACGATAGAAATTATGGATACCACACTCCGCGATGGGGAACAAACGTCCGGTGTTTCTTTTTCGGCATCGGAAAAACTGACGATGGCAAAGTTACTGCTGGATGAATTAAAGGTAGACCGGATCGAGATCGCCTCTGCCCGGGTATCGGCGGGGGAATTCCAATCCGTAAAGCAGATCACCCATTGGGCACAATCCATGGGCTATGAAGACCGGATAGAAGTACTCACTTTTGTAGACAAAGGCCTGTCCGTGGCCTGGATGCAGGAAGCGGGAGCCAAAGTGCAGAACCTGTTGACCAAGGGATCGCTCAATCATCTGACGCATCAACTTAAAAGGACGGCCGAACAACATTTTTCGGAAATAGCAGAAGTCATTCAATTGGCCGAAAAAGCGGGCATTAGCACCAATGTCTATTTAGAAGACTGGAGTAACGGGATGCGCAACTCCCCTGACTATGTATTTCAGTTTCTGGATTTCCTTACCACCCAACCGCTTAAACGCATCCTATTACCGGATACTCTAGGGGTACTTACCCCTTCCGAAACCTTTGAATTCATAGACCGGATCATAAGGCGTTATCCCAATAGCCATTTTGATTTTCACGGACATAATGACTATGACCTTAGCGTGGCCAATGTAATGGAAGCGCTGAAAGCCGGCTGTCACGGGCTTCATTTAACGGTCAACGGAATGGGGGAACGCGCAGGCAATGCTCCACTGGCCAGTGTGGTGGCTGTGGTAAACGATTTTCTGCCGCAACTAAAGATCAATGTTCAGGAAAATTCCTTATTCAAAGTAAGTAAATTGGTTTCGGCCTTTACGGGTTTTGGCATTCCTGCCAACAAACCTATTGTGGGAGATAATGTTTTTACTCAAACTGCTGGTATACATGCGGATGGGGACAACAAAAATAATCTATACTTTAATAATCTATTGCCGGAACGATTTGGCAGAAAACGCAAATATGCCTTAGGCAAGACCTCTGGAAAAGCCAATATCCAAAAAAACCTGCAGGAGTTGGGACTTACCTTAAATGAGGAGGAATTGAAGAAGGTGACCCAACGCATCATTGAATTGGGAGACAAAAAAGAAAGGGTTACCAAGGATGATCTTCCGTATATCATTTCGGATGTACTGGACAGTGAAAACTACCAACAAAAAGTGGTTATTAAATCCTACGTGTTAACACACTCCAAAGGATTGAAACCTTCCACTACGGTAGCTGTTGAAATTGATGGTGAGGTATATGAGGAAAATGCACAGGGCGACGGTCAATTCGATGCCTTTATGAATGCCTTGCGAAAAGTGTATCGCACAAAAAAATGGCGACTGCCAACATTGACAGATTATGCCGTGCGAATTCCACCGGGAAGTAATTCAGATGCGCTGTGTGAAACCATCATCACCTGGCAAAACAATGAAAAAGAATTTACAACCCGCGGTCTGGATTCGGACCAGACGGTATCGGCCATCAAGGCCACCGAAAAAATGCTTAATATTAGTTAACTTTCCAGAAACACGATTGAGATGAAATTAAATATAGCCTTATTGGCAGGAGACGGCATTGGTCCTGAAGTAATTGCCCAGGCCGTAAAGGTATGCGATGCAGTTGCCGTTAAATACAATCATGAGATCAATTGGCGACCTGCGCTCACGGGCGCTGCTGCCATCGACGCGGTAGGCGAACCCTATCCCGACGCCACCCATGCCATTTGTGAGAGTTCAGATGCCGTTCTTTTCGGGGCCATTGGCCATCCGAGATTCGATAATGACCCGTCGGCGAAAGTTCGACCTGAACAGGGTTTGCTCAAAATGCGACAAAAACTGGGTCTCTTCGCCAATGTAAGGCCTACCTTCACCTTTCCTTCCCTAATTGATAAATCGCCCCTAAAAAGGGAACGTATTGAAGGTACAGATCTGATCTTCCTCAGGGAACTAACAGGAGGCATCTATTTTGGGAAAAGAGGACGTGAGGACAACGGGAATACGGCGTATGACACCTGTACCTACACAAGGAAAGAAGTGCAGCGACTGGCCAAAAAGGGATTCGAAATGGCTATGAAACGTTCTAAAAAACTTTGTTGCGTAGACAAGGCCAATGTGTTAGAATCATCCAGGTTATGGCGAGAAACCGTGCAAGCCATGGAAAAAGAATATCCGGAAGTGACTGTTTCATATGAATTTGTGGACGCTGTGGCTATGCGACTGGTGCAATGGCCTAATGCCTATGATGTGTTGATCACAGAAAATCTATTTGGCGATATCCTTACAGATGAGGCTTCGGTGATCTCTGGTTCCATGGGTTTGATGCCCTCTGCCTCTATTGGCGAATCAATAGGGCTATATGAACCTATTCACGGGTCATACCCTCAGGCAGCTGGGAAAAATATCGCTAATCCGCTGGCAACCGTCTTATCCGCTGCCATGATGTTCGAAGATTTTGATCTACAGGAAGAAGCGCAAGCGATTCGCGAGGTGGTAAACAGATCCCTGGCAGAAGGAATGGTCACTGAAGACCTAGCTGATGGTAGCACCGCCTATGGCACCAATGAAGTAGGCGATTGGCTGGCCAAGCACCTTTGATTTATCGGCAGATATAGCTAACCAATTATAGGATATACTCCGTACTGGTGAAGTTAGACAACTTGGTTTCCAATAGTTGCTTCACTGTCTCGTTATTCAGTTCATTATCCTTAAAGGCCAGAAACGTCCTGATGGAAAAAGATCGCAATGCATCGTGTACACTCAGTGTTGACTGGGCTGAATCCTTTCTTCCCGTAAACGGATATACATCCGGGCCCCGCTGGCAAGAACTATTGAGGTTCACACGGCAAACAAGGTTGGCCAACGTATCAATCAAGGGCGCCAGGGTATAGACATCTTTTCCAAAAAGGCTTACCTGTTGCCCGTAATTACTCGCCGCCATATCATCTAAGGGCTCTTCAATGTCCTGGAAAGAAAGCACCGGAATGACCGGGCCAAATTGTTCTTCCTGATAAACGCGCATCTCCTTGGTTACCGGATACAGCACAGCCGGCCATATATAATTATCAAAGTGCTGTCCTCCTTTTTTATTCATGATCTTCGCGCCTTTCGCAAGGGCATCATCTATCAATTCCTGGATATAAGCCGGTTTTCCCGGTTCTGGCAATGGAGTAAGTTTAACCCCTTCTTCCCAGGGGTTTCCAAATTTCAAGGCATCTACTCTTTCTGCAAATCGTTGCAGGAAGGCCTCCGTTACCGCCTCATGAACATATACGATTTTTAGCGCTGTACATCGTTGCCCATTGAAGGAAAGGGTCCCTGCAAGGCATTCCTCTATAGTAAGGTCCATATCCGCATCCGGAAGGATAATAGCCGGATTTTTAGCCTCTAATCCCAACACCAGGCGGAGTCTATTGCTCTTAGGATGCTGATCCTGAAGTGCATTGGCAGAAAGGCTGTTTCCGATTAACGCCAGGACATCAACTTTTCCCGTTTTCATAATGGGAGCTGCCACACTTCTGCCCCGACCAAAGAGTATGTTAACCACCCCTTTTGGGAAACTACTTTTAAATGCCTCCAATAAGGGGGTTATCAACAGGACTCCAAATTTTGCCGGTTTAAAAATGGCCGTATTCCCCATGATCAACGCTGGGATCAATAAAGCAAAAGTCTCATTAAGGGGATAGTTATAAGGGCCTAAACACAATACTACACCAAGAGGGCCACGACGAATATGTGCGTATACACCGTCGTGTTTTTGAAACTTAGCAGAGTTACGGTCCAGTTGCTTGTAGTCCTCAATGGTATCATGAATATATTCTACCGTCCGGTCAAATTCTTTTTGAGAGTCTGGGAGCGACTTTCCAATTTCCCACATCAGTAGTTTTACAACTTCCTCTCTTTTAGTTGCCATTTTAGCCACGAATTTTTCCATGCACTCTATACGATCGCTGACTTTCATGGTGGGCCATACCCCTTTCCCCTGATCATAGGCTGTTAAGGCGCCGTTTAAGGCATCCATGGCTTCGGTTTCTCCCATGTCGGGAATACTTCCCAGTAAGGTAGGCTGATATTCTTCAGATGACGAAATGGTTGAAAAAACCTCGGTGACCGGACCTTTCCACTCTTTTAATTCTCCATTTACCAGATATAATTTCTGGTGTATGGCATTTTTGATCGTATAGTTCTCCGGGAATTCCCCAACATTGGTATCCATAATCTGTAGTTTCTCTTTTGCTGCACTTAAAGGTACGAAATTGATCTATTGTCCTAAACGATAGGTTTCATTGCGGTCATGGAAGCACGCAACCTGGCCCCAACTTGTTCTACCGGGTGTTCTCTGAGCGCCTTGTTCACGGCTATCAGTCTGGCATTGGAGACCCCATTATCCCTGCCTTCCCCAAATGCTTTTCCAATAACATCTACGTCTATGTTTTTCATAAAATCCTTAAGCAATGGTTTGCAGGCATGATCGAATAAGTAACACCCGTATTCTGCTGTATCAGAGATTACACGATTCATTTCAAAGAGCTTTTTGCGCGCAATGGTATTGGCGATCAGGGGTGTTTCATGCAAGGATTCATAATAAGCCGATTCGCCAATGATCCCGGATTCGGTCATTGATTCATACGCCAATTCGACCCCGGCCCTTACAAAGGCCACCATCAGCACCCCATGGTCATAATAATCCTGCTCGGAGATGTTCTGGGTTCCTGCAGGTGTTTTTTCGAAAGCCGTTTCTCCGGTAGCGGCACGCCAGGTCAACAGGTTTTTATCGTCATTGGCCCAGTCTTCCATCATCGTTTTGGAGAAATGTCCGCTCATAATATCGTCCATATGCTTGTGGAAAAGTGGCCGCATAATCGTCTTCATTTCTTCAGAAAGGTCAAAGGCCTTGATCTTGGCAGGATTCGACAATCGGTCCATCATATTGGTGATCCCCCCGTATTTTAACCCTTCCGTAATGGTTTCCCACCCGTATTGGATGAGTTTAGACGCGTATCCCGCATCTATCCCCTTCTCTATCATTTTATCAAAACACAAAATGGAGCCTGTTTGCAGCAATCCGCATAAGATCGTTTGTTCCCCCATCAAATCAGATTTCACCTCTGCAACAAAAGAAGATTCCAATACCCCTGCCTTATGGCCACCCGTGGCTGCCGCATATGCTTTGGCCTGTGCGAGCCCCTTTCCTTCCGGATCATTTTCGGGGTGTACAGCAATAAGGGTAGGGACACCAAAACCTCGCTTGTACTCTTCTCTTACCTCAGATCCGGGACTTTTCGGGGCCACCATGATCACTGTAATATCCTTGCGGATCTGCATACCTTCTTCCACAATGTTAAAACCATGGGAATAAGAAAGCGTGGCCCCCTTTTTCATTAACGGCATAACCGTGTTGACCACATTCGTGTGTTGTTTATCCGGCGTGAGGTTGATCAGGAGATCTGCTCCCGGAACCAATTCCTCATAAGTACCCACTTTAAAACCGTTTTCGGTAGCATTGACATAAGAAGCTCTTTTTTCCTTTATGGCAGCCTCCCGGAGGGTATAAGCGATATCCAGGCCGGAATCGCGCATGTTGAGCCCCTGATTTAGTCCCTGAGCACCACACCCTATGATCACGATCTTTTTCCCTTTTAAAGCGGTTACACCATCAGCAAATTCGGAGGCATCCATAAATCGGCATTTCCCCAGTTGCTGTAGTTGATCTCTTAGTGAAAGTGTATTGAAATAATTTGTCATGCTGCTAGTTGAATTTATTGGTAATTAGTTAATTGTTATTCTCATATGCATTGAGTAAGGCCGAAATAGGCATGGCGGCTTTGGTCACGGCAATCCTCCCTGAACGGACAAATTGCAGAATGCCATAAGGTTCCAATTGGTCATGCATTTCATCTATCTCGTGCCTTCTTCCGGTTTTGGCCAACACAAAGAATTCCCTGGAAACGGTTACAATTTGAGAATTGCTTTCCTTGATGATATTCTGGATCTGTCGCTCATCAAAAAGCAGGTGCGATGCTATTTTAAATAAGGCCGATTCCTGATAAATAATGTCTTCATCTGTATGGTAAAAGGCTTTTATAACCTCTATTTGTTTCTCTATTTGCGCGACAATCTTACGGGTCCAGTCTTCCGTCGTAAATACAACTATCGTGAATTTTGAAACATACTCAATTTCTGATTTAGAGACATTTAGCCCTTCTATATTAATATGTCGCTTTAAGAATATTCCAGATATTCTATTGAGCAATCCCACATTATTTTCTGAATACACCGAGATGGTGAACCATTTATTTTCCATTGGTCCTTATTTTAGTCTGATATCTGAAACGGATGCCCCGGATGGGATCATAGGGAAAACATTGTCTTCTTTCTCTACTTTTACCTCCAGGAAATAGGCGTCCTTGCAAGCGATCATTTCCTGAACCGCTGCTTTCAGGTCTTTGCGTTCCGCTACCCGCTGGGCCTTGATATGATACCCTTCCGCTATTTTTACAAAATCCGGGTTGGTCATTACGGTAGAGGCATACCGCCTTTCAAAAAACAATTCCTGCCATTGGCGCACCATACCTAAATGTTCATTGTTTAGCACTACAATTTTCACCGGTGTCTTGTTCTGGAAGATGGTTGCCAATTCCTGAATGGTCATTTGATATCCACCATCCCCTATGATGGCAACCACTTCCCTGTCCATTGCTCCCATCTTCGCCCCAATGGCTGCAGGCAATGCAAATCCCATGGTTCCCAAACCTCCCGAAGTGATATTACTTTTAGACTGATTGAATTTGGCGTACCGGCAGGCGATCATTTGATGTTGTCCGACATCTGAAACGATCACGGCCTTATTCTTTGTTGCCTTGTTGATCTCCTCTATAACCTCCCCCATGGTGAGTCCGTCTTTCGTGGGATATAAATCCCGCTCAATGACGGCTTTGAATTCTTCCTCATACTTTTTCTGGAATTCATTGTGCCAGGCTGTATGGCTGTTTTTATTGATCTTAGGAAGGAGCTTTTGAAGGGTTGTTTTGGCATTGCCCAGGAGTGCAACGTCTACCTTTACATTTTTGTTGATCTCAGCCGGATCTATTTCCATATGAATGATCTTGGCCTGCTTGGCATAGGTGTCCAAACTGCCGGTAACCCGGTCATCGAAACGCATTCCTATAGCGATCAGCACATCGCATTCGTTGGTGAGTACATTAGGGCCATAATTCCCGTGCATCCCCACCATGCCAACATTCAATGGGTGGTCCGTATTCATGGCAGACAAGCCCAAAATAGTCCAGGCAGCAGGAATTCCTGCCTTTTCCACCAATTCTTTCAACTCGTTTTCTGCATGCCCCAGAATCACGCCCTGCCCGTACACGATATACGGTTTCTTAGCCGAATTAATCAGGGCTGCTGCGGCCTCGATATCCTCTTCTGCTGCAATGGGCGAAGGCTGATAGCTTCTTACGCCTGTACAAGGTTCATAATGAAAATCGAACTCCTCGAATTGGGCATTCTTGGTTATATCGACCAGTACGGGACCTGGTCGGCCCGATTTCGCTATAAAAAATGCTTTTGCCATGATCCCCGGAATTTCGGACGCCCTGGTGATCTGGTAATTCCATTTCGTTACCGGGGTCGATATTCCGATAATGTCCGTTTCCTGGAAAGCGTCGGAACCCAATAAATGTCTGGGTACCTGACCTGTAATACATACCATTGCAGTTGAATCTATCTGAGCGTCTGCCAGTCCGGTAACCAGGTTGGTAGCCCCCGGCCCTGAAGTTGCCATTGCCACGCCTACCCTTCCGGTGACCCTTGCATAGCCCTGAGCCGCATGTGTAGCCCCTTGTTCGTGCCTGGTCAGCACGTGGGTGAGACGGTCCTGGAACTTATAGAGTTCGTCATATACCGGCATGATAGCCCCTCCCGGATATCCATAGATCAAATCGACCCCTTCTGCCAACAGGCAGTGAATGATCGCTTCCGCCCCACTGATCCGAAGCGGTTTTTTATTTTCCGCCTTCCTTTCTTTTTTTGTACTTGTCTCCATACGTTCCTTTTAATAACTCCGTGTCCTGATGTGCTGGGAGGTGATCCAAATAAATGTCTTCTTTAATCAAATTCATCTGTAACGCACCCCTTTGAGGCAGATGACACTGTTTTTGCGTATTTATACAAACTTCCCTTTTTTACTTTCAAAGGAGGTTGCTTCCATGCTGCTTTTCTGTCGGCTATTTCTTTATCGGTTAAAGCAACGGTGATGCTGTTTTTAACGGCATCAATGGTGATCATATCACCATCCTTAAGGAGTCCAATGGTTCCGCCTTCCTGGGCTTCAGGAGATACATGGCCTACTACAAATCCATGGGTGCCCCCGGAAAAACGTCCGTCAGTGATCAAGGCCACATCCTTGCCAAGACCCGCTCCCATAATCGCCGCAGTAGGTTTCAACATTTCCGGCATTCCAGGCCCTCCTTTGGGTCCTTCGTAGCGAATAACCACCACATCTCCTTTTTTTACCAATCCTTTTCCTATTCCTTCATTGGCCTTAAATTCATCTTCAAAGACTTTGGCCGGTCCCGAAAAATGATAGCCTTCTTTCCCTGTTATTTTGGCCACGGCCCCTTCTGTTGCCAGGTTGCCATATAAAATGCGCAGGTGGCCGGTTTCCTTAATGGGCGCATCCAGCGATTTTACAACATCCTGCCCTTCTGATAAGCCCGGTACATCCTTTAAATTCTCAGCAACAGTCTTGCCCGTAACGGTCACACAGTCGCCATGCAACATACCGTTTTCCAACATAAATTTCATAACGGCAGGTATGCCACCCACACGATGCACGTCTTCCATTAAGTATTTGCCGCTAGGCTTAAGATCTGCCAAAAAGGGAGTCGTATCACTGATGCGTTGAAAATCATCAAGGGTAAAAGAAACATTGGCTGCCTTGGCAATAGCAAGAAAATGCAAAACAGCATTGGTAGAGCCCCCTAACACCGTAATAAGACGTACGGCATTTTCGAGCGATTTGCGATTAATGATATCGCTGGGCTTAATATCGTGTTCCATGAGGTAACGCAAGGCCTTACCGGAGTTTACGCAATCTTTTTCCTTATCAGGTCCAATAGCCGGATTTGATGAATTATAGGGCATGGCCATCCCCAATGCCTCAATGGCTGAGGCCATGGTGTTTGCTGTATACATGCCGCCACAAGCCCCTGCCCCGGGACAGGCGTGCTGGATCACGTTCTTAAATTCCTTTTCATCCATAGTACCTGCCACTTTCTCGCCCCACGCCTCGAAAGCAGAAACAATATCGAGTTTCTTGTTATTGAGACAGCCGGAAGCGATGGTTCCCCCATATACAAGCACAGAGGGCCTGTTGAGACGAATCATAGCCATCAGTGCGCCAGGCATATTTTTATCACAGCCTACTACGGTCACTAAACCATCATAGTTCATGGCCTGGACCACGGTCTCCATGGAATCGGCAATGATATCTCTTGAAGGTAACGAATAGCGCATCCCATAGGTACCCATGGAAATGCCATCACTAACGCCGATTGTATTGAACACAAGCCCTATCAGATCTTCTTCCTTCAGTCCTTTTTTTACTAACTGAGCGAGGTCATTAAGATGCATATTACAGGGATTGCCTTCGAATCCTGTACTTCCAATCCCAATAAGGGGTTTTTTAAGATCGTCTTCTGTAAGACCAATAGCGTAAAGCATGGCCTGTGCTCCTGGCTGGGTTGGGTCCTGGGTTACATTTTTACTATGCTTGTTCAATTCCATGTATTAATATCCCTTATTTTACTTGTTTCTATAGTAAATACTGTATGTTTCAAAGATACTGGTTTCAAAACCCTCCCCTCAACAACAAACGACTTTGATTTAAATTCAATGTGTATTTATAATTGTTATATAACTGTTTTTCAGCGATATAAGTGTAAAAATAATATCATATTCAATACACTCTTTTGTGCAGAAATTGTACGGAATTTCCATGATCTGCGGAGAATATTTTAAGTATTTTTGAACATGAACAAATCGATCACGGAAGCGATTCAGGCGCAACGTACTTTTTTTAGCGATCAGGGGACCAGAGAGATCCGCTACCGGCAGGAATTGCTCAAACGCCTGAAAAAGGAGATTGTCAGAAATGAAGATCGGATCTGCGAAATGCTGTATGCCGATTTCAAAAAACCCCCTTTCGAGACGCTTGTAGCCGAAACCCAATTTGTCCTGGCCGAATTAAAGGACGTCCTGAAAAACCTGAAGTACTGGAGTAAACCGGAAAGGGTATCCGGATCATGGCTTAATTTTCCTTCCTCGGATTGGATTTATAAGGAACCTTATGGGACGGTCCTGGTGATGGCGCCCTGGAATTATCCTTTTCAATTAGCCATGCTACCACTTATTGGGGCCATTGCTGCCGGGAATACGGTGGTGCTTAAACCATCCGAATTAACACCCCACACCAGTGGCCTATTAAACGAGATCCTTTCATCCGTGTTTTCCAAAGAACAGGTACTTGTGGTTGAAGGAGGGGTAGAATTGTCCCGGCAACTATTGAAGGAGGAATGGGACTATATCTTTTTTACAGGAAGCACGCGTGTTGGAAAATTGGTATATGAAAGCGCTGCCGCCAATTTAACCCCGGTTACGCTGGAATTGGGAGGCAAAAGTCCTTGTATTGTAGATGAAACCGCTGCCATAGGCGTTGCAGCAAAAAGGATCGTTTGGGGAAAATTTCTGAATGCAGGGCAAACTTGTATTGCGCCAGATTATATCCTGGTGCAAGAGCAGGTTAAGGATGCCCTGATAGAAGCACTGAAGAAAAACATCGAATCATTCTACGGTGATACCCGGAACCCTTCAAAAGACCTGGCACGGATCGTTTCAACCGGCCATTATAAGCGCCTTATACATCTTTTAGAAGGTCAGGAAATTGTTTTTGGAGGACACACACAGGAGGATGAAAACTATTTGTCCCCCACCTTGCTCCTTCAGTCAGATCCCAACAGTCTTGTAATGCAGGAGGAGATCTTCGGTCCTATTCTACCGGTCATCGTGTACAAAGAGGAAGATGAGATTACCCCCTGGCTTTTATCGCAAGGGAAACCACTGGCGGCCTATGTTTTTTCAAAACGGAAATCGTTTCAGGATCGCTTTATTAAGAAGTACCGTTTTGGAGGAGGCGTTATGAACGATACCCTTATCCACATTACCAACAAAAACCTTCCGTTCGGCGGCGTGGGTCAGAGTGGTATAGGGGCCTATCACGGCAAACGCACCTTTGATCTGTTCTCGCATCATAAATCGATCATAAAAAGAGGGACCTGGATCGACATCCCATTGCGAAATCCGCCCTATACCCTGCCCCTGAAATTCATGAAGAAAATGAAGCATCTATTATAAATGGCCATAGAAAAAACAGTTACCGAAGCCATACATGCCCGAAGATCTGTCCGTGTTTTCAGAAAGGATATAGACCCGGATCCGGATAAGGTCAGGCAATGTATCGAAAATGCCGTCCTTGCCCCTACGAGCAGTAATTTGCAATTATGGGAATTCTATCATATTACGGACAACACCATGCGCCAACAGATGACAAAAGCCTGTTTAGGTCAAAATGCTGCAAAAACGGCCAAGCAATTGGTGGTAGTCGTTGCCCGAAAGGATCTTTGGAAAAAAAGAGCCCTGGCCAACAAAGAATTTCTGAAATCGACTATTGGGGAAAAACCAACCTCGGACTATACGAGACGAGAACGTTTTGCCCTGGGGTATTATAGCAAAGTTATTCCTTCTATTTATACAGAGTTCCTGGGCATTTTGGGTTCGATACGTTATATCCTCTTTTCTGTTATTGGCCTTTTTCGTCCGGTTTACAGGGAAGTCAGAAAATCTGATCTTCGGGTGGTTGCCCATAAAAGTGCTGGGTTGGCAGCCCAAAACTTTATGATCTCCATGGCGGCGATCGGTTATGATACCTGCCCTATGGAAGGGAGTGATACCTACAGGATTAAGAAGCTGCTGCACTTGCCATGGGGCGCAGAGATCACCATGGTCATCGGTTGTGGTGTTCGGGATCCGGAAGGGGTTTACGGCCCCAGATTCAGGGTGCCTTTTACAGAGGTATACAAAAGGGTATAATTACAGTAGTTTAAGGGATATCTTATTGCCAAAAGCCTTTTGGGATAAAAGGTTTATAGCCTCATCCGATAGTTGTAAGACACGGGGGTAACCTCCGGTTGTTTGCCCATCGCGCATGAGAATGATCAATTTACCACCGGGGGTTATCTGCACGGTTCCCGGCAAGGTTGCCGAAGTAAGCATCGCATGCTGGTGCGGGGCAATGGACTCCTCTAATTGATACGCCATTCTGTTGTTTTCCTTAGCGATGGTAAATGAGGACTGAAATAAAACCTCCTTTTGTTCTTCAGTGAGAATATCGAACTCCGGTGCCTTGCTTACCAAAAGTGTTTCTATCTTGTCAATTTCAGTAGTGATGATATGGCTTATTTTGGGCTCATAATTCAACACCTCTTCATAAGGAACTTCCATTCCGGAGGTTAAATGGTCTGCTGCTGTTATGGGTTTGTAAAAAGCACGACTTTCCAGTATTTTGTCTGTTAGAAAGCCTCCTTTGACTGCCAAATATGCCCTCAGGCCATCAATATGTTTTCCGAAACCCAAAACATCGCCTTCTTTTATCTTGTAAACACTATAGGTTTCTATGGCGGAACCGTTGAGGGTCGGGGATAAATTTGCTCCCGTTATCGAGATAAAGGTTCCACTTAAGAATTCAAGGGTAGGACCCGTCATGGTCATCTCCATTACGGCATCTGTTTCCTGGTTTTCCAGCATCGCATTGGCCAAAGAAGAAGCCCGCTGATCCATAGTCCCGGAAACCGGAACCCCTATATGGCGATAGCCAAAACGGCCTTTGTCCTGGATCGTTGTATAGAATCCGCTTTTAAGTATCTTAAGCACTGCTTGGGACTTTTTTTAAGAGGTCGATCCCCACTTCTGCCTGAATTTTGTGCAGATCGAATTGCGCTCTTGTGATAGAATAGAATTGTATGGTATCGCCCACATTAACAAAACATGGGTTTTCTTTTTTGGCATCAAAAATAGGAATGGGGCAGTTCCCGATAATATTCCACCCACCTGGACTATCTTGCGGGTAGATGCCTGTCTGTTTACGTGCCAACCCGACAGCTCCCTTTTGTACACGTAATCTGGGAGTAGCCTTTCTGGGCGTCTCCAGTTCCTTTGGAATTCCTCCCAGGTATAAAAAGCCCGGTAAAAACCCAATGCCGTAGACTGTATAAGGGGTGGCGGTATGCATGGTAATGATCTGTTCCACTGTCTTGCCGGTATACTCCGCAACTTCTTCCAGATCGATTCCGAATTCAGGATCATAACAAACGGGCAACTTCCATAGATAAGACTGCTTTTTTGCCCCTTCTACCCTTTGAAGATACAAGGCATGAAGTTTTTTAGTCATCGCCTCATGGTCTAGCTCCTCTTTTCGGTTAATAAGTGCAAGGGAGTTATAGGCGGGGACCATTTCCCACTCATCTTTGTCAAATCCCTGGCTCTTCAGATAATCTTTGAAGATCAGGATATCCTCCAGAATGGTTTTTTGAATATCAAACGGCCATTCTACCAGGATGGCATGCGTACCAAAAGGTTTAATATGGATGGGATACGTATTCATTTCTTTAAATGAACATGATGTTTTGGTAATTCTTGTGAAAGATACGTCAATATTTCAAATGCAGAAGGGGTATCTCCATGAATACAAAAAGTATTTGCTTTGATCGGCACCAAAGTTGTGTCCAGTGCTTTGACTTGTTCCTGCTGTATCATTAAAAGCATATGCTTCAGTACCGCTTTCGGTTCCTGGATCAAGGCATTTGGCAGCCTGCGGGCAACCAATGTAAGATCCTTGGTATAATTCCTGTCACCAAATGCTTCGAATACTACCTGGAACCCCCTCTGCGCAGCTTCGGCAGCAAATACAGACCCGAAGGGGGCATACAGCCTGGCGATGCTTCTATAGGGTGTTACACTTTCCAGGTAGACCTGGGTAAGCTCCTTGTTTCCGGACAGATCATTATACAAAGCCCCGTGTGCCTTGATATGGTGTAACGGCAACCCGGAAGCCTTCAGTATTGTTCGCAACCCTTCAACCTGTGTTCGAATAGTAGTTATAAGGTCGTCTGAAGGAATGGAGATGCTTTTCCTGCCAAAATTTGCCCGATCCGGATACGATGGATGTGCACCGACTTTTATTCCGTATTTTTTGGCCAGTTCCGTAACCATGGTCATGGAAGCCGTGTCTCCGGCATGTCCGCCACAGGCCAGGTTACAGGAAGAAATAAAAGGAAACAACTGTGCTTCATTATTGACCCCCTCTCCTACATCACAATTGATGTCAATTTCCCACTGCTGTTTCATAACGTACTGATCACTGATAGGATACTTTTTGCACCCAATAACATAATAATAAAAAGCAACAGAATGCCAACGATATTTTGCCATCGTTTGTTTGTATACCTCCCCATGGTAGTGGAGCTGTTCACTATCCATAGCAGGAACACACAAATGACCGGTAATAGTAACCCATTGGCCACCTGGGCAAATTTAATGATTTCTATAGGTCGGAATCGGAAGGACTGTGCAAGCACACCTAAGAGTAAAATAAATCCCCATACCATTCTGAATTTAGTGGACTTCAGTCCTTTATCCCAGTCAAAGCAGCTGCTGGCAACATAGGCCGCCGCCAAAGGAGCGGTGATAGCCGAGGTAATCCCGGCAGCGAAAAGACCGATCCCCATAAAATAACGGGCAGCCTGACCATAAAGCGGTTCCAGGCCTTTGGCCAGGTCCAGTCCATTTTCGATAGCGATGTTTTGATGGGCACTAGCGGTCACTATGATAGCCATGGAAATAATACCCCCTAAAATCAATGAAAGCATTGTGTCCAATCTTACGGCCCTCAAGTCGTTTGGAGACTTCCACTTTTCACTTACCAAAGAAGCATGGAGAAACAGATTATAGGGAACTACGGTCGTGCCTATCAACGCAATGATGGTAAATATGCTGTCTTTTGGCATGGAAGGGGTCAAAAGTCCCGCAAATATGTTTCCCAGGTCCGGTTTTGTAAGGATAGCCGTAAGCACAAAAGAGAAACTCATAACCATCACCAGGCCGATAAAGATCTTTTCGAGCGATCTGTAGGAACCAAAATATAGCAAGACGAAAGCACAGGCACCAATGATCCATGAAAACCAGGAATTAGACCCAACACCCAAGAGTGCTTCAAAACCAAGAATGGCACCTCCAATGTTTCCTGCCTCATAGGCAGCGTTACCAATGACTATAGCAAAAAGCATTATAAAAATGAGTATGGCCCGCAGCCACGGTATCCGAATCTCTTTCCTGATACTGGCCGCCAGTCCCTTTTGGGTTATGATCCCCAGACGGGCTGCCATTTCCTGAAAAACAATAGTCGTAAAAATAGAAAGCATCATGGCCCATAGCAGGGCATAACCAAAATTAACCCCTGCCAAGGTACAGGTCGTAATCGTACCCGGGCCAATAAAGGCAGCGGCAACTAAAACACCTGGTCCGATCTTCTTAAACACGCCTACTGGAATTTTTCATTGGAAAGTACGTTAAAAATAATCCAATATGAAAAATTCATTCTTAATGCGACCTAAAAAATAAAATCAAATGTTAAAAAAAGTGCAGTTCATCTAAAAAAATGCCGTTCGTCTAAAAACAGGTGGTCATTCATCGAGTTCATGAAATAATCCAAAAAACTGTCTGTTATAATAGCCCCAAATCTTACTTTATAATTTGCATGACCTGTTTAGAATGTAACAAAGAACTAAGTTATCTCGATCATAAATACTCCATGGAAACCTACGGAGTGGAACTGTGCTCCAGGCACAAGAACAGGATCGACAAACTAATTAAAATCAATAATACGCCCTTAGCGGCTATTCAACTTTATTATGCCCTAAAAGGTATTGGCGTATATCCAATGCTGGAATGGTGGGATGGCAAGAAATCGATCGATATTGCCATTTCGAGGGTAAAACTCAACATTGAGATAGATACGGAATATCAGATGTTGACGCACGAACAGGCGATGAACAACCTTGAAGAGACCATGCATTCTTTTCAAAACGGGTTCACGACCATACGTATTCCTCATGTGGTCATCAAGCACTATTTACATGAGACCGTACAAAGTATATTGGGAATTATGGAAGGTTTGAAGGTGAACATAAAAGTCATCTAGCACCACGTATTAACATTAATTTGAACGGATATGTCTAAAGAAAGCAAATACACGATACAGTCTTATAATGTAAGTAAGCTCATCTTATTTTTACTGACCCTGGCAGCGCTTGCCGTCATGATAAACACTAATCCGGTGGTTTCTCGCTATCTTTTTGGTTTGCCCGTAATCCTTTCCGGAATCCTCGGTATTGTCGGAACCATTATTCTTTACAAGGGGCGGAATGAGCCCATCGATGAGAAAAAAGTGATCGCTTTCGTGATCAATTTTGCCATGGTGCTGCTTATTATTGCCATCCTATTTTCTAACACCATGTATTAATTTGAAGGACCCCTTGTAAGGCTCGCAAATGCAAACCTGTTTCTTCCATTAAAAGGAAATCGTCCTTGTTCTTACCACATTTGCACTTGCTGAAATAGCAAGGTAAGGTACCTTATTTGCGTCTAATTAATTTTTTTTCGGTGTCGAGATAAGCAAAATAATTGTATCTTTTTTCAATCAAATTTCGGCATATGAACAATATAGACAGAAGACAATGGCTTAAGACAATTGGATTATCTAGTGGTTTCACCATACTGGGCGGATTACAGGGAATGGCCCTCGACTATCCATCAAGGCCTTTTTCACTGGAAGGGCCCATCAAATTGAATTCCAATGAGAACCCATATGGCCCGTCCAAAAATGTGCGTGCTGTAATTTCCAGTAGCTTTGATATTGCTTGCAGGTATCCTTTTCAATATTTAAGGGAACTGGTGACCGATATTGCTAAAAAGGAAGGCGTTTCCCGAGATTGTATTGTGGTTACCGGAGGTTCTACTGAAGGACTTAACGCCGCAGGATTGGTCTATGGTTTAGGAGGGGGAGAAATCATTGCTGCAGACCCTACCTTCCAGGCGATGCTGAGTTATGCCGAAACATTTGGAGCTCATGTGCACCGGGTACCATTGAATGACAAAATGGAACACGATCTGAATGCCATGAGTCGGCGAATTACCAGTAAAACCCGATTGATATTTCTGTGTAATCCCAACAATCCGACAGGCACTCTTTTAGAAAAAGGCGCTTTACGTGATTTTTGCACGACGTACGATAATAAGGCGGTCATTTTTAGTGACGAAGCCTACTATGATTTTATTACCGAGCCCGACTATCCGTCCATGGTGGAGTTGGTAAGGGAAGACCGAAATGTCATTGTCTCCAAGACCTTTTCTAAGGTGTATGGACTAGCGGGGATGCGTATTGGGTACCTGGTCGCCAGGCCCGATATTGCAACGCGCCTTAAGCAGGCAGTGATGGCCAATTCCAATATCCTGGCTATCGAGGCTGCCAGGGAAGCTTTGCGTGATGACGATTTCTATAAGTTCAGCCTGCTAAAGAACACGGAAGCCAAGGAACATATTTATAAGACATTGGATGGTTTGGGACTCTCCTACATACCTTCGCATACTAATTTTGTTTTCTTCAGGACAGGAAGGCCTATCGAAAAAATGATCGCAGCAATGCAGAAGGAAAATGTGATGATCGGAAGGCCCTTTCCTCCTATGACAGATTGGGCACGAATCAGCACAGGCACTATGGACGAAGTAAGAGCCTTCGGCCTGGCCATACAAAAGGTCATGAAGGCATAACTGATTTTAGCGACTTACGTTGCGAAGTACTTGCAGCGGTGGACTGTTAAGAACGGCTCTGCTGTTTAGCAGCCCAATGGTAATGACCAAGAGGGTGATGGCCGGAAGCAAAACCGTAAAGGGAATGAGCGACGGGAGAAAAGGGTTTTCAAATACCATGGTTGCCATTAAAAAACTGCTTACCATGGATAAAACAATTCCTGTTAAACTTCCTAAAACGCCCAAAAAAGCATACTCAAGAAAGGCTATTTTCAATAATTGCTTCCCCTGAGCCCCAATGGTCCTTAACAGCACACTTTCTTTGATTCGTTGATACTTACTGGTTCTGATGGCCCCTATCAGGACGATGATTCCGGTGACAATACTCAGCAGTGCCATAAAATTAATGACGAGGCCAATCTTATCCAATATGCCTTCCAAAAGCGCCAGGATTTGACGCAAGTCAATTATAGAAATGTTAGGGAAACCAGCCACCAATTGCTGCTGCAAACGGGCCGAGGCCTCTTCATCCGTTGTCCGAGTACTGATAACATGGAATTTAGGTGCTTGTTCCAGAACCCCTTTCGGAAAAAGAACGGAGAAATTTAATTGCAGGCGCCCCCAGTCTACTTCTCGAATACTCGCTATTTCAGTGTCAAAAAGCACCCCTTGCACATTGAAAGTGACCTTGTCGCCCACCCCTACTTTGGCATCGTTTGCAAAATTCTCTGCAATGGAAATGGGTATTGTTGTCGCACCATCCGGACTTGTACCCTTCCAAACACCTTCCTTAACAGTTTCTGAAGCGATAAGCGAATCTCTGTACGTTACTCTGAATTCATGGTTTAAGACCCATCTTCCAATATTGGATGTGGTATCGTTCCGAATATCACTGACCGATCTTCCTTTGATGTTCTGAACCCGCATGGTGATGATAGGTACTTCATTCAAAAGGGGAAGATCATTAGTGCGGACAAGCTTACTTACTTGTTCAACCTGTTCTGTCTGGACATCCAGAAGGATAATATTGGGGCTCTGGGAAGTATCACCAACGGCTACCTTGCTCAACAGAATGTCCTTGGTGAAATAGAGTGTACTAATTAAAAAAGCACCCGTCCCAATAACAAGGATAAGGGTCATGGTCTGGTTTTGAGGCCTGAATAAATTCAGCATGCTTTGACGGGCAGTAAACCCCCAGGATTCGGGAAAAAATCGCTTAAGTCCTTTCATTAACAAAATAGCCACTCCGGAAAGCAAGAGAAAAGTGGTCGCCAATCCCGCTATAAAGGAGATGGCATAGCGCCAGTTTTGGAACAATTGCAAGGCGAAAAGAAAAAGAAACAAGAAAATAACCACTAGTACTAATAACCTTGCATACCCTATCCTGACGTCTCCTTCCTCCTGAACCCTTAACACAGTTAAAGGTGACACATACCAGGTTTTCACAAGGGGGAGTAAGGCAAAAGTTACGGACATAAACAATCCCAGCAGCAATCCCATGAAGAGGGAGGTCCAGGAAATACTCAGCTCCACATCTACCGGCAAAAAATCTTTTAACAGCAAGGGAGCCGTCATCTGCAGGGCTATTCCCAACGCACTTCCCACAATGCCCCCCAATAAGCCAACGCCGGCTATTTGAATGAGGTAAATAAAGAAGGTCTGCTTACGGGAAGCCCCCATACATTTTAACACCGCTATAGACTTTAATTTACCATGTACATAAACATGTACGGCACTTGCGATTCCTATGCAACCAAGCAGCAGGGCTATAAAGGCTACGATATTCAGAAATTTCCCGAAATTCTCATAGCGCCGACCCAATCGCTCACTCGTATCTGTGTGAAGATCCATATCGGCACCTTCACTATCAAGCCTGCTGTCCGTTGCCTCATATATGGCATCAAGGTCCTGCTCCGGTCCTGCTACAAAATAGTATTTGTATTCTACCCTGCTTCCCCTTTGAACCAAGCCTGTTTGTTCAATCTTTTCGTAAGGAATATATACTGCCGGCGCCACGCTGCTGGTAAGTGCAGATCTTCCCGGAATAGACGTCAGAGCACCCTCAATGGGTAGTGTTATGGCTCCAATTTTAATACTGTCTCCAGGCGATAAATTGAATTGCAGCATCACCGTTGCATCTACAAGGGCTGCGGTATGTTGATGATAAGATCTTGCTGCTTCCGGGGGGGTGGTTGCTAATGTTCCGTAAAACGGGAAGTCGCCCTCCAAACCCAGCACCTGCACTAGTTTAGATGTTCCTTTCCCCGGAAAGGTGACCATGGAGGCAAAATTTATTTCCCGGCTATCAGCTCCTCCAAGGGAGTCTATAATCGCCTGAACTTTTTCATTGGGCGGGCTATTACTGTCTATCAAATAATCGGCTCCCATCAGGGCCTTTGACTGAAATGCAATCGAATCTGTCAGGTTATTTCCAAAAGACTGGATGGCTACTACTGCTGCGATACCTATTATAATGGATGAGATAAAGAGCGCTAACTTCCCTGCATTGCCACGCACATCCCTCTTAGCCATGGTCAAGAGCCAGAGAAAACCTGCTTTTTTATTGGGTTTTAGTCCTACACTCACTGCACAGGTGTCTTTTGTTCAGAACTTATCTTCCCGCCTTTGAGTCGTAATATCCGTTGCGTTTTCTGCGCCAGGTCCATGTCGTGCGTAATGATCACCAGCGTGGTCCCGGCCTCTTTGTTCAATTCGAAGAGGAGTTGTATGATTTTTTGCCCGGTTGCCTCATCTAATTCACCTGTAGGTTCATCTGCAAAGAGGATGGATGGCCTGTTTGAAAAGGCCCTCGCCAGGGCAACCCTTTGTTGTTCTCCTCCTGATAGTTGCGACGGGTAATGATGCATTCGATCGGCCAGCCCCACTTTATGGAGCAACTCATTGGCCACAACCCCGGCATTCCTAGCCCCCTGTAATTCCAATGGCACCGCCACATTCTCCAGAGCAGTAAGGGTTGGCAATAATTGGAAATCCTGAAAAATAAATCCGACATTTCTGTTTCGCAGCAAGGCTCGTTCATCTTCATTTAAGGAATTAATGGATACACCGCATAGCTCTATAGTGCCATCATCTGGCCGATCAAGCCCGGCGCACAAGCCCAGTAAAGTGGTTTTGCCACTTCCGGAAGGGCCTACGATCGCGAAGGTCTCCCCTGCTTCAATGCAAAATGAAATATCATCTAATACAACAAGTTCTTTGGACCCGCTTTTATATGATTTCCTGAGATGATGAACGTTTAATATCTTTGACATTTCTGTTCTATTTGTGTCTATGCGATAGCGGCAGGGAAAATATAAAAATGAATTTGATTATACACTGCTGTATGCTGAGAACCGTGTTAAAGTTTTGTTATCTCCTGGCAATTGCCAGTCTGCTAGGTTGTGGTGGAGAACCCAAAAAAGAAAAGGAAGTAGATCATTCGCCGCAAGAAAGCGAGATACAACAGAAACAAGCTGTTCGTCCTTCTTCCAACATCCTTTTCTTTGGCAATAGTCTAACAGCCGGCATGGGACTAGAACCGGACAAATCCTTCCCCGCCCTCATTCAGCACCGTATCGACTCTTTAGGATTAGACTATACCGTTA
This sequence comes from uncultured Flavobacteriaceae bacterium, assembly GCA_963752165.1. Lineage (GTDB taxonomy): Bacteria > Bacteroidota > Bacteroidia > Flavobacteriales > Flavobacteriaceae > Muriicola. Next base: position 1,138,715 of record CAVVXE010000003.1, read on the forward strand.
TCAATGCAGGGCTTAGCGGTGAGACCACAGCCAGTGGGGAAAGTCGTATTGATTGGTTATTGAATCAGAAGGTAGCCATTTTTATATTGGAACTGGGGGCCAATGACGGTCTAAGAGGAATTCCTTTGAGTGAGACCCGTGAAAACCTGCAGGCGATCATCGATGTTGTAAAAAATAAGAATCCGGAAACCCAGATCATTTTGGCGGGCATGCAAATACCTCCTAATATGGGTCCCGAATACACCACAGAATTCAGCGCCATTTTTCCGGAACTGGCACAAAAAAACGATGCGTACCTTATCCCCTTCCTCCTGGAAGATGTTGCCGGTGTGCCGGAGTTAAATCAGGCCGATGGGATTCATCCCACGGAAGATGGGCAGAAAATTGTAGCCGACAATGTATGGAAGATCCTGGGTCCTCTTGTTCAGAATAAATAAATTACAATTAGCTTATTTACAAATTGTTGTTATACATTATTTAACGTGATAATAAAGCTATTTAGACCTTGCTTTACGGATAATTTCGTTATTGAATTTAGTATCATCGGCCAGTACCTTAAAGAAGTCTTCCAGAAAATCACGGGTTATCTGGAACTCCTTGGCGTTCTCGAATTGTGATTCCAGCCCGTCGACAACTTCAAAAATAAGCGCCTTTTTTTCCAGGTATTGTTTCCGGACTTTTTGAAAAATAGCCTCATCGCGCTGAAATCCGCGATACAAACGTTGGGTGACACTCTCAATTTCAAGTACTTCCCCCTGTACCTGAGACACCACTGCATAACTGGCGTCTACCAGGCCCGCCATATCAAAATCATAAGGAAGTGGAACGGTTGTATTTTCAGTGGTGAAAAGTAATTTTTGATTGTGTTGGTAGGCGGTCGAATAATCTGTATTCCCTATCATATATTGAAAGAAGTCGTTTTGGGCCGAAGCCTCATCGTCTTGTTCCAGAGGATGCACTACCCGTTTCATTTTACGGGCATTTTGCCTGGCCGCTACTCTGTCAATATCCTCAATAAAGAATCCTTTTATGTTATGGACTTTTGTCTTATTGCCTTTTAATTCAATGAACTCAATATCGGCCATCCTGGTTTTAAAAGAATAAGGCGAGAGCTGCTCGTAGATCTTATAGGCCATGTATTCTTTCACAATATTATCCTGGGTGTTACTGGCCTGTACACAGGGCAACACTACCTTCAGCTCCTTATTCCCTTTAAAAATGGTGCCTTTGGCATCGTCCTTTTTAATCTTCACCTTTATCGGGGGAAAATAGCAATGTGCTCTGCGATAATTACCCCGGGCCCTGATCTTCACCGGAATGGAATCCCATTTTCCTTCTTCCTGAAAATAGAGGTGAGACAATAAATAGGTGCTATCATTCGTATTGCGCTTCATCTCCTTGTTGGAGTAGCTTAGCTTGATTGGCAAAATGGATTGATCTCTAAAAAGTGCTGTTACTTTTTCGGCTTTTTGTTCCTTTTCCGTTTCCTGAGAAAATGCAGGATACAGCCCGAGCATACAGGCAAAAAGGATTAGTGATATTGTTTGTTTATTCACGATATTGTGGTTAGCTTTAGCACCATAATGTAACACATTTCTGATTATTAAACTATACCTCTCCATAATAAATCACAGAACGCTGGTAACACTGGCTATCTCTGTACTTACTACTTTCTTCTGCTACTGGTTTAACATCCAGTATCATGTAGACCTGACCCTATTAAGTATTGCCATCGTCTTTCCTTTGGTTTTTACCATACGAGGTTCTTTTAGGAGGCGCGAAAAGGCATTGGAGCACCTAAGCCAGTTCAGGAGTGCGCTCAAGACCATGTACTACTTTGCGAATTGCACCAAAAGCCTTACAGAAGAGGATAAAAAGGAAATGTCGGACATACTTGTCGAGATCAGTGAGCAGACCATGCAGCATCTGAAGAACAACATGGATACCACTGAAAACCTCGATATCGTTTTCAATAAAGTGCAGGCTTTTGTGCAGGCCAAAGAGGAAAGAATGTCCGGAAGGGTGCGAGATCGGATCTTTCGTTTTATGAATGACCTGCATGAATCGCTGGAAAACCTCCATGCCATTAACACACACAGAACGCCGCTAAGTCTTAAGGCGTATTGTAAGGTCTTCATATATATATTCCCATTGATCTACGCGCCTACCATTATCAATAATGTTGGGCCGGATCACAGCCCCTTGATCACCTATTTCGTAGTACTGCTTACGGAATTCATCCTCATTTCCCTTTACAATATTCAGGATCAACTGGAATTTCCTTTTGATGCGGATGGGCTGGATGACATCAAACTGGATGGTTTTAAAATAGACAGATAATTTTATTCCTCAAAAACGCGTTTTCTACCCCCGTTTAGATAAGATAACAAGATAAATACTTGTTAGAGAGCTATCTGAAGCGTCCATTCATCGAATTTTTTGTCGTACATCGGTAGAACAACCCCGTACATGGAGCAATATTTTACCATTTCTTTAAGAATTACGTAATTGCTGTCTATTCCAAATTGTATGAACAAGAGAACTACTACTGCCTATTTCGTTTATGCTTTCTTTACTTTTTGCATTTTGTGGGCCTTTTATGTCATGATGTTTCGTCCTTAAGATCTTGTCCTAAAACAAAGAAACCCGATTAAATCGGGTTTCTCCATCAATTGTACCATAAGGCAACTAGTTCGGTGCAATCCGCATCACCAGCTCATACAGGATGGTATATTGAAACCCATCCGGCATAAAAGTACCCATTTTGGTCTTGGATAATACTTTATTCCAATCTGCATTGGTAGCAGAAGGGGGGGTATAGCTCATATAATTCATAGCGTCTGCCAATGAATTAAAGCCATCCCAGGTCATGGCCGAAAACCTGGCCTGATTGCCCTTAGGATGCACTACAGAAAGCATCCCCCAAGAGGTCATTTTGTTAGCCCCGGTATTAATGTTTTTCTCGTGTAGTGGCTTCCAAAGCGTTTTGTTCTCTTCAATAAACCCACTTAAATCGGCTGGCTTGGCATAATTCACTACTGCATACTTATAGTCACCTCCTGCTGTAGCCTCCAGCTGCATCCAGTAATCAAAGCTTGTTGGGGCAAAGGATTGCGTTTCTACCATCTCCGGGGAAACTCCCATCGTTTTCACATTATCTGCAGACCAAATGGCACCTTGGTCTATTTTGTCAAAACTTTCAAAGTTGTTCACAAAAACAAAATTTGGGGCCCCTTCTTCCGTAATACCTACTTTGCGCCACAAAGACCATCCTGTCATTTGACCTTTGTCAATGGCAGTTGCTGCCACTTTTGACCAGTACATGGTTTCTTTTTGAATAAATTCCTGGGTCCGATCATTGGGGACTACCCGATACTGGAAATAGGCGACCTGACCAAAGGAACTTATGCCTAGCATAAGCCCTATGGCTGCTAAAAATACTTTTTTCATAATACGTTGGTTTGATTGTTAGATTTAAATGTACCAATATTTAAAACGCGAATTCCATTATGGATACTAAATAACATGAGAAGAACCACGAATTTTAACTTAAACTACGATGGATCTTTCTTTCGTTCTGATAATGATATAGGTTTTTTCTTACGTTTATAAGTTATTGAAAACAAATTCATTACTAATGCCACAATTTTTTTGAGAACAAATAGTTTTATACTAGCAGGTGTTTTTGGTTATCTGTGCAGGAATTTAGTTATGCGGCTGAAACGTTTCTTTTTTGGTTGGACTCTTTTGGCAATGGTTTATACCATTTCCGTGAGAAGCAGTGGTATAGCCCCAACGGCAGACGACCCCTTAATGATCAGCAAAAAGATCATAGCAGATGAACCTGTAGCATGGAGTTCTGATGAATATGCATCCGTATTGTCTAGCTTCACAACAACGCAGGGCAACAAAGAGATGGACCGCAATTACCTGCTATTGCAGTCGCCCTGGCTGGGATCAGAATATTTACAAGGTGTTTTTAGCGATGGGAAAAACACCATTCCTGTAGAGCAGTTGTTAGACCTTTTGAATCTTGCAACCAATTCGCCACAACAAACCAGTAGAAAATTGGCAGAAGTAACTATTCAGGAGGCCGTATCGGAATACAAGAAAGCATACGCCATTGCCAAAGAACTCAAAGCAAATGGTCCTGTCAGTTATGAAGATGCCATTGTCTTCCTGAACAATCGCTTTTCATATCTGAAGATCAAAACAGCTACGAAGCTGCTAAACCAAAGCAATCTGGCAGATAATGCTGTGATTGACAAAAAGACCAATAAACGCATATCAGATCATTTCAGGAGCATTCGGAAACAATATTCAGATGAGATACCTATCACCAATGCCCTCAAGGAAGTGGAAACTTTCTATACCCTACTCGAAGAAGTGGTATCGGGCCTGGCCACCGTAAAACCGTATACCGATTTTACCCAAACCATTACTGAACTTAACGAAGTACAGATAAGGGAACGGAAACACTGGCGTTCGGCATTGGAGATCACCTACCCGACCAGCGGCACTACCTGGACCCTTCCGGATAACGTTTCCATTCAATGGAATACCGTCAATCTTCAAAAAGATAAAACGATCAGGTTTTACCTCCTCAAAAACAATACCGTCATACAGGATCTGGGTGCTTTTGAGAACGATCAGCTTGCCGAAGGGCTTAAACTCAGCAAGGCCCTTCCTGAAGGAAATAACTACCGAATCATGGGTATTGAGCTTTTCCCGGCAGATAAATTTCATACGGCCAAGTTTGCCACCCCCTATTTTACGATCAACAAACGAGTGCCAGAGGCTCCGGTCGAAAAAACAAAAGAAGTAGTTGCAGAAGTAATAAAAAAGGAACCGGAAGCCGTTGTTGAAAAAACGGCAAGCACCGTTGAAGAAGAACCATCGATAGTGGAAAAAGCGATCGACACAGCAATTGAAAAGGAGACCACAGTTGTCCCTGCACCCAAACCCCCTGTAGACGAAACGATTTCCGAACCAGTAACAGAAGTTCCCGAGCCCCCAAAAGAGGTAGAAAAACGTACTGACTTTGACGGACGTAAGATCACCTATGTAAAGGAATTGGAGGTCAACAGCAGGATCGTTCGGATAAACTTATGGGATCATGGGCGGCAGGATGGCGATATCGTCTCTATCTACCTGAATGGGGTTGCGATCGTCTCCCAGTACACCTTGACCTATCTAAAAAAAGGATTCGAGTTAAAACTAGATCCTACCCAAGCGAACGATCTTTTCCTGTACGCACATAATTTGGGCACCTTTCCTCCCAATACAGTATCAATCGAGATCATCGATGGGGATACTTCTGAGAACATCATTCTGAATTCTGATCTTTCCCGTTGTGAAGCTGTCCTGATCAATGTTAAAGAATAGCTTCAAATAAATTAGTATGCTATTTTGAAATATTTAATTTAAATAATCGTTATAACTTTCTAAAATATAAATAATTAACGATGAATAAATGTATTTCAGCAATGGCCATCATAGCAACAATGGCATTAGTTTTTACCAGTTGCTCCAAGGATGATGAAGCAAAAAATTGCGATTCCTGCACGGCCCAAGGTCAGAAGATAGAAATCTGTGACAATGGCGACGATACGTATACCCTCACCGCCGGTGGCCAATCAGAAACGGTTACGGCAGCAGAACTCCAAGGGGTAACTCCCGAAGATTTTATAGGCCTGATCTGTACGTTGGCCAATACTACTCCATAAGTATATCCATTGAAATCAATATATGAAGTCCAACCTTATACAGGTTGGACTTTTTGTTTTTGCACCTCCTTCTTTTATAGTAGTTGGCCGGTACTTATTGCAATGCCTTATTTTGTTATAGAACATACATTATTGAAGTGAATTACCTCATAAATATGTATCTTGGAAAGCTAACCAGTCTATTTAAAGAAGTACACATGAAAAACATTCAGATTACAGCACGATTCAACATTCATCCTGGCAAAGAGCAGGCTTTTAAGGAATTGGCTGCGGCCTGCATGGCGTGTGTGAAGGAAAAAGACACCAATACCCTGCAATACGATTGGTATTTCAGTGATGATAGCAGTGAATGCATGGTACGGGAAACGTATACTGATTCGGATGCCATACTGGCGCATGTTGCTAACTTAGGGCCGCTTTTTGGTCAATTTCTGGAGCTGGCCGAATTTACGCCGGAGATCTATGGAAATCCTTCTGAAAGGCTTTTAGCGGCGGTAGCGGCCTTTAACCCAAAGGTATACGGTTTCTATCAAGGCCTGTAACCAGATTCTTTTTGCATGCTGAAAATATTTCGAAACGTTCGCAAGGACTTGCTTTTAAAAGGAAGCATATGGAGGTATTATAAATACGCTGCAGGTGAGATCGCCCTGGTGGTGGTGGGTATCCTAATAGCATTACAGATCAATACCTGGAACGAAGGAAGGAAAAACAAAGCACGGGAAATCAATTTGCTATCCGAACTAAGTACCAACCTTCAAATCAATATCCAAAACTTGCAAAACGATATTCAGAAACAGGTAAAAAGTGCTGCCATTATAGATTATTTATTGGAACACCTGGATAATCGAAGGCCTTATAATGATTCACTTGCTTACTATTTTAAAGAGGCCGATTTTGCCCCGGACGTTATTTTAAGTGCTTCCGCTTTTCAAACGCTCAAATCTGCGGGCTTAGAGCTAATAAAAACGGATAGTTTACGAATTGCCATTATAAACTTATTTGAAGTAGATTACCCAACATTGATGCAAGAAACCAGGCGGTTGGAGGACCAGGTTTGGTCGGTCACCTCTGTACCCATGTATCAAAAGCATTTTAGAATGGAAAATGACCGATATTATTTAGTTAATGATTATGAGGCTTTGTTAGATGATATGGAATTTGCCAATATGTTGAGCTTTAGAGTTAACTTACGTAAAAGTTCAACGGAGTGGAAATTAAGGGCAATAAATCAAACCAAGTATGTATTAAGGTTTATAGAAAGGGAGGTAGGAAGGAACAGGAATTTTTTAACTAAACCAAATTGACAGGCTTATGAGTGGAATGGATATCGTTATGGTCATTGCCGTAATCCTGTTTGCCAGGTTGGGCGTCCGTCTCATTACACGCTATATTAAAATGAAACAAAAGAACAACGACAAGGACACAACAGCAAATAACTAATAACTAACCACAAATCATCATGGGAATTTTTTGGGATCTATTACAACAGGACGAACTGGAAAAACAGCAAAAACAAGCAGACAGTATGGAAGACCGGGTTGCAAACCTGGAAAAAGAACTGGAAAATACCCGGGCACTCCTCAAAAAAACACTGGTAGCTTTAGAGAGTCATTTACAACAGGATATCGATGGCGATGGGGCCATGGGATAAACGTAAGCTGAAGACCCGAAGTACAATTGATGCTAACGTGACAATTTCAAAATCTTCAAGCCATGAACATTCTTGAAAGCCCCCTTTATGTCCTGGGAGCATTATGCCTGATGGTTATAGCGGCAGAATATGCAGGCAAAACATCCTTTGGCAAAAAAGTGGGAGCTGCCTTGTTGGTGATCGTTTTTACAGCGGTCCTTGCCAATCTGGGACTTATCCCTTCGGCCTCCAATTCCATCCCCTTATATGAAGGTATTTTTACCTATCTGGCCCCCCTGTCCATTTTTTATCTGTTGTTGAATGTCAACCTAACCTCCATAAGAAAGGCAGGAGCCCCAATGATCGTCCTCTTCCTGATCGGTTCCCTGGCGACCACCCTTGGGATCCTGATTTCCTGGTATGTGATCGCCCCGCAAGAAATACTAGGGGATGAAGGCAAGATCATCGCCGGAATGCTCACCGGAACCTACACCGGGGGCAGTGTTAATTTCAACGCCATAGCGATCGCCTATAATTTTCAGGAGAATGGCATGCAGTATGCGGGTACCATTGCGGTAGACAATGTGGTAACCACTTTGTGGATCCTGGTAACCCTGGCCTTCCCTCCTTTTTTAAGGCAGTTCTGGAAAGATAAAAAAGTGGTGGTCTCAGAAAAGGATATAAAAGCCGTAGATAAGGAAAAGATCAATTTCCACTCTTTGATGTGGTTACTTTTTTTAGGGGTTGTCAGTTATTTCATTTCAGAATGGATTTCGGAATTGTATCCAAAGATCCCTTCCATTTTAACGATCTCCACCATTGGCATTGCCCTGGCACAGACACGGTTTGTCTCACGCCTTCAGGGGAGTCATTTACTGGGGATCTATCTGGTGTACCTTTTTTTGGCCGTCATTGGTGCCTACTGCGAGATCAGTGCCGTACTGGCGCTGGAAGAAATTGGCATTACCCTCCTGTTATTCGCAACCCTGGCAGTCCTGTTGCACGGTGTAATTGTAATACTATTGGGAGGCCTACTATACCGGGACTGGGAGATGATCGCTATCGTGAGTCAGGCTAACATTGGCGGCGGTACGACCGCCATCGCCCTGGCAGAGACCTTTCACCGGAAGGAGCTCATTGTACCCGCCATCCTGGTGGGAACCCTGGGAACGGCCCTGGGCACCTACCTGGGCTTCCTCGTCGTGTTTTTGTTGTAATCATTTAACGGTAACCCCCTGAGCTTAACTTCAATGGTTAGCCGTTTCATTGGAAACATGGTATTCTTTATGAGTGGAATTCTTATCTTTCCAATGCTATGAATCAAAAAGCTCCCTGGTCTTTCTTGTTACTACTCATTTTAGCAGGTGAATCTGTCTTTATCCTTCCCTTTGTGCTTGCCCGTGTTTTCCGGCCTACGGTACTTGAAGCCTTTGAATTGGACAATGTTCAGTTGGGATTGTGCTTCTCAGTATATGGCGTTGTAGCCTTATTATCGTATCTCTTTGGAGGACCGTTAGCCGATAAATTCCCGCCACGAAAACTGATCGCGGTGGCGCTCTGGATGACCGCTTTAGGCGGATTGGTATATGCCACTTTCCCCAGTTTTACGATATTGAAAATACTGTATGGCTATTGGGGCTTTACTACTATTTTTCTCTTCTGGGCCCCGATGATCAAGGCAACCCGGGTTTGGGGTGGCACTACTTCTCAAGGCAAGGCATTTGGCTTCCTGGATGGCGGACGCGGATTGGTAGGGGCCTTATTTGGTACATTGGGTGTTCTTATATTTTCCCTGTTCCTTGCCTCAGAAATTTCACATACCTCTGTCCTGGAAAGCAGGCACGCCTTCAGGTATGTGATCCTCATATCATCGGGTATCGTTGGATTCGTAGGTATTTTGGTGTGGCTGTTCATGAAAATGGATCCGAAGTTAGAAAAGGTGATCATCCTGGAAAAAATTACCTTTTCACAGATTCGGGAAGTGATGCGTTTGCCGGCCGTTTGGCTGCTGATGATCATTATTCTTTGTGCCTATGTGGGTTATAAGATCACGGATGTTTTTTCGCTCTATGCACGGGACGTAATGCTTTACGACCAGGTACATTCGGCTCAGGTAGGTACTTTCCTGTTGTTTATTCGCCCTGTAATAGGGGTACTCATCGGAATTTTGGCAGACCGCTCCCAAACGACGTACTGGTTGGTGGTTAGTTTTATCATTTCCTTGCTGGGAGCAGTATTGTTTGCAACGGGGATCATTTCGGCTTCGGCAACGACTTTGTTCTACCTGTCCATTTTAGTGGTTGCCACGGGTGTATATGCAGCAAGATCACTCTACTTTGCGGTGATGGAGCGGGGAAAGATCCCATTAGTTCTTACAGGCACGGCTGTGGGCCTTATATCATTAATAGGCTATACACCAGATATCTTTGCCGGGCCCGCCATGGGGTATCTCTTAGATAATTCGCCGGGGCCTGAAGGGCATCAGCATGTATTCTGGATGCTGGCCTTGTTCTCCCTGATAGGAGGCATTGCGGCCTGGTATTACTTTAAATTGTACAGAATCCAAAAATCAGCTTAAACCTCCTTATTTACTCAGATGTTTTTCAATGTCTTTTAAATGAAGCTGCAGGGCCTGTGCAGAAATATGGATTTCCTTGATCAATAGCGCCAGTGAAACGATCAGTAAGATAAGGGCAATGCCAAAGATCCAAATGGCTAGAATATGCTGCTCCACATAAACCAGAAACATGGTCAGCACACAAAGCAGCAGGCTGGTGATCCCAAAAATTTGCATCCATCGGGTTAGGGTAAGCCGAAGCTTCAGGTTCCTGATTTGCTCGATCAGCGTATCATCCCTTTTTTCCAGATACACGTCATGTAAATTCCGGATCACGGCAGCATAGGCCAGGAACCTGTTCGTATAGGCCAGCATGATCAGTGATATTGCTGAAAACAATAGCGCAGGGGTTGTCAGGGTTAATTCTTCCATGGTAATTTTTTTCAATATTACGGAAAAATAAAGAGCGACCCCTAAGAAGGATCAATTCAGAATACCCTGTATAAGGTATAGGAAGCCTCCTTAAGAAATAGCTTATTTTGGTCGCTCCTATAATTTTTTACTAATTAAGGATACTTGTCACCAACTAACAGCCCTTGTTACATTGATAAAAGTAAAAACCCTGATGCCTGCCTTCTAATAATGAAAGCGAGACTTCAGGGTAATTAATTTATTTTGAATTAGGTTTACCCTTCAGTAGATACCCTTCGCTATCTTAATCCTCATCAACATAAAGGAAATTTCCTTCGGAGTCGAAATACACTTCCAAACCATTGCTCATAGTAACTTCATAATCTCCTTCATCCTCGATCTCAGCGTGTACTATGGTAAGATCCGGGTATGTTTCTGCCAAATATGCCAGCGCCAATTCCGGTAATTGGGAAGGGTCTATGGTGTCTCCGTCATCGTGACCATCTTCTTCTTCCCAGTCATAATCCCCATCACCATCCTGATCGTTTTCGTCTACACCAACACCCAGGAATTCACCATTGGTATTGAAAATTAAAACGGTATCGTCATTCAGGGTTACCTCGTATTGCTCATTGTGTTCCAGCTCTGCTTCATCGATCCCAATTCCAGGATAATTTAGCTCAATGTATTCCAAAATCGCCGGCAATAAGTCCGCTACAGCTATATCAGAGTCGTCATAATCCCCGTTTTCCTCACTGTCGTCATCGATACCCAAAAAGGTGCCATTAGCATCAAATATAAGTTCGGTTCCATCGCTTAATTCCACTTCAAAATTACCGTTATCTTCTTCCTCGGCTTCATCTATGGTAAGGTCCGGGTACTCACGTGCGACAAACTCTAAAATTGCCACTGGCAAATCGCCTACTTTCACTTTTGCATCTGCTTTTAAGGCCACTCCAACAGGAAGCGCCTCAAGGGGATCTTGATTGTCTTTGCTGCAAGACACTACCGTCAATACACTTAATACAACCAGCGACATTTTTTGAATCGTTTTCATTTTTAACTTGTTTAAAAGGTTAAATTCATTTTTCATTTTGGGATACTCATTTTTTTGTTCCATATACATTTTTGTTTTTAGTAAGATTTGGGTTTACTTACCAGTAATTACATAGATAACAACCTACCATCAAAAATTCCTGAAGCAAATCGCTATTTAATTCTATACGGCACTTGTGGCTGTAGTAAAACGCTTATTCTCCGGCCCTATTGTCTAAAGGAAACAGGGGAAACAGGTTCCGGAAATATTTACCAGAGCGCGGTATTTATTAAACTGGCTTACCACTTTTCGTTTTTGGACAGCACATTCAACTTAAAACGACCCGGACTACCTGAACCTTAATCATCCTCCTGCGTATTATTATCCTTAATTTACTATCTTGGTAAGACAACCGAAACCTATTGACCCTGATGATAAAATTCGTTGATTTGGTATGCCAGCCACTAGTTCGAAAATAGTCCTTGGCAGACCAATACAAGATCCATCTAAATACCTGTAACACACCTCATAATTATGAAACTTGATATCCCCTTTGTACGCGCACAATTTCCGGCTTTTTCCGAACCTTCCCTGCAAGGGTGGGCCTTTTTTGAAAATGCAGGCGGTTCATACCCATGTCGCCAGTTTATTGACAGGCTCACCGAGCTTTTATATGAAAAACAAGGTGCAGCCCTATTATCCCTACCCTGCTTCCATGCAGGCCGGGGAATTGATGGATGCGTCCTATCAGCGTATGGCAGGCTATCTGAACGTGGCCGCTTCGGAAATTCATTTCGGGCCGTCTACTACCCAAAATGTCTATGTACTGGCCAATGCCATGCGCCCCATGTGGCAAGAAGGGGATGAGATCATCGTTTCTTGTCAGGACCATGAGGCCAACGCCGGTGCCTGGAGGCGCCTGGCTGGCCGAGGGATAAAAGTAATAGAGTGGCACGTAGGCACTAATACGGGCCTGCTGCACCCCGAAGACCTGGATAGCCTTTTTACTGAGCGTACCAGGATGGTGGCATTTCCCCATTGTTCTAACGTAATCGGACATGTGAACCCGGTAAAAGACATTAGTCACAAGGCACATGCCCATGGGGCGTTGTCTGTGGTAGACGGGGTAGCCTATGCCCCTCATGGGTTTCCGGATCTAAAAGAACTGGGTGCAGATATTTATCTTTTTTCCTTATACAAGACCTTTGGGCCGCATTTAGGATTGATGTATGTAAAGGACGCACTAATACAGAAAATAGAGAACCAATCCCATTATTTTAAGGAAGGCATTACCCGAAATATGATAACTCCGGCCGGTCCGGATCATGCCCAGATTGGGGCGGTTAATGGTATACTGGATTATTTTGATGCGGTCTATGAACATCATTTTAAGGAGCCGGCGGTGCCTGCTGAAAGAAACAGGGCCATAAATAGCCTTTTTCATGCACATGAGCATGATTTGTTAGAACGCTTACTTGATTTTTTACGATCCCGTGAGGATGTTCGTATCGTAGGACCTGATCGGGTTGTCGGGAGGGCGCCCACAGTTTCCATAATCCCGCGAAATAAAAAGCATTGAAGAAGTATATGCCACCTTAACCCGGCACAAATTAATGCTGGGGATGGGCAATTTCTATGCCGTCCGCCCGCTGAAGGACATGGAAATCCCCTTGGATCCCGGAGTCATTCGGCTTTCTTTTTTACATTATACCAGCACGGAGGAGATCGATCAGTTGATCGCTGGTCTGAAAGCAGCCTTGTAAGATGCTATCAATCTCTCCATGCGATTTTGAGATCGATTTTATCTGACGTCCAATAATTTAGTAATCTTGGAATAGATAGTAACAAGCCACCAATACGTTCGTGATAAAATTTTTCAGAAGCATCCGCCAACAACTACTCTCCCAAAACAAGGTGTCCAAATACCTCCTTTATGCGATAGGCGAAATTATCCTTGTTGTTATCGGGATATTGATTGCTTTACAGATCAACAATTGGAATGAGGAACGCAAGAACCGGGAAAAGGAAAAGTACTATTTAAACAGTATAAAAACGAGTATTGACTTATCCCAAAAGGAGCTGAATAGGGTCATTTATGACGCACAATTGATATCGTCCTGTTCAGACACCCTTTTTATGCTTATTTCACATAACAAACATGAACAATTAAATGGCGTCTTTCTTGATTCTTTATTATTTATTTCCGGTGATTATAGTTTAATATCGCTGAATGATGGCGGTATTCAAGAGATTTTAAATACAGGTTCTTTAGATTTAATTCAGGATGAACGAATTCGTGTGCACCTCGCCTCCTGGGATGAGCGGATGCATGAGATTAGAAAATTTGAAGGAGAAACGGAATACCTGGCCCGTAGCTATAATGAATACCTGTTGCAGTTCTTAGATTACAAGAGATTCGTTCTAGATTCCCTCAATGATGGTATCATACCCGAAAAAAAACAACAACTACTAACAGCCCCTATGCTCACGAATTATTTAAGCAGTATTTCAGCTATTCATAAGAACATGTATAAAAGGTATATCCTTGAAAAAACGGTACTGGATTCTTTAAATAGGTTAATTAACGAATACCTGGTTCAAAAGTGAAAATCTTCCGTCAATTACGCCAACAATTCCTCGTTGAAAACAAGAACAGCAAGTACCTGAAATATGCCATAGGAGAAATTGTATTGGTGGTGATCGGTATTTTAATTGCCTTGCAGGTCAATAACTGGAACGAGGGGCGCAAGGAAAATGAAGTGCAACTAAAGTATCTCAAAAACCTAAAGCACGATCTGCTAAATGACATTACCGACCTAAACAGGTTTAAAAAGATCAGGCTGGGTAAGGTCGAATCGGCCCGTCAGCTGCTTCAATTGGCGAAACAAGAACAAATTGATGATGTATATACCATTGACTCCTTATATTTTGATGTCGGACTTTGGTACGAGTTTGTCCCTAACAACAACAGTTTTAAGGAGTTGATAAGCTCCGGGAACCTGAATATCATAAAAAATGATTCCATTAAGGACCTACTACTGCAATTGAGTAAAAAAAATGAACTTATCGTTGCGGACAGAAATCATATGCGAAGGGAATATGACATTTACCTCTATGATAAAAGAAATAAGGAAATAAGTTTTTTAGAAGTAAATGATCCTTCTGAAATAACCGAAATTGATGATTGGTTCTATCCAAATTATAAGAGTGTAGCTGCTAACCATTCAAAACTAAAAGAGAAATATGCGCAACTTCTAAAGGATGCCACCTTCATTAACGGATTAGCCCTTTCTGCCGGGAATAATCAGTATATGGTGCAAAGCTATGACGATATGATCTCGGACATAAACAAGTTAATGTCCCTTATCGACAAGGAATTTAAAGAACCCCGGTGAAACTAGCTGCTAAAATAAATGGTATTTTTATGTAACTTGGATCCGAATAAATCCTGTACGCTGGATTTAGCACTGGTAAAGAGTTTTATAACCAACAGTAACGAAGTCTGTTCTATAACCAATCCACATGAAGAAACTAATTTATGCCCTCCTGGCTATCCTTGCGGTGGTAGCCTGTATTCTTTTGTATAATACCTTTATGCTAACCTCCAAACAGGTAGCCCCATCACCATTGGAAAAACTGGAACTACCCGATGCTGTTTTCCAAAACCTTTCAAAAGCAATCCAATATCCCACCGTTTCATACAGCGAAGATGCCATTCCTGACTCTACTGCCTTTTATGGTTTCCACCGGTTTCTGGAAGCTACCTTTCCTTTAATCCATGAGAAGCTGATCCTTGAAAAAATAAATGACTACAGTTTGCTTTACAAATGGGAAGGTAGGGATCCTGCTAAAAAACCTATCATTCTCATGTCGCACCAGGATGTGGTCCCTGTAGACCAGCCCACGCTGAAGGATTGGGAAGCAGGCCCGTTCGAAGGAAAGATCACAGATACCCATATCATAGGAAGGGGTACCCTGGATGATAAAAGCTCCCTGATCGCAGTGATGGAATCTGTCGAAAAATTGTTGCAGGAATCCTTTACGCCTGCCCAGACCATTTACCTGGCCTTCGGCCATGATGAAGAAGTAGGTGGGCCTAATGGGGCCGGCAGGATCGCAGCCTATCTGAAAGAAAAAGGGGTACGTGCGGCCATGACCCTGGACGAAGGTGGTTTTCTGGCCGAAAACATGGTTCCCGGAATCAACAAGGATGTTGCCATGGTGAACCTGGCAGAAAAAGGGTTTGCCTCGTTCCGGCTGATCGTGGAAACAAAAGGGGGGCATAGTTCCAGCCCGCCCCGCGAAAACACCATTGGCATGTTAGCCCAGGCCATTGTTGATCTGGAAAATAATCAGTTACCCTATAAGCTGGTAGAACCCATTAATTACCAATTCGAGTATATGGGAGCAGAACTCCCCTTTTTCAAGAAAATGGCATTTGCCAATCCGTGGTTGTTTAAAGGTGCCATTCTCGAGGGACTGAACGCGCATACAACCACAGCCCCAACCATTATTAACGGAGGGGTAAAGAATAACGTCATCCCTACTGTTGCGGAAGCCACGATCAACTTCAGGATCTTGCCCGGGGAAACGATTGAATCCGTCAAAGAGCATGTAGAAAATACGATAAGTCATAAGGTTAAGGTAGAAGCTGTTGGTTTTCTTACAAACCCCTCCCCTGTTTCAGGGATCGATTCTGATGCTTTTAGGATTCTTGAAAAGACCATACGATCTGTATTCCCGAAAGCTGCCGTTGTACCGGGCCTTATAGGTGGTGGGACGGATGCCCGTTATTTTTATGACGTTTCGGACGATGTATACCGCTTTTATCCCATCCGGCTTGGACCAGATAGCATGTCCAGGTTTCATGGGATAGACGAGAAGATCAGCAAGGAGAACTACAAAGAAATAATCGAATTTACCTATTATTTGATCAAAGAATTCGGATAAAATGAAGCTTCGGTTTGGTCCCTATAATTGCCGACCGTTCAGTCTTCATCAGGTACCTTTCTACACTGGTTTCCAAATGACTTCCGCTCTTTTATAGGCCAAGATCAAAGGAAACAACCGACCAGTTTCCCTACCTTTGTATTTGGTATCGTTACCCTGGGTCTAGTTCCCGAAAGGAAGGTTAATGGCATGGTTTTGGTACAAAGAATCGAGAATATAACCCTGCCTTAAAAATTGAGCAATGAGCAGCAATATATTGAAGGTATATGGTATACAAAGGAAGCCATTGACCTCCTATGCTTTCATTTTCTTTGTTTTCATAGTCATCTATGGGTGTTCTTCTACCAAACACCTTAACGAGGAGACAAAGATACAAGGGACTGCTACTAATTCTGAAGGTACTAACAGCAGTGATGAATCTATCCCAAGGGCTGCCATAGAAATGTTAGATTTGAATGACCATTTGGGGATTTGGATGCAGCAAGAGGTAGCTGTTCCGCCAACATCCGATTCGGACTTTTCTTTAAAACCAACCGTTGAAATCCTTGGGGAAAGCTCCATTTCATCGCGGGATATCGTGCGAGAAGAGTTCGAAATACCTAATGAATCAAGGCCCAAGAGTGCGGTTGCCGATAAACTTGTAGAAAATTACCTGAACAGTAAAGACAAGTCACCCGGTGGTCATTGCCTTACTGTCAGTAAAACCCGTTTTGAAAAAGCCTACAAAGACGTCTACGGCCATTCGGTTTATGAAGACCTTCCGGATAGTATAGCCACAGCATACTATACCCCAGTGGAAGTGTTCGAATTTCTTTATAACTCTGCTTCGGGTGTACACGAAGGGTGGCGCAGCCTTCCTATTGAGTATAGGGGTAAAGGGAACGCCGGTGCAATCGCATTTGCCGGTATGGGTACGCTGGTCAATGGGGACGGGATATGGAACGGAAAACTAAGGCCCGGCGCCCCAATGCAAGTATGGAAACATAGAAAAGACTATGAAGATGTGGTGAAAGGGGTAAACAAAAAAGATTTTGATCCCTTTGGACATTCCTTCATTTTTATGGGGTATGTACGAGATGAAAATGATAAAATTATTGGCATAAGAATAGCAGACCAGGGATATCAGGGCTATCGCCCGCTGCTGCCCGATGATTACGAGGTCTGGTGGGCGGTCAACCTCAGCATTTAAATAATATTCGTCATTTGGGTAAATTTTAACATTCCTTATGAAATTCGTTTCTGAATACGACGTTAGTTTAGTCGGGCATTATCTGCTTTTTAAAAAAAACCTATGTTGTTTTTTTCTCTGTTATTGCTTTTCGGATTCGGAAACGAAACCCATCCTAAAACACTTCCGGCTTCAGAAGATAGCGTCGTTGATGAAAGGCTTGTGCCTATTTTGGAGGCAAGAAAGGTCAATGTTGGGTATAATTCAGCTCTCGTTCCTGTTTTGGATACCGTTTCCTATGAAGCTATAAAAGTTGGTATTGGTCAGCTTCGAAAACAATTGGGCGAAGGGCTCAAACTGGGCCACATTTCTTTTGACAGCATAAAGGCAGAATTCACGAATCATTTGGTAGACAGGATCATTCCCCATTGGTATGGTACTCCCTGGAGTTTTGAGGGGCATACTGCTGTGCCAAACCAGGGCAAAATTGCATGCGGCTACTTTATATCGACCACCTTACGGGACATGGGCATAAAGCTAAATCGATATAAATTAGCTCAAAAATCACCTATTGATGAGGCTAAGATCATCAGTTGCGGTGCTGCCATTACGAGTGTCGTGCAGGAAAGTCCGGAAAAAGCGTTTGAGGAAATCGATCGGCTGACTCAGGAAGGCCTTCATTTTATTGGTTTTGACACCGGGCATGTGGGTTATCTTCTCAAACGAAATGGCGAATTGTACCTGATACATTCCAACTACTTTTCACCGGGTTCTGTTTGCATAGAACTACTTCAGGAATCCAGGGTTTTTAAAAGTTTTTCAAAATTCCATCTTGTGGATATTTCCAATAACGACGTGCTTATCAAACGTTGGCTGGAAAATGGCGTTGTGCTTTAAAAGGTATCTCCGGCCTAAAGAATCCCACTCTTTTTACTTGTTTTGTCTTTGTTGAATTTGATCCCTGTCTTATTTCAAGGGCAGAGATGCGTGGCCTAAATTCATTTGAGATATTTCAGTACCTTGTGGCTACAACCACCACTTAGTCATTCCCATGATCAATTTCTTCAGAAAAATCCGTAAAAAACTTGCTGACGATAATAAGCCATTAAGGTATTTAAGATATGCTGTTGGAGAGATCGTCCTGGTGGTCATTGGCATACTGATTGCCCTACAGATCAATAATTGGAATGAAGAAAACACCATTCAGGCGAATATTAAAAAGCAAGTGAGCGCACTTATATCAGACCTTAAGGCAGATAAAGTGTCTTATGATGAAGTAAGGGCGTTTCATGCCTTTCGTGTCCATGCTGTATTGTATTTGTTTAAACAGTATGGGAAAGCCCATCCTCCGGTCCTATTTCCTGAAGCAGGTGAACTTCCTCCCTTGGACAATGAGGGCCTATTTAGCGGACCTATACCTGAAAATTACGATCAACAATTTGTCATCAGGGGTTTCTCGTGGCTAATTCGTTATATTCATATGACGCCCAGAATTAATACGATGGAAGAATTTAAAAATACGGGGCTATTGGCACATTTTAGAAACACACACCTAAAAACAGGAATACTCAACTACTATGGCAGAAACACATTTGCATTCGATGGGGATGACCGCGACACCAACCCTACGGAAATGTTAAGAAATATATTTACTGCTAAGGGTTTTGCCTATACGGAGGCTGCAGTGTTAGAACATCCGGTTGAAACGCTACTTTCCGTACCTGAGATCAGGGCCATTCTGATAAACATAGCAGATGAATCTACCTTCAGGGCCAATATGTCTGGTTCCATGGTACAATATATAGATCAGTTAATTAAAGATCTGGAAACTGAAAATAGCAAACCGTAATACCCAGCGCTGATCAGCTTTAAACTTTAGTTATATCCCTTAACTACTCTTCCCTGCCTCCACTACCTTTACTCACGGCTTTTGCCCTTATTTGCTTGAATCGACACTCTATGGGAACTGCACGAAGATTGGTCTGCAAGGGCTTTATTAAGAATCGGGGGTGGCCCCTGTAAAGTAGTTAGAAGCCACTTCTGCCGCGGTCTGCCGATAGACCCTCTGAATGATCTCATACAAGTCGGGCACAACCGTTCTAGCGAGTCTGGAATTACTGTTAAACAGCACACAGATACCCAAATCGGCTTCCGGATAGACGGCAATTTCATTTCGGTAGCTATTGACACTTCCGCCATGATGCCAAATGGTTTTTTCCTGATCGGAATTGCCGTCCACATATTTGTGGATCCGCCAACCAAAGCCGTAATACGATGCTACATGTCCGGGCCAACGCTGGTAATACTTGCTATGCCCTTTAATTTCTACAAACGGTTCAAAAGCAGCTGCAATATCGGACCTGCTCATGATCTCAGGATTATGCCCCAGGATAAAGCGCATCCATCTGCCCATATCACTGGCGCTGGCACTAATGCCTCCGGCTGCAATCGCATTGTAATAATTGTTCCTTAGTTTATTGGGTTTCCAGCCACTGCGCCACTTTGAATGGGGTGTGGCGATATTTTTAGCGTTTATCAGGGTTTCATGATCCATGGTGGTAGTACACATTTCCAGGGGAGCAAAAAACCTGTTTTCCAGATTAGCGATAATATTCTGGCCCGTAGCCTTGTAGATCATCTCTTCGGAGAGTGCAAAAAGGGCATTCTGATAGCTGTAAACAGCCCCGGGGTCACTAATGGGTTGCACTTCCTTAAACCGTTCGGCGATCCTGTTCAGGGACAAGCCCGCTTCCACCAGATTGGTATAACTATGGTAGGGAGCGCCTGCGGTGTGCGATAAAATGTGGGCTAGTGTTATTTTATCAGTATTCCCCGGGTCTCCCAACTGAAATTCCGAAATATAATCGTGCACCTTGTCCTCCCAGGCTAATGTACCTTCATGTACTAAATTGGACGCCAATATCCCGGCAAATCCTTTCGACAGGGATCCGAGCCTGAAGATCGTTTGGCCGTCAACGCCATCATTTGTTCTACTATTCCGTTTCCCGAACCCACCTGATAGGACGATAGAATCGCCTCTTACGATGCTTACACCTGCACCCACGATGTCACCGGAAGCAATGGCTTTATCAAAATACGTTTTGATGGCTGCTTCCAACTCCCCTTGTTGCCTTTTGTATTCGGCCGCCTCTTTTTTATCGAATGCAGCATTTTTTGACTCGCGAATGGATGCTAAATTTTCCGACTCAGAAATAGCTACAGGATTAGTGGCACTAATGGTAAGGGCAAAAAGTGTAATGAGGAAAATGGCTGTGCCAAACAAGATTTTGAGTCGCTGCATGAGGTACTTACCGCTCTATTTAAGGTATAACAAGGTGTAAAATAATATTATATGGTTAAATAACCGATTAAATGCATAAATATTATGTGGTTCTTAACGAATATGCCAAATTATAAGGGAAATTTAGCAATCAAGAGCATGAACTTCACTGGCGCAATGCAATTCAAAAGCTTTATTGCTGTCGATTAATCCAGCCTGCAATAATTCATTAACGTGGTCAGAAAACCATAAACCATTAATCCCGGCTAATTAATTTCTTTAAGAAACGCCGGTGAGCAATACTTTAATCGGGATGAGGCGCTTAAACAACTCCTCCATGAATCATAGGGTATATATAACTCTAAAGGTCAGGAATCGCGGTTGAATAAACGTTTCTGACGTAAATACGGACAAATTGTTCGCGTTGTTCCTCACTTGAGAGTCGATGTCCAATAAATTAGTAGCCTTGATCTCATATTCCCATTTTGCATCTTTGTCTTTTCGATAGGAAAGCGCAGCATCCCAGTTCTGAAAGGACTGCGATTCGCCATTACCAAGATCTTGATTTGTATAGGTGTAATTAGTGCGGAATGTCACCGATTTCCATATGTAAGCATCAAACTCTGCAGAGGGTGCATTTGTAATAAACGTTGTCTTCCTGCTCCCCTGATTATTGTTGGTCATACTATAGCGATACGCAACGCTAACGTTTGGTGCCTCCCTGAAATTAGTACGGACGCCTGGTGTATAGGTCTGTGTGAACCCTTCATTAAGTGATTGTTGTCCCTGAATGAACTGATTGATCTTACTATAATTAAAACTGGCATTCAAGCTCGCTCTGATCTTGCCAAATGTACGTTGCACACGCCCAAATACATTGACATTCTCATCTGCAAAACTAGAGTTGAAAAAAGTACTTGTTCGGATCACATTCTCAAAATTCGTAAGGCTTCGTATCTGATCGACATTGCTAGAGTACGCGGCTCTGGCAAAAACATTGGTATAGTTAAAAAGATTGAAACTACTGTAAAGCAGGCTTACATTATGTGACAAGGCATTCTGTAAATCGGGCTCACCAAATTGGATGCTGTTGTAATTATTCAACACCAACCCTTCTGCCAATCGTGTGACGTCCGTGAACTGATTACGCATATCGTATCGCACAGTCAGGGATTCACTCTTTTTTAGCTGGATTCGGGTTTCGAAATCCGGTAAAAATCGAAAGAAGTTATCCTTGTAGGTTTCCCCGAATTGGCTATTCTTGTTTCCGTATGCATGTACAGAAAATCCGGGTGTGATAGTAAATTTACCAGTTTTCAATCGGTAATGCAGTCCTAAATACACATCGCTGAAATTATACTCCGTATCGTTGGTGGCACGTCCTTCATTGAATGTTGGTGTTGGATTGAACTGAGATCCATCACTTAGGAACTGGAAAATATTGGAATTGAATTCCTGACGACTCAGGATCGTTCCAAGTGTTATGTTGATGTTACTTTTGGCATTAAGGATGTTGTAATAATCCAATTTGGCATCCACTTGATTCGACTTAATGCGCCTGTTCTGACCGAGGTCGTAATTCGTCAAGGAAGTATCCAGCCCCAAAGCCTCTGCAGTAGTGTCAAAGGCATCTTCACCGTTTGGGTCATTCTCCAGTATGGCATTGTAAAACGGATCTTCATTTTTTAGCAAATGCTGCGCTTCAAAGGCGAAAATATTGGATTCATTAAGCGTGTAGTAATAATTTAAATTTTGATTGATGCTAAACGGTGTTACCTCATCCAGTTGAGCCGTATTTCCGATAACCGAAGAAAAAATGCTTTGCCTTTGTGAATCGTTCGATATACGGGCCAAGACGTCATAGTCCAGTTGATTATTGATATTGGGCTGGTACGATGCACTTAGTTTCAACAATCCTTGATTAGAACGTTCATTACTGGATTGCTCTGTAGCCTCATCCGGTATACCCAGATCCGGATCCGTATATTGTACGAAGCTGGTCTCCCTGGAAAGAATACGACTACTATTGAAAATAAGGAATCCGCTCAGGTCCAGCGCCTGATTTGGAGAATAGCTAAAATTACCTGTTGCCAATTTACTCTCGATTTCCAATGCATTACCTTGATTCGTCAGGAAATTCAGGCTGTTATCCCCAAGGTTAATGTTGGTTCCGCTGCTTCTGCTTGGCGCCCTGAAACCGCCCCCGAAACCTCTAATGTCGCGCGGTGTTAATGCCACCTCCCCTATATTGTTTAAGTCCCCTATAAAATTGAGGCTGTATTTCGGACTGTAATAAAACAGCTTAGGCTGCACTAAATAAAGCTCGTTATCTGGTGAAGTTCCCCCTCCTGCCGTCATATCGCCAAACCAAAAGTTTTCCTTTCCTTCCTTGAGCTTGATATTCAAGGCCACATTATCCTGGTTATTGCTCACACCACTCAGCTGACCAACTTCAGAATAATTACGCAACACCTGTATCTTGTCTACCGCTTTGGACGGAATGTTCTTGGTAGCTAATTTGGTGTCTCCATCAAAAAAATCTTTCCCATTGACCATTAGCTTATTGACCACCTTACCTTCCACTTCTACCTGACCATTTTCATTGATCTCGACACCTGGCAACTTTTCAAGTACATCTTCTAACTTTCGTTCGGTCCCGTTCTTAAAGGAGTCGGCGTTGTATACCAAAGTATCCCCATTAACAGTGACCGGTATTTCATAGATAAGTTCCACGGCGTCCAGGACATTGGCTGATTGAAGCGTATACTCTTTTGTTATGTCACTTTCCTGAGTTGAAAGGATCTCTTCAAGAGTCTTCATCCCTACATAGCTGATCCTTATGTTATAGGTGCCATTCTTGCCGAGTGCCAGTTTGAATTTACCTTGCTCGTCGGTTATGCCATACGATTCCAAACCATTTGTCTCTTGATTTATAGCAATTACATTTGCTAATTCCAAAGGGGTGTTAAGGCTATCTCTTACCACACCTTCAAGTCTGATTTGAGCATAGGAGATACTTGCTACAAAAAGTAGCGCTAAACAACATATTTTTTTCATGATTACGAGTTACTTGCTGGTTTGATTGTAGTATTCAATTCAGCCAAAATCAACTTCTCCTTCTTCCCCGGTTATTTCTCATTTCAAGCATTTTTCCCTGGATGGTCGCTTGATAGTCACTCTTTGTAATTTCTTTCCCTTTAGCAGGAGCTTCAATCTTTATTTTCTCATGAGGATTTATAACGATCTTAGAACACAGCATGGTCGTATTGCCTGCACTTACTTCTAAAATGAGCCCTGGAAGACCCCAATATTCACCTGGCCCATGACTTACCGGTATTTCAGGGGAATACCATGCTTCAATTTCAGTCATTTTAATCTCAGGTTCTTTTGCCTCAATAGATGTAGAATCGGTTTCTTTTGCTGGAGGTTGTGGTAAATCACCCCAGGAAAAATTATACCATGCCAATTCAGCCGTTGGCACAGAAGCTGTCGCTTTAAAACACATATATTGCCCTATTTGCTTAGATTCCGTACCCATCTCCCATGATATGGTCAGTAACTTATCCTTCACCAAAAATTGTTTGCCATAGAATTCCTGACTCTGTACTAAAGCATTTTCTTTAACATTTTTATATTGCTCTCCCGGGGAGAAATTACTTCCCCAGGAATCTGTTGCCCCCGACATGGCATCTAGTTTGTCCTCTTCGTCAAATACCGATTCTTCCTTGTTGAAATTCAATACATAGGTTTTTTCCAACCTGTTCTTCAGGCGCGCTTGTATTTGCTTTTTTTGGGCTTCACTCATTCTGGCACCCCAACTTCCAAGCTCCATCTTAGATTTAGAAAAGTAATATGCCTGACCCTGAAATTCTTGCACCTCTGGCTTCATTGATACTAGAAAGGCAAAAGCAAGAAAACTGAATTTAAAGAGAATGGATTTCATAACTGGTATAGCGGTTTTTGTTGAACGAATATAGTTAAAGATTAAACGGTTTGGTCTTGTTTATCAAAACATTAACATAAATTACAGGGTAAACATTAAGTACTATAGCCATCCTAATCGGTAAAATAGGGAAACTGCTATATCAATGCTCAAAAAACAATTGCTAACTGAAACTATATCAAGAGGCTAACACGATACATTGGATCTTAAAGCTTCTAATTAACCCAACCACCCTTCCCTATCTAGGCTCCTGTACTGGATTGCCTCTGCAATATGCTCTGCATTTAATTCCTCTTTGCCTGCCAGGTCGGCGATGGTTCGGGCTACCTTAAGGATGCGGTCATAGGCCCGGGCAGAGAGGTTTAATCGTTCCATGGCAGTTTTCAGTAAGGTTTTAGAGGCGTCATTGAGAACGCAATACTTCCTGATATGCTTGGTATTCATCTGGGCGTTGTAATGCACCTGGTCTAAGTCTTTAAAGCGATTGGTTTGCAATTCCCGAGCCGCCGTGACCCGTTTTCTGATCACCAGGCTGCTCTCTCCTTTCCGCTCCTCAGATAGCTTTTCAAAAGGGACGGGGGTTACTTCAATATGAATGTCGATTCGGTCGAGCAATGGCCCTGAGATCTTTCCCAGATACCGCTGCATTTCAAGGGGTGAAAAACTAGCGGGTGCATCGGGATCATTGAAATAGCCAGAAGGACTGGGGTTCATGCTGGCCACCAGCATAAAACTACTGGGGTAGGTAACGGTAAATCGGGCCCTTGAAATGGTGACTTCCCGGTCTTCCAGAGGCTGCCGCATTACTTCCAATACCCCCCGCTTAAATTCAGGCAGTTCATCCAGGAACAGTACCCCATTATGTGAGAGGGAGATCTCCCCGGGTTGGGGATAGGAACCGCCTCCTACCAGGGCCACATCACTGATGGTATGGTGGGGGCTTCTGAAGGGCCGCTGGACCATTAGCCCCTTGCTGGCCACCTTTCCTACCACACTATGGATCTTGGTGGTTTCGAGTGCTTCTTTGAGGGTCATGGGAGGCAATATAGAAGGTAAGCGCTTCGCCAGCATGGTCTTACCGGCACCGGGCGGACCTATTAAAATAATATTGTGTCCTCCCGCAGCAGCGATCTCCATACACCGCTTGATGCTCTCCTGCCCTTTAACATCTGAAAAATCGAATTCAGGTACTTCCAGGCACTTGTAAAATTCGGCCCTGGTATCCACCACTGTTTGTTCCAAAGGTCCCTCTTTATCAAAATAATCGATCACCTCTTTGATAGTCGTCACCCCATATACTTCCAACTTCCTCACTATGGCTGCTTCCCGGGCATTTTCCAAGGGGAGAATAAAGCCTTTAAACCCTTCTTCCATCGCTTTGATGGCAATAGGCAGTGCCCCTTTAATGGGTTGTACCCCACCATCGAGGGATAGTTCTCCCATAATCAGATAGTGGGCAAGATTAGCTGCCTTGATTTGCCCGGATGCGGTCAGAATACCTATCGCAATGGGCAGGTCATAGGCCGATCCTTCCTTTCGGAGGTCGGCCGGGGCCATGTTGATGGTGATCTTTTTTCCGGGAATCTTATAGCCGTTGTTTTGAAGGGCTGCCGCAATGCGATAATTGCTTTCCTTAATGGCGTTATCCGGCAAGCCTACCAAATGATAGCCTATGCCTTTGTCCACATTTACTTCAATAAAAATAGTGGTGGCCTCTATTCCGAAAACAGCACTGCCATAAACCTTTGTGAGCATCTGGAAGAATTATATTTAACTGGAATAAAAAATACTTGTTAACACTGAAAAGTTAATGCAGTCAAAGCTGTCGTACCCTAAAACAGCAAAAAAGAAAATTAATCCCTTGTTCATAATGTCTTAACAATGACTACATTTAATAAGCTATATCTATCCCTATGTTGAAGACTTTTTTTGCTCCTGGTTTACCTTGTCTTCTTGTTTTCTTTACTGTGATGACCCAAGGACAACAATCCGAAAGTACTGTTGACAGTACAATGCGGGAATTCGATACCCTTCTAATTAAATTCCCGAAAGTCTACTGGTTCAATAGTTATAAATTTAGTATTGGGGATTATGCCACTGGGAAAAGCAAACAAAGCATAAACAGTACAAGTCATAGTAGTAAAAGGAATTATGAAGAAAACAAAACCTCCTATAAGTTTACGATTACCCTGGAAACCAAAGACACAGAAAGCGCTTTGATTACAGGCCAGTATGCACAACACGAACGGTATCTTGTTTCCTATGGGGGTATACTGGAAACCTTAGCCGGTATTGAATCCGAGTCGACCGAAACTATTGGGAACTCCAGTAAGAAAACTGTCACAATAACTACTAGTTTAAGTCAAGCCGAACCCTGGAACCTTACAGTAATTGAGAACGATTCATTAGATAATTCTGAGGCACTACCTACGCTATTACGGAACGATACCCGCACTATTTTGGTGGTAAGTTCGCAAGGAAACACTGATTATCTCAAACTGGGTATTCCTCCTTTTGAAGGTTATTCATTTATTGAAAATAATAGGATTATAGGGTGTTTTCTAAGACAAGAAGGGAATAAAATTTTGTTGAGGAAAAACTTGGATTCGCAAACAAAACTTGTAATTTCTGCTGCAATTATGGCTCTGATAGGCTGATTTGTATTATTTAGCAGCTGATTTAAACACAAGTACCGATGAAGCTGTTTCCTTTATTTCCCCGGGATTCATTAGCATCTTTCTGAATTCCCCTTTGACAAACATCTTCGCCTGGTCTTCGTAAAACTTGCTAAACGGGTTGCCAGACTGACCTGTCGGTAAAATACTCATGCTGTTTTCAATATCCGAAAAATCGATCACCCTGCGGGTAGAAGGACCCGCAGTTACTTTAAAGGAACTGCTACCGTCATAAGGAAATGCCATATTGTTGATTACTTCGCGGGTACCGGCTACCGGATACGGTCCGACATTAAAAAAGGCCCGCAACAAAGGTATCTGCCCTATAGGATGTCCGTGTTCCAACGTATGTACCTGATCCCATGTCCATTTGGAAACCGTTTCTCCCAGATCCTTTTCCAGGGAAGCGAAGGCCTCCATATAAGCCTTTTGTACAATATCCTTTTTAGTTTCCACTATGGTATCCGTAGCTACATCATCCCACCAAACAGACGTTTCTTTGGCTGCCATGGGAGCAATAAGGCGTTTATGGAAATGGGTACTTAAGAACTGCTTGAAAAGTGAAGTCCCTAATTCATCTTCAAAGGTATACTTAAGAAAATAATAGATCCATCGATGAAAAATTGCCGCTTCCGTATTCGATGCGGAATAGTCGCCCTTCCAGGAACTTAGGTGGTCAAGTACCAATGCCTGCTGATCGTTCAGGTCTTTTACGTTGATCAGCTTAGCCAAATTGGTGATGATCGTCGGGTTCACCGATGATATATCATCAGTGATCATATCGCGCACAGCTGCTGCATCCCAATCATTTTTGGGTTCCAGTAATGAAACGATCCTCTTTGCCCTGTTCTCCGGCAAATAATAACCGGGATAAAGCATTCCTGAAATGGAATCTGGTTGATTATTCGCCGAATACACATACTGCCAGGGTGGATTAACGGCCTGAGGATTTTCAGAAAAGTCCAGATACCTGCTAATGGAATCCTGCCCTTTACTCCCATCCATGATGAATTTTGTATGAGTGCTATCGCCTAATTGGTACAATTTTGCAGACGCCCACCACCCAATATTACCCTCGGCATCGCCATACATGGTATTAAGGCCGGGCGCATGGATATTGGGGAGTGCTTCTCTGAAGTCATTTATATTCTCCGCATGACTTATCCCATAGAGGGCATCCATAACTTTGTTCTCGCCCTTCGTATAGATCCATGCCATGCTGATAGGTCGGGATCCATGAACCTGTTCCGCAATGTTGTTGAGTACCGGGCCGTGAACTGTTTTCTGGAAGGTAAAGGTTACGGTGGCCGCATCCTTTACTTTGATGGATTTAGTGATCGTTTCAAACGCTTTCCAGCCATCCGGCGTTTTATACTTGGTGGAGTCATCCGGATCAGGGGTTTCATAAAAGAAGTCGATGTCATCATTCTCGAACATGGTGAAGCCATACGCTACTTTCCGATCGTGCCCCAATAAAGGGAAGGGCACGCCAGCCAAATGATAGCCATATTTTTCATATGAAGGCGTACTCAGGTGTGCTTCATACCATACGGAAGGTTGCGCGAAGCCTATATGAGGATCATTGGCCAGGATCACTTTTCCGTTCTTGGTTTTTCCCGGACCCAACACCCAACTATTGCTCCCTACAAACTGCGGGATAGGAATTTTTGACAATGCTTCTGTAGCCTCAGCGACCAATGAAGATGCTGCTTGCAGGTCATCGCCCTTATAGTTTTTGATCCAAACGGTAGTAGAATCTGCATCAATCTCCAGATCTTGTATATAAGAGGCCCCCAGTGAATCCCGAATGGTCGTCAGCAATGGGTCTGTCTTATGCGCCATGGCAAAACTAAAGGCCATATAACCGACTGTATTATAAATATCCTGCAGTACAAAAGGCCGCTTTTCCAGGCCTGTGAGGTAAAATTCTATAGGGGTTGGTCCTTCTTCAATGAACTGGTTGATACCGTCTAAATAGGCCTTGGAGAGAAGCACCCCTTCCGAATTGGGGTCTAACTGCGCTACGGATTTTGCCGAAGCGTCATCTATGCCAAGGGATAGAAAAAATTTATCCGTGGTTAGCAAATCCTTTCCAAAAACTTCCGAAAGACCGCCAACAGCTATTCTCCTAAGAAGTTCCATTTGCCACAAACGGTCCTGGGCATGCACATAACCCAATGCCTTGAAAGCATCGGCCTTATTTTCTGCTGAAATATGAGGAATACCATAAGGGTCATAAGTGATCGTAACATCCGACGCCAGTCCTGCCATGGGTTTTTCACCCGAGTAATCCGGTTTCATGACCTGGATCAAAAACAGGGCACCAACGATCATGACTATAAGGAGAAGGAGCAGTACGCGTCCTATTTTTCTGACTATTTTCACAAAGTTCTAATTCTATATTAAAGATAGTGATTTTGAATTCCTAAGCAGCAATTCTCACCTACTTCCCAAATAATTTCGTTGATGTACCTTAAAATTGCTTAAGCCTTCTTTTAACCAGGCAGTGTATGTTTCGATATCCGTGTTCTGAATAGAAGAATTAAGCACGTATAGATCTGGGGAAAGCAGCACATAATAAGGTTGTGATGCTGCATTAAAGTTGATGGTTTGAAAAGTACCCCATTTTTCCCCTATCTGTTTTATATTCTTAATCCTGCCCGAAGCATATTGATATTGAAATTGCTGGTCTTCCGGAAGCGGTTTCCTATCATCTATATAAAGGGAAATGAGTACAAACTCTTCATTGAGCAACCTGAAGACGCCGGGATCACTCCATACATGTTCTTCCATTTTCCGGCAGTTAACACAGGCCCAACCGGTAAAATCGAGTAGTATGGGTTTTTTTTGTGAGGCCGCAAAGGCCCTGCCTTCCTCAAAATCCTTAAAACAATTGATCCCCAAAGGGCAATCGCTTTCATTCGCTGCCAGGGTATAAAAATCCGGGGGCGGAAATCCGCTTAGCAATTTTAAATTGGTCACCTGAAAGGTCCCCAGTATCAGATACAAAGTAAAAACACCGGTCAGCAAGGCGGTGATCTTCCTGGTGAGCGACATCTTTCCTCTCGGTCCATCGTGTGGAAAGCGAAATAGACCTGTCAGATATGCTGTCAATAGCGCGAACAACAGGATCCAGACACCTAGAAAGATTTCCCGTTTAAACAGGCCCCAATTCCCAACCAGATCGGCATTCGATAAGAACTTAAACGCGAGGGCCAGTTCCAGGAATCCAAGTACCACCTTTACAGTGGTCATCCAACCTCCTGATTTTGGCAAACTATGAAGCCAGGTAGGAAATAGTGCAAATAAGGTAAATGGCAGGGCAAGTGCTACACCAAACCCGAGCATTCCGGCCGACAGGTTCATGGCTACATTTCCTTCTGCTAAAGCAGTACTTCCCAGCAGCCCCCCTAAAATAGGTCCGGTACAGGAAAAAGAAACAATGGCCAGGGTAACGGCCATGAAAAAGATGCCCAAGGCGCCTCCAACCCTATTAGAAGCGGCGTCCATTTTGTTGGCCCACGAACTGGGCAGCGTTAGCTCGTAATATCCGAAAAAAGAAAATGCAAAAAACACGAAGATCAGGAAGAAAAAGAGGTTCAGCCAGATATTCGTTGCGATGGTATTCAGTATTTGCGAATCGACCGAATCAAACAAGTGGAAAGGCAGACTTAACAAAAAATAGATGAGGATGATAAAAAACCCGTAAAGCGTGGCATTTATGATACCGGCCGACCTGACACCGGATTTCTTGGTGAAAAAAGACACCGTTAATGGGATCATCGGGAAGACACATGGGGTGAGAAGGGCTATAAGTCCGCCTATAAATCCCAATCCAAAGATCATCAACAATCCATTCTCAGCTCCTGATGTTTCCTTGCCCACAACATTCAGAACATCCGAATTCTTCAACTCTAATTGTAGCGCCGCTGCCATGGCTTTGCTCCTATCGTCTATGGTACCTGCTTTAATATCTAATGCCTTTCCGTCCAAAGAAAAATAAAACACCTGATCTTTTGCTATGCATACCTCCTTACAAACCTGGTAGAACAGGGCTACCTCTACCTGCCGTACGGTCTCCTTGAGTATTCTTATTTTCTGGGTGAATACGGCCTCTTTTTTAAAAAAGGTTTCTTCCACTTCAAAAATATCACTGTATTCCAGTATCGTTTCACTTTCCGTTGTTTCGCCTATCCGTTCATAGTCAACCCCTTCATTGACAAAGGTAAATTCGCTCGGGAGTGAACCACCCGCTGCTGTAAACTGTGAATATACATGCCAGCCTTCCATTATGGTCCCTTTCATGACCAATTCGAATTCCGTCTCTGAGATCTTATTCAGTTGCTGCGTCCATAATACGGGGTCTTCATCAGATTGGGCATGCAGTGGCAGTGTCAAAAAAATAAAAAGCAAACAGGGTAATAGCTGTCTCATTCCTTTAAGGTGATTTTCAGTATTTTTTTAGTGTCGGAGGTGATTTTAAACCGGTCATCGGCCCTCCTCCCAATGATCCAGACTATGTCATCCCCGCAACAAAGTAGCCATTGGTTTTCCTTGGCCACGGCATCCATCTTCTCGTCTTTATAGAATTTGGAAACCTTTTTTTTGCCATTCATTCCCAGGGGATAAAAATAGTCGCCTTTTTTCCTTTTCC
The DNA here is from genome assembly GCA_963752165.1 of uncultured Flavobacteriaceae bacterium. GTDB lineage: Bacteria > Bacteroidota > Bacteroidia > Flavobacteriales > Flavobacteriaceae > Muriicola. The sequence goes on from CAVVXE010000003.1 coordinate 1,170,745, forward strand.
TGACGGTTAGGCTATGGTTTAACGTTTCTTTATCAACATATAGTATGGTGTTATCTTTTTCTACGATGGCCGCGGCGGGTTCTATTAGCAGATTGATGGGAAGGTCTCCCTGTGTATCAAGCGCTGTAGCCATCCCTTCAGGATCGGTTCCTTCTTGTATTTGCTGCAAAAGGAGGTAGTTCCGGTCCTTTATAAGGCGGTGTGTCTTGGAGCGAACTTCCTTCCCACTCATGGCGGTGAGCAGTCCTTCCACATCGGCCCAGGCAGTAAAACCATAGTCTTTGAAAAGTGCGTACAAATAGCCATGCAGAGGTGCCAAACTATTCAGCGCCTTTAAATCTATTTTATACCCATTGAAATACGGTGTAAATAGTGATTCCTTAACCTTGTTCACATGCTGCTGAAGCATCTTGGCTGCGTCTGATAAATACCCCTGGGTCATTTTAAAATTATCCAAAAAAGAAGGATGTAATTCCTTCAAGACCGGGACAAGGTGGTGCCGGATCTTGTTTCTCAAATACTTGGTTTCCTCATTGCTGCTGTCTTCACGCCAGGATAGTTGTTGTTGGATCGCAAAATCCTGTATCTCGCTTCTCCGGAAAGGCAGTAGGGGCCTTAGGATTCCATTGGATCTGGCAGGAATGCCGGTAAGCCCATCAAGACCGGTACCCCGGGATAGGTTTATAAGAAATGTTTCGAGCGTATCGTCTAAATGATGTGCCGTAAGAACATAGGCATACCCTTCTTTTTCGCGAAGGGTTGAAAACCATTGGTAACGCAATTCACGGGCGGCCAGCTGTATAGAAAGGCCATGCGACCGTGCGTGATCCATGGTATTGAAGCGAACGACAAAAAAAGGAACATCCAGGAACCGGGCAAGTTGTTCAACAAATCGTTCATCTGCATCACTTTCTGCTTCACGTAATCCGAAATTACAATGTGCGATGGCAAAGGACATTCCCGAAACCTTGCAAAGGTGCGCAAGGACAACACTGTCCAAACCCCCGCTGCAGGCAACGATCAGCTGCTGCCCCATAAGCTCAGGAAAGCAGCTATTAATATGGTCTTTGAAAAGGTCTAGCACCTGGTAAAGGTATGAAAGATTCCTTTTTACTGACATCTTCTTTGAAGTTGTTCCCGCTGCTAACTGTTTTGTTCAATTAATGGAGAACCATTGGTTATCATGAGGTTTTGCCAGGGAAATAAAAAAGGCGCTCAATCTTCGCCTAGTGCATCTAAAAACATTTGGAGTGACCGCTGATGGCCTTCGGCTAATTCCGGAGAAAGGATGCCTTTTGCACGACTAAAGTTATCCTGAAAAGAAGGAAGTGAAAAAGTAGCGACGATCTCCCCTCCAAACCGGGTCAGAATTTCGGCGACCTTCTCCTGGGATCCAATAGCACCGCGCTTTCCGGGGGAAGTACTCATCAGGAAAATCTTTGTGTTCTCAACAAATTTTCGTTCCAGCCTGCTCAACCAATCGATCAGGTTTTTGAAATAGGCCGACGGATACCCATTGTGCTCATTTACGGAAAGTACTAATCCTTTTGCATGTAACAGATCGTCCCGCAACTCGACAAGCGAGTTGGTATACCCATGCTCCTTTTCATAATCTTCACTAAACATGGGTAGCGGAAAATAAGCCATATCCATCTGCTGAACTTCATGATTCCGGATCTGTTTCACCGTAAACTTCACTAATTCATAGTTAATGGAGGTTGAGGAGTTACTTCCTGCGAAGGCTAAAATTTTACTCATAGAATTTTTATTACCCATAAAAAAAGCGAAAATACTTCAATTAGCCCTGAATTGAGAACATTTTAGCTAATTTTGCCCCTTAAAACATCCAAACACCCTGTTTCACAAGTATATAGGGTACCAGATGCTATGAAACCGGATACTAACAGACTCCATTTTATTGATGCCATGCGGGCCTGGGCCATCCTCATGATGTTGCAAGGCCATTTTGTCGATGGATTGTTAGAGCCTATATTCAGGAATACAGAGAGCAGCACTTATTTGCTTTGGCGTTATTTCAGGGGTATTACAGCGCCGGTATTTTTTACAGTGTCCGGATTTATCTTCACCTATTTGCTTATTCGCGTTCCTCTTTTTGGGTTTGAGAACCCAAGGGTGCGCAAAGGGATCCGCAGAGGCCTTCAGTTATTGCTGATTGGCTATTTGTTGCGATTAAATTTATTTGGGTTGCTACAAGGAGAAGTATACGATTCCTTTTTTCTGGTAGATGTGCTCCATTGTATTGGAATTTCCATCCTGGTCATTATTGGTGTTTTCTTACTGACTTCCCATCGTAGGAAATATGCATTCCCTGTTCTCCTGTTAGCGGTTACCCTGGCATTATTTCTATTCGAACCCCTTTATAAACAATGGGATTATAACTGGTTGCCAACCGCATTCGGCAATTATTTTACCAAAGCCAACGGTTCTGTATTTACGGTGATCCCCTGGGTGGGTTATACCGCTTTTGGAGCCTTTCTGGCCATTTTGTTCAAACGGTTTAAGGAATATAAGCACCTTTATCCAACGGCAATTATGATATCCTTGCTGTCTGGTGTATTCCTGCTCTTCTTTTCCTCCCCGTTGTTCGTCTGGCTTAATGAACAAAGCGGCATCTCGCTGTTCAATGACATTGCCATCAATAATTATTTGTTTATAAGGCTGGGAGACGTCATGCTCGTATTTGCGGTATTTATGTTTTTCAAGCAATACTTAATGAATGCTACCCTGTTGCGAATCGGGCAAAATACCCTGGCCATTTATGTGATACATTTTGTGATCTTGTATGGGAGTTTCACAGGCCTTGGGCTATACCGGTATTTTAACAATGCCTTGTCTCCGGAGATCGTGATCCCCGGGGCCATCCTTTTCATGCTAAGCTGCTCATATCTGGCGCTGCAATATGAAAAACACGAAGTGTTCATTAAAGACCAGCTGAAACAGCTATTTCGACAAATGAAGACCCTCCTTGAGCTTAGTTTGTGGACAGTACTAAAAGCAATAAGAACGGTGCTTGTTCAGTTACAGCGTATTTTTACGCCAAAAAGCGGTTAACCCGACTTAAATATGTAATGCCCTGTCTGCAGTTGCAGCCAAGGCCGCTTCTTTCACTGCTTCCGCATAGGTTGGATGGGCATGGCTCATCCTGGAAATATCCTCTGCTGAGGCACGGAATTCCATAGCTGTCACGGCTTCTGTAATTAAATCGGCACACCTGGCACCGATCATATGGACACCCAACACCTCGTCCGTATGCTTATCAGCGAGGATCTTTACAAAACCATCAATGTCCATGCTGGCACGGGCCCTGCCCAACGCGCGCATCGGAAATTGTCCGACTTTATACGCTGTTCCACTTTCCTTCAGTTGTTCTTCTGTTTTACCCACGGAAGCAACTTCGGGCCAGGTATAGACCACATTGGGAATCAGGTTATAATCAATATGGGGCTTTTGTCCGGCCAGGATCTCAGCTACCATGGTACCCTCCTCCTCTGCCTTATGGGCCAGCATGGCACCTCGTACCACATCGCCAATAGCATAGATATTTGGCACATTGGTTTGCAAATGATCATTGACAAGAATACGGCTTTTGTCATCTAGCTGTACTCCTGCAGCAGCGGCATTAAGGCCATCTGTATAAGGCCTTCTCCCAACAGAAACAAGGCAATAATCTCCTTTTAAGACCAATTCACTGCCTTTAGGATCATCGGCGGTTACTGTAATTTCGTTTCCTTTTCTTGCTACCGCCTTTACTTTATGTGACAGGTAGAATTTTACTTTTTGCTTTTTTAAAACCCGCATCAGTTCTTTGGAGAGTGCGCCATCCATACCGGGAACAATACGGTCCATAAATTCTACCACACTTACATCGGCTCCTAAGCGCTTGTAGACCTGGCCTAATTCGAGTCCAATGACACCACCGCCTATGATGATCATGTGCTTCGGGATCTCTTTTAAGGAAAGTGCTTCCGTAGAAGTTATCATGCGTTCCTTGTCCAGTTTGATAAAAGGTAATGACGCTGGTTTGGAGCCGGTAGCAATGATGGTGTTTTTCGCTTCAATGGTCGTCACTTTTCCTTTAGATGGTTTGATCTCAATATGGGTGGCATCTTTAAAACTGCCAACCCCTTCAAATACCTCAATCTTATTTTTATCCATAAGGAACTGAATTCCTTTGGTGGTCTGGTCTACCACAGCCTGCTTGCGCCCTATCATCTTCTCCAGGTTGACCTTCACCGCTCCGGGAATCTCTATCCCGTGTTCCTCGAAATGCTGAATGGCATCTTCATAATGGTGGCTGGAATCGAGCAGGGCTTTGGAAGGAATGCATCCTACATTAAGACAGGTACCACCCAGGGTACTATATTTTTCAATGATTGCTGTTTTCATTCCCAATTGGGCACACCGGATGGCTGCCACATAACCGCCAGGTCCCGAGCCAATAATGGCTACATCAAATTGCGTCATATTGATCTATTAACGATAGTGAAGTGTTCTTTAATTATGAGAAATTTTATTCTCGGAAAACAAAAGTACGAATGTTTTTTGTTCTAGCTATATTCAGATCTTATTGCTTCATTGGCCTTTTTTACAATACGACTGCTGTGGTACTCTTCACTTCGCTGATCACAAAAGAACTCTGGGTGCTGCCAATGTTTTGAAGGGCGGTGAGCTTGGTTACCATAAAATCACGATAAGCAGGCATGTCTGCAACGTGAATCTTTAAAATATAATCATAGTCGCCACTTACATGATAGCATTCGGAAACCTCCTGCAGCTGCTGTACTTCGCGCTCAAATTGCTGCACGTAGTCTTTGATATGCTGACTCAATTTTACATGGCATAAGACGGTAAAATCTTTGCCTGCCTTTCTTTTGTCCACCAAGGCAACATATTTCCGGATGATTCCGGCTTTTTCCAGTCGTTTAATGCGTTCATAGACCGCGGTTGTAGACAGGCCCAGGCTGTTCGCATACTCCTTGGTGGTCTTTTTACAGTCGTCCTGAAGTGACTGCAACAATTGTTTGTCTAAAGCATCCAACTTTATAGGAATCATATTCTGTTATTAAGGATAATATTATTTTAATTAGTAAATATATCTATTTTACAAACATATTATAGTTTTTTATTCTTCATATGTTGTTTTTGATTGTTTTTGTATCTAGTATATAATACTTTTACAATTAACTAAACCTTTCAATTATGACATTCAAGGCAGCAGACAAGATTCAGGAGTTACATAATTTTGGTGAATTTGGTGGGGTAAACCCCAGCATTTCCGACTCTTCTACCTATACGTTTCTATCGGCAAAGACCATGTTCGATACTTTTGAAGGGAATACTGAAGGTTGTTATTTATACAGTCGTCATTCTTCCCCTTCCAATCTGTATTTAGGAGAAGCCCTTGCGGCCCTGGAAGGAACCGAGACAGCTAACGTTACTGCCAGCGGAATGGGCGCTATTACGGCAGTGATCCTTCAATTATGCAACGCCCAGGATCATATCGTTAGCAGCAGGACCATCTACGGAGGCACCTACGCCTTTATGAAAAATTTCATAAAGAAATTCGGGATCGATACGTCCTTTGTAGACATCACCAAATTAGAGGTGGTGGAGAAAGCCATCACACCCCAGACTAAAATGATCTACTGCGAGTCAGTGAGCAATCCATTGCTGGAGGTAGCAGATATTAAAGGCCTGTCTGAACTAGCCCGTAAATACAGCATCCCACTTGTGGTAGACAACACCTTCTCTCCTTTGTCTATCGCTCCGGGAAAACTTGGTGCTGACGTTGTCATTCACAGTCTCACTAAATTCATTAACGGTACCAGTGATTGTGTGGCCGGCGTGGTTTGCGGAACCAAAGATTTTTGCCTGGCTTTAAAGGATGTAAACAATGGGGCCGGCATGCTCCTTGGGAGTACCCTCGACAGTTTGCGCGCTTCATCTATCCTCAAGAATATGCGCACCTTGCACATCCGGATGAAAAAGCACAGTGAAAATGCCCATTATTTGGCGCAAAATTTTGAAAAAGACGGGCTGAGGGTGGTTTACCCCGGGCTGAAATCGCATCCCGGCAATGCCCTTATGAAGCAACAAATGGTAGAAGAATATGGTTTTGGAGGCATTCTGACCATAGATGTTGGCAGCCTTGAAAATGCCAATGCCTTAATGGAACTGATGCAAAAAAAGAACCTCGGGTACCTTGCAGTAAGTCTTGGTTTCTATAAAACCCTTTTTAGTGCTCCCGGCACCTCTACTTCTTCTGAAATACCCATGGAGGAACAAGTAGAAATGGGACTAACCGACGGACTTATTCGTTTTTCCATAGGCCTTGATGATGATATTCACCGCACGTATACCCTGATGCGCTCCTGCATGCAGCACCTGGGCATTCTGAAAAGTGAAAAGGTTTCCGTTTAAACGTCAGATGCCGGAAAGGTTTGCGTAACCGTAATCAAAATTGTAATATTACGAGCAAACTAATATATACTTCATGGCAGCCAACAAATCGAATGCACACAGGGAAAACGAACATATCGTAGACAATAAGGAGCTCAACATCTGGGAGGCTCTTATCCCCGTGGTGGCGCTTGTTGGGATGCTGGCCTATAACGTATACGTCTTTGGCGACAATGCCATTAGCGGTTCCAACCAGTTCATCTTACTGATGGGTGGTGCCGTGGCGGCTATCGTGGGTTTCTTCAACAAAGTTACCTATAATCAGATGCTTGCCGAGGTGGCCGAAAACGTGAAATCCACAACAGGCGCCTTGCTTATCTTGTTGATGGTTGGGGCTTTGGCCGGTACCTGGCTGGTTAGCGGTATTATTCCTGCTATGATTTACTACGGGTTGCAGATCCTAAATCCGACCATCTTCCTGGCTGCCTGTGTCATTATTTGTGCCATTATTTCGATGGCAACCGGGAGCAGCTGGACCACATCAGCCACGGTAGGAATTGCTTTGATAGGGATAGGCGAAGCCTTGGGTATTCCGGTAGGGATGACTGCTGGTGCCGTACTTTCCGGTGCCTACTTTGGAGATAAGATGTCCCCGCTGAGCGATACCACCAATTTGGCTCCGGCTATGGCTGGCGGGGAACTTTTTAGTCACATTCGTTATATGACCATCACTACGGTCCCCACTATCACTATCACCCTTCTTGTATTTATTATTTTGGGTTTCACCATTGACACGACGGGAGTGGCCGATACGGCCAGTATCCTGGCTTCCATAGATGCCACCTTTAATATCAATGGGTGGCTTTTTATTGTCCCGGTGGTGGTGATTGTCCTAATTGTAAAGAAAGCCCCTCCTCTAATGGCTCTTTTAATCGGGACCTTATTAGGCGGTGTGTTTGCTCTTATCTTTCAACCGGAAATAGTAGCCGGGATCACCGGTACTACAGAACTAACCTTTGAATCCGGATACAAAGGTATCCTGAATGCCATTACTATCAACACATCCATAGCAACCGATAATCCGGCCCTTAATGACCTGTTCTCTGCAAAGGGAATGGCAGGCATGTTAGGGACCATCTGGCTCATCGTTTGCGCCATGGTCTTTGGAGGAATCATGGATGGCATTGGTGCCCTCTCCAGGATCACCAAAGCGCTTCTGGGACTTGCCAAGAACACCTTTGGCCTTTTTGCCAGCACCGTTGGGAGTTGTATTACGCTGAATGTGACCGCTTCCGACCAGTATCTGGCCATCGTAGTGCCGGGAAAAATGTTTGCAAAGGCCTATGCCGACCGTGGATTGGCCCCGGAAAACCTTAGCCGGACACTGGAAGATTCCGGCACTGTTACTTCCGTGCTTATTCCCTGGAACACCTGCGGAGCCTATCATAGTGGGGTATTAGGTGTTGGGGTGGCCGAGTATTTCGTGTACTGTATCTTTAACTGGCTTAGCCCTATGACCACCTTGTTTTTCGCAGCTTTAAACATTAAAATAAAAAAATTACTCCCGGGGTCGGACGACTAAATAATCCTTTCGTTCTGACCAATACCAAAGAAAATTTAACGGTCTTTTAAACCCGTTTTGACGGTCACAAGAGAATTAATTCCTATTTTTCGCCCGTTAAATATTATTGGCCAATGGCACTTATACAATTTACAGGAACTACTGCTAATACGGTTGGGGAACTACCGGAAAAAGGAATAAAAGCGCCGGGTTTTATCCTGACAAAAGCTAATTTAGCCTCCGTTTCGCTCGACGATTTTAAGGGTAAAAAAGTGGTATTGAACATTTTTCCGTCAGTCGACACGGGCACCTGTGCCCAATCGGTACGTACCTTCAATAAAGCAGCGGCTCAATTAGCAGATACCATAATCCTCTGTATTTCTAAGGACCTTCCGTTTGCGCTTAGTCGTTTTTGCGGTGCAGAAGGCATCGATCAGCTCGTAATGCTCAGCGACTACAAGAATGGTGGTTTTGGGGAAGCCTATGGTGTAGCCTTTAAAGACGGCCCGTTTCAGGCCTTATTTTCAAGGGCGGTGATCGTCCTCAATGAACAGGGAGTGGTGGTCTATGCAGAACAAGTGCCGGTCATCGGAAATGAACCCGATTATAACGCTGCCCTGGAGGCCCTTCGCAATGCCTAAGGAATCGCTTGTTAAAAACCGGATCAACGGGGTGCGCTATGCCCTGAAAGGGGCTTTTCTATTGATTCGTACAGAAAGTAGTATCCAGGTTCAGTTGCTTATTGCCCTTCTTGTAACAGCTGCAGGTTTCTATTTTGATATCTCGAATACGGAATGGCTCATGCAGAGTTTGGCCATAGGCCTGGTGTTGGGGATAGAAGGTCTGAACACAGCAGTAGAGAAACTATCAGACTATGTGCAACCTGAGTATGATCCTAAAATAGGTTTCATTAAAGATATCTCTGCCGGCGCCGTAATGCTGGTTTCCATAGCCGCTACTGTTGCAGGGATCATCATTTATGCCCCCAAAATATTTTAAAGCACTTCCCCCTTATGCTTCCTCCTTAAATTTGTATTTTTACATCCATGAACTGCATGCATTAATGACCGCCAAGAAAAAAAAGTCCAATCCTGCCAGTACCAAAAAAAGGAGATCCCTTAAACTCTCAAGGCAAAATAAGATCATTCTGGGAAGTTTGCTGGTGCTCCTGAGCATTGCCCTGTTTTTTTCCTTTATCTCGTTTTATTTCACATGGCAGGAAGATCAAAGCCTATTAACGGAATTTGCCAACAGGAATGAACAGGCTAAAAACCTGCTGAATAAATTCGGTGCCAGCGTTAGCCACTATGTAATGTACCAGGGTTTTGGCATCGCCTCTTTTATCCTGCCCTTCTTGGTATGTCTTACCGGCCTCTACCTATTCCTTAGTTTGCCCTTAAAAGGCTTATGGAGCAGGTGGATATGGGGGTTGATACTATTGATCTGGTTCTCTATTGCTTTTGGCTTCTTTGCTGAAAACCAGCCACTGCTCGGCGGCTTGGTGGGCTACGAAATGAATGACTTCCTTCAGGATTATACCGGTAAAATTGGGGTGTTTTTACTACTCCTGTTTATGTTGACCATCATTTCAGTACGATTATTTAAGCTAACCCCGGAAGGCATTGCCGCTTTCTTTAAATCCAAATCGGCTTCCCTTGCTTCAGATCTTAAGGGGACAAAGAAAGAAAGCGCCTTCGACCTTACACCTAAAGAAGAGGAGAAAGAAATTATCCTGGATACGTATACGCACAAAAAAGACATCCCGCACCTGCAGGATACAGTGACCGAAGAAGACAGCACAGACGAGGCAGGGACCACAGATAAGGAAGACACTATTGCTATGGAAGTCAGTGCCGTAGCTGTTGAAAAAGAAGAAAAAGACCTGCTTTCGGATAAATTGGTGGCCGATTTTGGCGAATTCGACCCCACCCTGGAACTGAGCAATTATAAATTCCCGCATCTGGATCTGCTGGACCAGCACGGCTTTACCGGGGGGATCACTATCAACCAGGAAGAACTGGAAGAGAACAAGAACAAGATCGTAGAGACGCTCAAAAATTACAAGATCGGGATTGCCCAGATCAAGGCAACCATCGGGCCTACGGTAACCCTTTATGAGATCGTTCCGGATGCCGGTATTCGGATATCTAAGATCAAGAACCTGGAAGATGATATTGCCTTATCACTGGCAGCCCTTGGGATTCGGATCATTGCCCCTATTCCCGGAAAAGGAACGATTGGAATAGAGGTGCCCAACAAAAAAGCTACGACCGTATCCATGCGCTCTGTCATCGCCTCCAGTAAATTCCAGAAGGCCGAAATGCAGTTGCCCATCGCCTTTGGCAAGACCATTAGCAATGAGACCTTTGTAGTAGACCTGGCTAAAATGCCCCATTTATTGATGGCAGGTGCCACCGGACAAGGAAAATCGGTAGGACTAAATGCTGTTCTGACATCTCTTTTGTATAAAAAGCACCCGGCGGAAGTGAAGTTCATTTTGGTCGACCCAAAAAAGGTAGAACTTACCCTATACAACAAAATAGAACGGCATTATCTCGCCAAATTACCCGATTCCGAGGAGGCGATCATTACGGATAACAACAAGGTTATCAATACCCTCAATTCGCTTTGTATTGAGATGGATAACCGTTATGAGCTGCTGAAGGTGGCCATGGTGAGGAATATTAAGGAATACAACACCAAGTTCAAGGCGCGCAAGTTGAACCCGAATGAGGGGCATAAGTTTCTTCCCTATATTGTTTTGGTGATCGATGAGTTTGCCGACCTGATCATGACCGCCGGGAAAGAAGTGGAGACCCCCATTGCCCGTTTGGCACAATTGGCCAGGGCTATTGGGATTCACCTGATCATCGCCACACAGCGGCCCTCAGTGAATGTTATTACGGGAATCATCAAAGCGAATTTTCCGGCACGGATCGCCTTCAGGGTTACCTCTAAGATCGATTCCAGAACCATTTTAGATACGCAGGGAGCCGACCAGCTTATCGGGCGGGGCGATATGCTCTTTACCCAGGGGAATGATATTACACGGATACAATGTGCCTTTGTGGATACACCCGAAGTGGCAAAGATCACCGAATATATTGGGGCGCAACGGGGCTATGCAGATGCACACTTACTTCCGGAATATGCAGGTGAAGACTCTGGCACAAGTCTTGATTACGATATCTCGGACAGGGATGCCATGTTCCGGGAGGCTGCTGAGGTGATCGTAACTGCACAGCAGGGATCTGCTTCCTTAATACAGCGCAAGCTTAAACTGGGCTATAACAGGGCGGGCAGGATCATTGACCAGCTGGAAGCGGCAGGGATCGTAGGCCCCTTTGAAGGCAGCAAAGCACGTCAGGTATTGGTACAGGACATGAACAGCCTGGACAAATTATTAAATGAAGAAACGAAATAATAACATGAAATTAAAATTGATTTTAGGAATGGTGCTACTGGCAACTTCCTCCATTTTCGCACAGGATGCAGCCAAGGCCAAAGCTCTTTTGGACGAGGTTTACAATAAGGTGCAGAGCTATGACAACATAGCAGTGACCTTCAAATACAGTCTGGAGAACAAAGAGGCCGATATTAACCAGGAAACCCGTGGCGATGTAACACTGGAGGGCGAGAAATACCTATTTAATTACCTGGGCTCACAGCAGCTGTACGACGGAAAAAAAGTATACACCATTGTACCTGAAAATGAAGAGGTTACCATTGAGGACAAATCGGACGATGAAAATACCATCACCCCCTCCAAAATGCTTACATTCTACAAAAAAGGACATAATTACGCCTGGGATATCCTGCAGAATGTACAGGGCCGGAAGATCCAATATGTGAAACTGACACCCATTGATACCCATTCCGAGATCGCTTCTATCCTTTTGGGTATCGATGCGGAGACCAAGCATATTTACAAGCTTATTGAAACCGGAAAGAACGGGACCAAGACCACGATCACTGTTAATTCTTTTAAAACAAATCAGCCCTTATCAAAAAGCTTATTTACTTTTGACGAGGCCAAATATAAAGATGAAGGGTACTACATCATAAGAAACTAGCACGTTGCGGATCCTAGACCAGTATATCTTAAGTAGGTTTTTGTACAATTTTTTAAGTTCGTTTGTGATATTGATGTTCATCTTTATCTTCCAGACGATCTGGTTGTTTATTGATGATATCGCAGGGAAGGGATTAGATATCATCATTATTGGAAAGTTCCTGTTCTACCTGATGCCCAACCTTACCGAAAAGGTACTGCCCCTGACCGTCTTACTTTCTTCGATCCTGACTTTTGGCGCCTTTGCAGAAAACTACGAATTTGCTGCAATGAAGGCTTCCGGGATCTCCCTGCAGCGGTCCATGTTAAGTGTTATCATCTTTGTAACATTTTTGGGTGGGGTTACCTTCTACTTTGCCAATACCGTCATTCCTGCCTCAGAACAAAAAATATTTAACCTCAGGCGAAACATCGCGAAAGTAAAACCAGCAGCGGTTATTGAGGAAGGGGTATTCAGTGATTTTGAGGGTATGAATATCAAGGTCGACAAAAAGTACGGCGAAAATGATAAATACCTTGAAAAAGTGATCATCCACAAAAAGTCGAATTTACAGAAGAACAATACCGTTATCAAGGCCAAGCAGGGGGAGCTGATCAGTAGTGAAGCGTCAGACATCATTCAATTAGTACTGAAAGATGGCCATTATTATGAGGAACTGGTGCCTAACGCCAACGATGATAGAAAACGGTATCCTTTTGCCAAATCGGATTTTGAAACCTATACGATAAATATTGAGATTCCTGAAGAAACCCAGGATATGGAAGAAGAGGGGAGTGTGCGTACAGATAAAATGAAGAATATCTCCCGCTTGCTCAAAGATATTGATTCAATTAAGGAAAATAATATAACCGTAATAAGTGCTTTTTCCAAGAATACCACCACACGAATGGGGGCATTTGTATCGTTGAAACAAAAAGATACGACCCTGACGGCGAGCATTCCGGTTGCGATACAAAAGGCCGACTCCCTGGTAGTACCACTCGTTTCCAAAGATACACTGAGGCAGGTAGCGGACATCCTTGGCTTATATCAGGATTGGCAGAGAGGACAGATCATCAGTTCTGCCTCCAATACCATTTCCAATATCCTGAATTTGGTATCAGGAAAAAAACAGGATATACAGAATAAATACAAGATCTACAATATGCACATCCTTTCACTGCATAAGAAATACGCCCTGGCGCTATCATGCATTATTTTATTTTTTGTAGGTGCACCTTTGGGGGCCATTATTCGAAAAGGTGGCCTGGGCTTACCTATGGTCATCGCCATTGTACTGTTCTTAACGTATTATTTTATTGGCGTGTTTGCAGGGAATTATGCGAAGGAAGGTAATATTAACCCTATTTTGGGTGCATGGCTATCTACACTAATAATGCTACCTTTGAGCATTATTTTAACACGCAGGGCCACTGCAGATAGGGGGCTTATGAATTTTGGGCATGTGTGGCAAGTAATGATAGATGCATTCCGGAAGCGTTTTAAAAAGAAGACAACATGATCGTTAGCAAGAATATGCAAATAGAGTTGAATACCATTGAAGAGGCCATTGCAGATATTAAGAATGGCAAGGTGGTCATTGTGGTAGATGATGAGAACCGGGAGAACGAAGGTGATTTTATCGCAGCAGCAGAAATGGTAACCCCGGAGATGATCAATTTCATGGCGAAACACGGCCGGGGCCTTATATGTGCTCCGCTCACAGAAGAACGCTGCGAAGAACTAGACCTTAGCATGATGGTGCAGAACAATACCGTATTGCATCATACGCAATTTACTGTATCTGTAGACCTTATCGGGCATGGTTGCACAACGGGTATTTCCGTCCACGACAGGGCTAAGACCATAAAAGCATTGGTCTCCGAGGATACCAAGCCGCATCATTTGGGAAGACCGGGCCATATTTTTCCTCTCAGAGCTAAGAATGGGGGCGTTTTAAGGCGTACCGGCCACACGGAAGCTGCGGTCGATTTTGCCCGTCTGGCGGGCTTTTCCCCGGCAGGCATTCTGGTAGAGATCCTGAACGAAGACGGTACCATGGCACGCCTGCCCCATTTAGCAGAAGTAGCTAAAAAATTCGACCTTAAACTAGTGTCCATTGAAGACCTCGTAGCTTATCGGATGCGTCACGACAGCCTTATCGTCAAGAAAGAATGCTTTGAACTAGAGACCCGTTTCGGACACTTTACACTCCATGCCTATCAACAAACCACCAATGACCAGGTGCATCTGGCCCTGACAAAAGGCAGTTGGAATCACAATGATCCGGTATTGACCAGGATCAATTCTACGCTGGTGAATAACGATATTTTGGGTACCCTTACTAATAATGCCGAGAAGAAACTCGATGATATGTTCCGCTCCCTTAATACAGAAGGTAAAGGAGCTATCGTTTTTATAAATCAGGCCAGTGAATCATTCAACTTGCTAAAGCGACTACAAGGGTTAAAGGAAAATCAGGCCAAAGGTATTATGAAAGCCCCGGGAATGGATATGGATACCCGTGATTTTGGTATCGGGGCACAAATTCTTCATGATCTGAATATCAGTAAAATGAGGCTTATGACCAATAGTGGACAGACGCGGCGCGTAGGGATCGTTGGTTATGGGCTGGAGATCTTGGAATATGTACCCTATTAGGAAGCGCGCAGTACCTTTTGCAGCACGGCTGCCATTTTTAAAGCCCTTGCTGACAACTCTTCAGGGGTCCAGCTTAGTTTTATCAAACAAGACACCGTTCGGCCCATCCAATGATCTGAGGCAGTAAAATCAGTGTTATTTTGTTTTTTAAGTCCTTCATTGACTGATTCTGACAATGCCCCAAGGCTCTTTTGTCCTTTCAGGTGATCCCATTTTTTATGGTAGTGCCAATTATTGTCATACCAATAGAAACTTGCGTCTACTCCCGCGGCTACCAATTCTTTTTGGGCTTCTCGGGCCTGGTCTTCCGTAGGAAGGAAGAAGTTAAGAAAGGAGTAATTCTGTACCCCTCCAACAGGCACCCGTCTAAAAGTGATCCCTTCTATTGGGTCAATGGCTTCCTTCAGTTGGGTATAATGTTTTTCCTGTATTTCCAGAAAATCGTCTAACCGTGGTATTTGTGCCAGGCCCACCGCGGCATGCAGTTCTGAGATACGGTAGTTATAGCCTAAAAAGGGGTGGCTTTCCGCTCCCCTATCTTTCCCTATATGATCATGTCCATGATCTGAAAAATGGTCTGCATTTTTATAAAAGACCTCGTTATTTGTGATAAGTCCCCCTCCTTCTCCACAAGTGATGGTCTTGACAAAATCAAATGAAAAACAGCCGATATCCCCATAACTCCCCAAAGGTTTCCCCTCAAAACTGCCGCCAATGGCCTGACAAGCATCTTCAATGAGGAGGATGGCATGGCGGTCACAGATATCCTTTATGGCCCTCAGATCGGCCATAGAACCGCACATATGGACCGGCATCACGGCCTTCGTCCTTGGCGTAATCGCCTTTTCTACAGCTTTGGGATCTAAGGTAAGAGTATCATCTATATCAGTAAGCACCGGAATGGCTCCCAGTGCCAGGACAGATTCAAAACTGGCCACAAAAGTAAAAGTAGGGAGTATCACTTCGTCCCCTGCCCCCACCCCGGCACTAGCGAGTGCTACGGTCAGAGCAGCGGTACCGCTGCTTACTAATTGGGCATATTGGGTTTGCATCCGATCTGCCAGTCTTTTTTCCAGTTCCCTGGCTTTCCAATGGCCATTGCGCATGCCGTCAAAACCATAACGCATTAAGACACCCGAATCGAGTACATCCTGCACTTCGGCACGTTCTTTTCCCCCAAACATTTCGAATCCCGGCATATCGCTAAATTAATGAATATGAATAATTGATTTATGGAGGTCTCTCCGTACCTTTTTTAATTTTGAGAACAGATCGTCCTTTGCCCTGAAGCCAACAGGCAACACCAAAACGGATGCAAGGCCTTTTTTATCCAGTTCCAGCAATTCGTCATAGGCAGCGGGGACAAAGCCCTCCATAGGGCAGGCATCGATACCTTCAAAAGCACAAACCGTCAAAAGATTTCCCATGGCCAGATACGCCTGGTTGGTGGCCCATGCCCTGATCTCTCCCTCCTCTTTTGCTGAAAAATCCCTGATCAGGGATTGCCTGAAAGGGTCGAGGATGGTATCAGGGGTTCCCCTCACCTGCCTTACCTTTTCAAAATAGGATGCGATATAGGCACTATCTATATGTTTTTCTATGCATAATACGAGTACATGTGAGGCCTGAGCTACCTGCTTTTGGTTATAAGAATGGGCAACTAAGGAAGCCTGCAGCTGCTTATTTTTCAGCACCACCATTCGGATGGGTTGCAACCCGTAAGAAGTAGCTGTCAGGTTAAAGGCTTTGACCAGTTTTTCCAGCTGTGCTTCGCTAAGGTACTTTTCTGAATCGAATTTTTTGACGGCATAGCGCCATTCTAATTTTTCAATACTATCTCCCATTTGGTTATGTAAAAAACCACAATTTAATAGCCATGGCGATCACCATGACCACCAGGAATGTTTTTATGAATCCATCGCCCTTTTTGACCGAGAAACGGCTGGAGAACCACGCCCCTAAACCATTTCCAATAGCCAGAACGAGACCTACTTTCCACATGATCTTGTCATTATAGATAAAGACCGCCAGGGCTGCGAGCGTATACATGCAGACCACCGCCACCTTCGTAGCATTGGCCCGCACCAGGGTCATATGGTGCACATAGTGCAGGAACAGCAGGATGACAAATCCTATCCCCGCATTGATAAAACCGCCGTAAATACCGATAAAAAAGAAGGCGATCATCCCGATCCAGCGATATTTTCCCGTAACCCGTTCCTGCAGGTTCTCCAGGCTGATCTTGGGCTTAAACACAATGATAAGCACCACCACGATCATGATGATTGCCAGAATACGGTTAAAGGTCTCCCCTTTGATATCCACCGCGATATAAGCCCCAAGGACAGACCCGATCAGGGCCGTAATTCCCAGATAAATATTAAAGGGAAAAGTAGAAACACCCTTGCTTTTAAAACCGGCTACCCCAATCGCGGTTTGTATGGCAATGGCAACCCTGTTGGTACCGTTGGCAACACTGGGAGGAAGCCCTAAAAAAATGAGTACAGGCAATGAAATAAGGGAGGCACCACCCGCAATGGTGTTGATAAAACCAACGACAAACCCTACTACTACCAGTAGTACATAATGGTACCATTCTTCCATGGTGTAAAAATACATGCTTCTTGCGAAATAATTCCTTCGAATTGGAGTACATTTATTGAAATAGGGGGTTAAATATCCTGATGTGCCAATTCAAAATTTGCTATTTTTAAATCGCTGTAATGCAATCAACCCTTATGATCCATTTCCCGTTCCCTAAAATCAGCAGCAACACGGTCCCCTTTTAAGTCAATATGTACCCTTTACTGCAAACCAATGTTACAATTCCTTAGAAAAATAAGGTACCAACTCATGGAAAAAAAGAAACCTGCCACCTATCTAAAATATGCTGTTGGTGAGATTCTCCTTGTTGTTATCGGGATTTTGATAGCACTGCAGATCAACAATTGGAACGAACGTCTAAAAGAACAAAAACAGGAAACCATTTATCTGCAAAACTTAAAAGACGATCTGAAAGCCCAAATTGCCGAATTAGAGGCGTATATTGATTTTGAAAACATCATTATTGAACAGTCGGCTGCCATCATTACCCACTACGAAACGAATAAGGGATTCAACAATATGGATAGTATCTATCCTAAATTGAATGACCTAAGCGTTAGATGGACCTTTTCCAATGCAAATATGACGCTCATGGAAATGATCAATTCGGGCCAGATCAACCTTATTTCAAATAAGACATTAAAAAAGGAATTGATCGAATTCAATCAACTTTTGGAATCCTTTTCCAAAAACACACAAAACAATAACACCAATCTTATAGACCGGCTTATTGTGCCAACTATTATGGAAAGCAGCCCGTATGCGTATTATGGGTATTCTGATCGTATGAGGACCAAATTTAAGGAATATTATCTCGATGATTTTATTTCAGTTAAAGACAAGGAACTTGCGGCCATAACGGACCAGCTGTTACAAAATCCGGAATACAGACTCGAATTAATCAACAACGTGGTCATCAGAAACGGGATGGCAAATTTACAGAAAAATGGCAATGCCAGTTTGAAGGCCAAAGCCCAACAGATCCTTTTGAATATTGAAAATGAATTAACCGGACACGGGGTCAACTAATATATACATTACAGATGCTCAAAGAGATCCACCCAAAATTGCCCATGCGAAACAAATCGGTCACCAAAGATTACTACATAAACATGTTGGGGTTTTATCCTATCGGCACAGAGGATTACGAGGGATATTTAATGTTGCGGAAAGACGGCATTGAGATCCATTTTTTTGAATTCAGGGAGTTAAACCCCAATGAGAACTATGGGCAAGTATATATTCGAACGGATGCTATTGAAAGCCTTTACCGGTCCTTTCTGAACAAGAAGGTAACCATACACCCCAATGCACCTTTGGAATTGAAACCATGGAATCAAAAGGAATTTGCACTGCTGGATCCGGATAATAATTTACTAACCTTTGGGCAGACAGTGAAGTAGCGAATACATTCGAATATTTTAATGGTAAACTAAAATCAGGGTACAGAGAAAACACCATTTGCGGCTTCTCCTCTTTCACAAAGAATTCTTACTTTAGTCCAATGCCAAAATTCAGGTCTGAAAATATAATCTCAACGTCAGTGTATGGCATTTCTAAACCACCTAAGTTCCTAATAATGAAAACAGCTGTCAAAAATCTAGTACTAAGCTTGTTCCTTGTCGGTACCTGCACGCTTATGGCACAAAACAAGGCCAGGACCTCCCAGGCATCATCTTCTCCTTTAGACCAACTACTTTATGAAGGATTGCAATGGCGCAATATCGGTCCGAATCGCGGTGGCCGGTCCTTAGGGAGTGCGGGGAGTCCGGGCAGGCCCAATGAATACTATTTTGGTGCCACCGGTGGCGGCTTATGGAAGACCACTGATGGTGGCAACGAATGGTCACCGGTTACGGATGGTCAGGTAACCAGTTCATCAGTTGGGGCCGTGGCCGTGGCCGAAACAAATCCGGATATCGTGTACATCGGGATGGGCGAAGTGCAATTACGTGGAAGTATAACCCAGGGAGACGGCGTCTATAAAACGACCGATGGAGGCAAAACATGGCGTCATTTAGGCCTGAAAGAAACGCAGGCAGTAGCCCGTATCCGCATTCACCCTACCAATCCGGACATCGTTTATGTGGCAGCATTAGGGCATCCTTACGGTGACAATGAAGAACGGGGTGTTTTTCGCAGTACCAATGGAGGTATTAGCTGGGAAAAAGTGTTGTATGTAAGCCCAAAGGCAGGGGCCGTGGATTTGATTATTGATCGCAACAACCCAAAAGTACTATATGCCAGCACCTGGCAGGTCTATAGAAAAGCATGGAAAATGTGGGGCGGCGGTGGCGATAGCAAATTATGGAAATCGGAAGATGGTGGGGACTCATGGACAGACCTTACCGGCAACCCCGGGATGCCGGCCGGGCCTATCGGAAAAATTGGTGTCACGGTCTCTCCTGCGGATTCAAACAGGGTCTGGGCTATAGTTGAGGCCAATGAAGGCGGCGTTTTTCGTTCAGATGATGCAGGTAAGACGTGGGAACGCACCAATGAGGAGCGTAAACTTCGTCAACGGGCCTTTTACTATTCCAGGATATATGCAGATCCTTGGGACAAGGAAACCGTCTATTGCCTCAATACCGGATTTTATAAATCTACTGACGGCGGTAAGACTTTTGACATTACCATAAAGGTACCCCACGGCGACAATCACGACCTCTGGATAGATCCTAACAATCCAAATCGGATGATCAACTCAAACGATGGGGGTGCCAATGTCAGCATAAATGGGGGCAAAAGCTGGACAGAACAAGATTACATAACCACCCAGTTTTACCATGTAATGGCCACAAATGATGTTCCATACCATGTAGCT
This sequence comes from uncultured Flavobacteriaceae bacterium, assembly GCA_963752165.1. Lineage (GTDB taxonomy): Bacteria > Bacteroidota > Bacteroidia > Flavobacteriales > Flavobacteriaceae > Muriicola. The sequence goes on from CAVVXE010000003.1 coordinate 1,190,867, forward strand.
GGTGCCCAGCAGGATAACAGCACCCTGGCCATGCCTAGTGATGGCTGGGAACATATGCAAGCCAGAGGGCCGAATCATGGGTGGTATTATGCCGTGGGTGGCGGCGAAAGCGGCTGGATCACTCAACACCCCGAAAATCCGGATATTTTTTATGCCGGAAGCCAGGGAGCCCTTTTAACCCGGTACGACAGAAGCAATGGACAGTCGCGCGATATACAGGTGTATCCACGATTTTTTTCGGGGGAACCAGCCGATGCATTGCCGGAACGCTGGCAGTGGACCTTCCCCATTATGTTTGCTCCACAGGATTCCCGGGTCATGTATACCTGTTCACAACACGTATGGAAAACGACGGACGACGGTCAGTCCTGGGAAAAAATCAGTCCAGATCTCACCTATGCAGATCCCAGTACCCTGGGGAAAACGGGAGGTGTTATCACCATGGATATGAACGGTCCTGAGATCTATGCCACCGTTTTTGCCCTGGCTCCTTCCTACCACGATATCAATACTATTTGGGCAGGCTCCGATGACGGAAAAGTACATATTACCAGAGACGGAGGTAAAAACTGGCAGAATATTACCCCCAAGGAGTTGCCTAAATTCTCACGTGTCAGTATCATCGATGAATCCAGGCACCGTCCGGGAACCCTGTTTTTGGCGGCCAACCGCTATCAGGTAGATGACAGGCAACCCTATGTGTTTAAAACACACGACTACGGGAAAACGTGGACCAAGATCATCACCGGTGTTAAAGATGGCCATTTTGCCAGGGCGGTCCGTGAGGATCCTATTCGACAAGGGCTGCTATTTCTGGCTACCGAACATGGGGTGTATTTTTCATTGAATGATGGGGAATTATGGCAGAGCCTGCAATTAAATCTGCCTGATACGCCCATACGGGACCTGGTGGTCAAAGACAATGATGTGGTCCTGGGCTCACATGGCCGGGGTTTTTGGATCCTGGATGACATACAACCCCTGAGGCAATTTAAAGAGGAGATGAAAGACCAATCGGCCATCCTTTTTGAACCTTCGGATGCTATCAGAGGCATTTCGGATGCCTGCATTCAGTATTACCTTAAGGACCAGTTAGACAGTATCACTTTTGAGATTTTAAATGCAAATGACAAACTGATCGATACATTTACAGGCAGCAAACCGAAATATGAAGTAGATCCGGATGCCCCCTGGTGGGAAAGGGGTGGTTCATCAAAACCTACCACTGCAAAAGGCCTCAATACCTTTAAATGGGATTTGAGATATCCCGGTGCTACCAAATTTAAGGGAATGATCATTTGGAGTGCCCGTCCGCAAAGAGGTCCTAAAGCCCCTTTAGGCAGGTATAAGGTGAAAATGAAAACCGGGGATTATGAGAAGACCTATGCCTTTAACATCCGAATGGACCCCAATTTGAAGGGGATCACGGAAGCAGATTTGATGGAACAATTTGAACTGGCTAATAACATCATGCAAAAGACGAGTGCGGCCAATGAGGCCGTGATACAGATACGTAAGATACGGGAACAGGTCCTTGCGGGCAAGGAGCAGATACCCGGCTCAGATTATAAGAAAACAGTAGATCCGTTCCTGGAGAAGATCAGCACTATCGAAGAAGAATTGTATCAGGTAAAAAACCAGTCCGGACAAGATCCCCTGAATTTTCCGATCAAATTAAATAACCGACTGGCCTCTCTGCGGCGCAGTGTTGAAGATGGCGACGCCAAGCCCACCAATGGCGCTTACCAGGTTTATGAAGAACTCACCCTTGAACTTGAAAAACAATTGGGGTCACTTAAAGCCTTGTTAAACAGTGATCTATCAAAAATAAATGATCTTTTAAAGGATAATGGTGCCAGCCCAATTGAACTCATAAAATAGGTGACATTCACAACATTGCAATGATCAAATTTTTCAGAAAGATCCGTCAGGAATTAGTAACGCAAAATAAAGTCAGTAAATACCTGCTCTATGCCATTGGTGAAATCATTTTGGTGGTCATCGGGATATTGATAGCCCTTCAGATCAATAACCAGAATGATTTCCGAAAAAGCCAGGCAAAGGAATTGCAGTACCTGAAAAATATTAAAGAAGACCTTATTAACAATACCAGGGTGGTGGAACATTTTATTGACCAGAGGGCCCAATACGTGGTATTTGCAAATAGTATCATTGAACACCTGGAAGGCAAGCCCATTACAGACTGGCACGCCTTTAATGAGCAGTGCATCAGTATCTATGACTGGCAACGGTATTACCAGATCAACTACACCTTTGAGGAACTCACCTATTCGGGAAATCTCGGGCTTATTACCAATGACAGCATTAAATCCACTTTGCTGAACCTGGAATCGCTTTACAAGCAAACCAAGGCAGAAGAAGACCATTTTCGGTTCGATTCGGAAGAGCTCATCTATAAACCCTTATACAATCTGATGGATCTCCACCCTATCCTTAAAAAACACATGGGCGAGAATGTTGTCTTAACCCCTGAACTGTATGGCGACTTCTTTACTGACAAAAGAGTGAAAAATGGCTTTTTGATGGTGATCCTGGAGTTTTCCAAAATGAACGGGCAGTTGGAAGAAATAAAGGCATTATCAGAACAGCTTATCGCTACAATAGAGGGGGAAATGAACAGAATAAAAACCTAGAGCAGCTCCTTAGTACCTGCAAATTGAACATACACGCATGAAATACTTCATAAACATCCTTTCAATCTTTTTTTTACTTGCAACTGCAGTGCAAGCCCCTGCGCAATCGACCCTTAACACAGCAGAGCTCGATGCTTATTTTACTAAAATGGTTTCCGATTGGGACGTGCCGGGAGTGTCTATTGGCATCGTAAAAGATGGTGCCCTTATTTTTACGGGAAATTATGGGGTATTGGAAGTTGGTAAAGAACAAAAGCCAAACGAACATACCCTGTATGCCATTGCCTCCAACTCCAAGGCCTTTACATCGGCCATCATTGGCATGCTGGTGCAGGAAGGGAAACTAGGCTGGGATGACAAAGTAAAAACCCATCTCCCCTATTTTGCCCTTTATGACGATTGGGTAAGCGATCACGTGACCGTCCGTGACCTGTTAAGCCATCGGGTGGGCCTGGGCACTTTTAGCGGCGACAATATCTGGTATAAAACAACCCGCCCTGCTTCGGAACTGATCAAACACATGAAATATGTGCCGAAGGCATATGATTTCCGGGCCGGATATGGGTACTCCAACCTCATGTACATCACCGCAGGGGAACTTATTAAAACCATTACCGGAAAGAGCTGGAGTGAAAATGTGGAGGAACGGATCTTAAAACCCTTAAAGATGGAGCGTACCATTTCAAGGTTGGCCGATCTGGATAAAAAAGGGAATTATGCGGCACCTCATGCCAGAAAAGATAGCTCCAATTATGCCATTCCCTGGACAAGCTGGGATAATGTGGCCGCCACAGGAGGCCTTATTTCCAGTGTCCATGATATTGCCAAATGGATGGTCTTTAATTTGAATAACGGGATCATTGGGAAAGACACCTTACTTACAACGAATACCAGGAATATGGTCTGGACCCCTCACAATAATTTTATGGTAGACCACACGAAGCCGAATGATTTTAACCGGCATTTTAACGCCTATGGCCTTGGATGGGGCCTGAGTGATTACCACGGACGACTAAAAGTTGGGCACACAGGTGGGTATGACGGTATGATCACAGCGGTTACCTTGATTCCGGATGAGAAGGTTGGCGTGGTGGTTTTGACCAACGGCGTCAAAAGCCCCATTATGGCGGCCACCTATTATGCGCTAGACAAGGTATTGGGCATCCCTGCCAAGGACTGGTCGGCGGAGTTGCTGAAGAGGGTTAATACGAATTTGGAACAGGATACCCGTATTGCCGACAGAAAGGCAAATCGGGTACTGAATACGAATCCGGCGATTGCCCCGGATGCTTTTATCGGCAGGTATCAATCGGATATGTATGGTGGATTGGAAATAGTGGAAGAGAATGACCAATTGAAATTGAAATTTGAGCATTCCCCCCTTCTTTCGGCCAGGCTCACCCATTGGCACTATGATGTATGGGAAATCCACTGGGAACATCCGCAGGCGTGGTTTAGCTTTGGTACCATCAAAATAAATTCGGATAATAATTTAAAGGTGGTTGGATTCGATTTTGACGTACCCAATGATGATTTCTTTTTTGAGGAACTTAGGCCCTATAAAATTCCCGATGCCAGAAACAAGAACTAACAATCGCATGGAGGATATTGGTATATTGATACACATTATCAAGTACTTCAGGAACGAAATTATAAAAGAAGGCTATCAAGGGTATTTCAGCCTGAATTGTACCTTAGTACTCCTAATCCTATTGTTACCCAATATTTATTAATACCATATAACCTGACACATTTATCATGAAAATCAGCATTAAAATTACGCTTATAAGTCTTTGTTTACTATTCATGGCGGCTGTTGCCCCGGCCCAGGAAAAAGCGGTACCCGTATTTGAAAATGGAGAGGCACAAATAGTTCCCGCATTCAGCGATCCTGAAAAATGGATCCGGCACGATCTCTGGGTTGAAACAAATTTTGATACGGATGGCGACCAAAAACCGGACAGGATGCACGTAGCTGTCACCAGACCTTACCAAACTGAGACCGAAGGCCTCAAATTACCGGTCATTTATATTTCCAGCCCCTATTTTGCAGGGGTAGCCAAAGATCAGGATGGTCTTTTTTGGGATGTAAAACAGGAACTTGGCGCCGTACCTAAAGAACATATTCACCCGGAAGTAGAAAGAACCGGTGAAAGGCCAATCATATCAAATTCCCATATCAAGACATGGGTACCCAGAGGTTATATTGTGGTGCATTCCTCCTCCCCCGGTACCGGACTATCCCAGGGAGCCCCTACAGTGGGCGGTGATAATGAATCACTGGCTCCTAAAGCCGTGATCGACTGGTTATGCGGGAGAGGCAAAGGATTTACATCGCCCGATGGGAATGAAACAGTAGACGCCTTCTGGTCTACCGCTAAGGTGGGGATGACAGGAACCTCCTACAATGGCACCATACCCCTGGCAGCTGCCACTACGGGGGTGGAAGGCCTGGAAGCCATTATTCCCATTGCACCCAACACTTCCTATTATCATTATTACCGCTCCAACGGCCTGGTTCGTTCTCCGGGAGGGTACTTAGGGGAAGACATTGATGTATTATATGATTTTATACATAGCGGGGATGAAGCCAAACGTGCCTATAACAACAAAACGGTACGTGATACAGAAATGAAAAATGGCATGGACAGGATAACGGGCGATTACAACGAGTTTTGGGCAGGACGTGATTATCTGAACGATATGGCCCCTATGAAAGCTGCCCTGTTAATGAGTCATGGATTCAATGATTGGAATGTAATGCCGGAACACAGTTACCGTATTTATAAAGCTGCCAAGGAAAAGGGGTTGCCTGCCCAGATCTTCTATCACCAGAACGGGCATGGGGGACCACCACCAATGACCATGATGAACAAATGGTTTACCCATTATTTGCACGGAGTGGAGAATGGGGTGGAAAAGGATGCCAGGGCCTGGATCGTTCGTGAGGACGACCCCAGAGACAAGCCAACCCCATACCCAGATTACCCAAACCCTGACGCTTCCCAGGTAGCGCTTTATCTAAATGCTGGCAATCCCGCTACAGGAACACTAAGTATTCTTAAAAACAAAAAGCAAGGAAAAGAAACACTGGTAGACGATTATAATTTTTCGGGTGCTGCGCTGGCACAAGCAGCTGGTTCCAAGAACCGGTTGTTGTATGTGTCGCCTGTCCTGACGAAGGATCTTCATATTTCCGGAATCCCGGAAGTAACCGTTACACTGGCTAGCAATAAACCTGCTGCAAACCTGTCTGTTTGGCTGGTTTCCCTTCCCTGGAATGACGCCCAGGATGCGAAGATCACCGATAACATCATCACCAGAGGATGGGCAGATCCGCAGAATTATAAGTCTCTGACGAAAAGCAAACCCCTGAAACAGGGTAAATTCTATACTATTTCCTTCGAATTAATGCCGGATGACCAGGTCATTCCAAAAGGACAACAAATAGGCCTGATGATCTTCTCGAGTGACAGGGAATTTACATTATGGCCTGAGCCGGGAACGGAATTGACCATCGATCTGGACAAGACAACCCTTCAATTACCTGTGGTGGGGGGTACTTCGGCAATCCAGAAAGCAATGGAATAAAAGGGTAAAAGTTTGAGGCGCCTGGCGACCTCTTACCCGTTTATTTTTATCAAACAAAAAAATGGTGACCCGCTGTTACGGGTCACCATTTTATTCATTGGCTTTTGACTGTCGTAAGAATACTAGACGATAGTTTAATTACGCCAGATCAAAACGGTCAAGGTTCATCACTTTGTCCCAGGCCTTTACGAAGTCTTTTACAAACTTCTCTTTTGCATCGTTACATCCATAAACCTCGGCCAGTGCCCGGAGCTCTGAATTGGAACCAAAAATAAGGTCTGCCCGGGTTCCGGTCCATTTTCGTTCCCCTGTTTTGCGGTCAAGCGCTTCAAACACTTCGTCATCATTGCCCATGGCTTTCCACTCCATGCTCATGTCGAGCAGGTTTACAAAGAAATCGTTGGTAAGGGTTCCGGGCCTTTTTGTAAAGACACCGTGTTTAGAGCCATCGTAATTGGCGTTAAGTGCTCGCATACCCCCTACCAAGACCGTCATTTCCGGAGCGGTCAGTGTCATTAGTTGGGCCTTGTCTACAAGCAACTCTTCAGATTTTACGGAAACTTTGGCCTTCAGGTAATTCCTGAATCCATCAGCGAACGGCTCCAGCACTTCAAAAGATTCGGCATCCGTCATTTCCTGTGTTGCATCAGTACGACCCGGAGTGAACGGAACATTTATCTTATTACCAGCATCCATAGCCGCTTTTTCAACAGCAGCACAGCCTCCCAATACAATCAGATCGGCCAGGGAAACCTTCTTGTTTCCTTTTTGGGCATTGTTGAAATCCTCCTGCACCCCGGTAAGGGCATCCAAAACCCTGCCTAATTGCACAGGGTTATTTACTTCCCAATGGTTTTGAGGTGCCAAACGAACACGGGCCCCGTTAGCGCCACCCCTGTTATCCGATCCTCTGAAGGTAGCGGCAGAAGCCCATGCTGTGCCAACCAATTCAGAAACAGTTACGCCAGAAGCCAGAATACTTTTTTTCAGGCTTTGGATATCCTTTTCATCAACCAGTTCGTGAGTTACTGCCGGAACAGGATCTTGCCATATTAAATCTTCTTTGGGTACCTCCGGTCCCAGGTAACGGGACTTAGGCCCCATGTCGCGGTGCGTCAGTTTAAACCAGGCTTTTTGATAGGCTTCCTGAAATTCTTTAGGGTTTTCAAGGAAATGTCTTGATATCTTCTCATAGGCAGGGTCCATCCTGAGCGAAAGGTCCGTTACCAGCATAAAAGGATCGTGTTTTTTGTTAGGATCGTGTGCATCCGGCACGGTACCTGCACCTGCCCCATCTTTGGGCTTGTACTGCCATGCCCCTGCAGGACTCTTGGTCAGTTCCCATTCATATCCAAACAGGTTTTCCAGGTACTTATGGCTCCATTTGATAGGGGTGTCTGTCCAGGCCCCCTCCAAACCACTGGTGATGGTATCCGAACCCTTACCGGTGCCAAAATTATTCTTCCAACCCATGCTTTGCATCTCTATGGATGCCCCTGCGGGTTCTGCCTCCACATATTCGGCATCGCTGGCAGCACCATGTGTTTTGCCAAAAGTATGTCCGCCGGCAATCAAAGCGACTGTCTCATAGTCGTTCATAGCCATACGGCCAAAGGTCTCACGAATATCATGAGCAGCAGCCAAAGGATCATGATTCCCATTGGGGCCTTCCGGATTTACATAGATCAATCCCATATGGGCAGCACCCATTTGTTTTTCCAATTCCCCTTTTTCATTGTAGCGTTTTTTGTTCCCTAACCATTCGGCTTCGGAACCCCAATAAATATCTTCTTCGGATTGCCAAATATCTTCGCGTCCTCCTGCAAAACCGTACATGGGGAGTCCCATGGATTCATGGGCAACATTCCCTGCAAGGATCAACAAGTCTGCCCAGGAGATTTTTTTGCCATATTTCTGTTTGATGGGCCATAAGAGTACCCTTGCCTTGTCCAAATTGGCATTATCTGGCCAACTGTTCAATGGGGCAAATCGCTGTGCTCCAGTACCACCGCCTCCACGACCGTCTGCAATCCGGTAGGTTCCGGCTGCGTGCCAGGCCATACGTATAAAGAAAGGGCCATAGTGACCGTAATCTGCCGGCCACCAGTCCTGAGAATCTGTCATCAGCGCAGTAAGGTCCTTTTTAACAGCCTTAATATCCAGGCTCTTAAATTCTTCGGCATAGTTGAAGTCCCTATCCATAGGGTCAGCCAGATTTGAATGCTGACGCAGGATGTTCAGGTTTAAGGAATTGGGCCACCAGTCCCGGTTAGTGGTACCCCCGCCAGCTGCTTGCATCATTTCCCCGTTTAAAAAGGGACACTTGCTTTCACTGCTTACGTCGTTGCTTGAGGTGCTTTCTGCTGCACTATTCTTATTAGGATCCATAATGTGATAAAAGTTTTCGTTTAATTAATTGAGTCTAAATGTACTATAAAGAATTCTATTAAAAAGAATTTTTCAATAGATAATAACTATGGCCTATACTCGTGAATAATATGTGCCATTTTAAGTAACAATTTCGAATTTAATGCCCGGTTATATTCCTGGAAATGACACTGGTCATATGATACCAAAAAAAAATCAACTTCGTTCTGACATATGACGGCTATAGCAGTGTAGGAATAACCGAAAAAAGAGAATGGTATTATGTGGCCGCTCGAAAATGATCATTTGCTTGGTCTTGATGTATTATTCGGATTAATGAGGATCTATGCTGTTACCGGTGAAAATGAGAAAGCTTTTGATGTCATGGCAAAACTGTTTTCCGTACCCTGCCACATACGCGGTTTGTGCTTTACAGGCCTACCCGATTTTGCACAGATACGAACAAATAACAGGTTCCAGGATCTGCTGGAAATGCAACGGAAAATGCATCTGAAATTCAACAACTCTTTGGTGAGCCATTAAATGAAAGCAACGATATACGCACTATGGTCAATATACGTTTTGTTTATGATTCGTTCCGTAAACCGGTGCTTTTTTTGAAGTAGATAAGGCGATCAACAATAAGGAACTCCAATAAGATGCCAAAATAAGTACCCCGGATAACGGAAAGGATGCTTTAAATCTGGCCCACGCCAATAGGCCATCGGAAAGCAGGAATAATATAACGGCAAGCCCAATCATAGTATACTTTATATCCTTTTCGAATATCCGCAGACATACGCCCTGCCAGCTCATTAAAATAATAACCACTAAATAAACTGCCACCGGAATTTTCAGTGATCCTAGGGAATCATTAAGGATAAAAAAATAAGTGCCACCAATGCCAAGAAGTATCAGTAATGGAAGCAGGTAAAATTTGAATCCTCCTATAGCTACAAAACTCCAGGTAAAACATAAATGCGCAACAAGGAATGCAACCAAACCCCATAAAAAATAGGCTTCAAAAAGCAGCAGGGTATCGCCGAGCAGACAAAAACATAGGCCCAGGAATATCCTTTGGGTAAAGCTGTTTTTCTTTTGCCCAAACAGCACCGTAATCAAAATAACGAGAAGGGTGGTTAACGGTTTTAGAACAATAAACATGGCTTTGTTTTCGAGGGCATTGAATAAGATCGCCAACGAAGCTATGATGCCTGTAAATACAATAAAAATATATTTGGCATTTCTATTTTGTACCATTTGCATTCAGGAAATATATGAAAATATACCAAATGTTTGCCAAGGGCTGTTTTGGCCGAACACAAATGTCCAACATTAGAGGTTGGATATAGCTAAGCGGACCTATTCTGTCTTCTTACTAAGACCAGGTTAATAAGTGCGGGTTAGGCCATATCCATTTCCCGTATTTTTTTCAATGCCTCAGACTTCGAATTGACGTTGAGTTTGATATAAATATTCTGGATATGGAAATTGATGGTGCTGGTCGTTACGTACAACCTGTCAGCAATGGCCTTATAAGTAGCTCCCTGGCCCAGATATTCTATAATTTGGTTCTCACGCTCCGAAAAGCACTTATAGGCTTTTCTTCGGTACATGGAGATTATCTTCCTGGCGATATCATTACTGATGGCCGCCCCTTCTTCTTTTATGGCATTCAGGGCATGCCGAAGTCTTTTTTTGCTAATGGGTTTTGTGAGATATCCTTCGGCTCCATTCTTAAACGCATTCATTATCCTGTTAAAATCATCTTCATAACTCACCATGATCACCATGGCCGAATCTTTAGCTTTTTGGAATTCTATTAGTCCGTCAATACCGGAGAGGCCGGCGAAACCAACTTCAGACAATATTATGTCAGGGCGCACCTGGTCATAAGCTTCCAGTGCTTCCTCAACAGTACCATAAATGCCCGCTAAATGATACTCCCGGTAGGTACTGAAATAGTAGGAGTATATTTCGTGAAATTTGGGATCATTGTCAATGACCATAACCTTAAGAGTAGCTGTATTCATATTGACAAAATTTGAGATTGTATAATTTTTTGAATTGCTTGAAAAAGCATAAGAATAGTTTCAGAAAACCGTAGCAGATCCCTGCGGCAACTACCCATGGGTAGCACCAATACGCACCACAAAACAGATTGCATGTTTAATTCGGGCATTAAAATCCCGCATCAAAACACCTCTAATGGAACAGTTGAATTATGGTAAAGGTAGTTTTGGTGAGGCAGGGAGCCTTTCAACAGCTAGTTAACAAGCTGCCATGGTTTCCTATATGGTATTCCATGCTGCAGGCTTGCATTCCCGGAGGAAAACTTCCAGAGCATTTCATTGGTTCTCGGAGGTTCTTTCACCAGCTGGAATTCCGTGTAAAAAGGCCGAAAACTTTTTCCGAACTTTTTTGAAGTAAAGATCATTTCCATAGGATTGAGATTTGGGGTTGTATTATTTTTGAATTGAAAAATTACTGATTGTACCCTTTTTGACCTAGGAAATGCATATTTTTTCGACTAACTGTAAGAAAAAGGTGTATTTCATCGGAATATTACTACAAAAACCGACTCGCTAGTCGGTAAATAAACCCTGTTTTCACACAAAAAACAGCGGCTGAAAAAGACCAAAAGGTGCCTTTTTAGCCAACGAAATAGGATACAGCGAACAGCTTAGCAGGGAAAGAAAACTGCCATCCGGCATCTGAAGTTTTGATACAGTTTTTTTGTAGGTCTTTAAAATAAAATCGGCCAGATATACATAATACAACCTGTTCTCAGGGTTATAGGATTGTCTTGTATTCAATCTGCTTTTCTTAAGTTTTATCAGAAAAGCACTCAACTACTTATTATTACAATGAACACTTGCAATTGGGCAATAACCAGATGAATCCCTAATGATATCCGACCGATTTTTAGTTATTTACTTCATGAAATCTAGTTTCAATAAATGATCATGCTTTGATAGTTGCCACCGCCTGTACGCCAGGGTAGTTTTCGCTATCCTTCCGTTCTCCTATCCGCTTAATGCCTCCGGTTGATCATACTTGACCCGCTGGTTAATCCTGATAGTAGATATTGGTATAGATACTGTTGGGATCCCTGGGCAGCAACTCCAGAAAATTATTTTTCCTGTTATGAGTTGGTTGTCCTTTTTGGGCCTCAGAAACGGAGAACACCATTTGTTGTGCTTCGTTGGCAAGGTCTCCACGGTTAGACATCACTATAGCAACACCTTTATCTACCTTTACATTAAATGCATAATCATCATGGCTGCTATTGAAAGGCGCACCAATATTTACGGCCAGGCCTACTTTTCGGGTTCCCACCTGAACGGCATACAAGTCTAAGCCTCCGTATCCTTCCCTACCATTAGAGGCAAAGAATAACAGGTCGCCTCCTGCCAGATTCGGATACATATCGTTCTTCTTCGTATTGACCTTTTCTCCCAGGTTCTTGGCAATGCCAACACTACCATCCTTTTGGATATCGGCCACATAAATGTCAAATTTTCCAAAAGATCCGGGCATATCCGAAGCAAAGAATAAGCGTTTTCCGTCCGGTGAAATGGACGGATGTATCGCTGAGGCATACTTGGGACAAACACCAACTTCAGTCACATTCATCCATTGCCCGTTAATATTCTCAGCCTTGTAAATTTTATAGACCAGGTCCTTCTTGGAAAAAATACCATATTCAGGTTTTACATGGGTAGCTTTGCTGAAATAGGCTGTTTTGCCATCAGCAGAAACGGTGACCGGTGGCGTATAGGCTTGTCCCGGTATCCGACTATCCATTTTAAATTGAGGCACCTGCTTCTCCGATATACCCGCCAACTCATTAAGTACTTCCATGGATCCGGACCTGTTAACAGCCCTGAAATCGGGTTTACGATCGTTTTTGGCCAGCGATGGCGACTGGTTCTTTCCTGAAGCGTTCTTTTCTATCTGATAATCTTCCTTAACGTGGGAGAACCAATCGGCCTGGGCCACCGTATCGCCATAATCAGCAATGCCTGCCTTGTGCATGGACACTTTGTAACGTTCCAAATAGCTTTGAGAAACGGCCTCCGATCCGCTAAGATCAATTAGTTTCTGATACCAAAAGGCAGCCGTTTTGTAATTCTCAATCAGGAAATTTACATTTCCAAGATCTTCAAATATTTCCTTTTCCGTGTACCCTAGGTTTGACAACTTCAGGTAGTCTTCCATACGCTTATCTGCCTCCAGAATTTTGGCTTGGATAGCATTGGTGGTCTTTTGTTGCTGTGCTGTAACATTTGCACAAAGCAATAGTAACAGACCTCCCGCCACAGTTTTAAAATAGGTTGTAAAATTTCGCATAAAATAAGATTTTGGGGTTCATCTGGTCAAATTTCGAAAGAGTGCCGCTGTTTTTGTTATTAATTTTTCATAGGTTTTGACCCAAGACGTGCATTTTTTTGTTAAAAATTGAGAAATACCCTATGAATTTTTAACAGTTTCGTAGAAAGGGGTCGTTTTTTCGTTCTATGAAAGGGAATTCAATTGATGGGCTATTCAGGGGTAAAATAGCGCTGCATTTTATCCCCTAAAAGGTGTCGATGGTCGTCTTTACCCTTGGCATATTAAATAAGAGTAGGGCTATTCTAAGCGAAAAAAATGTGCAACTCCCTGCCGTGGCTACAGCACAAGGAAAGTCTTTCTATTGTTTATACGGACTGCCTATAAAATAGGGGTCATCCATGGCCTTGCGAAACGCATCGAGGGCCTCAGGGGATGAATTGACGCGCCAGTCCAGTTCCTTATTAATGTTGAACCAGGTGAAAATCTTAAGCCTGGGGTATTCCGTTTTTATTTTTGTAAAGGCATCACTGACCCATGCAGCCTTATTAAAATCACCGGATTGAAACTCACCGGTTCCAAATTCGGCTATCATCATAGGCTGTTCCCCAAGGACTTCGCAGTCGTCATACAACTTTCTAAAGCAATTATCGAAATCGCGCAGTGGTCTTGCCCCGCCCCAGGGATCCTGCGGATAAAAATTATAGCCATCTAACCCAATCCAATCAACATACGCATCACCGGGCCAATAATTAGAAACATGGTTCCATGCCTCTGTCGACAAATCTGTGGAGGGGCCATGAGGAACCCATAACCATTTTACGTTGTCGGCCCCGATCTTTTTAAACCGGTCTACCACATATTTCCATACGGCCACCACCTTTTCGGGACCTCCATTCGCATTTCCATTCTTATTACCACTCCAAACATACCAGTTACCATTGAATTCATGTAAAAAACGGATCAGCACCCTTTGATCGAATGCCTTGGCATCCCTGGCAAATTGATCAATATAGCCGTCGTATTTTCCTGCCAGCACCTCATTGAAACCTTCGTACCCATTTGGACCTGTTGCACGCGTATTATTGGGGTCTTTTGAGGGCCAAAACAGTTCCCAGGTAAGGTGCGGAATAATGCCTCTCTGGTACAACATTTCACAACTTTTGGTTGGAAATTCGTCATCCCATGTTGGGAACCACACCACCGAACCAATTTTGTGGTCTAAGATCTCTTCAAACGCATTGATCTCTTGCTCATCAGCGTTAGGCAAGGTTTCATTTCCATTTTCAGGATACATCCCAATGACACATCCCTCCCAATCACCTTCCTTTACGCTGGTTTTATCCGAACAGCCATAATTAAACATCAGTGCCGCAATGAGGAGTATAGATGTAAAATGAGTTCTTTTCATAAGGTAAATTATTTTATTTCTTTAAGTACATTTTTTCCGGCAATGGCCATGGCAGTTAACATTCCTGAGAACAGGGCTCCTGCAACGCCTGCCGTTACAATATCCTGTCCGGTAAGGTAAAAATTTTTGATGGGTGTCCTTGGCACTAAAAAGGGCTGCCTGAATCGTGATGGGCTGTGGTCCAGGCCGTAAATTTCTCCCTTACTATAATTGACAAAATGTTTCGTGCTAAGCGGGGTAGACAGCTCATAACAACTGACCTTGCCCTTAAGGTGTGGCAGTTGCTTGTACAGTGCTGTTAACAAACGTTTGGAGATTTCCTCTTTAAATGCTTCATATGCTTCGCCTCTTTTCTTCCAGGAAGTGTCAGACCACTTTTCAAAGGCTTCATAGGGTAGCAATGTGATGATATCAATGCTGCTTTTTCCCGGGTAGCGATTAGGCCAATCAGGGTCTTTGGCTGATGGAAAAGAAAGATATACTACAGGAAATGGCTGAGACAAATCGCCCAAATAGTTTTCCACACAAGAATCATGGTCGCCTTCTTCCGGATAGATCCAGTAATTGGTCTTTGGAAGCTGAAGCTCTTCCGGTGACCCTTCCAGGCCAATGTATAAGCTTGCATGTGCCACAGATGGTTTCACCTTTTTTAACTGGGCTTTCAACTGGTGTTTCTCGACTATTTCAGGGGGCAGTAGTTTGTTGTAAGTGGTCATTATGCCCGCATTGCTAACGATGTTTTTTGCATGAAAAGTTTTTCCGTCCTTCATCCGCACTCCAACTGCTGTATTTTTTTGGATGATCACTGCTTCCACTGCTGCACTTACCAGAATGGTTCCTCCGGATGCTTCTATTACCGGGGCCACTTTATCTACAATCTGGGAAGACCCCCCGATAGGAAAGCTGCCTCCGTCAAAATAATGCCTGGTAACGGAGGCGTGCATAGAAAAGCTACTTTGTTTTGGGGGCAAGCCGTAGTCTCCATATTGACCGGCGAGGACTTTTATTAAGGTTTCATTGGTGGTCAGAGAACGCAATACCTCATCCGTGGTTTTATCTGAGAATTTATAAAAAGGGTTTCTCAGAAACCTCCCAACTAGCCTATTCCAGAAGGGCGGAATAGCTTTGCTCATATAGTAGTTTCTGCTCGTTTTTACCGACTTAAAAACCAAATCGACGTATTCATTGATCGCTTGCTCCTCCCCGGGGAAATAAGCGATCATCTGCTTTTTAAAGTTGTTAGCGCCTTTTACAAAATCAAAATGCCGATCACCTATAACGATGCGGTCATACACCTCCCCCATATCGGCCCACTTCAATTCACCATCCGTTACATAGTCAAACAGTTTTCGCAACAGGCTTTGCGCTCGCTGTACTTCTCCAATGTAATGGATTCCCACATCCCATTCATATCCTTTACGTTTAAATATATGCGTAAAACCACCGGCCGTATAATGCCTTTCCAATACCAGGACCTTTTGGCCCTCTTTCGCGAGAATGGCTGCGGTAGCAAGACCTCCCATTCCTGATCCAATTACAATAGTATCGTAGGTTTCCTGTAATACCGGTTTTTGTTTATAGGATTGAATCATTATGGTTGTGGTTTCCAGGTCCTGTCCTTTGCTGGTAGGGCGGTGTTAGTTTTATTTAAAAATAAGGAATTTTGAATTGGTTCTGGCCTGGCGACGGAGTAAGGGTGTGTAAAAAATAGTTAACTACTAGACCGCAAGTAAACTTCGGAGGCTATAGGTATTAACTATGTTGATCCCAAAAGTGGATCCCAAAGTGGATCCCGAGCACGCATAAAAACCGTACCGAGCGCTTAAAAAAGGTCTTGCAGACCTTTTTTAGTGAGGGGCCAGGTGGTGCGTTGGACAGCTGTGCTTGGTTGTTTTTTGATTCCTTCCGCCTCTTCGAAGCAAACTTCAGAGGCTTCAGAAATCAAAAAACCCATAACTCGCGTTATGGGTTTTCTTTTGCGGAGGAAGAGGGATTCGAACCCCCGGAGGTGTGACCCTCAACAGTTTTCAAGACTGCCGCATTCGACCACTCTGCCATTCCTCCTTAGCGGCAGCAAATATAAGAAGCTTTTTTCGTTCTCAGAAGTATTTTTTTTAGAATAATATATGCCCCTTGGAAAGGTTTATTGGCAAACCTGGTCACATGGGATGTATTAAAGTTCGTTGTTCATAATTCTTTAGTTATTCGGCTATGAAATGAAAGTAACTTATTGAATTATTTCTTATATTTTAGAATTCAAAAATCGACACCTTTATTATGGCAAAATTCAAGCTTAACATCAATGGAAAAAGTACCGAAATAGATACGGATCCTTCTACCCCCGTACTTTGGGTACTTAGGGACCACTTAAATTTAGTGGGCACCAAATACGGCTGCGGTATCTCCCAGTGCGGTACCTGTACCATACATCTTGGGGAGGTAGCAGTGCGCTCTTGCCAATTACCAGTTTCAGTAGTGGGCAACCAGGCAATTACTACTATTGAAGGTTTATCTGAAAACGGTGACCATCCGGTTCAAAAAGCATGGCTAGAGCATGATGTACCGCAATGTGGCTATTGCCAGGCAGGACAAATCATGAATGCTGCTGCGTTTCTAAAACATAACCCGGATCCTACGGATGAGCAGATCGATGCTGCCATGGACGGGAATATCTGCCGTTGTGGTACGTATACGCGAATCAAAAAGGCCATCAAGTCTGCCGCCAAGTCCGAAAGCGCTTAATTGGCTGCCTAATCTAAATTTTAAACAATCATGACTAAGATAAAAACACATTACGATCGCCGTTCATTTTTAAAAGTATCCGCCGCCGCCGGGGGAGGAATGCTCATAGGGTTCAGTTGGCTCAACGCATGCAAGCCCAATGCGCCTGAATTACAAGCGGGTGTGGCTGTTCCGAAAGAATGGTTCGAGATCAACGGCTATATTAAAATAGGCGAAACGGGTATGGTAACGATCTATTCCCCGAATCCGGAAATAGGACAAAATGTCAAGACCTCTATGCCCATGATCGTGGCAGAGGAACTTGATGTGCCCTGGGAAAATGTGGTTGTAGAACAAGCTCCCTTGAATACCGGTTTCTATCAAAACCAATTTGCAGGGGGTAGTTTGTCCATTCGATTGAGTTGGAATGCACTGCGCATGGCAGGGGCCGCAGGAAGGCGCATGTTGTTGGAGGCTGCTGCAAAAGAGTGGGGCCTGTTGGTTACGGATCTTACAGCAAGTGAAGGCATCATCAAAGAACTTAACGGAGAGCGTTCCATTTCGTATGGTGAAATCGCATCAAAAGCAGTTGGTATTGAAATACCCGAAGAGCTTGAGCTTAAAGATATAAAAGACTTTAAGCTAATAGGAACCAGTATTAAAAATGTGGATGGAAAGAAGATAGTGACCGGCGAGCCACTCTTTGGTGTGGATTTCAAAAGGGAAGGCATGCAACTAGCCATGATTCAACATCCGCCGGCATTTGGCATGAATGTGAAGGACTTCAATGAAGATGAGATCAAAAGCATGCCTGGGGTAAAAGATGCCTTTATCATTGACACGACCATAAATGAGCCCGGTATGTTCGACGAACAAGGATTCAAACAGTTAATTGCGATTGTCGGTGAATCTACCTGGCAATTAATGCAGGCAAAAAAGGCGCTTAAGGTTAACTGGGAAACGGTTGGTGAGCTGGAAAGCTCTAGTACGCACTGGCAGAAGTTAGAAAAGGCCCTTGTATCTGGCGACGCACAGGAAAGCAGAAGGGATGGCAATCCTGAGGCAGCGTTCAAAAAGGCGGCCAAGGTAATTGAACGCACCTATAGCGCACCGTTCATTGCACATAATACATTGGAACCCATGAATTTCTTTGCCCATGTTACTGCAGATTCGGCTGAACTTATTGGACCTACCCAAACCCCGGAAGCCCTGGAAGGATCGGTAGCCAAACTGCTTAACATGCCGCTGGAAAACATAACCGTAAATATGACCCGTATTGGGGGAGGTTTTGGCCGCAGGCTTTATGTACATTTTGGCCTGGAAGCAGCTGCCATTTCGAAGAGGACAGGAGCACCGGTGAAACTGATCTATACCAGGGAAGACGATATGACACAAGGAACCTATCGGCCTACCTACAAATCGGTCTACAAGGCGGGGCTGGATGAAAATAATAACCTGATCGCTTTCTCGGTTAAAGGTGCCGGACTGCCAGATGGCCCGGTATTTCCAAATCGGTTTCCTGCAGGGACCGTTGAGAATTATTCAGCGGAGAAAATTAATGCCCCTACCAATATTACTACCGGTGCTTGGCGGGCACCCAGGTCCAATTTCACAGCTGGTGCCGAACAGTCATTTTTGGATGAGGTAGCGGAAATGGCAGGTAAGGACCCTATTGATTTTCGTCTGGAACTGTTCGATCGCGCCATCAAAGATCCGGTTGGGGGAGAACATGAATACGAAGCCGAGCGGTATGCGGGTGTTTTAAAACTCGTTAAGGAAAAAGCGAATTGGGGACAACCCAATCCCGGTGTCCATCGCGGAGTGGCTGCTTATTTTTGTCATTCTACCTATGTAGCGGAGGTATTTGACATCGTAATGGAAAATGAAAAACCAGTTGTCCAAAAGGTGTGGTGTGCGGTTGATTGCGGAATTGTGGTCAATAAGGATGCGGCCAGGAATATGATAGAAGGCGGGGTCATAGATGGCATAGGCCATTCCATGTACAGTCAGTTGACCTTTGAAAATGGGATGCCTCAGCAAATGAATTTCGATAAATACCAATTGATTCGCCATTCGCAGGCACCCAAGGAGATAGAAGTGTTTTTTGTTGAAAATGACATAGACCCTACTGGTTTGGGCGAACCCGGACTTCCTCCGGCTATCGGGGCCCTGGCGAATGCCTTGTACAAGGCAAAAGGGGTTCGTTATTATGACCAACCCTTCATGGGCATGAACCGGCAGATACTGGGGTAAGCGCTATACAGTGCCCTTCGGGAACACATATACTTTTTCCTCAAAAAGAAAAGCTTCACTTATTGTGAAGCTTTTTTGTTTAACAAGCAATACCACGCATTCGCGCAGCGCTATAAAATAGCAACCTTACTATTATAGTATCAAATCTAAACATCCATCACAAGTTTGTACCCGATACCACGAATATTTACGATTTTAACTTTAGAATCAAATTCCAGTTTCTTCCGCAATTTCGAAATGAAAACATCCAACGTTCTGCCAACGTAGCCTCCTTCGTCTCCCCAGACCATATTTAGAATGACCTCCCGTTCAACCGTAGTATTGACATCCGTATAAAGCAAGAGTAGCAGATCAGCTTCTTTATTTGTCAGTTCTATTCTTTGATCCTTTATCAATAGTTCTGCATTCCGCTTGTCAAAAAGATACGCCCCTATTGGGATCAAATTCGGGTCCAACCTGTATTTGTTCTTTCTCTTCCATAGCAACAAGAATACCACCACCAATAATACAGACAGGGCAAGGGTAACAGCGTACGTTAGCCTACCTATTTCAGTATTCGATTCGCTCGAGGGATCATTGGCGTCTGTAAGCAACGCCGTATTTGCATACCTTGACTCAACCAGGGTAAAGATCAGACTGTAACATGCTTTGGGCTGCGCTCTTGCCCTGCATGGGATGATATCTGATTTCTCCAAATCGTCCATTTTGAAACTATAGACCACCTCCCTGCTTTCACATTTCTCCACTTCTACGATATAGCTGTTTGCCATATTTGTTTCCTGAACAACTCGTTTAACCGTAGTAACCAATTCTTCAGGGGTGAATTCAAATGGAGATTCGAATTGGATCCTGTAGCGATCATTTTCCTTTACAATTGGCAATATTCGGGACGTACTATCCCCTGAACTGAGTAAGATCTCATGCCCAATCATTCGCAAGACCACCTCTATATGTTGCTCGCTTATAGGTTTTTGTGCCCTAGAAGTAGCTGTTGATAAAAGGATGCTTGTTAATACAATTAAGACCAGGTGGCTCTTTTTCATACACATGCAACAAAGCTATTTGAATCTTAGACAATTTGAACTGTTTTACAAAAATTTTACATCATTTTACACTTGATATAGCTATTGAAGCGGCTATCCATAATAGCTTTGATAGAAATTAATTATTTTAATCAGCAAATATGAAACAGCGTTTTTTAATTTACAGTACGGTACTTATCGTCTTAAGTATGGCAATTTTGAGCCTTGTTAAGTGGGATCCATCAGCGACAGAAGCAGTGGAAACATCCAATGAACTTCTTGCGTTCGATACACAAATCCAATATGATGTAAAAGAAAAGGTCTATCCCGACTTTTTTTATGATGTTGATTCCAGATTCATGATGACCATTAGCAAAGAAGCGTTGCAAAAGGCCAGGTCTATCCGAGATTTTCTTCCTAAGGACATTACCGAACCAGTCGTTTCCTATAAATCTGTAAGTGTTGTTGTTTTTGAA
The DNA here is from genome assembly GCA_963752165.1 of uncultured Flavobacteriaceae bacterium. Taxonomy (GTDB): domain Bacteria; phylum Bacteroidota; class Bacteroidia; order Flavobacteriales; family Flavobacteriaceae; genus Muriicola. The sequence continues at coordinate 1,211,694 of CAVVXE010000003.1, forward strand.
AACAATAGGCAAACTGCTATACATGAAACTGGCAACAATGAGGCACTAACTGCTGCTCAAATCAAGCTCTTGCGATCGTTTGATTACTCCACCAATTTTTTGATCAGGGCAGATTTCCTTGAGAAGAATCCGGAAAACGGAGAATTGAAAGACAATTATTTCAGCCCACACATGACGATTGTACCGGAAAAGCAAGCCGCCTATATAAATGGCAAAGATGCATTCATTGAATACCTCAAAGAAAATAGCAAAGAAAAAACGATCATTGTAGAAGAGAAAAAACTGCAGCCAGGGAAAGTGTATTTTACCGTTACCAAAAAAGGAGCAATTTCAGATGTTAGACTATTAACAACATCGGGCTACCCCTCTATAGATACTAAAATGATTGAACTAATTACCAATGCGCCTGGAAAATGGGAACCAGCTGAAAATTCCAAAGGGGAAAAAGTGGAACAAAAACTAGTCTTTTCCTTCGGTATAGTCGGTTGTTAAAAATAATTACGTATCGTCATAAAGGGCTTCTTTGCATACGTGAAGAAGCCTTTTGCATTTTCCCACTTCTGTATCGGTAGCATGAGGATGCGAATATCCATCACCCACCTTAGTGAAAAGCAACTTAAATCACCTGAAAACCAAAAGCAAACGGATCCTCTTCGTCAATGGTGATCGAATTAAAACCATAAGACCTTGCCCAACCCCGGATACTGGGAATAATAGCCTCCTTCTCCCCAACTTTTGTAAGGCCTTCAATCGTTCCAATAAATTGGGAGCCTATGTAACTCTCATGTACAAAAGGGATGCCCGGTGCTAATTTGCCCTGAGCGTACCATTGGGCCATCCGTGCCGAAGTACCGGTGCCACAAGGAGACCGGTCAATAGCCTTATCGCCATAGAACACGGCATTCCTCGCTGTAGCCTTTTCAGATAAGGTGGTACCCGTCCAAAGTAAATGACTCACATTGCGGATGGTCTCATTTTCGGGATGTACAAACTGATCAGGATATTTTTCATTGATCCGTTTCCGTATTTCCGGACTCAGCTGTACCAATTGTCCGGCCGTAAAATCCTGTATGCCAGCAAAATTTTTTTGGGGGTCCAGGATCGCATAAAAATTACCGCCATAGGCCACGTCAAATACCAATTCTCCCAAAACCGGACATTCCACAGAAAGACCTGCTGCCGCTAAATAAGAAGGTACGTTGGTTAGGGAAACCCAGGACACCCTCCCCTGCTCCATGCCATACGAGGCCTCGATCAACCCGGCCGGGGCTTCCATACGGACCTTACCACTATGTTTGGGGAGTATGATCTTTTCCTCTATGGCCATCGTAATAGTACCTATAGACCCGTGGCCGCACATGGGCAAACACCCACTGGTTTCAATAAACAAGATCCCAAAGTCGTTTTCCGGGTTTGAAGGTGGATATAAGATGCTGCCGCTCATCATGTCATGCCCCCTGGGTTCGAACATCAGGCCTTTCCGGATCCAGTCGTATTCGCGTAAGAAGTGCTGTCGTTTTTCGCTCATGGTAGCACCCCTTAAATCAGGACCTCCTTTTAACACTAGTCGCACCGGATTCCCACAGGTATGTCCGTCAATGCAATGAAAGGTATGTTTTGCCATGATGTTATCCTATGTTTGCCTTCGTCCTAACCCCGTCTATCCTTCGTTCCAGCTTTAGGGGATTCGCATTCCTTAAGGCCATAGGTAATAGTATATCCGGGCAATTCTGAAAGGAGACAGGCCGTAGCCATCTTTTGATTGCATCGATCCCTACCGCGGTAAACCGACTATCGGTTGTTGCCGGATAAGGTCCACCATGCTGCATGGCCGCACACACCTCCACACCGGTGGGAACGCCATTGAAAATTAGCCTTCCTACCCGGTCACGGAGCATACGGATAACGCGTTCATACCCATTTAGTTCCTGATTTGTACCGATCAGGGAAGCGGTTAGCTGTCCTTCGATCTTAGCCACTACCTGTTCCAGATCTTCAATGCCAGTGCATTCTACCAAAAGTGAATACGGGCCAAAAACTTCTTTATGCAGGTTTGGGTTCTCCTTAAAAACAGCAGACGACACCCTTAAAATGGTCGGTCTGGCAAAATTTGTGGGCACTGAATCTCGGTATTCGGCTATTTTAGAAGTCCCGGGTTGTGCTTCCATATGGCTTTTCCCGGCCTCATACTTTTGCGCGATCTGGGGATGTAGCATACTGGCTGGGGTTATCGCTGTTATTTCTTCCGATAAGGTTTCACTAAACCGTTCCAAATCAGGATTTTTAATAGCCAGCAACAAACCTGGATTCGTACAGAACTGACCACTTCCCATGGTCACTGATTGTGCGATGGTTTTTGCCCATTGCCCATGGTCTTTCTTTAATGCCTCCGGTAATAATAATACAGGATTGATACTTCCCATCTCAGCAAAAACCGGAATAGGTTCTTCCCGTTGCGCCGCCAAATCGAACAGGGCCCTTCCCCCCTGCAAACTGCCGGTAAATCCAACAGCTTTCACCCGCGTATCTTTGACCAGCTGCATGCCAACTGCAATACCGCTGCTGTTTAAATACGAATAGACACCATCCGGCATTTTCGTTTTTTGTGCAGCCTTTATAATGGCCGAGGCTACCATACTGCCTGTTCCGGCATGCATAGGATGTCCTTTTACAATTACAGGACACCCTGCCGCCAGGGCACTGGCAGTATCCCCACCTGCAGCCGAGTAGGCCAGGGGGAAATTACTGGCGCCAAATACAACTACCGGCCCCAAAGGCATCATCATTTTTCGCAAGTCGGGCTTGGGAACGGGTTTTCTATCGGGCTCAGGCAAATCGATCGTTGCTTCCATCCAGCTGCCTCCTTCCAGGAAGGCAGCAAAGGAGCGTAACTGGTTGACCGTCCTCCCCCGCTCTCCTATTGCACGTCCTTCAGGAAGCCCGGTTTCATTACAATAGATATCAATAAGCACCTTATCTAAAGCCATGATCTCTTCGGCAATAGTATTCAGGAACCCTGCCCTGTGTTCATTTGATGTTTCCGAAAAAAAAGGAAAGGCCTGATACGCCAGTTGTGCAGCATCCGCTACTTCTTCGGAACTTGCCTCGTAGAAAACGGCAGGGTTTTCAACATTAAGGACAGGATTCACCGTTTGAAAAGTAACGGTTCCCCGTTTTGATCGCTTATAGCCGATAAAATTCTTTCCGTCTAGCATAGTATTTGTCTTAGTTAGTTCGCAACGCCATATAATCTGGCAATTCTGGTCTGCTGGCCAGTCCCTCTTCTATGATCTTTTTTACCCTTTCTCGTTCTGCTCCCTGCAGAGGCAAACGGGGTGGTCTTACATTTTCTGTACCAATGCCCGTAGCCACCTCTGCCAGCTTAATATTCTGTACCAGCTGAGGATTTATATCGAGCTCTAATAAGGGCATAAACCACCGATAAATAGCTATGGCCTCCTTTATCCTGCCTGCCTTCGCCAGTTCATATATGGCTACCGTTTCTGTCGGAAAAGCACATACCAAACCGGCCACCCAACCATCTGCACCCATCACCAAACTTTCCAGGGCCAGGGTATCTACCCCTGATAATATCTTGAGTCGATCCCCAAACCGATTTCTGATCCGGGTTATATTGGTTATATCACGTGTCGATTCTTTAACTGCCTGTATGGAAGAAAATTGAAGGAGTTCCTCAAACATATCGAGGGTAACTTCAATACCGTAATCTACCGGATTATTATAGATCATGATGGGTAGTGGCGTGCTTTTTGCCACTTCGGAAAAATAAGTAATGGTTTCGAATCGATTTGCCTTGTAGCGCATGGGGGGTAGCATCATAAGGCCACTGGCACCAAACTTTTCTGCATTCTCAGCAGCAAGCAACGCACCTTTGGTAGTTTGTTCCGCAATATTGATAATCACGGGAATGCTACCGGCAACCAATGCGACCGCCTTTTTGATAAGGGTCTCTTTCTCGGTGTCTGAAAGTGTGCTCGCTTCCCCCAGGGTACCCCCGAGAATAATGCCGTGAACACCTGCCTTCAGTTGTGCTTTGATGTTTTTTTCAAACATGTCCAGATCCAATTGGTCATCTTTGGTAAATTTCGTGGTGACCGCCGGCATCACCCCTTCCCAAGTTACTTTCATATCGATTTTATTTAGCTTGCAAAGTACATTTCTTTCCTTGGATTCCCAAGAATTCCGAATACGGATCTACCCTAAAAGATATCTCATGGGCAGTACTGATTTCAACTGTCTAAACAGCTGGAAAAGTGGTTCCTTTTTTGGGATTAATTTAGTAAGGAATAGGTTTGTTTTCCTTATTTTTGGTCGATTTTCAATAAAACGTTGCGCTATTATGATTAAGAAATTGCATTTGCTCGGACTTCTATTGGCCATTGGATGTAACTCCGCCATAAAAACCACCTCTGAGGTGGCCAGTGCTGAACCAAAGGAAGCAGACCCCACCGTATATGCTTCTACCATTACCGAAGCAGAATTAAAAGAACACCTCTATACCTATGCTTCCGATGAATTTGAAGGCAGAGAAACAGGTCGGCCCGGGCAGAAAAAGGCGGTTGCCTATTTAAAAGAACAGTATGAAACTTTGGGCATACCTGCCGCACAGGGAAACGGAGACTATTTTCAAAAAGTCCCGCTTGAAATGGCCAAATTACCCACAGGTAGCTTAACTATTAACGGTAAACAATATGCCTTTGGAGATGATTTCATCACCTTCAATGCGCTCGAGGGAACATTTAACGAATTGGTCTATGCTGGATATGGCATAGAAGATGATAACTATTCGGATTTCCAGGGACTGGATGTTCAGGGTAAGCTCCTTTTCATAAAAGCAGGCGAGCCAAAAAATGATAACGGCACCTACCGTATTTCGGGCACGACCGAGAAATCTGTTTGGAGCAACATGTCCGAAGCCCCTGAAAAACGACTCCAATTGGCGAAAGCCAAAGGAGCTAAAGGGATCCTTTATCTGGATCCGGATAACTACCAACGTTACGAGCGCTATTACAAAAGAATGAAAACCAATGACAGGGGAAGAATCAGCTTTAAAGATGAAAACAGTGGCCCTGCACTACTATTGTTGCGCGAAGAAATGGCCCGGGAAATACTTCCTGATCTTGAAGCGCTTAAAGGATCTGTGACGCGCAACATGGAGGTCACAGCAGCTTTAACAAGCACAAATGAGCCTATTGACACGGAAAACGTGGTTGCATTTATTGAAGGAGCCGAGAAACCCAATGAGTACCTTATCATTTCTTCCCATTTAGACCATATTGGGATCTCCGGAGATGGTAGTATCAATAACGGGGCAGACGATGATGGATCCGGAACGGTGGCCTTATTGGAAATTGCCGAGGCGTTTCAATTGGCATCCAAGGCGGGGAACAAGCCAAAACGTTCTGTTGTTTTCCTGCATGTAACCGGTGAAGAAAAGGGCCTGCTGGGATCGCGCTACTATACGGATTACAATCCGATATTTCCTTTGGAGGAAACCGTTGCCAACCTCAATATTGATATGATAGGCAGAATTGATCCAAAAAGGGAAGGTAACCGCAACTATGTGTACCTTATAGGATCGGATAAACTAAGTTCTGAATTGCACACACTTTCTGAAGCGATCAATGACAAGTACACCAACATTGAGCTGGATTACACCTATAATGACGAGAATGATCCCAATCGGTTTTACTACCGCAGCGACCATTACAACTTCGCCAAGAACAATATCCCGATCATTTTCTATTTTAATGGCACCCATGATGATTACCACCGACCCGGCGATACCCCAGACAAGATCAATTATGACCTTTTGACCAACAGGGCAAAGCTTGTATTTTATACAGCCTGGGCAATCGCGAACCGCAGTGATCGCGTAATTGTAGACAAGGCTTCCAAATAGCCACCTGAAATCATGAAAAGAAAAAACCCTTGCCCTAAAGGCAGGGGTTTTTTGTGTACTGTTATTACTGGTTGGACAAATAGTCCTATTGATGACGTAAATTGCTTTCCAAAAGATGCCAAATAAAAAGTCCCGTCGTTTTCAGACAGGACCTTTTTGCTTTTCTGGGTGGAAGACCGGGCTCGAACCGGCGACCTCTGGAACCACAATCCAGCGCTCTAACCAACTGAGCTACAACCACCATTAATTAGCGGTGCCAAAGGTAATTTTTTTTAAGCAATGCATCAAAGGAAAACAATTGATATTTTCAAATTTTGAAACAACCCTTGCCTTAAAAGCGAATAAGACAGCATTAACAGGTCATTTTCCCTGTTTAATTTCCGACCAAATACCTCTATTTATCGATATAACACACAAAAAATGCCGTTTCACAACAAAATTTAGAACACCCAGCCACACAACAGTATTTTTAATGATTGATACACCAATTGTTTATGCATCGGAAAGGTACCTTCTTGAAAAATCCACTATCCTACCTATGGTGGTGCCTGCCATTACTGGTGCTGGCGCTATTTCCATTCCAGCGTAATGACGCTCAGGCATCCAAGCAAGAGGAGATCATGGCTAAGATTAAGCACCTTAAGAAAACTCCGGGATTCAGTCCCAGGGACACTGTTTACATCGATCTTATCCTAGATCTGGGTCAGGAATTACGGTATTACACTACCGACAGTCTTTTGGAATTAAGCAATGAAGCCCTCCAATTAAGTAAGGAAACCTATTTTCAAAAAGGACAAAGTGAAGCGTACCTTGGCATTGGTGATTATTATTCTGACAGGGGTAACAGAACAGCTGCGATCAACAATTACACAAAAGGATTAATCCTGGCAAAAAACATACATCATGATCGTCTAACATTGCGGATCATTAATAATCTGGCCACGGAATACTGGTATAAGGGAGATTTTGGGAGGGCCCTGAACAATTACCTGGATGGCATCGATTTGGCAACCGAAACAGGCGAGACCAAGATGCTCTCTATTATGAATGAAAATATAGCCGGGCTATATGCTTCACAAAAAGATTATCAACAGGCACTGGAATTCTATAGTAAGGTAAAAAAACTCAATGACCAGATCGCAAATGAGGTCAACTCTGCCGAGAGTACCAGCAATCTGGCATCGCTTTATGCCGACATGGGAAAATTAGATCTCGCCATGTTCAATATCAACAGGAGTATTGCCATTTTTGAAAAGCATAAGATCTCGGACTGGCTGGCTTATTCCTATGAAACAAAAGGGAAAGTATACTTAAAGCAACAGAAGTATCAATGGGCGCTCTACTGGTATCATCAGGGAGAATTACTGCATGAAGGATTAGAAGATGACCGGGGCAAGATCGATTTGTACAACGGAATGGCCGAGGCATATTTGGGCCAGGGGAAAGACAGCCTTGCTCAAAAGTATGCTCTGGAAGCGTACGATATTTCCAACAGGATCAAGTTCCTGGAGGGCACTCAAAAATGTGCAAAGACCCTTTATAATGTCAATAAAAACAATAATGATTTCCAAAAAGCACTCGCATTTCACGAGATATACCAGGAACTATCGGACACCCTGCACCGGAATGAAAATAAAAAGAGTTTAACATTATTAAAAACGCGCTCTGAGTACGAACAGCAGAAAATAGCGCTGGTCCAGGAAAACAAAAAGGCCCTGGCCAAGCAAAGGGGCCTTATCTATGCCGGCATCATTACCCTTGCCATTTTCGCGATCATTACGTTCTTTATAAAACGGGCTGAGAAGATCCAGAAAAGGCTCAATACGGAGCTCCGTTCGAAAAAAGAAAAATTAGAGAAACAGGAAGCCGAATTAAAGGAAAGCAATGACACTAAAACCAAGCTCTTTTCTATTATTGGGCACGACCTCCGCGGACCTATTGGTGCCTTACAAGGGCTCCTGCAACTATTTACTGACGGGGAGATGAACAAATCTGAATTTTTCGATTTTATCCCTAAATTAAAGAATGATGTAGATCATATTTATTTTACCCTTAACAACCTACTTTCCTGGGGGAATAGCCAGATGAATGGGGCACGGACCAATCCTGGAGTCGTATCGCTGGAATCATTGGTTAATGAGAATATCAGCCTGCTTCATGAAGTAGCAAAAGCAAAGGCTATCAGGATCACAAGTCAGTTGACCTCGAATACCCTGGTATGGTCAGACAGCAACCAGATAGACATCGTGGTGCGTAACCTCATCAGTAACGCCCTTAAATTCACCCCTGACAATGGTATGATCACCATCACGGCGAATGAAAAAGAAGATCAATGGGAAGTAAGTGTAAGGGATACCGGCGTAGGGATGGATAAGATCACCATTGAAAAGCTCTTCGATAAGAATAACACCATAACTACTTATGGCACCAACAATGAAAAAGGTACCGGATTAGGCTTATCCCTCTGTAAGGAAATGGTGGAGAAAAACGGCGGGTGCATATGGGTCGAAAGTACTTTGAGAAAAGGAAGTACCTTCTACTTTACGCTTCCGAAGGCCGAAAATAAATACAGCCAGGCCAGTTAAAAAATATCGTTCAGGTTTCGAACACCTATAAACCGTTCTACCGTAAAGCCCTCCGCATATTCAACTCCTACCATACGTCCTAGGTCTCTTGCCCTGTAGACAACACTTTCGGTAAAATTTTTACTGCTGATAGGTGTACTGGGTTCCTTGCTTTTCGGATCATAAAACTGAGAAGCATACGCTTTAATGGCTTCCATCTTCCTGTCAATATGATCGGAAATATCCAAAACAAAATCAGGTTTCAGATTTTTCCATTGAATGTAATGGTACACTTGTTTGGGCCTCCAGGGATCCTGCCATTGATCATCTCCTTCTAATTTGGTATCTATCTTGAGCAGGCCACTAAGAAAACAAGCATGACTCACCAGGTCACTTCCCCTTGCATGATCAATATGCCTGTCCTCAATAGCATTGCACAATACAATATCAGGTCTGTAATGGCGTATTTTTCGGACTATGGCCAGTTGATGCAATTTGTCATTGACAAAAAAGCCGTCTGCAAATTCCATGTTTTCCCGAATAGCAACCCCAAGGACCTTTGCTGCCGCCTCGGCTTCTACATCACGGATCTCTGCGGTACCACGGGTACCCAATTCTCCTCTTGTCAGGTCAATGATCCCTACTTTTTTTCCATTAGCCACTTCCTTGGCTATGGTGCCACCGGCCCCCAATTCTGCATCATCCGGATGGGCGCCAAAAACTAAGATATCTAATTTCATGTATTCTCTTTCTAAATTAGGGACGCTATGACATGCTCCCTGTTAAGGTATGTGCTTTTGTCTTTTTAATGGCCTGCTCGATATCGGCTATCAGGTCCTGGACCTCCTCGATCCCTACTGAAAAGCGAATAAGTCCGTCTTTTATACCCTGATTTGCCCTTTCTTCGGCCGATAGCAATGCATGTGAGGTTTGGGTGGGGGAAAGTACCGTACTCTCTACCCCTGCCAGGCTCATTGAAGATTTTATCAAGCCAAGCGATTGTTGAAACAAGGAAGCATCCAGACGTTCATTCAATTCAAATGACATCATGCCGCCAAAACCGTGCATTTGCGCTTTTGCGATCTCATGACCCGGATGCGAAGGAAGTCCGGGGTAGTATACGTTGGCAATATCCTCATGCCCGGACAGGTATTCTGCCAGTTTCTGGGCATTTTCGTTTTGGGCTTTTACGCGCAGCCCCATGGTCTTGATACTTCTTTCGAGCAGCCATACGGTGTAATCACTAAGGCTACCCCCCAGGTTCTTGGCGAGCTGAAAAATGCGTTCCATATGTGCTGCCGTACTGGCTACGGCCCCTGCCAGAATATCGGAATGTCCCCCCATATATTTAGTGGCACTGTGGATCACCACATCGATCCCCAGGTCAATAGGATTCTGATTTACCGGACTGGCAAAGGTATTGTCGATCATAGAAACGATCTTGTGCTTTTTGGCAATGGAAGCAACTGCCCTTATATCGGTAATGGTAAGCAACGGATTCGATGGGGTCTCAATATAGATTACCTTGGTGGTTGGCCTTATAGCGGCTTCAAACGTACTAGGATCCGTTTCATCTACAAAGGAATAGTCGATCCCGAATTTTTCAAATTGCTCTGTTATTAAATGGTAGGTACCCCCATATAACATACGTTGCAGGATGACATGGTCCCCGGCCTCCAAAAAAGCCAATAATGCTGTACTGACAGCCGCCATGCCGCTCCCGAAGATCATGGCGGCCTCTGCGTGCTCCAAAGCAGCAATTTTCAGGGATAAAGCCATTTGATTCGGGGTATTGAAATAACGTGGATAACGTTTGATCTCCACATCCTCAAATGCATAGGAGGTGCTCATATACAAGGGCGAGACAGCTCCTTTAAAGGTTTTGTCCTCTACCTCTCCCACATGGGTGCAAATGGTGTTTAATCCCTTTTTTCTTGAATCCATAACGGCTATTTTTGGTTTGCTAAAGGTACAAAAATAGGCTAAACCACTACCTTCTTCCAAGTACCTTTTCTAAACCAGATGATTGCTAAAACAGATAATAATACCTCGGCCAAAGTGATGGCGAGAAAGACGCCTAAGGTGCCCCAATCCAGATACAGAGATACGCCATAGGCAAAAGGTAACTGAAATACCCAAAAGGCTATTAAATTTATTTTCGTAGGAGTTCTGGTATCACCTGCCCCGTTAAATGCCTGGGTAACCACCATACCATAGGCGTAGAAAACATATCCTGCTGCTACCACCTTCAAACAAAGTGCTCCATTGGCTATAACAGTTTCTGCATCCGTAAACCAGCCTATGATAGTACTGGAAAAAACGAGGTAGAAAATGGAGATAAAAAACATGAAGATCGCATTGTACTTCCCTGTGATCCAAACCGATTTCTCTGCCCTTTCGGGTTTCGAAGCGCCTAAATTCTGACCAACCAATGTTGCAGCAGCATTGCTCATCCCCCAGGCCGGCATGAAGGTGAACATCATTACGCGGATGGCAATAGTATACCCTGCTAGGGCTTCACTTCCAAACTCGGCCATCAGTCGCATTAAAAACACCCAACTTGACGTCCCTATCAGAAACTGAGCAATACCTCCCAGTGAAACCTTCATTAAATTGAGCATCACCCTTACGTTTATCACAAGGTTTTCCAAACCTAACTTTATTCGGCTGCTTCCCCTAAATAAAATAAATAGTTGAAAGACAACCGCCGTTCCCCGACCAATATTGGTAGCAATAGCAGCCCCCATTACCCCATATTCGGGAATAGGTCCCCAGCCAAAAATAAAAATGGGATCCAGGATAATATTGAGACCATTGGAAAGGATCAAGGTCCACATTGCCACGGATGCATTGCCTGCCCCTCTGAAAATGGCATTGATCAAAAAAAGCAGTACAATAGTTATGTTTCCTCCTATCAGGAACTGTGTATACCCATAGCCTTCGGCGATTAGATCGGAAGCACCACCCATTAAGCCCAGTATTTCCTTTGCATATAACAGGCCAATGACCCCTATTAGTACCGCAATAAAAACACCTAAAAGAATTGCCTGTACAGCTGCCACAGTAGCACCCTTTTCATTTTTTTCACCAATCCTTCTCGCCACTACAGCAGTAGCCGCCATACTTAATCCAATCGCGATGGCATATACAAGGGTGATAACCGATTCTGTTAATCCTATCGTTGCCACGGCATTGACACTTACCTGCGAAACATAAGCAATGTCAACGATCGCGAAAATAGATTCCATCATCATTTCAAGGATCATGGGAATGGAAAGCATAAAAATGGCTTTCCTAATACTGCCTGAGGTAAATTCCGTTTCCTTGCCGGTTACGGCCATTACAAAGGACTTAGAAAGTTTCTTAAACGTAAGTTTTGTGTGATCTGTCATTTTTAAAAATTATGCTGATGAAGAGATGGATAACTATCCCTCAAACCTATTGTAATCAGGTAGTTTTCGGCAAAAACCGAAAAGACATGTATCGTTAACATAATTGCTATGACTTCATGATAAAGTAAGGATGTACTAAATTTTTAACGTAAAAAAATGATCCGCAGCATAGAATTCCTGAACTGGAATGTTCAACACTTTTGTGCAAAAGCATGCATTTAAAATGTCAAAAAAAGGTTAATCAAGTTTCACCGGACCATCGGAACTGTTGCTGATCATCCAGTGTTCATTTTGAATGGACTTATAAACTATTTCATATTCAAAGCCCTCTTCCTCCATCTGATAGAGATTAGAAGTGAGCAACAAATAATCTTTTTCTGAATTTTTTACCTGTATAAGGTTATAAGTCGAATTGGCAGGTATGGCAATCCCTTTGTTTAAGGTGGCGCTGGAAAAAACGTTAACACTGTCCAGTTCGGGATGTATAGTGGTTAGAAAGGTCAATATATCATTGTTATAGTCTTCCAGTCCATATCTTTTGCCTTTGTGGATCATGGTAACCGATTCAATAATGGCAGGACCCACACCATGGTTCAGCAAGCTAATGGAATAGCTATTCTCGGCAACATTATTTGAATAGGAAACCTGTAAATAAGGAAGGATGGAGAGGTAGTTCTGCTTGCTCATCAAATTGGTCTGGTATACAAAAATGATCAGCGTAATAAAGCTGATGCTCATAGCAGAAATACTCAGTATTTTATCTGAATTCCAATTTAGTTTGATTTTACGCATGCTTTATCCTGATAACCGATACTCTAAAAGTATTAAAATAACCAAATGAATGAAACCTGAAAAGGGCTCTTGTTATTTCCCGCGGGTTTTAATGTATGCTCTTATTCTTGCTTACCATAGTTTACCCGATACCTCCAGTAGCTGACAGCACCCAGTACCAGGACCCCAAATACCGTATAATATATAAATGAAGGAGTGATCACCTGGGCACCGCTCGCATAACTATGCAGGCCTACAAGGTAAAAATTGACACCAAAATAGGTCATCATGATACTGGCAAACGCCACAATGCTCAGAAAGTTAAAGGTCCATCTTCCCCTCAGACCGGGAACCAAACGGGTATGTATCACAAAGGCATAGATCATAATGGAAATCAGCGCCCAGGTTTCCTTTGGGTCCCAGCCCCAATACCTGCCCCAGCTTTCGTTAGCCCATTGACCGCCCAAAAAGTTGCCAATGGTTAGCATGATCAAACCAACCGTTAGTGTCAGTTCATTGATGATCGTCAATTCCTTCAGGTTGAGCTCCATCCGTTCTCTATTCTTTTTTGTGGTAAGGATGATCAGGATCAGGGAGACTACCCCAAGGATCATCCCTACGGTTAAGGGACCATAGCTACCCACGATCACCGCCACATGTATCATCAGCCAGTAGCTGTCCAGTACCGGCACCAGGTTGGCAATGGAAGGGTCTACCCAGCTTTGATGAGCAATCCACAGCAGCATGGCTGTAACGAAGGTGGAAGCGGCAATGGTCATGTCACTTTTCCTTCCAAGGGATATTCCCATGGCCAACGTTGCCCATGAAACGTAGAGGATACTTTCATAAGCATCACTCCAAGGGGCGTGACCCGAAATATACCATCGCATGATCAGCCCACCCGTATGCCAGATAAAGAACAAATAGATGACACCTTTAAAGAAATAGGTGGCAATACGCCAGATTTCCCGTTCCCTGAAGATCCGGAAGATCAGTATAACGAACATAAGGATACCGACCAGTGCATAGTATTTATAAAGCCTGTTGAAAATATCGAGTTGGTTATAAATAACTTCTGTTTGAACCCTCCCATCAGAAGGAAGCACCTCAGCCCCATGGTTCAGTTGGTTCAAATGAAAAGCGCTCAACAACGTATCTGCCTGTGCATAATTACCATTAACAGTCGCATCGCGCAGTGCCATAATATAATAAGGTACCGCATTCTTCACGAAGTTGGCGTAAAGGGAGTCTGTTATCTGATACCGGCCATTTCTGAATTCCATGGCCGAGATCCATTTATTATTCTCGTCGTTCAGCAAAGGGAAGATCTTCAGGATCTCACCACTCAGGGCCCTGTCCAGAAGGCTCAGCCTGAAATAGGCGTCTTTAAAATCCTGCTGAAATTTATTCGGCGTATTCGTAGAAAAAGCTTCCTCAAGATAGGGGCCTAACTTGTTCCGGCCATTGGCATCGAAAAAATCAACAGCCTTGATGTATTTCTGACCTGCAGGGATCCCTATGATCTTCCGGATACTGTCGTTCTGTGCTTTTTTGTCGAGGGCAATAAATTCCGTATTGTACCAAAGCGCCGGATTCAGCATCATGGAAAGGAATACCTGGTCTGCATTCATATCCTGGTACTTCCCTTTTAAACTGAGCTTGCGAAGCAATTCGGAGGCAAAGGTGTTGATGGGCTTCATCCGACCGCCTTCATCCTGGATCACCAATTTTCCAAATTTGGCTGCATGCGCTTCTGAGACCACAGTAGCCTGCATCATGGAATCGAGCTGTATCTTCGTTGGGGCAACCGTATGATTATGATCTTTGGTCATAAGCGTTTGCTGCGCCTGCAATGGAAGCATCAGCAGGAATAATACTGCCGCCATGCCCATTTTTTTCTTTTTCAATTTCTCCAGTGAAGCTGCCAGGTCTTTAAACCGGGTTTTCCCAAAGAACATGATCCCCAGTAATCCGATATACAGTAAAAAGTAACCTATATACGTGATCCATGTACCCCAAAAATCATGATTTACCGACAGTACGGTCCCTTTTTCGTCCTGGTCGAAACTGGCCTGGAAAAACCGATAGCCTTTATGATCCAAAACATGGTTCATGTAAATATCATAATCGAACGAACGTTCATCCTCTACGGTTATCTTACTCATAAAAGAGGCATACGCCTTCTCTGTACCCGGATATTTCTCAGCAATAAAATCGTTTAGCTTGATTTTAAAAGGCAGTTCATAGACCTTTGAACCAAAGCCCAAAGTAAAATCCAAGCCCCCGAGACTGAATTTATTCTCATACTTTGTTGCTCCTTTTCCTCCCAGCAATCCTTTCCGGACCGTCTCGCCATTGGTGGTGACATCCACTATTAGGGCATCCTGTGAGTTGGGCATCACTTCATCCTCCGGAAGTGGCTGCACGCCAAAAACACCTTTTACCATAGGCTCCGGTATCACTAACTGCATGTTCCCTATGCTGTAGAGCGATCGCAATTGAAGGGTTTGCAGACTATCGGGCACCAGGTTGCCCTGAAATTGGTCTGCCATCCGCATAAAGGTCCCCTCAAAAGGCGATTTTACAAGGTACTCCCCATTTCTAACTAAAATATTGATAGCGCCTTCTGTCTCCTTATTCAGGGTAAACAGCACATTATGGATACTGGCAATTTCACCTTCGGCCAGATAGTGCTCATGGCGACTTCCGTCCCCGGCTTCTACAATCTTCAAATAGTTCGAGCCATTTTCATCCAGTACCAAACCTCTTTTAGCACCCTTAATAAATTCCACAAAAGAGATAGTAAAATCCTGCCCATTAAAATCGGTTCGCCAAGGCAAGGTCGATTTTAACCCTTCCGGTGTCACAATTAGCGCATCCTGAAGGGCCTTTCGTTTCAGTTCCCCGTCCATTTGCCCGTCTACCAGGGCCGTCAGGTAGGTCTTATCCGAATAGAACACTTGCTCTGTAGCGCCTTCCCTGATCGGCATCATCCCTTCAAAACTTATATATCGGGTAACAAAAGCCCCTACAATGATCAGGATCCATGAAAGGTGTAAGACCAATACCGGCCATTTTTTCCATTGCAGCAATTTGTAACGGAACATGTTTCCTATAAAATTGATCACGAAGAACACCATGATCGCTTCAAACCATCTGGCATTGTAAATCCATATCCTGGCAGTATCGGTACTATACCAACTTTCAACAAAGGTTCCGAATGCCATGGCCGTGGCAAAAACCAGAAAAAGAATGGCCATTAGTCGTGTGGAAAAAAAGATCTTTTTTAGAAGCTCGATCATCTTTATGTTTGGTAAATGTTTACAGCTACCAAAAATAAACCCTTTTTAGGTTTTTCATAGTCTGGTAATGAAAGAAATAGTTAAATAGTTTTGTTAAGCCTTTGATAAGGCAACCTTTTTAAAAATTGTATTTTTGAGCATGATTGAAGTAGTACTGGTAGGCACTGGTAATGTAGCCAGATTTTTGTTCGATTCCTTTCGGACGTTACCCGCTGTTCGCATAAAAGCAGTGGTAGGCCGAAACAGCGAGGCTTTGAGCTATTTTGAAGAACGGGGTGCGGTTTGGACAACCTATGACGCAATTCCTTCGGCCGACATTTTTATTTTGGCTGTCAAAGACGAGGTCATACCCGAGGTAGCGAAGAAATTAAATCTCTCAGAGGGGCTGCTGGTGCATACTTCAGGAAGCGTTTCCATCCGGGAATTACCCGCCGAAGGAAGAAGGGGGGTCCTGTATCCACTGCAAACCTTTAGCGGTGTTATGCCTTCCCATGTAAAAGATATTCCCTTTTGCCTTGAGGCCGAATCTCAGGAGGACTATGCCATGCTGGAACGTCTGGTAGAAAATATGTCAACCGATATTCGTCATATTACCTCAGAACAGCGTAAAAAATTACATCTGGCAGCCGTTTTTGCCAATAATTTCACAAATCACCTCTACCATGTAGCGTATCAATTATGTAAGGAAAACGGAGTGTCACCTACTATTCTGGGGCCCCTTATTAAAGAAACCTGCGATAAAATAGGCTCCCAGGATCCGTTGGATGCCCAAACAGGGCCGGCGAGGAGAGGCGATGTTAAAACAATGAAACAACACCTGGCACTATTAAATACGAAGGCATATAAAGAAATATATGATGCCATTAGTGCTTCTATAGAACAAACGTATGGAGAACAGTTATAAAACACATTTAAAAGAAATCACCACCTTTATTTTTGATGTGGACGGTGTACTTACCGATGGTTCGGTGCTTATCACTTCTGAGGGGGAATTACTGCGTAAAATGAATATTCAGGATGGATATGCCTTAAAGACAGCCATCCAAAAAGGGTATAATATCTGTATCATTACCGGTGGTTCCAATGAAGGGGTGAGGCTGCGTTTAAAAGGGCTGGGCATTACGGACATTTATCTGGGGGCACATAGAAAGGAAGAAGTGCTGCAGGAATACCTGGACATTTACATGATCGATCCGGAACATGTACTGTATATGGGCGATGACCTTCCGGATATCCCTGCAATGGGCATGATACGAATACCCACCTGCCCACAGAATGCCGCCCCGGAAGTGAAGGCGATTTCAAAATACATATCGCACCGATCGGGCGGTGACGGCTGTGTGCGGGATATCATTGAACAGGTTTTAAAGGTCAGAGGCGATTGGTACGATAATTTCAGTGCTGCCAATGACTGAGAATCCGCTTTCCCGTAAAACCACTCCGTATCGTATCCTATTGGCCACCCAAAGCCCCAGGAGACAAAGCTATTTCAGGGATCTGGGCCTTAGCTTTGAGCTGGTGCGCATAGATGTCGCTGAAGAATACCCGGAGCATCTTTTAGGAGCTGCTATTGCTCGGTATCTGGCAGCGCTCAAGGCAGACGCCTATGATAACCAGATGCAGCAAAACGACATCCTGATCACGGCCGACACAGTAGTATGGCAGGACAACTGTTCCCTGGCCAAACCACAAAACTCATCAGAAGCAAGGGATATGCTTCAGCAGCTATCAGGCCATTGGCATGAAGTTATTACCGCCGTCTGTTTCAAAACGCTGTCCGGCAAAAAGGTGGTAAGCAGCACTACCAAGGTTAAGTTCAAATCACTTTCAAACGAAGAGATCTCTTTTTATGTAGACCATTTTCGCCCATTTGATAAAGCGGGAGGCTATGGGATTCAGGAATGGATCGGTTTTATAGGGATTGAGGAGCTACAGGGTTCTTACACTAATGTCGTTGGCCTGCCCACCGAATTAGTTTACAAAACGTTAATGGATATGGTCTCCTAGGGCCGATTGGGTATTTTTGCTAAAAAACTACCTATGAGTTCATTACTGCCGTCGGGCCGATTCTTACTATCGCTCCTATTCATCACTTATTTCGCTTCCTGTAAACAAAATACTTCTGCAGAAGCGGTGTCTCTTGCGGAGGCATCCAATCGCGGGGGCGGCTCGCATGAATTGACCGGGCAAAACAACAAACCCTTATCCGGGGATTTTAAAGATTATTGGTATGCCGGGGAGGCCGAAATCACGTCATATACGCTCCAGCAAGCCCGCTATGGCGAATTGCGGGAGGGTACAGCTATGCTGATCTTCGTAACCGAACCTTTCCTGGAAGGAAAACAGGTAAAGGCAGAAAGCACTTCCCCGAACAATATCCCGGTGCTGAAACTAAATACGACGCGCAACTTTTTAACCGGTATTTACCCCTACTCCATTATGAGCAGCACTTTTTATCCGGTAGCCGACAACCAGCACGCCCTTAAAATAGCTTCTTCCATCCAGGAATGGTGTGGCCATGTATATGCACAATTGAACAATCGGGCGCAATTCGAAATAAATACCCATTCGTATTTTGAAGCGGAGGCCGATCAGTCCTTCCACATCGAAAAAGCAACCCTTGAAAATGAACTCTGGACCAAGATCCGGATACGTCCGGAAACCCTTCCTACCGGGGATTTTGAAGTGATCCCCGCACTTGACTATTTGCGATTGGTGCACCAACCCTTAAAAGCCTATCGCGCTACGGCTTCTCTAACAGCGAAAGGAACGCGCCAGATCTATACGCTTACGTATCCTGGCCTAAAACGGACATTGACCATTCACTTCCAAACAGCCTTTCCGTATGCTATAGAAGAATGGACGGAAACCTATCCCAGCGGATTTGGGGCAAATGCCTCCATGCTTACCTCTAGGGCGACTAAAATAGCACGCTTAAAAACGGCCTATTGGCGTAAAAATGGAAATGAGGATGTATCTTTGCGGGATTCTTTAGGTATTTGATATAATGGAAGATTTTATCGTTGGGCATTCTCAGGAATTCATAAGTTCCATCATCACCCTCCTTGTGGTGGTCATTTTACGTTTTATTACCTTTAAAATGGTGAGGAAGGTGGGCAATATCAGTGCCCTGAATGAAGTCCGCACGCGTATGGTGATCAAATACTTTTCCTTTGGTTTCACGGCACTGGCATTGGTAGCCCTTACCTTGATATGGGGAGTCAATATCAAGGAATTAGGTTTGATCCTGTCTTCCATATTTGCCGTGATCGGGGTGGCCTTGTTCGCTCAGTGGTCTATTTTGAGCAACGTAACGGCAGGGATCATTCTGTTTTTCTCCTTTCCCTTTAAAATTGGAGACCGCATACAGATCATGGATAAGGAAATAGATGGATCGGGAACCTATATCATTGAAGATATTAAAGCCTACCATGTGCATTTGCGAAAAGAGAACGGAGAACTTTTGACCTACCCAAACAACCTTATGCTGCAAAAAGCAGTATGTGTTATTGCCGAGGAGCGGGTCGAAAATGAAGGAAGTGAAGCCGTGTAGCTTGTTAAAGAAGTTCTAAAAAAGGAACAAAGCCTTTATATCTTTCTATATTTGGGAACCAACAAAATCAACGGACTATGCGATACTTCCTGGCGGGCGTCTTCGGAATCCTCTTAGCCATTCAATTTAATTTTGGGCAAGCTCCAAAAAAACCGTCCTCCTCCGATATCTATCACTCCGTTCAGAAACTGAACTTCCTGGGATCGGCCATGTATATCGCCGCGCATCCCGATGATGAGAATACCCGACTCATCTCCTATTTATCCAACAATGTAAATGCACGAACAGCCTACCTCTCCTTAACCAGAGGTGATGGCGGTCAAAACCTTATTGGCCCTGAATTAAGGGAATTATTGGGAGTTCTCAGGACAGAAGAACTATTGGCAGCCAGGCGTATGGACGGGGGCATTCAGTATTTTACCCGAGCCAATGATTTTGGCTTTTCCAAACATCCGAACGAAACCTTGAAAATTTGGGATAAAAAAGTCGTTTTAGGCGACGTGGTCAATAGGATCAGGGCTTTTAAACCCGATATCATCATCAACAGGTTTGACCATCGCAGTCCGGGAAGCACTCATGGGCACCATACTTCCTCTGCCATATTGAGTGTAGAGGCTTTTGATCTGGCAGGAAATCCTGATGCCTATGCCGACCAGCTTTCAACAGTGGCGCCTTGGCAGCCAAAACGCTTATTTTTCAACACTTCCTGGTGGTTTTATGGCAGTGAGGAGAATTTTAAGAAAGCCGATAAATCGAAGCTACTCACTGTAGATACAGGTGTCTACTACCCGATGCTGGGGATGTCCAATAACGAAATTGCCGCCATTGCCAGCAGCCAGCACCTTTGCCAGGGATTCGGCAGACTCACCACAAGGGGCAGCGAGAATGAATACCTTGAATTACTAAAAGGCGATATGCCCAAAAAAGATCCGGAAAATTTATTCGAGGGGATCGATACGTCCTGGTCCAGGATCGAAGGTGGTGAAGCGGTAGGCAGGATCCTTTATCAGGTAGAAAAAGAGTTCAACTTCAAAGATCCTTCGCAGCATTTACCCGAGCTTGTCAAAGCATATGAATTGTTGCAGCAAGTGAAGGACGACCACTGGAAAAAGATCAAATCGAAAGAACTGGAAAACCTCATCGAATCGGTTGCAGGACTTTACCTGGAAGCTTCAGCCACTTCACCCTATACCAATCCGGGAAGTACTGTAAACGTGTCAATTGAAGCCATAAACAGAAGTAATGCTTCCATCTTTTTAAGGTCCGTTTACATTGCGCACCAGGCAGTAGATGCCGCTAATATCCCTTTAGAATACAACCAAAAGAGACATCTGGATCTCCAGCTGAATGTCCCTATGACCAGCACCTTTACAAGTCCGTACTGGCTTGCAGAAAAAGGAAGTTTGGGGATGTATAAGGTGGCTGATGATTCACTAATTGGAAAACCGGAAACCCCTCCGGCCTTTGTTGCTGAATTTCTAATGGATATCAATGGAACGCTTTTCACTTTTAAAAAACCTGTCGTACATCGCTACTCAAGGCCCGATAAAGGAGAGCTATACAGTCCATTCGAGATCCTCCCTCCGGCTACCTCGGGGATCCGCGACAAGGTCCTGATCTTCGCAGATGCCAGTCCAAAGGAGGTTCCCGTTACAATTAAGGCCCTCAGGGATAATGTTCAGGGGACCTTAGAACTGCAATTGCCAGAGGGTTGGACGGCTAATTTAGAACGCCAGCCTTTCCTGATTAACAGGAAGGACGATGAGAAAACACTTTCTTTCTGGATATCGCCCCCGGACTACGAAAGTGAGGGTATCATTTCACCCATTCTTACGGTTGATGGAAAAACCATTTCAAAAGAATTGGTGACCATTGCCTATGACCATATCCCTACCCAATCGGTCTTGTTGCCGTCTGAAGCGAAAGTGGTACGACTCAATATCCAAAAGTCAGGTCAGAATATTGGCTATATCATGGGGGCCGGCGATCAGATCCCGGAAAGTCTGGAACAGATCGGCTACACCGTTCAAATGATAGATGTAGCGAGTGTTCAGGAGGGTAGCCTGGATTCCTATGATGCGATCGTAGTTGGCATACGTGCCTATAATGTGGTCGATGAACTGAAGTTCAAACAACGCTTTCTGCTCGAATATGTAAAAAACGGCGGAAACCTCATCATCCAATACAACACCTCGGGTAGGAACGGCCTCGATTTTGAAAATTTGGCACCCTATGAGCTGCGGGTATCCAGGGACCGTGTTACAGATGAAGCATCGGATGTTACCATGGTACACCCTGAACATCCATTGGTGAACTACCCAAATAAGATAACTTCAAAAGATTTTGAAGGCTGGGTACAGGAGCGTGGGTTATATTTCCCGGATAAGTGGGACAACGCCTTTACCCCCGTCTTCTCCATGGCAGATTCTGGAGAAGATCCCAAAGAAGGGAGCCTTTTGATTGCCTCCTATGGAAAAGGAACGTACATTTATACCGGTTTGAGTTTTTTCAGGGAACTGCCGGCAGGGGTATCTGGCGCCTTTAAGTTGTTTGCCAACATGCTGTCGCAGAACAATATTCCCAACGAACCAAAAGTCAGGGTAAAAGGAAAATAATGGAAGATCTTAAGACTTGGAAAAAAGAGTATTCACTAGTGCTGATACTAAATATCATCTATATTATCATCTTTTATTTCATCATGATTTCTAACGCCTGATAAATGGGAAATTTAGATTGGTTCATACTTTCTGGAACCCTTTTGTTCATTGTGGTCTATGGGGTTTGGAAGACCAAGGGAAGTAAGAATGTCAATGATTATGTTTTAGGCGGCAATGAGGCCAAATGGTGGACCATTGGTTTGTCTGTAATGGCCACTCAGGCCAGCGCCATCACATTTTTATCGACACCTGGTCAGGCCTTTCATGATGGCATGGGATTCGTGCAATTTTATTTTGGATTACCGCTTGCCATGATTGTTATATGCCTGGTCTTTGTACCCCTCTACCACAGGCTAAAGGTATATACCGCCTATGAATTTCTGGAAAATCGATTCGACCTAAAGACAAGATCCCTCGCCGCGGTGCTCTTCCTTATCCAAAGGGGCCTCTCTGCGGGTATCACTATTTTTGCCCCTTCCATTATACTTTCAGCCGTGTTAGGGTGGAATTTACTCACCCTTAATATTATCATAGGTATCCTGGTGATCATCTATACCGTATCCGGGGGTACCAAAGCGGTTAGCGTAACACAAAAGCAACAAATGATCATTATCATGACCGGGATGTTTGTTGCCTTCTTTTTTATTCTCGGGGCACTTCCCGAGGATATTACGTTTGGCAATGCGCTTAAAATTGCCGGCGCCAGTGATAAACTGAACATCCTCAATTTTGATCTCAATACCTCAAGCAGGTATACCTTTTGGAGTGGTATTACCGGTGGTTTTTTCCTTGCCTTGGCCTATTTTGGCACCGATCAAAGTCAGGTACAACGCTATTTAACGGGTAAATCCGTCAGGGAAAGTCAATTGGGCCTTATTTTTAATGCCATTTTCAAGATCCCCATGCAGTTTTTTATTTTACTGGTAGGCGTCATGGTCTTTGTGTTCTATCAGTATAACCCTTCCCCCCTTAATTTTAATCCGGCTGCCAATATCGCAGTGGAAAACTCCGAATACGCGCAAGACTATGAAGAATTAGAAAAACGGCACCGCGATATCGAGATAGAAAAAAATATGGCGCAGGAAGAGTTCTATGCCGCCCTGAAGCTAAAGGAATATACCACCACCATGGATGCCAAGCAGCATGTACTTGCTGTAAATGCCAAGGAAAAGGAAAATAGAGAAAAAGCGAAATTGCTCATTAATAAAGCCGATTCCACGGTAGTGACCAATGACAAGGATTATGTATTTATCCACTTTATCCTGAATAATCTTCCCAAAGGACTCATTGGGCTTCTGTTGGCCGTTATTTTATCGGCCGCCATGTCTTCCACGGCCTCTGAGTTGAATGCCCTGGGAACCATCAGTGCACTCGATCTTTATAAGCGCCTTAATAAGGAAGATTTTACCCAAAAGCATTATGTCAGGATCTCCAAGGGTTTCACACTGCTTTGGGGCATCATAGCCATTCTAATAGCATGTATTGCCGACCTTTTTGATAACCTCATCCAACTGGTTAACATCATCGGTTCCATTTTTTACGGAAATGTATTGGGTATTTTCCTTCTGGCCTTCTTTTTTAAATACGTTCGGGGGAATGCCGTTTTTGTGGCTGCCATTATCACCCAGATCATCGTCATCATTGGGTTTGCCAATGACTGGATGTCTTACCTGTGGCTGAATGCTTTTGGTTGTACTTTGGTCATTGTTTTCGCCTTTGTTCTGGAATCATTCGACCGGCTACTAAAGAACCCTCCATTAGAAACATAAAAAAAAAGCCCTGAAAATTTCAGGGCTTTTAAGTTATTAGAAAGCAGTGGTTACATCGCTCCCCATTCTTTCAGAGAATCTTCGTTCATCTTTACATAGTCGGCATTATTGGCCGCTTTTGCAGCAGCGAGTGACTTCTTAGCAGCCGCAATAGCTCCTTTTTTATCGCCCAGGGCAGCATAGATAAGGGATTGTCTTCTCATCATCCAATAGGCCTTATCATTCATGGAAACTGCTTTGTCTATCCATTCTTTGGCTTTTTGCAGGTCCATTCCTTCATCTTGATAGAAAGAAGCCGCTGAAAAGTAATCATTGGCACTAGGGCCCGCCATAACAGCCTCAATACTATTCAACGTCATTTCCTTCGCTGGAACTGTAAAAGGCACCCCTACATAGGTGTTTTCCCAAATGATACCCAAATTGGCCCCATTGTTCGTAACATCATCAATGGTCATCGTAAAGGTTTCCACAGGCATCTCCATTGTTGCTGTTGGTACGGTAGTCTTTGCAGCCACTTTGGTTTCATCCCACTGCTGAGGAGTCCCCCAGTTATTGGTATCTGAGTAAAAATAGACTTCCCAGGAGGTCATACCCGGCTTTGTGAATATGGCATAGGAACCCGCTTTTAAGGTTTTGCCATCAATAGTGGCATCCGTACTGAAAGTGATCATGGAATTCTGATTGGCTCCTGTACGCCATAACTTATCATATGGGACAAGATTTCCGAGTACGGCCCTACCCCGCATCGAAGGTCTGGAATACTCTAATGTAACATCTGTTAACCCTACGCGCTGCATCACTTTGCCAAGCGGACTGGGTTGAGGAGCTGCAATTTGCGCCTGTACAGAAAACAAGGCTACAAAAGCTACAAAAAGAAGTGCTATTTTTTTCATTTTTAACGATTTAAGTTCAAAGCAAAACTACGTATTATGCATGGATATATTGTTAACGTTTCCTTAAATAAGCGCATTCTGCTAACCTTCAGTCGGCACGCTTCATCCTCCAAATGACCGTAACCAGAAAGGCCTGAGATGCTTTAAATTTACTATTTGTTTAACAATTATTATTTTATATTAAACAATAATGCGCGTATTTTTGCTTAAAGATAGTTCATGAAAATCTATAGGCTTACCGCTACGCAGGCATTGCCCATATCGACGCAGCAGGCTTGGGAATTCTTGTCAGATCCTGCCAATTTAAAAGTCATCACTCCGCCTTCAATGGGCTTCCACATTCTTTCGGGAGCTGAAAAAGGGATGTATCCCGGACAGATAATCCAATATAAGGTGTCGCCCTTTCCAGGATACACCACCAAATGGGTGACCGAAATAACCCATGTAAAAGAAGGATCTTATTTTGTGGATGAACAACGTTTTGGCCCTTATTCCCTTTGGCATCATAAGCATTTTATCAATGAAATTGATGGAGGGGTTGAAATGGAAGACATTATCGATTACAAGTTGCCTTTGGGCCTGCTGGGGCAAATAGGACATCCCTTGGTGGTAAAAAACCAATTAAAAACAATTTTTAAATTCAGGGAAGAAAAACTTCGGACACTCTTTGGGGAAATAAAAGGCACCCCTACATCATTAACTTTCAATTAAGTCATTAAAATGAACAAAAAGATACTCTTAATAGGAGGCTCACACGGCATTGGTTTAGAATTGGTAAAGCTGTTAAAGGATACATATGAGGTGTATGTTGCCTCGCGCACTTCTGAGGAGTTGCCATCATTGGGCGTAACACACATTCCGTTCGATGTATTGACAGACACGTTGGATTTGTCCAAGCTGCCGGAAGACCTGGACGGATTTGTCTTTTGCCCGGGAAGCATCAACCTGAAGCCCATTAAAATGATGGGGCTGGAGGCTTTCAGGGAAGATATGGAACTCAATTTTTTCAGCCTGGTAAAAACCGTCAAAGACATCCTGCCCAGGATGGCCGAAGGTTCTTCCATGGTCTTCTTCAGTACCGTAGCGGTTGCTGTAGGCATGCCTTTCCATACGAGTGTGGCTGCCGCGAAAGGGGCAATAGAAGGCTTTGCAAAAGCACTGGCCGCCGAATATACCCCAAAAGTAAGAGTGAATGTCATTGCTCCTTCGCTGGTAGACACCCCTTTGGCCGCCCGATTGCTGAACAACGATCGGAAAAAGGAAATGATGGCCGAGAGACACCCCTTAAAACGCGTAGGTACCGCCAAAGAAATAGCGCAGATGGCCGCTTTTTTGCTGAAAGAGGATAGTAGTTGGATGACCGGACAGGTACTGGGTGTAGACGGAGGTATGTCTAGCATAAACATTTCATAGGATGGAAAAGGTCTCTGTATTCTGGTTTCGAAGAGACTTGCGCATTGAAGATAACCGGGGCCTTACGGAAGCCCTGAAAGGTCCCTTTCCCGTGCTGCCCATTTTTATTTTTGATACAAATATCCTGGACCAGTTACCGGAGCATGATCCCAGGGTATCTTTTATTTTTAAAAGACTTCAATGGTTGCGCGAGCAGTTCCATGAAAGGTCTCATGGTTCCTTGGGGCTTTATCATGGGGAGCCCCAGGCCATTTTCGACAGGCTGCGCAAACACTATGATATTCAGAGGGTATATACGAATGAAGATTATGAACCGTATGCCCGGCAAAGGGATGGCCAGCTTGAGCGTAATTTCAGTGCCCTGGGTATTTCCTTTTACCAATTTAAAGACCAGGTCATTTTTGCTAAAAATGAAGTAGTAAAAGACAATGGGGATCCATATGTGGTCTACACGCCCTATATGAAGAAATGGAAGGAACGGTTAAAAGAAACCGGTCCGCTGCAGATAGCAGAATCCAAATCGCTTCTTCAACACCTGCTGAAAGCTCCGGACATGCCAAACCTGACATTGTCTACTATGGGCTTTGCAGAATCCAGGATAACGGTTCCTGACTATGACATATCTACTGGTCTGATATCAAATTACGAAGCTACCCGGAATTTCCCGGCCGTAGCGGGCACCTCGCACCTGGGGCCCCACCTGCGTTTTGGTACGCTCTCCCTAAGAAAATTAGTTATGCAGGCCATGGCTGTTGCCAACGAGACCTTTTTGAACGAACTGATCTGGCGCGAATTTTTTATGCAGATCCTTTGGCACTTTCCCCGTACCACCGACCACGCGTTCAAGAAACAATACGATCGTATTGAATGGCGAAACAATGAAGCCGAATTTGAAAATTGGAAAAAGGGCGAAACGGGTTACGCACTGGTAGATGCAGGAATGAGAGAGTTGAACCAAACCGGTTATATGCACAACCGGGTCAGGATGCTGGTGGCAAGTTTCCTCTGCAAACACCTGCTGATCGACTGGCGCTGGGGGGAAGCTTATTTTGCGGAGAAGTTACTGGATTATGAATTGAGCAGTAACGTAGGAAACTGGCAATGGGCAGCCGGAAGCGGCGTTGATGCCGCCCCCTATTTCAGGATCTTTAACCCCATGACTCAAATAGAAAAGTTCGACAAGGACAAGACCTATGTAAAAAAATGGGTGCCGGAATTTGAAACTGAGGTCTATGTGCCACCAATTGTGGACCATAAAGAAGCAAGGGAACGTTGCCTGAAGGTCTACAAGGCAGCACTGTCCTGAAATTATTCCCGATGGTTGACCGCTCCTGATACATTGTTATTTTTCAATGTGCATCATCTGAACTGTTTTTAGTATATTTAAGTTTAAACTAAGCAGATGGCAACCAATAAAACCATTCCAACCAGCGAATCAGTTAAATCGTTTCTGGATGCTATACCGGACCAGCAAAAGAAACATGATTGTTATACCATATTGGAATGGATGCAGGAAATAACGGAAGAACCGCCTGTAATGTGGGGACCGGCAATCGTAGGTTTCGGAACTTATCATTACAAGTACGATTCCGGACGTGAGGGCGATATGCTATTGACCGGCTTCTCCCCCAGAAAACAAAATATTACGCTGTATATCATGGCGGGGTTTAACAGGTACGACGATCTGATGCCACAATTGGGCAAGTTTAAAACGGGAAAATCATGTTTATACATAAAGAAACTGGAAGATGTGGACA
Source organism: uncultured Flavobacteriaceae bacterium (assembly GCA_963752165.1). GTDB lineage: Bacteria > Bacteroidota > Bacteroidia > Flavobacteriales > Flavobacteriaceae > Muriicola. Next base: position 1,239,688 of record CAVVXE010000003.1, read on the forward strand.
CCGATATCCTAAAAGCACTTATAGCCACTTCATACAATTATTATCGAGATAAATACAAATCCAAAAGCCAACTACCTTCATGAAAAAACTACTAACGCTTTGTTTAGGGCTGCTTTCTTTCTCACTGGCAGCGCAAAAGATGACCTCCAACAAAAAAGCCATTGTTACGAGTATTGAAAAGCACCAGGCCAAACTCATAAAGATCAGTGATTCTATTTGGGCCCTTGCAGAAACCGCCTTTGAGGAAGATGACTCTTCCCGGATTCTGGCAGATTACGCGGAAGCCAACGGGTTTTCGGTCGATAGAGGTGTTGCCGGAATGCCTACGGCCTTTGTGGCCACTTACGGTTCAGGAAATCCCGTGATCAGTGTTCTTGGCGAATTTGATGCCCTGCCCGGTATTTCCCAAAAGGCCCAGCCAACCAAAGAACCCTTGAATGAGGGGGCTGCCGGACACGGATGTGGTCATAACCTTTTCGGGACAGCAAGCCTTGGAGCGGCCATAGCTGTCAAAGAATTGATAGAAGCCGGCAAATTAAAAGGTACCGTCAAATTTTTCGGGACCCCCTCCGAAGAAAAGTATTTTGGGAAGATATGGATGGTTCGGGAAGGACTGTGGGATGATGTGGATGTGAATGTAAGTTGGCACCCGAGTGCCATGACAGTAGCCGATGTACAAAGTTCCCTGGCACTTGTCGATTTCAAGGTAGAGTTCTACGGACAGGCGGCACATGCTTCTGCCGATCCCTGGAATGGACGCAGTGCGTCCGATGCCCTGGAATTATACACCACCGGGATCAACTATTACCGGGAACATATTAAACCAACGGTACGCATCCATTACCATATCCAGGATGGCGGACAGGTGGTGAATGTGGTCCCTGATTACGCCAGGCTTTGGGTACGGGTACGCGATACCAAAAGAAGTGGCATGATGCCTGTATATGAGCGTGTGAAGGCCATGGCCGAGGGAGCCGCCATCATGGCAAACGTAGATTATAAAATATCGCTGATCTCCGGGATCTATGAAGTACTGGTCAACCGGGCCGGAGGGGAAATCATGCAGAAAAACCTTGAATTACTGGGACCCATAACCTATACGGATGACGAAATGGCTTTTGGGCGTAAAATACAGGAGGCAACCGGAAAGCCGCAGGTAGGCATGGACAGCAGTATCAAACCTTTGGAGGAAACAAAGGAGCATCCGGGTGGAGGTTCCACCGATGTAGGCGATGTAAGCTGGAATGTAGCCAATATCAATTTAGGGGTTACCGTAGCACCCAAAGACACGCCCTGGCATTCCTGGGCAGTTGTAGCCTGTGGCGGAATGAGCATAGGTCATAAAGGCATGCTCCATGCCTCCAAAGCAATGGCGATGACCATGGCCGACCTTTTTGAGAACCCAAAATTGGTTGAAAAAGTGAAGGCAGAATACAAGGAACGCAAAGGCGATGTGGTATATGAGGCCATTGTTCCTGACGGACCGCCACCCATTGACACGAATTAATTTTGTAATTGAAAACGAAAAAACATGTTTGGATTATTTAAGAAAAAAAGCCCTGTTGAAAAATTGCAGGAAAAATACAAGGCGCTCATGAAAGAGGCTTTTGAACTCTCTAAAGTAAACAGGAGCGCCGGTGATGATAAATACGCAGAGGCAGACGCGATCCAAAAACAAATAGAACAACTATCTGAAAAGTAACACACCTGCCCATGTCCGATACGGAGATCATTAAAGAATATGGAACAAATGACATCACGGTCATTTGGAAACCCAAGAAATGCATCCATTCCGAAATTTGTGTGAAAACACTGCCCGATGTATACCTCCCCAAGGAAAAACCCTGGATACGTCCGGAAAACGCTTCAATGGAGGCATTGAAAAAACAAGTAGACCAGTGTCCTTCCGGGGCGCTGACCTATCGCATGGCTAACGAAGAAAAATCAAACGAAAAAATTAAAATAACAATGGAAAACAAAGTAGAAGTGATTCCCAATGGGCCTTTAATGGTTCATGGAGATTTAGCCATTACAAAGGCCGACGGATCAATAGAAATGAAGAAACGCGCCACGGCATTTTGCAGGTGCGGGGCATCTGCCAATAAGCCTTTTTGCGATGGAGCCCACAAGAAAATAGGGTTTACGGACAACGAATAGCTTGTGCCTTATTGGGGTCTTTATGCTGGTATTCATGAAAAAAACATCCTTGCTCGGCTATTTCCTAAGCACCTCGGTATTTTTATTTTCACAATCAGAACAGATGGTATCAACCCTGGAAGTCTATGATCTTATTACCCATGAAAGAGCTGTTATAGTAGCCGAAAATGCTCATTTTGAAGCACCCAACTGGAGTACAGACGGGTCTTATTTTATCATCAACCAAGGAGGGTTGCTATATAAAATTACCCGGGATGGGAAACACAAGGAAATCATAGATACCGGAACAGCCATCCATTGTAATAATGACCATGGTATTTCTGCGGACGGAAAATGGCTGGCGATAAGCAATAATGATGTGGTGAAGGGCCATTCTTACGGAACATCCCGCATTTATGTGCTTCCTGTAACAGGGGGAATACCAAAGCTGGTAACACCCCTGATGCCTTCTTATTGGCATGGCTGGTCGCCAGACGGAAATTTCATGGTATATACCGCCTTACGAAATGGGGAGTATGATATCTTTCGCATCAGTATTGAAGGGCAATACGAAACACAGCTAACAAACGTTCCGGGACTTGATGATGGCCCGGAATATAGCCCGGATGGAGCCTATATTTACTATAATTCCTTTCAGTCGGGAGTCATGGAACTCTGGCGGATGAATAGTGATGGAACTGCCAAAACACAATTAACCGATGACCCATACTCCAACTGGTTCCCACATCCTTCTCCTGATGGGAAATACCTGGTATTCCTATCCTATTTGGAAGATCAGAAGGAAGGGCATCCACCGATGAAGAACGTGACTTTGCGATTGTATCGATTGGAGGATGGCCACATACAGACACTTTGCAGTTTTGTTGGAGGTCAAGGTACAATTAATGTACCTTCCTGGTCTCCGGACAGCAGTAAGTTTGCCTTTGTTTCCTATAAAGAGCAAGATTGACCTTATTTTGGCATGCTATTAAAAAGTACCTCCGCTCTTAACATATCTATAATACAATCCTTTTGTCTCATTCTGTATTTTTGAAATTCTAAATTAGTGTGATGTCTGAAACCATAAAGAATATTTTTTCCCTGGGCTTTCCCTGGGCAACTGAAGACCCCTTTTTATTTTGTGTCTACCACCTGGACCATTATCCAAAAGGAAACGCAGAAATGGGTCCGGCTGCTTCCCTGGATGGCAGAAACCTCGGTAGTGATTTTGAACCCAACAAAGAAGGCTGGCGCATGTACCACGGGCATACCGTACCCGGGTTTCCGTATCATCCGCACCGTGGCTTTGAGACCATAACCATCGTCAACAAAGGATTTTGTGACCATTCCGATTCGTTGGGGGCTGCCGGCCGATTTGGCATGGGCGATGTGCAATGGATGACCGCCGGAAGAGGCGTACAACATTCAGAAATGTTCCCGCTGCTAGACCAATCACAAGACAATCCGTTAGAACTGTTCCAGATCTGGCTCAACCTGCCAAAAGCGTCCAAAATGGCAGATCCCCATTTTAAAATGCTCTGGCACGAAGATATCCCCCTGATACAAAAAGACGGGGTTACCCTTAAGATCATCAGCGGGGATTACGGGGCAATAAAAGGCCCTGATCCGGCACCGGATTCCTGGGCAGCCAGCCCGGAGCATCAGGTAGCTATCTGGAACCTTCATTTGGAACCGGGGGCCACATTTACATTCCCGAAAATACCATCGGGCGTTCACAGGACCCTTTACTTTTATGAAGGTGACATCTGCACTATAGATGGGACTGCTATGAAACCTGCTCATGGTGCTTCCGTGTCTGAAGACGAAATACTCCTTGAAAATAACGGTACTACAACCGGTCATTTTCTGATGCTTCAGGGAAAACCCATTAACGAACCTGTTGCTAAATACGGGCCTTTTGTCATGAATACGCACCAGGAGATAGAACAGTCGATGCAGGAATACCGGCTAACCCAATTTGGTGGTTGGCCCTGGCCCTACCCCGACAACGTTCATGACAGGGAAAAAGGACGATTTGCCCAGTACCCGGATGGTAGCCTTGTGGAAAAATAAATGGCACAGGAAGTGGTTCGTTTACTGATCGATTTTGGCCTTGTGGTTCTTATTTGGATGGTGCAACTGCTCGTCTATCCTTCTTTTGCCTATTACTCCAGGGAAGCCCTCATGCGCTGGCATAAAAAGTACACACCCCGAATTACAGTGGTGGTAATGCCTTTAATGTTGGGGCAGTTGATGCTCTACGGAGCTTTGATACAGGAAGTAAAAACGGTGTACACGATCGGGTCTTTTTGCATCGTGTTACTAGTGTGGCTGCTTACGTTTGCTGTTTTTGTGCCCTTGCATAAATCGATCACCAATGGATCGCATACGGAAGAAAGCTTGCGAAAACTCACTGCTTTTAACTGGGCCAGGACCCTTCTATGGACCGTGTTGTTTCTATGGTGCTGGTATGAGGTTTCTTAACCAATATGGAAGCCGGGTGCCAACAGGTTCTCCCCCTGTTCCGGGTGTCGTTTCAGGTATGCCGCCACAAACGGACATAGCGGGGCCATTTTCAGTTCCTCATCGCGAATGTATTGCAGCACTTTACTGACAAGCACAGACCCTATTCCTTTGCCCTCAAAGCCTACCGGAACCTCCGTGTGTGTCAGATAGATAATCTGCTGCTTGTTTAAAATATAGTCGATGTAGGCACGCGTACCATCAAAATGAAGTTCAAACCTTTTTTGCGTCCCTTCTGTAGTGATCTTCAGAGGAAGTGCGCCATAGTCAGTGGTTTTCATAAAAGGGTCTGTTAATAGCGCTTAAACTCGACTTATTTTTGCGCCTATGGCCCGTAAACGGGTATCAATAGCCTCGTAACCACGGTCTATCTGTTCAATATTATGGATAACCGAGGTCCCTTTGGCAGACAAGGCCGCGATCAAAAGGGAGACCCCTGCCCTGATATCCGGAGATACCATAACGGTCGATTTTAAGGTTGACTGGAAGTCGTGCCCAATAACCGTTGCCCTGTGGGGATCACATAAAATGATCTTGGCGCCCATGTCGATCAGTTTATCAACAAAGAAAAGGCGGCTTTCAAACATTTTTTGATGGATAAGCACTTCACCCTTCGCTTGTGTCGCGATCACCAGGATAATACTCAGCAGATCAGGGGTAAGTCCCGGCCATGGTGCATCGGCAATGGTAAGGATAGAACCATCAATATAGTTTTGGATCTTATAGCCATTGGTATGTTCCGGAATAAAAATATCTTCTCCCCTGCGTTCAAGGGTAATACCCAATTTACCAAATACGGTGGGGATCTGCCCCAGGTTTTCCCAGCTCACGTTCTTAATGGTCAGTTCGCTACGGGTCATAGCTGCGAGGCCAATCCAGCTGCCTATTTCGATCATATCGGGAAGCATGGTGTGGGTAGTTCCCTGAAGGGATGCTACGCCTTCTATGGTCAATAAATTAGAACCAATGCCGGAGATCTTCGCCCCCATGCGATTCAGCATCTTACAAAGCTGTTGTAAATAAGGCTCACAAGCAGCATTGTAGATCGTAGTGGTGCCTTCTGCAAGGACAGCAGCCATGACAATATTGGCAGTTCCTGTTACCGATGCCTCATCGAGCAACATATAGGTACCCTTTAATTTCTTCGCCTCAACCCCGTAAAAATGTTCTTCTTTGTTATATCGGAACGTAGCCCCTAATTTTATAAAGCCTTCAAAATGGGTATCCAAACGGCGCCGGCCAATTTTATCACCTCCCGGTTTGGGGATATACCCCTTACCAAATCTCGCCAACAGCGGTCCTACCAGCATAATGGATCCTCTAAGGCCCCTTCCATCCTGCTTGAACTGGTCAGAAAGAAGGTAGTCCATGTTTACATCATCGGCCATGAAGGTGTACGAACCTTTCCCTTTCTTTTGGATCTTCACGCCAAGATCTTCCAGTAACGCAATAAGTTTATTGACGTCCAGAATATCGGGAATGTTGTGGATGGTAACTTTGTCTTCAGTGAGCAATACGGCACATAGTATCTGTAATGCTTCGTTTTTGGCGCCTTGTGGGGTGATCTCCCCGTGCAGTTTATGGCCCCCTTCTATTTGAAATGTCCCCATTTAAAAATCAATGGTTTAGTAGCGCTTTTTGCCTCTGTTATTGCTTCGTTGTCCTTTTTTGACCGGATTGCTTGGCCGGTTCGTTTTGGTTGCCCGTTGTTTAAGGAACTGAACACTTTCCGTAAGGTTTTCTCCTTCGGAAGCGAGATCTATCTGACCGTCACTCAGTTCATACAGGTGTTTGAAGATGGCTTTGTCATCTACGGTATCCTTGTTCCAGTTGAGATAGCATTTTTTCATATGGTTCGCTATGGCATATTCCAAACCATCCCGCTTGTCGCCCTTTTCCCACTCAATGGCCACGTCAATCATGCGTTTGATATTATTGCCATAGAAGCGGTATTTTGGAAAGTTTTGTGGATATTCCAAAGGATCCGGACGTTTTTGCAGCAATTCCTTGGTGGTGATCGGAAAAGGAGAATCTACATCCAGTTTAAAATCGGACATGATAAACAATTGGTCCCAAAGTTTATGCTGAAAGTCGGGCACATCACGCAAATGCGGCTGTAAATTTCCCATGACCGCAATGATGGACTGGGCCACCTTATTGCGTTCTTCCCTGTCGGCGATCGATACGGCATAGTCTACCATTTTTTGAAAATGACGGCCGTATTCAGGGATGATGAGCTGGGAGCGCTCGGTATTGTATTCTAGGTTTTCTACTGTATTCAAGATGCTATATTTATGCTTGTTAGTGGTGGCAGGAAGTACTTATAAAACGGCTGCAAATTAAGAAAATTATAGGAGAATACCTATTTTAAAGGGAGATTACCCCGTCTACCTTAGACACTTCCTTATAATGGAAGATGACGGCATCCGGATCCTTTAAACAGACCGTTATGGAAAGGCTGGTATATTTTCCCTTGCTCGACTTTTTAGATTCAATAACGGCACCCGTATTATCGAAGATATTCTGGATCGCCTTTATTTTCTCGGCATCTGTGGGCACAATGAATTTATACAGATAATCTGCCGGCCAGGAGGAGGTGCGTAAGAGCTCTTCCTTTAGCCGCTTATAAAATTCATCTGATGATTCTTTACTCATTCAATATTTTTTACAAATATAAAGCTTACCAACATATTTTTACCCCTAGACGGTATTGATTACTTTTGTGTACAACGCTTTTGAATTTTATGCCTAAAAGAATAGTGATTACCGGCGGACCTGGAACAGGAAAGACCTCCGTCATTAAGAACCTCGAAGAAAAAGGGTTTTACTGCTTTCATGAAGTGGTGCGTTCCTTTACCCTGGAAGCTAAAAAAAATGGAAACCCGGAACACATGGTATCCAATCCACTGGCGTTTGTTGAAGACCCTTTCCTATTTAATCAGAGAATACTGGACGAACGGCTCCTCCATTTCAAGAAAGGCCAGGCGATGGCAGAAAAGGTGGTCTTTTACGACCGTGGGATTCCCGATGTACTGGCGTATATGCGCTATTTTCAACAGCCGTACGGACAGGATTTTGCCCTGCTGTGCCAGGAGTACCGCTATGACCTGGTGATCGTGCTGCCCCCATGGGAAGCAATTTACCGGACCGATGAAGAACGGCTCGAGTCTTTTCAGGAAGCCAGCGAGATCCATGAACAATTATTACAGACCTATGCGGAATTTCAATATAACGCCATCAAAGTGCCCAAAGGGACCATTGACGAGCGTACCACCTTTGTCATGAATTTGTTAGACGCCTATCATTGAATAAAACACCTGCCTTTTTTCTTGAAAAATACTGGGGTCACGAATCGTTCAAGGGTTCGCAGGAGGAGATCATTGAATCGGTACTCCAGGGCTCGGATGTAGTGGCCTTACTGCCTACCGGGGGCGGTAAATCCGTGTGTTTCCAAATCCCGGCCTTGGTGCGCAATGGCATTTGCATTGTGGTTTCGCCCCTGATAGCCCTGATCAAGGACCAGGTAGGGCAGCTGCGCAAAAAAGGGATCAAAGCGGTGGCCCTCACCGGAGGTATGCCCTTTGGGGAGGTAAGTGATCTGCTGGACAATTGCCTATACGGCGACTACCAGTTCTTATACCTCTCCCCGGAGCGACTTCAGCAGGAACTGGTGCAGGACAGGATCAGCCAGATGAACGTAAGCCTTATTGCCATAGACGAGGCCCATTGTATCTCCCAATGGGGGATCGATTTCAGGCCGGCCTATTTGCAATGTGCCATTTTAAGGGAGCTGCATCCGGAGGTTCCTGTCATCGCCTTGACGGCAACGGCCACCGAACGGGTGGTGCGGGATATTGAGGAAAGCCTTATGCTTAAGGATCCACGGATATTCAAAGATTCATTTTCACGAAAAAACCTCATATATAGTGTCCTGGTAGAGGAAGACAAACCGTACAGGCTTTTACAACTGTGCAAGGACGGGCACCACAGCAGAATCGTCTATGTGAGAAGCCGGCGGATGACCGAAGAACTGACCTCAAAGCTCAACAGGCAGGGAATTACGGCCGATTATTTCCATGGCGGCATCTCTTCCAAAGAAAAAGAAAAGAAGCTGCAAGCCTGGTTAGACAACAAAAAGCAGGTCATGGTTGCCACAAATGCCTTTGGGATGGGGATAGACAAAGCCGATGTGCGAACCGTTATCCATTACCAATTGCCCGATAGTATTGAAAACTACTTTCAGGAAGCGGGAAGGGCCGGAAGGGACGGTAAGGAAGCAACCGCCTTACTATTGACAAACGAATCGGACAAGATCCGGCTTAAGAATCAGTTTATCAAGGTATTGCCCGATGTGTCCTTTGTTAAGACCTTGTACAATAAACTCAATAATTATTTTCAAATTCCTTATGGGGTTCTGGATGAAGGGAGCTTCCCCTTCAACTTTAATCAGTTCTGTGAACAGTACCAGCTAAATCCCATCCTTACGTTCAACGGCCTGCGCCTGCTGGATCAGAATTCGGTGATCGCTTTATCTGAAAATTTCAGCAGAAGAACAACCGTAAAATTTTTGGCGGCTAAAAATGCCATCTTTTCCTATCTGGAAGCGCACCCAATTCAGGCACCTATTATCCAGGTGCTGCTAAGGACCTATGGTGGTGTTTTTGAATACGACACAAAGATCAATACGCTTTTGATCTCCAGGAAAGCACAGGTAGATGAGGAGGCCGTCTTCGCCACCTTATCCATGGCCCATATGGACGGTATTATTGCCTACACGGCAGAACACCAGGATATGGAACTCACGTTTCTAGTGCCCCGGGAAGATGACAGGACCATCAATGTTTTTTCGGGCAAGATCAGGCACCTGAATGAGGTAAAGCTGGAGAATGTACAAGCGATGCTCCAATACGTTCAAAATGACCGGCAATGCAGGAGTCAGCAACTATTGACATATTTCGGGGAAAAAAGCAGTACCCCCTGCGGGAAATGCGATGTATGCCTTAAAAAGAACAGTGAGAACAACAACGATCTTTCGCTCATCGAACAGAAGATCCTTACCTTGCTGAAGGAAAAGGACCTGACCTCCCGGAGTCTTGCAGAACAACTGAAAGCCAACAGGGAACCCATTCTGGAGGCCCTGCAGTTTCTGTTGGAAGAAGGCAGGATCAGCATTAATAACAAGAATGAATACAGTATTAGATAAATGCGAACACTAAGGATACTATTTATGGGAACGCCGGATTTTTCGGTAGCGTCCCTACAGATTTTGGTAGAGAACAATTACGAGGTGGTTGGCGTCATCACCGCGCCCGACCGGCCTGCCGGAAGGGGTCAGGCGTTGCGGGAGTCGGCCGTCAAGGTATATGCCAAATCAAAAGGGTTACCAATCCTGCAACCCACCAATTTAAAGGATGAAGGATTTTTAAAGGAGCTTGCCGACCTAAAGGCCAATCTCCAGATCGTTGTTGCGTTTAGAATGCTGCCAAAGGTAGTATGGGCGATGCCGGCTTATGGCACCTTTAACCTCCATGCGTCCCTTTTGCCGGCGTACAGAGGGGCAGCACCCATTAACTGGGCCATCATCAACGGGGAGCAGCAAACGGGTGTTACCACCTTTTTTATTGATGAAAAAATAGATACGGGTGCCATCATTATGCAGGACAGCTGTGCCATTGACGAAGAAGACACGGCGGGAACACTCCATGACAAACTAATGGTGCAGGGGGGGCAGCTGGTCTTAAAGACCGTGCGCCTTATTGAGCAGGGGGAGGTAACTACCAGCAGCCAAAAAAATACCGGCAGCAACAAAGAGGCCCCTAAGATCACCAAAGAAACCTGCAGGATAGACTGGAACCAACCTGTTAAACAGGTTTACGACCAAATACGGGGGCTGAGCCCCTACCCCACTGCCTGGACCACCCTGTTTAATGCAGATGCCGAGATCTATTTGAAAATATATAGCGCTACCTACACCAACGAAGCACATACCTTACAAACAGGAAGGATCCTCTGTGATAAAAAAAGAATCCATATCGCTGTCCCCGGTGGCTACATTGACTTGCTGGAAATTCAGCTTCCCGGAAAGCGCAAAATGCAGGTGCAGGAGGTTTTAAACGGATTAAAAGTAGCGCCAAATGCGTATGTTCTGTAAAGTCCCATCTTTATTGGGCTCAAAGAAGAGGCATAAAAATCGCCCGGTTATCAACAAACACTCCAAGTTATCAACAAAAACCCCGATTTCCCCTTATTTTACTTGTCTTAACGGCAAATCCGTATAAATTTGTTTGAGCTTTAAAAATGTTTAACAACAATTAATTTATTAAAATTATGAACAAAACAGAATTAATCGATGCTATGGCAGCTGACGCTGGCATCACAAAAGCAGCCGCCAAAAAATCTTTAGAGTCTTTCTTAGGAAACGTAGAAAAGTCCTTGAAGAAAGGAAACAGAGTTTCTTTAGTAGGTTTCGGATCTTGGTCAGTATCTAAGAGAAGTGCAAGAGAAGGAAGAAATCCTTCTACTGGAAAAACCATCCAAATTAAAGCAAAAAATGTAGTTAAGTTTAAAGCAGGTTCTGACTTGAGCGGCGCTGTTAACTAATTTTTGTTCTACTAATATAAAGAAAGCACTTCCTAAAAGAAGTGCTTTTTTCATTGCGTTTATTTTTTTGTTATTAATCCGTTTTATTCTATTTTAGGAATCAGGAAAACACGCTATGACCAGTTTAAAACCGAAAAAAGGAAAGCTATTGATCGCAGAACCGTCATTGACCGGGGATGTTTCCTTCAACAGGTCGGTGGTGCTCATTGCGGAACACAATGAAGAAGGTTCGGTAGGATTCATTTTAAACAAACCCCTGGATTACGATATCAGCGATCTGGTTACTGAGATCATCGTTCCCTTTCCTGTTTTTAATGGCGGACCGGTAGAACAGGATAATTTATATTTTATCCACAAGGTGCCCCACCTGATCAATGAAAGCGTTGAAATATCGGACGGTATCTATTGGGGCGGAAACTTTGAAGCCGCGATCTCCATGATCAACAAAGGGGTGATCACCCACAAGGACATCCGGTTTTTTCTGGGCTACTCCGGCTGGTCCTCACTTCAGTTAGACCAGGAACTTTCTTCCAAATCCTGGATCGTTGTTAAGAACCATTATGAAAGTGACATCATTGAAAAATCGTCCAATTCCTTCTGGAAAGAGAAAATGATGGAATTGGGAGGCGATTATCTGCTGTGGTCCAATGCCCCTGAAAACCCAAGCCTTAACTAAGTCGGGCCAACGCATTCAATTTCCCTAAGAGGTCATTTGCCACATTGGTTTGAAACCGTGCTTTTCTGTATTGACGCACCGGTTGTATGCCCTTGCTGATGTTTGTGATGAACAATTCATCTGCCTTTTGGAGGTCGAAGGGCGATATGGAAACCTCCTCCAACGTATAGGAAGGAACTTTCCGGATAATTTCCATCATCTTTTTCCGAATCACCCCATTTTCACAGCCATCCGATAAAGGAGGCGTTTTGATAATGGTGTCCTTCACCCAGAAGATGTTGCCTTCTAAGGCCTGTACCACATTCTTCTGATCGTTCAGCAGCAAACAGCTGTCATAGCCGTTTTCCCTTGCGTATACCTGTCCTATGGTGGTCAGTATCCTGTTTGTCGTGGAGAGGTTAGACAACATTCCTGCCTGCCGGTAATGGTCTTTATAGAGGTCTACTTCAAAGTCGTTTGTCGCGGCCTCATAAAAAGGCGATGTGTGTGCCGACACGGTTATCACATACGATACCTCATTGGGCTCACTACTCCCGTTCCTGCGGAAGACATAGAGTGCTGCCAGGGCGGGCAGGTTGAGAAGTTCGGATGCTTTCAGGGTCATTTGGAGCTGTTCCTCTAAAAATTCGAGGGTAAAGGTCATAGGGATCTCCATCCGCAGCAGTCGCATAGAGGCCATAAGCCGTAAATAATGATCTTCCCAGAAATAGATCTTTCCGGGGGCCATTCGTATAATCTCTACCAGAGCATCTCCATGGGTAAACCCCCTGTTATGGGTACTGAAGATCTGGCTGTCCTCCCCGTGTAGTGTTCCGTCGAAATTGATCATAAAAAAGGCCTTGAAAATTTCAAGGCCAAAGATACTGCTTCTGGCAGATATATTTATTTGGATCCCAGTACTTGTTTCAGATCGGATACCTGGTTCTCCCACAGCATTGTAGCCTCGTCGAGCTCATCCTCTTCCGCAAAATCGGTAATGAAGAGGGAGACATCACTGGTAATCTCGTCTACAATGATCTTCATTTCAAAATAGGAACCATCATCGGCATTTTCCCAGGCAAACCGTATAAATTCGTCACTTTTTCGTTTCAGCAGTTTTGCCCCTTCTTCGGAACCGTCCCATATAAAATTAAAACGCTCTCCCCTGGAGTTAACGTTATCTGCAAACCATTCTGAAAGGCCCGAGGGCGTGGAGAGGTACTGATACAGCAACTGGGGCGATGATTGTATTACAAATTCTAATTCAAATTTAATTTTATCGCTCATTCATCAACTATTTAGACTTCGGGCAATATATATATTTCTATATGATAAAAAAATAATCTCCTGAAAATATTTTTGACAACCTTATTTTGATGTAGCGAAAATTAAACTTTATATTTGCAGCCGCTTACAAGACCTATGGCGAGGTAGCTCAGGTGGTTAGAGCGCAGGATTCATAACCCTGAGGTCGGGAGTTCAAGTCTCCCTCTCGCTACTTTTGGATGATAAAAAACCCAAGACGAAAATCTTGGGTTTTTTTGTTCTGTACAACATTTTGATTATTGGGAATCAATTTTTATGTAACTTACCAAGTAAGATTAAATAAATTTATAAAAATGATTCACTATTGTTTCATCAAAATATTTTCGAAGGATTAAAACTTAACTCTGGCCTACAAAGTCTGCTATAGGTTTGAACCTATAAATAGTCAATGTTATGAAATTCAATTTTATACGTTGAAGGTTTTTTGTTTAAAAAAATTGACAAGAGGATATACTCAATATCTATTTTTTATATTTCCATTCTTCAAAATCATTTATTACATTTAATTAGTTGGTTAAACATTCTTAAAATGAATAAGTAACCGACAAACCGTATCTAAATGATGGTAAAGTCAGCTTTTTTTCAGTTTAGTTTTTTTGATTTACTAATTACTAATTCATAAGTTACTTATTATGAAGCGTTTCATTCCCTTCCTTATATCTGGTTTTATGATTTCCGTATTTGGCCAGGAAACCTCTATAAAAAAGGAGGTTAAAAACGAAGTCGGTATTATCTTAACCGATATGATAAATGGTTCCATTTCCTTTAATTATGAAAGGGCTTTAGGGAAACATATCAGTGTAGGATTGATCGCCGGTTATAAAACAGAGCAGGGCCTAATAGCACTTTCCGGTATTGATACTGACTTTATAAAAACGGGGAACATTAGCTATTCCGGTCCCCGGTTTATTCCGGAATTCCGGTATTATCTTACTGAAAAAGGGCAGGGTATGCTGACCGGATTTTATTTTGGGGCCTATTGGAAGTTTGTGAACTTTACATCGGACCTCGATGGTGTTTTTATCTCTAGCGAAGGAGAAAATTTCGATTTTTTATATAAAGGTAAAATCAATGTAGCCTCCTTCGGCCTTATGATAGGGTATAAGCTGAAAATTTCCGACAGGTTTAATATAGATTTCCTAATTGCCGGCCCCGGAGCCAGTGATTATAAATTTAGATTGAAAAATATTATTCCACCCCCGGATGAATTTTATGATGCCTTGAATGAAGCTCTTAAGAAATACAGTTTATTCGACTTGCTCAATGCGGATTTAGAATTTAGAGACAATAAATTAAATGAAAAGATCTTGCTCCCTGAATTCAGGTACGGGATCAAACTGTCCTATTCTTTTTAAATAATTTGTCAAAAACGTGGAGTGCATCCAAATGAGATATGGGTTATTTAATAAAAGAAAATTATATTATGTCATATAAAAAACTTGTTCTTCTTCTAATGTTGTTAACAGCTTCGGCAGCGCATTCCCAGATACTCATGTCGATTTTATTTGGAGATAAACTTAATTCAGATGGCCTCGAATTTGGCCTGGAAGTTGGGTTTAATTCCTCGAATATTTCTAGCCTTGAGGCTGGTAAAAGGTTATCTGCCTTAAACCTAGGTTTTTATTTTGATATCCGCCTTAAAAATCAGTGGCACCTATATACGGGTGTGCTGGCCAAATCAAGGTTAGGTGCAAATGAATTGTCAGAGGAAGACCTCTCGTTCTTAAGCATTACTCCTAACGGACAGGAGGGAACCTATAGTCAAAAAATCAATTATTTCCTTTTGCCGGCCTTTTTGAAGTATAGTTTTCACAACCGCATTTATCTGGAAACGGGACCACAATTTGGAGTTAGGAACAAGGCCTGGGTTGAGTTTAATTCTGAAACCGATGATGGTAACTTACGCATCAGGGATTTTAATAAAGCGGCAATTAATTTTTTTGACGCAGGGTGGGTCATTGGAACAGGTTATAAACTAAGACCTGATTCAGGCATAACGATCGGCATAAAATATTATTCTGGGTTTACCAATGTGTATAAGGAAAGAGCGGGGAGTAGAAATAACTCTATTTTCCTGAAAGCAAACATTCCCATAGGGGCACATAAATCAGAAAAAAGCAAGTAACCCCATCAAAGAATAAGAAAACCTACGTTATCGAAACAGGATGGTCCAGTGCTTTACAGAAGCTTCTGTAATCAATAGAAAGAGGAGGGTTAGGCTTGCTTTTCAGGAAACTTCCTCCATTTTATTTTGGATATTTGATAAATTGTTAAATTGTTAAATTCAGTCGGGTAATACATACAGGTATAGAATGTTTTAGGCAGCCCTGGTTTTAAAAGAAAATATTACTAGTTTATTTAATATTCATGAAAAAAAAGTATTTTTTCCTATTTACCATGATTGCTATGCTGATAAGCTCATGCGAACCAACAAAAAAAACCAATAGCGATAAAATATATGAAGCTGTATGGCAGCTGGAATACATTTCAGGTACGCGAATCACTTTTGAAAGGCTGTTTCCCGATAAGAAACCTGAAATTTCTTTTGACAGGGAAACAAATCGGGTCGTTGGTAATGGCGGATGCAACGGATATTCTGCCGATTATAAACTACATGGGAACAAACTGTCTTTTGGAGAACCAGGGCCAACCACAATGATGTTTTGTGGTGATGGCGAATTGCAATTCTTGAAAATGATGCAGAAAGTTGATGAATATAACTTTGACGCCGAGGGAAAACTAAACCTTAGCATTGGTGAGGTACCCATATTGCGTTTTAAAAAATCTACGAAGTGAAGAATAACGTATTTCTGCTAATGACCACTTGTTATAAAGGCTTTGGCACACCCTGCGTGTATGTTTAAAAATGTTTGATTGTCCTGATAGAATCGGGGATTCGGAATTGGCGAGCCTTAAGAGTACTATTTGATTAAAAATAAACAAATTATGAGTAAACGTTGCACAATATCATCCATCTTTCAAACCCGTTTGGTTACTGCTGTTGCATTAGTTTTGGCCTTTATGCTATCTATCTGCAATGCTGAAATACATGCGCAGGAGGCCAATTTAGAGTGGCCAAAACAAATTCTGGCCGAAGATTATATCATTACGCTATACGTTCCTGAAAATACCAGTTATGTAGATTTGAGATTGGATACCAATATCGCTTTTTCCGTAAAAAAAGGTATCGATGGGACACCTGTATTCGGAATGATGTGGACCACTTCGTTACTTGATGTAGACCGGAGTACGCGAACAGCAAGTTTGGTTTCGGTAAAAGTAAACGAAGTAAAATTTCCTGATGGCGTTTCGAAAGAGAATGAGGATAAATTCAAAAGTCTTATAGAAGAGGAAGTGCCCAAATGGAATATTGAATTTCCTTTGGAAGATTTATTGGATTCTATAGAAGAAGTGAGCACCTCTGAGACTGAATTAGGTACAGTAGCACCAAAAATAATATTTTCTACCAGGCCAGCCGTTTTGGTATTCATAGATGGTGATCCAAAATTTAAAGCAGCGGACAAGGATTATGAAATTATCCAAAATTCTGCCTCTTTTATTGCCTTAGAACTAAACTCCAACAAATACTATCTATCCGGTGGTACCTTCTGGTACGAGGCAGACACGGCTCTGGGTCCATGGAAAAACATAAAAAACCCACCATCTAAGCTTCGAAAATTAGCAAATAAGGCTACATCCGAATCGGAAGACGATTCTGAAGAAAAATATAATGGAATTGCACCTGATATTTTGGTGACTACAGTTCCTAGCGAACTTATACTTACCGACGGAGACCCTAATTATAGTCCCTTACAAAACACAAATTTACTTTATGTAGTGAATTCGGAAGACGATCTTTTTATGAACATCGCCAACCAAGCGTACTATATTTTGATATCGGGTCGTTGGTTTACCGCTACCAATGTGGATGGGCCATGGAATTTTATCAATGCAGAAGAACTACCGGAAGATTTTAAAAAAATAGGGAAAGACAGTGAGAAATCTGATGTTTTGACTAGTGTGGCAGGTACAAAGGAAGCGCAAGAAGCCATTTATGATGCACAAATTCCGCAAACCGCAGAAATTAGCCGCAACACAGCAGCAAGTAAGGTGGTTTATAATGGGGACCCAGAATTTCAAAAAATACAAGGATTGTCTTTAGAGTATGCATTAAATACAGAAAGTGCAGTTTTTAAGGATAAAGACACCTACTTTTTATGTGATAATGCGATTTGGTTTAAAGCCAACAGCGCAGATGGTCCTTGGATTGTTGCAACCGATAGGCCTGAAGAAGTTTCCAAGATACCGCCGGAAAATCCGCAGTATAATACCAAATATGTGTATATCTATGAAACAACGCCAAGTGTGGTCTATGTTGGATATACACCTGGCTACCATGGGTCATATGTTTACGGGAATACGGTAGTATACGGAACGGGATATTACTACAATCCGTGGTATAGGGGTTTTTATTATCACCATAAGTATACGTACGGTTTTTCGGTTCGGTATAACCCTTGGTATGGGTGGAGTTTTGGCTTTAGCTTCGGATCTCCCTATTCATGGTGGGGGAACGGGTATTGGGGAAGATACAACCATTGGGGTCCACCCTTCTACAGACCACCCTATTACCGGCCTGGGTATCGACCTAGACCAAGTCGTCCGATATACAGACCTAACCGGCCTGGGGTAAGACCCTATCAAAGACCAGTGCAAAAACCGGGGCGACCTAATCTACGACCTGATAATAGACCAAATACACGCCCTGTAAATAGGCCTCCAAGCCCAAGTACTAGACCAACAACGCGTCCTTCTACCCAACGGCCAAGCACGAGGCCATCGGTCCCTGTCACACGACCAACAAACCCAAGTACAAAACCAACGATGCGCCCAACAATACCAAGACCGAGTACAAGGCCTTCAATTCCGAGTAGACCATCTGTTACAAGACCCGGAATGAGGCCGCAAACAAGGCCAAGTACGCCGATGTCCCGTCCGGCTCCAAGACCAACTAGACCCATGGCAAGACCTGTGGCAAGGCCATCTTCTCCTAAAGCTCGTAGAAGTAATTAAAAAACCCAACAGAGCAAGGATACATACGAACCAATCTGTTCAATGAAAGCAGAAAAGGGTTTAAGAAACGGTGTAGTATGGTTAATTTTGTTGACAACCAATTTCTGTTGTACCCAAAATTTTGAATAGACTGCAGGCTATGGTTACCAATTTGGGACCAAGCTTAGCTAGGGAAGAAGCTATATTAGTATTAAAGATGGTAGCCAATTTTCCTTTGGTTCTGCCTTGGAAATCTCTTAAGACCAAATGGCAGAATTTGGCCATATACATTAGGATTCCAGGCTAAACACTTTTGATGTTAAGTAAGATAGTTTTGAACAAAAACTGTCAGATTTGGCAATGGATTGTATTCAAGTTGGTGCAATTAGATATTTTAATAATGGTATTTTAAAACCATTTGCAGGTGGGGGAATCTTTAACACCTTGAAATTGTTTGCTTTATGGGAGGCTGCCTAAGGTTAAAAGTGATTGTTCTTAAATTCATCATTTTTTTGTCATTCATAAATCATTTCAATGGAATCGATGATTAGCGTACTACCAATAGCTCCTGAAAAATTAGCCCCATCAAAACTTGATGAAGCAACAAAAGTGATATGTGTGGGGAGGGCAAATTCAGCCAATTCATCACTTACATAATTATTATTAGGAGGATACATGTAGTCTGGGAAGCTATTATCTAATTCACCATAAGTAAAAACTACTTCTTGCGTAATTAACTCAACTTGATTAACATCACTCCTAAACCAGGCCGTACCTAGGCGCTGTATTTCACCGTTTTGTCTTATTTCTAATAATGCATAAACATCACAAGCATCACCAAAATTTAGGATATCTCCATCTTGATTTTTATTTTCTGAACCGGGTACATAGCTGTATTTGAAACGTATTTTAGTTGGTCTTCCAGAAAATGGAGTGCCAAATTCAATAGCTGCCTGTGGATTGCTAATTTCTATATTATCTGAATTAAAGAATCCTGTATAAATAGAGCCGGCCGAAATGGGAGCACCAAATGTTCCTGCTAAAAACCCATTATCCAATGTAACCATTTTTGCAGCTAAATTATCATTTCCAAGATCTTCAGGTATGGTGGCTAAGTTATTTAATATCTGTGTTCCCGGATTACTGGTACCCCAAATGGTTGTAGCCGCATCAGTTCCAGGTTCGTAATAATTTCCGGGGGTTAAATACCATAAATCTAATTCCCAATTATCAAGTTGAGGTGTTTCTGATGCTACAAATGCCCTAATTTTCCATTCATAAATTGAACCATCTTCTGCCTTAACTTCAATGATTTCATCGTTTTCTAAATTAAGGATATCTCCCTGCTTCTTGCTGGCCTCCGCAAATGGTGATATTACAAGATTTTGAATTGAAATAGTTGTTAAATCAACCCCTCCTGGGATTTCTACCGTAACTAGTAAGCTATCCAAACTAATTGAGGCATTCCCAGATTGATTACTTACTAAAATCTGTTTTATATTTCCAAATTGAGATGCACCAAAATAGTCTTCATCAACACAAGACCATAAAGTCATTCCGAGTACTACTAATAGATATGTTTTTTTCATTCCCCTTGAATATTTGTCATCTTTTATTTTGAATTTTATCAACGTATTTCATCTTAAAATCCAAAATAATAGGCTAGTCCTAAATTAAGTGATAAAATATCAATTTTAAAATCGATATTTTGCCTTGTAATGCTCGATTCTTCGATGCCATTTATGGTATTTTTTGAAGAGTTTAACTCATATCCTAAGACGTCTAATTGCACCTCTAATGCAAAATTTTCCATTGCAAAAAAGGTGACTCCAGGGCTTATCCCTACTTTGAAATTAAAGTTTTTAGTAAACGTTTTATCTATCTCATCTATATTTTTGTCCTCCCGTGTTACTGTGTTTCCGCCTCCAAATGTAAGACCTATTTCAGTGAAAAAACTTAATCTTTCGTTTGCGGTTAATGGAACGATAGACCTAAAATTAGGTGTAACTGCAAACCCCCGTGATAAAGATCTAGATTGGATTGAATCTGAATCTTTTAATATTATTCCTGTAAATTTTTCTTGAAAATAATTCAAATCTACACCGATCATTGCATAATTTCCAATGAAGTACCCGCCTCTAAGTCTCGTATCGAATTTTTTACGATCCCCCTCTAATATTTTTTCAATTAAAACATCAGTATTTTCTATTTGTCTGTCTTGTAAAGAAAGCGCTAAACCTACGTATATATTTTTCTTTTTAAAGGGGTGAAAATTGTTGTTATAGTAACTTGATAGCAGCTCATATGGGGTGTGGTTACTATCTTTTTCTGCTATTGTCTGTTGCGACCAAAATAACTGTGGTGAAAGAAGTAAACAAACAACGATAATTTTAAAAAAATTCTTCATGTGATTCATTAAAAAGCAGGATATTTTTTAAATTCCAGGAAAATTACAATTTTAATTTATTGAATAGGTTTTTTAGAAGTATTCATTCTCATTTTAGGGAAAATCTGATATTTTTTTTGAGATGCCCAAAAGTCACATACTTCGTTAAAAATAGGGCAATATAATCTATTATATATTTATAAAATAGGTTTTGAAATTTTTTAAACATCTTATTTGAATAAGGTTATTAAAACACCAATCAATAGTATGGGACAAGGAGGATAGTATATTTTTTTTCAAATACCCCAACTAGGGAAGGATAAAATTATAAATGGGTATTTAAATTCTCAAAAGGAATTACCAAGACTTGCCAAAAAACAATATTGAAGGCAAAATTCTTACCATTTCTCCATGTAAAATCTGACCCCATAGCAACGCCAAGTTTGCGAGCTATTTTGAATCTGAAACCTGTGCCAACAGTATAAATCCAGTCTTCCGACAGAATATTTTTGAATTGGAAAAAGCCTTCACTCCGCCGAAGAACCCCAGTAGATACCACCTTCTATAAATATTATAGTTCCATTCAGTTTCAGAGACCAGTGTTTTATCTCCCTGAATGCCCATTGCCGGCACATCTCGCAGGCCAATAAATGGATGTGCATAAAATGGAGCATCCCCTAGAAGATAACTGCCTTGAAAGCGCCAGGATGAAACGCTTTTAAACGACCACTTACACCTGCTTTTAGCTAGCTTTAATCTTTACGTTAGAAGACAAAAATGAACTTATAGATTTTCAATCTATAAGTTCAATAGCTATTTTTTTTCCGGCATTTAAAATAATACTTGTTAATTCAAATGAAGGGGCTTTTAGTACGGGCTTGATATTATTGGAAAAACCATAGGGCTCTTTTGGAATACCAATAAAATTCAAATTACATTCCTGATCCTCGTTGATGTCATGAAACACTGCAATGGCATATTCATTATGGGGTAAATTAGTTAATACTACATTCATTTTGGTTGAGGTAACATTGAAACGTTCTACCCTGTAGGCTTTGCCCTTTTTGGGAAATACCTCACTATCATCGTATACAGCTATTTGAATTTTTCCTCTTACCTCATTGATACCTAAAATTTCAATTTCCAATTGTGCTTTTTGAGAAAAGACATATTGTGAAAAAACACACAGTATGAGGCTTGGCCATATGTATTTTTGCATTTTTTTGTTTTTACTATTTAAGGTTAAGCCTATGTTCATTAGGGAGAAAGAAAATAACAAATAATCTTGTTTTTACCATACTGTAAAGTCGTTTTTTAAAGAGAAAAATCAATTTGATTTTTGGAATAACAAAATTATGGTAAACCTACAGATTATACGCCAATATCGATAAGATCCATCATTTTATTGGCAAAACTTTATTATTTTCTCTCTATTAAAACTTGCTGCGAGTATTTTGATTGTGCCTCATTGGTAAAGTCTAACAACCCCGTTTAATAACCTTCAGAATCTCGATAAAATTCATTTAGGTATTTTAATTAAGTAAACACCTACTGCGAGTCTTGGAAAAATTCACATGAATGGGGACTACTTCAATATTTGGGTCTTGAACACAAAAGTGGAAAAGTCCTGTTATGAATGGATTAAATTCAGGTGCACTTTTAATCCCATGCGGAAATGAAAATAGTTCTATTCCTATTACATCCGAAGTTGGCATATGTGCACTCTAAAATTCATTCCAGTTCATTCCAAAGACATCTATACGCATTTGTCCAATGGCCGACTCATTTTCCTTTTTAACAATAGATGGCTCCATAATTATATACCAACCCATAACATCCGAATAAAATCTTACTACTTTTTTTTTACATCTGGAACAGTAATCCCGATATGGGAAAATGATCTTGGGTATTTTGTTTCTTTCATAATATTCGGTTTTTAAATTTTTACAACAATGGAATAAACTTAATGATGTTTTATCCTTATCTATTTTTCACAAAACAATTTTAATTTCTAATTCGGGGAATGGGAGAAAATACCTCGCCTTAAGGCGAAGTCTTTAGTTTGACTATTTTTATTTTGATACAAAAGTATAGAAAAACCTATCTTACCGTTTACGATATAAAGTACAATCTGGTCTGGATAACCAAGTACAGAAAAAAGATATTGACCGGCGAATTGGCCAAACGTGTCAGGGAATTGATTCGTAAAGTTTGTAAGACCAACGAGGTCGAGATAATAAAAGGACATATTTCGAAGGACCATGTGCATTTGTTTGTTTCGGTGCCTCCTCGTGTATCAGTGAGCAAACTGATGCAATATATAAAAGGGAAAAGTTCACTAAAGGTATTATCGGAGTTCAAGACGGTTTCAAAGATGTATTGGGGCCGTCATTTTTGGGCAAGGGGTTATTTTGTTGTTAGCTCGGGAACTATAACGGACGAAATGATAATGGAATATATAGAGAATCAGGATTTAGAAGATAAAGAGGGGGATCTTAAGATTTCCGAGTAAAAACTTTAGCCGCCTTATAGGCGGAAATCAAATCTACCGGCTTACAGACGGCAGTAGTTTAATTTTCTTTGTTCTTCTTTGTTCCTAAAAATTCACTGACTTTTTTATCTAAAAAAGGAAATTCGAATCCAACTACAAATTGCCAACGGGTAAACCGCACTCTGGCATCCAAATCGTTTGCAATTTCAAACCCTTCTGCGTTTAATCTGTAAGGATTTGCAAAACTTCCTGAACTGCCAGTGTAGGTAAAGCCCAGGATAATACTTGCCCAATTTAATTTCCAATCAGTACCTAAGCTCAAATGATAAAAATCTTCTCCTATAGTAATTTCCTTATTTTCTTCGGCAGCTAAGTCAATTATATTAGCACTATTTTTAAATGCACTAAAATCTGTTGAAAACCCGCCATATCCTTTTAATAGTTCAGATAAATAGACTTCTAGGCCGATACCAAAATTAACGACAGCTTTTCTTTCTTCGTCAAAATTTACAGGTGTTAATGTTTCGTTACCCGTATCTATATCTGGTATAAGGAGTCGGTGGTATTTAGACAAGCCGGCCACATAATCAACATTTATATGTAGCTTATTTTTATTAACAGGTATCCCGGCGCCAATAGAAATCCCCAAAGGTTCCTTTCTTTTGGAATTAATATCATCAAGTCGATTGTCTACAAATTTATCAGATGGAGGACCAACGCCTGCGACTACCTCTGAGTAGTTGAATTTGCCATCCTGGTAAACTTCAATATAGGGGAGATTAATATTTACACCCATATCAAATTTGGAGAAATGATAATTTGCCCCAACCTTTAAAAACAGGCCGTAAGATCGTTGTTTAAAACTTATAATATTTTGATAAAATGCAACTTCTTCAACAGTAGATTTTACAGTATGGTCTATACTGGACATGCCTCTGTAATCATAGATAGAAGCAAACGCAGAAATGCCTACCCCAAACTGCTCGGTGATTTTGTAAGCCCATGCCAGGCCAGCCCAATCGTCTTTAACTCTTGAATTTAACCCTAATTTAGCTTTGTGTATTTCGGCATTTGGGAAAAGGCTTAAGATATCTTCATCCAAATAATTTCTATCGTAGTTAATATTGGTGTTGTCATTAGATCTTGTTAAGTAGGAATAGGCAAAGCGTGTTCCAAACAAATTAAAAATACCCCCTGCCATCGTGGAGGCACCATTAAAACTCGTATTACTTACTTGTGTGTTTTCGTCTAAAACATTATCTAATTTTAAAGTAACCAACTGATAGGCTTTTGCGTTTAAAGAAAAGCCTATATTTTTTGAATCAGCTAGAAAAGATGGATTGTAATAGGTAAGCCCTAAATCCGAAACACTTCCTGTTACATTACCAGCCAGTAATATGGAACGATTACCGAAATTATTAAACTTGTAATTACCTTGTTGGGTATACCCAAGCAAATAAACACAAAAGAATAATAGTAGTAAGTTGTCTTTAAATTTCATTCTAGGGCTCTACAGCATTTAATATTCAATTTACCAAGGTTATTTTTAAGTTCAAAAACTAAAAATACGTCAACTGGTTATTGACGGGTAGCTCTTCTTTGTTTCTTGCCAACAGCTTATGTTGTTTTTATAATTCAATTTTTGGAGTAATATGGTTTTATTTTATTCTAAATTTTTGCCTTAGCCAAACGTACCACAATTATCAAAGGAATGAGGAAATCAAACGGGCTGTGGCATAGACCAACATGTTTAATTTTCGCTGCATCATCCATTCATTACAATTTATTTCAACGGATTCCTTCAAATCCACTATAAAGGTATCTTCCAGTTCATTGGCAAAATCAGGGCTATAAACTACAGACATAATTTCAAAATTCAGGTCGAAACTACGTAAGTCCATGTTGGCCGTCCCTACAATGCTCACAATACCATCTGCCACTACGGTTTTGGCATGCACGAATCCCTTTTTATACAGAAAGACTTTTACGCCAGCCTGAAGCAGTTCCCCGAAGTAATATTTAGCAGCTGCACCCACTAGGGCCGAATCGGATTTTTGGGGTAATAGCAACCGCACATCAACTCCGCTTTGCGCTGCCATTTTAAGTGCATCAAGTATCGTTTCGTTCGGAATAAAATAGGGATTGGTAATGTACAGCCTTTTTTTTGCCAGAGTAAAAAGCCTGGCATAGCTTAACATAATGTTTGACATGTTATAAATGGGCCCGCCGGCAACTATTTGAGCCAACCCTATTTTATTCTCCTTAAAAGCGGTCGGTTCCTTTTGGGGCAGTATTTCCCTTAAAACCAATGGCTTTGTTTGACAGGCATTCCAGCTCACCATAAAGTGACGTTGTAAATTCAATACCCCAGGACCGGTAATCTTTAGGTGCGTGTCTCGCCAGTAGAGTCCAGTGTCAATTGAGTTATCATACCTATCGGATATATTAATACCCCCTACAAAACCAACCTTACCATCAACAATAACAATCTTTCTATGATCCCTGTGGTTTAACCTGTTGGCTAATCCTACCAGTTTAACTTTGAGTATGGGATGAATTTCAACACCACCGGCTTTGAGTTCCTTAACAATGTTGTACCTGATTTTCCGGCTGGCATATGCATCATAAATGGCCTTCACCTTAATGCCTTCTTTAACCTTTTGCAAGAGAATGTCCTTTATTTGGTTGCCACGTATGTCATTCTCCCATGCATAATATTCCATATGGATGTAATGCTCCGCATTCTTGAGTATTTTGAGCAACTCCGGGAATTTTTCTTCTCCATTAAGTAATAATCGGTAATCGTTTAGGGACAGGTCTTCATCCCCAAGGTTTTTCAGGAAAAGGGCAAGTCCGGAAAACTGGGCGAGTACCTCCTTATGATCTGCTATTAAACTGTTGGTTTCATTCTTAAAGTATGATTTAAATTCTTTTGAAACTTGCCTATAAGAGGCGCCTATTTTTTTATTTGATCTGCCCCGTCTGGTATTAGTGCCGAAGGAATAATAAAAGGCGATTCCCAAAACCGGAAGAACCAGTACCAATAGTAGGTAGGCAAGTGTTTTTGATGTTTTCGTAGTATCCAACAAAATCCGGATCGTGGTATAGATCACAAATAGGGTATACAACAGGCCAATAATGTAAAAAAAGGATAAACTTATATTTGAAATTGTTGCATTCATGATGGTAAACAATAATATATACTATTTGCCTGATGGGAGGCCATTACCAATAGCATAATAGGGTTGTCAATTAACTTTAAAAGTTAAACAAAACATACAACAGACAGGCTATTTAGCCCTTAATATTATACTACGAACCACTTTTTTTGTTCTTGGGATGAAGAATATTCTTAACGATCCGTGGCGTATCAAACCTATATCCTACATATAATTTAGCATACAGGTAATTATTTGTAATGTTGGTTGTATTATCTGAATTGTACCATGTGGTTTCAAAATTGAAATTACCTCCAAAAATAATTTTGCCGGAACTATAGCCCAACTGCAATCCGCCGTCAAATGAAATGGGCCAGTAGGTACTTTTATCTGTGGGATATAAGTCTTCTTCACCTGCAGTTGAAAATCGAATACCTAGACCGGGGGATACAAAAAGAGAAGCGAACCAGTTTTTTTGGATTACATAAGTGTAGTAGTAATCTGGGGACAAACTGATATCAAAACTCTTTTCGAAGGATTTGGAACCATCTCGTTGCAATATTAAATTAGTATGCCCGTAGCTCAGGGTTGGCACCAAACTTCCGGCACTTTTAAGCTGCCATTCCGTATTGTAAACCACATTCCTTAAGGAAAAATTTGGATTTAGCACAAAAGAGGTAGCACCACCCCAAAAAATGGTCTCAAAATCTGGAAACTGTATGTAGGGATCTTGCCCTTTAATCCACAATGGAATAAAATCGTTTGTATTTTCAACATAAAAGCCTTTTACTTTTTTGTACTGAAGTATTTGTGTCCATTTTCCCAAAAAAAAACGAAAACTGAAGTCTTGGTAGGTAGATTCACCTTTTAATTCATTCTCGTTATTTCCTGATAGAAAATTTGGAGAAAAGCCAATACTTGCTCCAATAAATTCATAATCTAAAGATAAACTAAGTTCTAATTCATTATTGGTCTCAAGGCGAAAATCTGAACTGTTTTCTGATTTAACGGAATACGACTCAGATTGTGTATCGATATTAACTTTTAAAAGAATTTTATCCACAAACGATAGAATTGCCGTTGAATCATTATTTCTAGCCCTCTGGCAGACTACCCCGGGAGTAAAGCATAACAAGCAGATTAGAAAGAGTACGTTTTTAAAAGCCATAAGTTGTTTTCAATTCATGCCGGCTTTCGGCCGGATTATCTAAACAGAAGCTTTCTAACTAAATGAAAACTATTCCTAAATGCACTTAAGAATATCGTATTTTCAGAGAAAGAGCGGTGTAAGCATAAGCCTAACCTATTTAAAAACTACTGTTTAATAATTGTGTTTTGGTTTATTTCTGGCAACCTCCAAAGCAATAAATGTGATCCGTATATAGTGTTATTCCAATTTCAAAACCAGCTACATCAGTGCCATCAAAGCCTTTGGAATAGCTGGCTGCCAGGGCTTTCAATTAGGGTAGGTTAGACCATCGCAGTCCCAAACGCCAATTGGAATTCACCTTTGCTCCGCCCTCAGACCCTTAAACCTCTGCTGCCAGATCTAAAGATTTATTATTATATTTTTATCCTTATCGGATAACTCAAACTTCGCATTTTTCCATTTTGGAGGCCCCATAAATCCTTTCGCATCATTAGAACAACCAAAATTTTCAATAGGAATTCCCAAACCATTTGTATCCATTTCGCCATTATCATTTTTATCGTGAAAAACCGAGACGGCATAAACACCTGCGGGAACATTTTTAAAAGTAATTATTGAGGTTTTATTCGTTATTACCTTAATTTCTCCTTTAATTTCCTTCTTTAAAAAATCTTCTTCATTATCGTATAAAGCAAAAAACATTTTACCTTCATCACTTTTCGCATTTTTAACCTCAACTTTAATGTCATAGGTTTTTTGTTGTTGCGCATTGGCAAGTGAAACAACAAAAGTAAATGCTGCAACATATTTTAGTATTAAACGCATAGGATTTTATTTACATTAATAATTAGCTTAAGTTGTTCAAAATAGTCATTTAGAGTACTATAGATGTATAAAGGTTTGAGCACTATTTGAAAAATATTGTTTATGTTTTTGAAGTAAATCATTTATCCTCTTTAAACTCATTTAAAAAAGTTGGCAATTTAATGCTAACATTTAATCAAGCCCCTAAAACATTAATTTTCCATGGTTTTGTGGAGTCAAGAGGACAAAAGTCGAACCACTTTCATAGGAATTTGAATAGAATTCTGGAATTATAAACAAAGACTACTATTAAAATCGAAACCCTAAACGAAAATCAACTTGGCTTAAATTTGAATCCTGGTCTTTAAGTACATCGATAAAGCCATACTGGTAACCAAACTCGACGAAAAGGAATAATATATCAACCCCTAGACCAACTCGTCCACTGAACTGAAAGCGGTTAAAATCATCATCAACCAAATTGAACGGATTATCCTTTACACCAGTAATGTATCCAGGGACAACTCCTCCAAACAACCTAATTCCAAGTACTCTTCGGGTTACCGACAACAAGTTAATTCCAACCGAGAGCGGTACTTCCAGTTGCCCAATTTTAAAATTGTAGTCAAATATATTTTCGCCTTCTAGTATTACAACAGATTTGTTGTAGTTTACTCCAATTTCCCAGTAACCAAACCTTCCCTGACGGTACGAAAATCCCAGGAGGTATCCCGTTGCATAAGCAGATTCGTAAGAGCTGTCTGACAATAAGATTTTATTGGCGGAAATCCCTCCGTAAATTTTAAAATCGCTAACCCGTTTGTGTTGTTTCTTTTTAGAACTTTTTTCGACAATCGTATCCTTTACAGCTAAATTTTTATTAGGTATCGAATCCGTTTGAGCATATGCACTAAAATAGAAAGGGATACTAACTAGTAGTAATGGTAATAGCTTTTTCATAATTTTAAATGGTTATTTTTATTCTTTTAATATTGGTAATTCTATTAATGTTTTCAAAACAATCATCGATTTTCAATTATTGAAAATATTTTAGTTGGATAAATTCGTATGTCTAATTTATAACCAATATAATACATGACTTAATAGCCAATGCTCTCTCTTTTTTTGGACTAAAATTAAGGGAACAAAAACAATAAATAAGACAAAAAAAAGTGTGAGTATCATCCTGAGCTATTATGATTATTATTTTATTACTATTATATGTTAATACTCCATTTTATTATTTTTTAGATAATCCTTTTTTAAAAACGGAGGAGAAAAAATCATAACTCCAATTTCTAAACCCCCACCCAGACTACCATCGAAACTGCCTCCGTAAGAAATGGCAGGTACTATAAAATCATTAGCTTCAAAACGCAATCCAACTTTGTATTCCGGTTTAGAATAGGCTTGCCCCTCTGTCCCAAAGACTTCACCAACAATAGCTGTTTTAGGAATTACCTTGTAAACAGCTACCCTAGTGCTGTAAGTAAAACCCCAGGCTGTTTCCTTGTTGTTGCCATATTCAAAATCGACCAATGCTCCCGGCATAATATCCCAGGATATGGTGTTATTAAAAAGGGGAATTGTCACCGGAAGTGCGGTCCAGTAATTTTTGTGTAATGGCAAATAACGATCTTGGGCATAAGAACCGGGCGACCTGCCAAAACCCAGGAAAACAGCCGCACCACCGGTTTTCGCTTCGTTTACCCAAAACATATATTTGGCATATACAGTTGTGGTAAAATGTTGGGGATAATCATCAACTCTTCCATCTCTGAAAAGAAAGGCCTGTGCAAAAAACTCAAAGTTTTCAATCAAAGCAAATGAGCTGACCATTCCAGAATTCCGCTCTCCTGCTGTTAAAACAAATGTCCCCGTTCCATGTGGCATCGTCAGGTAATTATCGGAATTGAATTGTTGTGCCATTAAATTATGACTAAAACAAAAAAGTACAACTAATAATAAGGATAAAAGACTATTTTTCATTTTCATTTGAGTTCATAATTTAATTAAAAGGTTGTTTTTTAAAGTGTAATATCCGCAACTCATTCTATAATTTATATACATTCTATACTCAAATTAACGATTAAAGGGAATACCAACGCTGAGAAAAAATCGTACTTTATTGATGTCATTGGTCCAGGAAATGCTTAAATCTATAGGTCCTAAAAGGGATTTATACGACAACATGGTTCCAACGGACAAAAGAAGACTTGTTTGGTCTGAAACTTGCCAGCTACCCTTAGGATTAAATACATTTTTTGAAAACTCTTGGAAGTCACTAAATCCAATACTTGCTATATTAATATTTGGGCTAATATAAAACTTGTTAAAAACGTCAAATTGCGAAGCTAATTTAACAAGGATAAATTGGCTGCTAATTACTTCATCTTCCTGAAGTCCCTGAAATGCAAATGTATTTATCCTCTGCAATGGTAAGTTGCCACCTAAATAAAACAGTTGTGGAAAACCTGCATTATAAAATGAAATTTCATTATCCTCATCCTTATCCGCAAAGGTATACCCCATCGATGCTTCGAAAATGCCCGTTACCTTATTTCCAAACGGGATTCTTTTGTGATAATTGGCTTGAAAATTTGTAAAGCCATATTGGAGCCCAGAAAGACTTAAAGCTTCTGCATCTGAATAGAAAACGCTTACTCGCTGCTGAATAGATCTGTTTAGAGTAGCATTAAGACTACTTCCTTTTGTTGGGTAAAACACTTTATTAAGGGTGTTGCTTACAAAATGCGCATCAAAGCCTAAATACGAGGCATAATATTTATTTAATAAAAGGATGTTGTCTCTTAATTCTGAACTTGTTGATGGATCAATATTTAAATACTCATAATTAAGACCCAGACCTGCATAACTATTAAGGGGATTAACATTTCTGTTTATTTGATTTCTAAACTTTATAGATTTTTCCTTAAAGTCATCTGCGTATTGTCCATTAATAAAAACACGTTGCGTAAGTTGTTTGGCAATACCTTCAGAACGCCACCACCATTCTTTTTTTTCTCCAAAGTTTTTTTGTGCCTGAATCATACCCTTTGGTTGTTCTGCAATATCAAGGGTAACAAGCACTCTTGATGCTTCACCTAAAACGTTTCTGCCTGTATAATTGCCAATTAAACCAACACCTCTGTACAAGTCATAATGAAGTGAAGCATTAAGCCGATGATTCGATTTTTCATACCCTGTTATTACTAGCTGTTCTTCTTGATTACTAGCGTTAAAATCAAAATAAATTTTTCTAAAAATATCAGTACCCATAGATCTTTTCACAGCTTGAGTCAGATCATCTGAAGAATAGACTTGATTTGATTCCAGATTCATTCTACTCTTAAGTAATTGCAAATTATCCTTACTAATGTTTTTGTAGCTTATTTCGGCAAATTCAAAACTATCTTTAAAAACGGGTAGCGCTACTTCTTTTTGATTAAAAGGGGCTACTAGATTGCCTATTTCTGATAATTCTACAATTTTTTCGTTTGTTGCAATTTTCCCTTCTTCATAGAGCTCTGTTGTCTTATTAAAGTCGCCTGTTGAGTATGTCAAATGAGGTACATGATCTATCACAACAGTACATAATGCCCTATTTGCAGGGTATACCTTAAAATTTTGAAGCATTGCTGTTTGGAAAAGAAGATCGGAAATA
Organism: uncultured Flavobacteriaceae bacterium; assembly: GCA_963752165.1. GTDB lineage: Bacteria > Bacteroidota > Bacteroidia > Flavobacteriales > Flavobacteriaceae > Muriicola. The sequence continues at coordinate 1,271,633 of CAVVXE010000003.1, forward strand.
TTATCTAAGCCTTCAATATCTTCTGCCGCTCCTGAAACATCACTGCCAATGATAATGTCTGCTCCCCAATTCTTGGCAATGTTTGTGGGGAAATTATTAAGTATCCCACCATCTAACAATATGGTGTTCTTATATTTTACGGATTCAAATACTCCGGGAATAGACATACTGGCGCGCATAGCTTTAGCTACTGAACCTTGGTCAATTACAATCTCTTTTAAATTTACAATATCTGTAGTAACAGATCTGAAAGGTATGGGTAAATCATCAAAATTAATATCCTTACGAAAAGGCACGCTTAATAAAGCTAGTTTTATTCTTAAATTTTGATCATTCAAAAGATATGCTGTTGTTTTAGGTGCTCCACCTACAATATCCAACCCAATTAGATACTTTTCATATTCGCTTTTCTCTTCAACACTCACATCATTGAAAGGTATCTTTTCATAAAGTAGATTATTCCAATCTGTTGTTTTGATCAGATCGGCAATTTCATCTCCAGAGTACCCCATGGCATATAAGCCGCCAACCACACTACCCATACTGGTCCCCACTATAATATCGGGTACAATATGTAAAGAATCCAGAGCCTGCAAAACAGCAATATGAGCCACTCCCTTTGCGCCACCGCCACTTAAAACGAGTGCTATTTTAGGTTTCTCGTTTTGTGCAACTAACATTGAGAATACACCGAGATTAAATAGTACTAGAATTAAAATGATTGTTTTTTTCATATGCGCTTAATAGCTTTTTATCGTATCAGAATAAGCCCAGGTCGTTTTCAAAAGCATTAAAATTACTGCTTATTCAGATAGTTAAATTCCCTAATCTAACTTACCAAGAGGTCCCAAAGACAATATAAAAGGCAAAATCTTTAGCATTGCCCCATGCAAAGTCAGTTCCCATATCAAGGCCTAAATCCTTTGCTAGGGTATAACGAAACCCTGTGCCTATATTGTAAATCCAATCTTCAGATCCAAATTCATTAAAATCTGAAAAGGCTTTACCTGTTCCACCAAAAGCCGAAACCCACCACCTCTTGTAAACATTGTATGCCCATTCCGTTTCGGCAACTAAAGTAGTTTCATTTTGGTATCTCATCGCTGCTATACCCCTTAAGTCAACAAAAGGATAAGCATAAAAAGGGGCGTCACCAAACAAAAAGCTCCCTTGAAAGCGGTATTTTGAACGCAGCTTTTCAGTAATAGGTAAGTAACCGAAAAAGTTTGTACTTAACGTACCAAAATCATCATCAGACCCTAACCATGTTGCACTATAATTATAGCCCAATTCACTATAGATACCTTTTGTAGGCGTAAATAGATTATTACGATTATCATAAATAGCCATTGGCTTAATCTGACTAATTGTTGAGTTTGTGTTTAGCCTTGATAAAATTAAATTAAGTAAAGGCCTATCAGGTATTTCCTCAAACGATACCTCTGATTTAAAATAGGTATAAGCCCCTCCAAGATAGAAATTCGAATTTCCAATTCTGGCCAGTGCTTGTTGAAAAACAAGCCAGGAATCTAAATTAATTCCGATAGGGTTATTGGCTAAAAGCTGGCTGTCATTACCGTAGTACTTATATTTAATGTTCGGCTTCATAACTGCCGTTAATGTACGCACCCTGTTTTCCCCAAAGGTGTGGGCATGAAAGGCTCCTGCTCCCCATGTTTTATTTGAGGTATATAACCCAACTAATCCTGAAACATCAGGTGCTACATAGGTATTGTATTTTTTTTTCCGTTTATGAAAATACAACACAGCTAATGCTCCACCATAGCCCACCGCAGGTTCTGTAATAGGTATAATTACTGGTAAAACCCCATTGTGCTCCAAAAGAAAAGAGCTCACATCGAAGGCGCCATCTTCAGGATGACGGAAACTCAACTTTTTTTTTGTTTTTACACTGTCTTGTTGGGCATTTACCTCAAGTGATACGGCTAACAACAAAAACACGAATAAGATTAGTTTAAATTTCATATCTATTGTTTTTTTTAACGTCCAAACGACTCCCCTATTCTAAAATAAATACCCCAATCATCCTTACCAATAGCGGCATCCAGGCCAATATTAATGCGCATTTTTTCGATGGCCATATAACGTATCCCCACACCTCCACCGGGTAAAAATGGGGCATTGTCTAATTCGGAAAATGAATCAAAGGCAGTAGCTACCCCAAAAAATCCAACTACCCCAAACCTGTTTTGAAAACGGTGGCGGTATTCTGCCTGCAGGGTATAGACCTGATCGCCGCGATAACGGCCCTTGGAGTACCCCCGGATATCTTCTTGCCCCACGACATTCTGGCCTTGAAAAGGGACATCGCCCGCTGATATGGATGCATGGACCCTCGTTGCAATTATATCCCGTGGCGATTTGATAGGGATAAAATGATTATAGGTAATGCTATACATCTCAAAGTTATCATCACTCCCCAGCCAATCCCTGAAGAAATTATTTCTGAAATAGAGGTTGTACCCTTTATATGGATTTAGTTGGTTATCGCGCATGTCATAATTAAAGGAATATCCTAAGGTGTTCATGCTTCGATAATCGGTTAAAAGTTCCGGGGGAATAAAATCAGGAAGGTCAAAGACCGTTTTAGTTTGAGAATATATTCCAAGAACCCCGAGGTATAGTTTGCCAAATAATCTACGATCTATTTTAAGCATTGCAAAATCGGCTTTGGTATTAAAACCAATAAAGGCACCCCCACTAAAAAGAGGTATTTCCTGAAAGTATTGATAATTAATATTACCGGCTCCTATAGCAGCTGTTATACGCCAGCGATCTTCATTGATGTATAAGCGCTGAAATAATGCACCAAACCAGGTGCCGTTGGTTGTAAACGAACCAAAAATACCGGAAGAGGATACCGGTGAAATAGTATCGTTTTTACTTATTTTATAAAACATCTGCCCCATCACTCCAAGGCTAAACCCTGTAGTATTGCTGTAACCTATTACAGGAACCGCGGCGAAATTCACTTTTTTTTCGGATTTATCTTTTTCTTGAGCTTGAGTTAAAAAACAACTGGTACAAAAAATCAATAAAACAAAAATTCTATACACTAATTTGATAAATGGATTTTTCATACTAATTTCAATTTTTAAAATGATTCTGTCTTATTAAAGTAAACGACTGAGCTGTTTTTACCTACCCCAAAATCTATTCTTAAATTCATTCGCGGCCGTAATTGCAGCCTTTAGCCAACCACTTCATTCGGTGACCAGTTATTTAATTCACTAAAGTTTTCTCCTTCTGAACCGCCTGCCAACCAAGCTGCAAGACCATTTTTACTCATGGTACCCTTCTTTTTCAAAAACATGTACCTCCATTCACCAATAATAGCTACACCCAATTTATCCCCATATTGACCGTTTAAAAAAGCCTCTTAATAAATCAGCAGAACCAATTGAACTAATTCCATTACAAGGTACCCTTCCTGTTGCCTGTCTTAAATTAGCCCTAAAAGCTAATGTGTTTCCCCGTCTATATAAAGTTTGGCACTACCTAAGGTCAACATCAGAAACTTCATAATCTTGCTTACACCAAAATTACTGGAAGGCCTAATAAAAGAGCCCTTTACAAGCGTTGACAATAACATCCCGACTTTCATAAATAAGACTAAAAGCTATTCCAGCTTTGTTAATGTTAGTTCCAAATTCATTAAAATTGGGATCTTTCGCCATTAATTGGATCGTGTCTTTTACCTTATAGCCACTGTACACATAAGAAACCCCAACATACAAATGTTTTAATAACCGTATATTTATTTTTGGTTGAAGCAAAAGTAGTGTGCGGTTATAGCGTGACGTTTCTTTTCATCTCTAAATAATTTACCAGTAACATACAGCAGTAATACTTATAGCTGTAACCCAGACAACCAATTTTTTCCTTTAAATCCAAAACGATAATTTAATCCGAGAACTAATTGGTTTCTGGGTCCAAAACTATATATACCGGTTAAAGTATACCGTTTGTTATATTGAAAATTAATACCAACGTTCCCACTCCAAGGCGATATAAATTCTTTATCAAACTCATAAAAAAGATCTGTAGGCTCGGCGCCGGAAAGCCAATCGTTTAGCCCAGTGTATAGCGGCTCAAAAACTTCTTGCTCCCTACCGGTTAAATTATTATACCAACCATCTAATTGTCCACTAAGGTTTTCATAATCTGTACCACTGATCAATTCTAATTTCCCACTACCTGCTTTGTTAATACTGAGATATGATGCACCTACCAACACGGCCAGGTTTCTTTCAGGTTTTCTAAAATGGAATAAATACCCGGTCCTTATGTTCCAAACCAACGTCTTGTTGGCCTGATCCAAATCTTGCATTTTGGTCCATACCATGGAAAAATCGGTGGATACTATTACGGGTCCGACAGCACCTGCTAAAACAGTCCCCCAACCAAAAGCTGTACCAGTTTTTCTTTTCGTGCTAAATTCCGCTTCAAAAGGAAGGCCCAGATTTATATCGGTTATGGCATCTACACTTCCTCCTATGCCGAAAAAATTTAAAAAAGGTAATAACCAAAAATCATAGCGCAGGGTATATACATTCACACTTGAATTAATCTCCTTAAAGCGGGCAAGACCATCTATGGGGAGCAGATTATCCCTATTAAAACCAACAAAGGCATTGCTTATAAGGACGTCTTGATTAGAATAAGGCATAGTTAAAGGAAATTCCATTAGGATAGGGAATGTCAAACCCCATTTCTCTGATTTTTTTCCCCAGAATAGGCAAATGCCATTCGTAGGGCGTTCTTTTTAAACTGTCTGTATAGGCCTCCCGTCTTTCTGAAATGGATAGGTTACTAACTTGACCATAGGTCATTGTTACAGATACCATTAGAAATAGAGCGCTGGCTGTAATTTTTATAATGTTTTTAGTCATGGCTTAATATTATTGATAGTTCTTCAAAATTGTTTGCGATTACTACATTGTCCCAAGAGGCTTTATAAATCAAAAAAGAGATGATGGCAGATACGCGTTCTTCAGTAATGACATCCTCAAAAATACCAGAGTTAACTATGGCATTAATAAGACTTTGTGCAACTTCTTCAACATTGGTCTCTTGGATAGATTGCAATATGGGTAAAAGAGCTTGCGCTATAGCTTCCTCGGTAACATTTTCTTGAATGATATCCAGATTAATAATAAGCTCGGCCAAATAACTCGCAACGGCCTGGGAGTTGTTAATAATAATTTCTTCTAACAAGGGGGTAAGTAAATTCTCAATAGCTTCAGGAGTAATGTTTTCAGAAATAAAATTGTTTAAAGCTATTGCAATACTTAATGCCGTAGCCTCGGGGTCTAAATTATCTAGAATTGGACTTAAGAGATCTCTAATTTGCTCATAAAGAACTTGAGAAATATCGCCTTCAAGACTTAAAAGCCACTGGGTAAGGGCAGTACCGGCTGTTTCAGGGTTTATGGTTTGTAAAAATTGAAGTGCAGCAATAAATGTGTTATTAAGATTCTGCGTATTTAAAAATTGACTTATGATTAGATTGGCAATTTCGTCTGCCGCTTGATCTGGACCGGTAATGGCTATAACAGGTTTAAGTGCAATATAGGCCAACCTGATTGTATTCTGCATACTGTCGTAATCAGGTGATAGATTTAGGTCTGGAAACTCTTGATTGAGGGTATTTACCAGGTTTTCTATAGCATCTGTCGTCTGGGTTGCTAGTGCACCCAATTGCAAAATAGAAGTTCCATCTATAAGCTGTGTAAATGGTAAAATTAGGTTGGAAATATCTTCTTCATTTACAAATAAGTCTTCTATTACTGTGGTTAGGACACCTGCTATCTCAGCTATTTGTGCCTCATCTAATTCTGTAAATTGTGTCCACGCATTTACTAAGATAGGTTGTATATTATCCTCATTAAATACGTCAAAAAACAAATCTACCACCAAGGTGGCTATTGCTTCAGAAACTTCGTCAGAATTTGTTGCAATTTGCTCAATGTATGGTAAAATAAGATTGTTAATCTGATCTTCAGAAAGTTGTTCATTTATACTATCTACAATGGCTGTTGCAATAGCCTCAGATACGGCTTGGATATCAATATTAGAAATACCTTCAAGTTGATTTAAAATTAAAGTAGTTAATTCTTGCTGCCAATCAACTTGCTCTAGTGCCTCTCTAATATCAGCAGCTAACAAAGCGGCTAGCTGATCAGGGTCAATTTCATTTATAAACTCTAACTTCCCGGCAACGGCAGACACCACAACATCATTAATATAAGTTTGTAAGGCCTCATTATTGAATAGTAGACCTGCAATTAGATCACCGATTTTATTCGGTGTCTGATTAGCAATCTGATCTAGAAGTTTCTGATTTATTTTTCTGATTACCTTTTCAGCCGTCTCTGAAGTTGCAATCAAAGACATCTCTTTTAACTTATTATCATAAACATAATTGTAATTCAAAGTTTCTACTGAGTTAATCCTAATTGTTCTCTCATTAAAAACAAAATAAGTGCCTACTTGATTTTCTAACAAAAGATCAATTTGGCCATTTCGGGTTATGATGGTACCATCTTCCTTAAATTCTACTTCGTATTCTCGCATGTCTGAAGCATCTAAGACGGTATTGTCTAAATCGTATATACCAGCACTAATTATAGCATTGGTTGCGTTGATCAACAAAGGCGGTGGAATATCATCATTTTTCAACTCAAATTTAAACTCCTCAAGATTCCAAGTGTTTGAGGTCAGTATTTTTTTTGTGTTATCAACCGCTTTTATTATGGGATCTTCCGGTGTTTCACAAGAAAATAGAAGTGTCAGGGCAAGTGCCGAGGCAAAAGTGAAATGCGTTTTCATATTTATTTTTTTATAATATTTAATTTAGATATGCTTTACGAAGGGTTATATAAAAAGTCTGTTACTACCAATTCTTGTTAAAAAATATACTTAGTCATCAACTGTAAACGTCTACCTATACCAGAGTTATCATCAACGTTTTCTCGTTCTAAAACCATAAATTCAATCCCTGCATTTATATTTTTTATAGGTGACCAAACTAGGTTTAAATGTCCTGCACTACCTCCTTTAATTTTATTTTCATCTCTGTATATAGATGGGTCTATTGAATAGTAACTTAAATTTAAATTAGTTAGCAATGTTTTAGAAATATTTATACATAAACCTCCTCCTAGATTCCAGGCAGGCATTGTTTCCAATTTACCATCGTTATTCAAAACTGCAGAACTTTGCGTGCCAATAGTTGCTACAATTTGACTACCCCATCCCTGTCCATAAGAAGCCATCCATCTAAACCAATGCTTTTTTTCTCCAAAATATTCACGTCCACTAAAGCTAAAACCCCAACCTACCGCTGTAGAATTCGGGATGACCTCTTCGCCGTCCCAGCGTAATTGAAATAAAGATGCTCCTAAAAATAAGCGACCTCCTGCTTTTGTTGATTTCGTAATTCTACCAGCTAAAAGAGGTAAACTTTGGCTGGCTTGACCTTCAAAATCTCGTCCGTCAACCCCTGGGAATTCCAACATTTCCAAAGCAACGGCGTATTTAAAGGTATCATTTATAGCATCTTCAAATCGTATTTGAGCTCTTCTGGTTCCTGTTAAAGCATCGCCTGCAGCAAAATCAATAGTAGCAGGCACTGCAAATAAATCAGACTGAGTTCCCCAAGTGCGCCCAATTAATAAACGCCCTACAACACCATAAAAATGTCTTAACCGTGGTGCCTGGTTAAAAGGACCACGATCGAGATTGTAAAAGTCTAGTTCTAAAAAAACTTGCATTGGCCGGCCCTGTTCAGTAATACTTCTTATATCAAAGTTTATTCGAGACTCTCTAGCATGCATATTCATATAACCACTTTGTGCCGGTCTGCCGTCGCCTTCCACAGGAACATTCTGAATTTCATATTGAAAACGATCATAGCCACCGTCAAAATCTTGGATATAATCTATCCTCGCATAACCGCCAATAGCCATTCGAGCCTTAGTACCAAAAATAGGCCACGACTTAGGAAAGGAATCATCTATTAGATCCTGCCCTGTATAATTCAAGGTATTGCCTCTAAACGCATCAATACGTGCTGTATCTTTTTGAACGGTGTTAATGGTATCCCCTGCATGCCATTGTTGCCCATACATGCCATAAGAGCAAAGGCAAAAAATAGCTAAAAGCTTAAATGTTTTCTGAACGCTCATTGTTATTTTGTTTGATTAAATTTAATCATGTATCAGTAACGTCTTTTGCAATTCATTTTTAACCCTATGATTACCAAGGTAATGGAACAACAGGCGCTACTGTCAAACGTATTTGATGTTGTGGCCCAAAAGCCTCTGGCGATGCCACATAATACCAATATTGCAGATGAAACTTCATAGGTAATTTACCAAATTTCATCACTTTGACTGCACCACCACCAATAGGTAGTGTTAATTTATTTCCTTTTGCCGCTTTGTGGTTATAAGAATATGTTGGCCCCCCAGCAATTTGCCAACCATTTTTTAAAGCAATATTATAAAAATATTGGCCGGAAGTAATACTTGCAGATTCGCCTGCTGCTGCGGTAACAAATACATCCTCGCCCAAAATAGAAACAGTACCGGCCGTAGCTGCGTCAATCTTATTCACACTCCATCCATGAGTTACCAATAGTCCAAGTACACCCCAATCAAAGATTTGCCCTACGCCAATTTCTGGGCCTAATAAGGTATAAGGCGATCGTAAGGCCTCATCGCTTGCTGTACGGAAAGCAGCAAACACACCAATTACACCAACTGTTTTTGATGGAAATGTTTTTCCTATCGCAACATCGGCGCTAATATTCCCCAGACCGAATCCCTTATTTTCAAACCCATTCAGCCCAAATGTTGGTTGCGTAATAGTAAGGGGAATATTGGGTCTTACAAAAAGATTCACCGTCTTACTTAATGGTAGTGGTAGGGAAGGTTGAAATCCTATGCCAAAGCTATTTTGGCCACCAGCATCTGGCAAATCTCCCCGATAATTTATATAATCGAAATTGAAGTTCAGGGTACCCAAAGTGGTGTTGGGATCCGCTAATGCTTTCGCTATTTCTGATGCTGATTGTGGTGCATCGCTCTTAGTTTGGTCGTCTTCTTGTGCATTAGCCATAAAAGCAACAAGGCCAAGGCAAACCATTACTATTATTTTTAAAAACTTAGTTTTCATCTGTTTGTGTTTTTAAATTAATTCTTTATTCGTCTTAATATGGTAAATAAACACAGATTTGAATGTTGTATGTATCTGTGAAAATCAATACGTTAAATAATTGCTAAAATTACGAGAATTATTAAAAAGAGAAGTACTACTAAAGGAGTATTAAAGAAGTAGTAAATGAGTTTTAAACTACATATATACTTATATTTATCATGGAGGTACGCCAACGGACCTCGAGTTTACCGAAAATATTGGACAGATGTGTCTTAACGGGTTACTATTAAATTTTACAAGACCGTATTTTTGCACTGGCTTATTTTAAATTCACATTTTAAAGATCACGTTCAGGCTTAACAATGGTGTAACCAATCATGATTCCCGCAAGTATGGTCATGGCTACTACAAACATTTGAAAAAACTGTTGTACACCTAAATGAAGATCCCCTTGCGCCATGGCCGCTATCCCACGAAAGCCTATTGTACCACTTACTAGCAATACAATGGCAGGAAGCAGCACAATAGAGGCAGGGCGTCTTGTTTTTCGAGCCCAATAGTTGGAAATAATCACAGCCACGATGGTACCTAAAAGATTGCCCATGTTACTATCTAAAACAGCACTCCCTGCCAATACACCAAGATATGCTAAACCCGACACCAATACAGCCCAAGGCAAATCCCTGCGAGAGGTTTGAAAGGCCATGCTTAACCCAACAAGAAGTAGTGGAAAAAGCAAAAACATCCATATTTGGTCTACCGGTTTTTCAGTATCCGTATTTGAAACGGCGACTAAAAGACCGGCAAACCCAACTCCAAGTACAGAACCAGCAATTTGCTTGAAAAGTGTTAATAGGCCGCTCATGAGGTTCGATAGCCCTGATAATACTTTTTGTGCCACCAATTCACCAGCACCCAAACTAATGGAATAGCCAGGAAGAATAATGGCAACTGAAGACAGGATTACCAGAACCAGATTAAGATCAGGCACCCAGTGTTTTATCAGCGTTGCCAAAAAACCTGCAATCAAAGCCGTAGTTAAAGGCATCCATGACATGGCAGTGGCACCTATGCGAGCTGAAAGTAACACTATACCATAAACTAATATGCTAAATAGGGTCGCTATAATAGTGTCCGTCCAACCAGCTCCCAATAAGGGTGCAATTCCAAGACCTGTTAAAGCATAGCCCAACATACTTGCAAATTTTCCCCATGGTGGTGGCACTTTAGCTATCGCATCAATACGTTTATAAGCATCCCTAATGGAAAGTGTACCGGCTTCAATTTCTTTCAATAGATCACCAAGTCTGGCCAACTTATCCAAATCTGTATTCGGAGCTGGCAGAGCCATAATCTCAATGCGTTGCACTGAATTGGGTGATTCACGTAAGGCAAAGGTTATTTCTGTGGGAGTCGATTTAAAAACGCCTACATAGCCTAATTTATCGGCTAAGCCTGATAGAAAATACTCTACCCTTGTGGATGTTGAACCGTATTGATGCGCAGCAACACCAACTTTTAAAATAAATTCCCAGGCGTCATCAAATGACACTTTAGAGCCTCCGAAAATTTTTGATACTTTCATTTGTTTTCTAATAAATAAGACTAGACAAATATAGTCTAGTCTCATTTATATTGTTCTTTTTTATTCAAAACCAAAAGTGAAAGGTTCAATTCTACATGTTTTTATATGGTTTGTTCCAGGAATTTTACCTTCGTCACCTACATAAAATCGAACTGTTATTTCAGGTTTAGATAAATCCCAATTCGTGTTTATTATGGTGCGTTCTTTAGTGGCAGCTTCCGCTTTCTTATCATCTATTAATGCACAATGAATTAC
>CAVVXE010000004.1:0-71975 GCA_963752165.1 uncultured Flavobacteriaceae bacterium
AATTGCCGAGATGTATATTAGCTGTAAACAGCAGGAAGGGGTAACCAAATTCATCACCACCCGTTTTGGGAATGTACTCGGTTCCAATGGATCCGTGATCCCATTATTCAAAAAACAGATTGAAAAAGGCGGACCTTTAACGGTTACGCATAAGGAGGTAACACGATTTTTCATGACCATTCCGGAAGCATCACAATTGGTATTGGAGGCAGGTGCTATGGGGAAAGGCGGTGAGATCTTTATTTTTGACATGGGCGACTCCGTGAAGATCTTTGACCTGGCCAAGAACATGATCAAGCTTTCCGGACTTCAATATCCGGAGGACATCGATATCAAGGTTACAGGTTTGCGACCCGGGGAAAAACTCTACGAGGAATTACTGGCCAATGGGGAAAACACCTTGCCCACCTATCATAAGAAGATCATGATCAGTAAAGTACGGGATCTGGACTATGCAGCTATTCGTACCAGGATCGATGAGTTATGCGTTACCAACATGTTCTTTAATGGCAATACGGTCCGTCTTATGAAAGAAATAGTTCCGGAATATGTCTCACAGAACTCTTCGCTATGCGAGGTAGACAAGGAACTGGAAAAGGAAAGCGGATCGTCCTTAAAGGCGGAAACCTCCAAGGTATTTCAATCCTAACTGTTTAATTTAGTATACTTGTAAAAAACAACCGTATGTTACAAAGATCATATTCGTTCTATAGTCCCTATTTTCATAGTCTTTCTAACTTTTTCGTGCGCTTCACGGAAGGAAGTCGTTTATTTTCAGGACACAGGGAAATACGAGACCCTGATCGATGAGAATAAGTCGATCACAAAATTTAAGGTAGACGACCTTGTTTCCATTTATGTGTCTTCCCTGAACCCCGAAGCCAGTGCACCTTTTAACCTCTTCCGGGGGGCTTCTGAAGGAGGGCTAAGGGCAGAACAGGTCGATTATCTGGTAGATCAGGAAGGGATGATCGATTTTCCGGTGATAGGGAAACTAAAAATAGAAGGCTTGTCTCCGGACGAATTGAGGATCTTATTGCGCAACAGGCTTTCTGAATATTTAAAGGATCCTATTATTAATATACGATTGCGTAATTTTACCGTCACCATTTTAGGGCAGGTAGCCCGCCCGGGCACCTATCCTGTCAATGGGGAACAGATCACTATTTTAGAGGCCTTAGGATTGGCAGGAGATCTTACCCTGCGTGGAGTTCGGGATAATATATTGGTGATTCGGGATTTTAATGGAACGAAGGTATATACGAGGATCGACCTTACTTCAAAAAATATGACAAGATCACCTGTTTATTATCTTACCCAGAATGATGTAGTGTATGTGGAACCAAATTCGGCAGGTATTAAAGAAACTTCAGTTGGACCTTCGACTACTATAACGATCACTATTTTATCCACTTTAATCACTTCCGCAGTGCTATTATAACCAGGAAATTAAATTTAAGTAATCACCAATACATGGAATCTACATCTTCTGATATGCCAAAAAGATCAATTGGATTATAAGGAATTATTAAAACCCTATTTAAAACATTGGAAATGGTTTGCTGCAGCATTGGTACTTGCAGTTACCCTCGCCTTTTTATATATCCGCTATGCAACGCCTTTATATGCCGTTGCAAGGAAAAATACAGATCCTGGAGGATCAAAGTGCTACATCTGAGTTAGGTGCATTCAGGGATTTGGAGATGTTTACGAGAGGTAATACACAAGTGGAAGATGAGATCGAGATCCTTAATTCGCGTTCTAATATGATAGAGGTGGCAAGGAAACTGGGACTCAATCTGAAGATTATAGCCAAGGGGCAGATACATGATACGGAGCTATATAAAGACGCTGCTCCTTTTAAAGTGAATTTTCTTATCCCCGATTCCTTGGTGTACTTAGTCAAAGGCAGAATTTCAGATAAAGATCATTTCAGACTACTGGCTTTACATTTAAGGACCAGAATGATGGGCCTGAACAAACGTATAATTTCGGGAGTAAGGTAACTTCGGAAATAGGTGATTTTGTATTGGTCCCTAACACCGAGGATATGAGTGAAAAGATCGGCCGAGAATATAAAGTGGTTTTAAACCCGCTGTTCCTGGTAGCACAAGAGTATAAAGACAAAATACAGGTCTCTGTTACCAATGAACTATCGAATGTGATCACCATTTCCCTAGAAGATGCTGTGGAGCAGAAAGGCAAGGATATCATTAATGGTTTGATAGACACTTACAACGGCAATGCGATAGAAGATAAAAGACTGATAGCTAACAGGACATCAGAGTTCATCAATGATCGAATTCTGGAAATATATGGGGATTTGTCTACCGTAGACCAATCTGCCCAGGAATTTAAATCGGGCAGGGGGATCACCGATGTGGGGTCTCAAATAAGCAGTAATATTGACATTAGTGCGCAAAGTCAACAAGAGCTTCAGAACGCGCAAATACAAATGAACATAGCCGCCTCCATGAAGGATATTGTGGACAACCAGCGCGGGTATGAAATACTCCCTTCCAATGTTGGCTTATCCGATCCGACCATTGCCAGTACGACGGCTACTTATAACCAATTAGTCAGTGAACGAAACAGGTTGTTGCGAAGTTCCAATGAGAAAAACCCTGTGATCGTAAGCCTCGATGAACAGCTGAACGGACTTAAGAAAAGCTTGCAATCCAGTTTAAACAGCATGACCAACAACCTGAATATGCAGGTCAATAATTTAAGTAGCAGGTTGTCACAGGTCAACGCCCGTATCTATGCTACTCCGGGCAATGAGCGCGCCTTGAGGGACATTACCAGGCAACAGCAGACCACTGAAGCAACTGTACCTGTATTTATTACAGAAAGAGGTCGAATCACAGATCACCTTTGCTTCTGCCTCCCCAAAATCGAATATCATTGACAGGGCGTATGGCGTTAGTCCATTTCCGGTATCTCCTAAGAAACCCATCATATTATTAGCATCTATAATTTTGGGGTTGCTGATCCCGTTTTCTTATATCTATATCAACCAATTACTGGATAATAAGGTCCATAACAAGGTGACCTTGGAGCGATATGTTGGTGATATTCCGGTTTTGGCAGAATTGCCCAAACTTTCCAAAAAGGAAAATACGCTGGTTCGGACTGGCGAACGTACCGTTCTGGCAGAATCCCTGCGTATTCTGCGTACGAACATTGATTACGTGATCAAGTCCAAGAAAACGGTTTCCGGTAGGGGGAATGTCATTTATGTGACCTCTACGGTACCGGGAGAAGGGAAGACACTTGTATCAGCCAACCTGGCCATGATCTTTGCAAAAGCGAATAAAAAGGTATTATTGATTGGTGCCGATATTCGCAACCCTAAGATCTACCAGTTCTATTCCGGAAAGAATGTAGACCGACTGGGAAAACCTTCAAGGGATCATATAACTAAGGGGCTTACGGAATATCTGGTCGATAGGAATATAGGTATTGGTGAGATCATTTCACCTATGTTGGCGCATGACCAGACCGTTGATGTGATCTATTCCGGTAAAATTCCGCCCAATCCTTCCGAATTGCTGATGAGTGAACGGATGAAGGAACTCCTCACCACCGTGCCTGCCGAGTATGATTACGTGATTGTAGATACAGCACCTTTGATGGTAGTGTCGGATACCCTGTTGATCAGTGAATACGCAGACCAGATACTCTATGTGGTACGTGCCGATGTAACGGAACTAAAAGTGCTTAACTTTCCGTTGAAGCTACACAAAGAAGGGAAACTGAAAGGTTTGTCATTTGTAGTAAACGGGGTTAAGGAATCCAACCTTGGCTATGGCGGCAAGTATGGCTATGGCTATGGGGAGAAATCCAGGAAGTGGTGGAAATTCGCTTAAAGAGGCAGCGGTCTAATAAAATTCCCTGATCGTATTTTGTACTACAGGGACCAATTTGTCGTAAACGGAATCTGCCAACGTAATTTCCTTCAATTCTTTCAGCTGATGGATGGTATGGATATCCGATCCAACGAAGTCAATTAACTTTTTTATCCAGTAGGTTTAGGGCCACTTTCTGTATGTCCTTTCCATAGTACTCACCCTAGAGGATAACAAATTTAGCTGAAAGAGCACGTTTTTTTTCTTGTACTCCTTCAGGACACTCCGTTTTCCCATGAAGATAGCGGTACCGTTCCGGATGCGCCAGGATCGGGAAAAAACCTGCTGAGGCGATTCGCTCAATGGCATCATCAAAATTCAGTGACGCCTGCAGATACGACATTTCAATCAGGAGGTGACGGGAACGCAGTGGCATGATCCCTTTATTTTCCAGCAGACTTTCAAATTGCGTATCGATCATATGTTCTGCAGCAGCTTCTATTGCAATGGTATCCAGTCCTTGCCGCAACAACTCCGATTTCAATAAGGTCAATGCCTGGCCAATCGTTTCTGGCGGTGTTGGGGTAATAATCGGCCATGATATGCGGGGTAGCAATGAACTTCGTGACCCCAAAAGATGCAAATTCACGTATCATTGCTATGGAATCCTCCACCGTTTTGGCTCCGTCATCAATACCGGGCAATAAATGGTTGTGGATATCCACAAAGCCATTCAACGCATCTACCAAAAAACGTTTCTTTTGAAAAATATGGAACATTAAACTATAATTTCCATGCAAAAATACGCTTTCTCCTACGAATGATACCCAAAGAAAAACCTGTCACCGGCTATTCAAAAAATAGAACAGGTAACAGGTTTTGTGATACTGCCGTTTTGGAACGGTTACTTTATAGCTGCCTGCGCTGCTGCTACCCTGGCAATGGGCACCCTGAAGGGAGAACAGCTAACATAGTTCATGCCAACACGATGACAGAACTCAACGGAACTGGGTTCGCCTCCATGCTCGCCACAGATACCCACTTTTAAATGGGGTTTTGTTTTTCGGCCCCGTTCGGTTCCCATTAGTACCAATTGTCCAACACCCTCCTGATCCAGCACTTCAAAAGGATCTTCCTTCAAAATGCCTTTCTCCAGATATATGGGCAGGAATTTACCGGCATCGTCCCTGGAATACCCGTAGGTCATTTGGGTAAGGTCATTGGTGCCAAAGGAGAAGAAATCGGCATACTCTGCGATCTTATCTGCCAATAAGGCTGCCCTTGGGATCTCGATCATGGTCCCGACAGAGTAATTGACTTTTGTTTTTCTCCTGACAAAAATGGCTTCGGCGGTTTCCCGAATTATTTTTTCCTGTTCCAGGAATTCGTTCACGGTACCTACCAATGGCACCATGATCTCTGGTTGGGTTTCAATTCCTTTTTCCTTTAAATTCAAAGCCGCTTCAATGATGGCCCTGGTCTGCATCTCGGTGATCTCGGGATAGGTATTACCCAGCCTGCATCCCCTGTGGCCCAGCATTGGGTTGAATTCCTCCAATTCAGCTACCTTGCTTTTTACGGCATCCAGGGAAATATGCAATTCATCTGCCAGCTCTTTCTGGGTTGCCAATTGGTGAGGAACAAATTCGTGTAATGGTGGATCCAGGAGTCGGATGGTCACAGGAAGTCCCTGCATGGCCTCGAAAATACCTTCAAAATCGCTTCGTTGCATAGGAAGGAGGTCTTTTAGGGCCTGTTTTCTTCCTTTCACGGTACTGGCGAGGATCATTTCGCGCATCGCCTTGATCCGGTCTACTTCAAAGAACATATGCTCGGTCCGCGTCAGGCCAATGCCCTGGGCACCAAAACTTCGCGCTACTTTGGCATCTTTGGGCGTATCGGCGTTGGTACGCACCTTCATAGTAGCGTATTTATCTGCCAGTTCCATCAACTCTCCAAACTCCCCGCTTAACTCGGGTTCTCTGGTAGCTACTTTACCTTCAATTATATTTCCGGTAGAACCGTTCAGGGAGATCCAGTCCCCGTCATGGAATTCCCTACCTTCTACTTTTAAGGTCCTGGTTTTGTAATTGATCTTCAATGCTCCGGCTCCTGAGATACAACATTTTCCCATTCCCCTGGCTACTACTGCAGCATGGGAGGTCATCCCACCACGGGCGGTTAAAATACCTTTTGCCAAATGCATCCCTTCCAGGTCTTCCGGGGAGGTCTCTGTTCTGACCAGGATGCTATACTTGTACTTGCTGGCCTCATCGGCAAAGAAGACGATCTGCCCGGTAGCAGCACCCGGTGAAGCAGGCAATCCCTGCGCTATGACCTCTGCTTCTTCCAGCGCTTTGGGATCGAAAACAGGGTGTAACAACTCGTCCAGTTTAATGGGGTCGATGCGAAGCAGCGCTTCTTTTTCATCCAATATACCTTCTTCCAGGAGGTCCATGGCTATTTTGACCATGGCAGCTCCCGTGCGTTTCCCATTCCTGGTCTGGAGGATCCAGAGCTTGCCCTGCTGAATGGTAAACTCCATATCCTGCATATCGCGATAATGACTTTCCAGTGTTTTCTGATAGCCATCCAATTCAAGGTAGATCTCCGGCATTAATTCTTCCAGGGAAGGATACATCCCCAAACGGTCTTCTTCCTTCACTTGTGCTAGTTTCGCCCAGCGCTCCGAGCCCACTTTGGTGATCTGCTGAGGTGTCCGCACCCCGGCCACTACATCTTCGCCCTGGGCGTTAATAAGGTATTCTCCATTGAACATATTTTCACCAGTTCCGGCATCTCTTGTGAAGCAAACCCCGGTTCCGGAATCATCGCCCATATTGCCAAATACCATGGCCTGAACATTTACAGCAGTACCCCAATCTGCAGGGTAGCCGTGCATTTTTCGGTAGTACCTTGCCCGATCACCATTCCAGCTGTCAAAAACGGCCATTACTGCCCCCCAAAGTTGTTCCCATGGGTCTGTTGGAAAATTCCGGCCTGTTTTTTTCTTCACGGCATCCTTAAAATCATAGACCAGGTCCTGAAGGTCCTGTACAGTAAACTCGGTATCCAGGCTGATATGCCTTTTGTCTTTTAAGTGGTCAATGATCTCTTCAAAAGGATCCTCATCCTCCTTGGTTTCCGGTTTCATCCCCATGACCACACCGCCATACATCTGGATAAACCGCCTGTAGGAATCCCAGGCAAAGCGTTCGTTCTTTGTTTTTTTTATGATCCCTTCAATCGCCTCATCATTTAATCCCAGGTTCAGCACGGTATCCATCATTCCGGGCATGGACACCCGGGCACCGGAACGTACGGAGAGCAGCAGCGGATTTTCATTATCTCCAAATTTGGCCTTCATGGTTTGTTCGATCTCCTGTATGGCCTTTTCCACATCGGCCTTAATAAGGGAAATCACCTCTTTTTTGCCCAATTCGTTATATTCCGTACACACTTCCGTGGTAATGGTAAACCCGGGAGGAACCGGAATACCGATCCTGCTCATTTCTGCCAGGTTGGCTCCCTTGCCACCTAGCAAATTTTTCATTTTACTGTTACCGTCGGCTTTTTTATTGCCAAATTTATATACCCTTGTTTTAATAGCTGTGGTTGCTTGCATGACTTATTATTTACACATCCAGTGATGTTCATTTGTGAGGGTGAAATTACTGTCATTGCCCGGTTATTTTTATGATAAATATCATATTAGCCCAGCGTCTGCAACTTTGGTTACAATAGGAATGGATAGTGAATGGAAAGTTGGAAGGTGGTTAAAATCCGCTAGCAGTGGTTATCTGAGTTGTGTAATTGAAACGTATTCAATTTACTTATTCTACGGTAAAGGAGATCTTTTTGCTCACAGGTATGCCGGAACGGGATATTCCTTCCAAAATGATTTCAAATTCCCCGGTGAGGTCTGAGGTAAAAAAATGGGTCATAAGATCATCCCCATTCATTTCTATCTCCGGGATCCAGGCCAATTGCCTTCTGAAATCAGGGAGGTGTTTTTTATCTTCGAACCTTTCTCCGGAATAATCTTCTTTGTAATAGTTCTTTTTCAATCTGGGTGGTGCATAGGAAAAGGCCTGTGTGGCACTGTCCAGATAGTTTATGAACGTGTTGCCTTCCATAGTCGTGATATCGATAATTCCCTGAAAGGCATAGGAGCCATATAAATACTGGTCCCTTCCTATTTTGATATTCTTTATGGCCTTTGAGGGAAGCCCCAAAAGCTTGCCATGGTCGTCTATAAAAGCACCGTCGAGGAGCACAAGTGGCCTTTCCCCTGAGTCCTGTAAGGGAAGGGCAGGTCTCACTTTAAAGTCAACCTGTCCGTTCTTACCATCCTCTATCCAAACATGCTCCAAAATTTCCACAAAGGTTTCCCGTAACGTTGGGAACCGCGTATAGTCATCCAGGTCATAATTTGTCATAGGGCCCTGGTAAAAAGGTTCACTTGGTTTTGCTTGCAATATGGAATCGGGTCTGTTCTGGAAATAGGCATTTTCGATCTGATTCTGTATGCTCCGCTCCAAAATGGCACCCTTCATGGCTTCATCTAATTGAAAGTGAAAGAATTCCAGATTCCCAAAATCCGTAACGGTATCATTTTCCAGCTCTATACGCGTGGCCTCTTCCCGGATTCCCGTTGGCGTGATGTAGATAGTGTTTCCCGTGAAAGAATGCTGGACCTCGGTGTTGAAGGTCCCGTTCGTATCGGGAGTGGCAATTTTAAAGACATTGTTTTCTCCCGGCAGGAAGATCATTAGTTTTCGAGAAAGGTCGTCCTGATCTGAAATGATCTTCCCCGAAATAAGATCTCCCCTTGTCTCCGGCAAAAAGGGCATTGCTGATCTTTTTGAGGGAGAGGGCTTATTTCCCAGAAATTCTGCAATCGTTTTTCTCCCTGCATTCGGTAGTGTTTCCTTTTTTCTGATCGATAGGGATAAAGTCCCCTGTAAGCCGGTCTTCGGTATTGCTTTTATGATGAGGTCTACCCGTTGCCGTTTTCCGTAGCTGCTTTTGTCAATAGCTAAGGTCATTATGCCATCATTATTGGGATGGTTCGTAATGCCTGCGTTAGCCGACGTATCTTTAGCCCTTGTTTTCAAAAAAACGGATTGATCCCCGCGATAGGGATTTAAAATGGTAAGGTCTGTTGTAAAAAAGGAATCAGGGCCTAAATTACGCATCCATTGGGTATAGCCTACTAATTTGTAATTCCCTGAAGGGATCGCTGCCGGAATAAAAAATTCGCTAGCTGCCGTCCCATCTATTAATTTCAATTTGTGATGAAATACCACTTCCTGGTCTTCGTTGACCAGGTCCACGTAGCCTATTTTACTGATAGGGCTGAGGGTTCCTTCTTCATGTAAAAGGGTATAGAATTGATAATAGAGGTACTCTCCGGCTAAAGCGATCCCGGTATTGGAATGCAGGTAAACCGTTTCCACAGGAAGCTGCAGTAATGCCTGCTGTGCCGTTTGGGAATACAGACGACCCAGGGAACAGTATAAAACCAGGATGATGGTACTTATTTTTTTCATGAATTACGTTATTCCTCCCAAAAAGCGGGAACTATATTGCTGCCAACTTCCGTACAGTCTCCACATCCCGCAGTGACCATGAGATAAGGGCCATATTCTTCAAAATTCAGCGGGTTGATCTCCGTATCGTAATTATCGTAATAATCATAAAGTCCAAATTCAATGCCGTCAATCAATGGGGAAGTCCCCGCTATATTAATTAAGGGTGGGGAAGTAATCATACAATCAATCAGGTAATCCGGTAATTCTTCTCCCGGGAACAGGTCCTGGTAATCAAAAAAGATACGTTTCTGGCTAACGGACGAAACTTCGAAAAACCCAATTACTTTCTCTGATTCATTTTGTTCCGATCTGATATTTCCTTCTAAAAATCCGGTTTGTAACTGCGAGAAAAGGCTCTCGGAACTGGAAAGGGATTTTAAGGTCGCATAATAGGTGAAGGCTTCCCTACTCTGAACATATTGTTTAACGAGTATACTATAGCGGTGGGAAATGATATAGTTCTCCCTGCTAATGAACCGCACGGGAAACCTGCTTACCCTGTCCTCATTTAAGTCGGCCGTAGAGGTTTGTATGATATTTTTAGATAGCTCCGTGGCATAACAGGTCTTTTCTTCCCTCGATCTGGGCCGTAGGCCTACTTCCGGGAATGGCAAAGGGGCAATGACATATGCTTCAAGGTCATAGATATAGAAGGGTGCTATGATCTTATAGGTCTCTTCATATTCGTATTTATAGTACGTAGCACTGTTAGAAGGATCATAGCTGTCTACATAAATAAAGACGCCTTCTATTTGATCATCTGCGATTTCGCGAACGGCGTATACATTCTCAATCAGGGAACCGGCCCTTATACTGCTGGTTTCTGAAACATAAGAATTCCCGTCGGAAGTCGTGATAGACAAGGTATAAGCCCTTCCTTCTGCTGCCGCAAAAGGAACCCTGGAAAGATATTCCCCGCCTCCCTGGTGGTCAAAACCGAATACGGCACCGGTATCGTCCGTAATCTGAACAACGGCATCACTTTCCCCTGACATGATGATCGTATCCAATGGAAAGGAGCGGGAAACCATAACGCTCTGCTGCTTGTTCTCATCTGTGATGGTTGCTTCTACCACCAAGGCGCTCTCAAATACCGGATCCTTAAATTCGTATGGTTCCGTACAGGCAATGACCATAAGTATCACAGCACCGTAGAATAGAATTTTATGTAACACTTTATTCGCCATCAAAACTTAAAATTATAGGTTATTGTTGGTACGGGAATCGTGAATATGGAGCTTTGCAATGCCTTGAGCTCGCCATTTTCCGTCACGAAAAAGACGGAAAAGGGATTGTTCCTGCCTAATACATTGTAGATGGAAATGTTCCAAAAACTATGGGCCAATTTTTTTAGCTTATGGTTGCCCTCAATATTAAAACCAAGGTCGAGTCTATAATAATCAGGTATTCTAAAGGCGTTCCTGTCACTGTAATAAACATATTGCCCATTATCAAAAGTATAACTGCCAATGGGAAAGGTTACGGGTCGGCCGGTTTGGTAGATAAAATTGGCCGAAAGGCTAAAGCGTTTCGTGAATTTGTAGTTGAGCACGGCACTAAAATCGTGCGGTTTGTCGTAGTTCGTAGGGAAGAATGCCCCGGCATTTACGCGCTCCTCGGCAAAGTCACTGTCTAACTTAAGGAAAGATCTGGAATAGGTATAGGAGATCCAGCCGTTTAGTATGCCGTTATTTTTTCGTGCCAGGAATTCGACGCCATACGATTTTCCATCCCCCTGCAGGGTTTCGGTCTCTATAGTCTGGTTTAGTAACAATTCGGATCCGACTTTAAAGTCAAGTATGTTCTCTGCGGTCTTGTAATACCCCTCCAGACTTAATTCATACGTATTTCCATCTATATTCTTAAACAGGCCTATACTGTATTGGTTCCCTAATTGCGGTTTGATGTTGTTATCGGACAATTTCCAGGTATCTATGGGCGAAATGGTGGTATTGTTCGAAAGTCGGTGAATGTATTGATAGGTGCGGTTATAGCTCGCTTTCAGCGACAGGTCTTCCTGTATAAGATAGCGCCCGGCCAGTCTGATTTCGGGTCCACCGTAGGTGGTGGCAAATTCACCTTTTTCGAAGGTTTCGGTTCCCGTCCTCGTATCCTCATTTTTCGGGGCATTTTCCTGATAATTCCGTTCTTCCCTTGGGCCCAGCGCGGCAAAAAAGGAATAGCGAAAACCCAAATCGAGCAAGAGCTTGTCGTTTATCTTATAACTGTCTGAAAGATAAATGGCAGACTCCAAAGCCCTTTCTTCAGCTATGTTTACTTCACTAATTTCTGAATCGGCACCGATTGGCCTCAGGTAGCCCGGCTCCGTGCGGTAAAATTTAGCCATAATACCATAATCAAATTTATGGTCTGCGCTGTGCAGGTATTTTACCCTTAGTTTGTATTCGGTCTCGTTAATGGCAAACCCCAAATCAAAATCGTTATTGGTAGCGCCGTCATAGGCAATATTAAAATTATAGTAACTATTCGCCACGGTTAGTTTGGCGGTATTCTTTTCATTGAACTTATGTTCCCAATCCAGGGAAAATAACCTGTTGCTATAGCCATATAAGGAATCTGAGGTGATACTAAAATTATCCTTACTGAAATAGCCCGATGCCCTTACCGTATTGTTTTCGTCTACTTTATGGCTGTATTTGGCAATGACATCATAAAAAGACGCCTGACTATTTTTTAGCGATTCCTCGTCAAGGGAACGGAGAATCCAGTCAGAATAGGTACTCCTCCCGCCAATGAGCAAACCCGATTTTTCTTTTATAATTGGAACTTCCAGGGCAATACTGCTGGTTACAGGACCCAGGGCGGCCTCCCCGGAAAATTTTTCAGTGTTGGCATCTTTGGAAGTGATATCAAAAACAGAAGAAAGTCGGCCTCCATACTGTGCTGGTATTCCACCGGTAAATATTTGTACGTCCTCAGTGGTGAAGGGGTTGAGGGCCTGGAAAATTCCGAAAAAATGAGACGGGTTGTAAATTACGGCATTATCCAACAGTATTAAATTTTGATCCGTGGAACCACCCCTGACGTTAAAACCTGCCGCACCTTCACCGGCTGTGGAAATGCCCGGAAGGGTAGTGGCCACCTTAAGAACATCGCGCTCACCGAGTATTAGGGGAATGTTCTTGGTCTCTTCCACCACCAGGGAGGTATTTCCTGTCAGGGCATCCTCCACATTTTTGTTCGCGTCTGCAGCTACTACGACTTCATCCAGGTACTCCACACTTTCTTCCAGGACCACATTTAAGGTACCATTATTAAAGACAATAGCGCGCTTTACGGCACTTTCTATACCTATGGAACTGTATTTAAGTAAGTTTTCACCGCGGGGTACCCTGATCTCGTAATACCCCTTTTCATTGGTAGTGGTGCCGGTTCTTGCATCGTTTAGTGTTATGGTAAGATTTTGTAGGGGTTCCTGGGTCTTTCCATCCGTAACATACCCACTGATCTTAAACATTTCTGCACGGTTGTTCGGATTTTCCCTTCCAATCCGGACCGTCTCAATACTATTTTCCTTGTCCTTTTTGGGCTGGTCAAAAAATACAGGTCTGTTATCGCGCCTTGTGTCTTCCTGGATTATGGTATCCATAGACTTCCTTCCGAAGAATGAAGGCGGCAGCTCATTGTAAATAAGGCTGTTGTTGGTGAGTACAACCTGGTTTTCCGAATACCAGTAATAATTTAGGGTGGTTTCTGAAAGAATACTGTCCAAAATAGCCTTTACGGACATATTTGTAGCCGCCAGGTTTATAGTTTTCCCATTGAACCACGTTTTGTCATAATAGAAGAAGATACCTGCTTTTTTTTCAATTTCGTTAAGCACCTCTTGTATAGGTTGTTCCTGAAGACTGATGGATAATTTGGTGCTACTGATACCCTCCTGCGCATTGGTAAAACAGCCGGATCCGAAAAGGATCAGGAAAACAAGTATTTTTAACCTATAAAGTTCCATTTTCCATCAATTTCTGGAGTTGTGTGAAGATTGATATCAAAGTGACCTCAGGATCGCGTTTGATGGCGTTGGTGTCATATAGCCTGTTTAAGTCTTTTTTATATTCAGGGAAAACGTTAACCAGATCACCTTTTTTCCGCAAAGGATAGATGGTGTCCTTATAGTTGAAAAAATAGCTGATATCGTCCTGAAACTCATAATAAACCACCGTTTGGATGATCTTTCTGTACTTTTTCTTTTTGTGTTTCTTTAAAAGGGAAAGATTGTCTGAAGACCATAACAGCTCATGGAAACCACCGGTAATATCCGAGGTTTCATTGCCAACATTTATGAACGTTTTATTCGCTAGTTGAAATTCCTTTATTCTGGGGGTATATAATTTTAAAATGGGAAATTGCCACTTGTAGCCAATATCCAGCAATAGATCGTCTGCATCAAGGTCATATTTTAAATTGACATTGCCATAAAATTGATTGTCGTAAACCAGGCTGCCTTTCATAAAGGCACTTGTCATGAAGAATTTATGGCGCTCATTGATGGTCCGGTAGCGCTCAATATATTTTGTACCATTGTATAGTCCGGTATTTTCAGGACCAATAATACTGTCGACCATAATGAGTGATTTAATCTCAATATTGGTCTGCGCCCTAACAGTGCCATGGATTTGGACCAGGCATATAAGAAGTATGAAGATGAATCTGTTCAATTGGCAGCTCTTGCAATTAGCAAAGCATAAGGTAGTAATAATGTTTATAATGGCAACCCAGATCATTGAAGCAGGTTACATTATGTCTTAAATAATCCATATGGTTTGCGTACTTCACCAGGATGCAAAATGTAATTTACATTGATTGTCAGTCAATTATGAAAATGAGAGGCCTAAAACGATGCACCTGACCTGTTTCGCAAGTTTTAACACTATTCACGGTAAAATAAAGTTTGACTTTATATTTAGAATAAATAGTATTTCCCGATACACTATTTGAAGTTTATCTAGTTCACCTGGTGCTGTACCATTTGGTCAACAATATGACAACAATAAATGGAAAAAATTAATAAGCACAGGACAAAAAAGACAAACTTTAGTTGGTTTTTTTGTTTTTAATATTAGCCCTAATTTAGACGAAAAAGTAATTGGCTCAATTAAAGGTACCTCAGTTACATGTAATGTGAAGGAGTATATATGTTATAAGTTTTGTGCATGATTTGAATTAAATACCGTTAATGATTTCATGCTTCTTTACTAATCTAAAACTATTCAGAACATTTTATGGCCATGTAAAAAGATAATTTGAATCGATACGCTACTATTATCTTATTTTTTTATCGCATTTTTTTCAAGCTTTACTATTTCTGAATTATTTAAAAATTTATTCTAGCTACTATAGCTTAGATACCAGACCTCAAAATGGATAAGTAATCGTCTTTAAAATTGTATCAATAATTATAATTTATTTGCCGGAAGTAATTACAAAAATTCATGAATAATAACAATCTTAACAGATTCCCTTTAGTTTGGAAAACTATCACGCTACTATTTTTATTATTTTCCCTTGGCATTTTTTCTCAATCCAATAAGCGATACTATTCCAACGTGTCCTGTTAAATCATTACCAGATCTTTTTAAAAAGAAAGATTCCGTACTTACCTTCAAACCTATTAAGGAAAGTTTTTTTTTGGTGATTCCAGTTGTTGGATCTTCACCGGCAACAGGGTTTCTATTCGGAGCCGTTACCCAATATACATTTAAAGGGAAACAGGCTGAAGCCAAATACTCTTCTTTTAATTTTGGCGCAACGTATACCACTAAAAAGCAATTACTGGTTAACGTTAAAAACACCATATTACTAAATACTAACAAAATATACTTAAATGGTGATTGGCGGTATTATATTTTTTCGCAAAATAATTATGGTTTGGGATCAGATATCATACCTCCAAAAAGAAATGATGAAAATTTTGTTTTAGAAGAATTGTCACAACCTATGGGATATGATTATCTTAAATTTCATCAAACGGTATCGTTTAGGATAGGGGGTGATTTTTATATTGGAGGAGGGATACATTTAGATGGGTATACCAATATTTCAGATAAGTTGTTAGACGTCCCAAACAATGTATTAACAGAGCATTATAAGTACAGTGAAAAGTACGGTTTTAGTACCAACGAATATTACGTTAATGGCCTGAGTCTTAATTTTGTTTTTGATTCGCGAGACAACCAGGTGAATGCTAATAATGGATTGTATTTCAACATTAATTTTAGAGACAATCCTGTATTAAGGAAAAATCAGTCATCAAGTTCTGTATTGTTCACGGAATTAAAGTATTATATCCCTTTGAGCAAAACAAATGCGCAACATGTGCTGGCTTTTTGGACCTATGGCCAATTTTTAACCCATGGAAATCTACCTTACTTAAATTTGCCGGCCATTGGTTGGGATAAAACAAGTAGGGGTGGACGTGGTTATGTACAGGGTCTGATTAGAGGGCAGAATTTAGCATATTTGGAAACCGAATATCGCTTCCCTATTTCCTGTAACCAGTTAATTAGTGGCACCGTATTTGCCAATTTTACTACAGCCAGTGATAAAGACAGACAAGTAAAGCTTTTTAATGCTGTTCAGCCGGCTTTTGGTATTGGGTTGCGCATATTAATTGATAAAGCAACCCGCACAAATCTGATATTAAATCAGTCTTGGGGAAGACAATCTAACGCTTTTTATTTAAATGCTGGTGAAGCATTTTAATAAGCGAAAAAGCTTATTTAATTAGTTGTCCTTTTGGTCTTTAATACTGTTCTTTAAAAACAACAAAGCATCCCTATTTGCTGTATGCAAGAAGGAAAGCCTTTCATTGTAATATCAGATTCTCCTGAAACTACACCTTATCTCATCTTTGAAATAAGCAATATAACATCATGTTTGCCGTCTGGAAGGGACTCAATATTTTTATACAAAATCTATAATAGCAAATAAAAATTATAAAAAAGTATTCCAACAATTTAATTTTTATCCATTTATAGTCTTAAGCCTAAAACTAGTAGTACTTTGGCGACTGTAAGTACAAGAAAGAGAATTACTTTCCGATACAGAAATTGGCAAAAATGTTACCCAGCAGGTCATCACTAGTAATTTCCCCGGTAATCTCCCCAAAATGGTAAAGGGCCTGACGGATATCAACCGCCAGCAGGTCGCCCGAAAGACCGACATCTAATCCTTCCTTCACTTTTTGGATCTCCTCGAGTGCCCTGTTCAGCGAATTATAGTGTCGGGTGTTGGTAACGATGGTTTCGTTGTTTTTGAGTGCCCCTGTATTCACCAGGTCTAACAAGCGCTTTTTAAGCTGCTCTGTCCCCTCATTGTTTTTGGCCGATAGGAAGATGGCTGATGGGAAGGCATCCTTTAAAGCAAGAAGTTGCTCGTGCTTTAATTTGTCAACTTTATTGATCAATAAAATAAACTGCTTTTTAGGATAGGTAGTGGTGATGGCCTCCAGCTTCTCACTGATGGCCTCAATATTTTCATGATGGTTCGCTAATACATCGGCATCTACCAGGTATAAAACAACCTGTGCTTTTTCTATTTTTTCATGGGTCTTCCGTATGCCGATTGTTTCCACTGCATCTTCGGTCTCCCGAATCCCGGCGGTATCGATAAAGCGAAAACCAATGCCCTCAATGGTCAGTTCATCTTCGATGGTATCCCTGGTCGTACCCGGAATGGGGCTTACAATGGCACGCTCCTCGTTTAACAGGGCGTTTAACAGGGTCGATTTCCCTACATTAGGTTCCCCTACGATGGCAATGGGGATGCCATTTTTAATAACATTGCCAAGGGCAAAGGAATCGATCAGGTGTTTCAGCACGTTCTGGATCCTGGACAGCAGGGCATTGAACTGTGTTTTGTCTGCAAATTCCACATCTTCTTCTGCAAAATCCAGTTCCAGTTCAATGAGGGAGGCAAAATTGAGCAACTCGTCCCGCAATATTTTGATCTCATGGCTAAAGCCACCCCGCATCTGCTGCAATGCCAACTGGTGGGAGGCCGCATTTTCAGAGGCGATAAGGTCGGCCACGGCTTCAGCCTGACTCAGATCCAGTTTGCCATTTAAAAAGGCACGCAGGGTAAACTCGCCCGCTTCCGCCATACGGCATCCGATGCGCAGGAAGAGCTGTATGATCTCCTGCTGGATATAGGGGGAACCGTGGCAGGAAATTTCCACCACATCTTCCCCGGTGTAGGAGTGAGGGCCTTTGAAGACGGTTGCCAGGACCTGATCCAGTGTTCTGCTGCCTTCCTGAAGATAGCCAAGGTGAACGGTATGGCTTTTTACGTTGCTAAGATCCTTTCCGCTGACCGCATGAAATTTTCCTGCGCTCATGGCGATCGCTTCCTTTCCGGATATTCGTATCACGGCAATAGCTCCGGCACCTGAGGGGGTAGCCAAGGCGATGATGGTATCTTTTGGAAGCATAGGAATACTTTTCGACAAAAATAGGTAAAAGTCATGGATCAGAATAAAAAGGCAGCTGTTCGATTATTGGGCTTGAACATACCATTCAAATAAGGAATTAATTTAGGAAATTGGTACTTTTACTCTCCAAAATTAATTTATTCTAATGCGATGAAAAATATAGCCACATTGAGTGTTTTATTCTGGTTGTTTAGCTGTAGCCTAGTTATGGGACAGGAAACATCTGCTACTCCAAAGGTAGAAGCGCGACTGCAGGAAATGAAGGAGGTACAGGCTAAAGTGGATAAAGCTGAAAAAGCCGCAAAAAAAGTGGAGAGGGCACAAAAGAAAGCAGAAAAAGAAGCGAAGCAAAGGAAGCAACTTAAGGATGATATACGGGACAAAACGCGCGCTATTGATAAAGATCA
The DNA here is from genome assembly GCA_963752165.1 of uncultured Flavobacteriaceae bacterium. Lineage (GTDB taxonomy): Bacteria > Bacteroidota > Bacteroidia > Flavobacteriales > Flavobacteriaceae > Muriicola. Next base: position 18,299 of record CAVVXE010000004.1, read on the forward strand.
GGATCGCGTTTCTAAATTCAAGGAGAAACTCGACAGTGATGGGGCCAAAGGAAAATTGTCTCCAAATGATATTGAGGCCCTCAATGAGAAAATAAGTAAATTGGAAGCGCGAATAGTTAAGAACCAGGCCTACTTAAAAAAATTAGAGAAGAAATAAAGGTTTTGGTAGTTTATATGTAACATTTTAAGCGAAATAGCTACCAATTAATAGCAACTTAAAATTTACAGTAATGGAAGTCATCAATCAATCAGTGTTACGGGAAGACAGGCAACTGCTGGTTATAACCCACTTAACGCAATTATTATCGTATTTCATCGGATTTGGCGGACTCATCACCCCCCTGATCATCTGGTTAACCTCCAAGGACCGCGTAGAAGACATGGATGAACACGGAAAGGCGATCATCAATTTCCAGCTAAGCCTAATCCTTTATTTTATCATCAGTATCCCGGCCATTCTTTTATTGGGATTGGGTATTTTAGGGATTATAGGGGTAGTGATCTTAGGCTTTGTTCTGCCTATCGTCAATGCCGTAAGGGCTAGCAATGGGGAAGCTCCCAGTTACTTTATGACCATTCGATTTATAGCATAAAAAAAATCCGGTTAAAAACCGGATTTTTTATTTAGTTATTCAACATCACCGGCATGACCAGCATGGTGACATGCTCGCCTTCATCCAATCCATCGATAGGGGTAAGGATCCCGGCACGGTTGGGCAGGCTCATCTCCAGGGATACTTCATCAGAGGAAAGATTGCCGAGCATTTCCACCAGGAAGCGGGAATTAAAGCCAATCTGCATATCATCGCCCTGATAGGAACAGGTAAGCCTTTCTTCCGCCTTGTTGCTGTAATCGATGTCCTCGGCGGATATGTTCAATTCTGCCCCGGCGATTCGCAACCTTATTTGGTGCGTGGTCCGGTTCGAGAAAATGGAGACCCGTTTTACGGAACTCAACAGCTGATTTCTTGAGATCGTAAGCCTGTTCGGATTCTCTTTTGGGATCACCGCTTCATAGTTGGGGTATTTCCCGTCGATCAGCCGGCAGATCAGTTCTGTATTGTCAAAACTGAATTTTGCATTGCTGTCATTGTATTCCACTTTTACCATTTCCTCACTGCCCGCCAAGATCCCTTTCAATAAGTTCAACGGCTTTTTAGGCATGATGAATTCGGTAACTTCCGATGCCTTCACGTCATTTCGCTGGTATTTGACCAGCTTGTGTGCATCCGTGGCCACAAAGGTTAAACTCTCAGGGGAGAACTGAAAGAAAACACCGCTCATTACAGGCCTCAGGTCATCATTACCGGCGGCAAAAATGGTTTTGGTAATGGCGGTTGCCAGGATATCCCCGACAATAGTGGTAGTACTTGGATCGCCCAGTTCAATGGCTTTGGGGAATTCGGCCCCATCGGCATAGGCCAGGGCATATTTCCCGTAATTGGAGCTGATCTCCACGGTATGATTATCTTCCACCACAAAGGTCAAAGGTTGTTCCGGAAAGGTTTTCAGGGTATCTAAGAAGAAGCCTGGCCGGGACCGCAATGGTTCCTTCAGTATCCGATTCCACTTCCAATACAGCACTCATGGTGGTTTCCAGATCGGAGGCAGAAACGGTCAATTTCTTTTTTTTCAATTCAAAAAGGAAATTATCCAGGATTGGTAAGGTGTTGCTACTGTTGATAACACCTCCCAATACTTGTAGTTGTTTTAACAGATAGGTACTTGATACTATGAATTTCACAGGTTTGATTTTTGGTTTACGTTTAGATCAGCAACATTTGAATACTTGTTTCAAAAAACCAACGGCCTTGCATGAAAGCAAATATATCCAAATGGACCTTTTCCGTAAAACTTACTTATTAACACTTATTTTGAATAGTGACCTTTACGAAACATCTGAAATAGGAAACCTAAGAGTAAAATAAAGAGCAGCGGAACCCCAATGTTAATGAGCTGCCACTTCATCCTTTGATCAGCGATCTTTTCGGCATCCAGCAACGGAATGCGTACTTCCTTATTGCGAATGTTTATAAGTCCGGTATCGTCAAGGAGATAATTCACGCAATTCAGCAAAAATTCCTTGTTTCCATAGAAATTATTGGTCCATTGGTCGTAGCCCAACTCCAGAGGTCGTCCTTGCTTCAATTGGTTTTTGATAATATCCCCGTCTGCAATGACGATCATTTTGTTATCCGGCCCTTCCTCTTTGCTTCTTTCTAGTGCTACAGGATGGATCCTGTTGGTATAGGCCGATACAAAAGCCCCTTCTATAAGGACCGACAGGGGTTGATCCCCATTGGTGTACTGCGCTTTATCCGGCGGGCTATTCAGCAGATCGAACCCGATCTCCGTGGGCACTGATTCTAATCTGGATATGGGCGAACTTTGGGCCAAAATTGTCTTGGTATAGGCATTTGGTAAGGTGTCAAGGGCACTTGTAAACTGGTATTTGACTGCCTCTATATTTCGGTTGACAGGATGGTTGTTTTTTGAAAATACCATGGGGTTGTATGGCCAGGGCACCGGATTGTATTCTGAACTGCTGCCCTCTCCACTGGCCAGGACGATCTGGGTACAATAGAGGTCCTTCACAAGGACAGGCTTTAAGCGAAGCCCATACCGGAATAAAAGATCATCCAGATTGAGCTCCCATGGCAGCGCAATGCCGCTTCCCCGTTCATTATTGAGACTGTCCAGGTCCATGGCAACGGGATCTACCATCCACAGGGATTTCCCTCCGTTAACCATAAACTGGTCGAGCAGGTATTTTTCAGTTTCTGAAAAAGCAGTAGTAGGCCTGGCAATGACAGCCAGGTCAAAGGTCTTGAGCTGGTCGAACACCTTTTGCGGGTTGGTGTCCACGGAGTCAAGCGTAATGGCCCCAATGTTGTAATATTCACGAAGGCTGGTAAGAAAATCGGCCATATAGATATCCTCCAGTTCCCCATTTCCCTTCAGTACTGCAATTCGTTTCTTTTCCTGCACCTGCAATTTTGTAAAGGCATCGGCAAAGGCGTATTCCAGATTCTGCACCGAATTATTGATGCGGTCTTCCGTATTGGCCCCTAATTTGTTTTTGAGCAGGGCCACCTTTACGGTTTTATTTTGGTAGGTAACCATAGCCCAGGGGAATACCAGTTCCTGAGATCGCTTCCCTTCCTCCTCAATCATGACATTGGCAGGCGTAAGTCCAATGCTTTGCAGTTGTGCGATAGTAGCGTCGGCTTGTTCCGCATCTTCCAGGGGATCTTCAAAGCTAAATTTTATAGCACGGTTTACCGTGGCAAATTCTTCCAGAAGCTGGGATGTCTCTACTTTCAGTCGCTCAAATTCTGCCGGCAACTTTCCCTCTAGCAATACATCGATGATCACGGTCGACTCAAATCCGGATACTAATTGTTCCGTTGTTTCCGAAAGGGTGTAGCGCTTATCCTCAGTGAGATCGAAACGTGCATATACAAAACCGGCAAGCAGATTTAGAACGACCACGCCAATGAAAACCGCACCGATATGTAGTACTGTCTTTTTTTTCACTTTTTAGAACTGGTCTTTAGTTGATTCACCGTCAGAAATAAAAAAAGGAAGGTAATGCTCCCGAAATAGACCAGATCCCGGGTATCCAGAATACCCCGGCCCATCTGTTCGAAATGCGCTTCCATCCCCAGGTTGGAAACAAACAAGGCCAGGGCGCCATTGGCAATGGAGGCTGATAACGCATTAAAGCCGAAATAACCCGCAAAACAGATCATAAGGCTTACCAGAAATGCCACGATCTGATTTTCCGTCAGCACGGAAGCAAACAATCCGATCGAGGTATAAGCGCTGATAAGCAGGAACATCCCTGCATAAGCTCCTATGACCAAACCGGAATCAAAGTTACCCTGAGTGGTACCTAATGCCGAAATGCAGATCACATAGATCACTGTGGGGATCATTGCTGCCATAGCCAGGGTAAATGTGCCCAGAAACTTACCCAAAACCAATTGCCAGGGCGAGATAGGCTTAATAAGCAATAGTTCGAGCGTACCTGTTTTTCGTTCTTCGGAAAAACTTTTCATCGTAAGTGCCGGGATCAGGAAAAGGAAAATAAAAGGCGCCAGCAGGAAGAAGCCGGACAAGTCGGCAAAGCCATTGTCAAAGATGTTAAAAGGCCCCCGGACCACCCATAGCAAAAGACCGTTCAATACCAGAAACAAACCCATTACCAGATACCCCGTAGCCGAGGTGAAATAAGACGTGATCTCTCTTTTAAAAATGGCAAGCATACTATTTAGTTAAATGCATGTACTTTTTCTACGCTCCAGGCCTGTGGCCGGTCATCGAAAAGCAATTTGGTGCGCGACCAAACGTGCTTAAAGAAATCGGACTGCCGGTAGGCTTCCAGATGCTTCTCCGAAGCCCAATAACTATAGGTAAAAAAAACAGCGGGATCTTTGGTGTCCTGATATAATTCCAATAAGGAACATCCATCAAAATTCCGTATCACCTCTTTCGTTTCCTCAAAAAGTTGCTCAAAACTAGCAATATTTTCTTTTTTGAAGTGAAGTTTCACAATCCGTACGATCATTTATTTAAAATTGATAGTTATGGTGTCCCTGTAGTCTAACCCCAATAGGGTAGAAGCACCTCCCACCGTATTGGGATCACTTTTGTAGATGGCAAGTTCAATATAATTGGCAGAATTGAACAAGGCCAGCAGGTCGCCCGGACCCTTGCGCTGTCCCCGTCAAGGTCAAAGTTGATGATATCGCTGTAGTTATTCACAATCTCGGTGATCTTTTTGTTACGCGCAATTAACTCGAAAATCGCGTCCTTTTCGATAGGCATCAAAAAGGCCCTTCCTGATATTGGAAATGACATTCCCGTAGTTGTCAATATAAATGACATTTCCCACTATTGTATCTCCGTTGTTGGTCATCCTCGGGGCAAATTCCTTTAGCTTCTTTCAGGTCCGTAAAGTTTTTACCTACGACCTCCAGGGTACCACCCCGTGCGAGATGACAGGCAACTTTCACGAAGACTTCAATAACGGGAAACGACCCCGGGGTTGGGATTGGGAATATTGATTTCGACAACTTTATCAGGTTTGATTTCAGCGGTGATCAGACTGCTTACGCCGTTGTTCGCCAGGATAAAATAATGGCCATCGACCAAGACGGCCAGATGTTGATTTTCAACCGTGCGTTCGGCGTCTACGCCCACAATATGAATGGTACCTTTCGGAAAGGTCTGTAGGCAGTTTTTCAGGATGTAGGCACACTCCTGAATATTAAAGGGGCTGATGTCATGGGAAATATCAACAATTTTCGCATCGTCAGTTCCTTATAGATAGTCCCTTTTAAAGCACCTACAAAATGGTCTTTATAGTCCAAAATCTGTAGTTAAGGTGATGATTGCCATGCAGCAATGTTGATATGTTTTTGATTATTCAAACTGATTTTTTACTTAAGTTTGTTAAACAAAATTAAACAAAAAAATCAGCGTTTCGAAATTTATCTTTAAGGTCCCAACCCTAAAAATAATCGATCTTCATTGAACGAACTAATTCTAGAGCTTACCGACATCAGTCCGACGGGAATTTTTTGGACAACAAAACGAGAATATTGAACTGCTTAAAAAGTACTTTCCGAAATTAAAGATTGTTGCCCGTGGCAGCAAGATAATGGTTTATGGCGATGAGGATCTGTTGGATGAATTCGATAGGCGCTTCGATATGCTCACGGCCCATTTCGTGAAATACAACAAACTCGATGAAAATGCCATTGAGCGGGTGCTTGCCCGTAATGGTCAGGAAGACTACGCAATCCCCGTTGCAAGCAGTGGGGAAACCTCTGGTTCACGGGGTAAGGCGGGAAACTGATCAAGGCACAGACCGAAAACCAGCGAAGACTGGTCGATGCGGTAGCAAAGAACGACATGGTTTTTGCCATCGGCCCTGCCGGTACCGGGAAGACCTATACAGGGGTTGCATTAGCGGTACGGGCTTTAAAAAATAAGCAGGTAAAACGGATCATTTTAACCAGACCGGCTGTGGAAGCAGGGGAGAACCTCGGGTTTTCTGCCGGGCGACCTCAAGGAAAAACTGGATCCCTATATGCAACCCCTATATGATGCCTGCGGGATATGATCCCCAGAGAAAAACTGGTCCATTACCTCGAGAACGGTACGATACAAATTGCGCCCATGGCCTTTATGAGGGGCCGTACCTTAGATCATGCCTTTGTGATCTTGGATGAGGCACAGAATACTACCCATGCCCAGATGAAAATGTTTCTGACCCGTATGGGCAAGGATGCCAAGTTTTTGACTGACGGGCGATCCGGGACAGATAGACCTTCCCAGGACGGGTCATCTCCGGATTGAAGGAGGCCTTGCTGATCCTGAAAAATGTGGAGGGCATAGAGATGATCTACTTGGACGACAAGGACGTTATTCGCCATAAATTGGTCAAAAAGGTCATCGATGCCTATAAGAGACATAGAACATCAGAATTAAGACTGACCTATGAGCAATACAATTACTTCCACCAATTTTAATTTTCCCGGGCAGCAATAGTGTCTATAAAGGAAAGGTACGGGAAGTTTATGCGCCTGGAAAATGACCTGCTGGTCATGGTCGCCACCGACAGGCTTTCTGCTTTTGATGTGGTGATGCCCAAAGGGATACCCGTACAAAGGGCAGATCCTGAATCAGATCGCCACCAAGATGATGGCTGCGACGCAGGATATCGTCCCCAATTGGTTACTGGCCACCCCAGATCCCAATGTGGCAGTAGGCCAGGCCTGTGAACCTTTAAGGTGGAAATGGTGATCAGGGGCTATTTATCCGGCCATGCGGCAAGGGAATACAAAAGCGGGCAAGCGTATCCTATGTGGAGTGCCTATGCCGGAAGGGATGAAGGAGAACGATGCGTTTCCCGGCAACCGATCATTACCCCAGCCACCAAGGCCGAAAAAGGAGACCACGACGAGGATATTTCCAGGGAAGACATCCTGAGACGGGAAATTGTATCGTGAGGCGGACTATGAGGTTCTTGAAAAGTACACCAGGGCTTTGTTCCAAAGGGGCTCGGAGATCGCTGCCGAAAGGGGACTTATCCTGGTGGATACGAAATATGAATTTGGCAAAAAAAAGGATGGGACACATTGTGCTGATCGATGAGATCCACACCCCGGACTCTTCCCGTTATTTTTATGCTGAAGGCTATCAGGAACGCCAGGACAGGTCCGAACCTCAGAAACAACTTTCCAAAGAATTTGTACGGCAGTGGCTCATTCAAAATGGCTTTCAGGGATTAGAAGGACAAACCGTTCCCGAAATGTCAGATGACTATATAACGACCGTTTCAGAACGATATATTGAACTTTACGAAAACATTACCGGTGAACCTTTCCAGAAAGCCGACATTTCCAATATCCAGGAACGGATAGAGGCTAATGTTCTGAATTATCTCAGAGAGTTGCTTTAAGACCAGATTCCTTATGGTCTATTATTCCTGCGGGACCATCTTGTGTCGATAGTACCTGAGTTTTACAGGTTCCTTTTTTCTTTTTCCTTCTCTCGAAATATATGACTACAAGGATGGGGAAGAGCAAGCAAGTTTTATAACGGGGCGGCGATCAGTCCTTCCACCTGCAATTGCGTTATGATCTTTTTCACATAGTCATTAACCACATTGGATATATTAGAGGGATCAACGATAGTAAAGGTACCCACCCAGACCAGTGATTTGTTCGCTTCTTTTTTGAGATTATAGATGGATGTTTCTACCTGGTATACCTTGTATTCATTGTAATAACCGGGGTTGAAATAAACATCCTGGAATCTGTAGTAATAAGGGCCAAACCGGTACCACAGTTGTGGGCCAAAAGTATAGTAACCGCCGGAACGGTATTGTTGCCTCGTATTTATGCCAATCACTGCAGTTATTATAACGGCATCGTACCCATCTGCGATGAGTTGTTCTTTCATTGCATCTATTTCCTGCTCACTTTTCCTTGAATCGGTAAAAGCACCATCCAGAACCTCGGTGCTTTCATAGGCATCAATATTTCTTTGTTTGAATTCAAATTTCAATCGTTCTTCAAATATTTTTCGCGCCGTAAGGTTGTCCGTAAGCCCTATGACCAATAATTTATTAGGCTGGAAAGTAGTAACTTCTGTATTTCTCCAACTATCGACAAATCGGGTTGATGAACATGCCGATACCAATAGGAGTCCGAGTATGATTATAATTTTTTTCATCCGGCTATATTTTAGGATTTACGTTTGTAGAATAAGCCATTGCCTGGCAGCCCAAGAGTACTATTTTAAAGGAAACCGCGGTGCGCTAGCACCGCGGTTTCCCAGAAGCTGTCAATACTGCCCTGTAAACGCTATCTTTACTTGTACCCATTGCTAGGTTCGTTCATCATTCAAATGCATAAAGGGTGCCTGTAACAGCTTCCAATCTTATGGATCTTAAATCCCCCACGATTTATAAATCCATGTTTCGTATATTTCAAAGAGCTGAATTCTTCGTAACCTATCTGAAATACTAAAGTACTCCGGATTAAAAGGGTTTAAAATGACCTAGGTCAGGTGTGGCATCTTTTTTATTTTTTTTGCCTTCGGCCAAAAGCCATTCGTACAGTTTATCTGCATCTTCTTTCTTGCAAAGTTGCGTTCCGGGGTGCAGCGTGGCAGCAGTACCACAGGCGATCCCATAGCGTACCATTTCACTATAGGATCTACCCTTTATAAGGCTGAGTACCATCCCGGCAACCATACTATCGCCCGCACCAATCGTACTTTTCTGGTGTACGGTGGGGGCAGCAATGTGCTCCATCACATCCCTGCTTGCCAGAAAGGCTCCTTTGGGCCCCAGGGAAACAACGAGTACCTCAATTGCATAGTCCTTTAGTAGCTTTTGGGATATGGATTCCAGTTCCAAAACAGAGATAGATGCTACACCGCACATAATGCTTAACTCTGACAGATTGGGTTTCATTAAAAAAATATCGGCTTCCAAACTGGGTAAAAGGGCTTCGCCGGAGGTATCAAGAATGAACCTTCCTTTTTTCCTTGCTACGATGTTTGATACCCGTACATAAAAATCGGGTGGTATTCCTAACGGCAGTTTTCCACTGGCTACCAAATAATCGTTCTCTTCTACAGAACCTTCCACCTCTGTAAGGACTTTCTGCCATTCCTTTTCTGTTACATGAGGCCCGGGAACGCCAAAGCGATATTGCAAATTAGTTAGGGTGTCCCTGACAGAGAGGTTATCACGTGTCCATCCCTTAATAGGAATTACTTTTTGATCAATCCCTTCATTGGATAAAAGTTGCTGCAAATGGGCTCCTGTAGGCCCCCCGGCAATATACATACAGAGCGAACTTCCTCCCAGTTTTTTAAGGGCACGGGAAATATTTACACCGCCACCTCCGGCGTAATAATCGGGCGACGCACACCGTAACTTTTTATTCGGAATAACACCTGCCACGGAAGTATCCTTATCTAAAACAGGGTTCATTGTAAGGGTGATGACGTTGTTCATTTTTTATCAGATTTAAGGCCAGTAAGAATATTGGAATTCATAAACGTGTAGCTCTTTATCATAGTTATTCGTTAGTACCTTATTCCAGTGGTTCTACGGACAAAGAAAATAAGGTAAGGCCTATTTTACAATGACCGCTATCATACCGTATCCGGGATGTCGTGAATGGATACTTCATTAGGCTACCATCGTAGTTTTCCATAGTGCAAATGACCCAGGTCATTTCTGCTAGCTTGCTGATAATGTACTTTAGAAGCTCAAGAAAAAAAGCATGCAAACTACTTTTGAACTGCAAAAGCGCGCATCCGGAATGGATGCAAAGCTGATTCTGGAAAATTTAAAAACGTTGGAAAACATCTGGAATATCTCGATAGACAGGGAAAATACCAGCGTTTCCTTCGAGTACCTTACTTGGGGAGATCTGGAAAAAGTACGAAGGGAACTTCATGAACTGGGGTATGCCATGATCAATGATACCCATAGATTTGATATCCAGGAAAATACCTGAGGGCACCTAAAACGCAACACCCAAGGAAAATGAGACGGATGGTAGTATGGATTTCGACATTGCTTGTAGTCCTGACATTCCTGTCCTGTAAAAATCCAACGACATCTTTAGGTTCTGAAACTTTGGAAGATGAGGAAGTTATAAGTGCCATTCAAGAATTCCCCGTATGGATTGCTGTCACCGATACCGTGCGGGTAAAGGACTTTTTCCGGTACATGGATTCCCTGGTCGTGGCGTATGATTCATTATCGGACTACCCACTAACCGAGCATATCCTGGTGCGTTCAAATCCATGGATCATGGATACCCTGGTGAATACGGATTATTACCGTATGATGGAACGGGACTCCTTTGTGTACGACCAAAGGCAGCTTATAGTGCTGCGGCCAGCCGATTCGATCTTGATACCTGAGGGAACAATGGCCAATCGGATGATCGATAGAATGAAGAAAACTCATATCGATCTTAATATCCCGGAATTCAAATTGCGAATTTATGAAGGCAGGGCTTTGTTGTATACATTGCCCGTACGGGTGGGACAAAACAGGGAACGCTACCTGGCCATGGGGGATAAGGTTACGGATTTAAGGACCAAGACAGGCGAAGGATATATTGTGGGCCATCGGCGCGATCCGACTTTCTATAACCCTGTGGACGGAAAAAGGTTTTATCTGACGAAAAGGGACGATGGAAAAACGACCATGATGCCCCGGATACCATGGATCGAAACGGAGATCAACGGTTTTCAGAATGGTCAACTCATACACCCGACCACTAATCCCAAATCCCTGGGAAAGGCCTATTCCAATGGCTGTATCGGTACCCGTGAAGCAGACGCGTGGATCATCTATTACTATGCGCCCATCGGCACGCCGGTCACTATACGATATGAGCTGATGGTAAAGGATTCACTCGGGAAAGATATAGTGTTAAAGAATGTTTATGACTGGTAAAAGGGTTGAAATTGAGGACAGATTTACATTTATAGAGGAATTCACTTAAAATCATTGAACTATGAACAAGCGCAAATTTTTAGAACAGGCCGCTTTACTATCCGCAGGTGCTTCCTTTGCACCCACTGTGCTATTGTCTGCCTGTAAATCAGAACCAAAAAAAGAAGAAAAAATGGAACCAGTAAGTAGTGTCGCCACAGTATTCAAACTGCCCGAAATTCCGTATGGATACAATGCCTTTCCGGATACGATTGATGCCAGGACCATGGAAATACATCATACCAAACACCATCAGGGGTATACCGATAAACTCAATGCGGCTTTGAAAGAAGCAGCTATTTCCGGAAAGACAATAGAAGAGATTTTAAGCATGGACCCACTTCCTGCCGCTATGCGAAACAATGGCGGAGGGTATTACAACCATTCGTTGTATTGGGAGATCTTAACCCCGGGAGGTACCATGAGCGAGGCGTTCCGTAACAAGATCGCACTGGATTTTGGTTCCGTGGATGCTTTTATGAATGAGTTGTCGGATGCAGGCGCAAAGCGTTTTGGCTCTGGCTGGGCCTGGGTCATACAGGACAAGGATAATACATTGCGGATTTTTTCAACCCCCAATCAGGATAACCCCTTGATGAAAGCAGCGGAGATGCATGGGACACCTCTTATGGGTATTGATGTTTGGGAGCATGCCTATTATCTGAAATATCAAAACAAAAGAGGGGAGTACCTTCAGAATATTCTGAAGATCATTAATTGGGAAAAGGTGGAAGCCAGAATGATCTGATTTTCTTCTTGTTTCTTGATTAAATGAACAAATTGATGTTCTCAAAAACCCGGGACCTACGTTCTGGGTTTTTCATTAATAGCCATGGAAAGGGGCTCTTCCGTTTGACCATTCCAGCCTGGACCGTTTTAGGATAATGGGGAATTTTTAGAATTTGGATCTGGGGAAGCGCTGAATTATCGCCTTTAAATTTTGGTGTTCACTATCGAAGCCACAACCATATTATTTTATAAAGGAAACACCAAAGGCAAAAAAAAAGACCCCATCAGCGTAGCTGACAGGGATTTTAGATGTTATTTCAATGCGATTAATTTCCTTCACTCAGTGAAAAACTACCGTCACCGGTAAATTCAGTTACCTGAATGGTCACGGTCCATATCCCGGAAGCACCTGATGAAGTTACACCGCCAATAGTATCGGGTTCAGTACTACCATCGATGGTACGGTCGAGTACTACACTTCCTTCTGAATCCTCCACGATCATCCGAAAGGTTCCTGCTGAAGAAGCTGTGATATCTGCATTGTAGTCTGCCGTATTGAGGTTATTGTTCCAAATAAAGGAACGTGCCACAGAACCTCCGTTACCCGTAAAACTGGCATCAATATCACCGTTAAAATCCGAACGGTCTCCCACCAGTAAGGTGTTGTTTACAGTTATCCTTGCAAAGGAGTCATCATCTTTGTTGCATGCCACGAAAAAAATTACGGCCATTACAAGGGTTGCCATTTTCAATAATCCTGTACTTTTCATAAAAACTATTTTAAATTTATTATGACATAACGAGGTATAAATAATGATATTCTATTAATGCTTCTTATGGTATTCATAATTATTTTTAATGAATTAATCCGAATTCATTCATAATGTTCTAAGGTAAGATGCGATTTTAATACACCTTTTGCAGAGCACTGAAATGAATCTTTGTGCTTTGAGAAGCGAATTGCAGCCTGAATTATATCCTTTATGATTGGTTACCTTTCGTCATCTTTTTTTACGTAATTCCTCATTAATTAGTGAAATAATGGATTCTATTTTAATTTTCACACCTACAGATTGAGCATTGGTGTAATCTGTATTGGCCCACATTAAAGTAAGATAATCTGTCATATCCGGATTATTGATCAAATCAATTGGACTTGTTACCTCCAGTAAATCTTCAGGCCATTCAGTCCGGGCTGAAATATTTAACAGATTCCTATCCATAAAGGAAAAATCTGTGAGAAAATTTTTAACGACAGGGCCAATTTGGTAATTGGCTATTAAAAATGGGAAGTATCGGTCTTCAACCAGATTAAATATCACCAACTCTTCTTCTTCAAGCTCATCTAAAAAGCTTGGAAAGGATGTGATGCTATTTCTTAATTCTAAATTTGTCAGCAAATAAAGGTTGCCAGAATTAGTTAGTTCGTCGGTTACACCAAGATCCGGGTCAAATGTGGGCCTCGTTAATGTTCTGCTAATATGTAGATTTACGGTATCAATGTTTAGTTGATCTTCTTTTAAATTTCTATAAGTCAGCAGTTTAAGGGAAGATTTCAAAATATCATTTCTAGATTCAATCTTGATATCCAACTGGTTTAAGTTATTTGTATATTCATTTAATAATTGCGTTAATAAGAGTACTTCTTGTTTTCTGTTCTGGCGGTCTTGATTCCATGTATTTAATTGCAATGCTATTAAAATACCAATAACTACCAGCACAATCTCACCAATGGCATACTTCAGATATTTGCCTGTTTTATTTTTCTTCATAAGGTCGTAGCGTATTTTTCGAAAGAATTTTATCATGGGTTCGGGATGAAGGTTAGCAATGCATATGGTAAAGCAGCTCCTGTGACTACATGCTTTTTATAGCTGGGCAGCGTTGTTATTTTTCTTCAAATAGTTGATAATGATTCCAAGCTGTCTTAAATGGTAGATATCGTGATGAAGCATTCCATTAATAACAAAGCTGTATTCATAATTGCCTTTAAAATCGGTATCGTATACTTGCAGGCACTTAATTTTACACCTCATTGGCGGTGGTTAATTCGTTGATTCATTTGCCTTTAAAACGCGCAATACATTTCCCCCAAGAATTTTATCGATATCATTAGGGCTATAACCTCTCTCTAACAAGGCCTTTGTGATGAGTGGGAAACCAGTAACATCGTTCAGTTGGAGCGGTGTGATCGTGATTCCATCAAAATCAGAGCCCAAACCAACATAATCTACTCCAATTAAGTTGGCGATATAATCAATATGGTCGATGAGTATTGATAATGGGGGTCTTATTTCATTTGCCTCTTCTGTGTATTTACGAAAAAGCTGATACTCTACGATCCATTCATCCTTAACGATCGTTAAAAGCGAATCAGTTTCTTCCTTATGTCGTTCAAAAAAGGCGTCTGACTTCTTCGCAAAACCTTTATCAATAAAAGGCGGGTTGAAATTTACCTGAATAACACCACCATTCTCAGCGATGGCCTTAATCTGGTCATCTTTTAAGTTTCGTTGATGATTGCATAATTGATACACAGAACTATGCGAGGCTATAACGGGTTTCGTGGTAGTTTTCATGACGTCCTTAAACGTTTGCTCTCCCACGTGGCTAACATCCACTAACATTCCTAATTCATTCATTCTTTTAACAACCTGTTTGCCGAAATCGGTTAATCCTTTCTGCTTCAGATCTTCATTGAATGTTTCATCATTGGCGCTGGTTGCCCATGGGGTAGAATTGTTCCAGGTTAGCGTCATATACCTTACACCGCGTCTGTAAAGGCTATCCAGTTTGCTTAAATCATTTTCTATCATGTGGCCTCCCTCCACACCAAGCATTGCCACTGATTTTCCTTGCTTTACAGCGTTCAGGACTTCATCACCGTCAGTAGCTATAACAATTTTATCAGGATCGCGGGAAATTATCGCCTCTAAGGAGTCAATCTGTCTATTGGCAAAATCGAATGGGTTCATCTGACTACCTGTGCAGAAAACCGAAAAGAATTGTACATCCACGCCTCCTTTTTTTAATCGCTCCAGATCAATATGTGTCCTTCCTGTTAAATCCCTGTCAAATGCAAGCGTGTTTTCTGTATAGTCTAAGATTAAGTCATCTGTTACGAGCATCAAAAAATCATTATGACCATCAACTACAATAGCCTCATCATGAATTTCTTGGAAGGTTTTGGGTTCAGATCCTTTATCCGGTGACGATTTGCAGGAGGATAAAATAAAAAATAATACCACTAAATACCTCATACTCTTGAATTCAGGATGTTGCTTCTAATTGCAGCCAACCTTTTTGTCTTAGGATGGTGGCGTGGACAAAGAACTAACTTACTAAAAATGGAACGAACCAGGGAGAAATCCGTGGGAATTTTTGGAAGCAGACTTGTGTTGGGCAATTATATTTACGCCATGCTGCAAACATGCTAACAAATAATTTCGCTATTATATTTTTTTTAATAAGGTAATCTGCTAAGTCTTAATTATTGGTTGGTATTTTCGTTGAGATTAGTCTTGGGTCTGTAGTTCCAGCAGCATCTGTCATTTTTAAATTTTTTATAAAAAATGATTGAGGTAACAAATTTGTCAATAAATCTGAGGCGGGAATCTGATACGATTAACTAAATTGTCAGTTTCATGTGTGACAATTGTTGTCAGGTTTTGTCTTTAACTTGAGATAAGTAAATAAATTACCAAATGAAAATCTACCTATTCATTTTCACAATAATCGATAGTAGCGAAATAAGACGTATTGCTATTAATAGTATAATTTCCTTACTTTTTTTAAATTCATTTTGTTTAAAAGCCCAGGTTTTAACTAAAGAGGAAATAATTGCCGATTTACGGCAAATGGTCGACATTATTGAGGCTACACATACAGATCCCTATTATTTTGGAGGAGGGAAATTGGCATTTCATAGAAGGTTCCAGGAATTGCTGACTTCAATTCCAGAACAAGGTATGACCATTAATAATTTTGCAGAGATAACCCAACCTTTTTTGGCAAAAATAGGAGATGGTCATACGTATATTATTCCCCCTAATTGGTATTCGGACCAACGGTTAGGTTTGCCATTAGAATTGAAGGTTATAGAAAAAGAGATGTATGTTTCGGGTGTGTATTCAGAGAAATATAAATTTTTACTTAATTCAATTTTATTAGAAGTAGAAGGTATTTCTGTAAATGAATTATTAGAAAGGCAAAAACTTATTTTGGCAGCAGAAAATGAGTATCACAACCTAAGAAGGCTTATTGATGGATTAGCAAGCCTGGTAAAATTAAAACTATTATTACCTGAGATTGCCGATATCAAAACAATAAAAGCAAAATTTAAAGATCCAGATGGAAATACATTTCAAATTTCTTTTGTACTGAATGATTTAGAAAGGAAATCCATTATTACAAACAATTCCTCAATTTCACTCCCAGCTATTAAAAAATCAGATTTTGTATTTGATTATATTGATGAGGATAAGAAAACAATTTTGTTGCGAATTGAAGATATGCAGACGTATAGAGAATGTCATGAACATTGGCGATTTTACGGTAAT
Organism: uncultured Flavobacteriaceae bacterium; assembly: GCA_963752165.1. GTDB lineage: Bacteria > Bacteroidota > Bacteroidia > Flavobacteriales > Flavobacteriaceae > Muriicola. The sequence goes on from CAVVXE010000004.1 coordinate 34,628, forward strand.
TATTATGAGGAATTAGCCAGAAAAACGTATGAAAGATTTCATGAAAAACCTGCAATGGCCAATCTAAATCTTGTTATTGACAACTTGCCCTCGGCAACAGAGTGCTTTAGAGATTTAGTTATTACCATGAAAAATGATAGAACCGAAAATCTAATTATTGATTTACGAAAGAACCCCGGAGGAGTTTCGAATATTACAGAAATATTAATGTACTTCCTCTATGGAAAAGAAAAAATCATAGACGTAAGAAATCGAAGTTATCAAATCAGAAAACATTCAGAGATTTATTATCAGTATAATCCAGGGGAAAAATTCGATCCAATAAGCGCGTCAAGGACTTTGCCAATTACGATTAATGATTACGATTTTGAAGAAGAAAAACGCTATTTATCTTCTAAAAACAGCGAATATAAAAGAGTACAAATCTTAAAGGAACTAGATGAGATGGCTTCGCATATGCCAACATTTAATAGGGAGTATTTAACAGGAAAATATGAGGGTTTGTATACGCCAAAAAATGTTGTTGTTTTAACAACAGAACGTACATTTAGTTCTGCATTCTGGATGTTACAATACTTTGCTAAAAGTAACGCAATAATTGTTGGAACACCTTCCGGTCAGGCACCAAATACATTTTCGGATCAAAATCCATTTGAATTAAAAAATAGTGGTTTAAATTTCTATTTAACGTATAAAATGGGTTATTCTTTTCCTGAACTGGATGATACTATTGACGTACTTATGCCAGATTATTTATTAACGTACGATAAACTTAAATCCTATAATTTCGATCCAAATGCTGAAGTTATTTATGCACTAGAAGTACTCAACAAAAAAAGGAATTAGACAAAAATATTATCCTGATTTAGATGAAATAAAAGCATCAAATACTCTAAGTTCCGCAATGGTTTTATCAACGTGTTTATGTAAGATCAGATACATGTTTTAAGCACGTTATTTAGCAAATACATACTGAATAGACAGGAGCAAAGCGAACTGGTGTAAGCAACTTTCGGAAGCAGGCTTGCAACAACCAATTATTGTTACAGGTCGTATTGCTTTGGTTATTTTAGTATTTCAATTTCCTTTTGAATCTCTTCCCGCAACGCTAAATTCATTTCAATAGCGCTCTTCATTAAATTAAGTGAAAACTTTTTCACATTTATCTGGTATTTAGCAAGTTGTAATAGGTTCGTAGTTTCTATTTTCTCTTTCACTAATTCATCTGTGACTGACAAATTTTGGTCATAGTCCGTATTGTTTAAAACAAATGGAATGACCCTGTCATTAGTAAAGGTCTCTCCATATTGCGATACGGTCTTTAATCGTTCGTACATCTGTTCATAATAGCTGGTCATATTGTTTTTCAATTGGATGTTTTTCATTGCTGAAAACATGCCATTTGCCTTAAGACCCGAGTAAGAGTTATTGCTTTTGTAAAAATAGAAGTAGTCATCTAAATTATAAAACAAAGAATCCAAAGCAATATTCTCATAGTCGCCATTAGACAATTTTGTCAAATAAGAGACCCTTTTCAGATTTGAGGATTCGAACCCTTTCAAATTAAGTTCATCTTGTTTTAAGTCGTTTATAATTTGTGCGAGGGCTATTTTAAGGTCATCATTTTTTTTTCTTTGCTCATTCCAATTAGTTACCTGAAGGGCAAGAAGTATTCCAATCATAACAAGCACAATTTCTCCTACGGCATATTTTAAGTATTTGCCTGTTTTATTTTTCTCCATAAGGTCATACCGTATTTTTCGAAAGAATTTTAGCATTCGTCACTATTTAAGTTCTTGATCGATCAGGTTTACAAGGTTGATCGTTGATTGTTCAAGAATAGCATAAAAATCTTTCAGCTGTGTACATTGATAGTATCTCGAAATAAGCAGGGCCTCAAGTATTCTATCGGATAAAAATTGTTGGGTATCAATGGGGATAGGTTCCCGCGGATCCTTTTTATAGATCTTTTGTACATAGTCCCAGGGATTGTCTTTTTGAAAGATTATAGGATATTCATCAATAATATAGGCCTCATATCGCAATTGAATATTATCGTTTGATATGGATTCTCTCTCGTTTGCACTTTCAATCAATGAGTAATAGTCCAAAATTGCCGTCCGTAGTTTTTCACTTAAAGAAGGGATTTCATTGGATTGGGTGATTGTTTCAATAGCATTTTTGTTTGGTCGAAAGTCAAATTCCCGAATCAAAAGGGTTAAATACTTTTTCAGGTATTTATCAACTGGTATTTCCGTTCTTATCTGGCGCATGGATGAATCTGCATAATTTACATGGGCCTCCATTGTTGTGCGCAATTCATTCAATTGTATCTGGTCTTCTTTAAGGTTTTCCTTTAATATTGCTAAATGGTCTTTTGTGGATTGGTCAATTTTTTTTCGTTCATTCCAATTGCTTACCTGTAGTGCAATTAAAATTCCAATCACAACAAGAATTATTTCACCAATTGCATATTTCAAATATTTGCCCGTTTTATTTTTCTCCATAAGGTCTTTTCTGATGGCCCTAAAAAATTTAATCATTGGTTAGCGGTTTACTATAAAAATGGTCCGACTAAAAATCTGTTACAAATGAGATATCGTAAATAGTTTGCCGGATTTTTTTGGTTTATATTTCGCTAAATATAGGCATACATTTTATGAGGAGCGGTCTTTTAATTGCCCCCTTAAACTATTCGCACCATTTATTAAAGTTTAAGTTATATAGTTCCTATTGTATAAACAACTTTCAAAGCGTCAAATTAGGCATTGTTTCCATGTTTCTTAAGTAAGCTTTAGACAAACAATTCTTATCTTTATATACTAATTTAGGCTGGTGATTTCGGAGGCTCCCATTCTCGTACCAACACCTTTGCCGTTACCTCGTGTCCCTCCAAGCCTGCAGAAATTATTATGGTAACCATTATTCTAGTAACAACACTAACTTCGAGTTAAGGTGAATTTTAAAAAATACATAGCAGAGCTTAAAAGGCGTAATGTATTTAGATCGGCGATAACTTATTTGGTGATAGCGTGGGTAATTGCCCAGGTATTTGATATTGTCCTTCCAGCGTTCAGTGCCCCTAATCATTTTATGAAAACCTTGATTTTCACATTGATTATAGGCTTTCCGATCAGCCTGGTCATAGCCTGGAATTATGAATTCTCTCCAAAGGGAATTAAAAAAATAAAAAATGCGGAACCAAAGAACTTACTAACAGCTCAATCTGCAGAACAACCTACTGCTGACAATAAAAAGCTGGTGGTCCTGCCTTTTCGGAATATTAGTTCGGATAACGATAGCAATTATTTTAGTGATGGGTTAACGGAAGAAATAATTATTCGCTTGTCAGGAATCAATGATCTTGACATTACTTCACGAAGTACCTCCATGCGCTTTAGAGATTCTGAAGCGGACATTGTTTCATTGGGTCGTGAATTGAAAGCGCGGTATGTGTTGCAAGGCACTGTGCGCAAACATAAGGAGGAGTTGAGAATAACAACGGAATTGATTGATATAGAAAACGATTCTGAACTTTGGGCCGAGATTTACCAAGGGAAGATGGCAGACGTTTTTGATATTCAGGAACAGGTATCCAAGAAGATTGTTAATTCATTACAACTGAAGCTTTCGGCCAAAGAAAAAGAAGCATTAAGCAAAATAGAGACAATGAATGTTGAGGCGTATGACGCTAACCTGAAAGCTCGCGAATTTCTGTTCAGGTATACAAAGAACTATCTTCTTTTGTCCATAGATCTTTTTCAAAGGGCCATAGATTTAGACCCACACTATGCAGTTGCATATGCGGGTATGAGCGAGGCCTGTGCCCTGTTATATGAAACACATGATAAAAACGTTAAATGGATCAAAAAGGCGGAAGATTCGGCACTAAAAGCCCTTATTTATCATCCTGCCTCATCTGAGGCGTATAGCGCCCTGGGACTGGTCTACGGCAACAAGAATTTACTGAACGAAGCACTGATAGCTGCTGAAAAGGGAATTTCATTTGACCCTGACAATTTTTTTGCCTACTGGGTCAGGGGTAGGCTTTATAGAATAACGGGGAGGGATTTGGACGCGGTAAATGATTTTAATAAGGTCTTGGAACTTAATGGTGATTTTCATTCTCCTTACGGTGACTTGCAGATGGCCTATGAAATATTGCAGGATAAAAAAATGCTACAGCATACTATTGAACGGGCCGCAGACTTTTACCCCTCTTATTTAATGCATCACCCGGATGACTCTCGTGCCCACCAATTTTACGCCTTTACATTGAAAAGGCTGGGGCGCTTAGAGGAGGCAAAAAAAGAAATGAATAAAGGGATTGAGCAAAACCCGAACGACCCTATTATTATTTATAACGCCGCTTGTTTTTATACCCTGATAGGGGATAAAAAAGCCGCTATAAAAAGTCTCAAAAAAGCAATAGCATGTGGGTTTGAAAATTATGCATATCTCAAACATGATCCGGATCTTCGCAACTTGTACGAGGATGCCGATTTTATTGAGCTAATGAAAGACAAATAAGTCAATTAATCCGATGGCGTTTTTTTCTTTTTTCGATTTCTTATGAATGCGAATGATAGTAGTAATCCGATCAGTACAAAAATTGAATAGAAAGATTGCCCGGTAAATTGAATCTTTGTCGCTGACCATTCAAAAGATTCGGAGCTACCTTCACTTGCTATTATTTCAATTCCATCCAGTGTAATGGCCACTGCCACTGCGATAAGGATAAGGAAGATTATTTTCAAAAGTGGATTCGGGTTGTTCACGTTTTAATGTACTTTATATAATGTTAGCGTATACCTCTCTATTTAGTTGGCTTAATTATTTTCCCGCCTTTCATTACGAATGCTACCCGGGTTAATTCGGAGATATCATCAAGAGGGTTTTTCTTTGTGGCTATAATATCTGCCAATTTACCAACCTTAATGCTTCCAATTTCGTTATCCATCATAAGTAACGTTGCATTTACCTTAGTGCCCGCCAGTATTGCCTGGAGAGGGGTCATTCCTATTTCAGTAAGTAACTGGAATTCCTTACCAGCAAAATTAGGGGGGAATCCAACATTGTCTGAACCTACCCCTACTTTTACCCCTCTTTTTATTGCTTTCTCATACATCTTCCAGGAAGCCTCGCGGTGCTTAATTGTTAATTCATACATTTTTGCCTGCGCCTTGCTGTTCTTCCAGGTTTCGAGTCCATATTCACTTACACACAAAGTAGGGATGAGATATGCATCATGCACTAAAAACAGGTCAATACTTTCATCATTAAGGAAGGTGCCATGTTCTATGGATCTCGCCCCAAACGTAATGGCTTTATTGATGCCTTCAGTAGCATGGGCGTGCGCCATGACAGGAACACCCCTTCTTTTTGCTTCCTCCATAGCAGCAATAATTTCTTCATCGCTAAAGTGAACATTTTGCGGATTGTCCCCTTCAGACATAAAAGCACCGGTAATTAAAAGCTTGATCCAGTCGCTTCCAAATTTTATTTCTTTCCTAATAGCCTTTTGAATTTCATCTTTACCATTAACGACCAGCCCATCAGCAATAACGGATTGTTCAGGTGCTATAAAATTGATATCGCCTCCTCCGCCTGTAACGGATAAATAATGCCCTGCACCAAATATTCTCGGGCCATCAAACAGACCGGTGTTTATAGCATCCCTAATTTCAAAATGGGCATATTGTGTATCGGCATCACCGGCTACCCGTATTGTCGTCCAACCTTCGTTAAGCCAATCCTGAACTACTTTTAACCCCCTGAGTGCATTAAAGGCAGATGATCCTTTTATATGATTTACCTGGTAATCGTCTCCATATATTAAGGGATGCACATGTGCATCAATTAATCCGGGCAGCACTGTATATTCTGTTAAATCTATTATTTTATGATCTGATTTTATAAGATCTCTGCTGCCAATTTGTACGATTCGTTCTTTATCGATGATCACTACCATATCCGTATAAACCTTATCATCTTCAGCTGTGATCAGCTTGCCACAAATAATGGCGGTTTTATCCTGGGCAGTAAGCGCAAGGGAAAACATCATTATCATAAGTGTAGATACCAATACTTTTTTCATTTTTTATCTTTTAATTTTAGGTTGAAAGGTACGGTCTCGTATAACCGTGAGCCACGGGTTTTAAGTTACTAATTTTCGGTTTAGCACTGATGTTAGCAATTTCAAGTGGATCGGGATGAGCGCTAACAGTTTTCGCACGTTTAGCAGCGGCTTTAGACGTATGTATCCGACTAACAGGAATGGATACCCGGACGTTCATTTGCTATTCACAGAGCACCGAACCCGCTATTAAATGTACATGTTGTTATGCGTTGTAAAAAATTAACTATTCCAAGGACCCTATTATTTTCAATTAAAAAGTACTCTGGGTGGCTCCCAGGTGATAGGGTCGCCTACAACGCCATGAGCAGGACTAACTACTTCCATCCAATGTGGCGTCACTTTAATTAAGGCAAAATCTTCCGACTTGTTTGGATAGAACGCTTCCCACGCTACTTTCCATCTCTTTTCTTTTTCTTCAGGACTAGTTACTATTTCAGCTTCACCGTGAATGGTGACATATCCCGAACCATCATTTGCTAAATAATATAGCGTTACACTTGGATTTTTTTTGATTTGATAGACCTTTCTGCTTTTTGGGTTTGTTCCAAACCACACGGTAAAATCGATTTCAGGAGCAAAGGGGTCCATTGTTCTTACCCTGGGATGACCTTCCTGATCTATGGTAATGAGTGCACACGTCTTGGCAGAAGTCATTATTTCTTTAGCCGCATTGGTCAATTTCTGGTGCAGTGAATCTAACGGCACCCTATTTTGAGAGAATCCCACAGAAGCGAGTAAAAGAAAAAGTGCGAAAATTGCGCAGCTCGCTGTATTGATTTTTTTCATTTTGATATTTTGCAATAATAGCCCTCGGCATTCAACCATTGAAGCCGGTTTTAGGTCTATTTAAATGTAGGAAATTTCAGGGTAGTTCTAAAGTAGTTATGAATTAAAGTCGTTGTTGTGCTTTCGTTATTTTTGATCATATAAAATTTCCAATTCTTTTTCAATCTCGTTCACAACGACCTCTGATTTCTTAATCAATTCCTTTAAGCTATTAATATTCCAATTTCTATTTGAAATGATTTCGGCGTTAATACTTTTAAACGTATCGTCCTTAATCAGCTCATTATAATTGAAAGGTTTTGTTACTTCAATATATCCTGAAATGCTATCTTGTAAAAAATACCTTCTAAAGTGGTTGACATGATAAGGATAAGAAATATTTTGCTGCAGGTTATTTGCCCAAACCTCATTTTCTTCTTTAATAATCAAAAATTCATTTTCGAACAAAACGCTCAAGTTTTGTCGTAAGCTATCATTGGTAATTAAATCGATTCCCTTGGATTTTAAATAGGCATAACCACCCGAAATGGGATTTGAAGAAACAGTCCAAAAATAGGTGCTAAATGGTTTGAGGAGAATATCGTCAAAAGGCCTTTTGTTATCTAAATAATCTAGTATCAATACATTATATGCCAAATATTCCTTTTCTGATTCAATTGTTCTTCCAAAGGATTTAATGCTACCTCTAATATTTGCCTTTAATTCATTGAGTAATTCAATTTCAACAAGCTTGGATGCTTTTTCATTATTTAAATTATTCAGGTATAAAGCGAGCAGAATTCCAATGACAATTAGGATTACTTCGCCAGTGGCATACAGCAGGTATTTACTGAATTTATTTTCGGTTAATAGCTTTTGACGAATTCGTCCAAAAAATTTAATCATAATTTCAATATTTTAAAGCCAGCGCACTACCTGGCACTTCACTATCAAAAGTCTGTCAGACTTTTGATATCCGTTCGGCCCTCAAAAGCGTTTTATCATTGGTTATTAGTTGTTCCCGATACCCAGCCCGATCCCGATAGCTATCGGGATCGGTATTGGAAAGCAGAAGAAATTTGCGCTGGCAAAGCGATCCCTGAACGTTCAGCCATAGAAGCCAGTTTTAGTTTTTATTAAAAATAGGGAATTTTGAATTAGTGCTGAAGTAGCGCTGAATGACAGTTATTGTTGGCATTTCGTTGTTTTTCCGGTTTTATAACAATCCCGGTTATATTCAGATTTCAAGTGTACTGATAAATTAGCTTTGTTTGATTATTATTGAAACAAGACATACCTGGGTGGCTTTAAACCATTCAGTCGCATAGAAACAAGCATCTGTCCTCTGTGGTGCGTTATATGGTCTGCAAGTAATAATAGAATTTGTCTTTTTGTTCTGTCCGACCCAAAATAGTCGAGTCTTTCCTCAAGTTTATTGAGGTCAAAATTTGAGATAAATGCTATTGTTTTGTCAAATGTCCTGTCGATTGTGGCAATCATTTCTTTTTTTGATTTATTGTCGACCTTCAGTTCCGTGTCGGTATTCCAATCTCTGGCTTCACGGCCGCCCATTAGTGATTGACTATGCCAATCCATCGCCCAGCCAATATGCATTAAATTTTCTGCAAAACTCATTGATTCTGGCGTTGCTTTGAAATCATATTGGTCCTCCGGCATCGTTTCCGCCACAAGAATTAAATACTTTTTTGAATTTTCCAATCGCTCCAAATAGTCCTTGATAAAGTCATTTTCCTGGGCGAATAGAGGCGATGCGTAGGAAGAAGACAATAGTATGGAGGTCAGTATTAATATGTGTTTTAGGGTTCTCATCTGGTTCATTTTTAAATTTCCGTTTCGTTTTTTTACAATGAATACCAATGGTCCTGGCCATGATTTGGCGGACCCTGACCTTTTGACCATTCAAGCCGCTTCTAGTTTTAATTAAAAATAGGAAATCTGAATTAGTTGATAGGCAGTACTATAGTATAGGGGTTGTTAGCCCACAGTGCTTCATTTCTCCTCCAGGGCAACGAAAAGTTGTGATTTTATTTTCCATATTCCCGACTCTTTGGTCCACATGGCTGAATAATTACCATTGATTATAGCCTTGTTACTTTTCTCCGGGTCATACCCATTCCAAATGCCGCTTTCCCAGGCCAAACCTCTTTTCGAATTCACTATAATTTCCCTGGTATCACGTATCCAATACATCTTGCTTTTCCCACCGTCTAAAATATATCTTTTCAATGCCTCTTTTCCGCATAACAAAGTTCCATTTCCAGTAGTTGTTACTACATCATCTGTCAAATATGAAAGTACTTCTTCGTTGTCATACGATTTAAGTGCTGCATTTGACGCATTTCTGATCCTTGATATTTGCGCTGTATCGGTTTGAGAAAACAGCTCCGATGTAAAAATGAGGGTACATACTACTGCAAAAAGGATATGTTTAGTTTTTTTCATTTGTTATCCATATTTATAATTCCCATTCGATTTGATGTTCCGGTATTTGCCCTAACGCTTTCTGGCTATTATTCCCGCCAGAGGTGGGCAAGGTGGCACGCCTGCCTGCCTTTGGCAGGTGTTAGGGGCGAAGCTAGCGGAGGATCTAACAGCTTTGTCGTTGGAAATTCACGTCGGCTAAGTCAGCTTTGACCGTTCACTGCTCATATTTTAAATTGAATTCTTGTATTCTAAACTACACAAATCATTTGTTTTAATGGACCTAATCTGGCTACCTGCTATTAGGGCATACGCACCACTGCTGAATAAAAAAGCATTCAATACCTGCTGCATCGCATCACTTCTTTATATGACAGGAACAAATTAATATAGCAGTTTTTCTGGCAAAGGCTGTTTCTCAATTCTTTATTACTTGGCAGCTGCACTTTTGCTGATTGCCCCAAGGGCAATGAATAAAATGGCTGTAAGAGGCCAAATATAAAGTAACGGGAAACCAAGTACGCTATAATTGATTATTGCCAAGACAAAATAAGCAACCAAAGCGATAATACCTCCGGTTAATTCCCATTTCCATGCAAGCCCAAGCCCGGTCAGACCTAATCCTGCTAGTGACAATTGTAAAATGGCGTTGTTGGTAAGGGGTCCTGCGGTTTCTTCATCAATTAAAGTCTCACCGATAAACATAAATAAAGAGAATACGATTATCAGACCGCTTAATACCCGCAGGATCCACCGAAATGTATTGTATTGTTTTGTGCTCATATTTTTTCTTTTCCAATAGTTGTCTTAGCTACAGGGTAATTCAGTTTCCCATTTTTTATTGCAAAGTGGTTGCTGCACTCCACAGTGTTGCTTTTTATTATTTTAGGTGGTCAAACCCTAATGTTATTCCGAACCAAACTTCTTTTTAATCAAACGCATAATGGTCTCTTATGCCTTTCAGATATTGGCTTTAAGGTACGAATTTTCGGTTTGGCAAAGTCATGAGTATTTTCGTGAATTGGAACGCTGTTCCGGCCATAAGGAACAGCAAAGCCACTTGTGGGTATACCATGTTGCAGCACCTTATTTTTTATTTTTATAAAGTTCAATTGCTTTTAAATAGTTTCTTCCACCAGTCGCTGTTTGGTCGTGTAGGAATCCATTCAATTCAGGATGATTTTCATCAATCCAGGTTACAAGTCCATCCCTGTTTTTGACAAATGTCGAATCATTGAAAATAATGTATTCTGTTGTTTCAATACTGGTTATTTTATCATGATCAAATCTTATAACCTGATTAGTGACGATCGGTTCTTCGTGCAGAAATAAGATCCTTTTATCGATTTTTGAAATCTTCGCTTTGATAATTTTATACTCTTGCTCAATTTGAAGGATTTTGTAGGTTGGCTCAAATACAGCATCCCATTTCAACCATTCAACATATTCTTTCAGAGAAAATGTCTGTTCATAGCCATATTCGGTTTCCTTTGTCACAAGGCTATCGGTCAATAAAAGAGCTATTTTTGTAATATCGGCATTATCAAGAGCCGCATAATATTTTTTAGCAATTCCCAATTTGTCAATTTCCTGATCAGAATTTTTACAGGAAATGAGTCCGATTAGTAACAGTAATGGTAGCATTACAGTTTTTTTCATGCGTAATTGGTTTTGCGTAATGTGCAATAACGGTAGGTATATGAGCCGTCCCGATAGCTATCGGGATAATGGCTTATAAACCTTATTGTGTGCAGTATTACTCTTCAATGAGTTCGTCTATAAACTGCATCATTGCAGAAAAAAGATAAATACCCTCTAGAGGACTTTGGCCATCTCCCGTATGTCCTGCACTGGAAGCTTCTATATACCATAAGTCACCTCCGTTTTCTTCGATTGTCTTAACAATTTTTCTCGCCGATTCAACTGACACTCTTGCATCTCTTGCACCTTGATACATGAATAAGGGTTTGGTTATATATTGCGCATTTGTAACAGGAGAAACTTGTCTGATGGCGGCATTTATTTCCGGGTTAGTCCTCTCGCCAATTTCAGCTTCATCCCATCCAACAAGCAGTCCAGCTTCCCTTTGGGCGTCAGGATCTAACGTAGCTCCATTTATACTAATTCCTCCTAGAAATAAATCAGGATATTTAGCCAATGATGCCATGGTCATAAATCCTCCCCAGGAAACTCCCCCTACTACTATTTTTTCAGGGTCAAGGTCTTTCTGGGTTTTTATCCAACTGACAAGGGCTTTTACATCTTCAATTTGTTTGCCTCTTTTATTTTGGTCATCCGACTTTTCAAACGAAACCCCATATCCTGTAGATCCCCTGTAATTGGGCGTAATTACAGCATATTTGTTTTGTGTCATCTGAGCTGCCAGCGTGCTATAGGGTTCATCATAGGCATCCGGTCCTCCATGAAACATGACCAGTACAGGGTATTTTTTGCCTGAAGTTTGTTTTGGCTTATAGATATATGAGTGAATGCCTTCCATCACCCCAATAATGGAGTCTGTGGTCGGATACGTAAATTCTTCAAAAGTAATTTCAGGATTAGTTGGAGCCGAAGGATCAGGATCAATTACTTTGAAAGAAGCACTTTCAATATCCAACAAGCACATTTCGGTACTATTTAATGAGTACTTTGAGAAGTAGACTTTATTCTTCTTCGGGTGAACAAGGAAGGGGTAAATGTCATATGTTACCTGTACCGGGTTTTTATTATCATCATACAGGGTGATATTCTTTTTTTCAATTCGGTCATAGGCGAGTAGTTTACCATACCCTTTGTTCAAATAATAATATACAAGGTACCGCTGATCAGCAGTTAGTGCTATATGGCCAATATCTCCTTCAAGCTCAGGAGACCGTTGGGTCAGCATTTTTGTATTTTTATTATACTCCCAGATTACTGAAAATTCATTGGAAAGACCAGTCGTGCCTGTACGCACATAGTAGGCAATAGAATCACTTTTGGTATTTAGAAAACGCTGATGCCGTGAATACCAGGTAAATTGAGTTCCATGAAAATATTTTGATTGGCCTTCCTCTTCAAATTCCAGTTCAGCAACACCGGTTTCAAGGTTTACGCGATATAGCTTTCCATCCTGTTCGCTAAACGATTGCAGTATATAGGCATATTCCATTTTAGGGTCAAATCCCTGCACCTCAACCAGCCCCTGGAATGTACACAGTGCGCTGGGAGCACTGTCATTTTCTAATGACATTTTGTATAAGGTGTTTATTGATGTTTGATGGTCTTCATTATAGACCAGTAAGATTGAATTATCGGGTGAAATGCCAAAACCGGAAACTGATGAATTACCAACAAATATCGTATCGGTTTTCCCTGTTTGAAGATTGAGTCTCAATAAGTCTCTATCCTCTTCAGCATTTTTTACATTTAAATAAAGAAATGCCCCGTCATTCATTCTTCGGACCGAACTGCCGTAAGCGGGATAGGGAAGTATGCCCGGAAAGGGGGAAATTGAGTCTGTTTCTGAATCTGCAACGAAGGAGCCATTAGGCTTTCTGAACAGCAAATTCTGATTATTGTCGAAACCCACCATTATTGAATAATTAGGCGCGGCAGAAAAAGATAAGATAGATATTGCACTGCCTATTCCAATTTTTGGAACATTTTTCGTTGTCAATGATCCAGGCTTGGGTACACCGATAATTAGAAGTACAATTACAACTAATCCTATCAATCCAATGATTGATAGAAAAATCCACTTTATAACCCTTAGGAGTTTTTTCATAATAAGACATCTGTTACCAATTGTAAACAACGGTCCCGGCTATGATTATGCTTTGATTGTAGCGAGCCTGCCTACCTTTTGCAGGTCCTGGCCTTTCCACCATTTTTCCGCTTCCAGTTTTATTTAAAAATAGGAAATTTTGAATTAGGTGAAGGGCAGCGCTACATGATAGGCGTTGTTGAACGCAGGTTGTTAATTCAGTGTTAGTTTCTTTTTCTTTCCGATAAATACATACAGAAGTGAGCCTAAAATCGGAAGAAGTATAACTGCCAAACAAAAAGTCCCAATGAAAAATCTGTAATTACTTTATCCATAATAGTTGGTTCAATAAATTTTATTAAGTTTAATTTCGTTATTCCTGTGTGGATAAAAGTCCTAAACGTTCTCCCATCAATAGGTGTTTGTATGAATTCCCATCATCTTCCTTTGGAGCGTCTAACGTAAACGTAACCCCATCCTGAAAGATCATTATAAAATCTGATCCACCAAATGCAAAATGGCCAAGCATATCGCCTTTTTTTACTTTTGTGCCTAATGTAACGTTTTTTTCAAAGTTGACCGAGCCAACTACTGCCATTCCTATTGGCATTAGAGCAACCAATCCAAATTCATCGGTTTCCAAAATTACACATCCTCTTGTCTCAACAGACTGCCATCCGGTTTTGGCTGATGGGTTAAATGCATACCGGTTGTTCTCCTGGTCCCACCATAGTTGGCCACCCGTAGGATTGATGCCTTGAATTATCCTGGCTTCTTTTATAGTTCCGCTTAGCGGAAAGTGGTACCTGTGATAGTCGTTTACATTTAAAAAGGAATGGGTAAATGTACCGTTGGCAAATGCGTCTTTGTACGGACTGTCCTCACCAATAAGTTTTGAGATGGATTTTAGCGTAGCCGACTTTACCGGCACTCCGTCTTTTTCCATCAGGTTGGAGTTATCGTCTATTTTCCAAACACCCATAGGTTGTGAATCGGCATATGAAACTACTACCGCGTCCAGGTCAGGACTTGCAATGGGGCGCATGTCTGGAGATTTTAAATATCTGGCAAAGAACTGATTAAAGCTTTTCCAGTTAGAAGGATCTTCATACCAGCCATTTTGCAATCCAAAAGCAGGATCGTTTAACGCCATTTGGTAATATTCTTCATTCCATGAATCTACTGTGTCGAGAAAAGCACCCCATGATTTGTTAAAGCTTATAAGCCATTTTGCAAATGGTTCATAATACTGCAAAGAATTATTCACCAATCCTTTTCCTTCAAGTTCTGGCAATGGTTGATCAATTAGGAAATAAAACGCACAAAACCCTTGAAATATATGATCAAATATTTCCGGATATTCTCCCTTTTTAACAACTGCCCATGGCATGGTTGCTTCGGTCCAAGTTATAAACTCATAATACTCCTCAAGGGTTTGAGCAGGATTCATATTACTGTTTGAATTGATTTGCTTTGCTTTGTCTAAAGAAGACTGCAGCATTGATTTTAGTTCTGGGTTACTTTCCACCAAGGCAATTAATTCTTTTGTAGCTTCACCGTATTTAACTTCTTTTTTGGTAGTATCACAGGAAACTATACTGAAAACTATTAAGAATATGAGTATAAGGTTCTGAATGTGTTTCATTTATGAATATTTTTTTATTTTATTTAATGAATGTCAACGGTCCTGACTATGTTTCTCGCCAGAGGCGGGCAAGGCGGCGAAGGTTAGGGGCGAAGCTAGTGCAGGATCTAACGGTCTTGTTGTTCGAAATTCGCGCTGTCAAAGCGATCCTTGACCTTTCAACCATTGAAGCCAAGTATAGTTTTATTTAAAAATAGGAATTTTTGAATTAGTTGGAAGGAAGCGTTGAATTTTAGCCGTTGTTGGCATTAGTATTTGATTTTAGAATTTCCTGTATTTGATCAATATGATCAGTTCTTAGATTCGTTAATTTGAAATGAAATATTGATCCATCCTTTCGAAATATTTCTAAACGTTCATTCTTAATAACAAATGAAGCTATTTTATTAAATGAGATGGTTTTTGATACCAGTGAATTAAGCTTTATGGTTATTCCTTTTTTATTCCAACCTATATAATTCCTAAAAAAGAATTGCTTTCCGATAAAAATAATGGATAATCCAAAACCTATAATTCCGGAGACCGCCTGAAGAGTAGCATCTCGGTTATTGAAAGATGCGTAAATGTAAATAATCAGGAATATAACCATTGGAATAGCCAAGACCTTATTTTTACGACTATCCAGTTTATCAAAGTATACTCTTTTCATTTCATATTATTAATTTAATTAATCTGTAAATATAGAAAATGCCAATCAAGGACATTATTCCGCAAACCCAGTATTCAGCTTTCGAATAGTAATTTATCCCTCCAATTATTCCGAAAGCAATCCATAAGAGGTTTGCTACAATTTCACCATTGTGCGATGTGTTCTTCTTATCTTGTTCAGTCATATTATTACCAACGGTCCTGGCTGTTTCGCTTGGAGGACAGTTCCTTGTTTTATTTAAAAATAGGAATATTTGAATTAGTTGGAAGGAAGCGTTGAATTATAAGCGTTGTTGCATTAATTTCTTATCTCTTTTCCATATAACTTTTTACCAAATCCATTAAAGCCCTTCCGTGAACATTTTTAGCCATAACCACGCCTTTATCATCAAGAATGAAGTTGGCCGGAATGGTCCGAACACGGATTTTTTTTAAGAAAGGTGCATCATCTCCTTGCAAATCTGATGCTTGTAACCAGCGATTTGCCCCATCGCGCTCTACAGCTGCTCTCCAGGCAGACTCATCACTTTCCAGACCATAAGCAACAATTTGTAAACCCTGGTCATGATATTCATCCCAAATAGGGACTAAAACCTCGCGGTTTTCCTTTCGGCAAGGAGCACACCAGGATGCCCACAAGTCTATGATAGTGAGCTTGCTGCCTAATTGGTCTTTAAGAGAAAGTGTATCCTTTGTTAGCATGGGAAACGTGAGATTTGGAAATTCATCTCCTACTAAAACAGGTAAATTAGCGGGATCACTTTCTTTACAAAGCTGTTTTACCCATGGATGATCTGGTTGTTTTTCCGTCCATTTATTGCATTGACTCACCAAAAATTCAGGCACACGCTCATAATAATTCTCCGGACTTACCCATCGTAATGCCACCAATGCCGGCATAAGGTAGGGTGTGCTATTTGCAAACTTTATCAGCTCGGTCTGATATTGTAAGATAGCCTGTTCCTTTTCCATCAATTCACTGCCATCTTCTAATTCCCAATGCTTTCCTGCAAGATAGGTTTGGTACGCTTTCTCCCTGATATCCCTTAGGTCTAACAAAGCATTATTAATTTCTGAAGGGTGTTCAATTGAAAAACTTTTTTGAAATTCATTCCATTTAGCAGTGATTTGAAGAGGCTCTCCTGATTGCCATAGAATTGGCATAAAGTTAGACATCATTGGATTATCCGTTTGTAAATAATTAGGAGCCTTTCCGGATAGCTGTATGGCTACTTCCAGCAATACAGGTTCTTTAGTTTTTGGCAAGTTGTTGAACTCAAAGCTACCATCAGAATTTACTACAGCAGAATCTATGACTTTTCCAAAATATGAAGCAGCTACCTCCCGTAAGGTTTCAGGTTCAATTAGATACATCTTTATGTCTTCCTTTTCTGTACCTTCTATTCTTCCTGCTATATCGGCAGGAGAATGACAAGCTATTTGAGTTAGGGCCATGAAGATAAGACCGGTAATATTTTTTAAAGGAGTAGTTCTCATTTTGTCAAATTAATGCCAACGGTCCTGGCAATGATTCCCGCCAGAGGCGAGGAAGGCAGCGATGAATTATAGGCGTTGATAGTATATGTTTTTGATTTATTGAAAATCGAGTGGTTTTAATGATTCCTTGAACTTACTCTTTTAGTTGCTTTTCAGATTTTCTTTTGATTTCCTGACGAATAAAACTACCCAAACTTATAAAGGATATCACTAGAAGAAAACCGTACTCTTTCAATGGATTATCTGGCCATAAATCGATTAGAGTAACAATTAGGGCGACTGAATTTACGATAATTAATATCCAAAGTAATAGTTTAACGATACGATTCATTTTTCTTTTTTAAATATACCCTAACGGTCCTGGCTCTGATTATAGCAAGCCTGCCTACCTTTTGCAGGTCCTGGCCTTTCCACCATTTTTCCGCTTCCAGTTTTATTTAAAAATAGGAAATTTCAGGGTAGTTCTAAAGTAGTTATGAATTAAAGTCGTTGTTGCGCTTTCGTTATTTTTGATTAATTAAAATTTTCAATTCTTTTTCCATCTCGTTCACAATGACTTCTGATTTCTTAATCAAGTCCTGTAAGCTGTTAATATTCCAATTTCTATTGGAAATGATTTCGGCGTTAATACTTTTAAACGTATCATCCTTAATCAGCTCATTATAATTGAAAGGTGTTGTTACTTCATTATATCCAGAAATGCTATCATTTTAAATCTTTAGATATAAGTGGACCACTAGAGGCTAACTAAATAAGCAGATAGCAGAACAACTTCATATCTCTACATTAACCGTTAAGAAACATCTGTCCAATAGCTACAATAAACCCGAGGTCCGTAATCGTACCTCCATGCTAAATAAAATTCTAAATCAGAATAAATTTACTTTATAATACACCCTTAATACTCCTTTAGTAGTACCGCTCTTTTTAATTATCCCGTTATCTTTATCAATTATTTAACCAACTGATTTACAGTGATGAATATAACATCCAAAACGGGGTCTATCTATCAAATTAGATTGAATGGGGAAATCAATACCGCACTCATAAATTTGATTGACAACATGCAGGTAACACAGGAAGCTGATAAAAAAGTCATAAAACTTGTAGGTTGGCTACCAGACCAATCTTCATTACTAGGCTTATTAATTAGTTTGAATGAAATTCGTTATGAAATTCTATCAATAGAAATTTTTTCAACTAATGAAGTAACCATATAAACAATTAAATACTACTCAATAAAAACATGAAAAACAATTTACTAATGCTATGTATTTTCTTGGCATCGCTATCCTACGGTCAACAGAAAACAACTTCAAACGACACCTATGATCTCGTCATTTTAAACGGTCGTGTCATAGATCCTGAAACGCTCTTTGACGATGTCGCAAATGTGGGCATCAAGGACGGTCGCATTGTCGCGATTACTAAAAAGGCAATCAAAGGCACAGAAACTGTGGATGCAACAGGTAAAATTGTTGCGCCCGGCTTCATTGATACGCATTTCCACTTTCAAACGCCAATCGGTTATTCCCTTGGATTGCGCGATGGCCTGACCAGCAGCATGGATTTCGAGATGGGCTGTGCGGGATCCTATATCGACCGCTGGTATAAAGATCGTGCCGGTGTGACCCAGGCCAACTATGGCATCGCGGTGAGTCACGAGTTTGCCCGCGCAATGTTCATCGACGGTTCAGACGGCGCCGATTACCTGAAAGACGGCCCCATAGCCGCTTACACCACCCGGGCGAAAACGGGCTGGAGCCAAACACGTCCCACCCTGGAACAGGGCAACGCAATTCTCCAAGAGATTGACAAGGGCCTACAGGCTGGTGCCGTGGGAGTCGGCAGCACCGTGGGCTACATGAGAGAGGGCGTCTCTTCACGCGAGATGTTTGAAATACAGAAAGTCGGCGCACGCTATGGTCGCCCTACCGGCGCACATACACGCTATACGCTTGGCAACGACACACAAGAGAATAATGGCGCGCAGGAACTTATTGCCAACGCCGTGGCGCTTGGCGCCCCAGCGATCGTCGAGCACTTCAACAACCCCGGCTGGCGCCTTGCGCACGAAATGGTCACCGGGCTTCAAGAGCAGGGCCACAATATATGGGGTGAAATCTATCCCTACGCTGCGGGTTCCACCACGATTAATGCTTCGTTCCTGGAGCCTCAAGTCTGGCTCGATGTCATGGGTAATCGCTATGAAGATACCATGCTGGATCCGGTCACGAATGAGTATTATACCCTGGAGACTTATAAGGCCACCGTCGCATCCGAACCGACCAGGCCGATCGTCATTTTCAAGATGCCCGAGGAAGACCAGGCGAAGTGGTTGACGCTCAAAGGTGTGACCATGGCCAGCGATGCGGTTGGAGCCACGCCCTACCTCGCACCATGGGATTACCCGATGGACTCACTTGGCGGCACCCACCCCCGCACGGCTGGTGCCCGAGGCGCTACGATAAGACTAGGTCGGGAAAACAACATCCCGATGATGCAGCTAATGTCGATCCTTAGCTACAACGCAGCTAAGCATATGGGCGATACGGGGCTGAAGTTCATGCAAGAGCGCGGCCGCATCCAGACCGGCATGGTTGCCGATATCGTGGTGTTTGACCCGGAAACCTTCAGGGATAATTCAACCTACCAAAAGGGTGCTGTCCCTTCAACGGGCATGAGAGCGGTGATCGTCAACGGTCAGGTGGTTGTGCGCGACGATGTGCAACTCCCGGTTTTTCCTGGTCAGCCGATCCGTTTTGAACCGGAAGACAAGCCGCGTTTCGAGCCGATCTCGGTAGAATCGTGGAATGCCCAATTCTCGACCGGTATGCCATCTGGATTCACGGGAGGTGTTCCTGAGGACCACAAACACTGATCGTGACAATTACACCCAACGGGTTAATAAATAGTTTTTTTATTAATCCGTTGCTGTTTAAATGAGTAAATAAAATCAAAATGAAAAAAATAGTATTCACACTTTTAGGAATCTTACTATTGCTATCTTCTTGTAAAGAAGGTGCCAAAAGTAATAAGGAAACGCCTGCGTCTTCTTCTGATATAACCATCTATTATGGTGGTGACATTATTACCATGGAAGGAGAAGAAGCACAATATGCTGAAGCTGTGGTTCAGCAAAATGGCAAAATCACTTTCGTAGGTACACTAAAAGACGCAGAAAAACAATTTCCCAAAGCCAACAAAAACGATTTGCAAGGCAAAACACTTTTACCTGGATTTATTGATGGGCATGGCCACCTTTATCTAACAGGTTTTTACAATATGATGGCCAATCTAATGCCTCCGCCAGATGGAAATTGCAATAGTATTCAAGGCGTAGTAGATGAGATGAATACATGGAAAGATTCAGAAAAAGGGAAGTTTTTTTTGAACAAGTTTGGATGGCTGGTCGGCTTTGGGTATGACGATTCTCAATTGGCAGAAAAAGAACATCCCACGGCCGATGACCTGGACAAAGTAAGCACGGAAGTTCCTGTCATTATTGTACATCAGTCAGGTCATTTGGGTTCGGTGAACCATAAGGCATTGGAAGTTTTCAATATCACGAAAGAGAGTCAAGATCCAGTAGGAGGTCACATCAGAAAAGATGCCGATGGCAATCCAAATGGAATCCTTGAAGAAACCGCATTTCAGCCCTTACAATTGCAAATGTTGCCCAAAATAGACGATGAAATAGATGCTAAAATTGTTGAAAACGGACAAAAAATGTATGCCCAATTTGGATACACCACTGCACAGGAAGGTGGCGGCGTTACAGGCTTTAACAATTCTTTGAAAAAAGCGGCAGATAACGGAGAACTTTATATAGATTTGGTAAACTACCCGGTTATGGATATGGGCATTGAAGCCATGGACAGCAAGTATTATACAAAAGATCATAGTTACTTGAACCATTATCGTGTAGGCGGGGTAAAATTAGTATTGGATGGGTCACCACAGGGAAAAACGGCATGGCTTACCCAGCCCTATTTTGTACCACCTTCAGGGAAAGACCATCATTATCATGGGTACCCTAAATATACAAAGGAAGATGCGCAAAAATTTATTGATCAGGCGTTCCAAAATCAATGGCAATTATTGGCGCACACCAATGGAGACGCTGCTGTGGATGAATTTCTTTTCGGCATCAAGGAGGCCTTAAAAAATCATGGCTACGATGATCATCGTTCCACAATAATTCATGGGCAGGTGATTCGGAAAGATCAGATCCAACAAATCGCTGATTTAAATGTGCTCGCTTCCGAGTATGCGGTACATACCTTCTATTGGGGCGACTGGCATTTAAACTCAGTGCTAGGATCGCCACGGGCAGAATACATCTCGCCTACCAGAGACCTTATAGACGCAGGAATTAATTTAACCAGTCATTCAGACTGCCCGGTGATACCCCCCAATTCATTAAGAATAATCGATGCTACCACAAACCGGGTAACCCGAAGTGGATTGATACTCGGCCCAGGACAGCGGACGACGCCTTATGAAGCCTTGCTTTCACAAACGCGTTGGGGCGCTTATCAGTATTTTGAGGAAGACCACAAAGGGACGCTCACCGTAGGCAAATTGGCTGATTTTGTGATTTTAGACCAAAATCCGCTAAAAATTGATCCCATGAAGATTCATACCATAAAAGTGGCAGAAACCATCAAGGAAGGGAAACAGGTCTATGAAAATAATGATTCCAATTATTAATAGTTAAAAAAACAAAAATCATGAAACAATTAAAAACAGTATCTGCTGACAAAAGTATTGCTCAGAAGATCGAGAAAATTACCCAAGGGCTGGTTGGCCGCATTGGTGTGGCTGCACAGGAACTTAGTTCAGGGCTGCATGTCAGCATAAATGGCGATGAAACCTTTTGTATGGCGAGTGCTTATAAAGTAGCGATCGCCGCGAAAGTGATGGATCTCGTGGACAAAGGGGAACTCAGTCTCGACCAGATGGTCGACGTCCCGCAAGACATGTATGTCGCCGGCGTAGTTGCGATTGCCGAGAGATTCCCCTACCCCGGGGTCCAGTTCTCGTTAGCGAACTTGATATATCCGATGATCACAGAGAGTGACAACACGGCGACCGACGTTTGCATGAAGCTAGTAGGTGGACCAGCAGCGGTGACCGAGAACCTCCGCAGGCTCGGGATCACCGACTTCAGAGTCGACAGGCCTGTCCGCGGGATTCTCATGGATTTCTACGGCCTGTCAGCGGTCAACCCAGTTGCTATCGTTGAGGCCATCGGCAAGAACCCTGCACTGGTGGCGGCCCAGGTTGATTGCAATCTAGACTTCGAGGCGGATCCCCGCGATCACACTTCGCCCAATGCGTACCTGCAACTCCTGCTTGCCATCGACAATGGCACGGCGATGAGCCCGAAAAGCCGTGAGTTCCTGCTAGGTGTCATGTCGCGCACGCGCACCGGCGATGGCCGACTCAAGGGATTGTTGCCCAAGGGAACGCCCGTAGCACACAAGACCGGAACCTTAGGCGGAGTTGCCAACGACGTGGGCTATATCACACTTCCCGACGGTCGAAGATTTGCCATTGCGGTGTTCACCAACAGCAGCATGACACCCGCTGAGGACAGAGAACGCGCTATTGCAGAAGTTGCCCGCGCTTTATACGACTTTTACTATCTCCAGTCATAAGGCAAATAAGATTTTTCATGCATAAGACCTTGGTTGCGACGGGCGGCGCGAAATGGTGCCGCCCAACCAAGGCTTTTGGTTCTCATATCAGATAAACTCAATTATTAATATTTAAAAAATAGAATCATGAAAAAACACATTGTACTTTTATTTACTGTAATAATCTCGTCATTATTTGCAGTTCAACCGGCATTAGCTCAGAAGCAAAATATAAAAGATGTTTCTCAGAAGATAGAGAAACTTACGGAGAAGCTGGTTGGCCGCATTGGTGTGGCTGCACAGGAAATTGGCGGCGACGAGGTCATCGCGATCAATGGTGATGAGACCTTCGCCATGGCCAGCACCTATAAGGTGGCGATCGCCGCGAAAGTGATGGATCTCGTGGACAAGGGGGAACTCAGTCTCGATCAAATGGTCGACGTTCCGCAAGACATGTATGTCGCCGGCGAAGTTGCGATTGCCGAGAGATTCCCTTACTCTGGGGTCCAGTTCTCGTTAGCGAACTTGATATATCCGATGATCACAGAGAGTGACAACACGGCGACCGACGTCTGTTTGAAGCTGGTAGGTGGACCAGCAGCAGTGACCGAGAACCTGCGCAGGCTCGGGATCACCGACTTCAGGGTCGACAGGCCTGTCCGCGAGATTCTCATGGATTTCTACGGCTTGCCAGCGGTCACCCCGGAAGCTATCGTTGAGGCCATCAGCAAGAACCCGGCACTGATTGCGGCCCAGCTTGATCCTAATCCGGACTTCGAGGCGGATCCCCGCGACCATACAACGCCCAATGCATACCTGAAACTCCTGCTTGCCATAGACAATGGCACAGCGATGAGCCCTGAAAGTCGTGAGTTCCTGCTGGGCGTCATGTCGCGCACGCGTACCGGCGCCGGCCGACTCAAGGGATTGCTGCCGAAGGGAACGCCCGTAGCGCACAAGACCGGAACCTTAGGCGGAGTTGCCAACGATGCTGGCTATATCACGCTCCCTGATGGTAGACGATTTGCTATCGCCGTGTTCACCAACAGTAGTGAGACGCCCTCTGCTGACAGAGAACGTGCTATTGCGGAAGTTGCCCGCGCTTTATATGACTTTTATTATTTAAAGTCATAAAACACATATTTATTTAACTATTAAAAATTAAACATTTTGAGTAAACAAGACAGAATAAACGAGATGCTAAACTTAGTAACTCCCATGAGCAAATGGAAAAAGCCGCAATCAGTTGATTTTGTTGATGCTGCTACAAAACGATATAGTTTTCCAAACTGGCAATCAGGAAGCGAAGATTCCATTTATTACAATTTACATATACCGGAATTTTTTAAATGTTGTGTGGTGCCAGCACCAGCGAATTCAACTACTATAGAACGAGATCTTCATCCTGATTTATTGGATATAACTTTTACTGCATTTGACGGAACTACTACGCCTACTTTAAAAGAGTATTTAGGGGGAAAACGGCAGGTGCAAGCCATGATGATGGCGCACAAAGGAAAAGTGGTCTTTGAAACGTATCCGGGAATGAATCCAAATGATATACACATATGGATGTCGGCAGCTAAAACAACGGTGGGTTTATTGATTATGCTTCTTGCTGAAGATGGTAAGATAGATCTTGAAAAACCAATACCTACCTATGTACCAAGGTTAAAAGGTTCAGCTTGGGAAAAGGTAAGTGTAAAAAATGCCATGAACATGTCATCCGGACTTGATATTGAAGAAACGATAGAGAATCTATTGAATCCAAAATCCTGGATTGCGAATTGGTTTACCGCTGCTTTTGAAGAAGGAAAAGGGGATTGGATAGCAATGGCTCAAGATGCACAACCTTTACCAAATGAATCTCCAGGTGAGCGTTTCAGATATTCTGGTGCTAACACCATGATGCTGGTGCTTGTCACGGAACATGTAACAGGTATGCGGTGGCAAGAATACTTTAATGAACGCGTATGGTCTAAGATGGGAGCAAAAGGACAGTTCATTTGTGCACTTGCAGAGGGTATTCCATTAGGTGCAGGGCTTCACAATTGTACACCGGAAGATTTTCTTCGTTTTGCATTAATACATACACCAAGCTGGAATGCAGTAGCAAGCGAACAGATCGTTTCAGATAATGTACTTAAAGCCATCCAAGATCTAGGAAACCATAAAGCCTATAAAGGATCTACAGAAGAACAGTATGGTTCCGATTGGTTTGGAGAAGTTCCGGAAAAAAATACAGCACAATGGGATCATTATTTTCCTGATGGAGGCATGTTCAAACACGGAAATATGGGGCAAGGGATCTATGTAGATCCGAAGCGTGACTTTTGTGGAATATACTTTGGCTTAGCCCCAAATCAAGATGAAATATCGGGAATCGATCATTCACCCGGGTATTTAAGAGCTGCAGCGAAAAAGTTAGCAGGGAAATAATAAATTAGTATAAGAAAAGGGCTCTGCCCGTAAAGCAGAGCTCTTTTAAAATGGAGACCAAAAGCTTTATATCCATACACGATCTGGAAACGCTTATTTACAGCTTGCTTACTGTACTGTAAACTCTAATATAGCAAGTCCAGGATATTCAGGAACCTATTCAGGAAACAGAAAACTAACCGTAAACTGAATTTGACCTCCCTTGGCTCCAAGATCCGGTCTGACAGCATTATAATAGTAAGCTAGTGAGCCTTTAACGGCTTGATCTCCAAAGTGACCTAGTTTTGATACACTTAATCCGAAAGGAACAACGGCTTTTTGACCTTTCTCTGCATTCCAGTTTACAGTAATGGTAGGTCCAGTGCCTACTGTCCAACCTTTTGGTAAGTTGTAATTAATAAAATATTGAGTAAAAAATGAATTTTGAGGTCTCTCTTCTGAGCTGGCTTTATAATAGCCCCAGTTTTGAGCGGCCACAAAACCTAATGTCCATTTTCCAATACCGGTAAACATAACTACAGAGGGGCCAACGGCAAATCTGCCATTGCCCAATTCTGGTGATGTTGTGGCAGGAATGATGAGGCTTGGACCAAATCCGTAGGCGGTTTTACCGATAGGCTTTGGCGAAAAAAACGCAGTATAATTGATTGCCCCAACTCCAAAAGTCTGCCCTGTTTCTGAATTGAGATCTGGCTGTATCTGGATAGGGATAATAGCCCGATTAATCATATTCCAATCTTTACCTATTTTAGCAGGAAGTACAGGCTCTACGTTCAATACATATTGAGTTCTATCAAACTCGCCATTACCAAAGAAAAAATTGAATTGAAAAGGTATACTAATTAGTGATGCAATGGGATTTTGAGAAGCTTCAACAAGATCTTGTTGAGCATTATTGCTAGATTCAGCATTAGAAGAATCGGCTGGTGTCACTTGACCGTAGCTATAAATAAAACATAACATAACCAGGGCAGCTGCCAGTATTATTTCTTTAGATTTCATTTTTATATAATTTAAGATATGAAGAATATATAGTTTGGCGTCTTTTACATAGCCAATGAAATATTGATTTTATTTTTTAATTTTCAAAAATTTATTTCAAATCAATATTAAAAATAGTATAATTTATAGCTTATAAAATTAGATTCGTGATGAATACTCCTTTTTTACTACTTAAGTAGTAGATCATTTATTACACGTTTTTTTTACCTTTTGATTGTATTATAAACTGGTGCTTTAGCACGGTGAATGACCAGTGGTGGGAAAGTGCCATGAACGTGTCATCCGGACTTGATATTGAAGAAACTATAGCGAATCTATTGAATCCAAAAT
Organism: uncultured Flavobacteriaceae bacterium; assembly: GCA_963752165.1. Lineage (GTDB taxonomy): Bacteria > Bacteroidota > Bacteroidia > Flavobacteriales > Flavobacteriaceae > Muriicola. Next base: position 60,922 of record CAVVXE010000004.1, read on the forward strand.
CCTGGATTGCGAATTGGTTTACCGCTGCTTTTGAAGAAGGAAAAGGGGATTGGATAGCAATGGCTCAAGATGCACAACCTTTACCCAATGAATCTGCAGGTGAGCGTTTCAGATATTCTGGTGCGAATACCATGATGCTGGTGCTTGCCACGGAACATGTAACAGGTGTGCGATGGCAAGAATACTTTAATGAACGGGTATGGTCTAAGATGGGAGCCAAAGGACAGTTTATTTGTGCGCTTGCAGAGGGCATTCCTTTAGGTGCAGGGCTTCACAATTGTACCCCGGAAGATTTTCTTCGTTTTGCATTAATACATACACCAAGTTGGAATGCAGTAGCAAGCGAACAGATCGTTTCAGATGATGTACTTAAAGCCATCCAGGATCTTGGAAATCCATAAAGCTTATAAAGGATCTACAGAAGAACAGTATGGTTCAGATTGGTTTGGAGAAGTTCCGGAAAAAAATACAGCACAATGGGATCATTATTTTCCTGATGGAGGCATGTTCAAACATGGAAATATGGGACAAGGGATCTATGTAGATCCGAAGCGTGACTTTTGTGGAATATACTTTGGCTTAGCCCCAAATCCGGATGAAATTTCAGGAATTGATCATTCACCCTGGCTATTTAAGAGCTGCTGCAAAAAAGTTAGCAGGGAAATAATAAATGAGTAACCAAAAGAGCTCTGCCCATAAGCAGGGCCCTATTAAATAACTTTAAAACAGAAAATTATGAAAAACTTAAAAATGAAACTACTAACCACAGCAATTGCCTTGATTGGATGGTATTCGGTCGCTATTGCACAGGACAAGCCAAAACAAATTACACTTTTTACCAATGTACAGGTATTTGATGGCGTATCCGATAAACGGTTCAAATCGGATGTTTTGGTTGAAGGAAACATCATCAAACAAATATCTAAAGAACCTTTGATGGTTGCACAAACTGATAATGTGACCATCATAAACGGTGAAGGGCGCACGCTGATGCCTGGCCTTACAGATTGTCATTGGCACAGCATGGGGGCCTATATGACTGAGAACCCGTTTGCGGCTGGTGCGGGCAAACTAAATCTCGTGGCGGTCCATGGGTCGGAAAAGACGCTTATGCGGGGCTTCACCACAGTGAGAGACGTGGGCGGCCCTGTATTTGATGTAAAGGCGGTAATCGACGAGGGTATGTTCGTTGGCCCCCGGATCTACGCTGCGGGTTCGATGATTTCCCAAACATCTGGACATGGCGATTTCCGTAGCCCGATTGATATCCCTCAAAGCTATTCACGACAGCTTACTCCGCAAGAAAGGATGGGTACGGTCGCGATCGCAGACGGCAGGGCACAAGTCATGCAGCGCGTGCGCGAGAACCTGATGCATGGGGCGGCCTTTATCAAGCTCATGGGCGGTGGAGGTGTCGCTTCCCCTTCGGATCCTCTCGACGTATCGCAATACACCATCGATGAAATCGCTGCAGCAGTTGAAGTCGCGGAGAACTGGGGCACCTATGTGACCGTTCACTCCTATACCGCGAAGGCGATCCAGAACGCGATCCGCGGCGGTGTCCGTAATGTAGAGCACGGCCAGTTGATTGACGAGGAAACAGCAAAACTTATGAAGGAGAAGAATACTTCAGTTGTTATGCAGCCCTTCTATAACGATGAGGATGCCATCCCACTGCCAAAAGGTTCATTTGCGGAAAAAAAATACCAGCAACTGATCTCAGGAACCGATAATGCCTACGCCTTAGCAAAGAAATATAACTTGCTCCTCGGATTTGGGACAGATTCGCAGGGTAATCCGGCACTCGCAGAGCGTCAGGGGGCTCAGTTGGCGAAGCTCGTCCGCTATTTCGAGCCGTGGGAAGTGCTGAAGATTGCGACCAGCCAGAACTATCAGATCATGAAGCGTTCCGGGCCTCGTGATCCCTATCCCGGTGAGAACGGTGTGGTTAAAGAAGGTGCATTAGCCGACCTGCTTTTGGTAGACGGAAATCCCCTGGAGGATATTGACCTCATTGCCGATCCGCATAAAAACTTCGTGATCATCATGAAAGACGGCGTGATCTACAAAAATTCTATAAAATAAAAAGAAGAGAGCTCTGCCCGTAAAGCAGAGCCTCTTTAAAACAGAAAATTAAGGCAATTTTAAAAAACAAACCGCTTTTTCTTTTCGCCTTTGGTTTTGTTTTGACTAAATAACGACAAGAAAATTGTGTGTCACATCCAAAATGATCTATGATAAATAGATGAACAAAAGTTTATAAACAAAAAGGACGCTTCAATAAGAGAAGTATTCTTTAATACAGATAGCTAAAATGAAAGAATCAAATATGAAAGAATCAAATATGTTCGATGACGACGCGGCCAGCCTCGCGCGGCTGTGCGACACCGGCCTATCCCTAGACCCGCAGCGAATCGCCCTCATCCAGGACAAGCGGTCCATGACGTATGCAGAGCTCGAGCAGCGCATCAATCGGGTCGCCAATGGGCTGATCTCGCTCGGAGTAGAGCCGTTCGAGCGCGTCCTCGTCATCTTCGAGAACGACATCCGCTTCCCCGAAGTCCTGCTCGGTATCGTCAGGGCCGGCGCCGTAGCGGTCCCGGTCAACTTCAAGTTCAAGTTGCCGCAGCACATCGATCTGGCTCAGGACTGTGGGAGTCGCATCATCTTCGGCAGCGCCGGGATGGCCGAATCTGTCCTCGGCTGCCTGGCCGAGGGGGGTGCCGAGGTCGGTATCGTCGTCGATGCCGACCGGGGTCCGCTTCGAAGCTATGAGGACTGGCTGGCCTCATCTTCGCCCGAACACTGCGATCATGGGTCGGCCGGCAGGGAGGTCTGCATCCAGGCGTACACCTCGGGCTCGACCGGACGGCCCAAGGGGGTTCTTCTCTCGCACCGTGGGCTTCTGCGTAACGCTCAGCTCCTGGCGGAGTACAACCGGATCGACGAGAACTCACGGGTCTTGTTGTCGACGCCGCTCTTCCACATGAACGCCACTGGCGCGGGGCTCCTCCCATGCCTGAGCCAGGGTGGCTCGGTGGTCATTCTCAAGGAGTTCGACGCGGAGCGCGTGATCGACGCGATTGAGACGCACGGCTGCACGTACACCACCGGTGTACCGGCCACGTACAAGCTGATTCTGGATGCCGCGCGACAAAGAACGCAGGTGGATGTCTCCAGCCTCGAGTTCATCACAGTGGGGTCTGCTCCCATGACACGAGCGCTTCTCGACGAACTGGTCCAGACCTTGCCGGGTGTCGATGTGATCGAAGGGTACGGGCTGACGGAATCTGGGCCCATCATCACCATGAATCCACGCGGCCGAAACAAGCTGGGCACGATTGGTCCCGCTCTTCCGGGCTTCGAGTGCAAGGTCATCGACTCCGACGGGAACATTTTGCCACAGGGAGAGGCGGGAGAACTTGTCGTGCGGAGCGAGTGCAACGCCCTCGGCTATTACAACCGGCCGGACGCCCAGGCAGAGCGCTTCCGGGACGGCTGGGTGTATACCGCGGATATGGTGTCGTGCGACCCCGACGGCTGGTTCACCTTCAGGGGGCGCGTCGACGACCAGATACAAGTGGGAGGCGAGAACGTCTTCCCGGCCGAAGTCGAGAACATCCTCTCCACGAATCCGGAAGTGCGGGACGTCTGTGTCGTTCCTGTACCCCACAAGGTGAAGGGCCAGGTTCCGGTGGCATTCGTGGTACGCAAGGTCGGGTCGAAGCTCAGCGAGAAGGAACTTATCGACTACTACATTGAGCGCGGACCCGCGTATTCCCATCCGCGCCATATCTACTTCATCGACGAGATGCCACTCTTGGGGACCAAGAAAACAGACCTGAAGGCTCTTCAAAGACAGGCTCTTGAAAGGCAGGCTCGCGAGTCAGGTTAAGGAACGGGGCCTTCTCCGCTCCCCCGCTGAATTGCCATAGCGAGTGTTTACCGGACTTGGAGCCCGGGACGGGGCTTGCATCGCCTACCCACGATGATAATCGATCAGGACATCGGCACCGTCAAGAAGTCCTTCCCGCTGACCCGGTTGGCCAGGTTGTCTTTATTGTCGATGCAGAGGTAAGGGGTGCTAAGGCGTGGGATCTCTTCAAAAAAGGGGCTTTCCTTTTCGCATACAGAAGGGATTACTGATTGGAATTCGCTTTTTCAATGAGTTCTTAACAGTACGTCGGGCCCTGGCGGGATTGATGACGTGCAACCGCATTTTGCAATAAAAATGACAATAGTAGCAACTGATCTACTGATCCAAGTTACTTTTCCTTCTTTATTTGTAAGCGGAAAATTTTTTCTGTTTATAAATAATTTTTTGAAACGAACTATCTCCGAGGCAGAGCCATAGTAGTACCTGCCGGCCGGCAGGCAGGTTTCGCTCGTTTCATACGCAATCAAGTTGAGCACAAGCTTTGACCTAAAAAGGTCAAAAAACAAAATTATTTGATTTGGATTCCAGTTTTCACTGGAATAACATTTTATCGGATACCTCGAGGCAGAGCCTAGAGGAATTCTTTTTGATTAAATTTATATACTTGTTGAATTTCCTTGTTCATCGATATGAACAAATATCATTTCAGTTGCACATACCTCTTTCTGTGACCTTGTGTTAAACACTTGTACATACATTGTTATTGAAGTTTTACCAATGCCTGTAATGGTACCGTTGATACTTATAATGTCCTTAACTTTTACAGGGGCTTCAAATAATACTTCACTCATTTTCAATGTAACAACTCGTCTATGACCAATTACCTGAGAGACGTGTCCAGATGCAGCTTCATCAATCCATTGTAAAAGGAATCCACCAAATAAATTATCATTAAGGCCAACATCTTTAGTCATGCAAACCTTCTTTTGCATGAGTTGACGTTCTAAGTACCCTTGATCTATTCCTAGTCTTTTGCACTTAGCATTTATATCTTCATTTACCATTTTATCCTATAATTTGTTAACACTCAACTGCTGCTTGTAAGCAGCTTGCTTTATTATTTGATACTCTATTTACCAATCCCCACTGATAAGCTTTATCTATAGCTATAAAAGTACCTGAATAGATAAGCTCTTTTGCTCGGTAGCGACCAATGTATTTTGGAAGTCTTTGGGTTCCACCAAAAGCAGGTAATACACCCCCATTTAACCTTAGGCTGTCCAAAAACTGCTTGCTTCATTGCAAAAATAAAATCCCTAGGGTGCATTTGGGCGCATCCGGGCCTCTGTTGGGATCAGAATGTCATTTGGCCTCGCAAACCGAACACGGCTACAGCATTCTTGTCGGGGTTCAAAGCCGGATTAAAAACAATTTGCAGGTTGGGCGACATCCTTAGGTTCTCGGTAACCTGGATCCTGAAGTAGACCTCGCTTATCCATTGGTCGTTGAGGTCGACCCCGAACGTAGCCGAATTAGGGCTGCCCCAGTTGAGGCCGACGCCAAGCTGGTGACTGCCGGGCTTGCTCTGGTATCCAAAACCAGCGCTTACCGCCTTATCGTAAAGGCCCCCGCCTTCATGAGCCCAAGCGGCACGCAAGAACGGCAACCAGTGATTGCCCACAACATGGGAGAAAGACACATTGACGCCCCATCCGCTCTTCACGCCGCTAACGTCACTATCATCCTGCTGCCAGACCGCGATATGCGCATTGTTGAACAAAAATCGCTTGCCACCTTCGGTGATCCCGATCTCCACGCTCTTCCAGGTGTTGAAGTCACCGAAGAAAGTCTCGAAGCCGCTGAACATGGATGTCGGCTGGAAACCGGCGTCGATGATGCTGGCCGCCGCATAAACGTGGTCGGTCAGATAGCCGCCGATCATCACGCCAAGCGCAGCGTCCGGCAACGTAATCATCGTGTTTGAGCCGATGGTAAAGGCCAGATTGTGAAAGCCGCTCCAAGGACTGGCCAACGCGTAAATATCGAAATATTCCTTCATATCAAGAAAGCCGACACGGAAGACAGCACGGTCCTCGGCGAAGACCTGCTTCCAATAGAGCGTGGTCGCGCGAAAGTGATCGTTGTTGAAGACAGGTTCTGGCGTACCGACAAACCCGACTTCTACGCCGAAGGCTGCCGGTAAGATGTCGGTGTAGGCGTGCCGGTGTTCGATCTTGAACTCAATGCTACCGGTGTTCGCTTTGCCGCGGTTCAGCAAGTCCCAGCCCCCAAAGAAGCGGAAGACCCCAGAGGCCGATGTGTTTTCGCCGAGGCTGTTGGTCGCGGCGAAACCCACTGCGAGGTAATCGCCGCCGAACCTGAGCCCTATGCTATCGGCAATACCAGCCTTCCATTTTTCCCACGGTTCGAGGAGATTGAGGTTGAAAAGATCTTTCTTCTCCTCGCGAGTATCCCTCAGGAGCGTATTAACTGCGTCGGGTCCACTCAAAGGGTCATGTTTAAGGTCCTGCGCGAAGGCAGGTTGCCAGCACATAGAGAATAAGAGCGCAGCCAGTGCCGCGACTCTCAGCCTTGGTGACAACAGGGCGTCTGCCGCACAGTAAAGATGCCCAAGGAGGGCGTTTCGCCCGGCGCTCAGACAAGAGCAACAGCCGACTTGGTCCAGGCGGCTGCGCATCGTGATTAAGGAAGATTGTAGTAAGCTCATCATTTTAGGATCTTGTAAAAACTGGGTGTCTTTTCTCAACAAATGCTTTGGTACCTTCTGCTTTGTCATGAGAGTTAGCAACCACTCCAAAAACTGTTGCTTCCTGGTGGATACCATCTTTATCGTATGTATTGATTGTTTTATAACTAGTACTCATTTTTTTCATTTAATATTTATCTAATTGTTTGTTTTTCTACTGGCTTACCCCATTCTCAAGTTACCTCCAGGCGCGTTTGCCTGGAGGTAAGCATTGGATAAGCTTTTGTTGTCGTTTGATGACATCAATTAGCAGGCTGCAGCCGCCATTGTAAATGGTAGCTTAGCCCTTGGCTGGAAGTTCTTGCAGTACCCCGAGATCGGTTAGACCCCAAATCATCAACTGAATCCCCAAAGCGACTAGCAATAATCCCACAATAACTGACACCACTTTAAGCGCTGCCGGGCCTATCGCGCTAAGAATCTTATGCGCCCCCAAAAGAAAGACAAAGTTAAATGCCATAACCGCGAGTATCAATCCTATCATTAACGCCATTTCACTCGTTCCAGGTGCGGCTGCAGATAAGGTAACAATCGCAACAAGGCCATGAGGTGTTGCCATCAATGGCATGGCCAGAGGGAAAACGGCGATATTGGGCGATAGTTCCACATCGGCGTTCGCCCCTTCTTGTGACTTGCTTCCAAGCACCATTTCGAGTGCATAGAGCATCAAAATAACTCCCCCTGCAAACTTCAAAGCGGGAATTGATATGTGAAACACATCCAGCAGGAATTCGCCGGCAACCACAAAAAGGATTGATACGATAGTTGCTACTAGCACCGTTCTTATAGCGATGCGGCGCCTTAAGCCGGCATCGGCATCGGATGTCAATGTAGCATACACAATTGCCGATTTAAGCGGCCCCAGAGTAATTAAAAAAATTACAAAAAGTTCTGATATTCCAAAATTCATCTTTTTACTTTATTTAGTTATGTTTTTTTATTTTCTCAGTAGGTCAGCTCAAGGCTGAAAACTGATGGCTATTTAGCTTTCCATCCTGGTGCAAGTTTTTCTGCAAAAGCACGGGTACCTTCTGTGCGTCGATAGGTCTATTGGTATCTTATCAGGATGTTAATCCCAATTAAAGAAGGTCGAAAATCTCGACCTTCTTGCACCATTCGTTCGGCAACTCAGGCATCACAGCTCGAGTAACCCCTCGCTTTGTAAGTAGCAAGTTTATTTTGGAAACATGCAACCAACAAATTTTGACGTGTCCAGCGGGTCTTGAAAATTCGCTTTGCGCTTATTTATGAAAGCGTCGGCTCCCTCGTGGAGGTCCGGCGTACGTTGTAGCACATCGAGCACGTTAAGCAGCTTCGCAATCGCCTGCTCCTCTGGCAAGTAAATACCATATCGCAACGCCTGCTTAGCGGCACAGATAGCCTGCTTTGGAGCGCTTGCAAGCCTTGCAGCAATTTTTTGTGCATTTGCAACCACCTCGCCCTTAGGCTTAATATGATTCGCGTAGCCCCATGCAAGTGCTTGTTCTGCATCAATCATATCGCCCAGTAAAAACAACTCACTGGCACGACCAATACCGATACGCCTTGTTATACGCACTGAGCCTCCACTACCAGGTATGGCGCCAAGGTTTATTTCGGGAACACCGAATTTTGAATTTTCAGCAATAACAATGATGTCAGCGCCGGCTGCAAGTTCCATACCTCCGCCTAGCGCATAACCTTCAATAGCCGCGACTGTGGGTTTCGGGAAATTGGCAAATTTGGTGAATGTTACGTTCTCAGGACCGAGCTTGGTAGACACGACGGTACCATCCGCCATAAGTCCTGGAAATTCATGGATGTCAGAACCGGTTCCGAAAGCGCGTTCACCGTCGCCTGTGAGTACAACCGCCCCTATCGCTGGGTCAGCCTCCAGGCTGGTCAGTGCCTCATCCAATTCGCGTCTCATACCCAATGTCATGACGTTCATCGGCGGGTTGGTCAAGAAGATTGTTGCCACACCGCCATCAATCTCTATGCGTAATTTTTGATATTTTTTTTGATCACTCATTTTTTAATTTTTTTTTGTTACTATTATTTTCTTGTTTGGTAGTTATAAACTAATTTTTTTGACTACCATTCTTAAATACGTTGCACCCTAATCTTTTAAGATCTTGTAAAAACTGGGTGTCTTTTCTCAACAAATGCTTTGGTGCCTTCTGCCTTATCATGAGATCTAGCAACGATGCCAAAGACTGCGCCTTCCTGTTTTAGACCGTCTTTATTTGACATATCATTACCCGCATTCATCACTTGTTTAGCACTTGCAACAGCAAGCGGACCATTGTGTCCTATTATTTTTAAAGTGTCAATTGCTGCTTGCAGGCAGCTTGCTTTATCCTCTGTTATTTTATTCACTAATCCCCACTCATAAGCTTTATTAACATCTATAAAAGTTCCTGAATAGATCAGCTCTTTTGCTCGGTTTCGACCAATGTATTTTGGAAGTCTTTGGGTTCCACCAAAAGCAGGTAATACCCCCCATTTAACTTCAGGTTGTCCAAAAACCGCTTGCTTCGAAGCATAAATGAAATCGCAAGACATTGCCATTTCACAGCCACCTCCAAGAGCAAAGCCATGCACACAGGCAATCATAGGCAGCGCTAAGTCTTCCATTGCCAAAGTCACGTTTTGTCCTGTTACAGCAAAGGCTTGTGTTTCTTCTGGCGTCATTTTAGACATACCAGTGATATCTGCACCTGCGATAAAAGATTTTTCACCAGAGCCTGTTAGAATAACGCCAATATATTTTGTAACATCGATATTTTTTATCGCATCTAACATTTCTTCTAAAACCGTTTGGCTCAATGCATTTAGTTCGTTGGGTCTGTTTACTTCTAAGTAAAAAATATTATCTTTTTCAAATGTATTAATTGTTTTATAAGTAGTACTCATATCTTTTTGCTTTAATTGTTTATCTAATTATTTGTTTTTCTACTGGCTTACGCCATTCTCATAATTACCTCCAGACTAGTTAGCCTGGAGGCCTATTGTATTCATTCTCTTTGGACGATTCATCGTAAAACGAGTAAGCCGTCACTTAAGTCAAATAGGGCACTTATCCAGCGCTCTTAACTTTATTTTCCAGACAAACCAAGCTCCTTAAGGATCTCTTCGGTGTGTTCACCGAGCTTTGGCGCCATTATTCTCGTCGTAACAGGAGCGTCACTGATATGAACAGGGCAACCAACGGTCGTGATTTTACCAAGAACTGGGTGATCAATATCGATTATCATATTGTTAATCTTCGCTTGTTCATCTTCCATTACATCACTTAATTTACGAACTTTTGAACAAAGTACATCCTGTCCTTCAAATAATGCCAACGCTTCATCCATGGTATATTTGGCAATTTCCTTGCGGAGTGTATCCTGTATAAGCGCCTTGTTTTTGACCTGAGAAGCAAAAGTTGGGTAAGGTATGGTAAGATCATCTATTTTCATTGCAGCAGACATATCCTGTAATGGGTTAGGCCTAAACGCACCAATCACTACAATTGGTCCATCCTTAGCCTCGGCGTGAATAGCCAGTGGCATTGCCGCCCAGTTCAGCACTTGTTTGTATTTGCTCCAATAAGCCACTTCCTGCAGTTGCGTATGAATCATTGAATCATAAAGACACACATCTACTTTTCGACCAAGGCCGGTTTTATTTCGCCCAACCAAGGCAGCCAAAATACCTTGACAAAGGTGCATACCTCCGGTATAATCGCAGATTGCTGTTGGAACTATCGATTGTGGAATTGACGGGTCTGCTGTCTCATACATAAAGCCTGTTACAGCCTGGGCCACCATATCCTGTCCAGGTTTTTTGTTATTTGGTCCTTCAGGTCCATAACCTGTTGCGGACGCAAAAATAATACCTGGATTAATTTCTTTTAGCTTCTCGTAGCTAAAGCCTAGTTTATCCATCACGCCAGGGCGAAAATTGTTTACGACCACATCCGACACTTTGACGAGTGCATAAATAACATTCTTTCCTGCTTCAGTTCTCGTATCAAGTTCCATCGAACGTTTGTTGCGATTCATGGCTACATACGTTGGATTGTTCGTTGCCTCTAAAGAGGTCCCACCAAGGGTATGTCGACTCAGGTCACCCACGCCCGGGCGCTCGATCTTGATTACATCGGCACCAAAATCAGCAAGCTGTAGCGTGCCAACGGGACCCTGCTCTGCCTGCGTGAAATCAATAACTCGTATTCCGTCTAACGGAAGGTTTGAAGTTTTACTCATAATTTTTGTTTTTAAGTGTTAATGTATTGTAATTATTATTTCTTGTAATATCCGGTGAGCGAACTCATCCGGCTGTAATCTTAGGCTCCAGTTTCGTAATAAAGTATCCATTCGCAGTAAAGTGCTGGCCTTTCCTCACCTTCAATTTCAACGGTTAATGCCGTGATGAACTTGCAGT